>OY969586.1:2020000-4072281 GCA_963701305.1 Candidatus Aminicenantota bacterium
GTTAGTCGGATCCTAAGCCGAGGCCGAAAGGCGTAGGCGATGGACAGCAGGTCAACATTCCTGCACCACCTGAGAGACGTTATTACGATGGGGAGACGCAGGAGGATAAGCATACACAGGTCTGGATGGGTGTGGCCGCCAGGTAGGGGGAGCTTCCTAGGCAAATCCGGGAGCTCTTAACCCCGAGCACGGCGGGGAAGGTTGCCTTCGGGCTTCGAACTTGCTGACTCCAAACTGCCAAGAAAATCCTCTAAGGAGTCTTTCAGGTGACCGTACCGTAAACCGACACAGGTAGATGAGGAGAGAATCCTAAGGCGCACGTGTGATCTCTCTTTTAGGAACTAGGCAATTTAACCCCGTAACTTCGGGAAAAGGGGTGCCTCAGTAGTGTAGTACCTTGATTTCTCAGGGGAGCCCGAGGAGGTCGCAGAGAAATGGCCCAAGCGACTGTTTAATAAAAACACAGGACTCTGCAAAGACATAAAATCGATGTATAGGGTCTGACGCCTGCCCGGTGCTGGAAGGTTAAGGGGAGAGGTTAGCCGCAAGGCGAAGCTTTGAACCGAAGCCCCAGTAAACGGCGGCCGTAACTATAACGGTCCTAAGGTAGCGAAATTCCTTGTCGGGTAAGTTCCGACCCGCACGAAAGGCGTAACGACTTGGGCGCTGTCTCAAAGAGGGGCACGGCGAAATTGTGGTACCGGTGAAGACGCCGGTTACCTGCCGCTGGACGGAAAGACCCCGGCACCTTAACTGCACCCTAACATTGGATTTTGGTGTATTATGCGCAGGATAGGTGGGAGACTTTGAAGTCCTACCTCCGGGTGGGATGGAGCCAACGGTGAGATACCACTCTTAATATTCTGAGATTCTAACCTCCACTCTCTTATCGAGGCGAGGGACAGTGTTAGGCGGGTAGTTTGACTGGGGCGGTCGCCTCCCAAATTGTAACGGAGGCGCCCAAAGGTTCCCTCAGGCTGTTTGGAAATCAGCCGTAGAGTGCAAAGGCATAAGGGAGCTTGACTGTGAGACCGACAGGTCGAGCAGATAGGAAACTAGGGCTTAGTGATCCGGTGGTTCTGTATGGAAGGGCCATCGCTCAACGGATAAAAGGTACTCCGGGGATAACAGGCTTATAGCGTCCAAGAGCTCATATCGACGACGCTGTTTGGCACCTCGATGTCGGCTCATCGCATCCTGGGGCTGAAGCGGGTCCCAAGGGTCCGGCTGTTCGCCGGTTAAAGCGGTACGTGAGCTGGGTTCAGAACGTCGCGAGACAGTTCGGTCCCTATCCACGGTAGGCGCAGGAGATTTGAGGGGAGCTGTCCCTAGTACGAAAGGACCGGGATGGACGAACCTCTAGTGTACCAGTTGTTCCGCCAGGAGCAGCGCTGGGTAGCTACGTTCGGCAGAGATAACCGCTGAAAGCATATAAGTGGGAAGCCCGCCCCAAGATTAGATCTCCCTCCCCGCAAGGGGCTGAAGGTCACTCGTAGACTACGAGTTTGATAGGCTGGGTGTGTAAGTCCAGTAATGGATTGAGCTAACCAGTACTAATAGACCGTGAGCCTTGACCATAAAGTTTATTCAAGGCAAAAAATTGGGGACGTTCCCCAGCGTTAGTTAATAATCCCGGCGACCATGACGAAGGGGAAACACCCGTTCCCATTCCGAACACGGAAGTTAAGCCCTTCGGTGCCGATGGTACTGCCGAGGGAACTCGGTGGGAGAGTAGGACGTTGCCGGGTTTATATATGTAAACGGATAAAGGTAAGGGGGGCACGGGCCCAAATCGTAACGATCGGTCATACTCCTCTCCTTTATTTCGGATAAATCTTATAAGGAGTAGAGTATGAACATCTACGTCGGAAACATTTCTCGCACCGCCACCGAACAGGACCTCAAGGAAGCCTTTGAGACCTTCGGAACGGTTCAGACCGCGTCCATCATCAAAGATAAGTTCTCCGGTGATTCGCGCGGCTTCGGCTTCGTTGAGATGCCGAACAAGGAAGAGGCCGATAAGGCCATCGCCGGTATGAACGGCAAAGACCTCAAGGGCCGGGCCCTGACGGTCAACGAGGCGAAGCCTCGAACCGATCGTCCCCGCACGGGCGGCGGCGGCGGCAGAGGCGGCTTCGGCGGCGGCAGCGGCCGCGGCCGGTATTGATCGGTTCGCCTAACAAGCCCAACCTGTAGAAAAACTAGGGCAGATTTCGATGACCTCGAAGTCTGCCCTTTTTTGTTTTCCGCTCCAACCGCAGCTGCTGGGCCGTCAGAACTTGATTTCTTGACTTATACCCACGGGCCGGATATGCTCATTTTGCGATGCGCAGGGCTGATTCAATGACCGAAGCCGGCGATTTCATGTTAGACCGCCCGGGTTACAGTGTTAGGAAACTAAGAGGTTTAGATATGACACGGTTTCTTGCGGCCACGGCTATCGTTTTGAGCGCTGTTTCCGCTCGCGCCCAAACTGCGCCTTCCTTGGTTGTTGAACCGGAGCACGCGATTTCCGTGTCCCGCGGCGCCCCCGCGATGTCTTTCCGGATCACTTCATCGATTCTGAAACAGACACGCCGGATTTACTTGGTGCTGCCAGTTTCCTTCTCGCATAGTGCGGCGGATCGGCGCTATCCGGTTACGATTGTTTTGGACGGTGAAGTCAATGTTCCGCCTGTTGCGGCCGTCAGCGATGAGTTGAGTCGAAACGGACAGATCCCCGAATCGGTGATCGTCGCCTTGCCAAACGTCGAAGGCTCGACGTTTGAAGAATCGGCGCGGAATCGTGTTCACGACCTCACGCCGCCCGGGCTCTCGGTGAGCGGCAGCGGTCTCGATGAAGGCGGCGACCGCTTTCTGGATTTCATCGAAAAGGAACTGCTGCCTGCGGTGGACCGTCAGTTTCGCGGCACCGAGCCTCGCACCTTCATCGGTCATTCCAATGGCGGCATTCTCGCTACTTATGTGGCCGCGACGCGTCCCGCGTTTCGCGCGGTTATCGCAATCGATACTCCCACCGAATTTGGTGACAACTGGCTGCCAAAGAAGCTGCTGGCCCGGGCGAGCTCTTCGATGACGCCGTTGCGATATGTCTCTTACGAAGCGCGACGCGGTTGGCGAGACAATACCTGGCAGAGTCTGATGGCCGCTGCGCCCGCAACCTGGAAGCTTCATCGCGAGCACCTCGCAGGCGAATCGCATGAGTCGATCGGAATGCTCGCAATGTACCTCGGCTTGCGCGAGGTGTTCAGTGACTATTCAATGCTCGCCGCGCCAGTAGCTCCCACGACGAGCATCCTTCCTTATTATGGGAAAGTCAGCGAGGCATTTGGCGGCGCGTTAGTCCCGCCAAGGAAGCTACTGCGCAATGTGATCGATGATCTGCTCGACGAAGGTCGTGGATCGGCCGCGAGGGCGGCCTACAATACATTCGTATCTGGCTACGGCAGGCCGCCAGACGCCGCGTTGTTGGAAGCGCGAATTGCCGAGGTCGAGCGTCGCCCGCCGCCAAAGGAGACTGTTGAAGCATTTCTGGCTACGGCATTTCCATCACCGGAAGAAGCACGTGGCTTTCTTGGCGAGTGGGTGGGCGGGGAATGGATGACCCCAGATGAGCCTCGTGATAACAATCAAACATTGCGAATTAGGGTTGTCGAAGGGCGAGTCGTTGGAGAGACAATTTATCAGCTCGCTGCGGGCGAGCAGCTGGTCCAGCCTTGGCAGTATATCAAGATCACGCCGGCGGGGATGACCTGGGGCTACATGAACGGCATGCGGCCAAGAGGGCTTCTTTTGTTTGAAGGCGCTCTTAGAGACGATACACTCTCCGGACAGGGTCGCTTCGGTGGAATAGACTTCAGGCGACCGGATGGCTCCAAGCCTCCGCCGACTCACTTCATCTTCAAGCGGGTTCGAAAGTGATTTCGACACACTTGCACGTGTGGACCATGACGGGAGTATTGCGAAAAGTTGGGGTCGGACCGAATTCTCTCTTTTATTTTGAGAAAGATAGCCAGGAATAATGGCAGTCAGACCCCTTAAACTTCCTCCCCCTTAGATCGCCACACCTTATATCGCCCGACAGATTCTGGGTTTGATCGGCTCGAACTTCAGTGGAGGAAGCGTGATGCGCGTCGTGGAGGTCTTTTGCCCCTTCAGGAACTCGAGCATGACCTCTTTTATCCGCGGCGAAGACAAAAAGAGGGGGTCGCTGTGCACGGCTCCCTCGATGATGAGATGCTCGCTGTTGGGGAGGCCGCGCCTCACTTCTTCGGCGTTCGAGACCGGCGTCCGCACATCGAAGGTCCCGCTGATAAAGAGTGCGGGAACTTCCGATCTCGGCTCCTGGCGAAAGGCGTCGCCCAGGTCGGGACTCCCCCAGGCGTCGCAGACATAAGGGTGCGGCAGGTCGATGACGTCTTCAAGGAGACAGGTCTTTGCTTCCTCTTCGATCTGCCGGCGCCTGTCGGCCGATACACCCGAATAGCAGTCCATCATGTAGGCCATGGCCGAGCCGAGGTGGGAAAGCCCTTCGCTTATGAAATCCATCCAGCCCTGCGCGGCCATTGAGAAATCGCCTCTGGACATCGCATAAAAGCGCGCCGGAAGCGAGCCTTCGCCCCCGCCGAAAGACAGGGCGGTCAAAATTTGAAGAGCCAGCTTGTTGATAGTCACCTTCGTCTTCTCCTGGCTCCGCGGGTCCGTCACTTCGACGACGATGGGTTCGCGTTCGACCTGTCCGAGAACTCGCCCCATCAATCCCAGAAAATCCGGCACATCTTTGGCAAGCTCAGGGTCATTCTTCACCAGCCGGTCTATCTGCTCGAGATGTCTTTGGACGTTGCTCGGCAGCTTGATCGTGTGGGTCAGGCCCTCGACGCCGGCGAGTATCACGCGGTCGATGCTCCGCTCGTGTCGTTTGACCGCCGCCAGCGAAAGGTGCGTACCGTAGCTTATAGCCCACAGGCTAATTTTCTTCGCGCCGATCGCTTTTCTTAGGTCCTCCAGATCGTCGGCGCTCTCATCCGTGTTGTATCCCCCGAGGTCGACGCCATCCTTGCGGAACTTTTCGGCGCAGGCGCGTGAGGCGCGGCGGAAGGCCTCCAGAAGTTCCCGACGATCCGGCGCTTTGGTCGCGGGGAAATCGACCGGATCGAGGCAATAAAGGTTCGGCTCGGATTGGCCGATTCCCCGCTGGTCAAGGGCGATGACATCGGCGACCTCGCGCAGGGCCATAAAAAGAGGAAAGCGGGTGCCGCGCGCCGCCGCGATTCCGGAGCCGCCGGGACCGCCGGCCAGATAGATAATTGGGGAACCAGGGTTCGTCGAAGTGGACTTGAAGCGGACGAAGGCTAGCTTGATAAGACGACTGTCTGGCCTCCGGCGATTCTCTCGAACCAGGAGGCTGCCGAGCTCTGCATCGACTTTTTCCTTGCCTGCCGACTCGAAGACATAGGGCTCTATCTTTAGGTCTCCGGACTTTTGGGTGTCCGTGCCCGCGACGACCGATGAAAGGAACGCCACCCCAAGAAGAACAGCCTTGACGAAAGTCGAACGGTTCATTTTCCCTCCTCTATTAAATCCTTCAGACATAAATACGGGGTAGCCGGGGGAATGGTTGCTTAAAGAACGGTCCGCCGCCGCTGGAAAGCGCCGCGGTATCGAGTTGTCTAGGCTTTGGGTCGGAGTCCCAAGCGGCCTAGCGCCAGCTGAGCTCCTGGTCGACGATCCTGGTTATCTCTTCCAAGGGCACGTCTCCGCTCACGAACCGCCCGTTGATGAAGAGCGCCGGCGTTCCGGCGACTCCCGCTTTCTGGCCGGCCAGGAAGTCTCTTTGGACGTCTGCCGCGTGCTTCCCCGAATCGAGGCTGTAATTGAACGAATCGGCGTTGAGTCCGAGCTCTGCCGCCTTGGCCTTGAGATTATTGACGGAGAGGCTTTGCTGGTTTTCGAACATGGCGTCGTGCATTTCCCAGAAATGCCCCTGGTCCCAAGCGCACAACGAGGCCTCGGCGGCCTTGGCCGCAAAAGCATGAAAGAGCTGCGGGAACTGGCGGAAGACCAATCTGACATTGGCGCCGTATTTGGAGCAGACCTGATCCAGAGTGGGCGCAAACCGGGCGCTAAAAGGGCATTGGAAATCGGCGAACTCGATGATCGTCACGGGCGCATTTGCCGGCCCTCTCGCCGGTCCGATCGCTTCGACTTCCTTCCGTTGGACTATCGGACGCAGAAGTCTCCGGGGAGGTACGACCTTCTTGACCTGGATCGCAACAGGTCCGCTTGAGGGTTCAGCTTGCCCGCCGGAAGCGGCGAGCAAAATGGACAGGATTATGAATACGGCAGCCCTCTTTATCATTATCAACCTCCTTCGCCAAGGCTATGTCCTTGCTCTGAATGGCCGCCTCAGCGAGGAATGATATTCCAGGGCGGAAGCGATGTCAATTTATGAAGGCCGGAATGGTCAGGATCTTGACACCCCGTCGGGGACCGGAATAACATGGGCTTCCCACCGGCTTAGCCTAGCCGAAGAGTGTGATTATGTGATCCGTTGAATGGAGGGGAGCGAACATGACCATTGTGTGGAAGAAGCGGCACGGGGCGTCACGGAGAACGTCCGCGGGATTGTCCGTCCTCATGGCCTTGGCGGTCTGTGCACCCACGCAGGCGGCAAGAACGGACAAGCTCCAGGGCGCGGGCATCCGCTGCTCGACCTATGGCCGTCCGGACGACCCAGGCCCAGGGTACTGGGCGCGCACCGGGACGGAGATCGCGGCCAAGTTCGCCGGCGCGAGACCCGAGGCCATCTGGATCGTCAGCCGGCTGAAGGGCCGGGGGACCGAGATGTCGTTCCCTGTCCCTCCGGTGGGCGATCCGCTCATCACGGGCATGCCCGAAGACATCAGCGAGCCGGTGCTCAGTCTCTTCGACAAACTCGGTTATCGCGTCTGGCTCCAAACGGAGCCGGGCTGGGCACCCGTCGACAAGGTCTTCCACATCATGCTCGACCGCTACGGCCGGCACAAGTGCGTCATCGGCGTCGGCGTCGACATGGAGTGGCACCGTTCCAATAATCCGGACGGCGGCGACCCGGTGACTGACGAGATGGCCGCGACCTGGCTGGCGGCGGCGCGCTCCCATGACCCATCTTACCGCATGTTCCTGAAGCACTTCCGCGAAGATGTCATGCCGCCGACCCTTCGCGACGGCATCATGTTCGTCGACGATAGCCAGATCTTCAAGTCGGCCGACGAGATGATCGAAGAATTCGCCAAATGGGGCAGGACCTTCGCTCCTGCTCCCGTCGGGTTCCAATATGGCTATAGAACCGACAAGCTGTGGTGGGGAAAGATGAAAGACCCAGTCAAAGAAATCGGTGACAGAATCCTGGCCGCGACGCCGAACACAGAGGTGCTGATCTGGGTAGATTTCTCTGTCCAGGAGATCTTTCCCCCGAACGCGTCCAAGGGCGATCGCGTCGCCGTGAAGAGATAGCGGCCGCGGGCGCGCAAATTACAGCTCTTGGTCTTTCCACACCCCGCTGTAGGTCGCGATGCCTTTGCATTCCTGAAGGACGACGTGACAGATCTTCATGCCCGGGGCCAGCCTTATCTTATTCCGCCCGGCGTTGTAGATTTCCAGAATCTGCCTGTTCGAGATCCCCGGAGCCAGGAACGGAGCCGCGATGTGACTCATGAGTCCGATCCGGGCGAACCTCGAGCGCGAGTTCAGCCACCCGCACACGTCCCCGGGGAGTGAGATCTTCTCCTTCGTGATCCCAAGCACCAGTTCCCCAGGCTCCAACAGATAGCCGTCGATGATGTCAATGAGTTTGGCGAGCGTTCTGTAGTCTACGTCGGCCCGCGTGATGTGCCGGTCGGTATTGAAAACCCGCAACTTGTCATCTAAGGTCAAATCGATCGAGGCGGGGCCGACGGCGTTCTCGTCATAGGGCTCTATCTTTATTCTGCCGTTTCGGATTTGCCGGAGGATTTCGGGCTTCGCTAGGATCATTTTGAACGCTCTCCTAAAATCATTTTTGTGGCTCCTCGTGTCCATCGCCGGGCGGCTTCGAACTCGAGTGTTGATTCCTCAAGCTGGCAATGGCGGCTACAAGATTAGTCCAGCTGACGCCGTTTGGCAAGACATGGCACAAATTCTCCGGAATTTGGTGCGTGCCCCATTGACTCAGGAACCAGCCGGCGATATCATCCTTTCATATGGACATTCTCCAGGCTGTCGGAAACACATCGATGGTTCGACTTCGCAAGGTCGTACCACCCAAGTGCGGGGAGGTCTTCGCGAAACTCGAGTGGGAGAACCCCACCGGCAGCGTCAAGGACCGGATGGCGCACGCCGTGATTTCGCGGGCGGAAGAGGACGGTCGACTGAAGCCCGGAGATACCGTCGTCGAGTACACGGGCGGCAGCACGGGCGCATCGCTGGCATTGGTTTGTGCCGCCAAAGGTTACCGTCTCCGGATCGTCAGCTCCGATGCGTTCAGCCGGGAGAAGCTCGATCAAATGGCTGCGTTGGGCGCGGAGCTCACGCTCGTCCGAAGTGAGGGAGGTCTCACCACCAAGAAGCTGATCCTGGACATGATCGAGGCCGCCCGTGGGTTGAGCCAAGAGCCTCATACTTACTGGACGGACCAGCTCAACAATCATGACAGCATCGCGGGCTACTACTCGCTGGGCGAGGAGATCTGGAGTCAAACGAAGGGAGAGATCGACGCCTTCGTTCATTGCGTGGGCACGGCTGCTTCCTTGCGTGGGGTTGCCACCGTGCTGAAGCGATACAAACCGAGTGTCAAGATAGTAGCTGTCGAACCCTCCGAATCGTCGGTGTTGCTGGGCGGTCAGGCAGGGCCTCATAAGATCGAAGGTGTCGGGATAGGCTACACTCCTCCACTCTGGAACCCGACTCTCGTGGACGACATCCTGCCGGTCAAAACAGACGATGCGAAGGACATGGCGAGGCGCATCGCGCGGGAGGAGGGCCTCTTCGCCGGGACCTCTTCCGGAGCAAACGTCGTCGCCGCGATTCAGGTAGCAAAGCGGCTGGGGCCGGAAGCCAAGGTGGTCACGCTGATGGTCGACTCCGGCTTGAAATACCTGAATACCGATGTGTACAGAAAGAAATAAACTGCGGTCAGGCAGCGACCGAGCAGCAGGATCCTGTTTGTCCTGCCGGAGTGGACTGCTTCGGCAGCAGTGACCCGAATATTTTGCACCAGCAACAAGATTTCCCCTGGGAACTGAACTTTATCCTAGGGTTCCGGGTTGGCACGTTTTTTGGATAATACTAAAAAAAGCGAGATAGAGGAGCTTCATTCCGTGATTCAGTCAGCCGGAAAGTTGACGAATCTTCGTTTCAGGTCATGAAATGAGAAGGCACCCTTCAAAATGAGTTATCGCGGCATAAAGGAAAAACACCATGACAACGATCGACCAAAAAATCACACCGAATCTGTGGTTTGACCGCCAGGCCGAAGAGGCGGCGAATTATTATGCTTCGATCTTCAAAAACTCCAAAGTCGGCAGGATAATCCGCGCCAGCAAGGCAGGATTCGAGATTCACGGTCTGCCCGAGCGCACGGTCATGACCATCGAGTTTGAGATCGAGGGGCATAAGTTCATCGCGATTAACGGCGGGCCGCTGTTCAAATTCACTCCGGCCATATCATTTCTTGTCGCCTGCAAGACCAAAGAAGAGGTCGAGGTGTTGTGGGAAAAGCTGTCGGAAGGCGGCTCGGCGCTCATGGAGCTCGGCGAATACCCCTTCAGCGAAAGATACGGATGGACGCAGGACCGGTACGGCCTTTCTTGGCAGGTGATGGCCATGGGAGACCGCAAGATCAGGCAGAAGATCACGCCGACGCTGTTGTTCGTCGGCGAGCAGTGGGGGAAAGCCGAAGCGGCGATCCATCTTTATACGTCGGTGTTCAACCACGCGAAAATCGGCGACATCGTCCGCTACGGCCAAGGCGAGGAACCCGAGAAAGCAGGGACTATCAGGCATGCGGCTTTCACGCTGGAGAATCAGGAGTTTGCGGCCATGGACAGCGGCCTTGAACACGACTTCACCTTCAATGAGGCGATTTCGTTCATGGTCGGGTGCGAGACCCAGGAAGAAATAGACGACTACTGGGAGAAACTCACGGCCGACGGAGGGCAGGAGAGCATGTGCGGCTGGCTGAAGGATAAGTTCGGCGTTTCCTGGCAAATCACCCCCACCGTCCTGGCAGAGATGCTGCGGGACGCCGACAAGAAAAAGGTCGAGCGCGTCACCAACGCGTTCCTGAAAATGAAGAAGTTTGACATTGCGGAATTAGAGAAAGCCTACGAAGGAAGATAAAGGCAGAAAACGGAATGGGGCCTTAAGAGCGGGGGGGACACTGCAAAAAGGATCAAAATCAATAATCGTGAAGGAGAAAACACTATGACAAAACTCAACACCTATCTCAATTTCGCGGGCAACGCGGAAGAAGCGTTCAACTTTTATCGGTCCGTTTTTGGCGGGGAATTCAGATCTGTTGTCCGTTTCAAAGACATGCCGATGGAAGGCGTGAATATCCCGAAAAAGGACGAAAACAAGATCATGCACATCGCCTTGCCCATCGGAAAAAGCGATGCGCTCATGGCGACCGATTCTCTCGAATCCCTTGGAATGAGACTGACTCAAGGCAACAATGTTTACATTTCGATCACCCCCGATAGCAAGGAAGAAGCGGACAGGATCTTTAAAGCTCTCTCCGCCGGCGGCAAGATCGAGATGCCGATTGCCGACCAGCCCTGGGGCGATTACTACGGCAGTTTTAAGGACAGGTTCGGAGTGCAGTGGATGGTGGACTACCCCTATCCGAAAGCGAAATGAGGAAGTTTATGGCCACACAACCCGGACGAAAGAAAAGCCGGTCACGCCGCGGACTCTTTTCAGCATCCAATCAATGTCCAAAAGCTTCACCGCGCTCGGAATACTGACCGCCGTCCAGGATGGTCTCCTAAGCCTAGATGCCCCCATCACGGAGTATCTCCCGGAGTTCACGGTGCACAGCCGATTCGAAGAACATCCGGAAAGGAAGATGACTCTGCGCCATCTTCTTGCCCATCGAGCGGGGTTCACCCATGAGGCGCCCGTGGGAGGCAACTACGATAGCCGTCCGCACACTTTCGATGAGCACATTCTGAGCATCTCCGATACGTGGCTTCGCTATCCGGCAGGGTATCGGTATAGCTACTCAAACCTTGGGATTGACCTTGCTGGCCACATCCTGGAAAAAAGAACCGGGGGTCCGTTTGCGAAGTATCTCCGCGAGAAAATCTTTATCCCGCTTGGGATGAGCGACAGCACCTGCGACCCCCTGGAAATCCTGAAGGCTGAGGACAGGGCGAGGGCCGTGCCGAGCGGTGGCGGCGGCCGGTCTTCCGGATCAGTTCTCTACCTGGGCCAGAGGACGCTCGGGGCATAGAAAAGATAGCTTGCGAGGCCATTCGCGCTCATGGTTGGAGACCCGGCCCCGCCCCTTCGCGTTTCTGTCTTTCACAAAGGCGAGCCGATCACTTCCTTTGGAAAAGGGCAGGTGTACGTTATCGACTTCTGGGCAACATGGTGCGGGCCCTGTAAGGAAAGCATCCCGCATCTCACGGAGCTTCAGAAGAAATACGGCAACAAGGTTCGCATCGTGGGTGTGAGCGTTTGGGAGCCGCGGGAGAAGGATGTCGAGCCCTTCGTCAAGGAGTGGGGGACAAGATGGAGTACACCGTCGCCTCGGATCGCGTCGAAGGCATCACCACCACGGATGAGGAGAAACGATCCCGCGAGTCCGTAGACAAAGGGCTTATGTCCAAGAGCTAGATGGTGGATTCTGGCTGGTCGGAAGATGGGATCCCCTGCGTGTTCATCGTCAACGGGGACGGCCGCATTGCCTGGATCGGTAATCCGGCCGGCAATACGACACAGCTGGACCGGGCCCTGGACGAGGTCGTTTCCGGTCGACATGACCTCAGGGCCGCCATCACCGCCTATCAGAAGAAAATGAAGGCCGAGGTATACGCACGCAGCGAGAGGGCGAAGGCCCGTGAATCGCGTATAGCTAAAGATTTTGCCACCGCCGAAAAGCATTGGGACAACGTCATCGCGTTGGGCCCGGATTATGAGGACGCCTTCATAAGCAAGTATTCTTTGATTTTGCTTTATAAAAGGGCTCCGGACGAGGCAGCCGCCTTTCTTTCGCAGAGCGCACCAAAGCTTGATTGGACGACAATTATAAATATGGCGGCGACGCTTGCCTACGACGGGCGCGACCTGAAAGCCGAACACTTGAAGGCGGGAATCGACGCCTGCCAATTGGCATTATCCAAGAACGGCCAAGACCATCCCTGGCCGCTCATGACCCTGGCCGCAATGCATTACCGGCTGGGCGAAAACGACAAAGCCGTCGCGCTCGTGGACAGGGCTCTGCTCATCTGCAAGGAAAGCGACAGGAAGAGTTTCCTCGCGACAAGAGAAAAGTATGCCAAGGGTGGCGGCAGCTTGAAGGAACCTCCCGCGGATAAGACATAATCCGCGTCCTCAGGATCAGAGCTTTCCTTGCTCTGGCTTCTCTAAACGAGCCTCTAATTGGGGTCGGACCGAGCTATATGTAAAAGAATCAGCAAGATAGATTGATTTTTTTGGCTCTAGAATCGCCTTAAATTGCTGTTTCTTGGCCGAAAAACGTCAGTTTTAGCGCATGGCTCAAGATCCGGTGTGCCAGGACCGAATTGCTGGTTTGGCTATTTCGGCTCAGGTTGATTCCAAAGGTACGCATCACATTAGGTGGTCGGGAGTCGGTCCGACCCCAATTTAGACAGATTTTAGGATCTTTTCAACAACCTATTCCCAGCAGAAGCGTCCTAACAAGGAGAGGAGCAGGACTATCTTCAAGGCATCATGATGGTCCAGGACAATCTCAACTTACGAGTTCTCTTTGGCGAGGGATTTATGAGACAGACATTAAAGCGCACTTCTCTTTTATTAAAACGTGTTGCAACCTCCGCACTTTCAATAATCCTGTTGCTGTTGTTTGCGTCTGCGGCTCAAAGCTCAAAGGAAGCTCAAACAGGATTTGATCTGCCGGTCCCCAATGGCTGCCATCCCGTAGGAACTAAGGCTATTGCGCTGAGCGACCGGCACCGTGGCCGTGACCTAATCATAACCATGTGGTATCCGGCCGTAAAGGCAAAGGCTGCGTTTGCGCCGTACATGGACGAGAGGACCGCGGATGCGGTCGCTGAGAATTGGAATCTGCAACCGACTTTCGCGCATCAGGTGCGCACTCACGCCAGACTTCTAGCGCCCTTTGCCGAGGGCGGTCCCTTCCCAATTGTGCTTCTGGAGCACGGCTCGGGGGCCGTCCCGGCTATCTATACGGTACTTGCTGAGGGACTGGCGAGTACCGGCTTTATCGTGGTCGCTCCCAATCACCCGCCCGATTCTTTGATCGCAGTATTTCCGGACGGGCATGAAGCCAGGTTCACTCCCTATTGGCCGGCTCAGGCGGATCGGAGAACCCAGGGTGTCGCGATTGGCAAGTTCGCGGAAGATGTGTTGGTGCCGGATGTCCAATTTGTCATCGACCAACTCCAGGAGATGAATTTGCACGATGATTTTTGGCATGGCCGCATGAATTTGTCAAAGGTTGGAATCGTGGGTCATTCCATGGGCGGGACAACCGCAGCACTGGCCACGAAAAAGGAGCCCCGCATCCTTGCCGGCGTCAACCTGGACGGGTCCACCTATCCCGGAATGAACGATGATGTTCGCCCCGTCGAACTGAACAAGCCGTTTCTTTTCATGGCGACAGAGGAACATGCGTCGAATCCCGAAACTCGAGCGCATGAGTACATTGGGAGTGAATCGAATACTTACTATGTCGTGATAGGGGAAGCCGACCACATGAGTTTTACCGATACGCACCTCCTTGACAGCCGTTTCTCCCGCGAATCGCCGCCGGACCCAAGCGCCTTTGAGCGCGCCCTGCTCACAACCCAATTAATCCGCTCTCTTGTTGAAGAGTTTCTCGGGAAATATCTAAAGAGTGAGCTTGCCCCTCTCCTCGATTTAAATCTGCAGATCGAGAAGAAATAACCCTCTGAGCGGGGGGCAGGCCGCTCCTCTTTGCTCAACTTGACATCTTTGCACATCACGTTCTAGTATCCCTGAGGATGTGGAAAGAGGATTTTGGCCAAGCGTGCTCATTTGGTCATCAAATTGGGAAATTAAATTCTCCTAATATTGGAGGTTTAGATGCGAGAAAGACATCTTCGGATTAAGGCGAGGAGTCTCGTTCTCTGTCTATTGGCGGTGACGCTCTTCGCTCAAGCCGGATCCGGCGCAACCGGACAACTCGGTGTCTGCGTTCTCGAGCCGGCCGTGACGGCAGCGATCGACAAGATCTTTGCTGAGTATGACAAGACGGCAACTCCCGGCTGTGCGCTGGGCGTCTGGAAGGACGGAAAGGTCATCTACTCCCGGGGGTATGGCCTGGCCAACCTGGAGTACAACATCCCGATCACTCCCGAGACCATCTTCGAAGCAGGTTCGGTCTCCAAGCAATTTACCGCCGGTGCCATCCAGCTCCTGTGCCAGGACGGGAAGCTTGCCCTGGCTGACGATATCCGGAAGTTCGTTCCCGAGGTCCCCGCCTTCGGGCCGACGATCACCGTTCGACATCTCCTGACTCACACGAGCGGCATCAGGGACCAATGGGGTTTGCTGAGTGCCGCCGGCAGGCCCCCGGGCAGCGCCGTTCATACGCTGGATGAGATTCTCGACCTGGTCAATCGTCAAAGAGAGCTGAACTTCGCTCCCGGCGACGATTACCTATACAGCAACACAGGATATTCCTTGTTGGCTTGGGTGGTCTTGAGGGCCGGCGGAAAGTCGTTGGCCGATTTCAGCCAGGAGCGGATTTTCCAACCCCTGGGCATGAAGAGCACGCAATGGCGTGATGACTTCACGAAGATCGTTGAAGGAAGGGCCACGGCTTATTCCTCGGGCGAGGACCGGAAGTTTCATCAGAACATGTCTTTCACCAACGTCTATGGGAACGGCGGGCTGCTGACAACGGTGGGCGACCTCCTGATCTGGTGCGAGAACTTCTGGGATCCCCACATCATAGCACGCGCCTCTCTCGACGAGATGGAGATCCCGGCGAAGCTCAACGACGGGACACCCATCGGCTATGCCCTCGGATTGGGAGTGGGGGAGTACAAGGGGCTCCGCGAAGTGAGCCACAGCGGCTCCACGGCCGGCTACCGCGCCTTTCTTGCCCGCTACCCCGAGCAGAAGGTGGCCATCGCCCTGCTGAGTAATTTCGGTGGCGCCAATCCGAGTGAGCTTGGTCATAAAGTGATCGACATCATCCTCGCCGGGGCCGTTAAAGACAAGCCCAAGCCCCCGCCGATCAAGCTGACGGAGGAAGAGCTCCAGGCGAAGGCAGGACTCTATCGGGATATGAAAACTGACGCGGTTCTCCGGCTGACCCACAAAGAAGGCAAGCTCATCTTGGGAGAGGGCCGGGGTCGCGAACTCATCCCGATCGGGCCCGGCCACTTTCTGATCGAGGGTGGATCAGAGTACTTTTTTGAAGGAGGCGGCGAGAAAAAATCGCTCGTGATCCGGCAGACCGCCGAAGGGTACCCTCCTTCGTTCTACACAAGGGTGGAACTAGCGAAGCCCACGCTCCAGAAGCTCGCCGACTATGAGGGAAAATACTGGAGCGACGAACTTGAGGTTTTCTACATCATCGTCCTCAAGGACGGCAAACTGACCATCCGTCACCGGCCCGAACCCGCTGCGGCGCTCGAGCCTACCTATGATGACGGCTTTTTGGTCGGAGGAGGATCAGGGGGAACCACGATCCTTTTCACCCGCGATAAGAAAGGGCGTGTCAACGGGATGAGCGCCTACTCGGGAAGGGTGAGGCACCTCAAGTTCCTCCGGAAGTGAAGGGGTCGCCGGCCGGCGAGTCGCATTCGTGCCGCAGTGCACCTCTCCGCCGTGCCGATGATAAGGATAAAAATTGTCGATCGCGAGCACCTTGCAACCGAGCGGTTCGAGACGGTCCTTTACAGCCTGTAACAAAACATCTTTTCCAGCCACGAGCGGACCGTGCGGATCGGGAACGATCACGGTGTTTCCGATCAACAAGCAATTTACCATGTCGGTCGTCTCGGCGTAATAGCGTCCGCGAAAATACTTCGCAGACGAATTGAAAAGGACCGGAATTTCGATAATGTCGTCGGAGGCGACACCGAGCCCGTCCTGGAGCGTTTGGCGAACTTCGTCGATTTTCTTCTGCACGAACTCTTGCGCCGCCAGCAAATCTTTATCATTCAACGCCTCGGCCACCGGCCGTTCGTATTCGCCGGGCAGGTCGCGCTCGCGTTTCGTGCCCCGGTTCAGAATGCCGCCCGGCGCGTCTTTCTCGGCTTTTTTTAAGATTTCGATGGCGAGCCGGGGCGACGGGATCAACATCCGATAGGGCGTGCCCAGCTTGGACGGAACCCATGAGACCGTCTCGTCAACGTGCCCGATCACGAGCCAGGAGGTATCGATCCACAACAGAGGTGCCTGGGCCGCCTGCGCCTCGAGAAACTTAACCACGTCGGGATGCATGGAGCGCTCGCCCTGTGTGCCCACATAGATTCGTCCGTTCTTGAACTCTTTGCTTTTCACCTTCACCGGCGGGCTCACCTCCAAGTTCCCAAACCAATCGATCCACTCGGCCGATTTGCCTCGGTCATTTCCTTTTTGAATCACGCCGGCGTCTTTAGCCAGGAATCTCTTGGCGAACAGATCGTCGAGCTTCTTGCCGCGATTCCCGTGAAGTGCGACGTGCATCACGTGTTCTCCGTCAGTTGCCCAGCCGATTTCCGTAGCATCCTGAATCCATATATCGTTGGCCGGGAGTGACGCATCGGCAAAGATTTCGAGCCGGGCGCCTGATGCCTTGACGAGTGGCGCGAGGTCGTTCACGAACCGCTCCGTGAGCTCGGTCTTGACAACGTGGATGGCATCGACGGGATCGAGGCAGCAGGAGACCAAGAATGGAGCGACGGTGCAATTGACCGTTTCTTCGTGGAGCGGCTTCCCTTCTTTGGTCTCAAAATGGAGACCTACGTCGAGAGCCGGCGGTCGCCCCTCATCGGCGAAGTCGGTCGCTTCGATGCCGACCACGAACCCGTTTCTTTCGGCTTCATCCGGACTCAATCTGACCGGTCCCCGGATGAGCCCGAAAGCACCGCTTGACCGGTCTTGTATATAGGCGCGAGCAAAGCGGGTCCACGGTTCAGCGATTTCGACTCTGACCACGGCTCCCTCAGGAAGGGCAGGGCGAGGTCGGACGAGAACGCGGAGGATATCCTTATCGGACGCTCCGTTCACTACCGCGGCTGTACCGTCGGGAATCCCGTCTCCATTGTCATCGTCAACATTTGGAATGATGATGTTTGCTCGGCGGCTATCCTGCGCCGGCGCAGTTTTAGCTAAGAGCCCATCCGCAATTATGACTCCCATAAGGGCGCATACGAAACAGATTGCGGAAGTCAGGTCGCGGGCTCGCGGTGCCGCTCCGGATCGACGTTTGATCATTCGATCAAATTAGCATAGGGAAGGAGGTTCGTCAATCACGAAGCCCGTCGGAAGCTCCGGCTCATCATTTGGCCAGTTGTTTCCGGCCGATGAGGATCAGGTTTCTGATGAGTTCGATCGTCACCACAACTGCGAAAAAGAACAGGGCGAAGGTCAAACCGAACTTGATTTTAGGCAGAAACCCCTCAGGCACGGAGACGGCGAAGGGGTGGTCGAAGGGCTGGCGGAGGAAGATCCCGATCAAGACGAGTGATAGGACGTTCGACACGACGTCCACCCAGCGGGATGACGTGAATATCTTGGCCAGCAGGCTCAGCGTCCCGGCGGCCAGCAAGGCGATGACGATCAGAGAATACCTTCGTCCGGCCTCGGGCGTGAGGAGGGGCTTCGGCTCAGGGAAGTTCAGGTTGACGAAAAAAATCGTATGGAACTTGACATAGAGATAGAGGGCGAAGTCGGTCAGGGCCAGCATCGGGATCAGTCCCAGGATACTCCAGACAATTCGCTTCTTCGGCCTTACTTCGTCGAGGTCGACGGCGAATCTTGGCCAGGGCAGACGGATCTCCTTTTTGCTCTGGGTGATAAGGTAAAGGACCAGGGTGACGATACCCAGGTCGGTCAGAAAAGCCGTCGGCAGATACATGATCGCCTCGACGATGCCCAGGCGCGGCACAAAGAGGAGGGGGAACAAGATGAAATTCTCCTTAAAGAGGACGGCCATGACTGCCAGGATAAAATGGCAGAAGAATAAGAAGGCCGTGTACCTGAACAGGTACCGCCTGTAAGCCGGGGCGATGATCTGGTGGCCGTCGAGGTATCTCTCGGCTACTCGGCGCGCCGGACCGTAGGCGGAGATGACGCTGTTAAGAGATGCCTCATCGACGCGGCCGAATTCCTGCTCCGCTTTTTCCAGGATGTGGCTCTTGATCTCGGACAGGATCTCGTCCCGTTCTTCGCGGCCGGATAAGAAATGGCTGATTTCTTCAAGATAGGCTTCGAGTTTTTCAAACATGGCTCTTCTCCTCCATGAGATGGTTCAGGATTTGATTCTGTCTTTTCCAGACACTGAGAAGCTCGGTCCGGAGGGCCCGGCCGGAGTCGGAAACAGAATAAAATTTTCGGGGTCGGTCCTCGCTGACGTCCCACCTGCTCTTAACCCAGCCGTTCTTTTCGAGCCTCCGGAGCAGGGGATAGAGGGTATTTTCCTCGACCTCATACCCAAGGTCCCGGATGGTCCGCACCATTGAATATCCGTACATATCCTTCTCGAGCAAAGCCAGAACGAGGATCTGGAGAAAACCCCGGTTCATCTCTGTTTCGAAATTGCCGATGTCGGGTTCCATGGCTAGGTCTCCTTATTCAGACTTTTAATACACTGTATAATACTCATAGTGTGTAATAGATAATAGTATATCGCACACAGTATGTCAAGCCTTTTAAAATATTTTTTTCCCCAATTTCAGGTGAACGTTCTTTGTATCGGATTAAGATCATCCGAAGTTGTTCATCTTAATATAATTAATTAGTAATCGGAAGCATGATACAGCCTTTTCGGGCTGTTGTAGTAGTCAATTTAGCGTTTTGGTTGCGTTTATTTTCGCCCTCAATCAGTCCAACCCCCCGGAACCGAGTCCCGTCAAACAGGACAAGATCGATTTGACCGAACCGTTTCTTCTCATTTGATTTGCTTTTTCAGGCAGAGAAAAGGGCGCACCGGCCGACCTTCTTGGCACGATTATTGCTTTTCAGGACCTAAGGGAATGTCCGTCGTCAGAGGAGGTTCGCATGGTCAACCGTCTTATCAGGCGCTTCCCCCGGTTGGTTTTCGCGGCCTTTGTCATTACCCTCGCTGCGTGCACGAACTCCGTCCCCGGCGCAGGCGGCAATAACGGTGGTGACGATGGAGGCAACGTCAACGGCCAGGACATCCCAGCGACAACTATGTCTTACGTCGTCCTGTCTTGGAACGACCTGGGAATGCACTGCCTCAACCCTACGTATGACCAGGCTGTGATCCTTCCGCCCTATAACACGGTTTGGGCCCAGGTCATCAGGCGAGGCGAGCCCCCTCAAATCGTGACGAGCGGGATCACCGTCGAATATTCGATCGTAGGTAACACATATTCCTACGGCAAACGCAGCTATGGACAGTTCTGGGATAATTGCCTCCAGTTGTTCGGCGTCAGCTTGGCCCACGACAGGGGGCTCAATCTCGAGGATCCGAATATCCACAACGGGCTTTCCGGCACGATGGTCTTAAAGGGCAACCACTTCCAGGTCAATGGAATTCCCGTGACCCCGGTCGACGATTCCCTGACCTGGAATCCCCTTCAGGTGGGCCAGATTGTTGTCAAAGACGCTAACGGAACGGAGCTCGTCAGGACTCAGACGACCGTTCCGACATCGGACGAGATCAATTGCGCCAAGTGCCACGGATCTGACCCCCTGCTCGATGTTCTTCAGAAGCACGATCAAGAGGAAGGAACCTCACTTGTGGCCAACAGGCCTGTCCTCTGCGCGAGCTGCCACGGAAGTCCGGCCCTCGGCCAGACGGGACCCGGATCCTCGGGCCATTTCCTGTCCGGCGCGATCCACAGTTTCCACGCCTCAAAGGGTGCCGCGTGTTACGACTGTCATCCCGGAGCGACAACGAAGTGCAACCGGAGCGCCGCCCACACCGCTTCAGACGGAAACTGCACGACCTGCCACGGAGATCTGAACCAGGTCGGGGGATCGGTTCAATCGGGCGCCCGAACCCCCTGGGTGGATGAGCCGAAATGCGTCACCTGTCATTCCGGCATTGCCGAAGTCGACACGGGGACAACTCTCTACCGGAATGCGACCGGACACGGAGGGATGGCCTGCCCGTCCTGCCACCAGAGCCCGCACGCGATGATCCCCTCCCAGAAAGACATCGACAACTACCAGGCCAAGCAATATCAAAACGCGGCCAAGGTGATCGGCGTTTGCAGCGTTTGCCATGATAATACCAAAGGTGAAGGGATCAGCGAATTCGGGGAGGCTCACGGCGGAGGACGCCCCACGGCCTGTTCGGTCTGCCACACCAGCGCCAGGTCCACCGATGCCTCGCGGTGGCCGCATCAGTTCCAGTGGAAACAGCGCTAAACTGGAGAGCACACGATTGAGGTCGGGAAGCAGAGGGTTCCGTTCTCTCTAAACGAAGGGGAGCGCCTGAAGTTCGAGAATAAACAGCCCGCTACTTGACGATCTTGAAGTTGAACAGCGGCGTTTGCAGGGTAGTCCACAGCCGCACCCATATCGGCAGCAGCATTTCCGCGCCGCGTGCCGTGGTGATGTCGCCCAGGTCGATGATGTTTTTCCAGCCATACCAATCCCTGAGGATCCGGATGACCTCGGCTTTGGCGGGGACGTCATTGCCGCTGACAAAGATATCATGATCGCCGTCGGCGAGCTGGCGAGGATCCACTTGGAGAAAAGCATTCACCGTGTTCAGGGTCTTGACCAGCCTTGCTTTTGGGAGGGTGCGTTGAATCTGTTCGCCCAGCGAGTCCGTGTTGGACACGAAAAGCGAAGGCGGCATGCCTTTCGAGAAATCAAGTGGATTGGTGATGTCGATAAGGATCTTGGCGCCCAGATCTAATCCCAATTTCTTGATCGCTTCAACCGCCGCTTCACCATTGATGGCAATGAAGACAATCTCCCCGTGGGCCGCAGCCTCAGCCAAAGCGCCGAGCCTGACACCGGGATGATCCTTGTGCCAGACACTGAAGGGCGGATTGCCCATGGCGTCAGGTTTGCTAACGGCGAGTGTCGTAGCGACGACTCTTGTTCCGATCATGACATCGTGTCCCAATCCAGCCAGCTTGCCGGCGTGAGAGCGGCCGACCATGCCCGTGCCGAGGATTCCGATTTTCATTTGTCTTGTCCTTTCCGCCTCATAAAAATCCTAAACCAGGACAAGCAGATTGTCAAACCAGAATCAGTCACGGCCTTGATGGTGCCCGTCCCATGGACTATAATTAATTTAGGCTAGATGGAGGGATGATAGGGGCCATTAGAGACATGGGGACGGGGAGCTATGATTAAGAATATCCTGTTTCCAGGAAGTGCCGGGTACGTCAGGTTTGCAGCCGTGGCCGCTTTCGCACTCCTCATCGCGTCATGCGCCGTCGGTCCGCGCACACCGGCCGCGCTGCCTGCTCCGGCCCATCCTTCCGAGCGCGTCGGTCCGTGGGATATCACTATCGCTATGTATAACCCGGCTCTCTTTGGGCCCGAGCGCTCTCTCGCCGAGCTCGTCAAGGAGGACCGCCTTGACGTTGAGAAGGGGAAGCTCAAGAACGCCAAGCTGCTGGTCAACAAGGCACAGAGGAGGCTCGAGCTGTGGGTCCGCCGGAGAATGGTCAAGGCCTACCGGGTCCAGCTCGGACTGAATCCCCATGGTCCCAAGATGCGTCAGGGCGACCGGAGGACTCCGGAGGGAGAATACTTCATCTGCGCCCATACTCCCGCCAAGTTCTATCTGGCCTTGTGGATTTCCTACCCGAACCTCGAAAACGCGAGGCGCGGTCTCAAGGAGGGCCTGATCGCTCCCAAGGATTTCGAAGCCACCGCCGCGGCCCTCAAGGAAGGCAAGTGCCCTCCCCAAAATACGAGGCTCGGCGGTGACCTGCTGCTCCATGGTCAGCCCCCGGAATACGCCTCGGAGCTCGCCCGATCCCAGCGGAAATCCGGTCGTCCGCGCCGTAGCGGGCTCGTGGCCGGCGACCCAGACCCGGCGGAGGTCCTAGAATACCAGGATTGGACGGACGGTTGTGTGGCCCTTTTCAACCCAGATATCCGCGAGCTCTACGACTTTATCGCGGATGGCACGCCGCTCAGGATCATCGCCAACGGTCCCGTCACGCCCCCTCCCGCGGCTCGCCGCCTTTCTTCTTCAGCTTCTCAAGCATCTTTGCCCCGTTCACGTTCTTCGGGTTGAGCTGCGGCGGCGGCCGAACAGCCCGGCGCCGAAAACGATAAACCTCGGGCGCACTTCTTGAGGACGATCGCCTCCGAGCATGAGGAGATATTCGGGAGCGCGGCCCGGCAAATCCTCGCGGTCACGTCGTTCGGAAATCCGCATAAACCGGGACGGCGAGTAAACCGGGGTCGGACCGGCCCCAAAATAACTCAGCGCCCGAAGAGCTCGATTAACCCCTCGGCGAATGTCCCCCGCCAGTTCAGGTATTCATGACCGCCGTTGAACTCCCGGTAATGGACTTCATATCCTGCGCCCTCGAGCGCATCTCGGAGGCGGCGGTTGGACTCGAGGAGAGAAAGCTTTTCCGCGCCCTCGGCCTGGTCTTCCATGAGTCCGCAGTCCAGGTGAAAGCGGATGGGGAGAGCCGGGCCGGCCGCGAGTTTCCGGATGAGCCAGCCTTGCTCCGAAACGCCGGCCGGTGAGAGCATGAAAGCGCCCGATTGCGACATGACGTTTCCGAACACATCGGGGTGGAGATAGGCGGCATAGGCCGCGGCCAAGCCGCCGCTGCTGCATCCTCCGATGACAGTGAGGCGGGAGGCCTGGCTCGCTCCCAGCTCCAGGCGGAGAGGAGGGAGGAGTTCCTCGGTCAGGAATCGCATGAAGGGGTCAGAAAACACGAGCTCGCGGTTTCGCGCCTCCAGGCTGGGATGTCCAACGAGAATAGCGGCGACGGGAGGGATACGCCCGGCTGCCATTAGGTTGTCGAGGATCGTCGGTGTCGGGATCCAATCCTTGTAGGCCCCGCCGTCGAACAGAACCAGAAGGCCCGGTTCGTGCCCGGGACCTGTAACCTGCGCCGGATGGTAGATCCAGACAGTCCGCTCGTTTCCGAGGATTTTGCTCCGAATCCGCCGGGATTCGACCAGGCCCTTCGTGACTTCGGGCCGGAAAACGATCCAGGGCTGAGCCGGAGCGCCGGGGAGCTCGAGAACGGAGACCTGACGGGGATAGGCGGGAAAACGGCGCGGGTTCAAAGGATCGAAAATCCAGCCTGCGGAACGCCGAAGCCAACTCTCGGCCGCGGTTGCCTCTGAGATGGGGGTCAGCGGATCATTGACGGAAACTGAATAGGTGAACCGGGCGTCGTCACGGAAACGATATGTTTTAAACCACACGTCGGTCATGGCCAGCCGGGACATCCGGTTGGTTTCGATCTCCCCCCAAAACCCGTTATTGATGAAGATAACGACATTCCTCACGTCTGTCCCACCGCGAGAAAGGAACGTGACCAGGCAATACCCAGCATCTCCCGGAACCTTTTCGACGAGTGGAGCTCCCTTTAGGGAAATGTCCTCCCAGAACCGCGAGACGGCGCGGGAGTCTCCTGCCGCGACTCTAGCGGTCAGGGCGGCAATCGCCGGGCTTCTTGGCTCGTCAACGCGGGACTCGGCTGAGAAGCATCGGGGCATGACTGAGGAAACTACCATCGAGGAAATTCCGACGGCCGAGATTGCAGCTAAGCAAAGGATTGCAGGATACGGTGTTCTCATCTTAGATCCGGGCCGGGGGCAGCTGCCTCCCTTAAATAATTGGGAAAAAAGGACGAATTGATATTAGGCCCAGCTGAGCAGAGGTGTCAAGAACTCACTTGTTGGGACGACGACCACCGAGACGAATAGCAAGAAGGATATCCATCGGACTGACTTTTGAAACATTTCGAACCTTTCTTGCTTCTTTGAATCAGGCCGGAGCGAGAGAGAGACCGTCCTCACCGTGCCTTGATTCGAGCCAGGGTCCGGCCGATCCTGTTGGCCAACGGGCTGGCTCCCATGTCGTAGTTTGACATCACGGCGACGATGTAACCCGAATCAACATAGATATCGAGCTGCGAATTGATGCCTTCGAAGCCGCCGGCATGGCCGACGACCTTTCCGGCCGGACTCTGGTAGACACCGAAGCCGTAGCCGTAGTTCGCGCCCTTGTAGTCCGTCCACATCACATCAAGCATCGCCTTTGAGACGAGCTTCCCGGAGAGGAGGGCCAGGGCGAAATTGTGGAGGTCCTTGACCGTAGAGAAGCCGCCGCCAGCGGGACCGCCCTTGATGACGTGCTTGTAGAGATTGTTCTGCCATTTGTAAGGGCTCTTCCAGTCCGCGCTATAACCGATGGCCAGATTCTCAACCGGGTAATCCATCTCGTAGGAGTCGGAGTTCGTCATCCCGGCCGGCGCGTAGATCGTCTTCCGGATGTCATCAAAATAATCCCCGCCGGTGACCTTTTCAATGATGACACCCAGGAGGAACATTCCGGTATTGCTGTACTGGAAGCGATCGCCAGGCGTGAACGCGGGTTTATCGTCCTTTATGAGCGGCTTGTAGTCGTCGAGCTTGCGGAAGAGCGCCCGCGAGCTCTTGACATAGACCTCGTTGAAATAGCTCCCCAGGCCCGAGGTATGAGTGATGAGGTGGCGGACCGTAATCTTGCCCGTGACGTCTTTGGGCAGCCAGGTCTCGTCGATCCATTTGCCGATCGGGTCATCGAAGGAGAGCTTCCCGGTCTCGACGAGATGGGCGATGGCCGTGGACGTGAACATCTTGTTCATCGAGCCGAGGTTGAACTTGGTATCGATGTTGATCAAGGACATGGATCGCCTTTGTTGGCCTCCCCGGCGAAGTCTGTCAGGAGGACGTTGGGCCCCTTGGCGACGAGCACCGTCCCCGAGAACCAATCCTTCTTGTGGAGGCCGGCCATCAGGGCCCGGATCTCGTCGATCGCCTCCTTCTCGGAGAGCGGCGGCGCAGGCTGGCCGACGGGGGGACGTGCGGAGTTCATCTCGAGGCCCGCGACCAGGAACTTCGGGGCCTCGCCGAATCGGAACGACAGGCCCCACCAGCTCCCCAGGATCCGGTCTTTGACAATGACCACGGTTGCCCCAGGTTGCTCGGGAGTGTAGGTGCGGACGGAATAGAAGTCGACGCCGCCCGTATCTCTCAAGAATCCGAGGGCCGTGGAGATGTGGTCGTCGAGGGGGACGGACTCTCGGAATTCCTTAGCGCACTCCTCGTCCAGGTAGCGTTTGAATCGGTCCACATTTCCGGAGTTCAAGACTTCGATAAGGGACTTGATGCGGGTCCCCATCTGGCCTTCCGGCAGGGCGGTCGTGTCCTGATAGTCCGGTGCGGCCGGTTGCTGGGCAAAGGCGCGAGGACCGGTCAGGGGCAAGATGGACAGCAAGACGAAGGCCCATCGGATTGTTTTTCGTGACATATCGAACCTCCTCATGTTCGGAATGGATGTCTTCAACTTACCGCCTCCTCCCCGACGAACTTGCCGAGTGTGGAGCAAGCCCGTTGACGAGGAAAGTGGCGATGCGGTTGACCTTTTCTTCCAGCTCTTCCCTCCGCCCGAGCTCCCGGGGCGAAAGGTCGAACGGAAGAAGGGAATTGGTGCATTGGATGAGGACACGGGAGGCCGCCCGCGGGTCGGGGCAGTGGAAAGCCCCGGAGCGGGCGCCTTCCTCGAGGACGCTGGCCAAAACCTTAGCTTCGTTCTCGAAGTGAATTTCACGGTGGGCGACGAGGGCCGTCCTCACCGACGACAGGAGGTCGCTCAGGTTCTGGGAATAATGGACGACGCTATCGAAGCGGTAGAGCACCCGGAGCGCGAGCATCCGCTTGATGCGTTGGTCGGGGGAACCGGACGATTCCGCGATCTCCCGGAGTCTCTCGACGACCCTCTCGGCGATGCGGTCGATATAGGCCAGGACCAGCTCTTCTTTTCCCTGGAAGTGAAGATAGATCGTGCCCTTGCCGATTCCGACCTGGCGGGCTACGTCCTCCATGGTCATTTTCTTATAACCGTACCTTGCCAGAAGGGCGTCTACGGCGTCGAGGATCAGGTCCCGGATATTTTCACTCTGGGCGATTTTTCTCATGATGACTTCTGACCAAAAGTGTATTCTGGTCATCTAAAAAAGTCAAGTGGCGACGCGCGATGGCTCGGCGTCGGGCGGGCCGGGCGCAGCGTGTGAAGCACCGACCCAAAGAAGTGCTGCGACAGTCTCCCGAAGAGGTCAGCCAAATGGTCTCCGGCCTGGGTGAGATCATTGGGGACTAGGATATAAGCCGCCTGGCAACCTTGCGCCTAGATCCGTCGTATATTAAGATTGATAGACTGTTCTATGTAAACCGGCCTATCTATCAATGAATGTCTCGAGGTCTTGGTCTCATGAATTTGCAAAATCGCATTCTTTTCTCCATTACGGCTATCAAATTAACAAAAGGAGGGACGCGATGAAAGTTCTCCGCTGGAATTTCCTGGTCGCTTTGGTTCTTTTGTTAGCCTGGGGATCGGGGTGGGCTCAGACGTCGCCCCCGCTTCCGACGCGGCTGCTTCGCCATCCTCACATCTGGCACGACCAGATTGTCTTCGTTTACGCCGGCGATCTCTGGACCGCTCCGGCGAGCGGCGGGCAGGCGCGGCGCCTCACGGCTCACCCCGGAGACGAGCTCTACCCCAGATTCTCTCCTGATGGAAAATGGATCGCCTTCACCGGCCAGTATGACGGCAACAACGATGTCTTCGTGATTTCGGCGAGCGGCGGCGAGCCCCGGCGTCTCACCTATCATCCTTCGAGCGATATGGTCTTGGGCTGGTCTCCGGATGGAAGGGTGCTCTTCCGTTCCAACCGGGTGAGCGATCTTCCCGATTTCGAGTGCCTGTTCCTCGTCCGGCCCGAAGGCGGAATGCCCGAGATGCTCAATTTGCCTCGCGCCTCTCTCGTCAGCTTCGCGCCCGATGGCCGCCGCATGGCCTTCAACTACACATCCCAGGAGTTCCGCACCTGGAAGCGCTACCGCGGGGGCTGGAAAAGCCCCATCGCCATCTGGGATCTGGAGAAAAAAACCTACGAGGCTCTGCCTACGACCGAAGCCATGGATATGTTCCCGATGTGGCACGGAGACTTCGTCTTCTTCATCTCAGACCGCGATGAGGTCATGAACCTTTTCCGCATCGACCTGGCCACGAAAAAAGCCTCACAACTGACGCACTACAAGGATTATGATATCAAGTGGCCCAGCCTTGGCCCCGACGCCATCATCTACGAAAACGCCGGCCTCCTCTACGTCTACGACCTGAAGACAAATGAGGCCCGCAACATCCCGGTTTACGTCGCGAGTGACGATGTGGCGGCGAGGCCCGAGTTCAAGCCGACCGGGGGCCGCATCGACAGGATTGGCATCTCGCCGGGCGGCGCCAGGGCCTTGGTCGAGGCACGGGGCGAGGTTTTCACGCTTCCGGCTGAACACGGAAGTCCTCGCAATCTCAGCGCGACCCCCGCAGCTCATGAGCTGAATCCGGTCTGGTCTCCCGACGGCAAGCGGGTCGCCTACCTTTCGGACAGGAGCGGCGAGTACGAGATCTATGTTCAGCCACAGATGGGCGGCGACGCGATCCAGATCACGTCACACGGCTCCGACACGCAATATCTTTACAGCCCTGCCTGGTCTCCGGATTCGAAGAAAATCGCCTTTTCCGACAAGTTGCTTCGCCTCTGGTTCGTCGACGTCGAAGCAAAACAGCCTGTGCTTGTGGACTCATCCCAATACGCCACCCAGCTCGGAGCATCGTGGTCACCGGACAGTCTCTGGCTCGCCTACACCAAACCCCTCGGCCCAAATGACAAGGGAGCCATTTATCTCTATTCGCTCGAAAAGAAACAGACATTTCAGGTAAGTCAGGGTTTTTACGGCGACTCGAACCCCGTTTTCGATCCGGAGGGAAAATATCTCTACTTCATGTCCGGCCGCTTCTTCTACCCGATCCAAAGCTCCCTCGAGACGAGGTTCGGTTATCACAACCAGATCGGGATCTTCGCCCTCACCTTGAAGGCCGGGGAGCCGGCGCCGTTCGGAGTCCAGAGCGATGAAGAAAAGGAGCCCGAGAAGAAAGCTGAGGAGAAAAAGGCCGAAGAGAAAAAAGGGGACAAGGCGGCTCCCTCGTCAGCCGCAAAGCCGGGCGAGAAACCGGCTGAGGAAAAGCCCGTCGTGAAGCCGATCCAGATCGATCTCCAGGGCCTGGCGGGCCGCGTCTCTCAAGTGCCCGTTCCCGCCGGAATGTACCACCACCTCCTCGTCCGCAAGGACAAGATTTTTTATCTCGCGTCGGGCATGGAAAGCGCGCAGATGGCCGCTCCCGGACCCAATCCCATGGACTCCCTCCATCTCTTTGACGTCAAGAAGCGCGAAGACAAGGTTTTGCTCCAGGGCGTTTTTGCTTATGAGGTCGATAAGGAAGGAAACAAGCTTGTCTACGCGTCAGAGGGAATGCTGGGGATCATAGACGCCGCTCCCGGGAAAAAAGTCGGCGACGGCAAGCTGGACACCGCGGCTTTGCAGGTTCGCTCCGACCCCAAGGAGGAGTGGCCTGAACTCCTTCGCGAGGCCTGGCGGGTGGAGCGCGACTTCTACTGGGATCCTGGGTTGGGAGGCGCCGACTGGGCGGCGATCGGCAAGCGTTACGAGGCGCTCCTGCCGTGGGTCGCTCACCGAAGCGACCTCAATTACATCATAGGGGAGATGATCGCCGAGCTCGACACGTCGCACACCTACGCCGGGGGCGGGGATATGCCAGAGCGCAAGTGGGTCGGTGTCGGACTCCTCGGAGCCGACCTTGAGCCCGAGGGCGGGTACTTTCGTATCAAAAAGATCTATCCAGGCGAGAATTGGTCCGAGGGCACGCGATCGCCGCTCACTGAGCCGGGCCTGAAGGTGAAGGAAGGAGATTATCTCATCGCCGTCGAGGGACAACCGATTCGCTCCGATCGCGAACCCTACGCCTATTTCCAGAACTTGGCCGATAAAGTGATCACGCTCAAGGTCAACAGCAAGCCGGAAGCGGCGGGGGCGTGGGAAATCCTCGTCAAAACCATCGGGAGCGAGGCTGAGCTCCGATATCTTAACTGGGTCGAGAAGAACCGGCTCAAGGTCAACAAAGCCACAGGCGGACGGATCGCTTACATGCACGTGCCAGACACTTCGGTTGAGGGTATTATCATGTTCGATAAGTACTTTGCCGGACAACTGGGCAAAGACGGCCTCATCGTGGACGAACGCTACAACCACGGAGGTTGGTCTCCGGACTTCTATACCGAGAAGCTCGGCCGGCGTCCCCTCCTGGCTCTGGCCCCGCGCGAGGGAAAAGAATTCTTTCCCCAGTCGGCCTACTTCGGTCCAAAGATCATGCTCGTCAACGAGCGGGCCGGCTCAGGCGGCGACCTCTTCCCTTACTATTTCAAGAAGGAAAAGATCGGGCCGCTTGTGGGGACCCGGACCTGGGGCGGCATCATCGGCATGGGCGGGCTGCCTCCGATGATGGATGGAAGCTACGTCACGGCGCCGGGATGGGCTTTCTGGGAGCCGAGCCCGGGCGGCGGCTGGGTCGTTGAGAACTACGGCGTTGAGCCAGACGTCACGGTCGAACAGCGGCCGGACTTCGAAGTTCAGGGGCATGATCCACAGCTCGAGAAGGCGATCGAACTCGCGGTCGAGGGCCTGAAGAGTATGCCGCCTCCGCTTCACAAGCCGCCCTACCCGATCAAGGCAAAGGGCCCGGCGGCTCCTGTCAAGAAAGATAAATAGTGCCGCTGCGAAGCACGGGCCAAGCCTCCAGATCAACTGCGCTCCAGGGAGATGTGGCCCCGCGACGGAAATGCTTTCCAAACGAAGATGTCCTGTTGACACGGGCCGATTTGTGATATGATGAAGCCGTAAGAGGAGAAAAGGAACCTTGGCCAAAAGCAATCGGGCTTACAAGAGCTCCAAGAGAAGCAAAGAGCTTCTGCGCCAAAAAAAGCAAGAGGAAAAAAGGCAAAGGCGTCTTACCAAAGAGAAAGCGGCCCTACCGTCCGACGGCGAGCCGGCCGTCGGCGAATAATCAAACCAGGCGCAGCGGAAAATCAAACACAGAACAGGAACACAACGACCTATGAGTTTTGTTTTATGTTATAATAGCCATGAAAAATGAAGGAAGGGGGGCACGGGCCCTAGTCGGTCATACTCCTCTCCTTTATTTGGCACGGGGACAGACATAAGACTTGATTCCCTTGAATTAAGCTGGGTGCCCCCGGAATTTATCTTCTGTTAAAGGAGCAGAGTATGAATATCTACGTAGGGAATCTATCCCGGGACCTGAGCGAAGCAGAGCTGCGTGAGGCTTTTGCGGCTTTCGGCGAAGTTGCCTCAGCTTCGATCATCAAGGACAAGTTCAGCGGTGATTCCAGAGGGTTTGGGTTCGTCGAGATGCCGAACAAGGCGGAAGCCGACGCGGCGATCGCCGGCATGAACGGAAAAGAGCTCAAGGGCCGGACTATTTCCGTCAACGAGGCCCGTCCTCGCACCGACAGACCGCGGACCGGCGGGTTTGGTAGTGGCGGCGGTCGCAGCCGTGGCGGTTTTGGCGGCGGCGGCGGCGGCAGAGGTCGTTATTAAGCGCTAAACTGACTCAGAGATCGGGTTTTTTTTAAAACCAGGGGCAAGCTTCCGCCCTCCCGTACTAATTCTATTCAGCGGCCTTTAGCGTATACCCACGCTCCCCCGCGCGGCCTCGATCAACTTCGCGGAGTCGTAGCCGATTCCGGCCTTGAAAACCGTTTCGATCTTTTCGATATCGGTGATTTCCAAGGAAGGGTTTCCCTTGATTAACACCATGTCGGCCAGCTTGCCGGCCGCCAGGGTCCCGACCCGGTCCGCTTCGCCGAGGTAAAGGGCTCCGTTATAGGTTGCTATCTTGATGGCCTCGACCGGAGTAAATCCGGCCTCGACGAGTAGTTCGACTTCACGCAAATCGCCGAATCCAGGAACCACCCCACCGTAGCCGGTTGGATCCGGCCCGGCGAGAAGCAGACCTCCATTTTTTACGAACTCCCGTTCGAAATCCATCTCCTTTTTGAGAAGCATAGGCATAGGGGAGTCCTTGATCTCTCCGACGCGCGCCCTTTGCGTGAGGTAGGCGATTCTGGCCTCGGGCGCCATGACGTCGAGGACGCGCTGCTGGAGGGGGGGCCGGCCCGCGACCGACGTTTCGAAAACCGGGAGCGTTGAGGTCACAGCCACCTTGTGGGCGACCAGATCGCGGATGGTCTCCTGGATCTGGGAGCCGGCGACATCCAGCTTCAGAAGGATATCCCTCACCTCCCGCGACGCGGGGCATGTATCCGGCTTTTTCCCGGACACGAACTCCGAATCCACCAGCAGTCCGTGCTCAAGATCATCGATTCCCAGCTCCGCGGCTTCGCAGAAACCGATTGAACAAAGATGACCGGTCACCTTGAGGCCGAGTTTATGGACTTCCTCAATCACCGCCGTGAGCTCGGCCCGGCTGATGTTCATATAGACCTTAAAATTGTCAACGCCTTGATCCGCCCAATACCGCACGTTCCGGCGCGCATCCTCAGGCCCGGTGAGTTCATGCATCTGCAGCGTAAATGCTCCCTGCCCCTCAAGGAACGGGCTCGTGACGTGCATTCTCGGGCCGGGCACTCGGCCTTGATCGATGGCCCGTTTCAAATTGATTTCCGTGTGCGGTTCCAGGCTCCCTGTCGTTCGAATGGTCGTCACACCGCAGGCCAGGTAAAGCCGTGGTCCGCTGTATTCCAAGGTGTTGTAGTGTCCGGGCCCCGCGGGATAGATGAGGTGATCGTGCATCCCGAAGAGACCGGGGATGACCGTATAATCGCGCGCCTCTATGACCTTAGCTCCCGGCGGCGCGGGTGTTGTATCTGTGTCCCCGATGGCTTGGATTTTCCCAGCCGAAACGATGACGGCCTGGTCTTCGCGCGCCGGAGCGCCTGTTCCGTCAATGACGCGCGCGTGGGTCAGAATAAAGACCGGCGCGTCGATCGTGATAAAAGGTTTGATACCGGATGATACTGCCGGGGGTGATTGCGATTCCAGAACCACGACCGTCAAAAGGATTGAAACGAGGAAAGATAATCTTCGCATTTTGCACCTCTGCAAATATGTTAGGAAATGGTAGGTCATGGCCCAGCGCGATGTCAAGCCACTCCTTTTAATCTCCTTGACCCCGCCGACCTAAGGACTATAGAATTCTTTCTTCTTTCCCCCAATTTCTTAATGGAGGCGGCAACATGTCTATTCCCAAAGCAAAGAAGCTCTTGGTTTTCTTTGTCATTTTCGCTTCGCTCATCCGGACGGGGATTTGTCAAAAAGAGACGTTGCTCTCTCAAGAGATTCTCAAGCTCCTGGCTGATGAGGTCGTCGGCGACGAAGCTTTCAAGAACGTGGTCGCCTTGGCCGGATGGCCGCGACTCAGGACTGAAAACGAGTACACCGGGACGTTTTACGAAGCCGGGTACGTCCTGGGAAAAGCCAAACAATACGGGCTTGATAACTGTCAGATCGAATATTTTCCCTGGGAAATCCAAAATTGGGCGCCTCTCACGGCTGAGCTCTGGCTGGTCGAGCCCCAAGCGCAAAGGCTCACCAGCCTGGAGTTGGTCCCCCTTTGCCTCATTCAAGACAGCAGGAGCGCCGACATTCAAGCAGAAGTCGTCGACGTCGGGGAAGGAATCTCTGCCGGGGACTACGAGGGAAAAGACGTCAAGGGAAAAATTGTCCTGTCCTCAGGGTATGAGGGCCAAGTCAATCATGAGGCCGTGCATCTCAGGGGCGCTGTGGGAATCATCGATTATCGTTCCTTGTACCCCGACGATGACGCCGACAATGTGAGCTGGGGAGCCTTCGGCCAGTTGCTCCGAAAAAGCCCTGAAAAGTACACCTTCGGCTTCATGGTCTCTCCGCGGCAGGGACATCAACTTCGCCGTCTTCTTCTGGAAGGCAAGAAGGTGGTTGTCCGCGCCCATGTCGAAACTAAGCTCTATCCGGGCAAACTGGATGTTGTTTCCGCGGTTATCCCCGGACGGGAGCGGCCCGGAGACGAGATCCTTCTCCTGGCCCATCTTTTCGAATTTTATTATATGCAGGGAGCGAACGACAATTCCAGCGGCAGCGCCTGTATCCTCGAAGCCGCCCGGGCTCTGAACGCGCTTATAAAAAGCGGAAAAATCCCCCCTCCCCGGCGGTCGATCCGGTTTTTTTGGGAGCCCGAGGGTCTGGGGACATTCGCCTACCTTGAAAAATATCCTGAGTCGAAATCCAGGTTCAAGGCTGTGATCGACATGGACATGGTTGGAGAAGGGCACCGGCAGTGCGGCTCCGTCCTTGACGTGCTCGTCACTCCCGATTCTTTGCCTCATTTTCTTGGCGATGTCGTAGGGATACTGGCCGAATACATCAAGGGTAAGAGCGGTTATGGACGGAGGATGCCTTCGGCGTCTTTTTCCGAATTGCTGGCCAGCCCGTCAGGCTCGAGAGACCCTTTTTATTGCGACATCATCCGTTTCAACCCCCGGCCTTATAATGAAAGCTGGCTCTCTGTTCCGCACATCCTCTTCCATTGCGCGCCCGACCCATTTTATCATTCGATAGAAGACAGGCCGGACAAGTGCGATCCCACTCAGCTCGGGAGAGCAGCCCTGCTGGGAGCGGCGGCTGCATACTACATGGCCAACGTGGGTCCCCAAGATATCCCGGTCCTCTCCTCAGCGGTCCTGGCCGCGGGCGAGGGGCGGCTCGCCGGAGACAAGAGGCGAGCCCTGGAACTCTTGGCACACTCCGACAAAACGAATGTCCATAGAAATCTTAAGGAGGCGCTGAACATTCTGCGTTGCGGGTTTGAGCGTGAGGAGGGAACGCTTCTCTCGATCGGCACATACATTGGACTGTCGAGCGCGGAAAAAGATGGATTGAAAAGTCTTCTCTCGGGGAATCTCCCCACTCTTTCTTCGTCTGTTGAGAGCTACTATTCTTATCTCTGCCGGTCAATGAATATCAAAAAAGCCAGCCCTTCCCCGGCGGCAGAAGAAGCGAGGCTGGCCCGGCTCGTCCCCACGCGGATTCTCGGGCTGGAATTTTCGACCGATTTTCAGTTCCTTGAGCGCACCCTCGGGGATGAGGATCTCCAGAAAAAACTCCTGATCAATAGGACGGAATTCACCGTCCGCTGGGAGGCGCTGAACTTTGTCGACGGGAGAAGGAGTGTCCTCGACATCCGGAACGCCCTGAGCGCCGAATTTAGCCCCGTCGAGGTGAGCCTCGAAATGGTCGAGCAATACCTGAGGGTCCTGGAAAAAGCGGGAGTTATCGCTCTGAAGGAAATAAAAAAATAGCGTGAATCGATCAACGATTTATTTTAAAATCAGGCCATGAAAACAACAGCCTCAAGACGAGGCCGGGCGATTTGTCTTCTCCTCTTGGCCAGTCTGCTCTCACTATCCGGCGTCTTTCGAGGCTCCGACCAGGAGGTGGCCGAAATTGCTCCTAAGAAAAGCAGTTTCGTCATCCTCCCGATCGTTTATCACACTCCGGAAACCGGATGGGGCGGTGGTTTCGGCGGCCTCGTGACCTACCGATTTGGCGCGGCCAAGGGGAAAAGCCGACCTTCCTCCATGTCCTTTGTCGCGGAATTGACCCAAAATAGTCAGTATACGATCAATTTGAAGCCCGAGTTGTACCTTAAAAAAGAGACATATATTCTCACCGGCAATTTCGAAATCAAAAGATACCCGACCAGCTTTTATGGAGTCGGCAACAACACGCCGGACGAGATGGAGGAGGAATATGCCTTCCGCCAGACGACCTTCGAGATCTCTCTCCAGAAGAGGCTCTGGGCGAAAAAAAATATCTTCGCCGGGCTCCAGTACGGATATCATCATTTTGATTTCCTGAAATTCGACCCGGCCGGACAATTGATCTCCGGGTCCATTTTCGGAACCCGGGGCGGAACGGTATCGAGTCTGGATTTTCTGGCAAGATTGGACAGCCGAGACAACATTTTCACCCCGCGAACCGGCAATTTTTTTCAGCTCGCGCTCTCTTTCCATGGTCCTTTTATCGGCTCCGACTACAACTACACCAAGCTGAAACTGGATTTTAGAAAATATTTTCCAGTCTTGGCCTCCCATGTTCTCGCCGTAAATACGGTCTTCCAGGCTTCAGCGGGACCAACACCGTTCATGTCGCTCCCGAGGCTCGGCGGCGAAAACATTATGCGGGGGTATTACACCGGCCGCTTTCGGGACAAGATCCTGGCGGCACTCCAGGCCGAATACCGTTTCCCGGTATGGTGGAGGCTCGGCCTGGCGGCATTCCTCGGAGCCGGGGACGTCTCCGACACGCTCGGCCATTTGAAGCTGGCCTCCTTTAAGTTGTCCGCCGGCTGGGGCATCCGGTTCAAGGTTTCCTCCCAGGAAGGCGCCATTGTCAGGCTGGATTTCGGCTACGGGAAAAACTGTTCCGGGATGTATTTCACCGCCAACGAAGCCTTTTGAAGCGGCCCGAGAGCTCCGTCTTTCTCGGCTCTTCCGGGCCAAGGTTACAAACCACTTCGCTCAAGGGATGGGGCCCCGCGACGGCGCTCCCCCATCCTCGGCAAAATTCAGGGACACGAGTCCCAACTCTCTTGAATAGGAAAACATTCCTAGAATTTTGCGCTGCGGGTGGGATCGGAAATGCTCACACAGCGATACGTTCAGTTTGTCTTTTTGGGAATGAAATGCTACCCTAAATTTAAGGGATAATTCTATTTCGGAGGTACAGAATGGACAAAGTCTTTATGTTCGAAGTTCCGGTCAACAACATCAAAAGGGCATCTGGTTTTTACAAAACGATGTTCGGCTGGAAGATCATGAACTGGGACGGTTTTTATTGGCTGACCACGGTCCCCGAGGACAAGAACTGGGTGCCCAAAGAGAAGGGCGCCATCAATGGCGAGATGTACAGAAGGAGTAAAAAAGACGAGAAGCCTGTCCTCGTGGTGATGGTCCCCTCTATTGCCCGTGCCTTGAATAAGCTCAAGAAGGCCGGAGGCAAAATCATTTCGGAAAAAGAGCAGTTCGGCGAGTGGGGATATTACGCCCGGATCAAAGATACAGAGGGGAATATTTTCGCCCTCTGGGAAGAAATGAAATAAAAGACGGCCAGGGCCCTTCCAGAGGGTCATCGCTTCGATTATCTAGAAGTGCTAAAATGAGGCGCAGATGTATGCCCCCCCGCCGGGAGGGGGACTGTGGAGAAGAGCATGAAAAAGGATGTATTTGGCAGCCACATCAAGGCCGCCCGTGAGCGGATAGAGACGCTGAGCCACCGCGCCGCCTCTTTGCCCGCTGAGCACAAAGAATTGTTCAAAGAGGCGTTGAAAGAAATTTCTACGACGCTTGAAGAGCTTCAGGCAGGGGGAGAGGCGCTAACTCGGCAGGTCGAAGAACTCGCATCCACTTACCAGACTCCCGAAAATGAGCGGAAGCGCACAGCTGAGCTCGCTTCATTCCCTGAGCTCAACCCACAGCCGGTCATGGAAGTCGATTTAGCCGGTCATGTGCACTATATGAACCCTGCAGCCGAGCGTCTCTTCCCAGACCTCCGAGAGGTGGGCATCGGCCACGCCTGGCTTTCGGGGATCGGGAAAGTCGCCAAAGGTCTTGGCAAGTCGAGAAAAAAGTCCGCCACCCGAGAGTTGAAAATCGGCGACCGATGGTATGAACAGCGTATCTCATCCGTCATGGATGGCAAACGGTTTCGATTTTATGGCCACGATATCACCGCGCGCAAACGGACTGAACAGCAAGTCGAACACCAGGCGATTCTGCTCCGCCGAGTCCATGATGGAATCATCGGATCTGACGCCGGCTCCCGTATCACTTACTGGAACAAGGGCGCTGAACACATATACGGTTTCACAGAAGCCGAAGCGCTCGGCAAAACCTCACTCGAACTCTTGCGTCCGACGTACGCTCCGGGCGAGCGTGAGAAAATCATGGATGAATTGGAGCGGCTCGGCATGTCCAGCGCCACGATCCGAACGAAACACCGAAACGGAACGGAGGTCATGGCTGAGGTGCACTCGACTCGGCTGACCGATGAATCCGGCAGGACTTCGGGGTACGTCGTGTCATACCGTGATGTCACGGAGCGCAAGCGGGCCGAAGAAGGGTTGCGAGAAAGCGACGCAAGGTTCCGGCTCGCGCTTAAGAATGCCCCTGTCTCGATCGCGGCCCAAGACCGAGACCTTCGATTCCTATGGGCCTACAACCAACGCACGGCGCGACCTTCTGACGCCGTCGGCAAGACGGACACGGACCTTTTTGCGCCGGAGGATGCGGCCTGGCTGATGGCCCTCAAGCGTAAGGTCATGGAGACCGGCAAGGAAGCCCGCGAGCTGCACTGGATCACGAGTAACGGCAAAAGAGTCTTCTTGGACCTCTATCTGGAACCTACGAGGGATCAAGCCGGAGGGGTTACGGGCATAGGAATTGCCACAGTGGACTTAACGCCGATGAAACTGGCTGAGGAGGCGCTAAAAGAGAGTGAGGAGCGGTACCGCTCCTTGTTTTTCGCCATGAACGAGGGGTTCGCTCTGCACGAAATCCTCTGCGATGAAAAGGGTGAGCCTGTGGACTATCGTTTCCTCGAAGTCAACCCCGGCTTTGAGCTGCTCACAGGACTGAAGCGGGACGACGTGATCGGCAAAACCCACAATGAAGTGCTCCCCGGCGACAGTCCCCGCTGGGTCAAAACCTACGGGGCGGTCGCTCTCACCGGAGACCCCATCCAATTCGCAGAATATTCACCCGCTCTCAAGAAGCACTTTGAGGTGTTCGCCTATTGCCCTGCGCCGCGTCAGTTTGCAGTCGTGTTTATGGATATCACGGACAGGAAGCTGATGGAAGAAGAACTCCTGGCGTCGAGGGATGAGCTCGAGGCGCGGGTCCGGCAAAGAACGGCGGAGCTTGCCAAAGCGAACGAACTTTTGGAAAGGGTCTTCTCGAGCATCGACCTTTCCGTCGCTCATATGGACAGGGATTTCAACTTCATCCGGGTCAACCGCGCGTATGCCGAGTTTGATGAAAGGACGCCGGAGTTTTATCTGGGCAAAAACCACTTTGCTCTATTTCCAGATGTGGAGAACGAGGCAATTTTCAGGAAAGTCGTAGAAACGGGCGAGCCCTATTTCGCCTATGAGAAGCCCCTGGTTTATGCTGAGCATCCCGAGCGCGGAATGACCTATTGGGACTGGATGGTCCAGCCGGTCAAGGAGCCGGACGGCACTATCGGTGGCGTTGTGTTGAGCCTCGTGAACGTCACCAGGCGAAAGATGGCCGAACAGGAGCGATTGCGCCTGGCTATCGCGGTCGAACAGAGCAGTGAAGCCATCGTGATTACCGATGCCTATAGCAGCATTGTGTACGCCAATCGGGCTTTCGAGGACCTTCACCAACTGGCCCGACGGGAAGTCCTGGGGAGGCAATTCGGAAGCATCCTCAGGCTCGACCTGGAGGAAGAGCCGTTCCGGAGAAAGATCGAGGAAACGCTGGGCCGGGAGGGCACTTGGAAGGGGCGACTGAACAGGAGGATGGCGGACGGGAGCGAGCGATGGCTCGAAGTGACGATTTCCCCGGTGCGGGACGAATCCGGCCGGATTATCAACTATGCCGGCCTGGAACGGGATGTCACCCAGGAGCACAAGCTCCAGGAGCACATTCGCCAGCTCCAAAAGATGGAAGCGCTCGGAACTCTGGCCGGTGGGATCGCCCACGATTTCAACAATATCCTCGTTCCGATTCTCCTGAACACGGAAATGGCTCTCGTCGATGCCGACCGGGAGAGTTCTATTTCGCACTATCTCAATTTGGTGCTCGAGGCAGCAAACCGCGGGAAGGATTTGGTCAAACAAGTCATCACCTTCAGCCGCCAGAAGGAACAGAAGCGGGAGCCGGTCGACCTCGTCGTCGTCGTCCGGGAGGCGCTCAAGTTCCTGAGGTCTTCGATCCCCAAGACGATCGAGATTCGCGATCATTGTGAAGCCGAATCGGCCATCGTCCGGGCGGACGCCACGCAGATCCATCAAGTGCTCATGAACCTGGGCAGCAACGCCGCGTATGCGATGCGGCAAAACGGAGGGATACTGGATGTGACCCTGGCCGCAACGGAGGTCGATGAGGCCACGGCCGCTCAGAATCAGCACCTTAAACCGGGATCCTACCTGAGATTGAGCGTGAGCGACACCGGCCAGGGCATGACGAGTGAAGTTAAGGAGAGGGCATTCGATCCCTTCTTTACCACCAAGAAGCCCGGAGAGGGAACAGGGATGGGTCTCGCTGTGGTTCATGGGATCATGAAGAGCCACGGCGGGATCATCAACGTCACAAGCAATTTGGGGAAGGGGACAACCTTCGATGTTTACCTGCCCCGGTTGAAAGAAGAGATCAAATCCAGGACCGCTTCCTCCAACGAGATTCCGACCGGCAAAGAGAGGGTCCTGCTGATCGATGACGAAGAGTTCTTGATCCAGAGCGTGAAGCCCATGCTAGAACGGCTCGGTTACCGCGTGGCTGCCTGCACCCTTCCTCTCAAAGCTCTCGAGATGTTCCGGTCAGAGCCGGAAGCCTTTGACCTCGTCATCACCGACCAGACGATGCCTCTGATGACGGGAGAAAAGCTCGCCGGCGAGCTTTTGCGCATCCGGCCCGACATTCCGATTATTCTGTGCACCGGCTATTCCGAACAGATTCACGAAGAAGAGGCAAAGGCCAGGGGGATCCGGGAATTCGTCTTGAAACCTTTTTCGATCAGCGAGATCGCTCAGAAAATTCAGGGATCTCTGAAGAAAAAATAGTCGATACCCTTTTTGGTTTGTCCCTGTAATCAACGAATCACGACCCTTCCGGGATTCGCGGCGTCCGGGAGTTCCTTCGCTTGTACCTTGCGCCCAGGAGCCAAAGCGTCGCCAATCCGAAGACGGCGATCGTCAGCCCGAAGAAGAGCGGCGGGGCAAGCCCCGGATGTATGAGCTGGGCCCGCTCGACTCCGTTGAGTTGAAGGACAAAGGCTTCGATATTGGCGATCTCCTGTTGAGTCAAAGTGTTCGAATCGCCGAAGTCCTGCATCCTGAGAGCGGGACTGGGACCGGCAGGGATAGAGCCGTGTTGAATGAATTTATCGATGTTGGCCGCAAACATCTCCGGATCCGGGCTGAAGAATTCCCTGTCGATGGGATTCAGGGGAGGAACGGTGCCGTCCTCGGAGCCGGGGTTGGGGACTTTGTCCTTGCCCTCGGGGCCGTGGCAGGATTCGCAGAACGCAACGTAGAGCTTGCCGCCGTGCCCTGGATTTCCGACCATCCCCGGAGCCTTCTGCCCTGGAAGTTGGACCGTTTCTGCGCCGACGTCTCCCGGCCGGCTTATTTGGGCCGGATTGCTCGTTGCGCCGGGAACCGGCGCTTGACCGGCCGAGTCCTTTGCACCGAGGTTGAGCAGGAAATCGACCAGACTGTTCAATTGAAGGCTGTTGAGCGCGGGAAATGATGGCATGGCTGACTTGGGATTATGTTCCTTGGAGTTTCGGATCTGGGTGATGAGCCAGTCGCGTGACCTCCCACTCTGGCCTTCAGCGGAGAGGTCTGGCCCGACTTTGCCTCCATTGCCGTTGACCCAATGACAGCCGATGCATCCCAGGGATTTAAAAAGCGCAGCGCCCTGGTCTAGCGTGGCCGTCCCTTGCGGGCCCGCGGCCAAGGGCGCGCCTGTCGAAGGTTGCTGGACGCCCGGTTTGCTCCTGGCTCCGGCAATGGTCAGGGCGGTGAGCCCGGCGATGCTCGCGAAAAGGACGGCCATGGCAAAAGGCCGTTTGTAAGGGTCCTTTTCTTTCCTGCGGTCAAGAAACGGCACGAGGAGAATGACGATCGTCGCCAGCATGGGGAGACCCACAGTTCCCATAGGTTCGAATACTCCCCGGAAGGCTTTTATGGCCTGATAGAGAAAGAGGAAATTCCATTCCGGCTTTGGCTCAAAGGAGGTGTCGACCGGATCCGCGGGACCAGAGAAAGGAGGGAAGGCGAAACTCGCGAGGGCCACGACGATGAGGAAGAATGCGACACCGGCCACCGCGTCGTACATGACCTGGTCCGGCCAGAAGGGCCCGGTTCGTTTCCGCTTTTCTTCATTCCAGCGGCCGACGCTTCCGATTTTTCGGAAAGCGATGAGATGAGCGCCGATGAGCGTCGCTAATAAGCCCGGGAGTACGGCCACATGCAATATGAAAAAGCGGGAGAGGGCGAGCTGTCCCATGGATTCCGAGCCTCTGGCCAGGCGCTTCAAAAAGTCCCCCAGAATCGGGACTGTGCCGGCGATGGAGGTGCCCACTTCAGTGGCCCAGTAGCCCGTCTCGTCCCAGGGGAGGGGTGCTCCCGTGAAGCTCATTCCGAGCGTTGTCAGGAGAAGAAACACTCCGATGAGCCAAGTCAGTTCCCTTGGTTTCTTATAAGCCCCCCAGATAAACACCCGAGAAATGTGAAGCCAGACCAGGACGAGCATGGCGTTGGCGCCCCAATAGTGCATCCCGTGGATCAGCCAGCCGAAGGGGACGGAGAGCCGAAAATAGCTGAGGCTGCTGTAGGCGTGGTCGATCGTGGGCACATAATAAAAGAGCTGACAGATGCCGGTAGCGGCCTGGACCGCGAACATAATGAGTGCCGAGCTTCCGAAGATATAGGCATAGCTGGCTCCTCCCGGGATTTCCTCTTCCAGCCCCAGTTTGATGAGCGCCGAGAGAGGCCAGCGGTCGTTGATCCAGCGAACAAGCTTTGAAAACATGGATGTCTCCCTAGACCGGTACCTTCTGGAGGATGCCGGTCTTGAACCGGAGAAGTTCGACGTAGAGCTCACCATTCTGGATTTTTGTCGGGAGAATATCCAGCGGCCGCGGTGAAGGCCCACCGATCACCTTGCCGTCGACTGTCCAAATACTGCCGTGGCAGGGGCAGGCGAAGCGCCGAGTCTGAGGGTCCCAGTTAAATTGGCAGCCCAAGTGGGGGCAGATCGGCGAATAAACGGTCACGGCTGTTGCAGACCGCTTGATGACCCAGACCATGTTCATGGTCATCTGCGTAATGTAGGCGTCCGAGGTCATGTCGGGATACTTAACCTCGACCGGTTCGCCCAGGGGCAAGGAATCGAGGGATGCGACCATGGCGAAATGCCCTTTCTTTTTCTGCAAGGCCGGCCCGACGAGCGAGCCCAAAAAAGGAATGCCGACGGCAATCGCCGAAAGTGCCGAAAGGAAGCCAATGACCAATTTAAAAAATCCGCGACGCGAGGTTTCTTCTTCGTTCAAGTCCGTGCCTCCTTCGGGCTTATGATATCGCCGTCAACCTCTCTATGGCGAACACCCCTGCGGCGAATTTGACGACCGCCACCGGGAAGCCGGCCTCAGGGACCGTTGGCCGCGCTTTTCCTAGAGCGACCTCAAATACTCCAGAATGGCCCTGGCCTGCTTTTCGTTGATATTCGGCTGCGGCATCGTCACATTGTATTCGGCAATCAGTTTTTTTATGATCGGGTCTTTCTGGGCCATCTCGACGGTGTTCAGAAGCAAATTCATGATGAATTCAGGGGCCCGCTCTTTCGCGACTTTTCCAAGCGGCGGACCCACAGACCTCTTATCGAGACTGTGGCATGAGATGCAAACCGTCTCGAAAGTTGTCTTTCCCTCATCTGCGAGCTTTTGATCGAGTGGTCCCAACTTCAACGCTTTGATCGGTCCAATTCCTTTATCCTGGGAGGCCGTGGGATCCTGCGGGCGGCAGGCCCCGGTTCCGCCAGACGAGAAGAACAGAGACAGAGCCAAGAATCCGGTTAGAAATCTCTTCATGGTACCTCCCTTTTTCCCAAGGAAAGTAAGAAGAATCATCACTTATAAAATATCATTTTGGATGAATCCCGGTCAACTTGACCGCGGCGTGGGGGAGCGATCCTCGCGCTAATTCTAGAGGCCTAAAGCGGTGTGGACAAGTCTTGCTCTTTCATCTCCAACAGGGCGACGGGAAAGGTGGCTAGAATTTCACCTAGCCATAATCCTCGGCCTCCGGCTTCTCCCTTTTCTCTAATGGTCTCGCTCGTAAAAACATTGATAAAGCTCGATCTGGGATCCGGGCGGGAAGGTTCGACCGCTACCTCATCATGGAGCTGCCCGAGAAAAAAGCCCGGCTTGAAATCCCTAAGATTCGCACCCGCCATGTACGCTTAGGTCTTGACCTCAACCTCGAGAACCTGGCCGCGAGACTCTTGTCCGTAACGGACCCCACTCCAGAAGATTGCAATCACACCGACGCAGAGGGTCGGCGGATTCTTCAGCCAAGCTCTAAAGATTGATCTGGCGGTCAGTTTTCGATAGAACCGTCGCGGAGGCTGATGACGCGCGGCGTCTTCCCGGCGATGGCCGGGTTGTGGGTCACGATGACCAGCGTGCTCCCCTGCTTCCAGAGAGTTTCGAAAAGCTTGAGCAGCTCATCCCCTGATTTGGTGTCCAGATTTCCGGTCGGTTCGTCGGCCAGGATGAGGCTGGGGGCGTTGGCCATGGCCCTGGCCACGGCCACTCGCTGGATCTCGCCGCCGGAGAGCTCACTGGGCTTGTGTCGGGCCCTGCGGCCGAGGTTGACCTTGTCCAGTAGCTCCGCAACCCGTTCTTTTCTGCGGCGGGTGTTGACTCCCTTGAAGATGAGCGGGATCTCGATATTTTCGAAGGCCGTAGCGTAGGGCAGGAGATTAAAGCTTTGAAACACGAAGCCGATTCTCTCGTTCCTGATTTCGGCCAGCTGATTGTGGTTCATGCGGCTGACGCTTTCCCCTTCGAAAAAGTATTCTCCCGAGGTCGGGGTATCCAGGCAGCCGATGATGTTCATCAGGGTGGATTTTCCCGAGCCCGAGGGTCCGATCAGGCTGATGAATTCATTCTGCCGGATTTCGAGACTGATATCTTTGATCGCTTCGACCAGGGCTTCTCCGCTGCCGTACGTTTTGGCGATGTGACTCATTTTGATCATGTATTCTGGGGGACGTTCCCCAAGGGGGCACCCTTCGTCTTTCAGGGGCCCTTTTTGATCAATCCCGTTGCCTCGAATATTAAGCAGATCGAGTTTATTCATTCTATTCTAGCCTTTGAACTATAATCGCGATTAGGAAGGGTGTCCCCTTGGGGAACGTCCCCCAGTTTATTCATATCTGAGCGCCTCCACCGGGTCGAGTGAAGCGGCTCTACGGGCGGGGAACAGACCGGCCAGAAAGCCGATCAAACTCAACAAGAAAGCCGTCACGGCCATCGTCCGGACCGAAATGAGGGGATGGGCGATAAAGTCGGCCGCTCCCCCTTGGAGATTCAAGCTCTTTGTGACCTGAACCAGCAACAGCGATAAGACGATACCGATGACACCTCCGCTGAAGGCGATCATCAAGGCTTCGGAAACAAATTGAAGAAGGATGTATCGCCTCTTGGCGCCCAAGGCCATTTTGATGCCAATTTCTTTGGTCCGTCTCTTGGCCGAAACGTACATGATGTTGGCCACGCCGACTCCCGCCACCATCAAAGTCAGCGACCCGATGACCCCCAAGAAGATTTGGATACCAGCAAAAATCTTCTGGAAAAGCTTTGCATCTTCAACGGTATCCCAAAGGCGCAAGGCCTGCGTGTCTTCGGGGTCGAATTTGTGCTTCGCAGCCAGTGTCCCGTAGACCTCTTTTTTGAGCGCCTCGGCTCGACTGATATCCCTGGGTCTGTAGATCAGGCGGTCAAGATATTTCGCCCCGAAGATAGCCTTGTACGTCGAAAAAGGGATCGCGGCTTTTTCTTCGTCGGGCCCGTTATACATGTTGTTCTGGATTTTTTTTCGCATGATGCCGACGACCACAAACGGGACGTTGTTGATGAGAACCGTTTTACCGATCGCCTCGGCGTCTCCGAAGATCTTTTCTTTGACCTTGGTTCCTAAAAAAATGACTCGCCTCTTCTTCTCCAGGTCCGACAGGTTCAGGTAGCGGCCGTTCCAATCCGGATAGTTCGTCCTCAGCTCCTCGAAAGAAGGGTAAACCCCGATAATGCTCTGGGTGATGGATTTCTGACCGTAGGTCATAGTGTTTCCGTAGCGTTCGTCCTCAGGAGTGATAAGGTCTATGCCCGGAACGCGGTTCTCGAGGAGATGCACGTCTTCTTCGGTGAGGAAGATCTGCCGGCCTTTCCCGAGACCCATGAAAGGCTTCGATGTCTGCCCTGCGCTGACGATCACGATTCCCTCGCCCAACCCGTGACTGGCCTTGGTCATCTGGAGGCGGAGTCCCTCGCCGAAAGCCAGCAGCATGACAATAGAGAACGTCCCCCAGACAAGAGCGAGAATGGTGAGCGTCATCCTCTTTCGTTGGGTTTTCAATTCCCGGTAAAAAAGCCTGAACAGAAAAAGCGTCTTCATCCTTGCGCCTTATGACCGCAGGGCTTCGACCGGGTTCAGATTGGCCGCCCTCCGGGCTGGTCCGAACCCCGAGATAAAGCCGACGACGCCCAGGAGGGCTACCGTGAGCAAGGCTACTGTTAGGGAGAATACGGGACGGCCGACTTCTTCTTCGATGCTCATCGTCGGCAAGGAAGTGAGGATCCCGTAAGAAATGGCCAATCCGATCGCCCCTCCGATCAAAGTGATGAGAAAAGTCTCAAAAAAGAACTGCGACAGGACGAACCTTTTCTTGGCTCCGAGGGCCATTTTGAGGCCGATCTCCCTTGTCCTTTCTTCGACCACGACATTCATGATATTAGAGACCCCGATGCCGCCCACGGTGAGTGTGAAAACGCCGACCATGCCCAGGAAAAGGTTAAAGCCCAGGATGATGGAGGTGAAAAGAGTCTCCTGCTCCATCATGTTCCAGTAGGAAATGGCGTCCGTGTCGTCGGGGTTGAATTTGTATTTCTGGCCTATGACGGCGAGGACCTGCCTGATGAGGGCCTTGTTGTTTCCGGAATCCCAGGCTTTGATGACCATGTTGCTGATGTACTTCGAACCGAAGACCGCCGAGAAGGTCGTCGCCGGAATAAAAGCGGCATTCTCATCGCGTTCCCCATATGACGAGTTCTGTTTCTTCTGGAGCAGAATCCCCACGACCAGAAAGGGGATTCGGTTGAGAAGGATGTATTTTCCTACAGCCTCTCCGTCCTTGAACAGCTCTTGTTTGACCTTGTCCCCCAGAAAAATGACCCGCCTTTTCTGCTCGAGGTCCTGAGCGTCAAGAAATCGGCTGCCCCGCTCCGGGATCACGTTTCGGATTTCCGCATAGACTGGGTACACGCCGCGGACGAGTGTCGCGTATGCGTTCTGGTCTCGTTTGAGCTCTACGCCATACTGCGTATACTCTGGGCTGAGCTCCTTGATCGCGGGGATCTGCTGTTTGACCGAAAGGGAGTCCTCTTCGGTGAAACGGATGACCCGGCCTTTGTTCAATCCCTGGTAGGCCAGGCTTGTCCTCCCCGGCCAGACGAGGAGCAATCCTTCGCCCATCCCATGAAAATTCTTCCTCATCTGCCGTCCCACACCGACTCCAAACCCGAGCAGGAGAACGATAGCAATTGTCCCCCAGGTGATGCCGAAGATAGTCAGGATCGTCCTCAGTTTTTGGGACCTCATGTCCCTCAAGAACTGGGAGATGAACATGAAGATTTTCATGCGTTATTTGATTTCTTTGGGCGGCCGTTCGACGATGTCCTCGCCCTCCTTCAGTCCTTCCACGATCTCGATGTTGATTCCGTCGCTCAGACCCGTCTTGACTTCTCTCTTCACAATCTGGTTTTTCCCGGTTGAGAATCTCCACAAAGGCTTTGCCGTCTCTGAACTCGACCAGGCGTTCCGGGATATACAATTTGTTCTCGACCTTGTTGATCACCAAGTCCGCATTGGCCGAGTAGCCGGCTCTGATGACCTTCTCTCCCTTCTGGGTGATCTCGATCTCCACATCGAAGAGCGTCGCGTTCTCCTGCCGTTTGGCCTTGGGGGAAATCCTGGAGACCTTTCCGATAATTTTCTGATCAGGGATGGCGCCGATCTTGAGCTCCGCCTCCATTCCCTCCCGGATCTTTCCGACGTCGATTTCGTCCACTGTGCCCTTGAAGATCAGGGTCTTCATATCGGCCAGGATGAAGAGTTCCGTTCCGGCTTGGTAGGACGTCAGGGGGACGATCGGGTCTCCCGCATTCACCCTCCGCTCGAGGACCGTTCCGGCGACCGGAGACCTGATCGTGCTGTCAATTTGGCTGCCGGCTATTTTGACCTGGCCCTTTTCGATCAGGGCTAGCCTCTCCTTGGCAAGGTCCAATCTCAGGGTCAATTGTTTCTGCGCATTCTCGGCATCATCGAATTCTTTCCTGGAGACAAGATTCGCCTTCAGGAGCTGTTTTACCCGCTCATAATCCGCCGCGGCCTTCTCCAGATCGACCCTGGCCATTTCAAGGCCTCTCTGCGTTTCGGTATATTCGAGAGGGGTCGGGTTGGGCAGGATCTCGATGAGGGGTTGATCGACCCGGACCTCATCTCCGACATCGACATAGATGGCTTTGACGATGCCCGAGACTTTGGATTTTACTGAAATCTCATGGCGGGGCTCGATCAGGCCGATGGCCAGGGCCTTCTCATAGACATTTCCCCGTTGGACCCTGACCAATTTGATTTTCTTGTCCCCGTCTTGAGCGGAGTTCTTCGCTTTCATATAGAAGAAGCCGGCGACGATGATCAGGATGAAGAGCGGAATCAGAACCTTCTTCAGCATCGTCCCCTCCTTTCATTCATTTGACAGCCGAATCCGGGTTGAGCCTTCATCGTAGACAAACCTATCCGTTTTCATTTCCACTTGATAATACGAGATAGGGGAAGAAAAGGTTCCGGCTCTTCTTATTGGTTTTCCGTGCCTGCTCTTTTGATCTTGGACCAGGTGTCATACAGAGTCACGGCGCGATTGAAGACGAGTTTTGCGGCTGAAGAATCGACGGAATCGACGCAAAAATATCCCATCCTTTCGAACTGATAGACACTTCCCGGAACGGCGCCCCCGAGGCTTGGCTCGACCCTGGAATCCGCCAGCACTTCAAGCGATCCGGGGTTCAGGTTGCTTTTCCAATCCGCGCCTTCTTCAACCTCGCCGGCATCGCGCTTCACGAAAAGCGTATTATAGAGGCGAACCTGAGCCTCCAAGGCATGAGCCGCGGAAACCCAGTGCAGGGTCGCCTTGACCTTACGTCCGTCGGGGGCGTCGCCTCCTCGCGTCGCCGGGTCATAAACGCAGTGAAGCTCCGTCGCCTCGCCCGTTTTAGGATCTTTGACGACGTGGACGCAGGTAATAAAATATGCCGAACGAAGGCGCACCTCGCGGCCGGGGGCAAGGCGATAAAATTTTTTCGGCGGGGCTTCCATAAAGTCGTCCCTCTCGATGTAAAGGATCCTGGAAAACGGCACCTTCCTCGTCCCCATCTTCTGGTCCTCGGGGTTGTTGATGGCGTCGAACTCCTCGACCCGGTTCTCCGGATAGTTCAAGATCACGAGCTTGAGGGGCCGCAGGACGGCCATCACGCGCGGCGCCCGCTTGTTTAAGTCTTCTCGAAGGGAGTCCTCGAGCAGGGCCATGTCGACGATGCTGTTGAACTTGGCGACGCCGATGCGGTCGCAAAAATTCCGGATCGCTTCGGGCGTGTAGCCGCGCCGCCTCAGTCCTGATATCGTAGGCATCCGGGGGTCGTCCCAGCCGCCGACACGTCCTTCCTTCACCAACTCGAGGAGCTTCCGCTTACTCAAGACCGTGTGACTGACGCTGAGCCGGGCGAATTCGATTTGCTGGGGGTGATGGATTTCAAGCTCCTCCAGAAGCCAGTCATAGAGAGGGCGATGGACCTCGAACTCCAGGGTGCATATCGAATGAGTGACGCCTTCGATCGAGTCCGATTGCCCATGCGCCCAGTCATAGGTGGGATAAATGCACCAGGCGCCGCCTCTTCGGTAGTGCTGGGCCCTCCGGATCCTGTAAAGCACCGGGTCGCGCATGAGGAGATTCGGGTGGGCCATGTCGATCTTGGCCCTCAAAACGCGCGAGCCGTCCGGAAATTTCCCGTCCCTCATCCGGCCGAAGAGGTCGATATTCTCCTCGACCGTCCGGTTCCGGGAGGGGCTCTCCGTGCCCGGTTCTGTCAGAGTGCCCCGGGTTCGGCTGATCTCCTCAGCGCTCAAGTCGCAGACAAAGGCTTTTCCCTTCTTGATGAGTTTGAGCGAGAACTCATAGAGCTTCTCAAAGTAGTCCGAGGCATAGAATTCACGCTCCGCCCAGTCGAAGCCCAGCCAGCGCACGTCCTTCTTGATCGACTCGACATAGGCGATCTCCTCGGTCTCCGGGTTGGTGTCGTCAAACCTGAGGTTGCAGAGCCCTCCGTATTGAGCGGCCAAGCCGAAATTCAGGCAGATGGACTTGGCGTGCCCGATGTGGAGGTATCCGTTGGGCTCGGGAGGGAAGCGGGTGTGGACGCGGCCCTGATTCCTGCTGTTACGGAGGTCTTCCTCGATGATCTCTTTAATGAAATTTGTTCTGGTTTCAGCTGAACTCATGCCACTGCACCTCTTATCCGCTTGAGAACCTTCTCTTTCCCGAGGACCTCCATCATCTCGAAGAGTCCCGCGCCTTTCGTCTTTCCGCTGACGGCCACGCGCGCCGGATGGATGATGACCCCCGCTTTGATGCCTCGCTTCTGAGCGAGCTCCCGGCAGATCCGGTCGATATTCTCCTGCCGAAAGTCTTCCATCGGTTCGAGGTGCTGGGCGAAAAGCTCGAGGAGGAGCCTGGTCTCGTCTTTTTTGAGCTGGAGAATCGCCTCGTTCTCGACCACAAAATCGTCCTTGAAAAAGAAATCGGTCATGGCCGGAAATTCGGCGAGTGTCTTGATCCTAATTTTGTAGAGGCCGAGGACTTGACCGATGTAATCGTCTCTGACAGCGGAGAGATCGTATCCCGCCGCCAGCAGCTGCTCTTTGGCCAGAGGAAGAAGCTCCTCGGGCTTTTTGCTGATGATGTATTCGCCGTTCATCCATCTGAGCTTCTGGAGATCGAACTTAGCCTGGACGTCGTTCATCCCAGAGATGTCGAATTCCTTGACTGCCGCAGAGAGCGGGATAATGTCGCGACCTTCTCCGGGGTACCAGCCGAGGAGGATGAGGTAGTTGGCCAGGGCCTCGGGCAGAAAGCCCTCCTTCCGGTATTCTTCCACGGAGACGCCGCCGTGTCTTTTCGAAAGCTTGGCCCCGTCGGGCCCAAGGATGAGCGGCATATGGCCGAACTGGGGCGGCTCGAGGCCCAAGGCCTCATAGAACAGTATCTGCTTCGGAGTGTTGGACAGATGGTCGTCGCCGCGGAGAATGTGGGTGATGCCGAGCTCGGCATCATCGATGACACAGGAGAAATTGTAGGCCGGGGACCCGTCGGACTTGATCAGGACCTGGTCTTTGATGTTGTCTGTTTCAAAGGAGATCGTCCCGTGGATGAGGTCGTGGACTTCGATCGTCCGGCCCGGCTCGATCTTATAAATGATCGCGTCGCCTTCCCGAAAAGCTTTTCCGGCGGCGAGGAGCGCGGCGGCCTTCTCCCGATAGAGCTCAAACCTCCGGCTCTGGAAGAGCGGCTCTCCGTCCCAGTCGAGCCCGAGCCAGGCCAGGTCCTTCAAGATCTCATCCAGAAATCTCGAATCCGAGCGCTGGAGGTCTGTGTCTTCTACCCGGAGCAGAAACTTCCCGCCCGCGTGTCGGGCATAAAGCCAGTTGAAAAGGGCGGTCCTCGCGCTCCCCAGGTGAAGGTAACCCGTCGGGCTCGGCGCAAACCTCACGGTGACCATATGGATCTTTTTCCTTATAGTTCGTTCGCTCTGGGGCGATTGACGGCTTCCCAACTTATAGCATAGCAAGAAGTTGGGGTCAAACGATGCGAACGTCTAACCCATCCCTCCGGGCGTTTCATCCCTTTTGTCAAGAAAAGGCTGTTGAATTTGGTTCGGCTGAACGCCTTTCGGTCAGGTTTGACTTTTGCGGTGCTTCTTGCGGAAACGTCGGACCTTCATCAGGTTGCCGCAAGTGGCCCCCTCGCACCATCTACGGCTCTTGTTCTTGCTCTTGTCGTAAAACACCCAGTGACAATCTTTATTTTTGCAGACCTTTATTCTGGATGGGGCGCCTCGCGCCAGAGAAGCAGCAAAGGAGCCGGCGATTTCACCGAGGGCGGACTCGAGCTTCCCCGCGACGGGGACGAGCTTTATCTCAAGCTTGCCTGTCTCGAAATCGAGCTGCCTGATAAGAGGGGAGTGGACGAAGAGCGGGCTCAGCCCCCCTAGGGCTTCGGGACCGAGCTTTCTTCCCGCCGCGGCTTGCTTTGCTATCCGGGAAATGACGTCTCTCAGGTCGTGAAGCGAGGACCTGACTTTCTCCCCGGAGATCCCGGAGAGATCCAGTCCCCAACGCTTGAAGAAATCTCTCATCCATTGGGGATTGTCAAGGCGGTCCTCATGCTTTCCCGTTCCCCGGTAGTCATGCCAATCGCTGTTCAGCAGGTCCAACCAGATTTCTTCTTCCATTGTAATAATCAATCTACCTATTGACAATTACACCAAATCGTGATAATTTGCAACATGTAACTTCCTTTATTAATATTGGGAGTTACACAAAAGACCATTCCGGGGCGGCCAGGAGCCTCCAGGAGGTTGAAGTCAGATGATTCAAAAGAATGTAATCGAATGGGCCAAAGAGAGGGGCTATAAGGTCGGATTCGTCGATATCGGGGTCCTCGAGAATATCAAAAACAGATTAGCGAAGCGAAAAGCGGACGGCGAGTTCGCAACCGGTTTCTACGAAGAGAACCTGGCCTCCTTCAAATACCTTGAGGGTAGCGCGATCGAAAGGCCCGGCGCGCTCCTTCTCGTCGTGATTCCACGGGCCGCCCACACCGTGATCTTTGAGTTCGAAGGCGGGCGGATCGAAGCTGTGCTTCCGCCGACGTATGTGGATTATCGTCCGCTCTTTGAAAAAGTCCGGCTTGACCTGATCAAGAACGCTCTCGGCCCTGATGATCGGATAGAGACTCTCCAGGCACCCTTAAAATCCCTTGCCGCCGCGATCGGGCTGGTCTGTTATGGCAGGAACAACGTTACTTATACACCCGAATACGGGAGCTATTTTCAACTCGCCGGCTATGTTCTTGAGCGGCCTCTGGAAGGTGTGGCGGGGCTGAGGTCCGAGGCGGACACGAAACTGGGCCTCTGTTCCTCCTGCCGTGCCTGCATCAAGGCTTGTCCCATGAAGGCCATCACGGAAGAGCGGTTCTTGATCCACGCGGAGCGGTGTTACACTCTTTTTTCGGAGTCGAAGCGTCCGATTCCGGAAGACCTCCGACCGCCTTCTGCCGACTGTCTGGTCGGGTGCTTAAAGTGCCAGAAGGTCTGTCCGGCCAACAAGGGGCTGTTGAGGCGTGAGAGCACGGGCGTCTCCTTCGGCATCGAAGAGACACAAGCATTCCTCAGAGACGTAGATATCACCGACGACCGTTTGCGCAAGTCCATATTTAACAAGTTCGGATCCCTTGGTCTGAGCGAGGACATCGAACTTTTTCGGCGGAATCTCCGCCGGATGTGCGAAGTCCGGTCCCTTTCTTTTTGCAGAGAAAAATAAGGCGAGATTTTAAAGCCCGTTTGTGCTATACTCAACAAGAATAGTAAAGGAAGGGGGCACAGGCCCTGATCGGTCACACTCCTCTCCTTTATATCGTTCACATTTCAAAAGGAGATGAGTATGAACATCTACGCAGGAAATCTGTTACGGGACCTCAGTGAAACCGAGCTCCGTGCGGCCTTCGAGGCTTACGGAACCGTCACAACTGTATCCATCATCAAAGACAAGTTTAGCGGCGATTCGAGAGGGTTCGGCTTCGTTGAGATGCCGGAGAAAGCTGAGGCCGAAAAGGCCATCAGCGGCCTGAATCGCAAAGACTTGAAAGGGCGGACCCTAACCGTCAACGAAGCCCGGCCACGCACCGATAGACCTCGGGACGGCGGCGGATTCGGCGGGGCAAGCCGGTACTAATCCGAATTTAGCCGAGCTATTCCTTATCAAATCTCTTGATTTGTCCCGGAGTCGGAGTCTGCGTTCAGATTTCGATTCCGGGCAGATCAATCCATTTCAGAATCCTTCACCGGTCCCTCCCGGCTTAAAGGTCACGAGCAAGGCGTTCGGAGTCGGACGAAGAATGCCCATCGCCTCAAAGCACGAGATTTGAGTCATTTGCCCCACAGTCGAAGGACGTGATATATTCGCCGCTTGACCGGGGCTTGGTTTATCTTCGAGCCGACCCCGGAAAATCAGAGGCGGAGGTAGGCCGTGGCGAAATCAAAGATCATCGGCTTAGTTATCATTTCGGTCGTCATCGGATTGGGCTGCTCCTCGATTCTCATGGCCCAAGAGAGTCCTTTCATTCCGGAAAAGTTGGCCCTCATCTTGAGGAACGAAATCTCCGGGGACAGGGCCTTCAATTACGTCCGAGCGCTGACACCCTTCCATCGTATCATGGGATCACAGGCGTTTATCAATGCCGCGAACATGCTGGCCGGCCTGGCCAAGTCGTGCGGGCTCGAGAATATCCAGGTTGTCAAACAAAAATTCGAGGGCGGTCTGAGCTGGGACCCCGTCTCTGCCAAGCTCTGGCTGGTGGAGCCCGAGGAGATGAAACTTGGCGACTTCGACGACGTCTCGGTTTCTTTGACCGTGTTCAGCCGCTCAGCGCATGTGACGGCCGAACTCGTTGACATCGGCCGTGGGGCCTCAGCGGAAGATTTCAGCGGCCTGGATGTGGCGGGCAAAATCGTCCTGACCGCCGCGGCTCCGAGCCTGGCCATCAGGACCGCCGTTTGGGATCGGGGCGCCCTGGGAGTCATTTCTTCTTATACCATTCATCCCGATGCCAGGTTCGATACGCCCGACCAGGTCGGTTATGTCAAGGTCCCGATCCAATGCCCGGAAGGGAAACGCGAACCTTGGGGCTTCCAGATCTCGGCAAGGCAGTACGCCATGCTTCAGGATATCCTCAGGCGGTCCAAGTCACAGAATCGGCCCGTCAAGGTCAGGGCCGACATCGAAACCGTGATCAGGCAGCCGGCGGAACAGGCTTATCTCTGGGCCGAAATCAAGGGATCCCAAATCCACAATCAGGACATCGTCCTGACGGCGCATCTGGATGAAGAAAAAACCTCGGCCAACGATAACGGGAGCGGCTGCGCCAGCGTCCTGGAGATCGGACGGGCGATCAATGATCTGGTCAAGGAAGGGAGGATCCCCCGGCCGAAAAGGGATATCGTCTTCTGGTGGCCGAACGAACATCTGTCCGAATACCAGTATTTCCGGGAGAAGCCGGAAGAACGGAAAAACATGCTGATCAACATCAACCAGGACATGGTCGGGGCCAGGCAGAGCATGGGCTCGAGGGTTCAACACATCATCCGCACCCCCTCTTCTATCCCGAGCTATTTGAACGACGTGATCGAGTCGATCGCCGAATATGTCATCATCACCAACAGTAGCTTTTTGAGCGCCGAAGAACTGGGCCTGCCGCGGTCGTTCCCAAAGCCCATCCTCTCCTTCGTCGGATCGCGGGAAAGGTTCAACGCCATGGTCATTCCGCACAGCGGCGGATCGGACCACGAAGTTTTTTGCGAAGGAGTCATCGGGGTCCCGGGCGTCGCCTTGATCAATTACCCCGACCCCTATATCCACTCAACCGATGACGATCTCCAGAATATTGACCCGACTCAGCTCCAGAGAAACGCTTTTATCGTTGCGGCCGTGACCCTCTTCGTGGCCAATGCCGGGGATGAAGATGTCCCCCTGCTCGCGAGCGAAGTCTATACCCGGGCTCTGCAGAGGCTGGGGAAAGATTTGAACACTGCGCTTCTGTATCTCCGGGGGAGGAAAGCGGGAAGCTATGTCCAATCTTATAAAGACGCCAGGAACCTCATCGAGCAAGCCGCAGCCAGGGAGCGCCGCGCCCTCGAATCGGTCCTGACTTTTGCCGCTCCGGGCGGACGGAACGCTTCGTTCGTGATGGAGCAGGTCAAAAAACTAGGCGAGATGGCTCCCGGCCTTATCCAGGAATTGGATTCCCTGTATCTCCTTGAGTCGGGAGAGAAACGGCTTCCACAGCCTGGACTCTCGGCCGAGGAAAAGGAAATGGCCGCCCGCATCCCGGTTAACATTGAATCCCTGGACGAATATTTCAAGCGGCGCGACGTGTTTGTCGGCTCGCCAGAGCTGCACCTGATCATGGCCAAGGAATGCTATTGTTTCGTCGATGGGAAAAGATCATTCCTGGATATCTACCGAGCCGTCCAGGCGGAGGCGCTTTCAGGTGGTGAATTTTACTATGGCCAGGTCACCATGAGCTCGGTCAAAGAACTCCTCAGCGGCGCGGTCGAGAGAGGCATCCTGAAGCTAAAATAGCCGCTTCATCTTTTGAATCAGAAGTGCTTTCGCACAAAGTATCGGTAGCCGACCCATTCCTGGCCGCTGTGTTCGTCTTCCTCGATACGGATGACATCGTCCCCTCTGGATCGAAAAAACGAGGCAACCTTATCCCTGGGAATTCCGAACATCGGGAATTTCCCCGGGTCTTCGACTTCCGCTGGCAATTGCCGATATATTTCCTGAATTCTCATGGAATCCTCGTCGGCGATCGTTTTGCTTCCGGCGGGGCCCGGCTGGGGCTCCGGGAGGCCCTCGAGCGCCCCTGTCCTGATTTTGAAGCGCAAGCAGACCGTCGGCGCGCCCCTGTCTTTGAACCAGGAAATGGACTCGTGGACAAGGTCAATCTCACAGAGGTAATCTCCGTCGCGGGCCGGCGTCCTGATCGTCAGATAGACGAGGCATTCCTCGCCCGCACCCAAGACCCCGGGCAGATCGGCCCGGCCGTCGTCCTGGATCAACATGGTTTTTCCGTCGCCCGCCAACCAGTGATTCCCAAGTCGGATAGGCGAATCGCTGTTTTGAACCCAATCATAGAGGCTCGCGTTTTTGACAAAAACCCTGAGTGTCATTTCTGTCGAGGGCGCTTGCGGCGGGAAGGAGGCCTCTTCGAGCCTGATCGAGGAAACGTAGGCTTCGGCACTCATCGGGGCGACGTCTTTTTTCACCAGGTCAGGACCTCGGGGGTGTGAGGGGAGCTGGAAGATGAGCAGGCCGCCTGATTTCAGGATTCTTCGAAACTCCTCGAAGTATCGGCGCGTCATCTCCGGCCGAAGATGCTGGAGGACGATATTTGTGTAGACGAAATCGAAGGCGCGATCTTCGAACGGCTCCAAATCACCGCCCTGGTTGGAGAGATAGCAGACCCTCGCTCCAAAGCGATTGAAGACCTTGGCCAGCTTGATCATGGTCTCCGAAATATCGACGCCCGCGACCGTGTCGAAATAGCCGGCGAGAGCCTGGGTCACGCGGCCGATTCCACAACCGAAATCCAGAGCTTTATTTCTTAAAAATGCGATCTTCAAGATCTCAAGATGGTAAATGAGGACAGAGATTTCTCTCCGCCCGGTTTCGAAGAAATCGGCGACGTTCCATTTTCTTCCCTTCTTTGAAGGATCCGACAGAATGGCCCAGAGGGGATCGCGGCGCGCCTGGCTTTCCCAAAAGTCTCTCAACTCCCGGATATCATTGACTTTCATGGCCCGGACCGCCTCCTGTAAACGTCCACCTCCAGGAATTCCCTCCGCATGGACTTAACGAATTCGTAGTGCTCCTTGAGATAGCCCTCGAAGAGAGGGAAGTTCTTCAGGTTTTTCAGGTGGTGGGCGGAGTGGCCCTTTTCGACGAAAATCAATCTGACGCTGTAGCGCTCACAGTTACTCAAGACATCGGCCGCCGTTATTTGACCGCTCTTGGTCATGGCCCCGGAAACGTCCACGAGCCGCGGAGGGCAGGGCCTCCGGGCATGGAAGTTGATTCCCGAATCATCTCCGAAAACGTAGTCGCCAGGAGCTGTCTGCTCCTGGACAAAAGCGGCAAGGGCTCTCGTCCCGGCATCACGCGCGCCAAGTCTCTTGAGGTTGAAGGTGGGCCCGAGGCTGAGCAAGACAAAAAAGACGGCGACCGGTAAAACAAAACTCCGTAGATTTCGGCCGGAGCTAAGGAGCTTGATCCCCGCTCCGAAGAAAAAGGTTAAGGGGAATAGTGCAAAGACGACGTAGCGCGGAAAGAATTCGCCGGGCAGGAAGGCCAAACCCAAAAAAGCCAGCATGACCGATACCAGCAAGGCCCGTTTCCTCTCCTTGACGGCCGAGCCGAAGAGGACCCCGATCAAAGCGACCGGGATAAGACCATAATTGTGGTTGCCGATGAACCGGGCGAGCCTCAATAGAGGAAGAATCAGGAGCGCGGCCTCGGTGGTTTTCTCCTTGGCCAGATGGAACGCGATCGTCGAATGGTACGTGCCGGGAACGAAGACCAACATAAGAACGTAGATGAGTCCGAAGGAAAGGACAAAACCGGCCGACGAAAGAAGTGCCTTTCTGACTGCGTCCCGCGGTTTTTCGGTTTTTCGGATAAGAAGATAAATGAGATAGAGGAGGTAGCCGAGAACCAAGAGAATTCCACTGGCCTTGGACAAAGTGGCCAGGCCGGAGAAAATGCCGAAGAGGAATACGGCCGGATTCCAAATCTTGCCGTGGCTGGGAATCTCTGATTTGAGGGCGAAATAAAGAGCGGCGGCGCCGAAAAAAAGCATGTAGCCGTCCGGCATGAATGTTCGGCCCAGATAAAAAATTTGTTTCGTCAAAGCAAACACTGCCGCCATGCCAAGGGAGAGAACGCGGCCGAAATTGAAAAACCTAGAAGAGGCGCGGTAGATCAAGATCCCGGTTGCGAAAATCAAAAAAAAGCAGGCGGCGCGGGGCCAAAAGACATCAGGTCCTGCCACCTTGAACAGGGCCGCCGTGATATACAGACTTAAAGGAGTTTGGGAGACAAAAAAATCCCGGTAGGGGGTCTCGCCCAGGCTGATCCGCCAGGAAGAGTAGAGGTAGGTCCCTTCGTCATCGTTCATGAGATTGCCGCTGAGATTATAAAAGCCCAGGAAGAGGACGAGTGCAATGAGGGCCGCGGGGAGAAGCATCTTGAGGGGGCGCATCTCTGCCAATTTATAGTGACCGCCGGTGCCGCGTCAAGCTAATTTGGGTTCATTCGCCCCGGGAGGAGGATGCAGGCTTGCCTTTTTTTCAGCGATATAAGTAGAATGGGAATATTGCGATTCCACTTTCCGGGAGAAATAAGATGAGCTTCAGACCAAGTCGGTTTTTTTCCGCTTTTATCGCGGCACTTTTCATCGGAGCGGGCTGCTTTGCCCAAGGAACCAAGATTCTTATCAATCACATCGGATACGATGTCTCCGCCGGGAAACGGGCCGTCATCCTGGGCCATCAAAACGACGCCTTTGATGTTTTTAAGGTCAAGGAGAGGGGCACAGGAAAGGAGGTGTTTTCCGGCCGGCCGGAGTCCGTGGGGCCGGTCCCGAAATGGAAAGACTGGCAGTTCTGGACGGCTGATTTTGGCGAAGTCAAACAGGAAGGTGTTTATTACATTGAATGCGCCTCGGCTCAGGGGAGTGTCCATTCTTCCCCTTTTTTGATCCAAAAGAACATCCTGGAGAGGAACGCTCTTTCGGACGTTGTCTATTATTTCAAGGGCCAGCGCTGCTCTGGGTTGCTCGACAAGGCTGATAGGCGGATGCGATTCGAGGGCAGAGATGGAGTCGTCGACGTCCACGGCGGATGGTTCGATGCGACCGGAGATTACGGGAAACACCTATCCCACCTTTCTTATTCGACTTTCTTCAATCCCCAGCAGATTCCGCTTACGGCCTGGAGCCTTTTTCGATCTCATCGAGAGCTGGAGAGGCGCGCCGATCCGAACTTCCGGCAATATTTGCGACGGCTTCTGGATGAAGCCATGTTCGGGGCCGATTACCTGGTGCGGATCAAAAATCCTTCGGGCTCATTCTATGTAACAATCTCAGGCCGGGGACCCGAAAAAAAGCCGGAGGATCGCTTGATCACGCCCAAGGCGGGGAAGCATATTATCCTGACGAAGGAGACAAAGGACAAATTTCGGGACTACGGCAGAGAGAACATCAGCGGGGAGGCGGTCTACGAAGCCGGATATCGAGAGGGCGCGGGTCTCTGCATTGCAGCGCTCGCCATCGCCTCGACCCATAAAGTCTCTGGCGAATTCGGCACGGCCGATTACCGCAAAGCCGCGGAAGACGCGTTTGCCTATCTCGAGAAAAACAACCTTCACTTCGCCAATGACGGGAAGGAGAACATCGTCGATGATTACTGCGCTCTCATGGCGGCCACGGAATTATTCCGGGCGACCAACAATTCGATCTATAAGGAGGCGGCTGATAGACGGGCCAAGAACTTGATCGGCAGGTTGGTGCCCCCGCGCAATTATTGGCGGGCCGACGATGGCGACCGCCCGTTCTTTCACCCCGTGGATGCCGGCCTGCCCGTGACGAGCCTGCTCGAATATGCGGGCATGGCCGATGAAACCATGCGTAGGAAGGTCCTTGAGTCCGTGCAAAAATCTCTAACTTGTGAGCTCGAAGCGACCCGCGATGTGCCGAACCCGTTCGGCTACAGCCGGCAGCTCGTCCGCGGCAAAAACCACGGTCTGCGGACGAACTTTTTCTTCCCCCATGACACCGAAACGGCTCCCTGGTGGCAGGGCGAAAACGCCCGACTCGCGTCGATGGCCGCTGCGGCCAGAATGGCTGCCAGATTCTTTGCCTCGGATGAGAATTTTGGGGATAAACTTCGGGACTTTGCCAACGACCAGCTGAACTGGATCCTGGGGTTGAATCCTTTCGACAGTTGCATGCTGCAGGGAAAGGGAAGGAACAATCCGGCCTACATGTTTTTCGATTCCTATGAGTACACCAATGCTCCGGGCGGGATCTGCAACGGAATCACCGCGGGCTATAAAGATGAAGAGGATATCGATTTCAACCTGCATTTCGCCGAGACAGGAAAAGACGATGACTGGCGATGGGGAGAGCAATGGCTGCCCCACGCGGCTTGGTTTTTGCTGGCCGTCTCGCTGGGCGCGGACTCGGGGACGTGAGATTCGGCTATCTTGAATTGAGTCGGGTGTTCCCCCCGTTCTTATTTATTTATTTTTTGGGTTTGAAGAGACCGGCTTTGTTCGCTCCCAGAAGGCCGGCTTTGACCAGCTCCGGGTCAGCCATGGTCAAGCGCCGGATCATCGTCGGGGTTAAGACCACATAGTGCTTGATCGCGTTTAACCTGTCCCCGATATAGCCTAAGTCTTCTTCCGTCGTCATCCAGTTGAGATGGTCGAACTGGCTCAGGTTCAGCGGATGTGAATAGCGGCGCATGGTTTTTTCGCCGATCGAATTAAAAAAGACGTCGAAATAGGACATGGTTAGCTCTCTCGGCGTTCGGTAGACGGGCTCGCGGAAGCGGAGCACGGTGAAGTTGGATTTCCCAATCGAGCCCCAGCAGCCTCTCTCTTTAAAGACGGCGAGAACGTGGTCGTCATCATTCGCCGAGGCTTCGAGGTCGAGGAGGAGGGGCTTGTGGCCGATCATGCGCAGGGCCGCGGCTGCAAATATCGCACCATCGAAACAATGGGCTTTTTCCTCCCGGATGACGCAACGCGGCGAGTGACTTCCGTAGTGCGGGTTGTAAGGGATCTGATTGAGGTAATCTTGAATTTTGAGAGGGGAGTCCAATTTTTTGAAGAATTTTTTTTCTTTCTCTGTCCAACCGGTGGGTCCTTCTATAGCTAAGTCTTTCATCAAGTGCAATTATTCTGATATTCTGGCCAAAAAACAAATAATTTCGGGTCGCACCGACTTGTCATGAATTCTGAGACCATGTCCAAAAAAATGGACAATTTTAGCCCACCCAGAATCCTCTCCAGGGGAAAGACTTGGCATGTAAATTGCATAAAGACCGAAAGTGGCTTAGGTGACTTCGATAGAGACGTCCTTAAGGGCTACAGGGAGGTGCCATGAAAAAGATTGCTTTCATAAGAGTTTTTGCACTCTTTTCATTGTTCATTTGTCCCCTTCTTGGGCAAACTCAAAGCGGACCGGTTATCTGGCCATATTATTGGTATGGGAATGAGGAATTTATTTTCCATACAATTCCGGTCGGCGGTTGGAATACCCTCGGCTCAAATTCGCCCAGGAGCATGGGCATGGGCGAGACTCTTTTTGCCTCTCTCGATCCTTCCTCCGGATATCTGAATCCTTCTTTTCTTTCAAATCTCTCACGCCCCCAGCTTGCCTTAAGCTACAGATATTCAGAGAATACTTACAAGACGTCTTTTCCTCCGGATATCATTCCATTGAGCGAATTTTCCGGGGGCTCGAACCAGGCCCGTCGCTTCACGCGGAAAACGCACGACGTCGATTCCGCCGGAATAGCCCTTCCTTTCGGGAACCTGGTTTTCGCGGCCAACTATTTTCTGTTTCAAGAATTCAATTTCCCTGCGATCAAAGGCTCTCCATACGTTTGGCTGGATAGGATAGAACAATCCGGCGAGATGAGAGGACTCAATTTTGCCGTCGCCTACCGCCTGACGGAATCGTTTTCACTCGGTATCTCCGCTTCTTATGTTTATGGCGACATCGACCGCCGTCAGAAATTTGCTCCCGTTTATTATATTTTTCCGGACGGAACGACCACACCGGGCCAGGGTTCTTCCATTCCACCAGATTGGATCTGGCCGATGATGACAGAAACTTCCCATCTCAACCTGACCGGATTTTATTTCAACCTTGGTGCCACCTTTGCGCCGAACGAAAAATGGCGTGTTGGTTTTGCCCTCCGACCCCCATTTTCTATAAATCTTGCCGCCGACGTCGAAACCACCTATATGGATGCTATTTTCCGGGCGGATCGATCCTCGGGGGATTTTTACGTCGGGCAGCCTCTGGTGGCGACGGGGAGCGTTCTTTTCAAGCCCGTGGATCCCTTCACGCTCACGGCCGACATTTCGGTTTGGGGATGGAGCACCGTCTCCTCGGATTACCAGGCCGCCTGGTACTATCCTCTCGATTTCAAGAGCATCGTCAAACTTAATCTCGGGGCCGAGTACAGGATCCCGCTTCCTTTTCCGGTGATCAACCACCTCTGCCTGCGGGCAGGTTATATCTATGATCCTCAGCCCTACCAGCAAGGTTGGAATTATTCCCGCGATTATCTGTGCGCCGGGCTCAGTCTTTCGATCGGGCAATTCGAATTCGAATCGGCCGCGAAGATCGACCTGTCGCCGAAACAGCTGCAGCGGTTCCACACGAACGTCCTTCAAGTCGGCGCGTCTTACCGCTTCTAGTTTTATAATTCAGGGTCGAGCCGCTAGCTCTAGTTCAGAAGGCGATCTCCAAGGGGTTGGTCAAACGGCTGTAGTCAGATTCGAGCTGGTCCCGGAAAGGCTTCAGAGCCGCCTCGAGGACTTCCGGGAGCCCGCTCTCCCACGGGCGGCGATACCGGTCTGCCTCCATGGCTTTTATCTCGGCGGCGAGCGCCTCGCGCCACTTATCCATGGCCTTGCCGCCCTCTGCTGCCGGTGCGGGCAATTTCCCGAATTGGCATTGCAGCATGGGCAGGATGATCCGATGCACCCGCCGCTGGGCGAGGTCCCGCTGATATTCCAAGACCTCTTGGTTATTGAAGTTCATCCGGTTTTCCCGCGGTCCGATCAACCGAAATCCGGGACCGTCATCCACTGGCTTCTTGAGCCATGAAAAATACGCCGTCACATAGATATAATAATACTCTCCCGTTCCCATGCCGGATCGAAGGAGGGCCTGATTGCGCGCTTTGGAAAACTCCGCTATTTGGGGGACCACCCCTACCCCAAGCCTGATCATAGAGAACACGTTGGGCGACGATTTGACCTCAACCTCTCCTCCTCTTTTCGCCCTGGACAGAACTTCGAACGACGCCTCCAGCTTCCTCCGAACGGGCGCCGAGGCCTCCCTCACGGCCAAAAAAACCCGGAGCCTGTCCGGACTGATCGTTCCATCCGGATTAGGACAATAATCCTCGATTCTTCCGAACTTGGCCGCCAGGGATTTTTGGATTTCGTCCGAGTCCCTAAAGCCCTGAGTCAAGTTCTTCATAAAAAAGATACCGGCGATGATCAGGATGATGATGATAACCACCACACCGCCGCAGCCGATGCCGATCCCCAGGAGCCATTTGTTGGATGATTTCTGGGGTCTTGGTGCGTTCATTTCCAAGAGATTTCTCCTTCAGGGGATGATCGCGCGTTGCCGGTTTCCCTTCTATAAGACGGGGAATTGAACCAATCAACCCGCTGAGGAATATATTCCCGGCCATGGTTGATGTCAAGAAATAGCCGACGGCGTCGCATCTTCAAGATTGCGTCCGTGATCGATTGAGGCAAAGCTTCGAGAAAGGCGGCGGCTCGGGCCATGTGCCCAACCGAATATCTGCCCTTCGGCTTCTCTGCGCTGAGCGCCTTCCTGACTACCGCGGCGACTTTTCCGGGTTCGGTCCGCCCGAGGTCGAACTTGGCCATATCGTCTCCCCATCGGCGCAAAGCCGGCGCGTACAGAGAGGCGCGATCGCCCGGAGTGAGTCAGTTCGGCACCCTTGGAACTGATGTCCCGGTGTGGTATATGCTATGGATATCCAATGAGTCAGAAAAGGAGCGATTTGATGTTCGGGAAAAGCGTCCGAATTATTAAGCCTGTTTTGAGCGCCATCTTTGTCGGTCTCTTCCTTTTGATAACGAACGTCCAGGCTGAGGTTACCCCGCCCGAAAGGTTCCTCGGCTTTAAGGTTGGCGCCGACTATCGTCTGGCGACCTATGAGCAGGCGCTCGGGTATTTCAAATTGCTGGAACAGGAATCAGCGAGGTTCAAGCTCCGCGAGATGGGTCAAACGGGGATGGGAAAGCCGATGGTCTATGCGGTCATCACGGCCGAGAACAACATGAAAAACCTGGACCGGTACCGGGAGATCTCTCAGAAGCTCGCCCTGGTCGAAGGGTTATCCGAAGAGGAAGCACGCCGAATTTCGGCCGAAGGGAAGGCGGTCGTCTGGATCGATGTCGGGATTCATGCCACGGAGTGCGCTCCGGCCCAACACGCCCTTGAGCTCGCCTACGACCTCGTCTCTGCGGAGGACGCGGACACCCGGTTCATCCTGGACAACACCATCTTGATCCTCGTCTTCGCCAACCCGGATGGGATGCAGCTCGTCGCCGACTGGTATCATCGGAATATCGGGACACCTTACGAGACGAGCGATATGCCCTGGGTCTATAACCTCTACGCCGGGCATGACAATAACCGCGATTCCTATATGAACAACCTGGCTGAGACACAGAATATCACCCGGCTCCTTAATCGAGTGTGGTATCCCGTCGTGCTTTATGACCATCATCAATCGGCCCCTTTTCCGGCCCGGATCTGGATCCCGCCGGCCGCGGAGCCGACAAACCCCAACCTCCATCCGTTATTTATCCGCGGGAAAAACCTGATCGGAAGCGCGATGGGTTATGACCTGGACCGGGAAGGAAAAGACGGGGCGATCTCCAGGTTCCTGTTTGACTTCATTTATCCGGGCTATGAGGATTCCTTCGGCGATTATTTTCACATTATTTCCATCATGACCGAGACGGCGCTTTACGCCTATGCCACGCCCCGATTCTACACGCTGCAAGATTTTCCTGAGGAATACCGGGACCTCACGCCTTCCGCGTTTTATCCGAGCCCGTGGAAGGGAGGCTGGTGGCGGCTGAGAAACGCGGTGGAATATTGCCTGACCGCTTCGAAATCAGTTCTCAGGACGGCGGCGCTCTACAGGGAAAGGTTCCTCTACGGAAAATACCAGATGGGGAAAGATGTCATGGCCCGGTTCAGCAAAGAGCCGCCATACGCCTGGATCATTCCTCGCGAACAGTGGGACCTCCCCACGGCGACCCTGCTTGTCAACCGGATGCTTCTCCTGGGCGTCAAGGTCTGCGAGGCCGAAAATGCTTTTGTTTCCGACGGCGTGTCTTATCCGGCTGGAACCTGGGTCATCCCCATGAGCCAGCCATTTGCCCTTTTCATCAAGGCGGTCTTTGAGGAGCAGGATTATCCCGACCTGTCGAAATATCCCACCCTCTGGCAGGGGATCGTCAGGCCCCAAAAATTCCCGGACGCGTACATGCCTCCTTATGACCTGGCCGGCTGGTCGCTTCCCTATCAAATGGGCGTCAAGGCGGTTAAGGTCAACTCACCGTTTGAGGCCCGCCTCGCTCAGATTGAAAAAGCCGGCCTCCCGGGGAAGCTCGTGGGCTCGGGCGGAGGCGCCGCCTACTTGATTTCGGCAAAGGCAAACAACAGCTTTATTGCAGTTAACAGGATTTTAAGAAAGGGAGGAGGTGTTTCACGGGCGAAGGAAGCATTATCGACAAACGGGAGAACCTATCCTCCCGGAAGTTTCATCGTTGAATCGCGGACCGTTCCTCAGGGTCTGATAGAAAATCTGGCTCGGGAGCTTTCCCTTGAGATCGAGCACGCCGGGCGAGTTGACTTCGCTAAAGGACCCAAGCTCAGACTTCCGAGGATCGCCATATACAGGTCGTGGACCGCCGATTCGGATGAGGGATGGACGCGCTGGGTTCTGGAGCAATACGAATTTCCATATGTCAGCCTCCATGATGCCGAAATCAAAGCCGGATCGCTCGGTCAAAGATTCAGCACGCTTGTGATTCCTTCGATGTCGACCAAGGATATAGTGGCCGGCAACAAGCCCGGGACGCTGCCGCCGGATTATGTGGGCGGTATCGGAGAGGCGGGGGTGGAAAACATCGCCAGGTTCGTCAAAGATGGTGGGACTCTCATCACCCTGAACTCGAGTTGCGATTTCGCGATCGAGAAAATCGGAGTCCCCGCAACTGATGCCTTAAGCAATGTCCAGGGCGCGGGAATGGATTTTGATAATTTGGGCAAAAAAGCGAAATCTTCGGAATTTGATTGCCCCGGCTCGATCCTACGGATGAATTTTAACCCGCGCCATCCCGTAGCTTATGGCCTTCCGGAGCAAGGCGCGGGCGTATTTTTTTACAGCCCCGCTTTCCAGCTTCTCCCGGCCGACCAGTCCGGGAAAGGGGGAGAGGTTATCGCTTATTATCCGGACGAGAGCCTTCTCATGAGCGGGTATATCAAAGGGGAGAAGTATCTGCGCAATAGGATTGCGGCCGCTGCATTCCCTTTGGACAAGGGACGTGTCGTTCTCTTAGGATTTGGCGTGCAGAACAGGGCCCAGTCCTATGGCACCTTCAAGCTTCTTTTCAACGCCCTTTTTTATTAAACCAGTAAAACAAAAACAAATGGGGTCGGACCGAACGATCTGATTTAATATCTGTTACATAGGCTTAGATCAGGAGTCTTTTTAGGTGCTTAAAACGCACTTTTTGGCCCCAAAAACAGCGTATTAAGGGACTCGCACTGAATGCTGAGATTTTGAAATTATGCAGGGTCTAACCCAGATTCGGTTTGACGTCCCTTCACGGCATGTTTTATCATCTGGGGGCAGGGACGAGGCAAAGTCTGCACATGACTGTCAGGTAGCCTTCAGGTAGCCACGGCATCGGAAAAGAGCCCTCTAAGGCACTCCGGTGAAAGGATGATTCAGTGAGCGCAAAAAGACGATTCCTAGTTATGTTGTTCCTCGGTTTCCTTTCGTTGCTTCAAGCACAGGTCCAAACAGCTGCGGTTCGGTTCGGCGCCACAGCCACCGAAAGGCTGCAGGTTCCGGGTTTGCTCCAGCCGGTTGAGATTGTCAGGGACCGCTGGGGTATCTCGCACATCTACGCTAAGAATGAAGGCGATCTTTTTTTCGCCCAAGCTTACAACGTCGCGCGCGACCGCCTCTTCCAACTCGAGATATGGCGGCGCCAGGCCACCGGCACTGTCGCGGAGATACTTGGGCCCAGGGAACTCAAGCGCGATATCGGCACGCGCCTCTTTCTCTTCCGCGGCGACCCGACCCGGGAACTCAACTGGTATCACCCGCACGGCAAAGCCATCATCGAGGCGTTCGTCGGCGGCATCAACGCCTTCATCGCGGAGACGGAGCGGAACCCAGACCTGCTCACTCCCGAGTTCAAGATGCTTGGGATCAAGCCGGGGAATTGGACGCCCGCCGTCGTGATCACGCGCTTCAACGGACTGCTCGCCAATGTCAAACAAGAGCTGGGCTTCGCGCAAGCCGTGCGCATTCTCGGTGCGGACCGGGTCAGAGACCTCGAGTATTTTCAGCCCGCGAACCCGAAGCTGGATATCGACCCGGCTATTGACCAATCGCTCTTCTCCAAAGACATCCTGGAACTCTATGACGCCTTCCGCGAACCCATCGATTTTATGCCCGACGACGTTGCCGCCGAGTATCGCCCTGCCAACAGGTCATCCGTGCGCCCGCTCCCGGCTCCATGGGCAGAACGGCCTTCGATCGGGTTGGCCACAGGCCTCCTCCAACGGCCTGAAGATGTCGGCAGCAACAATTGGGTCATAAACGGAAAGATGACTCTAAGCGGCTTCCCGCTCTTGGCGAACGACCCCCATCGTGTGCTGGAGGCCCCCTCGCTCCGGTATTGGGTGCACCTGGTCGCGCCCGGTTGGAATGTTGTCGGCGCCGGAGAACCGGCGCTGCCCGGGATCTCGATCGGTCACAATGAGCATGGCGCCTGGGGCCTCACAATCTTTGGGGGCGACACCGAGGACCTGTACGTCTATGACACGAATCCCGCCAATCCGGATCAATACAAATACCGCGGCCAGTGGGAGAGAATGCGCGTGATCAAAGAATCGATTCCCGTGAAGGGCGAGGCGCCGGTGCCTGTCGAATTGAGGTTTACCCGGCACGGTCCCGTCGTCCATGAAGATAAACCTCATCACAAAGCTTATGCCCTGCGTGCGGCCTGGATGGAGATCGGCGGCGCCCCATATCTTGCCAGTTTGCGAATCGACCAGGCGCAGAGTTGGAATGAGTTCCTGGCCGCCTGCGACTACAGCCGGATCCCGTCCGAAAACATGATCTGGGCCGATCTCGAAGGAAATATCGGCTATCAAGCGGTCGGAATATCTCCCCTCCGTCCTGGTTGGAGCGGACTTGTGCCCGTGCCGGGTGACGGCCGCTACGAGTGGGCCGGTTACCTACCCCTCGGGGCACTTCCGCAGGCGCTCAATCCAGAGAAGGGCTTCTGGAACACGTCGAACAACTATCTTATTCCCCCCGGATGGTCACACAAAGACGCACTGCATTATACGTGGGCCGCGCCCTATCGGGGGGCGCGCGTGGCCGAGTTTCTGGGATCGGGCCGCTTGCTCACGGTCGCGGATATGATGTGCCTCCAAAATGATGATCTGTCCATTCCGGCCCGCAGCCTGGTACCGCTCCTGCGCGATCTCCCCGTGCCTGATCCAGCCGCGTCGCAGGCGCGTGACCTTCTGTCGGCGTGGGATTATTTCCTCAACAAGGATTCTATACCGGCTGGCATCTATGAGATGTTGCAGCGGCAGATCCAAGCGACCATGCTCGAACTTCTGGTGCCGAAAGAGGCTCAGCCCTTTATAGGGAATATCAGTCTCAAGAGAATCATCGATTGGCTTATTGCGCCCGACGGCCGTTTTGGCGCTGATCCGATCGCCGGCCGGAACGGGGTGCTCATTAAGTGTCTTGATAAGGCGGTCGCGGACCTTACGAAACGCTTCGGGGCCGACATGGAAAAGTGGAAACTCGGGGCCTACCATCACGCTTTGATTCGACATCCGTTGGATCCTGCGTTAAATTCCGGGCTGCGGGGGAAGTTCGATGTGGGTGATCAGCAGCGCGGAGGTGATGGTTACACCGTGACGGCAACGGGCGGCGGCGACAATCAAATAACGGGCGGATCATTCAAGATGATCGTGGATCTCGAGGACTGGGACAATTCGGTTGGCCTGAATAGTCCCGGCCAGTCGGGCGACGTAAATGATCCTCATTACCGCGATCTATACGAACTCTGGGCGCAGGGGAAGTACTTCCCGGTTCTCTATTCTCGCAAGAAGGTCGAGGCTGCTTGTGAGAAGGTTATCCGGCTTGAGCCGGCCTCGATCTCCAAATCGAGTAAGTAGAGCCGTGGGAAGTGTTTCTTGGGCCGGAACGAGCGCCACTGGGCAAGGCTCCTCAAGGGAAAAAGGATCGCCGTCCCGGAAACCCAGCCGCCCTCCTGCCCAGCGACGGAGCCACGGCGTTCAGCGCGACCGCGAAAAAACCGGAACTCGCGAAGATATGCGAAGGCGAGAGAGATAAAGGTGACCCCATGAATATCTTGATTTTAAATGGAAGCTTCGAAAACGAAAGAGGCGCAACCGCGCGAAGACTCAAGGACGCCGTGTCCCGCGAAGCGACGGCTCGCGGCTGGAATGTTACGGCTTTTGACCTGGACAGCATGACCATCAAGCCTTGCTCTGGCTGCTTCGCGTGCTGGCTGAAGCATCCAGGCGCGTGTGCGATCAAAGACGACGCAGAGGCAGTGCTGAAGGCCCACATCGAAAGCGATGTCCTGGCCTGGATCACGCCGATCACGTTCGGCGGATATTCATCGGCCCTCAAGAAAGCTCTCGACCGGCTCATTCCCTCCGTCCTTCCCTTCTTCCACAAGGTCCACGACGAGATCCACCATCCTCAGCGCTACGAAAGACTACGCAGGCTGTTGGTTATCGGAACGCTTGCCAGGGCGGATAACGAGGCGGAGATGATTTTCCATAACCTTGCCCGAAGGAACGCCATCAACATGAGCTCGCTGAAAACACAGTCCGGGGTTTTTTATGAGGGGACGGGCGAAAAGGAGCTGGTCGCCAGGGTCAGCGCTCTCGTCGGGCTTGTCGAGGCCGCATAAGGAGAACGATGATGGAAAGGAAAAAAGCACTCCTTTTGGTCGGAAGTCCAAAAGGCCTGAAGAGCACATCGCACGCGCTTGGCCGCCACTTGCTCCGAAGGCTCGAGGCGGGCGGGATGGAAGTCGCGACCTTGGCCGTCATCTCCGCCTTCGATACGCGCGAGAAGATGACGCGCGTGTTCGAGGCGATGGACGCGGCCGACCTGATTATCTGGTCCTTCCCGCTTTACGTCGACCAGCTTCCCGCGCCGCTGGTGCGGGTGCTTGAGCTCATCGCCGAGCGCAGAGTGGGGCTGAGGACGGCCGAGCAGATGGGGGGCATGAAGGATCAAGACATCGTGGCCATCGTCCAATGCGGCTTTCCCGAGGCGCGTCAGAACCAACCGGCCTGCGATATCATGCGTCAATTTGCCAAAGAAGCCGGTTACGGATGGGCCGGGGCGCTAGCAATGGGCATGGGCGGCGCCATCGCCGAAAGGCCTCTTGAAAAGGCCGGCGGGATGGTCAGGAATGTGGTCAAGGCGCTGGACCTCGCCGCCGGAGCCCTTGTCCTGGGCGGGTCCGTGCCCGAAGAGGCCGTAAAACTCCTGGGAAAACCTTTGATCGCGAAGTGGCTTTACCTTCTCATGGCCAACTACAGCATGAGGAAGGAGTCCAAGAAGCGCGGCGCCCGCAGCCAAGTCTACGATCGCCCCTATTCTTGAGGATTTATTTTAATTGGGGTTCGGACCGTGATATTCTATTTTATTATCTTTTACTTAGACTCAAATTGAACAGTTAGCTCGGTCCGACCCCGATTTTCAGGGAAACGAGTTATAGGTTAATGCCCAGCGTGGATTTTCCCGAATGGGAGAATCAGCCAAAAAAAGAGCCTGGAATTCCGACAGCACAGTTGGTACAATAAGTGCGAACAAGGCAGGAGGAACTTAAACGGGATGGATAAACAGGAACCAGGAAATCCCCGAAAGAAGACCCCAAAAAATCCTATTCTGGTAGTCTCAAGTCAGATGACCAGGATTTTGGTCGTTTTGGCCTTTGCTCTATTGTTCGCCCTATTGTTCGGCCTTGTTTTCGGCCTCGCCGGAGGGCCGGTCATTGGCGTGATCGCCGGCTTGATTGCCGGCGCCTTGGCCAGCTTTATCTTCTACGGCATGGTTGCCGGACCTTGAAATCGGTTCTTAAATAGCCCCCTGGAAATGCACTGGCCCCCAAATCTCGCCAGCCGTCGCGTGGAGCCAGCGGCCTATCGCTGGTTGGCTGATAGGCTGGCCGGTCGAACACAACTTACGGGAGAATATTGAATGAAAATGATGAGCAGAATCATTGCAGTCGCACTGGCGTACACGTTCTTGGCGCAGTTGCCCTGGGGACAGGGTAATTTCCTAAGTCAGCCGACCGGAGCTGTCGTTTCGAAAATTTCGCCCCTTCGGGCCGAGATCGGCATGCCGTTTGAGGCCAAAAATTTGAGCCAGGCTGCGATCTCACCTGATGGCGAGCGCGTGGCATGGGTGGAGAATCAGGCGGACGGACGCTCTTCGATCTTTGTTACAGATGTGAATGGGAGTAGAAGCCCCTGGAGGATCACCGCAGGGATCGAAGCGGCCCCTCTTACGGAAGATTGGGTCGTCTGGTCTCACGACAGCAAGCGCATCGCGTTTCTTTCCGACGCCGGGAGCCGGGGCCAGGGGCAACTCTTCGTCGTCAGCGCCTCAGGAGGCCCTGCCCGCGCGCTGACCACCGTAAGAGGATTCCTGGCCGGGCCGAGGTGGTCGCCGGACGATAAGACTATAGCGCTTTTGTTTACAGAGAATGCGACTCGTCCGGCCGGTCCGCTGGTGGCCGAAACCCCGCAGACGGGTGTGATCAAGGAAGCAGTCACCGAGCAGAGGCTGGCGCTGGTTGACGTGACTAATGCGAACCTGCGGCAGATTTCGCCCGCGGACATGTACGTGTATGAGTTCGACTGGTCACCCGACAGCAAGCGTTTCGTTACGACCGCGGCCCATGGCAACGGCGACAACAACTGGTACATCGCTCAGATCTACACGATCGACGCCGCGGGCGGTCCGATGACGCCCATCTATAAACCGCCGTTGCAGATCGCCGTTCCGACGTGGTCACCCGATGGAAGATCGGTGGCATTCATCGCCGGCCTGATGAGCGATGAACCCTCTGTCGGTGGAGATATATTCATCATCGCTGCGGAAGGCGGAGAGCCGAAGAACCTCACTCCGCAGATGCAGGCTTCCGCGAGTTCGCTGAACTGGTCGCCGGATGGAAGAAAAATTCTTTTCGGCGAAGAGGTTGACGGGGAGAGCGGAATTGCCCTGGTGGATGTGGTGGGCGGACAAATCGAGACTTTGTGGCACGGTCCTGAGTATCTGACCGCGAACGGCTGGGGAACGGCGGTTTCCCTCGCCGCTGATGGAAAGGCCAGCGCAGTGATTAGGCAATCGCTCAGCCGTCCTCCGGAAGTATGGGCCGGTGCCGTTGCTCGATGGAAGCAAATCAGTTCGCGCAACTCGGCGGCGAAGGGCACATGGGGAGAGGTGAAGAGTATCCACTGGACGAATGAGGGATTCAGCCTCCAGGGCTGGTTGCTCTACCCGCCCACCGTGGATCCGGCGAAAAAATATCCGATGGTTGTCCAGGTCCACGGCGGTCCGGGCTCGATGGCGCGCTCTTCCTGGCCAAAAGCGTTTGGCTTCAGCGTCCTGCTCTCGGCTCAAGGATACTTCGTTTTCTTTCCTAATCCACGAGGCAGCTTCGGCCAGGGTGAGACTTTTACCCGCGCCAACGTGAGAGACTTCGGCCGTGGCGACTTCAGGGACATACTCGCGGGAGTGGATGAAATCCTTAAACAGGCGCCTGTCGATGAACACCGGCTCGGACTCACCGGGTGGAGCTATGGCGGATTCATGACGATGTGGGGCGTGACGCAGACGCGGCGCTTTGCCGCGGCCGTCGCCGGCGCGGGGATCGCCAACTGGCTGAGCTATTACGGCGAGAACAAGATCGACCAGTGGATGATCCCGTTTTTCGGCGCGTCCGTCTATGATGACCCCGAGGTCTATGCCCAAAGCTCACCGATCACGTACATCAAGAACGTGAAAACGCCTACGCTGATCCTGGTGGGAGACAGCGACGGCGAGTGTCCGACGCCGCAATCGTACGAATTCTGGCACGCGCTCAAAACCCTGGGGGTTGAAACAGAGCTGGTCGTGTATGAACACGAAGGACACGTATTTGCCAATCCCGAACACCAGCGAGATATCAGTAAACGACTGGCGGCGTGGTTTGATCAGCACTTGAAATAGCTGCGCCCGACGTTAGGTGTGACTTAGGCTAAGAAGCTAAAATCCGGCCGGCTAGACTTCGATTTGTCGGTATCTCTTTTCGGCGAACTTCAGAAGGAATTGGAAGCTCCCAAACGAAAGCAGGCTCAAGACCACGGCAAGGCCGACCAGCAGAAGATTCCAGGAAACTCCGGCTTTGGCCAAAAAAAAGCACAGAAATCCAAGCGCCCCTAAAAGTCCGATATCGGCCACAGTGGAGAAGAGAACGTTCAAATTCTGCTTGATCGCCTTCTGAGGATTGGTCCAATCGAGAAGTGGCCGGGCCAGATCGATGATCATCCCGATGACCGTCAGGACGAAGGTGGCGGCCAGGGCCAGAGCCAGTGCCCCGACCAAAACACCGATCTTGATATGGAGCACGGTGACCAGGACGATGGTCGATGTGACGAGACCGAGGCCGGAGATGATATACGAATGCAGGAACTTGGCGATGACCTGTTCCTGCGGTGAGACCGGAATGATCTTAGATATCCAAAACTGGCTTCCCTCCCTGGAAAACGTCGAAGAGGAGGTGCCGTTCAAGCTGCCACTGACGGTCATAAAGCCGGCCGCGGCCAGGATGACAAAAACAGGTTTCGCCGATGTCATAAGATTCAGGATGAATGCGCTATCTCCTCTGCCCGAACCCATTTTGGCCATCAGGACAAAGATAAGGGGGATGAGGACGACGGTCAGGACGCCGTTCAAAAGAAAGATGGGGGTCCGGTTCATGACTCGCCACTCTCTCGCCAGAATCGCTTTCACAGGTCGGCGTCCGGACGCGACTCTTCTGGACATTTCTTTTTGAGAGAGAACTTTCCGCCGTCCTGAGACTTCGCCGATCCCAATGAGCCCGCGGTAAAACAGTTTTTCGGCCATGACCAGGATGCCGCAGAAGAAGACCAAAGACACGCCGATAAAAACGAATAGATTCCAGAGAGCGGTGCCGGTCAACGCGCCGGCGAGCGCTTTGGTCGCCCAAATGCTGGGTGGAAATTTCGCCCCGACCTGCTTGAGCAGGCTGTCCGAGGAGGCGAAGAATTTGGCCATAGCATCATAATCTGTCTTTCCACCAGCGGTCCTGCCCAGCAGGAATTGGAATCCCAAGGCGGCCCCTATGAGCAGAATGCTGCCGACGATAATCAGAGCGTCTTTCTTTCGGCTGACGTTGACGACGCGCATCATCCCCACGACCAGGATCGAGACGATGATCAGCGGGAGGACGGGGAGCAAGAGATAAACGAGGACCGCCTTGATCCAATAGAAGAAGCCCTCTTTCGCCAGAATGCCGTAATAGACGAAGACCGGGAGAACGATCGCCATGATCGTCAGATACTCGTTGACGAGGATGATGATGAACTTGGAGAGCATGACCTGGACCGGCTTGAGGGGGAGAGGGATGAGCATCTCCAGATCTTTTGAGAAATAGAACGCCGAGATGACATAATAAAGACCGAAGAGCAGGACGAGGAATTGCCCGGCTAAAATAGCAAACGTCAGGATGGCCTGTTGTTGACCGACAGGCTTCAGGAAGCCATAAAAGCTCTCGATGAGCTTGAGATAGCCGTAGATCGTCGGCGCAAGCCCCACGACGGCCAGGGGGATGACCGGCACGAGCCAACGATCCTTTTTTTCTTTGAAGAGCCGGTGGTGAATGACCGCCAACCCGAAATTGGCCTTGAGTCCCACACGGACGAGAGCCCAGAGTTTTTTCATTTCTCGGTGAGCTCTAGGAAAATGCCTTCCAGAGATTGTTCGGCTTGATCGATCTTCTTGAGCTCCTCCATGGAGCCGCAGGCGATGAGCTTTCCATTGTTGATGATCCCGATGCGGTCGCAGAGTTTTTCCGCGACTTCCATGATGTGCGTCGAGAAGAAGAGAGTCTTCCCCTGATCGCAATGCTCGCGCATCATCTCCTTCAGGTGGTGGGAGGCCCTGGGATCGAGGCCGACCATGGGCTCATCCAGGACCATGACCTCGGGCGCGGGGAGGAGGGCCGCCGTCAGGACGATCTTCTGTTTCATGCCGTGGGAGTAGCTCTGGATGGGGCTCGTGACAGCCTGGGTGAGCTCGAGGACTTCGAGCCATTTTTCCATCCTTTCCAGTCGCTCCTTTTTCGGGACCCCATAGACATCTCCGATAAAATTCAGATACTCGAGGCCGGTCAGCCGCTCATAGACCGCGGGGAAATCAGGCACATAGGTCGTTATCGACTTGCACTTGAGGGAATCCTTCTGCGTATCGAGCCCGTTCACGGCGATTGTTCCTGTGTCCGGTTTGAGGAGACCGACAATCATCTTGATCGTGGTTGTTTTTCCCGCCCCGTTCGGCCCGAGGAAGCCGAAGATCTCCCCTGGATTGACGACCAGGTTGAGGTCGTCCACGGCTTTGACTTTGCCTTTGTTGTAGCTCTTGGAAACTTGGTTGAGTTCGATCACCGGGCGCTCCTTGTCTCCGTCTCAGTCTTGGCCTGAGCTCAATCAATTTTTATAGCATAAATCGATTAAAAATGCTCTTGATTTTAGGGAGCTTTATGAATATTCTTCTTCCCGGACCATCCGCAGTTGGTGGGCGTTACCATCAAAGGTCGGAAGATGCCAGCATGAAGATTCTGTTGATCCATCCCCAGATGAAAGACAATTTTTTTGCCGCGGCCCAGCTCCCTCCTCTGGGGCTGGCCTCTGTCGCGGCAGCCTTGAGAAGAGCGGGACACAAGGAAGTTCGGATCCTCGATGCCAACGTGTCCAAGAATCCCGAGTCAGACCTAAAGAGGGCTCTCTCCCAATATTCGCCCGATATCGCCGGCGTCAGCTTGACCACACCCCTCCTTAAAGCGGCGCTTCAGACCGCCCACTTGATAAAAAGGTACAAGGAGGACATCAAGGTCGTCGTAGGGGGAGTGCATCCAACTCTGTTTCCCAGGGAAATGGCCGAGCAAGAGTCCGTTGACTATGTCGTTTTTGGGGAAGGGGAGATAACGACCTGTGAACTGGTCGATTGCCTTCAGACGGAGAAAGAGCCTGAGGGAATCCTCGGAATCGCCTTCAAGAAGGGGGGCAGGGTTATCACGAATGCCCCCAGGCCCTTGATTGAGAACCTCGATACTCTACCATACCCCGCATATGATCTTCTCCCCTTATCCAGGTATCATGACCCCCTGGCCCGCCGAGCGCCCTTCTCGACCATGATCACCAGCCGAGGTTGCCCGTTCCGCTGCATTTTTTGCGACACGGGCGTCGTTTTGGGCAAAAAATATCGGGCCAATTCTGCGCCGAGGGTTTTTGAGGAAATGATGATTCTCTCCCGCAAATTCGGGGCCAGGGAGATTATGTTCAAGGAGAGCGAGTTCACCCTGGACCAGGAAAGGGTCTCGGAATTATGTCGACTCCTCATCCGGGAAAAAGCAGGGCTCACCTGGTCATGCAACGGTCACGTCGGCAGGATGAAACTCTCCATGCTTGAGGAGATGCGCCGGGCGGGCTGCCGGCTCATCCAATACGGGGTGGAGTCGGGCGACCAAAAAATACTGGATATCCTGATAAAGGGGACGACGATCTCCGAAATTATCGAGACCTTCCAGATAACCAGAAAGGCCGGTCTCAAATCGGTCGCCAATCTCATGATCGGAAATCCCGGAGAGACCGGGGAATCCATCTCCCGAACGATCGCCCTGACAAAGCGAATCAAAGCCGATTTTGCCAACATCCAAGTGCTTTCGCCCTTCCCGGGAACCGAACTCTATCGGATGGCCGTTCAAAACGGCTGGCTCCTGGGCGGCCTGAACTTCGCCGGCCTGAGGAGCGACACATTTGTCATGAATGCTACCGCCCTGACCACAGATGAACTGAGGGGAATGTTCAAAAAAATGTACAGATCTTTTTATCTCCGGCCGAGCTACATCCTGAACCGATTCCTGACCTTGAACCGGCACGAATGGAAGATGAATCTTTTGGGATTGCTGAAACTTACCGGGTTAACCTGAAGCCGGCCCGGCTCAGCCTCGCGCCAAGCCCTCTATGATTTCTGCGCTGATCCTCATAATGTCATGGATATGGATATACTCGAAAAGCGCGCTGCGCCCGGAGGATCTCAGGTTCTCGAATCCCCGAAGGAAATCGAAGACTCGCTTCTTTTTTCCCTCCGTTTCTTTTTCTATCACGGGATAAGCATATTCCATCCTGGTCACGACCCCATCCAGGATGTCCGCGTCTTTGATCAGGCCGATTCTTACCAGATGTGAACGCGCCGCATCCACGAGTTCGCTATCGGGAGCATTCCAGGTCTGGTCGTCCCGCTGGCAGGGCCATTCAACGACGAGGGCGGTTTTGTCCGGGGGCGCCATCCACCTGCTCCTGTTTTTCGGCTCGTAAATCCGGGCGAATGGGAATCGTGGGTCAGGGAAATAGATCGAAGCGTTCTTTGAAACGCGTGGCGTCTTCAAAAAGAAGGCAATGAGCAGGAGATCTCTATACCGGAGATCCTTGGCCAGGGAGACAATCTCCCGGGGAGGCTGGGGCTCCAGCAGGTTGAGGAACGAGCTGAGCGGGAGAGTGTTGACGACCCGGCTGGTTTCTAACCTGCCACGGCCGTTGACCTCGATCGCGCGGATTTTGTCGTAATCATGAAATATCCTCGTGATTCTTGAATCGGTGAGAATCCGGCCGTTTCCGCAAGACTCTGCCAGCCTCTTGGGGATAACATGGATACCCTGCCTCGGATAATAGAAGGAGCCGTCCAAGTGTTTCGTTTTTCTTTTGTTTCCCCCGAAGGTCTCATGGAGAAAGGTAGATATCGTGAGACCCTTCAGCCTCCCTCCGGATGTGACCGGGGAAAGCCTGCTCGGGGGAATCCCCCAGAGTTTCCGGGTATAGCCCAGGAGGAAGAGCTGGGCTATGGTTTTCCCGTAGGTGTGCACGGCAAACCCCTCGAAGTCGTCAGGTGACGTTCTGTTGGCCAGCCTTGCCTTGATCAAGTCGATTGCGCCTTTGACGAGGGTCGGTACTCCCAGCTTTGACATGAGGTCCAATGGAGTGAGGGGGAAATCTATGTACATGCCGCTGTAATAAATCTGACTCGGAACCTGGATCTCGGACAATTCATCGCCGAGGAGGTTCTTTAGCTCCTGGGTCATCGATGCATCTTTGTCGTGGAATCGGTGCGCCCCTGAGTCGTAGAGGAAATCCTGATGTTTCAGGGTCAGACAATTCCCGCCGAAGATGTGATTTGATTCATAGACTGTGAAAGGAATTCCCCTTTTCTGGGCGAAGTATCCGGCCGACAGACCGGCGATTCCTCCACCCAGGATACTGATATGGAACACGTCGAATTTCCCTAGTTCAAATGACCGGCGCTCATATTATCAGTTAACCGCAACTCGTGCAACCCAGATGCTCGGCCTCCCATTTTTCTTCCTGGACTTCCGCGCCTTCCTGGTCTATGAATCTAGCCGAATGTCGGCCGAGGGCGACGGCAGGAGTATCGAAATCCGCAGGCGGTCGAACGAAATCTTCTGCACCCCCTTCAAAAAAGCTTGACGCCCAGCTCCTTGAACAGGAAGCTCAGATATTCAGAATACTCTTTGACGACCACCGAATGGGGTGTCGTGCCTCCGTGGGCGGCTTTTTGTTGAATTCTGAGGAGGATCGGATTTGTTCCGGCGGATTTCGCCTGCAGGGTGGCGGCGAATTTATTCGCATGGAAGGGGAGTACGTTTGTATCCCCTTCGCCCGTCTGAATGAAGACCGGCGGATAGTTGGTCCCTTCCTTAACATTGTGGAGCGGAGAATAGGCATATAAGAACTTAAAGTGTTCGGGATTTTTGGGGTCACCGTACTCCGGCACCCAAAAGGCTCCCCCGCCGCCCAGGTTATAGCGAAGCATGTCGATGACCGGGACCTTGCTGATCACGGCGCCATAAAGGTCGGGGCGCTGAGTCAGCGCAACAGCCGTCAGCAAACCGCCGTTACTCTGTCCGAAGATCGCCAATTTCTTCGGGTTTGTGTATTTCTTGGCGATGAGACACTCCGCGGCGGCGTAAAAATCATCGAAGACATTTTGTTTGTTTCCGAGCATGCCCGCCCGATGCCAGCATTCTCCGAACTCACTGCCGCCTCGAAGCGTCGCTTGAGCATAGATCCCTCCTTTCTCGAGCCAGGCCAAGAGCGGGACTTGGGTCAGATGAAAAGTGAAAGTGGGAGGCAGACTCAAAGAAAAACCGCCGTAGGCATAAATGAGCAGGGGATTTTCGCCGTCGAGCGTCAGACTCTTTTTGTGGGTCACAAATACGGGAATTCGCGTCCCGTCCCTGGAAGTGCCGAAGACCTGCTCGGTCACGTACGCAGCGGGATCAAAGCCTATTTTGGGTTGATAATAAGTTGAGAGCTCTCCCGTCTTAAAATCGTAGTGATAAATTGTCGGCGGGCAGATGAACGATTCAAAATAGAAATACATATCGTCGCCGCGAACCGCGAGCCCGGGAGATTCTTGAGGCTATATCGCAACCGATAATTATAGGGGCGGAGTGCTGGCCGCGGATGAGCTGGGACGCCTTCTGAGAGGAAAAGGCCGCATCTTTCTCATCCGCTGAGTCAGTCGGGATGCCTGGTCATACGGACCTCCAGGACGATTCTTAGCGTATCTTCTGAATCAGGCTGTCTCATTCTCAAGATCACCTGGTCCGGTCCGGCTTTTTTAAAAGATTGGACCAGCCCGGTCTTGTGCCAATTCAGAAACAGAGTCTGATCATCGATAAAATGACAGGACGCAGTCAGGAAATTCCCGGAGTTTTCGAACCACCAGTACCGGTAGATCTTCGATTTCTCATCCCAGGCAAAAATCGCGTGGGCCCGGGCTTTGTCGCCTGTCGAGAAAGACGCCGCATAATCAAAATAGACATACTTATCATTCAGGGCTTTTTTAAATGTTCCCTTGCCTGCGCCTGTGGCCCCTTCACTGAACTCGCTCTTTGGAACCCGATAGTCGAGCTTCCATGTCCCCAACAGAAATCCGAATTTTTCCATCATGATCGTTTCCTTCCTAGTGGGGGAGAAGAACCCGCTTTTTGAGAAGAGGCTTTTGCGGCGCTAGTGAATTATAAAAGTGGATTCCCCACGCTTCCAAAATGCTATCTCTCTGCTGCTTCAATTGTCAAGCGTTTGTGGGATTTGCAGGGCGCGGTTCACTTCGGAGGTTGTTGGGAGTATCATGAAAAGGGCAGGGAGATGAAGTTGACTATCGGCACGCGAATCACCTTGAATAACGGCGTCAAAATGCCCATCCTCGGTCTGGGAACATGGGAGGCGACCGCAGGGGCGGGGAGGCAGGCTGTGCTCTGGGCGCTCGAAGCCGGCTATCGGCTCGTCGATACTGCGGCGATCTATGGCAATGAGCGCGAAGTGGGCGAGGCCATACGAGCGAGCGGTATCCCGCGAAATGATGTTTTTATCACAACCAAGCTGTGGCCCTCCGAGCTGGGGTATGAATCGGGGCTCGAGGCTTTCGAAGCCAGCCGCCGACGGCTTGGATTCGAGTGGGTAGACCTCTATCTCATCCATTGGCCCGGAGAAGACAGGCGACGGCGCGCGGAGGCCTGGCGGGCGCTTGAAAAACTTCAGGCCGATGGCGGTTGCCGGGCGATCGGCGTCAGCAACTATTCCGTCCGGGAGCTCAGAGAGATCCTCGACCCGGGTGGAGCCGCGCCCGCCGTCAATCAGGTCTCGTTCAGCCCTTTCAAGCAGCAGAGGGAGGTGCATGCCTTCTGCGAATCACGCGGAATCAGGCTCGAGGGTTATAGCCCCTTGACGCGCGGCAGGCGATTAGAAGACGGGACCATTCGTTCGATAGCAGAGTCCTATCGTAAAACGGCCGGCCAGATCATGCTGCGCTGGGCGATCCAAAAGGGGGTCGTCGTCATCCCCAAATCCGTTCACCGCGAGCGCCTCGTTGAGAATGCAGACATTTTCGACTTTGCGATCTCGGATGCGGATATGGCCGTCCTCGACAAGCTGGACGAGGGGTCAAGCGGCCTCTGATTTTTATTTTTGACGCGGTCGGAACCGTGGCTATAAACGCCTTTAACTACGCGTGAGCGCAAGCCTCCTCGTTGCTGTTATCGCCTTCTCCTCCGTCAGAAATCGTGCTCCCAGCGAGAACAGGCCGTCAAGGCGCCGGGAAATGGTCGTGAGTCAGTCCGGATGCCCTGGTCAGAGCTGAAAGAGATGAAAATCACCTGGACTTCTGCCGTTAACAGAACCCGGCTCGAGTTTGCAAGGTTTTCTGTAGAGGCTCGAATGATATATAATCATCGCCAAGAGCAGGCCAACTCGTAAGAGTTTGCGAATCCGGGAGAGGAGGCAGGCATGAGAACGGAGCTCAGAGAGGGAGAACAAAAAGTCCTCGAAACACGGACTCACTGGATTACGGTGGCCAGGCCTTTCCTCACCCTTCTCCTGGCTGCCGTCCTGTTCATCCTCGCGTTCTTCTTGATCAAGGAGCGAGGCGTTCTGAGGGACATCGCTGTCTGGACGACCGTGGTCCTGCTTTTTGCAGCGGCCTGCAATTTCGGCTACCGGGAATTGTACCGGCGCCGCGATATTTGGGCCGTTACCAACTTGAGGGTCATCGACGAGAAGGGCGTCTTTAACCGCTATACAAAAGAGAGTCCTCTGGGAAAGATCAACAACCTGTCCTACCGGCAATCGCTGCTGGGCCGGATCCTCCGCTACGGAGAGGTCGAGATCCAAACGGCAGCCGAAGACGGGGCCACGATTTATAGGATGGTGAAAAACCCCCTGCTTTTAAAGGACACGATCGCAAGATGCCGGGATGAATTCAACGGTCTGCAATCGCCGGGGGAGAAGACGACAGCAGGAGAAACACGGACCTGTCCTTTTTGCGCCGAGGCGATCAAAGTCCAGGCAAAGGTCTGCCGTTATTGCGGCCGGGACCTTCCGCCCGCCGAAACCGGGGCGAAAAAAGCTCTTCTTTTGCTGATGGGAATACTGTCGGCCTGCTTGTGTTTTTCCGGCCCGGGCGGGTTCTTAGATCAGAACAAACCGGATTTCACCGGAGTCTGGAAATTCAACCCTCAAAAAAGCAAACTCCAGATTCCGCCTCCGGCATCGGGCGTCTTTCGCATCGATCACAAAGAGCCGGTTTTTCATTTGTCACGGACGTTCATGAGCAACGGGAAGGAGGATACTTGGGGGATCGACCTGACTACAGACGGGAAAGAGGTCGTTCAGGAGGGAAAAGGAGAGACCGTTCGCGCCCGTTTGTCCTGGGATGGGAATGACCTAATTTTCGATTCGAAAATCATCCTGAAAGATCGCGAGGCAACGAACGTTGTGAGATATCATCTCTCCGAAGACGGAAAAACCTTGACTGCGACAGAGAGCTTCAGCGGTCCCCGGCTCAAGTACGACAATATCTGGGTGTTCGATAAAGAATAAGGCTCTCTTCTTTTGAATCCAAATTGACAAATTCCTTCTCATCTGAAATAATCTCGGACAAGTATGCTCGGGAAAATATTCACATTGCAAAAAGATCTTCTCCCTTTAGGGGAGGGCTAGTTCTCGTCTTCTCGGCAAACAAAAGAACCCGTGAGGAAGAGTCTTTGAAGGAGGTTAAGGATGTTTAAGCGATGTCTCATGGTTTTTGGCTTGGTCGTTTTGGCCGTTTCGTCTTTCATGGTTTGTTCCAAGAAAGCATCGGTCGATTTCGATATCCTGATCACGAACGGGAAACTGATTGATGGGACGGGCAATCCCTGGTTCTACGGCGACGTCGGGATCACCGGCAACACCATCGCCGAGGTTGGCCACCTTCAAGGCAAAACGGCCGCGAAGGTCATCGATGTTCACGGGCTCATCGTCTCGCCGGGCTTCATCGATCTCCACACTCATTGCGATAGAGGCTTGAGCGAAGAGGCCTCCAAGGCGAACCTGAACTATCTCATCCAGGGAACGACCACGGTTGTCACAGGCAACTGCGGCGGCGGGACACCCAAGGTGGCTGAGACCAAAGCCAAATGGGAGCAGCAGGGAATCGGAACCAACGCTGTTCACCTGATCGGGTTTGGGGATGTCAGGAAAGAGGTGCTCGGGCTGGACCCGCGCGCCCCATCCCCGGAAGAGCTTGAGAAGATGAAAGCGATCGTGCGCCAGGCGATGAGCGAGGGCGCCTGGGGGATGAGCACCGGACTCGAGTACATCCCCGACCTTTATTCGACGACCGAGGAGATCATCGCCCTGACAAAAGTCGTCGCCGAATTCAGAGGCGTCTATGCGAGTCACCAACGGAATGAGGTCGCCCGTGTGCCCGAGGCGACCAGAGAAACCGTCCGCATCTCCGAGGAAACCGGGGTTCCCGTCGATGTCTCCCACTTCAAGGTCTGCGGGAAAAACAACTGGGGACTCATGAAAGAGGCCGTCGCGGTCGTCAACGAGGCAAGAGCCAGGGGTATTTCCATCACCGCCGACCTGTACCCCTATGATATGGCCGCCACCGGACCACTCATCTCGATCGCCAGGAACTCCGGCTGGTCGATCTTCCGGCTTCCCGATGAACTGGAGCCTTTTGCCGGGATCAGAAAGAAGTTGGCTGGTCGCGGGCTATCCGACGAAGAGAAAACGCTCCTTCGGGACGAGTACATCTCTGAGCTCAAGAAAGCCCTGGCTGACAAATCGAAGCGTGAGCAGATCAGGCAATCCGTACTCGTCGGGATTCCTCATAACCCGAGCCCGGTCGCTGTTTCGGGCTGGGACGGATACGCCGTCGTGGCCGCCAAAAAGAACACCCAATTGATCGGCAAGATATTTTCCGACCTGGCCAAAGAACAAAAGCGTGATCCTTTTGATATCGCCGCGGAGCTGGTCATCGACGAGCCCGATCTCTATCTTTCGTGCGGCGCGCTTTCAGAAGACGACATGAAGCTGGCCATGACAAATGACTGGCTCAGTTTTTCGAGCGACGGCGGCGCGACGCCCATCCCCGATCCGGCAGCCAAGCCCAGATTTGGACATCCCCGGGCCTTCGGCAGCCAGGTCAGAGTCCTCCGCAAGTACGTAAGAGAAGAAAAGGTCTTGACCCTCGAGAATGCCATCAGGAAAATGACCTCCCTCCCGGCCCACTTCCTGCGGCTAAAGAAAAGGGGTCTTCTCGTCGAAGGATACAAAGCCGACATCGCCATTTTCGACCCCGATACGGTTCAGGACAACTCGACTTACGCCAACCCCGGTGTCTACGCGACCGGCGTAGAATGTGTCATCGTCAACGGGAAGATCAGCGTCGAAAAAGGCAAATACAACGGTTCCCTTAACGGCAAGATGCTCCTTCTCACGGAAAACAAATAAGCCGTTTCAACCGGCGTGTCAGCGCGGATGGGATGACCATCCTTCTCACTTGATTTGGAATTTAAAAAACGGGGAGCACGAAGGATGAATGCATTAAAAACAGTGAGGAGAGCCTTCAATCTCTTTGGCATCGCCGTCTTGCTGGTTACTTTTGTTCATTCCACTCAAGCCGCGGAGAGCAAACAGCGTGTCCCAACGATCGAAGACTTGCTTTTGGTCAGATCGGCCGCAAACGCCAAGATCTCTCCCGACGGCAATTGGGTCGCTTACTCGATCAGGCAGACCGATTTCAAGCAGGACGCTTACGTCACCCACATCTGGTTGGCCGAGACATCCTCCGGAAAAACCTTCCAATTCACGCGCGGCGAAAAATCCTGCTCGGGCCACGAATGGGCTCCGGATGGAAAATGGCTGGCCTTCTTGAGCAGCCGCGGCGGAGACAAGGACCAGATCTTCGCCATCAGCCCTTTCGGCGGGGAAGCGATCCAGCTCACGAACATGGAGAGCGGCGTTTCGAACTTCAGATGGTCTCCGGATGGAAAATCGATTGCCTTATCCGCTTCCGAGCCGGTCTCGAAACCCCTTAGGGACCGCAAGGAATACCTCGATGATTATGAGGTCGTCCGTAAAGAATACAAGTATGCGCACTTATGGACGATCGAAGTCGCCGAGGCGATGAAGACTCCTCAGACGGGACGGCAGCGAACCAAAGGCACCGATTTCAGCCTAGGCTCTTTCGCTTGGTCTCCGGACGGAGGCCGGATCGCCTTCAGCGCAGGCCTCAACCCGGATCTCGTCCAGGGAGCGACCGAGGATATCTATGTTTTAAACTTGGCCGATGATTCGATCAGGAAAATCGTTTCCCAGCCGGGCCCCGACTCCTCACCGCAATGGTCTCCCGACGGGAAACAGATTGTCTTTTCAACGCATAAGGGGAAAACTAGATATTATGGACTTATTTCGAAGCTCGCCCTCGTCTCTCCTGAGGGCGGGGCGGTCCGCCCGCTCACGGATGGCTTTGATGAGGACCCGGACTTTGTCGTCTGGAAAACAGAGGGAATCTATTTCTCGGCGCTTCAGAAGACGGCTTCCCACCTTTTCCGGCTCGATCCCTCGACATTGAAGATTGAACGGACGACCGGGCCGGATAATTTTATGGGCGACGGATTTTCCTTCGACCGCGAGGGGAAGCAGATGGGCTTTATCGGGTTTTCTTCCACTTCACTTCCTGAAGTCTGCGTCTCGGGACTTCCCTTCAAGCCGCGGACACTGACCAACATGAACGAACAGGCCAAAGACTTTACTTTGGGAACGCGCGAGGTCATATCTTGGAAGAGCAAGGACGGGGCCGATATCGAGGGCATCCTGATCAAACCGGCCGATTTCGACCCGGCCAAGAAATACGCCCTGCTCTGCATCATCCATGGCGGCCCCACGGGGATCGACTTGCCGACGCTGCTTTCGCCCGATACAAGATACTATCCTTCGGATATCTGGGCGGCGCGCGGCGCGTTGATCCTCAAAGTGAATTACCGTGGAAGCGCGGGTTACGGGGAAAAACTCCGCCTGCTCAATTACCGAAACCTCGGCGTCGGAGACGCCTGGGATGTCCTCTCGGGGGTGGACAATCTGATCAAGCGGGGCTGGGTCGACCCGGCCCGGGTCGGATGCATGGGGTGGAGCCAGGGAGGATACATCTCGGCGTTCTTGACCACCTCTTCGGATCGTTTCAGGGCTATTTCGGTCGGGGCCGGGATCTCAAACTGGGCGACATATTACTACAATACCGACATCACGCCCTTCACCATTAACTATCTGGGCGCCAACCCGGCGGATGATCCGCAGATCTATGAAAAGACATCTCCGATGTCTTATATCAAGAAGGCCAGGACGCCCACCCTTATCCAGCACGGGGAGTTTGACAAACGCGTTCCCATCCCCAATGCTTACGAGCTCCGGCAGGGACTAGAAGATCGGGGCGTGCCGGTGGAGATGGTTGTCTACAAAGGCTACGGGCATGGGATCTCCAAACCCAAGTCGATGCGCGCCGTGATGCAGCACAACCTGGCCTGGTTCAATCATTACATCTTTGGCGATCCGAAACCGGATCTGACCTCGCCGCCCCTGCCCGAAAAAGAAAAATAGGAGCGCGAACTCGCGCCCGCCGACCGATTTATAGCGGCCAAACTTCCTGGCGCTCTGGACGAGGGCCAACATATTTTCCGATGGTGTGTCCGGATGCAGAGTGCAGCTATCTTACAACGCTTGGCTCACGGGGATTTCCCGGCGGGTCCCCGGCTTTGAAACTCGTTTTGGGCTGCCAGGAACGAAACGCGGCGTCTTTCTTTGCGCCCGCAGAGATCCGGCTCCAGACTCGCGTTCCTGGCTTTTGTCCGTAGCGAAAAGATCATTGTCCACGGGCCGAACCGGTATCTTCATCCCGATGAAGGACTCGATCGCCTCGAGATGTTCGGCAGTGCCTTCCGAGGCCAACGAGACCGCCTTGCCTGAATTCCCGGCCCTCGCCGTTCGTCCGATCCGGTGCACGTAGTTCTCGCAATCCTGGGGGAGGTCATAGTTGATAACCATTTCCAACCCCTCGATATGGAGGCCGCGGGCCGCGACGTCCGTCGCTGCGAGAAAAGAGAACTTCCCGGCGGCGAAATCGTTGATGATCCTGAGCCTCGCGCTCTGGGGAAGGTCCCCGGTCAGGCTTTGGCAGCGATAGCCGTTGAATTGCAGTCGCTTCGCCAATCGGAATGCGGAGTGCCGCATGTTTGTGAAAATCAGGGCGTTTCTCGGTTTGTCTTTCTGAAGAATGCCCAGGAGAAGATTCAGTTTGATGTGACTCTTCACGTGGCAGAGCTCTTGGGAAATCGTGTCCACGGTCAGCTGTTCCGGCGTCACTTCGATAAAAGCCGGACGGTTCAGATGTTCCCCAGCGATCTTTCTGGAGACGCGGCTCAGCGTCGCGCTGAACAACATGCTCTGGCGGAGTTCGCGTTCGGGCATCCTTTGAAGCAGTCTCTTGATATCCGGCAAAAAGCCCATATCGAACAATCGGTCGGCCTCGTCGATCACCAGAAATCCGATTTCTTTCAGCTTCAAGAGGCCTTTCTGGCTGAAATCCAGAAGCCTTCCGGGCGTGCCGATGACAATGTCCACGCCCCCATTCAAAACGGCTAATTGCGCCGCGTACCCTACGCCCCCATAAAAGCTGCCGATGGAGAAATCCAGGTGGCGGTTCAAAAGGCGGGCTTCACCCGCGATCTGGACCGCGAGTTCGCGGGTTGGCACGATGACCAACGCTTTTTTCCCAGACTGCGAACCTCCTGCCAGCATCCGCTCAAACAGAGTGATCAGGAACGCAGCGGTTTTGCCCGTTCCAGTCTGGGATTGGACGGCCACATCTCCACCCCGGAGGGTGACGTCCAGGGTTTTTTCTTGGACGGGCGTCATGTCAGTATAGCCCCTGTCCGCGATCCCGCGGAGGAGCTTTGGAGTCAGGTTCAATTTGTTAAAATGCATCTCTTTGTCTCTGTAGATTTTTTTAATTGATATGGGAAAGTCGTTAAGCGGAATCGCCGCTTCCAAAACCATCTGCCTGGGCCCGGAGTCCGACGGCATTTCGATATTCATTTGATAGAGTCTTGATAAGCTCTTTGACCGGGATAATTTTATTGACACGATAGGCGTTGGCCCCCGCAAACGCAAACCCGTTTTTCAACCTGCCCTTCAGCGCGTTGGTGAGAGCCATGGCGATACAATAAGGACTGTCTTTTTGGTTGCATGTGATAATGCAATGATAAGGGCATTTGAAAGGTTTCCTCCTGCCCGAATTGACCTCATCGATGAATTGATTCCGGATGGCCCGCCCGGGCATCCCCACCGGGCTCTTGATGATGACCAGATCTTCTCTCTTGGAATCCAAGAACGCCTTTTTGAATTGGGGAGAAGCGTCGCACTCTTCCGTGCAGACAAAACGGGTGGCCATCTGTACGCCGGAGGCGCCCAAGTCCATGAACTTGCGGATATCTCCTCCCGTGAAAATCCCCCCGGCTGCGACGACCGGGATCTCCTTGCGGTGGATTTCTTCAAACGGCCTCACTTCCGCAACAACCTCGGGAATCAGCTTTTCCAGGGAATATTTCGGGTCCTGAATGTGTTCGGGCCGGAAGCCCAGATGTCCTCCCGCTAAAGGCCCTTCCACGACCAGAGCATCCGGGAGATAACTGTACTTTCCCAGCCATTTTCGGATGATGATTCCAGCGGCTCTGGCCGAGGAGACTATCGGGACCAGCTTCGTCCTCGCGCCCGGCTCGAGAAAGCCCGGCAGATTCAGGGGCAGACCCGCCCCCGAAAAAATGATGTCAATCTTTTCCTCAACGGCGGTGCGCACCATGTCGGCGAAGTTGGACAGGGCCACCATGATATTGACCCCCAGGATCCCCTTTGTCTTTTCTTTGGCTTTTCGGATCTCGTTTTTCAAAGCGCGGGTATTCGCTTCCAGGTAGTTGGAGAATGCGTCCGGCTCGAGCATGCCGAGCCCCGCGGTGGCGATGACTCCGACGCCGCCCTCATTGGCGACGGCTGAGGCCAACCCCGAAAGGGAAATTCCGACACCCATTCCTCCCTGGATGACCGGAATCCTCGCTTTGAATTCGCCTATCTGCAGATTCTTCAAACCATACATATTAGAGTTATCCTCTGAAAAAACCGTTCAACATGAGGGTTCGAAAATTAGACGGGGTTATTTTTCGGTGGGATTAATAATCGAGTCTTTTTTAATCGTCGCCAAATGTTTCCGCCTCATTGTACTCCTCAAGCAGCCAAATTGCAAGAAAACTTTTCTCCGGGAGTCATTTCCCGTTGGACTTGACAGCGCCAGTATACTAAGCTTGGCGTTTTGATTCCTATGATCGATAACGGGCCCGGAGGGCTAGGCTTTTGAACACCATCGATGCAGTCCTGCAAAAAAGGAGAGCCGATCGGGTCTTTCTCACCGGCGGGACGGGGTTTCTTGGAAGCCACATCGCCGCGGAGCTTCTTAGGGCCGGCCACCAGGTCTGCCTTCTCGCCCGCCCCAACAAACGCTCATCCGCCGAAGAGCGCGTCGGCCGACTCATGGACTGGTTTGGTCTCGATAGCGGCCTTCGGAAAAAGCTCCGGGTGGTATCGGGGGCGATAGAGCTGCCTTCGCTCGGGCTGAGTTCCGAAGCCCTGGTCAGTCTCCTCGAGAACGTCGACGAAATCATCCACTGCGCTTCCAATACATCCTTTTCGGAGAGAAAAAGGCCGGAAGTGGAAGCGACGAATGTCGTGGGGCTGTCCAATATTTTAAGCTTCGCGGCCAAGAGTGGGTGCTCTTTTTTTCATCATGTCAGCACGGCCTTTGTCGCTGGCAAAAAGGACGGCCTCTGCTGCGAGGAACTCGTGGATCCCCGAGAATTCAATAACGTGTATGAGGAGACCAAGGCCCGAGGCGAAAGAATGGCCTGGGATTTCTGCCGCCGGGAGGGAATCCGCCTGAGCATCTACCGGCCGTCCATTATCTATGGGGATTCAAGAACGGGGCGAAGCCTCAGGTTCAACGCGGTCTATTTCCCGGTCAAAACCGCGATATTCCTCAAAAATCTCTATGAGCTCGACCTCCGTGAAAGGGACGGGAAAAAAGCCGAGCTTTTGGGAATTCGGTTGGAGACCGATGGGCGCCTCTTCATGCCCATCCGGATCGAAGTAAGGGATGGAGGAGGGATCAACCTGATTCCGATTGATTATTTTGTGGCGGCTTTCATGGTGCTCCGGACCGAACGTCGGGAAGGCGGAATTTTCCATATCGTGAATCCCAGGATAAAGAAGATTGAGGATATCATCGATTACGCGAAAAGACTGTTCCGCCTTGAGGGGATCGAGCCCTGCACGGCCGCTGATTTTTACGCGAAACCCAAAAACGCCCTGGAAATCCTCTATGAAAGCCACCTCGAAGCCTACGCTCCCTACATGAGGGACAAAAAAGCCTTTGACTCGAGTCATGCCCAGCCCGTCCTGGAGAAACGCCGAATCTCCTGTCCGGAATTTGATTACGATGTTTTCGCCCGTTGCATGAACTACGCTATCGAAGTTGATTGGGGCGCGAGGCTGTTTGGATAATGAGAGCCGGGCCGCTTGGGCCGGAAACCAAAGTGGACGGACGACGGTTAAGATTCGGCTACAGCAGACCTCCGGACCGCGCGGTCGAGGGCGTCGAGCATCTCCCGTTCGAACCCTGCGGGCGGATTTCCGGGCGCGAGATCTTCTTGCCCGAGCGGAGGCAGGCGGAGAACCCGGACGGCGTTTTGGTCGCACCGCTCTTCGAGAAAATCCCGCCGGTGAGCGTCGAAGCCGCCGGAGGAATCTCCGAACCGGAGGCGATAATCCATGAGAGCTCCCAGGACAGCCTGATATAGCCCCTCACGGTTGGAGATTTTTTTCCGGACTCTGTCATAAGCCGTGGGAATGATGGTCTGGACGTGGTCACGGATCGCGGCCGGGACCGGCTGGGAAGTATCCAGGATATCCAGAGCTTCGGGATGCGCCCGCTCGTAGGCCGCCTGCTCTCTGACGAGGCGGGCCACGATTTTCGCCCGGGTATGATTGAGCAAGAATCTGGTATGGAGCAATAACATCCGGGGAAGGAGGCTCGGGGCCAGGCGAAGGGTGGTCATGACCACAGATACGAAGCATCGCCGCTGTTCCGGGGGCGCCTGGAAAAGGAAATACCGAAACATGGACCGGGCGATCCTGCGTCTTCTCCGGGAGACGCGAATCCTGGTCTTGCCGGCTCGCCTCCTGGGTCGCACGCCTTGGAGGAAGCCTATCGCCCTTTCCCTGTAATGCCGGGGGTCGGAAACCTTGTCCAGATAATCAGCCAGGCCCTCCATGAGTTCGACACGGCTCATTTTTTTAGGGATGATATTGGTGAAGACGCCCGCCCTGACCCTCAACTGAAGCGGAATCTCGGCCAATCGCTTTTCCCGGCTGAGCTGCTCCCAGATCTTTGTCCCTTCGGGGGCATAGAGCAAAAACATAAAGTGGTCGGTGATGTTGGCCTCTCTGATCCAATTGGCCGTCCTTTCGAATGTCCCCGGCGTATCGGAATCGGCCCCGACCATCATCGTGGCCATCACAGGAATCCCGTAGGACTGGATTTTTCGAACGGCTTCGACGGGGCCGGGCTTTGTGTTGTGGAGTTTGTTCAGGTCTTTCAGTGATTCTGGGCTGAATGACTCGATGCCGATGGTGACCAGGGCGAAATTGCTTTCGGCCATGAGCTCCAACAGGTCGTCATCTTGAGCGATGGTCAGGTCGGCTTGGGTGACGAAGGCGAGGGGGGCTTTGAAGGAATGATTGAGTTTGATGAGCTCCCGCAAAAGACTCTTCGCATACTTCCGGTTGCCCGCGAAATTGTCGTCGGTGAATACGACGAATCCTAGGCCCATATTTTCCAGCACCCGGACTTCTTCGATCACCCGTTCGACGGGCTTGCTGCGCAGAATTCGACCATTGAGGTAGATGACATCACAGAAGGCGCAATCAAACGGGCAGCCCCGGGTGGTCTGGACCGCGCCCGAGCCGTAGCGGCCAATGTCCTTCTTGAGGAGATCCCAGCGGGGGAGAGGAGATCTCGAAAGGTCGGGCTTTGAGATTTGCTCATAGTGGCGCGATGAAGTTCCCTTCTTGAGGTCCTCGAGAAACCGCGGCCAGGTCAATTCGGCTTCTCCGTAAAACATGACATCCACAGCGTTAAGCAACTGCGGCGAGGGTCGGGCCGTCCCGGGTCCTCCGGCGACGACACATGCCTTCAGGGATCGTTCCTTGCAGGACCGCGCGATCTCTGTCGTCCGCGGGAGCTGATTCGATAAAAAAGAGATTCCGATGATGTCATAAGTATCGGATTCGAGGACCGGCTCGACGGGCCCATGCACGGCTTCATCATGAAAGCTGACCTCATGCTCCGGAGGTGTCAGGGCCGCCACGGTGGCCAGCGCAAGAGGGGCGCTTTGGGTGGACAGGCCGCACTTCTTGAGAAAGGGAACCTGGGAAAAGGCAAGCTTGAGGATGGTGTCTTCCGCAAAAGGATTGACGAGTATTATTTTCATGGGAACTAAGAGCTTTCCCGGAACGGAGTCTATCTTCTCAAGCCTGGAGAAGTCAACGAGTTTCGGGTCGGCGCCCCGGGGGGCGGAACGCTAAAACCTGACGCCGAAGCCCAGAACGAACTCGCTATCGCTGGAGATGACGCCCTTGGCTTGAATGTAGGGGATGAGATGTCCCGAGGTCGAGAAGCCAACCCCGAAGAGGAGGTTGAGCCCCACGTCTGCATGGCTGCCGTCATGGCTTCTGGAGATAACTCCCAGCCCGCCTCCTGCCCACATTTGAAGTGGTCTTGCGGCCGCCAGATCATAGTGGAAGTCGAAGTTAAAAGACCAATAACTTCCGTTGCTGACAAAAACATATTCCAGGTTTGGGTTGAAGTCGATCCGAGGAGAGACGGGGATGCTTAGTTCTCCCCCTATGAAGAGCTTCCCGGCGTTGGTATAGACTCCAAATCGAGCATTCGCCGAGGTCGCCCCCTCCGCCGGTATGTTCGAGAAAATCAAGGCCAAAAGAATAATCGGCGGCAATAACCTGTGAGTCCTATTCATGGTTTCACCTCCAGTCGCCGGGGATCAGGGCGGGCTCCATCGGGGGGAGGCTTATTCTTTGCCTCCTCGTTCCGAGCGATAGAGATTCATGCCCTCCCCTTAGTGTAAAATTTGAGAGGCGGATCTGTCAATCCTGGAAGCCGCCGAAAATACCCCTATTGCTTTGTGACCAGGGGCTTTCCCGACTCTTCGAAGAACCGGTTCTGGAGCTCGAGGGCGGTGGTATCCTTTTTAACGGAGCGGATCATTTCGGCCAGGAGGTCGGATTCCAGGTCGAGGGCGAGTTCGCCCAGTTCTTTGTTCCCGTAGCTCCCGTCTCCTTGGTAATGGTTGGGATAGCTGGCGTACCACCAGATTCCGGTATAGGCATGCTTGAGTCCGGTCAGCCGTTTCTGGTCTTCTCCGCTCTGTTGGTGAGATCTGTCCAGATGGGCCAGATCCGGGCGGTGGGCCAGAATTGTGGATGTCTCCATCTCGCCCGCGTGCCCGTCCAGTTTTGTCTTCCTCAACTTATTCAGCCGCTCGTCCATGGAACTGTCATCCGAAGGGTCGAACATATAGACAACATAGTCTTTTCGGCCGGCCAGCTGGATCTGGCAGAAAAAGCGGAGAAAGTATTCGCTGCCGCCGTGGCCGTTGACGAGGATGATTTTCTTCATCCCGTTCCGAGCGAGCTCATCGCAGGTTTCCTGGAGAAGGTTGAGCATGAGCTGAGCGCTGTAAGCGACAGTCCCAGGCTGATGCTTAGCCTCGAAAATCTGCCCCACATAATATGACGGATAGATGATCGTGTATTCTTTTTTCGCGGCCCTCAGGGAGACTTCCCGGCAATCGAGCAAGTCGGTACCGAGGGGAAGATGAGCCCCGTGCTTTTCCAGAATGCCCACCGGGATGATGCAGGTTGATTCGGATTTGGCCACGGCCTTAACGAAATCCGGCGCCGTGAACTCTTCATACTGAACAGGAAGGCTGGCGATGGATTTTCCCGCTTCTTGGGCCGGGGGTGTCTTCCCCAGGCCCAAAATTGATCCCGCCAGGAAAACAGCCAAAAGAAAACTCTTTTTTGCAGTCATCACCCTTTCCTCCTTATGAGTCTCTGCCGCAAGATGTTTGGCAGGCAGTCAGGTCTTTAGGAAGTCTTCTTGGTGGCCTTCCACTCCATGGAGCCGCGGTCGCCCATCTGGGCCGTGCCGGTCATGGTGTCCCCATCGACCTTCCCTTTGTAGGCGGTGGTCATCTGTCCACGCGGGGTGTCGCGGGTTATTGTCCACTCGATATCGGCTCCCTTGATTGTTCCCGTGCCTTTGTATTCGCCGCTCTGTCGGATCATGGTCACGGTCAGTTTTTCACCTTCCTGGACAAACCTGGCCGTCGAGTTCATCGGGCCGCGGGGTGTCGTCATGGTGAAATCCCAATCGCCGCTGACATCCACTTTGGCCTGGGCGAGGCATGGCGCCAGGGGGGCCAGCAGAAGAAGAGAGATAAGTATGATGTTTTTGGTTTTGGACATCGTCCTCTCCTTATATTGATTTTCCGGAGTGTGAGCGCCGTAAAGAGGTTTGGCATCTCAACTTCCATCTCTCTCATCGCCGAGCTACTTTTTTCCAGAAATATATCAACGTTGAATTGTCATTCGCCCGTCCGGCTATTCCAGGATCAAAACCCGGATTCTCGATCCGTCTTTTCCTCCATGATAAACCCGCTCCACGGCCTTCTGATAGTCGGAAGCTTTGGCGCCGGGGATTTCCAAGAATTTCTGGGGATTCCGATCCGTGAGGGGAAACCAGGAGCTCTGGATCTGGACCATGATCCGATGGCCGGGGCGAAAGGTGTGGAGGACATCGGGCATCACGAACTCGATTTTCTCCGGCTTGCCGGGAGTAAAGGGCTCCGGCTTTTCCAGATTGTTGCGGAATTTCCCCCTGAAGGGTTCCCCTCGGACAAGATGCTGGTAGCCGGCTCGATGGATCTCGGCCGGGTTCGGGTCGGGATCCGGATAATCGTTCGGATAGACATCGATCAACTTCACGTCGAAATCCGAGTCCGTGCCCGAGGTGGAAACCTTGAGGGCTGCGGTTGTCGGACCCGCAATCGTGACGTCATGATCCAATGGATCTGTCTCGTAGACCAGGACATCGGGACGCTCGGAAGCGAATCTCTGATCCTCCGTCATATAGTCGCCGGGCATCCCCTGACCGATGTGTCCGAGAACGGGCACAGGCTTGCCCGGGTCACTCGTGTACTCGTCGAATTCGCTGCCCATCTCCCCAGCCGGCTCAAAAGCGAGCTTGCCGCCGGGGCATAGGTACAGGGTCTTTTCACGGGCCTCTTTGGGAGGCCAGGTGTCAAAGCGAAGCCACTGATTCGTTCCCGTTTCAAATAGCCAGGCTTTTGGGATCGTGCCTTCCTTCGTAGTTCTCAGGCCGTCGCCCTTGCCTTTCAGGTGGTAAACGAAAAAGGGAAGTTCGATGTTATCCCGGAAAAACTCTCCGGTCTTAGAATCGAAGTCGAGGTTTCCGAGCTTGTCGCCATCCATGTCCGCCCATCCGCCGTGAAGCCACGGACCCATCACCAGGGTGTTCGCGGCGGTCGGTCCGTTTTTCTCCAGCGCGCGGAAGAGCTTCAGCGGACCTGCCAGATCCTCCGCATCGAACCAGCCGCCGACAAACAGGACCGCCGGCTTGATGTTCTTCATGAAAGGCATGAGCGCGCGGGACTGCCAGAATTCATCGTAGTTGGCGTGCCCCACCAGGTCGTTCCAATAGGGGCTCTCGTTCTTCAGGTATTTGGCATTGGCATTGGCGAGCGGCCCCATGCGTAGAAAGAAGTCGTAGGCATCAGGCGTGCCGTAGTCGAAACGAGCAAATCTTTGGGGTCGGGAAGGGCCGCCCAGGCGCTGCTTAAAAGCCGCGTAGAAGCCGAAATTAGCCGCCAGGAAAAAGGCGCCGTTGTGATAGGAATCATCGCCGTTGCCGACATCGCCCACGGGGGCCTGAGGCGAGGCCGCTTTGAGCGCGGGGTGGGCATCGATCATCCCGAAGGCCGCGAAGAAGCCTGGATACGAAATCCCCGAAATGCCCACTTTTCCGTTGTTGTTGGGGACGTGTTTGATGAGCCAGTCGATGGTGTCATAGGTGTCCGTACTTTCGTCCGTGTCCGTCGGGCCAGAAAACTTTGTCTTGTGAACGGGCATATCGATGAACTCCCCCTCCGACAAAAACCGTCCCCGGACATCCTGGTTGGCGAAGATGAAACCCTCTTTTTCGAAAACCTCGGAAGGGCCGAGCACGGGCCGGTAGTTGTCGATCCCGTAAGGAGAGACCGAATAAGGGGTCCGCTGCAACATGATCGGAAAAGTCTGGCTGAAATCCTTAGGAACATAGACCGTAGTGAAGAGCCTCACACCGTCGCGCATCGGAATGCGGTATTCGTGCTTCGTGTAATTGGCTCGGGTATATTCGAGTTGCTTGCGGAGCAACTCTCTCTGAGCCCCATCCCGGGCAGAGGCTGGACCGCCGAGCGGAATCCCCAGGACAATTGAGCCCCCTATCAACAATGTGATGAAGTTGCGCAGGCTGGCTGCGCTGCGGATTTTGGCCGCGCCTAAAACATCCATGGACCGGCTCCTCCTCTAAAAAGTCGGGACGCACACGCTGAACTCAAGAATACTGGAGACTTCCTGAATCCTTCATAGCCTCCCCAAATGGAATCTTAGCACGTCTGGTCAGCAGTAAACAACCGATTCTCACGGACTCACCCAGGCCCTTGACACGGTTTCGGGGTTAGGGTTATAAGTCGCTGGGGAGATCGTTCATGAAATTAGATCCAAGACGTGCGGACATCGACGGCAGCGATGGCAGGCTGAGGGCTCTTGCTCTCTTCACGGTTCTGCTTGTCCTCGTTTCCGCAAGTTTTTTGGCGGGAGAGAAATCTACGATGAAAGAGAATGCCGGGGTCAATTCAGGACGGGACGAAACAACGCAGGCAAAGCCTTTCGAAGTAGGGATCGACAAATTGGCTTACATGGGCCAGTGGGGCCTTCCCGAGATCCAGAATGCGGCCGAAGCGATCGAGACGGGAGGCCTTCCGAAGGTTTTGGAACGCCTCGGCTGCAAAGTCGCGGAGTCTTTCACGGCCAGGCTGACGACTGAAGAGGACAAACAATATGGAACCCAGCATCGCTTCGGCCTCGCGTCAAAACACCTGGCCGACGCGGTCTCGGACCAAATGCGGCGAGGGATTTTTCCTCTCGGGCTCCTTCAGAACTGCAACGGTCTGCTGGGAATGCTGGCCGGAGTCCAGCACGCGGGCGCCGGCTCGAGACCGCTCCGAGCCGGGCTTGTCTGGATCGACGCCCACGGCGATTTCAATACTCCTGAGACGACCCTGAGCGGGATGCTGGGAGGCATGCCCGTGGCCATCGGCTGTGGTCTCTGTCTGGAGAGACTCAGGAAGACATGCGGCCTCGACCCGGCGCTGCCGACGAAATACGTGACCATGGTTGCGGTCAGGGACACCGATCCTTTAGAACAGGAGCTTATTGACAGGAGCCAGGTCGAACACATGACAGTCGAAGACGTCAAGAATCTTTCTCCTATGATCACGAAGCAGATGGAGAGACTCTCCGGGTTGACGGATCTCATCTATATCCACGTCGATATGGACGTCCTCGAGCCCTCCGACATCCCGGGAGCCGGCCTGCCTGTGCCCAAAGGGCCGACCGCCAAGGAGCTCGCCGCGGCACTCAAAACGATGTTCGGATTTCCTAAGGCGGCCGCCTTCGGCGTGGCTTCCTATCCGGCGGCGAGGGACGCAGAAAAAATCGGGTTGAACTCAGTTTTTAGCTTGGTGGAGGGAGTCGTCGAGGGAATCAAAAGCCGACGCCCCCGCTGATTCGGAAAATCTCCCGAATTATCTTCCTACTGTTTTTTTATCCAGGCGCCGTCGTCTTTTTGGATCCACCATCCTGGTTGCGCATTCTTGATCCAAGTCTCGGCGAATATTTTCCTGATGCGCGGGACTTGGCTTGAGTCGATGTTGAGGGCTTTGGCCACTTCGGCATAGAGGCTCTCCCGGTCTCCGTTTTCGTCCTTGACCAATGCCCGGAACGCCGCCTTATCCTTGAGCCCCAGAGAGCCTTCATCCCGGACCTGGACAAGCCCGTTATTGGCTTCTCCGATATTGCCTTTCTCGAAAAAAGGCCTCAATTGGGGGAACCTCTGGCGAAGAGAATCCTTCAAGGCCCTGATTTTTGGCGAAGAGACCGTTGTCTCCTGCTGAGCATAAGCCGACGGGACAAAGGAGAATGCTTCTCCCCGGGACGACGGCAGAACGGCGGCTTGTTTTTCTTTTTTGTCTTTGTCCTTTTCGGCGTTTTTCCTGACTTCATCGACGATCTCCTCGGCCGTCTTTTTGACTGTCGCCTCCGGGAAATAGATGTTCACCGTGATGCAGGAAAAAAAGACCACGAGGAGGCCGACCGTGACGGTCAAGCGTCTTTGCTCCATATTCATCTTCATCTTCGTGCCCCTTTCAACATACTTTAATTTAATTATAGCAAATTATCCGGGAATTCTCATTTCGAAGCCGCCTGCGTGCCCACTTTTTTGAGGCGCTCGATCATATCCCTGAAGCTGATGCCTTTCTCCGGCTGCCTGTTGATGACATCGATCCCGAAAAACCGCGATCTCCTGACCAGATATTGGACACCTTTCTCGACGATCGTGCCGCGGAGTGTAAACATATCATTCTTCAAGATGCTACGGATGCCGATTCTGCTGTATCCGAAACTCGACACGAAACGCAGCCACCAGGTGGACGATGGCACCCCGGCTTTTTCACCCGAGCTTAATATGGACATGCTGTTGACGGCCTTCAGGCTGAATTTTTGGGATACCCCCTTCCTTTTAAGCGAATCGAGCCTCAAATCGAAGCCCTCGGGCTGTCCGTACGAGATTTTCAGGTTCCTTATTTCTCCCTCGAGGATACCGGTGACTTTCCCAAAGGGCACGGATCCGGTGAGTTTCTCCAAGTCGATGTCCTTCAGGTCGAGGTCTGCGCCGTAAGTCCTTTCCGGGGAGAAAGGCCGGGTTACCGAAACATTCCGGATGCTCACCCGACCTCCGAAAATATCGATTGATCCCTCCCCTTGAGCGATCAGGCTCTGAGGATCGATCTCGATTCGGGAGAGCTCCGCCCGGGCGAGTCCCTGAAGATGGAGTTCTTTGCTCTGCAGAGGAAGCTGGGAAATGTCGATCTCTTTTAGACGGAGAGAAGAATCTCCCTTGAAGCTCAGCCTTCCGGGTTCGAGAGCCAGATATGTCTTTCCGATCTCAACGACACCCCCGAGGAATCCAAAAGAGAAGGGTTCAACCCGAAATGCATTCTCTTCTCCTTGGATAATGAGTTCGAGAGGATTGATTTTGAATAGTGGGGTTTCGAATTCCCCGGCCCGGAAATATCCCCGCTCGCGAAATGGAGGGACTCCCTCCCCGCCTTCGCCTTTCTTTTCCCTGAGGCAAAACGGCAGAGCTGCCTCGAGCCCCTTGATCACAAGCCCGGATGCCCTGTTTCCAATCTTTCCATCCTTGATCCCCAGAATCCCATTGGCCGAAAACGACTCTCCTTTTTTTTCAACCTCCAAATCGGCACTGAGTTCTCCCCCCATTTCGACCTGGCTTTGATTGGATGCCCGACCCTTGCTGAGGAAGGCAAAGAGCGAGTCCAGGCTGATGCGGGCTCTTGTCCTCAGCGCCGCGGACGGCGGCATTTGACTCCCGATCACGCCCTGGGCATGGATTTCTCCGAGATTGGCGACCGAGACGTCGAGCGAGACTTCGCCCAGGCGGCCAGAGGAAATTCCATAGTTGCCGGAAAATCTGGCCTTGACCGGATATTTGTTCCAATCGACATAAAGATCTTTCCACAGGGACTCTCCCCGAGGCATAGAAAAATCTCCGCGAAAGAAGACGGTTTTTTGACTAGGATCATACCTGCCCTTGAGAGCGATGGCCGCCTGCACAGCTTCCCCGGCGATGGTCGAAGCGGCATTCTGGAATTTCCCCTGGCTCAGATTGAGACCGACCGACAAATCCCAAGCCGATTTTATTTGAGGGGAGTCTTGGACCTCGACTTCAAAGTCACAATCGGAATCGGCCTCCCAGCCTTCGAGTTCTTTGGGCAGTCGCGCGGAGAAGAATGCTCGGAGAACCGGAATTTTCACCTTCGTGCAGGTGAGTTTCAGAAGTTTTTTATCACGGGGGCCAAGGGCGATTTTGACGGAGGCGAGGAGAGGCGAAAGCGTTGAAGTCCGCGCTTCGACAATGTCAAGGCGCAGGGCCTGAGTCGCGATGTCAAGGTTTGCCGATCCTCTCAACACAATGTCCTGGAGTGAACTGGATTTCGTTTCGGACGGGACCTCGAGTGAACCGATCGTGGCCTTGAAGCCATCAGATTTCGCCTGCTTGCGTCCCACGTCAACCGGAAGCCGGAAACCGAGATCGTGGATGATCAATTTCTTGGAAGTCAGGGCTCCGTCCGAGGCCAGTATCTCTCCGGCGACCCGGAGGCCGGTGAGCGGGCCTTCCAGCTCCAATCTTCCCGAGATCACAGACTCGAGCGACGCCTCCGGCGACGCGTATTTCAAGCGCGCCCGTTCGAACCGTGCCCTGGATTTGAGATGATCTTCTTTCTTGTCCGGGCGATTCGAGAATTCATAGCTCATCTCAGAACTGGCTTTTCCGGTCAGCGCCAAACTGGCGAATTTTTTGGGCAAGGAGGGACGCAGATAATCGACGGCCTTCTCCAGATCTTTGAGCTCGAACTTGGAGCGTAGAGATATAGCCAGATTTCGGCCGAGATTGAGCTTCAAGGCCCCGGAGGCGGCGATCAAATCCGGGACATCCATCTTCCAGTCCGGCATAGAGACCGTCCACTCCCTCGCTTTGTATTCCGCATCCAACTTGAAGGCAAGCGTACCGGGAACATTCTTGATCCAAGGTGTGGCAAAACGAATGCTGTTAAGCTTGACGGCCGCGGACGCCGAAACCCTGCCTGAAAGGGACAATGTGCCGGCACAGGTCAATCCGGTCTCAAATTGGAAGTCCCCGGCGTCCCTTGTCACGGCGACGCTTTTGCAGCCCAGGGAAAACTCATAGACGGCCGGCCGATGAGATTCGGACAGAGTGAGCTCTGCCTCGCGGAGGGCGAGCTGCGCATCTGGGAGCGAGAGGTTCAGAGAGGTATTCTTCAGGTTGAGAGTCTTCGCGTAGGCGAGAGCTTCGGCCAACCCCGAGATGATCACATCCACATCAGTTTTACCGGACGATGGCCGATCGAGCTCTATGCTCGCGCCTTCGATTTCCAGCGATTCAAAGATGGGCTTTGCGTTCTTGAGCAGTCTTTTCAATTGTCCACGGGCTCTAAGCTCTCTTATAACAACGACAATCTTTCCGCTTTGGTCCTCTTGCGAGACCCTCAACGATGTGGCGCGTACACCCGCCGGAAACAACCTGTAGTCCAACTTGCCGATTTCAACCTTAGCCCCCGTTTTGGCGGTGAGGTATTTTTGAACGAGGTTTCTGGTCAGGGGCTTATCGTAATAAAAAAACAGGAGAACGATCGTCACCACCAGGATGAGAAAGCCGGCTATCGCTCCAATGATGACAGCGATCTTCCCCAGTCTTTTTTTCATGCGGATTCCGAATGCATCTTTGGGACGGCGAGGAATCTTCTTCACTCTTGGCTCTGGTAAGAATTTACCCTCCCTCTTGAAGTATAGAATCCAGGTGAAAAAGAAGTCAATAGCCGCCAGCTCAGGAAAGACGAGCGTTCTCGAACTCGGCTTACACCTTTGGCCTCTTTTTTTTGGTAAATCCGACGCTTATGTTAAAATTTAATTAAGGAGGAGAAAAGGCATGATGGACAATAGGCTAAGCTTGATCAGGGCACTGAGGTTGGGTCTTGGGTGTTTTTTTGTTTTGGCGACAGCCTTTCCGCAGACGATCGACCTGGGCCAAAGCGTCTTTTACAACGACGAAGGTGATATCATCATGGCCGTGGATGCTGGCCTGGCTATCCGCAAGCTGGACAGTCCCTATGTCATGTTCATGGTGTACATGGTGGCCAGGGCCAATCAGAGTCTCTCAGTCCATAGGGACGACGTCACGATGGTTTACAACGGACAGGAATATAAGATGCCTTCTCTCAAGGAGCTTCGAGAGAAATACAAGGGCGAGATGAATGACATCAACACCTATCGTCGGCTGGGGAAAGAAGCGCTCATTTTTTCGAGGATGAAATTCTATAACTTTCCGACGGATTCGGACTTCTTTCCCGTGCTGGGAACCAGAGGCGCTCTGCCGGTCGATGAGGGTTCCATGGCCAACCAGATAGGATTCAGATCCAAATTCTACTTCAAGAATCCCGGCTTCAAGAAAGGGGACCAGCTCGTCCTAAAAGTCCATGACAGAAAAAATCCGGAGCTCGTCGGGGGTGCCGCCGTCATCCTCCAATAATCGTCTTTCTCGTCCGTCTCGTCTCTCTCGTCAAGGGGAAAGGTCATTAACTGATGCAAATGCGATAAGTAACTTGAGATGGTCAGGGTTGTGCCGGAGGCCACCCTCTGGCCCCCGGACCCCGAGGAACCAGTCCCGTCGGTTCCCCCGTCGGACAAGCCGACGGGCCCCCCTCCGCTACGGGGTCCTAAGGGTGGCCTCCGGCACAACCCTGAACGGAGATGTCACATTAGTTATGGCGTTTGAATTAGTCTTTGGCGAGAGAGACAAGACGACGAGAAGACGAGAAAGACCTGATAGACGATTGTTAGACTTCGATCCGGCATTCATGTAAAATTGGTCGCAAATTGAGAGGCGATTCATAGAGCTGCCGGAGGAGGTCATCATCCATGGCTGACACAACTTTCAGAGTCTATCGGTCTCGTTGGCTCATGCTCCTGGTCTTTATGTTCATTGTCGCCATGACCCAACTTCTCTGGATCACATTCGCCCCGATCACGAGCAAGGCCGCCCAGTTCTACGGCGTGTCCGATCTCCTGATCGGGCTGCTATCAATGAGCTTTATGATCGTCTACGTGTTCGTCGCCATTCCGGCTTCCTGGGTCATAGACACCTACGGCTTTCGGGTCGCCGTCGGAATCGGGGCTGTCCTGACCGGGGCATTCGGTTTGCTCCGAGGCCTCGCCCCGGCGAATTACACGCTCGTTCTTTTGGCCCAGGTCGGCGTCGCGATCGGACAGCCTTTTGTGCTCAATTCTCTCACCAAGGTGGCCGCCCGATGGTTTCCCCTAACCGAACGCGCGACTGCTACCGGGCTAGGCACGCTGGCCATGTATCTGGGTATCATTGCAGGCATGTTCTTGACTCCTGCCCTGACTCTTAAATTCGGGCTCAGGCAGATGCTCATATTCTATGGAATAGCTTCTGCGGTGGCCGCTCTCACTTTTCTTCTGCTCGCCAGGGAGCGCCCTCCGACTCCGCCCTGCCCGCCGGGCCATGAGGATCGATCGCTGATGTTTGACGGCTTGAAAGACATCCTCCGGCGGAAGGATTTTATCTGGCTCCTGGTCATCTTCTTTGTCGGCCTCGGTGTCTTTAACGCTGTCTCGACCTGGATCGAAGACATCATCAGGCCGAGAGGCTTCTCGGTCAGCCAAGCCGGAACCTTGGGCGGACTCATGGTCCTCGGAGGGATCATCGGAGCGGTCATCCTGCCGCTCATCTCGGATAAGGCTCATCGGAGGAAGCCGTTTATCATTCTGGCTCTGCTGGGGACAGCCCTCGGCCTTTTAGGAATGACTTTCGCCGCTCAATATGGATTTCTGCTCCTGTCGGGATTTGTCTTCGGGTTTTCATTGCTGAGCGCCGGCCCGATCGGGTTTCAATACGGGGCAGAACTGGCGCACCCGACCCCGGAAGGGACGTCGAACGGGCTGCTCATTCTTGCCGGACAGATTTCGGGGATCGTCTTTATTTTTGCCATGGACAGCTTCAAGTCAAAGGCGACTGGGTCGATGACTGTTCCGATGCAGGCCGCCATCGTCTTGGTGTTGCTCAGCTTCCTCCTGAGTTTCAAGCTCCGCGAGTCGGCGCTTCTGCGCCAGAATCGGTGAACCTCCATGAACCGAGCCCTGAACGTCCTGGTCGTGGATGATGAGGGCAATATTCGCAAGACCCTCTCCGTTTATTTGGAGACGGAAGGGCACAAAGTCATCGCCGTCAGCAACTTCCAGGACGCCCTGGCCGAAGCCTCGCGAAAGTCTTTTGAACTCGCCTTTGTCGATCTGCGCTTGGGAACGGAGGATGGGCTCGACCTCATTCCGGCTCTGTTGGCGGCGACGGTCGGGCTGAAGATCATCGTGATCACCGCCTACGCTTCCATCGACTCGGCCGTCGAGGCCATGCGCCGCGGAGCGACCGACTATATTCCGAAGCCCTTCACGCCGGCGCAGATAGAGCTGGCCGTGCGCAAAGTGTTTGAGATGCGGTCGCTGGAACAAAGAATCGCGACCCTCCAGGAAGACCTGGGCCGGGTCCATCCCGAGATCGAATTCAACAGCACGAGTGCCTCGATGCAGCGCGCAGTCGACCTGGCGCGCCAAGTGGCTTCCTCCGAGGCGACGATTCTTCTTCGCGGCGAGAGCGGAACAGGGAAGACCGTTCTGGCTCGGGCCGTGCATACTTGGAGCCCCAGGTCGGGGAATCCGATCAGCATCGTGTCCTGCCCCTGCTTTTCCACCGAACTCCTGGAGAGCGAGCTTTTTGGCCACGTCAGGGGAGCCTTCACCGGAGCCGTTCGCGACAACCCCGGCCGGATCGCGGCCTGTGAGGGGGGGACACTCTTCTTGGATGAGGTCAGTGACCTGCCACTCTCGCTTCAGCCGAAGCTCCTGCGTTTTGTCCAGGACAAGGAATACGAGCGGGTCGGAGATGCCGTCACCCGCAAGGCCAACGTACGCATCATCGCCGCAACCAACGTGGACTTGGAAAAAGCCGTCAATGAAGGAAGATTCCGAGAGGATCTCTTTTATCGTCTGAACGTTATCCAGATTGAGATCCCTCCGCTGCGGGAGCGGCCGGATGATGTCCCAATCCTGGCCGAGCGATTGCTTGATTTTTATGGCCGGATCAATCATCGTTCCTTCACCGGTTTCAAAGACGAGGCGCTGAGGGCGCTTGCCCAATATCACTGGCCAGGGAATGTCCGGGAGTTAAGCAATGTTATTGAGCGAGCCGCGATCATGTGCCAATCCGAGAGTGTCGGCCTGGATTGCCTGCCAGAGAACTTGGTGGCCGGGAATTCCACTCCTAAGCTGGGCGATCCCGTCGCCTTGGAAAAGATCGAGGAGCAGCACATCCGGCGGGTCCTGGCCAAGTCAAAATCGCTGCAGGAAGCTGCGGATATTCTCGGCATCGATCAGGCAACCCTCTGGCGGCGCAGGAAGAAGTATGGGATTTAGAACCTGAGCGTCCATTGCAAAATTCAACGTCATTTTTTCCCGGCCATTGAAATATGCAACGCCCTGATTTTTTGAATTGCGTTTATCCATAGCTATATCAATAAGTTAAGCATTTTTTAGGCTTGGCACTTAACTTGCTATAATCAAAGCAGGAGATAAATCGATGTTAGGACTCCGCCAAAAGCTATCCCTTGGATTCGGCGGGCTCTTACTGATTATCCTGATCATAGGCGTCCAGAGCATCCTTTACCTCAACAGGCTGGGAGTCTCCATTGACGTGATCTTGCGCGAAAACTACCGAAGCGTCATCGCCTGCCAGCAAATGAAAGAGGCCCTGGAACGCATCGACAGCGGGATGCTTTTTGAACTCCTTGGAGAAACCCTGGAAGGCGAAGGTCTCATCCGGAAGAACCAAATGGCCTTTGAGAAAGCACTCCAGGTAGAGCTGAACAACATCACCGTACCGGGAGAGGGAGAAAGGGCGGCCCACATTCAGAAAACTTACGTCCAGTATAAGAAGGCCCTCGAGAACATCGAGAATCCCCCAGCGCCCGTTTCTCTCCGCAAGGAAACCTATTTCAGCAAACTCCTCCCTTTGTTCGAGGAGATCAAGGATACCGCGGACGGCATCCTGCAGATGAACCAGCAGAATATGAACGAAGCCAACGATGATGCCCGGCAGAGCGCCGCCGGGGCGCGAAGGCAGATGTACCTTTTCTTGATTGCGGGTACGGCCATGGCCATCGGGTTCATCCTTTTTACCGGGAGGTGGATCCTTCGTCCGATTCACCACCTCATCCGCTCGGCCGATGAGATCAAGCGAGGAAACCTCGACCTCGTCGTCCAGAGGGATTCCCGGGACGAGATCGGACATCTTTCCGAAGAGTTCAATGCCATGGCGGCCAGCCTTCGGGAATTCCGGCGCTCCGATCAGGCGAAAATCCTCCGGATCCAGCGCGCCACCCAACAGGCCTTCGATATCCTTCCGGATGCCATCGCCATCATTGATCTAGGGGGACGGGTAGAGGTCGCGACCCAGACTGCCAGAAACATCTTTGGTCTCAAGCCGGGCACGCTCATTTTTGATCTGCCGCTCGGATGGATGATCAATCTTTACAACGCAGCTCTTTGGGACGGCCGCACGGTCAAGCCAGGGGACGGTCAAAAAGTTGTCCAGCATTTTGTAAATGGAGAAGAACGGTACTTTCGTCCGGACGCGACCCCCATCTTGGACAATGACCGACAGCCGGCCGGGGTCATGCTGGTCGTGCACGATGTCACCCAGCTCCGGCAGCAGGATGAGATCAAGAGAGGCGTCATCTCCGCCGTCTCGCATCAGCTCAAAACCCCACTCACGTCCGTCCGCATGGCCATCCATCTGCTTCTCGAAGAAAAGGTCGGACCTCTTACCGAGAAACAGGCTGAACTTCTGGTTGCGGCCAGAGAAGACAGCGACCGGCTACACACGATCCTCAATAACCTTTTAGATATCAGCCGCATCGAATCCGGGAGGGTCCAGATGGAGCTCCGGCCGCTTCCGCCGCGCTCGATTGTCTTGGACGGCCTGGAGCCATACAGAAGGATGGCCCAGGATCAAGGAGTGACCCTGAGCGTTGAACTGCCGGATGATTTGCCGGAAGTCCAGGCCGACTTGACCCGGATCAAACACGTCTTCGCCAATCTGCTTTTGAACGCTCTCAAGTACACTCCACCCGGGGGGAGCATCACACTTTCCGCGAAGGCGGATAAAGGCTGGGTCCAATTCTCTGTTTTCGATACGGGCAAAGGCATTCCCGCCAAGTATCTTTCCAGGATCTTCGAGCAGTTCTTCCGCGTCCCCGACCAGGGAGCAGAGTCCGGGGCAGGACTCGGACTGGCCATCGTCAAGGAGATCGTGGAAGCGCATGGCGGAACAGTCGGCGTTGAAAGCCAAGAGGGGAAGGGGTCCGCGTTCACTTTTACTCTTCGCAGGGCGGACCGGGCTCCGGAAGAGGAGAATCATCTTTGATTGACCTTATCTACGTTTTAGCCGCGATCGTTTTTTTCGGGCTTTGCTATCTTTATGCCCGCGCCTGTGAAAGGCTCTAGAAAATGTCTAATATCGTAGGCATCTTCATCGGACTCATCTTGATTGTTTATCTTTTCTTCACGATCCTTCGGCCGGAGAAATTTTAGCGGAGAGGTGGATTGATGGATCTTTATGGCTGGCTTCAACTGATTCTTTACATCTGCGTGCTCTTGGCGCTCACCAAACCCGTCGGCCTTTACCTTGTCCGCGTGCTCGATCCAGAAGGAAAAACTCACTTGGAGCCTGCCCTCAAACCCGTGGAGCGGCTGCTCTATCGCCTTTTCGGTTTGGACCCAAAGAAGGAACAGGATTGGAAGCAGTACACTTTTTCGGTGCTGGCCTTTAGCCTGGTGGGGCTCTTGTTCACATATTTTATTCTCCGGCTTCAGCATCTTCTCCCGCTGAACCCGCAGAGATTTGGGCCGGTCAGCCCGGATCTCTCTTTCAACACGGCGGTGAGTTTTACGACCAACACGAATTGGCAGAATTATGGTGGAGAGTCCACGCTGTCCTATTTCTCGCAGATGGTCGGACTCGTTTTTCATAACTTTGTCTCCGCCGCCACCGGGATTGCCGTCGCGGCCGCCCTGGTGCGGGGCATAGCCCGGCATTCCGCAAAGACCATCGGGAATTTCTGGGCCGACATGGTTCGGATAAACCTCTATTTGCTTCTTCCCCTCTGCATCGTGTTCTCGGTTTTTTTGGTCTCCCAGGGCATGATCCAGAATTTCAAACCTTATGAAAAAGCGAATCTTGTTGAGCCGGCAGCGGACGGAAGAGTTGAAACCCAAACGATCGCCCAGGGCCCGACGGCCTCCCAGGTCGCGATCAAGATGCTGGGAACGAACGGCGGTGGTTTTTTCAACGCCAATGCTGCCCATCCCTACGAGAACCCGACGCCTCTTTCGAACTTCTTCCAGATGCTCTCGATCTTCCTTATCCCGAGCGGCCTCACCTATTTTCTCGGCCGGACCGTTAAGAACCAGAGACACGGGTGGGCCGTCTGGGGAGCCATGCTCATACTTTTTCTTACGGCCGTCCTGGTGAGCTGGCGGGCAGAGAGCGCGGGCAATCCACGCTTGCACGCCCTTGGTGTCGATCCCGCCGGAGGAAATATGGAAGGGAAGGAAGTCCGCTTCGGTATTTTCAATTCCGCGCTCTTTGCCACGGTCACCACAGACGCCTCCTGCGGGGCGGTGAATTCGATGCACGATTCTTTCACGCCGCTGGGCGGGCTGGTCCCCTTGTTCAATATCCAATTGGGCGAAGTCGTCTTCGGAGGTGTCGGCGCGGGTCTCTATGGAATGCTCATATTTGTCGTCCTAGCCGTATTCTTAACGGGGCTGATGATCGGGCGAACACCCGAGTATCTGGGGAAGAAGATTGAAGCCTATGATGTCAAAGTGAGCGTCCTCGCCGTTCTCATCCTGATTTTCAGCATCCTCGGTTTCTCGGCCTGGGCTGTGGTGAGCCGGTGGGGAATGGTCGGCCTCAACAACACCGGGCCGCATGGCCTGAGCGAAATCCTCTATGCATTCTCGTCAGGGACGGGCAACAACGGGAGCGGGTTTGCCGGGCTCAGCGGGAATACCCCCTGGTACAATGTCACCTTGGCCCTGGCCATGCTCTTCGGGCGCTTCGTCATGATGGTCCCGGTGTTGGCTCTGGCAGGAAGTTTGGCCAGGAAGAAATTGATCCCCGACTCGGCCGCGAGCTTCCCCGTCGGCGGGATGACGTTTACCTTCATCTTGGTGGCAACTGTCCTGATCGTCGGAGCGCTCACGTTCCTGCCCGCTCTAGCACTCGGTCCGATCGTGGAGCATTTTCTGATGCTTGGATCAAAGGTGCTGTATTGAAGGAGTCATGAGCCGTGGTTGCGAGATCCTATTCCCTCTTTGACCGCCGGATCATCTCCCAGGCGGCGGTCGATTCCCTGAAAAAATTGAACCCTCTCTCCCTTATGAAAAATCCGGTCATCTTTGTCACGGAGGTCGGCGCCCTCCTGACCACACTCGGGCTCATTTTCAGGTCGGGAGAGGAGCCGGCGGGTTTTATTTTTCAAATAGCCCTCTGGCTCTGGTTCACCGTTCTTTTTGCCAATTTTGCCGAGGCGATGGCCGAGGGGCGGGGCAAAGCTCAGGCCAGAGAGCTTAGAAAAACACGGACCCAGACCATAGCCAAACGTCTGGAGTCCGATGGCACGGTCGTAAAAATCCCCGCTGAAGGGATGCGGAAAGGCGACCTCTTTATCGTCACCGCGGGCGAAATTATACCGGCCGACGGCGAGATCATCGAAGGCGTGGCCACGGTGGATGAATCGGCCATCACGGGGGAATCGGCCCCGGTCATCCGGGAGGCGGGCGGAGACCGGAGCGCGGTGACCGGAGGCACGCGTGTTCTCTCCGACGAGATCAAAGTCCGTGTGACGGCCGACCCGGGCGAGAGTTTTCTGGATCGAATGATCAGCCTGGTCGAGGGGGCGGAACGTCAGAAAACGCCGAACGAGATCGCTCTGACCATTCTCCTCTCAGCCTTGACGATCATCTTTCTGGTCGTCATTATGACGCTCAAACCTTTCGGTCTCTATTCCGGCGTTGTGCTTACGGTTACTGTTCTGGTGGCCCTCCTCGTCTGTCTCATTCCCACGACGATCGGAGGTTTGCTCAACGCCATCGGGATCGCGGGAATCGACCGCATGGTCCAGAAAAACGTACTGGCCATGAGCGGCCGGGCCGTTGAGGCCGCCGGGGACGTAGACGTTTTGCTCCTGGACAAGACCGGAACGATCACGCTGGGCGACCGGCAGGCGTCCGAATTTCGGCCGGCCGCGGGAGTCACGGTCGAGGAATTGGCCGATGCGGCCCAGCTGGCCTCGCTGGCGGACGAGACGCCGGAGGGACGGAGCATTGTCGTTTTGGCCAAGAAGTTCGGCCTCCGAGGTCGTTCGATCTCGGAAATGCCGCATGCAAAATTCATCCCTTTTTCGGCCCAGACGAGGATGAGCGGTGTCGATATCGACGGACGGCAAATCCGAAAGGGCGCGGCGGATGCAATCAGAGCCTTCGCCGGCGGCGCTTGTCCGGCCGAGGTCCTGGATACGGTTACCTTTATCTCTTTCTCCGGGGGGACGCCTCTTCTGGTCGCGGATGGGGCCAGGGTCCTGGGCGCCGTTCATCTCAAGGACATTGTCAAAGGAGGACTCAAGGACCGCTTCGAGAGGTTCAGGGCGATGGGGATCAAGACGGTGATGATCACCGGAGATAACCGGCTCACGGCCGCCGCAATCGCAAGAGAGGCGGGGGTAGACGACTTCATTGCCGAAGCCAAGCCGGAAGACAAGCTGACGCTGATCCGAAAAGAACAGGCGGCGGGACACCTGGTCGCCATGACGGGAGACGGAACAAACGACGCGCCTGCTCTGGCCAAGGCGGACGTGGGGGTGGCCATGAACACGGGGACACAGGCCGCCAAGGAAGCGGGCAACATGGTCGACCTCGATTCCAATCCGACGAAGCTGATCGAAGTTGTGGAGATCGGAAAACAGATGCTCATCACCCGGGGAGCCTTGACGACGTTCAGCATCGCCAACGACGTAGCCAAGTACTTCGCCATCATCCCGGCCATGCTGGTCAGCGTGTTTCCGGTCATCGCCCCGCTCAACATCATGAACCTCAAGTCGCCGTTGAGCGCCATCTTGAGCGCGGTCATCTTCAACGCCCTCATCATCATCGTCCTTATTCCCCTGGCTCTGCGCGGAGTCCGATTTCGGCCGTTGGGCCCGGATGCGCTGCTCAGGAGAAATCTCCTGATCTACGGACTGGGTGGCATCATCGCTCCCTTTCCTGGGATCAAGCTGGTGGATCTGATTGTGAATGCTCTTCACCTCGTTTAAATTGAGGAAAGAAAGTTGGACGTGAAAAATATCCTCAAAGAAATCCGCATCTCTTTGCTGGCCACAATCTTCCTGGCCGTTATTCTCTGCGGCATCTATCCTCTGACCGTTTGGGTGCTGGCCCAGGGATTGTTCCCTGCGAGGGCCAACGGTTCATTGATCGAGAAGAGCGGTGGGATCATCGGTTCAGCCCTGATATCGCAAGGGTTTACCGATGCCAAGTATTTTCACCCCCGGCCTTCTGCGGCCGGGAGCGGCTACGACGCGGCCAGCTCAGGCGGCAGCAATCTCGGCCCGACGGCGAAAAAGCTGATCGATGGTGTCGGCCGGCGTGTGTCCGCTTATAGAGAAGAAAACAACCTCGCTCCAAGGGAAGCGGTACCTGCGGATGCTGTGACGACATCGGCGAGCGGCCTCGACCCCCACATAAGCCTCAGGAACGCCCTCCTCCAAGCTCCCCGCGTCGCCAGAGCCCGTGGGATGAGCGAAGTGGAAGTCAAGAAGTTAGTCAAGATGCATGCGGAAGGGCGATTCCTCGGCCTGATCGGAGAACCCAGGGTCAATGTTCTGAGGCTGAACCTTGCCTTGGACGGCGCCTCAAGATGATAGACTCGGACGAATGATGGCGGAAGATAGAGCCGACGCGTTCTTACGGATGATCCGGCACTCCCAGCGCGGAAGGCTAAAGGTCTACCTCGGGTACAGCGCGGGCGTGGGCAAGACCTATCAAATGCTTCTCGATGGTCACCGGTTGAAGGATGAGGGCATCGATGTAGTCATCGGTCTCCTGGAAACACACGGCCGAGCCGAGATCACCACGCTGGCCGAGGGCTTGGAGGTCGTGCCCCGACGGCGGCAGGAGTATCGCGGCATCACCGTCGAAGAAATGGACGTGGATGCCGTCCTCAACCGCAGGCCGAAGGTGGCTCTCATCGATGAGCTCGCTCACACGAATGTCCCGGGCAGCCGGAACCCGAAGAGATACCAGGACGTCCAAGACATTCTTGCCGCGGGAATCCACGTCATCACGACGATGAACGTCCAGCATCTGGAGAGCCTCTATAACACCGTTGAAGGATCGGTCGGGGTGAAGGTGCGCGAGCGCCTGCCTGATTCTGTCCTGGCGGAAGCAGACCAGATCGTGGACGTGGATTTGACCACGGAGGATCTCCGAAAACGCCTGGAGGAAGGCAAGATCTATCCGAGAGAACGGATCGAGACCGCTCTGGCCAACTTCTTTACGGCTTCTAACTTAGAGAAGCTGCGGGAGCTCACGCTTCGCGAATTGGCCTCGCAGATCGATCTCCGAAGGCGTGTCGTTTCTGAAGACGATGCCGTCGCCGCGCCGGACCAGGTCATGGTCTGTCTGAGCTCCCACGGCCCCAACAGCGAAAAGATGCTTCGCTTTGCCTCACGCCTGGCGGGAAAACTGAATCGGAACTGGTACGCCGTTTATGTTCAAACACAGTCCGAGGAAGCCACGGTCATCGATGCCCGGACACAGCGGATCCTGTCCGATACCCTTACCCTGGCCAAGCAACTGGGCGCCATGGTTTTTACTTATAAAGGAGAAGACGTGCCCGATACGCTCCTCAGGTTCGCCAGGGAATATCGGGTGGGGCATATCGTGGTCGGCAGCCCGAGCTCGAAGCCTTTCTGGAAGAGGTTCGGCAAGAACAATAATATCGTCAAGAACCTGATCAGAAGTGCAAGAGGGGTCACGGTCATCGTCATTGACACTCGCAAGGACGAACCAGCCCTCATCAAATCCCTGGCGGAAATCCCGGAAGAAACGGAAGCCGCCTGTTTGATACCGGAAGCCAGATCCGCTGCTCAGGTTCAGCCGACCTTGAGCCGATCGCTCTCTGCTCGACGCATCATCATCTGGGATGTCCCGGTCCGGAAAGAAGCTGTTCTACGGACGCTGGCGGCCAGCGTCGGCAGAGAATGCGGGGTCGTCGACCCGGAGTCTCTATTCGGGGATATCATGAAACGGGAAGAGCAGGGCTCAACCTTTTTCAATGAAGGCGTGGCCTTTCCCCATGTGCGTGTCGAAGGCCTCAAGGAGCCGGTGATCGTTCTCGGTCTGACGAGGCAGGGCGTCTCGGATGTCTCCACGGCGAGACCGATCGAGACCGTGTTCCTGATTTTTTCTCCCGCCGAATCTCCGGATACACAGGTGCAGCTCCTGGGCCTCGCCAGCCGGGCGGCCCAGAACCGCCATCTTCTCCAGGCTCTTCGGGCCGCCCGGACTCCGGAAGAAGCTATGGCGGTCATCCTGAATTGGGAGGCGCCGGGGCTTTCCAATGCCTAGTAGCCTATAGAATCTCTAATCGGAGAGAGGGAAGATGGCAGCGGGATCACCGACCGCTGGATAATCTCATAAAAAAGAAGGGGGAATACCTCATCGTCTGAGGTATTCCCCCGAGCCATCATCATTCCCCGATAAGCGGAGTTTGTTATAAGACGACCAGTGGCCTCATCATATCGTGTTCTTCATGCTCCAGAATATGGCAGTGCCAAACGAACTCATGTCCACCCGTCCTGGGGCTCGTCGGGACGGGGAAAGGCACTTTCGCCAGGTCGAACTTCATCTTCACCCTGATCATTTCACCGGGGTTCATCCTCACGGTTTCCTTCCAGCCCCGCTCATTCGCGTCGGGCTGCCTGGCGGGCCCAGTAAAGTTTGGAGTCCCGTTGTAATTTAGGGCATCAAACGGCTGTCGGGACTGGACCAGGACATTGACCAGATGGAAGTGGATGGGATGCGTGTCACCCGTGAGGTTAAAGATCCGCCAAACCTCGGTGTCCTTTCTTTTGACCACCTCTGTGGCTGGATCCGCATAGGCCCTTCCGAAAAGTCCTGGGTTGACCGGGACATTCGTTCCGAGAAGTTGAATAAGGCGGCCAAATTCGTCGAAATCCTCGTTCAGGGTGAGGTCTCTCACAAAGTCCGCGGGGCCGAGCGCGAACCGCTCGAATAACAAAGGCAACAGGGCGAGCTTCAGGGCGAGCAGAGTTCTCGCGAAGTTGAAAGGATCGGCCGAGCCGGTCCGCGGAACAACTCTGAACTGCATGATGTTTGCAGTGTCCGGGCCCACTCCGGGATTGGGGATTACCGGGTCTCCTGCCGGGAATGGCGAAGTAGCGTCGTTGTAAAGAATCAGTTTCGTGCCTACCGGAACATCCGAGAAATCGATGATCAGATCTGCGCGCTCCGCAGGCGCCAAAAGAAGGGTATAGGAGTTGGCGTTCCCCGTATTGGGATCAAAGCCGAGCTGTTTGGGCGGGTTGTTGAGAACGACAGGCGCGGGCAGGAATCCTCCTTCCGTCCCGAACTGGATGAAGGCGGGTCCGGGCTTCGTGAGGTCTGCTTCGGTGCCGCCTGAATCTGCCATATAAAGCTGCAGATTAAGAAAACGGGAATTGCAGCCGTTCAGAATCCTGAACCGGTAGCGCCTCTTCTCGACCTCGAGAAACGGATAGACACCGGCGTTGACCAACATCGTGTCGGCAAAAAACTCGGGCACGCAAGAGGGAGTGGGCAGAATCGGAAACTGAGGATTTGGCCCTACTTCAGCGTCATAGGTATCAGGATAGAACAGATCGCCGCTCGACATGAAGCTCTTGTCCTGAATGATGAGGGGGACTTCGGCCGACGGGATGATTCCCCGGTTGATCAAACGCTGTTCAAAATTATCCCTGATGATGTAGGCGGAAGCGACTCCGGCATAGGCATTCAGCCGGGTGACACCGACCGCGTGGTCATGGTACCAAACCAACCTGGCGCTCTGATCATTGGGGTAGAAATAGTCTGCCTGGTTTGGCCCGGGACCAGGATTCAGGAAGGACACGCCTTGCCGGTTGTCCGATGAAAACCAGGCCCAGGGTCCCCCATCTGAGGTCCAGGGCACAAGTCCCCCGTGCAGGTGGATGCAGGTGCGGTTTGCCCCGAGGTTGGCTCCCAGAATCGTCGTGTCGAGGGGCAGAATATGAGTCACAGGGAGGTTGTTCGTCAACGTTATTTTGACTGGTCTGCCCTCCTTTGCCACGATTACTCCGCCGAGATAGCGGTGGAGCCCGCCGTGTGCGGCATCGGCATAACCCCAGAGTTTGGTATCAGGGAGAGCTGAGTGCAATTTTTGAGCATACTGGGCGACTTCAAGTTGGTAATAATCATAGGCCAGATGGGGAATAGGATTGGGATCCGCTGTCGGCAGCGCAACCGGAATCCCGCTGTTCCCCAGGCCATTCAGTGGATCAACAAATTTCGCGAGTGCCGGGCTCCCTAAAAATGCCAGGGAGCTCACCTGGCCCATGCCACGGCTCGCGGCGGCCTTGCCGAAGGCGAATTTCATGGGAAGAAGCAGGCTCCCTCCGGCAATCGCCCCCGCTCTTAACAAATCTCGTCTTTTCATATTTCCTCCTTCTGTGGAACATTATAAAATTGATATCAATTTACAGGCTTCCGTTCAGATGATTAATCAGTGATATATTACATACTTTAAGGAAAAAAAAAGTATTGTATTTTGTCTCTTTGGCAATCGAATAAATTGTGCTAAAGGTGAAAGAAAAAGATCTTCTAAAGAGCATTTATATCAGTATATTAATTGATAATTTAGTCGGATGTTTTGCCGAATAATGAATAAAAAAATCTATATAATAATACTTAACATTGAAAAATTCTTAAACCAAGAAACGTGCTAACTTAGGAAGGATGGAGTATTATTGCTCAACAGGCGACGAGGCTTGGGCGAAGCGGGAGTCTCCCGGGACAGGCCACGATCTGTCTTGTTGGGCAGGACGCCAGTGCTGCGAAAAGACAGTGGCCTCGACCTCTTAGATTATCTTATGAACCAAAGAAAGGGGGAATGCCTCATCCTCTGGGGCATCCCCCCGGGCCATCATCATTCCCCGATAAGCGGAGTTTGTTATAAGACGACCAGTGGCCTCATCATATCGTGTTCTTCGTGCTCCAGGATGTGACAGTGCCAGACGAACTCATGCCCACCGGTTCTGGGGCTCTTCGGGACGGGGAAAGGCACTTTCGCCAGGTTGAACTTCATTTTCACCGTGGTCATTTCCCCGGGGTTCATCCTCACCGTTTCCTTCCAGCCTCGTTCATTCGGGTCGGCCAGTTTAGCCGGCCCCGTAAAGACAGGCTTCCCGTTAAAATTTGCGGCGTCAAAGGGCCGCCGGTGCTTGACCAATACATTGACCAGGTGGAAGTGGATGGGATGAGTGTCTCCGGAAAGATTGAAGATACGCCAGGTCTCGGTGCTCCCCTTATGAACGACTTCCGTTGCCAGATCCGCATAAGCCCTTCCGAAGGCTCCGGGGCCGGTCGCGACATTCGTTCCGAGGAGTTGACGAAGGCGGCCAAACTCATCGAAATCCTCGTTCAGAGTAAGGTCTCTGACGAACGCCGGGGGACCCAGCTTGAGCCGCTCAAAGTATAAAGGAGCCAAGGCCTTCTTCAAGGCCTGTAGCGTTTTCGCAAAGTCGAACGGATCCGCGGAGCCGGTCTGCGGAACAACTCTAAACTGCATGATCGTTCGCGTGTTGGGGCCCGCGGCGCCGGGAGTCTGATGATCGTTAGCGGGATCTCCTGCCGGAAATGGCGCAGTCGCGTCGTTATAAAGAATGAGTTTCGTGCCTGTGGGAACCTCGGAGAAATCGATGATCAGATCCGCGCGCTCGGCGGGCGCTAGGAGAAGAGTGTAGGAGTTAGCGTTGCCGGTTGCGGGGTCAAAACCGATCTGTTTGGGCGGGTTGTTAAGAACGACAGGGGTTGATAGGAATCCTCCTTCAGTTCCAAATTGGATAAAGGCAGGGCCTGGCTCGTCGAGGTCGGCTTCGGTGCCGCTCCCGTCGGCCATGTATAGCTGCAGATTGAGAAAGCGGGACTGGCAGCCGTTCAGTATCCTGAAGCGGTAGCGCCTCTGTTCAACCTCCAGAAACGGGAAGACGGCGGAGTTGACAAGCATGGTGTCGGCAAAGAACTCGGGCACACAGGATGGAACAGGAAGCGGGGCTCCCGGTCCCAACTCACCATCATAAACGTCAGGATAATACAGATCACCGGTGTCGAAAAAGCTTTTGTCCTGGATGATCAATGGGACTTCGGCGGCCGGTATGATTCCACGCCCGATCAACCGATTTTCAAAATTATCCCTGATTATATAAGCGGATGCGATCCCGGCATAGGCATTCAGCCGGGTGACACCGACCGCATGGTCGTGGTACCACACAAGCCTGGCGCTCTGGTTGTTGGGATAAAAGTAGTCAGCCTGGTTCGGCCCGGGACCGGGGTTCAGGAAGGACGTGCCCGTCCTGTTATCAGATGAAAACCAGGCCCAGGGGCCTCCATCCGAGGTCCAGGGAACTTCCCCCCCGTGCAGGTGGACGCAGGTGCGGTTTGCCCCAAGATCTGCTCCCAAGATCGATGTGTCGAGGGGCAGAAAGTGAGTCAGAGGGAGGTTGTTCGTAAGGGTCATTTTAACAGGCCGGCCCTTTTGGGCCACGATCACCCCGCCCAGATAGCGGTGGAGGCCGCCATGCGCGGCATCGGCATAGCCCCAGAGTTTGGTCGCCGGGAGAGCGGAGTGCAATTGTTGAGTATACTCACCGACTTGCATTTGGTAATAGTCATAGGCCAAATTCGGAATGGGGTTAGGATCCGCGGTGGGCAAAGCGACCGGAATTCCGGTGTTGCCCAGGCCGTTTATCGGGTCGATAAATTTCCCGAGCGCCGGGCTCCCGGTAAACGCCAATGAGTGCACCTGACCCCAGGCACGACTTGCGGCCTTAGCAAAAGCCAGCTTCATGGGAAGAAGCAGGCTTCCTCCGGCAATCGCCCCGGCCTTTAAGAGATCGCGTCTTTTCATAATTCCTCCTTTTATGGCTCGTTAAGAAATTGATAAAGATTTACAGGCTTCCGTTCAGACGATTAACTGATAATCAAGAAACGTGCCAACTAGGGAAGGATGGATGATGAGTGCTCTCCAGGCGCTGAGGCTTGGAAGAGTTGGCGGCCTCCCTGGACCGGCCGCCATCTGTCCTCTTGGGTAGGACGCAGTCCTGTGCAAAGAGAATGATCAATAGCGTGCAGCCAACTTAAGGCCCGAAAATATCATTTTGGACGTGATTATCAAACCGAAGGCCAGCATCAGAAGGACGGAGATAAGGGCGAGCCGTTTCTGCACCGCGGGGACGACCGCGGCCAGGCTTTTCACCTTTCTGAACGGCCGGAGCAAGCCCACGCTGACCCCTGATATCCCCCCTCCGAGAAGAGCAATATAGAGCGGATATCCGATATATCCATACTCCCTCTGCAGGATGCAAAACGGGCAATGATGGGTTGGGAGCTCATAAAAATAGAGCGAGATAAAGGAAATGAGAGATAGGATGGAGACAAGAAATACCCCGCCGCTCAGACTGGCGAAGATGATGGCATGCCGACCGGTGCGATAGAAAGACACGCCGAATATCAAAGCCAAAAAAACGATGAGGTAGTAGGCGATCTTCATAGGCAGGCCGGGGAGGGCCGCCAAACCGGAGAACAGGGTGCCTCCTCCTGCGCTAAAGAGGCTCCCGCAGCAGGATGTGATGATCGCCGGGTTGAGGCGGAGAAAAAAACCGGCCTGCAGAAACGCCTCCGTCAGGATCAGGGGGGCGATGACCACAAGCAATCTGTATTTCGTTTTGATCAGCGGGTAATCATACGCCCGGTTGTCGACATAATTGAGGATGAGCCATAACCCGGCCAGGAAAAAGTTCGCGACTTTGAAGATGAGCACGGGATACCCGTAGGCATTCGCGTTCAGGGTTCCAGCCGCGCACATGGCCCCGACGAGAAATGTGTGAAGGCGATCGGCCGTGAAGATGAAGAGAAAGAGCGATAAGAGCTGGGTTCCGAAAAGATACGCGAGGAGAGTGGAAACAAGATACGTCTTTCGTTCGAGATTCAGCTGCAATTCGCTCCCGCTCATGAAGATCCCAGCGTCTCAGGATCTGAAATCCGAATGACGCGGCGTAGAGGGCCATGAAGGTAATGAGCAGGGAAGAGGCCAGGAGGGCGAGAATGAGAGGGTGAAAAATCATGTGCCGTCCTCATCGATCCTCCCGTCGTGAAGATGGAAGACCCGATCGACGACCGGCGCTTCAAAAACGAGGGGATCGTGGCTGGCGATAAGCACCGTCCTCCGGTCGGACTTGAGCCGGCTGACGATCGACATGAATTCTTGCGAGAGCTTCGTGTCGAGATGGGCGGTGGGCTCGTCGGCAATCACGACGGCGGGGCGGTTGATCAGGGCTCTGGCCATAGCGACCCGCTGGGCTTCGCCACCGGAGAGGCATTCCACGTTCGAGTTCGCCCTGGGCCTGATCTCGAAAAGATCGAAGAGTTCGAAAGCCCTCTTTTGGAGCGAGGATCGTTTCTCCCCCGAAGGATAAGCCGGCAACATGACATTTTCTAGGGCGGGAAGGCCCTTGATGAGGTTGAAATGCTGAAAGACAAAGCCGAACGTCCTTCGCCGGACGTCCGTGAGGAATCTCTCGGGGAGGCTGGTCATCTCCCGGCCCAGGACGTGAATCCTTCCCGAGGTCGGCCTGGTCATGCACCCGATCAGGCTGAGAAGAGTCGTCTTCCCGGAACCGCTCGGCCCTTTGATCACCGTTACCAGGTTTGATTCGACTCGCAGGCTGATCCCTCGGACGGCTTCAAGCTCGTTCGGCTTGCCCTGGTTATAGACTTTTCTGACGTCTTGAAGCTCGATCGTCTTTTGCTGGTTCATCTCATCACCGAGTCCGGATCAGTCACGGCCGCTTTCCAGGAAGGAATGATCGTTGCCACGGAGTACGGAACAACAGTCAGAAAGAACAGCGCCGCGATCTGGGAGGCGTCGATGAAAGGGATCAGTGTGAAACGGGGATAGACGACGGCCCATCCTTTCAAAACCGGTTCGAAAAGCGTGGCCGAACCCAAATACACATGAAGGTAGGCAAGAATAATCCCGGTCAGGAAAGACGTGAAGGAGATCGCAATCCCCTCCCAGAACTTCATGAAGATGACATCCGAGGTTTCCCATCCGATGGCCTTGAGAATGCCGATCTCGCGCCTCTCTTCCTGGCTCATTCCCGAACCCTTATCCCAGGCCAGGATGATGAAGGCCAGGGCGGCGCCCATGAGGATGAGGATCAGAACTCCACCTCGCCAATTGAAGACCGCATCGTAAGTCCTCAGGATCTCTTCCCTGAGGATGATTCTTGTATCCGGCAGCCGTTCGGCGATCTTGCGGGCGATGGTCGAGAGTTCTTTCTGGTTCTTGGCCCGGATGATGAGGTCCGTCGCCTGGTCCTCAGATCCGCCGAAAAGCCTGCGGAAATCAGAGGCAGAAATGAGGACGAGGTCCGAGGAAACAAGTGATGATTCCGAAGAAAATACCTTTTTGACTTCCAGTTCGACGATCTCGCCCGTGAAGGTTTTGAATTCCAGCGAGTCCCCCGGGGAGGCCAGGCGAATCCTCGATACTCCCTCGCCGATCTCGATAGATCCGCTCGAGTGCGAAAATTCCTCGGGCACGATCAATGTGTAGTTGGCCCCCGAGATCGGGTCGTAATAATAGCCCCAGAGCCTGCCCCGGATGGACTGGATTCCCCGGATATCTTGAATTCGGCCTACATAGCCCAGCGGAATAGGCTCGTGTCGGCCCGCGGCGATTCTCTGGACGATCATCTCCGGAGCATCCTTCAGGAGGATGGATGCTTCTCTCTTGATCGAGTAGGTGAAGAACATGACGGAGGCGAGGAGAAAAACAATCAGAACATAGACGAAGAGGAGCGCCAGATTTTTCCACTTCCTCCTGAGGAGCGAGAACAGGGTGAAGTCCAGGATATTCTTTTGGCGTTCAATCCAGTTGGCCATGCGCCTGCTTCCGTATTTGAGGGGGTCGGAGAAGAGAACCCGATGGAAAGTGCTCCAGGGACAAGGGATGATCTTGAAACGGCGTGAACACGGCGGCTTGGGTTGGATGACGCGTATAGCTGGCCTCGGTGAAGAGACAAAGATCGGTGAGCCCCAGTCGCCTCACGAGAAGGCACTTTTCTCGGAGAGAGGCCTCGGCCGTCTTTCCCCGACGGGAAGCATTTGCCAGCACCAGGCCGAGAAGCGCGATCAACCCGATCGTGCAAAGCAGAAAAAGACTAGACCGTCTCATTGCTCAGTCGAGTCGCTCCAATGTGTCGAGTGTGATTTGCCCGAATGTTAAGAGGGACGTCCCCTTGTGGTCTTTCATGAATTCATTTGCTTCGGCCTGCTTGCTCAGGGGGATCAGTTCCCGGCCCATGGGGCCATAGATGTCACTCCCGAGCACAAAATAGGCCTGATAAGCGTCGACCAGATCCAGGCTATAGTAATCCGTGACGTAGATGGAATCGATATCGGACTTTTTCCTTGAGGGATGATATTTCTCAGGGCTGAGGCAATACTTGAACATGTCTTTTGCCCCGTCGAAAAAGACCGCGGTTCCGTCCTTGTAGATAACTTCGGCGAGAAAATCCTGGTACTTAGAGATGAACATCCCGCAGACGGGGCATTTGTCAGCGGCCGACGGCTTCGGTGGGGTTTTCTTTTCAGAAAAGGACAAAGTGGCGAGGATCAAAAAAAGGGCCATGACCGCAGGCCTCGAATCCCGGCTCTTCGGCATCAGCGTTTTTTCCGTTCGTGCCTGGCCTTTATGTCCAAGTACAAATCTTCGAACGTTGCTTTCATCGCTCCGTCAAAGGAGGCAAGCTCGCCTCCATTTTCCGCCCGGAATTTTTCGGCCTCTTCTTTTTTTGCGAAAGCCCATTTGGCCCGGCTCGTCATCACTCCCGGCTTGCTTCCGCCGATGATCCAGAAGGCTTTTTCAGCCTCGATCAATTCTCTGCTTTGATAATCTCCGACCCGAATCGTTTTGGGCGTTTTGTCCCAATGCTTCACTAAGATCATAGCTGCGCAAAACAAACTGCAGGTCGCCTCCACGGTCCCGTCCTGGAATTCGATCAGCATGCGGCTGTGGCCGAAACGGGCCCGGTCCATGCCGCAGAGTGCACAGGACGGATTTTTCTTGATGTCGTCCTGGGCCGTCTGGCCTGGCGCGAGCAAGGGCATCAGCAGGGCAAGAATGAGAAACGCGCTTCTATTTTTCATCTGTTTTCATCAACTGAGCGTGCGGCCATGGTCTATAAGCTCCGCTTCTGCTATATTATATTATGCGGTTTTAAGTTTTACAATGATTCCCCAGCGGAACGGTTCGTCGAGATGGCCCGCGGATGGCCTGCGGACTAAGGCGTGGATAAGGATCTTGTCCATTGCGCTGGCCTGGCCATTTCTTCTGCTCGCGGCCCTGGCGAGAGACCTCGAAGTCGCAAAGAAGTTTGGCGATTATGAGATCGTGATGAAAATCGACCGGAATCCTCCGGTCAAGGGTGATAACAACCTGGAAATCCTGATCATGGACGCCTCGGGAAGTTCCGTCAGCGACGCCAAAGTCCTGGTCAATTACTATATGCCGCCCATGCCCAGGATGGCCCCGATGAACTATAAAAAGCAGGCCAAGCCGAAAAAAGAAAAGTACTGTCTCAAGATGAACCTGATCATGGAAGGCCCTTGGATCATCGTCATGAAGATCGCCGTCGGAGACAAAAATCTGACTGCGAAATTTAATATCGATGTCCTCTGACCACCCCCCGGCGAAGGAGCGTGATTCGGCTCCGCCCGGACGTGGCATTCCCTTTTTTTCCTCAAACTGGCATAATTATTCATGGAAGCTTTTCAGATCGGGTGAGACATGAAAAAGGCAAGGCTTATTTTTCTTACCGTTTTGCTGATGATCGGGGCATTTGTCGCGGGCGGCCTTCTTCGGCGGTCCGAGAAACGGGACGCAGTCAAGATCAACGAAACTCTACCCACTGAGAAGAGCAAAAGCGTCGCCGCAGGCTCGGAAGCCGATCTTTCTTCCATGCCGCCGGGCACCGTTCAGATCAGTCCCGAGCGACAGCAGATGATCGGGATGAAGTCGGGGCCCGTCACGGATGAGTCCGTAACCCAGACCTTCCGACTTTTGGGCAGGGTCGCTGCGGATGAGACCAGGACATACGTTATCAATGCCGCCGTGGATGGCTGGGTTACGAAAACCAAGCCGAATTCGACCGGAAGCCATGTCCGGAAGGACGAGGTCCTAGCCAGTTTCTACAGCCCTGTCTTCCTGTCGGCCGTTCAGTCCTTGCTCTTTTCCTTGACGGCCCTGGACCGAGTCCAGTCGCCGGAAAAGCAAAACCCGCCCCTGGAAGCGCAACGGAACCAGGTCAATCTCAATCTCGAGCAGAATAAGGATTCGCTCAAAAACTTCGGCATGGACGATCAGCAGATCGAGAGAATCATCAAAAACCGCGAATGGATCCAAAATGTCGATATCACATCGCCCGCAGACGGGATCATCCTCGTCCGGAACGTGTCCGCCGGCCTGCGGTTCCTGAAGGGGACCGAATTGTACAGGATCGCGGATTTGAGCAGTGTCTGGATTCTCGCTGACGTGTTTGAAAGCGAGGTTCAGCATTTCAGGCCCGGAACCAAGGCCAGAGTCTTTCTTCCCTATCAGAAAAAAACACTCGAAGCGACGGTGAGCAATGTCCTGCCCGTCTTTGACGCGGCGACGAGAACGCTCAAGGTCCGTCTCGAGGCCGACAACCCCGGGTTTATCCTCCGGCCGGACATGTTTGTGGACGTCGAGCTTCCTGTCAAACTTCCTTCCTCGATCGCCGTGCCCGCGGATGCGATCCTTTTCTCGGGGCTCAGGACGATCGTCTTTGTCGACCGGGGCAACGGTATTTTTGAGCCGAGGACGGTTGAAACGGGATGGCGGCTGGGAGACCGGGTTGAAATCACCAAAGGTCTCGAGTCCGGGGAACGGATCGTCCTTTCCGGGAACTTTTTTATCGACTCGGAGAGCCGTCTCCAAGCCGCGGCCCAAGGGATCTACGGGGCTTCGAGTCCGGATCCCGTTTGTGGCATGATCGTGGACGAGGCCAGAGCAGCTGCCACCGGGCTGACCAGCCTTTTTAGAGGGAAAACGTATTATTTCTGCTCCAAAGAGTGCAAGGCGAAGTTTGATCAAAATCCCGGGCAGTTCTTAGAAAAAACGGCTGAGAAACAAGGCAGTCAGAAACATCCACCCCCCTCCGGGTGCCGGCCATGATCAACTGGATCATCGACTCCTCGGTCAAGAACAGGCTCATCATCTTCGCTCTCATCGCATTCGCTGCCGTCGCAGGCTGGTGGTCGATGACCAGAGTGTCCTTGGACGCTATCCCTGACCTCAGTGACACTCAAGTGATCATCTACTCCAGATGGGACCGAAGCCCCGACGTCATGGAAGACCAGGTCACCTACCCGATTGTGACGGCCATGCTGGGCGCTCCGGCGGTCAGGAGCGTCAGAGGTTTCTCGGACTTCGGTTACTCCTATGTCTATGTCATCTTCGAAGACGGCACGGATATCTACTGGGCCCGTTCGAGGACGCTCGAATACCTTTCCGGGGTTCTGTCTCGCCTTCCGGAGGGGGTCAAGACCGAGCTGGGGCCGGATGCAACCGGCTTGGGTTGGATCTTCCAGTATGCGCTTGTCGATACATCCGGGACGCACAGCTTGGCCGAGATGCGCACCTACCAGGACTGGTCGTTGCGCTATTACCTGAAATCAATTCCGGGCGTCGCCGAGGTCGCTCCTGTCGGGGGATTCCAGAAGCAGTACCAGGTGAACCTCGACCCCAACAGGCTCCAGGCCTATGGGATCTCGATCAGGCGCGTCGTCGAGGCCGTGCAAGGGAGCAACACCGAAGTCGGCGGGCGGTTGATCGAGTTCGGCGGGACTGAATACATGGTTCGCGGCCATGGGTATGCGCGATCGATTCAGGATTTTGAAAACATCGTCCTGACCGCGAGCGAAAGCGGGACACCGATCCGGGTCAAGGACGTCGGTCAGGTGGTCACGGGCCCTGACATCCGAAGAGGAGTGGCCGACCTGGACGGAAAGGGTGAGGTTGTCTCCGGGATAGTGGTCATGCGCCAGGGACAGAATGCCCTCGAAGTCATCGATCGCGTCAAGGCAAAAATAAGGGAGATCGAGCCCGGGCTGCCGGCTGGAGTAAGGATCGTTCCGGTCTATGACCGCTCCGAGCTCATCCGCCGCTCCATTGACACGTTGCGATCGACGCTCATCGAAGTCATCCTGACCGTTGTTTTCATCATCTTCCTCTTTCTTTGGCACTTCCCGAGCGCAATAATCCCGGTGATCACCATTCCCATCGCAATCCTGATCTCTTTCATTCCCTTCAGAATGCTGGGGATCAGTGCGAATATCATGTCGCTCGGCGGCATCGCCATCGCCGTCGGCGCGCTCGTCGACGCGGCGATCGTCGTAGTTGAACAGACCCATAAGAAACTCGAGGAGTGGGAGAAGTCGGACCGCAGGGAGGACGAGCGTACTGTGATCATCAGGGCCGTCAAGCAGGTCGCCGGGCCGAGCTTCTTTGCCCTCCTGGTGATCGGGGTCTCATTCCTTCCCGTTCTCACCCTCCAAGCGGAGGAGGGCCGCCTCTTCAGACCCCTTGCCTACACCAAAACCCTTGCCATGATCGTCGCTGCCATTCTGGCCATCACCCTTGACCCCGCGCTGCGCATTAGCCTTACCCACTTCAGGAATTTCAGGTTCCGTCCTGGCTGGCTCTGCAGGACAACGAACGCCGTTTTTTCGGGAAAAGTTCACGCCGAAGAGCGGCACCCCATCAGCCGCATCTTGATCCGTATCTATGCGCCGGTGGCGAGGTGGTCTCTGCGGCGGAAGTGGGTGGTCATCACGGCCGCCCTGGCCATGGTCATTGGGACGATTCCTGCCTATCTGAAACTCGGTTCGGAGTTCATGCCGCCCCTCGACGAGGGCTCGCTCATGTACATGCCCACGACTTTGCCCGGCCTGTCCATCACCGAAGCTCGCAAGCTCGTTCAGGTCACGGACAGGATCATCAAGCGCTTTCCGGAAGTGGACCACGTGCTCGGCAAAGCCGGACGGGCGGAGACATCGACCGACCCGGCCCCGCTCTCGATGCTCGAGACAATAATTGTTCTCCGGCCAAAAACGGAATGGCGCCGGGTCAAGACCTGGTATTCCTCATGGGCTCCCGGATGGATCAAGCCTTTTTTCCGCCGCTTTACGCCGGATCACATTTCCCGTGAGACTCTCATCAGCCAGATGGACGACGCGCTCAACGTGCCGGGCGTCGCGAACGCCTGGACGATGCCGATCAAAGGCCGAATCGATATGCTGACGACAGGAATCCGGACTCCGGTGGGGCTCAAGATCTCCGGCGCCGACCTCAAAGTCATCGAGGAGATCGGCATCCGTGTCGAGTCCCTCCTTTCCTCCATCGATGGGACGCGGAGCGTTTTCGCCGAACGGACAGGAGGCGGCTACTTCTTGGATATCGAATGGAACCGCGAGGAGCTGGCCCGTTACGGATTGAGCGTCGAAGAGGCCCAGGAGGTTGTGGCCAATGCCGTCGGAGGGGAAAACGTTACTGCGACGGTCGAGGGGAGAGAGCGATACCCTGTAAATGTCCGCTATCTTCGCGATTTCAGGGCGGGCTTTGGAGCCCTGGACAGAATCCTCGTTCCAGCCGCGGAAGGGCAGAAGCAGATCCCGCTCTCGCAACTCGCAACCGTCAAGGAAGCGTCCGGACCCTCCATGATTCGTGATGAGGACGGCCTGCTCACCGGATACGTCTATGTGGACTTGGCCGGTCGGGACGCGACGAGCTACATCGCCGACGCGAACCGGGTCATCCGGGAGAAATTGAGTCTTCCAACGGGCTATGCGGTTCTGTGGAGCGGCCAATACGAGGCCATGCAGAGGGCGAAAGACAGGTTGAGAGTGGCCGTGCCGCTGACCCTCTTTCTCATTCTGCTGCTTCTCTACCTGAACACGCGATCCGTCACCAAAACCTTCATCATCCTTCTGGCGGTTCCCTTTTCGGCCATCGGTGCCATCTGGTTTCTCTATTTGCTAGGCTACAATATGAGCGTGGGGGTTTGGATCGGACTACTGGCGTTGCTTGGGATTGACGCTGAAACGGGAGTTTTCATGCTCCTTTATCTCGACCTCGCCTTTGAGCAGGCGAAAAAGGATGGGCGTCTTCGAAATCTCCCCGAATTGAGAGGTGCCATTCTCGACGGGGCGGTCAATCGTCTGCGACCGAAGTTCATGACCATGGCCACCCTCGCGATCGGGTTGATTCCGGTCTTGTGGGCCACCGGGACCGGCTCGGACGTCATGAAAAGGATCGCGGCGCCTCTGGTCGGGGGCATTTTCACTTCCTTCATACTTGAATTGCTCGTCTACCCGGCGATCTACCAAATCTGGCGGTGGGATTTCGGGCTGAAGAAGCGACTGATGGCTCAACCGCAACTCGCCGACGGCGAATCATGATTCCTAGCATGAGAATCATCGCCCACCTGGATATGGATGCTTTTTTTGCCGCGGTGGAGGAGAAGGACAATCCAAACTTGCAGGGGCTGCCCGTCGCCGTGGGGGCGGATCCGCGCAACGGAAGGGGAAGAGGTGTTGTTGCTACGGCGAATTATGCAGCCCGGGCGTACGGACTCAGATCCGCTCTCCCCATCTCTCAAGCCTGGCATCTGTCCGAGCAGGCGCGCCGGCAAGGCAGACCGGCGGTCGTATTCCTCGCTCCCCGCTTTGAAAGATATGTTGAAATTTCCGGCGATATCTACTCGATCGCCAGGAATCACCTCTCCGAGATCGAGCGGGCCGGCATCGACGAGATGTATCTGGAGATGAGTGTCGCCAGTTCCTACGAAAGAGCAGCCGAAATCAGCCGGGATATCAAGCAAGAAATCTGGCAAAAAGAGCGGCTGACCGCCTCGATCGGCGTCGGCCCCAACAAGCTCATCGCCAAAATAGCCTCGGACCAAAACAAACCGGACGGCTTGACAGTTATAAGAGAGGAAGACGCGGAAAAATTCCTGGAGCCGCTGTCCATCCGGAAACTTCCGGGCATCGGTCCCAAGACGGAAGCGAGGCTCAACGCCGTCGGATTCCGGACGATCGGTCAGCTCAAGTCGGCCTCGGCCGATAAGCTCGAAGAAATCCTCGGCCGTTGGGGAAGCGACCTCCTCGAAATGGCCCGCGGACTCGACGACTCTCCCGTGGAGGAATCAACGGAGGTCAAATCTGTCAGCGAGCAGGAGACGTTCCTCGATGACACGCTCGAGGTTGGCTTCATCATCTCCAGACTCAAAGAGATGGCCGAGCATGTCTTCGCCCGGCTGGAGGGTGAGGAGTTTCAGGGGTTTCGCACGGCCGTGCTGGTGATCCGTTTCGCCGATTTTGAGACGAAAACGAAGTCTCTTACCCTGAAAAACGCCGTCTTTTCCTCTTCCGAACTCAGCACGATCGCTTTGCAGCTGCTGATGCCTTTCTTAGACAGGCGGTTGAACCCGAAGCTGAAGAGAGTCAGATTGATCGGGCTCCGCCTGCAAAAGCTCGTCAAAGCCGGCGCCAAGGAGGTTGCAACCTCTGGGGAAGGCGACTCCCCTTAGGACCCGCGGTCAGCGGATCCGCGGATAATAGTTGCTGTGCCATTTGAGCCGTGTCGGGCGGCCGTCCGGCCCCATTTCAAAAATGACCTCCTCGCCCAGGGCCTCGTCCTGCCTGATGCGCCGGAAGGTGTGGAGGCCTGTCTTTTGAAGCTTGGTCATCTGCTTCGCCGGGTCCATTGTCGGAAGCCACAGCGATGCCAGACCGCCTTCCCAAATGACGATCGCGATCTCGCCCCCGAACGAGGAGTCATACCTTCCCAGGTATTTCTTCAACTCCGGGTCGATCGGTTTAGAGGCCTTGGGATTCTTGACCGCATCTTTGATCGCCGGCGCCACGATATCGTACATCCGGCCAGCGAAAGTCTCTGATTCCACCCCCAGGGCGTTCGACATGAAAACCGCGGAAACGAATTCATCGGGTTTGAGCAAAATTCCGGTGCGGTAGCCGGGGCAGGAGCCTCCGTGGCCGACGAAGGTCTTGCCCTCGGCCCTCAAGACCTCAAACCCGAGACCCCAGCTGTTTTCAAAGTTAGAATCAAGCCAGTGGACCCGCTGCATTTCGCGAAGCGTATTGGCCTTGAGCACCTCTGTGCCCCCCTTGCGGAGAAGGCGGAACTGCCAAGAAGCGAAGCGGGCCAGGTCCTCCGCCGTCGAAGCAAAACCTGCCGCCGGGGCGATTCCGCGCGCCTGGAAAAAGGGCATGGCCATGCGCTTTCCTTCGCGGTTGATGGCCCCGAATCCCGCGGCCAGCCGCGCTCCGCGCTGGCGCTCCGGGATTTCCGGCGTCGTGCTCGTGAGCCCCAACGGGTCAAGGATCTTGCGCTGCACATATTCAGCATAGGGTATTCCCGAGACCGCGGCGACAACCTCACCCGCCAGAGTCAGGCCGAGGTTCGAATATTGCCAGTAGGTCTCGGCCGGATAGAGAGTCTGCTGTTTGGAGATCATGGCGACAATCTGGTCGTGGGTGGGGAATATGAAGTCCGGCCCCGTCCAATACGGATAGTCGGATTCGCGGGGCAGTCCCGAGGCATGGGTGAGAAGGCCCTCGATTGTTATTTCCGGAGCATCCTGAGAGGTCCGCTTGATCGTAAACCAGGGCAGGTGCTTGCTGACCGGATCGTCCAATCGTAGTTTGCCCGCGTCGCGCAGCTGCATGACGGCGATGCTCGTGAAGAGTTTAGAGATCGAGCAAATGCTGTAAATCGTGCTCGGAGTCGCGGCGGCTTGCCGCCCCGGGTCGGCGGAACCAAAGCCTCCGCTCCAGACAAGTTCCTGATCATAAACAACCGCTCCCGAGACACCCGGGATCTGGTCGTACGCCCGCTGCGCGTCCAGCCAAACTTTGAGAACCTCGAGCGCCGAGGCCACCCGGGGATCAGAGGAGAGTTTCTGGGCGTGCGCCGGGCCGGAGATGACCAAGACGGCGAGAATGATTGCGATGAGCCAGCGGACGTGTTTCATATTCAGCGACCTCCTCTAGCGAGCCTGGTTTATAAGACCAGTCTTTTTCTTTCTCCATCTGAGTTTCATCGTCAGAACCCTGTCCGTGGAGAAGATCCTGGCGGCCGCAACAACCAAAATAGCGAATAATAGCGCCATGTAAAGAATCCCGTACAGCACCCCCGAATAATCTCCGAGGAGGATATTCTGGGTGGCCAGAAAAGGATGGGAGAAGGGGATAGCCCAGACGAGGATCTTGACGGGCGTGGACAGGGTTTTGATATCGGAGATAAAGGAGAGAAAATAAGGAATGAATACGAGAAAAACAATCACCATGACCAGAGATTGAGCGCTCCGGAAATCCTCGGCCAGGACACCGAGGATCGTCGCCATCGCCAGCGCGCAGAGGATGGCAAAGAAAAGTGAAATTCCGAGGATAATATAGCCGTTCGTAGTAAGGGCGAGACTCAGTTTCTGGATAACCTTGCTGATATCAGAGGTTGTCCTGACATTGCCCATTAATCCGCCCATAAAAGATTTGTAACCAAACATGTAGATCGCCGCGGAAATCAATCCCACCAGGCCCGCGGCGACCATCTTCGTCGTTACGATCGTTGTTCTGTGGATGGGCACCGTGAGGAGCGTCTCGAGGGTTTTGTTCTGCTTTTCCATGGCGATGGCCGAGATGACCATCTGGGACGAGTAGATGATAATCATCATCAGAATAATCGGCACAAAGATCGACTGGCCGTATACAAACCCGGAAATCGCCGCCGCAGAGCCTTCGGCCATCCTCCCTTTGACGATCACAAAGTCCTTGCTCTTGATCGGATTCTTGATGTTTTCAGGATTCACGTCGGGCACTTTTTTCTTCAGAAAATCACTGGAGAGATAATTGTTGGTGGCCGTGATGACCGCCTTGAGGATCTCTGACTTCCTGATGCTGCCCAGAGAGAAACTCCTCAGAAAGGTGTAGGTCTCTATTTTCTCAGGCTCAAACTTGGCGACGGATTCTCCAAAACCCTTTGGAACCACCAGGAGGAGGTTGGTATCTCCCTTTCCGGCGGTCTGGACAGCCGCTTCTTTATCTTGCTCTTTGATCGCTTCGACTTGGAAATTCGTCATCTGAAGGCTGGCCAGCAACCCCTTTGAAATCTCGGACTGATCCAGGTCAAAAACAGTGATCTTTTGCACGGCCGCCGCTTTTTTCATCTCGCTTTTGGCCAGCTCGCCCAAAAAATAGAACAAGACGAGTGTAAACAGGAGAGAAATAACCAGCTGGAGCGTGACCAGTTCTTTTATCTCTTTGGAAAGAAGATTGGTGAATTTTTTCATCGCAGGGCACTCCTGAAAACGACTTCCAGATTCGCCGCTTGGTATTTTTCCTTGAGCTCCCGGGAGGTCCCGGAATCGAGGATGACGCCTTTGTCGATCAGGGCGACGCGGTCGGAAAGAAATTCGATTTCCAGCATGTTGTGCGATGACAGGAGGACGGAGATGCCCTCCTGGGCGAATTTCTTGATGATCTCCCGCACCTCCAGAGAGTTGATCACATCCAGGCCAGAGGTGGGCTCATCCAGGATGGCCATGGCTGGTCTAGTCATCAAGGCACGGGCCAGCAGGAGTTTCCTGACCATCCCCTTGCTGTAGGTGCCCACTTTTTCATTCAGGCGGCTCCCAAGATCAGCGATGCCCGCAGCCCTCTTTAGGAATTCCTCCGTTTCGGCGGTTGTCCCCGCATAGAAGTTGGCCATGAACCTGAGGTACTTTGTCCCTTTCAGGTTCCGGTAGGCCCCGGCTTCCTCTGGGAGATAACTGATCTTTTCCCTGAATTTTTCGGGGTGCTTTTTGAGATCGTGCCCCAAAAAAGTCACTTTCCCCCCGGTTGGGGTGAGAAGAGTGGAGACGATCCTGAGAGTTGTTGTTTTGCCGGCCCCGTTAGGACCGATCAGGGCGAAGATCTCGCCCTGGTGGACCTGGAAATCGATGCCTTTCAGCGCTTCTAAAGTCCCGTAGGATTTCTTCAGACCTTCGACTTGAAGAACAATATCCATTCCAACCTCCTAGTTTCCTATTCTTATAACACGGCATCGTGCCCCAATTCAAATCCTCCGAGGGTGTTTTTTCTGCCGCCTCCGGAACAGTCGCAGGGTGAAAGAAATAGGCCAGAAATCACCGCGAGAATCATCCGCAAGGGTGATTGACTGAAAATGATCAGGGGTCCAATATCTAGGTTCAACTGGAGATCGATATGAATGCGAGCTTAATCGGCTTTATGGACAAGGCCATCCGCCTCGAAACGTGCTTTTCTGAGTGTTATGAAATGATGATTCAACTTGGGGAAGGGCGGGGAATGGGGAAGGATCTAAGAACACTCTCTTACCAAGAGATAAATCATGCGAACATCCTTAAGACCGGGAAGAATTTCGTGATCGAGGAGCCGGATCTGTTTGAGCAGGCGACGCCCACTGATACAGAAATGGACTCGGGGATTGGGCTGACCGAGGACCTGCTTCGGAAAATCCGAGGCCGAGTGATCGAGTTTAACACGGCGATAAGAGAGCTCCATGAACTGGAAAAACTCTTCGAACGTATTCATATGAACGTGGCCGTTGCCGTCAAAGAACCTTCGCTGGAGGCGCTCTTCAGGAACCTCTCCAAACAGGACGCGGAGCACAAGAGAATCCTTGAGCGCCTCATGCAAATGAGCCTGCCCGGTTGACCTGAGGATTTCTCCCGCCTCTCCCCGACGCAGTTATCGTCGCCAAGGAAACTTTTCTTTTCGACAAAGCAATTTCCCCCCTCCCCGAATATTTTCAGAGGATCACAGAAGGCCCATTTTTTTAAGAGCGTTCTCCCCCCGGCTTCCCTGCGGGGCCTCACCCGGGAGATAGAGCATGACACCGCGCTTGGCTGGTCTGATAACGATTTTTCCTTCCTCGGACAGCCCGCTGGTGGCCTCGACCGGGTTTTCTCCTTCGAAATATAGCTTGAAGCCCTCATTAAAGCCGCTGAAAACGGTGTGGATCCCCTTAAAATTCCCGGTCCTGAGCTTTAAAATAGCCAGGGTTACGAATTCCTCATGGGACATTTTTTTTCTCATCTCTTGCCTCGCCTTAGGATTTCGAGAATGATCTTCAAGAGATAGGGACGCTCGAGAATGAGGTTTATTCTCGATGAGAGGATTTTGCTCCTCCATCCGCCTCAGCTCAGTCGACTGCTTTGTTGAGCAAGGCCAGGAGGAATCTCCTGTCTTTTTCGGTCAGGGCAATCCGGCCGAACAGGTCCTGGACCATCCCTGTGACGTGGACCCTGTTTGTCTCGTGGATGAACCCTTTGTTCTCGAGTTTCCTAAGAATGAGCCTGATGCTGTCCTCCTGCTCTTTCCGGGGCAGGGGTTTTGGCGCCTGGGAAACATATTCTGTGGAGGACCGGCTGAAGATAGAAAACAGGGTTAAGAGCACGGCCGAGGCCAGGTTGTAAGACGGCTGACGGGAGGCTTGGGGGATGAAAAAGATAAAATTCGCGGCGCCCAACTCTTCGGAGGTCAGACCCGTCCGTTCGTTCCCGAAGAGGAGGCCGATCCGGGTGGACGACGGATAATGGAGGAGTGCGGCCGTCGCTTCGGGGAGCGTCAGGATAGAAAACGTCTTCCTAAATCTCGCGGTCGAGGCGAGCACCAGGTCAAGATCCCGGGTAGCTTCCTTGAGTGTAGGACTGAATCGGGCTCCTTCCAGGATATCCTGGCTGTGAACGGCTGTCCTGTAGGCCTCCGGGTTAAGCTTGGCGAGGCCCACCAGGCGAAGGTCCTCAAATCCTGTGTTCTTCATGGCCCTGGCCACGAGACCGATATTTTCTTGATTCTCCGGGCGAATGAGGATGATGGAAAATCGCTTCCGGTCGACGAGATCCGTTCCGTCGGTCTTGTAGGGAAGCTTCATGCTTTTGTCAGAGCGATGCCCGGGTGATCTTAACGACAATTCCCGATTTGCTTGGATCGGGACAGCGGATGTACTCCGTCGTGATGCCATCCAGGTTGATGATTTTTTGATAAGGCGTTCCTTCATAGGTCCAGGGCATTGTTCCACCGAATTCGAGGACGCGGATAGCCGCGTTCATGCTGTCCAGAAGCCACTCGCACATTTTGCCCCGGTCTTGAGGGTACTTGAACTTCTGCCCGACCTTGTGATTGGCGCATCCCTGCTTGGGACCTTCGATGACTTCGATCTCGATGGCGAATTTCTTCCAAACGACCGGCTTGGGGATGTCCTGTGCATCCAAGCCCAAAGGGGCTACAACGAGCCCCGCAGCTCCGCACCCGCCCTTGCCCAGGAATTCTCTTCGTTTCATTTTACCTCCCCGAAGGCTCCGCCAGGCCCTTCACCTCTCTCTCCGTCAGGGCGCGATATTTGCCCTTGGCCAGGTTTCCAAGAGAGACAGGTCCGACGGCGATTCTGACCAGCCTGAGCACTTCGATATTGAGAAGCGCGAGCAGCCGTCGGATATGACGATTCTTGCCCTCGTCCAGTACAATTTCCAGCCAGCAAGTTCGCTTTCCACCCCGAAGCACACGTACTTTCATTGCCCTCAAGAAGTCGCCTTCCGGGGCGGTCAACCCGGTGCTCATTCGGCCGAGGAGGCTTTCGTTCACCCAGCGGTCTACCTGCACGTGGTAGACCTTGTCCAGCCCGGATGCGGGGTCGAGGATCCGCGCCGCCCAGCGGCTATCATTGGTGAAGAGGAGCAGCCCCTCGCTCGCCATATCCAAGCGACCTACCGGTGAGATCCAGGGAAGCCCTGCGGTTGAAAAGCATTCATAAACCGTCCTCCGGCCTTTTTCATCCGAAGCAGTCGTCACCAGCCCTCTCGGCTTATTGAGCATGAAATAGGCTTTTTTGGAAGAGGAAATGAGTTTGCCATTGACTTCGAATCGGTCGCCACTCGGATCTACCCGAGATTCGGGTTGACGCTCGGTCCGGCCGTTGACCCGGACTTTGCCCTCCAGGATCATCGTCCTCGCGGCTGAGCGGGAGCAACAGCCGAGTTTTGACAGCGCCCTGGCGAGGCTGACGTTGGCACTTCTTTTCATTCCTAGACCAAGCAAATATATGACCTGAGAACAAAGAATGTCAACGCCGCTGGCCCTCCGGCAAGGAACCAGTAGAATCCGAGGTTATCGAACCAGGACCTGAACAATCAGATGCGACGGGAAACCCTTGGAGCAGAAAATTCGCTGTGTCGCGCTCTGATAATCGGAATTCTTGGCCAGAAAGATATTCTCCACGAATGACTGGGGGTTGCGATCGATGATCGGGAACCAGGTGCTTTGCACCTGGACCATGATCTTGTGGCCTTTCGGGAAGCGGTGATCGTTTTGGTGGAGGTCGATCACATATTCGTTGACCTGGTTGGGGACGATGCGCTCCGGGTGCTCGAAACTCTTCCGGAAACGGCCCCTCAAGACATCGTTGGCGATCATCAGCTGATATCCTCCCATGTTCGGCTCTTTGGGGTTATCTTCGGGATAGACATCGATCAGTTTGACGATCCAATCGCTGTCCGTGCCGGTGGTCGAAGCGAAGAGATGGGCGACAATATTTCCTGCGATCACGACGTCCTCGGGCAGGGGTTCTGTTTCCCAGCTCAAGACATCGGAGCGCAGGTGGGCGAAGCGCTGGTCTTCCACGAGCCAGGTGGACCAGCCCGAACCACGCCGGTCATAGGTGGCTTCGACCGGCCGCGGGCGATAGGGCACGGGATGGGCCGGGTCGGAGACGTAGCTGTCGAATTCTTTCTCGCCTTCCTGCTGGGGAGGATTGAAGGTCAAAGTCCCACCGCGGTGAAAATAAAGTTTTCGGTCATCGGTCTTGCTCTGGGGCGGCCACTCATCATACGAGTCCCAACGGTTGGCGCCGGTCTGAAAGGTCAGGGCCTCGGGCTGCTCAAACTTGCCCTTGTCCTTCAGAAAATAAGCGAACCAGGGAGCCAGGACTTTTTCCCGGAAATACTGGCCCGTCGCCGAGTCGAATTTGATCTTTCCCAGGCTGCTTCCCTCACCGTGGGACCAGCCGCCGTGGTTCCAAGGACCTGCGACCAAGTAGTTCAGTTTCTTCGTATCGTGCTTCTCGAGTGTCTCGTAGATCTTGAGCGGGCCGTAGAAATCTTCCTGGTCCCACCACCCCGCAACGTTGAGCGTCGGCACCGTAACCCGGGTCAAATAGGGAGTCACGGCCACCTTTTGCCAGAAGGCGTCGTAGTTCGGGTGGGCCACGAAATCGTTCCAGGTGGGGAGTTTGCCGTGGAAATACTTTTCATTCGCGTTCGACAAGGCACCGAGATTCAGGTACCACTCGAAGGTATCATACTTATCAAATTTGAAGCTGTAGTTGACGTTCGACGTCTCCATCATGGCCGAGTATTCAAATCCATAGCTCAATCGAAAAGCGCCGTTGTGATGGAAGTCGTCACCCAGATACATGTCCGCCGGCGAGGCCTGGGGTGATACAGCCTTGAGCGCGGGATGGGGTTCGAGCATGCCCATGACAGTGAGCCAGCCGCCGTAGGAAACACCCATCATGCCCACCCGGCCGTTGTTGCGGGGAACGTTCTTAAGGAGCCAGTCGATCGTGTCATAGGTGTCGGTGCCTTCGTCGATGGCCTTGGGGTCGTTCTTGTCTCGAGGCGGCCGCTGCATCATGAACCGGCCCTCGGATTTGTACCGGCCGCGGATGTCCTGGAAGACGAAGATATAGCCTTCAGCCACCAAAATATTACCCCTTGTCCGCAGAAAAGGATGTCCCTTATTATCGCTGCCGATCCCGTAGGGGGTGCGAAAGAGCAGAAAAGGCAGCGGACCCTGCGTCGCCTCGGGCGCAAAGATCTCAGTGTGCAGCTTTGTGCCGTCGCGCATCGAGATCATGACCTCGGTCTTCTTGAAGGTCCGGCCCTTAGTCTTGTCGGCCTCGGTCTGGCTAGAAAAGAGGAGGACGAGGCAGACGGTTGCGGAAAAAAGAGTCATGAGTGCGGTCTTCAGCGCGATTTTTTTTGATGTTTGTTTGTTCATGGGCGACCCTCCCGCGCGAAATGTATATCAAACGGAACGAGCGTGTCAATCTTCGGGCGGTCTTAAAAAAGTGAGTGCACATTCAAATATATCGTTCTATAATACCGTCGCCTTGCGCGTATTCACGGCTAAGAATCCTGAAGTTAGGCGGTGAAGAATGTTCAAAGGACATCCCAAAGCGCTCTATGTGGCCTTTTTTGCCAACATGGGGGAACGGTTTGGCTTCTACACGATGGTGAGCATATTTGTGCTTTTCCTGCAGGCCAAGTACGGACTCACGGCCGGCACCGCCGGCATGATTTACGGCGTATTCATGTTCTGCGTTTATTTCTTCCCTTTGCTGGGTGGAATTCTGGCCGACAAGGTCTTGGGCTATGGTCGCACGATCAGCATCGGCCTGGTCGTGATGTTCATCGGTTATCTGCTTCTGGCCGTGCCCACCCAGATGTCCACGGGATTCGTGCTGGTCCTCGCCGCCCTGGCGACTATCGCTCTGGGAACCGGCTTCTTCAAAGGCAATCTCCAGGTCCTCGTGGGAAATCTCTACGACGATCCCAGGTACAGTCCTCTGAGAGACAGAGCCTTCAACATCTTCTACATGGGCATCAACATCGGAGCCATGTTCGCGCCGACGGCCTCGGAAAAGGTGTGCAACTGGATCCTCTCAGCCTCGCACTACGTGTACGATGCCAGGATCCCCGCTCTGGCCAATGATTTCTTGAAGAGCAAGCTGGCCGACGCGGGACAGTACCTGTCCATCGCCCAGGGCCAGGATCCGAGTGTCACCATCGAAACTCTCCGTCAGTTCTCCGAGCGGTACATCAACGCCCTGGGCAAATCCTACCACTACGGGTTCGGCGTCGCCTGTCTGAGTTTGATCATCTCGATGGCCATTTTCTGGGGGTTCCGGAAATATTACAAACACGCCGACCTCACCGAAAAACAAAAGGCACTGTCGGAGTCTCAAAAAAACCAGGTTGTCGAGCTCACTCCCCAGCAAACAAAAGAGAGACTCTTTGCCCTGGGGTTGGTCTTCCTTGTTGTCATTTTCTTCTGGATGGCTTTCCAACAGAGCGCCGTCACCATGACCTATTTTGCCAGGGACTATACCATGCCAAGCGTTGGCAAGATCACCAATCTATGGTTCGACCTGACCGGCTTGATCCCGATATTCTTGGCCTTGGTTGGGCTCGTGCTGTTCCTGAAAAAGCGCTCAAGCACCTTGACCAAAGTCGTGGGGGGCGCCGGCTTTCTCGCCTTCGCCGTGCTGGCCTACCTCCGCTATCAGGGGTACCCTGCCGTCAACCCCTTCATGCCCCAGCGATTCCAGCATTTCAATCCTTTCTTTATTGTCTCTTTGACGCCGTTGGTCATCGGCATCTTCTCCTATCTCAATAAAATCGGCAAAGAGCCCTCCGCGCCCCGGAAAATCGGTATCGGCATGCTCCTCACATCCGCTGGTTTTCTCCTCCTGGTGTTCGCCTCCCTGGGGTTGCCCAACCCGAAGGAGCTCGGCGGCCACGTCGCGCCGCAAGGTTCGCTCGTCTCCGTTTACTGGCTGGTCGGAACTTATTTCATGCTGACGATCGCCGAGCTTTTCTTGAGTCCGATGGGAATGTCCTTTGTGTCGAAGGTGGCTCCGCCCAAGTACAAGGGATTGATGCAGGGAGGCTGGCTCGCTTCCACCGCGGTCGGGACCTATCTCGTGGGGGTGGCCGGCTATTTGTGGATGAAGATCCCTCTCTGGAGCCTGTGGCTCGTGTTGGTCTTGGCCTGCTTGGCCTCGGCTTCCGTCATGTTCGCGATCACGAAACGACTGGAACGAGCCACCAAGGTTTAAAATTATCCTGAACGGGAAGAAGTCGTTAGGCCGCCTCGCCAACTGATAAGGCCGCGGCGCCACGTTCATTCTAGATCTTCGCTTTTTGTTTTAGCTCGCTGAAGATAATCCTATATTGCGTCCCGGTTTTTGTTTCCAACTCGATTGTCCCATCCAATTGCTGGACCAGCATGACCACAATCTGCATGCCCAGGCTTTCGGTCTTGCGGAAATCCAGGCCTTTGGGGAAGCCGACACCGTTGTCCTTGACGAGGAGAATGTATTGATCCTCCGCGGCTCTGGTCAGGCTGATTTCGATCTCCCCCTTCTTTCCGTGCGGAAAAGCGTGTTTCAGGATGTTGGTGACCAGCTCGTTGATGATCAAGCCGAGAGGGATGGCGGTATTGATATTCAGATCGACTTTGCCTATCATCGGCATCAATTGAACGCGGTCGGGCCCGATTCGATGCGAGGTGAACAGGTGAAAAACGAGACTCTGGATATATTCCGAGAAATCGATCCTGGCCAGGTCCCTCGACTGATAGAGTTTTTCGTGGACAAGGGCCATCGACCGGATGCGGCTCTGGCTCTCTTTGAACATAGCCAGGATCTTTTCGTCGGTGATGCCCTTGGCTTGGAGGTTGAGCAGGCTGGAGATGACCTGCATGTTGTTCTTGACCCGGTGGTGGATCTCCTTGAGCAGGACATTCTTTTCCTGAAGGGCGGCCCGTAGTGAGTCTTCAGCCGTCTTTCGCTCGGTAATGTCCGCCGCGAAGGTCACCACCTTTTCGACCGTGCCCTCGATTCCAAAGACAGGATAGACGTGGCTGTCGAAGCGCCTCGAGCGGCGCTCGTCCTCAAATGCGACCGGCATGCCGGAGCGAAAGACCTCTTCGATCTTTGCTCTTCTAAGATCTTGGGCAGGGGAATGGGGAAGGATTCCGAAAGCAAACGCGCCGTGCAGTTCTTCGGGCGTCTTTCCCATAAACCGAACGAAGGCATTGTTAAAGTCGACGATCTTGAGGTCGCGATCGATCATCAGGGCGATGTCGTGAGTCGCGTTCAGAAAAGTCCGGGCCGTCTCTTCGCTCCTGATGAGCGCTTCCGCGGCCAGGTGGCGCTCTGTGACATCGCGCAGGATGAACAGACGCCCTGTCAGTTGACTGCTTCTTCCCAGGAGAGGAGAGATTCTGAGGTCCAGCCAGCGCAGCGGCCCAGCGGCGACGTCTGAGATCTCGGTCTGTCCTTCCGTCATCCGGGAGCACGCTTCGACCAACTCCGGGCGAGAGGCAAAGACATCCGCGAACGGCTTGCCGCACACGTTGCGGTCAACCTTCATAAGCCTCCGGGCCGCCGGGTTGACGTCCACGATCCGGTCTTGAGCGTCCAGGATGATCACGCTGTCGCCCATGCTGAAGAACAAGGAATCATAGGCTACGGGCATGATATTCAAGAACTGATGGCGAAAGATGCTCCAGGTCACGAGCATGCCCGAGACGGTGAAAGCGAAAGGTGTTAAGTCGAGGCCGGGGAAGGGACTCAGCCCGGCAAAATAGACCGCGTTGCCGATCCAAGGGACGATCGCCCCGGCGAGCAATATCCCCGCCTGGCGACGGTAGAGTTTGGGCGCATGCAGAGTGGTTCTAAAAAGCCAGATCGTCCCCAGAATAAGAAGTGTGTATGAATAAACCATGGCCCCCCAAACCCCGGGGCCGTGGGCGAACGCCGCTCTCGCCCCGATAACGGAGGAAACCGGTCTGACGCTCGGCCAAACGAGCTTGTGCCATTCATTGGTCGCGACCATGACCATGATGATCGCCGGCACGATCCAGAGCATGGCGAGCTTCCGCCTGGCCGGCCTCGGCCGGGGTTGGCCGTAGTTCAGGGCGAAGAGGTACCAGAGAGGCGCGATGCTGAGAACGCCGAGGTACTCGAATTTGGACAAGACGATCTTGGCCGGCAGACTCACGGCTGAAAGCTCCAGGGCATAGGTGAAGGACCACTGGGCTACGGCCAGCATCAGGAGGCTAAAATAGGTCCCGCTGGGTTTTGTCCGACCGGCCCAGGTGTACAAAAGCAGCATGAATGCAATGCTCGCCGTGATGATTAAGGCGACTGAATAGGGAGAATATTGCCAGGTCATTGTGAATGCATTCGAACCTGAAGCTGACAATCCATTTCCTTGTGTTTACCACAGTTCAAGGGAGGCTGTCTAATCAAATGAAATTCTTTTCTCTCGGCCAGATTTCCCGAAAAGAAAATTTCGCCTTTCTGCAGATAAAAATCGGGCGTTTGTTCTCGTAGGGCATACAGTATTGGCAGCTCGTCGCTGCAACCTGTTCAATCTGTTCGAAATACGCGCTCAGGTCTTTCAGGCTGACCTCGGGATCGCTTGCGGTTCCAAAGATGATGGACACATCCCCACTCCATTGCGGCGGGCCCCAGAGCCAGTAATTGTTGTGCCCGCACGCGGCCTTGGGCAGATGATATCTCTTGCCGAAGAAGTCGATCGCCGCCGCTTCTCCGTAGTTCCGCACGTAGATGAGGCAATTGCTTCGTTCCTCGGGGCTCAGAGTCCGGAAGGCTCCGGCCACCAGGCCGGTCATTTCCTCCCAGCCGAACATGTCGGCAAAGTGCTGAGGAAGGACGCCCAAGCGGGACCTTTCCTGGCTCCGGGTGATGCCAAGGGAGCGATAGAACGCCACCGTCTTTTCGACGGGAAGAATGGGGAGAGCTAGAGGCGCGAAGATGAGGGACATGATGAGGATGATGGAAACGATGACCGGCCTCAGCCAAAACCATGGCTTTGACGTCAACCACTCCTCGAGTAGGACGGCCCCCCCGGCAAACAGGATGGGGTAAGCAGGCGCCAGGTAATAATCCTTGCCGTTCTGCAGAACGAAAAGAAAATAAAGTGAAACATACATCCAGGCGAAGAGCCTGAAAGAAGTTCCTTTTTTGTGCAAGAAAAAATACAAGAGCCCTGCGATCCAAACGATGGCGACCATCGGTCCGTTGTAGATAATCTGGTCCCTCAGAAATCCCAAGGCGGAATTGGCGACATTTTTGTGGACCGTGGCGTTGTGCATCCATTCCAGAGTCGGCCAGCCGTGGGCCTGGTTCCACAGGACATAGGGAAGGAAGAGGAAGACGGCCAAGGCGCCGCCCCACCAGAGATAGCGGCTTTTCAGGAGCTTCCTTCTTTTTGTCAAGACGATTCCGACGGCCAGCCCGAAGAAAAGGAAAAGTACGGAGACCTTGTTCTGGAGCCCGAGCCCGGCGACCAACCCGAACAGCAGCCAGTATTTTGGATTGTCGGTCTCGACGATGACAAGCAGGATGTAGATGCAGACCTGCCAGATGAGGATGTCGATGAAATTCATGGAGTAGATGTGAAACTGGAAAAAATTCCCGATGGGCGAGAAGGCGGCGGCGGAGGCGAGAAGCACGGCGAATTTCTTACCCCCGAGCCTCCGGGCCATGAGACCAGTCATGAAGATGAAGAGGGCACCGCCCAAAGCCGGCAGGAGACGGATCGCCAGCCTGGAATCGCCGAGGATGAGCCGGATCGCTTTGAGAAGGAGAATCGAAAGGGGCGGATGGTCGACATAACCCGGTGCCAGATGGTCGCTGCAGGCTATGTAATAGAGCTCATCTCGAAAATAACCAAATCCCCGAACCGCCACGAGATGCAGAACCAAGTTGGCCAGGGCGACGTAGCCGATGATCGCCACATCTGAAAGCCAGATGGTCCCTGAAGAACGCAGGCGCTCGAGATTGGTTTGAGAGGCTCTAGATTCCTTCACCCCGGACCCTCCAAAACGAAGTATTATACAGAGGAGACCCGGTTGTCGCAATATTCTTATTTTCCCCGAAATCCGCATCATCCTCTACCCAGCCGCCGAACCGTCAATTCGGATTCCCCGGCCAGACGAAGAATCCCGCTTATCATCGGGCTTCGTTTCCTGCAAAAAAACTGAGTCTTCCGTTCTTGACATGGCGCGGTTCCTGGTGCACCCTTAAAGTTAAGGGAGGAAATACCATCATGCATATTTTGATCTGGTTGATCGGCGGGATCTTCGCCGGGTGGTTGGCCGGTCTCATCGTCCGGGGGAAGGGCTTCGGCTTGATCGGAGACCTGATCATCGGATTGTTGGGTGGGCTCATCGGAGGCTACTTGGGGAGTTTGGTGGGGATTGTCCCGACCAGATTCCTGAGCAACGTGATCGTGGCCGCACTGGGGGGCGTTATTCTGGTGGTCGCCGTCCGAGTCATCCGGCGCGTCTAATTCGAGGCAATCGTCGCGGTCCCACCTCTTGTCTGCGACGTGCTTGCCAGATGGCCCTAGTTGATTCCGAACTCGGAATCGACTCCTCAACTTTTTGGTTCGTCAGATCGTACTAACTATATGATTATCAATTAAACGAAGGAGTGCCGGGTGAAAAAGCTAAGATCTCTCATTACATTCCTTGTGGCTTTTGGTTCGTTATTGCAGTTCGGCTTCTCCCAAACGACTCTCGGGAAAAATCAGCCGCGTTTAGAGGATTTGAGAAAAACTATACGTGGAAAAATCGAGCACGGAGAGGTTGCCTCTTTGTCCGTTGCGGTGGCCCAAAAGGGAAAAATCATTTGGGAGGAATCCTTTGGCTGGGCGGACAGGCAAAAGAGGATCCAAGCTACGCCGTACACCGTCTATCCTCTGGCCTCGCTTTCTAAGTCCATCACGGCCACCGGCGTATTCCGACTGGCCTCGCAACAAAAAATAAACCTCGAAGACGCTGTCAATCAGAATCTTCGATCTGTCCAGTTGACGTACCATAACTGCTCACCTGAAGATCTCAGGGTTTTTCACCTTTTGAACATGGCTGGGGGTATTCCGCACCTCTGGAGATATTATTATGAGGATTCGGGAGAGACTGTCCCGGTCGTGAAAGACCTGATCAGGCAATTTGGCTTCACTGCCTTCCCGCCCGGTTCGGTATTTCATTATTCTAATTTTTCTTTCGCCATTCTTGATCAGTTGATCAGCGACGCCAGCGGGGTTGACTTCCCGGCCTATATGAGACGATTCATCTTTGAGCCGATCGGGATGAAGCACAGCTACGCCGATAAGGATGTGATCCAGGCCGGAGAGCAGATTGCCGCCGGCTATAAATCAGATGGCAGTCTGGTCCAGCCGAATCGATTTGAGCCGAGAGGGGGTGCCGGCTTTTACTCCTGCGCTCACGACATCTTGTTGTTTGGACTTTTCCATCTTTATAACAGAGGGAAATCGGGAGACAAAGCTCTCATCGAAGAAAAATTGTTTTCCCAAATCCATCAGGTCCGGAACGATCTTCCCGGCGGTTACTATGCCAACGGTTGGGGCGTATTAAAAACCGATGACAGCACAACCCTGCTCAGCAACGGGTCCTTTGCGGGCTGCGCTACTTCGCTCGTCGTGATCCCTGAGGATGAGATCGCAATTGTCTGCTTAAGTAACTCTACCGTCGGCAATGAATACACGGATAAAATCGCTTTTGAGATCGCCGACGGCCTGAGGCCCGGGCAGCTGAAGAGACTGAACGCGCTGATATCCAAGGCAGAGCAGTTATTCGCCGACAAACCATTTGTTTTTGCCGAACAATATCAAGGCACTTGGTCAGGGGACATGAGAGCGGACGGGAATAATGTTCCCTTGACCATCCGTTTTGGCCCCTCAGGGAAGGTCGTTTGCTCGATCGACGGCCAGACGGAAACGGAATTGCAGGACCTCCGCGAAGGCATGGGGCTTTTCCAGGCCCGAATTCCCGCCAGGCTTCATGTGGGGCCCGCCAACAAGTTCAAACATCATCTAGAGTTAGAGGTCCAACTCTCGGCCTCAAGAATCAGCGGTACAGTGCGCGCGGTATCAGATGAAAGGAGGCCTCTGTTCAGTCTGCCTTATTACGCCGAGCTCACGAGATCGCAAGAGCCTGCGTCTCTGTTCTCAAAATCCTGGCGCACCAATACGAACCGCGTCGAGTAAACTCCCGGACTCTTGACTGAGAAAGGTCCAGGTCCTAGAATCTTAGATGAGAATCCGAATAATGCCGGTGATTTGCCGTAAGTGTCAGACCGTCAATTCAGCCTCGTCAGTTTACTGCTCAAATTGCGGCGTTCCTCTCATCAGAAGGCCGGCGGCCGCAAAAAAGGGAATTTATCGATACTTGCCCTTTGCGGGAGCGCTGGTTGTCCTGATAGGCCTTTACCTTCTCTATGCGACGCTTTCCAAAACAAAACACATAAGAACAACCGGAGAACAATCTGAATCTGGCCGGCCGTCTGCGGCACCAGTTCTCCCGGGAAAAGGCACGGCTCCTTTTGTCGTTGGCGATATCGTCGTTCAGGATTTTCGGGGCAGAGAGGTCTCAAGGTCCGCAGCCCCGCTTATCGCCGGCGGTTGGGTCGCCTGTCCGATCTGGGCGCTTTTTGGAGGAGAAAGCATTTTCTTCCAAACTAGCGGTTCGAATCCGGTCCGCATCGAAAGGGGTTTCTGGTCCGTGGGGGATCCCGTTGCTCTCTGGCAAACCGAGGCGGCAAAAGAACTCGCCGCATACCGGCTGATACGCTGGAAACAATCCTCTTCTCTGGAGTGGCATTCGCTCCGTTTGAGCAGTCCTCCACTTCAAGTGGAGGTCTTCTCTCCTTCCCAGAGGGGCTCCTTCATGAGCTTCCCTCTCCCCCAGGAACTCAGGGGACCGGGTGTCTTTATTCAAGAAGGCCGGATGGTGGGCTGGACATTCTCTCAACCGGCGGATCGCGGATATTTATGGGCCGGCCCGGAGGAGGGGAATCTGACTCCGGGAATCCGGGTGGATGAGTTTTATTTTTCCTCATTCTCCGAATCGCGGGAGGCCCATTTCTACCGGGTCCTGGCCATGGGTCGGGAAATCCCTCCCGCCGAAAGGCTCAAAGCTCTGGCCCACGGATTCAGTCTGGCGGCCCTGTTTGCGGACGAAGATCTGCCCCAGCAGATCAGGCTCCATCCCGTTGTTATGGAGATGCATTCCTTGGCATCCGGGCTCACGCAACAGAGGTCGGCGGATGAGGTCGTGCGTATCTTGGACGAGCAAGTCCTGGCCGCGGCCGGGGATCCTAATCTGGTCGAAGATGCCGTTATAGCCGTGGCCCAATTTCAGGACTACGGGAGAGCCATTCAATACCTGGACAGACTCAACAAAAATATCTTCTTCCCGAAAGGACAAACCCCGCCCGAACTCGGACAGTTACGGCCCCAGATTTATAAGGACTGGCTGAGGAAAATCATCGAAAAGGGCAGCTACTCCAACGGCACAGTCGTCTTCGAGGAGGCGAAAAGAGCCTTCCCGGATGATCCCGAGCTCCAGCTGCTGGGGGTTGAAGTTGCCCTTGCAGAGCAAGACTGGAAAGGGGCCAATGAGTTGCTTCGGGGGAAGGACTATCCCCCTGCCTTGAAGGACTGGGCAGCCAGGTTAGAAGAGCGCATCAAAAACCAAGAGGATGAAACAGGGGCCAACATTCGCTTCAACCCCGGCGAACAGATCATTCCCGTCGAGGCCTACATCAACGGATCTGTTCTCCAGAAGTTCATTATCGATACGGGGGCCAGCACCTCTTCAATCCCCAAAAGCTCACTGGAGGCCCTGAGAATCAAAGTCGATGAGACGACCCCGGTCAAAGCGGTCCAATCGATCGCCGAAGTGGCCATCGCTTATGAGGTCACGCTCGATTCCGTCGAGCTGAGCGGCTATCGGGTGAACGGCTTGAAGGCCCTGGTGATCGACCTCCCCGGCTACAAAGATTACGGACTCCTCGGACTCAACTTCCTTGATAACTTTCGCGTTGAAATCGATAGGAATAGGGGTATTTTGCGGTTGAAGAAACGGTAAATGCCGCCACCCAGACCAAGAAATTAATCGCTTGACATTAGTATTTCGTCGTAATACTATTGTAACGTGATAGTATCCTTTGGGGACAAAGAAACTGGAAGACTGTGGTCAGGGCATTATTCCCGGCGGTTTCCCACGGAAATTCAACAGTCAGCTAAACGAAAATTGCTCATGCTTCATGCGGCCGTTATCATATCGGATCTGAAGGTTCCGCCCGGAAACAGGTTACATCCCCTCTCGGGAGATCGTGCGGGACAGTTCAGCATCTCGATTAACGACCAATGGAGGATTTGCTTTGAATGGAGGGATGGAAACGCCTCTAACGTTGAAATTACGGATTACCACTCATGAGGAGGAGTGAGATATGAATAGGATGCCAAATATCTGGCCGGGTGAAATTCTCTTGGAAGAGTTCCTAAAGCCCATGGGAATTACAGCCTACCGGTTATCTAAAGAGACAAAGATCGATCAGACTCGGATTAGTGAAATTATCAGGGGCAAGCGGAGTATTTCCGTGGGAACAGCCCTGCGCTTTGCCAAATTCTTCGGCAACTCCCCGGAATTCTGGATCAATCTACAAAATCACTTTGACCTCGAAGAGAAAAAGAGAGAGATGGGGAAGGAACTTAAAAAAATCAAACCGTTTGTGCAACAGATTCAGAATGCCTGACGATAATCTGAAACAGGTGATTCAATGAGCGCTTTTGCGGAATATATCGCGTCCCTTCAAAAGGAGCTCGGCGGCGGGGCCGGAAGCTTTCCTACGACGATATCCAGCACTACCAGAAAATCGTTGTCGCCCTGAATGAGACCATTCGGCTGATGGCCAAGATTGATACTCTGATTCCCTCCTGGCCAATTATCTAGCGTCTGAACTTAAACAAGTGCATTTTAGGGATTTTGGAAGGATCTTTTTTGGAAAGCTCTAACTATGTTGTTTTGGATTCGGCCTGCACCACGATCTTTATCGGAATCTCCGAAACGGTGTGCCACTCTTTGTTTATTTTCCTCTGTATTCTGAATATGTGGGTGCCATCCCGCTCAAACGAAATGCCGTTTAGAATAATATTGGCCCTATGTCTTTCTTTTTCAAAGATATAATCTTTAGATTCAAGCAAAAGCTTTTCCGATTTCTCAGGCGAGATAAGCATTACTCTAAACTTCAAAACATCTTTTTGGGGGGCATCCGTCTTCCAGAGGGTTCCCAAAGAAAACAATGGATTAGCGAAAGGGAGTTGAGTTACGGTGATTTCTTCGATGCAAGTTAGATAACTTGCCAGATTTGTCTCTCGATCTATACTGATTCTCTCACATAAAATCGACCAGATATGTGTCACCATCAGTTTGGCCTCTCTCCTTCTAAATATTGTTGGGTTGCGTCCACGCGTGCTATCTGGGCCCGCAAGGGTTGCGCCCCGTTGTCCGAAGTCGATCCTAAAATATAGATCCTGGTCTGAAACGGCATTTTAATATCGGCGAGTTTTTTTGATATTTCTTGTGCAATCTGTCTTTTTGATAATAACGTAACAATATACGTATTGAGAGAAACACCCTCGTTCCTGGCCGAATCAGCAAGATTTGCATGAAGGCTTTTTGGCATTCTGAGACGAAGTTGTCCGCTGTAAGATATGGCTTTTTGCATATCGGGAACCGGCATCCCAGATTTCTTTAATGATTCCAAGTAGACCTGAGCCGCAACAGCTAATTCGGATAGAGCTTCGGCCTGATTGCCGCCAAAAGCGCTAAGGCCAGGCAATTCCGGGACTGTGGCCATAAAGCCGTTATCCTCATCGCTCCATTTGATCGATATAGAGTACTTAAACATGGTTCACTCCTTTATATCCAAACTGTTTTCTTCTATATAATTCAATAATTGTCGCACCTGATAAGGCTTTGCTTTGCCATCTTTCATTTTTTGAATTGATATCAGAAAAAATGGATCTTCTTTCTTGAAGATAAAATGAGATCCAGCGACTCTATCACAGCTCATTCCGATGCACTCGCACAAGGTCTTTAGTTCAGCGAATCTAAGTCCTTTGGGATTTGATTTTGCCGTTTCAAATAGCTCATGACACTTCTTATTCAATTCTGACCAACGCGAAGCCTCTAATGATATTTGGTACCATATTTGGTACCAGTTGTCAACCCATTTATCCTTTGTTCATTGAGAGGCGCTCCCCCGAAGTCATGAATTGATCCTCTGATTCTTTCGTGACTTATCTCTCCTGAAGTTGTGGGTGGGACCTGACTTCAATGGCCTTTGGAAAAAGACGGCCGCAAACCGAGATAGCCGCCGAATACCGCAAGACCAAGAAGAGCAGCGCCGAGCTCGCCGAATATAAAAATCCCCGCTAGGAGCAGGCCGGCCTTCGGGCTCGGCGGAGGACCCTCCTGCAATTGTAGCAAAGCAAGGCCGAGCCCGGCCAAAAGACCCAGCCCACAGGCAAATTTCCACGGATGAGTGCGAGGATGAAGCCAGCGAACTCCGGCAAAAAGCCGATCGCTGCTGAAACTCAGGACCCAGTCAACGAACCGGGGTGGGAGTATTCCCCCCAGCTTCATTACAGGAACGCGCATCAGAGTCCATAGGTCATCGATTCCATCGGCCGGAGTCAGATCGTTCGGGGGAGAGATGGTCGTCAGCCGTCCAAAGACGGAGCTAAGCCCAATGGCGCAGGCAAAAGTCAGGAGAAACATGAACCCCAGTTCCAGGAGAAGAACGGTGCTCCAGTACGATGGGGGCGACGGATGAACGACCTGCGCGATCGCATCCGCGATAAGGGTGACCAGAGTGACTGACAGAACGAAGATATTGCCGCGGAGGATCAAGCGTGCTTTTGACACCTCCGCGGAATCGCGTCGCAGGCGCAGCGCTCGAGCGTAGGTCAGTATACTGATCAGGAGCGCCGCCTGGATCGCAAATGACCCGACCGCGTCATACGGATCTTTAGCGAAGGGATTGATGTCACGAAACGGCCCGCCCTTGTTCAACTGAAAAAATAAATAAAAGACGACCGCGGCGCAGAAAATCAAGCCGGTGACGCGATGGATGCGCCGGATCGTGCTCGGGTTCATATCTGTGGAATCGCCTAACATCCTTCGGGCCGTGAATTCAGGTTCCCCGTTTCTCCGCTTCCCTTCAGGTCGATCGCGAACCAGAGCAGGCCTCCCAGGACCGCCAGAACCGAACCGCTCCCCAGGGCGACAACCCAACCGAAATATTTGACGAAAACCGGCATGAGCGCGGTTGAGGCAATTCCGCCGAGGTTGCCCATGGTGTTGAGGATCCCGGTCGCGGCTCCGGCGTGCCGGCCGGCGAGATTGGCGGCGGAGGCCCAGAACGTTCCTTCTGTGAAGTGCTCAAACCCTACGGCGAAGGCGAGGCCCACGATCGCGAGATATGGATTCTTCACAGTCGCCGCATACAGAAGCGCGATCGCCGAGAGCATGAGCCCGGCGACGGCGACCGTCCTCCTTCCGGCACTGGCTCCCCAACGGCGCGCGAGGCTGTCGCTCAGGGCGCCGCCGGCCGGGGCCAGGACAAACGCCGCGAGCCAGGGGAGGCTGCTCATCAGTCCGCCGCCGAGGATACTGAATTTTCGGACATCCACGAGATAAGTGTAAAGCCAGAAAACAAAAATATAGAGCACGTACCCGGCCACAAAATAGGAAATGGAGACAAGCAGAATGTTCTTGTTCCGGAGAAGCGACCACCAAGATCCAGGAGCACCGGCTTGCTTCTCCGGCTGGGCCGCGCCGGGGGCGTCCCGGGGATAATCGCGTCCCCGAAACCACCAGATCACGGCGATGCCGAACCCCAGAAGCGAGCAGAGATAAAAGGACATCCTCCAGCCCAAGTTGACCATCAGCCAAGCGATGAGGGGTGGAGTGATCGCCGACCCGAATGGCGCGCCTGCAATCACAATGGCGTTGGCCCGGGCCCGACGTGTCGGCGGGAGCCAGTTGGCGACGGCCCTGGCTGCAACCGGATAGGTGGCCGCCTCTCCCGAACCCAGGAGAAACCGGAGGACGAAGAAAGTGCCCAGCGCACCGGTCGTTCCGGCCAGGAATGTGCCCGGTCCTAACCCGCTCAACAGGGTCGTCAGTCCCCACCAACAAGCCGCCAGGCTCAACACTAGACGTGGCCCGAAGCGGTCGCCCATGCGTCCGGCAGGGATCTGAAACAGCGTGTACCCAATGAGAAAGCTCGAGAAGATCTGGCCCATCTGAATATCGCTCAAGCCGAACTCCGGCTTGATAAACTTTGCGGCGATCGAGATGTTGGTCCTCAGCATATAGCTAACCAACGACAGGCCGGCAAGGAGACCGACAACGACCCCGGAGGATTGGACGCCTCCCGGCGCAATCCTCTTTGGCTCAAAATCGAGACCATTCATCAGGTGATGACTATATCTTCGGGTACGATCCGAAGTCAAGGATAGTCGGAGCAGCTTTTTCAGAGGCCTCAGAACGCCGCGGCCAAGAGAGCGAGGTTCATCCCGGATTCTAACCCCTAAAGGGGGGAAAACGTCCGCCAAGATCACCCCTTCATTCATCCCCGGTGGCGATTGCGCCTGCAGTTCTTATCTTGTTTACTAAGAAAAGGCGGGTGCAATCTCGCTGCATTCTGGAGGGCGCCAGAGGCCCTATTTTGAGCATTGAAGGAGGCCATAAACTGTGAAAAAAACAGCAGCCTTTTTTTTGGTTACGTTTCTAACCGGGGTTCTTCTCTTTGCGGGTTCCTCATATATCAAGGTGATCGTCGGCAAAGCCAACATCAGGTCAAAGCCTGATTTTACCGGCCCCGTGATCGCTCAAAAGGGCCAAAATGCACTTCTCGAGTTCGTTTCCAAGTCCGGCGAATGGTATCTCGTCAAGTTCTCGTCGGATGACGGACGCTCCACTCTATCCGGCTACATCCACCGAAGTGTTGTCCAGGAAATAGTAGAGACCCGGAAAACTCAGGCCGCCGTCGAGCCTCCGGTCGAAAAAACACAGCCGGTCGCCGTCCCGCAGGATAAGTCGAAGCCGGCAGGGGCCCCTCTTCGCGAGGAGAAAATCGAGATCGATAACAAGGACGTCGGCCAGATGAAAGAGCTCGAGCAAAAAATCAGACAGGAATCAATCGCCCTGCTGTCATTGATCAAACAGATGCGCCCGGAGCAGGCCCGGAGTTCTGCAGAGAAAACCATCGAAATGGCGCGTGCGATCATCGACGGAGCGGAAGTGCACGAAGCCATGGATCTGAATTCGAGGATCATCTATGGTGCCCGGATCAACGAAGAATTTGAGATCCTGGAGAGAAATGACCGATTCTATAGAGTCCGCCTCAGAGACGGTCGTGAGGGCTGGATCATCGAGAAGAGCCTCCAGGTCTTTTCCGCCCAGGCCAAGGGCGCGCAGGTCTCGTATAAAGGCGTCGAGACTTCAGAAATCGTAAGATTCCTGGACGTTTCTGAGGAAATTTTCACCCGCATCACCCAGCACAAGCTCGTTGCCGACCAGATTTCCAGCAAGTATGGCGGGGACTCTCAGATGGCGCGGTCAGGCCTCAAGGAGATAACACTTGCCTACGGCCGGATACAAAAATACTTCAATTACGCTTCCGATTTTTATGAAAAGTACATCAGGAACAAAGCCCCTCTCTTCGCCGCGGGCACGACCTTCACCTCCAGGCTTTCGGCTTGGACCGAACTTCTCCTCGGAAGCCAGAGCTATGAGACCCAGTTCGTCCAGGCGCCCAACGAAAAAAACAGCGGTCTCACCAACGATCTCTCCGTTGGCGGGGGCGTAGCCCTCAGCGAGACATCGAGAGTGGACCTTTCCCTGGCAACGAAGAAAGATATTATCCAGACTCCCTACAGCACGACGAACTTGGATGCGGCCTACGCGATGACCGGGAAAGAGGGCTTCCGCCTGAACGCCGGTTTTAACCTAAATACCTATAATGACCAGATCAACGACCTGAACGATTTCTCGCGACTGGCGCTACGGGCTGGCGCGGATTTCCGTGCTTCCCCGAAAACGGACCTGCATTTTGAGTACCAGTTCTTAAACAACAAGTATTCGACCGACGATATCAACAGCTACACGGATCATCATGTTCTGGCCGTTGGACGGCAACAACTCAACCCGACGGCTTGCCTGAGCTTTCAATTCCGCTCCTTCCTCGAAAACAGCCAATCGACCTTCCATAAATTCAGCGACATCGAGCCGTCCATCGGGTATGAGAAATCCGGCCCGAATTCCCACCTGGATCTAAGATTCTTATACGAAACGCTGTCTTTCAGCGAATTGAAACTCAAGAACTACGGCCGGGCGGCGCTGCAGTTGAGCGGCAGCAAGCTCAGGGACCTGACTTCCCGCGGCTACAACCTCACCCTAACCTATAAGAATTTCCCCAATAACGACTTGCTCAGCTATTTTCAGATCTGGGGCCGCTATTCTTCGACCACGAGCGGCCGGTTCACGACGACATTTTCGCCATCGTTTTACACGAACCTTTTTTCAAAAGACTCGGCCAGCAGCTTCACGGACCTGAGACTGGACTGGAGCGGCAGTACCATATCTCTGTTCACCGGCCTTTCGGCCTACCTCAGGCTCTGGCACAGTCCCGGGACTAAAACGGACAATCAGCAGATCGTCAAACCGCACGTCCTGGACGTTTACGGGAAGCTGGGGCTCAACCTCAAATACATCCGGGTCGGGCCCACGGTGGGCCTGCACGCCCTGTTTGCCTCGGACAGCAAGGGGTTCTTCGAACGGGACGGGAATCTGTTTCGTTTCGGAGGAATGTTTGAAGGAGAGATCCCGCTTCCTCACCAGATCAACCTCTCGGTCAGCGGAGGCTACGAATATGGTTTCGTCTACAGCAACGAGCTGGCCGTGGACGTCAACACCGGGCTGCTGACGATCGGCGACCTCGTCCAGAGACACCCCACGACCTTCCAAATCAACTCCCTGATTTCTGTTCCCGTGCTCACCAACCTGGAACTCATCGGTCGCCTGAACATGTATAAGATCAACACGGATATGGATCAGAAGTTGAGCATCAACCCGATCGGACAGAGCAACAGGTTCGTGGTCCTGTTCGGCGTGCGATATCGCTACAACTAGGAGGCGGGGCAATGAAGAGCAAGAAAATGACAATTCACTTGAATAGGTTCTTTGGATTCTTTGGACTGGCCCTTGCCTTGATCGTCCAGACGGCTCTCGTCCCTGGGCTTCTGGCGGCCGGCCCGCGCGCTTCCCAAGAAGAGCAGGAACAGGGCTCGGACATTTTGGACAAGGTGATGACCGAGGAACAAAAGCAAGAGTTCTACGATTATGTCAACGCAGCGAAAAAAACGGCCGCCGAAACAAAGGAGAAGCTGGAGAGTTTTCTCAAGGGCTGGAACTGGATTCTGGATCATTTCGCGAGCTTTTCGCCCGAAGCGCGCGAGGCCATCAACAAACTCAACAACGCCGGGGCCAAATCGAAAGTGGAGAGCGCGAGCAATTTCCTGGGCGAGTTTAATTCCCAGATCGATGAGGCCATGGAATCCAAAGGAAAATTGGATAAGGTGCTCACGATCATCGACAGGTACAAGCCGGAAAAGGATAATCCCTTCCGGTCCTTGGAAGTCTTGAAGAATCTCTTAGACGACTTGGAGAGCCTGCTTCCCGATCCGGACAAGACCAAGGATCCAGTCAGCAAGGTGACGATCAAGCTGATCAAGATCGCGATCGATTATTTCCGGACCGCTATTACAGGCGCCTATGACGGGCTCAAAAACATTCAGAAAACGATCAGGCAAAGAGCGGCCGGATGTATCGGGTATGTCGGCGGAGACGCGACACTCGACAAGAGCGATCCCAAGAGGAAGGCCTTTGTTGATCTCAATACAGGTGAGCTGATCTGCTATTCCGGAATCCGGCCCGTCGGAGGTGAGGTCTGGAATAACATGGACGGCAACGCCGTCTTTGTCTGGAGCGATGGACAATGGACAAAACTGCTGGCCGGGATGGGAGAAGCCCGGGACGTTTTCGCCCTGTCTATGAAGGCTTACGGAAAGGCGATTTCCTCTTCTGAGTTCATTCGCTGGTGCACCGACGCGATCGGGGTATTCCGAAGCGCCAAATCCAGGGCGGCAAACACTTATGCCACCCTGTTCGAGAAACTGACGTCCTGCCAGCGGGACATTTTGAAGTTCGCCGACGTGGAGTCCGAGCTCGCGAACCTCCTCAGTTCCTGCCACAATGACAGGGACGAGTTCACGGGCAAGTATGTCTTTGCCGTCGGCGACGTCAGGGGGACCAGCGAGGTCCTAGCGAAATTTGTTGAAAACTCGGTCTTGATCACAGGCTCGGTGATCGACGAAAACGAACGGCCTGTCTCGAAGGCGACGGTCACCGTGACGGCGGGTAGCGCGAAGGGCAAAGGCGTCAGCGACGAAAACGGCCTCTTTAAGCTGCTCCTCGACCTCAAACTCTCCGAGACGGGCTCGCAGGCGGCGACCATCTCGGTCAGTGACGAAACCCATCCGCCCTTCAAGGACGAGACAAGAATTTCTGAGCCGTGCACGGAATTCGGAAAACTCAAGCTTCAGGGGGACGAGACTCTGGACCTCACCATCTCGCCGGCTCAAGCCAAAATCAAGGTCGGAGAGACCGTGACCTTCGTGGTCACAGCCAAAGGAGCGAGGGGAGGGCTCAAGGATGTCACCGGAGCCGCGCTCGAAGCAAACACTTTTACCGGCACGGAGCCCGGCGAATTCAGCGTGACGGCCTCCTACGGAGGCAAGTCGGTCAAGGCCGCCATCACCGTGGAATCCGAGGAGAAAGAGAAGACCCCCGACGACGCCATTGACGACATGTCGGGTGACAATGAAGAGGACATCTGCTCCCTGGCTCATATCAAGTCCTTGACGGCGGAGGTAAACGAGCTGGTGGCCAAAGCCCGGGAGCTCAATGCCGAATTTTCAAACTATGCCCATAAGTTCGAAAAAGAGATCAACGGACAAACTTCTCAGCCCTGCAGCAACGGGCTCCTGGCCTATTGCTATGCCAACGCTGTGGAGTTGGCCGGAAGGCTTGAAGCTCTGGTCAGCGAAATTCAAGACAAGAGCACCGAAATTATCATGCTTCAAGGAATTTGTCCGGACCTGGCCAAGCAGATGCGCGCCGATGGGATGACCCTCGGCGGCCTCGTGAGGAGCATCGCGGGCGTTGGCTCGTATTCGGGGCTGTTAGACAGAATGAACGCGAGACTGAACGAGAACGGCTGTGATGAAAACGAAGTCATTCAACTCGGCCAGCGGGTTGTTCCCCCTGAGCAGGATCCGAATTTCGTCCAGAGCGGGGGCAACATGACAGAAATCTCCGGTGACGGCGTGGACAATAACGGCAATGGCCTCCAGGACGAGGTGATCGGGGCCTTGTCCGGGTTTAACATCACTTTTGCACTTTATGATTCAGGGTCGGCTAAAGATGACAGCTTTGGCCTGGCCATCAGCGGCTACGGCTCTCTCGGGGCCACACCGCCGGGCGGCTTGAGGAATTATGGGCTGAATCTTCCTCCCGCGACATACACGGCCACAGTGACAGTGATCCGAGCGCCGGACAATGTTGGGACATACACACTGGTCGTCCTCGAGAACGGCAAAGTCATCGCTTCGAGTTCAGGCTCTCCGCCGCAGGGCGGTGTCGCGAGCGTCACATTCACTGTAACAGGAAACAAGTAGAAACAATACCTCATCCCAGAGTCGTCTGCGAGGCCGGTTCTCCGGGGTAACGTTTTCCGCTGCCCCTCTATCTCCTTGACTTGCCTATTCCCATATGAGAAAATAATAACGGTTATTTAGAGATAATGATTATATATTTAGGAGCCTCCCGGGAGGAGGACGATTGATCCTAAGAAGCCAAACAAATGGCCGCTAAAAAAGACAGACTGGAGCGGATCATCCAATCCCTGAGGAAGAAGGGCTACCGTCTCTCTCCTCAGCGCTTGGCCATTTTGAAGATACTGGCCCAGAGCAGGGAACATCCGAGTGTGTCTCAGATTCGTGCCATGATCAAGGCCGAATTCTCCACCACGAGTCCAGCCACGATCTACAAAAATGTGAGCCTGCTCAAGTCCATGGGAGAGGTCCTGGAACTCGGCTTTGGAAAGAAGGGCAGTCGATACGACGGTTACAACCCTCATCCCCACGCTCATGTCATCTGCTCCCGCTGCGGCCTGATCGTAGACCCGGAATACAAAGCTATGGCCAGACTATCCCGGGAAATATCAAGAAGGACCGGATTCCAGATCACGAGCCACCGGCTTGATTTTATCGGCCTTTGCTCGACGTGCCAGGAACAAAAACAATCAACAAAAAAATAGGAGGGATCGAATGACAGCAAAAAAAAAGACTCTGACGACGGCCTTCGGCATTCCTGTTCCGGACGACCAGAACAGCCTAACGGCGGGCAAGCGCGGGCCGGTTCTCATGCAGGACGTTCATCTCTTGGAAAAGCTTGGCCACTTCGACCGGGAGAGGATCCCCGAACGCGTGGTCCACGCCAAAGGGGCGGGCGCGGGAGGTTATTTTGAGGTCACCGCAGACATCACCAAATACACCAGAGCCAAGTTTCTTTCCAAAATCGGCCAACGGACCGAGGTGTTTGTCAGGTTCTCCACTGTGGGGGGTGAGAGGGGATCGGCCGATGCCGCGCGCGACCCCCGTGGATTCGCCATAAAATTCTACACCGAAGAAGGCAATTATGACCTCGTCGGCAATAACACGCCCGTTTTCTTCATCCGTGATCCTCTGAAGTTCCCCGATTTCATCCACACCCAAAAGCGGCATCCGGGCCACAACTGCAAAGACCCCGACATGTTTTGGGATTTTCTCTCCCTGACTCCGGAATCCATCCATCAGGTCACGATTCTCTTCTCCGACCGGGGCACTCCGGCCACGTATCGCAACATGAACGGATACAGCAGTCACACCTACAAATGGTACAACGCCAAGGGCGATTATTTTTGGGTCCAGTACCATTTCAAAACCGACCAGGGCATCAAAAATCTCGCCCGGGCAGAAGCGACCCGCCTGTCCGGAGAAGCCCCGGATCACGCCACCCGAGACCTGTATGAAGCTATAGAGCGGGGAGATTATCCGTCCTGGACACTCGAGATGCAGATCATGACGCCCAAGCAGGCCCAGGATTACCGTTGGGATATCTTCGACATCACCAAGGTCTGGCCCCACGCCGAGTTTCCGCCCCTCAAAGTGGGCAAAATGGTCTTGAATCGCAATCCCCTTAATTATTTCGAGGAAGTGGAGCAGGCGGCTTTTTGCCCGGGCAATCTCGTGCCGGGCATCGCGGCTTCACCGGATAAGATGCTCCAGGCCCGGCTGTTCTCGTACCATGATACGCACATCCACCGCCTCGGACCGAACTATCACCTCTTGCCCGTGAATGCGCCCAAGAATGCTCCCGAGACGAGCTACCAGCGCGATGGATTCATGCGTTTTGAGGGAAACGGTGGCCGCGGACCCAACTATTGGCCCAACAGCTTTGGCGGCCCGGCGCCCGATCCGACGACGGGCGAGCCTCCCTTCGAGGTTTCCGATTTGGCGGCCCGTCATCGCTACAGTCATCCCAACGATGATTTCGAACAGGCCGGCACTTTGTATCGTAAGGTCATGACCGATGAGGACAGGGATCATCTGATCGGCAATATTGTGGAGCATCTGGGCGGAGCGCAGAAGCGCATCCAACTGCGCCAGACCGCCCTCTTCTATAAAGCAGACCGCAATTATGGTCGGCGCGTGGCGGAGGGACTGAAACTAGATGTGAATATGGTTGAGCGGCTGGCAGGCATGTCTCCTGACGAACGAGCCACGGCTACGGCGGGCTGAGTCTGCGCCAAAAAACCCGTCCTCGGTCGCAAGGCCTTTATCATTGCAGGCACGATTGATTCAAATGCGCTGTTCCAGAGATTGGGAATGGCAAAATAGGCGCTTATGCGCTATCATGAAAATAATCAGAATCCTTCGAAGAAGGGGTGCTTCATGAAAATTAAAGGAGCTCATCTCGTTGTCCTGGCGTCGCTTCTCTGCCTTCCCTTGATCAAGACGTCCGGTGCCGCCAAGCTGACTCCTGTCGAAGAATTGGGGAAGAAGCTTTTTCTCGATAAAAATCTCTCCACTCCTCCGGGCCAATCCTGCGCCGCCTGCCATGATTCCAAATCCGGCTGGACCGGGCCTCTCGAGAATATCCGGGGTGTTTACGAGGGCGTCCTCAAGGGGCGGTTTGGCAACCGGAAGCCGCCTTCCTCCGCCTATGCGGGTGATAGCCCGATTTTTTCCTTAAACAACGAGGGAGATTTCGTCGGAGGAATGTTCTGGGACGGGCGCGCGACGGGTTCCGAGCTGAGAGATCCCCTGGCCGAGCAGGCCGGCGGGCCGTTCCTGAACCCCTTAGAACAGAACAACCCGGACAAGAAGACGGTCGTCTTGAAGGTCAAAAACTCCGAATACGCCTCCGTTTTCGAGCAGGTTTGGAAGGTCAAGGCCGCCGATTGGGAGAATGTCGCTAAGATTTACGAATTCGTCTCCCGGTCTGTCGCGGCGTACGAGCGCTCAGAGGAGGTCAACCCTTTCGACTCCAAGTTCGATCTCTTCTGGAAGAACGCCTTGGCCAAGAACCTCAAGGTTGAAGCGATCGACCAGGCCAATCGGAAGAACTATATGGACTTAGGGTTGGACGAAGCTGAAATCAAGGGCCTCATGCTCTTCAATACGAAAGCAAAGTGTGCGAATTGCCACGTATTGACGGCCGGGCCGAACGGCCGTCCTCCCTTGTTCACCGATTATACCTACGATAACCTGGGCCTTCCCCGTAACCCTGCGAATCCGTTTTATACGATGGGAGCAAATTTCAATCCCCAGGGCAAGGATTGGGTTGACAATGGTCTGGGCGGCTATCTGCGTGCGGTTCCACGGTATGCCAAATACGCCGACGAGAACATCGGGAAGCACAAGGTTCCGACGCTGCGCAACGTCGACCTGAGGACAATTCCGAGTTTTGTAAAAGTCTATGGCCACAACGGCGCTCTGCGGAGCCTCAAGGAAGTCGTTCACTTTTATAACGCCAGGGATACGGGCAATTTTCCGCTTCCCGAGGTCAAGACCAACCTGAACACAGAAGAGCTCGGGAATCTCGGCCTGACGGACGAGGAAGAGAACGCGGTCGTCGTCTTCCTCAAAACCTTGTCTGACCACTTTGTCCCAAGCCGGAGATAAAGGATCGGTGCCGGCCTTTCGGATTTAGACATCGCCGCGAAGATCGTCTCCCGGATTCAGGCTTGAAAATCATCAATTTCTGATTTATTGTATTCCTCGTCATTTCCTTCATTCTCGATTGTTTGGAAAGGAAAAAACATGAGGACTTATGAATCTCTCGCCCTCGGAGTTCCAGATATCCAGCTCCCCCGGCAGGGGTTGGATCTCACCAAGTGGGCCGTCGTCGCCTGCGACCAGTTCACCTCCGAGCCTGCCTACTGGGAGGAAGTGGCCGCCTTTGTGGGCGACGCTCCGTCCGCGCTCAACCTCATCTATCCCGAGGTCTACTTGGGCGAAAAAGATGAGGATGCGCGAATCGCCAGGATCCGCGATCACATGAAACTCTACGTCGAGAAGGGCTTGTTCCGCAGCTTCGAAGGTTTCGTCTATGTGGAGCGCACGACCGGGTCGAGAACGCGCAAGGGACTGATGGTCTGTTTGGATCTGGAGCAATACGATTTCCGCAAAGGGGCCAAGAGCTTGATCAGGGCGACGGAGGGCACGATCCTCGAGCGGATCCCGCCTCGAGTGAGAATCCGGGAGGACGCGCCCCTCGAAATCCCGCACATCATGGTCCTTATCGACGACCCCGAGAATGCTGTGATCGGACCTCTCGGCAGCAAAAAGGGGGGACTGACCAAGATTTACGATTTTGATTTGATGATGAATTCCGGCCATCTGAGCGGCTTCAGGGTGGATTCTCAGGAGCTCGAGGCTCACCTCGTCCGGAGTTTGGCGGCCCTTGCCGACCCCGGAGCATTTGCTAAGAAGTACGGCCTGGCTCCGGGAACCCCTGTGCTTCTCTATGCCATGGGAGATGGCAACCATTCCCTGGCCACAGCCAAGACGATCTGGGAGAAAACCAAAGAAAAGGCCTCCGACAAAAGAGCCATCATGGACTCAGCCCTCCGGCACGCGCTGGTCGAGCTGGTCAACCTCCACGACGAGGCCCTCATTTTTGAGCCCATCCACCGGGTCCTGTTCGATCTCGCGCCGGGGAGAAACGTAATCGGAGAGCTTCTGTCTTTTTATAAGGGCAGAAGCCTTTATTCCGACATCTGTTCCGGGCAAGAGATGCGGACCGAGGTCGATTCTCAGCAGGGAAGCCCTCACACGATCGGTGTCATCGCAGGAGATGGTTTCGGTCTGGTCAAGATTTCGCGTCCTGAGGCGAATCTTCCGGTCGGCACCCTCCAGAATTTTCTCGACGTCTTCATGAAAGATGAGGGAGCAAAGGCGATCGACTACGTTCACGGCGCGGAATCCGTCGTCCAGCTCGGGAACAAGCCCAATGCTGTGGGTTTTTATCTTCCCTCCATGAACAAGAATGACCTTTTCAAGACCGTGATTCTGGATGGAGTCCTTCCCCGCAAGACCTTCTCCATGGGAGAAGCCTGGGAAAAGAGATTTTACATGGAGGCTCGGCGGCTGTCGTGATGAAGGAACACCCCAAAGGGCTGGCTTTCATCTTCTTCACGGAAATGTGGGAACGTCTCGGTTTCTACACGCTGATGGCCATTCTGGTCCTGTACATGGACAAAGTCCTCCTTTGGTCGGATTCGCGCAAGGGCGATTATTACGGAATCTTCCTGGCGCTCTGTTATTTTGTTCCTCTGCTCGGCGGCTGGATCGGAGACCGGGTGCTCGGGCAACTCAAGACAGTTAAGTCCGGAGCAGTCCTTATGGCCTTCGGTTACGTCGGATTGGCCCTGTCCTCTCCCTCCCAAGTGACATCGTTTTATATCGGCCTGATCCTGGTGGCCATCGGAACGGGCCTCTTCAAAGTCAATATGTCTGTTCTGGTCGGGAATCTCTACCGCGATAAAGTCGCCCTAAAGGACGCGGGCTTCAATATCTTTTATATGGGGGTCAACCTTGGGTCCGTGTTCGCGCCCCTGCTGGCCACGTTCGTCAGTGCCGTTTTTCACAGCTATAACATTTCTTTCTGGATTTGTTCCGTGGGCTTGATCTTGGCGATCGTCGTTTTTCAGTCGGGGAAATCGCGTCTTGTCGAGGCCGACAACAAACTCGCCGCCAGAGCGGCAGCCGGAGACTTGAGCGCCGGGAAGAAGCCTGTCATGCCCAGGCAGGAGGAAGGACAGAGGATAGCGACGCTCGTCATCCTTTTTATTATCGTCATCTTCTTTTGGGTCGGCTACTATCAGAACTACTTTGCGCTAACGCTCTTTGCCGCGCGCTCCACCAGGGTCTTCAAGTTCCTCAGGCCGGAAACCTACCAGTTTTTTAATCCTTTTTTCATCCTTATCCTAACCCCTCCGCTTCTCTCTCTTTTTCGCCGGCTGCACCAGAGAGGAAAGGAGCCGTCCACTCCGGTCAAGATTTTCACCGGGATGATGATCATGAGCCTGGCCATGATCATCATGGTCGCGGCCTCTCTCTCCGGCGGGAACAAGGACCTGAACATCATGTCTCCGTCGTGGCTCATCTCGACTTTTTTCTTCGTCACCATTTCAGAGATTCTGATTTCGCCGATGGGTCAGTCGTTTGTCTCCAAAGTGGCCCCGCCGCGGTTCGCCGGAGTGATGATGGGCGGCTGGTTCGCGGCCACCGCGGCAGGGAGCTACGGCTCCGGCTTGATGGGGAAATATTACAGCCGTTTTGCTCATCATCAGTATTTTCTCCTCCTCACCGGCCTTCTGGCGGTTTCCGCCGTCCTCGTCGTGTTGTCCTTGAAAAAACTAAAACGGTTTTCAGCCTGATCGAAAAGGAATGGAGACATGTTGATTCAAGAAAAAGTCAAACAGGCCGTCGGGCTGCTCAAGGAATTTGGAATCGACTGCTGGATCACCTTCACCCGCGAGAGCCAGATCAACGGCGACCCGACCTTGCCCTTTCTGGCGCCCGGCGATGTCACCTGGCACTCGGCCTTCATCATCAGTGCGGACGGACGTGCTCAGGCCATAGTTGGCCTCTTTGACCAGAAAGCGATCGCCGAGACCGGCGCCTACACCGAAGTCGTGGGGTACGTAACCGGGATCAGGGAGCTGTTTCAGAAGTACATGATGAAGCTTAATCCCAGCAAGGTCGCGGTCAATTTTTCCAGAGGAAGCGAGATCTGCGATGGATTGACCCACGGGATGTTCTTAACCCTAGAGGACCTCCTGGCGGAAATTGGCCTGAGCGGGCGGCTGGTCTCGGCCGAAAAGATCGTCTCCGCGCTTCGGGAGAGAAAGTGCGCCTCCGAGATCGGCTTTATCAAGGAAGCGATTAGGCAAACCCAGGCCATCTTTGCTGAGGTCGCGCGGTTCATCAGATCCGCCAAGACTGAGAAAGAGATCGCGCTGTTTATGAAGGCTGAAGTCGAGGCCAGAAAGCTGCTTCTCGCCTGGGGGGAGACGACTTGCCCTTCGGTTTTTTCCGGGCCCGAAACGGCTCAGGCTCATTATTCACCGACAGACAGAAAAGTGGAACTCGGCCATGTCCTGAACATGGATTTCGGCGTCAAGGTCGACGGATATTGCTCGGACCTCCAGAGGACCTTTTATGTGCTTGAAAATGGACAGCGGGAAGCGCCCTCGGAAGTCCGCCGCGGATTCGAGACGATTGTCAAAGCCGTCGAGTCGTCAAGGCGGGCAATGAAGCCGGGCGTCTCGGGTCTTGAGATCGACGCCGTAGCGCGCAAGATTGTCGTCGATGCGGGGTACGCTGAATTCCCGCACGCCCTTGGCCACCAGGTGGGTCGATTTCCCCACGACGGGACGGCACTCCTCGGCCCGAAATGGGAAAAATATGCTCAGAAGCCTTTTCAGCCGCTCGAAAAAGGGATGGTCTTTACAATCGAGCCCAGGCTCACCGTTCCGGGCCGCGGAGTTGTTACGATCGAAGAAATGGTCGTCGTGACCAAGAACGGAGCGGATTGGCTCTCGGCGCCCCAACGAGAAATCATTCTCGTCACTTAGAGACGTGTGATAGGCGGGAGCTGTTTTTTTTGCCGCCGGTGCCTCCGGTTGACGTAAACGAGGAGCACGACCCCGATCACGCAAGCCAGGCCGCCGAACACGGCCCAACGGATTTGGCCCGTCATAAAGCTCCCGGGCAAGACATTGATGCCCTGGAGGAACCACACAACGCCAACGAGCACGAGCAAAACACCCAAAATGCTTCCAGCGATTTTCATGTCTAACCTCTGGGAGCGTCAACGCCCCACATAACTAATTTACCACACCGAGACGTGCGCAGTCACCTGCGGGCCCCAGGCAAGGAAGGCCGTTGTGATCTGGTCCGCGGGAAATTGATCGGAGCTTACCGTCCTCTGCCCCCTAGGCTCTGAACCGCAGAAGAGCACGGGCGTGGGCCTTGGCGGCTTCCGCCTCGCGGTTCTTAGGAGAAGCAGAAGTCACGAGCGAGCGGAGAAGCGCCGAGGAAGCCTTTACGACTTCGTCGACCGCTCGATTAAACGCCTTTTCATTCGCCGCGGACGGTTTCGCGAAGCCGCTGATCTTCCTCACAAACTGGAGAGCCGCCGCCCGAACTTCCTCTTCGCTCGCGGGCGGCTCGAAATTGTAGAGCGTCCTGATGTTCCGACACATGATCTTACCTCTCGCCTCGCACCTGATTCGCCAATTCCAGAAAGCGATGTGCGAGTTTCGGGCCGACTCCTCCGTCCTCATGCTTGAAAAAAACAAACGCCTCATCCCATTTTTGATGGCCGATCTTCTTGATCCATTCTCCAAGGTCTTTTTCGTCATAGGTCTGCTTCCTCAATCTCAGGTAGCCCCAGGAAGAAGTGGAGACCAAGGCGCCCAATTTGTTGTCTTCCGTATCGGCGAAGCAGACGGCGCATTCTTTTTCTTTCAAGGAATCGTAGATGTCCTTCTCGAACCAGGACTCATGGCGAAATTCAAAGGCCGATTTGGTGCTTTTGGGGACGAGCTTCAAGAAGTCTCTCAGGCGGGGAGCATCTTTCTTGAGAAAAGGGGGTAGTTGAAAGAGAATGGCCCCCAGCCGCTCTCCCAAGGTCTCAGCCGTCTTGAAAAGATATTCCGTTTCCTCCTCGCATTCTTTAAGCCGCTTGATATGAGTGATGCGGCGGGAGGCCTTCAGAACGAACCGGAAGTCCGCCGGCACCTGTTCCGACCATGATTGCAGAAGGGAAGTCGTGGGCAGGCGATAAAAAGTGTTGTTGATTTCGACGGCCGGCAGCTGCGTGGCATAGCAGGCCAGCATGTCCTTATCCGGCTGGTCTTGGGGATAAAAGCTTCCCTTCCATTCTTTGTAGCTGTATCCGCTGGTTCCGACCCAAAGCTTCATATCGTTTCCTCCTATCCGAGCTGTGGGCCTTTGCCGATGGCCATCTTGCCGCGGTAATATCTGTTCTTAATTTCAGGCTCGCGCTCCAGAAACTTGGCCAAACCCTGGTGCTTGATGGTGCAAAGATTGAAGACTTTAAGGTTATGCGGCAGGATCTGCGCCAAGTCCGAGGCCGGGTTGAGCTTGGGGCAGGGAAATTCCTGGCACTCAAAGCAAAAGGTAAACCCGCGCTCGGAGATGCAAACATAAGTTTCGCACGTGCCTTCGATGAACTGACAGTTGCCACGGACCTCGCGGCATCCTGGGCATGGGCTGCCGGTCCATTTGAAGTGCTTGCCCAGGACCTCTCCCAGCGATGGTTCTTCTTTAACTCTATAGGCGGCGCAGGTGCCGCAGTTGATTCCGCACGGCGCTACCAGGGCGCTTTGATCCGTTGTTTTCAAATCAAAACCTCCCGACCTAGTTCTTTCCGATGCCGACGAGGCATCACCGCTCGGTCTCCGTTGAACAGCGTCGGCGGACTGCGTACCACGTGATTATACCTGTTTGGTGATTCTGGCGCACGCGATAAGTTGGCCTCGAGCTGGCTCCCGTCGCCGCTGCGTTGGAAATACGATTGACTGGTCGTCTCAGCCGGGCTAAAATTAAATAACGGGGGATCTGGCCGTCATCCTGCAAGACCAGCATAGCCCGTTTTTTGCTGAGACAAGCTTTGAGATCTGAAAGCCATTGGGAAGAAGGAGGCTAGGCATGTGGAGGAAGAAAACTTTGCCCGAGAAGTTGGAAGCCCAGCTCAGAAAGCTGAGTGACCGGATTGACGACCTTGCGGATCAGGTGAAAGACACCCGCAAAGACGTCCATAAGGAATATGTCGGGGGCGTCGAAAAACTTAGGGCCGGCCGGGCAGCGGTTGGTGAAAAGATCAAAGAATTGAGGGAAGCCGGGGTGAAGGCCAGCAAAGACCTACAAAAAGGAACCAAGAAGGCCCTGCGCGACCTCAAGAAAGGCGTGAAGAAGGCCGCCAAGAGATTCAAATAACAGGCCGCGTATTTTCTTTATTATCCTGGTACGGGAGACTCAACGGTGCTGCTAAAACTATTTATTCTATTTAGTCGGGTGGCTCTGTTTTCGTGGGGAGGGGGACCTGCTTCGCTGGCCTTGATGCAGCGCGAAGTGACTTCCGCCGGATGGACCACTTCCGCCGAGTTCGCCGATGCCGTAGCCGCGGGAAACGCCCTGCCGGGACCTATCGCTCCCCAGGTATCGGCATTTGTCGGTTACAAAATGGCCGGCGTCCCGGGCGCAATCGCCGCCGTGACAGGCACGGTGCTTCCGACAACCCTGCTGATGTTGCTCATGGTGGCTTATTTTTTTAGCGTCAAAGACAGCCCGGTGGTGAAGTCGATGCTCCAGGCTATCCGTCCGGTCGTTGTCGGACTCCTGCTCTGGACAGCCTATGATATGGCCGGCGCTGTTTTTGCCGCCAAGAAGCTGGGTTGGACCTCCGCTCTCATCGCGAGCTGGGACAAGATTCTCCTGGTCGCGGCTGCTTTCGTTCTTCTCACCCTGACCAGAGTCAATCCAGTTTTCATTATTTTGGGCGCGGCCGTGCTGGGATTCTTAGTCTATAAGTGACCTGAAAACTGGGGGACGTTCCCCAAGGGGACACCCTTTAATCTATAAACAAGAATACGAGGTGAGGCGAGTCTTCTTGGAACTCTTTGGGATCTCAAGAGTGTCCCCCTGGGGAACGTCCCCCAGTCGGAGATGAATCATGAAGCGAATTTCCGTTTTCTGCGGTTCGAGTCGTGGAGCCAGGCCTGCCTATGCGCTCGCAGCCAGAGAATTGGCTCAAGCCTTTCTGCTCCGGAACATAGGATTGGTTTACGGAGGAGGACGCGTCGGCCTGATGTATGAAATGGCCCGCGTGATCCATGAGAAGGGCGGCCAGGTTATCGGTGTCATTCCGCGGGGCATGGTCGACCGCGAACTGGCCTTCAGCGAGCTTGCGGACCTGCGAGTGGTCGGGTCGATGCACGAGCGGAAGGCCCTGATGGCCGAGCTCTCGGACGGCTTCATCGCACTTCCCGGCGGCCTGGGCACGATCGAAGAATTCTTTGAAGTCCTGACCTGGTCTCAACTGGGCATGCACCGGAAGCCGTGCGGTTTTCTCGACGTCGAGCACTATTTTGATAAACTCCTGGATTTCCTGGATCAGGCCGTAAGCGAAAAGTTCATCCAACCCGAGCACCGCTCGATGATCCTGGTGGACGTGAACCCCGACGCGCTCCTCAAGAAGTTCGAGGATTATCAGCCGCCCAGTGTCGACATGGCCCGCTGGGCCCTGGATATGATAAACAGCTAGGAGTCTCCCGGATGTCAAAACTAAGCCTCGATCGTGCCACGAAGGAGAAAACAAAGACTCCGATTAAAATTGTCTTCCGGGAATCCCGGGAAGAGGAAATCCGCGATGTCGTCCGGATGATCAAGGAATGCTTTGACCGGTTCATCTCGCCCCTCTATTCGGATGAAGGAGTCTACGAATTCTATAGCTATATCGAGCCCGAGGCGATCGCCCAGAGGCTGCGCGAAAATCATGCCCTCCTCATCGCCCTGGAATCGAGAACCGGCCGAATCGTTGGAGCTCTCCTACTCAGATCTTCTTCCCATATCTCCATGTTTTTTGTTTCGCCCGCGTTTCAGGGGAGAGGGATCGGCAAAGAGCTTTTTCATCTGGCCTCAGAAGAATGCCGGAAGTCCGATCCCTCCCTGGGCGCAATATCGGTCAATGCCTCGCCCAACTCGGTCGAGATCTACAGGCGACTCGGATTCGCCGCCCACGGGGAGGAGCAAATCATCAACGGGATTCGCTTCCTTCCCATGGAGTGCAAGATGGTTCGCACGGTGAACCGTGCCCGCTCACTCGCCCCGACGGCCCCCTCCGCGACCCGGTCCTCTTCTCCCCAAAGAAATCGGACACGACGCCGTCCGCGAACTTGACTTATCACATTTTGCAGCGTAATCTTTTTTTTGACGGCCGAAAGGACTTAGGGTTCTCCGCGCCTGAGTTTCGTGTGGCCGCAAAAAGTCACGATTTGTAAAAATTCATCGATTCAAGAAAGGAGAAATCATATGTCGCTGATCCGTCGATGCATCAAGTTTGGAATCTCGGGCCTGGTCTCAGTTTTGTTGGCCGCGGCTCTCTGGGCGCAGTGGACCCCGGAGGAGATGATGAAGGTCAAGTTCGTGGGCGGAGTCCAGGTGTCGCCGGACGGAAAACGCGTCGCGTTCACTGTGAACGAACCGGTCATGACCGAAGACAAAAGCGAATACCTCACCCAGATCTGGATGGGGAAGGCCGACGGCTCAGGCGCCGAGCCATTCACCTTCGGCGAAAAATCTTCGACAAACCCGCAGTGGTCTCCCGACGGCAAGTGGATCGCCTTCACCTCGGGTCGTTCGGGCAAAAACAATATCTGGCTGATCAGGGCCGATGGGGGAGAAGCGCAGCAGCTGACGGACGCCAAATCAGGAGTCGAAGGCTTTGCCTGGTCAGCGGACGGGAAGTGGATCGCCTTCACCATGTCCGACCCGCCGAGCGAGCAGGAAGAGAAGGATCAAAAAGCCAAAAACGACGCCTGGATCGTGGGGGAAAATTTTAAAATGAGCCATCTCTGGGTCATTCCCGTGGAAAAAGACGCTTCGGGAAAGCGCGAGCCTCGGCGGCTGACCAAGGGACCGTTCAGTGTGACCGAATGGGATTGGTCGCCGGACGGCGCAACGATCATCTTTTCCCACGAGCCGAGCCCCTCGGCGGACGACTGGTCGAAGGCGGATGTCTCCACCGTTGATGTCGCATCTGGAGAGATCAAATCATTCGCTTCGACAAAAGCTGCCGAAACCTCCCCCGTCTTCTCGCCCGACGGAAAATGGGTGGCCTTCCGCGCCAGCGATAACCCGCCGACTTGGGGATTTACGGCTTGGGTCCTGGTCGCTCCGGCCTCGGGAGGTGTCCCGAAACAACTTGCGGCGACATACGATGAAGACCCTCGGATCGTGGGCTGGTCAGCGGATGGCAAAGCGGTCTATTTTACGGAGACTCAAGGAACGGTCACGAGGCTCGGCGCCCTTCCTGTGGACGGCGGCCCGGCGAAAATTTTGAACCAGAGCGACAGCACAATCTTCGATCCGAACCTCAACCTGACTCGAACATCGTTTGGTCTAACCGCTCAATCCTGGGATAAGCCGTCAGAAGCCTTCGTGACTTCGGCCAGTCAATGGTCGCCGATTCAAATCAGCAAGATCAACACCGAGAGCTCCAGACACCCGCTGGGGCGGACCGAGACCATCCGCTGGAAAGCTTCCGACGGCCTGGAGATCGAGGGCCTTCTGACCTATCCCGTCGGCTATGAGAAGGGCAAGCGCTATCCCTTGCTTCTCGTCATTCACGGTGGGCCGACAGGAGTCTTTGTCCAATCCTTTATTGGCAACCGAAGCCAGTATCCACTTGCTGCCTTCGCCGCGCAGGGCTGGGCGGTCCTCCGCTGCAACATCCGGGGCTCGGCAGGATATGGGAAGAAGTTCCGTTATGCCAATTATAAGGATTGGGGCGGAATGGACTATAGAGATCTGATGGCGGGGGTCGACCAGGTCATCGCTTCCGGGATCGCAGATCCGGACAGGTTGGGCGTCATGGGCTGGAGCTACGGTGGCTTTATGACATCCTGGGTCATCACCCAAACGAAGCGGTTCAAGGCAGCCTCGATCGGCGCTCCCGTGACCAACCTGATGAGCTTCAACGGCACGACGGACATTCCCGGCTTCGTCCCCGACTATTTTGGAGCGGAGTTCTGGAACAACCTCCAAATCTACGAGAAGCACTCGGCCATGTTCAACATCCAGGGAGCGACGACTCCTTCGCTGATTCTGCAGGGAGAACAGGACAGGCGGGTTCCTATCGGGCAAGGCTACGAAATTCATAATGCCCTGAAACGGCAGGGAACGACGGTGAAAATGGTCGTCTATCCGAGGCAGCCCCACGGACTCCAGGAGCCCCGGCTCATTCTCGACGCGGGCAGGCGGGTCATCGAGTGGTTCAAGCAGTACCTGAATAAATGAAACCCGCCGTTCGTTAGCGGTCTGGGGTCGGCCTCATCGGGAGGAACCTCATGACTCGGAAAAAAGCAGACGGCGCATCATGATGATTGAAGGCAGTAGGTTTTCGGTATGAAAAGCCTCCAGACTTATTTTCTTCAAATCGTCGCCGCATTTGAAAAACTTGCAGGACAGTCATTAAAATAATTCGGAGCCAAAAAATGAGCCATCAACCAAAAGGCGTGAGCAGATCTTTTCAAACCTTTCTCTCCCAAGCCCCCGGGCAGGCCAAGGCCTGGATGGATATGGTCCGTGCCGTCGATGCGGCCAGCGCCCTCGATAAAAAGACAGAGGAATTGGCCTACCTGGCCGTGCTGGCGGCGCTGCGCCTCGAGAGCGGCGTTCCCTTCCATGTCCAGTCCGCGAAACAGGCCGGAGCGTCCCGTGAAGAGATCATCGGAGCCGTATTGGTCGGCCTTCCGGCGGCGGGGCAGGCTGTCACTCAAGTCCTTCCGGTTGCTCTTCAGTCGTATGATTCAGAGGAAGCCTGAGCGCCCTTCTCTGTCGCCGCGGCCAAGACAATCAGCCGGCCGTTGATCCGGACGACCTCGACCGGGACTCCATAGGTCGCACTGAGATTGGGAGCATCCAGGACCGCCGACGCCGGGCCCGAAGCCAGGAGCCGGCCTTCTTTCAACAATATCGCCGAATCGGCGACGGACGCTACAATATTGGGATCATGAGTTGTAAAGACGATTGTCCGGCCTCTTTCTTTCATGGTTTCCAAGATACGTAGGATGCGCCTCGTATTTCCGATGTCAAGGTGCGACATCGGCTCGTCAAGAAGAAGGATCTGAGGCTCCTGGGCAAGAGCACGCGCCAGTGTCGCGAGCTGCCGCTCACCGCTGCTGAGAGAGGACACGGACCGTTCCCGCAAAGCCTCCAGGCCGGTCGTTTGGAGAGCTTGGAGGGCCAGCTCGTGGTCGCCCGACTTGGGCATTTCCAGGAAATCAAGGTAGGGGGCACGGCCCAGCATGACATACTCGCTCACGGACAAATCGAAAGTCGCGCGTTCGTCCTGGGGAACGAGTCCTACTGTCCGGCTCAAGGCCCGCCGGGAGTAGCTTTGATGAGGTCTTCCTCCGAGCTCGATCCGGCCCTTCAGGGGTTGGAGCCAGCCCAGCAGAAGGTTTAAAAGGGTCGTCTTTCCTGAACCGTTGGGCCCCAAGATAGCGGTGATCGTCCCCGATTCGATCTCTAACGAGATCCCGTGAAGAACTTCGGCACCGCCGCGCCGATAAGCAAAGGTCAGATCCCTGGTCACGATCAACGGCGCCTGCATGTTCATTGCTTCGCTCCCAAGCCACGGCTTATCAGCAGGCCTAGGAACAGGACGGTTCCGATTAACGAGGTCAGGATTCCGAGGGGAATTTCCCCCGACAATGCGGTCCGCGCCAAGTCGTCGCAAAAAAGCACGAAAACGCTTCCCAGAAGCATGGCTGCGGGCACCATCTTTTGGGCATCCGAACCCACAATCCTACGGGCGATGTGCGGAATGATGAGACCAACCCAGGCGATCTGGCCGGCCTTGGAGACGACTGCGGCCGTCGAGGCCGCGGCCGCAACCAGGAGCACGAGGCGTTCCCTCCCGGGCCGGACGCCTAAAGAAAAAGCCGTCTCATCGCGCAGGGAAAGCAAGTTCAGCCGCCATCGCATCAGATAGATGATGATAAGAGAGGGGACGACAACTGGCAGGATATGTAAAATGTCCGGCCAGGTGATTCCCCATAAGCCTCCCAGCATCCAGAAGGTGATATCCGGAAGTTGCCTGCTTGGTTCGGCCAGGTACTTAATACCCCCTGTGCCGGATGAGTAGATGGCCGCGACGGCGATCCCGGCCAGGACGAGCCGGAGGACCCAGCCGCCTAGGCGGATCCGGCGGGCCAGGAAATAGCTGGCGGCAAGACCCAGCAGGGCGAAAAAAGCGGCCGATGTCTGAACAGCCCAGGCTGCCCCTCCCAAGAAGACGATGCCCAGCGAGGCCCCGAACGCCGCCCCCTGGGAGACGCCGAGAAACCCGGAATCGACAAGAGGGTTTCGGAAGATCATTTGAAAGACGGCTCCTGAGGCGGAAAGGACAAGACCGAGCATAAATGCAGCCAAAATCCGGGGGAGCCTGAGATTCAAAACCAGGTTTCGGGCGAGGTCGTTCTCGATCAGAGCTTTGAGGGGAGTCAGAACGGGCCGGGGATAACGGCCGGTGAGAAGAGAAAAGACCAGAGTCAAGAGCACGACCCCGATGATCCACCAGAGCCTGCGAGAGGCGTTGTTCCGGCCGGGCGTTAGAAGCATGGACCTAATGGATGTCGATTTTCAGGTTTGGCCCGAGACCGGCATCAACCGCTTTCCTGTCCAGGCCATACAACTCGCCGAAATAATGGTAGACTTCTTCGATCATGTCGAGTGTTTTGAAGAGGTCGGGATGGATCATCGCGGCCAGCCAGGTCATTCCTAGAAGCCAACGCGGGTCCGGCGTATCCCATCCGTAGATGTCCGATGGAAAGGCATAAAGAGCGTTGCTCTTGACGGCTTTGAGCGCGCTCCATCTTGAGTCCTTTTTGAGCGCATCGATCACCTGTCGAGGCTCGAGAGTGTGCCAGATAACGACATAGATCTGATCTGGATCCCATAAGGCAATCTGCTCCAGGTTTACGATTGTCCAGCCGCTCGTCCGCTGGGCGACCTCCAGCCAGACAGGCGTTCCTCCAGCGGACCGGACCTGGATCGTCTGCATCCATTCTGTGGCCGGAACTTGCATGCCGACCGTGCCTCCGCGGTCGGTGGCCATGACCAGCAAGACACGAGGTTTTTCGTTTTCTCTGAGGCTGGAAACAGCTTTCTGCACCCTCTCGATCTTGCTCTTGAAAAATGCACTGATCTTCTTAGCCCGCGGTTCATTCGCGAGGATGGTGCCGAGGTTGGACACATCCTTAAAAAACTGCTCGGGAGTTTCGAGGCCGAGATAAACGATTGGGATTCCGACTTTGGACAGCGATTCCCGCCGCAGGCCCACGCCCATCCCCTTGACGAGGACAAGATCGGGTTTCTGGGCCGCTATTTCCTCCGGGCCGGGGTCTGATTCAAGAAAAATCTTGTCCTTGAAACCAGGATCAACGAGGGGCAAAAAATCGCTGGCCAGTTTTCCCTTTTTTTCGGAGCCGAGCAACCGCTCTTTGCCTTCCGGAAACATATAAAGCAGATGCAAAACGACGTAAGGGCTGCGCCCCAGCACCAAGATGCGCCGGGGAACCTTTTCCAGTTTGACGGATTGGCCGGATGCGTCGACGATTTGAATTAAAGGAGGATCGGCGCCAGGCGCGGCCGGAAAAACCGGCCCGACGACGGCGAGAGAAAGGAGAAAGAAAAAGAATGTGAAGGGACGAAATTTTGCAGAGCGCACGTGGCTTCCTCCTTTCCAAATACGGGGGGCGGGCGCGTTTCCACTCCCGCCTTAGGCCGCTCAACAAGACCGGCGCTTCGACGGCAGGCCATGGGAAACGATCCTTTAGGCGCTGCAGTTCGGAGAACCAATGGTCGGGGTGCGCTTTCCCCACCTCTGGAAGCTCAGGCTTGCGATTATAACACGCGAATAGGTCCTTTTCAACGAAAGTCAAAGACCGAGGAGTGAGATGTGAAGGTGAAGGCTCTCCATTTGCCTTTTTTCTTTTCGATTTTGGTCCCCTTAGTCCTACCTCCTCACTCCTTACTGTTTTTAGGGTGCTGCGGCAGAAGGGCGGGGGAAAATTGACATATCCCCCGGATCGGCGATATATTGAGGCGCCGGATGATATAAGAAGAGCAGGAGAGGAAGGCGAACATGGCCCTAAAAAACAAGACAATACCGACTGATTTCACGGTCAACGAAACCCTCGCCGAGGCCGTCCGCGACCGGACACACAAAAACAAGCTAACCTGCCCATCGGCTTTTGATATCGCAAAAACGCGGGGGGTAGAACCGCTTCTCGTGGGGAAGACGGCTGATATCCTCCGGATAGAGCTCGACCTTTGCCAGCTGGGGCTATTCGGTTACCCTGGCCATTCTAAGGGTTGGGAATCCGCCAGAGTCGCTGAGCTTGCGGTGCCGACCGGGCTGGAAGAGGCAATCCTCTCCGCCCGTGATTCTAAAGGTGAGCTGTCTTGCCTGGCTGCTTGGGAAGTCGCTGCCAAATTTGGAATCCCGAGGATGCAGGCCGGTTATATCGCCGATAAGCTCGGAATCCGCATCCGCCATTGCCAGCTCGGAGCGTTTTGAATTGACGACCTAAATTAGCAGCCGCACTTTGGCTGATGCTAAATCGCTGCGGATTCCCTCCAAAAAGCCAAATCTGTTCGAGGAGATCACTTCTTCCAGGCACCGGGTGAGAATGTTCGAAAACCGAGGTCTTTATTCTGATCGAACCTGAGCTTTTCGCGATCAATCAGTTTGCCGGATAGAATCACGGTCTCAATTCTTCGAGTATCGGCTATATTTTTGTCAGGGCGGCCGGCAACAATCAGGATGGTTGCAATCTTTCCCGGTTCGATCGTTCCCCAGTCGGAGGCGGCGTCGATCACGAGAGAAGCATTCTTGGTTGCGGCACGGATGGCTTCGAGCGGCGTCAATCCAGATTCCACCAGAAGTTCCAGTTCCCGATGAATTCCTTCGCCCTGGAACACGCCCGGATAGGGAGCGTCGGTCCCTGCGGCCATCAGGATTCCAGCCCCATGCAATTTCTTGGCATTCATTTTCGCTTCTTCAAAGGCTTGGGACATTCGCTGCTGCATCGATTTTTCCTGTTCCTTCAATTCTCGAGAGGCTTCTTTTTTTAGGTCACCAAGAAACCATGGCGGCGTTGTATCCTTGATCAGCGGGTTATCAAGGAAGTTCAGATCAGCCAGGCGGCGGCGACTGAAGGACTCAAAAACACTCAGCGTGCTGAGGCAGAAAATGCCTTTCTCCTTCATCAGGGCAATGGCTTCATCGGACATCCTCATTGTGGGAAGATGCGCGAAAGCAGAGATGCCCTCGCGCATGAGGTCCATGGAGCCGTTTCGACTGCCCTGATCGATGATCACCCGGAGTGAATTCTTCTTGGCTTGAGCGGTCAGCGCACGCACGACCTGGTCCGAGAGTCCCACATAAGCCTTGATCAGATCGACGCCGTCGCTCTTGAGCTGCTGGACAAAGCCGGGAACTTGTTGGGCAGAGAAGACCGAATAGGAAATCGCCGGCCAGAGGGGATCTGGTCCATCAAGGAGCGCACCTGCGCAGAAAATGCGTGGTCCCGTCAGGCGCCCCGCAGCCAGCTCCTGTCGCAGCTGCAGCACAAAGGGGTGCACGTTGCCTACGTCCAATACCGATGTGACTCCTGCATAGAGAAGCGAATTCAAATATCTTTGATAACCGAGAATGTCGGTGGATACACCATCCCAGCCTCCGACGAGATGGACATGCATATCTGCGATTCCCGGCATGACGGCTCTTCCCCTGGCGTCGATGATTCTCGCCTGGGGCGGGATTTTTGCATCGCCAGCAGGGCCGACAGAGACAATCCTGTCGCTTTGAACAATAATCGTCCCGTCTTCAACCGGCGGATTCCCATTTCCATCGATGATCACCGCATGAACGATCACCAACGGAGGCGACTGCTGTGCCCTCCCTGATGGGACAAAAGTTATGAGCAGCAGGCTCACCAACATTGCACGAATCGATAAATGGATCGTGCGACACCTTCCGTTCAAGAATTCTTTTCTTTTCATATTTCCTCTCTCCGAATTCATTTCGACCTCAATTTCATTTCGATGGATCGCGCCGGTTGTCCGGTCCGAGCAAAATTCTAACAATGCGGCCGGGTGGCAGCCTGATTGTCGTCGTGCTCAGGAGCTGTTCAAGTCAGTGATGCATTGTCTCTCCGCCCCAATCTGGAAATCATATAGGCACAAAACAAACCTGAACCAAAAAATGCCATCATGATTCCATACCCCGCGGCGTAGCCTCCTGTCTTGTCTATTGTATAACCGATGAGCGACTGGGCGACAACGCCGAGGCTTGCCAATAACTGATAAAGGCCATAGGCACCTCCGACGCGATCGCCGGAGAGCAAGAACGCGGGCAGGGAATAAATCGCAGGCATGGCAATCCCGAAGGCGCCTCCGATAGCGACACTCGAAAAAATCGGACTGATCTGACCCTGGAGAAGAAGAATATCGCTCAGGATGCCGAGGGCACACCCGGCGTAAATAAAATAGAGGGCATTGCGGGCTTTGATAAACGGAGAGGTCGTCAATTTTATAAATAGGGCCACGAAGGCATAGCTTCCGACAATGGCAGACGCCCCGGCGAGAGAAAGACCTCTCCGGACGAGGTAATCCGGGGTGAAGACAAGGAAAGAATCGGAGCCGGTGCCGAAAAAGAAATAGCCGATCGCCATCATCCAGATTATAGGACTGGCTCTGAAAGAAAAGCGCCGCTCGTGCGACTCGGCCTGAGTTCCCACCGTTGGAGGAGGCTGACGTATGGCCCTCAAAGCCAGCCAACCTCCGATCGTCAGGACGGTGAGAAGGTAGAAGGGGGAGCGCCAGCCGTTGTCATTGCCGAGTTTTCCGCTAATATTCATGCCGCAGAAAACACCCACGGACATCGCGGAAGAATATACGGCCATCGCGAGCCCCAGCCGCTTCGTCCCTTCAAACCAGGCCGAAAGTGTTTTCAGCGCGCCGACGAGGTGAATATTCATGCCGATTGAAAAAAGCAGACGGCCGATGCACAGAACAAAAAAATTGGGAGAGAGGGCCATGGTCAAGGTACCGATGACTATAAAAGACCACGTGATTGAAAAGCCGCGGCGGAAAGGGAGACGGTTAAACATCCAACTTGCCGGGAGCGAAACGATAATCCCAGGAATATAGAAAAGGCCGGAAAGCAAACCACCCTGAGCCCGCGATATCCCCAGATCTCGGACCAGGAGGCTGAGAAGGGGGAAGACGGTGGACCAGGCCATCATCCCGATAACTGTCGTCAGAAAAATGAGAACGACAATGACCCAGCGGTATTCTTTGGTCATGCTATCAAGTTTTTCGCCTTTTCACGATCATCTCGGGGAGCGGAACTCTTCCGCTTTTAATCGTACTGGTTGCCGGCCAGCCCACAGCGACGTGCATAACAGGCTGGATGTATTCCGGGAGGCCGTATTTTGTTTTGAATCTTTCGGCCGTTTCATCCGTGCAAGTCAGCCAGACACCCCCCAGGCCGAGGGCCTGAGCCATCAGACACATATGGTCGCCCGCGGCCGCGCAATCCAGGAGTTGATTGTGGCCAACAAGCTTGTCGTGGCCGACGGTTTGGAATATACGCTTGTCGTAGCAGACAACGATCATGACACAGCTATCAGCGGGAGTGGGAATGTCGCTCCAGACCATTTTCATTTCTTCCGGATCCCGGATCACGATGAATCTTGCGGCGCTCAGGTTGCAGGCCGTCGGCGCTGCACGGCCAGCCTCGAGGATCTCCTTGATGAGGGGGTCGGGGATTTTCTTGCCCGGGAGCCAATCGCGGATCGAACGGCGATCCCAGATCAGCTTTTTCACGACTTTCATTTCCTCCGACGTAAAGGGCCGGATATCCATCCCCGCAATTTTTACGCTTTTTCCCTCTCGAACTTGTTTGGCCATGGAGATGTACATCTTTCCCCAATCGAAGTCAGCCCCTTCCTCCGAGAATCCTCTTTTCCGCCAGATGCTGAGTATCAACTCGGGCTCTCGTCCGTAATTCTTCGGGGATTTCTTTTTTCCCAGGAGAATGGGATAAAGGTTCACTTCGATCGTGTGATGGACACGTTCGCGGAAAAGCGCCCGCAGGGAAGCCGGTTCCATTTGCACGAGATCGTTTTTTGTGTATCGTCCCCCGACCCACCAAACCGTGTCACGATCGGCCGCGACGGGATGAGCTTTATCTACCACTTTGCCGTGACCGGCCTGCCGGATCGCAAGTTCGCAATAGGGGTCTCCATCGAGGATGTTTTTGATATGGACATATTCGTAATCCGGATTGAATCCCTTCATCTTCGCTTGATCGACAAAGCAGTAGAGCCGGGCTTTTTTGGGATCTCCCCATTCGAGCCATTCGGCGGCCAACGGGCAATGAGACACGCGGACTCTTTTTTCCCCATCCACGGTGATTTCCTCAAGGTTCCAGGCCATGTCCGGGAGGTCGCTCTCAAAATGATCGGGGGTCAAACTCAAGCCTTTTTTGAGGGCTTTCTTCCTAGCTTCGGCTCCGACCTGGTGCCCGTAGGAATCTATCGCTTTCCCGATCAACTCCAGCCCTTTATCCTTGCCTAATTCTTTGACAAGAGTTTCCGCAAAATGATGATAGATGAGCGCGGCCCGGCGCAGGGCCCGCTTGACGTCTTTTCGGGTTTCGCTTTTTGATGGTTTTTCCTTTTCCATTTCATGCTCCTTTTACTCTTCAGCCTGGATCTCCTCGACCTTCGCGGCCAGGCGTTTGGTTGAGATAGGAGAGGGCGTCTTGAGCTCCGGGGCAAAAAGGGAAACTCTGAACTCCTCGATCATCCAGCGCAGCTCTTCGACCGCCTTTTTCTTTTCCGGAGATGCCTGGCGGGAAATGCGTTTTTGCAGCTGTTCAAAGATCTTAATGAAACCTTCGGCCTGGGCCGCCTTCTTGAAGTCCTTCGCCGGATCGTTCCTGGCACGCTCGGCTCGGAGCTCCAGGGCGCCCAGATAGCGGGGAAGATGGGCGATTCTTTCCAGCGAATAAATTTCCAGAAAATTTTCGGGGACAAGAGTCTCGATCTCCTCCCTGATCTGTCGGAGAAGAGCGTTCAGGGCGCGATTTGACCGGCCGGCCTGGTCGATTTCTTGAAGCGTCCCGCGTGTCTTTTTATAGGCGTCCAGGACCCGGATCGTCACCTCACGCCAGGCGTGGCCCCTCTCGAAGAGCGCCCGGACGATCGTCGCCGCATAGCTCTCGAGATCCTCTTTGGAGCGGAGATTCTTCTGAAAAATGTCTTTGCGCAAGGCTTCGACAATCCCTTTTTCCAGAACCGCCTTTCCGCCAAAGTCAAGAGCGGCCGTGGCATATTCTTCCGGCAGAGTTAAATATCTTTTCATGAATTCCAGGTCTTTGGCGAACCGCGGGAGAAGAAGTGCTTCGACTCCCTTGATGTGGGATGCCGCCGCTTCCTCATTGGTTTTATGAAGCCTGAGGTTGGCGCCTTTGGCCGCCGGTTCAAGGCCGGGATATCCGACCGTGAAGAGCCCGATAAGGACCGATTCAGGCAGCGGGCCGAAATCCCAAGAAACGAGCCCGGTTTTTTCCCATTGCTCCTTGGCCTTTTCCCAGGCCGGAGAATCCTCGGCCAGGCCTGACGGTTTCAGCGTTTTCTTCAGAAGCTCGAGGTCCCGGCTAGCGGCCAACTCGCGGCCAAGATGATCGGTCACCGAGACACGGGTTCGCAGATAGAAGGGGATATCCGCTTTCTCCCATTCCGAGGACGGAATGTCCACCTGGAATTTTTCTTTGACGAAGCGGGCCAGGTTCTTGAAGAGAGATGGATCCTTGACGATCATTTCTTCTGCGATCGTCTCCGCCTTTTCTGAAGCGGGAAGGAGGAGCTTCCGGTAACGCTTCGGGAGGCCCTTGATGAGCGCGGCCACTTTTTCTTTGAACTGTCCGGGCGCGCCCCATTCGAGAGACTCAGGCGGCAGACTCTTGATCATGGCCGAGGGCACCTTGACGGTGACTCCGTCACCTTCGTCGCCCGGTGCAAATTTATAGGAAGCACTAAATTTCCTGTCCCCAAGGGCGAGTTCGTCAGGGAAAAGGGCCAGCTCTTTGCCGTCCGGAGAGAAAAGCAGGACGTCCTTTTCATCCATCCCCAAAAAAACATCGCTGCCCTTCGTCCCTATTCTCTTTTCCAGACCAGAGAGGTTATAGACGCCGGCCAGCCGCCGCGAATAAAAATCGGCCAGAGCCTCATCTCCTGCCAAGATGTCCCGCCTCCTCAATTTTTGCTCCATCGTCGAGATCTTTTGGACGAGGGCCTGATTGTGCTTGAGAAAGGACGGGGGTTCTTTGATTTGTCCCTCGACCAGCGCCTTTCGAATAAAGATCCCGTGGGCTTCTTCGGGATTCACAGGGCCATAGGGCACATCTCTTCCCGAAACGATTTCCAGGCCAAACAGGCTGACCCGCTCGGTCGCCCGGACTTCGCCCCGGTCTTTGTCCCAGCGCGGCCCGGAGTACGAATTCCGGCAGAGGTCCCCTCCCAACTCTTCCAGCCAGCCGGGGTCTATCCTGGCGGCGGTCCGGGCGAAGAGCCGGGAGGTGCGAACCATTTCCGCGGCCACGATCCAGGGGCGGGACTTGCCGAATAGACCAGAACCCGGGAAGATCATCACCTCGCGTCCCTTGGCCGCCTCGTAGAAATTCTTCTCTTTGTGGACGGCGATATTGGAGAGGAAGCCGCTGAGAATGGAGCGGTGGACGCCGGCATAAAGCGACGCCGAGATTTCTGCTTTTCCCGTCCGCCCAAGCGGAATTCCCTGCTCTTTCATGATGGAAAGGATCTGGTCATGGACATAGACCCATTCCCGCATCCGGGTGAAGGATAAGAAGTGCTCCTGGCAGAATTGGCGTTGTTTGTTACGGGAGGTCAGGTTTCCGCTTGGGCTATGATAGTGGTCCCAGACGTTAAGGAGCGTCAGGAAATCTGAATCCGAGTTTTTGAAAAGGCCGTGTTTTTCGTCCGCCTGCGCCGCCTTCTCCGGGGGCCTCTCCCGAGGGTCCCTGATCCCCAGGACCGAGGCGATGACCGCTACTTCGTGGACGCATCCCTCTTTGGCCGCCTCGAGCAGCATCCTCGAAATCCTCGGGTCAAGCGGCATCTGAGCCATCTGCCGGCCGAGAGGCGTCAGCTCGGTCGCGGGCGGCTTCCCTGTCGTTGCGCCCAATTCAGAAAGCGTTTCGTAGCCGTCCTTGATATTCTTGGGCTGCGGTTTGTCAACAAAAGGGAAATCCGAGGGAAGCCCCAAGCGGAGAAAGATCATGCGCAAAATCACTTCTGCCAGGTTGGAACGCAAGATCTCCGGCGTGGTGAATTGGGGTCTGGATTCATAATCCTCCTGAGAGTAGAGCCTGACGCACAACCCCGCCTCGACCCGACCGCAGCGGCCTTTTCTCTGGTCAGCGCTGCTCCTGGAGATGGGGCTGATCGGCAGGCTGTGGATCCTCGTCCCGGGCTGGTATTCGGAGATGCGGGCGAGTCCCGTGTCGACGACATAGCGGATCCCTGGGATGGTGAGCGAAGTCTCGGCCACGTTCGTGGCGATGACGATCTTTGGGCCCGCGACCGAATAGACGCGGCCTTGCTGGGCGGCCGGAAGCCTGGCATACAAGGGCAAAACTGAGGTTCCCGAATAATGCTTCCCTTCGAGCCGTTCGCTGGTCTCGAGGATATCCTGCTCGGTGGGCATGAAGACCAGAATGTCTCCTGGCCGCTTTTTCGACTTGATCAGGTTGATCGCGTACACGGCCAGATCAACATAGTCGGCCGCGTCCTGGTCTCCCGGCGCCGACGCCGGGGGCAGATATTCCAGATCGACCGGATACATTCTCCCGCTGACATGGATGACCGGGGCGTTGCCGAAGGCCCGGGAGAATTTTTCCGTATCCAGAGTCGCCGACGTGATGATGAGCTTCAGTTCGGGCCTGAGGTCGACGAGCGTCCGCGCGATCCCCAACAGGAAATCGATGTTCAGACTCCGCTCATGGGCTTCGTCGATGATGAGCGTGTCGTATTCATAGAGCATCCGGTCGGACTGGGTCTCAGCCAAAAGCATGCCATCGGTCATAATCTTGATGTAGGCTTCGTGGGGAGTTTTGTCCTGGAAGCGGATTTTATAGCCGACCGAGCGACCCAGCGACTCTCCCAGCTCCGCGGCGATGCGGTGGGCGATCGTGATGGCCGCGATCCGACGCGGTTGGGTGCAGCCGACCTGGCCGGAGATACCCCGACCCGCTTCAAGGCACATCTTGGGGATTTGGGTGCTCTTCCCGCAGCCCGTCTCTCCCGAGATGATAACGACGCGATTGTGCCTGATGGCCCGCACAATATCGTGCCGCCTGGCCGTGATCGGAAGCTCTTTGGGGAATTGGAGCCCGGGCTTGAGGCGGAGGCGGTTCTCTCTTTCTCTGGCGGATTTGTCTAGCTTTTTTATGAGCGAGTTGAGATCCTGGACGAATCTCAGGTCGCCAATCTCATGTTTTCTCTGGAGGAGTCTTTGAAGCTTTTGGGCCGCCCAAGATCTGTCTCGGAGCATGGCCAGGGGTAGCAGCTCTCTAATTTTCCGGCTGAGTTCAGCCGCTTCGGACTTCCGAAATTGGAGATTATCCACTTTGAGGCTTTGATTTTTTTGTTCTTTTGCCCATTCTTGTTTTTTGCAAGAAGACGATAAAAGCGAGACAGGCGCTCCTCGCGGCGGCTATTTCCCGAACTCGAGGATCATGAACGTTCCCGGCATAATCGTCGGACGCGGTCGCGGCTTTTCTTTGGTCGCCGCCGGTGCAGGGCCGAACTCCGCCGTGGCCAGAAAAACACGGTGAGTTTTGGGATCGAGCTCTAGCGTACGGGCCCCGCGCGCGGTCACAACGGTCTCCTCGACCTCGTATCTGTCCGGGCTGTCCTGGTGGATGACGGTCAACGTCCCCTCGCCATTGGAGCTGAAGATCAGACCGGTCGACGGGTCAAACCTGACCGCATCCACCCCGCCTCCGATGGGGAGGCTGGCAACGACCTTGCCGCTATCGGCATCCATGACCACAAGCTCTTTATTTCCGCAGACGCTGAAAAGGCGTCTGTTCTTCAAATCGATGGCCAAGCCCGAAGGACCCTCGCCCGGGGCCAGGGGCCAGCGGTGCTTGATCTCGAGCGTCCGGGCTTCGAACCCGACGATCTCGCTCTTGTCTTCGAGATTGACATAAATCATCCCCTTCCCGTCCGGAACAGAGAATTCAGGCCCGCCGCCCAGATCGACGGTACCGACGACTTTTCCGCTGGACGCATCGATGACGGTTGCGCTGTCGCTCCCGGCGTTGAAAGCAAAGACGCGGTGGGTCGGTCCGTCGTAGGTGATGGCATCCGGGTTTTTCCCGGTCGGCACTTCCCCGGAGATTTTTCCGGTTTTTAGGTCGAAAATAGAAACCGTCGCGCTGCGGCCGTTCGAGATAAAGCCGCGGCCCAGATCCGGAGCTAGAGCAACACCGTGCACGCCCTTCAAGTTTAAAATGGGCTCTCCCTTGACCCCCGTGTCTACGTTCAAGATTTCGACGACAGTGGAATGGGCGATGTAGAGCAGGCGCGTCTGGACGTCCAGGGTCAGGTAATCCCAAGAGCCCTCGCCGCCGATGACGATCTTCTTAAGGAGGTGATGGCCTGGAGGGTTTTGAGCAAGCATGAAGGAAGGATACATCGCGACAATCATCATCGTTGCCACGCAGGCGACCATAAGGTTCGACAAGATTTTCTTTTTGTTCATGTTTCCCCCTAATATCTTTTATATAGATTCTTGGGGAGCCAGACATATCCGCTCTATCAAGTTTGGCGTCCTCCCTTTTTAGCCAAAGTAGGTCGTGGTCCATTTCCAGTAGACAAAGCATCCGATGCCGAGCAGTATTCTTGCGACAAAACAGATGATTCCTAGGGCCGGCGAGGGAACAAACACCGGAAAGAGAAACGTGATTGAGGCAAGGCTGAAGATGATGATCCGCCCCCTAGCTTCGGCTTCGTAAAATGCAAGACCCATCAGGACAATGGCTACAAAAGTCGCGATACCTGGAAATGCGACCATTTTTTCTTATCATAGCATACTGGGGGACGTTCCCCAAGGGGACACTCTTAGGATCTCAAACTCGGTTTATCATCCTAACGGAGCGGCACATTTTTATTTGGAGGTTGAAGGGTGTCCCTTTGGGGAACGTCCCCCAGTTTGAAAGATTATCGGGCAGAATATTTCTTGACGATTTGGTCAATCGGGATTTTATTGATGAGATAATCCGAGGACTTGGCTCCGTAGACCCAGTCCTGAAGCAATTTTGTCAGGTCGATTTTCAGGTTTTGCCTCAGATGGGTAAGGAAATCCTCCGTTTTGGCGCGGGTCGGGCCATATTTGCGGTGAAATGACGCTAGAGTGTCGAGGAGCTCTTTTTCTCCGGCGAGTTTATAGAGCAGATAAAAAAAGACCATCCCCTTGGAATAGGAGAGATCCGTAAGATCTCCGGTGCCGTAGTCGATCATGGGCACGTCTTTGCTCTTCGAGTCCGGCGGGCATTGTTCCCTAAAACTCCGGCTCGATCTCTCGACTCCGTCTTCCAAAGCTCCCTTTTTGTTTTCCAGTTTTTCTTGAACTAGAAACTGAAGAAACATAGCCCTCCCTTCGCTCTCGAAACGCGAGGGAAGTGGATCAGCGGCGGGCACATCCCAGCGATGGGCGATCTCATGGTAAAGACCGGTTAGGTTGTCCTTACTCAAGAACGAATCCCGAGTTAGGAGTATGGACGTAACGTCCGCCTGAGATCCGTATCCCTCAGGCACTTCAATCAGGGAATATTCCGCCGTCCCGTCCAGCGGACCAAACCAACTCCCATAGAGCTCGAAGGTGTCTCCGAGGGCTTGCAAGACGGTCCGAGCTCCGTCCTTGTCTTTCTGGAAATGGAAAACTCTCAGGCCTTTTGGAATGTCCTCCAGGAGATTATATTTGGCGATAGCGGCGTCTATTCTCCAGGCGGGCCTAAGATTTTGATAGACGTAGGTCACAAAACCATTCCGCTCGGATTTGCCGACCAATTTTCCCCCGTTGGCCACGATCAGAGACTCAGGGACCCTAACCTTGATAAGATAATTGAAAGATTGGAGGCCCGCGGCCCTGTTCGCTTTCCAGGAGGGGATCCCTACCTCGGGATAAGCAAAACAGTCGGTGCGAATGATGGTGAAATCGCCGTCCACATGGTCTTTGACGTACTGCATGGCTTCCGAATAGCCTGCCAGGTAGCCGTCATAGAGGATTTCGACGATTCGTTTCTCTCCCTTCCGGATCGGACTCTTCAGAGAGACCTCAATGAAGTTCACTTGGAGCTTATCCCAGTCTTCAAAGGCTAAGACACGCTGATTGAAAGTCAGGTTTACCCCATGGCCATCCTTGGCGGCGGTGACCTTCATCAGCCGATACAGGATCAAGGGGATTTTCTCGACAGGCTGAGGACCGGGATTGGAAACGGTCAATTGACAGTCGCCCGTGATTTTCCCGTCTTTGAAGTCTAGGTCAAGGTCAAGCTTGTAGTCGACGGTCTTGAGAGAGACGGCCTGGGGAGAAAAACGCCGGACCTGGGCTCGGAGCTGCAGCGATCCCATTGGAACTATAACAAGAACAAAAAGAAAAAATCTCTTCAGCATTTTTATCTCCATGGTCCTTTCTTGATTAACACCGTGGGCCTTGGCAAACTTCCGTCCTCTGAATATATACTTGGGTGAAGGCTTCGAGGTTACATGCGGAAGCAAGATCTTCAGAAATCAGCCAGAAAAAAAACCGCAGCCCCGCAAAGAGTCAAATCTCTCCTGTGCTCACTGAGTTTGAATGATCATCCTCAGGGATTTCTTGGCGTCGGTCAGGATTTCGCTGACTCTTTGCAAGGTGATTCCGTAGATATCGGCAATTTCGTTCCGGGAAAGCTCCAAATAATAGTAGAGGTAGAGCATATCGGCGTGCTTGGGTTTGAGCGCCCTGAGATGTCTTGCCAGGAGATCGTCCCCTTCCTTCTGCTTGACATATTCGTAAGGATCCGGAGGCCGGCCTTGCTCCGGGATGCTCTTCAAGGTCCTGTACTTCTTTCTGATATAATCAATGATTCTTCGCGTGGTGATGGTGTAGATGAACGTCTCGATCGAACTCTTTCCCTTGTATTTTCCCTCTCTTATGGCCACGAGCGTGTTCATCAGGATGTCGCTGGCGATGTCCTCCCAGTTCGAGTCCTTGTACCCGATCGATTTTCTGACCCTGAAGTTAATTTGCGGCCAGCACTTCAGGATGACCTCTTCAAGGTCTAGGGGTGGTTTTTCCGGACTTCTTGCTCTTGTCCTCTTTTGATTGGCTACGGATTGGATCATTGATTTTTATTAGTTTCTTATTATATCACAACTGCGATTATGTGATAATTGCACCGGGGCCTTGAGAAAGCATTCCTCATCATGCGACGGTAAAGGAGGGGCTTTTCTTCAAAACCTTTAAACATGATATTCTATTCATGGAGGGGAGGGACAACCATGAAGACCATGGCGGAAGTTCTCGAAAAGTTGGGACTCGGCTCCAGAAATCAGGGAGGTTTCGCCGGTGAATGGATCGGAAAGGGAGAGGAAAAGACAGTCATTTCCCCGATCAACGGGCAAGAAATCGCGACGGTGGCAAGCGTCAACCGTCAGGAGCTCGAGGCCACACTCTCGCGCTGCCACGCCGCCTTCCCGATCTGGAGAGCCGTGCCGGCGCCGAAACGCGGCGAAGTCGTCAAAGATCTCGGGCGCGAAATCAAAGAAAACCAGGATGCCCTGGCCGAACTCGTGACCATCGAAATGGGGAAATGCCTCCGTGAGGGAAGAGGCGAAATCCAGGAGATGATCGATGTTTTTGACCTGGCCGTGGGGTTGAGCCGTCAGCTCTATGGCTTGACGATGCCCAGCGAGCGGCGGCGGCATCGTCTCCAAGAACAATGGCATCCTCTCGGAGTCGCCACCGTGATCACGGCTTTCAACTTCCCGGTCTCCATCTGGAGCTGGAACGCGGCGCTGGCCCTTGTCTGCGGCGACACGGTGCTCTGGAAGCCCTCGTCCAAGACTCCGCTTGCGGCTATTGCCTGCACGAGGATCGCCGAGCGGGTGCTGCGCCGGCACGGTTATCCTCCCTCCGTCTGCAGCTTGGTGACCGGGTCAGGGGACGAAATCGGCGATCTTCTGACCACTGACCCGCGGGCAGCCATTGTTTCCTACACGGGTTCAGTGCGGCTGGGGCGGCGCGTTGGTACCCTCGTTCAAGAACGTTTCGGCCGTCACATCCTCGAACTCGGCGGGAATAACGCCGTTATCGTGAGCGATAAGGCGGACCTTGATGTCGCCCTTCGAGCGGTTTATTTTGGAGCCATCGGAACCGCCGGCCAACGCTGCACGACCACACGCCGGGTCATCATCCAGCAATCCGTCTACGAACAGTTTCTGGAACGAATGATCGCCCTCTACGAAAGAACGACGATCGGAGATCCCCGGGATGAAACCAACCTGATGGGGCCGCTGGTGGAAACCCGTGCGGTGGAAACCATGATGAAGACTCTGGCCACCGTGAAGAACCAGGGCGGCAGGATCCTCTGGGGCGGGAACCGGTTGGACCTCCCGGGCGGATGCTATGTCACTCCGTGCCTGGCCGCTGTTCGCAATGATATGCCGATCGTCAAAGAGGAGACTTTTGCCCCCTTGCTCTATGTTATCAAATACGGGGCCATCGAGGAAGCTATCGCCATGCAGAACGATGTCTCCCAGGGCCTGACGAGCGCGATCATCACCAACGACGTCCGGGAGAGCGAGCTCTTCTTGAGCGCCGAGGGAAGTGATTGCGGTATCGCCAACGTGAACACGAGCACGAGCGGCGCCGAAATCGGGGGCGCGTTCGGCGGAGAAAAGGTGACCGGGGGCGGCCGAGAGAGCGGTTCGGATGCCTGGAAATCCTATATGCGTCGGCAAACAAGCGCCATCAATTTCGGCCGCGACGTTGCCCACGCCCAGAACATCCGCCTGGACATTTGAATCCGGCTTAGAGACGGCGTTGCCTTGATTCTGGGGCTTAATCCCCTTATAATGCCCCTGTGAATCCCGCCCAGAAAAATCCTGAGACCGCAAATTTCGACTCTCCCCAAATTTTCTTTGCAAGGAGCCACCATGTCCATGCCGGGAAACGGTTTTTTTGGATATAAAGGAAAGTGGGCCTCTATCGACCTCTCCGAACGCAGGGTCACCGTGGAGGATGCGGACCGTGAAATCTGCCGCGACTATATCGGAGGGCGTGGTCTTCAGGCGCGCCTCATCTATGACCATCTGCGGCGGACGGGTTCGCTTCAGGATCCTCTCGGCCCCGGAAACAGGATTATCCTCGGCATGGGGCCGCTCAACGATTCTCCCGTGGCCACGGCGGGACGGGGCTCTTGCTCCTTCATCGGCACGATGACTCGGTCTCCCGAGGAAGTCCCCTGGGTCCCGGAGCATAGACCTCTCTTCGGGTTAATCACCCATTCGAGCGCGGGCGGACTCTTCCATAATATGCTCAAAAGGGCCGGTTTGGACCAGCTGATTATCGACGGCCGGGCGTCATCGCCCGTGCGCATTCTGGTGTCAAACGGTCAGGCCCAAGTTAGAGAAGCGGAAGAAGAGCTTTTCGAAGTCGTGGATGGGAAAAAAGTCGTCCGCCCGGCTTCTGCGATCACGGATTTTCTCAGCTCCAAGCATCCCGGCTCCTCGACGGTTTGCCTTGGGCCTGCGGGCTGGAATAAGGTTGCGTTTGCCTGCCTGACCGCCGATCATCACAGGAATTTCGGGCGGGGAGGAGCGGGGGCCGTCTTCGGGTCCAAGAACCTGGTGGCTATCACCGCCTTAGGCCGCGATTCTGTATCCTACTATGACGAGGAGAAATTCAAGAAGGCGGGAAAGGCGCTGGATGATCTGGTCAAGAGCCACGTGGCTGATCCCCAGTGGACGGCCTCATTCCGGCCAACCACCGGGACGACTTGGTGGCTGGACCGGGCCTTCAACGGGAAGTATTTGGGAAAAAAGGGGGGGTATCTGCCCTGGCACAATTTTGACGAGGGCTCATTTGATCCGGCTGATTACGCCAAAGTCGGGACCGACGCCTTTCTCGAGATCTCCGGCAAGCACAAAGTCTGTAACCGCTGCCGCCACGTCATGTGCACCCGCGCGGCCGCCGTCGAGAGCGGAGCCTATGCCGGGAGCGGGATCAGGCCAGAGTTTGAAACCATCGCCCTCTGGATCAATTGTGGCATCCTGGACCGGGATGCGATCTTTCACATGAATTTTTTATGCAACGAACTGGGTCTTGACACGATGACTTTGGGGGGCGTCATGTCCGGAGCCATGGAGCTGGCGGAGAAAGATTATCTCAGAAAATACAAGAATGCTCCTGCCTTCGGTAGCGCGGCGGGCATGGTCAGCTGCCTGAAGGACATCGCTTACGGATCGAGCGACACGGGAAGACTGCTGGGCGGCTTCTCCGACCTGACCATCTCCGAGGTCGGCGCCGGATTCCCGGCCGGCGATCTCCAAGAAATATCGCGTTGCCTGACGACTGCCTTCGGCGGCCTGGGGTACGCCGGGATAGAGCCCAAAGTTTTCCCGGGGATGTTCACCGCCTACGGGACATCGAACCGGGGGAGGGGAGACCATACCTATGCCTGGACGATCCAGGCCGAGGAAGGTGGACTCGCCGGAGCAGGGAACTTGGCTTCTTATGTCGCGGCCGGTCAGACCGGAAAGGCGTTGGTGGATTCGATGGGCCTTTGCGATTTTTTCCCGGAAGATGTCGCCGCCGATCTATTCCTTTCCCTTTATCATGGGCTGACCGGGTTTGAATATACGCCCGAGGCGATGAAAACATGCGGCGTAAGGATTTACGCCCTGGAAAGGCACGTCAATAACATCCAGGGTCGAGGGAGAGCCTATGACGCTTACGTGCCCGCGAAGCTCACTGAGCCCTTGAGCCGGGGTGCACACAAGGGAAAGGCCGTGGACCCCGTTCTCTATGAATCAATCCTGGACGCTTATTACGACGCCCAGGGTTGGACTAGAGACGGGATCGTGGAGGGTGCTCTTCTCCACAAGCTGGGGATTCTGGGGGACGTTCCCCAAGTGGCCACCCCGCGTTCGTGGAGAAATTAGAAGCGAAGGCAAGGACACTAAGCAATTCAGATGGGGGAATCATGCCAATGAAAACCAGGACCTGCAACCGAAGGGAATTTTTTTCCAGAAGCATGGCCGGAGCCCTTTGATGACAAACGCTTCTACCAAGGGGAGATCATGAATACGGCTCTTCTTAAGTGGGTTTTGCGGCACCCGTTCATCACCACGGCCGTACCGGGCTTCCAGACTTTTCAAGAGTTGGAGGAAGATCTCTCCGTTGCCTATAACTTGGACTATACCGCCGAAGAAAAGAAATTCTTGGAAGACCGGAATGTCAAGCTGGCCTTGGGAGGGGTGTGCGCTCAGTGCTACGCCTGCACCGCCGACTGTCCCAGAGGCGTCGACATCCCCTTGCTCATGCGCGCTCACATGTATGCTGCCTGCTACGCCAATTTTCATGAATCCCGGACGACTTTCTACCGGCATTCCGGAAGGACATGGCCTGGATCAATGCCTTTCCTGCATCCGCTGCCGGGCCGTCTGCGCCAGGCGAGTGGACATCGCCCGAAGGATAGACCACCTGAACATGATCTATACCTGAGTCTCGTCCACAAACCCGGTGCACTTTGAGATCAGCAAGTTCCGGAGCCTCTTACCCATCTTCACGACCTGAACCCATTCGGGAGATCGCGAAAACTTGAGGCTGTGGGCCTCGTAGACAGTTCGCTCGAGCCAAAAATGCCTGGAAAACCGTCCTTTCAGGCCTCTTCTTTCGGTGATTCGAGCAGGGGAAGCCTGATATGAACGGTGCTGCCTTTCCCGACCTGGCTTTCGATATCAATCTCTCCGCCGTGCACCTTGGCGATTGAACCGGCAATCGCCAGCCCAAGCCCCATGCCGCCCTCGGCACGGGAGCGCGCTTTGTCCACCCGATAGAACCGGTCGAAAATAAACGGCAGGTGCTCGGCCGGGATCCCGATGCCGGTGTCCCCGATGGTCACCACTGCCCGGTTCTCTTTCCTTACCAGCGAGCACGAGATGGAGCCGCCCTCCGGGGTATAGCGGATGGCGTTGTCAAGGATGTTAAGGAAGAGTTGTCTCAACCTGAGCCTATCTCCATTGATCGAGAGATTATCCATCGGGCCCTGAAGGAACTGTAAGCCTTTCTCTTGGGCCAGCGCTTCCACATCCGAGGAGAGTTCAACCCAGAGGTCGCGCAAATTGATCTCCTGGAAGTTGACCTGTTCGGAGCCGGCATCGCTGCGCGCGAGGATGAGCAGTTTGCTGATGATCTCAGACATGTAGGCCACTTCCTGGGAGACGAGCTCCAAAGACTTTCGGTACTCCCCCTGCGTCCTCTTTTTGTCAAGGGCAAGCGAAGACTCAGCCTGGATGACCGCGAGAGGCGTTCGCAACTCATGGGAAGCGTCGGCCGCGAATTGCCTCTGCCTATTAAAGGCCTCTTCGAGGCGGGCGATCATCCCGTTCAGGGTCGAGGCCAGCCTGCCCATTTCGTCATCGCTCCGGATGTCGATCCGACGGCTCAGATCGCCCTCGCCTATCCCACGGGCGATATCCGTGATGTGATCGACCGGCTTCAGGGTCCTGTTCGCCAGGAACATGCCGCCGGCGCCGGCCAAAAGGATGACGCCCAAGGCCGAGTAGATAATGACAACCCTGAAGATGGCCAGCATGTCTTGTATCTCTCGAGGCAGTCGGCCGACGACGATCGCGATCCGGGTGCGTGAATCGACATTGAAGGGCGCAGCGTACAGCCGGACATCCTGTCCCTCGGTCGTTGACGCTGTCTGGAAAGAGCTCTGGCCGAAAAGAGCCTGTTGGACCATCGCCTCAAGACTCGCAAACCTGACATTGGGCCCCAGCCTCTGCAAAAGAGCGCCATCGGCGTTGTAAATGAAGACGAGGTCATTGAATTTCTGCTCGAAGCTGATCTGACCGTTCTCCAACTTGATGCCACTCTCCAACTCGGTGACCCGGGCCCGCAGGGCCTCATCGAGGTTTCGATACAGGTTTTTCTTTAGCATGAAATGGGCCACCGTCCCGAATACGGCCAGTGGGACTACGATGGCAATCAAGTACCAGACTGATAAGCGTAATTTAATGCTTTTGAATATCGTCATGTGACACGCAGGCGGTAACCCGCCCCTCTCAAGGTTTGAATCAGGCTTTCCTGTCCCTCCTCATCGATTTTGCGGCGAATCCGGCGAACATAAACGTCGATGATGTTCGAGATGCCGTCGAATTCGTAGTCCCATACATTCTCTCCGAGCATAGTCCTCGTCACGACCGCGTTGGGTCGGCGCATAAAATATTCCAGAATGGAGTACTCTTTGGTTGTCAAATCTATTCTCCTCTGACCCCTCCAGACCTCCCGGGTTTGACCATCCATGACCAGATCTCCGACCTCGAGCTTCTGGGTCTTGGGAAGAGCCTCGCGCCTGAGCAGGGCACGCACCCGGGCCAGAAGTTCTGCAAAAGCGAAGGGTTTAACCTGGTAATCATCGGCCCCTGAGTCGAGCCCGGCGACCTTGTCCTCAACACTATCTTTTGCGGTGAGCATAAGGATCGGAGTGTTCACTTTCTTGGCCCGGAGTTCACGGCAGATCGTCACTCCGTCCTTTTTAGGGAGCATGATGTCCAGGATTATCAGGTCAAAAGGAGTGGATTCCGCCATGTACTGGGCTTCTTCGCCGTCATAAGCGTTGTCCACCGAGTACCCTTCTTCAATGAGGCCTCTCTTGATGATGCCCGCCAGGCGCCTAGCGTCTTCAACAACAAGAATCCGCATGGCCGTTCCTCCTTTAAGATGCCCTTGACAGCCTCATTTACAGCCCCTCCATCACACACAGAATATGAAATCTGCGGAACTAATTCAAGTAAATATTAATCTGAAATTCATTTTTCATTAACAAAGGATTCATTTTTAACTGGTACAGTGTCTAAGGAAACTGGAGTTCAGGTCTTTTGGAGGACGAAAAATGAACGTGGTCTTGGCAGAACAGAATTTTTTCATGGAAAAGATCGTAAGGGAACATGGCCCCATGATTAAGGGCGCTATCCATAAGATCTCGCGCGGAGAGCCCTATGGTGATGATATCCTATCCGAAGTTTATTTTGCCATTTTCTTGACGCTGCGGAAGTTCGGGGCGGGTTGGACACCTCCGAAGTCCTTCCTGTTTGCGGTTATTAGAAACAAGGTCAATGACTTTCTTCGGCAAAAATATAAAGACAAAGATGGGATAGAGGAGATTAAGAAACACCTGACCGACCAGGCCTCGCAGAAAGAAGAAGTTGTGGCTAAGATCAACTGTCTCACTCACTGTGAATTCCAGGTCTTTCGTTTGTTGGGGTTAGGGATGACGAATGCGGAAATGGCCCAGAGTCTTCATGTATCCTCGGAAACAATCAAAAGCCACATCAAGAAAATTCACGCCAAATGCGGCGTCAGGGACAGGGGAAAATTAACGCTCATCGCTCATCAGGCTTGCTTTGGCGCTTTATCGGGTGTCTCCGATCAGTTATCAGGACGAAGAACGACTCATGGGAAAATCCCCCTTGAGGGTGATTCCTACGTGCCTTTCTTTGGCGAATTATTATAAGAAGCGTCGGAACCCGGCCCTTGAGGAAGGGCCTAACCTGAAAAAGGAGGTATTCATAATGTCAAAATCTTCAGGTTTTTTCCGTTTTTTTTGCGCAGGTTTGGTCTTTTTGTTTTTCGCTCTCAACGGTTCAGTTACGGAGAGCGGGCAAACAGCTGTCGACCAAGCTCTAAGCACCGCTATTATTCCGGCGGCTCGCCAGGCTAACTGGAGCGGCGCCGGTGTCTCTGGAAGCGGACTCACGGGTATTCCCAATCGGACCGTTGTCTTCTGCAACGTGAAAGTGAACATTCCGGGGAGCACGCTGGTTGCGAGAGGCGACGGAATCCAGGATGACACGGCGGCTTTGCGGGCGGCGATTGCAGCTTGTCCTGTGGGACAAGTGGTGTTCATTCCCGGAGGAACTTATCGGATAAGCGGAACTCTGCGCGTGACCAAGGGAATCGTTGTGCGAGGTGATGGGCCAGATAAAACGAAGATCGTCCAACATGCATCAAGCAATATCTTCGCGATCTCAGGATCCAGTACGGCCTATTGGACCCCGGCACACTCCGGAGGCGCTTCGAGCCTCGTGCAGCCAGTTGTTTCCGGTGCGGCCAGAAATTCTGACAGGGTCGTGGTCGCCAATGCATCGGCTTTCAATCCTGGCGATGAAGTCATCCTCGACGAATTGAACGATCCAGCGCTTGTTGTCTCCAGCGGTGTCGGCAGCTGCAACTGGTGTGGCCTCTCGGCTTACGGCGTCCGGGCGATGGGCGAGACCTTAGTCGTCCTGGCGAAGACCGGAAATTCACTGACCTTCAACCGCCCTCTCTATTTTCCATACCAGAATCAGTTCCAGCCGAGGCTGGTCAAGATTTCAGCCGGACCCGTGCATTATGCTGGGATCGAGAATCTCTATATCGAATCGGCGCCCGAGAACTCGGATGGCGGTGGGGTGACGATGTCCTATTGCATCAATTGCTGGTTGAAAAATATCGAGAGTGCGAGCACTCCGCGCAAACATGTTCTGTTGACGATCGGAGCGGTCGGAAACGAAGTCCGGGATTCATATTTCCATGACGCCAGGTCTTTCACGAGCGATCGTGGTTACGGTGTGAATATTAATTTACAGGCGTGCGATAATCTTGTGGAAAACAATATTTTCTACCATCTGCATTTTCCGATCGCGATTGAGAGCGCAACCGGGAACGTCATTGCCTATAACTACGTTGAGCGAACGGAACATTATGCGTCGGATTGGTACATCCAAGCGATGGGGACACACAGCGCTCACACGTACATGAATTTGTGGGAAGGCAACGTTGCGGGCATGATTGATTTTGATAACTACTGGGGATCAGGCAGCCATCAGGTTGTTTTCAGAAACAGACTCACCCGCGAAAATCCCGGCACCCCGGTCGCCAATAACGTCATCGCAGCGATCGTCGATGCCGACAATTACTATGATACGTTTGTTGGCAACATCTTGGGAACGGCAGGGTGCGGCGGTGTCGTTGAACAGGTTCCTTACCGGAGCACTTATCGCAACCCGGTCATCTGGAAAATCGGCTATCGCTGCTGTTCGGCAACCGGCTATCCGCGCGACCCAAAAACTGCCGCAACCCTGATTCGGCACGGCAACTACGACTATATCACCAAAGGCTTGACCTGGGACTCCACGATCTCCGACCACAATATCCCCAACTCAGTGTACCGATCGGCGAAGCCGACATGGTTCAAGAGCTTGCCCTGGCCCCCGTTCACGCCCGAGCGTGCGGGCTTCAACGCGAACAGCCTCAACAAGATTCCGGCTCAAGTCTGTTATGAAAACGGGCCCAAGATCGGGCTTCCTTTTAATCCCACCAAGTACTATTATTGACCGAGCCCGGGCTCGCCCGGCGGCGGATCTCGGTTAGCTCTTCTGGTTGAGGCACAAAGTTGTCTCCGCGGGCGTTGGATGGGGAGCTGATCGAGATCCGCAATGGCGGCATCGAAGGTCGCGGCCGTCCAGACAGAGGCAGGACTCCCGGCCCCATGATCAAACGATATCGCCCGTGTACTTTGAGATCAGAAGATTCCGCAGCTTCCTGTACATCTTGACGACTTGATCCATACGGGAAATCGTGAGGTCAGTCAAAAATTTTTTGGCCTCGGCGACATCTTTTTCCAGGAGGTTGAGGGCCTTGTCTTCGACCTCGCGCTGCCGGCCAAAAAACTCAGACTCGATGGGATCCCTGGCCGCCCGGAGGTCCTTCACGGCATCCTGCCATCTGAGAAGAAGGAGCTTCTCGACGAAATCGACCGCCCAGCGGGCCGAGTCTTCACTGAATGCGGCGATATCGTAGTTCTTATAAAACGGGGAGACGTCCTGGGCCCCGGCGTAAATCGGGACGTATGTGCTGACAAATGGATTGTCGACATAAAACCAATAGATGCCACCGACGGGGTCAGGGAGCCAATCCCTAAGCTGGGCGACCATCCCGTACCCTTGGGTGGCGATCGTCCGATGGCTGGGAATGCGAAGCAGTTTTTTCAGGTCCGGGGAGGCAAAAGGTGTCGTCAGGGGGCTTTTCGCATACGCGTCTTTCGGACCGGGGACGAGCCAGGCCGGGTCGGCGGTCATGTCATAGATCGTGTCTTCAAAGGCCGAACGCTGGAAGGCGATGATATCTTGTACAGAGATCTTTTTCTCCGGTTTGACGGAGAAGGGATAAAAGGCGGCTCCTTCAAAATCCTGGCTATAAAGGGTCATCGGTCCCGAAGGTTCCATGAGCTGCCTCTTCGGCCAGTTCTTTAGATTCGGAGCGACGCTGCTGTAGATGAGCCAGAGGCGGCTGAGATTCCCCTCCTTGATTGGCGGCGCATAAGCTTCCTGCCAGACAAAAGGCTTGCCGCTCTTGGGATCATACCAGCCATGGTCGATGGCCGGCTGCTTATAGTCTTTTGAGGCCATGAATTCGGGGCTGGCGGGATCGATTTCCCTGATCCTGACGTAATTGGATATCACGACCAGGTGATTGTCGGGAACTCTCCGCGCCGCCCAGATCGCCCCCGGCTTTCCGCTCTTGGGCTCCCAGTCGGGGCCGACGCTAAAGACCTCGAGGACCCAGACTTCCTTCGGGTCGGCGATGCACAGAGCCTCGGAGCCGCCGCAGGAAGGAAGAAAGCCATATTCGTCCACCAAAGAAGCGATGAGCTTGATCGCCTCCCTGGCCGTCCGGCATCTCTGGAGGGCGAAGACTTGGGCTTGTTCTATGGTCATAATCTGCTTTGTGATTCCCTCGACGTAAGTCACATCCAGCTCGGGCCTCTGGCTGCAGGTGCTCTCGCCGATGGCGAGTTGATGCTCGTTCATCTGCGAATATCCGGTGTGAAAATAGGTCAAGGTCTTTTCGACCTGGGGAATGGTCCCGATGATCTTCCCGTAATCTCCCAGGGGCCGGCCGGCGCGGTCGTCATCCCGGCCGAAATAGACCATGCCCCAATAGACAGGGGCCTTGGCTCCCTTCGGGAAGGTCTGGCCCTGGACCACGTGGACCCGGCACTCACTGCAGCAGTCAGAGTGGGAAGTGAACACCGATCCGTCTGATGAGGCGGTCTTTCCGACACCAATGACCGTGCAGCCTTGCTGTCTGTTTTCGTCGGCCGGAGCCGCTCCCAGAGGAGCGAGCAGCAGCGACAAGGCGATCCCGAGACCAAAGAATTTTCTAAAGTTCATTTTCTCCCTCCGACTCCAGGATCTTAGTATAACGCCCACGAAGTTTCAACGATCACAGGGGAAGACATTTTTCTTGACTTTTGAGCGGGCCTAAAATATATCTTAAAAAAATTTTGAACGTCACTTTAAAAACAGGAGGAGAGAGTGAACGAGAAGGATTTTTCAAAGAGACTTTGGTTAAGATACGTCGGGCTTTTTTTTGCTTTTGCTTTTTTCGGCCTGGTCATCTCCGTGGGCCGGCTCAGTGCTCAGGACAATAGGGTTAAGAAAGCGAATTACGAGCTGGCCGCGAGATTCTCGCCGGCCAAGATCGATAAAATGGTTTTCGATACCCTTGTCGAGCCTCATTGGCTGGAAAAGAGCGACCGGTTCTGGTACGGTTACAAAACGAGCCAGGGCACGACATTCTTTCTGGTCGATCCGCTGAGAAAGACAAAGCAGCCCTTGTTTGACAATGTCAGCCTGGCCGCAAAACTCACCGAACTCAGCAGGTTCCCCTACGACGCGCAGCACCTGTCTATCGAAACCGTCAAATTCATCAAGAATGATCAGTTTGTTCAGTTCAAGATTGAACCTCCCTATGAGGTCGGCCCTCCTCCCCAAAAGGAAGCCAAGACCGAAGGGGAGGGGAAAGAAGCCAAGAAAAACTACCTCTATTTTGAATACGAGCTGGCCACGGGCAAACTCACGCTTCTGGCAGATCATAAGGAGCCGCCGGAGAAGCCGGAATGGGCCTCCCTTTCGCCCGATGAAAAGACGGTCATATTTGCCCGGAACCATAACCTCTACATCATGGACGCCGAGAATTATCAGAAGGTCCTCAAGGATCCTGAGGCCAAGGACATCGTCGAACAGCCGTTGACGACAGACGGGGAAGAAAATTACGGCTTTGAGCAAAGAGGAAAGGCTGAGAACAATGTTGACAAAATAAAGAACAAGGACAAACGCAAGGCCGCCTCGGTCGTATGGTCCAGAGACTCTTTGAAATTCGCCGTAGTCAGGGATGACTCGAGGAAAGTCAATGATCTATGGGTCATAAATTCCGCGGCCGAGCCGCGGCCCACCCTGGAGACCTATAAGTATGCCATGCCGGGCGAACCGAATGTCCCCCAGATTGAAATCCTTGTCTTTGACCTGAAGACCAAAGGCCGGGTCAAGATCAAGGCCGATCAGTTTAAAGATCAGTTCGTTACCGTTTTGCAGGCCCATCCTCTGGCCCGCTCCCATTACGACGGCCACGCTCCTTCTCTCTGGCTCTCGGAAACTTCCGACAAACTCTATTTTGCCAGGCTGAGCCGCGACGCGTTCAAGCTTGACGTCTGCGTCGCCGATCCGGCCACCGGAGAGGCCCGGGTTCTCATCGAAGAGCGGATGAATACCTACATCTCTTATGTATTTTATGCCTATTGGCAGCCCCCGTTCCTCCTCGACAACGGCCGCGAGATCATTCACTGTTCGGAGAGGGACGGCTGGAGTCATTATTATCTTTATGACGGAGACGGAAAGTTGAAGAACCAGATCACTTCGGGGCCCTTCAGCTGCCAGAGTATTGAGGAGGTAGACGAGAAGAACCGCGTTCTGTACTTTACGGCCTGCGGGCGGGAAAAGGGCGAAGATCCCTACTATACTCACCTCTATCGGGTCAACCTGGATGGGACCGGTTTGAAGCTCCTCTCGCCCGAAAACGCGACTCATTCCGTTCTGGTGGGGGATTCCAAGAGCTACTTCGTCGACAACTTCTCTCGAGTGGATATGACGCCCAAATCTCTTTTGCGGGACAGCCTGGGCAACCTGCTCCTGGATTTGGAAACCGCTGATCTCTCCGTTCTTTTGGCAGCCGGATATAAGTTCGCGGAACCTTTCCAAGTCAAGGCCGATGACGGGGTTACGGATCTCTACGGTGTCATCTGGAAGCCCTTCGATTTCGACCCGAACAAAAAATATCCAGTCATCCTTTGGGTTTATCCCGGCCCGCAGACGGAAGAGGTGGTCAAGTCATTCACCCACATCAAATCCAAGTTGCCTGACATTTATTATTCCGTCCTGTTCTCCTATAAAAACACCGGACTCGCCCAATTCGGGTTCATCGTGATCGAGGTGGGAAACAGAGGCGGGAGCCCCATGCGGTCCAAGTGGTATCAAAACTACGGCTACGGCAACCTGAGGGACTATGGCCTGGTCGATAAGAAGGCCACGGTCGAGCAGCTGGCTGACCGCTTTCCCTATATCGATCGTGAGAAGGTCGGCATCTTCGGACATTCCGGAGGCGGATTCATGTCCACCGCGGCCATGCTGGTCTATCCTGATTTCTTCAAGGTCGCCGTCTCGGTTTCCGGAAACCACGATAACAATGTTTACAATTATATGTGGAGCGAGGTGCATCACGGAGTCAAAGAAATCGTCGATAAAGACGGCCAGACCAAATTCGAATACGATATCGACAAGAATTCGGAGATCGCGAAAAACCTAAAGGGCCGGCTTCTCCTGGTCACCGGCGATGTCGACGACAACGTTCATCCGGCAGGAACCTTGAGGGTCGCCCAGGCTCTGATCAAGGCGAACAAGCGTTTTGATCTCTTCCTTTTGCCCGGGATCGACCACAACTATGCCAGCATGTTTCCCTATTTGTATTGGCTGGCCGGGGACTATTTCTGCAAGCACCTGATCGGAGACAGCGAGACGAGCGTCGATATCCTCCAACTCGCGGGAGAAATCGAGCAGGTTGGAGAAAAGAAGCTCGACCGGGGTCGATAAGAGGCCAGGATTCAGAGCTCGACGTCCCAGGCACGCGTCTCTTGTTGTGAGATTTCTTAAAATTGAAAAGAGACCCGGATCGGGTCATCAAAAATGAAGTGCTGGGAAAAAATGACTCTCTTCCCGGCTGTAAAAGCTCCCTCAACCCATTTGCTTAAGCAAGGTTTGTGCCATATTTGGGCCACGGCTCAAACGACCGTCCCCAGGCGGCAATTCTTCCGGAAGGATCATTCTTTTCGCGAAAATCTATTAGACGATCCAATTTATTGAATAAACATACCGATTTTTGGATTTAGTGGTCGGACTTTTTTCAACCGCGGACATCCGCGCCTATTGCTTTATCTCGCCCCCTTGGAGTACCTTAAAGACACGCAAAAAGAGATGTCGCGACAGAAAACTCTGGCCCTCCTTGCCCTGTCCCTAACCTTTTCCTTTCGGCCGGTCCACGCCCAGCTCGAGATCAAGCGCACCGGCGACCTTAACGTTCTCCTCGTCACTCTGGACACGACTAGGGCAGACCACATCGGCTGCTATGGCTACAAGAGGGCCAAGACGCCGAATATCGATCAACTGGCCCGGAACGGAGTCAAATTCGTCAACGCCTACGCCCAGGCGCCGCTCACCCTCCCGTCCCATAGTTCGATCATGACGGGCACCTATCCTCTTTATCACCAGGTCCACGACAACGGCTATTATTACCTGGGCTCAGAGAATCAGACCCTGGCAGACATTCTTAAAAAGAACGGATACAAAACGGCCGCCTTTGTGAGCTCGTTCACTGTCGATTCTCGCTTCGGGATCGGCCAGGGGTTCGACCTCTATGACGATAAATTTTTGGACGATGAGATCCTCAAGAATTTCCGATCGGAAAGAAAGGCCGACGAGGTTTTTGCCTCTTTTACCCCCTGGTTCGATAAAAACTTTAATCAAAAGTTTTGTTGTTGGGTCCATCTCTATGATCCCCATCTGCCTTATGACCCTCCGCCGCCCTTCAAGCAGGAGTTTTATGACCATCCCTATGACGGAGAAATCGCCTTCGCAGATCTCTTTCTGGGCAAGATCGTCGACAAACTCAAAGAAAAGAATATTCTGGAAAAGACCCTGATTGTCATCGCCGCCGATCACGGTGAAGCCCTGGGAGAGAAGCGGGAACTCGACCATGGGTTCTTTCTTTATGAGGAAACCTTGCGGGTTCCGCTGATCTTTTATTCCACGATGGCGCTTCCCCAGGGAACCGTCGTCTATCCACGGGCAAGGCTGATCGACGTCCTGCCGACGATCCTGGATCTGATAAAGATTTCGGGTCCCACAGAGGCTCAAGGGATCTCTCTCTTGCCCTACATCAGGGGCCAAAAAAAGGAGCTCCTGACATCCTACATTGAAACCTATTTTCCCCTCGAAAACTTTGGCTGGTCCCCTTTGTTGGGGCTCATCGATGGGGATTGGAAGTACATCCAGGCGCCGCGACCCGAGTTGTACAACCTGAGGAATGATCCCCGGGAGGAAGACAACGTCTTTGAGCGCGAGAAGAACATTGCCGACGGTGAAGCCCGTAAGCTCGCAGATGTCATCAAGAAATACTCCCGAAACAGTCCCCAGAAAAGGAGGACGCTGACACCGGAAGAAGAGGAAAGACTGCGATCACTCGGCTATACGGGAGGAGGGCCAGCTGCGAAGTCCTCGGGAAAATCCCTCCCGGACCCCAAGGACAAGATCGAAGATTATATCCTCTATTTTCGCGGAAACCTCATGGAGACCGAAGGCCAGTTTGAAAAAGCCGCCGAATTCTATCAAGAAGTTAACCGTCGAAATCCGGGGGCTCCTTGGTTTTATGTCAACCTCGGGATGTTGGACATGAAGATGAATAAAGTGACCGACGCCGTCCAAATCCTGGAACAGGCTCGAGCCAGATTTCCCGATTCGTTGATGATACTTTCCCGGCTGTTGACCTTTTATCTCAGGGCGGAACGTTGGGATGAGGGTCTCGCGACCGGCTTGGCCATTCTGAAGCTCGACCCAAGTAACTTTGACGGACTCTTTTTATCCGGCAGCGTCAAGGCTAAGATGGGGAAATGGGGAGAAGCCCTGCTTTATTATCAGAAAGCCCTGGCTGTCGAACCGGAAAACAAGATCCTCCGGCAAAGACGGGCCTACGCTCTCGCGGCGCTGGGTCGGTCTCAGGAGTCGCTCGACTTATACTCCCGGCTGATGAAAGAATATCCCGCTGATGTTTCTATCGATCTCGAGCTCGGCCAGGTCTATGAGTTGCTGGGAAATCGGGTCAAAGCGAACGAAATCCTCAGGCTGGCTGTGGAGCGGCAGCCCTCTCCTGATACTTATTACGCGTATGCCACACACCTGGGAAAAAGCGGAGATCTCAAAGAGGCCGTCCGTTGGCTCAAGAAGTACCTGGAGACGACTCCTGAAGTGAATACCCCCAGAAAAAACAAAGCCCAGGAGACTCTCGCCCAATGGGAGAAGAGTTTAAAAAATTAATCCTTGTTTTCCAGCTTTTTGGACAACTCCTCCCAAGCCTCGGGCTGGTCCTTCAAATACTTGTCCCACCAGGCGAGCATGAGTTGGGGCACGAGCCTCCGGTTCTCATCCGTTCCCATAATCCCGTGGTCTTCATCCTTGAAGCGGATGTAAGAGACTTCCCGGCCCAATATTTTTAGAGCCGTAAACATCTGCTCCGATTCGTTCGAGGGAACGTTGATATCAGACAGTCCGTGGAGGAGGAGGAGCGGATTCTTGATTTTATCGGCGTGAAAAATCGGCGATTGTCCGACATAAATGTCGGGCCTGTTCCAGGGAAAACTGTCCGCGGTGGCCACGCCGCTGTAGATGAACCCCCACCATCCCGCGCCCCAGTAAGAGGTGATATCACTGATTCCGTAAAGGGCGATGCTGGTCCGAAAGATGTCGGATTGGGTCGCCAGGAGCATGGTCATGAATCCGCCGTAGCTTCCCCCATAGTTGGCGACCCTCCTGGGGTCCAGAAAAGGCTTGGCCTCCAGGAGTCTTTTGACTCCGGTGGCAATCTCCTCGGAGACGATTTTGCCCCAGTCGTTGACGTGAAGGTCCGAGAAGTCAGGCCCCCATCCCGGAGCGCCGCTGGGGTTCAAAATGTAAACGGCATAACCGTTGGCCGTATCCAGGTGATAGTTCGGTCCGCCGAATCCGCCGAAATCTTTGGCCGTGGCGGCCGTGCCGCCGTAGTAATGGACGATCAGCGGATATTTTTTCGCCGGATCGAAATTAGCCGGATAGTGGAGCCAGCCCTCAATCTCAACGCCTCGTTTGTTCTTGAAATTGAAATCCTCCACTTTTGTAAGGGTGATGTTTTTAAATCTTTCCTGCGCGGGGTCAAGAAGAAGACGCGTCTGCATGGACTTCAGATCGCAGATGTAAAGCCGGAGAGGGCTCAAAAGAGACATCCCGGTAAAGACAATCCACCGCCCGTCGGGGGACACATCAAAAGCTCTGACGACGTCCACCCCGGCGTCTATTTTCGTAAATTTTGATCCCTTCAAATCGGTCTGGTACAACGGGGCCTGAGTCCGATCCTGGACATGGAGAATGATCGAGCCGTCGCTGAGCGCCTTGGCCGACGAGACGGCCGGGTCGAAATTCTGGGTCAATGGGGTCAGCGAACCCGAGGCGGGGTCGAGGACGTACAAATCATTTTCGTATTCATTGGGAATTCTCTTTGGGGGAGCAGTCCGGCCCAGGTTTTGCGCTCCCACAAGGATAATATTTTTTCCGTCGGCGGTCCACTCGACGGGAGAATAAGAATGGGGCGCGCTTAGCGTAACTTTGGCTTCGTTGGTCATCAAATCGAGGGTCCAGAGCGTCGATTCGAGATAAGGGCGGTGTTTGTAGTCCGGCTGGGCGGTCAGGAACAGAACCTTGGTCCCGTCCGGGCTGATGGGTGAAGCCACCGAGCTAAAGAGTCCAGACGCCGATTGGGTTCCCGCCGTCAGCCTGTGGCAGACTCCGGAATCGACCATAACCGTGTAGAGATGGGACTTGCTCCGCATATAAGTCCAGCGGTCATCGAGCCCTTTCAGGTTCTCCACCTTGGGATTGGGATCCTTCGGCTCTTCGGTGATCGTGTAGAGAAGGAACTTCCCTGTGGGAGACCAGGAAGCGCTTGACAGGCCCTTGATGTTGTCCAGGAGCAGCCGGGACAGCCTCGTCTTCCTCTCCACGAGCCAGAGGCCGGATGTTCCCTTTTCGCCCGGGACGATGGCGCTCAACCACTGGCTGTCCGGCGACCATTGGATCCCCTTGTATCCCTGGGAATCACGGATTGTCTGTTCCAACTCGCCCCCGGGCAGCCGCCGGATCTCAAGCCAGGATTCAGACTTGCTGGTCTTTGGGTTGCGCTGGGAGATCGTGTAGACCACGGCACTCCCATCCGGCGCTATGTTGACCGAGCCCAGCTGCGGAGAGTTTAAAAGATCGTCCTCGGTGATGAATCTCTGAGGAGTCAGACCAAAAATCAGGTTGCCATCTTGTTTGGTCCTGAGCGCTGCTTTCACGGTCCATTCCGAAGAACCCTGAGGAGCGCTGACGGCGATGACGAGCAGCCTGTGCTTTCCAGAGGAGATCGTGAGCTCTGCCTGAGAAGGAGTCGGTTCCTTAGCCTCGCCCTTGGATTCGTCCGGCTTGGTGAGGACGGAGGCGCCATCGAAAAATGCCTTTACGTAATACGGACTCGTGATCTCGAGATTCGCCTTCCGCCATCTATCGCTTTCGATGTAAGAGGAAAGAAAAATAACTTCCGGCAGTGAACCTCTTTTCTGCGAGGATGATTTCAAAACCCCATCGTCGGTCTTTCGAGCTTCCCAGGTCAGCTCCTTGTCGGGCTGCCAGGAGAACCCTTTGCCTTGCTCCGGCCATAGGGCGACCGGGTCCAGACTGTCCAAATCCAGAAGGTTTTTGACCTTGAATTCACTTCCCTGGCCGAGCAGCGTCGGGAGCGGCATCAGGGCCGGACCCGCGGCCAACCATTCCTGAATAATAAAGCTTTTGCCTTCTTCCGGCTTTGTCGTTGGAGCGCTCTGCCCAGAAGAAAATAAAGAAGGAAGGCTGAACAGCATCAGGATTCCGGCGAGATACAAAAATGCTTTTTTTTGTCTTTTCATTTTCCCTCCCTCCTAGATCCTCAAGAGACGTCCCGGCACTGATTTCCGGGAATTCTAAAAGAAGCCCACCCGGACTCGCCTCTGGAGAGGCAAAGTCCGGATGGGCTCTCTTCCGATAGCGAAGCGCTTTGGCTTCGCGCAATCAACCAACCGAAAGCAAACGCTTAAAAGAAAAACCTAAAACCGGCCCGGAAGCTTCTCGGCGTCGAGACCTCGTCCGGCAGGTTGAAATTCACCCCTGCGCCCGTCCAAACATCTGTTACAACGCCCCTGTTGAAAAGGTTGAAGACGTCGAGCATGAGTGAGAGCCTTTTTCCCCTGTAATAGAACGACTTCTCGAACCTGAAATCGAGGATGCTCATATTGGGATATCTTCTGGTGCCCTGAGGCTCTGCAAGGATGGTGACGGCCCCCTGGTTGAGTCCATAGATAGGCAATGTCCGCGCCCACGTCATTCCGGTGAAATAGTTGTAGAAGGCGCTCACGCTGAAGCCGAGAGGCAGAAAATAGGTGCCCTGGAGCTTAAAAATGTGAGGGACGCTGGCGCGGAACTTGCCGGTGGCATTGATCTGGTTGTTGGGGTCTGAGAAAGTCGTCTCCATGCCGGGTATGAATTCCGTCGAGTAGTTTCCTTTTTCCTGGCTGTAGACATAGGAAACGAAGAGCTGCCAGTTGTTGGACATGCGCTTGTTCAGGCTGATCTCGAGGCCGTCATATTTGTGGAATGGCTTGAAGGCCACGATGCCCGGATAGGCCGCCCCGATGTCCTTTCCCGGTTCGGGATTCGTGATGAAATAGTGTGCCGCGGTCGGATCGAGATTGTTGTAGATCGTATAGGTCTTTCCAGTTTCAGGGTCGGTATAGGGAATGGCCTCGAAGGTGCTTCCGACATTCACCGGATCAAGAAGGTTAAACCATCTTTTGTGCATGAACGACACGCTCACCGAAACGTCCTTGCCCAGCACCTGTTCCAACCCAAGGACAAACTGGCTGGCGCCCGGATACTTGATGTTGGGATCACAGCTATAGAGGTCCACCCCTGGTATCGTATAAAGCTCAGTCAAGCTGCTCCAATTGGGACCCACGGCGTAATAGGTATCATCGGACATGGGCGTCATCTGCGCGAAGTAATAGGTTTTGGTGCCTTCCATGTAGAGTCCGAAGTGAGATTTAAGAACGGTTTTGTGATTCTTAAAAAGATCCCAGGCGAAGCCGATCCGGGGTTCCCAGGCAGTGGGCTTGAAAACGGTCTGGTTCAGGGGCGGAATGCTTCCCCTATAGATGTCGTACCTGAGGCCGGGATTCAAGACGAAGTTCTCGGTGATCTTCCAGGAATCCTGGGCGTAGAAGGAGAAACGGAGGTTGACCGCGTTCTGGCTATAGGCAAACTTCTCCGCGAGATAGGGTTGTCCATTAAAATCGAAATAAGCGACTTTATCCGGACCATTGAAATCATAGTCTCCGCCGCCGGGGCTCCTTTCGAATTCTACCCCGAACTTGAGATCATGAGACCCAATAATAAACTTATCCAGGCTCGTCGAAAGCGAAGCCGTCGCTCCCACGCGGCTCGAGTACCAGTGAGACCAGAAATAGAGATTCTTGGCATAGGCTCCGGTGACCAGGTCATAATGGCCCGCGATGCTTCTATCCCTGGAGCTGGGGATGGAATCCCAGCCCATATCGTAGCCGTCCGCTTTGAGCTCGAAGATTGTCGATGGCGAAAACATGTGGAGGTAGCTCAAATTCCCGACGGTCACTGGATAGAGAAGGTCCTGATTGGCCTCAGGCGGGATGAGCAGGCTGAGCTGGTTTCTTATAGACCTCCGGTCGTGTCTCTCGAAAAACGCCGTGAATTTGTTTTTCGGGTCGAGCTGAAAGGTCAGCTTCAAGAAACCCTTCGGGAACGTCAACGTCCTGCTTTTCCCGATCGACTTCATTTCGTCCTTGGTGGAATAATATTCAAAGCCGCCGAAAAACCAGAGCTTGTCCTTGATGATCGGACCGCCGATGTGAACATTGGGATCGATCAGGCGAGTGACCGGGCTCTCAGGAAGCAGAGACCAATAGGGGTCATTCTTATTGATGCTTTTGTTCTTGCTCTGCCAGGTCATCCCTTGATAGAGGATCTGGGCGTCCCCGCTGAAGGCATTCCCGCCGGATTTGGTGATGATGTTGGCCACGGCTCCGGTGAAATTTCCGTATTCGGCCGGTGCGCCAAGGCCTATGATCTGGGCTTCTTCGATGACATTGTAATCAATGGGAGCCGTGTACGTCCCGGATCCCGCCCAGGAGTCCGTTAGCTCGACGCCGTCTATCTGATAGGAGTTGGAGAGGCGGCTTCCTCCGCTGACATAGGTCTCACCCAAATATTCGCCCACCGAGCCCGGGGCGAGAAGAAAAATCTGGGTGACATTCTGGATATTCGGAATATTCTCGAGCACGTTCTTGGTCAGGAAGGTCTTGGCCGTGGCCGAGTCTTGGACATCGACGATCGGAGTCTCGCCCGTGACCGTGATCTCTTCTTCAAGCTTTTTCGGGGCGAGAACGATGTCGATTGTGGCCGTCGTCCCGACGTGGAGTATGACATCCATCTTTCTTGCCGAGGTAAATCCCGACAGCGAGGCTTCGACGGTATAATTTCCACCGGGCAGAGCGGGAACACGGAATCTTCCCTCGTTGTCCGTGACGACCGTCCGCTTTCCCATCAGGTTGAGTGAAGATAAGACGATCGTCACTCCGGGAAGCGGAGCGCCTTCATTGTCCACAACCTTGCCCTGGAGAACAGCGCTCTCCCTTGATTGGGCGAGCGTGACTCCGGAGACAAAGGCGAGACTTAAGAAAATGAAGAAGCCCAGGCGAAGACTTTTTGACATCTGATTCCTCCTACGAGACTTTGATTTTACCCAAAATGATAGAAGGCTTATCCTCCCGCTTGGAGAGGCGATCACTCTTGCCTTCATCATCAACTTTGATAATTCTTCTCACCCCAAAAAGCGATTATAAGCAGTACCCAAAAACAACCTTCGCTGGATTATGCTATAAAATCCCGGCTTCTCTTGTCAAGAGAAAGTTGGCTCCGTGACGAAGAGTGTGATAAGAACGACGGGGACTTCATCAGGCTCAATCGGCCTCGCTCCCATTCAGGTTTTACCGCCGCTCCGTCGGCCCCTTTCTCGGCGGCTGTGGGACTGGGCAGGCTCAGACCAGGTCACTCGAGGGCACGCGGCGATTTCCCCAGCGAGGAAATCTTGCTCGCTTCGTTCCTTCGCTCTCCCTCTCCCTGCGGTCGGGGAACCGTGCCCGCTCGGGCACTCAGACGGCCCTCTTCGCGACCCGATCCTCTCCTGCCCAGAAAAAATCAAAGAGACTCAGCATATACAAAGAAAAAGGTTCCCTCGAAAAGCGCCTCCGCATGGCTAAACCTTGCCTTCGTCCAGCCCACAACCACACTATTCGTCATAGAGCCGAGAAAGATCGAAATCCGGCGAATTAGCAGCGAAGACTTTATTTCCCACTGCGATTTGTGCTAAATGATAGAGGATTTAAGTGAGGAGGGTATAATATGGCCAGAAAAAGCTTGCCCGGCGTCGTTCTTCTCTTCGTCGTTTTCTTCCTGATCACAGCCTTCGCCTCGGCCGAGAAATCAGACAGGGAGGAGATGTTCCAGAAATACCTGGAGTTTCCTGCGGCTGTCAAAGGCGGGGCAATCGTTCCCCACTGGATGGCCGACGGAAACAGCTTTTGGTTTGCCGAGGGCGCTCCAGACAAAACCATAATTTATAAGATCGACCCTTTAGCCAACTCCAAGCAGCCGCTCTTCGATAGCGATCGCCTCCGGAGCGCTCTGGCCCCTCTCCTCGGGCATGACGCTCCTTATCAGGGGCTGCCGTTTGATTCGTTTAACTTCGAGGGTGATAAAGCCATTCAGTTTACTGTCGAGGGGAAGACATTTCGCTGCGATCTTGAAAGCTACGCGGTCACCCATGTTCCTCCCGTATCTCCCGATGAGGCCGCTCGTTTTATTCCCAAGACCTTCATGAGAGAGTACTTTCTCGGCGGAAGGCAGCCGGCTCTCGAGGTGTTGTCGACCGACCAGCGCTGGTTTGCCACGGTTCGCGATTATAATCTGTGGCTTCGTTCGACCTACGACGGACGGGAAGAACAGCTGACGATTGACGGAGCTCAAGGCTACGAGTGGGACGTGGAAGGCATGAAGTGGATGCCCTGGTCTCCGGACGGGCTGAAGCTGGCCGTTTTCAAAACTGACTATCGCAAAGTGCTTCGAATTCCGGTTGTCCATTTTTTAAAAACGAACCTGGAGACGGAGTGGATCTATACCATCAACGCCGGCGGCCCCCTTCCCAAGAGCGAACTCTACGTCGTGGACATACTGTCGAAAAAGCCGGTCCGGATCGATGTCGGAGATGAGACGGACCATTATTTCACGAATATCGGCTGGCTCCCGAACGGCTCCGAACTCATTTTTGCCAGATTCGACCGGGTCTTTAAGAAAGTCGAAATCATGGCCGCCGACCCTAACACCGGGAAAACGCGGCTCATTCTCGCCGAATCTCAGCCGACCTTCATAAGACTCCAGCACAGCGTGGTCTACGCAAACGAAGTGGGCGTAACGCTGCTCAAGGACGGCAAGAGATTTCTCTGGATATCTGAGAGGGACGGGTGGAGCCACCTTTATCTCTACGACCTCAACGGCAACCTCATCCACCGGCTGACGGAGGGCTCTTTTCCCGTTTTGAGCGTCGTCACCGTCGATGAAAAAGACGGGTGGGTTTATTTTGCGGCCCACGCAGAAGCGAGGCTTTATGACACGCATCTCTATCGGGTGAGCCTCGACGGCAAGAATTTCAAGCGGCTCACCGATGCCCAGGGGCAGCACAGCACTTTCGGCTTGATCGCTGCTCTTACCGGCATGCCCGGAGGCGTTCAGGTTTCACCCTCCAAAAAGTATTTTGTCGATCAGTACTCCAGTATCGATATTCCTCCCACGGCAGAGCTTCGGAGCGCGGATGGATCGCTTCTTCAAGTTTTGGCCAAGGCCGACATCGATGGACTCAAAGACCTGAAGTGGTCCGCTCCCGAGGAATTCGTCGTCAAGGCGGCGGATGGGAAAACAGATCTCTACGGTGTATTTTATAAGCCCTTTGATTTTGATCCCGGCAAAAAATACCCCATGGTCGAGTACATTTATGGCGGGCCGATGGTCACCAACGTCCCCCGGGACTTCGGCCAGAATTCGATCAGCAAGGTCCAGACCTTTCCGCGGGCCCTTGCTCAGCTCGGCTACGTCGTCGTCGTGGTCGACGCGCGGGGCACACCCGAACGATCCAAGTCCTTTCAGGATATGGTCTATGGAAACTTCGGCCGGAACGAGATCCCGGACCACGCGGCCGCTCTCCAGCAGCTCGGCGAAAGGTACCCTTATCTCGATATGAAAAAAGTGGGCATCTTCGGCTGGTCGTGGGGAGGATATTTCACTTTCCGGGCTCTGACCATGGCGCCCGACGTCTACAAGGTCGGGGTCTGCGGCGCTCCCGGTTTCAGCGCCCACAATCTCATGCTCTACGAGCCCTATCTCGGCCTTCCTCAAAACAATAAAGAAGCCTACGATTATTGCACCTGTTTCTGGCTCGCGGACCAACTGAGAGGGAAGATTCTCTTCGTGAACGGGACGAACGACTGGGCGACCTATCCCGATACGATCAGGATGATCGAAGCCTTGGTCAGGATAGGAAAGCCCTATGATTTGGTCCTGCTCCCCGAGCAAGGGCATGGGCCGACCGGAAAGAGCTTGAGCTATTTCATAGACGCGGCCAAACGGTACTTCCTCACAAATCTTCCGCCTGGGGAAAAATGAACCTATTGCCTCTTGGCCGCCGTTCTGGTATTTTTTGCGAGGTGCGAGATCGGGGAAGCCGATCCCGGAATCCGGGATCCGGGATTTCGCGAGGAGGGAAACCGGCATGAGTTCAATCGAGGGGATTCGGAAAGAACTGGAAAAAAGAAGGGCGGAAGCCCTGCTGGGAGGTGGGCGCGAAAAACTCATAAAGCAGCACCAGGAAGGCAAGCTCACCGCCCGCGAGAGGCTCGAGCTGTTGCTCGACAGTGGGTCCTTCGTGGAAATTGATCGGTTCGTCACTCATCGCTGCACCGACTTCGGAATGGACGTGAAAAAATTCTGGGGAGACGGCGTCGTCACCGGTCACGGAAAAATTGGAGGCCGCCTGGTCTTCGTTTTTTCTCAGGACTTCACCGTTCTCGGAGGATCGCTCGGCATGGCCTATGCCGAGAAGATCTGCAAGATCATGGACCTGGCCATGAAAACCGGGGCACCCGTCATCGGTCTCAACGATTCGGGCGGGGCGCGGATTCAAGAAGGTGTGGAAAGCTTGGCCGGCTATTCTTATATTTTTTTGCGGAACGTCCTGGCTTCGGGCGTCATTCCCCAGATCTCGGCGGTCATGGGCCCCTGCGCCGGGGGCGCTGTTTATTCTCCTGCGATCACCGACTTCATCTTCATGACCAAGAACGCGAGCTACCTGCACATCACGGGTCCGGACGTGATCAAGGCCGTTTTCAACCGAACGGAGACGGCCGATGGAAAGCCGATCACCTCGGAACTCTTGGGAGGAGCCAAGGTCCACACCGAAAAAAGCGGGGTGGCCCACTTTTCCGGAGAGAAGGACGAAGACACCATCCGGCTGATCAAGGAACTGATCGCCTTCATCCCCCAGAACAATCGTGAGAAGCCGCCCACGATTGAGTGCCAGGATGATCCTAACCGGATGGATGAATCCCTGAAAACGGCCGTGCCGGACGAACCGAGACGGGCCTATGATATCAAGAGCGTGATTCTGCCAACGGTGGACAACGGTTACTTCCTTGAAGTCCATAAAGAATTCGCCAAAAACATCGTCGTCGGATTTGCCCGCTACGCCGGGATGCCAGTGGGGATCGTGGCCAACCAGCCCAGTTGGATGGCTGGCGCCCTGGACCCGGACTCTTCCCTCAAGGGGGCCCGGTTCATCCGTTTCTGCGATTGTTTCAACATCCCGCTCGTCACCTTCGAAGACGTCCCGGGCTTCCTTCCGGGGATCGACATGGAGGAACGGGGAATCATCCGACACGGGGCCAAGCTCCTTTATGCCTATTGTGAAGCCACCGTTCCTAAGATCACGATCATCACCCGGAAAGCCTACGGCGGCGCCTACTGCGTCATGTCGAGCAAGCACATCCGGGGCGATATCAACTATTGCTATCCGACGGCCGAGATCGCGGTCATGGGGGCCGAGGGGGCGGTCAACATCATCTTCCGGAACGAGATCAGGAGCTCGCCGAACCCGGAGGTGACTCGCCAGGGCCTCATCGCCGAATACCGGGAGAAATTCGGCAGCCCTTACAAGGCTGCGGAGCTTGGATACGTGGATGAGATCATTGAGCCCGAGGAAACCCGTCCAAAAGTCATCGAGGCCCTGCAGATATTGAAGAACAAGGTTGACACGAATCCCTGGCGGAAACACGGCAACATCCCGCTTTGAAAGGCGCGCCCGCGTCTAAGGGCAAATCCCGGATGTTGGTGCACGAGGATTCCGCGATCGAGAGAGGTGAACCGTGGCGAAAAATATCCGTCGAGAGATGGAGCGCTGGGCAAAAACGACGCTTCCGAGAGCCTTAGCCAGGTCACCCGAGCGCTTTCCCTCATTTCAGACGACCTCGCAGATTGAGTTAGAGCGGCTCTATACGCCTCTCGACCTGGCCGAGCTCGATTACTGCCGGGACCTCGGATTCCCCGGCGAATTCCCCTTCACCCGCGGGGTCCAGCCGACGATGTTCCGCGGCCGCCTCTGGACCATGCGCCAATATGCGGGCTTCGCCACCGCCGAGGAGACGAACAAACGCTACAAATACCTCCTCAAGCGCGGGCAAACCGGCCTGAGTGTCGCCTTCGACCTTCCCACCCAGATCGGCTACGACTCCGATCATCTTCTGGCGCGGGGCGAAGTCGGAAAGGTTGGTGTCGCCATTGATTCTCTCAAAGACATGGAGATCCTATTCGCCGGGATTCCGCTGGACAGAATCTCCACGTCGATGACCATCAATGCCACGGCCGCGATCCTCCTGGCGATGTACATCGCCGTCGCCGAGAGGCAAGGGATAAAGTGCGGGAATCTCCAGGGAACGATCCAGAATGATGTCTTGAAAGAATACCATGCCCGTGGGACGTACATCTATCCGCCGGCCCAGTCGATGAGGCTCGTGACCGACATCTTTGGTTTCTGTCAAGAGCACCTGCCACGCTGGAACACGATCAGCGTTAGCGGTTACCACATGCGTGAGGCCGGCTGCACCGCCGTCCAGGAAGTTGCCTTCACCCTGGCCGACGGCATTGCCTACGTTGAGGCGGCCCTGCGCTCAGGCTTGGACGTGGATTCTTTCGCTTCGCGACTGGCCTTCTTCTTCTGCTCCCATAACAATTTCGTTGAGGAGATCGCCAAATTCAGAGCGGCCAGGCGGCTCTGGGCGAGGATCATGAAGCAGCGGTTCAAGGCCCGAAAAGACGAGTCTTGCATGATGCGTTTTCATACTCAGACGGCGGGCTGCACACTCACCGCCCAGCAGCCGGACAACAACATCGTCAGAGTCGCCTATCAAGCCATGGCCGCCGTGCTCGGTGGGACTCAGTCGCTCCACACCAACTCCCGGGACGAGGCCTACGCCCTGCCGACCGAAAATTCTGTCAGGATCGCCCTGAGGACTCAACAGATCATCGCCCATGAAAGCGGCGCGGCCGATCTAATCGATCCCCTGGCCGGGTCCTATGCGGTCGAGGCCCTCACCTCGGAAATCGAAAGAAAATCCAGGGAATACATCGATAAGATCGATGCCCTGGGTGGAGCCGTCAAGGCCGTCGAATCCGGTTACATTCGGCAGGAAATCGCCGAGAGCGCCTATCAATATCAAAAGGAGATCGAGGCCAAGAAAAGAATCGTCGTCGGGCTCAACGCGTTCCAGGAAGAAGAAAAATCCCTCGTGGCCGTCCTCAGGATCAGGCCTGAGGTCGAGCGACTTCAGAAAGAGAGGCTGCGCCGGGTCAAGAGAGAAAGAGACAACCGCCGAGTCGGGGAGGTCCTGGCCGTTTTAAAGAAATCTGCGAGGGGGAAATCAAACCTCGTTCCGCCTGTTCTGGAAGCCGTGAAGGCTTATGGCACACTTGGTGAGATCTCTGACGCGCTGCGCGAAGTCTTTGGGGAGTACGAAGATCACTGATTATCTTCGCTCGATGGTGAGAAGGGGAAGGTCATGATAAAAAAAATTCATCATCTGGCCGTTGCCGTCAAAGATCTCGAAGCGGCCGCCAGGTTTTACAAGGACGTTCTTGGCCTCGCTTTTTCGGGGCCAGAGATCGTTGCCGCGCAAAAGACAAAAGTAGGTTTTTTAGAGATAGGCGAGTGCTCGATTGAGCTTGTCCAGCCCGCGGAAGAGGGCTCTCCTTTGACAAAGTTCTTAAAAGCCAAGGGGCCGGGCATGCATCATATCTGTTTTGAAGTGGACGACATCGAAGCCGAAGTGAAGTCACTGCTGGGAAGGGGAGTGGCCATGGTGGACGAGAAACCGCGGCCCGGGGCTCACGGGACGAAGGTCGCCTTCATCCATCCCAGCGCGACCTCGGGGGTCCTCATCGAGCTCAGTGAATTGCCGCAGAAAGGCTGAGTGCGATAATCTTTACTTCTTGTCAAATCGCAGGTTTCGGACGCGCGAGCCGGACAGTCGGAATCCGGAAATCTTCTTGTTCTTGGCCCGGGTAAACTGGATCTTGCTGAAATACCAGTTGCTGCCCGCGAACTCGTCAATCACTGTCGGCGAGAGGACGCTGTCTTCGTTCCGCCGGTGCTGGGCGATGAGCTTGCCCTTGTCGACGACCAGAGTATAGGTCGTCCCCATCTCGTCGCTGTAATAATCGCCTACATATTCTTTGAGCTGCTCCGGTTTCAGGATCATAGGTTCGATCCTTTTGGCCGGCATGTCTGTCCCGCCTTGGTGGAGGACGAATTGCGTGACCTTCCCGGTCTTGTCCTTCTCGAAGGTGATCTCTGCCCCGATCGCTTTCAGGAGGAATTCGGTTGCGGATTCGGGGAGAAGTTCGAGCCTGGGCATTCCGGCGACTTCAGCCATCAGCTTGTCGGCGTCTCTGATGACTGTGATGACAGGACCTGCCTGGAGCACATATTTTCCGACATAAGCGTCGAATAGAGCCGGGTCGACCTTGACTATCTTTTTTTCTGGTGCTTCGGGTTTTTCCGGAGCCAGCTTTTCGGCGAGATAGATGTCGGCCACCTTCAGGGACAATCCTCCCGGGTCGATCGTGCCCAGGTTGCTCAAGACGGCGACGCCGAATTTCTGATCCGGGAACCAGACGACGTGGCTTCGATAACCCGCGTCGCCGCCGCTGTGGCCGACCGTTTTCAAGCCGCGGTGCTCTCCGATGAGGAGTCCAAACGCATAATCGATCTTCTTGCCGTCGTTGAGAACACCCTGTTCCTGCATTTGCTGGATGACGCCCGGGCCGCCGACGCGGGCATCATAAAAGTTTTGAATCCATCGAGTCAGGTCTTCGACGGTCGTGAACAGGCTGGTCGCACCGACGTTGGCGTAGCTCAGGACACTTTTTTTAAACCCTCCGCCGTCCCTGGGCCCATAGGAATAGGCCATATTCGGGACGATCATCTCATGGTCGTCATGGAAGTGTGTGTTGGACATGCCGAGGGGTTTGAAAATATTGGCCTCGGTCCAGCTCCGGAATGATTGACCCGTCACCCTGGCCACAACTTCGGCGAGCAGGGTAAAGCCAGTGTTGCAATAGAGGTGTTCTTCGCCAGGGTTGAAGTTCAGCTCCTTCTGGTGTTTGACAATTTTCAGGATATGCTCTTTGGTGATGACGTCATCGAGTCTCCAGCCGGCGATGGCCAAAGCCTCCCACTGGTCGCGTAAGCCGCTGGTGTGATGAACGAGGTGGCGCAGAGTTATTTTTTTTCCGAAGTCGGGGACTTCTGGAACGAACTTTCGAATGTCGTCATCCCAGGAGAGCTTACCCTGGCTGGCCAGAAGAGCGACCGCGAAAGCCGTGAACTGCTTGGAGACGGAAGCGACATGAAATATTGTTGAGGAGATGATGGGAATATTGTACTCCAGCTCGGCACTGCCGTACCCGCGCTTGTAGATGATGGCTCCATCCTTGAAGACCGCGAGCGAGGCCCCGGGGGAATCCCACCTGTCCCAATCGGAGAAGAGCTTGTCGACCTTCACCTCGAGAGATTCCGCGGCGGTTTGTTCTACGTCTGCTTTTGAGAGCGTTAGCAGCCCCAGCGTAAGCACTAATAGCAGACCAAGGAATGTCAGGTTTTTTTTCATCGGATCTCCTTTTTGATATTCGACATGACCATGCCTCTTCATTCCATCGGGTGGAAGCGTTTGTGGAACCACTGTCGCATGGCTTTCATTTTCTGCTGCTGGAATTCCGGCGCCCGCCGGCTGCAGCTCGAAAACTCCGCACTCCCTTGGGGAGCGCCCCAGCGGACTTCTGCGCAATCATTGGGGTTATAGGCCATTTCAAAGGCACCCCGCCTCCTGAGGATTTCATCCAAGGTCAGAATCTGGCGCGTCCCGTTCGACCGGACGTAGGTGATCGACATTTCTTTTGCCCATTTTTGATGGAGCTCCAAGAGCTCCTCTTTGACCTCGCCGGGAGCCTTCTTTTTCGGCAATTTGTAGAGCTCCGGCAATTTGACGACCCTGTCTGGGAATTCCGAAAGCGCGTCAATGGCGATGAGCAAACGCAAATCGCGGTTGGGTGTGGAAAAGTCCTCCCAAAGGCCCATCGTCTCAAAGACGGAAGGTCCGCTCGGCATGGGGATGATCGACCCGGGATGGGCCCTGGCATAATCTTCTCCATTCGAAACCGAGAGGACCCGGACGAGAAGCTGCTCGTGAAAGGCCTTGAAAAGGTCATAGAGAGCGGTCTTGGGGTCGAGCGGTTGCGGGTTGATCAGGCGCTCCATCGTGTCATAAAATTCGGGCGCCGGCATCTTTTGTTGCTGAAGCGAAAAATTGCCGTAGTTCTCGCTTTTTGCGATCTCGCTATTTCTGAGGAGCCTCAGGCCGCCTTTGTCCGAAACGATCGGCCGGAAGGCCTTGAAGCCGGGCGCACCGATCACCTCGTCCGTCTTGAAAAGAAAATTCCCTTGCCAGAAACGCTTGATGCCGATCGTTCCATCGGGCTGGGCATCGACCGCATAGAGCTCGCCGGGATGATCCTCTGTCTGCTGGATCCAGCGGACGATGACCAACGAATGACCGTAGCAATCGGCGAAGACGACACCCGGCCTGAGGTCCCTGCGGGTGAGGGGCACCGGATAGAAGTCGGATTTCTCCTCGGTGAGCATGGTCCGGGAGCTCCCCGATTGGATGGTGTTCATGACCAGGCGGAAGAAAAGGTTACAAGCCCTGGCTTCCTCTCCGACCGTGCGCTCCAGCGCATTGGTGAACCAGCGGTTGCACTCCGGCCCTCTGTAGAGTGTGCCCCGCGAACACTCGGAAAACCCGAAAGGAAGGCGTAGCTTCCAGGCAAAATAAGCCCTCAGGTAGTAAGGGTTGTCGGCGCAATCGGGCTCCAGATCAATCGCGCGCTTGCCTCCCGGGGAATCTTCTCCGAGACGCAGGTGATTATAAAGAAGATTTTTTTCCGGGTTCCTGGTGACATCGTGAAGCGCCTTCCAGGTAGCCCGCTCATCGTCGTCGTGGAAAAGAGCGTCAAGCCAGGCAGAGAAGAGGTTTTCCGTCCTCCTGGTCCATTCGACCTCGACCGGCCAGACAGACCTGCTTGGGCTTTGGCGCGTCTCTTCGGTGGGGATCGATAGAAGCTGGCTGCTCAAGATTTTTTTCTTCCTCAAAAGGGAGTGCGTGAAAAAGAAGAGGGTGTATTTTCCATTCTGGGGAACTCTGAATTCTGCGCTCCACCAGTAGGGCGGGCCGCCCCCGCTTTTTGTCTTGAGACTCGGGATGGTCTCCTGTGAGCCCTGGAGTTCGATGTTTAGCCCTTTGACTTCTTCCTCGCCTGCGGCCAGGACGCGCAGGATTTCGCCGGACTTCACCGTCCTGGGAGAAACAAGGACAGCAAGAAATCTCGCCTTGTCTTCGGGATCCTGGGCCGCCGTAGCAGACAGGATGCCCATCGCCACGGCGATGGCCGCAAGGACAAGCGTCCTCGGCTTCTGTTTCCTGGTTGAGACCACGGTTTAGATTTATATCCGAGCCCGAAGGGACTGTCAAATCAAAGACGGCTATCCCGTCTCTCTTGTCATCTCGTCAAAGAATAAGAAAAGACAGAACACATCTACCGCGGGTTATTGCCGTTGACGAGATAGACGAGACGACGAGACAGGCGTCTAAGGTTCGGCGATGATACGGGTGCCCCTCGTTTCAGGAAGCGTCCAAACCCATAGCCCCGTGAAGACAGCAAAGAACGCCGCGAGCGAAATGCCTCCTCCCAGACCATAGCGCGTGGCGATAGTGGTTATGACCAGGGGAGTGAAAAATTGCACCCCCCGGGCGAGGTTGAAGGCTGTTCCCATGGCCGTGTTTCGTACCTGGGTGGGGAAGATCTCGGAGAAGATCGGACCATAGCCGGAGAAATTCCCCGTTCCGAAACCCACCAGGAACATGAACACCAGAGTCAGCCAAGGCCAGACCGCGATCGAGCCCCAGAACCAGGTGACCGCGAGGAGCCCGGCAGCCCAGATCAGGGAAAATGCGGAGTAGGCAACCCTCCTTCCTCTCCAATCGGCCACGAGCCCAAAACTGAGGTAACCGAGAAAGCCACCCGCCTGGGTGGCCAGCATCCACAGACCCGACCTGGCCATGGAGAAACCGAGGTTGTTGTAAAGATATTTGGGAAGCCAGGTGTAAGTGAACCAATAGGCGGACATGTCGGTCAGCGCCAGGACCAAGCCAAGAGCAAAGAGCCTTCGAAGACGGGGGTTGCGGAGCAGGAGATTCAAACGGCCGGGCTCTGCCGGCTGGCTCCGCGCCTGCCGTCGGACCCAGACGTCGGACTCCGGCATCGACCGGCGGATGACCACGACCAAGAGAGCGGGAACGACAGAGAGGAAAAAGCAGCCTCTCCAGCCCCAGTCTTCGCCGAAAGCCCTGACAAAAGCCGGCTCGATGAAGCCGCCGACAATCGAAGCGAGGGCGATTCCGAGCGGCGCGCCAGTCTGCATCACCGCGGCGAAGCGGGCGCGCATGCGCGCCGGGAAGCTCTCGCCCACCAGGGTCTGGCCCGTGGCCCATTCCCCGCCGACGCCGAGGCCCGTGATGATGCGGAAAGCGAGCAGCCACCACACACTCCGAGAAAAGCCGCAGCCAAAAGCGCCCAAGGAATAGATCAGGATCGTCCAGGAGAGGACGGTTTTCCGGCCAATGCGGTCGGCCAGGTAGCCGAAGAGAATTCCACCCAGCGCCGTGGCCGCAAGGGTGGAACCCAGGAGGAGCGACAGTGAAGCATCACTGAGGCCCAGCGTCTTCTTGATCGGGATGAGCAGGAACGAGAACAACATCAGGTCGTAGAAATCGAACAGCCATCCGGCCCAGGCCATCCCCAGGATGATATAGTGCTTCTTGGTAGGCCGTTGGCATTCGTTCAAGAGACGGCGCGGCTCGCTGGTTTCCACGGCACCTTTCCTCGGGTCGTGCTTTAGCTTAGCCGAAGAATCAGCCGTTTTCAAGCCCCCGTTTATTCGCAGAAGACCCGGACTTTCTCCTTGCCTTCGACCTCCACAGTCAAGTCATTGAGTTGAGTGACGATTTCCTCGATATCTTCGGGCTTGATCTTCGCTAAATCAAACTCGATGCCTTTTTCTTGGAAGGCCTGGTTCACAGTGCCCTGGGCGTGTTTGGGAATGAAAGCGGCCCACTTGAGCCCGGCCCGGATGAGCTTCAGGGGAACCCGGACATTGACTCGGTCCTGGACCTCGCTGTTGGGGCCAGGCTCGACCAGAACACGGAGATACTTGGGCTCCGATTTGCCCGAAATTTCCTCTTGAGAGTCGGACTGGGATGAAGAAAGAGCGGAGAGCAGTTTCTCGGCCTCTTCAACACTGAGCTTGCCTGCGGCGAGCATTTCCAGAATTTTTTTGCGATCTTCGTTCATCGTTGACCTCCGTCATGTGAAACTTATGAAGATTCGGTTCTTTGCGTTTTCGAACTCAAGGTGCAGGCCGGATAAAGAAAAAAGCACGGAAAAAAGAAGAGGATAGATGGCCAACAGGGCCGGCCCGGGACCTCGCCTCCAGGTGATGAGAGCTCCGATCAAGAGAAATGGAAGCAGGACGATCATCAAAGCCAAAACCAGGATCCAGAGGAGGACCATGGGGAAAAGAAGGCGGAACCCCTTGCCGCTCCCCTGGATCCGCAACCTTATGAAGAGAGGAATCATGGCTCTCTTCTTAATCTTTTGAGGGCCTCTTCCACGGTGATTTCACCCCGGTCGAGCTGGCCCAGAATCTCGGCGCCGGAGGAAGGAGGATTGATCTCGATGAACTCGAGCTGACCGGCGATGTGATTCAATCGGTTCTTGACAGTCGGGTAGCTGATGCCGAAAAATTGTTCCATTTCTTTGATCGACCCGTGGCAGCGGACGAACGCTATAACAAACGTCTGGTCCTCCACGGTCAGCTTGGCCAGGGGAGGCAGCTCGAAGCTTCCTTCGAGGGAGATGGCGCTATCCTTGATTTTCACTCTTTCGACAGTGAAAGCAGCTCCCCTGGTCACTTTGGTCAGCTCCTGCCAATCTTGATTCATGTGTAACCTCGAATCTATTATTAGAATACTTTGTACCATGATAAATTGATAATGTCAATAGCATAATTAAAAATATTAATAAATAATATAATAAAGATTAAATAAAGTTATTAAACGTTTAAAAAATTGAGAGATAAAAAATCGACTATAATTTTGGATTCAGCAGCTGATTTTAATACCGGCCGGGTAGAACATTTGGATCGATCGACCAGTGCCCATCGGGCGATGGGGGCGTTATAAGGGGGCAGCAGGAATCTTCGAGCCTGCTTCAGTCCAAGAGACCTGAAGAAGGAGGGAATCTGAACGGAGTCATTCCCGCCGCCCCCGTTCTTTTTTTACCTGGATTTCTTGGCCGTCCATTTGAGTGCTTCGACGATCTTGCCGTCCGGGGCGACCTGACCCGGGGATCATCTTGGGACGATGACGTTATGCGATCGGCGCCGCTCAAATCCATCTCACTCAGGAGAAACCAGCCCGAAACGCTCTCGATGATGATCATATTAAACTATAGCACGCCAAGTGTGATCCAAATACTGAATGTTTTCTTAATGTTTATTAATTCAAGACGGACACAATCCTTCCTCCCAAGAGAGATCAGCCGCTTCAATCCCTTGCGATTCTTAAGGCAAAATCAGTAGTCAAAGCAAATCTCAAGTGCTATAGTGGTTCTATCGGCGCACGGGCATGCCTCTAAAAATACTCATCATTGAAGACGAAAGGAAAGTCGCCTCAGCCCTAAAAAAGGGCTTGGAATCCGAGCATTACAGCGCCTTAGTCGCGGCTTCCGGCGAGGAAGGCTTTTTTCTCCTGAACTCCCAAAAATTTGACTTTGTCATTCTCGACCTGATGCTGCCGGGACGGGACGGGCTGGAAATCTTAGAGTTGCTGCGCCGGCAACAAATCAAGACTCCCATCCTCATCCTGACGGCGAAAGATACTGTGAGGGATCGGGTCCTGGGGCTGGATTCGGGGGCGGATGATTATCTTGTCAAACCGTTTGCCTTTCCAGAGCTTCTGGCCAGAATCAGGGCTTTGTTGCGGCGGGGAAAAGACGGCCGAGTTTTGAAACTCAAGCTGGCCGATTTGGAAATGGACCTGGCCCGTCGCGTCGTCAGTCGGAGCGGACAGCTCCTTTCGCTCACCGGCAAAGAATTCGAGTTGCTCGAATACCTCCTTCGCCATCAAGGGCAAATTGTCACCCGAGAAATGTTCGCCCGGCAGGTCTGGAATGAAATCCAAAGGGCGACGCCCCTCGATAACGTCATCGACGTACACATCAACCACCTCAGGAAAAAGGTCGACGAGCCGTTCGGCAAAAAGCTTTTGCACACGGTGCGTGGGGTCGGGTTTGTCCTCTCGGAGAAACCCAATTGAAGATTTGGCCGCGAAGCGTCCGGTCGAGGCTGGCCCTATGGTACGCCGTCGTTCTTGCGACGATTATGATTATTTTCTCCCTGGGGGTCTATGTTTTTGTCAGGGTCCAGCTGTTCAGGCAGTTGAACCAGGAACTGGATATCCATTTTTCTGCCATCGCTCTGGTCTTTCAGGAGGATCCAAACGAGGCTTTTGAAAAAGAATCTGAGCATTCGGCCGAAGTCTATCAGCTCATCCAAGGGGGGCGCATTTTCTTCCAGAGCCTTCCCTACAAGAAGTCTGGTTTGCCGGAAATAGTGAACACTCCGGGCGGCGATTACCGGACAGTCCGCGTGCGGGCCGGGAGAAGGTACCGGATGAAAACGGGCCTCCTCAAAAACGGATTTGTCCTAACCGTGGCCCGGGGGGAAGAAGACGTTTGGGGTATCCTTCGGACGTTCTCGATGATATTGCTTCTCATCCTTCCCAGCGCTCTGATTCTTACCGCCCTGGGAGGCTATGTCTTGGCCAGCCGGATCCTGAAGCCTGTCTCCGCCATCGCCCGCAAGGTCGAACGCATCAGCGCGGAGAGCCTTTCCGAACGTCTTCCGGTCGAGAATCCGGCCGATGAATTCGGCAAGCTGGCCACCGTTTTTAACCTGACCCTGAGCCGTCTGGAAAACGCCTTCGAGCGGCTCCAACGTTTCACCGCGGATGCCTCTCATGAATTACGGACGCCCGTGGCGGCCATTCAGAGCGTGGGCGAAGTCGCTCTCCAGGAAAGCCTTGACCTCGACGGCTATCGTGATCGCATCGGCAATATGCTCGAGGAGACGGCCCGCCTGACTCATCTGATCGACAGCCTCCTCCTCTTGACAAGAGCCGACCACGAGCAGACCCCTCTGAACCGGGAAAAAACCGATCCGGTTCCCATGATCAAGAAGGCCGTCGATGACCTGAGAATCATGGCCGAGGAGAAGGGCCAAAGAATTGTCAGCCGCCTGCACAGCCGGGCGCGAATCGATATTGATGAAGGCATCCTCCGGCGGGCGGTCATGAATATCCTCGATAATGCCATCAAATACACCCCTCCGGGCGGTACCATCTCCGTGAGCTCCAGGGACGCGCGCGACGGCCTCAAGGTCGAAGTCACCGATACCGGTCCGGGAATCGCGCCCGAACACAGGGACAAAATCTTTGACCGTTTTTACCGCGTCGGGACCGATCGCTCGAGAGAGATGGGCGGAGCAGGGTTGGGTCTGGCCATTGCCAAGTGGGCGGTCGAAGTGAACGGAGGCCGGCTCGAGCTTGAAAGCAGCGAGAATCAAGGCAGCACCTTCAGAATGGCCTTCCCCGCCTAAACCTTTTTGTTTATGCGAGCTCGCGGCCGCTGGTCTCCGGGATGAGGAGCCACATTAGTGCGGCGAGGACAAAGGCGCCTGAGGCGAGAAGAAAGGCGGTCCCGAAGCCTTGTTGCTGGGCCAGAGATCCCACGGCGAGAGGTGCCACAGCCGAAGCGATCCGCCCTGCGTTGTAGGTGAACCCTTGGGCCGTAGCTCTGATCCGGGTGGGGTAGAGTTCAGCCGTCAGAGCGCCGAAACCGGAAAAATATCCGGTTCCAAAAAAAGCCACAAAAGGACCCAGGAAGAAAAGCAGTAAGGGTTTGTGCGAAGCGGAATACATGAGAACGAGAAGAGCTGCGGCCAGAAGATAAAGGACATAGCTTTTTTTCCGCCCCACCGAATCGCTGATATAGCCGAAGGTCAGGTAGCCAAGCCACATTCCCAGTTGCATAAAAATGATCAGAGATGACATCTGCCCGGTGCCCATGCCCATGCCTCCCTGATCTCGAGCGAGAGAGAGATATCCGGGGATCCAGAGGTTGAATCCCCACCAGGCAAACATGGTGAAGGCGTTCATGACCGTGACTGAAATCGTGATGCCAATGAGTTTCTTATCGAACCGAGGCTTTCCGAGGAGCGAAGGGCCGCGCTCTTTCCGGTCGTCTTGCCAGATAGCGGGTTCTTCCACTTTGGCCTGGATCCAGAAAATTGCCAGGGCGGGCAAGACGCCGATAAAAAAAACCGCTCTCCAGCCCCAGCGGGGCAGCACCAGAGCGGTGACCAGGGCGGCAAGGGCATATCCGACCGCCCAAAAACTCTGGACAAACCCAAGCGCTTTGCCTCTGTCGCGGGCCGGCCAGGTTTCAGAAACGAGAGCAGCCCCGCTGGCCCACTCTCCGCCCATGCCGAGCCCCAAACAGACCCTGAAGATGGCAAGATGGACGACCGTTTGAGAGAGGCCGCAGAGCGCCGTAAAAATCGAATAGATCAGAATGCTCGCCCGGAGGGCCCGGGTGCGGCCGAAACGGTCGGCGATGACGCCGAAGACGATTCCTCCAACGGCCGAGGCGACGAGCGTCAGCGATCCCAGGAGGCCGGCGGTCGATTTGGCCATACCGAGATCCTTCATCAGGTAAGCCAGGACCATGGCATAGAGCATGACGTCGAAAGAATCGAGCATCCAGCCCAGGCAGGCGGCCACCAGGGATCGGCGCGAACTTGACGGAGCCCTTTCCCACCAGTCCAGCAATCTCAATTTTCTCGCCAAGTCTTCTTCGATCCCTGTGGTTGAAATCTTAAAGATTTATATGTTTGCAAAAGGAGAAAGTCAAGGACCCTGGGGCTCTGTGACGAAAAGTGTGCTAAGAACGACGGTGACTTTATCAGGCGCAATCGACCTCTCTCCCATTCAGGTTTTTAACGCCGCTCCGTCGACCCTTTTCTCGGCGGCTGCGGAACTCGCTCCTACAGATCTCTCTGGCTCGAAGATGTCCGAGTCATCCTCCGCCCCCAGGGGACGTTCATCATGTGCCGCTCAAACATCCTCGCCGCCCGCCAAGAAAAAGGTCCCCTCGAAAAGCGCCTCCGGATGGCTAAACCTTCAATGGTCGCTTCGGCCGATTGCGCCCTTTACGCCTTCGCCCAGCCCGCAACCACACTATTCGTTATAGAGCCTCGGGTGTGTTGACATAAGAAAAGCAAAAATTATAGAATATTTTTTAACTTTCAATATCTTGATTGCCTCAATCATCATTAAATCATAGACAAGGAGCAAAGTATTATGGCTGGAGACAAAAAGGCAGACCTGGCGGGACCCGGAATCAGTACCTACGAAGAAGTGGATAAGATCCTGCCCACGGATTATCAGGCGATTCTTCCCCCCCTCGAGCGGATGAAAGCCCTTTTCGCGATCAAAGGATACATCGAGAAGAACCTGTGCAAGGAGCTCAACCTGACGATGGTCCAGGTTCCCCTGATCGTGGAGCGTGAAAGCGGGATCAACGACATGCTGGACCGGGACGGCTCCCGGACCCCGATCGAGTTCCCCTGCGGATTGGGCTTAAAAAAACGGCTCAACGCCCAGATCGTCCAGGCGGCGACGAAATGGAAGAGGCCCGCCCTGGCCGAGTTCGGCTGCAAATTGGGGGAGGGCATCTGCACCGATATGCGGGCGGTGCGCAAAGATTACTTCCTCGATCACGACCACAGCGCCTATGTTGACCAGTGGGACTGGGAGAGGGTCATGTCCATGGACCAGCGCAACCTCGGTTTCCTCCAAGACGTTGTTAAGAAAATCTGGAAGGTCATCCTGGGCGCAGGAAGATATGCCCAAGAGCTTTACCCGAAGCTCAAGACCAAAAAGTACCCTGACCTACCCGAAGAACTTACCTTCCTGACCGCCGAGGACATCTTGGACATGTTCCCGGATCTGCCGCGAAAACAGCGCGAGACGATGACCCTTCAGAAATACCCCGCCATTTTCATCATCGGGGTGGGATATCCCCTAAAAGACGGATATCCGCACGAGATGAGAGCAGCGGATTACGACGACTGGATTACGGATACATCTAAGATGACCGGAAAGCCCACCCATGGTCTCAACGGCGACATCCTGGTCTGGAACCCGGTTACGAAGCGACGTCACGAACTTACCTCTATGGGGATTCGAGTCACCAAGGAGACGCTCGTGAAGCAGCTGGAGATGTCGCATCTGATGGAGAATCTCAAGCTGCCCTATCACCAAGCCATCATGAACGACAAGATCCCGCTGAGCATCGGCGGTGGAATCGGGCAGTCCAGGACCTTCATGTACCTGCTGCGCACGGCCCACTTGGGCGAAGTGACCGTATCGGTCTGGCCCAAGGAGCTCAAGGACATCTGCGTCAAGCACAATATCTTCGTCCTGGACTGAGCGTCAAGTCGGTCCTTCAAGATCAACGCCGCGTCTTGACCAGAAGTCTGTCATAAACGGCCAGCCCGACCATAGAAAGAGCACCCAGTCCGGCGATAATGAGCCAGATGCTCGCGGGCCTGACCGGCCGGCCCGCCTGGAGAGGGACGGAGATGAATTTTTCGAAGAGAGCCCCTCCCAGCGGTCCGCCGAAGATGCTGCCGATAGCCAAGGGGAGGTTGGCATATCCGAGATACAATCCCTCTTCGCCCTTGGGGGCGATGCCGCCGATGTATTCATAGATCCGGGGCGATGCCGCCATCTCGCCGACAGCCATGGAGGCAATAGACACGACGAGAAAAATTCCGGCGATGGGAACTGCCAAGCCCACCAGGCTGACTCTCCTGGACAGGTCGGAGAAAAGAAGTGGCGGGAGGACATTGAGAAGCATGCCCGCGGTTGTTATAGCGACGCCGATGATGATGGATTTGATCGGCGTCCACCGCTTGGCGGTCCGGGTGATAAGAAGCTGAAAGCAGACGATCATAACGGGATTGGCCAGGGTGTAGAGTTCCACCGGGGCGTTCGGGTCAATATACCGAAGGAAGAGGGGCATGAGGTTATAGAGCTGGACGTAGAGAAACCAAAACAGGCCGACGACGATCAAGAAGAAAACAAACTTGATGTTTCTGAGGACGATGAAGATCCCCAAGATGGCCTGGCCAAGAGTCTTCTTTTGGACCCTCTGGTCGTCTTTTTTCCCGTCGCTCACGTAGCCGGGCTCCCGGTAGACAAAGATAACCAGGATGAGGCCGATCAACGCGAAAATGGAGGCCGCGTAGGTGAAGATCGCCGGAATCCCCAGGTTGGTGCGAATGAAATACGAGATGCTGCGGCCGGTAATGGAGCCGATGTTGATAATCATGTAAAAAATTCCGAAACCAAGTGTGGCCCGAGTTCCGGAGGTCTTTTGGACCGTGCCGGCGATGCAGGGCTTGACGACCGAGCCCCCGATCCCGATCAAGATTATGCCGAGGATGACCGGGACGGTGTAATCGATCGCCTCCGCCCCTCTTTGTCCGATCAAACCCGGCCAGAACCTCTGAATATTGCCCATCATAAAATAGCCGGCCGAGATCATCACGAAAGCAATTGTGAGAGACCTTTTGAAGCCAAATTTGTCGGCCAACGTCCCGGATAAGATCGGCAGAAAATAGATGAGTCCCCAAAGCACCGACCCATTCAGAAAAGTGGCAACAGTGGGACGCATACCCAGGGTTTCTTTGAGATAGATCACCATGAACGAAGCCATGGAATAGTAGGCGGCCCGTTCAAAAAGCTCGATTGAGTTGGCAGTCCAGAAGGTCGTGGGAAATTTGTTTTGGCTCTTTGGCTCGGCGGTCATGGTTTTGCGCCCCGGTCGACCTCTCAGCCCTTCCGGGATTCACCCTCGGCTGGTTCGACGTGGATCATGACCCGCCCCAGGTTGGGAAGCCGGACCCGCAGGTTTCGCTCGAACTCTTCGGTGAAGCGGTGGGCCTCGGCCAGGTCTGTCGCAGCGTCGAGGGTGCAATGAAAAGAGAGGGAGACTCGACCGCCCACCTTCTCCATCTGGATTTCATGGGGGTCGCATTGGACACCCATTTTCTCTGAGACTTGTCCGACCGTTTCCTGGATGTTTGATTTTTCCGCCGAGGTCAGGGCCTGAGCGGAGCCGGCCCTGTCCAGGGGCTCGAGATGGGTTACGATCCGTTGGAGCTCGGGGAGCGCCTTTCGGAGTGACTCTTCGAACTCTGTCGCCCGGGCATGGGCTTCGGCGATCTGCAGCCTGCTGTCGATTTCCAGGTGCAGCTCCAATGATCTTTGTCCCTTGGCGCTGTAGAAATAGATGCTGTGGGCCGCCAAATTGTGTTGAGCCGCGATCGACCTGATGGTCGCGACGCTCGCGTCTCCCTCGCGGGCGCCGGGCTCCACATGGACGACGACGTCGGCGCCGGGGGCCTGGAGCGAATCGCGCACAGCGGCTTCGGCCTTGGTCGCGATGTTATGGGTGTATTCAAACGTCGCATCCCTGTTGACCGTCAGCACCAGGTCAACGAAAATTTCGGGCCCGCTTCGGCGCAGCCGGGCCTGCTCAACGGCCAGGACTCCAGGGACGCTCGCCGCCTCAGCGACCTTCTCCCGGAGGCTGGCCGGAACGCCATCGAGCAAAGCCATGAGCGTTTTTTGGCCGAGCCTCCAGCTGACCGACACCACGATAGCCGAGACTCCGAGGGCTGCCAGGGCGTCTGCTTTGACGAGCCAAGGAAGGCGGAGGGCCCTGGAGAGAAGGACCAAAATGAGGCCGGCAATAACGACCGAGGAAGACCAGATATCGGTCGAAAAATGAAGGGAGTCGGCTTCCAGGGCCTGGGAGTGATATTTTTTTGCCGCTCTCGACAGGACGCGCGAACGCGAGGTATCGATGACGATCGAAATCGACATCACTAGAAAAGCCCAAAGGGAGGCTTCCACCGGAACACTCTTGAAGAACAACCTGCGCATAGCCTCATAGAAGATCCAGAGACAGGTTATGAGAAGCAGCCCTGTTTCGAATATGGCCGAGAGGTTTTCAATTTTCCCGTGCCCGTAGGGGTGAGTACGATCGGCCGGACGTCCTGAGACGCGGACGGCAACCAAGGTCATGATTGCGGCCACCAAGTCGAGGGCGGAATGGGCTGCCTCGGCCAGGATTCCCAGGCTTCCGGTCAAGACACCGACGATGATCTTGAAGCCCGTTAAGAAAACGGCGGCCACGACGGAGCTGAGAGCGGCGCTGCGTTTTTCCCGATCGGCCAGAGTTTTGGCCTGGGCACCGTCCGTTCTCGGAGGCAAGGGACCCATATGGCCCTGCCTGGATTGATCGATTTTGGGACTCATCTTAACAAGTCTTTAGATTAGGAGATTTATAGCACAACAAAAAGGCAAAGTCGAGCCGCTGACAAGGCGCTTCTTTCTCTGGGAACCAGATCTCGGGAGTCAGAAGGACGTTGCTGCCGTTAGTCTCCTTGAAAGACGATTTTTCCGCCGAGGACGGTGCAGAGAACTCTGGTTGTAAGAATCTTGAGCGCTTCGATTTCCAGAATGTTATCCGAAAGCACAACGAAGTCGGCGAGATTCCCAACTTTCAGAGAACCTTTCTTGCCTTCTTCGGACGAGGCGTAGGCTGGTCCGTAAGTGTAATTTTTGATCGCATCTCGGATGGACAACCTCTGCTCTGGAAACCATCCGCCGGCGGGGTAACCCGACTCGATGTTCTGCCTGGTTACACACGAATACAGCCCCCTCATCGGATCGAGAGGTTCAACCGGCCAGTCGGTTCCGAAGGCCAGGACGGCGTCCTCGTCGGCCAGAGTCTTCCAGATGTAGGCGCCCCGGCACCGTTCTTTTCCAAATCTGCTCTCGAGATAGTTCAAATCCGTGGTGCAGTGCGTGGGCTGCATGGAAGCGACGACTCCCAATTCTGCGAACCTCTTGACGTCGTCGGGATGGATGAGCGAGCAGTGCTCGATACGATGGCGGAGCCCGTTTTTCCCATATCTCTTCTGCGCTCTCTCGATCGCGTTGAGCGCCCAATGGATTCCCTTGTCCCCGATGGCGTGAATTCCGACCTGATAGCCGTTGTGGTGCGCTTTTTCCACCAAGGAATAGAATTCTTCTTCCCGATATTGAGCTTCGCCCGTTTGACCCGGCTCGTCAGAGAACGGTTCGAAGAGAAGGGCTGTTGAAGAACTCACCGTACCGTCGACAAAGATTTTCAGGAAGCCGACCCGGACCATATCGTCGCCTTGCCCGCATTTTATCCCGCTCTTGATATAGTCATCGATTTCCTGGATGGGGAGCCAAGCATAGACGCGAACGGTCAATTGGCCGGCTCTTTCAAGCTTCCGGTAGATTTCAATTTCTTCTTGGGTTGAAGAGGTGTGGATCCCGGTGAGCCCAAGCCGGGCGGCCTGGCCGAGCGCCCGCTTGATATCCTCCTCCTTGTTCGATTGCGGAGCCTTGATTTTTATCAGGCGCGTGGCCGCTTCCTTAAGGATTCCGCTGGGTTCGCCGGTTGAGGAGTCTCTTGATATCTCCCCGCCGAAGGGATTCGGAGTCTTTTTCGAGATTTCCGAAAGGCCGAGAGCCAGGGAATTCACCCACAGGGAGTGGCCGTCGACCCTCTCCAAGATGACAGGATTGTGAGGCGAGACCTTATCCAGGTCCTCTTTTGTCGGCCATTTTGCCCCTGGAAACAGAGTGTGGTCGAACTCGCTCCCAAAAACCGGCGCTCCTTCCGGAAGCTCTTTGACCTTGGCGGCGACCAACTTTTGAACGTCTTCAACCGACCTCGCGTCCCTTAGCGTCAGCCCGGCCAACGAGTTTCCTCCGGACATGAAGTGGCAGTGGGCGTCGATGAAGCCTGGAAGCACGAGTTTCCCCCCCAGGTCCAAAACTCGCGTGGAGACGGCCGTCAGCTTTTCGATTTTCTTGGTCGGCCCGAGAGCGATGATCCTTCCCGCCTTGACCGCCGCGGCCTCGATATAGGAGTTGGCGCTATCAACGGGATGGATCCTCCCGTTGATCAAGACCAAATCCGCTTTTTCTTGTTGGCGGCACTGAAGAAAGCACAAACACAGAGCCACTAAGATGCTAAGGGAAAACAATGTATGCCTGATCACAAGGTCGTATGATAATGAAACCTTAGTCTCAAGTCCAGCGCTCCCCTTGGGAGCCGCACAGATCTGTGTTCCAGCGATATTCCCGGCAACCATTTTCTTGACGTTTTCGTCTTAAGATTCAACAGGATGTTTTTTAAGGAGGCACACTTGCAAAAAAGAAAAGTCTCGATTGTCTTAACGTTCCTCGTGTTGGTTCTTGGTGGTCTGATCACGTTTGCCCGAGCCGATTTCCGCGAGGAATTCGCCAAGACCTTGCCTCTCAAAGCGGGCGAGGTCTTCGCCCTGGACAACGTCAACGGGGGAATCACCATCTCCACCTGGAAGGACAATAAGGTCGAGATCAGAGCCCTCAAGGTGGCCAGGGACGACGAGAAAGATCTCAAGGAAGTTGAAATCCGGGTCGAAGAGTCCGCCGGAATGGTCGCTGTCAAGACTATCTGGCCCAAACACAGGCACAATTTTCGCGTCGAGGTCAACTTTGAAATCAAAGTCCCCGAGGGAGTCAACCTGAAAAGGGTCGAGACCGTCAACGGCGATGTGGGAGTGACTGGCCAGTTCGGGTCGGCCGAGTTAGAGACGACGAACGGCTCAGTGAGTGCGGACGGAGTCAAAGCGACGCTCCGTGTTTCGACGACCAACGGAGAAATCAAGGTTTCCGGCAATGAAGGAAAACTCGAGGCGGAAACCACGAACGGCAATATTCGGCTCGAAAAGCTGACCTTCAAGGATGGGATCCAGGCCGAGACGACTAACGGGTCGATCACGCTGGCCATCGAGGCGCCGGAGCAAGTCAACGCGCTGCTCCGGGCCGAAACGACAAACGGCCATGTCTCCGTGGATTTCCCGGTAACCCTGAAGAACCTCCGTCAATCCAAACACCTGATTGAGGCGCAGATGGGTCAGGGCGGACCGGAGATTTCCCTGACCACGACCAACGGCTCGATCACTATCAAGAGGTGACGAGAGCCCGGGGGGATAAAACCTATCGTTAATTTCCAGAAATTGAGGCTTTTGTGACAGGGTCGGCGGAAAACGGTATCATGAGAATATGGGAAACACACCATTTTCCGAAATCTCCCGTCTCTGCGAAACCCTGGAAAAGACCAAGAAGAGAAAAGAAATCGCCGTTCTGGTGGGCGCGTTCCTAAAGAGCCTTCCTCTGGATGACGTCCCCCTTGCCGTAAACCTTATCCTGGGCCGGGCCATTCCCGGAAGCCGGCTCGATATGAGCGGTGCTGCGATCATCGAGGTCTTGGGCAACCTCATCAGAACAGATGAACAAGAATATGCCAGCTCCTTTTCCGAAACTCCCGATTTCGGAGAGGGGATCCGCGTGCTCTTAGAAAAAACCGGGTTTGTGAGGAGAGGAGAGAAACTCACCCTCGAACACGTTTCTCGGGCCTTCAAGGAGATTACGGAGACAAAAGGAGCCGGATCAAGAAAGAAAAAGCGGGAGGTCCTCCTCCGCCTCCTCAGGCGGGCCTCTCCGCTCGAAGCGAAATATATCGTTAAAAACATCATCGGGGAGATGCGTCATGGAGTTGACGAAGGGATGATCCTCGAAGCCCTGTCAAAAACCCTCGGCCTGGATATCGGTCTTTTGAGAAGAACAATGATGCTCACGGGCGATATCGCCGAAACCGCCCGGAAGAGTTTTTCGCAAGGGTTTAGCGGGCTGAAAAAAGTGAACCTGGATATCTTCCGTCCCATCAAACCCATGCTCGCAGAGAGGGCCTCGAGCGTGAGCGATGCTTTCGCCATCATGAAAAGTCCTTTTGCCCTCGAGTATAAACTCGACGGCGCGAGGGTGCAGATCCATGTCAAGGACAAGTCCTGCCGGCTCTATTCGAGGAATCTTACCGATATCACAGGGAGTCTTCCGGAAATCGCCGAGGAGACCACGAGAGCCGTTAAGGTTAAGGAAGCGATTGTCGAAGGCGAGGTGATCGCAGTCGGCCCCGACGGCGGACCTCTTCCGTTTCAGGTGCTCATGAGGAGACTCGGGAGGGTCCGTGATATCGAGAAGTTGAGGAGGCAAATTCCGGTGCGGTTGTTTCTCTTCGATATCCTTTTGCGGGACGGCCAGGTCTTCATCGACAATCCTTACGAGGAGAGATGGAAAGCGCTTGGGCAGATGTCCCTGCCCCTGGTCAGGCGGATCATTCCGGTCGACAAAAAAGAAGGAGAGAGATTTTTTGATCAGGCCATAAAAGAAGGCTATGAAGGCCTGATGGCGAAGTCCCTCGCCAGTCTCTATACTCCGGGATTCAGGGGAAAAGTATGGCTGAAAATAAAAAAGGTCACTTCCCTCGACTTGGTCATCATCGCCGCGGATTGGGGGTACGGTCGACGGCACGGGTGGTTGAGCAATTATCACCTCGCGGCGCGCGATCAAAAGAGCGGAGCTTATCTTCCCGTGGGCAAAACCTTCAAAGGCTTGACCGACAGCGAGTTCAAAGAGATGACAGAACGTTTGCTCAAACTGAAAACAGGGGAAGAAGGATGGACGGTATCCGTCAAACCCGAGGTCGTGGTTGAGGTCCTGTTCTCAGACGTCCAGAAGAGCCCGCGCTATGAGTCCGGCTTCGCCCTCAGATTTGCGCGGATCGGAAGGACCCGGGAAGACAAGTCGCCGCTAGAGATCGATAGTCTCGAGACCGTTGCGGATATCTATCGGCGACAGCTCGCAAAACCCAAGTGAAGATCGATGAGACGAGAATCTACGGGGCCGGTTTTGAAGAAGCTTTCCCTGACAACATCGGTTTCTGGGCAAGATAGAGCATGCGGATGGCTTTGCCCTCCAGCCTGCGCTGGATCTTGAGTTTCAAAAGACGCAGGCCCGCTTTTTTGAGCAGGCGATGGATTTCCCCGGTCGTGTAGGCTCGCTCCCGGACTCTAATGTCTCGCTTCTCGTAGAAACGGTGCCTTCTGACGAACCAGAGTTGGTGAAAGGTCGCGATGTGACGCCCGGGATGATATTCGTTGGTGCTCACGAGGTAGTTTGGAGGCAAACGGTACAGTTTTTCATGAACACTCAGCCATCGGAACCAGTGTTCCGTATTCAGATCGAATTGGAACAACCCCCCTTCATTCAGGATTCGAGCCACGTTGAAAAAAACCTTCTGCAAATCTTGAGGGACGAGGAGGTGGTTGAGGGCGTCGAAGTGGCAGGTCACGACATCGGCGCGATCTCGGAGGTCAAGCGTCCTCAGATCCTGTCTTGACCAGCGAACGCGCCGTGATTTTTTTCTCGCCTGGCGCAGCATGGCCTCGGAACGATCGACCCCGATGACCGTCCAGCCCCGCCTCCCACTCCACGGAATCGTCGTGTTGCCTGTGCCGCAGGCCAGATCGACCAAAACCCTGACTTTGATTCCATATCTCCGTATGGCCAGGCCAAGAGATGTCCTCCACTCTTGATAAAAAGCCTGAATGGAGCGATGGCTCGTTTCTGAATCGTAGATATCCGCGAGCTTGGCATACGGATCGGGCCGATGATATGAATTGCCTTTTAAACTGCTCACGGTTCACCGCTCACGGAGCTAAGGAGATAGGCCATTCTATTTAAGCGCCTCCTCAGCGATCGCATATTTATAAAGCGCGGTTAGGGAGGAGGGAAACGTCTGCTTGAGCCTCGCTAAGTCGGCCGGGCCATAAAAGGGCTCCAAAAACTTGTCTTTGAGGAATGCCTCGTCCTGGAGCACACCGCACAGGCCTTTGATAACGGAAAGGGTAGGGATAAGGGAGAAGTGGCTTTTCTGCACGAGCGAGCCGATCCCGTCCTCGGGTAATTCATCAGCGAAGACGTGGGCCAGCCCGTCGGCTCCGGCCCGTACAGCCTCCAAGGCTCGCTTAAAGTTTGTCACGTGGACGTCAATGACTTCGGCCCCCTCCGGAATCGGGACCCCGGGCCCGGCGGTTTGGATCTTTCCGCCCTTGAATATGACCGTCGCCCTCTCCAGGACTTTCTCTCGATCAAAAAGACGGACGTTCCGGATGGCGGTCGAACTCGAGGTTTTGAGCCAATTGAACTTCAGGTTCTGCTTTCCCCGCGTCGTGATCTCGGGGTTGATATCGAGCTTCAAGAGCGAGGGCTTGTTGCCGATATCCCAGGCGACGAGATAAGCCAGCCTGGTCACTTTTTCCATCTTCTCAAAATCGCACTTCTCCACCTGATCTGTTTCCTGGTGGTAATCTTCGGTCGTACCGCAGAAGAACCAAACGCCGGGGATGCCATACTGTATATAGGGAAATTGGTCGCCCCGGAAAAAGAAACGGTCGGGATGGTTGGGCTCTTGAAAAGCATAATCCAGCTTGAGATGGACGGAACGGTCGTTCATGGCCCGGATGCTCCCGTCGAGCTCCGTGCTCAGCTTGTTGGAGCCGATCAAATAGATCGCTTTGGGATCGTTCCGGGTAATCATATCGAGATTGAGGTTCGCGCTGATCCTCTCCACGGGGACAGGGCAATGGGCGAGAAAAAAAGAGGCGCCGACCAGGCCCTTTTCTTCGGCCGTGTGCCAAACAAAGATGACCGAGCGTTTGGGCGGTTCTGCCTTGAGCGCCCGGGCGAGTTCGAACATGGCGACAGCTCCCGAGGCGTTGTCGTCGGCGCCGGGATAGATTCTTCCCTCGCGCTTGCCGATGTGGTCGTGGTGCGACCCGATGACAATGTACTCGTTGCTGAGGCGCGAGTCGGTCCCCTCAATATAACCAACGACATTTTCCGTGACATCTCTCCGCTTATCGAGAGCGATCTTGATCTCCATGGCCTTTCCGGGCAGCTCTCTTCGGGCGACCGGCTTGCCGCCGCTTATCGCCTCGAACATCTTGTCCAGGTCGTCGCGGGAGGTTCCCAGGATCACGGCCGCGACATCAGGCCGAACGTCGACTTGAAGAAAAGGCGCTCCGGCCGCGGCAGGGGAGGAGATCATCTGTTGATCCAAATCGACGTCCAAAAACTTAACCCTCTCCGAGCGATCAAAGTTCAACCCCCTGGCAGCCAGGTTTTTTTCCCGCTCCTGGCCGATCACGGAAATGACTCCGAAAGCGCCTCTTTCCTTGGCCGCCCTCGCTCGTAACATCAGAGATATGCGGTTTTGGGCGGGTTTGAGAACATGATCCCTAGGAAGATCAGCGTCCAGGATGACCACGATCTTGCCCTTGACGTCGATTTCTCCGTAATCATCCCAGTTGGACTCGGGGGCGTGCAGGCCGTACCCGAGAAAGACGGGCTCTCCGGAAACGGTCCCGGGGGCGGCCATCCGCATGTTCAGCCCGAAGGCCTCCGGGAACTGAAAGGTCTGCTCCCCCGTCTCTGTCGCCAGCCGGAGATAAGACCGGGATGGAGAGAGGGTGCTCACCTCGAGGGGCAGTTCCTGGAAGTAGGAATTTCCGGACAGGAGCGGCTTGAGCCCGCACTTTTCCGCAACCAGGGCGATATACTTGGAGGCGACGTTCAACCCGACCGACGGCACATTCCTTCCTTCGAATTCCCGGGCGCCCAGGAATCGGAGATGGAATTTCATGTCCTCGGCCGAAATGGAACTCAGGCCTTTGGTCTGGGAAAAGAGAGGAAGAACGCCTGCGAACCCGAATGCCAGGACAACGAAAGCCGCAGCCAGTTTGTTGGTTTTCACGCTGATCTCCTTTGATAAGAGAGTCTTAACGATATTCAACGAGCACCCGAATGTCAAATGCACAGGGTGAGCCGTGAGCGTTGAAAGAGTTAACCTGAGCTAATGCAAAACACAATAAGCAACTTGACATGGTCAAGGTTGCGCCGGGGACCACCCTTGGGACCCCGTAGCGGAGGGGGGCCCGTCGGCTTGACCGACGGGGGAACCGACGGGACTGGTTCCTCGGGGGCCGGGGGCCAGAGGGTGGTCCCCGGCGCAACCTTGAACGGAGATATCGAATTAGTTATTGTGTTTGCATTAATAAGGCAGTTTTAGCCGCCACGAATTTTGCTGCTTGATGAACACCTGCATTGCTCACTCTTGATTTGTTTTTTAGCGAGGTGACCAAGACGACGAGACGACGAGATGACATCGGCAACTATTTTTTTCCGACGACGCTTCTCCGGAAGCTGTAGCCGAAATAGATGATCAGCCCCAGGACCAGCCAGGCCAGGAACCTGAACCAGGTGACCGGTGGCAGGCTTATCATAAGGTAGCCGCAGAGGATGATCCCGATCGCCGGGAGGTAGGGGCTCAGGGGCGCCCGGAAAGGCCGATGAAGGTCCGGCCGGAGATAACGAAGGACGATGACACCTGCGGCCACAATGATGTAGGCGAAAAGCGTCCCGATCGAACAGAGTTCGGCGGAAACGTCGATCGGTGTCAGGGCAGCGGCCACAGCCACAATGCCTCCCGTGATCCAGGTCGTGATGTATGGTGTCTTGAAGCGCGCATGGACCCTCGATAAGAAGGGCGGGAGCAGGCCGTCCCGCGACATGGCGAATAAGATGCGCGGCTGCCCCATGATCAGGACCAAAAGGACACTGGTTATCCCGGCGATGGCTCCGACGCTGATGAGGGCGGAGGCCCAGGGCATCTTCAGAGTATTGAGCACTTTGGCGATGGGGTCGGCGACACCGAGTTGGCTATACGGGACGACCCCGGTCATGATGGCGGCAACGATCATGTAGAGGAGCGTGGCCACGATGAGGGATGCCATGATGCCGATGGGCAGGTCCCGCTGGGGATTTTTCGCTTCCTCCGCTGTCGTAGAGACCGCGTCAAATCCGACATAGGCTAGAAACACAATTGCGGCCGCGGTCATCACTCCCTTGAAACCAAAGGGCATGAAGGGTTGCCACTTGGCCGGATCGACGTGACCGACCGTCGCGATGATAAAGAATACGATGATCGCCAGCTTAACGATCACGATGGTCAAGTTGACCCTGGAGCTTTCTTTGATTCCGCGGACCAGAAGCCAGGTGATGAGCATCACGATGGCGACGGCGGGCAAGTTGAAGATTCCGGGATTCTTGTCCCAAGGCGAAGCAGAAATGGACTGGGGAATGTTGATGCCCAAACCGCTCCTGATCAGGTTGACAAAATAGGCAGACCAGCCCGTGGAAACAAGGACCGCGGCGACCATGTACTCGAGAATCAGATCCCAGCCGATGATCCAGGCGAAAACCTCGCCCAGAGTCGCATAACCGTAGGTGTAAGCGCTTCCCGAAACAGGGATCATGGCCGCGAGTTCCGCATAGCAAAGAGCGCTGCAGGCGCAGGCCGCAGAGGCGATGGCAAAGGCGAGCATGATCGCGGGGCCGGCGTTCTTGGCCGCCTGAACTCCCGGCAGGACGAAGATTCCGACGCCGATGATGCAGCCGATGCCGATGGCCGTGAGATCCCAGGCCGTCAAGGCGCGGCGCAGCTTGTGACCCTCCACCTCGGTATCGGCCATGATTCGGGCCATCGGTTTTGTTCTCAGAAGCCTGCTTTTCATCGCTCTCCTCTTTCAGAGGCTTATACCATAATCCCGTCTTTCTCGTCCAGCCAGCAAGTTTATTAGCTTGAAATCAGATCCCCATTTAGTATAATGTTTGACCCTCAAGAGAAATCATGAAGTTCTTTCTTCCGAAAGAGCCAGCCTTTAGCCAGCATTTCCGGGAGATGGCCGTCTGCCTCACCGACATCACTTCTGTTTTCCAGGAATTCACGGGAAGCTACAAAGATTTCGAGAACTACTGGCTCCAATCGAAAGCCATTGAACACAAGGCCGACGAAATCGCCCACCGGATCATCAACCTTATCAATAAGAGCTTCATCACTCCGTTTGACCGTGAAGACATCTACCGATTGATCCACGAGCTCGACGATGTTGTCGATTTGATCGAGAACACAATTCACAACATCTACCTCTACGGGATGTCCGAGAAAAAAGATTTCCTCAATGAATTTTCCCGTTTGATCGGGAAGGCGACCGTAGCCCTCAATGCCCTTATTAAAGAGTGTTTTGAGCATCAGAAGTACACCGATACCATCTGGAAGCTCATCCTGACAATCCATGACCTCGAGGACGAGGGCGACATGGCCTACGAACGGGCCATCCGGGCGCTGTTCATTGAAGAGACTGACCCGCTCACGGTCATCAAGTGGAAGGACATCCTGGTCACACTCGAGTTCATCATGGATGTCTATCAAAAGTTGAGCAACACCATCGAGGGCATTGTCGTCAAAAGCGGCTAGGGATGGTCAGCTGGAGCCTCGGCTTTATCATTTTTGTCATCGGGTTCGCCCTCATTTTTGATTTCACCAACGGCCTTCATGACGCGGCCAACTCGGTGGCCACGATCGTATCGACCAGAGTCCTCAGCCCTAAGCTGGCGGTGATCTGGGCGGCTTTTTTTAATTTTGTGGCCTTCCTCATCTTCGGCACTCAGGTCGCGCACACAATCGGCACGGGGCTGATCGACATCAGGATTGTCGATCCCCTCGTCATCTTCGGAGGGCTCATCGGAGCGGTCTCCTGGAATCTCGCGACCTGGTTTCTGGGGCTGCCCTCGAGCTCTTCTCACTCTTTGATGGGCGGCTATTTGGGCGCGGCCGTCGCCAAAGCGGGTTTCGGCGTCGTCATCGTCAGCGGCTGGGTCAAGATTGTCATCTTCATCGTCCTAGCGCCGGTCCTGGGAATGGTCCTCGGGAATCTGCTGATGATCATAACGACCTGGCTGGTTTACAAAAAGCCGCTCGCCGTCATCAATGTTTGGTCCAAGAGAATGCAATTTGTCTCGGCGGCCCTCTATAGTCTCGGCCACGGTGGGAACGACGCGCAAAAGACCATGGGAATCATAGCCAGCTTGCTCTTCTCCGGCGGGCTTCTCAAAGAATTTCGTGTGCCTCTCTGGGTCGTCTTATCGGCTCACGCGGCGATTGCGACGGGCACCCTGACGGGCGGCTGGCGAATCGTCAAAACCATGGGCCAAAAGATCGTCAAGCTCCGGCCGATCGACGGCTTCTGCGCGGAAACCGCGAGCGCGGCCAGCATCTTTCTGGCCACTCACATGGGCGTGCCGGTTTCGACGACCCACGTCATCACCGGGGCCATCGCCGGAGTGGGGGCGGCCAAGAATGTCGCCGCCGTCAAGTGGCAGGTCACGATCAAGATTGTCTGGGCCTGGATATTGACCATCCCCATGGCCGCGCTTTGCGCCGGCCTTGTCTATCAAGGACTCAAGCTGCTTTACTAATGTAACGCGATAAGTGATTTGAGATGGTCAAGGGTGGCCTCCGGCGCAACCTTGATCGGAGACATCGCCTTAGTTATTGCGTTTGTATTAGCAATCCCGATGCGGTCGGAGAGAGGATTCAGGTGTCTCTTGATTTCTGGCCTTGAGTCTGCGTCCCCCAAAAAAGAAAATGCGGAGGGGCCGCCGGCCCTTCCGCATTTTTTAGGTTAAGAAAAGAGTCGAATCAGACCAATCCCTGTTCCATCATCGCCCGGGCGACTTTGAGGAAACCTCCTATATTGGCGCCATTGACATAGTTTCCGGGAGTGCCATATGCCTCGGCAGCTTCATAGCTGGTCTTGTGAATGCTCTTCATGATCTGCTGCAAACGGCTGTCGACTTCTTCCTTGGTCCAGCTCAGCCTCATGCTGTTCTGGCACATCTCGAGCCCCGAGGTCGCCACTCCTCCGGCATTCGCGGCTTTCCCGGGAGCAAAGAGTATTTTCGCGTTGAGGAAGATCTCGACGCCTTCGGCCGTGGTCGGCATGTTCGCACCCTCGGCGACGACGTAGACTCCGTTTTTGACCAGGTTCTTGGCATCCTTGGCGTTGATTTCGTTCTGAGTCGCGCTCGGGAAGGCGCAGTCGGCCTTGTGGTTCCAGAGGGGATTAAATTCGGAGTCTGGACTGAAGGGAGTATAGGTCACTCCTTTGAACTTATCGGCATACTCTTTGATCCGGCCGCGGCGGACATTTTTCAGGTCCATAATGAAGGCCAGTTTCTTTTCATCGATCCCGGCCGGGTCGTAGATATATCCGTTGGAATCCGAGAGAGTGACCGCTTTGCCGCCCAACTGGTTAATCTTTTCAACGGTGTACTGGGCAACATTGCCGCTTCCTGAGACCAAACACATTTTCCCGCTCATGGTCTGCTTTCTCGTGGCCAGCATTTCGGCGGCAAAATAAGTCGCTCCGTAGCCCGTGGCTTCCGGCCGGATCAAGGAACCGCCCCAATCCAGGCCCTTTCCGGTCAGAACGCCCGTGACCTCGTTTTTCAGCTTTCTGTACTGACCATAGAGAAAACCGATTTCACGGCCGCCGACTCCGATGTCTCCAGCCGGGACATCCGTATCGGGACCGATGTGCCGATAGAGCTCGTTCATGAACGCCTGACAAAGCCGCATGACCTCGTTATCACTCTTTCCCTTGGGGTCAAAATCGCAGCCGCCTTTTCCACCCCCCATGGGAAGCGTGGTCAAAGCGTTCTTAAAGACTTGCTCAAAAGCGAGAAACTTCAAAATTCCCAGTGTCACCGTCGGATGGAAGCGGAGCCCGCCCTTGTAGGGGCCGATGGCACTGTTCATCTGGATCCTGTAACCCCGGTTGACGCGGACTTCGCCGGCGTCATCCATCCAACTCACCCTGAACATGATCAGCCGTTCCGGCTCCACGATCCTTTCCAGGATCTTCGCCTTGCGGAACTCGGGATGACGATCGAGGACCAGGGAGACGGAATTGACAACCTCGAGAACGGCCTGATGGAACTCGGGCTGGGCGGGATTCTTGGCAATGACTTCGCTCATAAAATCAGACACATAATTACTCATCAGTTCTCCTTTTTAAGAATTTTCACACTTATAATAGAAGGTTCGCTTCATATCCGTATTTTTTACAGAAGAAATGTTATGGATTTATTTGGTTTTTGTTTAGATTTGAATAAAAAACTCTCTCAGGAATACTCCCGCTTCATCCTCCCCCGACGGATTCTTGAGCCGTCCCCGCTCCTTGACATTTAAATTGGCTCAGGGTATTTAATAAAGAAGAGGATGGCTGGCAACTCTGCTTTCAAGTCCCGATTTCGGTTTTTAAGGGAAGGAAAACCCGATGAGCCACAAACCGTTTAGCTCGTTTGAATTGGCCCAGTCTCAGTTCGACAAGGTCGCTGCTTGGCTCGAACTCGACGAGGCCACCAGAGAACTCCTGCGCTGGCCGATGAGAGAATATCAATTCCTGATCCCCGTTCGGATGGATGATGGCCGGACAAAGATCTTCAGGGGCTTCCGGGTGCTTCATAATGATGCCAGGGGGCCGGGAAAGGGCGGCATTCGCTTTCACCCTCAGGAGACGATTGACACGGTCCGGGCGCTGGCGATGTGGATGACCTGGAAATGCGCCTTGATGGACATCCCCTTAGGGGGAAGCACCGGAGGGGTTATCTGCGAGCCTCACAACCTGACCTTGAAAGAACAGGAACTGGTCTGCCGAGGCTGGGTCAGGCAATTGCACAGGGACCTCGGTCCCCAAATTGACGTCCCCGCCCCGGAAGTCATGACCGGCGCCCAGCACATGCTGTGGATGTTGGATGAATACGAGGCCCTGACGGGGAAGAGGCTCCCCGGGTTCATCACCGGCAAGCCCGTGGGATTGGGTGGTTCCGTTGGCCGGCTGGAAGCGACGGGTTTCGGACTTGTTTTCATCCTGCGGGAAGCGCTCAAAGAAGTGGGAATCCCTGCTGAAGAGACCAGGGCCAGCGTCCAGGGATTCGGCAACGTCGGCCAGCATGCGGTCCGGCTCTACCAGGAGATGGGGGGAAAGGTCATCTGCGTGTCTTGTTGGGACCAAAAGGAAGGGACATCCTACTCTTTCAAAAAAGAATCGGGTGTTGATCTTGACGGGCTCCTGAACATCACCGATCGCTTCGGAGGGATCGACAAGAAAAAGGCTCGGGAATCAGGCTACGAAGTGCTTCCGGGGAACGCCTGGCTCGAACAGGATGTCGATATCCTGATTCCGGCGGCTCTGGAAAATCAAATCTCCGGGGAGAACGTCAGTCTGATTCATCCTCGAGTCAGAGTCATCGCCGAAGGGGCAAATGGTCCTACGACCGCGGAGGCGGATCAGGCGATCCGAGAACGGGGCATATTTCTGGTTCCGGATATCTTGGCCAACGCCGGGGGAGTCACCTGCAGCTATTTCGAGCAGGTCCAGAGCAACATGAATTATTATTGGGAAAAGGATGAGGTCCTGGGTAAGCTGGATGTCAAGATGACGGCGGCCTTTGATTCGGTTCTCGAGCTGTCGAAGAAAAAGGGCCTGTCCATGCGAGAGGCGGCCTTTTTTATCGCCGTCGCCCGAGTCGCTCAAGCCTGTCACGACCGGGGCTGGGTCTGATGGCCCCGGTAGACGTTTTTGATGCCAAAGACTGAGAAAACATTCCCCGGGAACCTGATCCCCTTCGATCGTCAGTTTTTCACCGGCCGGGAGAAATTCACTCTCATCGGTCGAGGATCGCTGGGCGGGAAAGCCCACGGCCTGGCTCGGATGAAGGAAATCCTCGACGCCAAAATCAGCCCCTTTTTCAGCCCTGATATACAAGTCGTGATTCCCACGCTGACAGTTATCACCTCGGACTTCTTCGATCTCTTCATGGAGCAGAACGACCTGTACGAGATCTCCCTCTCCAAGCAGCGTGACGACGCGATCGCACAGGCCTTTCAGCGCGCCGAGTTGCCGGCGCAGCTTGTCGGTGATTTGAGGGCGCTCATCGCCCAGGTCCACACCCCCTTGGCCGTCCGGTCGTCAAGCCTTCTCGAAGACGCTATGTTCGAGCCATTCGCCAGCGTCTATGCGACGAAGATGATCCCCAACAACCAGCCCGACCCGGATATTCGTTTCAGAAAGCTCGTGGAGGCCATCAAGTACGTTTATGCTTCGACGTTTTTCGGAGACGCCAAGAATTACATGCTGGCCACCAAGCACACCACCGCCGATGAAAAAATGTCCGTCATCCTCCAGGAAGTCGTGGGGAGCCGTTTCGGAAGTCGTTTCTATCCTCATATCTCGGGCGTCGCCCGCTCCTACAATTTTTATCCCCTGGGCCATGCCAAACCCGGTGACGGTGTCGTGATTCTGGCGCTCGGGCTGGGCAGGATGATCGTCGATGACGGAATCGGCTGGTCCTATTCGCCCGCCTATCCCCAGGCCAATCCCCCGTATGTTTCGATCAGAGACCTTCTTGAGCAATCCCAGACCGGATTCTGGGCGATCAACATGGGGCCCCCGCCCGAATACAACCCGATCAAGGAAATAGAATACCTGCTCAAGTTCTCGCTGGAAGACGCGGAACGGGACGGGGCTCTCCGCTTCATAGCCTCCACCTACCGGCTCCGCGACGATAAGATCGTCTATGGAATCTCGGAGAAGGGGGCGCGGATCATCGATTTCGCCCCGATTCTCAAGCTGGACCTCATCCTTTTGAACAAGATGCTCCGGGTTTTGATCAAAGCCTGCGAAGAGGCCCTGGGGAGAATGGTTGAGATCGAATTTGCCATGAGTCTCGACGAAAAGAGGGGAGTCCCGGCCCGCTTCGGTTTTCTCCAAGTCCGACCGATGGTTGTCTCCGACGCCAAGGTGGAAGTCTCCCCGGCCGAATTGACCGGCGCGGGTGTGCTCGTCGCGACCGACTCGGCCATGGGAAACGGAGTTCTGGACGATATTCGGGACATCGTCTACGTCAAGCCAGAGAAATTCAGTCCCCACAGGACAGAGACGATCGCCGTGGAGCTCGAGGAACTCAACCGCGAATTGGCGGCTTCTCGCGAGCCGTATGTTCTGATCGGGTTCGGACGGTGGGGATCTTCCGATCCTCAGGGAGGGATCCCGGTCAATTTCGGGCAGATCAGCGGCGCGCGGGTCATCGTCGAGTCAACCCTGCCCGAGATGAATTTTATGCTGAGCCAGGGTTCGCACTTTTTTCACAACATAACGAGCTTCCGCGTTCTCTATTTCTCCGTCCCCCATTGGGAAAAATATTCTATCGATTGGAACTGGCTGAGAGAACAGAAGGCCGTCTCCGAAACAGAGTTTATCCGCCACGTGAGGCTCTCCGCCCCCCTGAAAATCAAGGTGGACGGAACGACGAGCCGAGGAGTCATCTCTCATGATTGACCAACCCAAAAACGTCGACAACCTGATCTGGTTTCTCTCCGAGAGAGCCAAGGAGCTCAACTGCCTTTACAAAATAGAAGAACTCTTGAACCAGCCGGACACGAACCTCACCGACATCTGCCGCGGCGTCATCGAAGCTATTCCCCCGGGCTGGCAATATCCGGATATCTGTGTCGCCAAGATCACTCTCGAAGGACGCACCTGCCAGTCTCCGAATTTCAAGGAAACGCCTTGGATGCAATCTGCCGATATCGAAGTCCAGGACAAGAAAATCGGAAGACTCAGCGTCTACTATACAGCCGAGATGCCGCACATGGACGATGGCCCTTTCCTGAAAGAAGAGACCAAGTTGCTCGGCACGATCGTCGACCGCCTCGGCCACTACATCATGTACGCGAGAATGAAACAGGTTTACCAGGATTACCAGGTTGCCAGGCGGGGGGTCACGGAACACAGGGAAGAAGAATGGCGCGTCGCCTTGAATTTTTTGCGCCAGACCAATAAAAATCTCTTCCTGGATATCTCCCGCCACATGCTGAATTTCCTCTGCTGGAGCGGGATTGAAGAGGCCGAGCGCCTCCTGCAGAAAACGGCCGTCGGGCAACGGGGCCGGGGCGACCGGGTCCTGGCCGATGAGAATCGCCCCGACCAGAAGAACGCGGTGCCTTTTAGCGATAAGCTCAGCGATGAAACGTTTAAGCTCGCGGCCAAGCACCTGACCAGTGCGCAGATTCTGTCCAACATCCAGAAGTGGATCCAGGAAGACAGGCTGAGCTTTCTGGTGCATGTGACCAACCGAAATCTCCCCTTGGGCAAGGTTGTCGACGCCATCCGGCGTTATCACCACATCGCGGCAGAGGGGATTGAACTGCCCCCCTCGAGCAAACGCGGCGTCCAGGTCTCTCTCATCCGGCGGTTTCTGTCGGCCCGCCAAGAGTTCATCAACACCGCGGTGGATTTTATCGATATCGATGATTTTTACGAGGTCCTGGATCACATCGTTTTTTCCCCAGACAGCCAGGGGAAGCTGGGCGGGAAGAGCACAGGCTTGTTCCTGGCCAAGCACATCATCCAGAAGTCCTCCCAGGCTTCTGATGACTTGGGAGACATTAAGGTTCCGAAGACCTGGTACATAACCTCGGACGGCTTGTTGAGCTTTCTCAGCCATAATAATCTCAACGAGGTCGTCGAGCAGAAATACAAAGACATCAATCAAGTGAGGCTTGAATATCCTCACGTCGTCCAGACCTTTAAGAATTCCAGCCTGCCGACGGAAATCATCCAGGGTCTCTCCGTGGTCCTGGATGATTTCAAAGACCAGCCTCTGATCGTCCGAAGCTCCAGCCTGCTCGAGGACAGGATGGGTTCATCGTTTTCGGGGAAATACAAGAGTTTGTTCCTGGCCAATCAGGGGAGCAAACGGGAGCGCTTGGATGCGCTGGGCGACGCCATCGCCGAGGTCTATGCCTCAACCTTCGGGCCCGACCCGATTGGCTACCGGAACGAGCGCGGGTTGCTCGATTTTGCCGAGGAAATGGGGATCCTGATCCAGGAGGTCGTCGGAACCAGGGTTGGCGATTATTTTATGCCCGCTTATGCTGGTGTGGCCTTCAGCCGCAACGAATTCCGCTGGTCGCCCCGGATCAAGCGCGAGGACGGCCTGCTGCGTCTCGTTCCGGGGTTGGGAACGCGCGCTGTCGACCGGACGAGTGATGACTATCCGGTCGTGATCGCGCCAGGCCAGATCGGCCTCCGGGTCAATGTCTCGGTCGACGAAATTTTTCGTTATGCCCCCAAGAAGATCGACGTGATCAACCTGAAAAAGAACGTTTTTGAGACGATCGAGATCAAGGAGCTCCTGCGGAAATTCGGAAGCGAGATACCGGCGATCGAAAAGATGGTTTCGATCTACGATGGTCAGCGCATCAAACAACCGCAGGGGAAAAATATCGATTTTGCGAAGGATGACCTGATCGTCACCTTCGAGGGGGTTATCACGAGCACACCGTTCATTCCCCAACTGAAGTCCGTGCTCAGGTTGCTCGAGGAGAAACTCGAGACGCCGGTGGACATCGAATTCGCTTCCGACGGAAAAGACTTTTACCTCTTGCAGTGCCGGCCCCAGAGCTACCTGGAAGGCTGCGAGCCGGCCGCCATCCCCAAGGACCTAGTCAGAGAAAAGACTCTCTTTTTCAGCAACCGTTATGTCTCCAACGGCCGCGTGCCGGATATCACGCACATCATCTATGTCGACCCTCAGGGTTATGAGGAGCTCGAAGATGAGGCTTCTCTGCTGGCCGTGGGGCGCGCCGTGGGCAAGCTCAACAAACTCCTGCCGAGGCGGCGGTTCATTCTCGTGGGACCAGGACGTTGGGGCAGTCGGGGAGATATCAAGCTGGGGGTTAAGGTGACTTATTCCGATATTTCCAACACCGCCATGCTCATCGAAATCGCCCAGAAAAAGGGGAACTACCTGCCGGATCTTTCGTTCGGGACACATTTCTTTCAGGATCTGGTTGAAGCTGAAATACGGTATCTGCCCCTGTACCCGGATGAAAATGACACCCTTTTCAATACGCGCTTTTTCAAGGAATCAAAAAACATTCTTCCCGAGCTTCTTCCGGAGTGTGCCCTCCTAGCCGGCGCCATCAAGGTCATCGACGTTCCGAAGAGCACGGGCGGACTTGTTCTGAGGGTGCTCATGAACGCCGATCAGGACAAGGCCGCCGGGATATTGGTCGATCCAGCAGCCGCAGCGCAAGTCTCTCCGGTTGCCAAGGAGCGGGAGGGGAAGTGGTCGGAAAACCACTGGGCCTGGAGGCTACAGATGGCCGAACACATCGCTTCACGGCTCGATCCGCTTCGGTTCGGCGTCAAAGAGTTCTATGTTTTTGGCAGCACCAAGAACGCCACGGCGGGGCCCCAGAGTGACGTCGACATCTTGATTCATTTTCAGGGGACACCGAAACAGCGCCGAGAGCTTATGCTCTGGCTCGAGGGCTGGAGCGTCGCCCTGGACGAAATGAATTATCACAAAACCGGATACAGGTCGGGCGGCCTGCTTGATATCCATCTTGTTAGCGACGAAGATATCGCCAACAAAGAGAGCTACGCCGTGAAAATCGGCGCGGTCACCGACGCCGCGCGACCCCTCCAGATGGTGAAGCCGGGTGGCAGATCTAAATGAGTTGTCGGCTCGCGGCTTCGAGGTTTTCGGGATCGAATCGTACCAGGGCCAGCTCCGGGCCGTCGTGAGCGGCCGAAAAGCAATGGGTCCGGCCGATGAGATCCCGCCAGGCAAGTGAAAGTCTGGCCGATTCATGGATGTGGCCGTGCAGGGTGAGCAGCGGCTGGCGGGCTTCTATGAAGCGCCGGATGGCGATGCTTCCGACGTGAGGGTCCAGGGGGACGTGGTCAATTTTCTTGCCCTCGAGAGCGGCCAGGTCCAGGGTTGACATGTAAGGCGGGGCGTGGAAGAGGAAAATGGACCGGTCTAGGTCTTCCCGTTCGGCGAGCTGGGAGAGCTCATCTTGAATCAGCTTGTATCTTTTTTCTTGATCTGAGACCGGAAAGGAACGAGCCCCTTCCTCCGGAGAGATGCAGCCTGGGTCCACATAGCGGGAGACGTCGTACCGCTCCCAATCCTTGAGCCGGAAGGGAGTCGGCGGGACACAGGCATAGCCGTAAACGGAAAAACTCTTGAAATCGACCTTCCTGTTATGAATATACTGCCACACGCCCTGGCCCTCGGCTTCGATCAGCTCAGGCTCTTCGGAACGGGGATCGTCGTTCCCCATGATGAGAAAAATCCGCGGATAGCGGTCCTTGAGTTCCGCGCGCAGGAGGAGCATTTGCCCGAGGAGATATTCGCGGACAAAATCCAGAGGGGAAAAGCCCGAAGCAGGCGAATAACGAAGCGGAAGGAAATCCCCCCCTATAAAGACCGCTTCAGGGATCTCATCCCGAATGGACCGGAGAAGCTTCTGATAGCGGTCAAGGTTGCCGTGCAAATCCGAAACAAAAAAACAATCTGTCATTCGTGGGATCAGGAGCCGGACCCCGCCTCAAATTTGTACCCGACGCCGCGGACCGTTTTGATGTGTCCTCTCGCCTTGCCCAGTTTTTTTCTAATTCCGGTGATCTGGTAGTCAACCACCCGTTCGGTGACCGAGTAGTTGTCCTCGCGGACCCGATCCAGGATGCGTGACCTGGTGAAGACCTGATTCGGCTTTCCGGCCAGGAGGGTGAGGATGTCAAATTCGGTTTTGGTGAGGTCGATTTTTTCTCCGGATACATAGACTTCATAGGCGTCGAGCCGGATCGTCATCCCGTCGATTTCGAGGACGGTCCGGTCGGAGATTTCCGATTTGGATTTCCTCCTGAGCAGGGCGTGAATGCGGGCGATCAGGATCTGGGGCTCGAACGGCTTGATGATGTAGTCATCCGCGTATTCTTTCAGGCCCAGGACCACGTCTTCGAGTTTCCTCTTCCCGGTGAGCATGATGATGAAGATATTGGCCGTCTGGGGGTCTTTTTTCAGAATCTGGCAGACTCGGTATCCGTCCATGCCTGGTAGAATGAGATCGAGGAGAATCACATCCGGTTTTTCTTTTCGAGACAGGATGATGGCTTCTTCGCCGCTCTGCGTGCAGAGGATTCTGAAGCCCTCCCTGTCGAGAATAAAAGCGAGGCTCTTCTGGAGGCTCAAATCATCTTCAACCAACAAGACTTTTGGCAGATTCCGGTCTTCGTCCATGAGTCTATCAATTTTATAACTCCTCCCTAACAAAAATCAAACACAATCCGAACAAACGTCCGGGAGGGGGGATCGACTGATTTTCGAGCTTCGACCGGTTCGGGTCACCGAGTTCGATCTCTCCGGCCATAGATCCGCAGCCATTTCCCGACAATGGAGGCCAGAATATCGCTGAGCATGCGGCCGCTTCCGTGGACGGGACGCAGCTCCTCGGCGAGATCGGAATAGCCTTTCCTGTCCAGCCAGGAAGATATGACATCGTTATCCGAGAGCGGTTGTATTTTATCGAGAGGGACGGTCCGTATGGCATTGAGAAGCTCCTCCAGGCTAAACACCTTGGTGCCGTCGATCGTGAGGGGAGTGGAGTCAAGCCGCCCGATCTCCTTTTTCAGGTGCTCCTTGAGCACGGCGATGAGCTTTCTGCCTTGGCTCCGTTTGGGGCGCAGGATGTCTCCGAGCTCGCTGTAGCTGTGCATATAGAGCCAGGTTGAGAATTTGTCTTTTTGGGCGTAGCTTTCGATCGCCTCCCTCAATTCCTGCCCCTGCCGGGTGTTTTTCTCCGCCGCGAGGAGCATCCGGTACAGCCCGTGGATATTCTTGATCCGGACGAGCTCCCGATCAGTCTTGTCGCAAATCAAAAAGTCGCCCATGCCCGAGTGATCCCGAATGTATTCCTTGAGCTTCTGCAGGCTGCCAGGGTCCCCCTTGGGCAGGAGGAAGGCCGAGTCCGCAAAATCAGCCGCCTCTTTCGCTTTCGAGGCGACAATGACGGGGATCCGGGGATAATGACGGGTTGTCAAGCGAATGAGATCGCGGCCGGCTTGGGCGTTGTACTGATTCCCCTTGGGAAAGAAGATGTCGGCGATAAGGCAGACCACGTCGTCTCCGTGGCCGCCCGAACAAAACTCCTGACTCTCGATCTGAGATTCTTCCTCGGTGCCAAAAAGGAAATTCAGGCTTTCCTCGTAGGTCCTAGTGATCATCACGTCCGCCCGCTGTCCGATGATGTTATAGAGAACCGGCAGGAATTGGGATAACCAGCGGGGTTCGTCGTCCACGACCAAAAAGATAAATCGGCGGACGCTCGAAGATTTCCGGATATTGATCAAGTCCTCGGCCGCTCTGACGACGGAGGTGATGATCAGGGGAGGGACAAATTCCGTCGTCCCATAGGCAAAAACCAGGTCGGCGCCGGCCGTGTAGGGATATTTCTTTCGGGCGAGCTGGGGAGGAGCGCGGTGAATGAAGGGATTGGCCGAGAGCAGGACCACGATCCCCCCCGGGTTATTGGCCCTGATCTTTGCAGGGTCGACGAGCGGAAGTGCCGTGTCGTCAAAAAGAAAGGCCGTGGCTTCTTCGCACTTGTATTGGGAAACGGATTGGGGACTGTTGACAATCTCCGTTTTGATCCAGGGCATGTTTTCACCCAGGATCTGCGAGGACTCCCGGATTCGGGCTTCGGCCGCGAAGATAACGGCCCTCCCGATCTTGATCGGATTGATGATCCTGGGGACGAACGGAAACTCCGGGATCGATTTTTGACTAGCCATTCTCAATGATCACTTTGCAGCGCTGATGAACGGAGTCGGCCAAGACCGTCGCGGGACTGGGAAATGACAAAACGGACAGGGCTCCGTTGGGGTGGGCCGATGAGAAAAACCAGGGATCCAACTTGTCCTCGTCGGGCGCGATGTATCCGTAGATGACGTTGTTGCCCATCAAGTTTGTCAAGAAGTGTGTCCCCTGGGTTCCGTACATCCGGGTCTGGAGCTTCTTTTGTTCTTCATCATAGCCGCCCTGGATCATATAAAGAAAATGGCTGCCGTAGATTCCGCCGGTCAATTCCTCGTCTTCCGGGAGAGGCTCGGCCCGGCCCGCGATGTCGACTCCGTATTCGAATATGGCCGCCGCCCGATTGACTTCTTTGTAGTCGATTGAGATGCCCCAGTCCCTATTTTTGCTCCCCAAGCGGCCCGGAACGATCAGAATGTAGCGCTCGTTCTGCTCCTGCATTTGGCGGTTGACGCGGGCGATGCCGCTTCGGACAGCGTCATGCATCTCTTTGGTGTAGATGAACGGGGAGATAACGACGGCGAATTTGATTCCCCTGATGACACCGTGGCCCTGAGAATTCTTGATCGACAAAAAAATCCTCCGGGGTCTCCCGGGCATGCGGATGGATTCAAACCTGTGTTCGGGGAGCTGAGTGAGTTGGACGATGTGGAAGGTCCCGTCCTCTCTGTCTTTCTTGGAGAAGTCGATGTTGAAAACGAACTCGATCTGAAAATGAGGCGAGATCCCGGCCGAGATCGCCTCCATGATCTCCACCAGGCCGGTCTTAAAGCGAAAGTGGTTGTTCTGGATGAGCTCCTCAATGGTGATGAGGTTGTGATGGATACCCAACAGTTTGATTTTGTGGAAGTTGGCAAACCGGACGTGGAGCCTCTTCATGGTCTCCAATTCTTCTCCCCGGAGCTCTCTGTTTTTCGTCATGTCCAAGGCGTAGAAATATTGCTGTCCGTTCCCGATCTGGAGGAGTTTGAGAGGAATGGGATTTTTGATCGTGGCCATGGAGATCACAGGGAAATCATCCAAGACGGTGGCGTAGCCGTGACCGAAGGCGATTCTGGCGAAACCCTCCTTGGGGTCTTGTGTTTTTAGGGCGTGGGGAAAGTAGGAGTTCGCGACCCCCGAAATATACGGGTAATAACAGGGGCCGGCGGCCGTATCGTCGAAAATACCCGGAATCGGGTTCAAGATGACGGCCATCTTTTCCCGGCTTGAGGGAGACTGTTTCCGGGCAAAATCGGTGTAGATATGATCGATCGCTTGCCGAACCTGACGAAGACGGACCTCAGGCTCGGGATGATTATTGGGGAGCATGTAAGACGTGTATTCTCCCGCATGAATGAGGGCCGCCCCCTCGAGTGACGCGCCCGCTTCGTTTGTGGCCGAAGAGCGGACCCCGACCGGTGTTTCTCCCAAGTCATTCAAGAGACAAGCGATGATGTCATTTTCTTCTTTGTCAAATGTTCCGCCCCGGTCCATGAAACGTTCGTAGAAGGCCGTGCCGAGGATGTGAGTTCTGATCTTGCTGGATTTGGGGATCGAGCACTCGCCGATCTTTATCAGGCCGGTTCCTTTGCCTCCGGGGAGCCCATTCCCATAGACCTTGACGTTCCCGGCGTGCTCGACGATTTTCATCCTGATCGCACCAGCAAAATTCTAAAGCAAAACACCTCAGGAGTAAAGCCGTCGGAACACAATGAAGAGTGAGAATTCAGGAACGGCGGGGCCTCTTCAGATAGAGGGTACCCAAGATGGCTAAGATTGCCGTGATAACTTGGAGAGCCAGAGGGAACCACCCGCCGAGCGCTGTCCGGGAAACGCTGAAGATCTCCCACCAGAGGTTCATGAACATATGGATCGCGAAGGGGACCCACAGACTTTCCCATTTGATCAGGAGCCAAGAAAACGTGGCGCCTCCGAGGCCGGTCAATAGGAACAGCCCGGCAATCTCCGAGAAGGATTGACCTTGCTCGATATGACCTAGTCCAAAAAATATCGCAACAAAGAGGATGGCCAGCCAGGAGGGCCATCCGGCCCGGCGATAGAGCTGACCGATGGCATATCCTCTGAATTGAATTTCCTCTGCCAGAGGAAAGAAAACGGCCAGGAAAAAAACGTTGGCTAGTGTCAGGTTGGGCGCGGGAAGGCGCGTCAAGGCAAACCCGAGGAGCATGGGCAAGGAGACGACAAAGCCGAAAAGAAGTCCGGGCAAAACCGGAGCGGCGAGATAGAGTTCACGGAGTGATCGGCGAGGGCTAAGTTTATGAACCAAATATAAGGCTCCCAGGATTAGGAGAAGTTCGAGGACGGTCCTGAGAATCCCTGGCACATAGGAACGAAACTGTCGATAGAGAGCCCTATAAAATCCAAAATGACGAAGGATGGATTGGTCATTCAACGTCAGGGCTAATGTCGCGATGGCGACGGAGCTCACATAAACTTGATAGGAAGAAATCTTCTTCACGAGAGTATCTCCTTCACGATCTCGGCGACGTAGGCCGCGATGGCGGGGGAGCAGGTGAGTCCCGGCGATTCGAGGCCGATGAGGTCGATAAATCCCGGCAGTCCCTTGTCGGTCTCATCGCGGATGACAAAATCCCGGAACCCCTCGCCTTCCTTGGCCAGCTTCGGCCGCACGCCGGCCGTGTCGGGCCGGAGATCATCAAAGGCCAGGTGGGGAAGATATTTCCGGGCGGCCTCAAAGAACATCTTCTGGTGGCTGGGGTCGACTGTGTAGTCGATCGACTCCACGTCCTCGGCGCTCGGGCCGAGTTTCATTTGTCCCTGGAGGTCCAGGGTGATGTGGACACCCAACCAGCCGCTGTCCGATTGAGGAACCGGATAGATGAGATGGTTGACCTCGGTCTCGGGTCGTTTGAGGACGCCGAAATACTCTCCCTTCGAGTAATGCAGCCTATAGGCCGCTCCGGCGATATCGATCCCGGCCACGGCTGCGACTCGGTCGCTCCAGAGCCCGGCGCAATTGACGACGATCCGTGAGAGGAAAGAAAAAGCCTGACCACGCTGCCGGATTCCGATCCGGTATCCGCCTGATTCCGGGCTCAAGCCGACGAACTCGGCGTTATAAGAAAAAGTCACTTCGTGCCTTCTCGCGACCTGCTCGAAGTATCTCATCAGGCTATGTGAGTCGATGATGCCGGTCGAAGGCGATAGAAGAGCCGCTTCCCCGGCCAAATGAGGTTCCAGCCGTGCCAGTTCCCGCCGGCCGATTAAGACAAGGTCGTCAACCCCATTTCTCTGGCCATTCTCCTTGAGTTCTTGCAGTTCTTGGATTTCCTCTCGACTGCAAGCGACGATGAGCTTGCCCAGCTTCCTGTGCGGAATTTCGTGCTTTTCGCAGAGGTCATAAAGAAGTTCCTTGCCGAGGACGCAGAGCCTGGCTTTGAGCGTGTTCTGGGGATAGTAGATCCCCGAATGAACGACTTCGCTGTTGCGGGAGCTTGTCTCCAGGCCGTAGGATTCGTTTTTTTCGACGACACAGACCTCACGGCCTCCGCCCGAGATTTCGGCCGCCACGGCCAGGCCGCAGACGCCGGCGCCGACGATCGTGATTTCAAAGTCATGACCCATGATCTTGGATTCTTATGATAAGCGATTACATTCCGGGGACACAACACATATTTCCGGCGAGGCGTCTAACCTCCTCTCTCTTCGTAAAAAATGGTCACCTAAGAAGTGAGGAGTGAGGGGTAAGGGGAAGGTTGCGCCGGAGGCCACCCTTGGGACCCCGTAGCGGAAGGGGGCCCAAGGGTGGCCTCCGGCGCAACCTTGACCATATCAAGTTGCTTATCGCGTTTGCATTTTAATGTGTAAAAAAGTAGTCTGTCCCCTTTTATTCCTTGAAAATGGCGCCGGTTTTCTCCATAATAAATCGGCTTGGGTGTCGTGAGGAGCCGGCTGGTTGAGCGAATTTCTAGAGTTCCACAATGTCTTGAAGCATTTCGGCACGATCAAGGCGGTTGATGACGTCTCGCTGGAGATAAAAAAGGGGGAATTTTTTTCCCTGCTCGGGCCGAGCGGGTGCGGCAAAACGACCATGCTGCGCCTGGCCGCCGGCTTTGAAAATCCCGACCGCGGGCAGATTTTTCTCGACGGAGAAGACATCACCGACCTCCCCCCGAACAAACGCAAGGTCAACACGATTTTTCAGAGCTATGCCCTTTTCCCCCACCTGAGTGTTTGGGACAATATCGCCTTCGGCCTCGTGATCGCCAAACGCCCCAAGGCTGAGATCTCCTCAGCCGTCGAGGAAATGCTCCATCTCATCCGGATGACCGGAGAAGCCGATAAGAAACCCGACCTCCTCTCGGGCGGACAGAAGCAGCGCGTGGCCATCGCCCGGGCCCTGATCAATAAGCCACGGGTGCTTCTCTTGGACGAGCCCTTGGCTGCGCTCGACCTCAAGCTTCGCCAGCGGATGCAGATCGAGCTCGATATGATCCACGACCAGGTTGGGATCACTTTTCTGTATGTCACCCATGATCAGGGAGAGGCGATGAGCCTCAGCGACCGGATCGCAGTGATGGACTCGGGTCACATCGAGCAGGTGGGGATTCCGGCCGAGATCTACGAAACACCTCGGACGAGTTTTGTCGCGGCCTTTATCGGGGACACGAATTTTCTCGAGGGAGAAGTCTCTGAGCTTGTGAACAACGAATATTGCCGCCTGAAGATCGCCGGGATTCAGGGGATTATCTGCTTCAACGACAAGTCGATGAAACCCGGGAATCCGGTGTTTCTGAGCATCAGGCCCGAGAAGGTCCACATCTCCCGCGACCGGCCGGAGGAGGAGCCCAAAAGAAATATCATGCCGGCAGCGGTCGAGGACATGATCTATCTGGGGTCGACGACCAAATATTGGGTCAGGACCGGCGGCCTCCGAATTCAGATCCTGCGCCAGCACTTCAGGTTCTTCCTGGATGAAAAGCCCATCCGCTGGAATGACGATGTCTGGATCTGGTGGCACGCCGACGACGGGTTTATGCTTGACCGCTACCGGGAGGTGGACGAGAGCCTGATCGCCGTCCCGCCGCAGAAGGTTGGAGAGTCCGAGGAAAGCCCCGGATAAGATTGAGAGGCGGCAGGATGAAGCGGGACAGCCGGGGCAAATTCCATGAGTGGATCCTCTCTTTTCCCTCCCTTTTCTGGCTGTCTCTGTTTTTTCTTGTGCCGGCCCTTTTTGTCTTTGTTTTTGCCCTCCGGCCGGCAAGCCCATACGGCGGCATTGGACAGGGCTGGACGCTCGAAAACTTGCGCCGCCTGGCCGACCCAAGTTATCTGATCGTCGCCTGGCGGACTCTGTGGATCAGTGTCCTGACGACCGCAGGCTGTCTCGTGCTGGCGGTCCCCGTCGGCTACCATCTTGCCCGGATTTCCTCCCGCTGGCGCAACGTTGTCTTGATGCTGGTTGTCATCCCGTTCTGGACGAATTTTCTGATCAGGATATTTGCCTGGAAAGTCCTTCTCCACCCGGAGGGCTTGATCAAGCACCTCCTCATGTCCTTGGGATTGGCCGGGCCACAGACGACACTTCTATACCATCCGGCCGCCGTCGTCCTGGTCTCGATCTATAGTTTTCTCCCGTTCACAATCCTGCCCATCTATGCAGCGTCGGACAAATTCGATTTCCAGCTCCTCGATGCGGCCCGAGACCTCGGAGCCAGATCTTTTCAGGCGTTTTATAAGATTTTCCTTCCAGGAATACGGCGGGGGCTTTTTACGGCGGTTCTTTTTGTTTTTATTCCTTCGTTGGGATCTTATGTCATTCCGGATATCGTGGGCGGACCCGCCGGAGAGATGATCGGCAACAAGATTGCCCAGAGGGTCTTTGTCGACCGTAACCTCCCCCAGGCCAGCGCGCTCTCCGTGGTCCTCATTCTCTGCGTGCTGGCGCCTCTTGTGGCCGTCCTTATCCTGCAGCGAAAAAAAGAGAGGCCGGAGATCTTTTAGGAGAAGAGGTGAAACGCAGCCGCTTGCCCCTCGTTGTGACCGTCGGCGTCCTCCTCTTCTTCTATCTGCCAATCATCATCCTGATTGCGAATTCTTTCAACGCTTCGCGTTTCGGCACCGGCTGGCAGGGATTCTCCTTGAATTGGTATGCCCGCCTGGCCCACGAGCCGGAGATCTGGCGGGCCGCGCGGAACAGCCTGATCATTGCCCTGACCGCCACAGCCATCTCTCTCCTTCTCGGGACGCTGGCCGCTTTGGCCCTGCATCGCTTCGCCCGGACCCGGCTCCAGCGACTTCATTTTACGATCGTCTACGCTCCGCTGGTCATGCCCGAGATCTTGATGGGGATCAGCCTGCTGATGTTTTTTGTCTTGGCCGGGATCGGGCTCGGGTTGGTCACGATCTTCCTCGCCCACGTTACCTTTTGCATCAGCTTTGTGGCCATGGTCGTCCTCTCGCGTCTCCAGGACTTTGATTTCTCCGTCGTCGAAGCGGCCCAGGACCTGGGCGCCGGATGGTGGCAGGCGACCCGCCGGGTCCTTCTTCCTCTCCTTCTTCCCGGTCTCGTCGCCGGTGCCTTGATCGCCTTCACTCTTTCGATCGATGATTTTGTCATCACCTTCTTTGTCACCGGACCGGGTTCGACGACGCTCCCGATCCGGATCTACAGCATGATCAAACACGGCTCGCCACCTCTGATCAACGCTCTCTCTACGATTCTTCTGGCCATTACTTTCACCGCCGTGGTGTTGAGCCAGAGGCTGAGCCGGTCAAAAAACAAGGAGCGCGCTTGATGGGGAAAGGCGGATCGAGATTGGGAGTCTTCGGGTGGGCGGCCCTCCTTCTGTTCGTGGCTGCAACTTTGCCCCTCACCTTCTGCGGTCAATCTAAACCCGTGCTCAATGTCTACACCTGGGCGGACTACATCAAGCCGGATCTTCTTTCGCGCTTCGAAAAAGAACACGGCTGCCGGGTTGAGATCGACACCTTCGAATCGAATGAGGCGATGTATGCCAAACTCAAAGCCGGGGCCACGGGCTATGACGTGCTGACGCCCAGTTCCTACATGGTCAGTCTGATGCATGCCCAGAAGATGATCCAGCCCCTCGACCACCGCCTGCTCCCGAACCTGAGCCATGTCGACGCCGAAATTCTCAAATTAACGATAGACAAAACTATGGATCATTCGGTGCCTTACCTGCTGACCACGACGGGCCTGGCCTACCTGAAAAGCAAGGTCCAGAATTTTGAGCCGTCCTGGTCGATGCTCGGCCGGGCGGATTTGAAGGGCCGGATGACCATGCTCAACGACATGCGTGAGGTCATCGGCGCCGGACTCAAATTCCTTGGATACAGCCTCAACACCACGGATGAAAAAGAGCTCCGGGAAGCGAAGGCCGTCATTCTGGGCTGGAAAAAGAACCTGGCCAAGTTTGAGAATGAACAATACAAGACCGGCCTGGCTTCGGGCGAGTTCCTGCTCGTCCATGGCTACAGCGGAGATATTCTGCAGGTCCAGAAGGAGAATGTGGACGTGACCTTTGCCGTTCCCGAGGAAGGCACCTCCATATCTTCGGACGACCTGGTCATCCCCGTGGGCGCAAAAGAGGCCAAGCTCGCCTACGCCTTTATCAATTTCCTCCACGACCCCGCCGTGGCGGCGGAGAATACCGAGTTCATCAAATACCTTTGCCCAAACCGGGACGGCTACCTCTTGCTGAGCTCGGACCTTCGCAACAATCCCGCGCTGTTTTTGAAGCCTGAAATCAGGGCCAGGAGTGAGTTTATCGGCGACCTGGGCGCCCAGAACGCGCTCTATATTAAGATCTGGGATGAAATCAAAGCCGCAAAGTAGTCAGCCCAGGCTTTTTATTTTGTTTTGAAAACGGCCTTGATATCGTCGATCTCGACCCCGAGGATCTTCTTAGCGATCGGGCTCAACGCTTTTTCATCTCCCTGGATGTGAATGGTCGTCTGAGTGTGGCCGAGCGTCTCCCCGGGCCTGAGAGCGGCCGCGGGCGAAGAGGATTCGAGCTCATAGAAAGGACCCAACGGCTTTGCTCCGGGCGAAGCCGGCCCATCGTTGTAGCTGTTCACGACGTCGCCCTCGAAAGGATTGTCCTGGATCTTCCACATCGAGTTCACATATTCCCGGGCGTTTGGCGGAATGGTCAGATGGACGATCGTCAAGACCTGATTAGCGGCGTCGTAGCTTCCGAGAAAAGGCATCACCCGGCTCGGTGAAATTCCGATCTTGCTCCGATACCGGCCATCCCCCTTGAAAAATAACACGTTCTCTTTGATAACCAGGCGCTCCGCAGGCACTTTGCCGAAGTAGGCGTCGTTGACGATGGGGCCGAGGTCCGATTTCGAACCCGGTCTTAAAGGGATCACCACGGTCGTCGCGGTCGATGGGTTGAACATGCCCAGGATCCAGATGGAGAGGAGTCCCGTCTCCCGGGTCCAGGCCTTAGCGCCTTTGTTGGTGATCTTGTTGTCCGATTGAAAAGCTACCAGCCTGACTCCGGCCGGCACAGGGACGCCCAGGCTTGAGATTTCCTTTTCATCGAGCACGCGCACGAGCCTGTCGACTTCGAGGTCGAGCTCTGTCTTGGAGTAATTCACCAGGTGCATGGACCTTCGGAAGCGCACGGCGCCTTCGTTCCTGGAGACAACTTCGTAGGCTCCTTCATTGATCGGAGGTGGTGTGAACCAGTGGTCGAGGTCGAAGGCCGCGCCGCTCTTGAAGAATATCGAATACTGGCCGCCTTCCGGGCCGAGCCAGAAACGATCTTCGCCGCCAAAGGCGTTGATATGCAGGTTGTTCTCGCCGGAGGCGATGAGCTCGCGGTTGATCCAACCGAAACTCAGACCTTCCGGTCCGGCCGCGGTGCTGGTCATGATGCGGCCTTGGAGGTCCGGGTTGACCGCGACCTGGGCCAGTTTGTTTTTGCCGGAGAGCACGACAACCTTGGTGTGCTGCTTTAGAAAGGCGACGTCGTCCTTGAACAGGATACCCTGTGTTTGTTTGGCGGATTTCCCGATGCCGACGATCAGGACCAAAGCGAGTAGAATCGAGGCGAGGCCATATTTCATGGGACTTCCTCCTTGGGCTGATTTATCTCTCAGCTTTAATTCATTCTTCTATCGCCATCGACGGCTTTTGTCAATCTTCCCTAAGCGCCGCTGATCTGGAGCCTTGGCCCGGAATCCCGGACACTTTCAAATATATTCCTGGAGGGCTATAATATCCCGAAACCATGCAGGCTGGGATGACATGTTTTTGCTCAACGAGCTGATTTTTTTGTCCCCCCTCATGATTTATGCTTATCTCCGCATCAGAAAGCTCATCGCCGGCACACTTTCCAAGAGAGTATTTGCAGCATTCTTTATTCTCCTCTGCCTCGCTTTTCCGGCAGCCGAAATCATTTCGCACAATTCAGGCCGGGGTTGGGCGAGATCTCTTATGATCAGCGGCTATTATTCTTTGCCGCTTTTGTTATATCTGGTTCTTGTCGTCATCCTGACTGATTTTTTGGTCGGAGCCGCCCATCTCTCCCGGCTTGTCTCGTCTGAGATGCTTCGGGCGCCTGCATTTCGCAAAGCCAGACTCTATTTTGTGTTGGCCGCGCCGGTCATCATCGTTTGCCTCGGCATCGCCAATTTCCATCACCTTCGGATCAAGGAATACTCGATCGAGGTCCCCCGGAAGTCATCGGAGATCGCCCGGCTCAAAATCGCCTTTGCCGCCGATTTCCACCTGGGAGACATGACGACCAAGAATTTTATGGCCGGCTTTGTCGACAAAGTCAATGCTCTTGATCCGGACATCGTTCTGATCGGAGGCGACGTTGTGGAGGGGCACGGGCGGGCCGATCAGATGGACGGGTTCATCGACCAATTCCGGCGCCTCAAATCGAAGTACGGAGTTTATGCGGTTCCTGGAAATCACGAAATGTACGGAGGCAATAGGGTCGATTTCTTCGGCCGAGCCGGAATCCGGCTCCTCGAGGACGAGGTCGAAAAAATAGATGGGGCTTTTTATCTGGCCGGGCGGAAGGACGGCCATTCGAGAGATAGAAAATCCATCGAAGAACTTTTGTCCGCCACTCCGGCTGATCTTCCAGTCATATTGTTGGACCACCGTCCGACGGACCTTGATCGGGTCAGTCAAAGTCATGTCGATATCCAGCTCTGCGGTCACACCCACAACGGACAATTATTCCCGATCAATTTTATTACCCAGAGGCAGTATGAACTCACCTGGGGCTACAAGAAAAAGCGGCAAACGAATTTTTTTGTGACCAGCGGCGTTCAGCTGTGGGGGCCTCGGGTCAGAACCGCCGGCCGTTCAGAGATCCTCATGATCAAGGTCGGTTTTCGCGGCCAGAGTTGATTTCACCCGCCTTTTGTAATAAAAAAGAGGGCAAGTTCATGGCCAGCGATGCGACTGTGAAGGGGTTCGCTTTCGAAAGGAGAAAAACCTGGATGCCAAAAAAGAGTCTTTCTCGTCTTTTTCTATGCATGGGGTTGTCCATCTCCCTCGGCTGTCTCACGGGGTCGATTCTTCTTTCGTCTCAGGACCAGGCGAAGCGATCAGAACACTTTGTCTATTCAGGCTACAGCTTCCCTGAATTCAAGAATCAGACCAAGCAATCGCAGTTCGTGACCATGAGCGGCGGAGTCAAACTCGCCGTCGACATTTTCCTTCCTTCGGCCGGACCGAACGACGGGCCTTTTCCCGTGGCCTTGAGTTACACGCCGTACGGTCGGGCCGCGATCGATCTCAAAACCGGGAAGGTTTTTGATAGCGGAGGAACGCCGCTGGGGCAACTTCTTCTTTCCCACGGCTACGCCCTCGTCACGGCTGATATGAGGGGGACAGGGGCTTCTTTCGGAACCCATCTCCTCATGGCCCCGGTCCTCGGAGAGGACGGAAAAGAATTGCTGGACTGGGTCGCGGCCCAGAAGTGGTGCAATGGCAGCGTCGGAATGTACGGCCAATCTTATCTGGGATGGAGCCAGCTGGCCACGGCCAAAAACAAGCCCCCTGCCTTGAAATGCATCATCCCCGAGGTCATTTTTTTTGAGTCTTTTAGCGAGGGCACACGACCAGGCGGAATCGAGGCTATCCATTGGATCAAGAATTACAGTCTTTACCTTCAAGGGCACAACCTCAACGTCTATCGCCCCGAATCCGGCTTGTACCCGGCGGTACCGGTGGTTGATGAGGATGGAGACGGGGATTTGGCCGACGAGATTCCTCTGGCGGAGAAAGGCGATCCCACGACATTTCTTGATGACGGATTTCCCCCAGGTTATCCCGATGGTGTCAAACGATCCCAGAATTATTATTTCCTGGCGACCAAAGACCATGCCTCCAACCCCACGGTTGAGGGAATCGCCGAGACCATGCCTTTTATCGACAGCCTGTTCAAGGCAGCCGATGGCGTATTTTCGTTTGTCCTGGCGAGCCCCGGAGTTTGGACGCCCGAGATCATCAAATCCGGCATCCCCGTCTATCATTTGGGAGGATGGTTCGACGGTTTTTGTAGAGGCACCCTCAAACTCTTTGCGACCATGCAGGGAAAAGCGACGGAAAAGATGCTGGTCGCCCCCCGTTTTCATATGCCCAGGGTAACGCCGTCCTATCAGCAGCTTTTTCATTACGACGAAGACCTGGGTCAGCAACTGAACGTCGAGCGTCTGCGCTTTTTCGACCGCTATTTAAAGGGCATCATGAATGGAATCGAGGCCGAACCTCCGGTTTATATCTATGTCATGAACTCCGGCTGGCGGGAGGAACGGGAGTGGCCTCTGGCCCGCCAGGTCATTGCCAAATTCTATCTTGGGGAGAAAGGACAGCTGGCGGAGTCGAGAGGGGCCCAAGGCAGCGATGAGTACAAAGTCGATTTCAGTCAGAATTCGCTTTACGGCTCCAACAAGTCCGACCGCTGGTTTATGATGGCGCCTCCAGACGAGCTCATGATCAGGACAGAAAAAGATAAACAGTGCCTCGTCTATGAGACGGCCGCACTAACCCAAGACCTTGAAGTGACCGGGCATCCGGTCGCGGACCTGTGGCTGGCCTCGAACCAAAAAGATGGAGACGTGTTCATCTATCTCGTCGATGTCGATGAGAGCGGGCGTTCTCTCCATGTGACCGAGGGCGGATTGCGGGCGGGCTGGAAGGCTCTCTATCCCGATGATGACCAGGTCAACGGGGCTATTGATGTCCGGCCCGACCTGCCCTGGCACGGCTACAAAAAAGCGCAGTGGAGAAATGGTCAACTTGACCTTGCGAAGCCCCGGAACATGAGGTTCGACCTCTATCCCACTTCCTGGGTTTTCCAAAAGGGACACCGGATCCGAATTTCCATCGCCGGCGCGGATTATCCCAATTTCGAGCTCAACCCAGGCCTTTCTCCTGGAGGGAAGCCCGAGGATTGCCCGGACACCCGGCTAGAGATTTATCGGACGAAGAGCTTCTCCTCGCTCATCGAGCTTCCGATCGTTCCCAAAAAATAAGGCGCGGCTCTTCCAACCCGCTCCCAAGGTACCTCGGCGGTCCGAATGATCCGAAGAATCTTCAGAAGGATGGGGGCGAGGGACGGGGCCGCTCCTGCCCGCAGCACAAAATCTCGGAGGGCTCAAAGAAAGATCTTCTGCAAGCTCGGACGGAGAAGTGCCCCATGCACAGCCATCATGCGCTGAGCACGCGGTGGGCCTCGAGCAAGCGTCCCTGAACGGAGACTCCGTAAGGGCAGGCTTCATCACAAGCCCCGCAATGATCACAGGCGAGTGCGGTTTGACTCGGCTTGAGATCTGAATAGAAGTCCTTGGCCGGCCCGGTTTTTGCGTAGCTTTCGTGATAGGCCAAAAACCGCATGACATCAGTTGTTCTGACGCCCGACGGACACCTCCGTTGGCAGGTCCCGCAGAAGCGACAATAATCTCTGCGATTTTGGGCCACGTAGCGATAAAGAGTCACCCGCTCTTCATGAGAGAGCGGGACTCCGACTACGCCCAGGTCTTCTTCCATCTGGTCATAGGTGAGGATTTCCGTGAGGGCGGAAGTGACATCTTTGTTCTCAAGAACCCACTTCAACATGGCCTGGAAGATGGATGTTGTCCCGGTTTTATAGCGGTCCAAATTCTGCCGCCTGCCTCCGACCTTGAGCGTCTTCATGGCGATCATGCCGACATCCGAGGCCTTGGCCAGCGTTAGAAGACCGGCGATGCCGCTTTCAAGGAGATAATGGTCGTAGGTCTTGACGTCCTTTTCCGGGCCTTCAAGATCGAACACGTTGTAGCCGAGCTGGACCATATCGTAGTATCCGCTTTCGACCGCCTTTTTGATAACCTGGAAATGATTAGAATGACAGGAGAGCCCACGAAATTTGTACTTGCCCTCTTTCTTAAGCTTCTCGAAGGCTCCGAAGACCCTCTCGTCGGTGAGATGTTCGGCCTTCTCGGCGCCGTGGATAAGGAGGACATCGATCGTCTCCGTTCCGAGACGCCGCAGACTCCCATTTACTGAATCGATGATCGATTTTTCGTCGGGCTCCTCACGGATGTGGAACTTCGTTCCGAAGTAGATTTTATCACGGCCGACCTCTTTGAGGAGGCGGCCGATTTGGCGCTCGCAATTTCCATTGCCGTAGCTGACAGATGAGTCGATGTAGTTAACCCCTCTTTCAATGAGGCGCAGCAAGAGATCCCTGTCGGGGAGAGGACTCCCGCCGAGTGAGATTTCGGAGATCTGGAGATTTGTCCTTCCGAGCCGGCGGTAAGACATGCCTGGTTTCTTGGTAGGTTCCGCTTGTCCTTTCCCTTCCAGATTTTTTTCCCGAAGGCCCAGAAAAACCGCTCCGCTGCCGAGGACAATATCTCTTATAAATCGCCGTCGGAACATGGTTGGCTCTTATTTTACGAAAAAAGTTGGGGTCAGGTCCAGTTCTGATCTCTTATTCGATATCCCAGTTCCGGAGCTGCTCTTCGAGGGCACGTATCTGCCGCCCATATATCAGATGAAGATATGGTTTTGTCATCAGGATGACGGCTAAAAGATAAACCGTCGTGCCAACCTTCCAGGCTGGCGAAAGGGCTCGAAAGGAGTGATCGCCCCAAAAAACAACTGCGAAGATCAAAGAAAATGCATAGACCCAGACGCTGTAAAATCTCATAAGCCGTTTCTGGCGGCGCAGAATGCGATCGAGGTGCTCGCGCGCCGGAAGCCCCATGATCTCGGCCTTGGTAAGAACAAAAAAACGCCCGAACGCTGCCGCGAGAACTACGAGTCCAGCGACTGAAATAACAAGCAGCTTCACATGGAAAGAGGCCAGGGGACGGCCCGACAGGATGACGAGGCCGAGAACGAAAAGATAGATCAGTCCCGCACCGGCGAGCTCAAAAACGAACCGCCGGACCGTGCCGCGCCGGAAGAGGCGGGCCCGCGCCCTGAGCATTCGATCAAGCTCGTCGATACTCCGATTGCCGTTGCCGGCTGTGTCTTCCGATTCCATGGCATTCTTGATATCTTTAATCTCCATCGTTTTTCTCCTGGGGGGCCAACCGGGTCTTCAGCTTTTGTTTGATGCGATTGAGCTTGACGCCGACGTGGCCTTCGGTGCTGCCCGTGATTTCGGCGATCTCTCGGTAGCTCTTTCCTTCGAGGTGGAGCAGGATGACCGATTTCTCGAGGTCGCCAAGCACCCCTATGGCGCGGCGCAAACCGAGGACGGCATCATCGCGCGCCGCAGTGCCCAAGATAGAAGCGCGGGCTTCGGGAAGCATATCAAGCTTCCGACGGGCCGCCCGGCGGGTCCTCAGCCGAAAGAGCGCCGTGTTCAATGCGACCTTATAAAGCCAGGTCGAAAATGAGGACTCACCCGCAAACGAATCATAGGATCTCCAGGCGTTGAGCAGGATATCCTGGAAAACGTCCTCCCGTTCCGTGGGGTCGTCAAAATAAAGGCGGGCAATCTTATGGATGATCCCCTGATGCCGGAAGACGTCCTCCATAAACCGAGTCCGAACGTCTTCCCGCTCTTCCATCGTCCTCTAATCGTCCTCGGGAAAAGCCCTGGCGGGGCCGAGGGTCAGGGAAGATAGAACCTGATGCAAAAGTTCCGCGCCGTTTTGTCCTTCGACAAGAACCACCCACGCGTCAGTCCCATCGACGACCGCCGCGGCTGCGCGTCCCACGGCGCTCTTCAAACAGGCAAGCCGGTTTAAGATCATGACCTCGTTCGCGCTTCCTTCTGAGATTATATCATCGACGAGAAACCGGGCCAACGATGCCGACGTCTGTCCGGGCCGCCAGGCCTTCTGCAAGATGGAGACCTTCTGGCCCTCAGGTCCGGTCATCCGGAGGAGAGTGGGGTCGGGCCAAACTTTGTCAAAATCCGTGAACGTGAAGTTTCGCGGCTTAACGACCTTCATCCCCAGGCCGGGGTTGATATAAGCATTTTCCGACACCTCATACGGCAGCCGACCCAACGGAACGCTCACGGTCGTGCCTCCGAGCCGGTAGTCCATGATCTCGACGTCAACGTTCCCGAACAGCTGCTGCCCACCTATCAGGAGGTCGGCCGGACCCGCATTTAAGTTTGAGCTTGCGAACGCGAAACGCGCTGCATCGGACAGTCCGGGACCAATCACGGCCGCATCAAACGGACGCCATCGGCCGTTGAGAAACATCTCCACCCAGGCATGCCCTCCCCAAATTCCATCAATGTAGACATAACCCATGAGCATTCGGGCTGGAAGTTGAGCGGCCCGGGCCATCGTGGCCAGAAGGCCGGCGTAACCCACACAGGTTCCGCGGCGGTCGCGAACGAGCTCCCGCGAAGGCGCGAAAGCGATGCCCAGGTCGAAGGCCATGTGCTCGCTCACCCAGCGCTTGAGCCGAAGAGCTTTGCGCAGGACGTCCCGCTCTTCGCCTATCGCTTCTCTGACCGCGTCGCGAACGGCGGGGTCTTCGGAGTCGAAATAAGCGTTCGGAGCGAGATCTTCCTTGAGTGGTGGTCCCGGCGCCCGCTCCATCGACGCATCGCCCCGATCAATCTTGAGGACGATTGATTGGTGGGTCCGCTCAAGGACCTTTTGTCCTGGGCCATCAAAGGCCGGCCACCCGAGCTCAGGGCGTCGGTGTTTGAGCTTAAGAATCATCGACTCGATCAGGCGGGCCTGCCCGACACGAACATTCGACCGGATGATGGTGTTCTGGTACTGCTCCTCGGGGATCCGGCCCGAGGAGGCGAGGTCGGAAGCCGCCTCCGTCGAAAGAAGGCTCTGCAACTCTCCGAAAGGCGATGGGTCGGAGGTTTTTACCTCGAATCCGTCCCGATCGACCCAAAGAATGCGTGCGATGGGCATTTCGGCGCAGGTTTCTTTGAGGCGCAGACAGGGGATTGTGCCGGTGCCGGTCTCGAGGTTCTCCCTCAACTCTGCCGTCCGCGTAACGTGGTGCACGCGGCTGAATTCGACAGAGAACATGGCGAACCGGACGCTGGCCGTGCTTCCTTCCCAGAGCGGCGTCGTTGCGGTTCGGATGCCCGAAGGGCCGACCAAGGGGCTATCCGCGGGTATCTTTTGGGTTTGGACGCTTTCCCCGACCCGTGTCGTTAAGATAATCGTGCCTTCCGCCACCTCGCCCTTGGTCTCCATCGTCCGGTTCGACGCGGCCGTCTCGGCCCGGAACCGGAGGAGCCGTCCGTCCCCGTCTTCTTCATAAACGACCCCGACACGCAATTCGACTCTGCTCTCCATCCGGTTGAGGACCATTCGCGACTCCTGGGGCGTCTTAACGAGCGACCGGCCGGCACTGGACAGCATTGCCGTTTCGAATTTCAAATAACCTACCTTCTGAGAGGCCATCGTCAGCTCATACCAGCGGACCCCCTCCTTTCCGGGCGCTCCGGCGAAAACAATCCAGGCCCAGAACAATGCCAGGGCGGCCGGCATGATGACCCACCGTCTTAAGACTCTCATGTTCACTCCTTTGGTATTCGTATAACCTCAGTTAGTTGCCGGACCGGCCGAAACATTACAGATAAAGCTCCACGCCGGGGACTAACTCGCCCGGATCTTGACTTCCGGTCTCCTCGTCATCTAATATCCTTCCATGAACAAAAGGGAAGTCGTGGTCGAAGCCCTCCGGCCCTATGGCACCACAATCTTCACCGAGATGACCAACCTGGCAATTTGCTGCGGAGCTGTTAACCTTTCCCAAGGATTTCCGGATTTCGACGGTCCCGAGTCCGTCAGGGCAAAGGCCGCGGAAGCCATCATGCGCGGCCCCAACCAGTATGCTCCGAGCGCCGGGATTCCGGCCCTCCGCCAGGCAGTTGCCCGGAAAATGGAGCGCTTCTACGGTCTTGATGTTGACTCCGAGAACGAGGTCACCGTGACTTCGGGCGCGACAGAGGGGCTTTGCGCCACGCTCCTGGGCATACTCGAACCGGGCGATGAAATTATCATCATCGAGCCGGCGTATGATATCTATGCTCCTCTAGCTTCTCTGGCCCGGGCCAACATCCGGTATGTTTCTTTGGATCCGCGGGACTTCAGCCTTCCCAAGGCGGAGCTGGCCGCAGCCTTCAGCTCGAGAACGAAAGCCATCCTCATCAACACCCCGATGAATCCCTGCGGAAGAGTCTTCAGTCGAGAAGACCTGGATGCAATTGCCGCAGGGTGCATAAAGCACGACGTTTTGGCCGTGAGCGACGAAGTTTACGAACATCTTGTCTATGACCGCCGGAAACATATCAGCCTTCTCACCGTTTCGGGGCTCAGAGAGCGAGCCTACGTCATCTCTTCAACCGCAAAGACTCTGTCCATGACCGGATGGAAGCAAGGCTATGTGGTGGCCGCGCCCGAGCTCACCCGGGCCGTCCGGATGAGTCATCAGTTCATCACCTTCTGCGGTCAGCCTCCCCTTCAGGAAGCGGCCGCCTTCGGCATCAACCTGCCGGACAGCTATTATGAGCAACTTCTGGCTGACTATACGAGGAAACGCGCTTGGCTCTGTGACTCACTGGCTGAATTGGGGTTCAAAGTTTTTCGGCCGGAGGGGACTTATTATGTCATTGTCGATATAAGACCTCTCGGCTTCGAGGACGACTTTGACTTCTGCATGATGCTTCCCAAGAAGGCAGGCGTCGCCGCCGTCCCATGCTCAGTTTTCTGGAACAATCGCTCTCAGGGCCGCCATCTTGTGCGCTTTTGTTTTTGCAAAAAAGACGAGACCCTGGCCGAAGGTATCAGGCGTTTGAAGAAGTGGCTGGGACGCGATTAATCTGAAGGAGGGAACCATGATTCTCGCCGAACTCGCCATCTTTCCGACCAGCGAGGGCATTTCGGTCAGCCGATTCGTGAAGGAAGCCATCAAAGCCATAGAGAAGTCAGGCCTGAAAACTGAAACGGGCGGGATGTCCACGACCATCGAATCTCCGGACCTGGCATCCCTGTTCAGAGTGATCGAGGATGCACACCGGGCGATCGTCAAAATGGGAGCCAAGAGAATCCACATCGACCTCCGAGTGGACCATCGGCTCGATCGAGAGGCATCCATCGAATCGAAGCTCAGAGCCGTGGGAAAGCGTTGACCCAGCCGAGCTGAGACTCGCTCCCGGCTTCATAACCGCCGTTGATTATTTGATGCCCTGGCTATGAAGAAATTGCCGGAGACGTTCCTGGATCTTCTGGGCGGCCTCAAGATATGCCGCCAGACCCTGACCAAAAGGGTCGTCTATATCCCAGCGGCAGAGTTTTTCTTGGGGAACCCGCCCCATCTCCTTCAGGCGGGAGTAGATGGAAGAATCAATGGCGATAATGAAATCGAATCCGTCTAAGGCGACATCGGACACCGACCTGGGCCGATGTCCGGAAATGTCGATTTCAAAAAGTGCTTTCATGGCCAGGACGGACTCTTCGCTGACCCGGCCGGCCATGGCCGCGAGTCCGGCGCTTTCCACGCGGGCTTCGGGTCCGAGCAGCTTTTTCGCCAGGCCTTCAGCCATCGGGCTCCGGCAGATATTTCCGTAACAGACGAAGAGAAGGTTCATCGGCAGCCTTCGATAATCCTGTTCATCCGGTCCGTCAGCCGCTCCATTTCAGCCACCATCTTGAACTGGGTCCGGCAGCGATCCAGATTGTGATTTTCCCGGTGGATCTTGAAATAAGTGTCTCCGTTCAGGTGATCGGTTAAGAACCTGACCCCGCATTCGAAAGTCATGAGTTTGGCGGAGAAAGCCATCAGATTGATCTCGGCCGGCGTCAGGATTTCCCTGACGGCGTCGAGGTAACCGCGTGCCAGGCAATCAAATCGCTCCAGGTCCAAGCCTACCTTGTTTAAGTCGAGTTCGTCTTCAGCCGCGGTGCTCGCTCCGATACGGACTGAGTCTCCGAAGTCATAGAGTGCCGAGCCCGGCATGACCGTGTCGAGGTCGATAACGCAGACGCCCTCGCCCGTCTTGAGGTCGATCATGACGTTGTTTAACTTGGTATCGTTGTGGGTGACGCGTTCCGGGATTTTTCCCTGTTCGAGGAGGTCGACGATGACAGGGGTTTCAGCCTCCCTCCTCAAAACAAAATCGATCTCGGCCCGGACTGAGCCGGCCCTGTTTCTGGAGTCTGCCCCGCAAGCTTGGCAGAACGCGTCGAAACGTCTGCGGGTGTGATGGAAGAAGGGAATCGTCTCGTGAAGCCTCTCTCCCGGCAGGCCGTTCAGCAATTTCTGAAATTTCCCGAACGCCTTGGCGGCGCTGTAAACGTGATCGAGATTCTCCGCCCGATCGTAAGTTTTGGCGCCCTCGATGAAAACATAAGACCGCCAGTAGTCGCCTTCGGGAGTCCTGCAGTAACCGGCGTCCTCGAACGTGGGAACGAGGTTCAAGGTCTCGCGCTGGGCGTCTCCTCCCGCTTCCAGAATCCGTTCCCGGGCGTATCGAGTCACCCGCTCGATGTTCTCCATCAGCTTCTCCGGCGCTTTGAAGACCTCGTGGTTGATTCTCTGATGGATATAACGGATAACGCCGCAATCGCTCAGAAAGCAGCTGGCATACGTATCGTTGATATGCCCGGCCCGGACAGGCGAAGCCCGGAGGAATTCACCCTGGAGGCGGAAGTATTTTGTGATCTCCCGGAGGTCGAGCGGTCTGACTGAATTCATCCAGCGCTGCCTTCATTCTCTCCACAGCGGGGCAGGGTAGAGTCCCTTTTTGATGAGTCTTTGCACTGAGGCCGCCACCCAGGGACGATCCTGGGGATAGGTGACCCCGAACCATCTTTCTTTGGTCGGGAGGATCTTCACCCTGGCCCTTCTTTCCCGGACGAGGCTCCCCACGACTTCGGGGATGTAAAATTCGGCTGTGGCGATGCGGTCGGCGCATTCCTCGAGAAACCGAGGGAAGCGGACCTCGAGCTCGCCAAAAATACTCAGAGTGAAACCCCAGATGTTCATCGAGACCAGGCTCTCCGGGGAAAGCCTGTGCCAGCCTCTGGTTGTGTCCACGAATTTGATGCCGTCCGGAAATTTCTCGATATGGGTGCGTTCGCGGACGTCCGCGAGATAACCGTCATCCGTCGCCTCGCAGATCCCCCTGGCGACGTGGCCGTGTTCCGAAAGAGTGTTGCGGAGTCGGTAGCCGATCATGCAATAATCAGCCTGACCTTCACGGTCTTTGGCCTGCCGCAGGTATCTCGCCAGGGCCTGAAAGGCGGTGCGGCCGTAGAAATCATCGGCGTTGAGGGCGACGAAGGGAGTCGAGACAACCTCCCGGCAGCAGAGGATTGCCTGCCCCGTTCCCCAGGGCTTCTTCCGTTCGGGAGGCGGGCGAAAGCCCGGCGGCAGATGGTCCTCCAAGGTTTGAAAAATATAGGAGGTTTCGGCCTTGGCTTCGATATTCTTCCCGATCTTCTCGCGGAAGATATACTCCATGTCTCTGCGGATGATAAAGACAATTTTGTCAAAGCCCGACAGCAGGGCGTCATAGATCGAGTAGTCAATGACGATCTCCCCTTTTGGTCCGACCGGGTCGACCTGCTTGAGGCCGCCGTATCGGCTGCCGATGCCGGCCGCCATCACCACCAGGGTCAGCTTGGCCATCTCCGCTTCCTTGATCGCTCTCCTTTTCTTTTGAACGGGCTGCGCATCCAGGACTAACTTTTAGCACGGCTAAAATATCGTGTCAACCGCATCCGTCTCTCTTGTCGTCGGGTCAATCTCATCCAAGCAGAGTAAATCATTTTGTCCTAGAAAGAGAATTCTGTTTTTGATAAGCTTCGGGCTGAAGGAGAAATACGATGGAAAGCATTAAAATCGCGCCGATCAAGCCGCCGATCACGCCCGAGGTATTCAAAAAAGTCGATATCCGGGTGGGAACGATCGAAAGCGTTGAGGATGTCCCGGGATCCAACAAACTCCTCCTGCTAAGGGTCGATTTCGGCGATCACAAGAGAAGCGTCTTGGCCGGGATGAAAGGCGAGCGCGAAAACCCCAAAGATATTGAAGGAAAACAGTCCCTCTTTGTCGTCAACCTTGAACCCAGAAAAATGATGGGCCTTCTCTCCGAAGGCATGATCCTGGACATCGGGTATGAGGATGGAATCAAACCAGCCCTGGCGATGCCCGAGAGGGAGGTCCCCAATGGAGTCCGCCTTGGGTGATCCATGAAAAGAAGAAGCCCGATCAGCCGATCTTCAAGGAGAGGAGGCAATCAAGGTTCGTTTTCTTTTTATCTGAGATCTTGCGGAAAGCCCGGGCGGCTTCAGGCAGGCAGACCTTTGCTGACGCCTGAGCAAAGAATTTCTGCTGGCCGGTTTCAAGATCGACGGCCGCCTGGAGGAAATCCGCGTCCATTGCATTCTCCCGGAGCTGCGCGATGGTGCGATAGTCTTCGGCCTCGAGTCCGCTGACCGGCTCGAGGATCATCTCAGTCACGTTCTCGCGGCGGATCTGCTCCATCAGGGACTCATGTTTCTCAGCCTCTTTCTGCAGGCCTTGCAGAGTCTCTCTGAGTTTGGGATCACGCGCCTTTGACGCAGCCGTCCGATAGAAATCTGAACACCGACGGAAAATGTCCGCGGCGAAACTCATCACCGCTCCAAAAGTGTTGAGGTTCATCTGGGTTTCCGCCTTTCGGCCGGCTGATCAAAGCCAGCGCTGGATGACGACCTTCGTGTCGGTGAAGAACTGGATGACCTCCCGTCCGTGTCCTTTGATGTCTCCGAAAAACGAACACTTGCTCCCGCCAAAGGGAAAGAAGGCCATGGGCGCCGCGATGCCGATGTTGATGCCGAGCATCGAGGCCTCGGCCCGGTATTTGAACTCCCGTGCTGTTTTTCCGCTCGAGGTGTAAAGGCAGGCCGCGTTTCCGTATTCGCAGTCCTTGATCAAGGCTAAACCCTGATCGAGGTCTTTGACGCGGAGGAGAGAGACCACGGGGCCGAAGATCTCCTCCCGGGCGATCGACATGCCGGGTTGGACCTCATCGAAAATCGTCGGGCCGAGGTAGAAGCCGTTCGGGCACCCATCGACCTTGATCGCCCGTCCGTCAAGGATAAGTTTGGCCCCCTCCTGGATTCCCTTTTCGATGAAATGTAGGATTTTTTCCCGGTGGCTCAGGGAAATGACCGGCCCCATCTGCGTTCCCTCTTCGAGTGGATTCCCGACCTTGAGAGACGTGACGGCGGGGACAAATCTTTCTTTCAATCTCTCGTAGACATCTCCCACGGCGACGAGGACCGAGCCGGAGAGGCAGCGCTCGCCGGCGCAGCCGAAGAAAGAGGTCACGAGCGAAGGGATGGCCCGGTCGATGTCAGCGTCCGGCATCACCAGAACGAAATTCTTGGCCCCGCCGAACGATTGGGCCCGTTTTCCCATCTCCCCGCAAGTCTTATAGATGTAACGTGCCGTGGACGTCTGCCCGACGAAGGAAATTCCTTCGACGTCGGGGTGGGTGAGAAGGGAAGAGACAGTCTCTCTTGCGCCGTGGACCAAATTGACGACTCCCTCCGGAAAACCGCAGCCATCAACGGCCTCGAAAATCCGGGTCTGGGTCAGCGGCACGAGCTCCGAGGGCTTGACGATATAAGTATTTCCGCAGACAACCGCGTAAGGCAGGAACCACCAGGGGACCATCGCCGGGAAATTGAATGGAGCCACGCAGGCAAAGACTCCCATCGGCTGTCGTTCGGCGGTGCAATCGACGCCCTGGGATATGTCCTCGAGGTTGTATCCGGCGAGAAGGGTCGTGACGGCCGTGGCGTGCTCGACATTTTCGATCATCCGGCGCACCTCGCCTCGGGCTTCGTCAAGCGTTTTGCCCTCTTCAGTGACCAGGGTTCGAACGATGTCCTCGAAGGCTTCTTCAAACAGGTTTTTGAGTTTGAAGAGATATCTCGCCCGGGTCAGGGGAGGCGTCGTCCTCCAGTCCCAATAGGCTTCTTTGGCGGAGCGAACGGCCCGACCCACTTCGGCGGGGGTCGAAAAGGGGACTTCGGCGATCTTCTCCCCGGTGCCGGGAGAGAACACATCGCCGGATTCTTGGGTTTCGGGCTCGATCCACCGACCGTTGACATAGTTCTTGACCAGGCGCACTTGGGCCTCCTCGAGTGGGCTACCGACCGGAATACAATTTCTGAAAAGCGGCGTCGAGGGCAGATGCACTCTCTCGCAGCTGGCCCTCCGAAATAACCAGCGGAGGCTGGAAACGGAGAACGTTCCCGTAGACTCCCCCGGAGCCGATGAGGACCCCATCGGCGCAACAAAAATCCCTGAGCTGGACGGTCTCTTGAGCGGCCGGAGTTTTCTGCCCGTCGCGAACGAGCTCGATGCCGAGCATCAGCCCTTTCCCCCGAATCTCGGCGATCAGGGGATATCTGAGCCGGAGCGGCTCGAGAAGGGACTTCAAAAGATTCCCTTTTTCGGCCGCGGCCGCCGCCAGATTTTGCTCTTCCAGGAATTCGATATTGGCCAGCCCCGCGGCACAGGAGACAGGATTCCCGCCGAATGTCGTAAGGTGGTCCCCGGGTCGAAATGAATCGGCAATCTCCTTGCGGGCGATAAAACCGCTCAATGGGAAGCCGTCAGCTATGGCCTTGGCCACGGCCATGATGTCGGGCTCCACACCGTAGTGCTCGATCGCGAACATCTTGCCGGTCCGGGCGAATCCTGTCTGGACTTCATCATCGATGAAAGGGATGTCGTGTTTTCTCAGGATTTTTTCAACCTCCAGGAAGAATTCGTCGGGTGGAGTGATGATCCCTCCTTCGCCGAGAATCGGTTCGGCGATGAAAGCAGCGATGTGGTCGCCTGTGTTGAACCTGATGATCTCCTCCAGGGCCCGGGCGCACCTGAGGCGGCAAGCGGGATATTGGAGTTCATAGAAGCAGCGGAAGCAATAGGGCGCCGGGAGGAACGTGCAGCCGGGCATGTACGGACCGCTCCGGCGTTTCCGGGCGCTGTTGCCGGTGACGCTCAGAGTCGCATAGGTGCGTCCATGAAAGGAGGCCTGGAGGGCGATGAATTCGCTTTTGCCCGTGAACTGTTTAGCCAGGCGAAGAGAACCTTCTATAGCTTCGGCGCCGCTATTTCCGAAGAAGGTCTTCTGGAGCCTCCCCGGCGTTATCGCGGCCAGTTTCTCAGCCAGGTCTGCCGTGGGTTTCGAGTAATAAATATAGGAAGCGCAGTGGACCAACTTATCGATCTGGGCCTTGGCGGCCTCGATGACCTTCGGGTTGCCGTGTCCGGCATTGACCACGGAAATCCCCGAGAAGCAATCGATATAAGTCTTGCCGCCGCTGTCCTGGATTTCGGCCCCGCTGGCGCGTTCGACGACCACCGGCTGAACCTTCTCAACCATGCTGGTGGTGACGTATTTCCTATATTTTTCGGTCGTATTCATATCCGCCTCCTTCAGCAATTCAGAGGGAAAAAGAAAAATCAGTTTAACCAACGGCTGCCGATAATGCAAGTGGAGAAAACAAGGGAAGGCGTCTTCTTTCCGCCATAAAAGGCCTTTAAAAACAGCGTTAGCGATGTCGGGAGGGAGAAGAACCGGAATTGTCTCGCTCCCTCGCCCTCCCCTCACAACTCTTCTCGGCAGGACTCGGGTAAGTCCCTCCGAAAGACGCGGCTTTTCCCCAGCGAGGAAAATCCGCTCCGGGTCCTCGCTCCGCTCTTCTCTCGCTTCGCTCAAGAAACCTTGCCCGCTGCGCTGCGGCGGCTTTCTCCGGGACTCCCCCTGCGTCCTGCCACATCCCGTGCGGCGAAGGGTGGTTGTTTTTCCACGCTGGGGAAAATGCAGCGTGCCTTCGAGACAACCATCCTGAGCCGCGTTGCCGATCGGAGTGCTGAATTCAGCCGCCTTGAATTGTCATAGAAAAAGATAGGCTTCCAAATATAGCGTGCCTGCAAGCCAACTAGACTGAATCCTCCAACGTCCATGGTAAGGAAGCTTGCAAATCCTTCACCTTGCCTGCCCCCGGTTTGATGTATAATGCACTGAAAAGTCGCAAAAAATGAGTCTAGAATCCGACCGCCTGGCCTGTCTTGATGCCTTCCGAGGGTTCGATATTCTGACCATGACCTTTGTGAATTATGTGGCCGGAATGGCAGCGATCCCTTTCCTTTTCCGCCACGCCCGGCCCGAAATGGATGCCTACACGCTCGCCGACATCGTTTTCCCAGGGTTCCTTTTCATCGTCGGAGTGGCGATTCCCTTGTCACTCCGGAAGAGGATCGACCAGGGAGATTCGCTCCTTCAGATTTTGAAGCGCATCTGTATTCGCGGCGGCGCCCTCATCTTCTTGGGAGTTATCATGGTCAACGAGGGGCGCTTCTCGGCCGCGGCCACTGGGATGAGCAAAGAATTATGGTATTTCCTGGCCTATCTTGCGGTCATCGCTCTCTGGAATATCTACCCTAAGACGAAAAGGCGCCTCCGGCAAAACTTTTATCTCAGCATCAGGGCCGCGGCCGCTCTGCTGCTTGCCGCTCTTATTCTTGTTCTCAGAACTCAAACGGCAGGAGGCGGGATCAGCTGGCTGCAGATTCCCTGGTGGGGCATTTTGGGTTTGATCGGCTGGGTCTACATCTTGGGCAGTCTTCTCTACCTCCTGACAAAAGACAGCCGGCCGTTCCTTTTGCTCGCGATAGGTGTCTTGGTCGCCTTCTCTATCGTTTGGCGCCATGGTTTTTTTGGTTTGCTGGGGCCCGGCAAGGAGATTTTCAATCTGGGTGTCATCATCGGGTGCCACGGGACGATCGTCGTCTCCGGGATTCTGGTTGGAACTCTTTTTACTCCAGGCTCCCAAGGGATGAAAGGGAAGAACCGTATTTTTTATATGGGACTGCTCGGAGCGGGATTGGTTTTGTCCGGTTATCTTTTCCGACCCCTCCATGGATTTTCCAAGATTCGAGGCACAGAGTCCTATGCCCTCGTGACCTCCGGGATATGCTGCCTGGTGTTTCTGATTTTCTATGGGCTGATGGATGTGCTCAGATTGCGGCGCTGGGCGTCTTTTTTAAAGCCGATCGGGGTTAACCCCCTCCTGGCTTACATCCTTCCCGCGATCGTCGATTCTCTGATCGGGTTCGGGTCGTTCTTTCTCAAAATCAACCTCCGGCGAGCAGTCTGGCCGCTCTGGGACCGCGGGGGCCCAGCGGGCATTCTCAATGCTGTGGCCATGACCGCCCTGATTCTCCTCATCACCTGGGCGATGACCAGGGCGAAGATCGTGCTCAAGATCTAAAAACCCTCAAAAGTGAGGGGTGAGGAGTAAGTAGTAAGAGGTCAAGACTATGCTCGGCTTCAGACGGTTTCATGCCGAGGAAGGACGGGGAGCAGGCGTGGGGGCCCCCCACCCGGAGGCAAAATTGGTTGCCTTAATTTTGCCGAGGATGGGGGAGCGCCGTCGCGGGGCCCTGCCCTTCCTTAAATAGATCTCTTGGTTATTTCTTCTTGAGTCGATTCCAGCGTTCTTCGCCGACACAAGCGCGGGCGGCCTTGCACCAATCTACGCAGGAAGGCAGTTTCTCCCGGCTGACGGTCCTTTTGCAATTGGGACACTTAGCCCTCTGCTCGTCGGAAAAGATTTCGACTTCATAGCCGCACTTGGGACAGCGGATGAGATCGATCTTGAGGTTCCGGGAGTCCTGGCCGGGGCATTTGAGCGTCATTTGATCCTCTGCCCGCCGACGCTGATGACCGCTTGGTGAAAGGGAATGTCCTTGGCCGAGGCGCGGATCGCTTCCTGGATGAGGCCGACCATGCCGAAGCAGCAGGGGACCTCCATGGCTGCGTAGGTCACAGATTTGATATGATTGTTCTTGAAGATCTGAACGAATTTCTCCTTGTAGACATCGATGTCATCGAGCTTGGGGCAACCCACGAGGAGCGTTCTGCCGCGCAAGAACTCTTCATGGAAGTTGGCGTACGCGAAAGGGACACAGTCGGCGGCGATGAGAAGGTCGGAGTTGTCGAGGTAGGGTGCGAAAGGCGGGACGAGCATAATCTGAACGGGCCATTGTCTGAGCTCGGACCTTGAAGGTACAGCCGCCTTGCTCCGAGGGGAAGCCGGGTTTTCGTCACGGAAATCCTGGACTCGCGATCCGGGACAGGCGGAAAATGCCTTCGCCGATTCATTCTTTTTCTCAAGAGGCACAGGGATCTTCTTTGACTTCAAGAATTCCAGAGCCTGCCCCAGCAGGTCCTTCTGGCCGTGGCCGCGCAGGTGTTCGAGATGGGCCTTGATCACATTCGGGCCCTGTTTGACGATGTTCTCCATGACTCTCTTTTCATCGTACTCCTCGGCCTCTCGCTCCTCGATCGTGATGGCGCCCTGAGGGCAATGGCCGATACAAGCCCCCAGTCCATCGCAGAAGAGATCACTGATCAGCCTGGCTTTGTCATCGATCATCTGCATCGCGCCCTCGGGACAGTTGGGGATGCAGAGCCCGCAGCCGTTGCAGAGATCTTCGTCGATCTTTATGATTTTTCTCTTGGCCATGATTTCCCTCCTTGGCGGACCAGGCCGGCGATGGTCGTTTTTTTGAGTTCTGAAAAAACATAATTCTCCAGAGAATCGATCTTCTTCCGGAGGGGACAGAACGGCCGGTCGGGGCAGAGCGTTTTTTTAAAAAGACACTCGGCCAGAGACGGGGTCCCCTGGAAGATCTGGAGAATATCCATGATAAAAATCTTCTTCGGGGAGGCCGCCAGCTTGAAGCCGCCTCCGATCCCCCTCTGCGACAAGAGCACTCCTTTCTTATTCAGGATCTGCATGATCTTTCTGAGGAAGGGGCGGGGGATACGCAGGACCCGGACGAGCTCGGAAACGGAGATGGTTCGGTCTTCTTTTTTGGCTAGGAAGGCGAGCGCCCTGATCGCATAGTCTGTGTCGCGAGTGATGATCTTCATGATTGAACGGGCCCTCTTTCGTTTACCTCACTAAAGGTTCTATCTTATCCGATCCACACCTATAATGATACTTAGTTAGTATCATTTGTCAAGAAATATTTTCGACCGTCTCGTCATCTGGGCTGTTCTGTCTATCTCGCAATAATTATCCGGGGACGTTCCCCAGCGAGGTCAATAGCCGAGCTTCTCGATTCTCTCGGTCACTTCGTCGGAGAACCTCTCGATGTAGTCCCGGACGTAGCCCTTGATGCTCAATCGCGGATCGCGGATGAGCGGGGTCAAGTCCATGGCGTAGATCAGGTAGGTCGTGGTGTCGACTCCATGGGAAGCATGGTAGGTCGCATTGGCCCGGCGCCTCCCCAGGGTGGCAATGTCGTAGCGTTTGCCTCCCGCAATCTGGGAGTCGTAAACGCCAAGAAGCGCAGCGGCCAGGTTTTCGTGGGCCGAGACGTCCAAGGCGATTTTATCTTTGTCAGTCATCCAATCGAAGTCCCGCCAGACTTCACAGCCGAAGACCTGCCCCGGCTTGAGGGCGGGGGACAGCTCCCTCAGGGCGTGGATCGTCTTAAGGGCCACGGCCACGTGGGTATCGTGCCTGTCGGCCAAGTTATGGGTGTAGACCACCTCCGGCTTTGCCGCCTCAAAGAGAGCCTTGAGGTCTTTCAGAACCCCGCCGTTCTTGGGGTCTTTGGCCGCGGCGCTCGAGTAATCCAAAAAAGCCACGGCTCCATATTCACCGACCACGGCCGCCTTTTTCTGTTCAGCGCGCCTCACCTTCTGCATGTCCTCATCGGTGTAGTGGCCGTACAGTCCGTCGCGCGGGCTCCCCGCGCCGTTCGTGACCGTCACTCCCAGAAACCAGTTTTTATCGGTCCCGAAGCACTTGAGGATCCCGTCATAGGCCATGATCTCAAGGTCATCCTGATGAGAACCAACCCCGATGTGGGTGATCCGGCTCGAGTGCTTCCCCGACCGGCTTCTTGTCGGGAACAAATATCTCGGAGGTGCTATTATTGAGCTTCATCTCATTTTCCTTTCCCTCTCCTGATCTGGGGCAGGCTGGCCGCGGCGATGGATTGGCCAACCCTTCGGTTGTTCTCGTCGGGGAGGTGGAGCTTTATCCGCCGGGAGAGCTCGGGAAATTCGGCGGCCAGAACCTCCCGCGCCCGGTCCAGGATGATCGGACCTCCCTCGCCCGATGTCACCCGGCCCAGGATCAGGACATGGCGGAGGTCATAGAAATCCGCATAATGGGCGATCCCGTAACCCAGATAGGCGCCGATCGTCTCAAAGATTTTGTTCGCCCGCTCATCCCCTTTCGCCAAAAGCTCCTGGATCGATCTGAGCTTCTCGGCCGGGGCGAGGGAAGGAGAGAGCTCGATCCCCGCCTTGTCGGCAAGCCGGACAACCGCGACCTGGGAAAAATACTGGACACCACAGCCGCCGTCACCAGACCACTCGTCGATCGGGGCCCGGGGGTTGAGATCCACCGGAGCAAAGGCGAGCTCGTTCAACCAATTTGTGATATGCCCCTCCGAGTTCACATACCCTCCGGCCTGGCTTGACCCGAGTGCGACCCCGAGCACGGAATTCACGTTGAGAGACATCGAGGCGGCCAGGGCCGTTATTTCTCCGTCGTTAGCGACCTCGAAGGGGACGTCCCAAGCTTCTTTTATTTTCTCGAAAATAGAGGCGGCCTGTTTCTTGTAGAGCCTAGGGGGGACGCCGCGAAACAGCGAGGCCGCCATCACCCGGTTGTTGATGATGACGCCCGCGGAGCTTCCGCCGATGGCGTCGACCCGGGGCATCCGGGCCGCGGCCCGGTGAAGGCCGGACATGATCTCGTGGTAATGGTAACGAGTGTCTTTTTGTTTTCCGGGCTCCCAGGAGACTTCCTCGCTGAACACGGGTTCGCCGTCGACGACCCCGCTCACCTTGCGGTCGCTCCCGCCGAGGTCAAACCCGATCCGGCAGCCCTCGAGGTGACGGCCCAGGGCGACGCTCTTTTCTTTGGCCGGAGGGACCTTGTCGGCCGTGGTGAGGATGACCCGGAAGGGTTTTTCATAAACCGTCCTTCCCATAAAGTTCCAATCAAAGGAACGGGCGCCCGTCGGGGAATAAACTCTCTTTATGAACTCTCCGATATTCGCCGGGCCACCCACGTAGACCTTGTGTCCGCCTCGCGTCCAGAGGAGCATCTTGACCAGCCGGTCAGCGAAGAGGAGGTTTTGGGCGGCCGAGCGGTGTTCGCCCGGGAACACGCAGGTCAGGAATTTTGAGCGAGAGCCATCGCCGCGCTCGACGGCCACGACGAGCGGAACCTCGCTCTTCGTTGCCTCGACGGCGCTGGAGAAATTCCGATTCCAGAGCGCCAATGGCCGGAAGCAGTCATCCAGAGGAAGGTTGATTTGTGGCTTGGCTTCGCAGATGGGATCATCTCTCATCACGGTGGTCTCCCAAAATCAAGGCTGAGCCTATTTTAGTATGAAGAATCGAAGATGAAAAGGCTTTTGTATTGCCTCCGTCCGCTTTACTTATTGGCTTCCATCCGTTATCATAATTCCTAAGATAGGTGCGTTCATGAATCATTCAACGACGATCATCTGTGTCCGCCACAACGGCCAGCTGGCCATGGCCGGGGACGGCCAGGTGACGATGGGCCAGACCATCTTGAAACAGACGGCTCAAAAAACCAGGCGGCTTCATAAAGGCAATGTTCTGGCGGGATTTGCCGGGGCGACGTCGGATTCTTTCGCTCTTTTTTCGAGGTTTGAGGCCAAACTCGAGGAATACCGGGGGAATTTATCTCGGGCGGCGATCGAGCTGGCCAAGGACTGGCGCCTGGACAAGGCCCTCCGCCGGCTGGAGGCCTTGATGATCGTCGCCGACAAGACCTCGACCTTCCTCATCTCAGGCACGGGTGACGTGGTTGAGCCGGACGACGGGATCATTGCCATCGGCAGCGGCGGCCCCTATGCCCTGGCTGCGGCCAGGGCCTTGATCAAGCACACTCAGCTGTCCGCCAAGGAAATCGCGCTTGAGGCCATGCGGATCACGGCCGGAATCTGCGTGTACACCAACGAGCAAATCACTGTCGAGGAGCTTTGATCCATGGCCATCCTCCTTCCCCAGGGTTCTGCAAAATCCTTTCCAGAACCGAAAGAGACCGAGCTCACGCCTCAGGAAATCGTAGCCGAGCTCGATAAATTCATCATCGGCCAAAAAGCGGCCAAGAAAGCCGTGGCCATCGCTCTCCGCAACCGCTACCGCCGGCGCAAACTTCCCCCCGAGCTGGCCGACGAGATCGCGCCCAAGAATATTCTGATGATCGGGCCGACGGGGATCGGCAAGACCGAGATCTCCCGCCGGCTGGCCAAGCTTACCTCTTCCCCCTTCCTGAAGATCGAAGCCAGCAAGTTTACCGAAGTCGGCTATGTGGGGCGCGATGTGGAATCGATGATAAGGGATCTGGTCCGGATCGCCGTCGATGTCGTCAAGCAGGAAAAGATCGAGGAGATCAGGGAGAAAGCGGTCCGCAACGTCGAGGAGAAACTGCTCGACATCCTTCTGCCGCCGCTCAAAAAAAGAGAGAACTCGCTGTCCGAAGAGGATTACCAGCGCTTCAACGAGAGCAGGGAGAAATTCAGGAAGCAACTCAGGGACGGCCTTCTTGAAGACCGGATGGTGGAGATCGAGGTCAAGGAAAAGATCACTCCTCCCTTTGAGCTCTTCTCGAATTCTGGAGTAGAGGAGATCGGGATCCAGATCCAGGAGATTATTCCCGGATTCTTGGGCGGGGGCAAATCCAAGAGGCGCAAATTCAAGGTTGCCGAGGCCCGTGAATACCTGATGGAAGAAGAGGAGAAGCGGCTGATTGACATGGATCAAGTGGCCCGGCTGGCGGTCGAGCGGGTCGAGCATTCGGGGATCATTTTCCTCGACGAGGTAGACAAGATTGCCGGCCGCGAGTCGGGGCACGGCCCCGAGGTCAGCCGCGAGGGCGTCCAGCGGGACCTCCTTCCCATCATCGAGGGGACGACAGTCAACACCCGTTTTGGCCTGGTCAGGACCGATCACATTCTCTTCATCGGCGCGGGAGCGTTCCACGTTTCCAAGCCTTCTGACCTCATCCCCGAGCTGCAGGGCCGGTTTCCGATCAGGGTGGAGCTGACGCCGCTCAACAAGGGCGACTTTATCCGGATTCTGACCGAACCCGAAAACGCGCTCATCAAGCAATACAAAGCTTTGATAGAGACCGAGGGCGTGTGCGTGGAATTCACGCCCGAGGCCATCGACGAGATCGCCGAGATTGCCGAGAAGGTCAACGAAGACTCCGAAAATATCGGGGCCCGCCGCCTGCACACGGTCATGGAAAAAGTCATGGAGGACATATCCTTCGAAGCGCCGCAGATCAAGAAAAAGAACATCCTGATCGATAAGGTCTACGTCCAGAAACAACTCAGAGATGTCCTTAAGGATCAGGATCTGAGGCGGTTTATCCTTTAATCCATGAACAGACCTTTGATCGGGGCTGTCCTTGCCTGGGCCCTGCTAATTTCGTTGGGCTGTGGCAAGAAGGGAGCCCTCCAACTTCCCCTGGCCAGGGCTCCTCAGCAAGCCGAATCGACGACTCTCGTCCAGAGAGGGAACAAGATTTTCCTCGAGTGGGAGAACCCAGGCGCCTACACTGACGGAAGCCCGCTCACAGATATCGCCGAAATTGAGATCTGGCTTCTCGAAGAGGATAAACCGGACTCCGGAGCGCTTCCCAAGATCAGCCCGGAAAGCTTTAAGAACCGGGCCAAGGTTTCCACCAGCCTGAAGAGAGAAGAGCTCTCCCCGTCCCAGAAAGCCGGGGCCGAGGCTTTGCCGGAGTTTGTCTACGCCTATCCTTTGGGCTCCGGCCAGATGGCGGCGAAAAGACTGACCTTTGCCCTCAAAGTCAGAGACAGTAAGGGCAAAGAATCCGATTTCTCTGAGCTTCTTTCGATCGAGCCCGGTCCGCTTCCCCTCGCGCCCGAAAAGCTCAGCGCGGCCGTGTTCCAGGATCGCGTTGAGTTTCATTGGGAGGCGCCGCCCGAGTTGGCGGAGCCGCCTTCGGCCCGCAAACCCGCAGGCTACAATGTTTACCGGGCTGAGGGTGAGGAACTCCCGCGGCTGATCAATACGACGATCGTCAAAGAGCTGCTCTATGCCGACCGAGAATTCGAGTTTGAAAAGGATTATCGTTATTTTGTTCGCGCCTCGATCAATGAGACCGCGCCCTTCTCCGAAAGCGATGACTCGGAAAGTGTCGAAGTGCGGCCGAAAGACACCTTCGCACCCGCCACACCCTCCGGGCTGCTGCTCGTCCGGGGAGGGGACTTTATCGCTCTGAGTTGGGCCGCCAACAGCGAAAAAGACCTGGCCGGCTACAAGGTCTGGCGAAAAGCCCAAGGCGAAGCTGAGTTTACGCTTCTCACGCAGAGGCCGATCGCCGAGAATTCCTACACCGACCGGGCGATTGAAAAAGGGAACCGATATGACTATGCTATCTCCGCAGCCGACAAAACCGGGAATGAAAGTCCCAAGTCGGACACCGCATCGGAATTCGTAAAGGAAGGCAAATCATGAAGATCTACCGTTTTGAGCACAGCGGCCGTACTTCCTATGGGGTTCTCAAAGAGGACAGTCTCTTCTCCGTCCGGGGCACTATCTTCGGCTCCTGGGAGACTGAGCCGACGGGAATTCCGCTGAGCAATGTCACCGTCCTCTCCCCGGTCGAACCGTCCAAGATCGTCGGCGTCGGGCTGAATTACAAGGATCATGCTATCGAACGTGGCAAGCCCCTGCCCGCGGAGCCGCTCCTCTTTCTGAAGCCTTCATCGGCTGTCATCGGGCCCAACGAGATCATCGCCTACCCCAGGATGTCCAAGCGGGTTGATTATGAAGGCGAGCTGGCCGTCGTCATCAAGAAGCGCGCCCACCTTCTGGATGACAAGGAGCGGATGGAGGATTACATCCTCGGCTACACTTGTTTTAATGATGTCACCGCGCGCGACCTTCAGGAGAAGGACGGGCAGTTCACCAGGGCCAAGTCTTTCGACACCTTCGCCTCGGTCGGCCCCTGCGTCGCTACCGACCTGGACCCTTTAGATTTGAGGATCAAGACCTTCCTCAACGGGAAACTGAGGCAGTCGGGCAGCACCAAGAATCTGATCTTTCCCGTCGCTTTCCTCGTTTGCTACGTTTCCCAGGTCATGACCCTCGAGCCCGGGGACATCATCACCACGGGGACCCCGGCCGGGGTCGGTCCCATGCAGGCCGGAGACAGGGTGGATGTCCAGATCGAGGGCATCGGTACACTCTCTAACACGGTCATGAAAATCACACCATAAACAGTGAGCGATGAACCGCCATAAGGAGGAGAGTTGAAATTCTTTCTTGATACGGCAAACCTGGATGAAATCCGCGAAGTCGCAAGCTGGGGGATTCTCGACGGGGTGACAACTAATCCCTCGCTCTGTTCCAAAGAGAACATCAAATTTGAGGACCTGATCAAGGAAATCTGCGGCATCGTCTCCGGTCCGGTCAGTGTCGAGTGCGTTTCAACCAAAGCGGGAGAGATCATCGCCGAGGCCAGGGAGCTGTCTAAGCTGGCCGATAACGTAGTCGTCAAGATTCCCGTCTGCCTGGAAGGGCTGAAGGCCACCCGTGTCCTGGCCCAGGAGGGCATCCGGGTCAACATGACCCTTGTATTTTCCTCCAACCAGGCCCTGTTGGCCGCCAAGGCCGGGGCCCGCTTTGTGAGCCCGTTCATCGGCCGGCTGGATGACATCTCTCAGGAAGGCATGGCCCTGATTGACGAGATCATGGCCATGTTCGAAAACTATGATTTTGAAACAGAGGTTATCGTGGCCAGCATTCGCCATCCCCGCCACGTCGTTGAGGCAGCGCTCGTCGGGGCGCACATCGCCACCATTCCCTACTCGGTCATAGACAAGATGATCAAACATCCTCTGACCGACCAGGGTATGGAAAAGTTTCTGAAGGACTGGGGAAAAGTCAAAAAATAGCATAAATAAATTCGCCCCTGCGCTGAGCGAGCATGAAGGCAAGCCGAAGAACGAAGTCAATCATCGTCGTCTCGTCGGTGCTGTTGCTCCTCGCCGCCGGACTTGTTGTCGTCAAAAACATTCTGCTCCGACAGGTCAGGAAAAAAATCGAAACCTCTTTTGGCTATTCTCGGCTCGAGATCTCTGCCTTCCCTCCCGCCCTTGTCCTGGAGGATGTGCGGACTCTTTCTCTCGAACCCTTCTTTTCCGCGAAGCGAGTCGTCGTCCAAATCTCTTACTTGTCCTTGCTCAGCAAAGCAAAACCGTTCAGAGTTTTCATCGACGAGCCGTTCGTGCGGCTGGGTGAGGGGGTTTTCAACAAGGGGAAAGAAGGAACAAAGGCAACGATCTTTCCGCTTCCCTTTGCGATCGAACGCGGTGTCGTCCGGGGAGGGAAACTTAACTTCGTGGGGGTAGGTGAGAGCCTTGAAATGAGAGGGATCAGAGCGATTTTCGGCCAGAAGGAAGACACTCTCCTCCTCAGAGCCGAGTCCGAAGAAAATATCCTGAGCCTGGACTCGGGCCGAAAGAAGATCCGGGGAAAACTCGACCTCTGGGTTGAGGGCAAGGGCCGCCAGATCACGATCAAGAGAATCAGAGCCAACGGCCCGGATTTTGTGTTCCGTGCCGAGGGGGAGCTAACAAATCCTGAAAACCCTCGCCTGCTGCTCAAAACGTCTCTCAACGTCCCTATAAGCCTGGCCAAAGATGTGCTGCAGCTTCCCTTTGACTGGGAGGGGCAGTTGGATGGAGAAGGGGTTCTTGTCCGAGATAAGGGCGGCCTCGTATTCGATGCCTCCGTTTCGAGTTCGCGGCTGACCTTGAACAGTGTTGTCTTGGGGCCGGTGCGAGGCAGGGTGCACTTCGGGGACGGCGCGGGACACCTGGAGGTCGATATACTCCGAGGTGGACTGCCCGACGAATCGCTCGCCATCGATTTCAGAGGAGAAAAGATCGAGGGCACGGCCAAGAGGTTTCACCTTGACCCAATCATGAACTACGTGAAATTAGCCTGGCCCGTGAAATCGCCCGTCTGGGGGAAGTTCAGCATTGTCGGGGGAAGGCTCGAGGCCGAGGGGGAGTTTAGAGACGAGTCGGCTGCTCCGACCCAGAACCGCTACCCTCTCCGGGGGCAGGTGAGGCTCAACTGGGACGGCGGCAATGACTTTTCCTTTTCTTCTCCGGCGCTTCATTCGAGCTTCGCCGACGTGGAACTCAAAGGCCGGGCCTCGATCGACCGGGATGTGGATATCGAGATCCACGGAGAAGTCGGCGATGTCCGCGAGGCCAGGGCGTTTACGTCGCTCCTCCTTGAGGAGAAATTTGACGTCCCGGAGATCAGGGGGAAAGGTCCGGTGGATATCCGGATTTTCGGTGCCTACCTAACGCCCCGGGTAACGGCCAACTTCTCTCTCTCCCCCGGCGGATACGACCGGTTCGATGTCCTCTCGATCGAGGGCGCGGCCGAGCTTTATCAGACCGACCTCAGTGGAAGGTTCAGGATCCATGACCCCTCCATGAACGGTGAAATCGGCCTGATCGTCGACAAGGACAGCCTGAAGGTGGATCTCCAGCTCGACCAGGGAAGTATCGAGAAAATTCTTCCTGGTTTGGAGATCAATCTGCCTCTCACGGGAAAGGGAAAAGGAAAATTTGAGGTTTCTGAGCGGGGCGATTTGTTGGGCATCAGGGGCGATTTTTCCAGCCCCCGGCTTACGTTATGGGGTCAGTCCCTGCAGGATGTGGAAGGCAAATTAGAATTTCAGGGCGAAACGATCAATTTTCCCCGCCTTCGGTTCAAGGTTCTGGGAGGGGTCGCCCAGGGGTCGGCCATGCTCAACCTGAAAACGCAAGAGTTCGGCTTGGATGCGTCGGCCCAGAAGATCCCTCTCTCGGCTCTCTCGGCGGCGATCAAGGGGGATCTCTCCTTTGGGCTCAAGGGGAGTGGTTCTCTCGGAAAGGACGCGGCGGCGGGTCAGTTCGAGATCGCCCAGCTGGAGGTTCCGGGCCTGCAGAGATTTGACGCCCTCGGCACTCTCAAATTAGGATATTCTGAAGACAGGATCAAGGCGGAGATCAACGGCAAATTATTGCCTGGTGAAAACGAGTTTGCAATCTCCCTGCTGCTCCCGGTGGATGGAAAACCCTACTCGGCCGACATAAAAGGGAATTTCGGCGACCTCGACCTTCTTTTGCCCTGGAAGGGCTCTAAGGGAAAGCTGAACTACAGGGCCGAGGTCAGACAGGCGAATGGATCCCCCCGGGTTACGGGTGCCATCGATTTCCAGGGCCCCCTCTTACCCCTGCCCAGGTTTGCCCACGCCGTCACGGATTTCTCGGGCCTGGTTTTCGTCCAGGACAACAAAGCCTCGATCCGCTCGTTCCAGGCCAAGCTCGGCGGTGGAGACGTGAAAGGCTCAGGCGAAATTGCCTTGGGAAATGGAGGAGTGGAGACGGCCGATCTGCGTCTGGAAGGCAAGGGCCTTCTCCTTTCCCCGTTTGAACGGACCAGGGGTCTGACCGACGGAACATTGAGGATGGTCAAGGACCCGGGGCGTTTCGTCCTGGAAGGAGACTTCTTGGTTCAGAAACTCTCCTGGCGTCGGGAGGCCTATGAGAAATTCAGTTTTTATTCGACACCGTTTTACGAGCCGACCGAGCCGGGCATCTTTGACGACCTCACTCTGAGCCTCCATCTCCAGGCGGACGATAACGCCTGGATCGATAATTCGCTGGGGCGGATCAGATGCCGCTTTGATCTCAATATCACCGGGAGCGTCAACGCGCCGCTCGTCATGGGAGATATCGAGGCTCTGGGAGGTGACGTTTATTTTCAGGACAGAACGTTCAAGGTCCTGAAGGGGCGGCTGAGCTTTTTCAACCCAGCGACTCTGGAACCCTATTTAGAGTTCAAAGGGGAATCTTACGTCAAGGATTACCGGGTGACGTTCACTCTCAACGGCCTGATCAGCCAACTAAGGCCGGAATTCAGTTCTTCGCCGCCCTTGCCGCCTGAGGATGTGCTAGCCCTCCTGGCTATGGGAGAGTCCTTCAAGCGGACCTATTCTTATGACACTAGCACCCGGCTGAGCACGGCCTCGCTCCTGTCCTTTCAAATCGCCGAACAAGCCAAGAAACGGGCCGAGGGCCTCTTCAGCCTGGACAGGCTCCGGATTGATCCCTTTGTCCTGGGTTCTTCAGCCGAAATGACCGCTCGGCTGACCGTCGGCAAGAAAATCTCCAGGAACTTTTATATCCTGTATTCAACCAACCTCACGACCCAGCGGGAGGAGCTCGCGCGGATGGAATGGGAGATCAGCAACGACTTCTCCCTCGTCGGAACCCGGGATGAGCTCGGACGGATCAGTTTTGATGTCAAAGTCAGGAAAAGATTCTAGCCCTGCGGGCAGACTGAAAAAGCGCCTCGGCTTTTTCCTGGCCGTTGTCCTGTGGGCCTGGTGTCCTCCGGCGAACACCTCCTTCTCCCAAGAATCAAACTTGCCGCACATCTCCAAGGTCGATCTCCTCGTGGACGGTCGTCCGGCCGAAAGGGAAATGGAAAACCTGATCTCTCTTCATCCCGGCGAACTGTTCTCTCTGCAAAAGATTTCCCGGAACATCAAACAGATTTATGAAACGGGACTATTCTCCGATGTCCAGGTCGGCAAACAAGGCGAGATCGCGGTCGAATTGACTTTTTCCCTGACCAAAAGGCTGACCATCCGGGATATCGATTTCGAGGGAGAGCAAGGAATCTCCACAAGGAAACTCCGGGAGAGCGTCTCCGGGCTCAGACGGGGGGGTTTTTTCGCCCCAGACAAGCTTCGCTTGGCCGAGCAAGAGATCAAATCCGCGCTGCGCCAGGAGGGATATTTCGATGCCCAGATCAAAAACTCATCTGAAAGGGATTTGAAAGCGGGTTCGGTCAAGATCGTCTTCCGGGTCGAGTCTTCGACCAAATACAAAATCAAGGCAATCGGCTTCAGCGGCGATGTCCAGGTTCCGCCGAGCGAACTCATTAAAAAAATAAAAAGCCGGCCGGGGGCAGATTATGTCCCGGCCATCCTCGAGCAGGACTTGGCCAGGCTGAAGGGATACTACAACGGTCTGGGTTATCAGCGGGCCGAGGCTGAACTGGATAGCGAAAACTTCGACCAACCGGGAAGCACGGTTTCCCTGAACATCAAGATCAACCCGCAGGAGAAGATCAAGATCGTGATCAACGGCGCTCAGTTGCCGGTCAACCTCCTGACTCCTATCTGGGAAGAACGCATCTTTGAGGAGTGGGGCATGTCAGAAGGAGAGGCCCGGATCATAAGTTACCTGAGGTCGAGGGGCTATCTTTTTGCGACATCCAAGGCCCGCCTGGAAAAAACCGGAAACGAAATCAAAGTGATCTATGATGTCATTTCCGGAGAGCGATTCAGGATCCAGGACATCTCCTTCGAAGGGCTCAAATATTTTTCCGCCGCGCAACTCAAAAATGAGATCGGGATCGGAGAAAAAATTCCCCTGCTGTCCTGGATCGACGGTCAGAGGTTGTTCGAGGTCCCGGAAGAGATCGAGTTTCTCTATCAGGCCCGTGGATTTCCGAGTCCCCAAGTCAATCTAGATTTCATCAAAAAGAAGAATGCGGTCAGGGCCGTTTTTCATATCGAAGAAGGGAGTCAGCAGAAAATTAAGACGCTGACTCTTGTCGGGGCGCATCTCATCAGCCCGGCCGAGCTGAGAGCCCGGATCACCAGCACGGAGAATGGGCCGTTCTTCTCCCCAAACATCCAAAGAGATATCGGGGAAATCGAGGCCTTCTACCAGGATCGGGGCATCCGGGGAACCCGGGTCACTTCCGAGATCCGGCCGGAAGGCCAGAATCTCTTCTCCTTGATTTTTCAAATCAGCGAGGGTCAAAGAATCACTCTTGACAAGATCGTCATCACCGGGAACAGGGTTACGCGCCGGCGAACAATCGTCCGTGAAATCAGGGTCGTCGAGGGCCAGCCTGCCTATCTGAATCTCATCCAGGAGACAAAGAGACGCCTGGAGAACACCGGAATTTTTTCCGAGGTGAAGATGGAGGAGATCCCCACTTCCGGAGACAGGGAGAATCTGGTGATCAGCCTGTTGGAGGGAGACCGGAACTACGCCGGACTGGGAATCGGGTTGGAGACAAAATACCAGCCTCAGACTTCCTCCCTGTTCAACAATGTCGTTCGTCCGCGGGGGACAGCCGAGTACATCCGGTCGAATGTCTTCGGGACAGGCTCTCAGCTCAGTCTGGTGACCCAATTCAGCCTTCAGCAAAAACGAGGCGTCGCGGCATGGGAAGAGCCCTACTTTTTTGGCCTTCCTTTGCAGAACAGCCTCACTGCCTGGTTGGAGAGCGAAGAGCGGGTAAGCTTTGGCTATAACCGAAGCGGGACGAGCTTCAGCGGAATCAAATCTCTCACCAAGAACCTGACTCTGCTTCTGACTCTGGCTTGGCAAAGGACGGAACTGACCTTTCTTTTTGTTCCGGAATCAGAGGTCGACCGCCAGTTCTTCCCTTACTCCGCGACCTATCTTTCAGGAAGCTTCTTCTGGGACCGTCGGGACGATAGTTTCAACCCCGAAAGGGGGTGGTTCCTGAGCTCTGTCGCCGAGTGGGCGTTTCCACTCTTCAAGGCGGAGTCGAACTACTTCAAGACGTACACCAAGTTCCAGCATTTCTTTCGTCTCAAGTCCTGGTTGAATCTCAGCCTGACGTCCCGTTTGGGGCTGGGGCGGGGGCGGATGCCGATCCCGGAAAGGTTCTTTGCCGGAGGGAGCAATTCATTCCGGGGCGAGCCCTTCGATGAGCTCGGCCCCAAAGTCCCCGTCACCCGAGTTCCGGTGGGGGGGAAAGCCCTGCTCTTGTTCAATTTTGAGCTGAAGTTCCCTGTTCTGTCCGCCCTTAAAGATCTCTCGGGTGCGGTATTCTATGATTGGGGCAATGTCTTCGCCAAACGGAGCAATTTCAATCTCGCCGATTTGCAGAGCGCCGTCGGCCTCGGAGTTCGCTACCGGACGCCGCTCGGACCGCTGAGGTTTGAACTGGGGTGGAATCTTGACGATCCCCAGCGGAAGGGAAGGCCGCTTGCCTTTATTACGATCGGTAATGTTTTTTAAGAGTGCGACGCGGATGAAAAGAATACTTTCGGTTTTGGCTTTCTTATTGCTCTTGACGACGCAGAGTCTTTTTGTTGCCTCTTACGCCTTACCCCTTACCCCTTACGGCATGGATGATGATGTGGTCGATTGCATCGCCGCTGTCATCAACGATCGGATCATCACTTTGACAGATTTGAAGTTCATCGAAGCTTTTGGCCTTTTTGAGGACGAGACCCAGACCGGACCCGGAGACCCGCTATCCCTAATCCTGGAAAAGGTCATCGACCAGAGAGTTATCCTGGACATGACCCGGGAAAAAACCCCGGTTGGGCAGGAGGAAATTGACCGCGCTGTTTCGAACCTGACCGAGAAATTGGGGAAGGAAGAAGTCGAGCGCAGGCTCAGCCGGTTCGGCGGGCGGGCAGAGGACCTCAGGGCCTACCTGGAAGAAAAGATCCTCTGCCAGAAAGTTATTTCCCAGCGCTTCAGCCAGGGGGCTCTCGTGAGTCTCCAGGAGATCGAACTCTATTACCAGAAGTATTATGTCCCCGCGCAGAGGCAATCGGATCTCGAGCCGGAACCGATGATGCAGATTCTCAACAAGATCGAAGACATGATCAGGGAACAGAAGACCAGCCGGCAGGTGAGAGCCTGGATCAAGAACCTCCGCGCCCAGGCCGAGATTGAAATAAGAGAGGAATGTCTGAAACGGAAATAAAGCCGAGGGGAGACAGGATGAGCCGGATCGCCTTTTTGTTCCCGGGGCAAGGGTCGCAGACGGTCGGAATGGGCAGGGATTTTTATGACCACTCGGAAGTGGCCCGGGAGATTTTCCACAGAGCCGACGATGCGCTCGGGTTCAAGATCTCCAAAATCTGCTTTGACGGTCCCGAGGAAGAGCTCCGGCTCACGGCAAACACCCAGCCGGCCCTACTCGTCGTGAGCACGATCGCTCACCAGCTTCTCGGGGAACGGGCCTCTCTTGTGGCCGGACACAGCCTGGGAGAATATTCGGCGCTCGTGGCCGCCGGCGGGCTCGATTTCGAACAGGCTCTGGTGCTCGTCCACAAGCGTGGTATCTACATGCAGGAAGCGGTCCCGGTCGGTGCCGGGGCTATGGCCGCGATCCTGGGCTCAACCTATGAGGCGGTCCAGGAATCACTGGCTAGAGTCAAGAGCGGTGCCGTGGATATCGCCAACTGGAACAGCCAGGAGCAGGTCGTTATCGCCGGCGACAAGTCCGCCGTTGAAGAGGCCTTGGGGATGATCAACGCTCCGCGTTCGGTCCTGCTCCCCGTGAGCGCGCCCTTTCATTCGCGATTGATGAGGCCTGCCGAAGAACGACTCGCCCATGATCTCGATGGAGCCTCTTTCAAAGACCTTCAGGTTCCGCTGGTCACCAACGTGGATGCCCGGTTGATCCAAACGGGGGAGGAAGCCCGGGACGCCTTGAAAAGGCAGGTCAGCAGGCCGGTCCTCTGGTACAGGTCTATGGAGATATTGAGGGAGAGTGCCGTCGATCGCTGCATTGAATTGGGTCCGGGAAGAGTGCTGACCGGGCTGATCAAGAGGATCTCCCGGTCCTGGCCTCAGCCTCCGGTTGTGAACGGCGTCGAGAATTGGGAATCGCTCGGGAAAGTCAAGCAGGCTTTCTCAGGAGCTCTTTGAGAGAACCCGCGGTCCGTACTTGATGTAGTACTCCGCGGCTGAAAACAGGGCGATCACCAAGATCAGCCAAAGCCCGATTTGGGAAAAAATATAGAGCCATCCCAGGGCAGCCCGGCCCAGGATCAGGATGGCCACGGTGACGGTCTCCAGAACCATCTTGACCTTGCCCAGAACCGAGGCCGGGATGTTGACTCCTCTGGAAGCGGCGATAGCCCTGAAGCCGGTCACGGCGATTTCCCGGCCGATGATGATGACGGCCATCCAGGCCAGAACCGTCCCCTCCTCGACGAGACAGATGAGGGCGGATGTGATGAGGAGCTTGTCGGCCATCGGGTCGAGCAGCTGCCCGAAGACCGTGATCTGCTTTTTTCGCCGTGCCCAGAATCCGTCGAGCAAGTCCGTCAGAGAGGCGAAAAGGAATAGGCCAAAGCCCACGTACTCTTTTCCCTGGAAGTGAGAGAGGAGGACAAAGACAAGCAGCGGGATGGAGAAGATCCTGAGCGTCGTGAGGAAGTTGGGCACATTCATTTTTTTAGAAATTACTATATGTCCAAATCATTTGTCAAACCATCCCGTTGCTTAAGGAGGCCAATCCCCCTATAATTCTCGTGTGTGATTGAGGCTTCATGCGACACGTCGGCAAGACCTATTGGCGGAGAAGAAGGGACAAGCTCCTACGGGAGCAACTGGTCCTTCAAGGGAAAATTCTGGATGTGGGTTCCGGCTGGAGGAGGTATGGAAAAGACGCCTTGAGATTGGATTCTGACCCCGGCTGCCGTCCGGATGTCGTAGCCGACATTCAAAAGAAGACCGATTTCCCGGACGAGAGCTTTGACACGATTCTTCTCCTCGACGTCCTGGAACATCTGCCTCATCCCCGGGAGGCGATCGATGAGATCAAGAGGCTCCTCAAGTCGGAAGGGATCCTTTACATCACCGTGCCGTTCTGCTTTCCGCGACACGGGGTTGAGTATTACCGGTTCAGCGATCTGGCCTTGAGAGATCTGCTCGACGGCTGCGAGGTCGAAATCAAGCCTATCAACAAAAGCAAACTCTGGAACTTGATCTGGAACTATTATCCCAACGATACACTTGTCGAGGGCTATTTTGTCAGGGCTCGAAAAAAGGCGAAAGAGAGATCCTGAGGTCCGCCATGTCCGATCGCCCTTCTGCCACACCGATGATGGAGCAGTATTTCCGGATCAAGAAGGAGCATCGGGATGCCCTTCTCTTTTTTCGCCTGGGCGACTTTTATGAGATGTTTTATGAAGACGCCAAGATCGGTGCCGCGGTCCTCGAGATTGCGCTGACCTCTCGGCAGGGAGTCCCGATGTGCGGCGTCCCCTACCATTCTGTCAATTCCTACCTGGCCAAGCTCCTGAAGCGGGGTTTCAAGGTGGCCGTCTGTGAGCAGGTGGAGGATCCGCGAACGGCCATGGGAGTGGTGAAACGTGAGGTCATCAAGGTCCTGACTCCCAGCACCGCCGTCGAGGTGGACCTCGATGAAGCAAAAGAAAGCGTTATTTGCGCCTCGATCCTTCTCGATGAAGAAGGCTGGGGCCTGGCCCTGATCGACCTGGCCGCGGGCGAGATCAAGACTTCAGAAGGAACGGGCGAGGAGAAAAAGAGGCTCGCCGATGAACTCTTCAGAGCCTCCCCCAGGGAGGTCATTTTTCCCGAAGGCGACGAGGAGAAACTCCCGGCGATCATGGCCAAGGATGAGTTGGTCCAGGTCATGAAAAGTCCCCTCGAGGCTTGGGCCTTTGATGGAACTCGGGCCAGAGAGCTCCTGCTTGAACACTTCCGGGTTGTGTCGCTGGCCGGGTTCGGGCTGGAGGGAAAAAACCTGGCCGTGCGGGCGGCGGGCGCCCTTCTCTCTTACCTCAAGAAAATCCGAAAAGACGCGCTGAGCCTGGTCCACAAAATCTCTTTCACCTTCTCCAGCCAGAACCTCCTTCTCGACGCCACGACCATCCGCAACTTGGAGCTGGTCAAAAACCTCCGCGACGGCCGAAGCAAGGACTCTTTTCTGGACATCGTGGATCTGACCGTGACGTCGCTCGGGGGAAGGCTTCTCCGGTCTTGGCTCCTCCAGCCCCTCCTGGATTGCCGCGAGATTGAGGAGAGGCTCTCGGCGGTCGAAGAGTGGCTCGAGCGGTCGATCGAACGAGAAGGACTGCGGGACGGACTCAAGGGAATCTCGGACCTCGAACGCCTCAGCGGGAAGATATCCCTGGCCGCGGCTCATCCTCGTGATCTGGTGGCCTTGAAAAGATCGCTGCTTCCGCTCCCGCAGATTCGATCTCTGCTCGACGGGCTGTCCTCCCAAAAAATCCAGGAGCTCCGCGGCCGGTGGGATAACGCCCGGGACGTGGTTGAACTCATCGAACGGTCCATCCTCGATGAACCGGCCTTCCTCCTGACCGAGGGGGGGATCGTCAAGGACGGATGCAACGCCGAACTCGACGAGCTGAAGGCCGTCAGTCGCTCCGGCAAGACCTTCATCGCCCAGATTGAGAAAAGGGAGAGGGAGAGGACAGGAATTTCCTCGCTCAAGGTCCGCTATAACAGGGTTTTTGGGTATTATATCGAAGTCACGAGACCCAACCTGTCCCAGGTCCCGGGGGATTATGTTCGTAAGCAGACGCTGCTCAATTCCGAGCGTTTCATCACACCGGAGTTGAAAGAATACGAGGAAAAAATCCTTCACGCCGAAGAGCGAATCGGCGAACTGGAATATAAACTTTTCCAAGAAGTGCGGCAGCAGGTTTCCCTCGAGACCCAGCGCCTTCAAAGGATCGCCGGCGCCGTCGCCGCCCTCGACGTCCTCTCAGCCCTGGCCGAGCTGGCGTCGCTGCGCAACTATTCACGACCGGAGGTGAACGGGGAAGATGTGATCAAAATTGTTGAGGGCCGGCATCCGGTCATCGAAGTGGCCAATCAGGAACCGTTCATTCCCAATGATACTTATCTCGACAACCGTGAGGACCAGCTCCTGATCATCACCGGGCCGAACATGGGAGGAAAGTCCACCTACCTCAGGCAGGTGGCTCTGATCTGCATCCTGGCCCAGATGGGGTCCTTTGTGCCGGCCGGAAAGGCCACGATCGGAGTCGTGGACCGCATTTTTACCCGGATCGGAGCGACGGATTTTTTGACCGCGGGACAGTCCACCTTTATGGTCGAAATGCTCGAAACGGCCAACATTCTGCACAGCGCCACTCCCCGGAGCCTTGTTCTCCTGGACGAAATCGGCCGGGGCACGAGCACATTCGACGGGCTCAGCATTGCCTGGGCGGTGGCAGAGTACCTTCACGATCACGAGGCCATCCGGGCGAAGACGCTGTTCGCGACGCATTACCATGAATTGACGGAGCTCGCCCTGACTCTCAAGAAAATCAAGAACTACCATGTCTCGGTCAAAGAGTGGAAAGGGGACGTCGTCTTCTTGAGAAAGATCGTCCCCGGTCCTTCAGATCAGAGCTACGGGGTTCACGTGGCCAAGTTGGCCGGAATCCCGGCCGCGGTGATCGAGCGGGCCAAGGAGATTCTCTTCAACCTGGAAAAGCAGGAGCTCGACGAATCGGGTCAACCGAAAATAGCTTACCGGTCTTCGGCCCGACGCGATAGATCCCAGCTGCTTCTCTTCCGGGAAGACAGGGAACAGGAGGTGCTGAGAGAGATCAGAGACCGGCTCGAAGATGCCGACCTGTCTTCGCTGACCCCCCTTGCGGCTCTGAATTTTCTCGGCGAGCTGCAAAAAAAACTAAAAACTTTCTGATTCGTCTCCGGCTTCATGGTCCGCTTCTTCTTCCTCTTGGGCTTCCTCTCCCTCTTCTTCTTCGTCCTCTTCTTCATCCTCTTCAAATTCCTGGTTTTTTTCGTAGGGAGCGTCTCCGACCTCTTCTTTTCTGCGATCGAGCGCGGCCTCAAATTCCTCCCTGTCCTCGTAGCGACGGATATAATTGGCCGCGCTATCGCTGTAGCAGAGCTCGAGGTAGTCGTCTTCGATCACGCAGAAGATCGAGGAGCTATGACCGGCCTGGAGATTGCCGACCGTCTCGACGACATCGGCCGCCTTCTTGAGGGCATCCAAAGTCAGCCAGCTGCAAACTTCTATTTCTTCCATCTGACGCTCCCAGGAAAATAGAAAGAGAATAGATATCAATTCCTATTCTAAATTGTCAAGAAAAAAATGTCGAAATTGAATGAGCCGGGCACAGCCGCTGCTTGACATCTTCGGAGTAGCATATTCTAATAAAAAAGGAACGGGTCCTCGATTCCTAGGATATAGACGAGAAGGAGAAGACCGATGAGATGGGACAAACTGACCGTCATGTCTCAAGAGGCCATTCAGATGGCTCAGACAACGGCGGAGGAAATGGGCCATCAAGAGGTGAGACCGGAGCACCTTCTCTGGAGTTTTCTCAACCAGGAGGAAAATATCGTGCTGGCCGTGCTCGGAAAGCTCGAGGTGAATCTTCCGGCCCTCCGATCCGATCTCGAAGAGGCGTTCGCCCGCATTCCCAAGGTCAGCGGAGGCGAGGTTTTTATCTCGTCGGCGCTCCGTCAGGTCATGAACAATGCCCAAAAGGAGGCGGATAAACTCAAGGACGATTTCATCTCGACCGAGCATCTCTTCCTGGCCCTTCTCAAAGAGGGCTCGGGTGAGGTCTCCAAGCTTCTCAAGAAACACGGTCTCAGCGAAGAGCTCGTGCTCAGGGCTCTGATGGATGTCCGCGGATCCCAGAGGATCACAGATCCTCAGCCGGAGGGGAAATTCCAGGTCCTTCAAAAATACGCCCGGGACCTCACGGCGTTCGCCCGCGAGGGGAAGCTCGATCCGGTCATCGGACGCGAAGACGAGATCCGGCGGGTCATCCAGGTCCTGTCCCGGCGGACCAAAAACAACCCGGTTTTGATCGGCGAAGCCGGCGTGGGGAAGACGGCTATCGTTGAGGGTCTGGCTCAGCGGATCGCCAACGGGGATGTCCCCCAATCCTTGAAGAACAAAATGCTTCTCGCCCTCGACATCGGAGCGCTGGTCGCGGGGACGAAATACCGCGGTGAATTTGAGGACCGCCTCAAAGCCATCCTCAAAGAGATCAAGGAGGCGAGCGGCGAGTTCATCTTGTTCATCGATGAGCTTCACACGATCATCGGCGCAGGCGCCGCCGAAGGCGCCGTCGACGCCTCGAACATGCTCAAACCGGCGCTGGCCCGGGGGGAATTGCGCTGTGTCGGGGCGACGACCCTGAATGAATACAAGAAATACATCGAGAAGGACGCCGCCCTGGAAAGGCGCTTCCAGCAGGTCTACGTCGGAGAGCCCTCCGTCGAGGACACGATCTCCATTCTGCGCGGCCTCAAGGAGAGGTATGAGCTCCACCACGGCGTCAAGATCACCGATTCGGCGCTCGTCGCCGCCGCCACGCTCTCGAATCGCTACATCGCCGGCCGCTATCTTCCGGACAAAGCCATCGATCTCATCGACGAGGCCGCTTCGCGCACCCGGATCGCCCTCGACAGCCTGCCCGAGGAGATCGACGAGCTGGAGCGAAAGATCATCCAGCTCGAAATCGAGAAGCAGGCCCTGAAGAAAGAGAAAGACAAGAGCGCCAGGGAACGACTGGATAAATTGAACCAGGATCTCACGGAGCTCAAGGAAAAAAGCGACGCGCTGAAGGTGCATTGGAAAAAAGAGAAAGAACTGATCGACCAAATGAACAAGCTCAAGGAGCAGACTGACGCTCTCAAGATCGAGGAACAGAATGCCGAGAGGCGAGGAGACTTGGAAAAGGTCGCCGAGATCCGCTACGGCAAGCTCATCGAGCAGGGAAAGCAAATAGCCAAACTCTCCGCCCAGCTCGCTCAGGTCCAGAAGAAGGGGAAGATGCTCAAAGAGGAAGTGGACGAAGAGGACGTGGCTGAAGTGGTCTCGCGCTGGACCGGCATCCCCGTCTCCAGGATGCTCGAGGGCGAAATGGAGAAGCTCATCAAGATGGAGTCGCTTCTCGCCCGTAGAGTCGTCGGTCAGGAACAGGCTCTCCACTCCGTCTCGGACACCATCCGGAGGGCCAGGGCCGGGATCCAAGATGCCAAACGGCCCATCGGCTCTTTCATCTTTCTCGGGCCGACAGGAGTGGGCAAGACCGAGCTCGCCCGGGCGCTGGCCGAGTTCCTGTTCGACGACGAAAAAGCCATGATCCGGCTGGACATGTCTGAATATATGGAAAAACACACGGTCTCGCGTTTGATCGGCGCCCCTCCGGGCTATGTGGGATACGAGGAAGGCGGGCAGCTGACCGAGGCGGTCAAGCGGCGGCCCTACTCGATCATCCTCCTGGACGAGATCGAGAAGGCCCATCCCGACGTCTTCAACGTCCTTCTTCAGATCCTGGACGACGGCCGTCTCACGGACGGGAAGGGGAGGACGATCGATTTCCGGAACACGCTCATCATCATGACCTCCAACCTGGGAAGCCAGGAGATCAAGAATCTGGGCCAGGACTATGAGAAGATGGAGAAAGAAGTGAAAAAGATCCTGGAGGTCCATTTCCGACCGGAATTCTTAAACCGGGTCGATGAGGTCATCATCTTCAAAGCCCTCTCCAAGGACGTCATCCTGCAGATTGTGGACCTTCAGCTCGAAGAGCTCAAGAAGAGGCTGGCTGAGAGGAAAATCTGGATTGAGGTCAGCCGTCCGGCCGTAGAACTTTTGGCGGAGAAGGGCTACGATCTCGTCTATGGGGCCCGTCCGCTGAAACGCACGATCCAGCGCGAAATCCAAAACCCCCTGGCCATGAAGATTTTGGCCGGCGAATACAAAGAGGGCGACACCGTCAAGATCGATCCCGGGCGGGAGGGGCAATTCACTTTCGCCAAAAAGTAATTTGAAACAGCCGGGATATCTGGAGGTCGGAATGAAGAGAGCGCTTTCCCATGTTGTCCTTTGGGTTACTCTATGCTCGCTGGTTTTGGCCAACGGCTTCAACCTCAACAGCCTCGGTTCGAGGGCCTTGGCCATGGGAGGAGCCTTCGTCGGCCTGGCCGATGACTACAGCGCGATTTTCTGGAATCCCGCCGGGATCGCTCAGTTCAAGACGAAATACTTCGGTTTTTTTGGCACCGACATCATTCCTCACGGGACCTACAGGTTGACGGTTCCCCAACTGGCGGACCCGAACCTTATCAACGCCAAAACCATAACCAAAAACTATCTGGGCGGCTTGGCTGCCTATTACCATCCCATTAACGAAAGACTGGTGGCCGGGGTTGGGATCTATACGCCCTCAGGATCGGGCGCGGCCTGGAATGGAAAATATCTTCTCTCCATTTCAAACAATAAAGCTTACGAATGGAGCAGCAAAATCGGAGCCATCACCATTTCACCCGCCCTGGCCTATCGGGTCAACGATCTGTTCTCTGTCGGGGCAACACTCAACATCAACTATGCCGGTTTCAGTCTCAAGAATCCCGCCGGAACGATCCAGATCGCGTCCGCGCCTAATAGTCTTGACCTGGGGCAATACGAAGAGAGTCTATCCGGCTGGGGCTATGGAGCAACGATCGGCGTGCTGGTCAAAGCCAGCCCTAGAGTCAGTCTGGGAGCGACCCTCCGGACGGCCAGTTCTGTGAGGCTCAACGGCGATGCCAAAATAGCGATGCTGGCCTTTCTAGGTCTCCCCGGCTCTTCCGCTCTCAAACGGAGGATCACCTGGCCGCTGTGGCTGTCTTTCGGGACAGCCATCAGGCCGATCGAAAGATTGATTGTCACGGCCGACATCCAATTTACCCAGTGGTCGAAGATCGACGTTTTGGAAGTGGATTTTGCCGAACCCTCCTGGCAGGCCCTGATCGGGCAGAGCGCTTACGGCGCAAGAAAGCTGTCATGGAGCGATGCCACCCAGTTCAGGCTCGGCGCCGAATACCGGTTGCGCCCGGCCTTAGCCGTTCGAGCCGGATACTATTATGATCCTTCTCCCGCTCCGGACCGGACAATGAATATTCTGCTCCCCAACTACAATTTCAACGTTTTGACGGCGGGGGTCGGCTATTCGCTCGATACCTTGGAGCTAGAATTCGGGCTCGAGTATCTTCTCGGAACGAAGCGGGACGTAGCTTTATTTAAGGTCCTGAACGATCCAGCTTGGGCGTCCGCGATGCCCGGGACCTATGGAATGAAGATGATCGTGCCCACCATCTCGATCAGCTATAAGTTCTAAGACGGCTCATCGCTGCAGGCTCATAGCCCATGGCCAGGGTTTTCGTCTCGACCAAGACGGCTCATCGGCGTTCGGGGACGATCTCAAGCCAGTAGCCGTCGGGGTCCTCGATGAAATAGATGCCCATCTTGGGATTCTCGTAGCAAATGCAACCCATCTCCTGGTGCATTCGATGGGCGGCCTGGTAATCTTCCGCGGTGAAGGCCAGATGGAATTCGTTGTCCCCCAGATTATAGGGTTCCTTCCGGTCCCTGAGCCAGGTCAGTTCGAGCCGGTGCGCCGTTTCACCGTCGCCGAGAAAAACGAGGATGAAACTTTCGTCGTCGGCCTTGATCCGACGCGTTTCCTGAAGTCCGAGCGCCTTTTGGTAAAAGGCGAGGCTTTTACTAAGATCCAAGACATTGAAGTTGTTATGGCCGAAACGGAATTTCATGAATGACTCCTTCCAAGCCTCGGTGCCGGCTAGATAATAATCAAATCCCGGTCCGATTCCGTGAGCCGCTGCCCTCCTTGATTGGTCACCGCCACCGTATCCTCGATGCGAACGCCAAATTTGGCCGGGAGATAAATCCCGGGTTCTATGGTGAAAACCATTCCGGGCTTGAGAACTTCGTTATTCCCGCCCCAAACGGAAGGAGGCTCATGGACCTCAAGCCCCAGACCGTGCCCCGTTCTTGTATTGAAGAACTCGCCCATCCCGGCTTTCTCAATCGTGGTACGAGCGGCGGCGTCTATGTCGCCAACAGAACTACCCGGTCGAACGCGATTGACCGCCTCGGCCTGGGCGCGTCGGACGATCCCGAAAATCTTCTGGTATTCTTCGCTGGGCGGGCCTAGAGAGACCTGACGAGTGATATCGGCATAATATCCTTCTTTGGAGAGGGCGATATCGAGGAGAACGGGCTCTCCTTTTTTTATCACAGCCGCGCCTGGCATGTGGTGGGGGGAAGCGCTGTTTGGACAGGCCTGCACGAGCACATAATCGAGCGTCCCGGCTCCCTCCTCCATCAATTCGAGACGGAGCTTGAGCTCGGCGTCCCGCTCCGACATTCCTGCCTTGAAAATGCGCGAAGCACGGCCGATGACCCGCTCGATGAGAGCCGCCGTTTTTTTGATCGCCGCGATTTCTTCCTCGGCCTTGATACCGCGGAGCCCCATAAGCAAGTGACTCGCCAGTACCGCAGGCTTGTTCTTGATGTGCGGCTCAAGCGTCTTGAAATAGAGGAAAGGCATTGTGTCGTCCAATGCCAGTGTCTGCACCTTTTGACCTCGGACATCTTCCCAGGCTTGACGAACCGCCTCTGCCGGGCCCTGAGAGTCGGACCAGGAGAAAACATGCTCAAGGCGTGTTTTGGCGATGAATTCCAGCCGGTCAAATTCAGGCACAACGGCGCAGATTCGATCTCGAGACAGTATAAGGAATGTCGGCCGTTCCACGGCGATCGGGGCGAAAGGCACTAGATAGCGCCAGTTCGCCGACGGCCAGAGCACGACCAGATCGATGTTTTGGCCAGGCATGAGGTCCTGGAGTCTCTTAAAAGTTGGTTCAGCTTTCATGTTCACCTCCAAAGGTTTATTTGAGTAGAGAGATCTTTCGGGGGGGCAAAATCGAGAGATTCTGCCTGCGGGTCTGTCAAGTCCTGATGATTGGAGAAGGACGGCTTCCCTATTTTCCTTTGGCAGCCCGGAGCTCAGACTCCAACATTTGGATTCGTTCCTGGAGGCGTTCTTTCCCTGCCTTATTCTTCATCCATAACATCCTAACCAGGAGTCCTGCCGCGCTCAGGAGAATCAGAATACTCAGAAGAGATGCATTCAAAAAGGGAGCCTTGAGATTCTGCAAGAACGTGATGACTCCGATGTCGGTCAGATAGGATAGGATGGCCAGGACGGCAATGAACAATATCCAACCTGCCATTGTTCCCTCCTTTTGAGAAAGATTTTAAAATTAAAAATCTTCTGGCGTCATATTGCTGATTGTTAATCTGTCCCCAGGAGATTCATATACTACAACTAAAAGCCAAAGTCAAAAACCAATAAAAAAGAAAAGACCGCCAGGAGATGTTCACGGGCCTCAGTGGGTCCTTGAAATGAGGTGGGATTCGAGATAAATTGGAGAAGCCAAAATCCATTTCCAGGAGCAAGAGCGTCATGTTACCCAACAAAAAATCATCTCTGCTGAAGACGACCGTCTGTGTTTTTGCAGGATTGGTAGGACTGGTCATCATCCTGATGGTCATCGGAATTCTTTTCGCGCCGGACTACGCAAGCCGCAAAACTCCGGCGGGATTCCCGATCAATGCCACCTATTACCTGCCGCTCAACGAGAAGTCCAACGTTTGGATCAGCGTCTGGCTGCCCCCCGGCCTGAAAAACGATGAAAGAATCCCCGCCCTGATGACGACCTCGCGCTATTCGGGGCAAGTGGAATCTGGGTGGTTGGCCAAAATCCTCCAGACCTATTTTGGCAGGCCGGACCCCAACTTTCGAGGTGCCCGCCGCTTTATCGACAAGGGGTATGCATTTGTCTGGGTCCAATCTCCCGGCTCCTGCCAGTCCAGCGGCCCGCGGCTTGGCGAATACCCGCCCAACGAGGTCGATGCCATGGGGCTGGCCATCGACTGGATCGCCCGGCAGCCCTGGTCCAACAAGAGGGTCGGCGCCTTCGGGAAGTCCTATTCGGGAACGACCGCAGATATGGCCTGCGCCACCCAGCGGCCGGAACTCAAAGCCGTCTATCCCAAGGCTCCTGATTTTGATGACTACCGACAAACCGTCAAGCCAGGAGGCCTCGGGTCCTCGGAATTTGTCCGCATCTGGGGGAGGATGGTCAAGGCCATGGACATCGATGACTTCGCTAAGGTCAGGAGCATAGATTCGGGCAAGACATTATCGTTTTTTGAGACTCTATATCTCCAGTCTCTGATCAGAGGGTTGAAGCGTCCGAGAGGGAAGGACCGCGCCATCTTCAATCAGGCGGTTGAAGATCACAGACACACTCCCGACGTGGAAGACATTGTGCGCCTCATGGAATTCAAAGATTCCAGGCTGTCTGAAGAACTAGGTATCGCCTTTGAGGACGTTAGCGTTTATGAGTACAGGGACAGAATTGAAAAAGCCCAGGTCAACACCACTACCTGGGCAGGCTGGATGGATGCCGGTGTCGCCGAAGGCGCCCTGGAGAAATTCTTGACTTTCCACACACCCCAGAAGGTCGTGCTTCTTCCGTCCAGCCACACCCAGAAAGAATTCGTCAACCCGTTCGGCGAGAATTCTACGGAGTTCCCGGGCGGAAGCGAGCTCGGAAAGGACGATTTCTTCGAATATTTCGACCGGCATCTGAAAGGGACCGGCGAAGAGAAGGAAAAACGCCGCATCATCTATTTCACGTACGTCGCAAACACCTGGAGGGAGACCCCTGTTTGGCCTCCAGAGGGGATCGTCAACGAAACCTGGTATCTGGCGTCCGAGCACAAGCTGACCCTTCAGCCCGTATCCGATCGCCAGGGCAGCGATGGCTACACGGTCGATTTCGCCGCCACGACCGGGCTGGAGAACCGCTGGATGAGCCAGATGGGAAAGCCCGTCTCCTACCTCGATCGGAGAGATGAAGATAAAAAGCTCCTGACTTACACGTCCACTCCTCTTGTCGAGGATCTTGAACTGACAGGAAGCCCGACGGCGATACTCCATGCCGCTTCTACGCATGAGGATGGGGCTTTCTATGTCTATCTCGAGGATGTGGGACCCGACGGTCGGGTTTCGTACCTAACCGAGGGCATGTTGCGGGCGATTCACAGGAAGACGGCCGACCCGGCGACGGCGCCGTACACGCCGCTTGGCGTGTATCACACTTTCAAAAAATCCGACGGCCTGCCTCTCGTGCCGGGCGAGGTAGCCGAGATCGCGATCACCCTGTTTCCGATATCGACGGTCTTTAAGAAGGGGCACTCTATACGGATCGCCATCTCCGGTCACGACGACGCGCTCAAGGACAAGTATCCCAAGGAAGGCATCCCAGTCCTCACCATCGAGCGGAACTCAATCCAATCGTCTCAGGTGGTGCTGCCCGTGATGCGCCAGAGATGAAAACGATCGCGGTCGCGTGCCTCTTTCCAGGCAACAAAAGCCGCCAGGGTTTCGATGATGCGCCGTTTTCGGAGTTTAGTCATGAATGTGCGGATGAAGGAACCGTGGGAGTCAAATACTGAGAAGGCAAACCCCTCCCAGTATGACACCGCGATGACGAGAATTGCCGTATCCCTCCCAATTTGGCTTAATGGTGCTTCAATGGAAAACGGGATTTTCCTGAGGGAAGGGGAGTGGCGAGGGACGGAATCGAACCGCCGACGCAGGGATTTTCAGTCCCTCGCTCTACCGACTGAGCTACCTCGCCGTCTCATTGAATGAGAGTCAAAAATCGGAAATCAAGTATAAATTTCCGGCAGGCCAAAGTCAAATGGAATTATGAATTACACGCCGTGAGCGGAGGGCTGCGAGCGCCGGCCAGTCAAGGTTTCGCCTGAGTGCGGATCAGGTGACCGCAAAATTACTTCTTGATATCGCCGCCGATGCTGGAGGATTTTGAAAAACGGTCAAACTCTGTCGCTTGACTGGGGCTTGGACTCATGTTACGTTCATCCCAAAGATGAGAATCGCCGCTCTGCTTCCCCACGTCGAGGTCTTTGGCGGCGTCAGGCGCTATCTTGAGATGGGGAATGAGTTCGCCAGGCGCGGCCACCAATTCGTCGTTTTCCATCCTGCCGGCACAAAGCCGGCCTGGCTTGAATTTCGGGCCCTCGTCAGGCCATTCACCGCGCTCGTTGAGGAGAGTTTCGATATCGGGCTCTGCAGCGAATATTCCATCCTGCCCGAGCTCGAGCGCCTCCGAGCCGAACGGAAGTACTTTTATTTTGTTCTTGAAGGACACAAAAAAGAAGGTGAGGTCATCCGTAAGAACTATCTCTTTCTCGGCAATTCGGAGGGAATCTGCCGCAGGATCGAACGCAAATATGGGGTCACCTGCCTTCGGGCCCCGGGAGGAATCAACCCGGAGATCTTCCATCCACTTCCTGAGGGGGAGAGGGTCCCGCCGGACCGGGACGGGTTCCGGATTCTCTGTTACGGCCGCATCTTCCGGAAGCGGAAGGGAATCCGTCGCGTCATCCGGGCCGCCGAAGGGCTCGCTCGAAAACATCCTCAGCTCAAGCTCATTCTGTTCGACAGCCTGGTGGGGGAGGACCGTCGCGATCCGCGCCCGCTCGTCAGGACAAGCCTTCCGCATGATTTCCATCTTGATTTGCCCCAGGGCCGGATGGCCTGGCTTTACTCGCAGGCCGATATCTTCGTCAGCGCGGAGAGACGTGCCGGCTGGTCGAATACGACCGCCGAGGCGATGGCCTGCGGGCTTCCCGTCGTCTGTGCCCGAAGCGGAACCGAAGATTTTGCCATCCCCGAAGTGACCGCCTTGGTAGTTCCCTGGGCTCATCCCTTCTTCCTCAGGAAGCAAATCGGGAGGCTCATCGAAAGCCCGGAGCTCCGCGGCCGGCTTTCTCGGGCTGGTTTCCTGAAGATCCAGGAATTCACCTGGCGGGCTCTTGTGGACAGACTCGAGGCCCATTTCGCCGGTCCGCGAAATTGAAATGCCGGGGTCATTGTGATATCCTTTCCCGAGGAGGAGAAGCTTGATGGACGAGCAGGAATTGAAAGAGCGAATGCTCCGGGAGAGCGGAGAATTCCGAAGGATCCACGCAGAACACCAGGGGTATGAGCAGGAACTGGCCGAGATCAAACTGCGGAATTTTCTGACCGAGGCGGAAAAACTCCGGGAGAAGGAGCTCAAGAAAAAGAAACTGCTTCTCAAGGACGAAATGTACCGGATGATGGCGGACTTCAGGAAGTCTGTCTAGGCTTTCCTTTTTGAACGATGACAAACAGGCCGAAGCTCAAGTGCATTATTGTGGGGTCCGATACCCTGCGCGGAAAGGAAATCCAGGATGTCCTGGGAAAGAAAGAGTTTCCCCTGGAAAGCCTGGAGTTTTTTGATCCCGACGTTGAAGAAGAATACAGCAAGCTGACCCAGTTCAGGAACGAACCCAAGGTCATTCACCACCTGGATAAGGATTCGTTTCTGGGGGTCGACCTGGTCTTTCTGGCCGCGGACAAAAAAACCAACCTCGAATACGGGCTTCGGGCCTCCGCTCTCAAGATCCGGACCATCGACCTGGGTGAGACCTTCAATGCCCGGGAGGAAGTCCCTCTCATCGTCGCCGGCGTCAACGACGGAGCGCTTGGCTCGGACGGGCATCAGTTGATCGCCAATCCGCATCCCGTGACCATCCTTCTCTCCCATATTTTTGACCCGATTATCCGAGTATTTGGACTAGCCAAGGCTGTCGCCTTCGTCCTTCAGCCCGCTTCGGCCTTTGAGGGACCGGGGATCGAAGAGCTGGCCAGCCAGAGCGTCGCCCTCCTCGGCAGCTCGACCCTCTCCAAGAAGATCTTTAAAGAGCAGGTCGCCTTCAACCTCCTCTCCCACACCGAAAAGCCCGACAAAAACGGGTTTTCTCAGCGTGAGCTGCATGTCCTCGTGGAAATCAAGCGGGTCCTGAGAAAGAAAAATCTCCCGCTCTCGTTATCCATTATCCAGGCGCCCGTCTTCCATACGTATTCGATCATGACCTACTTCGAGTTGGCCAAGGAAACAAGCATCCAAGGTCTCCAGAAGCTTTTCAAGGGAAATCGCTTCTTTAAAATCTGTCCTCCCACCGATTCCTGTCCGGTTTCCCCGGTTACGACATCGGGAAAGGATGAGATCTTTATTGGCCAGATCAAGAGGGAAGAGCTCTTTCCCCGGAGTTTCTGGATTTGGAGCGTGGCCGACAACCTGACCTTGGGTTCGGCCCTCAACGCCTACGAAATCGCCAGTGTCCTCTTCGACTTGGCCCCGAGCCGTCCATGAAGGAGATCCTGCAGCTCTTCAAGCTCTCTCTCAAAGAAAAGAAGTGGATCATCCTGGCCTTCGTCTCGACCATCTTCGTGGCCCTGTTCACCTATCTGTTCGTCAACCTCGTCCAGCCGATCATGGACGAGATGTTCAAACTGGGGCCGGCCAACGGTCCCCAGAAGACCAGGCTGATGGACTCCCTGTTTCAGTATCTTCATTTCAGCAAAACGAGCCTTGTTCATTACCTGCCTTATCTTTTGGTCATCATCATCTTCGGCAAGGGGCTGTTCACGGTTCTGTCTTCTTTTTTTATGAAGGCGGTGGGCCACAAAGTCGTCAAGAAATTGAGGGATGATCTCTACACCCGCCTCATTTACCAGTCCTCCAGCTTCTTCGATCATGCCAACACCGGCGACCTGATGTCCCGGCTGACGAACGATGTCGACCGGATCCAGCAGGCGGTCTCGGGGAGCTTGGGGGATTTTGTTGAAGAATCCTTCACCCTCGTCGCCCTCTTGGTCAATGTCTTCGTGATCGATTGGCAGCTGGCCCTGACCTCTTTGGTCATCACCCCGCTAGCCGTCATTCCCTTGGCCGTGTTCGGCCGCAAGCTGAAGAAAAGGAGCCTGTCCGGACAGGTCAAGATGGGCCAGATTTACAACCTCCTTCACGAGACCATCTCCGGAAATAAGATCGTCAAGGCCTACACGACCGAAGAGTTCGAGATCAAAAAATTCCTGCGCGCCACGGCCAGCTATCTGCGAACCAATATCAAGCTGGCCTGGATCGGCAGTCTGTCCTCTCCCTTCATGGAGTTCGTTGGTGGGGTGGCCGGCGCGTTCGTGCTCGCCGTCGGGACAAGCCGCATTTCCAGTGGACAGATTACGCCGGGCGATTTCGGCTCGTTTGTGATGGCCATCTTCATGATGTACATGCCGATCAAGCGTCTGAGCCGGGCCAACAGCCAGGTCCAGCAGGGGGTCGCCTGTTATGAGAGGATTCAGGAAGTTCTCAACACCGTCCCTCAGATTCAGGATTCGCCCAACGCCTATCCGCTGCCCAGGGTCCGGGGGGAGATCAAATTCGACGGGGTTTCCTTCTGCTACAACGAGACGAGGCCGGTGTTGGAAGATATCACCTTCGAGGTCAGGCCGACCGAGACCGTCGCTTTGGTCGGTTTGAGCGGCGCCGGAAAGACGACCATCGTTAATCTCCTCTCCCGTTTCTATGATCCGACCCTGGGGAGGATCACAATCGACAAGATCGACATCAGGGAAGTGACGCTCACGTCCCTCCGCTCCAATATCGGGCTGGTGACCCAGGAGACCATCCTTTTCAACGAAACGATCAAAGACAATATCGCCTATGGTCTTGAAGATGTCAGCCTGGACAAGATCATCGAAGCCGCCAAGGCCGCGAAGGCCCATGAGTTCATCATGGATCTTCCCCGCGGCTATGAAACCAGGATCGGGGAGAAAGGCGGGCTGCTGTCTTCCGGCCAGAGGCAGAGATTGGCCATCGCCAGGGCCCTGCTCAAGGATCCGCCCATCCTGGTCCTGGATGAAGCGACCTCCGCCCTGGACAACGAGTCGGAGCGCTTGATTCAGATCGCACTGGCCAATGTCCGGCAGAACCGGACGACCTTGATCATCGCCCACCGGCTGTCCACCGTGCGGAGCTCCGATCGTATCCTGGTCGTCGATCGGGGCCGGATCGTCGAACGCGGAAGCCACGAGGAGCTGTGCCAAAGGGAAGGCATTTATAAGAAACTCTATGACCTCCAATTTCCAGATGACGAGGAGAAGAGCCCTTGATCCAGAGCATGACGGGGTTTGCGGAGAGAACGTTCAGTTCGCGAAAGCTCAATGTCAAGGTGACAATCAAGAGCTTGAACCACCGTTTTTTCGACTGGACCTACAAAGGAGGTCCGATCGGGAACGTCGAGAACAGGCTGAGGGCGATCTGCCAGAAAACCTTCCATCGCGGAAGGATCGAGGTCTTTTTGGAGCTGAGCTTTCCCGACCCCTCGAGCTGGGACGTGTCGATCAACGAAGGGCTGCTCGAGAAACTTCTCTCCGCCGCGCAGAAGATATCCCGCCGGCAGGGAACAAACCTGGAAATCTCGGTGGATAGCATCTTCCGCATCCCCCAGGTCGTCGAGCTGCGTCGAAAAGAACTCAGTCACGAGGAGATTGTCTTTTTGGAGAGCTGCTTTGAACAAACCCTGGGGGATGTTTTGAAGGCCAGGCTGAAGGAGGGACGAGAGACAGAGAAGCAGCTCCGCCATCACGTCCAAAATATCCGCGTTGCGGTCAAACGAATGGAAGTCCTGATCAAGAACCAGCCTTTTCTCATCCGGGAAAAATTGAAACTCAGGCTGAAGGGGCTCAACCACAACCAGGAGAAAGCTCAGTCCGAAGAACGGCTGGCCGAAGAATCCGCCTACCTGGCCCAGCGCTATGACCTAGCAGAAGAGATCGTTCGGTTGAAAAGCCACCTCCGTACCCTTCAGGATATGCTCTCTCCCGAACGCAAAGAGCCGGTGGGCAAGCAGCTCGATTTCATCGCTCAGGAGCTCTATCGCGAGGCCAACACCACCAATTCCAAATCCCAGGATATCGAAATCATCAAGGGGAGCCTCGTGATCAAGGGCGAAATCGAGAGCATCCGGCAGCACATCCAAAATATCGAATAGGGGAAGTCAGGAATGCTCTTCATTGTGAGCGGGCCTTCAGGATGCGGCAAGTCGACTTTGATCCAGGCCGTCCTCTGTTCCCTGGAGAGGACTCGATTCTCCGTTTCTCATACAACTCGGCCCAGGCGGGACAACGAAGAAGAAGGCCTTGACTACTTTTTTGTCTCCCGGGCCGAGTTTGAGCGGTTGATCAAGGGAGGCGCTTTTCTTGAATGGGCCAAGGTCCACGGCCACTATTACGGAACCTCGAAAAAAGAAATTGAGCAAAAAAGAAAAGAAGGGGACCTGCTTCTGGACATCGATGTTCAGGGAGCCCGGCAGGTCAAGGACAGGTCCCGGGGAGCCGAGTTCATCTTCGTCGTTCCACCGAGCTACGCGGAACTGCGGAGACGGCTCGAGGAACGAGGGCAGAACAGTCCCCACTCGATCGAGCACAGGCTCCGGGTCGCGAAACAAGAGATCCAGTCCTACCCGATGTTTGATTATGTGGTGATCAACGGCCGGCTGGAAACGGCCGCAGGAGAGTTGAGGTCGATCATCCTGAGCCGTCGTTGCCGGCGGGCGAACCGGGAAAAGATTCTCGATCCCGTCCTCCGGAGTTTTGAGGAGGGTTAAGATGGCCAAAATAGCCTTGGGGGTGACCTCTTCCATCAGTATCTACAAGGCCTGTGAAATTCTCCGCGGATTCCAAAGGGAGGACGTTGAGGTGCGCGTGATCATGACCAGAAACGCCTCCCGTCTCATCTCTCCTCTCCTCTTCAGCGCCCTAACTCATTGTCCGGTGACCATCGATCCGTTCGAAGAGAAATCGGCTGAAACGATCGCTCACATCACTCTGGCGCGGGAGATCGCACTCTTCCTCGTGGCGCCTGCGACAGCCAATATCATCGCCAAATTCGCTTCCGGCGTGGCCGACGACTTTCTATCCACGTTTTTTCTGGCTGTGGAGTGTCCCGTGCTCGTCGCCCCGGCCATGAACGAGTCTATGTTCCTTCATCCCCAGACACGGGCCAATATTGAAAAGCTCAAGGCCCAGGGAGTCGAATTCATCGAGCCGGAGAAGGGATACCTCGCCTGTCGGGAGGAAGGCTGGGGAAGGTTGGCCGAACCGGAGGCGATCGTCGGAGCGGGTCTGGCCCTTATCCGGCGGAGCCAGAGCCTCAAAGGAAAGACAGTGCTCGTCACGGCCGGCCCGACCAGAGAATATCTGGATCCTGTCCGGTTCCTCTCCAACCCCTCTTCGGGCAAGATGGGTTATGCCCTCGCCTCGGAAGCCGCCGGCAGAGGCGCGGAGGTCATTCTCATCTCGGGACCGTCCCAGGAAGTCCCGCCTCCCAAGGCCAAACTTATCCGCATCGAGACCGCCCGGGATATGGAGGTGGCCGCCGATCAATATGTCGCCAACGCGGATATTATCATTATGGCAGCTGCGGTTTCAGATTTCAGGTTTTTGAGGACAGTATCCCAGAAGATCAAAAAACAGGCTCTGCCGAAACGGCTTGAGCTCATTCCCACGGTTGACATTTTGAAGAAGATCGGCCGGAAAAAAAGAGACAAACTTCTGGTCGGTTTTGCGGCCGAGACACAGGACCTCGTGGCTAATGCCCTTAGGAAACTAAAGGCCAAGAACCTGGATCTGATAGTGGCCAATGAGGTCTCTGCCCCCAGCCGCGGTTTTGAGTCGGATTTCAATCAGGCCAGCCTGATCGATTCGAAGGGAGTCTTGGAGGTCACGGCCCGCGTCAGCAAAAAACAACTGAGCCGCCTGATCCTGGACAAGGTCGAGGTCCTGCTTGGGAAGAATTCCTGACAAGACGCTCCTCGGACTCGAGGAGTATCTGAAATACTTGGACGAGTTGGGCGCTGACTTTATCACGGCCGATCGCACTTCGGCCGCCCCCGGTCCTTCTCCCTCGGAATCCTACGAGCGAGTTCGGGGGCGGATTCTCGTCTGCACCCTTTGTGGGCTCTCCCAGTCGAGGACGCACGCCGTTCCGGGGGAGGGAAGCCTGGGTGCCCGGCTGATGTTCGTGGGCGAGGGCCCGGGCCGGGACGAAGATGCCCAAGGGAAGCCTTTTGTGGGGCGGGCCGGACAGCTCTTGACCAAGATCATCCAGGCCATGAAATTCACCCGGGAAGAGGTTTATATCACCAACATCGTGAAATGCCGGCCACCCGAGAACAGGACTCCCCATCGGGACGAAATCGAAGCCTGCACGCCCTATCTCCGCCGGCAGTTGGCACTGATCAGGCCGAACGTCATCGTCACGCTGGGAAAAGTCGCCACCGACTTTTTTGTCCCGAGTTCTCTCGGAATGACCTCACTCCGTGGACAATTCTATCCGTGCGGGGATTTCCAGGTGATGCCGACGTTCCACCCCTCCTATCTCATCCGGAACGAGGGCAACAAGGAGCTCCGGAAGATGGTCTGGGAGGATATGCAGAAAGTGATGGCCGTCCTCGGCAAGACATGACCCTTTACGCCGATGTCATCTTTCCCTTGCCCATCGACCAGGCCTTTGCCTACCTCGTCCCTCCGCTCTGGGTCGAGATGGCCAAGATCGGCTCCCGGGTGCTGGCCCCGTTCGGCGGAAAAACTCTGACGGGTTTCATCGTCGACCTCAAGACCGAACCGCCTGGAGAGAAGCTGAAGCTCAAGGAGATCGAGGAGGTCCTTGATCCGGCGCCGGCGTTCGGAGAAAAATTCCTCGAGTTTACTAAGTCGCTCGGCGAGCATTATTATTCTTCCTGGGGGGAGATTCTCCAGTCGTCGCTCCCTCCTTCCTTGATTCTCAAGACTCAAACGAGGTTTGCCCTCTCGGAGGCCGGAACAGAAGAGCTCCAAAAAGGAAATCTATCCGGCGATGAACAGAGCCTGGCGTCGCTTCTTGCCGGAAAGGCCTATAGCTTCCGGTATTTGAAAAAAAAGAGCGGGATCAAAAACTTCTCCTCTCTCATATCGCGGATGCGAAGGAAGGACCTGCTGCAGATCCGGGAAGACCTGAAAAGGGGCAAGAGGAGGAAAGAGATTAAACCCCGCCCCGCCCCGAGGCAGCTCGAATTCGACCTGTGGCCCGGTTCCCTCGAGAAGCAGGCGATCCAGGCCATCGGCGCATCTTTAGATCGTCAGGCTTCCTCTCCTTTTTTCCTGGTAGGACCGGACAGATACCGGGAGATGGTCTATTTCGGGCTCATCAGAAGAGTCCTCGCCCAACCCGGCCAAACGCTATTTCTCGTCCCGGACATCTCGCTGGGCACGGCCCTGAGCGGGGAGTTCTTCAAGAAATTCGGGGAGAGGGTTGCCATTCTTCACAGCCAGCTTACCCCGAAAAGCCGAGAGCAGGAATGGCAGAGAATCCGGAGCGGCGAAGTCGACGTCGTTGTCGGTCCCCGCTCCGCCCTTTTTTCTCCTCTCCGTGAGCTGAGGCTGATCATCGTCGATCGAGAGCATGACGATTCTTACTTCCAAGCCGAGAATCCCTCTTTCGATGTCAGGCGCGGCGCGTGGATAAGAGCGATGGTCGAAAAGGCCGTCTGTGTTTATGGCTCGGACCGGCCATCCGTGGAGGGTTACTACCGGGCCCGGGCAGGGGGATACAACTTGACGCTTGAGAGCCCGAAGAGGAAAGCCAGGGTATCGATCATCGACGACCGCCGGGAGCGAGACCTTGTTGGCCGGCATCTGAAGTCCCTGATCGCCGCCCGCCTGAAACAAAAAGGGCCCGCCCTCCTTTTTTTTAACCGCCGAGGGTATTCTTCCTCTCTCTTCTGCCCGCATTGTGATTACACCCCCCGATGCGACCGCTGCGACATTTCATTGGCCTACCACAAGAGAGAAGAGCGGTTGGTCTGTCATTACTGCAATTCTTCCATCCCGTTCGCCCAGGCCTGTCCCCGCTGCGGGAGTCGGCTGATCAAAAAACGGGGGGCGGGCATTGAGGCAGTGGAAGAAGAACTCAAGAGGGCCTTCCCGGGCAGGCGGGTGGCTATTTTTGACTCCGACGTGGTTAAGAATCAGGATCAGAGGGATAGGATCCTTCGGGACTTTCAAAAAGGGAAGATTCCGATTCTCCTGGGGACACAGCTGCTGGCCCATCAATCCGACCTTCCTCCGGTTTCGCTCGTGGGAATTCTCTTTCCGGAAACCATGCTGGCGCTTTCGGACTACCGGGCGGGGCAAAAGACTTTTCAGGCGGTGAGCGGCATGATGGATTTTGTCCTGGATGATCCCTTTTCTGATGTCGTTATCCAGACGGCCGCGCCTGATCATTTTGCCTTAGCCGCGGCTGCGACGGGCGATTATCAATCCTTTTTCGAGCAGGAAATACAATTCCGCCGGCTGATGAACTACCCCCCGTTCAGCCATGTGGCCGAGGTTTTGTTCCAGGGCGAGGACCTGAGAGATTTGGGCCGGAAAATGAGAGAGCTCTTTCCCCGCTTGAGGAGCTTGGGCAAGGGAGTTGAGATCCTCGGCCCCGCCCTGGCCTCGGTTTCCCGAGTGCGTGGGCTGAGCCGGGTGCAGGTGATTCTGAAGGCGGACAGGAGAGAAGCCCTCGACCAGATCCTGCGCTGGGTAAAATCCCAGTTCAGGGGAAAGAAATCAATTCTTGTGTCAGATTAAAAAAAATCGCCTCACTCTGCCGGGCGTCAGTGTCGCTTGACGACATTGATGTAAACGGTAACATCGATGGTCTGCCCAGGAGATTCTACGGAATTCGTTTCCAGGCGGGCGCGGATGAGAATACCTGTGTCCGCACCGATCTCGTTATCAGTTGGTCCCTGATATGTGACCTCGGCTTCCCCCGCGGAATTCGTTATGGCGAATGTCACTCTCTTTTTATCAGAGAAGTGCCCAGGCAGATTATTGAGGATTTCAAAATATACTTTTCGATTGGCCAGGGGGGCTGCTCCCGACAAGGCGGTGGCCTTTATCAAAGACTCGGGCCTTGGGGAGGTTGCAAATAGGACATTCGGGAAGGCGTTGGCCACGAGGGTGGCCTTGGTTATGTTAGGAACGATGTGCACCGGTGTGTTGTCAAAGACAAAATCATTCCCCAGAAGCGCCGTCTTGGCCCAAATATAGACGGTTTGGTCGTCGGCCGCGACCTCTGTAGAGAGCGGGCCGAAATAGGTCATGGAAACATTGCCTCCCCCGTCGGTGACACCGGAGGCGACCGCCTGTTGACCTTCAAAAAAACCGACACTTGGGCTGAGCTTGGTTCCGGTCGCATCGGCAATCTCGAAATAGATGGTTTTCCCTTCCACGCCGGCCCCGAGTTTTTGAAAATTCGCAATGATGTTCGTCGTTTTCCTGCTATTTCCCGCCCCGATGACATTGGGGTTAGCCGAGACTTTCAAAACTTCGGCGAAGGTCGAAGGACCAACGGGTGAAGGCTCCTTGACCTCCTTTCGGCAGGAGGCCGTAAAAGCGAAAACCAAGGCGAACGCCATCACAATGGAGATTGGATTTCTTATCTTCATTTTTGCCACCTTTTCAGTCATTATAGTTGGCGAAGAATACGGGGAGATAGCCGGTTGTCGTGACCGTATTGTTGTCCAAGTCATGGCCATAGAAATCGATCCTCGCCGTGACCTGAAGGACTCCCACATCTCGGCTGGAGACGAGGTTGATGAGGGGTACCTCCATCTTAGCCACTTCTCTCACGACGACCAAAGCGACATCCGTAGCGATGTTGACCTTGAGCAGGACACTCATTGATCCTTCGAAGGAATAGGGAACGTCGACGCCCTCGACATTCTTGCCGTCGGCCCGGAAGTAATGGACGACATAACGGGTGAGGAGGATGTCTTCATATTGGGAAGTTCCAGCGATCGGTTCGGGATCGAGGGTGTGGGCGGAGAGAGTGGCCGTCGCGGTATCGGCCGTGACAAACGGCTGACTCGTGGTCGCATTAATCTTTTGAACATCGGATTGGAGAAAGTCTGCCACCAGACCATCGGCTGTCGTGCCCTTGACGGCTTCCACGACAATGTAACTCGGGGACTTGGTCTTATTTTCGAGCGAGGTGCAGGTGAGGAGGGGAAATACGACCGCCAGGATTGCCATTATCATAAGAGCATTTTTTAGTTTCTTCATGGCTTCCATCCTTTATTTTATGATTCTGGGAGTGATGAAGATGAGCAACTCCCGGTTTGTCTTCGTTCGCGCAAAGGAGCGAAAGAGGTTTCCCAAGATGGGGATTTTGTAGAGAAACGGCACTCGGTCCCGAGTGATGGAATCCTCCGTGCGGTAGATGCCCCCGATGACCGTCGTTCCTCCGTCGGGAACCATCACCGTCGTCCTGGCGCTCTGCGTCGTGATGGGCGGGATGCCCTGAACCAGGTTGGCGAAGTCGGCGGCGTTGTTGTTGATGTCCAGGGTCATGATGATGGTGCCTTCGGCCGTGATCTGCGGGGTCGTTCGCAGTTCCAGGGCGGCGTTGACATAGCGCGTCGAAACAGTGAAATTGGCCACGGTCTGGACGGGGATCTGTCGCCCCTGGATGATTTCGGCGGGCTGGTTGTTCTGGGTCGTCACCTTGGGGCAGGAGATGATCCGGCCCTCGCCCATTTCCTCAAGGGCCGAGAGGGCGACGTCGAGCCTGAAAGTGTCGAGCACGTTGGCGAAGGAGAAGCCCACGGCCGTGTTGAAGGCCGGGGCGGGGAGGTTGATGGCGTAGCCTTGGAGCGGCCCGCTGATCCCCTTGGTCACTTCGCCCACGGGAATGAGGTGCCCGTTGGCATCGATCTTATTTGGGAATTTGAGCGAGGTCGCATTTCCGAAGAAAGGATCGACGAGGCCTTTGTATCCCCACTGGATCCCGAGGTTCCGGATGAAGTTTGAGGTGGCTTCGACGATCCGCGCCTCGATGGAAACTTGAGGAGTGGGTGTATCCAGGACCGAGATCAGCTTCTCGAGGAGGTCGATCTTGTCTTTGACGTCTTCCACGATCAGCGTGTTGGTCCGGTCGTCGATGGTGATGATTCCTCGGGACGACTTTTTGGTGGCCAGGAGTGAGCTCACGTCCTTGGCCTTGGAATAGGACAGGGTTATGGTTTTAACGATCAGGGGGCCGGCATTTTCCTTGCTCTCTCTCAACGCCCTCTGCTCGTCATCCTCGCGGGTGAGGACGGCCATCGGAGCGACTCGAAGAACGTTGCCCTCGATCACCTTCCCCATTTTGTTGTTTCTGAGGATGATATCGAGCGCCTGATCCCAGGGGACGTCGCGCAGGTCGCAGGTAACCACGCCGCGCACGTCCGGGTCGAAGACGACGTTGAGGTTGGCAAACTCAGCCAGGTAGAGAACGACATCCCGAAGGTCGGCGTCCTTGAATTTCAGACTGATGATTTCCCCGGTGTACTTTTCTTCCTCGCCGGTGATGACTTTGGGCTTGAACTTGTCTTCCTGGGATTGGGGTGGAGTCTGCTGGGGTGCCGATTCGGTCGGGGGGGGAGTCTTTTTTTCTTGTTCCTGTGATTGGGCCAATGCCGCCGGCGCGGAATTGACGAGAGTGGGTTGGGGCTGGTCTTGGAGCGCGATCACCCGTTTTTCGGCCTTGGGTGTCTCGATTTTTTGCTCCTTGGCCGGAGCCTGGCTCTCGGTCTTTTCCAGCAGAGCCGCGATCGGTTCCGGTTTCGAGGGTTGCGGGACCGCGATCGCCGGCTCAGCGGACGCCTGATTTTTCAAAAAAGAAATGACCAGCTCTTTTTTCTGGGCGTCGACGGTGTAGCCTCCGGGCTCGTTCAGGTCGAAGACCATCCGGGTGATGACCCTCGGATCTCCGGTCTGGAACTGGGCCACTCGAACTTTATCCAGCGTGCCCTTGCCGACTGGAAACACTGTTGAGGAGGGACCATAGAGGGTGTCAAAGAGATCGATCACCAGGCGAAGTGGCTTCTCCAGAACGAAGATATTGGAGAGCGCGATGTCGCTCATGTCCGCCCGGACGCTGACCCCCCCGGCATCTTCGGAGACGTTGACCTTTTCCAGAAAGATCTCGCTCTTGGCCCTCTTCTCCAGCTGGAGCTTTGTTTCCTGGGCCATGACGTACTCACGGGGCGACTTCTGGATCTTGTTCAGCTCGATGATTGTCTGGTTGGCGTCGGATACGATCCGGTAGGGGACTTTCTCTTTGAGCTGGAGCAGGCAGCGGGCCTGCTGGGTTCCCGTTCTCTCAATCTTCAGATTCTGGACGAGGTCGGACGCTCCGAGGGGAAGTTGGGGCTGCTGAAAGGTGTTGACCTTGTCGAGGTTGATGACGATGGTCTGCGGTAGCTCGGTGGAATAGTACGTATTCCGGACGGGGAGCAGGGAATCCGTTTCCAGGACGAGTTTAGTGCTCGTGTCTCCTGAGAGGACGTCGATGCGATTTATGTTGATGCCGGATTCGCTGTTTCGCGCGTACGCGGCAAGAAGGACAAGGAGGCACAATGTGGCGAATAAGGGCAGATAAATTTTCCTTTTCATGTTAACGCTCCTGTGGATTGATTTCTTTGACGATATCTCTGGGCCTCATCAGAGGGATGCCTCGGTCACTGACCTTGCGGAAAACGATCTTGGTCTCGGTGATGGAGATGATGTAGCCATCCGAAAACTTGTCCCCGACTTTGATGAAGTAGGGGAACCCTTGGGGACCGTTGATAATTGCGGTCAGGCGGCCTTTGTTCTTGACGATGCCGATCAGGTTGACGTCGTCGATGAACAGCTGAGGCACTCCTCCGACATTCATTTTTTCTTTGACATCCTTGCCGGCAAGCAGGTTCTTAAAGGGATCTCGCCGTCCTTCAGGATTGTAAGTAGGAGCTTTGGTCTGGCTGACTTCCTCAAGGACCTTGTCAGCTTCCTTCTTTTCCTCCTGGCCGGATTGGGCCGCCAGGAACAAGGCGCTGATGCCGACCAGGCTCAGGATCACGATAAAAAGGATAGGTTTCTTCATCTTATCCACCCTCTATTTCTGAGCCCCCGGTGCGGCCGGGGTCTCCTCTCGGAAATAATAGGTCTTGGCCGTAAAGTTGGCCCCGATCGTCGCCGACTCTGACTGTTGGGCGAGAGATCTGATCTGGAAGGTCTCGACGATAAAGATCCTGGAAAAATTGCTCAGGCGGTCAAAGAATATGCCCAGGTTATGATAGTTTCCAGTGACCTCGATGGGGATGGGCCACTCCGCATAGAATTCTTTGGGAACCTCACCGCGCGGGGCAAACCGGGTGATGTTAAGCCGGGAATCAAGAGCCAGCTGCTGGATCCGTCGCAGGATATCGCTGATCTCTTTCTGCTGGGGGATGATGGCCTCCAGCTCTCTCAGCGTCTTGGTGAGGCTGGCGATATCGGCTTCGATCTTGTCCAGCTGCTTTTTCTTGAGTCTCAGACCCTCGACCTCGACTTCGATTTTCTCCCGCTCGGATCGGATGCCTTGAAGCTCGGCGTTCTTGGGCTTGAAGTAGATGAAATAGAACAGCCCGAAAACAACGGCCGCCAAGACCAGATAACCGTACCAGGGCCAGTTCTTCATCTTGCACCCCCTTTGGAGGCTTCCTGGGGCGCCGCCTCCGCGGGCTTTGGCTCCGGCTGGATGACGCAGTTCGCGGTCAAAGAGAACTCCAGAAACTGATCATTTCCGACCGTCCTCTGAGTGGAAGCGATCAGATTGACATTTCTGAACACGCTGCTCTTTTCGAGATTGGAAATGTAGTCGGCGATGAGGTTGTTGGAGATCGCGTTCCCCCTGATCTGAACGTTCATGTTGTCAAACGTGATTTCGCTCAACCAGACCCATTCGGGGAGGTCCCGGCTGAGCTGGTCCATGATCCTGACCGCGAGCCCCCGGTGCGCCTTCAGCTGGTTGATCAAGTTGACCTTCTTTTCAAAAGAATCCTTTTGTTTCTGGAGCTGGTCGAGCTTGGCGATGACATACTGCAGCTTGCTCTTTTCTTCCCGGGCGGCATCGAGCTTTTTCTGCTCGCTGTCGATCGCCCGTTTCTGGTAAAAGAAGAGGGCCGCGATGGCGACGAGGATCAGCACGACAATGAGATTTCCGAGCTGGGGCCTCGTTTTCGCCTTGAACTCCGGTGTGGGGGCGGACGGCGCTTCCCTAAAGTCCTTTTTCTCTGGCTTTAATAAGTTGATCTTGATCATTTTTGATTACTCTGCCTTTCCCAGGGAGAGTCCCACGGCCACCCCGAAGAGGGGGGCCATTTCTTCAAAATAGATAGGCTCCAATTTTTTTTCGCTGTAGGGGATGCTCTTGAACGGATTGAAAATCTCGGTCTTGATCCGGAACTTTTGCTCGAAGGAACCAGCCAGGGTCGCGAGATTGGCCAGACCGCCGCTCAGAAAGATCTGCTCGATCTTCTTTTTGCTCTTTTCTCCGGCTTCATAGAAGGAGAACGTCTTTTCCATTTCGTCGAGAAGGTCTTTGATGTTCATCGAAACGACACTGTTCAGCTGCTCCGGCTGGATGTTCTTGGCGGGAATACCCTTGAGCAGTTTCTCGGCGTCGTCGAAGCTGACGTTCAACTCCTTGCGCATGTTCTCGGTGAAGAAGAATCCTCCGAGAGAGAGGTCGCGGAAGAGCTGTGGAGTCCCGTTTTCGATGATGATCACGTTGGTGATATTGGCTCCCATGTTGATCATGGCCACCGTCTTCTCCAAGAAGACATCGGGGTAGTTGATCTCCAGGGCATTCTGGAGGGCGAAGACATCGACTTCGATGGCCTCGAGGTTCTTCCGGGCCTGGTTGACCACATTGCTATAGTTGGCGATCTTGTCTTTTTTGGCGGCCACGAGCAGGATATCGAGATTCTTTTCTTCCGAGCCCACAGGAGGCTTGAGGACCGCGTAATCGACGTTGGTTTCCTCATACGGATAGGGGATATTGTGTTTGGCTTCCCAGACGATGGACTCGGCCAGCTCCTCTCGCTCCATCGAGGGAAGGGATATTTTTTTGATGATAACCGAGTTCCCGGAGATGGAGATGTTCACGTTCTTGTTCGTGATCTTGCCCTCGTCGAAGATCATCCGGATGGTTTCGACAACCGCCGTGGAATCGATGATGGTTCCTTCGACGATGGCGTCGTGGGGGAGCTGTTCATAGCCGACCTTGAGCACCTCGTAGACGTTTTTTGACCCTTTTTTCTTTGCCTTAAGCTCGACCGCCTTGATGGAGTGGGAACCGATGTCTAACCCAACCACTCCTTTTTCCTTGGTAAAACCGAACATGTTTGTCCCTGCCTTTAATGAATTATTGACACGCGATTATTCTTCTTGAGTTTAACCTTGAGACTTTTTTCGACGATCTCCGGAACGAGGTTCTTGACGCAGCCTCCCAATAGGCAGACTTCCTTGACCAGCTGGGAACTCAGGAAGGAGTAGTCCAGGCTCGGCATCATAAAAAACGTCTCGATCTCGGCGTTCAGTTTTCGGTTCATCAGGGCCATCTGGAATTCATATTCGAAGTCGGAAATGGCCCGCAGGCCCCTGATCACAATTCTCGTTTTATTCTGCTGGGCGAAGGCAACGAGGAGGCCTTCAAACGACTTGACTTGAACCCGGGACTCCGCGGCAAAAATCTCTTGAATCATGGCTACCCTATCTTTAGTCGTGAAAAGAGGCTCTTTTTTGGGATTTTCGAGTACCGCGACGAGGATGCGGTCAAAGACTTTTAAGCCTCTTTGGATGATATCGACATGGCCATTGGTGATAGGGTCAAACGATCCTGGGTATATAGCGATATTCTCCATCAATGGGACTCTTTGACCACCTCTTTCCAAACGCTGCCTTCCATTTATCAGAAAAAAATCTCTTTGTCAATAAGAACCTGTACATATTTGGGCTCTGCCGCCCGAGAATTCACTCAGTTTGGGTGAGGGGAGAACCGGACGCATTCCACTGGCTGTAATTTGCATCCTATTATATAATTGATACCTAGTTATATAATTAACGACTAGCGCAATGAGAGCCGTCCCCCTGAGTTTGTTCGTTGCCCTCCTGTTCGCCGGGAGCGCGCTGACTCCCCAGACATCAGAAAAGGAAGAAATCACCTTTCTTCTCAAGAGACAAGAGATGGTTCGGTCTCAATTGGCATCCCGGAACATCACCGATCAGAGGGTGCTCGCGGCCATGGCCGCCGTTCCCAGGCATCTGTTCGTCCCGCCTTCCTTTCGGGACCAAGCCTATGAAGACCATCCCCTGCCCATTGACGAGGGACAAACCATTTCCCAGCCTTACATCGTTGCCCTGATGACACAGAGTCTGAGTTTGAAAGGAGGAGATAGAGTCCTGGAAATTGGAACGGGTTCGGGCTATCAGGCCGCCGTCCTGTCCAACATTTCCGAGAATGTTTACTCGATCGAGATCCGCGAGAACCTGGCCAAGAAGTCCCAGGAAACCCTGTCCAGCCTGAATGCCGGCCGCGTCAAGGTCAAATGGGCCGACGGTTATTTCGGATGGGAGGAGTACGCTCCCTTTGACTCTATCATCGTGACCTGTGCGGCCAACCACGTTCCGCCGCCTCTTCTCAAGCAGCTGAAAGAGGGAGGTCGGCTGATCATCCCCCTGGGAAGCACGCTCTATTTTCAGACGCTCACTCTGATCACGAAAACGGGAGGAAAGCCAATTGTCCAGCAGATCTCAGCCGTGCGATTCGTGCCCATGATCGGCGAAACCGAGAAAAAGACAAGCCAGTAAGTAGCCCGCGCCGGCGAGAGCCAAAACGAGAGTATAGCCTCCCCTGAATGCGATCCCCAGGGCCAGGACGGAATTGATCACCGAGGAAAATGAATTGGCCGCCCAGGCCCAGGGGACAAGAGCCGGACTCCTTGCGTTGACCAGCCGGATCGCCGTGGGAAAAGGAACCCCCATCAAGAATCCCACAGGGAAAACCAATCCCAGCGAGAGAAAGACCTTTGAGACCAAGGGAAGCCCCATCCATGCTCTCAAGAGAGGGGGATAAACCGACGCTGCGGCCCAGAGCACGAAGCCGCAGATGAGAAGGCTTTTGAAGAGCACCGGCCTGGGACGAAGGAGGTCGAGTTTTCTCGACCAGAAGCTTCCCGCCCCGGCCGAGACCAGCAGCCCAAAAATAATCGTCGCGGCGGAATAAAGCGGGTGTCCTAAGAAAAGGATGAATTTTTGGAGGAGGGCCAGCTCGACAAAAATGAAGGCGGCCCCGATGAGCCCAAAATAATTGCAGACAGAAAACATTTTGGGGCGCTTCTCGGGTACCTTTTTTCTCAGCCCGAAGAGCGGTCCGATGATCATGAGACCGGCGATGACGACGGCTTGACCGAAAATCAGCGGAACGATCAGCTCCCCCTGGAGGAAGGGGAGCCATTTATTCCCGAAGGCCTGGTAAGCGGCCTTGAGCTTGTCCGGTTTGAAAAAATTATGGAAGAAGGGACGGTTATCGCTGACCGGGCGAATATCGAACAGGTAGCTCTCATAAAAGGCCCTTCTTTGCGACGGGGAAAGCAGCTGCTTGGTGATATCATAATAGAGGGGCTGTCCGAGCTGGTTGAATAGGTCTGTCTCTTCGGCTTTGACTCCCGGATAATAGACAAGATCAAAGAGCCGGTCCCTGGCGAAGGTCTTGAAGAATAGTATGTCTCGCCCAGAGAGGGGGCCCTTTTTGATAAAGTAACTGATCGTCCCCCAGCTGCGAAGGGCCAGAAGATGTAACGCAGGATCTCTCCCCGTCATCTCGAGCGCCTCGATCCATCCGGCCAGCACCCTGATTTCCTGTCTCGGGGGAGGCAAAAGGTATAGGCTGACGCTCGCTATGCCCGCCGGTGAAAGGCGTTCCAGGACTTGAACAAAGGAATCGACCGTCAGGAGATGATTTTCGCCGAACCCGTAAAGCCCTGTTTCAGAAGACCCGAAAATATCGTTCAGGGGAAAAACGATGAGGTCATATTCTCCTTTTTCTTGTTTCAGGGCCGCCCGGCAATCACTTACACCGACTTGGATGTCGGGCCGGTTATAAATTTGCCCGCTGGCGGCGGCCAGGTCCCACCGCATTAGCCCAGGGAGCAAGGGGTTGCTCTCGATCACCTTGACCCTGGCCGACCGATAATAGAGCGCCGACAAAACATCCAGCCCTCCCCTGGGGTCGAGGATCAGTGCTTTAGGCCTTTGAACCAGGCCATAAGCGGCGGAAGAGGGGAGCCAGGAAAGAAACCCTAAATCGGGTTCGTCCAGGCTACGAAAATTCGTGATCGCCGTCAATTCTCCGGCGTCTTTGCAGAGGCCGGTCTGGGGAGGAAGGTTCTCTAGGTACAGGAGACTGAGTCCGGGCGCATAGCGCACCGCGGGCGACTTTAGCGCATCAACCCTGGAGATGGCATTCCACCGGGTGAAGAGACTTTTCGCGCCCGGGTACTTTAGGGCGACAGGCAAGGCTTTGAACGGGGAGATCCGGAAGGCCAGCCACGGGGGCGACAGGAGGAAAAGAGCCGCCTCGCCGGTCAGAAAAAGCAAAAGCAACGCCCTCAAAATGCGCGCCCTGCGGGGACAAAAGAGGAGCGCCGCCAGGAGAGCCAAACCGGAGATAAGGACAAAAACGCCCCTCTCGCCGGCGGGGAGAAATATGACCACAGCCAGGACCGAGCCCAACCCGGCTCCGCAAAGGTCGAAAAAGTACAGGCGCGCCACTGAGCGGGCCATCCGGGTGACGGCAAAGGAGACGGTCAGGCCGGCGAAAAAAAAAGGAATGCAGAGGATGAGATAAAAAAGAAGAATCATTATAACCTGGCCCTTGTCCCAGAGAAGGCTAAAGAAATCGAAGGGCAAGTGGTTGGCGAGAAGGAAGCACATCAGGACAGAAAAACCGCAAAGGGCGGAGCTGATGCTAAGGAATAACTCCCTATCAAATTTTTGGATATTCCGAAAAAGGGCCAGAAAAGAGCCGCTCGCGCCGTACCCCAGAAAGGCGATACTGATGACCAGAAAAGCAAAGTGATAATCCTGGGAAATCGAAAAATAGCGCGTCAGGGAAAGTTCCAGGCAGAGTGTGGCCGCAGAAGTCAGGAAGATCCCCGCCCCTGTGCGAGCATTCGGCTCAACCACTCCGATAATTTAGTATTAAATTCGAAAAGGTGTCAAATTTGAGCTTGGACTGGGCTCCTGGCTCATAGCGTATAGCTCATTCCAAGATCATTCTGAGCATTTGGCCTATTTGCCATGAGCTAGCAGCCATCTGCGGGCTGTTTCGGGTTGCTTTTGATCGAGGCTTGTGCTAATTTTTGACGTAGAAGAATATGATCAAGTTCGGCACTTCAGGCTGGCGGGCCGTCATGGGGGAAGAATTCACTTTTGAGAACGTGAGGACTGTCGTTCAGGCCGTGGCCAATTATCTCAAACGGAAGTTTTCCGGCCAGCCCATCGCGGTCGTTGTCAACTACGACACCCGCTTTCTCTCGGATCGTTATGCTCTCGAAGCGGCCAAGGTCTTGTCGCATAACCAGATTCGTGTTTATCTTACGGACCGGGATGCTCCTTCCCAGGCCGAGGCTTACCAAATCATCAAAAGAGGTGCCCAGGGAGGTATTAATTTCACCGCATCCTTCAATCCGCCTGAGTACAACGGATTCAAGTTCAACACCGAGACGGGGGCTCCCGCGCTGCCCGAGGTTACGAAGGAGATCGAGGCGAACGTCCGGGCTCTGCAGCGGCGTCCCGCCTTTTTGCGTCCCTATTCTAAGGACGACCTAATCTCCAAGATCGACCTGCAGGCGGATTACTTGCGCCTTCTGCAGGAACGGGTCGATTTCGAGACAATTCGCAAAGCAAAAATCAGAGTCGCTGTCGATTTGCTTTATGGGACGAGTCGCGAATATCTGGACGAAATCCTGGAAGAAAACGAGGTCCCGATCGAAGAGATTCACGGCTATGTGGACCCTTATTTCGGCGGCGTTACGCCATCATGCACGGAAGAGAACCTGGCTGAGCTCAAGAGATTAGTTAAGGAAAAAGGATGCAGCCTGGGGATTTCGACGGACGCCGACGGGGACCGGTTTGGCGTCGTCGACCAGGCCGGTCACTTCGTCATCCAGAACCTCATTCTCGCCCTTCTGCTTGACTACGTCGTTTCCCGCAAGGGTTGGCGGGGCGGGGTCGGCCGCTCCATCACCACGACACATCTCCTGGACCGGGTCGCGCGCCGATACGGACTGCCTCTTTACAAGACGCCGGTGGGATTCAAGTATCTTGCCCCGCTGGTCATGGAGAAGAAAATCATGTTCGGAGGCGAAGAGAGCGCCAGTCTTGGGATCAAAGACCACCTCCCGGAAAAAGATGGAATCGCCGCCGGGCTTCTGGTCGCGGAGATGATCGCTGCCACCGGGAAGAACCTGTCCGAGCTCAAGAGCTGCTTTTTCCGGGAATACGGCAAGAAGATCGAAGGGCAGGTCAACCTGCCTTTGACCCTTGACAGAGAAATTAGGCTCGCCGGCCTGATCAAGAGTCCGCCTCAGCGCGTGGGGGCGAGAAAAGTGGTCGGCCTGGAAAAGATAGATGGTCTGAAGCTCGACCTTTCCGACGACGATTGGGTGCTCCTGCGCCGTTCGGGAACAGAACCGCTGATCCGCTGCTACGCTGAAGCCGAATCCAAGAAGGAACTCGATAGATTGATCAAGTCCGGGCTGGAGCTGCTGGATTGAGAGAAAAAGTAGATAAAAACAGTCTCTCCCTGCGCAAAAAACTCATCGTGGCGGGGGTCGTCTGTTTCTTTCTGGTTCTGCTGATCACTTCTTTTTTTGGGAAGAAAGGTCTCCTCGAGATTTTCAGGGCTCAGCGAAACTACGACGACCTGGTTAAACGGGTCGAACTCCTGAAAAAGGAAAAGAGCCGGCTCGAACGGGAGATCGAAGAGCTGGTGAAGAATCCCAAAGCCGTGGACAAAGAGGCTCGGGAGAAGCTCTGGTTGATCAAACCGGATGAAAAAGTCCTGATCAGGTCGCAGAACAAGTAAGCCCCTTTGAAGAAATCGCATCAACTTCTAGAAGGGTTGAACCCCGAACAGAGAAAAGCAGTCACCCACGGAAGGGGTCCGCTCCTGATCATTGCCGGCGCGGGGACAGGGAAGACCAAAGTCATTACCCACCGCATCGCCTATCTCATCTCGGAAAAACTGGCCAAGCCGGAGGAAATCCTGGCTGTTACCTTCACCGAGAAGGCGGCCAACGAGATGGAGGAAAGGGTGGATGTCCTTATTCCCTATACCTACTCCTTTGTAGAGATCAGCACCTTCAATTCATTCGGAGAGAGGGTTCTCCGCAACTTCGCGCTTGATCTCGGTTTTCCGCCGGATTTTAAGCTCCTCGACGATATCGAACAGGCCATCTTTTTCAGGGAGAATCTCTTCAAACTGCCTCTTGAATACTACCGGCCCTTGAACGCCCCGGCCAAGCACATCCAAGAGCTCCTGGACGCGATCAAGAGGCTGAAGCAGGAAGATGTCAAGCCCCAAGATTATCTCGCCTTCGGCCGGGATCTTGCCGAGGCGGCCCGAAGCGAGGCCGACCGGGAGGAATCTCTCAAACACCTGGAGATGGCCAGGGTTTATCTGGCCTATCAGGAACTTTTGAAGGCCCAGGGCATGATCGATTTTGAGGACCAGGTGATGCTGGCGGTGGGACTCCTCCGCAGCCGGGCGGCCGTCCTCCGCGAATTCCAACAGAAATATAAATATATCCTGGTCGACGAGTTCCAGGACACGAACCTGATCCAATTCGAACTCCTGAAGCTCCTCGCTGCAAGACACAAGAATCTTACTGTCTGCGGAGACGATGACCAGAGCATTTTTAGGTTCCGGGGAGCCTCCTTGAGCAACATCCTCAATTTCGAGGAGGTCTATCCCCAGGCCAAGAAGATTGTTTTGACCACGAACTACCGGTCGACCCAGGCGATCCTGGATTCGGCTTATCGACTCATCCAGCAGAATAACCCCGACCGGCTGGAATTCAAGTCCAGGATCAGCAAGAAACTTACTTCCACGATCGAGACCGAAGGGAAGAGCATCCACATGCTCCAGTTCGACACGATCTCTCACGAATCAGACAAGGTGTCCGAGACCATCGCCGGGCTGGCCAAGCAGGGCTATCGATGGAGCGACGTGGCGATCCTCGTCCGCAGGAACGCCGATGCCGACCCCTTCCTCAGAGCACTGAACATGAAGCAGATCCCGTTCCGCTTCTCGGGCAGCCGGGGCCTCTATTCCCAGGAAGAGATCAAGATTCTCGTCTCTTTTATCAAAGCCTTGACGGATTTTGAGGACAGCCAGAGCCTTTTCTACCTTGCCCTGTCCGGGATCTTCCAGACCGATCCCCATGACCTTACAGTCATCTCCAACCAGGCCCGCAAAAGGAACGTGAGCCTGCACAGCCTTTTTAAGAAGATTTCGGAGGGAGTCAGCCTGGCGGATATCTCGCCAACGACAGAAATCAAAGTCAAAAAGATCATGGAGGATTTTGAATATTTTATCCAGATCGCGAGCAGGCAGAACGCCGGAGTCGTCCTCTTTTCTTTCTTGGAAAGAACAGGCTATCTCAAGTCTCTCGTAGCCGAAGCCAGCCTGCTTTCGGAGCTCAGGATCAAAAACATCCGCCTCTTCTTTGACAAGGTCAAGAATTACTCAGAGCTCGCCGGCGATGATTCCGTCCACGCGTTTGCTCAACACCTGGACCTTCTCCGGCAGGTCGGCGACAATCCCTCCACTGCCGAGGCCGAGCTGGAAGCGGAGGCCGTTTCGGTCCTCACCGTCCACAAAGCCAAAGGTCTGGAATTCGAGGTCGTCTTCCTGGTGGGTCTGATCGGCGACCGCTTTCCCGGACGGGAACGCCGCGAGAAGATCCCCGTTCCCGACGACATCCTCAAAGAAAAATTGCCGGGCGGAGAGAGCTATCTTCAAGAAGAGCGACGCCTTTTCTATGTGGGTATGACCAGGGCCAAAAAATCGCTTTACCTCACCTGGGCGAGGGACTACGGCCTGAAGAGGTTGAAAAAAGTGAGCCCCTTCGTCCTTGAGGCTTTGGACATTCCCAAAATGCCGGACGAAATCCTCAGGGCCTCGGCTCTTGAGGAGATCGGCCGCTATTCACCCCAGGTTCAGGTCGCGGACCTGGCCGCAGCGCCCAGATCGGCCAACATCCTGACACTCAGCTATTTTCAGGTCGACGATTACCTGACCTGCCCTTTAAAATACAAATACAGGCATATCCTTAAGGTCCCCATCCTGCCTCATCACACCCTGGTCTTCGGCCGGGTCCTTCACAATGTGATTCATTTTTATTTACGTCAGAAGATGGCCGGGAAGATGCTGAGCGAGGAAGAGCTCCTGTGCGAATATGAGCGAAGCTGGGTGAACGAGGGGTTCCTGAGTCGCGAGCATGAGGAGATGAGGAAAAAAGCGGGTGAACGGGCGCTCCGCCGCTTCTTCCGCCGCCAGGAGGCGTCCGGACAAATCCCTGCCTTCCTGGAAAAAAGCTTCAAGTGGCAGGAAGGCAAGGTCCGCTTCATCGGCCGCTGGGACAGGATCGACCTTAAGGAGGGAGGAGCAGTCATCGTCGATTTCAAGGCATCGGAGGTCAAGAACCAGAAGGAGGCCGATAAGAGAACCGAGGGCAGCCTCCAGATGGACCTCTACGCCCTTTCCTTTCTGAAAACCCAGGACGTGTCTCTTTGCGAAGTGTGCCTCTATTTCCTGGAATCGGATATCATCGGCCACGCGCGCAAAAGAGGAGAGGACTTGGTCGAGGCCCGGGACAAGATCCAGCTGACAGAAGCCGGGATCCGAAGGCTGGATTTTGAAGCGAAGCCCGACTGGCACAACTGCAATTACTGTGATTTCAAGACAATATGTCCCGCCTCTTATGCTTACTAATTCAAACGGGATAAGTAACTTGACATGGTCAAGGTTGTGCCAGAGGCCACCCTTTGGCCCCCGGACCCCGAGGAAGCCATTGCGTTTGTATTAGAGTTTACAATGAGCGTGTCTCGTTCCCGTTTTTGACGAGAAGGGCGAGATGACGAAACAGACGAGAAAGACGGGTCCTTTATTCTGGCTCAAGCCATAAAGACATCAGGGCCCAGGTGTGATCGCGATTAAGACGCTCCACAACCGTCAAGATTGTCCTGAGGCTTCTATCCAGGCCGGAGGATGGGACGAGGCCGCTTTCTCCCCCACCGAAAATCTGGTTGAAGAGCGAGACCTTCTTCGGCCAGATCACAAGCCTGATTTCCTCATCCGGAGCGATCCCGGCCAGCTTCTTGGCCAGCTCAAGCGCCTTGGACAAGCCTCCGATTTCGTCGACGAGTTTTAACTCTCTGGCCTCCCGTCCGGTCCAGACCCGGCCCTTTCCGATTTTATCGACTTCTTCCTTGGTCATGTTCCGGCCCGTGGCGACCTTGGTCAAGAATTGGTCATAGATCCAGAGGATCTGCTGCTTGAGAAGCTGTTTTTCTTCCGGACGCAGGCCCCGGAATGGGGAGAATATGTCCGCCTCCTTGCCGTAGGCGAGCTTTTCCGCGGTGATCCCGAGTTTTTCAAAAAGCCCGGCCGCATTGAATTTCGCGGAGACAACGCCGATCGAACCCGTCAGGGTCTGAGGCTGGGCGACGATCTTGTGCGCCGCCATCGAAACCCAATAGCCGCCCGATCCGGCAACATCCGACATCGAGACGATGAAGGGCTTAACTTTCTTGGCCAGAGTCACTTCCCTCCAGATAACGTCTGAGGCTATGGCCGAGCCGCCGGGGCTATCGACCCTGAAGACGATGGCCGCAATGGAGGGATCTTGTCTCGCCGTCCTGATCCAGCGAGTGACACTGTCACTGCCCATCATTTGAAAAGTGCTCTCGCCGCCCACGATGGCCCCCATCCCGTAGATGAGAGCGACCTTTCTTCCCTGGTCCAATCCAACCGCGGAGGGGCTGAGTCGAGCGTATTCGTCGTGATCGATTTTCTGGAGGGGGGGCCCCCCCGCTCTGAGCAGCTTCTCCAGTTCGTCCTCATAAAGGAGGTCATCCACGAGTCCGGCCTTGACGGCGTTCTCTCCCTGGAAGAAGGCCTGGTCGATGAGCGCCCTGACCGCCTCTTCGCTTTTCTTCCTGGCTCCGGCTACGGTCCCCACATATTCGGCGAAGATATCGCCATAGATGGATTCCATCATTTCTTTGTGCGCCGGAGTGAACCCCTTTTCGGTGAACATGCTGAAGGCCGTCTTGTATTGTTCGACGTGCTCGACCTCGGCTTCGATGCCCAGCTTGTCGAGAGCCTTCTTGAAGAAAGGGACGTAGCCGCCGATGCCGTTGATTCCGAGCCATCCCAACGGGTGAAGAATGATTCGGTCAAACGCCGTGGCCAGGTAATACTCTTTGTCGAATTGAGGGGCTTCGTCGATATAAGCATAGGCCTTCTTGCCCGAAGTCCGGAAATCAAGGACCGCCTCCCTGAGCTCGGAGATCTTCGCCCAGTTGCAGTTGAGGGAACCGAGCCGCACGACAAGGGCCCTGATCCGGGAATCGACCTTGGCCTTCCTCAGATTCATCCAGAGGTCGTACATCGAAAGCTTCCGGGTCGGCGTAAGAATCCGCGTCCAGAAATCAGGCGCTTGGTATTCCTGGAGGTCGCCGGAGAGCGAGATCTCTAAATAGGAGCGGGTCGGGACGCGGACCGGAGGTCCCGCGAGCTCAAAATAGAAAAAGGAGACGACCGCCGCCCCGGCCAGCACGATGAAAATCAAGAGGATGACCAAGACATAAGTGCTTTTTTTCATGGGGCCTCCTTTTTGTGCTCCCGCGACGGAAACGGACAGCTCTGGTCTGGCGCCGGTGCGGATATTAAGAATATACCAGAAATCCCGTTCCGATGGAATTTTGAAACAAGCGGCCCCGCGCCCGGCGACGTTCAAAATCAGTTGCCTGTTTCATGAGTCCTTCAGTCAACAGAACCTTGATGAAAAGCCGCAGCAGACATCGTTTTTTTGAACGCCGTCCCTCTGAACACCTTGCTCCGCACGCCGAATAAATAATTCTTGATTTTTGTTTTGAGCTTATGCAAAAATAATGCAACTCGCGTTATCGCACAACTCAATCCGCATATTGAGGGAGACGACGGCGAGAGGTCAAGGAGGTTGTTTTTATGTCTGAACAAAAATTGTATGTGGGTAACCTGAATTACAAGACCACCGACGAAAAGCTGAAAGAGCTCTTTTCGACGTACGGAGAGGTTACCTCGGTCAACATCATCCAGGGACGCGGATTTGGCTTTATCGAAATGACCACCCCCGAAGCCGCCGCGGAAGCCAAGAACAAGCTGAACGGCACCGAGTTTGACGGGCGCAAAATCATCGTCAACGACGCCAGACCGCGGACCGAAAAGCCGGGCGAACGGCGGCCGATGGGCGGGGGAGAGAGAAGAGGATTTCGGAAATTTTAAATATATCTTTTATAACTTTCTGACCTCCCGCTAAGAAATTCCTTTTCCCAGGAGATTTCTTGTAAAAGGGAAATCTCTATAGGAGCGTAGTCCGTCTCTCCTGCCCCGTCAAAATCCTCATCCCGTACCATTTACCTCTTAAAGCAGATGGATCGATTATGGGGACAATGAATATTGGCCTTTCTTGGCGTTGAAGAATCTCGCTTTCCTACCCAAAATCGGAATAGCGCCGAGTTCTTTATAAAAATGAGCTCGGTGAGAAAAAATATACCCCTCGAGCGTCTATTATAATGCGAAGGGAAAGCTAACAAAATAACAAACTAGAAGGGGGTCTGCTGCCATGAAAAACTCCAAAAAGCCAGGGGTCTCATTCTTTTTATTTTTGGTTCTTGTATTTCTGTTCCTGCGATGTCCCATATTTGCGGAGAGCGGGATATACGATCGCATCGGGATTATCGCGGAGCACGGACTTCATGGAGCAGTGCCTGAGGAGGATATCGACCTTTTCACTGGAAATGTCATCCTAAGGTATCTCGATATCTATTTGCCGGGGCCGAACGGCTTCGACCTAAAACTCTGGAGAGTGTATAATTCAAAAATACTCAAGGATCGGCTCCAAGGCGGAATCTCAATCATCCAGCAGGAGCCCTTTCCTGGGTGGGGATGGGCTGGATTATGCATATGGGAAGGGTCCACGGTTGGGATGGGAATACGCCGACAATTGAGTTCCCCGACGGCAGATGGGAGACCACATATCTCAACACCGACGGTTCTGCATATGTAACCAGAGATTTCCTAAAATATGATAATATCAATTTCAAACTCTACTTCAGGGACGGAGTGGTCTGGACTTTCGGATATGTGACGGATATAACCTATATTGACCACCATGAATCCGTTCGATTGGTTACAAGGATCGAAAACTCCCACGGCCACCACATCGATATCACTTACCAAACGGGGCTTCCCACTCTCAGCAAAATCACGGACAGCCTGGGGAGGGAGATCAATTTTGTGACTTCGGGCACGACGTTGCCGAAATTGACCCGCATCGATGTCAAAAACGCAATCGGAGGCACTGCATCCTATTCTTATACCGTGGGCACATTCACCGGCGGGTATTACAAGCTCACACAGTTTGATCCCCCCGAGCTTCCGGCAGCGGCCTTCGAGTACTATACCGGACAGAACGATCAATATGAGCTGACTGCGGTAAACACTTCGTATGGGGGAACTCTTGAATACTCATACGGGAATAAGACATTCTATTTCTATAATACGGCCCTTGATACGAGAGTTGTCACCCAAAAGACAATAACTTTTTCCGCCGGGTCGCCCTCTAAAACATGGAGTTACACGTATCCGAGCTATCAAAACACGCCTACGGGCACGGTCAATATCCAGGGGCCTGAATTTATTTCGAGTGTGACCTACAATGCCTATACATCGAGCACACCCTGGAAGATCGGGCTGCTCAATCAAAGAGCTTTTGCGGACGGAAGTTACTCGGAAACTTATGACTGGACTCCTCAGATTATTTCTAATATGCATTGGTTTGTTCTTAGCACGGATATGGGCGCGGTCACCGGGCCGCTGGTTCTTACGATCGCAAAGACTAGGAAGGGGGACGCGGCAAGCAAAGAGGAATACCTCTATCAGCGCACGGGGGTAAAGAAATACGGTCTTCCGACCAGGATCAACTTTTATGGAAATCCGGGATCAATCAAGGGTTATCAGACCCTGACCTACTTCTTCGAGACGAGCAGCACTTTTCTGAACAAGTATATGCTTTCCTACACGAGCGATGAAAAGAATTACAAGAGCGGGGGGACCCTGCTCAAAGAAACCCAAACCGCCTACCTTGAAAGCGCGGGCTCCTGCGGCGCCATCGATTGGATTAAACGCCTGAAAGCAGGCACCACTTTTTTGACCTGGAACTACACCTATACGAGCAGCAACCCGAACCTGGTCACCATAACGACAGACCTTCCCGGCAGCGCCGGCATAGAAACCTACGAGTATCGCTATGGGGTGCTGTCGAAGATTCTAAGGCCGGGATACACCGAGCTCACTCGAACAATCTCCCAATACGATAGCTCCATTCTCTCCGAAACAAATCAGCACAACGGCACGATGAACTTCTCCTACGATAACCTGGGGAGAATCACCAGCATCTCTATGCCGTCAGGATTCAATGCCATTAACGCTTCCTGGGCAACGAATTCCGTGACCATTACCCAGGGGTCAAACACCGTCATTAAGTATTGGGATGGGATGGCCAGAGACACCGGTTACACAGAATCGGGGGCTGGAGTCACCCTTCATTATCGCAAAACTCTTGACGCGGAAGGCAGGCTTGTTGCTGAGAGCAAAGGGAGTACAAACTCCGCAGACTCGTATGACTATGTGCTCTCTGCCTTGGGACAGGTGAAACAAATCACCGATCCGAGACGGAAGATAACCTCGATTTCCTATTCTACGAATATCAAAACCGTCACAGACCCCGAAACCCACATGACGAAATTCGTCTACAATGATCTGCCGGGACTCGTCACAAAACTGACAGACGCCCAGAACCTCTCCGCCAACAACACCTATGATGGTCTCGGGAGAATGACGCAGGTTGTTTATAATGCTGCCAGGACCCAGACCTATGCTTTCGATGGTCTCGATAATGTTACGTCGGAAGCCCATCCAGAAACAGGCTCCATAACGTATACCTATAACACTGAAAACAACCTCTCCCAAAAAACATGGGGGGCGACAACCCTCAATTACTCCTACAATACCTCAAACCAACTGACTTCGCTCAATGCAGGGGACGAGACCATAACCTATGGGTATGATTCCATGGGAAGAGTCAACACAATCTCCAGCACGAAGGGCTGGGATCGCAATACCATTACGTATAATTCGCCAGGGTCCGTAACGGGCGAGATCCAGAACATTCCCGGGCTGACAGCAAAGCCTCTATCTTACTCATACGACGGGAATAACAATCTTGCCGGGGCGACCTATCCGGACGGAAAATCGGTGTCGACCATTAACAACGGACTGAATATGCCGGACAGCACGACGTTCGATACGAAGAGTCTGATCAGCGCAACCTCCTACGGATACAGCAAGCAGCCGACTTCCGCCACGATCTCAGGAAACGGCACATCCTTCTCGGCTTCTTATGACGCTTCGGGCCAGTTGTCTCTTTCTACTCTCAAGAAGGGGACGACCACTCTTTACAATGCGGGTTATTCCTATGACGGAGTCGGGAACATCACATCTATCTCCAACACGACCCCTCAACTAAACGGAACGTTCGGCTATGACAATCGCTATCGTTTGACCGGCGCAACATATTCTCCTTCAGGTGTCGGCAGAGTGAATGCCTTTTCTTATACCTACGATAACTACGGCAATATGACCAAAGTCATAGAAAACACGACCACGGTCTTCAATAAGACCTATAATGCCAAAAACCAGATCAGCGGTTTCACCTACGACAATAGAGGAAATCTCACGGCAGATGGGACCTATCAATATGTATGGGATAATCAGAATCGCCTGATTACGCTCAAAGATGCCTCCGGGCAGGTCCTGGCCAACTACCTTTACAATGAACGAGGATTGCGCCTCAAAGCAGATACCTTTTACGTTTGTTCTTTTGATGGAAGGTTGCTCGCGGAATACGATGGTTCCGGGAATGGACTCAGGGATTATATCTATACAGGCCAAAGGCTCATCGCCGAGTTCAGGCCTCAAGAAAGCAATTACTACTATTACACTCCTGACCAGATAAATTCCGTCCGGATGATCGCCGATGATTCAGGCGCCGTCGTTTTTTCAACAACCTATGATCCTTACGGGGGAATTGAGAAAGCCTGGGTGAGCACTTATGATCCGGCCCTCAAGTTCTCCGGCAAGGAGAGGGATGCCGAATCAGGGATGGACTATTTCGGGGCGCGGTATTATGCGGGGAGGCTGTATCGATTTACGACTTTAGATCCGATAATTAAAAAAGAACAGGCTCAAGGGAACCCCCAGCTTTGGAATCTCTACTCTTATTGCAGGAATAACCCGATCACGTACCTAGACCCGGATGGGAGTATAGAGACTAGCGTCGAGAATATTCCCACCTCATATAATAAGTGGCAGCTATATTCATTTACGCGAATGTGGGTGACGGGGAGCATCGAAGAAAACGTAGATGCTGCGCGTGTTGATGGCAAATACTCACCTCGATTCAAGTATAACGTTAAGATACAAGTAACCTTAAACGAAAAAAGTGCGGAAAAACTCGAGCATGAAGAACAACATGTCAAGGGGTATGAATGGCTTTACAAACGGAACGCAGAGGAACTACGCCAGGCTGAAAACAAAACATTCGAAAGCAGTGAAAAGGCGCTAGAATTCGGAAAGCAGATTTTTGAAAACGTCACGAGCTGGAGACCATTCAAATGGAGACTGCATGATCCTGCCTCGCTTCCTCTAAATCTAAACATCTTAGGTTGGTTCACTCACGTGCACGTGTGGAAAAGGTGGGCGGAAAGCCAAAAATGGGATTGAAGGAGGGGATTAATGATGGGCAGGAAAGGATTAGGCATTACGTACCTTGTGGTTTCTGCACTAGCGCTCGCAGTCTTCATTCATGTGATGTCAAGAATAGTCAGAATTCACATGCTGCCAGAGAGGTCTCTGTATCTGTTGAATGAGCTTCTTGGAGGCAGGGCCACTCTCGCGGATCTAAATTTCTTGGGAGGAACGATGCTGAGTTCTTTAGCATATCTTGCGGCGAGCCTAATCCTGATACTCATTGGGACTAGCATACTTCGGCCGAGATGCGGCTTGGCCAGGCTGCATGTATCCTGTCGATTTGTGCTGTTTTTCTTGATCGGCTTGGAGCTCTGGGCCCTTCTTTCGTTCACCGCGCTCGGTGGGCTTTTCTATGCTATTTTCCTAGGTTTTATCCTTAGCTTTACGCTAGTGCAGCCAAGGCTCTTAAGGGCCGACGCCCAGGTCAGTCCCTCGAGGGGAGCGATATCGAGACGGAGGATATTCTACTTTCTGCTGGGAACCATAAGCGTAATCACCTTAGTACAATTCGTTCTTACCGTCTATGCATTGCGGCGGTTTTCAGGCCAAATTATCCAATAGGCGTAGGGGGATCATCGAGAATCCTATGAAGAAGAGGCAGGGGAACCTGAAGACCCGCGGAAGTATATGCTGATAAAAAATAACGGAGGCGCCAAAGCTTCCATATGGCATTTTAATCTCGAATACGTAGTCAATCAAAAACCTACGATTTCTTCGGCTTCACGTTCTTTCCATTCAGGAAATTCTGACCTAGGGGGCAGCCGTGAAGAAAAGCTTTATTTTGATACTTACCAGAGTCCTGTTGCGATCGCCCTGTTTGGCAAGGGGAAGCAGCCAAAAATAATCTACGGTCCCATGCAGGATTACGGCATGTTAAAGGCCGTCTCAGAATATTTCGAAATAGACGTCAAGCCAGATAATTAAAAGGCCACTAAAGTATCACCTGACCTCTCACCCCTTACCGTTCACTTTTTGAGAGGGGGTGAACCTTTTCAAAAAATCATTCGTAGTAGCCTTTGAAGATGATTTCGCGAGGTTCAATATGAAGAAGCTGCCACACACCACGAGGGTCCTGGGGATTTTGGCGCTTCCTCTCTTCCTGACGGCCTGTCTCAACGTTCAGATCGAGAGGGGTATCCATGATCCATCGTCCCGTTTCGACCGCGCCCTGCAGGAGATTGAACAGCTCGAACAGGATCATCCCGGCCGTCACGGGAGGCCGACCAAGCTCTGCCTGATGGTCCACGACAGCTCTTCCCGGGAATTGATTCGCCTGAGAGTTCCACTCTGGATCGTCGATCTCGCCCTCGAGGCCGGGATCGAGGCCGATGCACATGATCATTATTCCCATTATAGGGAGCGCTACGAGCTGGATTGGAAGGCCCTGAAACATCTTGGCCAGTTCGGGCCGGGGCTCCTTGTCTCCGTAGACGATGACCGCAACAGGATCCTCATCTGGTTGAGATAGGAGATTTGTGGTAGGTTATTTTGCAGGCACTGACAGAATCCGGAATGGAAAGCACGAGACTGAAAGAACATGAAGATGTGTCTATCCTTGTTGAAAAAATCAAAGCCGGCGACCGCGAGGCCTTCCGGGAGCTGGTCCTCTTGTATCAGAAAAATGTCTTTGTCCTGGCCTTTTCCTTTTTCAGGAACAGAGAAGATGCTCTGGACATCGTCCAGGAGACTTTTTTGAGGCTCCATGAAAAGATAGCCATGTACGAAGAGGGCAAGAATTTTAAGAGCTGGCTGATGCAGATCGCCAAGAATCTGTGCGTTGATTATTACCGCAGGAATCACAGCAAAAGAAAGGAAATGGAAACCGACCAGAGCCTCGACGAGCTGCGGCTCGCCGCTCCGGCCGGCCGTGATTCAGAACGTTCCTCGGATCTCAAGAGGCTGTTCGACCAGTGCACCGGCAGGCTGGCTGAAAAGCAGAGGCTGGTTTTTGTGATGAAGCATTACAATGAGTTCCAATACAACGAAATCGCCCAGATCTTGCACATCTCAGAGGGAACGGTCAAGTCCCTCCACTTCAAGGCGCTTCGAAACATGAGAAAACTCATGAGGCCGTATTTGGGAGTCCAGACATGAAAACACAACGGAATCGGAAAAAAAGGTTGGTGATGTCTCTCGGCCGCAAATTGGATCGAGAGAGCGAGGAAGGTTTGAAACGCCAACTGGACGCCTGCACGGATAGTTTGGGTGAGGTCGAAGAGCTTCGGGATGTCAAAAAGGCGGTGGATTCTGTCAAAGAGGAGATCGATCGTGCCGCTTTGTCCGTGAATTGGGAGGCCCTGGCCGATCAGGTGACCGAGGCTGCCTTCCGGGACGAGGCCGCTCCTGGTCGAAAACCAAGGTGGGGTCGATTCTTGGTATTTAAGTTCCGGCCGCGCCTGAGGCCGTTCTATGCCGGTGTCGCCGCCGGTATTCTCATCGGAATCTTGGGGGCCTATCTCGTGTTGAAACCGGGTCTCTCGAGTCCCGGCCGCGGGGAGAAGCTCTTTGCTTCCAAGGAATTTGTGGAGAAGGTCGAGCTCGAGATGGCCAGGCGTGAGACGCTGGATTACCTGGAGAGAAGCCAATACGTTCTTCTGGACTTTGTCCAAGTCCCTGCCCGCGAAGCCCGACCGGGGCAGGGGACCTATGCCACGGCCCAGGCAAAAGACCTGCTCTCGAAGAAGAGATATCTTGATTCCCAACTGGATAAATTCCAGATGGCCAAGGCCAAACAGATCTGTGACCAGATCGAAATCCTCTTTTACGAATTGTCCCAGATGAGCAGCGGCCTCTCCCAGGCCGAGCTTCAGAGGATCCAGAATCTCATCCAAGAGAAGCAGCTCCTGCTCAAGATCAACCTGGTCAAGAAGGATCTCCAAAAAAGTGAGGTCTAAGATGAAAAAAATCATGAGCCTGGCTGCCGTCATATTCTGGGCAGCTCTGTTTGTCGGTGGCTATGCCCAGACTCAAGCCGAGGAAAAGTCATTCCAAGAGGCGAAACTGCTCATTTTCGATGAAAAATGGCTGGACGCGCAGGGAAAACTTGAGGAATTCATCAAAGCACATCCCCAGAGCCCCCTCTACTCGCAAGCGGTTTTCTACCGGGCCAAGTGCCTTGGCGAACAAAAGGGCAAGGAGAAAGAAGCCCTGAAGGCCCTCCAGAGTTTCCTCGAGCTCAGAGACCGAAACCGAAGCCTGATCGAAGAGGCCGAGACCTCGATCATCAACCTTGCCTTTGAGCTGTGCAACCGGGGAGAACGCTCTTATGCCAATGAAATCGTCAAACGGCTTGATAGCTCGAACCGAGTCGTCAAATATTATGCCGCCTACAAACTGAGTTTCGTCGAGGATAAGGCCCTGGCCTCAAAAAGCGTCCCCGTCCTCAAGCAAATCATTGAAGATGAAAAGGATCAGGAACTCAAGGACAGGGCCAGGATCGCCCTGCTCCGGGTTGCCCCGGACGCGCTGAGGGAGGTGGAGGAGGCGGGCCCTGGGAGCGAGGCTATGATTCTGAAGATCAGGGTCTATGATGAGCGGACCAAGAGAGAAGAGGTCTCGATCAACCTCCCCTGGGCCCTGGCCGACTTGGCCCTGAGCTCCATCGTTGAGGAGAATAGAGAAGCCTTGATCAAGAAGGGTTACGATTTAAGCAAACTGAGGAGGGATCTCACAAGGACGAAAGGAAATATCATCACCATTTCGAGCGAAGGCAAAACCATAAAAATCTGGATTGAATAAATCTCAGGAGGAGAAAAATGAGAAAATCCGCACCAATCGTCTTGGCAATCATCAGCCTGGCCTTCCTGCTGACTAACTTCGGGCTCGCCGGGACCCGGGACGATGATCTCCAGGCGATCAAGAAAGCCGTCAAGGAGAATCCCAACTACGAGCCGGGCAAGGAAGTGAAGTGGTTCAAGGTGCTGGTCACCGACACCAAGACCAGCAAAGACAGAGTCAAAATTACGCTGCCCATCGCTTTGGTCGAGGTTTTTATCAAGTGCGCCGACGACAAGCATCTGCGCATACGTGACAGCCACTGCGACATCAATTTCGAAGAGCTGTTGACGGAGCTGAAGAAAATCGGTCCGATGGCCCTCATCGAGGTTTACGAGGAAGACGAGCTGGTCAAAGTCTGGCTGGAGTGAACCAGGTCAGAGAAGGCAACTAAGGCTCAATCCAAGGGAGACGGAAAGGTTTCCGTCTCCCTTTTTTTTCGCTACGCATTCCCCGCAACCCCCAGTTCATTTAACGAAAGGAACGGATAACCGAGCACGGGCACGGGGAACTGGATGTATTGACTTTGGACACCTATATTCCAATAATATGGGGGACGAAAGAGAGGACAGCGTGGCCAGACTTTACGAATACCAGAGCAAGAAACTCCTTCGAGATGGAGGAATTAGGACACCCGAGGGAGCCGTCGCTTTTTCACCCGTCGAGGCCCGGGCTGTGGCCGAAAAAATCGGCAAGCCCGTGGTCCTCAAGATCCAGGCTTGGGTGACAGGGCGGGCCGGCCTGGGCGGGATCCAGTTCGCCTCGACCCCGCAGGAAGCCGAAGACAAGGCCCGCCAACTTCTGGGCATGAAGGCCAAAAACTTCCTCATCGACCGGGTTCTGGTCGAAGAGAAGCTCAAGATAAAGTCAGAGTATTTCTCCGGCCTGGTTATCGACGATGCCCAAAAATGCCCCCTTCTCATTTTCAGCTCGATCGGCGGAACAGGCGTTGAAGAGATCGCCCGGCAGCATCCGGAGAAGATCTCCAAGGTTTGCGTCGACATCCTGACGGGCCTTCGCGATTTCCAGGCGCGAAATCTCGTTCGCAGAGCCGGGATATCGGGAGATCTGGCTCAGAAATTGACCGACGTCCTGATCAAGCTCTATAAGGTGGCCCGGGCCAATGACGCCCGCTCGGCAGAGGTTAACCCGCTTGTCCTGACCGAGGAAGACGAAGTCTACGCGGCCGACTGTCATCTGACGGTCGATGATTATGCGGTCTTCCGCCATCCCGAGTTGGGAATCGAGGTGGCCCGGGAGTTCAACCGGCCCCCCTCCGAGCTTGAGAAGATCGCCTACAAGGTCGAAGAGAAGGATTACCGCGGGACTTTCTACTTCTTTCAGATGCAGGACCAGATCGCAAAGGGGGAGAGGGTCATCGGCTTTCACGGCGCCGGCGGCGGCGGATCGATGATGTCCATGGATGCCGTCCTGAACAAAGGCTTCAAGCTGGCGAATTATTGCGATACCAGCGGTAACCCGCCCGCGAGCAAAGTCTATCGCGCGGCCAAGGTCATTCTCTCCCAGCCCAATATCATCGGCTATTTCGCCTCCGGTTCTGGGGTCGCTAGCCAAGAGCAGTTCCATTCGGCCCGCGGGATGGTCAAGGCTTTTCACGAGGAAAGATTGAGAATCCCGGCGGTCATCAGGCTGGGGGGCAATTATGAGGAAAAGGCGGTCGAGATCCTCGGAGCCTATCTCAAGGATATCCCTGGGAAAGTGGAAGGTTACGGTCGAGACGATTCGCCCGAGTTCTGTGCCCGGCGGCTGGAAGAGCTGGTCGGCGAAAACAATGGGATCGCTCATGAGGTCAGTCCGATCGAAGGGCTGGCACCTCCCTCAGGCGCCTACGCTTTTGATTCGATCACAGGCAAGCTCTATTTCGACCACAGCAAATGCCCCCGCTGCAAGACCAAGGGATGCGTCCCCGCCTGCGCCTACAAGGTTCTGAAACTCGAGAACGGGCTTCCGGTCCTCGCGATCACCAAGGAAGAGGCCAAGAAAGGCAAGTGCACGGAATGCCTGGCCTGCGAGATCTTTTGCACGTTCCATGAACAAGAAGCGATCCTGATCAACCTTCCGATCCCAGGTCTGAAAGAATACCGGGACAATTTGGTCAAGTAGGGCGGGGCGGACTGAACCTGCCCGAGGATTATTTATAAAGAAAGAGAGCAAAGAATGGCCATCTTAGTCGACGACAAATCAAGAGTCGTTATCCAGGGGATCACCGGACGCGAGGGGATGGTCCGCGCCCAGCTGATGAAGGATTACGGGACCAATGTCGTTGCCGGGGTCACTCCCGGCCGCGCCGGCCAGGAGGTTTACGGGATCCCCGTTTTCGATTCGGTCGAAGAGGTCTGGGAGAAGCTCGGGCCGGTCGATATCAGTGTCATCTTCATCCCGGCAACCCTGGTCAAGAATGCCGCCCTCGAGGCGATCGACGCCGGGGTCAAGCTGCTGGTCATCGTTCCGGACCGCGTCCCGATCTACGATGTCCTGGAGATCACCCGCTTTGCCAGGGAAAAGGGCGCGAATTTTGTCGGGCCGAACACCCTGGGGCTGGTCAGCCCGGGAAAGGCGGTCCTGGGGATGATCGGCGGCCGGGCCGAGCGGGCCCGCGAATGGTTCCGGCCCGGGAAGATCGGCGTCACTTCCCGGAGCGGCGGGATGACCTCGGCCATTTCCTATTACCTGACCGAGGCCGGACTCGGGCAGACGACGATTGTCCATGTCGGAGGCGACGCCGTCATCGGCCTCTCCCATCCCGAAATCATCGAGCTTTTTGAGCAGGACCCAGAGACCGAACTGGCCGTCATGTTCGGCGAGATCGGGTCCACCCAAGAGGAGCGGGTCGCCGACTTGATCGAGCAGAGAAAATTCAGCAAGCCCCTGATCGCCTACATTGGAGGAAAAGCGGCCAAGTCAGGCACCCGGTTTTCCCATGCCGGGGCGATCGTCGAGGGGACGCGTGGGTCCTACGAAACCAAAGTCAAAAGGCTCCGTGAGGCGGGCGTCCACGTCGTCGACGCGATTGCCGATATCCCAAAAAAAGCCATCGAAATCATAAAAAATAGCAAAGGCTAAGGAGTCATCATGGAAGACCTGCACTGGAAGACAGGGATCACCAAGGTCGAGCCGAACAAGATCAGCCTGCGCGGCTATCCGATCGACAAGCTTATGGGCAAAATATCTTTTGCCCAGGCCATCTATCTTGTACTCAAAGGGGAATTTCCGTCGCCCGAGGTCGGAAGGCTCGTCGACGCCATCTTCGTCTCTTCTGTGGATCACGGCGCCAGCCCTCCCTCGGCTCTGGCGGCGAGGACTGTCGCTTCGACCGGGGCTGAGCTCAATTCGGCCATCGCGGCCGGTGTCCTGGCCATCTCCAGGCTTCACGGAGGCGCGATCGAGGAAGGGATGCGCCAGTTCCTGAAGATCGCCAAAAAAATGGGCGAAAAGGGAATTTCCGAAAAAGCGGCGGCCCGAGAATTCCTCCAAGAAATCAAAGAAAGCGGCAAAAGGGCTTCTGGGTTCGGTCACCGGATGCACACCCAGGACCCCAGGACAAAGAAGCTCTTCAGCCTGGCCGAAGACCTCCGGCTCTCCGGTTTGCATGTTAGGATCGCCCGCGAAGTCGAGGAGGCTCTTAAAGAACAACTGGGAAAGGCCCTCCCGATCAACGTCGACGGCGCCATCGCCGCCCTCCTCTGCGACTTGGGGATCCCACCCGAGATTGGGAACGCATTCTTCATCATCGCTCGCGTGCCCGGGCTTGTCGCCCATATCCATGAAGAGCAAACCAGGATGAAGCCGATGCGCAAAATCCACCCGGCCGATTTTGAATATGACGGGCCGGGGGAGAGGGAGGTTTAAGTGAGAAAAGAGTTTCTGAAATTGATGCCCGAATTCCTGAAGATCAAGAATCCTGAGCTCCAGGAAAATACGATCAGAGTCTGGGACGAGGCGATAAAAAAGAGCGGCTGGACGATCGGCGACCTGAAGGAGATGCCCTTCACGCTCCTGATCCAGAAGACTCCGGTCAACATCGTCGAACACACACGGGCGGTGACTCTCGTTTCGCTCCGGATCGGCGAAGTCATCCTCGAATCCTATAAGGGGAAAGTGCCCATCAACCAGGACTATCTCCTATCGGGAGCGCTTCTCCATGACGTCGGCAAGCTGTTCGAATACAGGAAGGAAGGGGGAAAATTCGTCCAGAGCCGGGAAGGAAAGCTCCTCCGCCACCCGATTTCCGGAGCCGCCTTTGCCTACCAGTTCGGGCTGCCGCAGGAGATCATCCACATCATCGCCGCCCATTCGAAGGAAGGTGACGGGACTCGCCGCACGATCGAGGCGATCATCGTCAATCACGCCGATTTTGTAAATTTTGATGTCTTGAAGGATTGAGCGAGAGGAGGAGGAGAAGTTGGGGAAAACTTTTTCTGAGAAGGTGCTCGGCCGCAAAGCCGGAAAAGAGGTCCAGGCCGGGGAAGTCGTCACTGTTTCCCCGGATTATATCCTTTCCCACGACAACGCTTCGGCCATCATCCAGGAGTTCAAGAAACTTGGAATCAAGAATGTCAGGGCGCCCGAAAAGATCGTCATCGTCCTCGACCACATCGTCCCCGCTTCCGAAGAGAAATATGCCCAGAATCACAAGATCATCCGGGAATTCGTGGCCGAACAAAAGATCCCGAACTTTTACGACATCAACCAAGGCATATGCCACCAGGTCTTTACCGAGAACGGCTTTGCTCTGCCCGGCAAATTGATCGTCGGGAGCGATTCCCATACGCCGAGCTACGGAGCCTTCGGAGCTTTTGCCGCGGGCATCGGCCGGACAGAGGCGGCCTCGGTCTGGGCGACAGATGAGATCTGGCTCAGGGTTCCCGAGACAATCCGGATTGAGATCGAGGGGAAATTGCCGCGGGGAGTTTACGCCAAGGATGTCATCCTCAAGATCATCGGCGACGGAGGAGCGGACATGGCCGACTACAAGGCCGTGGAATTCTCCGGCAAGGCGGGAAAGAAATTCAGCCTCGGTTCCCGTTTCGTCCTGGCCAATATGTCGGCTGAGATGGGAGCCAAGAACGGCTATTTTGAGCCGGACGAAGTGACGCTTGAGTGGCTCAAAGGGAGGGCGAAGGGAGAGTACGAAATCATGAAGTCCGATCCGGATGCCCAATATAAATCTATATTAAAATATGATATCACTGGCCTCGTGCCACAACTGGCTTGCCCTCACACCGTGGACAACGTCAAGCCCGTGACTGAGGTGGAAGGCAAGAAATTCAATCAGGGCGTCATCGGAACGTGCACCAACGGCCGGGTCGAGGACCTGGACGTAGCCGCCAGGATTCTAAAAGGGAAAAAGGTCCATCCAGGAGTCAGAGTCCTTGTCCTTCCGGCCTCCTGGGAAGTTTACCGGGAAGCTCTAAAGAAGGGGATTCTCGCGATCATCGCCGAATCGGGCTGTGTCATCCTCAATCCCGGCTGCGGGCCGTGCCTGGGCGCCCACGAGGGGATCATGGCGCCCGGAGAGGTGGCCCTCAGCACTTCCAACCGCAATTTCAAGGGGAGGATGGGAAGCCGCGATTCAGAAATTTACCTGGCCTCGCCGGCCACTGTGGCCGCCTCTTCTGTGGAGGGGAAAATCACCGACCCGAGGAAATACCTATGAACAAAGGAAGAGTTTGGAAGTATGGGGATGACGTCAACACAGACGTCATCTTTCCGGGGAAATACACCTACACGCTCATGCCTCCTGCGGAGATGGCCAAGCACGCCCTCGAAGATCTCGACCCTCAGTTTGCCCAAAAAGTGAAACCCGGAGACGTGATCGTCGCCGGGAAAAACTTTGGTTGTGGAAGCTCACGGGAGCAGGCGGCAGCCTGCCTCAAATACGCCGGAGTCCAGGCCGTAATCGCCAGGTCCTTCGCCCGGATCTATTTTCGGAACGCCATCAACCTGGGGCTGCCGGTCCTTCAGTGTCCGGAGGCCGTGGACAAAGTCGAGACGGGGGATGAGATAGAGATTGATTTTGCGGGGGGCAAGCTCATCACAAACAGGGGGACTTTCACATTCCCGCCCCTTCCCGATTCCGTGATCGGAATCCTCGAGGCCGGCGGGCTCATCGAGTACACCAAAAAAAGGCTGGCCCCAAAGTAATGCCGTTCATCGTTCGGCGATAATCCAAAATAATCTTTCCGGTTTTGATCGTTGGAATGTTAGAAATCGGTGGATTTATTTTCCTGTTTTTTCCATATCCAGATGGAGCCTGTGCAAGAGCCGATGGAGCATCGGAGCAAAAATGATCGCGAGGATGGTGAAGAAAATAAGCGTGCTCATGACCGAATAGAGACCGGTGAAAACCTTTCCTCCGGCGCTGCTCGCAGTTCCGACGGTGCCCACTCCGGTCATGATCAAAATGCAATTGAGGATTGAATCCAGCCAGCCAAATTTCTCCAGATAGTGGAAGGCGACGGCACCGATCAAAACCGTTCCTACGAGAAGCAGGGATGAAAAAGCCAGGCCACGCAGCACGCGCAGATAAAAGGCCTTCTTTGATAGGAGTGGCTGTCGATAATGCTCATACATCTTTAGCCTCCTTTGAACCGTTGATCTCCGAAGGTCGCAATGGGGCAGATCCCAAAATCTCCGGGCACCCGAAACAATTCAAGAGAAATGGGTTCGCTGCGACCAGAATTCATTAGATCTCATCAGCATCGGACAATAACCAGAACCAGCTCCCCAAGGCTCAGGGCATCCCTGAATGTCTTGTCGAGGGGCGTACCAGTTTCGTCCAACCCGGAACTGAGAATGTTCCGGACTCCGCAGGCACGGGCGATGTTCTCGATGTCCAGGGCTGGAGCCTCTTTCCCCAACGCGTTTCTCGCCACCCCGGGATGAGGCTGGAATCCCGAGGTCGCTGTGGCCTTGTTGTCGAGGACGATCATCAGGATCCTGCTTTGATTGTGGACAACATTACAGATGGCCGGCAGCGAGGAGTGGAAAAATGAGGAGTCTCCGAATATTGCCACAGCGCGTTCTTTTACACCCGCCTTGCTGATCCCATCAGCTACCCCGATCGCGGAGCCGAGAGCGTATTTGGCATCCAGCCTGTCTGCCACCGTGACCAGACAACCCGGGTCTCCGACCAGGATTGGTTTTTGCCCCAGACTCTTTGCCGCCTCCTCCAGCTTGTCGAGGATTTCGTCATAGCGACAGTTTGTGCAGTGGCTTTCCTTTTTGGGCCTCTCTTCCTTTTCATTTTCTTCTCGGTATTCGCGGCCCGGCGAAAATCCTTGAACGAACTCAACCAGGGCCCGCTGGATCTCCCAGCGGAAGAGCTCTCCCTCGCGCCCGAGATGATGGCTCTGCTTTCCGAAGATCTTGGTAGCACAACCAGCATCATGAGCTATGGCCTTGATCTGGAATTCCAAGAAAGGCTCGATCTCTTCGATGACGAGGACCTCGCTGCACCGCCGCAGGAACGAGGCGATGATGTTCTTGGGCAAGGGATAAAGGACGCCGAGTTTGAGAATCGACAATCCGACGGGAACTTCCTCTCCCAAGACGTCGAGCAATTTCCCGTGGGCAAACCCGGCGCTGATGATGCCCTTCGATCCCGAGCCCGTGACCACGTTGAAAGCGGCGCCTTCCGCCCACTCGACCACGGCCTCAATTCTTTGGTGCAATTCTCTGTGTTTCTCAACCGCATTCAGCGGGACGGGGACGAACCGCAACGGCTCTCTGACGAGACCAAGGTCGGTGGCTTCACAGCTCTCATCAGAAACCGAAACCTCTTCTACCCGCTGGGTGAAGGCTCGAGTCTCCCGAATGATGACCGGCGTTAAGAATTTCTCTGAGATGGCGAAGGCCTCGCGCATCATCGCATATCCTTCGGACGGGCTCGACGGCTCCAGCATGGGCATCTCGAGAAGGAAAGCCAGGGCCCGGGAGTCCTGATCGTTTTGAGAGCCGTAGCCTCCGGGATCGTCGCCAAGAAGAATGACCAGCCCTCCGTTGATAGGAGTCAGGTTGAGCGCCATGAGCGGGTCAACCATCACATTCAACCCGACACTCTTCGTGCAGACCAAAGCGCGCCGTCCAGCGATTGACGCGCCGATCCCCATTTCCAGGGCGACTTTTTCATTGCTCGACCATTCCACATAGATCTCGCGCTTTTCCGCCTGGCCGATTATGAACTCGACGGTTCCCGAGCTCGGCGAGCCGGGATAGCTCGTGACGAGATTAACTCCAGCCGCCAAAGCGCCCAAGGCCATGGCCTTATCGCCGTTGATCGTTCTTGATCTCATCTTCTTTTTCCTGAACCAAGACCCGCTCGACCCGAGTCCCTGAATTTATGATCGGGATCTCGACCCCTATCGTATATTTAATTGGGAAGCCTATCAAGGCCGCCTGAAGACTGGCCGAGATATCGGTGTTGACAGGGGCTCACTCCGGATAGTAGATTCACATCGCGAGATGGTCAGGTGCCAACATTGTTTTGCCTCTCACTAATCACGGCCGATACGAGGGGAGCAGACTTATCAAGTCGTTTCCGGCGGCCGGTTCTCCTATGCAAGTTCATTCTGGCGATTTTTTTGGGGACCTCCCTCGGCCTCGCTTCCTCCATGCCGGAGATCCTCTCGACTCCCGCCGCGCGAATCTGCGCAGAATGGGAGCCGGCTCTCGGAGCGCTCATCGCCTGGCCGCTGAGGATTCCGGATAACCTCGTCTTTGACCTGGCTCGCGAGGGCGACCTCTTCGTGCTCATTCCTCCCGAGGACGAAGCCGAAGCCCGAAACCATCTCCTCGGACTGGGCATCGAGGCCGCCAAGATTCAGCTCGTCCCTTCGAGCGTTCAGACGGAGTGGACCCGAGACTACGGTCCCCACCAGGTCTTTGACAAGGATGGCCGTCTCACAGTTGTCAATGCGCTCTATATCGATACGCCGCTTCTCCCGGCCGACCCGCTCCCCATGAGGAAGGGAGACAAGATCCGGTATGAAGGCAACTGGGTCGGCGACGATCGGACGAACGCGGAATTCGCTCGCTTCCGGGGGCTGCCCCTCCGGGAATTCCCTGGATTCTTGACCGGAGGGAACTTCCTTGTCGATGGTCACGGGATCGGATTCTCGACGCGGGCGATGGTTGAAGAGAACCTCAGCCGATGGAGTGAGCCGGATTTCCGGAGGCTCGTGGGAAAGGCAACCGGTGTCTGCGATCTGCGGGTGCTCCGAAACACGGAGAGCGAAGGGATCCAGCACATCGATTGCTGGTTCAAGCTCCTCGACGAAGAGACGATCCTCGTCAAGCGTCCCCCGAAAACTCATCCGGAAAGCCGTCGAATCGACGAGAATCTGATCAAGTTGAGGCAGATGAAAACCTGCTTCGGCCGGCCTTATAATCTTGTTTTTATCAACTGCCCGGCCGATGCACAGGGGAACCTTGCCGCCTACACGAATTCGCTAATTTTGAACCGAAGTGTCTATGTCCCTCTCTACGGGTTTCGGGAAGACAAAGATGCACTGGCGACCTATACGGAAGAAATGCCTGGCTACACCGTTTGCGGTTACTCTTACAAAGAATGGTTCTTCAACGATGCCCTTCACTGCCGGACCCGGGCGGTTTTCGATCCCGAAATGCTCCTCATAAGACACGCCCGCCTGCGGGAAAACGATCCTCCCCTGGTGTGCGCCCAGATCCTGGACTACAGTCAGAAGGGGCTTGTCCCGGACATGGCGCTAGTTCATTGGCGGCTCTCTGGAAGCAAGAAATGGCAGGCGGAAACGCTTCGAGCGCCGGATGGCTCTGATGAGTTTACGGCAAAGATTCCGGTTCTCGAAGCGGGCCGGACCGTCGAATACTACATTTCTGCTTCCGGCCGCTCGGGGCAGAAGGAAACGCTTCCCCGCACGGCTCCGGCGGGATTCTATAGCGTCCGGCTGGGAGCGGCGAGACAGAGCCCAAACCGGGGCAAATAGATAGGCTCGCGGGCTATTTGATCTTTTTCCCTCGCAGCGTTCCGCCCTGGGTGCTGAAGACGACCTCAGTCACGGCGCCCTTTTCGATAACAAATTTCAGGCTGGTGCCCTCTCTTCCTTTGAGCGTGAACTCGGTTCCTTTGTAAGGAACGAGTTCAGAGGTCGGCTGACCGGGGACATCGGCGAAGAGAGTATTACCCTTGAGTGAAACGGTCATGGTCATCCCCATAATCTCGTAGGCTCCCTGAAACTGGGTGAGGAATTTTGGATCCTTCATAGCCTCCGAGGGCTTGCGGACGAACACGATCGGCGCCACCGCAGACTCTAGACTCGCAGAGAGCTGGTCGATGTCTCCCTTGAGGTTGGCAAGAAAAGTGATTTTGGGGAGGTGATCGCTGGCCTTAAAAACGTCATAATGCCAGTGTTCGAGTTTGAAATCGAAGGAGAAATGTTTGCCTTGAAGAGTATTGTCCTTGAGTTCAATGGAGATAACTCCATAGGCCGGATGCTCAAATTCACCAACGTAGGCTTCTAGAGGGTGCGATGGTTTTGTCCCTTGGACTCTGTCCGTCGCTTCTTCTTTCTCCCTTTCCTTAGCCTTTTCTTCCTCTTTCTTCGCCTCTCCGAATCTCTCTAGACTCAACTTCTCCCAGACCGGGTCGAGCCCCAGGATCATGTCCAGGATATAACCCATGGAGATTTGGAGGAAGGGAGTGCCGCTAAGGTTCGTCAACACGACAACACCGAGATTGTCGTTGGGGAGAAACCCATTCAGGAAATAGAACCCGTCAATGGAGCCCCCGTGGTGGACGAGCTTGTGTCCGCGGTAGGTCTCGAGAAACCAGCCCAGGCCATAAGACATAATAGACTGTTTATCCGGCTGAACGGAGAGCATCGGCTCTCTTATAAACATGGAGGGAGTGAACACTTCTCTCTGCCCGGCTTCGGATACGACCTGTTTGTCCCCGACTTTTCCCTTGTTGAGGTGAAATTGAACCCATTTGAGCATATCGTTGACGTTGGAGTTGATTGATCCCGCGGGCCCGATGCTGTCAATATTTCTAAACGGAATCTCCACCACTTTGCCCTCTTTTTTTTGATAGGGCAGAGAATAGTCATCGGATTTTTTGGAATCCTCAACTGAGAAATTGCTCGAGGTCATGCCCAGAGGCCCGAAGATCCTCTGACGCGTGAACTCCTCCCAACTGCTGTTCGATAGCTTCCCGACCAAGTATCCCGCCGTCAGGAACATCAGGTTGTTGTACTGAAAGGCCGATCTGAGGTCGGCGCTGAAATCCAGATAGCGGAGACGGTCATAAATGTCCTTCCGGGTCAAGGATGTCCCGTACCAAAGCCCGTCGTGACGGGGGAGGCCCGAACGATGACAGACCAGATCCCGGACCGTCATCCTGGCCGTGGCCACCTCGTCCTTCAATTTGAAGTCAGACAGGTACGTTTGGACGGTTTTATCCCATTCGACTTTCCCGTCGTCGACCAAGACCTGGACATCCATGGCTGTGAAGGCCTTAGAGGCCGATCCGATGGCAAAGAGGGTGTTTGGGGTGACCGGCAATTTTTTCTCCATATCCCTGTACCCGAAGCCTTCGCTGAAGAGGATCTTTCCGTCTTTATAGATTCCCACCCCGATTCCTGGAACCTGCCATCTCTTCATCTCAGCTCCCATAAAGAGGCGGAACTTTTTTAGCTTTTCCTCCAGGTTCTTGATTGGCTTCGCAGTCTGAGCCGTGGTCGTATCGGGGCCGGCCTGAAGCCTGCCGGGGGACAAAGGTACGGCGACCAAAACCAAGAGCAAAAGCCAAACCGGTGTTTTGAAAAAAGCGTGTTTTTTGATGTCCATGAATCCAACCTCCCGTCTCTGGAATTTCAGTTGCTCCCCATCATAACTTTTCCGGCTTTTCCGAGCAAGATTTTTTTTCGAGGTCACTTCGGCGCTTCGGTCTTGATTTAAAACGGACGTTGGATAAGAATGGGGCTTGAGCACGTGAAAAGGAGGAACCAATGACCCGGATCTTGCGAAGGACGGAGCTTTTGTGGAACGCAAAGAATTTCGTAGGAGTTTTGGTGGCGGTGTTGGTGATCGGGTGCTTGATGTCTGCCGCCTCGGCGCAGACCGAAAAAATCGACCAGGAGGTCGACCGGTTCGTCCAAGCCTCGATCCAGCAGCAGAAGATCCCCGGGCTTGCCCTGGCCGTGATGCGCGACGGCAGGATCATCAAAGCGCAAGGTTACGGTTTGGCCAACGTCGAGTTGAACGTTCCGGTTAGTCCCCAGACCATCTTTCAGTCCGGATCGATGGGGAAGCAGTTTACGGCCACGGGTGTGATGATGCTGGTCGAGGAGGGCAAGATTCGTCTCGACGACAAGGTCGCCCAGTATTTTCCCGGAGCTCCGGAGACGTGGAGCAGGATGACGATTCGAAATCTTCTGACTCACACCTCGGGAATCAAAAGCTACACCGGCGGTGATGTTGATTACAGGCGGGATTACACGGAAGAGGATTTGCTGAAGATCCTGGAGGCGCTCCCCTTTGATTTCGCTCCCGGCGACAAGTGGAGCTACAGCAATTCGGGGTACATGCTGCTGGGCATCCTGATCCACAAGGTGAGCGGAAAATTCTACGGAGATTTTTTGCAGGAACGCGTCTTCAGGCCGCTGGGGATGACAACCACTCGGGTCATCAGCGAACAGGATATCATTCCCAATCGGGCCGCCGGGTACCGCCTGGTCAAAGGCGAACTCAAGAATCAGCAATGGGTCTCGCCATCGCTCAACACGACGGCGGACGGGGCTCTCTATTTTACCGTCCTCGACCTGGCCAAGTGGGATGCGGCCCTCTATACCGAGAAACTCCTCAAGCGGTCGAGCTTTGACGAGATGTGGACGCCCGTGAAGCTCAATAGCGGGAAGACCCATCCCTACGGATTTGGATGGCGGCTCCATGATGTTCGAGGCCATCGGGTCATCGAGCACGGCGGAGCCTGGCAGGGCTTTACGACCGGCATTTCCCGCTACGTTGACGATAAGTTGACGGTCGTGGCTCTCACGAACCTAGACAGCAGGCACTCGAGACCCGACGAGATTATCCATGGAGTGGCCGGCCTCTACGAGCCTGCACTCGCGCCTGCACCTTTATCAAAGCCGATTGAAGATAAGGAGCCGCAGGTGACTGCCCTATTCCGGTCAGTGCTCCAGAAGATCAGTGAAGGCAAAGCCGATGCAGCCGCGTTCACCGAGGAAGCTCAAAAGGAGTGGTTCCCCGACCGGGTCAGAAGATTGAAGGAGACTCTTGAAGATTTTGGGCTGATAAAAGCCGTCGATCTGCTCGAGCGGAAAGAAGAGGCCGCACTCAGGAGCTACCGCTACAGGCTCGTGTTTGAGACCGGGCGAGTTGTCTCATTTACCATCAAGATGACCAATGGAAACAAGATCGCCGAGCTCAAAAGGGAAGCGGCTGGCGAATAGATTGGCGGCCAACCTGAAGGGCCGGCTGCTCCTCGCACACGGGACCTTTGACGACAATTGCCATCCCCAAAACACCGAGGCCTTTATCGATGCGTTGATTAAAAATAACATCCAATTTGACGTCATGATCTATCCGTGGAGTAAGCATGGAATCGGTTTTTTCCCCGACGATGCCCAGTTGCATCTTCAAACCCTGATGCTGGATTTCTGGAAACTGAATCTCTGAAGAGGCACAGACTCAGATTTATAATTATACCCTGGAGCTTCCCGAAAAGCGTTGGTCCCCCCTGTCTGGGATATAATAAATAAAGAGGAATTAATAGACCTGAGAGCAGGAAGGAGACCTGATGCGGGTTCTCGTCGTCGAAGATGAAAAAAAGATCGCCGAATTCGTCAGACGGGGATTGAGGGAAGAGGGCTATGCTGTCGACGTAGCTCATGATGGCAACCAGGCCCATTTTCTGGCGACGACCCAGGACTATGACCTGATCATCCTGGATCTGATGATTCCCGGCATGGATGGGATTTCTCTGTGCCGGAGGCTGAGAGATGATAAAATCGCTTCACCTATTCTCATTTTGACGGTCAAGGATTCGGTCAAAGACAAGGTCCTGGGCCTGGATTCCGGAGCCAACGATTACTTAACCAAGCCTTTCGCCTTTCAAGAATTGCTGGCTCGTTGCCGTGCCCTGATGAGAAAATACGAGGTGTCCGCTCCTGCGAAAATTCTCGTTTCTGACCTAGAGCTCGATTTGCTGAGCCACGAAATCAGACGGGGAGGAGCAGCCATCTCCCTCACGGCCAAGGAATTTGCCCTGCTCGAGTTTCTGATGCGGAATGAGGGAAAAGTTGTCACCAGGACTATGATCTCCGAGCACGTCTGGGATATCCATTTCGATCCGATGACCAATGTGATCGATGTCTATATTAACCGGTTGCGCGAGAAAATCGACCGCGGCTTTAAAAAGCCCCTGATCCAGACGATCAGGGGAAGGGGTTATGTTCTGAAGAAGTGACCATGCTTATAAAATCACTCCGCTTCAAGATCATTCTTTGGCATAGCGGCATTTTGTTCCTGATGCTTCTTCTGCTGGGGTCTATCCTTTACAACGACATGAGGCGGCGACTGGCCGCTGATATCGACCATGTCCTTCTCTCTCGGGCCGAAGGAATCGTGGATTCTATCGATACCTACTGGGAAGGCGAAAAATTCAAGGCACCCAACAAAAACATCGGCCTCGGGGACCTGCCCATCCGGGAGAAGGACGCTTTCGCCGAAATGGCCAAGAACTGGGTTTTGGAGAGATCTGACGACTTCTTATTGGTCAGCATGATCGTCTCGATTTTTGATAATCGGGGAAGACATGTCGCTTCTTCGAAGAGCATCTCCCAGAGCGCTCAGCTTCCCCCGAGAATCCTTGACTCGGTCCTGACTGCCCGGAGCCGTTTTGATTTTGTCCCCGCCGAAATTCCGGGGGGGAAAGCGGATAAATTGAGAGCGCTGACGATTCCGGTAACGGTCAACGGTCAGGTCGCCTACATCGTCCAGGTCGGAACCCCTTTGAGCTCTCTGTCATCAGCCTTGAGGGAGCTGAAATTAATTTTGTTTTTGCTTCTTCCCGTCAGCATCATCCTGAGCGGAACAGCGGGTGCGTTTTTGGCCAAGATCACCCTGCAGCCGGTGGAAAGAATCATCAACACGATCCACCAAATCACAGCCGAAAACCTGAGGATGCGGATAGCCGTCCCGACGTCGAAAGACGAAATCAGGCAACTCGCTGATACGTTTAACGAAATGCTCGAGCGACTCGAGCGGGGTTTTGCCTCCCAGCAGCAGTTCTTCGAGGACCTTTCGCACGAATTGAAGACGCCTTTGGCCGTTATCAAGGGTGAGCTCGAGGTCACTCTGAAGAGGCTGCGTTCGGCCCGGGAATATGAGGCGACTCTGACCAGCAGCCTGGAAGAGATCAACAGAATCATCAGGGTCGTCGAGGAATTACTGATGCTTGCAAAGTTCGATAACAACCTCGTTACACTAGAGACGAGCCGGTTGGATGTTGGGGGATTGGTCGGGGGGGTCGTGGAGAACATCGGGATTCTAGCCGGACAGAAGAATATCAGAATTCGGTTTTTGGGCCGGGCCGGGGTCACCGTCCACGGAGATAAGGAAAAACTCAAACAGCTCTTTCTCAATCTCCTGGACAATGCCGTCAAGTACTCACGGCCAGGGGGGACGGTGTCCGTTGAAGTGGAGGAGGCAGAACCCTGGGCGAAAATCTCCGTTGCCGACACGGGAGAGGGAATTCCGGAAGAGGACATTCCCAGAATTTTTGAACGTTTCTACCGCCTGAAAAAAAGCCGAGATGTCGCCGGTTTTGGACTGGGCCTGAGTATCGCCAGATCGATCGCCGAAGCCCATAAGGGGAAAATCGATGTTGAGAGTTCGATTGGCCGAGGCAGCACTTTCATCACTTCTTTGCCGCTCCTGGAGAACGCCCTGTCGGCCCGGCCGGGAAGCGACCATGAAGATTAACGGTTTTTAATTTGCCATTAATCTTCTTTTAATCCTTTCTGTTTTACACTAATAACCATGGAGGTCAAAATGAGAAACACTAAAATAGTCTTGCTCCTTATTGTGTTCATGGCGGGACTCGTTGGGTTTGGCTTTGTTCAGGCCCAGGGAAAATCCCCCAAAGTTGCCGCGGCCCAGATGCAGACATTCACTGGGACGATCAACAAAGTTACTCCCGCGGATCCGGTTAAAAAGACCCCCGCGGAACTTGTTGCCGTTGGAGCTGATGAGAAAGAAGTCACTTTTGTCGTGAAATCGAAAACAGTTATTCATGGTGCCGACGGAAAGCCGACCACCCTGGACAAGCTCAAGGTCAGTGACAAAGTGGAGATCAAGTACCATACGGACAAAGCGGGAGTCAATGTTGCCGAATCCATCAAAGTCATGATGTAGGGCCTGAAGAACACTGCCTGGGGCAGGCGCTGTTGAGGCGCCTGCCCCTTTTTTTTTCCCTAAAAAGCGCCCAGAATCCGACGATACTTTCTTCAGTTGAAAAATTTGTTGAGGCGGGTATACTACAGAGGCAGCCGCGAAGAATAAAATAAGGCGAGTGAGAGGAGTCACAAATGGCCAAATACAAGATTGCAGTTTTGCCCGGCGACGGGGTCGGACGAGACGTCATCGAAGCGACCATGATCGTCCTCGACAAGGTCAAACTCGACGCTCGATACATCCACGGGGAGATCGGCTGGGAATTCTGGTGCAAAGAAGGAAACGCCCTTCCCGATCGGACAATCAAGCTGCTCAAGGAGACGGATGCCTGCCTCTTTGGAGCCATCACCTCCAAGCCCAAGGAGGACGCCGAGAAAGAGCTCGATCCTTCTTTGAGAGGGAAAAAACTCTCCTATTTCAGCCCGATCGTGCGGCTGAGGCAGGAATTTGATCTCTACACAAACCTTAGGCCGTGCAAAGCCTACCGCGGGAACCCGCTCAATTATAAGGACTTTATCGATTTGGTCATCTTCAGGGAAAACACCGAAGGGATGTACGCCGGTGTCGAGTTCCATCCCCTCCCGGCCGGGGTCCGAGACGCACTTCTCGTCCACCCCAAGATGAAGCGATTCAAAGATATTCCCCTCAACGAAATCGCCCTCTCCACCCGGATCATGACCAAACTTGCCTGCCAGAGGATCCTGCGGCGGGCCTTTGAGTTCGCCCGGAAGAACATGCGCAAGTCGGTGACCCTGGTCGAGAAGCCGAACGTCCTCCGCGAGACGGGCGGCTTCATTCTGGACATCGCCCGGGAGATGAGCAAAGACTACCCGGACATCCCCTTCAAAGAAACGAACATCGATGCCATCTGCATGTGGCTGATCAAGAACCCCCAGGACTATGATGTCCTCGTCGCCGAGAACCTGTTCGGCGACATCATCTCCGACCTGGCGGCCCAGCTCGTGGGTGGACTGGGCTTTGCCTGCAGCGGCAATATCGGAGACCACTATGCCGTATTTGAACCGACCCACGGCTCGGCCCCGAAATATGCCGGTCTCTACAAGGTGAATCCTATCGCCACCTTTTTGGCCGCGAAGATGATGCTTGATTGGCTCGGCGAATCAAAGAAGGCCGAGGCCCTCGAGGGTGCGGTCGCCCGCGTGATCAATGAGGGGAAGGTCCGGACCTATGATATGGGTGGGACCTCGACGAGCCTGGATGTCGCCCGAGCGGTCGCAGAAAAAATCTAGCGGGAGAAGTATGGCCGTGGGAAAAACGATCATCGAAAAAATCATTCAGTCTCATTCTCCTGATGAAACCGCGGCGGGGAAGATCGTCTGGATGGATCTCGACATCCGCTCGGCGCGCGATTTCGGGGGCCCGAATGTGGCCAAAAACTACGAACGCGAGTATGGAGACTCGGCGCCCGCCGACCCGGCCAAGACCTTTTTTACCTTTGATCTGTGCGTCCCGGCCTGCACGCTCAAATACGCGGACAACCAGCAAGCCTGCCGCGAGTTCGCGGCCAAGCATGGCATCAAGGTCTTCGATGTCGACATGGGAATCGGTTCCCATGTGCTCATCGAGGAAGGGCTGGCCTTGCCCAACGGCACGGTGGTCGGGACCGACAGTCATCTCAATATCCTCGGAGCCGTCGGATGCTTCGGACAGGGCATGGGAGACGTGGACATCGCCTTCGCTTTCAAGACGGGCAAGACCTGGTTCGAGGTTCCGGAGTCCCTCAAGGTCGTGCTCAAAGGGAACTTTAAGGCTCCCACGTCGGCCAAAGATCTGACCCTTTATGTCCTCAAAAAGCTCGGGACCGAACAAGCGGCCCTGAGGTCGGTTGAGTTCTATGGAGGCGCGGCGAAGGGACTCACTCTCGCCGGCCGGATCACCCTCTGCAGCATGGTTACAGAAATGGCCGGGATCATCGGCTTCATTCCCGAATTCGGCACATCGCTTGTCGGGGAAACAGAACCGTTCCTGAAGTCTCGCTACTCTCCTCTTCAAGCCGATCCGGGCGCGGTCTACGCCGACACGATCGAAATCGATATCGACGGACTCCCGCCTCAAGTCGCGGTTCCCTTCCTGCCCAATAACGTTCAGGATGTCTCCGAACTCAAGGGGACAAAAATCAATTCGGGCTTTATCGGTTCCTGCACGAACGGCCGCCTGGAAGACTTCCGCGAGGCGGCGAGCATCTTGAAGACCTATAAAGTCAAGCCTCATGTCATGCTCAAAGTCGTCCCGGCGACGCGCCGTGTCTACGCTCAGCTTCTCGACGAGGGGATCGTGGAGGATCTTTTTCGAAGCGGGGCCATCATTCTCAACCCGGGCTGCGGTGGCTGTGCCGAGGGCCACGTCGGCCTGACCGGAAAGGGCGAAGTCCAAATCTCTACCGGAAACAGGAATTTCGCCGGGAAACAGGGGAAGGGGAAGACCTTTCTGGCCGGCCCGGCCGTGGTCGCCGCGTCCTGTGCTGCAGGAGAGATAAGATCGCCAGAGGATTTATGACCATGGACAACACGATTCGGCGAGGCAGAATCTGGGTGCTGCTGGATAAAAACGGAAAACTGATAGAAGATATCGACACGGACCAGATCTACCATAATGCTTTTCTCCATATTACCGACATCGCCCAGATGGGCCAGTATGCTCTTGGAAATCTTGAGGGCTGGAAGGATTTTCCCAAAAAATGCCAGCCCGGCGACATCGTCTTGACCGGCCGCAACTTCGGCGCCGGCTCCTCCCGCCAGCAGGCGGTTGATTGCTTCATCTCCCTGAGTGTGGGCATGATCGTCGCCCCCTCCTTCGGCGCGATCTACTTCCGGAATGCCGTTAACTCAGGGTTTCCTGTGCTCAAGATCCGAGGTCTCGAAAAACTCCTCGATCGCCGGCAACTTGAAACCGGGGACACGGTCGAGATCGACTTCTTGAGGGGCACGGGGCGGATCCTGAGCAAGAATGCGTCCTTTGAGGTTGAGCCGATGAGCTCGGTCCAGTATGATATTTTCCAGGCCGGGAATCTCTTCAATTACGGGAAAATGCTGGCTCAGGGACTCGGATAGATGCTCATTCTGGCGGTCGACACGACCACCTCGAGCGGCTCGGTGGCGCTCCTGGAAAACACGAGGCTCCTCTCTGAAGCCGGCTTCGACAGCCCGTCCACCCACTCCCGAAGGCTCCTCCCGGCCATCGATTTCGTCCTCAGGACAAGCCAAAGGGAGGTTCGTGAGATCGAAGGCTACGCCGCGGCCGTCGGCCCCGGATCGTTCACGGGCATCCGTATCGGCTTGAGCACCGTCAAATCTCTGGCCTTTGCTTCCGGGAAGCCTGTTGCGGCCGTGTCGACTCTTCAGGCATTGGCCCTGAAGCTCAAGCATCCCCAGGCAAAGTTGCTCTGTCCCATCGTCGATGCCAAAAAAGGTGAAGTCTACGCCGCTCTTTTTGAATCCTCTGTCTCAGATGTGCGGGAGATTATTCCCCAAGGCGTCTATGCTCCCGATGATTTCTTCTCCAATCTTCCCTCTCATCGGGTCATCTATTTCATCGGCAACGGCCTGGCGGTTTACAGGGAAAAACTGCTTGGCTACTTGAAAGACAGAGCGAGATTTCCACGGCGCTCCCATTTTATCGGCTTCGAGGTTGGGCTTCTGGGATACGAACTCTTGAGAGATGGGAGAGGCGTCGGCTCCCAGGACCTCGAGCCCCTTTATTTTCGAAAATCTCAAGCGGAGGAAAAGAATTAGGGACTCGGAAACGCGGCCCAAGTTTTTTTGCCTAAGAAGGATGAGGGAGGAAGACCTGCCCGAGGTCCTATCGATTGAGAACTGCTCGTTTCCGAACCCTTGGCGGGACCTGACTTTCCTGGGCGAGATTCGCAACCAGAGTATTTCTTTTCCTCTCGTCGTTGTCCATTCCCTCCATAAGAAGGTCATCGGCTATATTATTTTCTGGAAGATCTTCGAGGATGTTCAGATCAACAACATCGCCGTCCATCCCGACTACCGGAGGCTGGGAATCGGAAGGGCGGTGCTGGAAGGCATCATCGAACAGCTGCGGAAAGAAGGTGCTAAGAACATGACCCTCGAGGTCCGGCCCTCAAATGTCGCCGCGCAGACGCTCTATAAAAAGCTCGGCTTCAGGCCGATTTCGATCCGCAAAGGCTACTATACCAATCCTCAAGAGGATGCTCTCGTCCTGGGTCTGCGATTGGCCTGAAAGCCGTCTGGCTGGTCCATCTCGTCTCTCTCGTCGTCTCGTCAAAAAGACAGTGAGCCGAGAGCGATGAGCACTGAGCAGCAAAACGTGATAGACCAAACAGACAAGATGACGAGATAGACGGGTTTCAGTATTTGACCTTGATCAGGCAAAGACCCTTGGCCGGGGCGGTGGGACTGGCGAGGGAGCGTTTGCCGCTTCTAAACATAGTTTCGATTTCCTCAGGCGGAATCCTGCCCCGTCCGACTTCGAGGAGCGTGCCCACGATTGTCCGGACCATGTAGCGCAGGAATCCCTTCGCTTCGATGGTATAGACAATCTCGTCTCCGAACTTCCGGACCGTTGAGCGTGTGACCTTCCTCAGCCGGATGAAGCAGGCGGTTCGAAGAAAACGCCCCAAAATCAGCCTCTCTCACAAAAAGGGCTGCGGCCTGTCTTATCCTGGCGAGGTCAAGCCGCCAGGGCCAATAGAGTACGTAGCGTTGGAGAAAGGGGCTGACGTTCCTGGCGTTAAAGATCCGATATTGATAGACCTTGGATTTAGCCATGACTCTGGCATGGAAGTCCGGGCCGACGCGACGGACCGATGTCACCCGGACGTCGTCCGGAAGGAGCGCATTGAGGGCTCGGAAAAGCTCCTCATTTTTAAGGCGTAGGCTGACTTTGAAATTGGCAACCTGGGCGAGAGCGTGGACGCCGGCGTCGGTCCGGCCGGCCCCATAGACCGTAACCTTCTTCTGCGCCAGCTTAGCCAATGCATCTTCGAGCACTCCCTGGACCGTCCGCTCGCGAGGCTGGCGCTGCCAACCGCAAAAACCGGTCCCGTCGTAGCACAACACAATCTTATAATTCTGCATCTTACGTTTAACGATATTCTCTATAAGCTATAAGCCATGAGCCATGAACTATGAGCTATGCGCTGAGCGCGAGCTTGATTGCTTCTTCCGCTGTTTCCACCGGCACGACACCTTTGATCTTCCAGGTGCCCAGTCCGATCACCCGCTTGCCGTAGATATTGCCGTAAGCGATCTCGCTCAGAGTGCCGTATTCCCCATCGACGGCGATCAAGACATCGGAGTTCATGGCCACCAGCGAATTCCGGGCGTAGCCCATTCCCGTGGCGACGGGAACATCGACGTAGGAGTTGGCATCGGACGGATGATGACCCGGGAGAATCCCCACGGTCAGTCCTCCCGCCTGCTTGGCCCCGCGTGAGGCGGACTCCATCACTCCGCCGAGTCCGCCGCAGACGAGAATCGCTCCCTGTTCGGCGATGAGTTTTCCGACTTGAAACGCCAGCCGTCGGGCCGACGCATCGGGGCGGCTTCCTCCGATGACTCCTATCCTGACCCTCTTTCTGATTTCGCTCACAGTATTCCCCAAAAATCACTCGTCACTTATGTCCGTTGCCAAATGACTATCTACCATAGAAGGACGGTTTTTTCAAATGCAGGCGGGAGTCCGGCTCACATCTCTTCCGGGCCAAGGCTCCAGATCAACCATGATCGAGGGAGATGGAGCCCCGCGACGGCCCCCACGCCTGCCCCCCATCTCCATTCAAATTTGATTTAGAATGTAGAACTGGGACGGGGGACAGGGGATGATTTCCTATTGAACCTGATGGGAAAATTGACTAGAATGAGAAAAATCGGTGCCGTCCCAAAAGACTGGAGGCGATTCATGGCTGAATTCCTGCAAATCAAAAGCCTGACGGAAAAGGAAGAGATGAAGATTCGCGAAGAGATTGAACAGCGGATCGAGCAAAAAAAGAAAGAGGGGGCCTATTCCGAGCGGGAGATTCGGGCCATCGAAGAGATGCGCCTCCGCCCCCTGGCCGATTTCCAGGACGTCCAGAGTGTTTATGAAGATCACCTTTTTAAATAGGGCCTCCAGGCCGGAGGCCTAGACGGGAAGAAAATGGATTTCGAGGAGAGTCGCATGGATCCTATCCAGATCGATTATGACCACATAGATGTCTCCAATATCATGGACCAGATCAAGGTGCAGATTGCCGAGCGGCCCAAGGCCTCTCCCCTGGAAGCTTCAGCAACAGCTCCGGGAAGGACGGTCCGTTGAACCACAGCCGCAACCGGAGCCCGAAGGGCCCGCAGGCCTCTCGCTCCCGAGCCAAGAGGATCATGCTCAAAGTCATGAAGCCTTTCGCCCCGGTCATCAAGTTCCTGGTCCTCCCGGTTCACGAAGAGCTGAGGCAGACAATTCTCAGCCTGGACCAGACCAACCGGAGGCTCGATTCTCTGTGCGCCCTGATGGAGGACGGATTACGAAAGCTCGATATCTCGATCGGTGAAGGCTTGAGCGAAACAAACAAAAGGATCGATGAGGCTTTTTTCGAGCTCCACAGGAGCAGGGATTACACTAAACTCCTTCACAACCTCTCCCACAACATCGTCGTCGAGCTGACCAAGCTCAAGATCGAAGAGGAGAGCCTGAGGAGCAAGGCCCGGATCATGGAAAAGGACTTCGAATTCCTGCAGAGGCGGGAAAAAGCCCTGGAAAAGCTGGCCCTCAAATGAAGCTTGCCTTGGTCGTCCAGCGCTACGGTCTGGAGATAAGCGGCGGAGCCGAGCTTCACTGCCGCTGGGTGGCCGAACACATGGCCAAGTACGCCCAGGTCGAGGTGCTCACGACCAGGGCTTATGACTACATCACCTGGAAGAATCATTATCCTCTGGATGATGAGGTCATCAATGGAATCCCGGTCAGGCGGTTTCCGGTCGACAAAACCAGGAATCCCGAACGTTTTGGACGAATCCAAAATTTCGTCCTCGGAAATGAGCACAGGGAGACCGACGAGCTGAGATGGCTGGAAGAGGAAGGTCCCCACACCCCGGCGCTCATCGCTCACATCAAAGAGCATCGTGAAGATTACGATTATTTCCTCTTTTGGAGCTATCGTTATTATCAATCCTACTGGGGAATCCGGACGGTCCCCGAGAAGAGCATCCTGGTTCCGACCGCGGAGCACGACCCCATCGCCCACCTGCGGATCTTCAGAAATCTGTTTCGGATGCCCCAAGCCTTCATCTATAACTCGGTCGAAGAACGAAAGATGATCAACTCTCTCTCCCGGAATGAGGCTGTTTTGGGGGATGTCGTGGGCGTGGGGAGCGAGATTCCGGCCGACATCTCCGGCGAACGTTTCCGCTCCAAACATAACGTCGTTGGAAACTACATCATCTACATCGGCCGGATCGACGAGAATAAAGGCTGCCACAAGCTGTTCGAATATTTCCTGGCCTTCAAAGAAGAAACCGGTCTGCCGGTCAAGCTTTTCCTCGCGGGGAGTACCGTCCTCAAGATTCCGTCCCACCCCGATATCGTCTATCTCGGATTTGTCTCCGAGCAAGACAAGTTCGATGCCCTGGACGGCGCGCTCCTCCTGGCGATGCCTTCCTTCTATGAATCGCTCTCCATGGTGGCGCTGGAGGCCTGGGCGCTGGGCAAGCCCGTGCTCGCCAACGCCAAGTGTGAAGTTCTCAAAGGCCAGTGCCTACGGAGCAACGCGGGGCTTTATTACGAGAGCGGGGAGGAATTCAGCGAGGCGCTCAAGCTTCTCCTCTCATCGGAGAAGCTCAGGCGGGCGATGGGCCAGAACGGCCGAAAGTATTTCGGCGAGAACTATACCTGGGAAGTCATCGAGGGCAAGTACCTGAAGATTCTCGACCAGCTCGAGAACCGGAAGAAAGGGGAGGCGTAGCGACCGGAATGGACGTCCATCAGTTCGCGACCTCACTGACCTACGGAGACGCGATCTCCGACGAGATGCTCGAGATCCAGAAGGCGCTTCGGCAGGCCGGGCACCGGTCGGAGATTTTCATCCGATTCTACGACCCGAAGATGGCCAAACACATCAAGGATTATCGGGAGTACCGAAAGTTCAGCTCTCCCGGGAACGTCGTCATCTTCCATTTCTCGATCGGTTCGCCGGTCTCCAAGATGTTCTTTCGCATCCCCGATAAAAAAATCATGATCTATCACAACATCACTCCCTGGGAATATTTTCTCGATTCCCACCGGATCCTGACCCGCGAGTGTTACAAGGGCCGCCTGGAGATCAAGCTCTTTGTCGGGAGGGTCGACCTTGCCCTCGGAGATTCCGAATTCAACCGCAAGGAGCTGGAGGAGGTTGGTTACTCTCCGACCGGGGTCCTTCCGATTTTCCTCGATTTCGCCAAGTTCGACATTCCCGGCGACCCCATCGCTCGGAACATGTTCGCCAACGGAAAGACGACGGTTCTTTATGTCGGCCGGGTGATTCCCAACAAGAAATTTGAGGACGTGATCAAGACTTTTTATTTCTATAAAAGATTCTTCAACCCCGATTCTCAACTCATCCTGGCCGGCGACTACAGGGGCATGGAGCGCTACCTGTCCGGCCTTCAGGTCCTGGTCCAGGATCTCGCCCTGAGCGATGTTCATTTTACCGGCCACATCGACTTCTCCGATCTTGTCTCCTATTATCGGCTGGCTGATTTTTACTTGAGCTTCAGCGAGCACGAAGGTTTCGGGGTCCCGCTCCTCGAGGCTTTTTATCTGAAAATCCCGGTCATCGCTTTCGCCGCCGGCGCGGTCGAGGAGACGATGAACGGGGGAGGCGTTCTGCTGCGGGGTAAGGATTTTTTCCGGACCGCCGCTCTTCTGGACCGGATCGCCGGTGACAAAGATCTGCGAAGAACCCTCGTTGATTCGCAGTTCCGGGCGCTTGAGAAGTATTCCAGGGAAAATGTCGGCCGGATCCTGTTCTCGCACATCGAAAAGGTGAGCCGCGGATGAGAGTTGACCAATTCGTTCCCGCCTTCCACCGGGGTGACGCGATCGGCGACACCGCCTTTCATACAAGGAATTTTCTCCGTTCCCAAGGCTACACCTCCGATATTTACTGCCTGAATTACGACCAAGATCTCGAGAGCGAAGCCAGGCTATTTAGCTCCTATCCCGTGCCTGCAACTTCGGATGTGGCCATACTTCATTTCGCCCTGCCGTCGCCCCTGACCCAGGGCCTGATCAAACTCCCCTGCAAAAAAGCAGTGGTTTACCACAACATCACGCCCCACGAGTTCTTTCTGCCCTTCAGCCGGGAGATGGCCGATATCGCCCGAGCGGGAAGGCTGGAACTCGCGACACTGGTCCCTCATCTGGATATGGCTCTTGCCGACTCCGAGTTCAATCGCAAAGAACTTCTCAGGCTGGGCTGCCGGAGGGCCGAGGTCTTCGAGCTGTTCGTGGATTTTGAAAAATACAAGAAAACCTCGAGTGCTTTTGTCTATGACCTGTTTCGCGACGACCGGACCAACATCCTCTTCGTCGGCCGGATCGCTCCCAACAAGAAAATCGAGGATCTGATCAAGGTGACTTTTTACTACAAGAAATACATCTCCCCGCTGGTCCGGCTGATCGTCGTCGGCAAGACCTCGGCGCTTCCCGGCTATTATGAGAGTCTGGTCCGGATGGCCGATGAGTTCTATCTCCAACCGGACGAGATCTATTTCAGCGGGCACATCCCAGACGAGGAGATGTTCGCCCTTTATCGGGCGGCCGACGTCTTTCTGTCCTTGAGCGAGCACGAGGGATTCTGTCTTCCCCTCCTCGAGAGCATGGTGTTCGACCTTCCCATCGTCGCGTACAATTGCACGGCCGTTCCTTTCACGTTGGACGGAGCCGGAGTGCTGATCAAGAACAAAAAAGTCGAGTTCGTGGCCGAGCTGGTGGACGTCGTGGCCAAGAATTCGGACCTGAGGCAGGTGATCATCCGCGGCCAACGCGAGCGAATCAAGAAATATAAGGAGGGGAAAAGAGACCGGTTTCTCCTGGAGTGTTTGAAGAGCCTCTCCGGAGGCGGACCATGAAAATCGCTTTCGTCGTCCAGCGGTACGGCAAAGAAGTCATGGGAGGCTCTGAGCTCCATTGCAGATTCTTGGCTGAGCATCTGGCCGAAGCCGGCCACGACGGCACGGTTTTTACGACCACGGCCAAGGACTACATCACCTGGAAGAACGAATACCCGCAGGGCGAGACGATCCTCAACGGGATTTTGATCAAGCGATTTCGGGTCGAGAAAGAACGGGATATTGAATCTTTCAATCAATATTCCGACCGCATCTTCTTCAACGCTCACAGCCGGGCCGATGAGTTGGAGTGGATGGAAAAGCAGGGCCCCGTCTGTCCGAAGCTTGTCGAGGCTCTGGGAAGGGAAGAGAAGGATTACGACTTTATTATTTTTCTCACCTATCTTTATTTCAACACCTATTGGGGTTTAAAGGCGGTCTCAGGGGCCAAGATTCTTGTTCCTACGGCGCACGATGAGCCGGCCCTTCGTCTCGAGATCATGAAGGAGGTCTTTTCGCTGCCGGCGGCCATCATGTTCAACACCGACGCGGAGAGGGCTATGCTCAGCCGCATCTTCCCCTTCGAGAACAAATATCAGGACGTCGTCGGCGTCGGCGTTGATATTCCCCAAAAACTGGACACGACGGTCTTCAGGCGGAAGTTCGGAATCGCTTCGCCGTTTATTCTCTACGCGGGCCGGATCGAGCCCGGCAAGGGCTGCCAGGAGCTCGTTGAATATTTTGTGAAATACCATGGCCATAATCCCGAACTCTATCTTGTCCTCATCGGAAAATTGCTCATGGAGCTGCCGGTGCATCCCCGCATAAAATATCTGGGATTCGTGACACCGGATGAGAAAAACGCGGCCATGGCCCAGGCGCTGGTCACCGTTCACCCGTCCTATCTCGAGAGCTTGTGCATGGCCGCCCAGGAATCCATGGCCGTGCGGACGCCCATCCTGGTCCAGGAAAAGACCGACCCTCTGAAACAGCACGCGCTCACGGGGAAGAGCGGGCTCTATTACTCCAATTATGAGGAGTTTGAGGCCGCACTGGATCTCTTGATTGGAGATCCGCGGTTGCGCGAAGTCATGGGCGAAAACGGCCTTGCCTACGTTCTCGAAAACTACACCTGGTCTAGGATCATCCAAAAATATGAAAAGCTCTTCGCCCACCTGAAATCCGGGAACACCAAATCCTAGTCGGCACGGTTTATCCGTTCTATCAGAGAAAAAGATATTCTTTCCCCCTCTTCTCTTTCCTTGACTTGGAACCTTGCCTGAAATATATATATTTCATCGTGTCCGTTTACGACAATCATCTTGTCTCGTTCCCGAAGGAGGTCAACCGATGAGGATCCGTTTTGCGGCTGTGTTTCTGAAACGCTTTTTAGGTTTATGGCTTTTGGGATTCCTTTTGATGAGCTCCCCTGCATTATTGACTCGGGCTTACTCCCAAGTCGCCGACGCGGATAAGGCCGTTACCATCCAGTGGGGGGTCAAGATCCCTCTGCGTGACGGCGTCAAACTCAATGCGACGCTCTATAAGCCTCAGGACCTCAAAGAACCGGTTCCGGCCATATTCACCTTCACACCCTATATCTCAGACACTTATCACGAACGCGGAATGTTTTTTGCCCGAAACGGCTATGTGTTTCTCGGCATCGACGTCCGCGGACGGGGCAATTCCGAAGGGGCCTTCGAGCCTTTTGTCAATGAAGGCAAGGACGGCTATGAGGTCGTCGAATGGTTGGCCAAGCAGCCATGGTGTAACGGGAAGGTCACGATGTGGGGAGGCTCCTACGCCGGGTATGACCAATGGACGGTTCTCAAAGAATTCCCGGCGCACCTGGCCACGATCGTCCCCGCCGCAGCCGCCCACCCCGGCACTGATTTCCCATTCAATAACAACATCTATTCTTCCTATGACATCCAGTGGATCACCTACACGAGCGGGGTCACTCCGAATACGAAGCTTTTTGGCGAGGCGTCCTACTGGTCGGATAAATTCTCGCAGATGTACTCGAAACATACGCCTTTCAAGGAGCTTGACGTCCTGGTCGGAAACCCCTCTCCTGTCTTTCAGAAATGGCTCTCGCATCCGACTCCGGATGACTATTACGACGCCATGGTTCCGACCGAGCAGGACTACAAAAGGATCAGCGTCCCGATCCTGACCATCACCGGCCACTACGACGGAGACCAGCCGGGTGCTATGACTTATTATCGACGCCACATGCTCTACGGTTCTAAAGAAGCGATCGACAACCACTATCTGATCATAGGTCCCTGGGACCATGCCGGAACCCGCACTCCCAACCGTGATGTCGGCGGACTGCGCTTCGGGGAGGCAAGCCTGGTCGATCTCAACAAGCTCCATAAGGATTGGTACGACTGGACGATGAAGACCGGGAAAAAGCCCGAGTTTTGAAAAAGCAGAGTCGCGTACTATGTTGTTGGTCCGGGCGCCGAAAACTGGAAGTATGCGGACAACCTGGAGGCGATTTCCGACTGAAAAAATGACCTCTCTATCTCCATTCGAACGGGTCGGCCAATGATGTATTCTCCTCAGGCATCATCGCTCCTGAGAAGCCGGCTAAAGAAAAACCCGATAAATACACCTACGACCCGCTGGACACGCGACCGGCCGAGGTCGAACGCGGGGCGGGCGAAAACTCTCTCACCGACCAGAGGGCGGCCCTCAATCTTTTCGGCAACGGCCTCGTCTATCACAGCGCTCCTTTTGCCGAACCCACCGAGATCAGCGGCAATCTCAAGCTCGTCTGCTGGATGTCCATGGATGTTCCGGATACGGATTTCCAGGTCGCGGTCAGCGAGATCATGCCGGATGGAACGAGTGTCTCTCTGACCCAGGATTTGATGCGGGCCCGATACCGCGATTCGATGCGCGATGAAAAATTGGCCAAGCCGGGCGAGATCAACCGTTATGAATTCAAATCGTTCATGTGGTTCTCACGCCGAGTCGCCAAAGGGAGTCGCCTGCGCCTGGTGCTCAATTCGCCAAACTCGATCGGCTTAGAGAAAAACTACAACAGCGGCGGGATCGTCGCAGAGGAGTCTGGTAAGGACAGCCGGACGGCCCACATCACTCTTTATCATGATGCCGAGCACCCGAGCGTCCTGGAAGTCCCTGTTGTGAAATAGTCTCGCTGCCCATTGTTGGCGCACCCTCTCGTTCTTGAGGGGCTGTGAGGCGGGATCGAGAGCCGTAGCGGGGGCCTGATTTCATTTAGAAGACCGGCATGTTTTAGATGGCAACGGAGGGGTGAATGCCAAGAGATAGAGACCGAGCCTTAACCTTCAAAGAATTGTCCGGCCTGAGGAGCTCCTCGCGAAGAGATTTTCTAAAGAAGGTCTCTTTGGGCGGCGGGACGATCGTTCTCTTCAACCGATATCTGGTCAGGGGGCTGGTCGCCCAGACCGAAGAGAAGAAAACGGTTTTCTCGATGGTCGTTGTCGATTTCAGCAAATGCGCCGGCTGCAGGACCTGCGAGACGGTTTGCTCTTCCTCCAACCGTTCGACGATCGTCAACGGGGAAGAGTTGCCCGACCTGGGAAACCCCGCGTTCTCGAATATCCGAGTTTATTCTTATAATCCTGATGTCGATGTCCCGGTCACCTGCCTCATGTGCGATGATGCTCCTTGCCTCGAGGCCTGCCCGGTCGAGCCTGATCCCAAAACAGGAAGGAAGGCCATCTTCAGGGAAGCCGGCCTGCCCGTTCTCCATAATGACCTGGAGCGATGCATCGGCTGCGGGTCTTGCGCCGAGGCTTGCCGGAAAAAACGTGTGGGAGCCATCATCCCCAACCCTCAAACTCACAAGCCCGAGAGAATGTGCACTTTGTGCAACGGCGATCCCCAGTGCGTCAAGAATTGCCCGTTCGGGGCGCTCAGCTATGTCGTTGAAAGTACCAAGGGCAAGTACTACGGTACTTCTCCGGATGACGTGGCCAAAACCCTGACCAGGCTCTGGTATGGCCAGGATTAGGAGGCGCGACGAAATGCCCGATAGAATCTATGGTTATAATGGCGCGATTCTGGAGGTTGACCTCACGACCCAAAAGGCGACCAAGATCGGTCTTTCGAGAGACGACGCCCGGAACTTTATCGGGGGCCGCGGCCTGGGGATGAAGATCCTGGCCGACAAGCTCGAGAAACCAGGCCTCGATGCCCTATCGCCCGAAAATCCTCTGATGTTCATGCCCGGCCCGTTCTCAGGATTTCCGATTCCTTCTGCCTCCAGGACCTGTGTTGTCACCAAGTCTCCCCGGACCTCACCCGTAAAATCAAAGCACCCTCGCGCTTCCACCGTCAGCTATGCCAACATGGGCGGATTTTTTGGTCCCGAGATTCGGTTTGCAGGTTATGACGCTATCGTTGTGACCGGAAAGGCCGCGACTCCGGTCTACCTCTACATCGATGACGAGAAAGTCGAGATCCGTGACGCCGGGAAGTTCTGGGGGATGAAGCTTGATGAGTTCGATCGCCGGTTTGTCGACGAACTCGGCGACCGCCGCTTTCGCTCCTGCTACATCGGACCCGCGGGAGAGAACCTGGTCTCCTACGCTTCGATCCTCAACACCGTGGCCAGGGCCGCGGCGCGAGGAGGAGTCGGCTGTGTCATGGGTTCGAAGAAGCTCAAGGCCGTTGCCGTTCGCGGGAGCCGGATGCCCGAAGTGGCCGAGCACGATAAATTTCTCGCTCTGTTGAGCGAGATCCGCAAGAATTTCCGTGATAACTTCAAGGATGCCTGGATGAAGTTCGATGACTGGCGGCGCTACGGGACAGCTTGGGCCTTGACCAGCGCCAGCGACGGAGGCGTCATGTCGGTAAAGAATTTTGCCGAAGGGACGTTCCTCGAGGTCGATAAGATCAGCGGTGTCGCCGCTGAACAGCGAATCTGGATTCGGGATTTCGCCTGTTTCTGCTGCCCCCTGGCCTGCAAAAAAGCCGGGATTGTGCGCGGGGGCCCTTATGCCGGTTTGGTGCATGATGGACCTGAATACGAGACGGGAACGATGATGGGACCGAACTTGATGATTTCCGACCTCGAGGTCGTCATGAAAGCCATTTATGATGTCGACGACTATGGGCTCGACCAGATCTCGACCGGAAACGTGATCGGCTTCCTGATGGAGGCCTACGAAAAGAAGCTTATCGACCGGAATTTCCTAGACGGTCTTGACCTTGGGTGGGGCAACGCCGGCGCCGTATTAAAGATGATCCGGAAGATCGCCCTTCGGGAAGGGATCGGGGAATTAGCCTCTCGGGGTGTCAAAGCTCTGGCCGCCCGGATTGGCGGGGACTCCGCGAAGTTTGCGATCCACTGCAAAGGGCATGAACTGGCGGCGTGGAACCCCCACAACGACAAGTCCCTGGCCATCACCTACGCTACGGCGAATCGAGGCGGCTGCCACATGAACGACCCAACGGTCAAAGGCCAGAATAACTCGGCCGTGATGGACTCTCTCGGGATTTGCGTCTTCGCCCTCGACGGTTTTGGCAAGGACGGGATCCGTAGGTTTCTCTCGACTATAACAGGAATCGAGTGGACAGAGGAGGAATTCCAGAAAGCGGGAGAGCGCATCTACAATCTGGAGCGAGCCTTCAATTGCCGAGAGGGATTTGCCCGGGAGGATGATGTTTTGCCCGACCGGTTCTTCGAGGAGCCGCTGAGCGTGGGACCGCACAAAGGAGCGGTTCTGAACCGGGAGGAATTTCAGAAGATGCTGACGGATTATTATAAGGAGAGAGGCTGGGACGATAAGACCGGCCGTCCGTCGGCCGCGAAGCTTAAAAGCCTCGGGCTTCAAGATATCATATGAAGCTCGGCCCCGACCGGAAGGGCCTCCTCGCCCAGTCCGCGGGATATCCAAAAAAGAAATAGGACGGTTTGGAGTCAGACCCCGGCTTGGCCGGATCGTAGACCGCCTGGCCCGCCCATAATAAGCGAAATATCAATAGTTTCTACGACTAAAGATAATTGACAAGCCTAGTAGACTATGCTAAGCATTATTCCTGAGGATAGGTGACTTTTTAGCCCATGGCCTTCATCAATTACGTGACCAGCAATGTCGCCATCAAGATCGTCTACTATGGTCCCGGTCTGAGCGGGAAAACCACGAACCTCCGCTATATCTATTATAAGCTCGACCCCGCCGCCCGAGGTGACTTGATTTGCCTGGAGACGGACACAGAGAGAACCTATTTCTTTGACCTCCTGCCCATCAAGGCCGGCCTGATCGGCGATTTCAAAGTCCATTTTCAACTCATGACCGTACCCGGCCAGGTATTTTATGAGGCCTCGCGGAAGAGCGTCCTCAGGGGTGCAGACGGGCTCGTCTTCGTGGCTGATTCCCAGATCCCCCTCCTGGACGCCAACCTGGAGAGTTTTGACAGCCTGCGCAAGAATTTCCAGGACCAGAACCTGAATTTCAACCAGATTCCCCTGGTCTTCCAGTACAACAAGCGCGACCTTGATAACCTCGTCCCCGTGGAGACTTTCAACAAACTCCTCAATCCACGACGTCTTCCCTATGTTGAGGCGGCCGCCATCAACGGCGTGGGTGTTTTCGAAACCCTCAAGGAGATCGCCAAGTTGACCGTGCCTCTGGTCAGGGATAAAGTCCCTGTCGACGGGAGACGGCCGGAAGCCAAAGTTATCTCCGAAAAGAGGATCGAAGAAGCTATCGAGCCCGAGCCTTTGCCCAAAAAAGAAGATATTGAGTTTGTGGCGCCTCTCGCTGCCGAGCCGGTCAAGTTCACCAAAGTCAGGATAAAAACGGACGAAGAGATCGAGCAGGAAATAGAAAAACTCTCCAAGGAATTCACAGACAAAGACGATTGAGCCGCCCGGCTCTCCCTTTTCCCTGATATTTATCGTCATTCCCGCTCGTCTACTAGTGTGATCTCCATGCTCTACAAAATCGCTTCGTCCGCGCTTCTGGGCATCGAGGCCTACGAGGTCGAGGTCGAAGTCGACGTCTCCTTGGGCCTTCCCAATTACATAACCGTCGGGCTTCCCGATGCGGCGGTCCGGGAGAGCAAAGAGAGGGTCAGGGCGGCCCTCAAGAACTGCGGCTATGAATTTCCCTCCCGGAAGATCACGATCAACCTTGCCCCGGCCGACAGGCGCAAGGAAGGATCGGCCTTTGACCTTCCCATTTGCTTGGGACTTCTGGCCTATCTTGGTATTTTCCCGGGGGAAAGACTTCGGGATTTCTTGTTCCTGGGGGAGATTGCGCTCGACGGCCGCTTGAAGCCTGGGCGCGGGATACTTTCGGCCACCCTCCTAGCGAAAAAGCGAGGATTCAGCGGAGTGGTCATACCCCAAGAAAATGAAAAGGAGGCAGCCCTCGTTGATGGAGTCAGGATCTTTAGCCTTAGGAATCTCGTCGAGGTCGTAGAGCTCCTGAACGGAAACGAGGCGATCACCCCCTCTCAATATTCCCTGGAAGAACTTTTCCAGCCACCCCGCTACGATGTCGATTTTCGGGAAGTGAAAGGGCAGCAGCACGTCAAGCGGGCCCTCGAAGTGGCCGCGGCCGGAGGCCACAATATCCTCTTGATCGGGCCTCCCGGGGCCGGCAAGACTATGCTGGCTAAGCGGCTCCCCACCATCCTCCCGGCCATGTCCTTCGATGAAATGATCGAGGTCACCCAGATCTACAGCGCCTCCGGTTTGCTCAAGGAAGTGGGAGCCATAACCGCCAGGCCCTTCCGTTCGCCCCACCATACGATTTCCGACGCCGGGCTTATCGGCGGCTGTTTGATTCCCCGGCCGGGAGAGGTCAGCCTGGCTCATAACGGGGTCCTTTTTCTTGATGAACTCCCCGAATTCCGGCGCAAAGTCCTTGAGGATTTGAGGCAGCCCGTCGAAGAGGGAAGGGTCACGGTCTCCCGCTCTTTGATGAGCATCACCTTTCCTTCTTCCTTCATGCTCGTCGCGGCCATGAACCCATGCGAAGACGTATTTCGAGGATTAGGCGGAGGCAAAGCGGACTGCACGGAGAGCCAGCGCAGCCATTATTATTCCAAGATTTCGGGGCCGCTCCTGGACCGGATCGATATCCAGGTCGAGGTCCCCGAGGTCAAATTCCGGGACATCATCTCAAGGACAGAGGGCGAAAGCTCCGAAGAGATCCGGGCGCGTGTGGCCGCAGCCAGGGAGCGCCAGCTCCAACGGTATAAAGGACAGAAGATATACTCGAATGCGATGCTGAACACAAAAGGGGTGAAGCGCTATTGCCAGGTCGACTGAGGAAGGGGAGAAGCTCCTCGAGATGGCCGTGACCAAGCTCGGTTTCAGCGCCCGGGCCTATGACCGGGTTTTGAAGGTTGCGCGCACAATCGCCGATTTAGCCGGCGAGGACAATATCAGCCCCGTCCATCTCTCGGAGGCCATCCAGTACCGGATGATGGACAGATTTCATTGAACCATCTGACCTCTTGGTGTCGTGGAATTCTGGGGATCGCCGTCGCCTTTACCAACGCCGTCACACAATGGGAGTCCTGCAGCCCCATTTCGTGGAGAGCGGGCTTAGTGATGGGATTGAGCGGAAAAAAGCCCGAAGAATTCGGTTGAATCCGTCGGCACGGGAGGCGCGTCCTTGACACACGTGGACGCGGAGTTGATAATTCCGTCTGAGAGGAGAAGCCCGATGTCCGTTGAAGCGCCGTTCCCGGGGCTGGATGTGATGATCGCTATGATCGGCGAGGCCGGCCAGCGCCTGTCCCAGATCGACGCCTGCGAGGGCGCCGCGGGCAATATCTCGGCCTACCTCGGCTGGCCGGTCGATCCGCGGCATCATTTCCCCAACTCGGAAGCCATCGAATTGCCGATCGCCGTGTCCTCTCTCGTCCGGGGCTCCCTGCTCGTGACGGGCTCGGGCCGCCGTCTGCGCGAAATCGTCCAGGATCCCGCGGCCAACCTGGGATTCGTCACCGTCGAGGAGGGCGGCCGCACCGGCAAATTGTACACATCGCCGCGGCGCCTGTTCGACCGACTGACCAGCGAATTCGATTCCCACCTGGCCGTGCACCAGGATCAGGTCGCGGCGACCGGGACCAACTTCCAAGCTGTGGTTCATGCCCAGCCGGTTTTCCTGACCTATCTGAGCCACATCCCCCTGTATCAATCCGAAGATTATCTGAGCCGTCATCTGCTGCGCTGGCAGCCGGAGACGGTCGTGAACCTGCCCGAAGGGATCGGCTGCGTCCGTTTTCTCGTCCCCGGATCGGCGGAACTCGCCGCCGCCACTTCCGGATCGCTCCGTTCCCATCGAATCACAGTCTGGAGCAAGCACGGCGTCGTGGCCCGCTCGGACCGGTCCGTCAAGCGCGCCGTGGACCGGATCGAATACGCGGAGATGGCGGCCCGCTATGAATATTTGAACCTGACGAACGGCGAAGCCGGTCAGGGCCTGAGCGACGAAGAGATCCGTGAGATCTGCCGGGTGTTTGGAATCGCGAAGCCTGTTGTCGGCCGGCTAGGCTGATAGCGCTTTCCCGCGATGTAGACATGGCCTTCAAGCTGGCCTTCGGCCTAGACTGCGGCGCAGTCATGATCAGCGACTCCACGGATTACCGCTTGGATTCGATGCCCTTGGGAAGCATCAAGAGCTCCGGCTTTGGTCGCGAGGGCATCAAGTTCTCCCTCCTTGAGATGACCGAGCCTAAGGTCATCTGTTGGTATTTGCCGAAGTCCTAGGACGAGGTGGACGGGTGCTGAGCCGCCGGCCGCTAATCCCTCTTGCCTTTTTGTGTCGAAGAATTCTGAAGACACCAAACTCAATTCAGATAGACTTCTGCATTTCCAGAGCCGGTCTTCAGGCGGACAGACCTCTTATGGCTATTAATACGGGCAGAGATTTCTTAGGCTCTATGGAATTCTAGGAATAGACTGCCAGCGGCGGAACTTCGAGTCCGTGGGCTTCGAGAAGAGGGCGGTTCTTGAGCAGCTCCTGACACGGCCCATCTGCGGCGACTGTGCCTCCGTCGAGGATCACCACCCGGTTGCATGTCTGCCAGACGAAATCGAGATCGTGCGAGGCGATAACCTTGGTGCCTTCTTCTAGACGGCTCAGGTCCTCGATGAGCCACCGGCGTGCTCTCGGATCGAGGTTGGCCGTCGGCTCGTCCAGAACGATGATCACTGGCTCCAAGACAAGGATTCCGGCGAGCGCTGCTTTCTTTTTCTGTCCGAGGCTCAGAAGGTCGGGAGACCTTTCGAGCTCTTCCCCAAGACCAAAAGCCTCAAGGATCCGGACCGATCGCTCCTCGGCTTTTTCCGCGTCCAGGCCAAGACTCAAGGGCCCGAAAAGGACATCCTCCAGGACCGTCGGCATGAAGAGCTGGTCGTTTGGATCTTGGAAGACGAGTCCTACGCGCGACCGAACCCAGGCGAGGTTTTCCCGGCTGACAGTTTTCCCGCAGATCGTCACTTTCCCTCCTCCGCGAAGAAGGCCGTTGAGATGGAGAAGAAGTGTCGTCTTGCCGGCTCCGCTTGGCCCGACGATCCCGAGGGATTCCCCCTCGGGCACGTCAAACGAGACGTTCCGCAGGGCTTTCCGGCCGCCGGGATAATCGAAGGATACATTGACGACGGATAGAACTGTATTTTTCATTGGGCTCTCAGAATCAAAATGACCCAGGCAGCCGTGGTCGTAAGGAAAGCGATATCGATGGGTGAAAACCTGGATGTGCAGCGCACGGGCAGCTTTCCCCGGTATCCTCGGGCGAGCATGGCCGCGTGGACGCGCCCGCTCCTGTCGAAGGCCCGTTCGAGCGGGCGGGAAAGGAGACGGCCGAAGACTCTCGGCTTTTTCAGAATCCGGCTGTTCCCGCCGGTCCGCGAGTGCAAAGCCCGCCGCATCCTTTCGGCCTCCCGCAACAAGAGAGATTCGTACCGGCTCGCAAAGAAAAGGATGTCCGTGACAAGACGAGGGGCCCCAAAACTCTTGAGGGCGCGAGCCAAGTCGGTGAAGGCAGTCGTTGCCGAAAAGAGTCCGACGCACCAGATCACGAGGAGTGTTCGAGCGCCGATGATCCCCGTCTGCGCGAACACGGCCGTCCTCTGTGTTACCCCGCCAAACGCAAACAGCGTTAGAGCGAGGAAGGCGAGAAGCGGCAAGGCGGGAAGGATGCGCTTCAAGACGGCAACCAGAGGGGTTCGTGACGCCGTCTGCGCGATGAGACAAAAAAGGGCCAACGCGCCAAGCTGGGGTAATCTCGAAAAGGCAGCAGTCACGGATACGATCACGACGGCCATGAGCTTGGCCCTGGGATCGATGCGGTCCCGGCAGTGGGTCCCGCTTCCCCGGTCTTCGCTCCTGACTTTCATAGATTGGGCCTCGTTGCCTCCGCGAGATAAAGCCCTGGGCGGTCGACGATGCAAACCTGCGAGAAACCCGTCGATTCGAGTAGGCACGTCATCGCAGCCGCATCGGGGAGCATGTCATGTCTCACGGGACCCGAGGTCGTTCCGTGCATTCGATTGAGCTCCTCGCGGCTCATGAGATGGGCGATGAAGAGCCTGCAGCCTGGGATGAGGACACGCCTGAACTCGGAGGCGGCTGCCTTCGGGTGATCCAAATGGGGAAAAAGAGAGAAGCAGACGACGGCGTCGAAGGCGGCGGAACGGAAGGGAAGCTTCTCCGAATCCGCCTGAAGAAATGCGACGGAAGCCAGCCGCGCCTTCATGCGTCCGAGGAGGAGCATTTCGGCGGCAAAATCCAGTTCTGCAATCCAGCCATCGGGCCCCACCGCGGATTGCAGGAACGGCAGAAGACGGCCCGTTCCGCAACCGGCGTCAAGCACCCGATTGCCCGGTCCTAGAGAAAAGAGTTTCACCAAGCGCGCGAGGTTGGCCCGCTCGTCGAACTGGGAATGGTGAGCTTCCCATTCCCCAGCCAACTGCGAAAAAAAACGGCTCTTATTCATGGTTAGGGCTCTTTCATTATTCCATGGCGGGCATCTGACGCATTTTCCTCTCGATGGACGAGATCATTGGGGGAAAGACAACGAAGATAACGGCTATCCCCGGAAGGCCATGGAGGAACGACGCCCAGCCGAGAAAGCCCGCCGGCAGGTTGAGCCAGCGGGAAGCGAGCATGATCGCGCCCAGCAATATGAGACGATCGCTGACCAGGGCGGCAGCCAGGCTCAGGCGTATTCCCGCCCGGAGCCGGACGCGGAGAAGGGCCGGAAGGCTCCCCAGCGCGATCCCTTCGGCAGACATTACGAAAGCCATGGGAGGATAGAAAGGCGGCATGCCCGTCAGGACGGCCGAGACCAGCGGCCCGAGAATTCCCACGGCCGCGGCCACTGGCAGAGGCGTCAGAAACCCGGCTGCGAGAATCGGATAGAACATGGGAAGAAAAGTCGAACCGAGTCCCAAGACATGAAAAAGCCATGGCACTGCTACCGAGAGGGAAACGCAAAGTCCGCCGGCGACGAGATCCCGGCCTGAATACTTCATGAGCACGCCTCAGAACCCGGTCTTGAACCCGAAGTGGACGTTTCTGCCCGGCATCTGATACAACCCGGCCGCCTGTCCGGAGAGGTCGGCATAAATCTCATAATTCTCGCCCGTGATGTTGTTGACTTCCGCGAAAACTCCAAGGTTACAGCGGATGGAGTATTCGACACGCGCATTGAGCAGGAAATAGGAGGGGATAGGTAGCGTCCTTTTGTCGGCCGCGTAATAGTGGGAGACGTGCTGGGCGTTGAGGAATGCCCGGAACCGCCCGGGGCTCCAGCGGATGTCGGCGTCGATCTTGCTTCCTGGCCTGCCCTTGGTCAGGTCGCCCGCGTCCAGGTATGAATAGGAGACTCCAGCGGAAAGCGAACGAAACGGAACGGCCCGCAGGCCGATCTCGGTCCCGTAGAACATGAATTTCCCCGTGTTTTGGAATTTGTAGGGGGGAAAGCCGCCCGGATTCAGGGCCGTTTCGATGAGGTTCGTTCCTTTCATCCGGAACACGGCCGCTGTCAGAAAAAGATTCTGGCCCAGAGCCTGATCCACGCCGAACTCGAGATTCCAGACGCGTTCCGGCTGGAGGCTGGGATTGGAGGGCGGGAAAAGGTAGAGCTCGTTAATAGCGGGGGAGCGGAAGGCCTTGGCCGTTGAAAACCGCAGGGAGGTGTCCTCGCCAGCCTTGAAAACAATCCCCGCCTGGGGCGAGGCTTCCCATCCGAATTGCGAATCCTTGTCGGCGCGGACTCCGGCTGAGAGAATCCATCTTCGTCCCAGAACGAGTTCGTCGTGGATGTAGGCGCCGAGATCGTTCTTGTTCCAACTGCCCACAGGAAAGTTGTAGCTCGTTCCCCCAAGAAACCGGGCGTCGATTCCGAAACCCAGATTGTTCGCGGCCGAGAGTTCCACGTTCATCCTGGCGACAGCGCCGTTGTAGTGGTCCCGGGAATGCCAGCCGTCGGAGAAAACGTGACGGCCGAAATCGCTGTAGATCATCAAGGAAAGATCGCTCGATTCCCAACGCCCGTTCAGGCAGACATCGACAGAGCCGCGCTTATAGTGGTTCCATGAGACAAGGTTCGGGAATGACAGAGGTCCGGGTTCGTTCTTCCGCCCGTCGAAATACTTGGACTGAAAGCTGAGCGAGAGTCCGGAACCGAGGTCAAGGCCCGTCCGTCCCGTAAAGGAAGAACCCTGGTAGGAGGAATGAGAGATATGGCCGTCGCTCGTCATCCGGTCAAAAGTAAGGAAATAATCAAAATCGCCAAGCTTGGCGCCGTGGCGGAGGTTCAGAGAAGCCGTATTGTAGGCTCCATAGGCGGCAGCGAAATCTGTCCGAAATCCTTCGGTTGGGCGCCGGGTGATGATGTTGACGACGCCGCCCATGGCGTCGGGGCCGAAGAGAACGGAGGAAGGCCCGCGTACGACTTCGATCCGCTCGACATTGTCCAGGGGAAAGGCATGAGTCACGGCGCAGCCGAAGATCCCCATTTTTTCGGGGCGGCCGTCGACGAGGATCGCGAGTCTCACCCCGCGCTGGCCGATCCCGCGGATCTCGATGTCTGTGCGGCCGAAGTCCCCGGTCCGATGGGCGAAAATCCCGGGAAGATGGGTCAGGGCGCCCAGAGCGTTGAGTGGACGGACGGATTGGATATCAGTTTCATCAATAACACTGACCGAAGTCGAGCAATCCTTAACCGCCTTGAGGGTGGGAGATGCAGTAACGGTCACTTCGTGATGAGGCCGAAATTTCTTTTCTTCGTCCTTGTCCTTTTTGCTGACGGTGTCTCTCCCGATGGCGAATGCCGTCCAAAGGGAAAATAGGATGACTGCAAAAAGATGTTTCTTCATGAAAACTCCTTGCGAAGTGACTGGTAACACGAATATAATAATAGTAACACTATTAGCGGTCAAGTTATTTCTTATTCATCGAAAGGATTTAGAAGGGTTTTAGGGCGCCGAGCTTCAGTGGCGTTTAGTCGATATTTACGCCTGTTGTGGTCGTGATAAGTCGTCCGTGCTTGACGTTCTTCGTGATGAGGAGCCGGTCGGAGATTTTTCGGATCAAGCCGGAAGAACCCCTCAGAATGATGACCTCAAGGCAATTGTGGGCGTCAAGATGGACGTGGGTCGAGGCGACGACGAGGTCGAACTGTTCATGCTGAATAGCATTCAGCTTTTCTGTCAATTCCCGCGTCTCGTGATCGTAGACGAAGGAGAGCACTCCGACCGTCTCGGTATCCTCGTTTTCCCATTCCTTGACCACGAGCCGGTCACGGATCAAATCGCGGATTGCCTCGGAGCGATTCGCGTAGCCCAGGCTTTCGATCAGAGCGTCAAATCGACTGAGCAAATTTGAATCCAGCGAAACCCCGAATCGCATGATTTTTGACATCGTGGTCCAACCATAACTCAGTCATCCGGCTCTGTCAATAAGGATGCCGGCCGTTCCTTCATAAGCCGTCCATGGGTGAATGAAAAGATCGGGCACAATCCCTGGCGGTGCTACTCAGCAAGCGCCAGAATGAGCTTTTTTGCCCGAAGGTCGATCGTCACGATGAAGTTGGATAGAAAGTCGCTTCCGAGAGCAAGCGCGACCGGCAGATCAAAGCTGGTCCCACGGCTGAGCGGCGATTCGCGCAGGTTATCCAGGACAAAAGCGTAACCGCCGATCTCCACGGGAACCATTCGGCGAAAGACTTTGAATTGACCGGCCCTCTCGGAGCGCGCCAGGCTCCCGGAGAATCTTGGATCGATGAATGAAACACTGTACCCCGTGTCAAAATAGATAGCCGCCTCTCGCCGGTTCACTCTGGCCCGCGCGTAGAGGACGTGTCCTTGCTGCCGGGGAGGATCGATGAGATCGACCACGAGATAACGCTCGGGATCGAGCTTTTCGGGCAGTCGCGAAAGAGAGGTGGCGACTCTCCCTGACCGGTAGTCCAGTGTCAGGCGTCGGTCTAAGAAGAACTCAAGCCCGACGGCTCCAGGAAAGGGGACCGATGAGAGCATCCGCCAGTCCGAGAGACTTCCCGCTACGTCCTTGAAGCTTGCCCCGAGGACAGTCATTCGATCGACACGGATCATCACTGATTCTCCGCGGTGGCTGCCGTCTGGATTGAGTTCTTCCTCGCGCCTCTCGACTCGGTGGGGAATGATGGGTGCCTGATTCGTTATCAAGAACCCCCGCGCCAGTCCTGAGTCGATCATGAGGGGTACCTGGATTCCAGAAACGTCGACTTTTACAAAGGGACAGCCAAGCGGAGAGGGGAAAATCAACTGGTACAGCTCATTGTTTTGATAGCCCAGGTCACGAAACCACTGCAAGCCCGAGGTTCCTTTGAGTGTCGTCGAGACGATTGTGGCTCTGACCAATCCCGCCGGCGGGAGTGAGGCGCTGCCGGGCATCCCCGCCCCAGAAGCCACAAGAATCAAGAGTGAGACAGTGCGCTTTAATACTGAGAACACAGCAACTCGAGATGTTAATCCTTCATCCCAACCAAATCTAAGACGAAGGCGTATTCGTAGGCCGTTTCCTTTAACCTTCGGAACCTCCCTGAAGCGCCGCCGTGCCCGGCCTCCATGTTGGTTTTCAAGATCAGCAAGTTCTTGTCGGTCTTCGTCGCCCGCAGCTTGGCCACCCATTTGGCGGGCTCGAAGTACTGAACCTGGGAATCATGCAGGCCCGTCGTCACGAGAAGAGCCGGGTACTGCTTCGGCCGCACGTTATCGTAGGGTGAGTAGGACATCATATACTCGTAGTAGACCGGGTCGTTGGGGTTGCCCCATTCGTCATATTCGCCCGTCGTCAGCGGGATGGAGGGGTCGAGCATGGTTGTCACAACGTCAACATACGGGACGGCGGCGATGACGCCCTTGAACAGGTCCGGCCTCAGGTTGACGACCGCGCCCATGAGCAGTCCTCCTGCGCTTCCGCCCATGGCGAAGATTCTGTCCAGAGCTGTGTAGTGGTGCCGCAGGAGGTATTCGCCGCAAGAGATGAAGTCGGTGAACGTGTTTATTTTTTTGAGGAGCTTTCCGTCCTCGTACCAGTATCGCCCCATCTCCTGGCCGCCCCGGATGTGAGCGATGGCATAAATGAAGCCCCGGTCAAGAAGCGATAGGACCGAGGATTCGAAGCCGGGATCCATTGAGGCACCGTAGGATCCGTAACCGTAAAGGAGGAGTGGGCATTCACCCTTATCCCGCGTCCCCTTGCGGTAGACAATCGAGATGGGAATGAGCGTCCCATCGTACGCAGGCGCATTGAGCCGCTCCGTCTGGTAGTTTTCCGGGCGGAACCCACCCAGGACTTCCTGCTGCTTGAGCACTTTCTGTTCCCGGCTCTTCATGTTGAATTCATAGACGGTTGAGGGGGTCGTCATGGACGTATAGACATAGCGGAGGAGTTCCGTGTCCGGTTCGGGGGTCGGAGTGGGCCTGGCCATGTAGGCCTTGTCGGGGTATTCCAGGTAGTAGCCGTCCTTTTCCCCCCAGGGAATGACCCTGATCTGGGTGAGGCCGCTCTTCCTCTCGGCCAGGACGAGGTAGTCTTTAAAGAGGTCGAAGCCCGAAAGCAGAACTTCCTCCCGGTGGGGAATGAGCTCGCGCCAGCTTGCCATGTCCGTCTTTCCGGGCATAGCTTCCATCAGCTTAAAATTCCTAGCTTTATCGTTGGTCAGGATATAGAAACGGTCGCCCAGATGGTCAACTTCGTATTCGAGGCCGCGAGTGCGCGGCTGGAAGACCGTGAATTCGCCCAGCGGCTGGTTTGCCTCCAGGTAACGGCACTCGGAGGTCAGCGTGCTGTTCGAGACGATAAAGATATATTTCTTGGACCGGCTCTGACCTCACGTAGACGCTGAATGTGTCGTCGCTTTCATGGAAGATCTGAATGTCGTTTTTCGCCGGCGTCCCCAGGACATGCCTGAAGATCTTGTAGAACCGGAGGGATTCATCGATCGCCGGGTAAAAGACGGTCTTGTTGTCGCCGGCCCAAACCATCGGACCGCCGGCCATGGTGATTTCCTCGGGGTAGAGCTTTCCCGTCTTGAGGTTCTTGAAATAGATCTTGTATTGCCGCCGCGAGACCGTGTCCACGCTGTAGGCCAGGAGAGTGTTATCAGGGCTGATGTCGAAACCGCCGATATTGAAAAAAGACTGTCCGGCGGCCATCTTGTTCCCGTCGAGGAGGACCTCCTCCTTCCCCTGCAGGGTTTTCGCCTTGCGGCAATAGACCGGGATAATCCTTCCCCGATTCATAGCGCGTGTAGTACCAATATCCATTCTCGAAGTAGGGCACGGACATGTCGGTCTGCTTGATCCGGCCGACGAGCTCGTTGTAGAGCTTCTCCTGGAGCCCTTCGGTCGGCTTCATCATGGCCTCCGCGTAGACGTTTTCGGCCTTGAGGTAGTCGATAACCTTGGGATTGGTGCGCTCGTTGAGCCAATAATAATTGTCGATGCGGGTCTGTCCGTGGATGGTGAGTTCCTTTTTGATTTTTTCGGCTACGGGCGGCTGGACGGTTTCCTGGGCAAACCCACCAAAGGTCGTTGCCGTGAGGAGACCGAGAGCGAGAAAGAGGGCGATTGTGCCCCTTAATCTCAGAATCTTGGGTTTTTTCACTTATCACTCCTTTCGCGGAAGGGGATTAATATAATGATACTAAATCACGTCCCTCAGCCTGTCAATCCATTTCGAGGGGCAAGGAGGAATAATGACCGAAACCTCTCGGCAACAGAGCCGAATCGTGATAAGATTCTCTGTGAATCCTCGAAATTCTTTTTCGCGATGAGGAGGTACCATGCCAGGCACAGGCCAGCCGCTTTTGATCGCCAAGGGGACTACCGATTGCTACCTTCTGCCCAGGATGTCAAACCGCCACGGTCTCGTGGCTGGGGCGACCGGTACGGGCAAAACGGTGACGCTTCAGGTCATGGCCGAAAACTTCAGCCGGATCGGCGTGCCCGTCTTTGCAGCCGACATCAAGGGCGACCTGTCAGGCGTCAGCCAGGCCGGGACGGCCGGTCCCAAAATCGCTGAGCGAATCAAACAGCTCGGCCTGAAGGACTTTGCCTTTTCCGGAAATCCCGTGACCTTCTGGGACATCTACGGAGAGCAGGGTCACCCCGTCCGGACCACGGTCTCCGATATGGGCCCCCTCCTGCTCAGCCGCATGTTCAACCTCAACGATATCCAGGGCTCCGTGCTGTCCCTGGTATTCAAGATCGCCGACGATAACGGACTCCTCCTCCTCGACACGAAGGACCTCCGGGCCATGCTCCAGTTCGTGGGTGACAACCAGGATCAATTCACCACGGGCTACGGCAGGATCTCCAGAGCCAGCATAGGCGCCATCCAGAGGGCCTTGGTCGACTTGGAAGGCCAAGGGGGTGACAAATTCTTCGGAGAGCCGGCCTTCAACCTTGAAGATTTGCTTCAGACCGACTCCAGGGGCCGTGGCCAGATCAACATCCTCGTCGCAGACAAGCTCATGCTCTCGCCCAAGATCTACGCCACGTTCCTTCTTTGGCTGATGGCCGAGCTCTACGAGAGGATGCCCGAGGTCGGCGACCTCGAAAAACCCAAACTCGTCTTCTTTTTTGATGAGGCCCATCTTCTCTTCACCGATGCTCCCCAGGTTCTGCTGGATAAGGTCGAGCAGATCATCCGTCTTGTCAGGTCCAAGGGCATAGGCATCTTCTTCGTGACTCAGAATCCCCTTGATGTCCCAGACGTGGTCTTGGGCCAATTGGGCAACCGCGTTCAGCATGCCTTGCGCGCCTTCACACCCCGCGACCAGAAGGCGGTCAAATCCGCGGCTGAGACCATGCGCAGCAACCCCAAACTCAACGTAGAAAAAGTGATCGGCGAGCTGGCCGTGGGCGAAGCCCTGGTTTCTTTCCTGGACGAAAAAGGCCAGCCGGGCATCGTCGAGCGGGCATCAGTCCTCCCGCCGCAGAGCCAGATCGGGCCCGTCACGTCTGATCTCCGGCGGCAGGTTATCTCCCAATCGGTTCTTTATGGGCATTACGAGAGAATCGTTGACCGGGAATCCGCATTTGAAATGCTGAGGGCCCGGGCCCAAAAAATCGTTCCGCCCGAACCAATGACCAGAGAACCCGCACCGGAACGCCGACCCGTGGGGCGTCCGCGCGATACGCTCCTGGAGGCGATGGCCAAGAGCACCGCGCGCTCTATCGGGAGCAGCCTGGGCCGTCAGGTCATGCGGGGGATCCTCGGCTCGATCTTCGGCGGCAGCGGCCGCTGAGTTTAGCCGGTCAACAGAAAACCATCGTTGGCCGCCAGTTCTTTTGTTGAACGCCAGAGTGAAGACCTATTTATTCTTAGACTGAGCCGGTTTTTGCACTCGAGCGGCTCCGTGCGCGGCCAAGTCTCAGTCCATAGTAGAGATGGCTGCACTCCTTGCCGTCGAAATCCGCCACATCAGGCATGTGTCCCCATTTTCGGAAGCCGAACTTGTCCAGAAGACGCACGCTCGGTACATTTATGTCCAACAGGATCGCGATGAGCGTTTTGATGTCGAGACGAGGGCACTCGCGAATCGCATGCTTGACCAGCTTGGAAGCGACGCCCAGCCGGCGATAATCCTCATGAACGTAATAGCTGATTTCAGCGGTGTGCCGGAGCGCCCCGCGGCCCGGCCGGTATTCGCTGATGCTGCACCAGCCGACGACGACATTTCCGGATTGGGCCACGAAGACAGGATGGCGCGCCGGATCGTGTGCCGCCAGCCATTCGGCCCTGGATTCAAGCGAAACGGGGCTCAAGTCTGCAGTGGCGGATTTAAGCTTCACGGCCTGGTTGTAGATCTTCACAATCGCGACAAGATCCTTCGCTTGAGCGGTCCGAATGATGATTCTCATGTGTCGGCTCATTCGATCAGCCCGTGTTTACGAGACATCCTATCTCCCGCCTAAGGCCAGAGTCAAGGGCATGAAATAAGAGCGAAATGCTTGCGGCCCGCCCTCGAAACTCCTAACATATTCTAGGCTGTTGCAAATGAAGAGGCTAGCATAAATGAAGAACGATCAAAACACCGCCGCCAACAAAGCCATCGAGATCGTTAAACGGTACCGGAGGATTGAAGAGATCCTTCCGGCGCATTGGACAGAGGAATGGCTCGTCGCCAACGGCATTCGGCAGCATTATTATCGAACGGGAGGAAACAAGCCGCCGCTGGTACTGCTTCACGGTTTTTCGGAAGGTGCGTTGTCCTGGATCCGCGCCGCCCGAGTCCTCGAGCCGGATTATGACGTTATCATGACCGATGCCAGGGGCCACGGTCGGTCCGACGGAATCGAGAGAGGCTTCTCGCAGGTGTTGCTCACCGAGGACGCGGCGGGCGTGATTCGGGCGCTCAGGATCGAGAGAACGCACCTGCTCGGGTTTTCCATGGGCGGCATCACTGGGATTCACGTGGCGGAAGAATTCCGCGATCTCGTGCGGGCTCTCATCGTCGGAGGAGCTGCGGACAAGAGTGACGTGGGGACGGATTTCACTCAATCCGAGGGCTATAAAAAGTGGCTGAGCGCCTATGTCTCGTGGCTGGAGCAGTTAAAAACACAATCGCATGAAGAACGCATGGTCTCCGCCTTGGCCCACCTCCCGCCCGGTGCGCCGATCCCCCCGGAGGAAGAGTATGTGCCTTGGGTTGAGAATCTTGCCCGTCTTGATCTTTCCTTGATGAGATTCAGTCCGACGCTCTGGGCGAATTTGGGCGCGATGGTGGAAGAGGCTGACCTGGCGCTTCGAAAGGTGACCTGCCCGGTTTTGCTCATGAAGAGCTCGTTCTTCCCCCAGCCGGGCGGACCACGCTCTGTTCAAGAGGAAACATCCGGCCAACCCAACGTCAGGATTGTTCGTTTTGTGAATTCGGGTCATCTTATTCATCGGGAACGGTTCGATGAATTTATCACTCTCGTGAAGGATTTTTTTAAAGAGCACTGACTCTGAAAGCCAGGAAGGAAGATCGAAACGACATTCGAGGGATTTTCAGCCGTGGAGGGAAGCTATGAGCTACCGAGCCCTGTGTGCGTTTGCATGTATTTTGATTCTGAGCAGTCTCACGGGATGCAAGCAGTCGCCGAATTCCGAATCTCCTGGAGCGGCCTACCTCGTTCCGGTCCAACCGCCCAAAGGCCATTATCTTATTGATGCCCGGGTCGACCCCGCTCGCGCCCTGATCGAGGGCCAGGAAAAGATAACCCTGAAAAATAATTCTTCTCTGCCGTTGAACGTTGTTGCCTTGGATTGGCAGATGACCAGGTCGTCTTCGATGGACGTGACTGCGCAGGGGCAGAAGCTCTCAGCTAAGGCGGGGCCATCTGCCTCCACCCCAGGATCGCCTGTTTTCTTCAACCTGCCCCGGGCTGTTGTTCCTGGCGAGGAGCTCAATCTGGACATCAGTTTCAAGCAAAAGTTGGGAGAAGCCAAGGAGGAATCCGGAGGGACGACGCGCTGGTACCCACGCTTATGGTGGGAAGGCCTTCCTGTCCATGAAGCATTTTCGGTCAAGCTCGATGTTCCGGAGGGCTACGCACTGGCGGCGAGCGGACGCCTCGATCCTAAGACCGGCCGATACGAGGCCGAAAGTGCGCGCACATTCGGGATCTATCTCGGAAAGGGCATGAAGACAGAAAGCCGCGAGGTCGATGGCGTGCTTATTACCTCGCTTTTCACCGAGAAAGGCGCCAAGGCCGCTCGCATCTGTCTTGAGACGGCTGCAGATGCCATAAAATTTTACAAAGATTGGCTCGGCCTTTACCCTTTTCCGTTCTTGACGATAATCCCTGGCGGCCCCGGGCGCTGGGGCGGTTATCCTTTTGCCACCGGCATCGTTGCCATCCACGGCCTTGAAACCTATAAAGATGGAGAATCGCCGCTTCACTGGCAGCACATCACCTCGCATGAAATCGGCCATGAATATTGGGGGGAGTGGGTGATGGACGCCGACAACCCCGCTTGGCTCTGGATTTGCATGGGGATCTTCGCGGATACGCGCTATATGACTGCGTGCAAGTACGACCCGAACCGGCTCGTCGAGTGGACGGGCAACTACATTAACGGGATTGCCACGTATTATGACATGACCCTGGACATCACGCCGGCCATGGAGGAAAAGATCAAGTACGACCGCAACAATACGGTCATTCACAGCAAGGGTCCGGCCATGATTTTCGCTCTGGACTCTGTTTTAGGGCCGGGAGACATTTGACCGGATTTATAAGAAGGCTCTTCGGGATTTTGGAGGCAAAAGTTTAGGGTGGCGCGATTTTGAGAAATATTGCGAAGCCGAAACCGGACAGAGCCTCCAATGGTTCTTTGACGCCTGGGTGCGCACGAACGATTATCTCTGTTACGCTATCGAATCGCGGGAAAGCCGGCCGGAAGGAGACGGATTCAGGACAGAAATTCGAGTGAAAAGGCTTGGCCCGATGAAGATGCCGATTCCGGTCAAGGCGATTTTCGAGGATGGGACAGAGGAGACCCGCCAGACCGACCGGACTCTGGACATCGACACGCTTGTCTTGCGGAGCAAAGCTAAACTCAAGGATGCCGTCCTCAATCCAGAAAAAAAACTGGCGATGGTGGACAGGCCGGTCCCGGCGATCTCAAAAGAGACGAGCGAGTTGCTTGCCTACGGATGGGATTCTTCGGACAGCCTAAGGATCTTCGAAGCGGTCAAGGGCGAAGCTATCTCTACGACCACTATCTGGCAGCAATTGGGATGGCAGCTCTATGAAGGCGATCATCTGAACGAGTCCACATATTGTTTTGAGAAACTCGCAGGCCTCGAGACCGACCCTGATACGAAATTCGCCGCACAGTGTTGGCTGGGCCTCTTGAATGACCTCCGGGGCGAACGGTCCAGAGCGCTCCTGTATTATCGACAGGCTTTGACCCTCAGTGAAGGGCGATCCGTGAGCGACGGGAATCTGGGAATTAACTTAGATCACGCCTGGGCCGAGGAGAGGCTTAAAGCGCCATTCAGCAGGGAGTCCGTCCTTCACCTTTCCTCGAACCCGACGCCCAAGGAACTGGTGGAAATCCTCAATGGCTTAAACTACACACACGAGGGGAAAAATTCTTCCCTCATCTACGAAAAGGCGAGAAACCTGACGATCGCCGACACTGACTTCTGGTTCAAACTCGGACTTCTTCTTTTCGATAGCGGCTACTATAAAGATTCCCTGGCGGCTTTCGAAAAAGTTCCGCCGCTGGATTCATCCAAGCTCCGTCAATTCGCTGTTTGGACGTGGATGGGCCTCATCAACGATCTTCTGGGGAAGCGCCATGAGGCTGTCTCCTGTTATCATAAAGCCATCGAGTTCGACACGGGCGATACCATGAGGATGGACCAGTATGGGATGAAGATCGACCGCGCCTGGGTCGAGTCCCGATTGAATTCGCCCTTCACCTGGAAGAAAAAGTAGAACCTCTCGTTGCCCAGGCAGACTTGAAGGTATTTATTTTATGGTGACGGGATTTCTGAGGATGTTGTTCAATCCGCTAATTCGACAATATGAGATCTTAGGAATTTTTCAATCGCCTTGACCGTCTCCTCCTTGAATTGAGGGGGGCTCTGAGCTATCCAGACTGTGAAATTATATAGCTCTTGCGTATCGACTTTTATCCATTTCTTATTTTTAGAAAGGAAAACAAACAGAGTCGTCATGGCGATTCTTTTGTTCCCATTTTGAAACGGATGGTTTTTGATCATTAAATAAAAAAGCATGCCGGCTTTGGAGACGAGGGAGGGGTAAAGAGATTTTTTTGAAAAGCTTTGAAAGGGAGTCGCCAGGCAGCTTTCTAAGATGTTGGGAAAACGTGTCGTAAAATCGGGAATGGGCTCATTGAAGGAAAGGCTCTCCTGAGCCAGCCGGAAGGCGATGTATTCCACCTCTTTGACCGTAATAAGCTGCATCATTCTTGTCCTAATAACCTTAGAACTTCTCCATATTCGTCAATTGTTTTTCTAATCGCTTTGTCGATCTGTCTTTTTGTCCTCTCCCTTAAGGTTTTCCCCAGGATCGAGGTTATTGCTTTTTTGGGAATAGCATAGGTCCTCCCAATCCTGAGGGCTTCGATCTCGCCGTTCTTGACCTTTTTATAAACAGCGATTCTGGAGATTCCCAGGACTTTTGCTAACTGGGGAATGGTTATGTATTCAGTCTTTTTCATTTTTTTTCCCCTTCGATTCAGGCGGACAGGTATCACCTTTCTTGGCATCCTTGCCAGTGCCCGAGAGATAAATTCTCTTGTTAACCTGAATAATATCTATTAACATGTGTTAACCTATCCACACACGTTAACATAAAATCAAAAATAGTCAAGTCTAGAATTTGATGGCGCACCGCGATCATATACAAAAACGCGGCAAGTTGTCGCTCGTTCATCACTTTGTATTATTGGCCGGATTTGATACAATCTGCGTCCGATACTCGGGGAAGAGTGTGGAGAAAGGAGACAGCTATGAGAAAAGCCTTCGCGATTTCGGTCATCCTGGTCTTTTTTGTCTCGTTCCTCTATTCCATCGAGACGAAGGAGGCTGACCCTCTCCTCATAAAAGTCAAGCCGGCGAAGCCCACACCGATAAAGACGGATGTATTTTCTTGGCTTGACGCCCATGCCGTCGAACTTGGAAAGTTGAACGACGAGATCTGGAGTTATGCCGAGGTCGCGATGGAAGAGTACCAGTCTTCCGAAGCACTCGCCTCTTATCTCGAAAAGAACGGGTTCAAAGTGGAAAGGGGAGTGGCCGGGATGCCGACCGCATTTGTGGCCGTATATGGATCCGGCGAGCCGACGATCGGGATCCTGGCCGAATACGACGCCCTGCCGGGTCTTTCCCAGCAAGCGGTCCCACAGAAAAAGCCGGTGCTGGAAGGAAAACCAGGTCACGGCTGCGGCCATAATGTCTTTGGAGTGGCCAGCACGGCCACCGCGGCCGCCTTGAAACAGGTCATGGAAAAGAATCGGCTCAAAGGGACGATCAAGCTCTTCGGCTGCCCCGCTGAGGAGACCGTGGTCGGGAAGGTCTTCATGGCCCGAGACGGCGTTTTTGATGGACTATCCTGCTGTATCCAGTGGCATCCCGATCAGGAAAACGGGGTCTCCCTGGAGTCGAGCAATGCCATGAATCAGATCCAGGTGGAGTTTTTCGGCAGGTCCGCTCACGCGGCCGGAGATCCTTGGGACGGGCGGAGCGCCTTGGACGGGATTGAGCTCACCGATATCGGCCTTAATTTCCTGCGTGAGCATCTCAGGCCCACGGCACGGGTTCACTATGTCATCCTCAATGGCGGCGGAGCCCCGAACGTCGTCCCTGACTACGCCCGGGCCTGGTACTATGTCCGAGACGTCAACCGGGAAAGTGTCGAGAAGGACTATGAGCGGGTGCTCAATATCATCGAAGGCGCGGCCAAGATGAGCGAGACGACCTATAAGATCAACTTTGTTAGCGGAGTGCACGAGACACTGACAAACAGGACCGCGTCGGAAGCCGTTTATAGCAATCTTTTGCTCGTCGGCCCCCCGTCTTTTAGTCCCGAGGAGCAGGCTTTCGCCAAGGAAATCCAGAAGAATTCAGGCGTTGAAGAAAAAGGGTTAAGGGCGGACATCTCGCCGTTTAAGCTCCCCGAAAGGAGTTGGGGCGGGGGCTCGACGGACGTGGCTGAGGTGAGCTGGCTCACGCCGACAACCGCGCTGGGAGTTGCAACGGCGCCCATCGGCACACCCGGTCATAATTGGGCGACGGTCGCTTGCGGCAGCACGGCGATTGCCCATAAGGCGCTTCTGGTTGCGGCCAAGGTGATGGCTGCCACCGGCATCGATTTTCTAACCCAGCCGGAGACGATCCAGAAGATGAGGGCGGAGTGGACGGCCAGCAAAAAAGGCAAGGAATATAAGTCTCCTTTGCCCGCCGACCTCAAGCCTCCGGTGAAACCGAAGAAGTAAGAAGTTCTAGATATCCACGGTCCCACCCCTCGTTTTCGGCACATTTCCTCTTAATATGCTCTAATTTGGGGCCTGCCCCCCTTAAATCGGCTTGGGCTAAATCCTTATGGATACGCCAGGAAGAGCCTGGCTGGGCTGGGGCCCGTAAATTCTGCATTGCTTTATTAGCTCATTCCTGAGAGAATCAAACCATTGGGGCTCAGAAGATGTCGACGCAAAACCAGTTCGCTGGGAAAGACGGATGAGCAGGAAGAGATGTTCAAGGGCAAAAAACTAATTTAGACATTACGGGAGGTGACAGTGAAAGAACTCGTCGAGTTGATTACCAAGGCATTGGTGGACGACCCGGACCAGGTGAAGGTTACCCAGCTGGATGGGCAACAGAGCTCGATCATTGAATTAAGGGTTGCTCCGGAAGATATGGGCAAGGTTATTGGAAAACAAGGAAGAACCGCTCAGGCTATCAGAGTTATTCTCGGTGCTGCCGGAATGAAGCTGAAAAGGAGGGTCAACCTCGAGATCGTGGAAAAAAGATAGCTTGGTCAGGAAGAGAAGACGATTATCTTTTGGCGTTGAATGATGTTTAGCGTGAGAGAATTAGAGATAAGTCAATGACAAGAGAAAAAGAAAGAAGAGACAGAGAAAAAAAAGAAAATTCGCAAAGGAAAAGAGAGAAAAGAGGGAGAGAGAAAAGCGACAGGCTAAAAGGAAGAAAACCTGGCGTCTTGATCTAGAGAAATTCTCTTTTAAAAAACCATGAGAGCTTCTATTTCAAGCGGGAGTTTGGAGCGAGCCCGCGATCCGATGAAACTCTATTTTAATGACCTGGGCAATATTCCGCTCCTGACTCGGAAAGAAGAACTATCCGCCGCGCGGGAAATCGAAAGAGGTGAAAAACTTATCCTCAAGTCGCTTTCCAAAATAGCCTCTGTTCCCGAGAAGATTCTGGCGCTGGAAAGGAAAATGAAATCGAATCCACAGGTCCTCCGCAAAATCCTTGACTGCGGCAAGGATGATAACCCGGAGACACCCGCGGCGGCCAAGATATCGGATATTGCCGATGAGATGATGAAGATCAGAGTCCTGAGTTGTCAATTGAATAAGCTGCCTCCGGGAAGAAAGCACTCTTTCACTCGAGGCCGTCTCATCGTCAGTATAAGTCGGATCCTGGGGGGTCTGAATTTAAGCCGCATATTTAAAGAAAAGGTCATTGCGGATCTGGAGGAAAAGCTCAAAGAAATCACCGAACTGGAAAGAACAAGAGAAGTTTTGAAAAGTTCCCTTTCCCGAATCCTGGTTGCAGAACATAAGAGTGAACTCCGACGGAAAATTCTTGACACCAATAAACTTCTAAAAACCTTCCAGAAAGAGCTCGGAGTTGATTCCCAGGGACTGAAAAGGACTCTTTTTGCCATCTCTTCGGGAAGGCTGATCAGCGGGCAAGCCAAAAAGAAGCTGATCACGGCTAACTTAAGATTAGTGATATCGATTGCCAAAAAATACAGCAATTTTGGAGTGCCGTTCCTTGATTTGATTCAAGAAGGAAACATCGGCTTGATGACGGCCGTGGAGAAATTTGACTACAGGAGAGGGTATAAATTTTCAACCTATGCCCATTGGTGGGTGAGACAAGGAATAACCCGCGCGATCGCCGACCAGTCGAGGACCATAAGAGTCCCCGTGCACATCGACGAAACGATAAAAAAATTGGCCAGAGTCTCACGAGATCTGATTCAAGATCTGGGCAGGGAACCCACTTCTGAAGAGATCGCAGAGAAGATGAAGATTCCCGTCGGCAAGGTGCAGAAGATCATGAAAATTGCCCAAGTCCCCCTCTCGCTCGAGACGCCGATAGGAGAGGGAGAAGAAAGTCATCTGAGTGATTTTATCGAGGATAAGGATATCCTCGCGCCTCCCGATCAAGTCATTTATATTAATTTGAGACAGAAAATTGAGGAAGCGCTGAAAACTCATACCCAGAGAGAAGCGAACATTCTAAAAATGAGATTTGGCTTAGGAGACGGCTGCGAACACACCCTGGAAGAAGTCGGGCAGAAATACAAGGTTACACGCGAGCGAATCAGGCAAATCCAGGAAAAAGCGATAAGAAAGTTAAAGCATTCTCGTCACAGTCGAAAACTGAAGTCCTTTATCAAATAGATGAACTGAGCTGATCTAAAAAGAGGGACAACGCCGAATCCATTCAGTCTAAGTTTCCCACAATTTTACGAAAATGGAAACCATAAATGGCGAATGATATGGCCATGCCAAAAAAGTGGGGGCGTTTGATCAACGTCCAGAAAACAAGTTTCCAATAATGAATTCTCTCTTTTCCTTTGATTCCCAAGAGCCAGATGGATTTAAAGAATGCCTTCACGTAATAAAACTTGAAATAGCTTTCTTTCCCGAGTTGCTTTGGTTTATATTGCTTCAAAAAGGCTATCACCCGTTTATAATAGTGTTTGGGTGAATAAATCGTATTGAGGATTTTCTTATAACCATTGAGAAGCAATTCGGTATTCATCCTGGGGACGAAGTTGAGCGAACAGTCCGTATTATCGCCGGATGCCTCCTGCAACAGCCTATCTTCTTTTTTCAGACGGTCATAGAGCCTTGTCCCACGGGGGGCGTTCAACAATCCAACCATAGCCGTGACGATTCCGCTCCGCTGGATAAAACTTATTTGTCTTTCAAAAATTGAAGGCGGATCATTGTCAAAACCGACAATGAATCCCCCCTGAACTTCCAGCCCGCTCTCCTGGATGTGCTTGACACTGGATATCAAGTCACGATTTTTATTCAAACGTTTATTACATTCGGTGAGGCTTGCCTCATTTGGAGATTCGATTCCAATGAAGACCCTTCTGAAACCCGCTTGAACCATCAATCGCATCAGTTCTTTATCGTCAGAAAGATTTATAGATGCCTCGGTGAAAAAATAAAAAGGGTACTTTTTCTCTCCCATCCAGTTGATCAAAGATGGCAGGATTTCCGCTTTGAGTTTATTCTGATTGCCGATAAAATTATCATCGACAAAGAATACGCCGCCTCTCCAACCTTGTTGATACAAGATCTCCAGTTCTCCCAAAATCTGGTCTTTGCCCTTCGTCCGAGGCCTATGGCCGTTGAGGACGATGATGTCGCAGAATTCACAATTATAAGGACAGCCCCTCGAATACTGAATGCTCATCGTCACATAGTGTTTCATATTGATCAGTTCCCATTGCGGACGAGGAGTTTTCCCTAGGTCAGGCCACTCTTTGGAGGAATAGACGTGTTGGCCGCATCCATTTCTTAAATCCTTTAGAAAAGCGGGAAGTGTGTTCTCGGCCTCATCAAGGACAAAATGATCGACTTCCTGAAATTCTTCGTGCCCCGTCGTAAAAAGGGGACCGCCTGCGACAACTTTGATTCCCAATTTGTGACATGTTCTGATGACTTCCTTGGCCGACTTTTTCTGGACGACCATAGCGCTGATGAATACATAATCAGCCCACTTGAGGTCATCCTCTGTTAAAGCTGAAACATTCATATCGATCAGCCTTCTCTCCCATTCTTTCGGAAGCATCGAGGCCACGGTTAATAAACCGAGCGGCGGGAAGGCGGCTTTCTTGGAGATGAATTTTAGGGCATACTTAAAACTCCAAAAAGTGTCAGGATATTTGGGATAAATCAGCAATATTTTCATGGTTGAATCCTTACTGCTTCCATAAGGATACTCAATTATCTCTTAAATGCAAATCATTTGTTCAGGACTGCTGCCTCCATCTTCGGTAAATGTAGCCTTTTGATCATCCTCAAGAGCGAATCATTTAGTACATAATTAGTAATGCTTCGCGCCTGGAGGCGTTCTTGACATAGTCGTGCGGCCGTGACTATTATTCCATGCCCAGCTCGGTCATTTGGCGCGATGATGCGCCATCAAGGAGGCTAGGAACATGATCAGTCGAATCTGGCATGGTTGGACTAACGCAGCTAAGGCCGATGCCTATGAGTCCCTCCTCAAGAGTGAGATTTTCATTGGCATACGGGACCGCCAGATTGCAGGTTTCCAGGGAATTCAACTCTTTCGGCGCAGCCTCGATGAGGAGGTGGAGTTTGTGACGGTCATGTGGTTTGACACGATAGACTCTGTTCGAATTTTCGCAGGCGAAGATTATGAAGTGGCGGTTGTTCCCCCAAAGGCCCGACTGTTGCTTTTACGCTTTGATCCCCGCTCCCAGCACTACGAAGTTAGAGCCGATATGAAAGCGTGATTTCGCATTTTATAACCGATGCAACCTTTAAACAGTCTTAGAGGCGGTTTTAGGCCTTAAAATGTGTTTTTTGGGGCTCAAAACGTGGATTTAAGGCAAGAAAATTGCCTAAACGAATTGGTTAGGTCCGACCCCAAATTTTAAGTCCTGCGCCTTGCATCATTTAGTATTTTGCCGAGACGACAAAAAGGCGAAATGTCGCGACAGACGAAACAGACGAAAAGACGAACTTAACGAGACGACGAGAGAGGCGATATGACAAGATGGACAAGACGACGAGATGACAAGATGACCAGATAGACAGTTTTATTTTTTGTCTTGATTCCGGCTTGATTTTAAGATATTAAAGACGGGATGGAAGTCGCCAGGTCCGCAAATCCTGCCAATCCTCCCGACACATTGCCCCGAGTCCTGGGCCTTCTCAACATCATCACCATCGTCTCCGGGATGATGATTGGTTCGGGGATTTTCATCGTCTCCGCCCAGGTCGCCGCGGGTCTCCGGGCGCCCTTCCTGATGCTCTCGGCTTGGGTGGTCGGCGGGCTGCTGACCTTCTTCGGCGCACTCTCTCTGGCTGAACTTGGCGCCGCCTATCCTCATGCCGGGGGGATGTACATCTATCTTCGGGAAGCATACGGTCCGTTCATCGGCTTTCTCTTTGGCTGGGGCCTCTTCTTGATCGTTGATTCCGGGACGATCGCCACCCTGGCCGTCGCCTTCTCCTCAAAATATATGCCGCATTTCTTCAAACTCTCGCCGCTGGGGATGAAGGCGACCGCCGTCTTCATGATCGCCTTTCTGGCCACGGTGAATTATCTCGGGGTGCGCTGGGGCGCCGCCCTCCAGAACTTCCTGACCGTCATCAAGGTGGGGGCTATATTCGCCGTCTGCGGGATCGTCTTTCTCTTTGCCAAAGGGAATGCGGCCCATTTTGTTTCCCCCTCTCCGGAGTCCTTCTCCTGGGGACTGGTGGGGAGATTCGGAATCGCCCTGGTGGCCGTCCTTTGGGCTTACAAGGGCTGGGAGTCGGCGACTTTCAGCGCCGGAGAGTTCCGGAACGCCGAACGGAATCTTCCTCTGGGCATTTTTATCGGGACCGGACTCGTCATCCTTCTTTATCTCGTTATAAACCTCGCCTATCTTTACGTTTTCCCTTCAGGGTTCATTGCCACTTCGACCCGGATTGCCGCGGACGCAATGAACGCGGCCGTCGGTCCGGTGGGGGCCTCGGTCATCGCCTTCGTCATTCTTTTTTCGATCATGGGCGCAGCGAACGGGCACAACCTGACCGGTTCCCGGGTCTATTTTGCCATGGCCAGAGACGGCCTGTTCTTCAAGAAAATCGCATCCGTTCATCCCCGGTTCCTTACCCCGTATGTTTCCATTGTCGCCTTGGGAATCTGGAGCGCCATCCTCAGCCTCTCCGGGACATTTGAACAACTGGCGACTTTCGCCATCTTCGGGATGTGGCTTTTCATGGGACTGACAGCAGGAGCCGTGATCATTCTCCGCAAAAAGAGACCGGACCTTCCTCGGCCCTACAAGACCTGGGGCTACCCCGTGACTCCGGTCTTCTTCATTCTGTCGGCCCTCTTTATTTCGGTCAACACGCTGATCCATCAGTTTTGGAATTCTTTTGCCGGACTCCTGATCATCGCTTTGGGGGTCCCGGCCTATCTCTATTGGAGGAGGAAAAAAACAAAAGACGATGGAAAGTAAAACAGTCGCTGCCACTCCGGTCGATAAATCCCACATCGCCCTTCCTCGCGTCCTCGGACTCTGGGATATCGTCGGGCTCGTCATTGGTGGAGTTATCGGGTCGGGAATTTTTCTTGTTCCCAAGGATATCGCCTTTGGCGTCAAAGCGCCGCTCCTCATTTTCGCGGTCTGGGTTGTGGGAGGGTTGCTGAGCTACTTCGGCGCGGTCACCTTTGCCGAGATGGGCGCCGCCATGCCTCAAGCCGGGGGGATGTATATTTTCCTCCGCGAAGCCTATGGCCCACTGATCTCTTTCCTCTTCGGCTGGACGCTTTTCCTGGTCATCGACTCGGGAACAATCGCCACCCTTGCCGTTGCTTTCTCTTCGAACTATCTACCCTATCTGGTTCCTCTGAATCCGTTCGGCCAAAAAGTCGTCGCGGCCCTTTTTATTCTCTTTTTGGTCATGGTCAATTATGTAGGAGTCAGGTGGGGCGCAAACCTCCAGAACTTTCTGACCGTCATCAAGTTCGTGGCTCTGACAGGGATCTGTGTCGTTATTTTCATTTTCGCGAAGGGGAGCGCCGGTCATTTTGTTACGCCTCCGCCGGCCCACATGTCCTGGCCCCTGATAGGGAGTTTTGGCATCGCCTTGGTCGCCTGCCTATGGGCTTATAAAGGGTGGGAGTCGGCCACCTTCAGCGCCGGCGAGACCAAGAATCCCGAAAGGAATCTTCCCCTGGGAATATTCATCGGGATCCTGGTCTGCATCTTTCTCTACATCGTGGCAAACATGGCTTACCTCTTTGCTATGCCCGCTGGCGAAATCGCCAATTCCAAGACGATCGCCGCCGACGCCATGAGCAAGGCCATCGGACCGCTCGCCGGATCGATCATCGCTTTTATCATCCTCTTCTCGATCATGGGGGCGGCCAATCAAACCGTTCTCTGCTCGCCACGGGTTTATTTTGCCATGGCCAGAGACGGACTGTTCTTCAAGAGAATCGCCGAGGCTCATCCCAAGTTCCTGACGCCGCATCTTTCTATCATAGCCTTGGGGGTATGGGCGCTCATCCTGACCCTTTTCTTCAAGACCTTCGAGAGGCTCTTTGAGTATGTCGTCTTCGGAGAGTGGATTTTCTTCGGCCTCACCGCTGCCGCGGTCATCATCCTCAGGAAGAAGAGGCCCGACCTCCCGAGACCCTACAAGACGCTGGGCTATCCGGTCACGCCGATTTTCTTTATCCTCGGGGCGGTCTTTGTCGCGATGAGTCTCCTGATCACGGCATTCAAGGACAACATCATGGGGCTGGTGATCATTCTCACCGGCGTGCCCGCGTATCTTTTATTCCAGCGAGGGAAAGAAGCCCGGTTAAGTAAGATGTGATTTTCCTGAGAAGAGGCGATGAGAGTCCTCTTGATTCAGCCGCCGCTAGAGGACTTTTATACGACGCCGATCAGGCTCTACCCTTTGGGCCTTCTCTACGCGGCCGCCGTTTTTAGAGAGGCCGGGTGGGACGTTCGAATCCTCGACTGCTTGAACCCGCTCCGAAAACGCCGTCTCTCGGTTCCGAAAGAACTCGGGTATCTTGAAAACTATCTAAAGAACCCCTATTTTTTCAAAGGCTACTACCATTTCGGCATCTCGGAGCCGGAGACCCTATCCCGGATCAGGACATTTGCGCCTGATCTCATCGGCATTTCTTCTCAATTCACGGCTTATTATCAAAGCACCGAAGAGCTTGTCCGCTTGATCAAGAAACATTCCGGGGCCGCCCTGTTGATTGGCGGCAACCACGCGACAGCTTTTGCGAAGGAGATCCGGGAGCGGACGCCCGAAATTGATTCGGTGCTTGTCGGCCCGGCCGAAGCCTGCATTCCAGACTACTTAGCCTCTCAAAGGCTCAGCCACGATTTCGATCGCCGGGATTGGAAAAACCTCAAGCCGGCCCACGACCTCGTGCCCTCCGGGTCACACAAAATCGGGAGGAAAAATTATGTCTCTCTCGCCGCAAGCCGGGGCTGCCCCTTCGAATGCGATTTCTGCGGCATCCACAAAATGTTCGGACGCAGGATCGAATACCGTCCCATCGAGAGTGTCATCGAAGAGATGCGCTGGAACTATGTTCACCAGTGCGTCCGGATCTTCAATTTCGAGGATGACAACCTGTCTTTCGACCGGCGCTGGTTCCTTAATTTCCTGAATGCCCTGAGCCAGGACTCCGGCCTGAGGGGCATCGAGCTGACGGCCATGAACGGGATCTGCTATCCGACCCTCGACGAAGAAGGGCTCGAGGCGATGTGGCGCGCCGGGTTTCGACAGCTCAACCTCTCGCTGGTCAGTCGCAGCGAGGCGCTTCGAGCCGGGCACGTCCGACCCAGCGATTCCGGGAATTTCGAGTCTCTGGTTCGGAAGGCCCGGGAGCTCGGGTTTTTTGTAACTGTTTATGTCATAATAGGACTTCCGGGACAGACTTATGAGGAAGCAAAGAGAACGATCGACTACCTCCTCAGCTTGGGGGTTCTCGTCGGGCCGTCGGCCTTTTATCTCTCGCCCGGAAGCAGGCTCTACGATGAGATCGATGTCTCTCCCGAAATCAAGAACAACTGGAATCTCTACCGCTCCTCCGCCTTTGCCGTCGAGACGAACGAACTTTCGCGGGCCCAACTCCTCGATCTCTTCTTCTACGTGCGGGAGAGAAATTTGAACTCGCGAGCGGCCGGTGATAACTCAGTTGGCAAGAACAGAGGTATAAAGCAATGAACAAAATGACCAGGCGCGATTTTTTAGCGAACACGGCCAAGGTCGGGTGTTCGCTCGCCGTGTCCTCAAGCGCTCTTGCGCACATCTCGAGTCACCCCTTGAGCTCCAAGGACGTTTTTTATGACATCGTGATCCAAGGCGGCACGATTTATGACGGGACGCTCGCCGCGCCGGCGATTGGTGATATAGGCATCGTCGGCGACAAGATCGTCGAAGTCGGCCGCCTGGCGGGGAAGTCCCTCAGGACGATCGATGCCTCGGGTCTCATTGTGACACCCGGTTTCATCGACGTCCATACCCACTGTGATCTGGTCGTTCAGAGGTTGAGCGGGAGAAAAGAAGCTCTCGACAGCGACCCGGGTTTCAAAGGGAATTACTGCTATCTCTATCAGGGAGTGACGACGGTTGTGGCCGGAAATTGCGGCTGGGGATTCACGGAAACGGACGCCTGGCTTAAGTGGGTGGACTCGTCAAAATTCGGGACGAACAGCTATCACCTGGCGCCTCATGGAGTCATCCGCCAAAAGCTCTTCGGTGACGACCAGCCCGAAGAGCTCTCCGGAGCCCAGTTGGACCTTTTTAAGAACAAGATCGAAGAATCCATGGCCCAGGGAGCGGTCGGGATGTCGACCGGACTTGCCTACGCGCCCGGGTTCCTCACTCGTACGGGCGAGCTCATCGAGTTGGCCAAGGTTGTCCGCAAGCACGGGGGCCTTTATGCGAGCCACATTCGCAACGAAACAGGCCGGCCGGACGAACTGGGAAAACTCGGCGTCATCGGGTCGATTAAGGAAGCTCTCGAGATCGGGCGGCGGGCCGAGATTCCCGTCCAGATATCCCACCTCAAGATCATGGAGCCCATCAACGACATCTCGGCCAAGATGATTCTGGACTTGATCGAGGCCGCCCGGGCCGAAGGGCTCGACGTCACGGCCGATCAATATCCCTACGAGTCCGGGTCATCGTTTCTTACCCTTCTCTTGCCGAACGAGTTTGTGGAAAAAGACGGAGTTAAAGAGAAATACAAATCGCAACAAGGAAGGGAGGAGGTTCGAGAGACGATCGAGCAGCTTTTTACTTCCTTCCCACCCGAAAAGATTCTGATTGCGACCTTTGGCCCGAACAGCAAATACGAAGGAAAAACCCTCCAGGCCATTGCCGAGTTGGGAAAAAAGAGCCCCGGGGAATGCTACGCCGAGCTGGTCTGCGGAGACGAGGTCGCGACGGGTGTCTTCTTCAACCAGGACATGAAAGTCGTCCGCGAAATTATGTCTCACGATTACGTCATGACGGCCTCGGACGGCTGGCCCGTTCCCAAAGGCCTGGGCAGGCCTCATCCTCGCTGCTACGGGACTTTCCCGAGAAAGATCAGACAATTTGCGCTCGATGAGAAAATCCTCAGCCTGAGCGCCGCGCTGCGGTCGATGACTTCCCTCCCGGCCGAAAAATTCAAGCTCAAGGGAAGGGGAAAGATTGCCGCGGGGAACTTTGCCGACATCGCCATCATCGATTTAAGGAAGATTCGTGACCGCGCGACATATCTAGATCCCCACCAATATGCGGAGGGAGTCGAGGGGTTGCTGGTCAACGGAGTCGTCTCCATAGAAAGGGGAATGACCACGGGGGCGGGGGCCGGGAAAGGCTTGAAGTTAGTCTGATCAACAAAGTGTAAAAGCGGGACCTCAATCTGTTGCCAGGAGGAGAAAACCATGTTTTTTAAAAAAACCGGCAAGTCTTATGTCATTCGATTCGGGCGGGGGGAAAAGATCATTGCCTCATTGATGTCGCTGTGCGAAGCTGAAAAGATAGAAGCCGGATTCTTCAATGGTTTGGGCGCCGCCGGCGAGGTTGAGCTCGTCCATTACAGCCTGCCCGAGAAGGAATATTCTTCTCTGAAGCTCTCTGGACAATATGAAATAACTTCGTTGCATGGCAACGTCTCGACTTTGGACGGCAAACCCTATATCCATTCCCACGTCACGGTCGGCGATGACAAGTTCGAGGCCAAGAGCGGCCATCTCAAGGAAGCCGTCGTCTCGGTCACGGCCGAGATCGTTCTGATGATCCTGGAGGGGAAGCTCACCCGGGTCATGGACCAAGAGGTTGGATTAAACCTGCTTAATCTTTAAGAAAGGGGACGTTCCCCAAGGGGACACCCTTCATTTATGACGATTCTATCTTTTGCTGCGGGCCAGGGCGTGCGTCTTCTGAAGGGTGTCCCCTTGGGGAACGTCCCCCAGATAGCGCCCTCCCTGGGGGGAGGGCTAAGGGAGGTTAAAAGGAGGTGGGACTCAGGTGATATCCCCATCCATGACCACGGTCTTTCCGTTCTTGATGACCTGGCGGATGGGGTTTATGCCCAGGTGATAAACGAGGGTTGAGAAGCTCGGCACATCCCAGAGGACGAGGTCCATTCTTTTCCCCGTCTCGAGGCTCCCGACTTCTTCATCGCGTCCGATGGCATAGGCAGCGTTGGCTGTAGAAGCAATGATCGCTTCCTCGATCGACATCTTGAGTGTGTAGACGGCGAGCTGGAGGACAAAAAGCATCGATTCGGTCATCGAGCTCCCCGGGTTGAAATCAGAGGCCAAGGCGACGACGGCACCGCTGTCGATGAGCTTCCGGGCGGGAGCGCGCTTCTCGAGCTGAAGAAAGAAAGAGACGGCCGGGAGGAGAACGGCGGCCGTCCCGCTGGCGGCGAGTTTTTGGACGCCGTCTTGGCTGATATTGATCAGGTGAGCGGCCGAGGCCGCCCCCAGTTCGGCAGCGAGCTGGGCTCCGCCCAACGGCGCGAATTCATCGGCGTGGATCTTAATCTTCAACCCGGCTTCCTTGGCCGCAGCGACAAGTTTTCTCGTATCCTCGAGGGAGAAAACTCCGTCCTCGCAGAAGATGTCAAAAAACTCGGCCAGCTTCTTTTTCTTCACCTCGGGCAGGACTTCCCGGATCAAAAAATCGATGTAATCTTCTTTCCGGGCTTTGTATTCGGGCGGGATTTCGTGAGCGCCCATGAAGGTCGGGACAATCTTGACGGGATGGATCTTGCCGAGCTCCTGCAGGGCCTCGAGTTGTTTGACCTCATCCTGCAAGTTTAGCCCATAACCGCTCTTGGCCTCGCAGGTCGTCGTCCCGTGGAGGAGCATCTGGTCGAGCCGGCTCAAGCACAGCGCGACCAGCTCCTCTCTTGTCGCCCTCCTGGTGGCCCTGACCGTTGTCTGGATTCCGAGACCCATTTCGGCCAGCTGCATATATGTATAGCCTTTGAGCCGAAGGGCAAATTCGTCCTCGCGGTTTCCGGCAAAGGGAAGATGGGTGTGCGGGTCGACAAAGCCGGGTAGGGCCACGAGCCCTTCGCCGTCCACCCAGAGACAGCTCGCCCTTGGCTTGATTTCCTCCTGGAATTCGTTCTCGCTTCCTACGAAGACAATCGTTCCTCTCTCCGAAGCGATCCAGCCGTTTTTGATAAGTCCGACGTCCGCCAGCCCCGATTTCCTCTTCGGGATCGGACCGCGGCAGGTGACGAGCTGGCGGCAGTTTCGGACGACGAGATCAGCTGATTTCATGAGGTGATTTTCTCAGTGTCGAGTGTTTGGTCCGCCGGATGAAAGACGGGGTTTCATAAGGCTCCCAGACTTTTTCCCAGGCCGGAGGATTCCAGGCCGGATCGTTCCCCTTGGGCTCGAAAACAAAAGGCGGCGTGTCGGTCTGGACCGGGAAAGGAGGAGGCGTTTTGCGGCGGTGCGAGGGTAGATCGTTCTGCGCGTCGGAATCCCTGTCCTGTTCCCGGACCGTGTCAAAACCGGTCGCAATCACCGTGACTTTGACCATTTCCTTGAGCGATTCGTCGATGACCGTGCCGAAGATGATATTGGCATCGGGATGGGCCAGGCTGTGGATGAGCTGCGAAGCCTTGGAGACTTCGTGGAGGGTCATGTCTTTGCCGCCGGTGATATTGATGAGCACACCCCGGGCGCCTTCGATCGACGTGTCTATCAGCAGCGGGCTGGAGATTGCCTTCTGACCTGCCTCCACGGCCCGGTTCTCGCCCGAAGCGATGCCCGTGCCCATAAAGGCCATTCCCATGCCTTTCATGATCGACTTGACGTCGGCGAAGTCGAGGTTAATCAGGCCTGGCTTGGTGATCAAGTCGGAGATGCCCTGGACGGCCTGCCTCAAAACGTCGTCGGCCATCTTGAAAGCGTCCTGAATCGAGGTGTCGAGATTGACCGTCTGGAGAAGGCGCTCATTGGGGATTGAGATGACCGTGTCAACCGCGGTCTTGAGTTCCTTGAGTCCTTCTTCCGCCTGCTTCGCCCTGACCTTGCCCTCGAATTCAAAGGGCAGGGTGACGATGGCAATGACCAGGATGTCCATCTCCGAAGCCAAATTGGCCAGGACGGGTGTCGCTCCGGTTCCGGTCCCGCCGCCAAGGCCGCCGGTCAAAAAGACCATGTCGGCGCCCTGGAGGATTTCGATTAATTTCTCCGTGTCCTCCATGGCCGCCTGTTTGCCGGTGTCGGGCCGGCCCCCGGAACCCAAGCCTTTGGTGACCTGACCGCCGATCTGGAGCTTTGTGCCCGACCGATTGGAGCTCAAAGCTTGGAGGTCGGTATTGACGGCGATAAACTCGACTCCTTTGATTCCGGTCTCGATCATCCGGTTGACCGCGTTTCCGCCGCCGCCCCCGATGCCGATGACCTTGATCTTGGCCCCGAGGGATTCCTCAACCAAATGAAATTTTAGTTTGCTGCTCGTTTCATCGAACATTTTTTACCTCCTAGGCTTCTTTGAACCAATCTTTAAACTTGGTCAAGAGCCCTTTTTTTCTATCTTTAGAAAGACCTTTATCCTGCCAACGGGTGAAGCCGTAGAGGATCAGCCCGACCGAAGTGGCGTAATCCGGTGTGCTCACCCTGTCCACAAGCCCGCCCACTCCGCCCGGGTCGCCGCGCCGGACCGGAAGATCGAAGATCTCCTCCGCGACTTCCTCGAGCCCCTCCAGAAGCGAGGTCCCACCCGTCAGGACGAGCCCCGAATTGAGCGACTTCTCGTATCCCATCCTTTTGATATCGTTGTCGACGAGACGGAAGATCTCCTCAGCCCGGGGCTGGATGATGTCCGAGAGAAGCTGCCGGGAGAGGACTCGGGGCTTCCGGCCCTTTCCGACGGACGGAACCTCGATCGTCTCTTGTTCGTCGGTGACGGTGCCGGCGACGCAGCCGAATTTCTTCTTGATCTTTTCCGCCTCCGGGATCGGCGTTCGCAGCCCGACCGCGATATCATTTGTGAAGTTGTCGCCGCCGATGGGAATCGTCGAGGTGTACCAGAGGCTTCCCCGTTCGAAGATGGCCACCTCGGTGGTTCCCGCCCCGATGTCGATCAGTCCCACGCCGAGTTCCCTCTCGTCGTGGGTCAAGATCGAAGCGGAGGTCGCGATCTGGTTGAGGACGATCTGCTCGACGTTGATCCCGGCCCGTTCGACGCAGGTTCTCAGGTTTTGGACCGAAGTGATGGCCGAGGTGACGATGTGGACATTGACTTCGAGTTTGACGCCGCTCATGCCCAGGGGGTCTTTGATTCCGTCCTGCTCGTCGACGACGAACTCTTGGGGGATAATGTGGATGATCTCCCGGTCGGGCGGAATCGAGAGCGCTTTGGACTGGTCGATCACCCGCTTGATGTCCTCCCGGCCGATCTCCCTGTTCTTGCCCGAGACGGCAACAACGCCGCGGCTGTTGAAGCTCTTGATGTGGGCCCCCGAGATGCCGAAATAGGCCGAGGCGATCTCCACGCCGGCCATGAGTTCCGCCTCCTCCTGGGCTTTTTTGACCGCGCTTGTCGTGGCGTCCAGATTGACGACAACGCCTTTTCTCAGCCCTCTCGACTCCGCTGTCCCGATGCCTATGATCTCCAGCTTGTATTCTTCGGTAATCTCTCCGATTACGGCCACCACTTTTTTGGTGCCGATATCGAACCCGACGATGTAACTGTTCTTAGGCACTAATCCGCCTCCTTTTTGACGCTGGCCGGTCCCGCCGGGTCCGGCTCGGGGTTCAGCTGCTTGAAGTAGATCCGGTTGTCGAAAAATCTGAGGTCCGCGTAGTCCAGCGTCCCGAACTGACTTTCCAACTGGGGTTTCCAGTTCTTATAAGCCGCCAGTTTTTGGGAAAACTGGGAATTGCCCAGGATGATCCGGGTGGTGTCGTCTTTGAGCCGCAGAGTCAGGCTTTCAAAATCGGAAAGATCGATGACGTCCACCTCGGCCCTCCGGGCGGGCTCCAAATTGTCCAGGCATTCCCAGGCCAGTCTCAGCTTTTCCTGATAATCCCGGACAAAATTGTTGCTATCGACGAGGACGGGGAAATCCGCCGGCTCCCTGTCTTCCAGTTGCTCGAGCTCGACGCCTGCTTCGTCGATAAGGGCGTATGAACTTTTTTTCAGGAGGGCTTTGGGCTCACGCTCCCGGATATCGATTTTCAGGATCGACGGGAAGACCTTCCTGACCCTGGCTTCCCTGACCCAGCGGTGCGCTTCCAGGAAACTCTGGAGCCGGCCGATGTTGAGCAGAAGGATATTGCCCATCCTCTTCCCCTGAAGCAGGGATCTGAGCTCTTCCTGAACCCGGGGCTGCGGGGAATCGATGGTCACGGTCTTGATCGTCAGGTATTCCCAGGACATGAGAAAGACCGTGAACTTGTAGAGCGAAAAGAAGAATCCACCCAGCAGACAAAAGACCAAAAAGATGTGCTTGAGTCCGAGGCTGGAGTTGCGCTGAAGCTTTTTGACTTGGACGGTCCCTTCGCCTCGCTGGAAAAGAAGCGGCTGGGAGGCAAAGGCGTCACTCCTGTACTTGAGCGTCTGATTGTAGCTGTGAGCCATGATTATGCCTTGGCCTCCAACCTCTCGATAATCTCCGGGATGATCCGGTAGATATTTCCCGCGCCGAGAACGAGGATCATGTCGTTGGGGCAGGCGAGTCTCTGCAGCAGAACGGGGATTCTCTCGAACTTGGGCTCAAAATGGACGTTCTTGTGCCCGTGCTGCTTGATCTCTTGATAGAGGGCCCGCCCGGAGACGCCGGGGATGGGCGTCTCGCCCGCAGGATAGATTTCGGTCACAATCAGACAGTCGGCCTGGTTAAAGGCGGTGGCAAAATGGCCCATCAGTTTGGCCAGGCGGGTGTAGCGATGGGGCTGAAAAACAACCAGCGTCCGGCGCTGCCAGCCTCTTTTGGCCGCGTCGAGTGTCGCCCTGACTTCTGTCGGATGGTGGGCGTAATCCTCAATGATCATGATCTTCCCGACTTCTTTCTTGAGCTCGAACCGCCGTCCGGTGCCGGTGTAGCTCTCGAGTGCTTGGAGGATAATTTTCGGCGGAATATCCAAATCCAGGCCGACGGCCGTGGCGGCCATGGCGTTGAGGATATTGTGATTGCCCGGAACATTGAGGCGCAAAGTCCCGAAGTTCTGCCCTTTCCACGAAAGCGTCGAGGTGCTCGAGAACCCGTCGAACCGCTGGTCGCGGGCGAAGATGTCGGACTGGCTCGAAAATCCATAGGTGATCAAGCGCCGTTCGATCTGGGGAATGATGCTCTGGAGGTTCTCATCGTCAAGGCAGAGGATGACCGGACAGTAGAAGGGGACTTTGTTGGCGAAGCTGACAAATGTCTTTTTTATGTCCTCGATGGATTGATACTGGTCGAGGTGCTCCTCATCGATGTTGGTCAGGACGGCGATGAAGGGGGAGAGGAGGAGGAAGGACCGGTCGCTCTCGTCGGCCTCGGCGACGATGAAGTCGCCTTCCCCGAGCTTGGCATTGGCCCCGATCGTGTTGAGTCGGCCCCCGATGATGACCGTGGGATCAAAACCCCCTGCCTCCAGGACCAACGCCGTCATCGAGGTGGTCGAGGTTTTGCCGTGCGCGCCGGCCACGGCCACGCCGTACTTCATGCGCATCAGCTCAGCCAGCATCTCGGCCCGGGGGATGATCGGGATCTTCAAGCAGCGGGCTTTCTGGACCTCGACGTTGTCCTCCCGGACGGCCGAGGAAACAACGACGACGTCCGAGCCGCGGACGTTTTCGGCTCTGTGGCCGATCGAGACGTTTGCGCCCAGGCGGGCCAGCCGCTGGGTGGCCTCATTATCCTGGATATCCGATCCTGATACCCCGTAGCCCAGGTTCAGAAGGACTTCGGCGATGCCGTTCATCCCCGTGCCGCCGATGCCGACCATGTGGATGTTTTTCAGCTTGCGGTACGTTTTCTTAACCACGCCTCATCCTCCTAGGACAGCTGCCCCATGAGCTCGAAACAAAGATCGGCGATTTTTTCCGCGACGCGCTCGGTCCTGAGGACCAAGAGATTTTTCTCCATGCGGTCGAGATCCCCCCTGTGCTCGGCCAGATGTTGAATCTTCCGAACCAGCCATTCCGGCCTGAAATCCTTTTCCTCAATGATTTCGGAGCCTCCGACTTTTTCCAGTTCCCTCGCGTTCAAGACCTGGTGATTGTCCGCCGCCTGGGCGAAGGGAAAGAGGAGAGACGCTTTGCCCGCGGCGACGAGCTCGGCGATGGTCGTCGCTCCCGCCCGGCAGATGACCAGATCGGATTTTTGGAAGTAGTCGGCCATATTGTGAAAATAGGGTGCGACGACGGAGTCTTCAAAGCCGTTATCAAGGTACGTCTTCCTGACTCCCTCGTAATCTTTCTCCCCGGTCTGATGGAAGATCCGCAGGCCGTCTTTTTGGTCCCGGAGAAGAGGGAGAGTCGAGGCCACGGCCTGGTTCAGGAAATGCGATCCCTGGCTTCCGCCGAAGACGAGGAGAGTCAGTTTGCCATCCCTCACTTTGGGCGGCAGCGAGTAGAATTCTTCGCGGACGGGGTTCCCAATGAAGATCCCCTTGCCCTTGAAGGCCGGAAGCGAGCTTTGAAATGCGGCCACCGCTCTCTTGACCCAGCGGATGAGAAGCCGGTTGGTGAACCCAGGGAGGACATTTTGTTCGAGGATGAGTGTCGGGATTCTCAGCCAGGAAGCGAGGAGGACGATGGGCCCGGAGCTGAACCCTCCGACCCCGATGACCAAGTCGGGCCGAAGCCGGACCAGGATTGACAGAGACTTGATAAAAGAGAGAGGAAGGAGGAGCCCGGATTTGATCGCTCTCAGCCCCTTTCCCTTGATCCCTTCAATTTTCATCGGGATGAAGTCAACCCGGAATCTTTCCATGAGGTCCTTCTCGACGGAGCGGCTGCTTCCCACGTAAGTCAACCGGAGTCCTCCATTCCGCTCCTGCAGTTTCCGGCCGACAGCCAGGGCGGGGTAGATGTGTCCGCCTGTCCCTCCGCCGCTGATAATCACCGTCTTCTTTTTCATCGATGCCCGCCGGAGAGTGTTTTTCGCTGAGAGATATTGAGGAGTACGCCGATGGCCAAAAAACTGCAGATCAGTGAGGAACGCCCGAAGCTGATCAAAGGAAGGGGCACTCCTTTCGGCGGCCCGATCCCGAGAGCGACGCTGATGTTGAGGAGAGCCTGGATCCCGAAAACGAGGGTCAGGCCCGCCGCCAGCAAACGGGCCGAATTGGTGGGCGCTCTCATTGTGATCACCAGCCCCCGCCACAGAAAGACGAGAAACAGCAGAAGAGTCACAACAGTTCCGAGCAGCCCGAGTTCCTCTCCGATGATGGCGTAAATAAAATCGGTATGGGCGCAGGGGAGAAAATAGAGCTTCTGCGTGCTGAACCCGAGGCCGACTCCCAGCAGCCCCCCGGAGCCGACGGCCAGCTTGGCCTGGTTCACCTGGAAGGTCTGGCCGAGCGGATCCTTGTCCGGAGAAATGAACCCGAGGACGCGGTCCCGGCGGTACCGGGATGAAAAAAGAAAAAAAGCAAAAAGAACGCTGAATATGAGCCCTAAGCAGGCCAAGTGGCGCAGACTCACCCCGGCCAGGAAGAAAAGCATGGCGCAGACGGCGAAGATCAGAAGAGCCGTCCCGAAGTCCGGCTCCTTGAGAATGAGCAGAACGCAGAGGAGGAGGACTCCGGAGGGGAGGAAGAGAGTCTTGATGTTGCGGAGTTTTTCCTTTTTTTGTTCAAAATAGAAGGCCAGGTAAAGAACCAGGCTGATCTTGGCCAGCTCGGAAGGCTGGAACCGTATCCCCGAAAACTGGACCCAGCGGTTCGTCCGCGCTATCGGAGGCATGAGGAGACAGAGAACGAGAAGCCCGAGGGTCACGGCCAGAAGGAGGTAGACGAGGTATCTGTTCTGGTAAAAAGCCTGCTTCACGGAAACGAGCCAGAGGACAAGCCCGAGCCCGACCGCGACACCGAGAACCTGGTTAACGAAGAAATAAAAGGTTTGGTGGTACTTGTCTCCCGACATGACTCCGGTGGCGCTGAAGACCATGACGATGCCCAGGAGCATCAGCCCAAAGGCGGCCCCGGCCAGGGGCTTGTCGAAACCGTAACGCCGGAAGACTTCCATAGCTTCTATACTCTTCCCTTTTTGTATTTCCCGGCCAGCCGCCGGACTTCCGCTTTGAAAACCCGGCCCCGGTCCTCAAAATTCCGGAACATGTCAAAGCTCGTGCAGGCTGGGGCGAGGAGGACGATGTCGCCCGGCGCGGCAGCCGCGAACCCCAGGGCTACCGCCTCTCTCATGGACGAGGCGGCCGCCATCGGCGCGGCGCTTCGGAGAGAGTCCTCGATCTTGCCCTTGGCTTCGCCGATCAGGATGATCTTGCGGACCTTTTCTTTCACGATTTTACGCAGCCTTGCGAAGATGTCGCCCTTGTCCCGGCCGCCGAGGATCAGGACGATCTTTAGATCGAAACTCTGGAGGGCCTTGATCGTGGCATCGACGGTTGTCGCCTTGGAGTCGTTGACGAAGGAGACTCCCTTGTAGGTGAGGACCTTTTCCAGCCGGTGCTCGAGGCCCTGAAAGTCCCTGAGCGAACGACGCATCCGGGCGGCCGGGACCTCAAAGAGATGGCCGATGAGCGCCGCGGCCATCACATTCTCCTGGTTGTGGGCTCCGGGGAGCTTAATCGCCTCGACAGGCAGGATTCTCTCATCTTTCTTGTCGCTCAGCACGACCCATCCGTCCCGGACGGAGCAACCTCTCGAAACCGGTCTTTTGCGACTGAAGCCAAATACCTTTGACGAAATCTCTTTGCGCAGGCCCCAGACCAAGCCGTCATCTCGGTTCAGAATGGACGTGTCCTCTCGGTCCTGTCCCATCAGGAGTTTCCTCTTGGCCGCATAATAATCCTCAAATGAGCCGTGCCAGTCGAGATGATTGACGGAAATATTGAGGAAGGCAGCCACCGGAGCCTTGAACATTTCTCCGAAGTGAAGTTGAAAGCTGGAGATCTCGGTGACATAAATATGATCTTCCCGGCTCCGGTCGACGAACGAGATCAAGGGGGTTCCGATGTTCCCGGCCAGGAATGATTTGAAGCCTGCCTCTTTCAGGATCTTGTGGGCCAATGTGGCCGTCGTCGATTTTCCGTTGGACCCGGTGATGCCGACAATCTTTCCTTTGAGAAACCGGAAAGCCAGCTCGATTTCCGAGATGATCCTGATACCATGAGCCCGGGCGGCCAAGAGCTCCGGGAGGCTGGGAAGAACCCCCGGGCTGGGGATAATCAGATCGGCCTCCAAGAAGGAGTCGAGGCTATGGGCTCCGGTTTCGACCTCGACCCCCCGCTCCTGCCAGCAGACCGGGTCCATCTCCAGCTCGTCGGCCCTCTTGTTTTCGCTGATCTTGACACGCGCTCCTCGTTTGTAGAGGAATTCGGTCAGAGCTTCACCGGTCTTCCCGAACCCGACAACGAGGACTTTTTGATGAGCCAGGTCCATGCTACCTCAATTTCAATGTCGCCAGGCTGAACAAGGCGAAGATGATTCCGAGGATCCAGAAACGGACGACCACTTTTTGTTCGGGCCATCCGTCCAGTTCGAAATGATGATGAAGAGGGGCCATCTTAAAGATCCGTTTCCCTCCACTCAACTTGAAGTACGAGATTTGAGCCAGGACCGAAATAGCTTCCAGGATGAAGACTCCGGCCACGGCGAAAAGCAGGAATTCCTGTTTGATCAGGACGGCGATCGTGCCCAAGGCTCCGCCCAATGAAAGAGCTCCCACGTCTCCCATAAACACTTGGGCCGGATGGCAATTGAACCACAGGAAGCCAAGGCAGGCGCCGGAGAGCGAGCCGACAAAAACGGTGAGCTCGGCCGCCGGTCTGACCCAAGGGATGTTGAGATAATTGGAGAACGTGGCATGGCCGGCGATGTAGGTGATCGCCGTGAGCGCCAAGGCGCTGATAAGGGTGAGCCCGATGGCCAGCCCATCCAATCCGTCGGCCAGGTTGACGGCGTTGGACGAACCCACGAGAATGAAGACGATCCAAGGGAGGTAGAACCAACCCAGATAGGGGAGCCAGGTCTTGAGAAAGGGAAACGCCAGGTGCAGGTCGAACTTCCCTTTGAGCCCGAGCAGGACCAGGAGCAGGCCGACGACGGCGGCCAGAATAAACTGAAGAACGAGCTTGTTCTTAACGACAAGCCCCAAAGATCTCTTCTTTTTTAATTTCAAATAATCGTCCCAGAACCCAATGAGGCCGAAGAAAAACATGGCGAACATGGCTATGAGGACATAAGTATTGGTCAAGTTTCCCCAAAGGAGAGTCGGGATCAGCGTGGAGCCGATAATCAGCACGCCTCCCATCGAAGGCGTGCCTTTCTTGTTGAGGTGGGATTGAGGTCCGTTGAGCCGAATCTCCTGCCCGATCTGATTTTTTCTAAGCAATTTGATTAGCCAGGGGCCCGCGGCAAAACTTATGAGCATGGCCGTGATACCTGCCAGCGCTGTCCGCAACGTGATGTACCGGAAAACATTGAAGACGGAGATATATTGTCGGAGCGGAACGAGAAGCCAGTACAGCAATCTACGTCTCCTTTTCTTGAGCCCTTTTCTTCAGTTCTTCGACGACTCTTTCGGTCCGCATTCCCCGGGAACCCTTGACCAACACCAGGTCTCCGTTCTTGAGGAGCCGCCAGATGCGCGCCGCGGCCTCCTCAGACGTATCGAAGGAATGAATATCGACTTCCTTCATCCCCGCCTTCCGTGCCCCCTCGGCCATATTCCGGCTGAGCGGCCCGACCGTGACCAAGACGTCCCAGCCCCACGCCGCAACCTGCCTGCCGGCCTTTTCGTGGAAATCTCGCTCATCTTGGCCCAGTTCCAGCATGTCGCCCAGGACGGCGACCCGTCTCTGAGCGGGAAGAGAAACCAGGGAGCCGAGGGCGGATCCGAGAGCCATCGGGTTCGAATTGTAGGTATCATCGACCAGCCTGATATCGCGCCCCAATTGAACCAGGACTCCGCGTTTTGGAAAGGGACGCAAACTTCCGATCGGGGCGGAGATGTCTTCGATGGAGAGCGAAAAAGCCGAAGCAACGGCCACGGCAGCCAGGAGATCGGAGAGGAAACTCTCGTAGAGAAAAGGGAAATGAAACCCGGCCGTTTTCCCCAGACCAACCAGCTCGAAGCTCATCCCCTCGTATCCGATTCTTTTTATGTTCTGAGCTTGGACATCGCAGCCCGCCGAGAATCCAAAATAAATCTTCCGACCCGGCCAGCTCCGGCCCATTTCTCTCACCCTCGAGTCGTCGCCGTTGAGAACCGCCGTGCCGCCTTTCTTTGCCCCTTCCAGAATTTCCCGTTTGGCCAGAGCGACCTCCTCGAGGCTGCCCAGGAATTGAAGGTGGACGGGGTTGATGTTCGTGATCACAGCCACGTCGGGGGGAGCGACCTCGGTGAGCCGGAGGATCTCTCCCCGGCCGCTCATGGCCATTTCCAGCACGGCCACCTCGTGGCGGCTTTCGAGCTTGAGCAAGCTCAGCGCGAGACCGAGCTGGTTGTTGAAATTCCCCTCCGAACTGAGGACGCTGTATTTGGAGGACAGCAGCGCGGCCGCAAATTCTTTGGTCGTCGTCTTGCCGATGCTCCCGGTGATGCCGACCACCTTGGTCTTCTGCTGGCTGAGGACCCGGCGGGCCAGGGTCCGGAGAGCGTCTTGAGTATCTTTCACCCGGATCAGGGCAAATTTTTCATGAGGAGCGACGATGTCCTCGGAGATGACCGCCCCGGCGGCTCCCCTGAGCGCCGCGTCGGCGATGTAATCGTGTCCGTTTCTTCGGTCGACGATGGCAAAAAAAAGATCGCCCGATTGGCATAGCCTGGAGTCAATCTTGAAATTGCGGAACTCCAGAGAAGAATCTCCCTGGACAATCCGTCCCCCCAATTTCCCGGCCAGCTCGTCCAGGCGCAGCACGGCCATCTATTTGTCCCCCATCTCAGTGAGGATCTCCCGGACCACTTCGGCATCGCTGAAATGAATCGTCTCGTCCTTGAGGATTTGGTAGTCTTCGTGTCCCTTTCCGGCGATAAGTATGTAGTCCCCCTTCTTGGCTAGAGCCAGGGACCGGCGGATCGCCTCGCGGCGGTCCGGCAGGATCTCGTATTTTTTTTGACCCGTCTTCTGGATCCCCTTTTCGATCGCGCCAATGATCGCCAGGGGGTCTTCCGAGCGCGGGTTGTCGGAAGTGATGATCGTCCAGTCTGCGAGCCGGCCGGCCGCTTCGCCCATCCGCTCCCTCTTGGATTTATCCCGGTCTCCGCCGGCCCCGAAGACAAGATAGATTCTTTCGGGCCGGAGTTCGCGAATCGTTTCGAGGACGTTTCTGAGTGCATCGTCGGAGTGGGCGTAATCGACGATCACTTGGAAGCCTCGAGAGTTTTCGATCTTCTGGAACCTCCCCGGCACGCCGCGCAGCGAGGCGATTCCGTCCCTGATCGCGGCGCAGGGAACACTCAAGGACAAGGAGGTCGCCGTCGCCGCGAGGATATTATAGAGATTGTGCTTGCCCAGGAGAGGCGACCGGATCGTCTTCTGCCCGCCTGGATAAACGACTACGAATTCAAGGCCGGAATCGCTGATCTTGTATCTCTCGCCGCGGACTATGGCGGCCGGCTCAAGTCCGTAGGAGACTGTGCGCATCGGAAGCTCCGCGAGCAGGCGCTTTCCCCAGAAGTCATCGATGTTGATGATCGCCGTCGTCCGCTTGTGATCAAGGAAAAAGAGCTTTTTCTTGGCCTCGAAGTAACGCTCCATCGATTCGTGATAGTCCAGGTGTTCGCCGCTCATGTTCGTGAAGACGGCGATATCAAAGTTGATGCCCCAGACCCTCTTCAGATCGAGGGAATGCGAGGACACCTCGATCACACAATGGGAGACGCCCCGATCGACCATTTCCCTGAGCGTCCTCTGCAGGTCGGGAGCTTCGGGTGTGGTCCGCTCGGCCTTGTGATAGAATCCCGGTCCGCGGTAGTCAATCGTACCGACGACTCCCGGAACAAGGTTTGCTTTCTTGAAGATTTCTTCCAGGAGGTAGCTCGTCGTCGTTTTCCCTTTCGTGCCCGTGATCCCGATGACGCTCATCTCGTCGGAGGGATGGCCGTAAAAATTGGCCGCCAGCAGCGCCAGCGCCTCGCGTGAGTCGAAGGCCTGGATCCAGGCCGCCTCGAATCCATGAGGTTTCGGCCGATCGGAAAGGATCGCCACGGCGCCTTTGGAACGCGCCTCCCCGATGAAGTCGAAGCCATCTCGCGCCGCGCCCTTGAGAGCCGCGAAGAGAAATCCGGGTTCGACGGCATTCGAGGAATAGGCGAGGCCCCCGACCTCGAGATCATCGCTGCCGTTCCGGTGCAGCGCCTTAACGTCCTGGAGCAGTTGTTTGAGCTTCATTGTTTCTGATCCCGTAGTTGAGCGGCGATGACCAGGCCCGAATTGAGTTTCCTCGGCAGGACATGGAGATAGAGGAGGGAACGTTTCGCGATTTCGCGGAATACGGGGGCCGCCACCTGCCCGCCGTAATGCTCGCCGATCTTGGGCTCGTCTAGAACGACGATGATCGACATAACGGGCTTTTCGGCCGGAACAAAACCGACGAAAGAAGCCAGGTGTTTGGCCGAAGAATAGGTTCGGGCCAGTTGGTCATACTTCTGGGTCGTCCCGGTTTTGCCGGCGATGTCATATCCAGGGATCCGGGCCGCCGTTCCGGTCCCTTCTTCGACGACTCGCTTAAAAATTTCGGTGAGTTCCGAGGCCGTTTGCTCGCTGATGACCCTCTCCGGTGGTCCCTGGCTTATCGCCGCCGAACTGGGCCGGCCGGCGATTGTCTTGACGATCCTGGCCGGCAACATAAGCCCGCGATTGGCCACGACGTTCATGGCCTGAAGCATCTGGAGGGCCGTCACGCCGATCTCATAGCCGATCGCGATATGAGGCAGGGTGGAGACCTTGTTCCAGGTTTTCAGGGACCGGAACATCCCGTCTTCTTCGCCCGGAAGCTCGATCCCCGTTTTCTCGCCGAAATTGTAGGCCTTGACCATGTTGAAGAACGCCTCCGGACCAACCCTCAAACCCACCTGGATGGTTCCGACGTTTGACGAATGGATGATCACATCCGGAAAGGAGAGAATCCCCATGAGTTTGTGGTCCCGGACCGGGCTCCTCCCGATCTGGATGGACCCTTTGCTGCAGTCAAAATAATCGGTCAGCCTGACCAGGTTAGTTTCGAGTGCCGCGGAGGCGGTGACGATCTTGAAGGTCGAGCCGGGCTCAAAGATGTCCTGAATGGCCCGGTCTCTTCCTGCCTCCGGCGAGGAGGGCGGATAGTCGTTGGGATCATAGCTCGGGCAATTGGCGATCGCGAGTATTTCGCCTGAAGCTGGATGGGACATGATCACGGTTCCCCAGTTGGCATTGTTCGCAGCGACAGCCTTTTCCAGCTCTTTCTCGGCGATATATTGCAGAGTTTCGTCGATCGTAAGAACGATATCCTTTCCCGGAGAGGCGGGCTTCAAAATATCAAACTGGTAGTCCCGCCGGTAGGCGTCTCGAAACGAGAGGATTTGCCCCTTCTCTCCTCCCAGAGTCGAGTTGAACCTGAACTCGATGCCGCTCTGACCTTCATTGTCGACATCAACTCCTCCCAGGACATGAGCCGCCAATGGTCCCAAGGGATAGAATCTCTTGTTTTCTTCTTGGAGGAAAACGCCGTCAAGGTCGAGGGCCATGGCCCGCCGGGCCGTTTCATCATCCGTCTTGCGTTTCAGAAACGTGAAATTATCTTTATTGACGATCCTGGCCTTGATCTTTTGATAATCGGATTCGGAGAGGTCAAGGATTCTTTTCAGGCGATTGAGTTTGTTCAGCCGGGAATCGAGGGCATCGTCCTTGAGAGGTTGAAAACAGACAGAAGGGGCGGGGAGGGTCTCAGCGAGGACTTTCCCGTTCCGATCAACAATGGTCCCGCGCTCAGGGATGATGTTGCGTTTGTTCCGGCTCTGGCCGTTGACTTCGGCTTTGAGCTGGCTGTGCCGCAAGACCTGGAGCTCAAACAGACGGGCACTGATGACTCCGGCCCAGAGGAGGAAAAAGAGGGCTAAAAAGATAGTCCTTCGGTGATTCCTTTTTTCAGAAGATCCGTTCATCTCGTTTGCTACTTACGGTGTTCGCTTGACTCCTTCATATATAACCTGACCTTCCTTCGGGTCGACCAAACCCAGCTCGTCTCTGGCGATCTTGTCGACCCTGCCGAGAGACAGGAGCGAGGATTTTTTGAGCTCAAGCTTGTTGACTTCCTGGCTCAGACTCTGCTTTTGTTTTTCCAGATTCACGATCCTGAGCCCCAGCCGGACGGCCTCGGTTTGCTGCCAGATATAAAAAGTCAGCACCGAAACGGCCAGAAGAAGCCCCAGCCCCGCCAGGATGATTTCCTTCCGGCTCAGTTTCCGTCGAATCATTTCAGAGCCTCTCCGCCGCCCTGAGCTTGGCCGAGTGCGACCTGGGATTAGAGGCTATTTCTTTTTCCGCCGCAGTCACGGGTTTTTTCGTTAGGATTCTGAGAATCGGCTTGTCCTGCTCGCGCGAGGCAAGTCCGAGGAAGGTATGCTTGATGATCCGGTCCTCGAGTGACTCAAAGCAGATGGCAACGAACCTAGTCGAGGGACAGGACATTCGAGCCGTCCTGACCAGAAAGGCCCCCAGGTCCTTGAGCTCCTGATTGACTTCAATCCGGAGAGCCTGAAAGACCTTGGCGGCCGGATGGATTTTCCCCTTCTGGGGCCTCCAGCTATATACCCGCTCCACGAGTTGGCGTAGTTGCGAGGTCGTGTTGAGGCCGTGCGCCTTCCTGAGGGAGGCGATTTCCCTGGCCAGGCGTCTGGTCTGTTTTAGTTCTCCGTACCGTTGAAAGATCTCTGCCAATTTCGGCTCTGAATATTTTTCGATAACCTTGAGGGCGGTGGTCTTATTCCGCAGATCCATCCTCATATCCAGCGGTCCATCCTGGTTGAAGCTGAAGCCGCGGTCGGGTGAGTCGAGCTGAAACGAAGAAATCCCCAGGTCGAGCAGCACACCCCTGACCGGGCCGAAATCGATCTCGAGGTCTGGAAGGAAGCGGAAATCCGCATGGTAGAGGGTCAGCCGGTCGGCAAATGGGGCCAGCGTTTTTTTGGCCCGGTGCAGGGATAGTTCATCGACATCGAAACCGATGATTTTGGCCAGCGGATTCTTGGTCAGGATTTCGGCCGCGTGTCCCCCCCGGCCGAGGGTACAATCGATGTAGGTCCCTTCCCTCCCGGCGTCGAGGTAGCTGAGAGTTTCGTCGAGGAGGACGGGAGTGTGACCATTGGCGCTCATTCCTGCTTTCCCTGGGGAACAAGGCGGGCGATGTTCTCGAAATCTTCATCCGTCAACGGCCTCGCCTCGAGCGAGGCATCCAGGACGTCTTTGTTCCAGATCTCCAGGTGATTGGAAAGCCCGATGACCTCTACCTCTTCGGGCAGCTTGGCCTTGTCGCGGAGATTCTGGTTGATGAGGACGCGGCCCTTGGAATCAATGGTCAGTTTATTCCCTTTGCGGTTGACCCGAAGCATGAATTTCCGAACGTCGGGCCGGAGGTGGATCGCACCCGCCTTGGCGACTCCGGTCATTTCTTCCCAGACCGGAAGGGGATAGAGTTGGACAGCCTCATCTGTCAGGGATGTGATCACAACCTCTTTGCCGTATTGGGATTCAATGGTCTCTCGAAATTTCTCCGGAATCTTGATCCGGCTGCTCATATCGAACTTGGCGGTATAGCTTCCGATCAGCGAAGCGGCCATATCAGATTTCCCATTTCATCCCGTTTTGTCCCATTTACCTAGAATATAGGGGAGGAAAATACAAAAGTCAAGAGAAAAAGAATAAAAAAGCGGGAATTATTCAGCCAACTTGCCCTAGTGGAGAAACGAACCGGAACCACCAAATCTAGATGCTAAAAAAGGGTGAGCAGTGAGCCGTGAGCTGTGAGCAGTGAATACCCAAATCGACTTTTGCTCCTCACTCCTCACTTTTCTTTAGCTAAGAAGACGGGGTACGGGTTGCTGGGTTGACCCGGTATTGCCGATAGGCACTTATCGCTTTCTGATAGGATAAATCCCGACGGGTGGCGAGGTTAGGGGGCCCCCCGACGACCGGAGTGTTTGAGGCCGCGGGCTATCCTCCTGCAAAGTCAGTAAGATCGTCCATGAGGACGGCGGGGGAAAACCGAAGCAGGACCCGTCGGGCATTTATATCGGGATCGATGAGTTTGATTGACGGGCCATGAGTCTTCTCTTATAATCGCCTTTTCGTCGACGCAAAGGTTCATCCATGAAACAACTTTTCTCAACGAAGAATATCGAGAAGCTTCATGACGAGACGGGTGACGAGGCCCACGGACTGCGCCGGGCTTTGGGCCCCATCCAACTTCTTTTGATTGGTGTCGGCGCGATTATCGGGGCGGGCATATTTGTCCTGACCGGACACGCCGCAGCCCAATACGCCGGGCCGGCGATCGTCCTCTCCTTCATCCTGGCCGGGATCGCCTGCGCCTTCGCCGGCCTGTGCTATGCGGAATTCGCATCGATGATCCCGATCGCCGGAAGCGCCTATACTTATGCATATTATACGCTCGGGGAATTCGTGGCCTGGATCATCGGCTGGGATCTGATCCTGGAATATTCCTTGGGCGCGACGGCCGTCTCCATCGGCTGGTCGGGTTATGTTTCGAGTTTTTTCCACGGCATCGGCTTCGCTTTTCCCGCGGCTCTGAGCTCAGCGCCGTATGCCTACAACCCCGAGGTCGGCCAGTGGACCGCAACCGGCGCCCTCTTCAACCTCCCGGCGGCCTTCATTGTTCTTCTGATCACCGCTTTGCTGGTCACGGGAATCCGCGAGTCGGCCAGGGTGAATTCGGCGATCGTCGTCATCAAGGTGCTGGTCATCCTGGTTTTTATTGTTGTGGGGTTCCATTTTCTCAAACCGTCTCTCTGGAAACCATTCATACCCCCGAACAAAGGGGAATTCGGGTTCTTCGGCTGGACGGGGATTCTTCGAGGGGCGGGAGTCATCTTTTTTGCCTACCTCGGCTTTGACGCTGTCTCTACGACAGCCCAGGAAGCCCGCAATCCTCAAAAAGATATGCCCTTCGGGATCTTGGGGAGTCTGTTTATCTGCACGATCCTCTACATCCTCGTTGCCTTGGTCATGACCGGTGTCGTGCCTTTCGGCGAACTGAACGTGGCCGCTCCGGTGGCTGTGGCCATCGATGCCATGAAGCTGCCCTGGCTCCAGGTGCTGGTCAAACTGGGGGCCATCGCCGGCCTGACTTCGGTCATCCTGGTTCAGTTGATCGGTCAACCCCGGATTTTTTTCTCGATGGCCAAAGACGGTCTGCTCCCGCCGGTTGCGGCCCGCGTTCACCCCAAGTTCCGGACGCCTTATGTTACGACAATCATCACCGGAGTCTGCATCTCCATCGCCGCGGCTTTGCTTCCCATCGGAATCGTCGGTGAACTCGTCAGTATCGGGACGCTTATGGCCTTCGTGATCGTCTGTGCCGGGGTTCTGGTTCTGAGATACAGAAAGCCCGAACTCCACCGGCCCTTCAAGACGCCGGCCGTCCCGCTCGTCCCTGTTCTGGGAATCCTGACCTGCCTTTATTTAATGGCCAGTCTTCCCAAGGATACATGGATGCGGCTGCTCATCTGGTTGGCCATCGGGCTGGTTATTTATTTTGGCTACGGAATCCGGAAGAGCAGGCTCAGGCGAAGTGAGTGAGAAGCTCCTTGGCCGTCTCGTAATCCTGTTCCAGGACAAAGATCTTTATCTCGCCCAAACCGTCGGCTGAAAAGGGATAGACCGCGTGCAGGATTTTCCCCTGGAAATAACAGGCAATGCCGTAGCTTTCGAGGTAGGTCTTGACCACTTCGGCCTCGGCCGGCCCCCACACTCTATGGACCTCTCTCAGGTGTTGCTCCGGCTCTTTCTTTTCTTCCTTCTCTTTATCGTCGGTCATGTCCTTCCCTTTTTCCAAACGAAATAATCAGCCAGGATTTTGCCGTGGTCGAAGGCCAGAGGAAAAGTCATCTCCTCTTGGGCAAAAACGCCGATATTTTTGGCGTCGTCCCGGGCTCGAGGTTTCCCTCGGCCGCGGGCGACAAAGACCGTGGAAATCGCGTGCTGGCGAGGATCTCTCGCCGGGTCAGAGTAGGTGTGGAACTGGGAGACGAGCTCGATCTCCAGCGATGTCTCTTCGCCGGCCTCTCGGACCGCCGCCTCTTCAAGGGATTCACCGTACTCGACAAACCCGCCGGGCAGAGCCCACCCGAAAGGAGGATTCTTTCTCTCGATCAGCACGATCCCCCGTTCCCCGTTTTCCCTCTCGATCTCAATGATGACATCGACGGTCGGGACGGGATTGCGGTGTTCCTTCATCCTCTGCCGTTTAGCCCCGCAATCGGAACTTCTTTTCCAGTTTAGCCAGCTTCTCCACCACGCCCCCGTATTCCAGCTCGCTGTAGGGCAGCATGGCCGGGCCGGAGAATCCCTGATTCCTTATCTCGATGGCCTTCATCGCGGCCTTGTTACGGACATAGTCCCAGAACGGGTGATCAAAGGCGTCGGCCGGTTCAGTGAGTTTCCCCTCCCTGACGCAAAACGCGGCTGCGGTGACGACGGGCGGGCCGTCGAAGAACGAAATGGAGGCATTGAGTTTGCAGGGCATCAATGGTCCGTTGTGGCTTCCCCTCATGAAGCCCGCGGCATAATGGGCAATCTGGAATGGAGCCAGGACTTCTCCCGTGGCCGGAAACTCCCCCTGCACCCGGACGAGCGCGATCGGATCGTCTTTCCCGGTGTATTTTCCGGCGATGTTGTGGAGCCGCGTGGTCGAGACGGCCGCGGCCTGATTCCCGGTGCTCCGCGAGAAGACGCTCTCGATGACATAGCGCTCGTTGTCACGGAGCAGGGCCGCGATATCATAGAGATCTTCGGGAGCATTGAGGTCGATGATTTTGTCTTTTTCGGTGTAGCCCACGTCGATGATCCGGAAGACAAAGCCTTCGCTGATCTTGGGGCTCAGGATCAATCCCGAGTTGTACATGGGATCGCAGAAGCCCAGGTAGAAGGGCAGATTATAGGCCCCGGGGTCGGTCTTGTCGGCCTGGAAGAGGACAAAGGGCTCGTTGGGACGTTCCTCGATTTCCATTTCGGCGACCGCCGGTCCCATGCCCTTGATGTTCCCGCTGAAAGAATCCTTGAGCAGGTCCTGACCCGCGCCGTAGAGGCCCTGTTTTTTGGCCACGGCGGTCCCGGCCAGAAACGCATCCCAGGCAAGCCGGTGGATTCTGGAATCGCCAACCCCCCTCTCATGAGTGCACAGAATGGCGATATCGTCCCCGGCCGTGCCGATATAAGAATCGATCACCAGGCCCGGACTGTTGGACCGGACATACCCCTTGACTTCATTTAAGAGCGCTTCACTCGGTTTGATGTGCCCGCCGATGCTTCCGATGTCGGCTTTCAAGACACTGAGAGTGATTTTCATTGAATCCTCCTTATTTTATGTATCCGAGACTTTTGAGCAGCTCGATCGTTTTCTGATCCAATTCTTTGGTCCGCCTTTTGGGGCTGGATTGAGAAAGGGAGAGGATCTGGTGCAATTTGGATTTTAGATGTTCATAAAGAGGAGGATTTTGGCCATAAAGGTTCTTTTGTTCCTGCGGGTCCTGAAGGAGATCATAGAACTCGTAGCTCTTCCTTCGGGCGTTGAAGATAAGCTTGGCGCCCGGCGTTTCAACGCAGCGGGGAGCTATGCCCGGATGGGTCTCCGCATAATGGAGGCGGACAGTGCGGTCTTCATGTGGCTGAGCCGGAAAGAGATTTTGGCCGTTCAGATTCAGGCGGGAAAGATTGCTTCCCGAAAAATAGCCTATGGTGGGAAAGAGATCGACAATCTGGACAAGGTCTTGCCGCGTTTGCCCGGGAGCCAGATGATCCCCATGGACAATGTAGAGGGGGATATGAAGCACCTCTTCGTACAAAGTAAAAGTGTGGCCGAAACCGCCGTGGTCATAGAACTCCTCCCCGTGATCGGCCAGAATGATGAACACAGTATTCTCCAGCCAGCCGCCTTTTTTCATGTCACCGACCAAGGCCCGGAAACAATCGTCCCAATAGTTGATCTGGGCCTCATAGACAGCCCTTGAGTGTTTGATGCGCCGGCTGGAGATAGGCCCGCGCCAGAAGCCCATGCTCGAAATCGGCTCCTCTTTTTTGTCGTTGGAATAGAGAAATCGGTATGCATCAGGCGGACGATACGGCATATGCACATCCATATAATGGACATAGACAAAAAAGGGCTTGCGGTGCGCCGTTTTCAACCAGTCCAGGAGGGCCGCGTTGAGTTCGGTGGCTCTTACCTTTGGCCCGGAAATATATCTGTAATCCTGAAAGCCTTGGGACAAACCGGAGAAGACTTGAAGATGGGGATTGCTGACAAACGCGGCCGTGGAATATTTCCTCTGCTTGAGAACCTCCGCCACAGTCGTTAGAGATAAGGCGAGTTGATCCGATTGGATTTTCTCTTTTTTCGGGACTAAGGCAGCCCTGCGGACGCCGTTCACCGGAGGAATGAGTCCACTGAAGAGAGAGGCTACGGAAAGCAACGTATTGCTGGAATGCGCGTGGGCATTTGTAAAACGGACTCCCTTCCGGCCGAATTCCGCCAGGAATGGGTTCGTGTCGCGGGGGTTACCGTAATCATGGAGGCTGTCCGCGCGAAGGGCGTCGATGAGGAGGATGATGATGTTCGGCCGAGTCTGGTCGGCCTGCCCCCCCGTCCGGCAGCTCCAGAAAGAAACGATCAAGCATGAAATTCCCACCCAAGCTAACAACCTTCCAGGGCGGGCTTTGTTGGGCTGCATTAGCAGAATTATAAGATACTCTGCAAAAAACAGCAACGATCCCCGGAATTCGATTTCGCCGTGCCTGTGGACATACGTCCCTTTCGGAGGACGAGTTGACAGCCGTCGGCACGAGATGTAACCTGTTGATAAATGGCACGAAATATGCTGCTGGCTTTAGTGTAAAGGGCAATTAGCGAAGGAGAGGACACATGAGGCAAAAGGGGTATTGGGTTTTGGGGTTCTTGGTCCTGTGCTTTCTTTTTCCCGGTCCGATCTTGCCAAATTCTCATTATCAGGTCGTCAACGGCCCGAAAGAATTCTACTTCGGCCATGTCAGTTTCGCGGACATCCGGAATGACGGCAAGGACCCTATCGTTCTCAGGGAAGGGGATGGCGCACCGGAGATCGCGGTCGTCAATTTCCCGCTCGCACCCGGCGATACCATCCGGACCTCTGACGTCCGACGCTGCGAAATCCAGTTCGATACCGGAACGATCATCAGGTTTGATCTGAACACGGAATTGAAGATCGAAACGATCCTTGCCCAGAGCTTGAGTACGCTGAAAAAAATGTCCAACCTCCAGCTTCTCAAGGGTCAGATCTACGTCATGTACAAACAGTATAATTCCATGGAGATGTTCCAGGTCATCACTCCCAACTCGGCTATCAAAATGAAGCACAATACCCTGGCCATGATCCGGGCTTCTGACGACGGAGCGACCGCCATCCAGGTCAGTCACGGGGATGCGTACGTCCTCTTCGGCGCGGGGGAAAACCGAGTCCAGGAGAAAAAAGTCGGCCAGATGCAGGGCGCCCTCGTCTCTAAAGATAACAAGTTCATGCCCGTTGCCGCTGCCGAGAACGATGATTTCGCACTGTGGAACAAGGCGATTAACGACGACTTTGAAAAGCTGCACATGGGACAGAATGCCTTGCCGAAGCCCGTCCAGACGCTTTCCCCCGCCGTTTTTGAGTTCGCCCGGAAGTATGGGGATATGTACGGAGAATGGCTCTGGGACGACCTTTACGGTTATGTCTGGAGGCCATACTATAATCAAAACTATCCCGGTGGGACGTGGCAGCCTTACATTTACGGCAACTGGACGTCCGTCAACGATCAGCTCTTCTGGGTGCCTGGGGAAGCCTGGGGATGGGTTCCCTATCACCTCGGGATCTGGCAATGGGACAAAAAGCTCGGTTGGGTCTGGCTGCCCGGATCTTTGTTTGCCTCCGCCTGGGCGACGTGGGACTTTTTCATGGGATTCTACACCTGGCGTCCCTGGAGCCTCTGGGATTGGTACTATTATGATAATTTCTGGGGCGATGGTTTTATGGGTTCACTTTGGTCCTTTGGCGCGGGCGGATGGTATTACAACTGGGTTCCTGGGATCAATACGTTTCCGCCTTCCGGGCAATCTATAACAAAGGTGCGTAAAGACCAGCTAAAAAAGCCCGCGGGACAGCTCCCTTATCCTCTGCCGAAGCAATTGAAGGGCGTCTATAAGGACGTTATCGCGGCCTTGAAGAAGGGAGATAGCCGGGCCCTCGGTTCTTTGAAGAACGTTCCTCATCAGTTGGTTATGGCCAGGGGAAACAACCTGAGAGCCACGAGGGATCCACAAGCCTTCATCCGGGCTGATCATCTCTCTAAGATCAACGAGTCACTCGCCGGGAAGCCTTGGACGGTCACGTCGGCTTCCTTCAATGCGGGCCAGCGGGCGGCCTGGGAGTTGAGGAGCGGTTCTTCTAAATCGGCCGACTCGATGAATTTGTCCCGGCCGCAACCCTCCCAGAGGATCGCCACTCCGCCGAGGGACTTGAGCCCGGTTTCGAGATCCTTTCTCCCCACACCCGCGTTCCGCTTTCGAGATTGGAATCCTGACGTCAAAGAGGCCTTGAGATTGGGGGTGGAGATCAGATATTCAAGCCGGGTCAATGAGATTCGCTGTCCGCAACTGGGATTGTCTTCGACCAATGTCTCTGTCCACAGATCTTCCGGTTCGGCTTTTAGCGGGGGGGGCTTCTTCGGCGGCGGCTCTCTCTCATCTAATTCTGCGAACGCATCCTCCGGTCAGCATGCGTCGGGAGCCCGGTCGGCGGCGAGTTCAGGTTCCTCTCACAGCGGAAGCACGACTAAAAAAGGCAATTAGTCAACCTCTGAAAAAAATCCAGGGGAGAGTCGAGAATCCTCTGATAAAATTCTACTTGCGCGGTGTACCGTTCTTTGAATTCCGGTCTGAGGGGTTCGACCGGTTTGAACCTCCAACCCAGAGGATTGACATAGCTCCCGTGATACTGGATCCTGTAATCGAGATGCGGTCCGGTTGATTCACCAGACGAACCTACGTAGCCGATGACCTGCCCGCCTGTGACCTTTTGACCCGACTGGACCGCGACTCCGCTCAGATGAAGGTACATCGTCTCATAGCCGTTCCTGTGCCGCACCTTCACCATCCTCCCTGAAGCGCCATTCCAATCGGCGAGCACGACCGTTCCTTCCGCCGTGGCCTGGACCGGGGTGCCGATGGGCGCGCCGTAGTCGACACCGTAGTGGGCCCGGTAGACCTTGTGGATGGGATGGAGCCTGTGAAAACTGAACCGGGACGTGATGCGGGCATATTTGAGCGGCGATTTCATGAATTCCTTCCTCAGGGAGTTGCCCTGGGCGTCGAAGTGATCCGATTTATTGGTATCGGTGTAGACGAAGCGGAACGCCTGGAAGACCTTGCCTTGGTTGACGAACTCCGCGGCGAGAATGTCCCCGTACCCAGAGAACTCCCCGTTCAGGTAGTTCTTTTCGAAAAGCAGTTTGAAGGTATCTCCCCGACGTAGGTCGGCGTAAAAATCAATGTCCCAGGCGAACAGGTTCGCCATCTCGAGGGCCAGCCGATCTCCTTCCTTCGCGGATTCGACAGCGGCGATAGGATTGTCGTCGATCTTTGCCCAGATCAAGGCGAGTTTGGTCTCAAACGGGAAAAACTTTATTTCCCCCCGGTATCCGCCCTCCCGGGTTTCGACTCGGAGATACTTCTCCCCATCGATGTCGTACTCGAGCGCTCGGAATTCTCCTTCGGCCGTCGTCAAGAGGCGGATCTCCTTCCCGGCCACGATCTTGCGGAGGTCATAGACGGCCTTGATTTCCTCCCTCAGACGCTGGATCTCCGCGGCTGTAAAATTATGTTTTTTCAGGACATCAGCCAACCTCTGGCCTCTTCTCACGACCTCTTTGTGAACCCGGAAAGCTTCCCGTGGAGCTTGAGGAGCGACAGCCAAGTCGGGAACTGGGGAAGAGATGGGCTTCTCTTTGTTCTCGCCTCCCTTCCTGGGTAAATTTCTCCGGACGAGGACGAAGGCGAAGACGATGCTGATGATGACGAAGCCGGCTGCGAGTAAAATAACGGCCCTTCGATTCCTGGGCTTCCGGAGCGTTCTTTTGGTCAAGTCTTAGCGCTCGCAGTTCTGGCCGCAGAAGCTATCGAACCTCGAAGACAAGAAGAGCTGTCGTTTAGGAAGCAACAGCCTTGGGCCTGTATTTCTTCAGTCCCTTTTTTTTCAGTCGGCCGAAAACAGACTGGACCGGGCCGGAGAGGACGTTGATCGAGAAAAAAGAGATAAGAAAGAACTTGGGATAAAAGACAAAGGCGCTGACCAGAATGGCCAGGACCAGGGCCGTCCGGATGTCGATCCTCTGGTGAGCCTTGAAGTTCATAAAATTCCTGTATTTCATGGTGCTGACCATGCAGCTGGCGATGAGGAGTGCAAGCAACGCCAGGAGAAACGCCATGGGCCTGGAATAGAGAGGTTGCGGAAAGAGGAGAACGACGGACGACATGAACATCGCGGCCGAAGGGATGGTCAGCCCCGTGTAATGCTTCCGGTCCGTCTGGGACTTGGTCCGGATGTTGTACCGGGCCAGGCGAAGGATTCCGGCGGCCAGATAGATGAAGCTGAAGAAGAGCCCGGCCGGTCTGGCGATCCGGAGACCCCAGAAATAGAGAAGCAGGGCCGGAGCGGCGCCGAAGGAAACGGCGTCGGCCAGGGAATCAAGCTCTGTCCCAAAATCTGAATGCGCCTTGGTGGCCCGGGCCACAATTCCATCAAACCCATCCAGCACGGCGGCGATGATGATGAAGATCGCAGCTCTGGCGAATTTTCCTTGAAAGCTGTAGGTCAGGCTGAGGAACCCAAAAAAGAGATTGGTCAGCGAAAACAAGCTGGGAAGAAGATACATCTCTCCGACATTTTTTTTCATTGTTTAACCTCAGCTATTATGGTTTGGCCGGCCTTGACCCTGTCGTTGAGGCGGATTCTGAGCCTGGCTTCTTGAGGGAGGTAGAGATCCACCCTGGACCCGAAATACATCAGGCCGATTTTTTGTCCTCGGTTGATTTTTTCCCCTTCCCGGACGAAACACTTGATGCGGCGGGCGGCCACGCCGACGATCTGTCTCAGGATGACCACCGCGGCCTGTCCTCTGATGCGCAGCGTGTTGCTCTCATTCTGGGTGCTCGCCTCGTCTTTGTAGGCGGGGAAAAATCGGCCGGGCTGGTAATCTATCTTTTCGACAGTCCCGGAGAAGGGAGACCTGGTGATGTGCACATCGAAGAGAGAGAGGAAGATGCTGACGATGCTCACCGGGCCGGCCAAATCTGGATGAGAGCGCTCGAGTTCCAGCCTAACGACTTTGCCATCGGCCGGGGCGAGCAGCAGTTGTTCTCCGCCGGGGCCCACTCTCTGCGGGTCGCGGAAAAAGAACAGGAAGCAGAAAAAGAGGACAAAAAACAGACCAGAGGCGACCCACCAGTGAAGATAAAGAAAAATGAGAGCCGGCACCAGACTCGGAAGGATAAACAGAAGTCCTTCTTTGGCGATTTTCATTTTTTTCCCGATCCGCGTTCCAAGATACCCCTAAATGGTCCAAAAATCAACCCTATCGGGGCTCTGTGACGAAAAGTGTGCTAAGAACGACGGTGACTTTATCAGGCGCAATCGACCTCTCTCCCATTCAGGTTTTTAACGCCGCTCCGTCGGCGCCTTTCTCGGCGGCTGCGGAACTGGGCAGGCTCAGACCAGGTCACTCGAGGGCACGCGGCGATTTCCCCGGCGAGGAAATCTTGCTCGTTTCGTTCCTTCGCTCTCCCTCTCCCTTCGGTCGGGGAACCGTGCCCGCTCGGTCACTCAGACGGCCCTCTCCGCGACCTGATCCTCTCCTGCCCAGAAGAAATCAAAAAGACTCAGCATATGCCAAGAAGAAGGGCCCCTCGAAAAGCGCCTCCGGATGGCTAAACCTTCAATGGTCGCTTCGGCCGATTGCGCCCCTTCACGCCTTCGCCCAGCCCGCAACCACACTATTCGTTATAGAGCCACCTATCGGTCGGCCCAAGCGTAGGCGCTCAGGAAGGCCGTTTCATATCGGTCTCCTTATTTGGTTTCCGGGCGGCTTTTTAGCCTTGATTCGGGTGACGATTGACTGGTGACGGGTCAGCGGTTTTTCTTTTGTCTTTTTTTCGGGAAATCTCTTTTTTTACGTTTTGATGGAGGACCAGGAAATAGTACCCGATGAGCAGCGCGAAGATGAACACAGATCGGAAGACATTCCCCTGAATGAGGGAAATCAAACCGTACACGGCTACGGCGATGAGCAGAATCAGATGGGCAAGCGCGAAAATTGTGCCGGACTTATTTGCTTTCGACACGCCGCACCGAGACGATGGTGACGGTCTCGCGAGGCACATCCCGGTACATGCCCTTGGTCATGGTGGGTGCTTCGGCGACGGCGTCGACAACCTCCATTCCGGCCACGACCTTCCCGAAAACACAATAGCCGAAGCCCTCGGCTTCGTCTTTATGATCCAAGAAGGCGTTGTCTTTGTGGTTGATAAAAAACTGGGAGGTGGCGCTGTCGATCTCCCCCGTCCTGGCCATGGCGACCGTGCCCTTGAGGTTCTTCAGACCGTTGGCGGCTTCGTTCTTGATCGCCGCCTTGGTGGGTTTCTGGTGCATGTCGGCCGTGAACCCGCCGCCCTGGATCATGAAGCCCTTGATAACCCGGTGATAGATCGTTCCGTCGTAGAATTTTTCATCGACGTAAGATAGGAAATTCTTGACGCTGATCGGCGCTTTATCCGCATAGAGTTCGATCGTGATGTCGCCCTTGCTGGTTTTCATAACGATTTGGGGGTTCGCCGCCTGGGCCATGCTAAAAACTCCGAGCAACACGGCCGCGGCCAAAATTGGGGGAAGGATCTTTTTGATCATGGCTTGCTCCTTCAGTGTTTTTCGTCATCGGGAAAAGCAGAATATCAGAAATGAACAGACAAAGCAAACGGCCTCGCCTTGAACTTGTTGTAAAGATCTTCCCACCAGTTTGCCATATCGATGTGTCGGCCGTTGATGAAGATGTGCTTGATATCGGTTCTCATGTCCAGAGGGTCCCCGGCCGCGATGAGCAGGTCGGCGTCTTTCCCGACCTCCAGGCTTCCGAGACGATCGGCCACTCCGAAGATTTTGGCCGGATTGATGGTCAAAGCTTTTATGGCTGCGTCGTGATCGAGGCCGAAGGCGACTGCTTTGGCCGCATGGTAGGTCAGGTCCTTTCCCAGCCCGGGGTCATCACCCGAAGAAAAACTGATCTCGACCCCCGCCTTGGCGAGCTCGACGACATTCCGGTAGGGAGCATCGTAGCCGTCTTCGGGGTCAGAAGGTCCAGTGTAGAGGCTGTCGATGATGACCGGTATTCCTGCTTGTTTGATCTTGTCGGCCACCTTGAATCCCTGGGCGCAACCCCTGAAGATGGCCTTGATCTTCTGGTCCTGGACGAATTTTATGGCCAGCTCGATATCCTTGGCCTTTTCAACCGAGATGATAACCGGCAGGGTCCCGTCGAGGACCGGAGCCAGCGCTTCATACTTGGGATTGGAATCCGGGGGCTTGACCGACGGATTCCCGGCGGCCAGTTTTTTGAGCTGGAGATAGCGGCGGGCTTCGTCGAGGTATTCTTTGATTTTATCGACCAGCTTTGAGGTGACGTCTTCCTTTGTCTCTTTTTGAACACTGACGGCTTCTCCACTGGGCGGTCGAGGGGTCATGGGGAAGTTGATGAAAGAGGTGGCCACCTCCCGGACGGCCATCTCGGGGAAGGTCCAGCCGTCCATTTTCACCAGCGCGGAGAGGCCGGGAAAAGTCCCGCCGGCCGGAGCGACCAGCGCGCAGGTCGTGCCGTTGACGCGGCCGGTCCCGAAATGAACCGAGTGGGGATTGATCGCCCAGGCGACTCTTACCTCCGGGTTTTCTCTTCCGATCTCCTGGAAATCAACCGTGGCGGCGACGGCTCGTATCTCCGCCAAACCAAAGTGGCTGTAGCTATCGATGAAACCGGGGTAGACGAACATCCCCGCTGCGTCGATGACCTGGGCCCCTTCCGGGGCAGGAATGGCCATCCCCAGGGCTTTGATCTTTCCGTTTTCGATGAGCAGGCTACCCTGGTCGATCTTGTCTCCCGCCACGGGAATGATGGTTGCGTTCTTGATCAAGATTCTCTGGGGAATATCTTGGGCCGGGAGGACGGCCGCCACCAGACTTGCGGCGACAACAGACATGACAATGATTCTTTTCATGGTCAGACCTCCGCTCCCGTTTTCTTTTCTTTGGGAGTCTTTGACTCCGCTTCTTTTTTCTTCTTCGCTTCTTCTGCTTTCTTCATCTCGTCGAGATACTTGGCCCGATCGAAATAGACTTTTCCGTCCACCAATGTCATCTGGCAAACCGTGAAGGAATCGAGCGGGTGCCGGTTGAAGACGGCCAGGTCGGCGTCCTTCCCCGGCTCGATCGTCCCGACGCGGCCGTCGATCCCCATGATCTTGGCCGGGTTGATGGTAAGCATCTTGATGGCCTCGGCTTCCGAGAGGCCGCCGAAGCGGACGGTTTTCGCAGCCTCGTTGAAGAGGTGCCGCATCCTCTCAGCGTCATCGGAACTGAGGGCTACCAGCACTCCTCTCTTAGCGGCCAGGGCGGCCGCGTGTGGCATGGTGTTGAAGGCTTCCCATTTGTAGGCCCAGGCATCAGCGAATGTGGAGATGGCAACACCGTATTTCACCAGCTCGTCGGCGATGCGATAACCCTCCAGGCCGTGTTCGAAACAAACGAGCTTGACCCCGTACTCCTTGCACATCCGCATGATGGAGAGCATTTCTTCGGATTGATAGGCGTGGCAACGCACCCAGAGTTTGCCCTTGAGAATGTCGGCCACCCCTTCGAGGCGGAAGTCTTTTTTGGGCGGCAGGGGTGCCGGGATCTTTCCCTTGCTCTCCTGGCTCGTCTTCAGTTTTTTAGCGTAATCGTCCCATGCCCGCATGTAATCCTTGGCCAGCTCGAACTCTCTGCGGATGGACTCTTCCACCCCCATTCGTGACTTGGGGTAGCGGGCTTTCCCGCCAGCCTGGAAGCCCGATTGTTTGGGGTTTTCCCCCAGGGCCCACTTGCTGGTCAAGGGAGCGCCCTCGAAGATCAATTCCCGTGCGCTTTTCCCCCAGCGCATCTTGAGGACGATCCCTTTGCCGCCGATCGGGTTAGCCGATCCGTGCATGGTGTGGATGCTGGTCACGCCTCCGGTCAGCGCATAGTAGATCATGAGATCCTCGGGGTTGATCACATCCCTAACGTCGACCTCCGAGGTGATGGCGTCTCCCATCTCGTTGACGTCGCCCTCGATGGCGATATGGGAGTGAGAATCGATGATTCCGGGCATCACCCATTTTCCGCTGAGATCGATGACTTCGGCTTCCGGACCAGCGGCGAGGCCCTTCCCGACCTTGAGAATCTTGTTCCCCTGGATAAGGATGTCGCCTCCGGCGAAATTCTCTCCGCTGACGGTGATGATGTTCCCGTTCTTGAGGAGAAGCTGTTTCTCGGCTGGCGCTGAGAAGGAAGATTGCCCCAAGGCGAGGAGTCCGATCAGCAGTAAAGTTTTTGTGTTCATGTTCATGGCATTGCTCCTATCCCGGGATCCGTTTGGCCGTGAACTCCGTGGAACCGTAGCTCCCCTGGACGACAGTCCCGCGCATCGTATCGCCCGTGACCGTGGCTGAGATGTAGAGGTCGAGCTGTTGTCCGCCGACGGCGATGTTCATCTCGAAGTAGACGTCGTTTCCCGAAACCGAGCCGCCGGTGAAATCAAAGACCCCGAAGGGAGTCGTCATTTTTCCGGAGAGGGCCGCTTCTTCCTGAGAAAAATCAATCGTCATCTTCATGGCCATTCCCCCTTCCATGGACAGTTCCCAGCGGCCGGACACATTGACGGTTGGCTTTTCACCCTCTTTGGTTTTGGCTTCTTTGAGGTCGAACTTTTTTCCATCCACAAAGGCCGTCTTCACTTTTGCATCTTTGACCAGGAGTTCGCCCTCAGCCAAAACGAGGTTGGCGATTTTCCCCGCTTCGAGGGTTCCCAGGGCCCGATCAACACCAAAAAAGGAGGCCGGGATTGTGGTCAGCGCGGCCACGGCCTTATCTTTCGGTAGCCCGGCTTCGATCGCCTTGAGAATGCCGTCGGAGAATGTCTTGGGGTCGTCTGTCCCGAGAGAAGAGAAGGCAAAGGGGATCCCGGCTTCGGCCAGCTTAGCCGGGTTCTTGGGGTAAATTTCTTTTTCCGCTTTTTCCCGTCCCTCTTTTCCCTGCTGCGAGAAAAGGCTCGTGCCCGGGGCCTTGAAAGCGACCGTGCAGAGGAGCCGGGCCTTAGCCGCCTTGAGCTCGGGGATGACCTCGAAGGCCTCGTTGCCCAAGTCGCAGATGAAGAAATTGAGCTTATAGTCTTCGGCCAGGGCGAGCGAGCGGCGGATATCATGTTGGTTGCGGCAGAAAAAGATGACCGGCTTCTTTCCGGAGATGTAATCGGAGAGAGTCTCATAATATGAATTATAGGAAGGCCGGCTGAGGCCCTTCATCTCCTTGAGCCAACGGCCCTTGTTCAGGTCAAAAAAGAGGGCATCAGCCAAAACCTGCTTGAGAAACGCGTAGACTCCCATGAGCGAGCTCGGGTAGACCATCAGGCCTGGGGAATTGAAGCCGATTCCCAGGCAGTCGTCTTTGAGGAGCAGCGATTTGTTTTTGTCGGCGTCGTCCAGGCAGAAGATCGACGCCTGGCCGGTCAGAATCCCCCGATCTGGAATCGCCTGAGCCGCGGTGAAGCCGGACTTGTAATACTTCTCCAAGGTTGCTTTGCCGAGGTTAATAAAATCATAAGCCCTTAGGTCCGGCGTGATCCCTTTGTCTTTGTCGGTGTATTCGCCCGTGTAGATCTTGGAGGTATCGAACTTTTCTTCAGGGAATTTGAGAAGAGCCTGACCCAGGCCGTCTATAAAGCCCGGATAGACGTTGAGTTTGCTGCCGTCGATGACTTCGGCGTCGGGCGGAACCGCGAGGTTGGCGCCAACGGCTTCGATGAGTCCGTTTCGGATGATGATCGTGCCCTTCTCGATCGGCGGGCCGGTCAGCGTCATGAGTTTCGCATCTTTGATGGCCCAGACCCGATGAAGGTCGTCTTGGGAGCTGAGCGGGGAGAAGGAGACGACGAGGGTGAGCCCCAAGAACAAAAAGAAACCAAGTTTTGGATTCCTACGAGCCATTGGACCTCCTTTGGAGGGATGAGATTTGGCCTTCGCACCAGTGCCGATTCCGAACACAGTCGTACATTTTATATCTAATTACGGAAAAAGCATATGCAGAGTTCCATGGGTTGCCCCGGCCCTTTTTTTCTTATAACATACCGGGAAGATAGGAGGAGGCGAAAATGATAAGAACGAAGTCCTTTTTCATCAGATTCATTCTGATTGTCTTTTTGGCAGCGATCTCTTTGCCCGCCCAGGAGCAAGCCGCAAAGCTCACCGATGAAGAAAAGATCCTGGAGACATTTCATTCTATTTCCAGCCATCCTCTGCTCGAATATGTCCGCGAACTGAGCTCCGACAAGTACGCCGGGAGATTGACCGGGACTCCCGAATACAAGATGAGCGCCGAATGGGCGGTCTCCTTGTACAAGAAATGGGGGATCAGGCCGGCCGGCGACCAGGGCACCTATTTTCAGGCCTTTCCTAATCCCTATACTCTTATCTTCAAAGGATGTGAGGCCGGGCTTAATTTTCCCCTGAAAAAGGACGCCATCAAGAAATACTACCGCTATGAGGATGAATTCATTCCCGGCTCGACCTCGGGCTCGGGGGAAGTGACTGCCCCCGTCGTTTACGTCGGCTACGGCATCACGGCTCCTGAGTTGGGATACGATGAATATAAGGGAATGGACGTCAAGGGCAAGATTGTCCTCATGGAAAGGGAGGTCCCCGTCTCTCCGGACGACAAACCGGAGCTGTTCAAAAAATGGCGCCCTTACTCCTTCCACCAGTACAAGCTCGAGAATGCGGCCTCCCACGGTGCCAAGGGGATGCTTTACAATTACGGTCCGCTCGCCAATCCCAACAATTCGTACCGGGAGGGCTTCGTCGTTACCCATGTCGGGGACGCCGTGATCAATGATATTTTCGCCGGAACCGACCGGAAGCACGGTGAGGTCATCCAGAAAATCGCCAGGACATTGACGCCTCAGTCATTCGCCACCGGGAAACTCTTTACCTTGAAAAATGTGACCGAGCATCATCCGGACGGAGTCGGCTACAATGTCATCGGTCTCCTCGAGGGTTCGGACCCGAAACTCAAGGACGACGTGATCATCGTGGGCGGGCATCTCGATGGGCTCGGCCGCTGCTATGAGATCATGCCGGGCGCCAACGACAACAACTCAGCCGTGGCGGTGACGCTCGGCGTTGCCGATGCGCTGACCAGGTGCGCCGTCAAGCCCCGCCGTTCCATCATGTTCATCCTCTTCGGGGCCGAAGAGCAGGCGGTCCACGGATCCGAGTATTACCTCGAACACCCCGCTGTTCCCCTGGAAAAGACGATCGGCTTCGTCAACATGGACGGAGTCGGCTGCGGAGACAAGCTGAACGCCCTGGCGGCCAAAAACTATCCTGCATTTTGGGACTTTTTCGAGAGGGCGAACAAAAAGTACGTCCACGACATAATCGCCCCTTCCTACTTTGCCAATATCGCCCGGCCGCGGCTTGACGCCGCCCGTTTTATGTGGAAGGGCGTCCCGACGCTCTCCTTCAGCGCCTACGGCTCGACGTCCTATTATCACATCACCAAGGATAACATCGATACCATTACCCCTGAGATCATGGAAGATTTGACCCAGCTCCTTTTCATTTCCGTGCTTGACATGGCCAATGCACCAACGCTCAATTTCAGAAACAGTGAGCAGTGAGCTGTGAGCGCTGAGCAGTGATCAAGATTAACACCTGAGGATAGCGCCTATCCCCCCTGACTCGTACGTCTCGCATAAACTGTGATCGGTCAACCGTGAGCCCAAGATGGTAAGCAAAGTCCTGATTTTCTTCTCTGAAGTGAAAAAGGTTTATTCGTATTTTTGATTGTTCACGGCTCAGTGCTCACAGCTCACTGCTCACTGTTATATGTGCAGTTCGACGATATCTCCGTCCTGCAAGACGTGATCACGGATCACGCGCTGCCCCTCGAAACCGTTTTCGTTCCAGATCCGGGCGAAGCTAAGATTCTGGAAGAAGTCTTTGTGGACCGCCCGGGCCATGTCCATGACCGTGCTTCCCATCTTCAGGGCGAATGGGTCCCGAAGGTCGGCCTTCTTCCCCGGGACCTTGCTGTAGACACGGACGATCTGGAGGAGGGCAAAGACGTCCTTCCTGAGCTCACCGATTCCGTTGCCTGCCTTGGCCGATACCGGAACGACCTTCAAATGGGGGCCATAAAAAAGTCTCAGCTCCTCGACGTTCTCGGCTGCCGAGGGGGTGTCGTTCTTGTTGGCCACGAGCAGGGTCTTCTTCAGAAACGGGAATTTCTCCGGCGGAATAAGGTGGTGTTCAGGTACAAGTTCGATCTTTTTTTCCCGGAGTCTCGAGACAACTACCTCCGAGGCGGCCGCGCAATTGGGGTCCTGGAGGTCGGCGACAAAAAGCAGTCCATCGCTGACTTTGATGATCTCGGGGAGCCAGGTCTCCATATAATCGGGCGTTATGGGAGGTGTGTCGATGAGTTGGATGCGGATGTTTTCATAGGGCATCATGAAGGGGGCGGGAAACCTGGTCGTAAAGGGATAATCTCCCACCTCGACTTCGACCCCGGTCAGGGCCTTGATCAAAAGGGATTTTCCGGAATTGGGGGGACCGACGACGATGACCTGTCCGGCCCCCGATTTTTCTATATGAAAACTCGACCCGCGCCTGGCCATGGCGGGCTGACGCTGCATCTCTTCTTTGAGCTTGGCAACCTTCGTCTTCATCAGGGCCTGGAGCTTTTCCGTGCCCTTGTGCTTGGGGATCATGGCCAAGAGCTCTTCGTATATGGAGATCTTCTCCTGGGCTGTCCGAGCGGTTTTGAGCTTCCTCTCGACCTCGAGGTATTGAGGCGGAAGATTGGCCGGCATGTCTTGTTCCTGGCCCCGATTATACCCCAACGCCCGCGGTTTTTCAAAGCCATTAACTCACAGTTATTTTGAGACGAATTCCGGCCCGGGCTCGTCTTTTTAGATGAAGACAGGTCGGGAGCCGGTCTATCCTGTTATCTTGCAATATTTCAATAACTTAAAAGCCGGCGAAGGCGACAGCAGAGGACCGAAGGAGGGGTCTAATTTTCTTAAAAAAAAGCTTGTTTTTCCTTTACTTGGGACAGCATTTTGAGTAAAATAGAAGCCTGAAAATGCCCACTGGGTTATGCGACGTTCCTGCCTCAATAACCCTTCCGTTTTTTATAAAAAAACGAAGATGAAAGAAAAAAAATATACCGCAGAGAGCATCAAGGTCCTGAAGGGCCTGGAAGCCGTCCGCAAGCGGCCGGCGATGTATGTGGGGAGCACGGGACCGGAGGGACTTCACCACCTGGTTTACGAGGTCGTTGACAACAGCATCGACGAAGCCCTGGCTGGCTACTGCAACCAGATCGATGTCGTCATCCACGTCGACGATTCCGTCACCGTGATCGATAACGGCCGGGGGATTCCGGTCGAGATGCACAAGAAAGAGAAGAAGTCGGCCGCCGAGGTCGTTATGACCATGCTTCACGCGGGTGGGAAGTTCGACGACAAAACCTACAAGGTATCGGGCGGTCTTCACGGCGTCGGCGTCTCCGTCGTCAACGCCTTGTCCAAGCGGCTTGACCTCGAGGTCAAGCGGGATGGCGGGATCTATACCCAGAGCTACGAGCGCGGCAATCCCGTCACGAAGCTCAAGCTGGTCGGGAAGACAAAGAAAACCGGCACCAAGATAACTTTCTGGCCGGACGACGAGATCTTCGACTCGACCGAATTCAACTTCGAGGTCCTGACCCAACGGATGCGGGAACTCTCTTTCTTGAACAGAGGGCTGAAGATCACCATCCTGGACGAGCGGACAAACAAATCCCACGAGTTTCAGTACAAAGGGGGCATCCTGGAGTTTGTCCAATACCTCAACCAGAACAAGAATGTCCTCAACCCACGGCCGGTCTATTTCGAGTCCCAGAAGGATGACATCCAGGTCGAGCTCGCCTTCCAGTACAATTCCGGCTACGCCGAGACCATCTTCACCTTCGTCAACAACATCAACACGACCGAAGGCGGCACTCATCTCATCGGCTTCAAGGCGGCCCTGACCCGTTGCATCAATAACTACGCTGTCGCCCACAACCTTTTTAAGGACCTCTCCGCCGGCGGCATCTCCGGGGACGACACCCGCGAGGGGCTGTGCGCCGTCCTCAGCATCAAGATGAAGGATCCCCAGTTCGAGGGCCAGACCAAGACCAAGCTGGGAAACTCCGAGGTCAAGGGTATCGTCGAATCTCTGGTCAATGAGCAGCTCACGGCCTACCTCGAAGAGAACCCGACAAACGCCAAGCGCGTCGTCACGAAAGCCTTGGACGCGGCCCATGCCCGGGAAGCCGCCCGCAAGGCCAGGGAACTGGCCCGTCGGAAGAGCGTCCTCGAGTCGACCTCGCTCCCCGGCAAGCTCGCCGACTGCCAGGAGCGGGATCCGGCCGAGGCCGAGATCTTCATCGTCGAGGGCGATTCGGCAGGCGGCTCCGCCAAACAGGGCCGCGACCGCCGGTTCCAGGCCATCCTGCCCCTCAAAGGCAAGATCCTCAACGTCGAGAAAGCGACACCGGAAAAGATCTTCAAGAGCGAAGAGATCGGGATGATGATCGCCGCTCTCGGAACCGGGGCCGAGCAATCCGACTTTAACCTAGAGAAGCTCCGCTACCACAAGGTCATCATCATGACCGACGCCGACGTCGACGGATCGCACATCCGGACCCTGCTCATGACCTTCTTCTTCCGGCAGATGAAGCTGCTGATCGAGCATGGTCATCTTTATATCGCCCAGCCGCCCCTCTATAAGATCAGCCGCGGCCGTGAGGTCCTCTACCTCAAAGAAGAAAGGGCCTACGAGAAATGGATGAACCGGAAGATCTCGGAAGAATTCAAGGTCAGGGTCAAGGGTCACAAGGAGGTCTTCGAGGGGGAGAAGTTCCGGAAGTTTTTCCTGCGGATCATTCAGAAAAAAAATTTCATCCAATTCCTGGAACGGAAGTGCTACCCGTTTTTCATGGTCGAGCTCCTGATCAAGGAGGGGGTGGCCGACCTCGAGTTCCTCCAGAACAAAAAGAACATGAAGAGGATCCAGGCCCTCATCGAGCAGAAGGGCCTGAGCACCCAACTCACCCAGGACGAAGAGTACGGTTCCTATGAGATCGCCGCCAAGTTCCAGATCAACGGCATGTCCCTCACCTCCAGGATCAACCTGGATTTGATCAACTCGACGGAATACAAGAACCTGTTCCGGATCGTGAAAGAGCTCGAAGAGTTCCGGCCGCCCTATGAAGTCATCAGCGACTCCGAGACGGTGACGCTCGAAAACGAGAACAAGCTGCTCGAATATCTCGTCGAGAAGGGGAAGAAGGGAGTTTCCATCCAAAGGTACAAGGGGCTGGGGGAGATGGCCCCGGAACAACTCTGGGAGACAACGATGAACCCCGAGAACCGGGCCCTGCTCAAGGTTTCGGTTCAGGACGCCGTCGAAGCGGACAAGGTGTTCTCGATCCTGATGGGAGATGAAGTCGAGCAGCGCCGGGAGTTCATCGAAAGCAATGCCCTGATGGCCCAGAACCTGGATATCTAGGAAGCGATGATCAGTTCATAAGATGGTCAAAGAAAAAAAAGACAAAAAAGACGAGCCCGCCCCGGTCGACGAGAAAGACAACAAGCCTCAGACGGACGAGAAACCCGCCCCTCCTCCCGCCGCGGCCGACCTCTCGGTCGTGAGTCTCGAGGAGGAAATGAAGAAGTCCTACCTCGATTACGCCATGAGCGTCATCATCGGCCGCGCCATCCCCGATATCAAGGACGGGCTCAAGCCCGTCCACCGCCGAGTCCTCTACGCTATGTACGAATCGGGGACGACCCACAACAAGCCGTACAAGAAGTCGGCCCGCATCGTCGGCGACGTCATCGGCAAGTTCCATCCTCACGGTGACCAGGCCGTTTATGACACGCTGGTCCGGATGGCCCAGGACTTCAGTCTGCGTTACCTCCTGGTCGACGGTCAGGGCAACTTCGGTTCCGTCGACGGTGATCCGCCGGCGGCCATGCGCTATACCGAGGTCCGGATGTCCAAGCTGGCCGGCGAGCTGCTCGCGGACATCGAAAAGGACACTGTCAATTTCGTCCCCAATTACGATGAGAGCCTGACCATGCCGGAGGTCCTGCCGGCCAAGTTCCCCAACCTTCTGGTCAACGGCGGTTCCGGGATCGCCGTTGGGATGGCGACCAACATCCCGCCCCACAACCTGAGCGAAGTCATCGACGGACTCATCTATCTCATCCAGCATCCGAACGCGAGCCTCGACAAGATCATGGAATTCATCCCCGGTCCGGATTTTCCGACGGGAGGATACATCTTCAACAAGCAGGGGATTCGTGACGCCTACAGAGAAGGCAAGGGCATCATCAGCTTGCGCGCCAAGACAGTCATCGAGCGCGGGGACAAGGGAGAGAGGGACCGGATCGTGGTCACCGAGATTCCCTATGCGGTCAATAAGTCCAGGCTGCTCGAAGTCATCGCCGATCTGGTCAACGATAAAAAACTGGAGGGCATCGCCGACATCCGCGACGAATCCGACCGAGAAGGGATCCGGATGGTCGTAGAGGTGAAGAAGGGGGATCTGCCCGAGATCGTTCTCAATAACCTCTATAAGCACACTTCTCTCCAGACGTCATTCGGTATCACCATGCTGGCCATCGTCGAAAAGCAGCCCAAGACTCTCAACCTCATCGACATCATGAAGTACTTCATCTCCCACCGCCAGGATGTCATCCGCCGGCGGACGCGGTTCGACCTCAAGAAGGCCGAGCACCGGGCCCACATCCTGGAGGGTCTGACCATCGCCCTGGACCACCTCGACGCCATCATCAAGCTCATCCGTTCCTCCCGGAGCGTCGAGGAGGCGCGCAACGGCTTGATCGAGCGTTTCAAGCTTTCTCCCATCCAGGCCCAGGCCATCCTGGAGATGCAGCTCCAGAAGCTGACCCGGCTGGAGAGGGATAAGGTCATCCAGGAGTACAAGGAGGTCAAGGCCCTCATCGTTAAGCTCCGCAAGATCCTGGGCTCGGACCAGCTCATCCAGGAGATCATCGTCGACGAGCTGAAACAGATCAAAGAGGAGTACGGGGACGAGCGGCGCACCGAGATCCGTGACGAGACCGTCTCCGACCTCCGCCCCGAAGACCTGATCAAAGAAGAGGACGTAGCTGTCGTCTACACCTCGTCGGGGTATATCAAGCGGACTTCCCTCACTGCCTATCACTTCCAGAGCAGGGGCGGCAAGGGCCGCAGGGGCATCGAGATGAAAGCCGAGGATGTCGTAGAAAACATCTTCATCGGTTCCACTCACAGCTATCTTCTCGTTTTCAGCAATCTGGGACGGCTCTATTGGCTCAAAGCCCTGGATGTCCCGGACGTCGGGCCGGCCGGCCGGGGTAAAGCGATCGCCAATCTGATCGAGTTCAACCCGGAGGAGAAGGTCCGATCGATCGTGGCCGTCAAGGAATTCCGGGAAGACCAGAATATCGTTATGTTGGCCACGAACGGGTTGATCAAGAAAACCCGGCTCAGCGAGTTTAGGAATGTCCGCCGGGGAGGCATCCTGGCCATGTCCCTCCGGCCGAAGTCGGCTCTGTTCATGGCCAAACTGACCGACGGCAAAAACGATATTATCATCGGCACCAAGCTCGGCCGGGCGATCCGGTTCAAAGAGAGCGAAATCCGTCCCATGGGACGCCAGGCGGCGGGGGTCAAGGCCGTCCGCCTCAAGCCCAAGGACGCCGTCATCGGGATGATCGTGATCAGGCCCGACGACAAATTTGTTTTCACCGCGAGCGAGAGAGGTTACGGAAAAAAGACGGCCGTCGAACAATATCCGCGGCACAGAAGAGGAGGCCAGGGAGTCCTCAACCTCCGGGTGAATGCAAGGATAGGAAACGCGCTGGCCGTGGTCGGAATCCAAGAAGAGGAACTCCTGATTATCACCCAGGAAGGCAAAGTGATCCGCATCAAGACGACTCAGTTCAGGTCGGTCGGCCGGGCCACCCAGGGTGTGCGCATCATCAATTTGGATGAGAAAGATCGGGTCTGCTCAGTCGCCAAAGTTTTGGAAAGCTAAAACCATCCCACAAGACGAAAAAAACAGTTAGGGGTAAATGGTAAGGAGCAAGCGGTAAGAACATCGTTAAAACCTCTTACCCCTCGCCCCTTACTCCTAACCCGTTTCTTGGTTTCCCTTGACAAAGAAATATTTTCAATTCTACAATGGGGCCACTTTGGGAGGAGGGAAAAATGATTGAAACTCTTGGCCAATCGCTCCTCAATTCGATCAAATCATTCCCGAAAAGTGAGTTTTTGCTTAATAAAAAAGAAGGGAAGTATATCCCGATTTCCATGGCCGAATTCGCCGATGAGGTGAAATTCCTTTGTTTCGGTCTCCGGGCGCTCGGACTTCAGAAGGGGGATAAGCTGGTCATCCTGTCCGAAAATAGGCCGGAGTGGGTGACTGTTGACTACGCCAACCTGTGCGCCGGAGGCATCACCGTCCCCATCTATACGACGCTTATGCCCGACCAAGTCAGATACATCGTGGATAATTGTGACGCTCAAATCGTTGTCTATTCGAACTCCACTCAGTGGGAGAAGATCAAGACGGTGAGGCAGGACCTCGCGAAGGTGCGCCACTTTATCACCCTTGGGGAGGAGGCGCCCGAGGGCGTTTTGACCTACTCCCAGGTCCTCGACAAAGGAAAGGCGATGGCCGCGACGGAGCCGGGGCTCTTTGAAAAGATGGTTCTGGCCCTGAATCAAGATGACGACGCCTCGATCATCTATACGTCGGGCACGACGGGGATACCCAAGGGAGTCGTTCTGACCCACCGCAATTTTCTGAGCAATGTCAAAACGGCCGCCCAGATCATCGATTTTTCCGACCGCGATACCGTCCTTTCTTTTCTACCTCTCTCTCACGTCCTGGAGAGGATGGTCATGTTCACCTACGTTTATCGGGGCTGCACGATTGCTTTCGCCGAGAGTTTGGAAACCGTCGCCGAAAACCTCCTTGAAGTCAGGCCCCAGATCATGGTCAGCGTCCCCCGGGTCTTTGAAAAAATCTATTCCAAGGTTATGGACAACGTCCTGGCCAGCTCCGCTCTTAAAAAGAGGATCTTCTTCTGGGCCGTAAGAGTCGGAAAAGCCTACGGCAGGAAAAAACTCCGCCGACAGCCCGTCTCCCCGGTTCTCCGATTCAAACGGAAACTCGCCCACCGGCTCGTTTTCTCAAAAATCATCGAGCGGACGGGCGGTCGAGTCCGGTTTTTTGTTTCTGGCGGGGCTCCTCTCTCCAAGGACATCGCCGAGTTCTTTTATGCTCTCGGGCTCGTCATCCTCGAGGGGTACGGCCTTACCGAAACCGCTCCGGTGCTGGCCGTGAACACTTTCCGGGATCTGAAGTTCGGAACGGTCGGCAAACCGATCCCCGGGATCGAGCTCAAGATCGCTCCCGACGGCGAGATTCTGACCAAGGGACCCAATGTCATGAAGGGGTATTATAAAAAAGAAGCCGAGACCAGGGAAGCGATCGAGGACGGCTGGTTCAAGACCGGCGACATCGGTCACCTGGACGAAGAGGGTTTCCTGGTGATCACCGATCGGAAAAAGGACCTGATCGTGACCTCGGGCGGGAAGAATGTCGCCCCCCAGCCCATCGAGAACCTTCTCAAGACCAACTCCTACATCTCCAACGCCGTCGTCCTGGGTGATAGAAAGAGGTTCATCTCCGCCCTGATCGTTCCCAATTTCGAGAAGCTCGAGGAATATGCCAAGTTCAACAGCATCACTTACCGCGAGCGGATCGACCTCGTCCGGGATAAACGGATCGTCAGCTTTCTCAAATCCGAAGTTGACCGGGCGACGCCCAACCTCGCCTCCTACGAGAGAGTCAAAAAGATCTCGCTCCTCGACCGGGATTTCGAGATCGAAAGAGGGGAAATGACCCCGACTCTCAAGGTCAAGCGCAACCATGTCGAGGAGAAGTACCGGGATCTGATCGAAGCCATGTACAGGGAGGGATGAACGACAGGGAGGATTTTCTAGCGGTATAACCCCCTGCTCTCAGCCTTCTTTCTTTTTGGGTACGATCGGCAAAACAACGTGGGAAGGGTGAGCCTTGTCGTGATAGATTTTCTGGTTCGCCATCTGGAGCTTTGTCGCCCGGGCCAGGTCCTCTCCGGTTTGGGCGTTACGGTCGTATTTGGGGAAAGCCGAAGAGGCGATCTGAAGCCTGATCCGGTGTCCCTTCTTGAACGCCTGACAGGTATTCCATAGGTCGATAGTATAAGCATAGATCTTGCCGGGTTCGATGAGCGAGGGCTTTTCCATGCCCTCCCGGTAGCGCGCTCTCACCATCCCGTCGATCAGGCGCTGAGCGAATCCATCCGGCCAGACATCGAGAAGGAGGCCCATGAAATCGGTGTCCTTGCCCGTTGAGGAGGCGTAGAGCTGGACTTTGATCGGACCGCAGATGGTCAGGTCTTCGGCCAGAGGCTCACTCGTGTAGACGAGGACATCGTCCCGCCGTTCGACCGCACGGTAATCATCAGCGCTCCCAATCTGGGCAAAGGACGGCTCGGTCACGAACGGGACCGGGTGCTCGGGGTCGCCGGTGTAGCCGTCGGTCGGCTCGGCTCCCGGAAGGGCCGGCGACAGGGTGCCGTCGCCGAAAAGGCTGTTGGCTCTCCCCCCGCTGTGGATGTAATACTTTGTCCAGTTCGTCCGGGCGATCGGCCATTCTTTCTCATCGGTCCACTTGTTTTCGCCCATGACGAAGATTCGCACCGGGGGGTCGGACATGATCCCCGAGTCTTGTCCTTTGAGCCAGTAGTCAAACCAGCGTTTCAGATAGCCGTTGAGGTCGATCGTGCCGCTCGGGCCGAAGTCAACCTCGCCGAGCTTTGAGGTGGAGTTGATGGCATGAGGCCAGGGTCCCATCATGATTTTCTGTTTGTTCCGAACATCTTCCGGCCCGAGCGTCGTCATGCCGATATAATTGAGGGGTGTCCCGATCTGCTCGTCGTCATACCAGCCCGAGATGTGAAGCACGGGAACCTTGACCCGGTCATATTTGTTTTGATAACGCATGGGCTCCCAATAGGCGTCAAGCTGGGGATGGTCGAGATCTTCTTTCCAGGCGGGCACTGGGCGTCCCATGGCTTCATCCATCGTGTAGAGGGGGAGGTGCCTCTGGAGTTTCGTCCAGTCCACCGCGTCCATGTTCTGGCTGAGATGGCCGGAGGTCATATGAAACCAGCTGATGTCCATCGGCAGGTGCGTCCCCGTCGGCCACTCCACAAACGGGTCGGAGGGAGTCACCATGGCCGCCATGGTCACCAGGTGGGGAGGCTGAAGGACGGCGGTCAGCCACTGGATCCGTCCGTTGTAGGAGCCGCCGATCGTGCCCACTTTCCCGGTCGACCAGGGCTGGGCGGCGCACCATTCGATGGCGTCGTATCCGTCCCGGCCGTCGTTGCGATAGGGCACGAAGACCCCGTCAGAATCGCCCCGGCCGCGGACATCCATGGCGACAAAAACGTAACCGTACGCGGCAAAGGTGCGGCCTGACTTGAGGGATCCCGTCTTGGTGTACGGCGTCCGGGACAAGATCACCGGAAATTTTCCTTCGCCGTCAGGCCGGTAGAGGTCGGCCGAAAGCTCGACCCCGTCCCGCATCTTGACCCTGACATTGAATTCGATCTTGAGGTCGAAAGTCTGGTCTGGGGCCACGGCGGACTTCTGTGCTTGCGAACCCGCCCCGGCCGGAAAAACCAGAAAACCCACGGTCGCAAAAACAATGAGAATAAGAAGAGAGAATCTGTTTTTCACGTTTTTCCTCCGGCCTTTACGGCCTGTCCCTTTTATTTCTTCTTTGGTTGCGGGGGTATTTTGACCCAGTACAAAATCCGGCCGCAGTTCTCGCAGAGGATGAGCTTCTTGGTGTCCCGGAGTTCGTTCAGCACTTGCGGCCGTACCCGCATGTGGCACATCGAGCAGAAATCTCCGTTGACGGGGGAGAGGGCCACTCCACTTTTTTTGAGTGAGATTCTCTGATAAAGGGCGATCTGGTCGGAGGGGACTTGGGGGAGAAGGATGTCCTTTTCAGCGGTCAGCTGTTCGATCTTGACTTCCATCTCCGCTTTCTTCTGCTTGAGGATGTCCTGTTCTTTGAGCAGGTTTATTTCTTCCTGTTGGTGTCGCCTGGTCGCAGCCCGGATTTCCTCTTCGATGTCGTCGGCCGCCAGCATTTCGCTGATCACTTCTTCTTCCATCGAATCGACCGAGTGCTGGGCCTCCTCTATTTCTTTGAGCAGGGTGGTGTATTCTTTGTTGGTTTTGACTTCGTTAAGCTGGCGTTTGTATTTTGTGATCTGGACCTTGATGTCCTTGACCTTCCCCTCTTGCTCCCGCCGTTTTTTCTGGTTTTGAGCCAGTCTCTCTCTGGCCAGGGCGACTTCCTTGGAGCCGGCTTCGATCCTCTTGTGGATATCTTCGAGAAGGGAGGGGATGCCGTCGAGGAATAAGCTGAAGTGTCTGATTTCGGAATCGAGATGTTGGAGGCCGATCAGCTTCTCAAACTCGATATCCACATCTTTCCCTCAAGGTTAAATGGGCCTACCAGGATTCGAACCTGGGACCTGCCGGTTATGAGCCGGTAGCTCTACCGCTGAGCTATAGGCCCTTGAATTTTGTTTATAACATTTATTAGATACCAAGTCAATTTAGGGAAAAAGAAGTGAGGAGTGAGGGGTAAGGGGTCAGGAGTTATTGAAAAAACTTGATTTAATGGTTGTTGGTGAACGATTTCAACTTGCGGCTCCGGCTGGGGTGTTTGAGTTTGCGCAGGGCCTTGGCTTCGATCTGCCGGATTCTTTCACGAGTGACCTTGAATTGCTGACCCACCTCTTCCAGGGTATGTTCGTTGCCGTCGCCCAGTCCGAAGCGCATCTTCAGGACTTTCGCTTCTCTCTCGGTCAGGGACTTGAGCGCTTCCTCGATTTGCTCCTTGAGATTGATGTGAATGACCGTATCCGGAGGCGAGGGGATGAGCTTGTCTTCGATGAAATCGCCCAGATGGCTATCTTCTTCTTCTCCGATCGGCGTCTCCAGCGAGATGGGTTCCTGAGCGATTTTGATGATCTTGCGAACCTTGTTGACCGGCAGGTCCATTTTCTTGGCGATTTCCTCGCTGGTCGGCTCGCGCCCGATCTCCTGGACGAGGGTCCTCGACACCCTGATCAATTTATTGATGGTTTCGATCATGTGCACGGGGATCCTGATCGTCCGCGCCTGATCGGCGATGGCCCGGGTGATGGCCTGCCTGATCCACCAGGTGGCGTAGGTCGAGAACTTGTAGCCTCGGCGGTATTCGAACTTATCGACGGCCTTCATCAACCCCATGTTCCCCTCCTGGATGAGGTCGAGGAACTGAAGCCCCCGGTTGCTGTATTTCTTGGCGATGGAAACGACGAGCCTCAGGTTGGCGGCCACAAGCTCCTTTTTGGCCTGGTTGCTGATTTTTTTCCCGGTCGTGATGGCCCTGATGGCTTTTCTCAGGCCCTGGGAGTCAAGGCCGATCTCCTTCTGATAGGACCTGAGCCCCTTGCTGACCTCGCCGAGGTTCTGCTTGAGGACGGGATGCTCTTTTTTGCGCCGGGACTGCCCCAGGGCCAGGGTCAGCTCTTCTTTGGTGTCTTCCAGATCATTGATGACTTTGAGCTTTTCCCTCAGGTCGTCGATGATCTTTTCCCTTGTCGTGGTGCGAAGATTGAGCTCCCGGATGAACCGGCTCATCCTGACGATGATCCTGCCTCGGGCAAAGGTGTATTTTTTGGCCGACGGAATATTCTTGAGCTTGGCGCTGAGGTCGCGGATCTTCTTGATTTTGGTCAGGATCTGCTTCTTTTTCTCGTCGATCTTCCCCTCGGCCAGATCCTCCTCACTGAAATCGAACATCTCCTGGATGACGTAGGGATTCTCCTTGATCTTCTCCTCAAGAGAAAGAACCTCGTTGAGGACGAGCTGGGTCTTGGACAGAGCCTTGATGATGGCCTTCTCTCCCCGCTCGATCTCGCGGGCGATGGCGATCTCCCCCTCACGTGTCAAGAGCGAGATATTCCCCATTTCTCTGAGATAAAGCTTGACCGGGTCCGTCGTCCGTTCCAGGCCGTGGACGGAAACCAGGTCGCTTTTCCTCCGCCTGGGCAGGATCTCCCGCTGTTGGGCATCCAGGATCTTGATTCCGTAGCCGTCCATGGAACTGAGGAAGTCATCGAAATCGTTGCCGGATTCAAGACCTTCCTCGAAGGTTTTGTCAATCTCTTCAAAAAGCAAAAAGCCCTGCTTTCGACCCTTGGAGATCAGCTGGTTGATTTCTTCTTTTTGAAATTTGGTGTCAGATGACACTCTCTTCTCCTCTTCGCAGACGTTCAGCCCGCAAAAACCTACTTATGTATTATACAATACAAACGAAACAAACGTTCCATTTAGAGCGAGATGATCTGTTTGGTGATATCCTGTTTGAGAAAAAGAAGCGCGGAGAGCTTGTCTTTTTCCCCCTTTTTTTCGAGCCGCATGATTTCAGCCTGCAACTCCTTGAGTCGGTTCTGAAGGGTGATCTTGCGGAGGGAGTTCAGGCAGTCCATGGCCTCCTCGAGGGTCGCGGGCCTGGTTTTTTCTAGGAGCGCCTTGGAAATGTGGCTGGTGAAGGGAGTTTCCATCGCCTCGCAGAGCTCGTGAATTCCACATGCTTTGTTGTTCTTGAATCGCTCCAGGATGACCATGAAGACGGGTTCGCCTTTCAGGCCGCGCAGGTCTTCCACTTTCAATTCGGAAAAGATGTCCGAGGCCAGGGGCTCGTTCTCGAGGAGAATCTGGAGGAGTCTCTTTTCGGCCGGGAGAAAGAATTCCCTTTCCTCCGCCACGCTGTCCTGGGGGCCCTGCTTGGACACATTCCGGATCAGCTCCTCGGGCACGCCGAGATAGTCGCTGGTCTTCTTGATATATTCGCTCCGGACAACGGAATCCGGCATTTTTTCGACTTCTCGGACGATATTGCGGACGATCTTGGCCATCTCTTCGGGAATGTCCATCCGGCCCTCCTTCCTGAAACCGTCAATCAGGAATTTGAGCCCCGGGATGCTCTTCTTCACGAGGGCCTGATAATGTTCGGCGCCGTATTTCTTCATGAACGCGTCGGGATCGAGTTCCTCCGGCAGGATCAGGACGCGGGTGTAAACTCCTTTTTCGAAGCAGATCGGAATTGCCCTGAATGCGGCCGCCCGGCCCGCCTGATCCCCGTCATAGTTGATGACCATGCGCGGGGCGAAGCGCTGGGCCAGTGCGACTTGGAACGGGGTCAAGGCGGTCCCCAGCGAAGCGGCGACGTTGCAGATTCCCGCCTGATAAAGGGCGGAAAAGTCCGTGTATCCCTCGACCAGGACGACCTCCCCCTTGTCCCGAACCGCGTCCTTTGTAAAATTCAGTCCGTAGAGGAGCTTCCCTTTAGAATAGAGGGGTGTGTCCGGGGAGTTAAGGTACTTGGGCTCTGAGTTGGTGATGGTCCGCCCGCCGAAGCCCACGACCTTTCCGGTCAGGCTGAAGATAGGGAAAATGATCCGGCCCCGGAATCGGTCGTAGTATTCATCTTTTTTTTGGCCGGGGATGGCCAGGCCTGCTTTCTCGAGAAGGGCAGGGGAGACGTTTTTCTCCTGGAAAAAGCCGATGAGGGAATTCCAGCTGTTCAGAGCGTAGCCGATCTTGAGATCCTGAATCGTCTTGTCGGAGATCTTCCTCTTTTTTAGGTAATCGAGGCCAATCTGACCCTCCCCCGTGTTGAGGAGATTCTTTCGGTAGAATCCGAGGGCGCTCTCGTTGATCTTGAAGAGCTTCTCTTCCAGCTTCAGGACCTGAGGGGAGAGTTTGCTCAGCTGCGGAAGCTGAATATGGAATCTCTCGGCAAGGTGTTTGAGGGCTTCGGGAAAACTGAGGTTTTCTTTTTCCATGACCAGGGAAAAGACATCGCCGCCGACGCCGCAACCGAAGCAGTGAAACAGTTGTTTGTCCTCGTCAACCGTGAAGGAGGGAGTTTTTTCGGTGTGAAAGGGACAAAGGCCGACATGTTTTCGGCCCCGTTTTCTCAGGGTCGTGTATTGGGAGGCCACCTGGACAATAGACGCGACCTGCCTAATCTGGTCAATGATTTCCATACTGGATTGTTTTCGTGGAAATAATCCCTATATATATAGGCGGCGTGTGCCCTCTTGTCAAGCAAGCTGAGAGGAACCCAATACTTTGGCGGTTGGGAAATCCTGATCCAGCGGTTTCAGAAAATTCCTGCCGGATTCTATTTGAAGCTGAACTTTTGTTCGCGGAACAAAGTTAGACACGCCGTGACAACGATCGGGTCATAGAGAATGCCTTTGTTTTTTTCGATCTCCTCGAGCGCAGCCTCGATCCCCAGAGCGGGACGGTAAGGACGATGGGAGGCCATGGCCTCCACGACGTCGGATACGGCAAGAATCCGGGCCTCAAGAAGGATGTCATCGCCTTTCAGCCCCCTCGGGTATCCGGATCCGTTCGTCCGCTCGTGATGTTGGAGAATCATCTCGGCAATAGGCCAGGAGAAATCGATGTCCTTGAGAATGTCATGGCCGATTTGGGGATGCGATTTTATCATTTCGTATTCGATTTTCGTCAAGCCGTTCGGGTTGCTTAAAATTTCGGCGGGGACGGACACCTTCCCGATATCGTGAATGATCCCGGCCATGCGCAGCCCTTCCACCTGTTGCGCGGCGAGGCCCATTTCCTGGCCGATGGCCCGGGCCAGATCCGCCACACGTTTCTGATGCCCAGCGGTGTAGGGGTCTCGTTTTTCTGTTATCGCGGATAAGACCTGGATGATTCCGCCGAGAGCGATTCGCAGGCCGCTGAGGGTTTGCCGGAGTTTTTCGTCTGCCTTTTTACGCTCGGTGATGTCTTTATAAACGATTAAGAGAGATTTTCTCCCGGCCAGCGTCAACAAAGCCGGGCTGAGATCGGCGAAAAATAGGCTTCCGTCTTTTCGCCTGAATCTGAGATCATGTCGAACACCCTCTTTTCCCTCCGCAAACTTCGCGATCTGTTCATAAACTAAAGCCAGGTCATCCAGGGGGTGGATATCGGAGATTTCCAAGCTCAGGAATTCTTCTCGAGCATAGCCCAGCGTTTGCAAACACATCGCATTGCACATTGAAAATTTCCTGGTTTCCAAATCCACGAGAAACATCCCGTCGCTCGCTTTATCGAAAATTGTCTTAAATTTGTGTTCGGATTCCTTCAGCGCCTCTTCCGCCTTCTTTTGCTCGGTGATGTCTTGATAGATCGCCTGAAACTGCTTTTGGTTGTTCCATAAAATTGCTTTTCTGAAGACCCGAAGGTGGCGGATTTCGCCTGATTTCCTGATGATGCTTATTTCATATTCAGAAGAACAATCCTGACCGCTCACTCTTTTCTTTTTTCGTAGTTGATATGCGGCATAGCTTTCCCGAGTATAGCGCTTTTTGGCAGGGGTCGATCTCAACTCCTCGATATCGCTATAGCCGTAAATGTCCAAGATGGCCTGGTTGGCGTAGAGCGTTTCGCCTTTGGCACTCACAATCCGCTTCCCCAGAGGGGATTCATCCAGGGACCGGCGGAAGTTCTCTTCGGCTTGACGCCGGGCCCCCTCCTCCCGCATGCGCTTCGTGATGTCTCTGGCGATTCCCAAAACAACGGTTCTGTCTTTAAATCTTACGGGATGTGTCGTGATTTCGACGGGGACTTTGTTGCCGTTTTTTTTCTCCAAAACAAACTCATCGGGGCCGGTCGATTCCCCCATGGCGTTGGAGGCTAATCGTACTGCGGCTTTCTGAAATTGACCCTGGGACAGCAGGTTGAGTTTGAGGAAGCTTTTCCCGATGAGTTCCTCTCTTTTATAGCCGGTAATCCTCTCCGCTGCCCTATTGCCGTCGATGAAATTTCCTTCCAGATCCGTCAGATAATAAGCGTCCGGCGCAAATTCGAATATGAGTTTGAAACGTTCTTCGGAATTCTTCAGCTCTTCCTCGGCCCGCTTGCGCTTGGTGATGTCGCTGATAAAATTCAATGTCGCGGGGTTGCCTTCCCAGGTAACCAAGACCGCATCGACCTCCAACCACAGGAGAGTCCCGTCTTTGGCAATCACCCTGAACGCATATCTGGGTATAGACACATCGCCGTTGAGCCGTCTCGCATAACGCTTGCCCACCATCTCCCGGTCTTCCGGATGAACGAGCTTGAGAAAGGGCGAGGATCGGAGTTCTTTCTTCGAATACCCGGATATCTCACATGCCGCGTGATTGACGAACTTCAGCATGCCGTCTTGTATGATCAAAATGGCTTCGGAGGCGTTTTCCACGAGCGTCCGATATTTCTCTTCGCTCTCTCGAAGGGCCTCCTCCGCCCGCTTGCGCTCGGTGATGTCGGTAGTGACAATGAGCACCCTCCAATCGGGAAAATTAACGGGAGCTGCGCTCACGCTTGTCCAGATAACATTGCCGTCCTCTTTCACAATACCGGTCTCAATATTGTGAACTGCCCTTTGCTCCTTGATCACTCGTATGCTGGCAAACTCCTCGGCCGGCATTGGTGTTCCATCCGGTCTAAGATATGTTCGGCCTGTGTAATCTCCTCTGAGTAGACCCTCTTTGCAGATTTCCGAAATCCTTTCAAGGGCAGAGTTCACAAAGGTGATCTTATGCTCTGCGTCGAGAATGGAGACTCCTACTGGTAATATCTCGAAAAGGGCTCTTAATTTTGATTCCCTTTCCCTCAACCTCGTTTCCGCCAGCTTACGCTCCACAGCGTAGAGTGCTGTGCGCACGAGCATATTTCCGCTAATTTCGTTTTTAGTGATGTAATCCTGGGCGCCGTTCCGCACGGCGGTAATGGCAGTTTCCTCGTCATCGTGTCCTGTCAATATGATTTTCGGCGTGTTGGGTACCGCTCTCTGCAGGTCAGAGAAAGTCTGCAACCCTTGACTGTCGGGCAGGCCAAGGTCGATTATCAGAAGATCAAAGCATTCCCCTTCCAGCCGGGCAATCGCTTCGGAAAGCCGGGACACGGAATCGATCTTGAAGCGACTGGATCCTGGATCGGACAAATACTCCCGGATCAAGTCCACGTCGCCGGAATTGTCCTCGACGACGAGAACGTGCAGTTTTTCGCTCATCCTTTGGATCCGTTTGGCGGAAGCTTCACGATTGTGAGCCAGAAATCTTCGATGGCCTTCACCACCTTCATGAACTGGCTCAGGTCGATCGGCTTCGTTATAAAGCAGTTCGCATGAAGGTTGTAGGCTCTGAGAATGTCTTCTTCGTCCTTGGAAATTGTCAAAATCACGACCGGAATCCGCTTTAAATCCGGATCCGATTTGATCTCAGCGAGCACCTCCCGACCGTCCTTTTTAGGCAGGTTGAGATCCAGGAGCACGAGATCGGGTCGCGGAACATCCTTGTGCTTCCCTCTTCGCCGGAGGAAGGTCATCGCTTCCTCTCCGTCGCCGACAGTGTAAAGAGAATTACGAATCTTGCAATCCTCCAGTGCAGCTCTAGCCAGGTCGGCATCCCCTGGGTTGTCCTCGACTAGAAGAATCTCAATCGATTTACCCACTCTTGTTTCAGCCATCGTCGATGACCTCCTTCCTTACTTCGGAATCGAAAAGAAAAACGTCGAGCCTTTCCCCAGCTCGGATTCGCACCATATCTTGCCGCCATGACGTTCAACGATTCTATTGCACAGGGCCAACCCGATCCCCGTGCCGGCATATTCCTGCTTGGCGTGCAGGCGCTGGAAAATCACGAATATCCTGTCTTTGTATTGTGGATCGATGCCGATGCCGTTGTCCCTGACGGAGAAGACCCACTCGCGACCCCGGTCTTGAGCTGAAACGTGGATGGCCGGAGGGGCTTCCCTTCGGAATTTGATGGCGTTGGCAATAAGGTTTTGAAACACCTGCGCGAGCTGTAACGCGTCGACGCGGACTGTCGGCAGGTCGTCATTCGTAATGATCGCATGGCTCTCGTCGATGGCGGACTGCAGGTTCAGAAGCGCCTCGCCGAGGACCGAGTGCGAGTCAGTCGGCTCGAGCGGCTTGCCCCTCGTTCCCACCCGAGAGTACCTCAGGAGATCATTGATGAGCCTTTGCATGCGGACCGCGCCGTCCACAGCATAGTTGATATATTTCTGGGCTTGTCGTCGAGTTGGTTCTTGTAGCGTTCCGCCAGAAGCTGCGTGTAACTCGAGACCATCCGCAAAGGCTCCTGAAGGTCGTGCGAGGCCACGTAAGCGAACTGCTCCAACTCTTTATTCGATCGCACCAGGTCCTCAAGCGCATGATTGAGTTTTTCTTCATTTCGCTCCCTCGCAAGCCGTGCTACGAGCACGGGAGCGATGAGGCCGCCGAGGGCCTCAAGCAATACGACGTCCTCGGTGGTATAATCTTGTTCTTTGTTGGCAACTTGGATGAGCCCCACAACCCTGCCTTGATGGACGAGGGGCATCGAGATGTGCCTTGTAATCTTGATGTGCCCCTCCGGCGTGCAGCTCGAGGGCTCATTTAGCAAAATTGTCCGTTTCTCGCGTATTGCTGTCGGCCAGCTGCTTTCACCCCACGACGGCCGCGGGAACACGAATCGTTTGTCGGGGACCTGGCACTTGTCCCAGACCGTCCTCGTCATGGTGGGGACGACGAAATCCCCTTTCTCATCCAGATAGCCGAAGACACCGTACTTGCTTCCCATGGCATCGAGAATAACCTTGAGGACATCGGTGTACATCTCCTCCTCGGGAACGGTGAGGAATATTTGGCTGATCCGGGTCCTGATCGTCAGTTCCCTTGCGAACCGCTTAAGCGTTTCCTCCGCCCGCTTGCGCTCAGAGATGTCCTCAATTGTACTGTCAAAATAGACTTGGCCTTTTGCGTCGGTTTTTTTAACCGAATTTATATGGCACCAGAGCGGATTCCCCTTGAGGGTTTTGTACCTGATTTCCTCTTTGGCGAAGCCCTTGGTCACGATCGCGTCGCTGATGATCGCGCGCTGGTCCGAGTCCCAGTAAACATCGATCGGGTGAAGGGCCATTAACTGTTCGCGGCTGTCCGCTTCTAACAGATTGACCATCGCCGGATTCACGTCAACAAAAGTCCCTTCCGGCCCCGGCGTGGAACGGAGAATACCGATATTGACGTTTTCGAACAGCTCCCGGTAAAGCTGCTGCGCCTCAGCCAGCTCTGCGTCTATTCTCTTGCGCTCGGTGATATCGCGGAATACCCCCCTAATAAGTCGTTGGCCACCAAGTTCAAAGACGTTGGCCATGATTTCCACTTCTCTGATTTCCCCATTCTTGGTCACGATCTGCGTTTCGAGCACCTGCCCTTCTTTTTCCTGGAGATGCTGTTGGAAGCTCCGGGAGTATTCGCCTTCTTTTTCTTCTGGGGGATGGAGTATGCGCTGGTGCTGGCCCACAAGTTCCGATTTCTCTCGGTCCCAGAGCTGAGTGGCCGCCCGATTGCAGTCGATTATTATGCCCGTCTCAGCAGACGCAACGACGATGGCATCCAGCGCTTGCTCAAAGAGATCGCGGTATTTTTCTTCAGACTCCCGCAGGGCCATTTCGGTGCGCCTGCGCTCGGTGATGTCAACTACGAAAGACATAAAGTAAAGTGGTTTGCCTTCCCGATCCCGACGCAAAGATGTGCTTATATCCCCCCAGACGATGGACCCATTTTTGTGAATATATCTTTTGACAAATCGCGCTGAGTCTTTTTCTCCGGAAATAATTGAATCAAGGGCTTTTTGAGTCAGCTCAATATCATCGGGGTAGGTAATATCCTGCCATCTACGTTTACTAAGCTCTTCCTGCGAATAACCCAACATCTCGCATAAAGCTTTGTTTGAATTTACTTCACCTGAAGGAAGGGTGATTGATTTTCCGATGACGGAATTATCGAATACATACTTGTATTTATCTTCACTTTCCCGGAGGGCCTCCTCCATCCGCCTTGGCTCGGTGATGTCGGCCGCCAAGGAAATGGCTCCTTTGACGTTGCCGAATTCATCCTTGAGCGTCCGGCACCTCCAGGCTAGAAGGCGTTTTTGCCCATCTCTGCGCCGCTGCCAGCTTTCGACATAGATGACATCTTCAGTTCCCGCAAAGACGGGCTGAACGATCTGGTAGGTCTTTTGCTCTCCTTCAAAAAAATAAGCGGCTTCCTTGCCGATCACATCCTCGCCGAAAAAATTGATGCCCGCCTGATTAGCCCACGTGTAGATCTTGTCCTTGTCCACTTCCATGATGATATCCGGGATGGCGGAGAGAATGGCTTCCTGACGGGCCAGTAGGGTCTTCAACAACGTCCCGGCCTTTTTGCGGCCGTCGAGTTTGGCTTTATCCGTGTTTCCGATGGGCTTTTTCATTGTTCTCCCGTTTGCCGTTCTTGGCGAGGACACCAACATAGAACCAGTCCCTGATATTTCTCTCCAAGGCCCGGCAGGTGATGATGTCGTCCTCGGCGATGAGGATATTCATAGCGCCTAACCTCTGGTTTTTTGGACTCTTTCTCATTTTAAAAGCTATCGGAGACCGGTCAATCGTCTTTGCAGGTGAATAACGGGGTGATATTACGTCATCCTCTCTCACCTTTAAGGAGGAAGGAACTTGGGGCGGGCCAGAACAGAATGAAAGTCAATTGGGCTTGTTGGTGAATCTCACGAGATTCTTTCGATCTCTTTATCTACATCATCTTGAGATTTGGTTCTCACTTTGGTCAGTTTAATGGGGGAAGTAAGCCACGGCGATCTCGTAGGAATGTCAAGCAAACAAGAGCCGTGAGCACCGCTAACAAAATCTTAAAGGTGGTTGATGAGGCTGGCCAGATAGGCCGCCCCAAATCCGTTGTCGATGTTGACCACCGCAACTCCCCCTGGACAGGAGTTGAGCATGGCCAACAGCGCCGCGAGGCCCTTAAAGCTGGCTCCATAACCGACGCTCGTGGGGACGGCGATGATGGGCATGTTGACCAGCCCGGCCACAACGCTCGGCAAAGCCCCTTCCATGCCGGCGACGGTGATGATGACGCGGGCTCCCTTCAGCTTATCGTACTCGCCGAAGAGCCTGTGCAGACCGGCCACCCCAACGTCGTAGACCCGCTCGGTTTCGTTCCCTAAAATTTCACAGGTCACATAGGCTTCCTCGGCCACGGGAATATCCGAAGTCCCGGCGGTCATGACTACGATCCTGCCTTTTCCCATGTCTGGCTTCTTCTGTTTCACCGTGATGGTTTTTGCCAAGGGATTGTAGAGCGCCCCGGCGAGCCCTTTTTTTATTTTTTTATACGGTTCTTGGTCAACCCGGGTTACGAGGAGGTTGCAGCCTTTCTTGAGGATCTCCCGGGCAATTCTCAGAATCTGGTCAGGGGTTTTCCCCAACCCGTAGATGATCTCGGGGAAGCCTTTGCGCAGTTCCCGGTGATGGTCGATCTTGGCGAAATCAAGGTCCTGATACGGGTAGTCTGTGAGCTGGCGGAGGGCCTCTTCCGCAGATAGCTCCCCCTTTTGAACTTTTATCAAGATAGCCCGCAGATGCGATTTCACGTCGGAATTCTACCATAAACAAGCATTAGACGTGAAGCGCGCACTGCTAACCGCTATTTGTTTAGATCTATTTTTCGGTTTTTTGCTAAAATAGGAGGGCGATATGAACGAGAAAGGAGAAGAATATGCCGCTTGTCGAGATTCATCTTCTTAAGGGCCGGACGGATGAACAGAAAAAGGCTTTGCTGGGGGCTGTCACGCGGGCCATTCACGAATCCATCGATTGCCCGCTGGAAAGGATCCGGGTGTGGATCGAGGAGATTCCCCGCACGGAATTCATGACCGCCGGGGTGTTAGCCTCGGAAAAGAAAAACTAGCGCAGATTTGAAGGCGGGAGGGACTTTCCGCTATACTAAAAAACTGGATGGCATAAGCGCAACAGCGTCTGAGCCCCGGACAGAGCCGGGTTGATCTAGATGGAAAAAAGGACGATCGGTCGGGAGATTCTGTTTTCGGGGGTGGGGGTGCATTCCGGACAGGTCGTGGACCTGCGCCTCGTTCCTTCCCCCTCCGGGGAGGTCGTTTTCCGCCGCACAGACCTCGGAAATATGGAATTGAGGGTCGATCCCAAAAAAATCGAGGCCAGGAATTGCTCCGCCCTGGTGACCCCGGAATGTAAGGTCCAAACAATCGAGCACCTGATGGCCGCCCTTTTCGTTTTCGGCATCGAGAGCGTGCTGATCGAGCTCAACGGCGGCGAAATTCCGGTCTTGGACGGCAGCGCGGCCAGTTTTGCCCAAGCCATCAGGGAGGCGGGGGTGCGGCCGGTCAGCGGGAGAAAAAAATCGATCAAGATCCTCGAGCCCATCACGATTTATGAAAAAGGGGCTTCCATCCTCTGTTATCCCGATTCGGATTTTCGGGTTTCATATTTTATCGAATATCCTCATCCGGCCATCGGCCGCCAGGAGTTGACCGTCGCCCTGACCCTCGAGAACTTCATCTCCGGAATAGCGCCCGCCAGGACGTTCGGGTTCCTGAAAGACGTCGAATCTTTGAGAGGAAAGGGGTTGGCGCTCGGGGGGTCTCTTGAGAACGCGATTGTCCTCGATGACCTGAGAGTCATGAACCCGCCGCTACGTTTCGCCGACGAGTTTGTCCGGCACAAGATCCTGGACCTGATCGGAGATTTTTCTCTCTTGGGTCATCCACTGATCGGGCATATCAGGGCCCACAAGGCCGGCCATGCCCTCCACCTCAAGACAGTCAACTACCTCCTCGACAACCCCGAGCTCTGGGAATTCGAAGACGAGGCTTTCCCTTCTTACCTCAAATAGCTCAGTCCCCGGGAAACCGGGCAAATCAAAATACGCGATACCAAGCCAGGCCCTCGACGTAATGAAATCGATTCCCGGCCATGGGAACGATCGATTCATCGATGAATTTTCGAACTCCCTGATGGCCGCCTTGTGACTTCACATAGTAATCATGGAAGGCAATGACACCGCCCTTTCTCATGAACGGACTCCAGTTTTTCCAATCAGAGGAAACCCCTTGATAAGAATGATCGGCATCGATGAACAGGAGGTCAATCTTCAGGTCTTTCGGCCAGGTCGCAGCGACATCACTCGTAAACCCCTGGTGAATGACGACCTTGCTCCTGAGGGGCGCGATGTTATCGTTAAAAACATCCAGGTGCCTACGGCCCTTGAGGTAGTTCTGAACATATTTGTCCGACATGTGCTCGGCGTTGAACGTGTCCACCGCATGGTAGCTCTGATCGTGGGCCAAGAAAGGAGCCATGAGGAGGACCCCTCCGCCAGTCCAGGATCCCAGCTCGACAATAACACCATCCTTTTTCTGGATGGCCACCAAGCACAGAATCACTTTCTGGATCGGCTGGGTGATGGACTCTCGGCTGCCTTGCTGGAAATAGGGATTGAGTCTCGCAAGCTCCTTCAGGCAAAGGGCGAGTCGGGGTCTGATCAACTTTTCCCATTTCCCATAATCGGCGTTGATCACCTGATCGAGCTCGGCGCTTCCTGTGGAGGTGTGAGAACAGCCCGTCAGGAACGACAGGAACAGACACAAGAGCCAGGTCGCGAAAAGAATGCGTCTTAGCTGCATGCTCAAATCCTTCACTCCAACCCTCCGAGAGCTTATTCCAGCGAGTGATCCGTGTCAAGGCGCCAAGTGACGGTCCTGACAGAATTCGCCAGCTCCGTCTAAACTGCCAAATCATTGCTGCTCACCGCTCACAGCTCAGTGCTCACCAAGAAATGGTCTTGTCAAATCGGGCGATCTAAGATAGAATAAAAAAATTATAACCTTAATCCTATGAGGGAGATACCAAGTGACGGAGCAAAAAGCGAAAAAGGATGAATATCAAAAGGCCCTGGCGGCCTATGGCCAGGCTATGAAGGAATTCCACAAGGGCGAGTTCGCCAAGGCCGAGGAGTCGCTGGAATCCTTCCTGGGGAAATTTCCCGGCGAAAGAGAGTTGGTCGACAGGGCTAAACTCTATTTGTCCATCTGCAAGGCGAGGGAAAAGAAAGAGACTGTTCACCTCAAAACTTTTGAGGACTACTTTAATCAAAGTGTCTATCGGATCAACAGGGGCGAATATGAGGGAGCACTGAAACTCCTGGAGAAAGCGCTCGAGATGAAGACGGACGAAGGCAAGGTCTTTTACCTCTTGGCCGACGCGCACTGCAAGATGGGGCAGGTCGATACCTGCTTGGACTACCTCAAGAAGGCCATTCAGAAAGATAAGTATTTCCGCACCCTCGCCCAGAATGAATCCGATTTTGAGCCGATCTGGGAGGACAAGAAGTTCAAACTCATCACCAGGATGACATGAGCCCTGAGTTCGTCGTCCTCGTCCTGGCGGGGCAGCCGAGGACCAAGCTTCTGGGGAAATCCTTGTTCAGGCTCGCCCTGGAATGCGTCCTCAAGATAAAACCGGCTCGCGTCTACGTCTCCTCGGCCGCGTCGAATGAAGAATTGGAAGCAGAAGCCGCCTCGATCAGTGCGGATGTCCGGTTTTTGGATCAATCCTTCAGACGAGCCTTGAAGAAAGAAAAAAACAGAGACGTTTTGGTTTTGAGGGACTGCCTGCCTCTTCTCCGACCGGCCACCCTGAGGGGCTTGATTGCCAGGCATCGGGAGAAAGGCCATTCTTTGAGCGTCTTGGGCACGTCTCGCACGGCCGGAGTTTATCTCTTCAACGGCCGCGCCCTGAGCTCCGTTCTGGAGGCGATCTCCACCCCGGGCTGGTTTGACCTTTCCTGCCTGGCCAGGTCTCTGGAAATACTGGATGATAAGAGAATAGACACCGGCTGCTTTGATTTTTCCCAGCCGGAAGAACTTCTTTGCGCCGACTCGAAAACCGATCTCGTTCGAGCCGCCCAGGTCCTGCGGGACCGGAAGCTCAGCAGTCTCATCTCCTCCGGAGTCCTCGTCCATGACCCACTCGCGACTTGGATCGACCTCGACGTGCGGGTTGGAACAGGGACCACGATCTATCCCTCCGTTATCATCGAAGGAAAATCAAGAATCGGGCGCCAGTGCCGTATTTATCCTTTTGTTCATCTCATCGATTCGGAGATCGGCAACAACGTGAAAATCTTCTCTTCCAGTGTCGTCGAGGGAAGTGTGATCGAAGACCAGGCGGAGGTGGGCCCGTTCTCTCGGCTCCGTCCGAAGACGCGTGTCCGCTCACGTGCCCGGATCGGCAATTTTGTGGAGATGAAGAACACTCGGTTTGGAAAGGGTTCAAAGGCCCTCCACCTGAGCTACCTGGGAGACAGCGAAGTCGAATCCGACGTCAATATCGGGGCCGGGACAATCACCTGCAATTTTGACGGCCTCGAAAAGCATCGAACCACTATCGAGTCCGGGGCCTTTATCGGGTCGGGGTCCGAGCTTGTCGCGCCGGTGAAGGTGGGAAGAGGAGCCTATGTCGGCGCGGGCTCGACGATCACCAAAGATGTTTCTCCCGGAGCATTGGCCGTGGCCAGGGGAAGGCAATTCGAAAAGCCCGGCTGGGCCGCCCGCAAAAAGCGAAAAAAATAATGTGCGGAATTATGGGCTACATCGGGCCCAAGAGCGCCGTCCCGGTCCTGCTCGAGGGGCTAAAAAAACTCGAGTATCGCGGCTATGATTCCGCGGGTCTGGCCGTCGTCGATGCGGGTACTCTCCATCTCCGCCGCGTCAAGGGGAAAATAAGCGGCCTCGAGGAGAGCCTGAGAAAGTCCCCCCTCAAGGGATATTACGGCCTCGGTCACACCAGGTGGGCGACCCACGGCCGGCCGACCGAAGAAAACGCCCATCCTCACCAGGACTGCACCCGCTCCTTGGTCATCGTTCACAACGGAATCATCGAAAACTATCTTGAGCTCAAGAAGAGGCTCGGCGCCGTGGGGCACTCCTTTCGGACCGAGACGGACACCGAAGTCATCGCCCATCTTATGGAAGAGTATTTTGAAGGCTCTCTGGAAGAGGCGGCTCGACGCGCGATCGGCGACCTCCGCGGGGCTTTCGCCGTGGCCGCCATTTCGACTCGTGACCCCTTGAAGATCGTCGCGGCCAGGCAGGGGCCGCCGGTCGCCATCGGTTTGGGTCACAAAGAATATATTCTTTCCTCTGATGTCAACGCGATCATCAGCCATACTCAGAACGTCGTTTTTCTCGAAGACGGCGAGATGGCTGTCCTCGAGCCCTCAGGAGTCAGGTTCTCGGATTTCTCGGGGAAACCCATCAAGAAAAAACCTGAACACCTGGCCTGGGATCCCCTGATGATCGAAAAAAGGGGCTTCAAGCACTTCATGCTCAAGGAGATCTTCGAGCAGCCCCAGGTCGTGAGGGACACGCTGCTGGGCAGAATTTCTCTCGCTTCCGGAAAGGTCGGGCTGGACGAGGTCAGCATCTCTCCTCTCTTTCTCAAGGGCATTCAGAGGGTGGCCATCATCGCCTGCGGAACCTCTTATCACGCCGCTCTCGTCGGGAAATATCTGATCGAGGCCATCGCCAAGATTCCGGTGGATGTCGAGTACGCCTCCGAATTCCGTACCCGCGATTTTATTCTGGAGAAACAGATCCTGGCCATCTTCATCTCCCAGTCCGGCGAAACGGCCGACACATTGTCCGCTCTGCGGGTGATTGATAACTCAAAGGCCCGGACTCTGGCCATTACGAACGTGCTCAAGTCGTCGATTGCCCGCGAGGCGGACGGGGTCCTCTACACCCATGCCGGGCCGGAGATCGGAGTCGCCGCGACAAAAACGTTTTCCGCCCAACTGACCGCGCTGGCCCTCGTCGCCCTCCGCCTGGCCCAGCTGCGGGGGACGATTGACAAGAAAACGAGCCTCTCGCTGGTCCAGGAATTGCAGCAAATTCCTCACAAAATGGAGACGCTCCTGAGCGAGGCCAAGGGGATCGAAGAGACCGCTCTCAACTTCGTCTCCTTCTCCCAGTTTCTCTTTCTGGGGCGCTGGATCAATTACCCGCTGGCCCTCGAGGGTGCCCTGAAGCTCAAGGAGATCTCTTATGTTCACGCCGAGGGTTATCCGGGCGGGGAGATGAAACACGGACCGATCGCCCTGATCGACGAAAAGATGCCGACCGTGGCCATCGTGCCCAGGGACCGAGTCTACGAAAAAACCCTAAGCAATATTTCGGAAATCAAGGCCCGGGCGGGATACGTCTTAGGAATCGCTTTCCGGGATGACCTCGAGATCGGCAAGAGTCTCGACGCCGTCATCCCGATCCCTTCGACTCACCCCCTCTTGACTCCCTTCTTGACGATACTGCCCCTTCAACTTTTTGCCTATTATATCGCAGCCGCGAAGGGGGCAGACGTTGATCAGCCCCGCAATTTGGCCAAAAGCGTCACCGTCGAATAAACAGGGGCTCAGATTCTCCGCACCCCACAGCTGACTATTTTCCTTTTTTCGCCGGCGGTCGCTTGAGGGCGTATTTCTGGATGAACCGTTCCGTAATTTCTCTGGCCTCGGTGTCGGTGTATTGGGTCGGCGGGGTTTTCATGAAATACGAGGCTGGGGCGTAGAGGGGCCCGGACAGCCGGTTGTTGAGAGCCAGCTTGCAGCAGCGGATGGCGTCGATGACCACACCGGCCGAATTGGGGGAGTCTTCAACCGAGAGACGGCACTCGAGCGATGTCGGGATATCGCCGAAGTGACGGCTCTCAATGCGCAGGAAGCAGAGCTTGTTGTCCTTTTGCCAGGGGACATAATCGCTCGGGCCGACGTGGACGTTATCGGGCTCGATTTCCAGACCCCGGGCCTTGATCTGGGAGACGACGGCGTTCGTCTTGGAGATCTTCTTGGAATAGAGTCTCTCCCGCTCCAGCATGTTGAGGAAGTCGGTGTTTCCGCCTGTGTTGAGCTGGTAGGTCCGGTCGATCGGCATGCCCCGGTCGAGATAGAGGTTGACCAGGGTCCGATGGAGGATTGTCGCCCCTACCTGAGATTTGATGTCGTCCCCGATGATCGGGAGTTTCTTGGCCGCAAACCGGGCCTGCCAATATTTTTCGCTGGCGATGAAGACGGGTATGCAATTGATGAAGGCGCAGCCGGCTTCCAGGACCTGTTCGGCGTACCACTTGGTGGCCTCTTCGCTTCCCACGGGGAGATAATTGATGACCACGTCGGCCTTCGTTTCCTTGAGAATGCCGACGATGTTGGCCGTCGCTCCGGGCGCCTTCTGGATGATCTCGGAAAGATATTTTCCCAGGCCGTCGTGGGTCATGCCCCGCTGGACCTTGACGTTGAGGTGCGGCACTTCGGAAAACTTGGCCGTGTTGTTGGGCCGGGTGAAGACCGCTTCGCTCAAGTCCTTGCCCACTTTGTTCTTATCGATGTCGAAGGCGGCGACGAATTCGATATCGCGGATGTGATAGCCACCGAGATTGATGTGCATCACCCCGGGGATGAAATCCGTTTCTTTGGCGTTCTTGTAATATTGGGCCCCCTGGATGAGCGAAGACGCGCAGTTTCCCACACCGATGATCGCGACTCGGATCTTGTCCATGCTTCAACCCTCCTTCAAGAGTTTCTTCCGACTCTCCATCTTTTTCACGAAGGCGATCCTCTGGAAAGTTGTGATATGGGAGAACAAGGCGATCAGACCGAGCACGACGATCATCGTCTGATCAAATCGATGCAGGATGATTCCGATAAAGGCACCCAGGATGAAGAGAATGAGCCGTTCCGCTCTCTGCATCATGCCTACCTTGACGTCCATGCCCAGGCCCTCTGCTCTGGCCCGGGTGTAGCTGACCATGGTCGAGCCCAACAAAGTGAAAAAGACGAGCCAGACCGCCCAGTGAGTCCGGAAATGGTAGGCCAGGCCCAGGTACATGAAAAACTCGGAATACCTGTCCAGGCTCGAATCGAAAATCGCTCCGTAGAGGCTCTTCTTATCGGCGTGGATGGCGACCTTCCCGTCGAGGATGTCCAGGAGTCCGCAGAAGATGGCCAGAAACGCCGCGCCGACCGGCTTCTCCAGGGCGAACAGGAGTCCGACGCCCATCCCGGCGAGCAAGCCCACGACGCTGATCAGGTTGGGGCTCACTTTGAGCCGGACGAAAGGGATGGAGACTCTGTCAAAAAGACGGAGAGTCGGCCCGACGATAGTCCTTGGTAAAAAACGAAACGTTGGCTGCATCTGTGTGTTCACGAGAGGCGCTCTCGCGTCCCGGCGCGGCTCCAGGCATGCATCATAAGTCTAAACTGCCGGAAAATCAAGCCTGGCCGCTGTTCAGTCGATCTTGATCTTCTTCTTGCTGGCGGCCTTCTTTTCGACTTTCTTATCCAGGGCTTCGATCTTCGCATCGATCAGAGACCGAAGGGCCAGGAGCATCTCCTTCCGGGCTTTGAGAGCGTGCTCCCGGGCGTCCCCCGGAAGAAAAAGATTGAAGAATTCTTCAGGCAGAGAGATCTTGATCTCCCTGGTTTTTCCTTCGGCCATGGGTCACCTCCTAAAAGCTGATTCTTAGCCGGTCTTTATCAAATCTGGCCCCTTTGATGGTGGAATTGAGCAGGAAGCGCGGCAGCAGAATGTTCCTCTTGAAGGTTCCCACCCGAATGAACAATTCGTCTCCCTTCTGAAAGAGGTCGAGGTCGCTCCTTTCGACGAAGGGAAGGGTCAGAGAAAGGACATAGTGTCCGTTTTCCTTTTCTATCGTGATCGGCTTCTGGTTGAAAAAGATCTGGGTCGGGTCTTTATCCCCGTAGACCGCCTCGCCGATCTTTTGCAGCAATCGCGTTCCGACGATCTCTTGGGGAAAAAGCTCCAGACTCAAGATGGGAAGAGGGGAGAAGATCTCATCGATCATCTGCCGGTAGCCCTGCTGGATGGCCTTCCACTTGTCGAAATAGGGATCTTCGACCCGGTCGGGGAAGAGACGGTTGACCAGGATCAGGTCCACGCTGAAACCGAAGAGGTTAAAAAAAGTGTAGGCCCTCTGGGCTTCTTTGATGACCATCTTCTCCGGGTTGATGATCAGCCGGATCGAGGTGGTTTGAGGATTTTCGAGGATATCCTTCATTTCCGCGAGCTGGGAAGTCAGCCTTTTCAGCGCCCCGAACACCTTGTCCTCGGGGAAAGGAAAGGGGAGGATGCGGCTGGCGACAGGCCGGACCGCCTTGGCCGCCGTCCGCTGAATGGGGAAGATGTGCTTCAAATACCAATTCGTGATTTCCGGGGCGCTGAGCAGCCGCAGGGTGTCGCCGGTCGGAGCACAATCGACGATGATGACATCGAATTCGGAGGTCTGGTTGTAGTTCCTGATCTCCATCAGGCTGAAGAGCTCCTCCATTCCGGGGAAAACGCTCAGCTCTTCGGCTTCGATGCTGTCGATCCCTTGGGCGGAAAGAAAGGCGGTGAGGTAGCTCTTGATATCTCCCCATTTTCTTTCGATTTCCTCGAGAGCATTGATTTCCTGGCCCCAGAGGTTGGGAACGATTTTCTTGGGGGTATTGGTCAGTTCGGTTTCAAACGAATCGGAGAGGCTGTGGGCCGCGTCGGTCGAAATGACCAGAGTCTTATAGCCTTTCCTGGCCGCAGAGGAGTGCGGTCGCCGCCGAGAGGGTGGTCTTTCCGACGCCTCCCTTGCCGGTAAACAGGATAATACGCATCGGTTTCAATTTTAGCACAACTGGGGGACGTTCCCCAAAGGGACACCCTTTGAAGGGTGAGCGGTGAGCAGTAAGCGGTGAGCAGTGAAAAATCGAATTCAGCGGATCAATTCATCCGTTGAGTGAGCGAGGGAAAGAGAGTGGTTTTTCTGACGAGCAAAACGACAGAGACCAGACAGACGAGATAGACGCTTTGAGCGCTTCAATTTTCCCGGGGAGGGAATAATATGGATGGAGAATGCAAGCAAAGACCCTAAAAAAACAGACCTTGTGTTTGGTCAGCCTCTTCCTCTTCTTCATATCCATTCTTCAGCTGAACGCGGAAAAAATCGAGGCAAAAAATCTACCTGAGAAATACCGGAAGTGGCTGCAGGAGGAGGTCGTCTACATCATCACCTCCGTGGAACGGGACGTTTTTCTCCAGCTCAAGAGCGACCGCGAACGCGACCTGTTCATCGGAGCTTTTTGGGCCCATAGGAATCCAACCCCCGGGACGGCCGAGAATGAATTCAAGACCGAACACTACCGGCGCCTTCAATACGCGAATACGACATTGGGCCGGGACACGTCCCGGCCGGGCTGGCAAACCGACCGAGGTCGCATCTATATAATCTTAGGTGAGCCACGGGACATCGAGCGGTTCACGGGCGAATCCGAGATCTACAATGCGGAAATCTGGTTTTACCAGGGGCTCACTGCCCTCGGACTGCCCTCGGGCTTCAATCTCCTTTTCTACCAAAAAAACGGGGTGGGGGAAAACGTCCTCTACAGTCCGATCGCTGACGGGCCCCAGGCCCTCCTCCCGCGTTTCATGGGCAGCCAGGGAGATTCGCTCCAGGCCTACCAATATCTTAAGAAACTCCAGCCCAACCTTGCCCAGACGGCGATGTCGCTCATTCCCGGAGAGAGCGCTCCGTTTGGTCAGCCTTCATTGTCCTCTGATCTTCTGATCCAGAGCGTCTACCGGGCCCCTCAGAAACAGTTCAAGGATTCCTACGCTGAAAAGTTCCTCCTTTACAAGGACATCGTCGAGGTTGATTACACCGCCAACTACACCGACAGCGACTCCTTTGTCGCCGTGCTCAAAGAGCCCTCCGGGATGTATTTTGTCAATTACCTGCTGGAGTTGAAAAAGCTCTCCGTGGCCCAGACGGAGGGGAATTACGCGACCCAGTTTCTGGTCAACGGTCACGTGACGGACCAGGCGGGGAAATCAATCTTCCAGTTTGAGAACACGATTCCGATCAAGCTCAGCGAAGATGAACTCAAAAAAGTCACTTATAATCCTTTTGACATCTACGATATGTTTCCGCTGATCCCGGGCCAGTACAAGCTGTCGATTCTGGTCAAGAATGAGGTCTCCAAAGAATTCACTTCCATGGAAAAGACTGTCGTTGTCCCCGGGGCCGAGAACGCTCCGAGACTTGGTCCTCTTCTTCTCGGATACAAGACGGCTCAAGAAATCCCCGGGTCGGAAAAGGCCGCGAAGCTCCTGCCTTTCAGGTTCGGGCTGGAACGCATCTATCTTCAGCCTCGATCGATGTTCCTGGCCCATGACAAAATGACCTTGGCTTTTCAAGCTCTGGGCTTGAGTCCGGCCCTCCTCGAGCGCGGCCGATTCAAGTATGAGATCATCAAAGGGGAAGAGATCGTTTCTACCAGCGAAAAGAATCTCGCCGAGTACGGGAACGATCTGAATTTCAGGGAAGAACTCGCGATGGAAAAATTGGCCCCGGCTTACTACCGGGTCCGGGTGACCTTGATGGACGGCGGCAACGCCGTCACTTCGGCCGAGGATCGCTTTGAAGTGACTTCGGTGGCCAATTTTCCCCGGCCGTGGGTTTTTTCTCGGTTCTTGGCGGTTCCACAGGAATCAATCTACCCTCTTCTGCTGGGATCGCAATATCTCAGCGCGGGGGATAAGGACAAAGCGCGGGACCAGTTCGAAAAAGCCTATCAGAACCGGCCGAAATCCTTCCGCTCTGTTCTGAGCCTCGCCCGGGGCTTCTTCGAGCTCGGAGATTTCCAGAAGACGATCGGTCTCTTGCAGCCATTCGCCGCGACCGAGACTCAGTCGTACGACCTTCTCCTGCTCCTGGGCCGCACCTACCAGGGACTCGGAGACAGCGCTCAAGCGCTGTCTTTTTACAAGAAGGGGATTTCCCAGTTCGGGGTCAACGTCCCGCTCCTCAATTACGCCGGGGAATGCCACCTCAAGCTGGGGCAAACCGAAGAGGCCATCGCAGCCTGGCAAAAATCCCTGGAGTTAAACCCCAACCAGCCGGAGATCAAGGACCGGCTGGCTTCGCTCAAGAAATAAAAGAACCTAACTCTCGGGGAAGATGGTGCGGCGCTCGTCCTTGTAGACGTTGAGCACGATGTGGGTCAAGACCCTCTCCACATGGGGCAGTTGGAGCTGATACTTGAGAAATTCATCCAACTCCTTCCGTCCCGTGAAATAACAAATACAGATAAGGTCCATTTCTCCGGTGACATCATAAACAGCTCGGACCTGAGGGAGCTTGGAGATCTCCTCGATAACCTCCTTCCATTTTCCTTGGGCGAAGCGGAGCGATATCAAGGCCACAAATTCATTCCCCAAAGCCTCTTCGTCAAGGAGCGGAATATAGCCTTTGATCACGCCCATTTTCTCGAGTTTCTTGACGTTGTTGTAGATGGATGTCGTGGAGGTCCCGACCTCTGTGGCCACCTCCCGGAAGCTCTTCCTGGCATTTTTATTAAGAGATTTGAGGATTTTTTTGTCGAGATCGCTGATCATCATGCACCTCCACAATCTTGCCCGGAATCATTATATAGATATTTTTTAATGTGTAAAGAACAATGCCCTTTTTTTGATAAATTTTCACCTGCAGAGCGGAGAATTTGCATTTTTTTCCAGAAAGAGAAGCTCTTCCAGCTTTTCAGCCGAAAAGAAGCGCTCGCAGGAAGCCCGGAGTGATAGCCGCTATTGCCATTTTTCCGTCTGTCAAAACGCGTCTAACTGGATTTCGGTGGCATCCCGCAATTGACTGCCCTTCTTTCTTTTGCTATAAATAGCACGCTGAGTTTGAAGAGAAAACCCAGAGAGAATTATTCCCATGCAAGAGACTGTTTTACGACAAGTCCGCAACTTCGCTAGCCTGATCGGCAATACTCCCCTCCTGGCCATCGAATTCACCTTTCGGGGCGAACCGAGGACCGTCTATGCAAAGGCGGAATACCTGAATATGACCGGAAGTATCAAAGACAGGATGGCCTTTCACATCCTTCAACGCGGCTATGAACGAAGGCTCCTGCAGCCGGGAGGTCTGATTGTCGAGGCAACAAGCGGCAACACAGGCATATCCTTTGCCGCCATCGGCCGCGCCCTCGGACATCCGGTCATGATTTATATGCCGGACTGGATGAGCGAGGAGCGAAAGAATCTCATCCGAAGCTTAGGAGCTACAATCAGGCTGGTCAGCAGCGAGGAAGGCGGATTCCTTGGTAGCATTCGCCAGGCCGAAGAGCAAGCTCAAAAAACTCAGGGCGCCTTCCTTCCCCGCCAATTCTCCAACGAGGATAACGTCGAGGCTCATTATCTCACGACCGGCCCCGAGATTTGGTGGCAGCTGGGTTTTCGCTCGCTGCGGCCGGATGCTTTGGTAGCGGGGGTGGGAACTGGGGGAACGATTATGGGAACCGGACGCTACCTCAAAAAAAGGAATCCCTCCTTAAAGGTATTTCCCCTCGAGCCCTCCAATTCGCCAACGCTGTCCACCGGACATAAAGTGGGAAAACATAGGATCCAGGGAATATCCGATGAATTCATCCCTCCCATACTCGACCTTAAGAACACGGACGGAATTGTTAACGTCGACGATGGGGACGCTATTCTCATGTCTCAAAAGCTGGCCGCGGCGCTCGGCCTCGGGGTGGGAATTTCTTCCGGTGCCAATTTCTTGGGAGCCGTAAAAGTCCAAAACAGCCTGGAGAGGGAGGCTGTCGTCGTTACCGTCTTTCCGGATGATAATAAAAAATACCTGAGCACCGCCCTCCTGAGGGAAGAACAGAGAAAGCCGGATTTTATTTCCTCCGAGGTCGAGCTGATTCGCTACAAAGCCTTCAAGAGAGTCTGCTACACCTGCTGCAACCCAGATGAATGCGTGGAGGCGCAAACGCCACATCTCTTTCCCGATGAACCTTTGCCTCCCTGTCCCCGAAGAGAGCAAACTTAAGTTCAGGCATTCTTTCCTTCGGGCGGCAATTCGATCATCTTGTGGGGGAAGCGCGGGCGTGGAAGGACGATGCTTCCCCTCGACAATGAGAGCGACTTCGAGGGCGTCGTGCCGCTTGGCGACGCTGTAACACGCCTCGATACACCGTTTCTCAGAAAGCGACTCAGCCTGGGAATGAAATGGCATTTTTGGGCCAGCAATAATATTACAATCTTGAGGCGGAAAACAAAGCCGACACGGGAACAGAGATCTGTAATTTGTTGAGGAATCTAGGGATATGTTATAATCCGACCAAAAAGATCGTGTTGTTTTTCATTGTGCCGGGGTGGCGGAATTGGTAGACGCAAGGGACTTAAAATCCCTCGGGGCGCAAGCTCCGTGCCGGTTCGAGTCCGGCCCTCGGCACTCTGTTTTCCCTGGGTTCCCTCGGATTTTTGGGTTTCCCTTTGATTTGCTATCTTAAGCTCTGTTAGGCCAGATTAAGCGAGATTAAGCGAATTCTGTGACGCCCGTGTGACATGGGAAGAGGACCAGTCTGATCATTTGACTGGCAGTCAAGAGGTCGCTGGTTCGATCCCGGCCAGCTCCACTTTTAGATCACAGGGGGCCTTCCATTTGGATGAAGTGAGAATAAAAAACATTGACGAGCGTCTATGAAAATGGGGAAGAAGTAACTTGTTTTTTTGGCATTATGGTGATACAAGAAACGGAAGCAGCAATATTTGGGAAAATGATTAACGCTTTTAGCTAAAAGTAATGGATTTTGAATTTGCAGGAGCAAAAGGATGGGAGATTCAAAAATCAAAATTGATTTATCTCAAGGACTAATTGAAGTCGAAGGTAATGAAGAATTCGTAAAATTCATCTATTTTGATTTTAAAGAAAAACTTCATTTACCGCGCAAGGAAAAAGAAAATAATAAAGAAGATAAAAAAAACGGAAAAAAAGAAACCCCACAGAAGTTCGAAAGACCCAAAAAAGCAAAAACTCATTTTCCAGGACCAAAACTTCAAATTGTAAAAGAACTCGATCTTTCAGGGGCAAATGGAAAGCTCTCTCTTCGTGATTTTTATGATCAATATTTGCCGATAAACTTTATGGAGAAGAATCTAATATTTTGTTATTACTTGGAACACGAAATTAACATTGCTCCTATTACAGTAAATCACGTATTTACATGCTACCGTAAACTTGAAATAAAGGCGCCCACAGCTCTTTATCAAAGTCTTAAGGATACTGCATCCCGTAAGGGCTGGCTGGATACGTCTTCATTAGAAAATATCAAAGTGCCAACCGCAGGGACAAATTATATTGAACATGATATGAAAAAAGCTAACAATAAGTCCGAAGATTGAAAGATAAACTAGAAGCTTTTATTAGCGAGATTCCTAATTTCGAAAAACAAACTGCAGCAAAACTCATTGATTATTTTATTTATTATTTGATCGCAGTTGAGCATTTTAATGAGGTCAGACCCAGAGATATTGAAGAGTGTTTTGCCATTGTTCGCGTAAAAAAATATTCGAATATTCCCAGGTATCTATCTGAATCCTCAAAACAAAAAAGGGGGGGGAAATCAACACTCATTAAAACAAAAGATGGTTATCAACTAGAAAGGACCTATCAACTTGATCTGCAAAAAACACTTATCTCAGGGCCAGCCAAGATTGAGACGACTCGCCTTTTAAAAAATCTGCCAATGGAACTCACCAATGAAAAAGAACTGGATTTCCTTCGCGAAGTAATTGACTGTTATGAAATTGGTTGCAGACGAGCAGCGATTGTTATGGTTTGGATATTAACAATGTATCATCTATATGAATATATATTTCAAAAAGAGATTATTTCTTTTAATTCGGCTCTCCAAAAAAATACGGATAAAAGGATTAAGATCTCAAAAATTACCAAGATAGATGAATTTTCTGAAATCCCGGAAGAAAAGTTCATTGAATTAGCGCGTGCCGCAAACATTATCAGCAAAGATGTGCGCAAGATTCTGGATACAAAATTAGGCATTAGGAATTCATCAGCACACCCTTCGGCAATAAAGATATCTGAGGTAAAAGCTACAGATTTTATTATTGACCTGGTGGACAATGTAATTTTGAAATATGTATTATGATTAGACAATTTGCCTAGCCTTGGGACAACGCCCTCATGTTGGTGGGCATTTGATGTTTTATGTGAAAAGTAAGAAACATTCTCGCTCGAGTGCTCTAACCGCTAATCCTCACCACTTTCCTATCTATGAGGAGATAGGAACTTCGCGACGTGTTCGGCTATCTTTTCGGCTTCGCAGACGGTAACCACGTGTCCGCATTCTGAGTCGAGGACGACAGTCTCCGCCCGAAGCATCTTCGCAAACTCCAGCGCGGGACCGGGGTTCACCGTGTGATCCTGGGAAGCCACAACCACGAGAACCTTGGCCTTGACCGCTGCCGCCGCGCGTTCCATCGAGTTTCCGAACCTGCGCGAAATATCAAATGTGCAGGCCCGCCTCGAACTGACGGATCTGGTCGTTGGCGTCCGCGAGGGCCCCAAATTGCTCCAGGGCCTGTTCTATCTGATCTCGCGGGACCTGCTGGATGACAGCCTGCGGGAGTCTCGAAGGTCAGAACGGCAATCTCGGACCTCAGCCGCCGCGCCGGTTGCGTGCCGTGTAGTCGCCGTTGTTCCATTCGAGATCCCTTTTGATCGCCTCGACCACGGCGCCAAAGAGGACGAGATCATAGCTCGTGGGACGGGGAGAGCTAACGATCGGAATCGCCTCGTCCATGAAGTCGGGGTGGCTCACCATCCATTGGAAAGTTTGCATGCCGCCCATCGATTGTCCGATGACGGCTTTAACATGATTCAGGCGAAGCACCCGGGTGAGCAATGCATACTGCGTATTCACCATATCGGCAATCGTGATTTTGGGGAACTTCATTCGCGGCTGGAGTTTGCTGTTGGATGGCGAGGAAGATACTCCGTTGCACAAGGGATCGATAAGGACCACATAATATCGCGAACTGTCCAATAGCTTGCCGGGACCGACAAGGCCCGCGGCCTGTTCGGTGGTCCCCCCAGCCCCGGTCAAAAACACAATCGCATTCGACTTTTCAGGCGCGAGTTTTCCAAATGTTCGATACCCCACGCGGCAATCGCGAATCAGTTCCCCGTTTTCAAGTTCGAAGTCTCCGAGCTTGGCGAACTCCTGGTTTTGCGCCGCCGCGAATATTCCTGTCGTAAGGAGAACAGCGCCGAGAAACGTTAATTTGGCAATAGTCTTTCGGTCCATGTTTTTGCATCTCCTTTGGAGTGACGAGTATTTTATCAGAAGGCGGATGCAAAGGCACACTTTGGCTCGTTCATCGGATATTGACTAGGCCCGGCTGAAAGAAATATGATTCGGGCCTGCCTCTGTGTGGTGGTGTTCGAAAAATTCTAAGAGCCTATGAAGAAGCCTGACAAAGTCGCCCAGGAACGGGCGAGCCTGAAAATGTGGGGCTGGAGTCCCACCTGGGAAGCCACGGCCAGAAAACTGATTGAGTCGGGTTATGTTATCGGCCGCGTGACCGCAGTCTTCAGGGAGCAATGTCTTCTCCGGTTTTCCGATGGAGAGCGGACGGGCGAAGTCTCGGGAAGATTCCGGCACCTGGCTTTGAACGCCGCGGCGTATCCGGCCGTGGGCGATTGGGTCTTAGCGCAAACGGCCGGGCCGGAGCTGGCCATCATTCACGGATTGCTGCCCCGCCGCAATTTCTTATCGCGAAAAGAACCGGGGCAAGTCGTCCAGGAGCAGGTCCTGGCGGCCAACGTGGACGTCGTTTTCGTCATGACGGCGTTCGACCTGGATTTCAACATCCGGCGGATCGAACGCTACGCGGTTATGGCTCGTCAGGCGGGGATAGAGCCGGTGGTCCTGATCAACAAGGGGGATCTGGCGCAGGCCGATGACGAGCGCCTGGCCGAAGCGCGCGACGTCAACCCGACCGGGTCCGTCCATGCCGTTTCTGCCCAATCGGGAGATGGCCTCGACATCGTCAGGTTTTATTTGCCGGAAGGAACGACCGGAGTTTTTCTGGGCAGTTCGGGCGTCGGCAAGTCGACGCTCCTCAACGCCCTGTTGGGTCATGATGTCCAAAAGACAAAGCCCATCCGAGTCTCCGACGGCAGAGGCCGGCATACGACGGCGTCGCGCCAGATGTTCATGCTGCCTTCGGGCGGACTGGTGATCGACACCCCGGGCCTCCGGGAAATCCAACTCTGGGCGGACGAGTCAGCCCTGGCCGAGGCGTTCTCGGAAATCGCCGGCCTTGCTCAGCTCTGCCGTTATAAAGACTGCACGCACGGGCCCGAATCGGGCTGCGCCGTCAAAGAAGCCGTGGAAACGGGGACTCTACGGGCCGACCGCTACGAGGGGTATCAGAAGCTTCGGAAAGAATTAGCCTATCTCGAGCGGAAGCAGGACCCGGCCGCAGAAGCCGAAAACAAGCGCCGCTGGAAAAACATTCACCGCGCCGCTCAAGCTCTCTACAAGGACAGGCAAAAATCGGGACGCTGATCAGCGCCTCGGACATTCCCTGTCTGTACGAGAAGTTTGAGGGATATTGACACAGAGCAAGCCGGGCTATATAGTCCGCTTCAAATGCAGGGTCAATTTGCCCCATCGCACTATAAATCATCCCGCCTGGGGAATTCCGGAAAGGAGGGCGTCCTCATGAATCGTACTGAGTTCAGGAGATTGGTTTTGTTGCCGTTCCTCGTCGTTCTGACGATTGCGCTCACCTGGGGAGAGGCTCAAGAAAGGCAGAAGATGACCGTGGAATGGCTCTACGGTCCTGAGGCCAGGCAAATCGTTTCCGCTCCACGCTACGAATGGCTGGGAAACGGGACAGCGGTCTATTGGGATGTCGGAAAGCCCGCGGCCGAGAGAACGTTCGAGATCCTGGATCCCCAAACCGGCAAGCGCACGCCGCTCCTCGACGCAGCCAAGGCGCGCGAAAGTCTTCTGAAATACCTGGGAAAAGACGGCGCGCCCTCTGAGCTCCCCTGGCCGAATTCGTTTGATAAGACGGCCCGACTTGCTCTCTATGATTTCGGAGGAGATATCTATCTCCTTGATACCGCGGCCGCTCAATTCATTCGGGTTACGGACACTCGGGCCGCGGAGATCGGGGCGACATTTTCGCCGGACGGTGAGAAAGTCGCCTACGTCAGGGAACACGATATCTATGTTTATAACATCTCCCGAAAAACCGAAAGGCCGCTCACATCCGACGGCTCGGAGACTCTCTGGAATGGCCTGTTGACCTTCATGTACGGAGAGGATGTCCTCAACGGTCAGGTCGCGGGACTCTGGTGGTCTCCTGATTCGTCGGCTCTGGCATATTTCCAAACCGACATCTCAGATGTGACCGAATTTTTGTATTACGATATCACGCCCTTCCACCCACGGGTCATCAAGCAGCGCTACCCTCTGGTGGGGGAGAAAATCGAGACCGTTCGCGTCGGGGTTTGCGAACTCTCGAGCGGAAAATCGACCTGGGTTGATTGCACTGGTCGACCCGATGAGTATGTCGCCCACGTCGATTGGCTGCCGGATAGCCGCCGATTCTGCGTCCAGGTCCTCAACCGGAACCAGGATGTCCTCGACCTCTATCTCGTGGATCGAACGAGCGGCAAGGCAACGACCATTCTCACGGAGACTGACCCGGCCTGGGTCAACTGCGGCGACGACCTCTATTTCTTGAGCGATGGAAAGCGCTTCATCTGGGGATCGGAGCGGGACGGTTATAAACATCTCTATCTCTACGCGCTTGACGGAAAGCTCCTCAACCAAATCACCAAAGGGGATTGGTCCGTCCGCGGGCCCTTCCAAACGAGCTACTGGAACGGGCGCTCGGTGGTCGCGATCGACGAGAAAAATCAGGCCATCTACTTTACCGCCCTGGAAAAATCCTCGCTCGAACGGCATCTCTACCGGATCCGGCTGGACGGGAGCGGGATGCAGCGCATCAGCAAGGAAGACGGCTTCCATTCCGTAACCATGAGCCCCAACGCCGGGTTCTATTTTGACGAGTTTTCGACCGTTTCATTCCTGCCGTCTCTCACGCTCTATCGGTACGATGGCACTCTCGCTGCGAAACTTACCGAATCGAAAACCGGGGCCCTCGCGAAATTCGAAGTGCGTTACCCTGAGTTCTTGAAGGTCCGAGCCGACGACGGGTTCGATATGCCGGCCCAGATTCTCAAACCCAAGGATTTTGATCCGAAGAAGAAATACCCTGTCATCATCTTCCATTACGGAGGGCCTTCTGCGCCGACGGTCCTCGATCACTGGCAATCGTTCACTCTTTTCGACCAGATCCTTCTCGACAAAGGCTACCTTGTTTTCACCGTCGACAACCGGAGTGCGACCGCGATCAGTAAGAAGCTGGAGAACACGATCCTCCACCAGATGATCGGGCCGAACGAGCTCAAGGACCTTCTCGCGGGCGTCAAATGGCTGAAATCACAAGATTATGTCGATCCCGAGCGGGTGGGAATCTGGGGCTGGAGCTATGGCGGATGTTACACCCTCTTGGCGATGACCCGGTCAGCCGAGTTCAAGGCCGGCATCGCTGTTGCTCCGGTGACCGACCAGAGGTTTCACGAGCCGAAATGGGCCGAATTCGCCATGAAACGTCCCCAAGGACACGTTCGAGGACTGGGAATCAGTCTCCCTGTTGCGCTACGCCAAGGATCTTCACGGCCGCCTCATGATCGTCCACGGGACCTATGACGACAACGTCCGGATTCAGAACACATGGTCATTCGTGGATGAGCTTATCAAAGCCGGGAAAAACTTCGATATGATGGTCTACCCGATGAGAAAACACGGCATCGCCGATCCTCCTGCCAGAATTAATCTTTTTAATAAAATGGTCGAGTTCTGGACGAGGAATCTCTGAAATCTGAAAGGAGGAGGAGTTCCATGAAGTTCACGAGAAAGCCATGGGTGTTTGGGGTTGCCGCGATCGGGCTGCTCGTCTTCTCGAATGCTACCCCGCTAAGGCCGAGCGGCCCATTGGAAGAAAAAACTTCCCGGGGTTCCGAGATCCTGAAGCAGATCGAAGCGGACTATTGGAACCACCTTCTGGACGAGAGCATTTATCTGCGGATGAAACACGGGCTAAGAATCGAAAAGTTGCCCGACCCGTCTTTTGATTTCGCCGCATCAGAGGCCGCTTTCGCCGGAACGATCCAGGAGAGGCTCCGGGACGTCAAGCCGGAAGAGCTCGGACACGATGAGACGATTTACCTGGAGGCCCTCAAATGGGACGTCAAAAAAATGGCGGAAGGCCTAAGATTTTATTGGCTGAGCTTCCCCGTAACTCCCTACGCTTCTGAGATCCCCATCGTCAATCTGGCCCTCTCCTATTTTCAATTCAGAGCGAAGCCTGACCTCGAGCATTATCTGGGCCTCCTTAATAAATACCCTTCTTTCGTCGCGGCCATCCAAAAAAAGATGGAGGGCCAATACGCGAGGCGAATCATCCTTCCCAAGGACGAAATTGATCCGGTCCTGGGGTTTCTTTCATCTTTGATAAAAAAACCAGACCAGAGTGACCTCTACGTCAAGGACGCCAGATTGGGCAAATTCGAGACCCGGGAGAACAAAATATTTCAAAAGGAGCTGGTTGAGATCATCAACGGAAAAATCAATCCGGCTTTTGAAAAACTGCTCGATTTCATCAAAAGGGACTACCTCCAAAACGCTCCCGGAGCCGTCGGCGTCTGGCAGTATCCGGAAGGCAGGGAATATTACAGGTATCTGATCGAAGCGAACACGGGCCTGGAACTTTCGCCGGAGGAGATCAACAAAATCGGTCTGGAGCAAATAGAAAAAGACAAGCGAGAACTGGAAAGGATCAAAGATTCCGTCGGCTTCAAAGGGACTCTGGCTGAGTTTCGGCAGTTCCTCAAAACGGACACGAGGTTCTTCCCCAAGACCCCCCAGGAAATCGAAGACAGGCTGAACAGTTTCGTTGATGGGATGAGCCGGAAACTCGACGATTATTTCTTCAAAAAGCCGAAGGCTCCCTATGCCGTCAAGAGACTGCCCCTCGAGCTCGAAGGAGGAATGACCTTCGGCCAGTACCTCGCCCCGACCGCGGCTGAGCCCAGAGGAATCTATTATTATAACGGCTCCCAACCGAACGAGAGATCGCTCCTCATGGCCGAAGGACTCATCTATCATGAATTGATCCCCGGCCATCATTTTCAGATTTCTCTCCAGCAGGAAAACAGGGACCTGCCCGACTTCAAGCGAGAATCGACCGAAAATGCCTACACCGAGGGTTGGGCCGAATACTCTTCTTGGCTGGGACGGGAAATGGGGTTATTTCAGGACCCCTACAGTCTCTGCGGAAAATTCATGATGGACATATTTATCTCGACGAGGCTGGTGGTGGACTCGGGGATGAACTATTTTGAATGGCCCCGCTCCCGGGCGATCGGGTTCATGAAGGAGAACCTGATTGAATCCGAGACTCAGATCAACTCCGAGAGCCTGCGCTATTCGGTCGACATTCCCGGTCAGGCGCTGGGCTACAAGCTCGGGAGTCTCAAGATGTTCGAGCTCCGGGCCAAAGCCCAAAAGGCGCTCGGAGACAGGTTCGACCTGCGCAGATTCCATGACGCCGTTTTGGCCAATGGAGCGCTGCCCCTCCCTATCCTGGAAAAGCAGATCGATTGGTTTATTGACCAGGAGCTTTCAGCCAAAAAACAATGATCGAGTCCGGGAATTGACGATGGAAGATCCCGACGGGTCGTCGGGGGGCCCCCTGTCCTCGCCACCCCTCGGGATCTGTGTTTTTAGATTCGCGTAGGGGAATTGTGGGCAAGGAGCCGGTTTGACATTCCTGACCGGATGTGGAATAAGAGCCAGTTGTTATTATTTCCTAGGAGGAGCGCATGAGACCCTTTGAGATCCTGATCCTGCTCGGCGCATTGATTTCTCTTGTGGGATTCCTTTTTCCACCCGGAAAGAGACCACGGTTTTTCGTCTTTTTCCCATTTCTCTCGGCCGTCTTCGTTTTGATTCATCTCCTTATGGAAAAGTACCGGTGGCAAATGGTTCCCGCCTACGCGCTCGTCCTTGGCCTCGTCCTCCTAGGCCTGCTGCAGATCCGGAGAGGGAGGGGAGAGGGCAGACCCGCTTCGCGCGGCCGTAGGATTGCGTCCGTAGTCGGCGCCTCTTTTGGCCTCCTCTTTCTCCTCGCCAGTGCCGCCGTTCCCTGGCTTTTTCCGGTCGTCAATCTTCCCAAACCGACAGGCCCTTATGCCGTCGGGACGACCTCTCTCCATTTCATCGACCAGTCCCGCCCCGAAACACTGGCTGCGGTGCCTGGCGCTCACCGGGAGTTCATGGTCCGGGTGTGGTATCCGGCGGTCCCGGCGCCTGGATCCAAGCCCATTCCTTACTGGGAAAAAGCGAGTATCATCGGACCTCTCCGGGTGGAGGATTTTCACGCCTGGGGTCTAAAATGGGTTCCGAGATTTTTTTACAACCATTTTTCTTTGATGAAGACGAATTCTTATCCTGACGCTCCCGTCGCCGGCGGCCAATCTTCCTACCCAGTGATCGTCTTTTCGCCCGGCGGAGGAGTCATCCATGAGCACAATTATTTGCATATGGAAGAGTTAGCCAGCCGCGGATATGTCGTTTTGAGCCTTTCCCATCCCTACGAATCCTGGGTTGTCATATTTCCCGACGGCCGGGTGGTCCGGGCGAATCAGTTCAAGCCGAAAAAAGTGAAAACTCAGGAAGAGAAGGACCGGGACAAGAAGAGCCTGGAGCTGGTCGAGAAATTGAAGAAGTCGACGGGCGTTGAAGAAAGAAAAGCCATCATGAGAGAATTTTTCGCGTTGGATCCCGACAAGCTCATCGATAAGCTCCTGAGGGTCCGCATCCAAGATGTCAGGTTCACCCTGGACGAGCTCGAGAGGATGAACTCGGGCGATCGGGAGAGCCCTTTCAAAGGGAAATTGGACCTGGCGCGCCTGGGCGTCTTCGGCATGTCGCTGGGGGGCGCGACCGCCGGCCAAGTTTGTCTGGAGGATAACAGGATTACGGCCGGCGTCAACCTCGACGGCACCCAGTTCGGAGACCTCATCGACGGCTACGTCAACCAACCCTTTTTGTTCATGAACAGCGGCGAAAGCAAAGATCACAATGATTTTGTTTACGACCGGATGAAGAGCGATACATATTCAGTGACGATCGCCGGCAGCTCTCATATGGATTTTACGGATATGTTCTTTACGGCTCCAATTGTGAAGCGGTTCTCCCGAAAATCCATCCCGGACAAGAGAATGTACCGGGTCGCCAATGCTTATCTAGTGGCCTTTTTTGATAAGTACCTGAAAGGCTTGGAGTCCCCGCTCTTGGCGGGTCCGTCCAACGAATTTCCGGAAGTTACCTTCAAGATCGTAGCCCGGAAAAACTGAGAGGAGAGAATGATCAAGAATTGCATTTTCAATCGTGTCCGGCGCGGTCCCGCACCCGCTCTCTGGCTTCTTGTGCTGCTCCTCGGCGCCAGATCCTTGCCGGGGGAAACGCAGCAGCAATTCGATGTCCGGATTCCGATGAGAGACAATGTCCAGACCTCGGCGGACATCTGGTTTCCTTCCGCTCCCGGGCGCTACCCGGCGATTCTCCTTAGGACTCCGTACATCAAAACGACCGCACGTCACAAGTTCCCTCAGTTCGGGACTTTCTTCGCCGACCACGGATACATCTTTATTGTCCAGGACGTTCGGGGGCGCGGAGATTCCGACGGAGAGTTTCGATTTATGTTCGGCGAGGCCGAAGACGGTTATGATACGATCGAATGGATCGCCCGGCAGCCCTGGTCCGATGGCAAAGTGGGCATGATGGGAGCTTCGTACTGGGGAACCGTCCAGTGGCTGGCCGCCCGTGAGCGTCCGCCGCATCTGACCTGTATCGTTCCCACGGCCGCCGCGGGCCGGTATTTTGATGAAGTTCCGTACCAGGGAGGAGCTTTTCTGATCAGCTGGGCTCTCGACTGGCTGAACGACGTTTCCGGCCGAATTTCTCAGGGTGAGAATGCGTCGAGCGTAGACTGGGAGGGCTTATCAAAATACCGGCCGCTCATCTCGATGGACGAGAAGATGGGGAGGCCGATGAAGCTCTATAAAGAATTCTTGGAGCACCCAACGCTCGACGCCTACTGGAAGCGCACCTCCTTTTCTCCCCAAGATTTTCAAAAAATCAATCTTCCGGCCCTGACCGTGACCGGATGGCTCGACGGCGACCAGCCCGGAGCCATTTTCTATTGGGAAGGGATGGCTTCGAATCCCGCCGCCAAGGACAAGCAATTTCTTCTCATCGGTCCCTGGACCCATCCCCAGACGTTCCTCGGGGGAGGGTTGAAGATGGGTGAACTCGAGTTCAGCGGAGATTCGGTGGTGGATAACCGAGCCCTTCACTTGGCCTTTTTTGACCGTTATCTTAAGGGAAGCTCGGCCAGATTTGACGAGCCCAAGGTCAGAATCTACATCACCGGTTCGAACAAGTGGCGGGAATACGATCAATATCCCCCGCCGCAAATCCAACTTCAGAGCCTTTATTTTCACAGCACAGGGAAAGCGAATACCGTAGCGGGCGACGGCGGTTTGACCTGGACGAGCCCGGCGAGCGAACCTCCGGACCGATTTACCTACAATCCCGAAAATCCGGTCCCCTCCGAGATCGGAGGCATGGGCTTGGCCGTTGATCACAGAACGATCGAGCGCCGGGATGACGTTTTAGTCTATACCAGCGAGGTCCTCAAACAGCCGCTCGAAATCATCGGCCGGGTATTTGTGTATCTCTATGCCGCGAGCGACGCTCTGGACACGGATTTCACGGCGAATCTATTGGATGTCTATCCCGACGGCCGGGCCGTCAAGCTTGGGCCCAGGGAAGCGGGTGTCCTCAGGGCTCGATATCGACACGGCTACGAAAAAGCGGAATTGCTCATTCCCAACAAGCCCGAAGAATTTAAGATCGAGCTCTTCGATATCGGCCATGCCTTCTTGCCGGGACATCGCCTTAGGATAGAAATCTCGAGCAGCGCCTTTCCCTTTATCAACCCCAATCAGAACACCGGGAACCCGATCGCGACCGATATCGAGTGGAAATTGGCCAACCAGACGATCTTCCACGACAAGGCAAGGCCATCCCGCGTCGTGCTGCCCGTTAACTCCGGAAAGTAGGGGCCGAGGAGAAAAGAAGATCAAACCGCAAAAAAATAGCTTGACAGAGGTGGCTCCGATAGCAATAATTTTAGTAAGATTATTACCATAAGGGTAATTTTCTGCGTTCGGACCAGAAGGGACATGACGATTGGCGCTCGACCATTATTTTTCGAAAAGCTTTGAGAAGGGGATAAGGATTCTCAACCTGTTCAACCCGGAGCGGACAAGCCTGAATCTAAAAGAGGTCTCCGAGGAAATGGGGTTGAACATGACCTCGGCGTTTCGTTATGTCAATACGCTCATCCAGCTCAATTATTTAAAGAGGGAACCCAAAACAAAAGTGCTGAAACTCGGGAGCGCGGCCCTCTCCATGGGATATCGGCTGACCAAGAGCTTCGATCCTCTTCAGACGATCAAACCTTTGCTTGATGCCGCTCATGCCAAGCACAACGTATCCGTCGACTCTGTCCTGTTCGAAAAAGATTCCGTGGTCAGACTTTATCAGCGGGAAGTGAAAGGGGCCTTGATCTTTCATTTGCCGGTCGTGGAAAGAGCGTTGCACTGCATGGCCATGGGCAAAGCCATTCTCGCCTTTCTCCCCGAAAAGGAGATGATCGAACTCGTCGAGAGTCTGCCTTTGACCGGAAAAACGAAACATTCATTAACCGACAAAGCAGATCCTGATGGCCGACCTTAAAAGGACAAGGGAGAGGGGATATTCGCTTGAACAACGAGGAATATGTGTTGGGAGTTATCTCAATCGGCGCCCCTCTTTTGAGCCTCGAAACACAACGGCCGTTCGGAGCGATATGCTTTGACTTCTTGACGATTCAAAATTCAATCGAGCAGGTCGAAAGGAAGTACGCCAAGACAATCGTCAAATTGGCCCACGACATATCGGAAGTCCTCGTTTCGGATTAACCAATAGAATGGGAATGGATGAGATAGATAAAACACCATGACAAGGAGGAAGGATGAAGGAAATTCAGAAAAAAAGAGAAAAACTCTAAATGAATTCAGTCAGTCAGAAAAAAGTATAAGGAGGAGTCAATTGAAAAAAAGAAATTTGATTATTTTCTTGGCATTTTCTTTCTGTTTGGTCCTCGGTTCCTCATCCGTGCTCGCCCAGACGGGTCAGACCGGGACCATCAATGGAACCGTGACCGATGATCAAGGTGTCGCGCTTCCCGGAGTGAGTGTGACAATCAAGTCTCCGGCCATTATTTTGCCGCAGATGGGGACCGTCACAAACGCGAAGGGCGTTTATCGTTTTCCATCTCTCCCGCCGGGGACTTATGAGGTCAGCTTTGAATTGACCGGAATGAATACGGTGGTGAGGCAGGGCATCAAGCTCAGCATCGGCCAGACACTGACCATCGATGTATCCTTGAAAGTGAAGACAATCGAAGAGAGCATCGTCGTGGTCGGACAAGCCCCGACGCTTGACCGGGAATCGACGACCGGAACGACAAGCCTGGACAAGCTCGCCATCGCGTCCATCCCTTCGGAGAGGGACCTCGGAAGCTATTTTGCCCTGACTCCAGGCGTGACGAACGAACCGACCAGGGCCGGAGAAACTCAGAACTGGGGCAATTCCGCTTATGGGAGCACGGTCAGAGACAACGCCTTCAACCTCGACGGTGTCAACCTGAGCGATCCCCTCGTCGGAACCCAGAACGTGGAGTTCGGGATGGATATCATGGAAGAGCTCTCGGTCCAGGCCGGAGGCCTCCCCGCCGAGTTCGGGAGCGTCGCGGGCGCGGTCGTGAACGTCGTGACCAAATCCGGCGGCAATGACTTCAGCGGCTCGGCGAGCCTCTACTTCAAGAACGATTCTCTCCAGTCCGATAACTCGAAGGGGACACCCCTGGCCGGGTTCAAAGGAGGCTTCAGGCAGGCTTACGAGCCGACCGTGACCTTCGGCGGGCCGGCGATCAAAGACAAACTCTGGTTCTTTGCCGGGTTTGCCTATAAGAAGCTCTCGCTCTTTGCCCCTGCGGGCTTTCCATTCGGTGGAGATCCATCGATCCAGCACACGATCGAGATGAACAGCTATTTTCCTTATTTCAAACTCACCTACCAGCCCAACCAAGAGAATAAGATCATCTTTTCCTACAATTATTCCGGGATCATCACTCCCCAGGAAGGGCAAAATGCTCTCAACTCGGAAGACACGGTCTGGAGGAGGGAGCGGATGTCTCATGTCTTCAACCTCCAGTGGACCAGGTTCTTCAGCAAGAGCTTTTTCATGAACTTTAAGGCGGCCTATTTGGAGAGCAACCACAACCTGAAACCCAACAAAAAAGCGACGTTATGGATCGACTTGGCGTCGGGTGTCTGGACGGGAGGAATCCCCTACGATGACCTCTTCCATGACCCGCGCCTGCAGGTGAATGTTGACGGGACCTTGTTTGCGGACAGCCTGGCCGGCTCTCACGAGTTTAAGTTCGGCGGAGAATTCTCCTGGGTTGAATTATCGCAGACAGACAACATCTACGCCGATAATCCCGATTATTATTTCGGCTACAAAATATTCGGAACGCCCTATATCGGAATCTATGGGGAGCCGTTCAGCGAGAAGTTCAGGATGCTGAACTACGCCGGGTTCCTCCAGGATTCCTGGGGCATCACCAAGAACCTGACCCTGAACGCAGGCGTTCGGCTGTCTATTCAAAACGGGATTATCCCCGCGCAAAATCAAAGCGCGGTCGACAAGAGTTTCCTGGGCGTACCCTATAGCCAGGCGGTCACTTCGACCTTCACTCCTCTCAAATGGACCTCTCTCGCTCCGAGAATCGGTCTCATCTATGACATCACCGGGGATGGAAAGACTCTTTTCAAGGCCAGTTTCTCACGTTATAACCAGGCCAACCTTGGCATCAATTTCATGAATGCCAATCCCAATAAGGCGCTGAGTTACGCGTTTCTGCTTTTCCCGGACGGAACTCCAATTCCGGGGGCTTACATTTCGGTGACTTTTCCCCAGGGAGCTAAGGTCGGGTACAAGGGCCAAAGTGTTAAGGTTCCCTACGACGATGAGATCATCGTCGGGCTGGAGAGAGAGATCGTCACGGACTTCTCTCTCGGCCTCCGTTATATCAGGAAGCGGGACAAGAACCTGATTTACGAGATCGACGCCAATTCCCTCGACGCGGATAAGCTGATGAACAACGGGGAACTCGTCTGGACCAACTGGGAGCAGGTGCATTTTACAGATCCCTTTGACGGCAGCCAGCAGGTCGTTTGGAACCAACTCGACATCGGAAAGCCCAACGACCTTTATACCGTCAACCCCCCGGGAGCGAACAGAGACTATGACGGGGCGCAGGTCACCCTGAACAAGCGGTTTTCCCACGGTTGGTCTCTCATGTCGTCCTATGTCTATTCCAACTCCCGTGGTCTCATCGGAACGGATTTCAGCTCGTCCCAGCCCATCTCTATGTATAATCTTTTCGTCAACCCGAATTATCATATCAATGCGATCGGGAGATTCCCGTTGGAAAGACGCCACATGCTCCAGCTCAACGGCTACATGGAAGGACCCTGGGGCATCAACATCGGCGGAAGTTTTAGGATGATGTCGGGCCAGCGGTACACGCGCATGCTCAACACGCTCAACGCCGGGGTCGTCCTCAACCAGGTGCAGGAAGTGATCATGGCCGAGAAGAAAGGCTCCCGCGGCTATCCAACGCAGACGATCCTCGACCTGAGGCTCGAAAAAGCCTTCTCTCTGAGCGGCCGGACATCGTTCAGAATTTTTGCCGATGGATTCAATATTCTGAATGCCAACAAGGCCCTGGAAGTTCAAGCGGAATCCGATAGTCCCGTGCTGCAATTCGAACAGGTGCTGGCCATCATGCAGCCGAGGATTTTCCGGGTCGGAGTGAAATTCGAGTTTTAATGCAAACGCGATAAATAACTTGATATGCTCAAGGTTGCGGCGGAGGCCACCCTCAGGCCCCCGGACCCCGAGGAACCAGTCCCGTCGGTTCCCCCGTCGGACAAGCCGACGGGCCCCCCTCCGCTACGGGGTCCCAAGGGTGGCCTCCGCCGCAACCTTGAGCGGAGATGTCGCATTAGATATTGCGTTTGCATTAGTATAAAAGCGGCTTTGTAACGAAGTCCGCCCCGGTCTGTGCCGGTCATGCTTATGACCGGGACCAGAGGAGAAGTTAATATGCCTAAAATGAGAGAGTTTGTGTACTGCCTGGTGGCGATAGGACTCATTCTATCCTTGTCGCCACTTGGAGCCGAAGAAACTAAAGCCGTCACGCCCGATGAAATGTACCAGCGCTACTTGAATCTGGCTCTTTACAACGGTGTCACGACGGTGGTGAAAGGCGGCATCATCATGCCGGCCAATTGGATGATGGACGGCAGAAGCTTCTGGTATGCGGAGGGAGCTCCGGAGAATACGGTCATCTACAAGGTTGATCCCAAGGCGAACTCCAAGAAGCCCCTCTTTGAAACAAAACGATTGAGGCAAGCCCTGGCCAAACTGCTCGGTCATGAGCCGCCCTATCAAGGGCTTCCCTTTGAGGGTTTCTCTTTTGTCGATGCCGAGAGATCCACAAAGTTCACCGTCGAAGGGAAAGATCTGATTCTCGACCTCAAAACCTACGCCCTGAAGCAGGCGCCGCAGCCTACCGACGAAGAGAAGAAAAAAGCGGAGAGGCTCGTTGCCAAACCGCTTAAGCATATTTTGGGAAGCGATGCGACCGAGCTGCTCTCGCCGGATTCCCGCTGGTTTGCCGGGGTCAAAGACAATAACCTGTATCTGAGATCGACGTCTGATGACGCGATGGTGACTCTGACCTCCGATGGGATCAAGGATTACGGCTGGGATATCTGGAACGCCTCGCCCAGGTGGTCGCCCGACAGCTCCAAGCTCGCGATCACAAAAGCTGATATCCGGGAGATGCCGAAGATGCCCCTCGTTCGCTGGCTCAAAACCCCCGAAGAAGTGGAATGGCACCCGTACGCGCGAGCCGGAGAGCCTCTCTGGAAGAGCGAGCTCTTTGTTGTGGACGTTCAGTCAAAAAAGCAGACCCGGATCGATGTGGGAGAAGTCAGGGACTATTTTCTTTCGGTTGTCGGCTGGGTTCCCGGGAGCCTGGAACTTCTATATTTCAAGGTGGACCGCGAATTCAGGCGGCTCGACCTCATGGCGGCTGACCCGGGAACAGGAAGGACGCGAGTCCTTCTCACGGAAACCCAAAAGGCCTTCCTCAATTTCGAGGCCTTTGACAAGCTCGAACTTCCTTTCCTTAATAAAGGAAAAGAATTCATCTGGAAGTCGGAAAGAGACGGCTGGAATCAGCTTTATTTGTACGGGGTGGACGGCAAGCTGGTCCGGCGGCTGACGGAAGGCAAATTCGTGGTCGACGAGGTCAAGGCGGTGGATGAGAAGGGGGGCTGGGTTTATTTTATGGCTCAAGTTGATTCCGAGCACCCCTATGATAAGCACCTCTGCCGGGTCAATCTCAAAGGAGGAGGGCTGACCCGCCTCACGGAAGCAATCGGAGATCACCTCGTCCAGATGTCTCCGTCGAACGAATTTTTCCTTGACCTCAACGGATCACTGTCGCGTCCTCCGGCGACCGAGTTGAGGAGGTCGGACGGAAAGCTGCTCCAGATCGTAACAAAAGCTGATATCGGCGCCCTTAAGGAGCAGCTGCAATGGAGCCCTCCCGAAGAATTTAAAGTCAAAGCCGCCGACGGCCAAACGGACATCTACGGAGTTCTGTTCAAGCCCTACAATTTTGATCCGGGCAAGAAATACCCGGTCATCGACTATATCTATAACGGCCCCCATTCTCATGATGTCCCAGGGAACATGTACGAATGCTTGACGGACCCGGAGGGAGCCATCGCCCATTTGGGATTCATCACTTTTGTTGTCGACGGTCGTGGAACCGCAGGCCGGGGGAAAGAATTCCAGGACGCATACTATGGGAAACTCGGCCAGGGGGAAATCCTGGATCACGTCGCCGCGCTCAAGCAATTGGCCGAAAAGCGGCCGTACATGGATTTGAACCGAGTGGGCATCCACGGGATCTCCTGGGGCGGCTACCTGACGCTCCGGGCTATGCTCCTGGCGCCGGATGTCTACAAAGTGGGCGTCGCCACCGCTCCGCTCGCCGACATGGCCGACTGCATGGCTTATACTGAACACTACATGGGCCTCCCGAAGAACAATAAAAAGGGATACGAAGATGGCTCCTGCCTGACCATTGCCAAGAACCTGGAGGGAAAGCTCCTCATCATCCACGGTACTCTCGATCTCAACGCGCCGTTCTCCGAGACAGTAAAAATGATGGACGCCCTGATGCGCGCGGGTAAGTCGGCGGACAACTTGATTCTGCCGGATAAGCCCCATGTCCCCGAGGGAGACGGACTTAAGTATTGGGTAAAAGTCAGGCACGCCTATTTGAAAGAGCATCTCTTGGGAGAAAACGCGCTTCTCGGGCAGGAGAAGAAACCTGCTGTCGACAGCCAAATTGCTCCGTACATCGGTGACTATGATTTTCAAGGATATTCGGTCCCGGTCCTATCCAAAGATGGAAAATCTCTGACCATGATCGTCCCGGGCCAGCCGGAGTTTCAACTGGTCTTGAACAAAGGGAATCTATATTCTATTAGCAACGCGGCAGGCTTCAGCGTGGAGTTTCTGGTGGACGAAGCAGGAAAAGTCACGGGTCTCAAGCTCATCCAACCCGGAGGGGAGTCTTATACACTCAAAAAGAAATAGGCTGCGTCTTGAGGATGATCCGGTTTTCATAGGGATAACTCTTCAAAGGGAAGGGCAATAGTCACCCAAGTCCAGTTGGCTTATCGCCCTATAAAAGTGAGGCTCATATGTTCAATCTGAAAGCAATCTTTCACTTCCTTCTGGTGACAGGAATCGTCATTTCCGTTTCCTCTCTCTGGGCCGACGACAAATCGTCGGTCATGCCTGAGGAAATGTACGAGCGTTATCTCAACCTGGCGCTCTACAACTCCGTCCCGACGGTTATCAAGGGCGGCATCATCATGCCGGCCAATTGGATGGTCGACGGCAACAGTTTCTGGTATGCGGAGGGAGGCCCGGAGAACACTGTCTTTTACAAGGTTGATCCCAAGGCGAACTCCAAGAAGCCCCTCTTTGAGACAAAACGATTGAGGCAAGCCCTGGCCAAACTGCTCGGTCATGAGCCGCCCCATCAAGGACTTCCTTTTGAGGGTTTCTCTTTTGTCGATGCTGAGAGATCTATAAAGTTCTCTGCTGAAGGGAAAGATCTGATTCTCGACCTCAAGACTTACGGCCTGAAACCAGCGCCGCCGCCGACCGAGGAAGAAAAGAAAAAAGCCGAGAGGCTTGTAGCCAGGCCGATCAAATTCCTCCTGGGTGGGGATGCGACCGAACTGCTCTCGCCCGATTCGGCTTGGTTTGCTGGAGTTAAGGACAACAACCTGTATCTTAGATCAACGGCTGATGACGAGATCGTTCCCCTGACGACCGATGGGAACAAGGATTTCGGCTGGGACATCTGGAATGCCTCGCCCGAATGGTCGGCCGACAGCTCGAAAATCGCGATTACAAAAGTCGATATCCGGAATGTTGCCCAGACGCCGGTCGTTCGCTGGCTCAAAACGCCCATAGAGTTGGAGTGGCAGGTTTATGCCCGGGCCGGGGAACCTCTTTGGAAGAGTGAGCTCTTTGTTATCGACGTCAAATCAAAAAAACAGATCCGGATCGATGCCGGTGATGTCGCCGATCATTTCCTGGTGATTGTCGCCTGGATTCCCAGTGGCTCGGAATTCCTTTTCTACAAGATGGACCGTGAATTCAAGCATCTCGACCTTCTGGCCGCAAACGCCCAAACGGGCACGACGCGGGTCGTCCTCACGGAAACCCAGAGGAATTTCCTGAACTACGACGCCTTTGGGAAGCCTCAACTGTATTTTCTCAATAGAGGAAAAGAATTCATCTGGGCGTCGGAGAGAGACGGGTGGAATCAGCTTTATCTGTACGGCGTCGATGGGCGGCTCATCCGCCGGCTGACGGAAGGCAAATTCGTGGTCGACGAGGTCAAGGCGGTGGACGAGAAAAATGGCTGGGTATATTTTACCGCCCAAGTTGATTCCGAGCATCCCTATGATAAGCACCTGTGCCGGGCCAATCTCAAGGGAGGAGGCCTTGCGCGCCTCACGGAGGCCGAAGGTGATCACTTCGTTCAGATCTCGCCGTCCAAGGAATTTTTCCTTGACCTCAACGGGTCACTGTCGCGTCCTCCGGCCACCGAATTGAGGAGGTCGGACGGAAAGCTGCTCCAAATCGTAACAAAAGCGAATATCGATGCCCTTAAGGAACAGCTGCAATGGAGCCCTCCAGAGGGCTTTAAAGTCAAAGCCGCGGACGGCCAAACAGACATCTATGGAGTCCTGTTCAAGCCCTACAATTTCGACCCGGGCAAGAAATACCCGGTTATCGACTACATCTATAACGGTCCACATTCGCGGGATGTTCCCGGCAATATGTATGGGTGCCTGACGGATGCGGAGGCGGCCATCGCCCATTTGGGCTTCATTACTTTCGTCGTCGACGGCCGCGGAACAATCGGCCGGGGAAAAGAATTTCAGGACGCGAATTATGGGAAACTCGGCCAGGGTGAGATCCTGGATCACGCCGCCGCTCTCAAACAACTGGCCGAAAAGCGGCCGTACATGGATTTAAACCGGGTGGGCATCCACGGGATCTCCTGGGGCGGCTACCTGACGTTGAGGTCCATGCTCCTGGCGCCGGACGTCTACAAAGTGGGCATCGCTACCGCTCCGCTAGTGGATCTGGCCGATGGCATGGTTTATACCGAACACTACATGGGGCTTCCCAAAAATAACAAAAAAGGTTATGAGGACGGTTCCTGCCTGACCATTGCCAAGAACCTGGAGGGAAAGCTCCTCATCATTCACGGCACGGTCGATCGCAACGCGCCGTTCTCCCAGACGGTGAAAATGATGGACGCCCTGATGCGCGCGGGCAAGCTGGTGGACAATTTGATCCTGCCGGAGCAGCCCCACGTTCCTCAGGGAGATGGATACAAGTATTGGGTTAAGGCCAGGCACGCCTATTTCAAAGAGCATCTCTTGGGAGAGAACGCTCTTCCCGGGCAGGAGAAGAAACCGGCCGTCGACAGCCGGATTGCTCCCTACATCGGCGACTATGATTTTCAAGGATATTCGGTCCCGGTCCTGACCAAAGATGGAAAATCTCTGACCATGATCGTCCCGGGCCAGCCGGAATTTCAACTGGTGTTGGACAAAGGGAATCAATATACTATTAAGAACGCGGCCGGCTTCAGCGTGGAGTTTCTGGTGGACGAGGCAGGAAAAGTGACAGGCCTCAAGCTCATCCAACCCGGAGGGGAGTCTTATACACTTAAAAAGAAATAGGCTGCGTCTTGGGGATGAAGCGGTTTTCATGAGGAGGACGAATGAAAGACAAGTTCAGGCTGAATATTCCCAGGCTCAACATCCTGGACAAAGAGAAATTGGAGCTCATCCACCTGGCGACCTTGGAGGTTCTGCGCAGGACGGGCGTTGCGGTCAAAGAACCTCGGGCCCTGGAGCTATTTAAGAACGGCGGATGCCAGGTCGATGGCGAGAGGGTGAGGATTCCGGCCCATCTGGTGGAGGGGGCTCTCAGGAACACGCCTCCGCGGGTCGCGATGTGCGACCGAAACGGAAACCCGGCCATGTTCCTGGAAGAGAACAATACCTATTTTGGGACGGGTTCGGATACCCCCAACGTGATGGACCCGTTCACGGGGGAGAGGAGGCTCGCGGTCCTGGCCGACATCGAGAATGTCGCCAAGGCGGTGGACGGGCTCGTCGAGTTGAGTTTTGTGATGTGCTCCGGGATCGCCAGCGACGTGAACCCCAAGATCTCCGACATCTTTCATTTCGAAGCCATGGTGAGCCATACGGAGAAGCCGATTGTCTTCACCTCCTGGAGTCTCGAGAATCTGGAAGCCATCATTGAGATGGCGGAAACGGTAGCCGGAGGGGAGGAAAGGCTGAGGATGAACCCCTTCCTGGCGCTTTATACCGAGCCCATTTCGCCTTTGACCCTGGCCCGTGAGTCGACCCAGAAGCTCATGCTCATGGCCAAGAAGGGACTTCCCGTCGTCTTCACCCCGGGTGCGATCATCGGAGCGACGGCCCCGGTCACGATCGCGGGCGGACTCATCCAGGGCAACGCGGAGATGCTGGCCGGTTATGTGCTGGCCAATTTTATCCGGGAGGGGACTCCGTTTATTCACGGCGGCGCGATCACCTCGCTGGATATGGCGACATCCCTGATGTGCTATGCCTCCCCCGAATTCATGCTCGCCACCTCGGCCATCACCGACCTCGCCCGCTACTACAGGCTCCCGATGTTCAGTTTCGCCGGCTGCTCCGATTCGAACCTCTACGATCAGCAGGCCTCCCTGGAATCTGCCTTGTGGATCTTGCTCTCGTCTCTCAGCGGGGGGAATCTGGTTCATGATGTCGGCTATGTCAACAACGGTCTGACGACATCTTTTGAACAACTGGTTGTTTCGGACGAGGTCATCGGACTGGTGAGGCGGATCACCGGGGGGATCGAAGTCAATGAAGAGACGATGGCCCTGGATCTGATCGACGAGATAGGTCCCGGGCGGGGAATACCTGACCTGCGATCACACCCTGAGGCATTTTCGAGAGAACTGGTTTCCCCGATTGATCTCAAGAGTCCCCTATGAGAAGTGGGACAAGACGGACAAAAAAGATCTCGGGAAGCGGGCCAATGACCGGGCGAGGCATCTCCTCGAAAACCATAAACCCAGGCCCCTCGAGGACAAGATAAGGGCAGAGCTCAGAAAAATAGTCATCTCGAAGGACAAATAAATAACTTTGTGACTTCTGCTTTTGAGACCTTGCCCATCACGGAGCGGGGAAGACTTCCCAGAACCAGAATCCGGGAAGGGACCTTGAACGGGGCGAGGCGTTCTTTGGCCCAGATGCGGAGGGGTTCCAAAGTTAAAAACTTGCCTTCTTTAAGAACGAGGGCCGCGGCAATGCGCTCTCCCCATTCCGGATCTTCAAGACCAACGACGGCACAATCCTGTATCTCCGGATGGGTGCGCAAAACCTCCTCTATTTCCAGAGCCGACACTTTGTGACCTCCGGTCTTGATGATGTCAACCGATTTTCGGCCCAAAATCCGGTAGAGCCCATTCTCGACGACGGCCGCGTCGCCGGTGCGAAACCAACCGTTGTGAAACGCGCGGGCCGTTTCTTCCGGCCTTCTCCAGTACTCAAGAAAAATCCCGGGTCCCCTGACCTCGATTTCTCCGGGAGTCCCGGGTTCGACGGGATGGCCAAGCTCGTTGACGAGTCTCAACTCCGCCCCGGGCAGCGGTGTACCGACATATCCCGGAACCCGCGGCCCGCGAACCGGGTTCGATAAGGCCATCCCTATTTCCGTCATTCCGTACCGCTCCAGCAATGCGTGACCGGAGATCGTCTTCCAGGCTTCGAACACACCTACGGGGAGGGGAGCCGAGCCCGAGATCATGAGCCTCATTTTTGATGCCGCAGCAGACATGGCCTTTTGTTTTTTCGGGGTCGAGGCTCTCCAAAAGGAGATGAGCTTGACATAAATCGTTGGGACGGCCATGAAAAGTGTTATCTCCCCTCCGAGGATGATCTGCCAGGTTCTCTCGGGATCAAACTTCGGGAGGAGTTTGCATGTCGCCCCGGTCCAGAGCGCACAGGACAGGACGTTGATCAATCCATGCGTGTGGTTGAGCGGAAGGACGTTGAGGATATAATCGTCCGGACGCCACTCCCAGGCGGAGATCAGAGACTTGACTTGGGCTTCGATGTTGCGATGCGTGATCACCACTCCCTTCGGCTTTCCGGTTGTCCCGCTGGTGTAAAGGATCAGAGCTCTTCTCCCCGACGCGATCTCCGGAAGGGGCCTCGGGGCAGTCTTCAAAACGGCGTCCGCCGGCAAAAATCGTCTCCTCTGTCGTTTGGCTAAAGTCCGGAGCTTGTCTTCATATTGTGCCGAGGCAATAACCAAAGATGGATCGGAGTCTTGGATGAGAACCTCGAGTTCCGGGAGAGGAAGGAACTCGGCGAGGGGAACGGCTATCCCCCCCGACCGCCAGATCCCCCATTGAATGGCCACGTGCTGAAATCCAGGCGGCACGAGATAGGCGACACGTTTTTCCTTTAGATCGAGTCCTCTCCCGAGGAAGCATGAGGCGGCCCGGTGAGAGACGTCGAGCAGGGCCCGGTAGGAGAACTCCCCCCCGACAGCGACGATGGCTGTTCTTCCCTTGTATCGAAAGGCGCGCCTGATGAGAGCAAGTTCTGGGGACCTGACCATGGGAGATCTATATAGGCATAAACTCCATCCTTGTCAAATGGTTGATTCATACCCATGCGTATGATATAAACTATGATTAATTTTGCAGATAGATTCTCGCGTTGAGTTAAGAAACATGGATTCTGGCCATGGATGAGGAGGTCATCATGCCTTTCAAGGAAGGTCCTTCGACACGATGTGTCCACTCCGGGAGGTCCGTCGACCCGATAACCCACACTATGAATGTCCCTATCATGGAGAACGCGGCTTTCGCTTATGAGAGTTTCGAATCCTGGCGGGAGGCCGCCTTGGGAAAGAAATTCGGTGACATCTACAGCCGGAATTCCAACCCGACTATCCGGGCCTTCAATGAAAAGATGGCTGCTCTGGAGAACGCCGAATCCGCCACGGACTTCTCCACGGGAATGGCCGCCATCAGCACGGCTCTTTTTGCCTTGCTCAGCCCCGGACAACGAGCCGTCACGATCAAGGATGCCTACGGCGCAACCTATCTCCATTTCAAGGATATCCTGCCGCGCTTCGGCATCCGGTGCGAGCTGTGCGACACTCACGATGAAGGGGCAATCCTCGCGGCCATCGGCCGGGGTTGCGATGTCCTTTATTTAGAAACTCCGACCAATCCCCTGTTGAGAGTCGTTGATCTCGAGAAGCTATTTAAAGCAGCTCATAAGGTCGGTGCCACGACCATCACCGACAACACCTTCGCGACGCCGATCAACCAGCACCCGATCGCCCTGGGATCGGACCTGGTGATTCATAGCGCTACGAAGTTCATCGGCGGCCACAACGATTTGCTCGCCGGCGTAGTTTGCGGGAAGGCGGAGCTGGTGAAAAAAATCTACCGGCACCGTGAACTCGTCGGCCCCTCCCTTGATCCCCACCGGGCGAGCCTGCTGCTTCGCAGTCTGAAGACCTTGGCTCTGCGCATCGAACGCCATAATAAAAACGCGATGGCCATGGCCCGATTCTTAGAAAAACACCCCAAAGTTTTGCAGGTCAACTACCCGGGCCTGGTGAGCCATCCGATGCACAAAGTCGCCAAGAAACAGATGCCCGGAGGCTATGGGGGCGTTCTGAGTTTCGAGATTGTCGGCGGGCTGAAGGCCGTGGCTCGGGTTTTGCCCAGACTGAAGTATGCCTACATGGCCGCTAATCTTGGCCAGGTCGATACGGTGGTGGGGCCTCCTTCTGTCACGAGCCACGTCGAATGCACGGAGGAAGAACGCCGGGCGGCCGGAATCCCCGAAGGCCTGATCCGCTACTCCGTAGGCATCGAGGATATTGAAGATCTGGTGGCCGATATGGACCAGGCCCTTTCGGTCCTTTAGAGGAAAAACGTGAACCGGAGGACGTTCTTAAAAAAAAGCAGCCTCACCGGGGTCGGCCTCTCCCTCGGCCCGTGGCTCTCGGCATTGGACTTTCAAAAAGCGTCCCCGGGAAAAATGGCCGGCCCGCCCCTTACCCGGAAAAAGGACATGAATTTCCTCGTTCTGGCCGGATCCCCCCGTGAGAGGGGAAGAATCCACGGAGAGACATTGAGGCAAGAGATCCGGGAAATGGTCGAGGCGAGTTTGGCTGACCTTCGCGCAGCCGGGTTGAAACCTGAGGATTATATCAACCTGATCACAGAGAAGACGGGCTTCATCGCGGCTGCGGAACGATGGACTCCTCACTTGGTCGAGGAGATGAAAGGGATCGGGGAAGGAGCAGGTTTAGACTTCAAAACCACATTCACCTGGAACCTCCTCGATGAGGCGGATTGGTTCTTCAACGAAAAAAGATGGGTTAATCCGTCTTCCCCCAACACCGGACGATGCAGCGCTTTCGGCGTCGGGAGAGAAGGAGACGTGCCCGCGTTGATCGCTCAGAACGCCGACATGGGGCCGTCTTTTGACGGCCATCAGACTCTTCTTCATATCAAGCACGCCGATTCCGACCTCGAAGAGCTCGTCCTGACCTGCCCGGGGTGCGTGGGAATCTATGGATTGAATAATAGGTCGATCGGGGTGTGCCTGAACGCCTTGACCATGCAGCTCAACAAATCTTCATCCGGGCTGGGGACGATTTTCATCGCCCGAGGAATTCTGGCTCAAAAGACGTGGGACGAGGCCATCAAGTTCGTCCAAAGCGTTAAACATGCCAGTGGCGAGGCTTATACCATCGGCGGGCCTGAGCGCGTGGCCTGCTTTGAAGGTTCAGCTAACAAGGTGAGCCAGTTTATTCCCCATCCGGAAGCAAACAGGGTTTACCACACCAATCATCCTTTGGTCAATGACGATCTCTGGTTGGACATCAAGAATATCGAGAGGATGGCGCCGGAGCTGCGGGAACGATTTAAGAAAGGAATTCTGAACAGCGAGACGAGACTTCAATCCCTCAAAACCAGGCTGGATGAGACCTCAAAGCCGGTCACGGTCGAGAGGGCCAAGGCGATCCTGAGCTCCCATGATTCGCCCGAATTTCCCGTTTGTCGTCACGGCAAACCTGGAGAGGGGGATATCACCACCTACGGCATGATCATGGTTCTGAAGCCTTCCCCAGAACTCCTGGTGGCGCCGGGCCCCCCCTGCAAAACTGAATTCAAAACTTACAAATTCTAATCGCGTTCAAATATCCACTGTGCTCTTTTGAAATCTGTGCGGCTTGGTTTATCAAAGGAATTACGCCGGAAATCTAGATAAATAAAGCCAAAGGGAAGGATGGGGGCCCCACGCCTGCCCCCCATCCTTCCCTCGCCTCTATCCTCTCTGCGCACACAAAACGGCTTTACATACTTTTCGTCTTAAGCTCACCGCTCACAGCTCACCGCTCAGAGCTCACGATTTATCTGATCGGATATTTTGGCCGCAGAGTTTTTTGGGGTGGGTTCTTTTTGAGCTGCTCGAGGACGAGCTCCACCGCCTTTTCCAGCTGGGGATCGCGCCCCCGGACGACCTCGGCCGGCGTATTTTCGACCTCGTAGTCGGGCGGCACACCCTCATCCTCGACAATCCACTTTCCCTCTTTGCTGAAAGCCGCGTAGCTTGGGGCGGTCACGTAGCCTCCGTCCATGAGCGGTGGTTCCCCTCCAATCCCGACTAGTCCGCCCCACGTTCGCGTCCCGACGAGAGGGCCGACCGCTCTCTCTCGAAAATAGAAGGGCATCGCGTCGCCGCCCGATCCCGCATAGGCATTGATGATCATAGCCTTGGGGCCAAATACGGCTCCGAAGGGAGTGGCGAAATCCGGACCCTCCCTGGGCGCCCAATAATTGAGCAGCGGTTGGGCCAGCGTGTCAATTATATAATTGGCCGCCTGGCCGCCGTCATTGAAACGCTCATCGATAACGAGTCCGTCTTTGTCCGTCTGGGCGAAAAAGTAGCGGTTGAAATAGTTGAAACCGAGCATGCCGGTATCCGGCATGTAGATGTATCCGACCCGGCCGCCCGTCAGCTTCTCGACTTTGAGGCGATTGCCTTCCACCCAGGCCAGGAGGCGCAGCGGCCGTTCATTCTCGATCGGGACGACGATGACCTCGCGGGCGCCGGCCGCGGTCGGTTGAGAATTCACGGTCAAGCGCACTTGTTTTCCGGCCGTGTTCTCAAAAAGCGAATAGATGTTCGTTCTGGAGGATGCCTCTTTCCCGTTGACATTGATGATATATTCGCCTTCTTTGATGTTGACTCCGGGTTCGGTGAGAGGCGCCCGCAGCGACGGGTTCCAGTTCAGACCGCTGTAGATTTTTTTGAACCTGTAGCGGCCGTCGGCGATTTCGTAGTCGGCGCCCAAGAGCCCGCCGGGCACAGCCTTGATCTCCGGAAGGACGCCGCCGCGAACGTAGGAATGTCCGAGGCAGAGCTCACCGAGCATGACACTCATCAGATAGTTGAGGTCGCCGCGATAAGTCAGGTCGGGCAGGTATTCGGCATACCGTTTGTGGACGGCGTCCCAGTCGACGCCGTGCATGTTCGGGGCGTAGATGAAGTCGCGATTGATGCGCCAGGCTTCATGGAACATCTGCTCCCACTCGGCCCGGGGATCGACCTGGATGGACATGGCCGAAAGATCGAGACGGCCCTCGTCGGGCTTCGGTTTGCCCTGGGTGGACACAATCGCCCAGGCACTGCCTGACTTGTAGAGGAGCTTTTTCCCGTCTGCGGAGATCGTGAAGGTGCGCACGCCCGGAAGAAAGACCTCCGCATTCCTGGATTTGAAATCGAATCTCCAGAGCGCCGAGCCCTGAAAAGTGTACTCGTCCTCCTCCCAATCGGTGGAGCTTTCGAGGCAGAAGAGGGAACCGTCCTCGGCTGAGGCGAGTTCGGTATAGACTCTCGCCTTGAGCGGCAGGGCGAGAATGCGCTGGGACACACCTTCCAGGTCGACCCGGAAGGCAGACTTTTGAGCGGGTACGCTTTCTTCAACTCTGCCCTTGTCTTGTGGCGATGGTTCTTCATCGCTTGCGGGGGCGAAGGGGGAGCGGAGGTCGTTCCGCAGGACGGCGAGATAAACACTGTATGAAAATGGCCTTTCTCGCGAAGACATGTCCAGAGTGCTTTTCAGAGGGCCGGTGTTTGTGCTGGCCATGAAGAAGAGGTATTTTCCCGCTTTGTCGAAGAGGGGAGAGTCCGCGTCGCCCATGCCGTCCGTCAGCGGGAAGCTCTTGCGCTGGTCGAGGGAATAGAGGCAGATGGAGCCGAACCTCGTCGCTTGATATTTCTTATAGGCGATCCAGTTGCCGTCGGGCGACCAGACCGGACCCGATGAAAAGAAATCAACCTTGATCGGTTTCATCTCGTCCTTGACCAGGTACCAGATGTTGAGGTGCTTATCGGAAAAGGCAATTTTTTTCGAATCCGGCGACCAAACCGGCTTGGAGTAGAAGGATGGATCGGGCAAGGCGATTCTCTTGGCTCCGTCTTGCCCCCTCTGGTCGCTAATGTACAAGGCATATTCGCGGTCGGCATCAGAGAAATAAGCAATGTATCTTCCGTCGGGCGACCAGGCGGGATATCGGTCCATACTGCCGGGTGATTGGGTAAGATTTCTGAAATCGCCCTTTTCCGCGGGAACGGTCAACACTTCTCCGTGAGCCTCAAAAACAGCCCGTTGCCCCGCGGGGGAGAGGTCGAAATGGGAAATCTCCGCGGCGACATTTTTATAATAGGGGCGGACGCCGAGTTCTTCGCTGGGCACTTCGATCGTGACCTGCCGGCTCTGGGCCGTCTGAGGATCGTAAGTGTAGAGATATCCATCGACGCCGTAGACCAACCGCCCCGCTCCGCTCGAGAGATATTTGATGTCGGAATCGCCGTGGTTCACGATCCGTTTCAGGTCTTTGGTTTGGGGGTCGTACGCAAAGAGATTCATCGTCCTGTCTCTATCCGACAGAAAATAAACCTTTCCGCCGATCCAGCTAGGATACATATCATTGGAGCCTTGGCGCGGTATCTCCACATGCGAATAGTCCTTGAGGTCGACAATCCAGACCTGAGGTGCCATGCCGCCCCGGTAGCGTCTCCAATTGGGCTGCCAATATTGATAAATGGGGTTATAGGCGATGTTTCTCCCGTCAGGAGAGAAATCCGCGAATTCAGCCATGGGTATCGGCAGTTCCTCGGGGAACCCACCTTCGCTTTCGATCGTGAACAGAGTGTTGAATTTTTTATTGTGGCTGGTCCGGCCCGATTTGAAGAGGATCTTTTTCCCGTCGGGACTCCAGCCCTGAACGATGTCAGCGGACGGATGGTAGGTCAGTCTCTTCGGTTCTCCGCCCTCCGTCGGAATGAGATAGACATCCGTGTTCCCGTCATACTGCCCGGAGAAGGCGATCCATTTCCCGTCGGGAGAGAACTTGGGGTTGCTTTCCATCCCGGGATGCGATGTCAGCCGCCTGGCTTCGCCACCGCCGACCGGGACGATCCAGAGATCAGCCGCGTAGACGAACACGATCGAATCAGAGCTGATATCGGGCTGATGGAGGAACCGGGTCCCTTTCGCGGCGAAAACACTGGAAATGAGCATGACGATCATAAGGAGCAAAAAGGCTTTCTTCATAAAAGATTCCCTCCTCCGATGCATTTTTTGGCTTTTTATTTTAATCTCATTTCTCGACGCGAGCAAACCCTATTATAACGCGGCCCAAAATCAGCTCCATTTGAGCCCATCAAATTCCCTTGACAAACCAACCGGGATTTAATAATAAAACCTGATATATTATATAAAAAGGGCTGTCAAATAGGGTCGGCGAACAAGAGTTCTTAATTCGCAACATAAAAGACAGGGAGGTCAAATATGAAGAAAGGTCTCTCGAGCATTTTGGGTATCGCTCTGCTAAGTCTTCTTTGTTTGTCGGCTGCCTTCGGCCAAAGACAAACCGGCAACCTCGATGGAAGAATCGTCGACACGAGCAACGTTCCCCTTCCCGGGGCTACCATCTCCATTTCCTCTCCGGCCATGATGGGGACCAAATCGTATACGAGCACCGATGCCGGTCTTTTCCGCTTCCCCGCGCTTTCCCCGGGCACGTACGCCCTGACCTGTGAGCTCAGCGGGTTCAAAGCCGTTAAAAGAGACGGCCTCATTGTCAGCGTTGGGAAAACGACGACGATCATCATCACCATGGAGCAGGCGACACTCGAAAAGGAGGTCACCGTGACCGCCGCGCCTCCCGTTGTCGATGTCAAATCGCCCACCCTTTCGGTGACCTATAGCAAGGACCTGCTCCAGAACATCCCGACAAACAGAGACCTCTTCGATGTGATCGGCACCGCTCCCGGCGCTATCAATATCGGATATCTTACGACCGTGCACGGCGGCACCTACGCCGAAAACATCTATTCCCTCGACGGTCTCAACACGACCGATCCTTTGGTCGGAATCCCGACCACCGCGCCGGACTTGAATATGATCGATGAGGTGGAGATGCAGGTGGGAGCCCACCCGGCCGATGTCGGAAGCGCGAGCGGCGCCTACATCAACGTCGTCACCAAGTCCGGAGGGAATCGTTTTCATGGGGACGGCACGGCCCTTTACTTCAACAAAAGCTTCGTGGATCGAAACTTCTCGAGAGAAGAGTTGGATGCTCTTCAAGTCTCGACCCCGAGCACGCAAAAACTCCAAGAAGATTTCGCCCTGAGCCTGGGCGGCCCGATTATCCGAGACAGACTCTGGTTCTTTACTGCCGGCCGGCGCTTCAGGACAAACCAGACGCTAACCGGGTTCGATCACGACATTGAGGAAGGCCAGTGGTACGGCATGGGAAAGCTCACCGCCCAGTTGGCCAAAAACGTCAAGCTGATGGGCTATTATAATCTCAGAACGCGTAGCATACCGGTAGGAATTGATTTCGATCCAAGGACGGCGACCCTCGAAAGCTCCTACAGATTTACGATGAAATCCAAGAACGTTAATACCCAATTGAGTTGGGTCCTCGGTCCCAATGCTTTCTTCGACATCCGCGGGATGTGGGCAGAGCATTACTACGATTACCGCTATCAACCCGGCGCTACGCACTGGTCTCAAGATAATTTGACGGGGAAAATAACCGGGGCCTATTATTGGCAAGAATATCTGCGCAAACGGAGGTATTACTCATCTGCCTCCCTGACAGTCTTCCTCGACGATTTCCTGGGCGGAACCCATGAACTGAAGGTCGGCGGCGAATTTGACTACACCCAGATGCGCGATGGTGTCTGGACGCCGGATCCCGTCAATGAGTTCACCCTCGGGGGGTCCCCCTACAGCCTCGGGCCCTTTACGGGCTTATTTATAGCGGTTGCGGCCAGTCCGACCGAAGGCGGTGGCGAGTTCAAGATCGATACGCGGGGCCTCAATTTCTACATCCAGGACAATTGGACGATTAAAAACAGGCTCACTTTTAACCTCGGTCTCAGGTACGACGGGTCAAGCGGGAGCCTGCCCGCTCAATCTGCAGCGGCAGTCCCCACTTGGTTATTTCTGGATCCGGTCTATTTTGCCAGGCACGATTATGCTAAGGTCAGCGATCTGCTTGTCTTTAATAATCTGTCCCCCAGACTTGGCTTGACCTTCGATATCTTCGGCGACCGGAAGACGGTCGCCAAAGCCAGCTTCAGCCGCTACCGGGAGTATCTCGCCCAGGCCATGGTCTACGCGGTCAACCCCAACAGCTACGCGCTCCGCTACTATGTCTGGATCGACCTCAACGCCAACACGCAGCGTGACCCAGCAGACTATTACATCCTGGCCTACACCTTGGGCCGGAGTGCGCAAGACCCCAGGAGCCTTATCGATCCCAACGTCAAAGCTCCCTTCTGGAATGAATATATCCTCGGAATTGACCACGAACTGCTTCCGTACTTTAGGTTGGGCCTGAGTTTTATCTATAAAAACAACGTCAATATCTACGAGAACATCGAAATGAATTCCGACCTCAATTGGGGAGCCCGGTTCACCGTCACCGACCCCGGTTATGACGCGGTCTTGGGGACGGCGGATGATAAACCTCTCACGGTCTACGACCGGACCAGGCCCCAGGAACCGATTTTCCAAACAAATCCTAAGTCTGCCAGCCGGAAATATCAGGCCCTGGAATTGGTGTTCGAAAAGAGGATGACCAACCGATGGCAACTGCTCGGTTCCGTTGTCTTCAGCAAGTATTACGGCAACATCGGAGCGGGTCAAGCTCAATATATGGAGAGCGCCTTCGATACACCCAACTACTATATCAACCGCTACGGGCGATTGGATTACGACCGTCCCCTGATCATAAAGTTTCAGGGCACCTATCAGCTTCCTTACGGGATCAACTTGAGCGGATATTTTGTCCATTCTTCGGGCGCTCCCTTCAACAGGATCCTCCAGGTCTGGACGCCCAACAGCCAATCTTATGTTACTGTCAACGCGGAACCGCAGGGATCAAGAAGGCAGCCCTCCTGGAACAACCTGGACCTCAGGCTGGAAAAAGAATTCGGGATCGGGACTTTCGGACGGCTGGGCTTGTTCATGGACGTCTACAATGCGCTCAACAGCGCCAATGTGACCATCTCTTCAGATTTTGAAGGACTCATCCAGCCCGACGGCAGTTTCCTCAAATCTCCGACCTGGCAAAAGGTGAGCGCGGTCTCGAATCCCAGGGTTCTCAAACTGGGAGCGAGATTTTCCTTTTGACCCTAGAGGACGAAAACTTAAACGGCGAGTGACTGATTCTAGAAAAGGGAAGCTCCCGGCGAGGGGCTTCCCTTCCATATTTACCGCTACGAGCCAAACCATAAAGGAGGACGAATCATGCCAAAATCAAATCAGGCCCGTGCCGCTTATGAATGGATAAAAAAGTGGGGCATCGGCGACGAGCTCATCTCGAACGAGTCCTATGGGGAAGAAGAGATGCCAGTCTTGAAAGAAAGAAAGATCGACACACTTAACAAAAAGCTCATCATCGAAGCGGCCATCACCGGATGGCAGCCCGTAAAATGGTGGCGGGAGAGGGGTGTTGAGAAACTTCCGCCTGGATCCAAGGGTGGAAAGACTTGCATCCAAGAACAGGTAGACGCCATCATCGAATGCGTCGAGGCGGGGGCCGCCTGCATCCACATGCATCCCCGTCATCCCAGGGACGGCAAAGCCAGGCTGCATGATACCGAGCTCACCGCTGAGATCATCGACCGTGCCTACGAGGAGGTCGATTATATCCCCATGGATCACTCTTTCAATCAGGATTTTCGAAAAGGAATTGTCTGGGATTATATCTCCGGCGCCGAGGAGGCGCTCAAATTGGGCCGGGGCAATCGCTATGTCCAGACTTCCTTGGTCGTGACCCTCCCCGTCTTCACGGAGAAACATGCCATCGCCACCGATGAGGCGGCCGTGGAAGCCGTAAAATACTACGAGGCTCATAAAATCCGGCCTCATTTTTCGTGCGAGCCCTTTTATTTTTCCCAGCTCTATCGGAATCTCATTGAATCCGGGGTCGCCAAGACAAAGCCGTATCTCATCGCTCTCCAACTCGGCAAGCACCGCGATGATATGCAGTTTGCGGACCCCTGGTCGTACCTCAATGTGATCACCTGCATGGGGTTGGCGAGGTCGTACATCCCAGAGAAAGATATGGTCCTGGGTATCCATCCGGGCGGGCGGAACTGGCTTCCCAGCAGTATCGTCGGTCTGCTCTATGGCGCCCAGTACATAAGGCTCGGCATCGAAGACATATTCTTCCTTTGGCCGCACCGGGATGACATTCCCCAGAAGGTCTCTCAGACCGTGGAAATGATCAGGGACTTGTGCAAGATTATCGGCCGGGAAGTGGCCACAGTGGATGAGGCTAGAAAGATCATGAACATAAGGCGGACTTCATGACCAAACGAAACCCGCCAGGAACGGGATACGGCGTCCTGGCTCGATTTAGCGGACTGGGCATCATCGGGATTGTCCTCTTCGCCGTCTTGACCCGGGCCGGATCAGGAAACAATAAAAAGTGGGAAGCGGGGGGCGTGGAAAAGCTCGCACGCTCGGTGACGATCTACCGAGATACCTTCGGCGTGCCTCATATCTATGGCCCGACGGACCAGAGCGTTGTATTCGGGTATGCCTACGCCAGAGCCGAGGACGAATTTTTCAAGATTGAGCACCATTTTATCCGGGCCCTCGGCCGGCTTTCCGAATTGGACGGAGAAAACGGGCTGGTCAATGATTATCTCATCAAAGCCCTCGAACTGGAGAGGCTCTCGAGAGAAGAATACCAGAAATCTGGCCCCAAGATCCGGGCATTGTGCGACGCCTATGCTGGTGGATTGAACTATTTTCTTGCTAGGAATCCCAGAGTCAGATCCCGTCTCTTGATGAAGTTCGAACCCTGGTTCATCCTCGCCGGAGAACGGTCCTTCTGGGACGGATACATTCTGACTAAATCGGGCCTGAACCTGCGGGACGTCACCTCAGTGATGGGAGAATCCAGAGGAGAGCGCCACGGCCACTCAGTCCTGTCCTCACTCCCTTCGGCCGAGCACCTCTTCGGGCCGACCTTCGGATGCAATACGTGGGCGATCCGTTCTCAGAAAAGCGCCTCCGGAAAGCCGATGCTCCTTCTCGATCAGCACCAGCCTCTGGATGCCGATTACGAGGTCCATCTGCACAGCGATGAGGGCTGGAATTTTTCTGGGATCTCTTTTTATGGTTATGGGACCGTTCCCTTGATCGGGCACAATGAGCATCTGGGCTGGGCGTTCACGGAAAATCAGGTCGACGGCGTCGACATCTATAGAGAGTCCTTTGATAAAAAAAACGAGCCGCTGGCCTACCGCTATGGCGACGGTCACAGGACGGCGACGGAATGGAATGAGACCGTCACGGTCAAAACCGAGAAGGGCTTCGAGAAACGGAAATTGACCTTTCGCAAAACGCACCACGGCCCCATCCTGGTTGAAAAGGACGGGAATCGATTGTCTGTTCGGATTGCGAAAATTGAGGAAGGAGGCATTCTCGGGCAACTCTATGCCATGAACAAAGCCAAGGATCTCAAGGAGTTCAAGCTGGCTCTGGCCCAAAACGCCCTCGTGAATCAGAATATTATCTACGCAGACGACCGGGACAACATTTATTATCTTTACAACGGGCTGATCCCGGTGAGAAATTCGGGTTTCGATTGGCTCAAACCTGTCGACGGCAGCAAGACGGAGACGGAGTGGAAGGGCTACCACTCTTTGGAGGAACGTCCTCAAGTCCTGAACCCCGGGTCCGGCTTTGTCCAGAGCTGCAACAACATTCCCTTCACGACGTCGATCTCTGATAATCCTGTCCCCTCGGGTTATCCTGATTATATGGTCGTCAACGAACAGGATGATCCCCGCTCGAAGTTGATTCGAAGGATTTTATCTTCCAAAAAGAAATTCGATTATGGGGAATGGCAGCACCTGCCTTTCGATACTTATGTTCTTCGGGCGGAAGAGGAAATCCCGCTGATTCTTCAAGAGTGGGAAGCCCTCGGGAAGAGCGATCCGGCCCGGGCCGAAAAACTCAGCGACATCATCGGAGAGCTCGGCTCCTGGAATCGAAGAATCACGGTGGATTCTCTGGCCTCGACTCTGTTCGTCATCTGGTATGGAGAGATGTATTTCAAAAAAGAGCAACCTTCAATGAGGGAAGGTCTGAGGGTTCAGAAGCTGGAAGAGGTCGTCCGGTGCCTCGTGCGGGACTTCGGGTCGTGGCGAGTGGCTTACGGCGAGGTTTTTCGGCATCAGCGGAGGGATATCCGTATCGATCAACCATTCAGCGACGAGCGGATGAGCCTTCCTGTCTCGGGAGGCCCCGGTCCGGCAGGAATTTTGTCGGCCTATTATGCCTGGCCTCTTGAGGGCCTGAAGCGGCGCTACGGTGTTTTTGGTCACAGTTATGTTTCCGTCATCGAGTTCGGAGAAAGCCTCAGGGCTAATTCGATCCTCGCCTTCGGCGAGAGTATGGACCCGGCCTCTCCCCACTACTTTGACCAGGCTCCGTACTATGCGACGCACCAAATGAAACCCGCTTGGTTCAGCCTCTCCCAGATCCGGGAAAATCTGCGTGTCTCCTACCATCCGGGAGAAATACATTCTGAGGATTGACTAAACGGGTTATGACGTTATAATCGAGAGGATTTGCCTATAATCCATCGACCGTTTGACGAAGGAACTAAAGATGACGAGATGGGCTGTTTTGCTCCTGGTCAGCATTGTTCTCGCCCTTAGCTTCTACACCTACGATTCTCTCTCGCCGATCAAAGAAACGGTCCAGGTTGAATTGAATTTTAGTTCGACCGACTACGGCCTGCTCGTCTCCGTTTATTCAATCCCCAACACGATCCTGTTCATGGTTATCCTGGGGGGCATATTTGCCGATCGCTTCGGCATCAGAAAAACCGGCCTGGCCGCCGGCCTTCTCTGCACCTTGGGAGGAATAATCACAGCTTACGGGGCGAGTCCGGCGTACGCCCCGCACGGATTCGGCTTCGCCTTCATGAACTCTTTTCTTCCCGGCTTTTCTCCTCCTTTGAAGATGATGATCCTGGGAAGGTTTATCTTCGGACTGGGAGCCGAGACTCTGAACATCGTCATCCTCAAGATCCTCGTCAAGTGGTTCAAGGGCAGGAAGATGGCCCTGGCGTTCTCGATCATGACCATCGTCGCCCGCATGGGCACGGCCGCTGTCTTGATCCTCTCGCCGGTCCTTGTCGAAACGAAGACCGGCTGGACAACCTCTCTGTGGGTCTCGGCCGGCGTCATGCTGGCTGGTTTTTTGCTCCTTGCGGCCTACGTGTTTTATGATCGAAAGGTTGCGCCCTCTGCGTCCCTGCCCGCGGAAGACTTTAGCTCAAGGGACGTCTTGGGTCTCCTCAAGAATAGGTCCTTTGTCTTTATCTGCCTCCTCTGTGTGGCTTTCTATTCAGCGTTTTTTCCTTTTTTGTCTTTTCTCCCTGACCTGCTGCACAACAAGTTTCATCTGTCCCTCAAGATGAGTGGCGCTCTCAGCAGCCTCATGATCTGGGGTACGATTGTCTTCATCCCAATCGTTGGCTGGTTCGTCGATAAAAAGGGAAAAATTGCTTCTCTGCTTCTTTACGGTTCAGGAATGCTCTTTTTTTCCCATCTTATTTTGTCCTTGACGAGGTTGACGCCCTATCTCTCGATCGTCTTTTTGGGGGTGGCTTTCACGCTCGTTCCCGCGGCCTTATGGCCGGCCGTACCCCGGGTCGTCGATGAAAAAAGGGTCGGGACGGCTTATGGCATCATGACCTGGGTCCAGAGTCTCGGAATCCTGGTCTTTCCCTATCTCGCCGGCCGGATAACGGACCTCTCCAATAAAGGGATTACCTCGGAAATGCTCAGGCGAAGAGAGGCCTCGCTCAATTACACAAATACCTCTTTGATGTTTGCCGCCCTCGGCATCCTGGCCTTTCTCTTTGCCGTTTCCCTGAGAAGAGAAGATTCGAAAAAGGGCGGTTACGGGCTTCAACTGCCGGAAAAAACCGGCATCCGAGGGTAGAAAGGAGGATCCATGGAATCGCCGAAGGCTCGTCCGAAGATAGCTGATCCGGAACTGAATTTCGAAGTCCTCTGGAAAATGTATGATCGGAACTATGGAAGCTTCATTCCTAAACGCATAGACTGGGATCTCCTCTACCGTGCCTACCGGCCCAAAGTCACTCCCCGGACGACCGACGATGAACTGTTCGAGATCATGACTCGTCTCCTGGAGCACCTGAACGATAACCACGTCAAGCTCCAGTCACGTCAGCCGCCGCGGTTTTTTCGATCCGGGATCTTGGGAAATCTCAATCGGGATCAAGAGGGACGTCACATCCCCATCGGTTACAACATCCCGGATTTCTCCCTGGACCTGGTCAGGCAGAAGTATCTTCAAGGAAAGTTTGAGGAGAGGCTTCCCGGGTCAAAACTGGCGGCCTATTTCGGCGGAGACTTTCCGCTCTACCTGTTCACCTGGATAACCCAAGATATCGGCTATTTTCACATCCGCAATTTTGACGAGGAGGAAAAGACGGCCTTGATCGCCGACGAAGTCGTCTCCGAATTCGGGACGGCGAGAGGAATAATTTTCGATATCCGGGGCAACGGCGGCGGCTGGGACCCGGTGGCCAAGGCGATCGCCGATCGTTTCGCGGACCGTCGAAGGCTCTACATGGTGACCAGAATTCGAAACGGCCCCCGGCACGATGATTTTACGCCTTCGAGGTATTGGCACACCGAGCCAAGGGGTCCGCGGCAATTTACGAAACCCATCGTCATGCTGACCCACCGCTGGACGATCAGCGCCGGGGATTGCATGGCCTTGGCCATGCGGGTGATGCCCCATGTGACAAACCTGGGCGAGGCCACCTCGGGCGCTTATTCCGATGAATACTGGGATCAACTTCCCAACGGCTGGGACGTCTGTATCGCCAATAAGCTCTACCTGGACCACGAGGGACGATGTTGGGAGGGGATGGGCACTCCCCCCGACATCCGGGTGGCCAATTCCAGGGAAGACATCCTGTCCGGCCGGGACAGAGTCCTGGAGGCCGCCATAGACTTGATCCGGGCGGGCCCGATCAGGCTTGATGAGCACGCGTCGAGTCTTCAAACCCGGGAATCCCTGGCGGATTCCCTGGAAAGGGCGGTGAGCGCTGTTGGCCTGAGCGAGGCTCTCAGGATGTACGCCGAGGCCAAGAAGGGAAATCCCGAAAACCATTATATCGATCGAGAAGAGATGGACATTCTCGGCCTCCGTTTTCTCTCCCGGAACATGAACGAGGAGGCCGCCGCGGTCTTCAAGCTTAACGCCGAAGAGCATCCCCAGGATTACCACGTCTACCTGAGCCTGGCCGAATATTATGAAAAGAGAGGCGAGACGAGGCCGGCCAGGTTCAATTTTGAGAAGGCCTCCGAGCTCAATCCTCAAAACCTCCCCGATGAGAGGAAGGATTTTAAAAAAAGCGCGAAGAGATAAGGCCGCGCGGAAAACGGCTGCTCGCGAAAAAAGGAGAAGCAAAGCATGACGGGGCACCAGAAAGGTCCGACTCCCGCGGAAGAACTGAAGGCGGTTCTGACTTCGACAGATCAATTGAGCGTGAATTCCTCGGCTGATCTCGTGATCGAAGGTTGCGTCGCGCGCGACCTTCTGGCCCGCTACGGGTCCCCCCTGTATGTAATCTCGGAAGCGACATTACGGATGAACTACCGACGAATTCGTAGCGCTTTTGCCAGCGCCTGGCCTTCAGCGGTCACGATCCTCTATGCCATCAAAGCCAATAACAATCTGGCCGTTCGGGCCATCCTTCATCAGGAAGGTGCCGGAGGAGACTGCTTTGGAGAATCAGAGCTTCATGCGACCTTCCAGGGGGGAGCGGATCCAGAGAAAATAGTCTTGAACGGGAGCAACAAGAGCGCTTCCCTGCTGAGAAAAGCCGTTGAGCTCGGCGTGATGATCAATATTGATGCCGAAGATGAAATAGGCCTGCTGGCCGACCTTGCCACAGAAGCTCAGACGACGGTTCGGGCAGCGATACGACTGAAGCTGAGTTCGCCGGCATATGCCTCCATTGCGCCGGATTACTTCGGCGGGCCAAATCTGGTCGAGTATGCGCGGCGCTCGAAATGGGGTTTTTCACTGGAGGCGGTAAAAAGGCTTGTCCGTCGGATCCAGGAGAGCAAGAGGATAAGACTTCGGGGATTTCATTTTCACATCGGGCGGGCCTCCCGGGACCTCCTTTATTTTAAGCAATGGGCTGAAGCTTTCGCAGAAACGGTCGTCGTCGTGCACAGGGAGACCGGCTTTGCGCCGCAAGTCCTCGACATCGGCGGAGGCTGGCCCAGAGAGCGCGAACCCGAGTCTCGTTCCCTTGAACTTAATCCGACTCCGATCGAGGAGTACGCGGAAGTGGTCGCATCCTCCTTCCTTCGGGCTTTTGGAAAAACAGGTTTGGGCCTCCCCGAACTCTGGCTGGAACCGGGCCGGTACATCGTCGGAAACGCGGCCGTTTTTTTGGCGACAACCGGTGCGATCAAACGTGATCTCGGCCTGACCTGGGCGAACTTGGACGCGAGCACGAACAATCTGATGCGGATAGATACAAGCGGCAGCGCTTATCATCTTTTTCCGGCGACGGCGATGGGCCGGGAATCTACGGAAAAAGTGACGTTCGTTGGCGAGACGTGCATCGACTCCATCTTTTCGGCCGATCGGCTCGTGCCTCCGATGGGGAGGGGCGAACCCGTCGCCGTTCTCGATGCGGGAATGTACGCGGAGACCGGTTCCACTCAGCTCAATGGCGTCCCTCGTCCGGCGACGGTCCTGGTGAGCGGGAGTCACTCCGAGATTATCAAGAAGCGGGAGACCATTGCCGACGTCTTCTCCAAGCACCGCGTCCCTGAACGGCTCCGTGCTCCGCAGGCAAACGCGGACGAGGCGATTTCGAAAGGGAGAGCGGAAAGCGGAATGGGAAAAAAGGAGGAAGAATGAAAGACAAACACGGGTTGAATATTTCCAGGCTGAGCATTCTCTCGCCTAAAAAGCTGGAGCTCATCCATCTTTCCACTCTCGAAGTCTTGCGCAGGACAGGAATTCTGGTGAAAGAACCAAGGGCCCTCAAGATTCTCAAAGAGGCTGGCTGTTTGACCGATGGGGAAAGAGTCCGGATCCCGGCCCAGCTTGTGGAGTGGGCTCTAGAGAAAACACCGGCTCGAGTCACCATGTGCGACCGGGCCGGGAGGCCGGCTATGTATCTGGAAAAGAACAATACCTATTTTGGGACGGGATCGGATACTCCGCACATCATAGATTTGGACTCAGGGGTGAGGAGGAACACGGTCCTCGCGGACATCGAGAATGTTTCCAGGCTCGTGGACGGGCTGGAGGAGCTGAGTTTTGCGATGTGCTCGGGGATCGCCAGCGACGTAAATCCACAGATATCAGATCTCTACCACTTTGAGGCCATGGTCGCCAATACGGAAAAGCCGATCGTCTTCACGTCCTGGAGTCTAGAAAATCTTGAGGCCATCGTGGCGATGGCCGAAGAAGTGGCGGGAGGGGCCGAGACGCTGCGGATGAACCCTTTCATCGCCCTGTACACCGAGCCGATCTCCCCCCTGACCCTGGCCAGGGAGTCCACCCAGAAATTGCTATACACGGCCGAGAAGGGACTTCCCATCGTCTTTGCGCCCGGTTTGATTACCGGCGGGACTGGCCCCTCGACCCTTGCCGGCGGCATCATCCAGGCAAACGCAGAAGCGCTGGCCGGATTCGTGCTGGCCAACCTCGTCCGTCCCGGCACGCCGTTGATCTATGGGGGGAGCGGGGAACCCATGGACATGGCGGCGATGGTGATGAGTTATGCGGCACCGGAATCGATGCTCGTCGTCTCGGCCCTGACCGATCTGGGCAGATATTACAGGCTCCCGGTGTTCAGCTACGCCGGCTGTTCGGACTCGAACCTCTACGATCAACAGGCCTCTCTGGAATCGGCCGTCTGGATCTTGGTCTCCTCGCTCAGCGGGGGGAACCTCATCCATGATGTGGGCTACATCAACAACGGCCTGACGACCTCGCTGGAGCAATTGGTCGTCTCCGACGAGGTCATCGGGATGATGAGGCGGATCACGGGAGGCATCGAGGTCAACGAGGAGACAATGGCCCTGTCCGTGATCGAAGAGATCGGCCCGGGCGGCGAATACTTGACGAGTGATCACACCCTCAGGCACTTCAGGGAGAATTGGTTCCCGCGGTTGATCTCGAGGCTTCCCTATGAGAAGTGGGTGGAAGCCGGAAAAAAGGATTTGGGAACAAGAGCCAAGGAGAGAGTCAAACACATTCTTGAGACGCACAGGCCTCGATCTCTTGACGATGGGTCAAAGGCTGAATTGAGAAAGATCGTTAGGTCAAAAGACAGATAGCTTTTGTTTTCGCCGCCGCCCCTAGGCGAACGAATGAGGACGGCGGAGCTAGTTGGAATGGACTCCGACAGATTCACGCAATAGGTCTTCCAGGTAGACATCATCCTGCATCGCCCTGGCTTTCCACCGAGGATTCAGGCGATCCAGGAGACGCGCCTGGGCTAGGCCGCCCAGATAGAAGCGGAGATCTCCGTCCTGAGCTCCCAAGGTTTTTTCCAGGCGGACGAAATCCCCCTGCAGGGGGAAGGGGAGGACTCCTCTGTATCGCCCATAAGATGCCTCGCTGGATCTGGAGGAGGCGATTTCGTAAAACTTTATTTCGGCGTATTCTGCCAGCCCCTCCAGCCACTCCAACTCACGCCCCGGCCCAGGCCGCGCCCACCTTCACCGCGAAAGCCTGCGGGTTTTGGGCGGTGCGGCGATAATAAGGAACGCCTTGAAAATCATCACCCTCAACCACCTTCCACGGCTCCGGAGGATCTGCCTCACCAACCAGGAATTCGTAACTCTCGTTGAAGAGAATGACTGGGATGTTGGTCCGGGCCAGGCCTGCCCAGACTTGATCACCGATCTCGGCCTTCAAACGCATGGTTTCGGCAAGTTCGGATTTGAGGGAGGCGCTCAGCATGGCCGGTCCTTCGACCTGATTTTCCCGGGGGGCGAGAGCCGGTCCGACGCAGAGTATGACCCAGAGGCAAAAACCGAAAATATGACGAAGTTCTATTCTTAAGATGCTTGTCTCCTATTTAAATTGTTTTTGAGCTTTGGCCAGACTCTTCTGGAGAAATTCGACCGCTCTTTCCAGAACTTCGTCCCTGCCGCTTCTGATTCCAGCGATCGTAGGCTCGACCCGAATCTGCGGCTGGATCCCTTTTCGCTGTAGCTGCCTTCCATCTCCATGGACAACACCCATGCCGCTGAAGGAGACGGCGATGTTCCCCGGCAGGAAGGTGTAGGTGATATTGCCGTCGGCCCCGCTCGAGGGACGGCCAATGAAAGTCGCATCGGCCACGGATTCCAGGATCAGGCAGGTATGCTCGGCCGCGCTCTGGGTCGCGGTGCCGATGAGGACGACTGTTTTACCCCGATAAGTCGGACCCCCCATCGGCTCAAGATATTGCAGCTCTTCCCTGGTTGTGAATTGGCCGGTTGACCCTTCATACTCCGGGAACTGGAGCCGGGCAAAGCAGACTCTCTGCCTGGCCAGTCTCTGGCCGAGGAGCATGTTCCCTCCGATCGGATAGCCGCGCATGTCCAGGATCAACCCGGGCGCGTCTTTGACCGTCTTCAAGGCGGGGTCGACATCAGCTTCCCGGAGTTGGCTGATGTCGATGTAGCCGAATCCACTCTTCAGCACAGCAGAAACCGGGAGTTTGGAAGGTTCTGTCCTCAAGGCGGGGCCTTGAATCGAGCGTACTAGCTCGATATCGAGAATTTTTCCCGTCGCTTTCTGTATCTGCAGCCTGATCGGGCTGTCCTTCTTGCCGGAAAGAATTTGCATATCCACCCGGTTTTGGAGCCTTCCCGGCGTGGATGCTGGGAGGACGCGGGCCAGCCGCTCACGCCTTGGTCCGACCTTTTCTCCGTCGACCGAGAGGACGATATCCCCGACCTCCAGCCCCTTGATCTTAAGCGTCGGATCTTTGACCCCGGTCATGACGGTCTGGCCTTCGATAAAGTCGACCCGGAGAGGCGGACTGAAAGTCCCCAGGTACTCCAGATAAAGAGGGCTATTGATTGTCCCGTGAGAATCCTGGATCCGGCTCACGAGCTCAGCCACAGTCATGACATATTCGCTCGCGTCTTTGGCCGCCTCCATTCTGGGGATAAACTCCGCCAGGACTTTTTCCCAGGGCTGGTCCATCAAGTCTTGATAAGGGAAGAAATCATTGATGATGTTCCAGAATCGGAAAAGAGCAAGAAGGCGATAATCCGCATCCGGGTAAGTCATCTCCGCGTAGGTTCTTTCCACTGCACTGAAAATGTGGAGAGGTGTCCGCGGGGCCTGGTTCTCTGATCTTGGTGTCGCCAGCTTGCGCTCGCCCCTTAGGATTTCCAATCCGACCTCACGGGCATTTCGAGCAACGGTCAAATCCGGACTGAAATCCGTTCCGCCGTCCCGGCGCAGCGTTTCGGCGCACCGAACGTTGGCCTGAAGGCCATCGGAGAGTTGCACGGTCCTGGTCACCGTCCCGGTCGATTCGGCTACCTCACCCTCGTGGACGACAACCGCGAGCCTGTTTTCCTGGAGCGCGGTTAGGAGCTGATAAAAATTCCCACTGCCTTTATTGATGAGGATGACGATTTGGGCCTGCTTCGGCGGCGTCTTCGAATTCTGTGCCGTGAGGGCCTGACTACGGATGACACCGCTGCTGCGGAGGGTCAGGTCGGAATGGTAAGCGAAGGTGGATTCCCGCTGGGAGGGATACCCCGAATGGCTCATGAACCTGAGCGGTGGCAAGATGACATCTCGGGTCAAGAGCAAAGGGAAGAATCGGGGGAGGGTCATCTCCAGGAGAAACGACGTCTTCCCTCTGAGGCTTCTCAAGTCGATCATGACTTTAGAAGCTTTGGCGGCTTCGCCGAAGACTTTCTGGAAATCGGCGAACATCTTGATAAAAGTATTGGTCGTGTCCGCGAACTGGTCATAGTCATTGGCCACCACGCTAACGATCCCGTCCTTTGTCCATTCGAGATATGGCTGAGGAGCAATCGGGGCGGGAAGCCCGGTCGGACGATTCGACTCTTCCTTGGCATCGGCAATGACGCAGGTCGCGGGATCGTTCAGGACGGAGAGAAGGTGGTTGAGGGTCTTTCTATAATTTTCTGCCGTCTTTGCCGCTTTGACTCCGGGAATCGTCTGGATCAATGCGGCGTCCCAGTCTATCTCTTTGGTGGCAAGGGAGGGATGACAGAACTTGACCGTTCCCCAGAGCCGGGCGAGACCGGCCAGACGGTCGATGGTTTGACGAGATTGAGTCTCGGCGGCTCTTGTCACCATTTGGGAAATTGAACAGATCATGATTGCGGCCACGACGGCAAAAGACTTGATCCTTCTCACCGGCTCCTCCAAAAAGAACGGTCTGATCTCCTATTGGGGATGTATATTATGATACATATCAGAGCGTTGGCAAGAGACACCGGAAAGGCCGAGATTCGAAATTTCTTGATTTGTTTGACCCGAACATATACATTGCCGATCACGGATAAAGGAGAACAGTCAATGAGGTACGATCGTCGGTCTTTTATCAAGAAAGCCGTGACCGGGATTGCCGCGACCGGCGCAAGCGGCTTGGCCGCCCTGGATGTCAAGAAGCTCTCTTCGAGCCGTGACGAGGAACGGAGAAAGTTGCTCAGCGAAGCCAATTTCGGGCTCAAGAAAGTCGCCAGAAGCAAAAAGGGCATGGCCATCTGTTCCCACCCCCTCGCCACACACGAAGCCGTGGAGATCCTGAGAAGAGGCGGAAACGCTTGTGACGCCGCCCTTTGTGCGGCCATCACCCAAACGGTCGTTGAGCCTCATATGACGGGGATCACCGGAATTCTCTCGATGCTTTATTATGATGCCGGCTCCAAGAAAACGACCTACGTCAATGGCAACATGAACGCCCCCTTGAAACCTTTGGTCGGTTTCAACCCGTCTGATCTGAACACCGGCCGCGGCGTCTCTGTTCCGGGCTTCTGGGGAGGTTTCGAGGCGGCCCTGGAACGGCACGGCAGCAAATCGAAAAAAGAGATCATGGCCGCGGCGATCGGATACGCCAGAGAAGGGTTCGAGATTCATCCCTTTCTCTGGGGAGAAATGTTCGGCCAGTGTGACAAATTGGGCCGGACCGCCGAGGGCAGAGAGATTTTCATGCCCAACAAGGCACTGCTCAAACCGGGCGATATGATCTATCAGAAAAAAGCCGCCGAGACACTGGAGCGTCTCGCTGAAGAGGGAAGCGGGTTCTTTTACCGCGGAGATTTTGCCAAGGATTTCTGCAAGGTTGTCCAAGAAGCGGGAGGGTTGATCTCCATGGAAGACATGGCGGCTTATAAAGTGCGCTGGATGGACCCGGCCCGGGGGACCTATCGGGGTTGCGAAGTTGCTGCCTCGCCTCCGCCCGACAATGGGGGCACTCACATCATCGAAGCCCTCAATATGCTTGAGCTCATGGATCTCAAGAAACTCGGCCCGCCCACCGACTCTCCCGAGGTGCTGACTCAGATGGTGCGCATCCACAACGAGGTCTACACCGAGGGAGCGAAACAGCCCGATCCTGAAAGCCATCCCCTTCCTCTCGATGTTATTCTGTCCAAGAAATATGCCGAAATGCGATTCAAGCTGCTGCAGATGGGCGTGCCCAAGGAGCTTCCCCAGGAGCCGCCGCTCGGCAGCAACCATATCACCGTCGTTGACGGGGCCGGGAACGTCGCCACCATCATCCATTCCTGCATGTCGATCCCGTGGAGTAACGGTCTCTTTGTGCGGGGGGTTACGATCGTGGCCGGCGGGGCCCACTTTTTCCGAATCATGCCCAAACCGGGATATCGTGCCACGACCTACGTCGCGCCGAATATCATCTTCAAAGACGGCACGCCAATTCTGGCCTCCGGCTCGCCGAGCGTAAGCCTTCTCGCTAACATCCTGCAGAACACGATCAACATCCTCGACTTTGGCCTCCCGATTGAGGAATCCGTGAACCGGGCCCGGTTTGGAGGATCTTATCTCGACCCGCGCAATATGATCGAAGCGGACTTTGATGAGGGAGTCAGGAAGAAGGCGGAGGCGAAGGGTGTGGGCTTTAGCATTGTCAATCCCTGGCACTGGAACATGGGCTCTTTCGAAGGAATCGCAGTCGATCCCGCGACTGGAATCTTGACAGCCTGCGGGGACCCGCGCCGGTGCAGCAAAGCGGAGGGGGTTTGAGATTCTCTCAAGACCGAATCTCCCGAACTTCGGCCGTGGATTTCGTTTTGGTCCGGTGATGAGAACAGCCTAAACCAAATGAGGCGCATGGAGAGACAGAAAAGGACGGCTCTCATCGTTAAGGGAGTCCTCCTTATCCTGTTTCTGTCTGTCGTCATTTATCTCTCCTTTAGAATCGGGCCCGGGATCACACGGCTCGTGAAGGAGCCGCAGAAATTCAGGGAATATCTCGTCGCCTATGGTTCGTCCGGCGCCTTCATCTTTGTCGCCTTCCAGGTGGCTCAGGTTATCGTCGCCGTCATCCCGGGAGAGATCGTCCAGATCGCGGGAGGCTATGTTTTTGGAACAGTCCTGGGGACTCTTTATTCGGTCCTCGGGATCTTCGTGGGCAGTTTGATTGTTTTCTTCATCACCAGACTCCTCGGCTTCTCTCTAGTCAAGACCTTTGTTCCGCAAAAAAGAATAGAAAGATTTGCATTCTTGATCAACAGTCCGAAGTCAGAGATCGCGATGTTCACCCTTTTCTTGATCCCGGGCGTTCCTAAGGACACTCTGGTCTATATCGCTGGCCTGACACCGATGAAGCCCTTGAGGTTTCTGCTCATCGCGACAATCGCCAGATTCCCCGGACTGCTGGGGTCAGCCTATATCGGATCAAACCTGCAAAAGAAACACTATCTGCCGGTCACGGTCATCTCCGTCGCGGCCCTTATTCTTTTCGTGATCGGCTTACTTTCCAAGGATAAGGTTATCGACAAAATACATAAACTTCGGCATCGCGGCACGGACTCCGGATCGCATTAGGGGCGTATTTCATTTGAAGCCAGGCGAACCCCGCCGCCTTGGGGGCGACTCTCAACGAAAGCTTTTCTTCCGTTTCTCTGCTATAATGAAAGCCGCATTGACTATGGTATTGATGGGAACGTCCGGCCGAGACAGGAAAGAACAAAGCTGAGAACAAAAAGAAGGGGTTGAAGTCTTCACCAGGGAGAATGAAATGAGAAGGATTTTTTTTATCGAACCCAAGGCCCCGAACCTGCACATCTTTTCCATGTTCCCTCTTCCTCGCCTGGGAAGTTTCATCCTCGGCACACTGATGAAGAATCGCGGTTGGGAGGCCCAAGTCATCATTGAGGAGCTCGAGAAAATCGATTTTGAAAGATTCCGAACGGCGGACATCGTGGGAATCTCGACCATAACCTCCACCGCCCCCAGGGCCTATGCCATCGCCGATAAGATCCGGGATATGGGGATTCCGGTCATCATGGGAGGTCCTCACGTGACCTTTCTGGCCGATGAGGCTCTCGATCACGCCGATTTTGTCATCCGCGGTGAAGGCGAGAAGTCACTCCCTGCCTTCCTCGAAGCGTGGGAGAAAGGGGCGGACTACTCCGCCGTTCCTGACCTCTCCTACAGGCTCAACGGGCAGCCTGTCCATAATCCCAGAAGCCCTTTTGCCGAAAACCTGGACGAAATTCCCTATCCCGATTTTTCTCTTTTCAGGGGCGAAGTACCGGGCTTTGGGGGTTTGACCGCCATTCCCGTCCAGACCTCCCGGGGTTGTCCTTTTGATTGCTCCTTTTGTTCGGTCACCGGGATGTTCGGCAAGAGATACCGCTTCCGTTCCACAGAAAACATCATTCAGGAATTGCGGGGCTACAACGACCGGAAAAATTGCATCTTTTTCTATGATGACAATTTCACCGCCAACCGCCAGCGGGCCAAGGATCTCCTTGAGGCGATGATCAAGGAGAGATTCAAGTTCAAATGGACCACACAGGTAAGGGCTGATGTCGCCAAAGACCCGGAATTGGTCAGGCTGATGAGAAAGGCCGGCTGCCACACTCTTTACATCGGGTTCGAGTCAATCAACCCGGAAAGCCTCAAGGCGATGAAAAAACAGCAGACCGTGGCCGAGATCGCCAGCGCCATCAAGGTCCTCCGCAAGCACCGCATCCACATCCACGGCATGTTCGTTCTGGGGTTTGACTATGATGACTGGGAGACCGTGAAGAAGACTGTCAGATTCGCCAAGAGGTCCAGGTTAAACACCACCCAGTTCATGATTCTGACCCCCCTGCCTGGCTCAGAGCTTTATCAAAAGATGGACTCCGAGAACAGGATCGCCTTCCGAGACTGGACTCTCTATGACGCCCATCACGTCGTTTTCAAACCGGCCCGTTTCTCGCTCTATGACCTCCAGAGGGCCCAGTTGTTCTGCCATAAGAAGTTCTATTCCAAAGTCCAGTCGGCGAAGAAATTCTTCAAGGGAAAATGGATAGACATCGGGATCGCCCACTATGCCCGCAACCTGACCAAGAGTTGGCGGAAGAAGAATAAGACCTACCTCAAAGTGGTGAAACTGCTGCGGCCGCAGAAAAACGCCAAGATCTCGATTGACTACCAGGAAAAGGTGAAGCTCTAGATCTAGTGGATCGGGGCCGACTGTTCGCCCTCATCCGATTGACCTGATCGGCCTTGAACGATAAAAAGGGGACCGAGGCCTGCTGCACCTGGCCATCTTGTGTCCATGGAAATAACGAACAAAGTTAAACAACGTTTTGACGGCTAGAAAAAGGGAGAAACCTCGCTAACATGAGAAAATATCACCATCTTGGCATTCCTACCAGTCTTCCTCGGGAAGGAGAGTCCTATCTGGAAGAATTCAAAGTGCACGTTTCCGGCTTTGGGACAAGTCCCTACGGTATCGAATGGATGCGTTTCGAGACCGAAAGTCCGCTTCCCGATCTGGTCAAGACCCTGCCCCATGTGGCTTTCGAGGTCGAGGACCTTGGAGCCGAGATTTCCGGAAGAGAGATCTTGATTGCCCCCAACCGACCATCAGAAGGGGTCAACGTCGCCTTTATCGTTGACAACGGCGCTCCCATCGAGTTCCTTCAGTTCGATAAATAAAGAGCGCGGTTTCCCTCAAGAAATAAATTGAGGCCCAGCTGAATTCTCCGCGGAACTGAAACCTCAGGAAACTTTTGTTGTCTAAAACGCGTAGATATCTATGACCACTATGACTTTGGATTCATGTTGTTTCACCCGCATGCTTTTCGACGGAAGTAGATTGTGGGGGTAAGCAACGGTGATGAAAAGCAAAAATCTTCTTTTGGTTTCGACCATATGCTTAGTATTCCTAGCCGGGGTTGTCATAGGGGCCGTAAGGAATTCGGGGCAAGACCAAAAAATCTCGAAAGACCGGATCTTCCAGCTTGAAAAGCAGGACGTAGTTGCCGACGATTTCAAGGCCAGTGGATACATCCTGGATATAGGAGGAGGGGGAGAGGAAATCATCGGACAGTTGAAGGGGGCCCAGGTCGTGGCCATAGACCTTATAAAACGAGAACTGGAAGAGGCGCCGCCGGGTCCTCTGAAGATCGTCATGGACGCGAGGGATCTGAAGTTCCTGGACAAAACGTTTAACACGGTCACGGTCTTCTTCACTTTCATGTACATGCAGAGTTCCGACCACGAAAAAGTGTTCAATGAAATCCTCAGGGTTCTCGCGCCGGGCGGGAGAGTGTTGATCTGGGATGTCGTTTTTCCCAAGAAAACGGATCCAAAGAAGGAATTTGCTCTGCTCCCGCTGACAGTCCATCTCCCGGGCAAAATCGTGAACACCGGATATGGAGTTCACTGGCCCGACATGGGACAAGGGCTTTCGCATTACCTTGATCTGGCCCAAAAGACGGGTTTCAAGGTCGTCAAGCAAGAGGACAAGGGAGTCTGGTTCTACCTGGAGCTCCAAAAATAGTCGGCCGGCATGGAGTTTCCGGCCGGAAGAGTGCTACCCAATTATTCAAGAGGAAGGAGGAATAGATGTCGAGTCTAAAATTGATCCTGAGGTTGGGGCTTTTTTTGGGGGTTCTGATGGTTGCCCACCATGTTGTCCATGCGGGTGACCTCAGCGGGACCTGGGTCAGCATGACTCTGGTCGGGAATGAGCAATCCGAAGATAACGTGACCCTGGTTCTGGCCAAAACCGGTGACAGCTATACCGGCACGCTGACCGATAGCCTCGGCTTGGCCACAGACTGCGAGCTCAAAGATGTGAAATTCAGCGAGAACAAGTTGACCTTCAGCTTCATCGTGAACGATGGGACCGAGGTCACGGCGGAATTGAGCCTTACGGGCGAGAAATTGGTCGGCGGATGGAGTTCTCCGGATTCCTCCGGAAGCTTTGAGTTTGAACTCAAAAAATAGCGACAAGAAGCAAAAAAGTGTCTTCGGCCGGATGTGGGGGCCTACCTTTGATTCCGGATGAAAAGAGCTTTGACTAAAGCGTCTGGTCCGACTAAAATGGACGAGTTCCCTGGACAATCTTTTGGGTGATCATCATGAGCAACAGAAACGGCTTTCAGGCTGTGATATTTGACCTCGACGGGACACTCCTGGACACACTCGAAGACATCGCGGATTCAATGAATCTCACGCTGCAGAAAATGGGGTTTCCCATCCATCCAATCGAAGCTTACAGGTATCTCACGGGAGACGGTGTTCTCATGCTGGCCGAAAGATCTCTCCCCCCGAACCAGAAAGACGAGATCACTCTCCAGGCATGCATAAAGGAATTTAGGGCTGAATACGCGCGGCGCTTTTTCAATAAGACGCGTCCCTACGCCGGAATCCCTGAGCTCTTGGATGAACTGACGAGCCGCCAAATCACCTTGAACATTCTCTCGAACAAGCTCGATGAATTCGCCAAGCTTGCCGCCGATAGGATGCTCTCGAACTGGCGGTTTGTCCATGTCCTGGGCGCCCGACAGGACGTTCCCAAGAAGCCCGACCCTGCCGGAGCAGTGCTCATCGCCCAGAAGCTGGGCCTGGATCCGGCGGCATTTGCTTACCTGGGGGATACGGACACCGACATGAGGACGGCCGTCCAGGCAGGAATGTTCCCGGTGGGAGCGCTCTGGGGGTTCAGGGACGAGAAAGAACTTCGCCAGGGGGGCGCTCGGGAACTCATTCGTTCACCGGGGGAGTTTCTAAGGTTTTTTGCTTAGCGGCCGGCTCCCGGCAAAAAGATCTTTGCCGGAGCTGAATTTTCTTTTCGTGACGGGAGCGTTCACAGGCCAATTTTTTTGACGGCCTGAGGGGTCAGAAAGACAGATGATCATTGATCCTGATTTTATCGAAAGGCTGGAGAGACAGCTCAGAGATCCAAAACCCGGTCTAAAGGCTCAATTGTCAATGGCGCCGAACCCCAACCCCGGCCAAAGGGTCTACACCGAAGTCGAAGATACCTGTCTGAATGCGGGGGTCATGGTTCTCTTGTATCCGAGGCAGGGCTCTCCTCACCTTGCCCTGATTCAAAGAACCAAGACCCTGCTTCACCACCGGGATCAGATCGGCTTCCCCGGCGGTCAGATGGAACAATACGAAGATGGCGTCCGGGCGGCGCTCCGGGAAACCGATGAGGAACTGGGGATTCCTCCCACCTGCATCCAGATCATCGGTACTCTGACACCCCTTTACATTCCGCCCAGCAATTATTGTATCTATCCGGCCGTGGGAGCCGCCGCCGAGTCCCTGATTTTCAAGCCACATCCTCAAGAAGTCGCCGAGGTCATCGAACTTCCCCTCCGCCATCTCCTGGATCCTCGGCACCGGCGCAGGGAGACCCGGACGATCCGGGGAAGAGCTGTGGAGGTGCCTTTCTACTCTTTTCGGCACCACAAGATCTGGGGCGCCACGGCCATGGTCCTGGCCGAATTCTTGGTCGTGCTGCGGTCTATGGAATAAAATCGGATCCGAAGAGATACACTCTAGGTGAGCTCGATCCTTCCGACAAAAAACGTCTTGGACCTACCCCCGATGAGGACGCGAGATCCCAGGTCCTCGCAGAACAATTCCCCCCGTCGCTTGGAGACCTGAAAAGCATGCAGCTTCTTTTTGCGTAGACGCTTTGCCCAATACGGGACGAGGAGGGTGTGGGCCGAGCCGGTCACAGGGTCCTCATTGATCCCGGCCCGAGGCGCGAAAAACCGGGACACGAAATCACAGTCGTGACCCCTGGCCGTGACGATAATTCCCAGGCAGTCGAGCTTCTTGAGCTCGGCAAAATCAGGATCGAGGTTCACTATGGCTTCTTCACTTTCGAAGACCGCCAAAAAATCCCTGCCCTTGAGCACTTCGTGAGGCCTCCCGCCGAGCCCCTTGATAAGTCCGGCAGGAGGATCGACCGCCACCGGCTCAAAGGCCGGAAAATCCAGGAAGAGGAGATCCTTATGCCTCTTGACTCTCAATTCGCCACTCTTGGATTGAAACGTGATCTGCCTGCCCGGCCGTCCGAGGTGATTGAATATGACGTGACCCGAGGCCAGCGTTGCGTGGCCGCAGAGGTCGACCTCGACCGCCGGAGTGAACCACCGGATTTCAAAGCTAGCTCCCTTTTGGACAAAAAAAGCGGTCTCGGACAGGTTGTTTTCCCCTCCGATCGCCTGCATCGTTTCGTCCGGCAGCCATTGTTTGAGCGGGCAGACGGCGGCCGGATTTCCACCGAACAGTCTCCCGGTGAAGGCGTCAACCTGATAGATTGGTATTTTCATCGGCCCCCCTCACTCCGTTTCTTTTTTTTCGAGCTTCTTCCGGAGAATTTGTCTCAACAATTCTGTAAGATCATACCAGTGCCTGTCCTTGGACAGCTCTTCCCGAAGGTCGAACCTGAGCTCCTCTTTGCTCTTGAGAAAAAGATAGACGAAGACGACTCCGTTTTGAGGATCATAGATATTAGAATATTGCGTGGCCACTTGTCCGCGCTGCAGACATTCGAGGAGGATGGATTTAACGGTCTCTTTCGACATCTCTGGCGCTTCCCCCAGCCTGAGCTCGGCGACAGGCTGTCCGAAGCCGAGAGCTAGGTCGCGGCCTTTGGCTCTCAGGACCCTGAGCTTTCCGTCCTCAAACCCGACCGTGGCCGCGTCTCCGGTTTTATCAACCAACAGGATGGAGGCGAAGGAAAAAGAAAATTCATTATACTGGTCGCAGAGTTCCAGGGCTCGTTCGACCGTGGCGCATTGCTCCAGGATCAACTCGCTAAGCGCTCTTTTGCTGGTTTTCTTGGACGGGTCTTTCTGCCACCTCTGATAGCTCCCGGTCACCCACTCCAAGACGAGACCTTGATCGTTCATTCCCCCTTGATAGAATTTGTTGAATCGAAATCCGAAAAAGACCCGTCCATGTTTATTCGCCTCCGCCGGAAAAAACCAGGTCTGGCCAAGACGATTATCCGAATCTTCATTGTTTCCGACCAGAGTTATCCCTTTTCTTGTGGCCTTGAAGACAGTAGAAGGGAAGCTAAGTTGAAAGGAGAGGAGAGCCAACGCGACGAACAGCAAAGTGCGCTTTTGCCCCTCTTTTCCGTCCGCCAGAGCGCCTCGTCGAGGGATCGAAGAGTATTTCTGACGGCCCGCCTGAGGTGGAAACGAAGGGAATCCCAGCGTCTGAATCTTCCGCCGATTGATCAAGACCAGTCTTCTCCTCTTAGTTATCATCTTATCCGGTTTCGATAGAGGGAACCTAGGGGCTTCTGGCGCAAAGAGCTCTGACGATTTCTTTCTTTTGGGGAGATTTGACCAGCGCGTCCCAAGACCAAAAGACGACTCCCCGGGAAGGGGGTTTGAGTGCCTCGGCCAGAGCCTCCCTGAATTCTGCGACAGGGAGAGATTTGTCGATGTAGGCTTCGTTCACCTGGATGCTGGGAAGGACCGGGCTGCGGGAGTTGTCGGCGACATCCTCGACCACTGAATGCACCCAGGCGGGGTTTCTCAGGACCATGTGATGGTAGCACATCGGAGAGACGAAATCCGTATAAGCGGTGATCTGACCCAAATCCTGGCCCGCGATCGACCTGATCGCGCCCCCGAAATCGTCCCTCCTCCAGGGGACTGTGTGGATGTTGATCTTGATGCCGGGTTTGATTTTTCTGGCCTCTGCGGCGAGGTCCCTGACCATGGCGGTGATGACCCGGCACTTCCAGGCGGTCCAATCTTGAAGATGATTGTCCAAGATCCAGCTCGCTTTTTCCCGTGGGCCCGGGAGTTGCTGGGGGATCTTGATGTTCGTATCCTTCTGGAATCTCCCGAGGCACGATTCGTCAAAGCAGGTCTGCGGCAGTGAGCTCGGTTTCCTCTCCGGGTAAACTTTTTCCCAAAAGATAAAAAACCGGATAAAGTCCAAGCTGAGGCCGTCCGGGTCGCAATCTCTCACCAGCCTCTTGGCGAATTCGATCTTCTGCTTTCGATATTCTTCGCGGGTCGGACAGACGAACTTCACCCAGTCTTCGCTGGCCTTTTTGCCGTCCGCGGTCACGGCGAAAAGGTCGGGCCGTTTCTCTAACTCCTCCGCGTCGAAAAAGACCGGGAATATGATAAAGGTGGCGACAGCATACTTTTTGGCCAGGCCCCTGAATTCTGGATTGGATGCCAGGGCGGCGCTGACGAACGCGGTGTTGATTCCCAGCGAGCGCCATTCCTCAAACAAACGGGGGAAGCTCCCCGAGTACTCATAGATTTTGACGCCGATGACAAGGTTCTCCTTGGCCGTTGACCCGACCGCAGCGCCGGGCATCCCCCGGGAGGCCAGAGATAAGAAAGCCAAACAAAACAGAGCCGCGGCCGGGGCTCTCCGGTTTCTCCTATTCCTTCGCATCGTCATCATTCTCCGAGAGGGGGAGGACATCCCTCAAACTGAAGTCTACCCAGATGATTCCGCAGGGCTGTTTGACTCTCTTCCAGATTTCCTCGCCCAGGTTCTGAGGGGGATTGGACATCTTCTCCCACCAGGGCTTGTCGGATTTATAACCGATCTGGAATACGACCAGGCTAGGATAAAAGTAGTTGGCCCAGTCGTTCACGAATTCGCTGACCATTTCTTCCGACCGTTGAAAGATCTGGCTGTCGTCAACGAAGACGATCTCTCCCCGATAGTTGGGCGGCATCCACCGTCTGTCCCAGTGCTTCAAAAACAAACGGTAGTCCTGATTGTAAGATTTGACCTTTGCTTCCCACTCTCCGGCCATGGCGTCGTCGACCTTAACACCCCGGCCCGGGTTGTCCGCCTCCCGGTGCCATTCCACGTCGACACCGAAGCCGATGATGCAGGGATGCTGCCTGTACCTTCCGAGGACGAGATCAATCAAAGTGCCCATATCGGCATTGGCCGGCTCGACCTGGAGAAACACCTTGATTCCCGCTCGATCAAAGGCAGTGAGATAGGCTTCGTGCTGATCCACAGTATCGAATTCGATGTGGGGATAAGCCTTACCGTTCCCGGGAAAGGAGAGGCGGACGTCCTTGGGGCGCTTAAGTTCGCCGACGATCCAAATGGCGCAGGGCGTCGAACTCTCAAAATATCCGGCCATCGTCTTGATGGCCTTCTCCCAGGCCGCGGGTTGGGGAAAGGGTTTGATTCCATAATGGGATGATCTGACGCCGGCAAAAACGACCCTGCCGGGGGCGGCGAGCTCGGGAGGCAGAGGCCGGACGGCCGGCTTCTTGGCGCAGTCGGCGGACGCGACCAGCCATAGAAGAAGCGCACCGGCGATCGGTTTGAGCTTCATGGTCACCTCCCTTCCGCGAAAGAGATGTCAGTCCTTAATCAAGACCAGATCCTTAGCCACGAAGATGTTGCCTCGCTTTGTCTTTCCCGTGATCCAGAGGTCGGAATAACAGGGAGCGGCAAGGCGGAGGGCATCTTCGACCCTGAAGGCCATGACCAAATCCGGTTTTCCATCCTTGTTCAAGTCGGCCAACCCTCCGACGCCTCCGGCCCACTTATCGATCCGGACATATCCGGGTCCAAAGCGGACGCTCGAGGGATCGACTTCTGCAGCCTCAAAGTCACTCTGGGAGAAGATCGCAACCTGAATATCCTTAACCGGGCCGCTCTTTCTGATATCGTCGGCCAGAATATCAATCTTGGCAACGGCGAATCGGCTGTAGATTTTTTCGGCCTGGCTGCGCGCCTTTTCCGCCTGCTCTTCGCTGTACTTGCTGAGATAAGCCGAAGCGCCTTCGCTGGATGTCTGATCAAGAGACCCGGCCTCAGTCTCGACCGAGGCCTGACGTTTCAGGCATTCAGCCTCAAATGTGTTCCTGCAGCTCACTGTTTCTTTGACGACATCTCCTTCCTCATACTGGGGTTCGGCCAGATTCTGGAGGTCAATGAAGGCCCACCAGGCCCGGGTCGGTTCGTAGCCATAGTCCTCAGCCGAAGTCCTGAAATGACTGTCCGGGCCTTTCCCCGGATCGATCCGTCCGTAACCCTCGGGGATCCTCTTTATGCCTAAGTACCAGGGCACGTACGGGCTGGTGCAGGGACGGCCGGTCGTCAGCCAGATAACCGTGAGCCGGGGGTCATTCCTGAACTGGATGATCAGGCTCTCCTGCGTTTCGGAGGCGCAAATCGTGCAGATGGAATGCGGCGTCGTCCTGGGGCTCGTCGTCATGAAATCAGACGTGCTTTCATAGTGGGCCCGGAGGACTTCCTTAACTTCTTCGAGCCCTATCTTTTTATCCGGCTTGATGGCGAACGGAAAGGCATCTCTTGAATCAAAAACCCGCCCGGCGAGCATCTCCAGGGCGTGTTTCTCGCGGAGGATGTTGTAATCTTTGCCTGGCTCCGTCGTGGTCTCCCAGTTGGCATCGTAAAACTCGGGGCTCATATAAGCCTTTTTGAAATCAAAATCCCGGAAGTCTCCCGACCCTGCCGGAGTGTACCAGCCCCGCCGGATCGCATAACTGATGAGGTCAGGTGAGGCGAGGCAACTCCGGTGATCTCCGAGATCAACCTTGTGGATGGTGTAAAAGTTGGGTATGAAGGCGACTTCATCATCCTCGATGCGCTTGGCCAGATAGTGCTTGCCCAAAACGACCTGGAGCATCCAGCCTTCGGTTTTGTCTGCGATGATGTAGGTCCGGCCCGAATCGAAGTAACCGTAGTGATCAATGAGCCCGGCCGCGATCTCCACTCCGTCGCGGGCCGTCCTGGCTCTCTCGGCCACGATCCTCCGGAGGCCGTACCCGATACCTCCTTCGGAGAGCTCTCCCTGTTTTTCTTTGGAGGGCCAGCAGCTATCGCTGACAATCGCTACTCCCCATTCATTCACGAAGTTATCGCTGAAGGAGGCCTTCCAGGAGGCGATCGTTTCCGACCAGAAAAAAGCGGCCGTCTCCGGGACCTGGGGAATCCGGGCCCTGCCCTCTTCGAGGACGATGAATTCGCCGGCTTGGTGCTTCAGCCGAGGCACCAGGTGCCGGGCGATGACGAGCCGGCCTTCGTTGTCCTCGTTGTGTCCGAGCAGGACCTCGCCGGTTTGAGAGGCCTCCTTCCCGACGACGATCGTGCTACAGCCCGAGCGAGCGGAAAACAGAGGCAGAGCGGCTATGAAAATGAGAGCGAAGAGCGCAATAAGTCGTAGCCCTGGGTTCTTGGACATCGCTCATCTGCTCCGTGAGTTCCGGATTGATCTTTATAGTATCCTGATTCAAGAGGATTTATCAAGAGAAGGCTTCCCTCTGTTTCTGACCGACGGCTTGAGGGGCGGGAGGGCCGCAAGAAACCTTGCCCGCTGCGCTGCGGCGGCCTTCTCCGGGACTCCCCCTGCGTCCTGCCACATCCCGTGCGGCGAAGGGTGGTTGTTGAAGAAGGCCGTCTGAGAGGCTGAGCGGGCACGGCAGCCGGACCCTCAGCCTTGAGCTGAGGCCGATCTGTCTTCGTTTGTTTCGCCGAGTCTTTTATTTCTGCTTTTTCTGATAATCCGGATAGATTGGTTTTTTGTGTTTCGGCGGCGGGTTCTTGGCCAACAGATCCAAGGTCACCGCGACCGCTTTTTCGAGCTGTGGGTCATGACCCGCCCTCACCGCGACCGGATCCATCTCGACCTCGACATCAGGGTCGACGCCGTGGTTTTCCACATCCCACGTCCCGTTGGGGTTCCAGAACCCGCTCTGGGGCGCACCGGCCATACCTCCGTCCATGAGTTGAGCGGCGCCGGCCATGCCGACGAGTCCTCCCCAGGTCCTCTTGCCCACGAGGGGCCCGATCCCAGCGGCCCGGAAGAGCCAAGGCATCATATCTCCCCCCGAGCCGGCGTACTCGTTGATGATCATCGACTTGGGCCCGAAGATGGAGCTGACCGGGGTTATATAATCGGCGCCGTCGCGTGAAGCAAAATAACCCATGAGCGGCCTTCTCATATAATCGATGATATAATCGGCGATGAGACCGCCGCCGTTATAGCGCTCGTCGATCACAGCCCCTTCTTTTCCCACCTGGGCAAAATAATAGCGGTTGAAATAGGTATAGCCGCCTTCGTGTGTGTCGGGGAGATAGACGTAGGCCAACTTCCCAGCGCTCAGCTCATCGACTTTGCGGCGATTGCCTTCGATCCAGGCCAGGTTGCGCAGTCTGACTTCATCCCCCACCGGAACGACGGTGACTTCGCGGGCGCCCTTGCCGTCAGGATTGGGGCCGACCTTGATCGTTACCTGCCTGCCGGCGGTCGCTTCAAAGAACCTATAGACCTCTTCCGAGGCCGGGATGTCGCGCCCATCGACGGTCAGCAAATACTCTCCGGCGACAACGTTCACCCCCGGCTGCGTCAGCGGGGCCCGCAACTCGGGATTCCAGTTTTCGCCGTTGTAGACTCGGGCGAAACGGTACCGGCCGTTTTCGATCTTGTAGTCGGCGCCGAGGAGACCTCCCCTGACATGCTTGACATCTGGTTGGTCGCCGCCGCCGACGAAAACGTGCCCGCAGGTGAGTTCACCCAGCATCTCCTCGAACAGGTAGTTCAAGTCTGCTCGCGAGGCCACTCCTTCCAGGTAGGGAGCATACTTCTGATCCATCACCTTCCAGTTCAGCCCGTGGAGCCCTGGATCATAGAAGAAATCCCGTTCAATCCTCCAGACCTCGTGAAACATCTGCCTCCATTCTGCGAGCGGCTCCACATAAACCTCCATCTCGCCGGTCCTGAGCACTCCTTTGCCCGGCTCAACGGGGCCTGTCGTCGAAGCGATCGTCCAGCCCCCGGCCTGACTGTAGAGTATCTTCTCGCCGTTCGCCGAGAGGACAAAAAAGGTGACCCCATCCAAAAATTTATCAACCTTGCGCGTGCTTAAATCGAATTTGTGGAGCGTCAGCCCGCTGATCCCGCCCGGGCCGAACGAGGCGCTGGTGAGGACAATCGGTGCTTCCAGGACGAAGACGATTCCCTCTTTGCCAGCGGCCAGGGCCAGATAGTTGTGCGCCGGAATGGGGAGGGAGAGAATTCGCTGCCCGATGTTGTCGAAGTCGATGTTCACTTTCTCCACCGGCTTTTCTTTTTCTTTGGCCTGATCTCCGGGAGGGGCTCCACCCGCCTTCTTGTCCTCGGCTTTTTTCTCGTCGGGTTTCTTTTTCTCGGCCTTTTCTGGTTCTTTGACTTTTTCCTCGTCACTCTCAGGCGCGAGCGGCGAGGGAAGGTCTTTGCGGAGCACCATGACGTAGACGCTCCGCGTCACCGGTCTCTCCATGCTGGACATGTTGAGCCAGCCCGGTGTCAAGCCCGCATTCGTTGAAGCGCTGAAGAAAAGATACTTGCCGCTTTTGTCGAAGGCCGGGAATTTGGCATCACTCAGGCCGTCCGTGACCTGAGTTGCTTTCGCCGTCTCAAGGGAATAAACGAAAATTGCCTCCATATGGCTCTTCAATTCAATGGTATAGGCGAGCCAGCGGCTATCCGGTGACCAGGTCGGGTTAAAGGCAAATGGAGGACTGTAATAATAAGTTGTGTCAATCTTTACCGGCGTACCCTTCTCTAAGTCCAAATACCAGAGGTTGAGCCGCTTATCGCTGAAAGCGATCTTCTTGCTGTCGGGAGACCAGAGCGGGTTATAGAAAAAAGAGGGCGGGTCGCCAAGGCCGATTTTCTTCGTCTCGCCCTTGCCGGACTGGTCACGGAGATGAAGCGCATATTCGCCCGATTCATCCGAGAAATAGGCGATCCACTTCCCGTCGGGGGACCAGGAGGGGTCGCGTTCCATGGCGCCGGTTGTATTCGTCAGGTTTCGGATGTCTCCTTTCTCCGCGGGAACGGTCAGGATCTCGCCCCTCGCCTCAAAGACGGCCCGCGCCCCGGTGGGCGAAAGGCCTGACCCGGCGATGCGGCCGCCGACCTTTACGTAGTGAGGCCGGACCTCCAACAAATCTCCGTTAAGGCTGACCGGCAGTCTTTTGGCTTTTCCGGAGGCTAGGTCATAAATATTCAAAGAGCCGAACTGCTCGTAGACGATGGCCCCCGGGCCGGCCGCAGCCGATTTGATGTCCAGCCCCTCATTTTTAAGAACCTGGTTGACCTTACCGCTCGGGAGATCATAAACAAAGAGCGTCACCGGCCCGCTCCGATCGGAAAGAAAATAGATCTTATCCCCCATCCACATGGGATTCTTGTCGTTGGAGTTTTCACGAGGGATCTTCACGACCTTGAGGTCGGAGAGGTCGATGATCCAGATGGGAAACGTCTGTCCGCCTTGATATCGCTTCCAGGCCCTCTGCCATTGCATCGTGGGAACATAGGCCAACTTGCTGCCGTCGGGCGAGTATGAACCCTCGACGGCGGCGGGGAGCGGAAGCTCTTCCGGAAGTCCGCCCTCGATCCCGACCGTGAAAAAGCCGGGGACCTGAGAGAAACTCGCTCGCGAGGAGCGGAACAGGATTCGTTTTCCGTCAGGGGTCCAGGCCGCGACTTCATCCTGATCGGGATGATAGGTCAGGCGCTTGGGCACTCCACCCGCCGCCGGGACGACAAACACGTCGGTATTGCCGTCATATTGCCCGCTAAAGGCGATCCAGTTGCCGTCGGGTGAGAAAACCGGGTCTTGCTCGATCCCGGGAGCACTCGTCAGACGCCTGGCCTCTCCGCCTTCGCGCGCCACGATCCAGAGGTCGCCGGCAAACGCGAAAACGACCTGGGTTTTGCTGAGAGTGGGCTGCTGAAACAGGAAGGGCTTTTCGGATTGCCCGAAGCTGAGCCCGAACGAAATCGCCAAGAATAAGAAGATCAGAACGGATTTTTTGAGTGCGACCATTTTTCCTCCCGGGTTTTGAGTTTTGGGCGTTCCCTTTTGATGACTTATATACCAGCAAAAATGGATTGTCAAATCGGAGTGCTCCGAACAAAAAACGTGGACAAGAAATTCCAGCCGAGTATAATCTAGGCCAACAAAAAGTTGCGATGAAAGAGCCGTTGAAATCAGTCCTCCCTGCCTCGATCCTTCTCGCATTTCTGTTGCCGTGTTCCTCCGCGGACCGACCGGAGAGTCCGGTCACCAGACTGAGGATCAACGGCGAGCGCCTGGCGCAGCAGATAGAAAAGCTCTTGGCGGCAATAGAATGTGTCCAAGTCATAAGAGAAAGGGGAGTATCGACCCGCTATCCCCTGGAGATCGTCATTTTCTCCGATGAAGAGGGCGGTTCAATAGGGAGCTTGGCCATGGCAGGTGAACTCCCGGCGGTTGCGATGGAGACGATCAGTCAGAGCGGAAAAACGATCCGCGAGGGGATCTCCAGACAATCCTCGGACTCGATCGGGGCTGCTTTGAGGAAAATCAATGAGCGAGAATAGCGCACCTCAGCCCCCCCGCGGCATCTGGAACCTGAACTTTTTTCTCCTCTGGCAAGGGCAGCTGGTTTCCGCTATGGGCGACGTCGTCTACGCCATCGCCCTGGGCTTCTGGATTCTGGCCAAGACCGGCTCAACCGCGCTCATGGGAACGCTGATGGCAGTCTCAACACTGCCGCGCATCTTGGTATCACCTTTCGCCGGCGTCCTCGTCGACCGCAGCGACAGGAAATGGCTGCTGGTGGCGATGGACGTCATCCGCGGCGTGTTCGTGGTCCTGATCGGCATCGGAGCGTACGCCGGATTCATCCAAGTTTGGATGGTCTTTGCGGCCGGAATTATCATCGGTCTTTGCGGGGCCTTTTTCACCCCCGCCGTCAGCTCTTCTCTCCCGGATATTGTCCCTCGGGACAAGATCGTCCAGGCCAACTCCGCTTATAGCCTTATCTACACGGGGTCCGGGATTCTCGGCAACTCGGCGGGAGGATTCTTGTTTCAGATTCTCGGCGCTCCGCTCATGTTCCTGTTCAACGGCCTATCTTATCTTTTCTCGTCCATAACGCTGGTTTTTGTCCGGATTCCCAGGATTGTGCACAGACGGGCGCCCCAGCACTTCTTCGCCGACCTCAAGGACGGCCTCGCCCTCTCCTGGAAGATGCGTGGACTCCGCTTCCTACTCCTGGTGGCCGCCGTCCTCAACTTTTTTTCTGTGATGGGCATCTTCCTCGTCCTGCCTCTTTTCCAGAAAACTCCCGCCCTGGGTCCCGGGCGCTATGGGATAGCCATCGCCTGCTTTGCCATAGGAAGCTTGGTCGGCTACCTCGCCTCTGCCAGCATCAAGTTTGCGCCTTCCTCCCGCTTTGGAATCTTTATGGCCTGTTTCTCAATCATGAGCGTGAGCATGATCATCTTTGCCCTGATCAGGATCTTCCCGCTCATGCTGGGTTTTGCCGGCATTGGAGGAGTCGTGAACGCCATCCTCAACAGTTTTATTTCGGCCACGGTCCAGATGGTTGTGCCCCAGGATATGCGAGGCAAGGTCTTTGCCTTTCTGGGGGCCATTTCTCTGGGTCTGACTCCGATGGCCATGGCTCTGGGTGGACTGCTGGCAGGACTGTTTCCCCTGCGACCGCTCATGGCCGTCTGTTTCCTAATCGTCCTTACGTTTTCCGTCCCTCTGTCCTTCAACATTCCTTTTAGGCGCTTCATCAACTTCGACCCGGTCAAAGACACCGTCGAGAGCCTCTCGAGCTGAAGGCAAACGCAACTGGGGGCTGGAGGGTGGAATCCGGCGCCCCCCGATTGGGGATGTCCGATTAATTATTGCGCTTGTTTTAGATTTTTTTGATGGCCGCAGTGTCTGGGTGGAGCAAGATGTTCTGCGCCTTGGGCAGGACGGAAAACCGAAGATCCTGCCCGCATCCCTCTTCGCCGTCAAGGTCAAGCCCCAGCGGCCCGTCTTCGGAACGGACCAGCACGGACGCGCCCCGGGTGTGATGGACGTCGTTTCGCTTGAGGTGCTCGCCGCTGAAGATCGTCTTCAGAGCCAGGAGTATTCTCCGCCGGGGCATGCCCTCGGCCAGGACGACATCGAACAATCCGTCGTTGATCAGGGCCTGGGGAGCGACCCACATGCCGCGGCCGAAGTAGCGGCCGTTCGCGACGGCCAGAAGATAGCTGGGTCCCGAATAGAATTCTTTACCGTCACAAAAGACCTGGATCCTCTGCGGCTTATATTTCATCATTGTTCCGAGAGTGGCCTTGAGGAAGGTCAGCGACGTGCGGTGCCGGGCCCGGTTGACCCTGGCGTCGACTTCGCCGCTGATTCCAGCGCTGGCGATATTAAGGAAAAGGCGGGCCGCTGGCGCGCCCTTGTTGAGCGCGTCCGAATATTCCAGCCTTCCAAGGTCGCAAGGAACCGGTTGGGCCGAGGCCAACCACGCGGCTGCTTTTTCCGGGTCGCGAGGGACGCTCAGCGATCCTCGACCAGTCACTGCCCGTTCCGACCGTAACGCTGCCAAAAGTCATCTTTAGCTCGGGACGCCCGGCCAGCGCATTGAGAACCACGTTGTTGGTTCCGTCTCCTCCGACCACTATGACCCGGGCAATATTGGCCCGCGCCGCGGCATCCAGATGCGCGCCGACTTCCTCCGGCCTTTCTGTCAAGGCAAAGACCAACTCGCCGAAAGTTTTGGTCAGGCTATCCTCGATCCGATGGAAAATCTGGCGGGCCCGACCTCCCCCGGCGTGTGGGTTGATGATGATGAGTGTCTGCATCTTCCTTGTAATCTCCTATGAGCGACCCTCGTGGGTGTCACACCACTCCTTGGGCAATCCGTGCGCGATTCCCCTGATCCGGAGGAAGCGCTCGACCTCGGATGCCCAGCGGTCCTCATCCCAGCCAAGCCGACTCTGAACGATGGACTTGATTTTGGGGAGGAGTCCCAATCCGCCGTCTTTCCGAACGATCCCCAAGCGTAACCGGCGCAGGAGGAGATCGTCGAGGTGATGCACGGCTTCATATTTTGCGCTCCAAGCCAGTTCCGACCAAAGATAGGGCGAATCTTCGATTGTCTCGAAGTGTTCCGGCGCGTCGTGGATGATTGAAGATGCGTCGTGTCCGTATCGACCCCTGAGGAACCAGCTCCGGGGAGCGTCAACTCCCGCTCCGATGGGGCCGGGTTCAGTTGGCTCAAAGACCTCGATTTCCACAGGAGGCTCGGGGATTTTCTTGTTCACCCTGTGAGCTTCCCTTAAAGCATCCAGGGCGGTCATCCTGAAAGTCGTGAGTTTTCCCCCGGTGACCGTAAGCAGGCCGTTTTCGAGCCAGATGGCGTGCTCGCGACTTTCCTCGGAAGGGTCTTTTTTCCCGGAGGAAATGACAGGACGCACCCCGGCCTGGGTGCTTACGACGTCGGCTCTTCCCAGGGCCAACTCCGGGAAGATAGACTGAACAGCTCTTAAAAGATAGTCAGCCTCTTCCGCAGACGCCGACGGCTCGGTGGAAAGGGACCGATCATGGTCGACGTCTGTCGTGCCGACCAGGGTTACGCCTTCCCAGGGAAAGACGAAAACGGGGCGGTCATCGTCAGGATGGCTGAAAGCTACGGCCTGATAGACAGGGAATCGCTCAAAACTGAAAAAGAGATGGCTCCCCCTCAAAGGTCTCAGGCGATTGCGTGCCCCGACCTGGCTGCGAAGCCCGTCGGCCCAGACCCCGGTGGCATTGATGACCAGTCCTGCCGCAAGCTCGGCCGTTCTCCCCGACACTTCGTCATTGACCCGGACTCCGCAAACCCTATCATGTTTTTTGACCAGCCCTGTGACGGGACAATAATTCAAAGCAAGAGCGTGATCCGGTTCCTGTGCCAAGGCGTCATGGAGTAGCCGCAAGACGAGGCGGGCGTCATCGGTTTGGGCATCGGCGTAATGGAAGCCGCGTTCCAGCCCATCGTTCCTTAATCCCGGAGCCAGAAGGCTGATGTCTTCGCGATCGAGACGCTTGGATTTCCCGGCATCAGAGGCAAGGCGGGTGTAGATGCCGAGTCCGAGTTGAACAACCCACGGACTCGGCTTGTCGCCTTTGTAGACGGGATAGATAAACCCGAGCGGGTCCACCAGGCCGGGGGCCGCCCGGAGGAGATATTGACGCTCCTGAACGCTCTCCCGCGTGAGCTTAACCTGCATGTGTTTGAGATATCGCAGGCCGCCATGGACAAGCTTGGAGGACCGGCTGGATGTGCCGGATCCGAAATCTCCTTTCTCTAGCAGAAGCGCCCGGACTCCGCACCGTGCCGCAACCGCCAGAATTCCCGCTCCCGTTATCCCGCCCCCGATGATGATGAGGTCCCAAGGTTCGCCGAGTTTCTCCCAAGCGGCTTCGCGCCAGCCTGGCGCCCAGGGAGGACGGAATTCGCCCGACATCAGTTACCCTCCGGCGGAGGGATGAGTTTCCCCGGGTTCATGATTCCAAATGGGTCAAGAGTATTGGACAGCGATTGCAGGGCTTGAAGGCCGAGCTTGCCTTTTTCTCGCTCGATATATGCCAGATGGTCCGTCCCGATCCCGTGCTGGTGGCTGATTGTCCCTCCCCCCGCCAGGACGGCCAGGCTCGCTGCTTTTTTGAGCTTGTGCCAGCGAGCCAGCGTTTCTTCTGGGGAGGCAGCCAGACGAAAGATATAGGTAAAATACAGGCTGGCTCCCGAATCATAAACCCGTGAAATGTGGGCAAACGCGTGGACTTTCTCTCCGTCGGCCGCGAGACCATTTCTCAGCCCGCTCAGGATTCCATAGGTCGCCGCAGGGACGTCTTTCCAGATAAATGCCGACTCGAGGGTATCCACGGCATAGCCCAAATCCCAAAGGGTATTTCGGAGATAAGGCGTTCGGAAGCGGCTTCTGCGCCATTCGTTCCCCATCCGGCGGCCCACATAGACACCCCCGTGAGCCTGGGCGATGTCGAGTGTTTGGCGGCGAGCTTTGCGTACGGCTTCGGTCCCCCCTGTTAGCCCCACGAGCAGCAGGCATTTTCCTTCTTCCACGCCCCGGGCTCGGAGCAGACGCTCGAGGAGTCGAATCAAGCGCTCGTGGCCGGCCAGGGCAAGGGTGGTCCCGGTTTCCTCAGAATCCGTGAGCCGGAGCATGGACAACAGCACGGAATCTTGGACCATTTTTTTGGCGGCTGAGATTCCTTGGTCCCAACCGGGAAAAAAGATGCCATGAAAGCGCTCCCTTTCAGCAAGAAGGGTCACCCGCATTGTTGCCTGCGTGATGATTCCCAACCGGCCTTCTGAACCAAGGACGATTTGGCGCAGGTCGGGTCCGGCGGCGCTCGCCGGAAAAGGAGGAAGCTCGAGGCGGCCTTCGGGGCTGATAACCGTGCCTCCCGCGAAGAGGTCCTCCATACGGCCATAATAAAGGGACTGCTGCCCGCTCGACCTGGTCGCGATCCAACCCCCCAGGGTCGAATACTCGAAAGACTGAGGGAAGTGGCCCAGGGTGAATCCGCGGGCTCTCAATTGAGCTTCGAGATGGGGCCCGGTCACGCCGGCGCCGAAGGTCGCGAGGTGACTCTCCTCGTCGAGCGAAGAAATCCTGAACATCCTGCTCATGTCAATGGTCAGCACCGGGGTGGCGCCGCCTCCGGGATTGATGTGTCCGACGACACTTGTCCCGCCGCCGAAGGGGATAACCGCGGCTCGCGCTTTCTTGGCGAAAACGAGGAGCTCCTCCACCTCCTTCTCCGTGGAGGGGAAAGCCACCGCGTCGGGAATACGGCCGACGGCGCCGGAGCGGAGGGAGATCCAATCGGGCAGGGATTGACCGCGGGCATGCTTCAAACGTACGCCGGGGTCAAGGCTGATGAGCGGATGCGAAGGGAGCTCCGCGTGTGGCACGCTCGCCAAGACGTCTTCATAGCGTGCCGAGGGGCCCGGTTGTGCGGAACCGATAAGCTTGACAAGATAGGCTTTGGCCGAGGCAGTGATCGGGAAGTCGACACGATCGCTTCCCCAGCCATTCCATCGTCTCACTCCAGGCCTCCCAACAAGTCAGAAGAAGGGCGATCTTTTTTGCTCTGAGATCAGCATATTAAGATACCAGTCTTGGGTCAAGGCCTTATTAAACAGTCCACCCGATTTGTTTTGGCGCTGCAAATCTGCTATTTAATATGAAGGAAGCCCCCGGCGAGGAAAGGATACTTGGCCATGGACACAAAAAAAGTCTTTTTTGGACAACTGAAAAACGGCGCGATCATCGATTCATACATTCTTAGCAATAGCCGCGGTCTCGAGGCTAAACTCATGACCTACGGTGCGGCATTGATTTCGCTCCAGGCCCCCGACCGCAACGGCCGTTCGGCCGACATCGTTCTCGGCTACGATTCGTTGGATGGGTATATCAAAAAGAGCCCCTATTTCGGAGCGACCATCGGACGCTATGCGAATCGAATCAGCAACGGAAGGTTCGTGCTCGACGGAGTTGAATTCAAACTGGCCATGAACGACGGCGAGAATCATCTTCACGGGGGCCTGAAAGGTTTCGACAAGGTCGTGTGGAAGGCCGAACCCGTCCGCTTGAAGGACGCCGTGGGAGTGAAGTTCAGCCACGCGAGTCCCGATGGGGCCGAAGGATACCCGGGGAATCTCGTTTGCGCCGTCATATATACTCTCTCCGAACAAGATGAGCTGCGCATAAGCTATGAGGCCGCGACGGACAAAGCGACTCCCATCAACCTGACGCATCACAGCTATTTCAACTTGGCGGGGCAGGGGAGTGGAGACATCCTCGGACACGAGTTGATGATCAATGCCGACGAATTCACGCCGGTCGATGAGGGCTTGATCCCCACGGGTGAAATAGTGCCGGTCATCGGCACAGCGATGGACTTCCGAGCTCCCGTGGCGATCGGAACCCGAATGGCTCAGGTCGCGGGCGGCTACGATCATAACTATGTCCTCAAAAAAGACGGGGGAGGGCTCAGCTTGGCTGCCAGAGTCCGTGAGCCCGCATCCGGAAGGGTCATGGAGATTTCTACGACCGAGCCCGGCCTCCAGCTTTATTCAGGAAATTTGCTGGACGGGACGATCATCGGAAAGTCCGGCAGAGTCTATTTTAAGCACTATGGATTCTGCCTCGAAACCCAGCATTTCCCCGATTCCCCGAACAAACCCAATTTTCCTTCGACAATTCTCCTTCCGGGAAAGAAATACACCAGCCTTACAGTTTATAAGTTTTCGACTAAATAAAAGCCGGGACTGAGCCTGGGTAACCCTCAATTGAAGGAGGCTAACATTAAAAAGATTATTCTCCTGGCCATTGTCGTCGTGGTCGGCTATCTGGCTTACACTCAATTTATATCCAAACCCGCATCCAAGGATGAGCAGGAGCTTAACAGGATGGACGCCGGGTTTCGCTCGGCCCTGACCCGTTACCAAGCGGCGAACAGGACACTTGGCGTAAGCGGCCTGGACACGACATCAGACATGGAGGATGCCATCGGCGCCGTGACGAAGCTAAAAGAGGAGCTAGAAGCCTGGAAACAAAAATTGACCGATAAGAAGCTCATTTTGAAGGCAGATCAACTTGAAGCCCGGATGGAGACATTCCTTAAAAATCGTCGTTAAACTCATTCCGTTGTCCGGTTATTATCAGTTTACTTCCAGTCGGGTGCATGCAAAGATGACGTTGTTCGAAGAAGGATGGGGCCCCGCTACGGCGTTCCCCCGTCCTCGGCAAAATTCTAAGACATGCATTTGAATTCTCTCGAGTTCGGTAAGTGTCTCAAGAATTTTGCACTGCGGGCGGGGGGCCCCCACGCCTGCCCCCCATCCTTCCCAATATTTTTCATATAAGTTTTGCCTTTTGCCCTGTACGGTTAATATATTTGAACCCCTTAGTCCCCACCATTTACTATTTTTATGTTGACAATCCTACTGATATCTGATATATTACATTTGAGTTTTATCATGAATACTGCTATAAAGGGCACAATTTTCGATATCAAGCGCTATGCTGTTCATGACGGACCTGGCATCCGCACGACGGTTTTCTTCAAGGGCTGCCCGCTGAACTGTCTCTGGTGTCATAACCCGGAGGGAATCGATAAGGGGTTGGAGCTCGTGGTTAGGGGCAGTCGTTGTGCAACAGATTGCGCGGCCTGCCTTGCAGCCTGCCCTGAGGAAGCGCTTTCCAAGAGCTCGAGCCGTTTGGAGGTCCATCGGGACAAGTGCAGTCTCTGCGGGAAGTGTGAAGAAGCTTGTCTCTATGAGGCCCTTGAAATCGCGGGAAAAGAGGTCGCCGTCGCGGAAGTTTTGGAAGAAGTGGAGAAGGATAAAATCTTCTACGACGAGTCGGGAGGAGGCGTAACTTTCTCCGGCGGAGAGCCGCTGTCCCAGCCTCGCTTCCTCGAGGCCCTGGTTGATGAGTTCAAGAGCCGCGGCGTTCGGATCGCCCTTGACACTTCAGGATTTGCCCCGAGAGAAGCGTTGGAGAAGGTCGCGGCCAAGGTCGGTTTGATCCTCTTCGACCTCAAGCTCATCGATGAGGAGAAGCACAAGAAGTATACCGGAGTCTCGAACCGGCTCATTCTTGACAACCTCAGAGCTTTGTCTTATCTCGATAAAGAGATCTGTATCCGCATCCCCTTGATCGCCGGGGTCAATGACGATGTCGACAACATCGGCGGAACGTCAGACTTTATTCGTTCGCTCAAGAACGTTAGCCGAATAAGCCTTTTGCCGTACCACAAGGGCGGTTATCAAAAATGTGACCGCTTGGGCAAAGCCGTTTCGGGCGAGGACCTTTCTAGTCCCTCTGAAGAAAGGCTAAGAGAAATTCAGGATTTCTTCGAGGCTTCTGGCTATGCGGTCAAGCGGGGAGGTTAGGGCATGAACGAGAGGATCAAAAAGCTACGCGAGCAGAGCTTAAAAGCCGTTGCCACGATCTCGCCCGAGAGAGCCGATTTAATAACGGAATTCTACAAATGTCCGGAGGCCCAGCGGGTTTCTTTTCCTGTCCAGCGGGCCCTGGCCTTTAAGTATCTCTTAGAGAACAAAGCGATCTGCATCAACGAAGGCGAGCTTATCGTGGGCGAGAGGGGCCCCGCGCCCAAAGCGACCCCGACCTATCCCGAGGTCACTTGCCACAGTCTCCAGGACCTGGAGATCCTTGACACCCGGGCAAAAACTTCATTCAAGGCCGATGAGGCGACGAAGAAGCTTTACGCGGAAAAGATCATTCCGTTCTGGAGGGGCCGGTCGATGAGGGACAGGATCTTCGCCGAGATGACCCCGGAATGGAAAGACGCCTACGAGGCCGGGATCTTCACGGAATTCATGGAGCAGCGAGCCCCCGGCCACACCGTGCTCGATGGCAAAATCTATAAGAAAGGGATGCTTGATTTCATAAAGGACATCGAAGCTTCCCTGGCGCGCCTGGATTTCCATAATGACCCCGAGGCCCTGGACAAACAGGAAGAGCTTCGTGCCATGGCCATTTCCGCAAGCGCGCTCGTGACCTATGCTAAGCGGCACGCCGAAAGGGCGCTGGAGCTGGCAAGGGAAGAGGGCGACCCCGAGCGCAAAAAGGAACTGCGGCAGATCGCCGAGATCTGCGAATGGGTCCCGGCCCATGCGCCCCGCGATTTCTGGGAAGCACTCCAGTCCTACTGGTTCGTCCATGTCGGCGTCATCACCGAATACAATACCTGGGATGCTTTCAATCCGGGCCGTCTCGACCAACACCTGTATCCTTTTTATAAAAAAGGACTCGAGGAAGGAACTTTGACCAAAGAAAGCGCCCGGGAGCTGCTCCAGGCGTTCTGGGTTAAGTTCAATAACCAACCCGCTCCTCCCAAGGTCGGTGTCACGGCCGAGGAGAGCGGCACCTACACCGACTTTGCCACAATTAACGTAGGCGGCCTCAAGGAGGATGGGAGCGACGGGGTCAACGAGGTCTCTTATCTCCTCCTCGACGTCATCGAGGAGATGAGAATCCTCCAGCCCAGTTCGATGGTCCAGATCAGCCACAAGGGGCCGGACAGTTTCCTCCTCCGGGCCCTCAAGATCGTCAAGACCGGATTCGGGCAGCCCTCGATCTTCAACACGGATATGATCATCGAAGAGCTGGTGCGCCAGGGGAAGTCGGTCACCGATGCCCGGAACGGCGGTTGCAGCGGCTGCGTCGAGACGGGAGCCTTCGGCAAGGAGGCGTACCTCTTGACCGGCTATTTCAACCTGCCCAAGGTTTTCGAGATCACGCTCCACAACGGCGTCGACCCGAGAACGCGAAAGACGGTCGGTTTGCGGACGGGAAACCCGGCTGAGTTCGAAACATTCGACGAGTTATTCGAAGCCTTTGGGAGCCAGGTTCGCCATTTCGTCGATATCAAGGTCCGCGGAAACAACGTCATCGAGCGGATGTTCATGGAATATCTTCCGGCGCCGTTCCTTTCGCTCCTGATCGACGACTGCATCGCCAAGGGGAAGGATTACCATGGCGGCGGCGCCCGCTACAACACCAACTACATCCAGGGCGTCGGGACAGGGACGATCACCGATACGCTGACTTCAATCAAACATAACGTCTTTGACCAGAAGCATGTGAGCCTGGCCGATCTCATCTATGCACTCGATTGGAACTTTGAAGGGCGCGAGCCCCTGCGGCAGAGATTCCTCAACAAGACACCCAAATATGGCAACGATGACGACTACGCAGACAACATCATGAGGCGGATCTTCGAGACCTACTTTGAAGCTGTTGATGGAAGGCCGACGGTGCGCGGCGGGAAATACCGCATCAATATGCTCCCGACCACTGTCCATGTCTATTTCGGAAAGGTCACCGGCGCGACCGCGGACGGTCGCAAGGCTGGTGAGCCTGTCTCAGAAGGCGTCTCGCCCGTCCAGGGCGCAGACCGCAAAGGCCCGACGGCGGTCATCAAGTCTGTGGGCAAGATGGATCACGTCCGTACCGGAGGGACCTTGCTGAACCAGAAATTCACGCCCCAGCTTCTGGCTGATGAGGAAGGCCTGCGGAACCTGGGGCATCTCGTCCGCTCCTATTTCAGGATGGGCGGACATCACGTCCAATTCAACGTGGTCACGGCCGAAACTCTGCGCGAGGCCCAGAAACACCCGGAAAAATACCGCGACCTAATCGTCCGCGTGGCCGGATACAGCGATTACTTTGTCGATTGCGGCGTCGAGCTCCAGAACGAGATCATCCGCCGCACCGAGCACCGAGAGGTCTGATTCCGCCTCGGGAACGAATTCATTTTCACCTTCATCATCCTTGACCTCTCCTGAAGAAGCCCCCGGCGTGTTTTTGAGAATCATTAAGAGTTGAAATTTTTTAAGTTTGTGAGAAATATTCCAACCTTGGGGACAAAAATCGCGTAATATATTATAAAACCGGACTGAATCATGCCGGACGAGGAGGGAATCATGAAAAAGACAATAGCTTTTATCCTGATCGCTTTTTTCATCACCTGGGTGGCCGGTTGGGCCCAGCCCGCAAAAACCGAGGCGAAGGCTGAAAAGAAAAGCTTCCTCAACTCGGAGGCCCTGAGCGGCCTCGAGTTCCGCAATATCGGACCGGCCCTCATGTCCGGCCGCATCAGCGATATCGTGATTCACCCCAAGAACAAAAATATCTGGTACGTCGCCGTGGGCTCCGGCGGCGTTTGGAAGACGGAGAACGCCGGGACGACCTGGACTCCCATCTTTGACTCACAAACGTCCTACTCGATCGGTTGCATCACGCTCGACCCCAACAACGCGGAGATCATCTGGGTTGGCACGGGAGAGAACGTCAGCGGGCGCCATGTCGGTTTTGGCGACGGCGTTTATAAAAGCTTAAACGGGGGCAAAACCTGGACCAACACGGGCCTTCAGAAATCAGAACACATCGCCCGGATCCTCGTTGATCCTCGTAACTCCAATACAGTCTACGTAGCCGCCGAAGGCCCGCTCTGGTCGCCAAGCGGCGAGCGCGGACTTTTTAAGAGCGCAGACGGGGGAAAAACATGGACCCTTGCGCTTGAAATCAGCAAGGATACGGGAGTTACGAGCGCTGAATTCGACCCTTCGAACCCGGATATTCTCTATGCCGCGGCCTACCAGCGCCGCCGGAGCGTGGCCGCGTTCATGGGCGGCGGCCCTGAGTCCGGAATCCACAAAAGTGAGGATGCCGGGAAAACCTGGCGGAAGCTGACTATCGGACTTCCCAAGGGCGACATGGGGAAGATCGGGCTCGCCGTCTCGCCAATCAATCCGAGCGTTATCTATGCTACGATCGAATCCGGACCCGATGAGAAAGGCTTCTACCGTTCCGCCGACCGCGGCGAGAGTTGGGAGAAGCGCAATTCTTATATCAGCGGCGGCACCGGACCACATTACTATCAAGAAATCTTCGCCGACCCCAACGTCTTCGACCGAGTCTACCAGATGGATCCGATGATGATGGTCACGGAGGATGGGGGAAAAACATTCCATCAGGTCGGCGAGAGCAACAAACACACAGATAACCACGCCCTGGCATTCCTCCCCGGAGATTCCAACTATCTCCTCGACGGATGCGACGGCGGAATTTACGAGAGCCGGGATCGCGGCAAGACCTGGCGCTTTTTCGATAACCTTCCTGTGACTCAGTTCTATAAGCTTGCCCTGGACAACGCTCTTCCGTTTTATAATGTCCACGGCGGCGCCCAGGATAACGGCAGCCAGCTCGGTCCTTCCCGCACGCTCAATGTCAACGGGATTCGGAACTCCGATTGGATCGGGACCTACGGCGCCGACGGCTATGCCAGCGCCATCGACCCCACAGATCCGAATATCATCTATGTGGAATGGCAGAATGGAAGTCTCCTTCGTTTCGACAAGAAAAGCCAGGAGGCCGTCTATATCAGTCCGCGACCTGAAGCCGGGGAGCCCCCGCTGCGTTTCAATTGGGACTCACCGATCCACATCAGCCCTCATTTCCATACCCGGATCTATTATGCATCACAGTATCTGTGGAGAAGCGATAACCGCGGGGATTCATGGACGAAGATCAGTCCGGACCTGACGAGGAATGTTTTCCGGCTCGAGCAGAAGATCATGGGCAAGCTCTGGAGCGTCGATGCCCTCTGGGATCACGGAGCGATGTCGATCTTCAGCACGATCACGACGATGAGCGAGTCGCCTCTCCAGGAAGGATTGATCTACGTGGGAACCGACGACGGGCTCATCCAGGTGACCGAAGACGCCGGCAAGACCTGGCGGAAAATCGACCGGATCGCCGGCGTCCCGGACTATTTTTTCGTTAACAAAATCAAAGCCTCCAAGCACGACAGGGATACGGTTTTTGCCGCCGTCGACAACCACAAAGCCGGCGATTATAAACCCTATTTTCTTAAGAGTGAAGACCGGGGCAAAACCTGGACCAATATTGCATCCGACTTGCCGCAGAGAACGATCGTCTGGTCCATGGCCCAGGATCATGTGAACAAGGACCTCATTTTTGCCGGAACAGAATTCGGGATCTATTCAACCGTCGACGGGGGCAAGCATTGGATCAAGCTTTCAGGCGGGGTCCCGACCATCTCTTTCCGGGACATCGAGGTTCAGGAAAGGGATAGCGATCTCGTCGGCGCTTCGTTCGGCCGCGGCTTTTTTGTTCTCGACGACTATTCTCCTTTGAGGGAGGCCAGCGAGCAGGCTTTCGGCCAGGAATCCATCTTGTTCCCGGTCAAAAAAGCCCTCCTCTACATTCCCCAGATGCCTCTTCAAGGCAGCGGCAAATCCTCCTTGGGGGATAGCTTCTACCTCGCTCCCAATCCTCCATTCGGCGCCGTTTTCACTTACTATCTGAAGGATGCTCTAAAAACCGGAGCGGAAGCTCGCCGGGAGGAGGAAAAAAATCTCGAAAAAGCCGGGAAGCAGATATCATTTCCCGGTTGGGATAAGCTGAGAAAAGAGGAAGCGGAAGAAAAGCCTGAGATCGTGCTCACCGTTATGGACGAAGGGGGCCAAGTCGTACGGCGAATCACAGGCCCTGTTACCCAGGGAATCCATCGTCTCGCCTGGGACCTTAGGTATCCCGCCGTTGAGCCGACCGAGCTCGAACAATCTCAGAGGGAAGAATGGAGGGGCAACCCCGAGGGGCCGCTCGTCGTGCCCGGCACTTTCACGGTTTCCCTGGCGAAGAGAGTGGATGGCGTTCTGACTCCGCTCGGGCAGCCTCAAACCATAACGGTGGAATCGCTCGGCCTGGCAAGCCTGGCTGAAAAAGACAAAAAGGCTTTGCTCGAATTCCAGAAAAAAGCGGGTGAACTGCAGCGTGCCATGATGGGCGCCGGATCCGCGGCCCAGGAAGCGACCAAGAGCCTCCAGTATATAAAAAAGGCCCTGATCGGGACGCCCAAGGCCGACCCCAAGCTGGGAGATGAAGCCAGGGCCCTGGAGAGACGCCTGCAGGAAGCGACGAGGCAACTCTACGGGGACTGGACTCTCCAGAACAAGTCTGAGCCGTCAACGCCGGGGCTCATGCAACGCGTCAGCGCTCAGCTCTCCACAACCTGCCCGATCACCGATACCGTCAAACGCGAGTATGACATTGCTACAGACGCTTTTGAGAAATTGCTGGGGGAGATGCGGATCGCGATCGAGCAGGATCTGAAGAAATTGGGAGATGAGCTCGAAGCCGCTGGCGCCCCCTGGACGCCGGGACGCGGCGTTCCACGTTGGAAGAAGAGATAGAGTCAATAAGGAACATCTTGGAGGCGCCGATCAGTCGAGGAGAACCATCGCTTTGATGACTCCGTCCTTATAATCCGACAGCAGTTCAAAAGCCGCTTGCGTTTCGGCCAAATCGAAAGAGTGGGTGACCATGAAATCGACGTCGGCGCGGCGGCTGGCGATGAGCTCGATGGCCGTGGGAAAACAGTTATGCTGGCGGCGGACATTTTGGACCGAGATTTCTTTTCGCCGCAGCCGGCTGATGTCGAAGGAAACCCGGTCGGCCCAGGGAATGCCGAGGATCAATAGCCTCCCGCCCGGCTTTAGGAGCTCGACCGCCTGATCGAGGGCTGCCTGGTCTCCGCAGCATTCAAAGACGGCATCGACACCAAGCGGCTCCTGATCAAGGACATCTTTAACAATATCGGAGAGACTGGGATTTCCTACCCAAGCCGCTCCCGTCGAGCAGGCGGCCTTGAGGCGCTCCTTGACCTTATCGGTCACGTAGACTGGACCTGCATCCCTTGACGTAACAGCCAGGAGCACGGAGAGCCCGATCGGACCGGAGCCCAGGATACCAATAGACTGAGGGCTGATGTTATCCAAGAAACCCGCAGCATAGATGCCGATGGATAGGGGTTCGACAAGAGCCGTCTGGGTCATCGTCATATTGTCCGGAACCAAATGGCAGTTCGCTTCGGGCGCAACGATGAATTCGGAGAGGCCTCCCATGAGCTGTCCGGGGTAGCCCAGAAAGCGCAGGTTGCGACATGTGTGAGGCCGCCCGGCAACGCACTGGTCGCATCGACCGCAGGCAAAGGCCGGGTCCACGGCCACCCTGTCTCCGGGTTTCACCTTCGTCACGCTGCTTCCGACTTCTTGGATGACCCCGGCGCATTCATGGCCCAGAGTCCAGGGATAGAAGACCGTTTGGTCGCCCACCCGGTCTCTTAGATAATAATGGACATCACTCCCGCACAGGCCGACGGCTCCCACCTTGAGGAGGACATCGGCGTCGCTTTCCAAATCGGGGGTAGGGAAATCTTTCAGCTCGAATTTCCGGACGCCCGTTAAGACCGCGGATTTCATCGCAGCAAAAACTCGCTCATAGCTGCTAGCTCACAGCTCATAGTCCCAAAAAACTTAGAATCGTATGCCATAAACTATTGCCATCAACTGTTCATTCTTATTTTCGCTATTATCCATTAGAGGCGTGCTAATGCAAACGCGATAAGTAATTTGACATGTTCGAGGTTGCGCCGGAGGCCACCCTTGGGACCCCGTAGCGGAGGGGGGCCCGTCGGCTTGTCCGAGGGGGGAACCGACGGGACTGGTTCCTTGGGGTTCGGGGGCCAGAGGGTGGCCTCCGGCGCAACCTTGAACTATGAGCCATTGGCTATGAGCTAAATGGGTTCTCGCTCTTGTAGAGCATCCCCTTGGGCTGGTTGAAGGAGACATCCTCGATTCCGAGCATTTTCATGGCCGCAAAAAGAGTCTTTCCCACGGAGGCGAAAGCGACCGCCGCGTGGTGAGGAAAACGCTTTTCGATCAGAACATAACGGTAGAAGCGGCCCATCTCCTCCACGGCGAAGACGCCGATGCCGCCGAAGGACCTGGGATCGACATCAAGCACCTCGCCCTGGGCGATATAGGAACGAAGGTTCGCATTGGCCGTTGATTGAAGCCGGAATATGGTGACTTCGCCCGGCTTGATCCTTCCTTCCAGCGTCCCCCGGGTGATCTGAGGTTCCCTCTCCGGTTCCATCAGGCGGTGCATGATGAGTTGGTATTTTAGACTTGGCGAGAGGAGACAAGGGATCGGTGTGTTTCCGCAATGAAAGCCCATAAAAAGGTCGGTCGGATGGCGGCCTCCGACCGCACCCTTTGATTTTTTGATCATGTCGTAGGGCACAGTGTTATTGATGTCCAGAAGCGTGGCCGGTTGTTCCGTCGCGCAAACGGCGATGTATTGGCTCAGTGCGCCATAGATATCCACTTCGCACGCGACTGGAATGCCGCGCCCGGCCAGCCGAGCGTTGACATAGCAGGGGACAAACCCGAAGTGGGGCTCGAAAGAGGGCCAGCACTTGTTGGCAAATATTCCGAACTCCGAAGCGCCGAGGTTCGCCTCCATGAATCTGGTCAAGGCTACCTCATATTGCGCCAGCCTCTCCAGGAGGTCGGTGGCCGCGCCCCCTTTTCCCAATTCTCTGGCCATATCTCCCGCTACGGCTCTTATCTTCCTATCCCCTTTGGCCTTGAGGAAAATATCGTAGAGATCAAGCTCGCTGTTCTCCGTGATCTCGGCGCCGAGGTTGTAGAGAGGCTTGATGGGTGCGTTGCAGGCCAGGAAGTCTTGGGGCCGTGGTCCGAAGCCGAAGATCTTGACCTTCTTAATCCCCAGCCATATTCTGGCCACAGGGATAAACTCGGCGATTTTCTGGGCTATCTCCGAAGGAACCCCGACAGGATAATGTGGGATGTAGGCTCGGAGGTTCCTTAATCCTGCATTGTAGGAGGTGCTCAGCATGCCGCAGTAAGCATCCCCTCGGCCGCCGACGAGATTCGCCCCCGATTCCTCGGCTGCGGCGGCAAACATCACCGGGCCGTCAAACTTCTGGGCGAGGAGGGTCGTCGGACCTTCGGGTCCGAAGTTCCCGAGATAGATGACCAGGGCATTGACTTTTTTCGCCCGGAGCTCTTCCAGGGCAGGGGACACCTGTTTTTCACTTTCGACGATCGTCTGGATCTCGGCGATGGGGATTTTTTTAACTCTGCATTCCTTGACGACTTCCTGCCGCCTTCTTCTCGACAACTCAATCGGAAAGCAGTCGCGGCTGACGGCTACGACACCCAGGCGGACTCTCGGGATATTTTTCATTTCCGGGTTCCTTTTTTTTGCCCATAATAGGCATAGGGTCCATGCTTCCTCTGATAGTGCTTTCTCAAGAGGCAATCCGGCAAGCTCTTTCCCCTTGGATTGAGCAAGATCGTGCCCAGAGCCAGTTTGGCAATTTTCTCCAGGATGAGGCTGTGCTCGAGAGCATCCGCCGGCGTCCTCCCCCAGCAGAACGGACCGTGGCCGGCGACAAGAACGGCCGGCATCTCAAGCGGGTCCAGGCCTCCTTTGAACCGTTCGGCGATCACCCGTCCGGTGGAGGCTTCGTAATCTTCCTCGACTTCTTTTTTCCTCAAAAAGCGCGTGACGGGGACGGGGCCGTTGAAATAATCGGCGTGGGTCGTGCCAAGGCAAGGAATCTCCCGGCCGGCCTGGGCGAAGATCGTGGCATATTCGCTATGAGCATGGGCAATGCCCCCGATCTCATGGAAGGCTTTATAGAGTTCCAGATGGGATGGAGTGTCCGACGAGGGGTTGAGCTTTCCCTCAACTACCTTTCCCGCCAGGTCGACCAGGACGATACCTTCCGGTCTGAGCGATTCATACGAGACGCCGCTCGGCTTGATGGCCACCAGGCCCTTGCGCCGATCGATCCCGCTCACATTGCCAAAGGTCATAACGACCATGTGGGATCTTCCCAAGTCACGGTTCGCCTTGCAAACTTGTTCTTTGAGGTCGGTCAGCATGACTTTCCTTTCTTGGCCAGATCGCGGAGCGCGAGCAGGTCCTTCATAACGTTATAGAGGCCGCCGGACCATTCTATGGTGCCGAAGGCGTCGTGGAGCCGGCGGTAGAGCCGGTAGAGTTCGCTATAGACCTTGTGATTTTCGAGATTCGGCCGGTAGGTTTTCTTCTTGACGCCGGACATTGCAGCCTGGGCTTCGGGGAAGGTCGCGTATCCTCCGGCTTCCCGGCCCGCCGCGACAGCGCCGGCGATGGCCGCGCCCAGGGCACAGGTTTGACCGGAGCGGGCGATTTTCATCTCTTTTCCGATAACATCGGCATAGATCTGCATCACCAGCGGATTCTTCTCCGCGATTCCGCCGCAATTGATGACTTCCAGTGTTTCGATCCCGTATTCTTCAAATCTGTTGATGATCGTCAGAGCTCCGAAAGCCGTAGCCTCGATGAGGGCCCGGTAAATCTCCTCCGGCTTGGTGTGAAGAGTCATCCCGAGTAGAAGGCCGGTCAATCTCTGGTCGACGAGGATTGTGCGGTTCCCGTTATGCCAGTCGAGGGCGAGAAGTCCGGATTGCGCAGGCCTGAGCTTCGCCGCCTTCTTCGTCAGCTCCTCATGCGAGCCTTTTTTGGGGCCGCCGGGCTGGATGGAATTGACGAACCAGTTGAAGATATCGCCCACCGCCGACTGCCCCGCTTCAAGACCGAGATAACCGGGGAGGACCGAACCGTCGACGATGCCGCAGAGGCCCGGAACATCGGCCAGCTCGCGGTCGCTCGGCCAAACGCAGATGTCGCAGGTCGAGGTGCCGACGATCTTGACGAACTTGCCGGGGTGGACCCCGGATCCCACTGCGCCCAGATGGGCATCGAAGGCCCCGACGGCGACTGGGATTCCGGACGGCAGGCCGAGCACGCGAGCCCATTGGGATGAAAGCGCTCCGGCCGGAAGGTCGGAGGTGTATGTTTTGTCATAGAGCCTCTTCCGCAGCTCCGCCAGCCTGGGATCGAGTTTGGCCAAAAAATCTTTGGCCGGAAGTCCACCCCAACGAACATTGAACATGGCTTTGTGGCCGGCGGCACAACGGCTGCGCTTGATCTCTCCCGGTTTGGCTTTTCCGGTCAGAAGGGCAGGGATGTAATCGGCCAACTCCAGCCAGCTGTGAGCTGCGTCGGAGACCCGCGGGTCGGTCCGAAGGCAATGGAGGATCTTGCTGAAAAACCATTCCGAGGAATACGTGCCGCCGCACTTGGCGAGATACTCAGGGTGTTCTTTGGCAGCCAGGGCCGTGATCTCCGCGGCTTCAGCAAAGGCCGTATGGTCCTTCCACAACCAGGCCATAGCATTGGGGTTCCTTCGAAACTTCTTGTGCAAGGCCAAGGGCAATCCGTTTGCGTCGACCGGAAGTGGTGTCGACCCGGTGGTATCAACTCCAATCCCGATCGTTCGCAGCGGGTCGAAAGACCCGTATTTTTTTTTGGCCGCGGCGATTGCTGTTTTAACCGAGACCTCGATCCCCCTGATGTAGTCCGCAGGGTTCTGCCTGGCCAGGTTGGGGTCCGCTGGATCCAGGACGATGCCTGCTTCTCCCGACTCGTAATCATAAACAGCTGTCCCTACCTCCCCGCCATTGCCGATGTCGACGATCAAGGCTCTGACAGAATTCGTCCCAAAGTCGAGCCCAAGAGTGAATACAGATCTTGCCTTATTCAGCAAATATCACTCGTTCGGTTATGTCTTTCGAGGCGTTCCCATTTCTTTCCGTTTGCACTTTCCAGCGAATATATTATAACACCCGGCAAGCCCAATAAAGCGGTTTCTTCCCGAAATCGCCGACAGAAATTCCCGACGGGTCCTGCTTCGGTTTTCCCCGCCGTCCTCATGGACGTTTTTGCTGACTTTGCAGGAGGATAGCCCGCGGCCTCAAACACTTCGGTCGTCGGGGGGCCCTCGGACCTCGCCACCCATCGGGATTTATCCTACCAGAGAGCGATAAGTGCCTATTGGCAATTTCGGATTTCTTCCGCCCATAGGAGGAGGTCTTGGGCGGCCCCGTCAGGGGGACCCGACGATGGTTTGAGAACAAGGTTCCACCGACCATTCTGCCCGTTTTGTTATTCTAGCCATCTGGGAGTGCCTCTCTGCCGCCTTGAAAGAAGAGTTTCGGAACGGCTCAGGCGGCTTTTGCCCGTTGCCACTCCTGCGTCCTGCCGCGCCGCGAACCGCGAAGGGACAACGAGCGAAGGGTGGCGTATAATAGAGGCCTTGAGAGAGAAGCCTCCGGGACGTATGGATATTGGCTGGAAGGGACAACGATGGAGATAGTCGTGAAGAACAGAAAAGGATGGGTCGTCTGGCTCGGTCTTTTTATGGGAGTTTTTTTCTCAGGGCCGGGCTGCGGCACGAAATCCAAATCGGATTATCCCGTGCAGCCGGTGCCGCTCACGGCGGTCCATTTGCAGGACCGGTTTTGGATGCCGCGAATCGAAACGAACCGGAGGGTGACCATCCCCTTTGCCCTCAAGCAATGTGAAGAGACTGGCCGGGTGGCCAATTTCGAGATCGCCGGGGGGCTGAAGAAGGGCAGTTTTTGCACCAAGTACGCCTTCGATGATTCGGACGTTTACAAGGTCATCGAGGGCGCTTCCTATTCACTCATGGGGCATTCTGGTTCTGACCTCGACAGATACCTTGATGGTTTGATCGAAAAAATCGCGGCCGCCCAGGAGCCAGACGGCTATCTCTATACGGCGCGGACTATCAATCCCGCAGCGCCCTTAGAAATGTCGGGCAAGGAACGTTGGTCCAATCTCCAGTGGAGCCATGAGCTCTATAACCTCGGTCATCTTTATGAGGCTGCCGCCGCCCATTTTCAGGCCACAGGGAAACGCAGTCTCCTCGCGGTGGCCTTGAAGAGCGCCGACTTCATCGAACGCACCTTCGGTCCCCATAAGAGAAAGGAAGTCCCGGGCCATCAAGAGATCGAGATCGGCCTGGTCAAGCTCTTCCGATTGACCGGGAAGAAGAAATATTTGTCGCTTGCGAAGTTCTTTCTGGAAGAGCGGGGAAACGCCCGCGGGCATAAGCTCTATGGGGAATACGCCCAGGACCACATCCCGGTGAGCGAGCAAAGTGAAGCGGTCGGCCATGCTGTCCGGGCAGGCTACATGTATGCCGGGATGGCTGATATCGCCGCCCTTACCGGCGACCAGCGCTACGTTCAAGCCCTCGAACGGCTCTGGGAGAATGTCGTCAACAAAAAGCTCTACCTTACCGGAGGTGTCGGCGCGGCCGGGGCTTGGGAAGGATTCGGCCCCGACTATGAGCTTCCCAACGCCAGCGCCTACGCCGAGACCTGCGCCGCAATTGCTCATGCCCTCTGGAACTACCGCATGTTCCTTCTTCAAGCCGACGCCAAGTATATTGATGTCTTTGAGAGGATCCTCTATAACGGGCTCCTCTCGGGAGTGAGTTTGAGCGGGGACCGTTTCTTTTATCCCAATCCGCTCACCTCGTACGGCCAGCAAGAAAGAAGCCCCTGGTTCAGCTGTGCCTGCTGTCCGGGGAATATCGCCCGCATCATCCCTTCGGTCCCGCAATATGCCTATGGTGTTTCCGGCGATAACATTTATGTAAACCTTTATATCCAGGGGACGGCGGAGCTTGCCACCCGTGGACAGATGGTCAGGATCGAGCAGACGACGGAATACCCTTGGAACGGAGATATCAAAATCACGGTGAGTCCTGAGAAATCGACTGATTTTTCCGTCTTTCTCCGGATCCCCGAGTGGGCCCAGGATCGCCCCCTCCCCGGCGACCTCTACCGCTATCTTGAAATCGAGGCAGGGAAACCGGTTCTGAAACTCAATGGAAAAGTTGCCGCGATCAAACTCGAAAAGGGATTCGCGGCGGTAACTCGGAGCTGGGAGAAGGGGGATGTCGTGGAGCTCAGCTTGCCTATGCCGGTCCGCCGCGTCGTGGCCAACGACGCGGTGCAGGCCGACCGGGGCCGGGTAGCCCTAGAACGCGGTCCGCTCGTCTACTGCGCAGAATGGGCCGACAACGGCGGTCCTGTCACCAACCTGATGCTCGAAGACGGAACCTCTCTGACCGTGGAAAACAGGCCGGATCTGCCTTCAGGCCCGGCCGTCATCTTGGGAGAAGCGACGGCATACACGAACATGGGCGGCAGGGCGGTTCCCCGAAAGAAGAAGTTGACCCTGATCCCTTATTATGCTTGGGCTCACCGCGGCAAGGGTGAGATGACGGTCTGGATCGCCCGGGAGCCGGGCAAGGTCCGCCTCATTCCTGCCCCGTCTATCGCTTCGACGAGCCGGATAAGCGCCTCAGGGGGGACCGGGCTGCCTGGATTAAACGACAGCGGCGAGGTGAAAAAGGACTATCCGATCCATCCCGTGGACTTCACCAAGGTCAAGCTGAATGACCTCTTCTGGGCTCCCCGGCTTGAGACCAACCGGACCGTAACCGTTCCCTTCGCCTTGAAGAAGAATGAAGAAACAGGCCGGGTAGATAATTTCAGGAAAGCGGCGGGGCTCCTGAAAGGTCCTCACACCGGCAAACGGTACAATGATTCCGACGTCTATAAAGTTATGGAAGGCGCGGCTTATTCCCTGTTGCTACACCCAGATCCGGCCCTGGGCGATACGCTGGATGATTTGATCAAGACGATCGGCGCAGCCCAAGAGCCCGACGGCTACCTGTTTACCGCCCGTACGGTCGACCCGAAACATCCGGCTCCAGGCTCCGGGGCCGAGAGGTGGTCAAATCTCCGGGTGAGTCACGAGCTCTATAATGTCGGCCACATGTATGAAGCGGCTGTCGCCCACTATTTGGCCACAGGCAAACGGTCTTTTCTGGACATTGCCCTCAAGAACGCGGATTTCCTGGTGAAGACGTTCGGTCCCGATAAAAGACGAGGTTTTCCGGGGCATCAGGAGGTCGAGATCGGCTTGTCCAAACTGTACCGGGTGACGGGAAAAAAGGAGTACCTGGACCTGGCCAAATTTTTTCTGGACGAGCGCGGTTACTATCACGAGGGAGAGACATACCCCGCCGATGATCCTTTCGCCATCTATAATTCCGAGGAATACCTTCAGAACCACAAGCCCTTGCTCGAGCAGGCCGAAGCGGTCGGGCATGCCGTCCGGGCCGCCTATATGTTCGCAGGCATGGCCGACGTGGCCGCCCTGGGAGGGTATTCCGAATATGTGCGGGCCCTCGACCGGCTCTGGGACAATGTTGTCGCCAAAAAGATCTACCTGACCGGAGGCATCGGCTCCCGCGATGTTTATGAGGCTTTTGGTGACAGCTATGAGCTTCCCAACCGAACCGCCTTTGCGGAGACGTGCGCCGCCGTTGGAAACGTCCTCTGGAACCAAAGGCTCTTCCTTCTCCACGGAGAGGCCAAATATGTCGATGTCCTAGAGAGGACCCTTTACAACGGCCTGATCTCCGGAGTCTCGCTTGCAGGCGACCTCTTCTTCTACCGGAATCCGCTCGAGTCGGCCGGCAAATACGGACGCAGTCCCTGGTTCGAAGTGGCCTGCTGCCCTGGAAATATCGTCCGTTTTGTTCCTTCGATCCCCGGCTATATCTATGCCACGAAGGGCGACAAGCTCTATATCAACCTGTTCGTGGCCTGCACGGCGAGGATCGATGTCAAGGGAGAACCGGTCACGATTATTCAGGAGACTCGCTATCCCTGGGAAGGAAAAGTAAAGATCGCGGTTGAACCTGAGAGATCCGGCGAGTTCGCGGTTGATATTCGCATCCCCGGCTGGGCGCAGAACAGTCCCGTCCCCGGCGATCTCTATCGGTTCTTAGACAAAAGTGGCGAAGAGGCGGTTCTCAAAGTCAACGGAACGCGGCTGGCCCTGAATCTGGACAATGGGTATGCGCACGTTAGGCGGACTTGGAGAAAGGGGGATGTCGTCGAACTCGATCTCCCCATGCCTGTTCGCAAAGTCCTGGCCAACGAAGCGGTGAAGGATGATGCGGACAAAATCGCCTTGCAGCGCGGTCCCATCGTCTTCTGTGCGGAGGGAGTGGATAATGGAGGACATGTGTTGAACCTGGCCTTGCAAGATAGCGCAGTCTTCAGGGCGGAGTTCCGCTCAGACCTCCTTCAGGGCGTTGAGATCATAAAAGGGACGTCCACAGCATTGACCAGAGCTAGGGATGGGAAAATCGCTTCCCAAAAAGAGCAGGACTTCATGGCCATCCCTTATTACGCCTGGGCGCATCGAGGCGAGGGCGAGATGTCTGTCTGGTTCTTTAGGAAGTGACTTCCGATCGGTGCACGCCTATCAATTGATTTTCTTTCCGTTTGTTGAGAAAATAGTGAACCGCTGAAGAATTGCCCGCTGCGTTCCTCAGGGCCTTCAGAAAAGGAAATATGGCCACACCGCTTGAAAAATGGGTCGAAGAACAGGCCCGGCTGTTCGAGCCGAAACATATCTACTGGTGTGACGGATCAGAGGGGGAGGCCCGCCGTCTCATCGAAATGGGAATGAGCGAAGAGCGGATCGGGGCCAACGATATCTTCCGCGAGCTTAACCAGAAAACCTGGCCCAGGTCTTACCTTCACCGGAGTCACCCCACCGACGTCGCCCGCACGGAACATCTGACCTTTGTCTGTTTCCCCGACAAGGAGGACACCGGCCCAAACAACAACTGGATGCATCCCAAAAAGGCCAAAGAACTCCTGATCAAGCTCTCCAAGGGCGCCATGCGCGGCAAAACCATGTACGTTCTGCCCTATATGATGGGCCGTCCGGACTCGCCTTACGCGAAGGCCTGCGTTCAGCTGACCGATGTCTCCTACGTGGCCATCAGCATGAGGGTCATGACCCGGATGGGCAAACCTATTATCGACAAGATCGGAAGTGGCGAGAATTTCGTCAAAGGACTGCACAGCGTCGGCGACTTCGACCCGGACAAACGTTATGTTATGCATTTTCCCGAGGACGATCTCGTCTGGAGCATCGGTTCCGGTTACGGCGGGAACGCCCTGCTCGGGAAAAAGTGTTTCTCGCTCCGGATCGCCTCCCACCTGGGGCTGAAATACGGCTGGCTGGCCGAGCATATGGTCATCATGGGGATCGAAGACGTGCACGGTCAGGTCACCTACGTGACGGCGGCTATGCCTTCTGCCTGCGGGAAGACCAACCTGGCCATGTTGCAGTCCGCTCTGCCCGAATACCGAGTCTGGACGGTCGGCGACGACATCGCCTGGCTCAACATCGGCCCCGACGGCCGGCTCTATGGGATCAACCCGGAATCAGGTTTTTTTGGGGTCGCCCCCGGAACTTCGATGAAGACGAACCCCAACATGATCCGGACGCTCAGGGCCTCCGAGTATTATCCGACCATTTTCACCAACGTGGCCCTCGACCTAGACAGCAATGAGCCCTGGTGGGAGGGGTTGGACGGCCCGATCCCCAAGCATTTGGTTGATTGGCAAGGGCAACCCTGGGACCCATCCAAAAAGACAAAGGCCGCTCATCCGAATTCGCGCTTCACGGTATCGCTTTATAACTGTCCTACTCTCTCCAGTCGCTACGATGACCCCCTGGGAGTTCCCATCTCCGCCATCATTCTGGGGGGCCGCCGCTCGGAGCTCATCCCGCTTATCGTCGAGGGCTTCAACTGGGAGCACGGCGTTTTTCTGGGGGCACGCCAGGGTTCGGAGACAACGGCGGCCGCTGCCGGAAAGGTCGGCGTCTTGCGGCGAGATCCCATGGCCATGATTCCCTTCTGTGGCTACAACATGGGCGACTATTTCAAACACTGGATCAACATCGGGCGGTTGTTGAGCCATCCGCCGCGAATCTACTCGATGAACGCGTTCAGGGTCAACGAGCGGGGCGAATTCCTCTGGCCGGGTTTCGGCGAAAACATCCGAATCCTGAAGTGGATCATCGACCGCGTCAACGGGCGGGTCGGGGCCAAGGAGACACCTTTGGGGCTCATCCCGGACCTCAAGGATTTTGATACGAACGGCCTGGTCATCCCACGGGAAGACCTCAGAAAGTTGTTTGAAATCAACCCCAAGGAATGGCCGGACGAGCTCAAGGAAATCAAAATTTTCCTCAAGCAGTTCGGGCGGCACCTACCCTATGAGATCTGGCAGGCTTACGACAAGATTGCCGGCCAACTCAACTAACGGACCGGGGTCAGACCTGCTGACCCCCGCAGACCGCCCTGATCGAATCATCGATGATGCTCAAAGCCTGTTCGAATTCAGGGGCTGTGGTGGTTAAAGGAGGCGCGATCCGCCAGACACTTTGGCTGCCCGGAAAACGGACGATGCTCACGATCAGTCCGCGGCGTAAGCATTCCTGAGTGATCTTGGCCCCCTCCTCCTCGGCCGGTTCCTTAGTGGCCCGGTCCTTTACAAACTCCACTCCTATCAGAAGTCCACGGCCGCGGATGTCGCCGATGACTTCGTATCGCTCGGCCAGCCGCCGAAGCGCAGCCTGGAAGTCTTCGCCCATTTTCCGAGTCCGTCGGGTAAGATTCTCCTCCGCGATGACGTCGAGGACGGCCAAGGCCACCGCGGACGGCAGAGGATCGGAGACATGGGAGGTGATATGATAAAACCCCTTGGCGAGAGCTTTTTCTTCAAGCTCCGGGCTCGTGACTGCGGCGCTGATCGGAAGGCCGCCGCCGAGCGTCTTGGAGAGCGTGAGAATGTCTGGCGCCGCCCCATCTTGCTCGAAGGAGAACATCGCACCCAGGCGACCGAAAGCAGTCTGGGCTTCGTCGATGATCAGGACAATGCCTCGCCGCGAGCAGGCGTCGCGAAGGGCTGGGAAGTAACCCTGGGGGGGGACGATGATTCCGCCGGCGCACATAATGGGCTCGGCCAGACACGCGGCCAGTGAGCCGGCCGATTCGGCATCAATCAGGGACATCCCTACTCTCAGGCACAAAATGTCGCAGCCGGGAAAAGAGCGGTCGACCGGACAACGGTAGCAGTAGGGAGCCGGCAGCGCGAAAGAGGGAAGGACTGGACCGTGCCCTTTGCGGCCAACCGAGAAAGTGCCGGAGACCGCGCCCGAGGTGAGCCCATGGAAACTTAAGGTGAGTCCGATCGTCTCGAACCTGCCCGTCGCGTACTTAGCGAGCTTAAGGGCGACCTCATTGGACTCGCTGCCGGTACTCAGGAAAATGCACTTGCTCAGAGGCTCGGGCAGGAGCGAGGTCAGCCGGGCGGCCAGCTCGATCGTCTCCGGGCTGAGCATGAGGCTGTTGAGATGCATGACCCTGTCGGCGCTGGCCCGGATGGCCGCCACGACGCGGGGGTGGCTGTGGCCGAGGGTGGCGCACATCTGCCCTGAAGAGAAATCCAGGTATTCGCGGCCGTCGACGTCGGTCAGCCGGGTGCCTTGGCCTCGGAGGATTACGGGCGGGGTCCATTCCCCGCCGTATCGAATCAAGTGGGCCCGGGCCTTTTGAATCAATCCTTCGTGTTGAGTTGAGGTCATGAGTCCTCCTGATTCAGAAATCGTCAGAAATCATGCTTCCTGAAGGATAAGACTGTCAGGACATGTCTGTTCAGCGCGATGCCATGGTGATGAGAGCCCGGAGCAGCCGGAATCCCTGGGCATAGTCGTCCGCGGTGAATGAGACGGCGCGAGGGTTCAGCCGCTTTACGGTCGGGATCATGGCGGCCAGGTCTGCCTGGGCGGAGTTGAATAATTCGAGCTCGAAGCGGCAGGGCGGGTTGAGGCGGAAGGGCTTGAATTGGCCCAGCTTCTTGAGCGCCTCGGCCACCCGGTTCTTGATCGTGCGGTGAGCTTCGGCCAAGGGGACGAGCCGGGCCGCGGTTCGGCCGATGGCGTCCTTGACCGGAACGGTGACGAGCTCGTTTCCCAGGACATCTTTGGCCTGCTGACAGACGGCCACATCGCCGCTGATGAGGACAACCGGCACGCCGTAGAAACCTGCCAAGGCCGCGTTGATACCGAGTTCGGGAAGCTCGGCCTCGTTGATCCGGACGGCCCGGACAACACTCCCCGAGATCGTGTGATCAAGGATTGCGTCCTGCGTGCCGGCCCGGGCGTGGTAGCCGATAAAGATGACGGCGTTGTAGGAGCTGTCGATTCCCTGCATCATGCCGAAAGGCTTGGGTGAGCCGGAGATGAGGATGGCTCTCGGGTCAAGGTCTGCGGGATCGATGTTCCGCTGGCCTCCGTGGCCATCGTTGACCACCACTTCCGTTGCCCCTGCCAGGAAGGCGCCTCCGACGGCGGCATTGACATCGTCGGCCATCCATTTCCGCGCCTCGGCGTACTCACGGCTCTCGGAGGAAGTTTGGTCGGAGTGGACGATCCCGCTGATGCCTTCCATGTCGGCCGAGATGTAGATTCTTAGTCTGGGGGCTTTCTGGGCAAATGACGAGAAAGAAAAAGCCAGAAAGAGGATGAGGCTAAGCCCGATTCCCAGGATTCTGGGGAAAAGGTGGTTTGTTTTCATAAGGCGCTCCTATTCATGACCGATTCGCTCAGTCCAGGAGGCGCTGCCTCCATGGCTGATAGCTCACGACTCATAGCAAAAGAGTACCCTTTGCGGATTCTTTCAATGATCCATTGACTATGAGCTGTGAACTGGGTTCTTGCTTTTTCAATTGCAGGTGGCTAGCTTATCATCGCCCCGGGGGGCTGTCAAACTGCGGAAACGCCCCCAGTTGACTTGCCGGCCGAGTTTAGCTATCCTTTGCCCAGAGCAAATACCCGAGCGAGGTCCCCAGGCCGTGGAGCATAAGCCTCTGCTGAACATCAAGTCCCTCAAAGAGCAGGTCTATGAATACCTTCGAGAGCAGATGCGCAAAGGGGATATCCTTCCCGGCTCCGCGATCGACCTGGAAGAGACTTCCACAAAGCTGGGGGTGAGCCGGACGCCGCTGCGCGACGCCCTTCTTCAGCTTGAGATGGAAGGCTTCGTCACCATCCTTCCCCGCCGAAAAGTCATCGTCAATTCACTGACCATAAAAGACATCAAAGATTATTATCAGATCATCGGGGCTCTGGAGAGCACCGCTCTCCTCCTCGCTTTTGGAAAGATCCGTGAGAGCCACATAGAATATATGCAAAAAATGAATGACGGCATGAAACGGGCGATCGAGAACGACAATTTTGACCTCTATTATGAGGAAAATCTGAACCTGCACAACACCTTCTTGAACCTCTGCGACAACGAGAGTCTGATCAGGATCGTCAACACCCTCAAAAAAAGGCTCTACGATTTTCCGAGGCAAAAAGGGTATGTCAGGGAATGGGAAGAGACGTCGATCGGTGAGCACCAGGCTCTGATCGATCTCATCAAACAGGGCAAAAAGCAGGAGGCGGCCGGTTTCATCCGCGACATCCACTGGTCGTTCAGCGTCCAGGAGAAGTTTGTCAACGAGTATTACGCGAAAGCAGCCAAGGCTCTTGGATGAGCCGCCGGATTATAGCTGGCCCTTTTCTTTATACCGGCATATGATGGCCTTCATCCCTTCTTCAAGACAGGCCCGAGCTTTAAAACCCAGATCTCGTTCTATTTTTCGTCCGTCGTAGAGAAAATAATAATTCCGGCAAGCCACGATATCGTGCGTTGAGACAAGGGGTGGTGCCTTGATCAATTTCGCGACCGCCTCGCCGAGGCTGGCGATGGCCGACATTTCCCAGTTGTGAAGCTTTAATACAAAGCCATCCACCTCGAGGAGTCGAGCGATGCAGTCGATGATCTCCCGCCAGGAATAGGCTCTCCCGTCGGTGACAAAATAGGTTTCTCCAACCGCCTCGGATTTTTTGGCGGCTAGGATGAGAGCCCCGACAACGTCCTCGACAAAGCAGAGCGAGGTTTGTTTCTCCCCGTTTCCGAGGAGAGGGACAACCCTATTCTTCACCAGCTTTAGGACGGTCAGGACTTTCCGTTCCCCAACCCCCAGGACGTTGGGCAATCGGATGATGACGGCGGGCAGAAGGCCCCGATTCTGATTGATGAAGTCTTCAGCCAAGAGCTTGCTCTTTCCGTAAAGGCTGATCGGGCAACAGGGATCTTTTTCAGACTTAGGCGCGCCCCGGACCGACGGTCCGGATGCGGCGATGCTCGAGACATAGACAAATTTCTTCAGCCTCTGATCGGCCTCGATAGCGGCCTCGACCAGGTTTTTCGTGCCCACAGTATTCACCCGGTAATAGGTCGGCCAACCGGGAGCGTCGATCACAGCCCCAAGATGAAAAATATAATCCTTGCCCCTGAGGACCGGCAACAATGAACTCTTGTCATCATAGCTTCCGAGGCAGAGATTGACTTTTCTTTGTTCCAAGAGTCGGAGATTGGTATCTTTCCTGAACAGACAATGGACCTCATACCCTGCGTCAATCAGGGCTTCGACGAGATAGCCGCCGATGAAGCCGCAAGCACCTGTGACCAATGCGTTCATGTTGCAAGCCGTCCGCTTCAGATGTGACCCCCTCTTTGATACCAGGCCGCGGTGATCGCCGCTCCCTGTTCGAAACTCACTCTCGCTTCAAAATCGAAATCAGACCTCGCTTTTCTCGTGGACACCAGCCAGTACCGAAATTTCAAGTATTCCTCCAGTTCCTTCTTCGAGACCATGGGCTCCCTCTGCCGACGCTTTGCGTAGAACCCCAGGAGGCCGGCCAGGAGGCTCACGACCGGGTAGGTGAGCTTGAGCTTGAGCGCCCGTTTTCCAAGGGCTCTTTCGATGGCCGCAAAGATCTCTTCGGATGAATAAATCTTGTCTTCGCCCAAAAAATAGACCTGGCCGACGGCCGTGGGACTCTGGGCGGCCGAGATCATCCCTTCGACCGCGTCGCTCACAAAGACGAGAGACGTTTCTGCATGCCCGGCACTGATACAGTATCCCTTGTTGATGGTCTTAAAAAAAGAGTAGAGTCCTCCGAAGCCGTGCGGACCATAGACCAAAGGCAGCCGAACAACCGTTACCGGCAGCCGGTCACTCACGGAGAGAAGAAACTGTTCAGCCAACAGCTTGCTCTTTCCGTAATCGCTTATAGGCCGGCACGGAGATTCCTCGGTGAGGACAGAGTTCTTTTGAGCCGGGCCAACCGCCGAGACGCTTGAAGTGAAGAGAAAGCGCTTCGGCCTGGTTCCGGATTCCCATAAAACTTCTACCAGATTTTTCGTCCCAAGATAGTTGACTCCGTGGAACCTCTCGGGAATAGGGCCAGTGAGGACTCCAGCAAGATGATAAACATAAGAATAGCCGGAACCGACCCGGAGAAGAGATTCCCTGTCTTCGATATCCGCCTCGAGGATGGTCAAGTCGAGATTTTCGAGGCGGCTCGCATCATCCCGAGGATGGATGAGGCCGGTGACGTCGTAATTCATGCGACAAAGAGCTTGGACGAGATGACCGCCGATAAACCCGGCCGCCCCCGTGCACAGGACCTTCTCCCTTCTGCCCATTTTTATGACCCACGGTCAATCTAGCCATTTCTCCGGCTGGAGTTGTTATGGGTTTGTTAAGTCATTGTTAAAGGTTCGTTAAGAAATTCTGGCTGAGCCCGGCCCCCGGTGTGCTAAAATGGGGCCGCCATGAGACGCTTCGCTGCCTTCATCTTTGAATCCCTTCTCATCCTGACCGTGGCCCTCCTTCTCCCGGCCGCGGCCGGCGCCCAAGCCAAGAAAATAACGAGCAAAGACATTCCTTCACAGTATCGTACGTGGCTTGACGAAGATGTCGTCTACATCATCACGCCGAAAGAGAAGCAGGTCTTTCTTCAGCTCGAAAGCGACCGCGACCGCGAGATTTTCATCCGGGCTTTTTGGAAACAGCGCGATCCCACGCCGGAAACGGAAAAGAACGAGTTCCGGGAAGAACACTATCGCCGTATCGCCTATGCCAACCAGTGGTTCGGCAGGAACTCCCCGGAGCCCGGCTGGCGGACCGACATGGGCCGCATCTACATCATCCTCGGAGAGCCGAAGGCGATCGATCGTTTCGAGAACCTGACCCAGGTTTTTCCGACGGTCATATGGTTTTACGCTGCCCTGAATTCTCCCGGCCTTCCAACGAGCTTCAACATCGTATTTTTCAAGCCGGAGGGGACAATAAATTACGTCCTTTACAGTCCGACGAAGGACGGGCCCCAAAAACTCCTTATCCATTATGCCGGCGATATGACGGATAACGAGAGCGCTTACCTCGAGCTGACGGACATCGAGCCGGCGATAGGCAGCGTCTCACTCTCCCTCATCCCCGGCGAGCCGATGATGTCTTCGGACATTCTCCTGGGAAGCCGCATCCCGTCGGCACCCTTCGAGAAGGTCAAGAGCGACTACGCCGAGAAGCTCCTTCGCTACAAGGATGTCATCGAAGTCGAATACACAGCCAACTACATCGAGAGCGAGGCCATGATCCGGGTCTATCAGGATTCGGCGGGCTATGCTTTCGTCCACTACCTCATCGAGCCCAAACGCCTGACGTTTGAGAAGGTCGAGGGCCATTATCACGCCGACCTCGAAGCGGACGTGTCCGTAACCGATCCCCAAGGTCGGGTGGTCTACCAGTTTGACAAGTCCCTCCCTTTCGATATAACCGAGGGGCAGCTGGCCTCGATTCGGGGCAAGCTCTTCAGTTATCAGGACCTCTTCCCCCTGGTCCCAGGGTCCTACAAATTCAACGTTCTCCTCAAGAACCGGGTTTCGCGGGAATTCACATCCGCCGAGGCCAACCTTTTCGTACCTTCGCCTGGAGAGTTCACGCTCTACGCGCCTTGCCTGGCGAACAGGGTCGATAAGGCTTCTCAGTTCCGGGGGCAGAGCAAGCCATTCCTTTTTGGCAGTCTCCAACTCAGGCCTTCGCCGCGCAACGACTTCATTGCGGGGGACACGCTCTCGATCTTCTTCCAGCTTGAGAACGTGCCCCAAGACGTAAGGAACGGCGGTCTGGTCGAGTACACGATTCTCAGGGAAGCCGAAACGGGTGCCGAAACCGTCCAAACGCTCACCAGGCCCCTCTCGGAATACTCGGACCAGATGGATGTCTTTGAGGAATTTTCGTTAGCGAATTATTCAGCGGCCAATTACATGTTGCGGATCTCGATCCTGAACGCCGCCCGATCCCCTCGCATCGCGGCCGAAGAGCGTTTCTTCGTGACGCCGGTCTCCAGACTTATGAGACCGTGGGTGCTCTCTGTGCCGCAGCCGTCGTCGAGCGCGCCCCAGTACTTCGATATCGTCGGCACGCAGTACCTGAACAAGAAAGACCTGTCCAAGGCCCGCCCCCTTCTTGAAGCCGCCGTCCGGGGCGAGCCAAACTCGGCACCCTTCGCCCTCGATTACGCCAGGCTTCTCCTCGAGCTTAAGGATTTTGCCGGCGTCAAGGCCGTAGCCCAGCCCTTCCTCGGCGGTGACCGGAAATGGGAATTTCTGGAGCCCCTCGGTAGGGCTTGCCAGTCCCTGGGCGAGTCCAGCCAAGCCGTCCTCTTCTACAAGGATTATCTGCTTCACTTCGGGACCAACCTGAACGTCCTCAACGCCATGGGGGAGTGCTATTTTCAGCTCGGGGACCTGGCGAATGCCCTCGTCGCTTGGGAGCAGTCGCTCAAGATCGAGCCCAATCAGCCGAATCTCAAGGAGAGAGTCCTGGAGCTCAAGCAAAAAAAATGATGAGGTCATGAATGAACGCCAAAGCTCTTCGAGCATTTTCTTTCGGTCTTATGCCCATATTCCTCGCCGCCGGCCTTGTCTTTGCTCAAGCGGGACGCGGCACGGCGCGCCTCAACGGAGTCGTCACCGACCAGGACGGCAAACCCGTCGAAGGGGCGGAAGTCACGCTTTCCTATTTGCAGGGCTCAGGAGGGGACAAGCGCGAAACCAAGACCAACAAAAAGGGCGAGTGGTCATTCATGGGCCTCGGATCCGGACAGTGGGAGCTCACGGTTGTGATGAAGGGCTATGAACCCGTGACCAGGCAGGTCGCGGTTTCACAGCTCAACCTCAACCCCAAGGCTGAAGTAAAGCTTAAGAAAGCCAGAGAGAGCGCGGGCGGAGGAGTCGTCCAGGATGAGTCCTCGCTCGGCTTCCTCGATCTGGGAAACCAGCTCTACAAAGAGGGCAAGTACGACGAAGCCATCGCCCAGTACCAGTTGTTCCTGGAGAAAAACCCCCTGGCCTACCAGGTGCAGCTCAATATCGCCGACGCCTACCGCGAGAAGGGCCAGTTCGATAAGGCCATCGAGCTCTACAACAAGCTCATCGAACTTTCGGGCGGCGATAAGGTCCTGGGCAAAGAAGTGGCGGGCAAGGCCCAGGCGGGGATCGGCGACATCTATCTCAAGCAAAACAAGCTCCCCGAAGCCCAGGAATATTTCAAGAGGTCGATCGAAAGCTCGCCCAAGGACGAGGTCCTGGCCTACAATGTCGGCGAGATCTATTTCTCCAACCAAAACCTCGACGAGGCGCAGAGGTATTTCGAGCTGGCCTCACAGATCAAACCGGAGTGGGCCGACCCGTACATCAAGCTTGGCTATGTCTATCTCAACAAGGCCGATAACGCTAACGCCGTCAAGATGTTCGAAAAATTCCTGACGCTCGAGCCTGAGGGTGAGCGGGCGGCCCTGGTCAAAAACATCCTGAACACGATCAAAAAGTAAACCTCGTTACCGCCTAAGAAAGTTTGGCTGGGTGCCGTCAGGCTGGTCCCGACTGAACTTGCTGGCTGAGCGCGCCAAGCTCGGGTGATGCGTGACCGCCGTTAAGACGGGGAATGCCCCTGTTTTTTTTCCAGGTTTTCGAGCTCGGCCTTGGCCTTTCGAACATTGGCTTCGTTTTCACCCCGGGAATTCTCCAGGTAAAGCTTTAAGCACTTTATGGCCTGCTCGAGCTCTCCGCTTTTTTCATAAGCCACGGCCAGGTTGAAATAGCCGACCACGGTAGGCCCAATGGCCAAAGCCTGCTTGAGGAGAGGTATCGCCCGGTCGAATTCGCCGAGGTAAGAATAGGCGATTCCGGCATATTGATAGAAGGCCTGTTCCTCCGGAAAATCGCCGATCAGTGTCTCGTACACTTTGATCGCTTCTCTCAATTTGCCGCTGGAAGCCAGGTTCCCAGCATAGCTCATTCTCAGGTACCGGCTTTCCGGCTCGATGGCCAGGGCGCGTTCATAATAAGAGCGAGCCTCGTCCTTGGGGCCTCTCTCATCCAGGATGCTGGAACAAACGGTCAAGGCGTCGACGTTTTGAGGGTTTAAAACCAGGACCTTTTTCATCGTCTGCAAGGCTTCCTGAGATTTTCCCATCACCAGGTAGGTATGGCCGAGGCGAACCAGGAGAATCTCGGATTCCGGAATGCGGGCGAGCCCCTGGCTCAGGGTTTCGATCGCTAGGTCGAATTTCCCTTGTCTCGCCCGGACAATCGCCAGGTTGACGTAGCTCTCCGGAGAATCGGGGATGGCTTCAAGAATCCTCTGATAGACCCGCTCGGCCTCAGGGTAGCGGTCTTCAAACTCAAAGGTTTGCGCCTGTTGAATCAGTCTGAGCAAATCAATTTTCTCTTTTGGATCGGAAAGGGTTGAGCCGGGCTTGGCCGGAGCGAAATTCAAGTAACCCAGAGACCTGAGTTTTTCCTGGACCGCGGAACTTGGAGAGGTCGGCTCGCCCGAGGCCTTGCGGCCGGAACCCAGAGTGAGAAGTTCGCGTCCCAGTTTTTTTGCCAACTCGGCGGCCTTAGCCCGTGAAAAACTGTATATGTTCTTCCTTTCCTCGGGATCATTCTTCAGGTCATAGAGCTCCGGTCGCGGAGCCTGGATGAATTTCCAGGGGCCTGAGATCAATCCAACGAGCTCCGACCAGCCGAAGTTTTCGCGAGGGTAAAAGGTTTCGGCCAAGCTGTCGAGGTCACTTCTGTTCTTGCCCTTGAGCCAAGCGGTCAGACTCTGTCCCTGCATGCCCGCGGTTTCGTTTTTCAAGCCCACGATGTCCAGGATGGTCGGAGCCAGATCGACCAGCCTTGCCAGATTCTCGATGATCTGGGAATGAGGAAAAACCCAGGGATTATAAAAGATGAGGGGAACCCGGAGTGTTTCTTCATAAAGAAAAATGCCGTGGCCCGTCTCCACCTTGTCGCCCAGTCCCTCACCATGGTCACCGGCGACAACGATGAGGGTTTTTTCTAAAATTCCCTTTTTCTCGAGGCTCTCCAGAATGGCGCCCACATAACGGTCCATGTAGGCGATTTCGCCATCATAGGGATGGCTGCTGAACTCCTCTTCGTAAGGCGAAGGCGGCAGATAAGGCAGGTGCGGGTCGTAGTAATGAACCCACGCGAAAAACCGCTTTCCCCAGTTATTCTCCAGCCAGCGAGAAAACCGGGCAAAAGTTTCCTCGGCCCGGCGCTCCGCATTCGAACTTTTGAGAGGCAGCTGCGATTGAAAACTATCGTCATAGACATCGAAGCCCCGGCCAAGGCCAAACCGGGAATCAACGGAAAAAGAGGACACAAAAGCCGACGTCGCATAGCCGTGGCCCTTAAAGATTTCGGCCAGGGTCTTTACTCCCGGGTGGAGTTCGTGCCCGTTGTTATGGACCCCATGCGAAACCGGATAAAGACCGGACATGATCGAACAATGAGAAGGTAAGGTCAGGGGAGCCGGGCAATAAACCCGAGCGAAGCGGACGCCAGCTCGGGCCAGACTGTCGAGCTGCGGCGTCTTGGCTCCTGGATATCCGTAGCAGCCCAGATGATCCGCCCGGGTAGTATCAAGCGTTATGATCAGGACATTATAGGAGGACGCATCCCGGATTTTTACCCGGCGTCTTCCCGGGCTGACCACGACGACATAGACCAGGAAGCCCAGCAAGGCGGCCGTGCCGGCGATGCCCCATATCAATCCGGACTTAACGCCGGATTGCCGGCCTTGAGGCTCTCGGGCAACCGCCTTTATTTCGGTCCGGGGTTTTTCTTTATTTATTTTATTCATCCAGGCTCAGTCGCGGGATGACTCATGACAACCGGCCGCCCCATGGCTGCACGGGCAGAATCTTAAGGTTCCAGCTTAAGGCATTTCTCAAAATAGTCAAGAAAAAAGCCCGTCCTTCCCGTGAAGGACGGGCTTTTCCGTGTTGACTGCTTCTCGCTCGTGCGATCAGAATGAGAACTTGAACCCCAGACGCATGGACCAGGGAAGGAACCGGGTATCCCACAAATTGAATCCGTTATTTGTATCGCCCGCATCCACGACCATCGCTCTGTAGTCGCGGGCCAAGGTTCCGTCGAGGATCTGCGAATAGTCTGCGTAGATGCCGTCGGGAAGGTTGAGATAGTTGTTCAGGCTCTGGATCGTGCTCGTGCTGGTCAAGTTATTCATCTGGAGGTTGATGGAAGCCCGGTATTTGCCGCCGAGCTTAAAGGTATAGTCCAGATAAACATCGGCCCAGACGGTGAACGGCAGCCGGCCCAGGTCCCCGCGGTTATTGGGATAGATGTACCTGTCGTTGAGTAAGAGCTTGGTCGTCTGTGGCAGGCCGCTTCGTCCGTATGCGACGACACCCACGGTCAACCCGAACGGGAAGGAATAGGCTCCGTACGCCTTCAGGAAATGAGTCCTGTCTTGGGGCAGAGCGCCTTTGAGAACCTGCCCATTGGCGTCGTACATGATGAACCAGTCGTCGTAGTACAGCTCGACGTTCGGGCCGACGCGGGCAACACCGGCGTAATCATATCCCACTTCGTCGGTGCTGGCCAGGCCGGAATAATTCCCTGAGACGCGGCTCAGGGTATAATTTATCCCTCCCTGCCAGTTGTGACTGAACCTCTTTTCCAAGGCAATATTCAAACCGAAATATTCCCTTGTCGCTTTCGGGACCGGCCAGTAAGCGTCGGTGAACTTCCCGCCCTGGGAGACCGGCCGCGACCAGCCGAAGCCGGGGTTCGTGATGTAGAAAGTCTCGGTTAGAGAAGTGCTACCGTCGGGATTATGCACAGTTTCGAACACGCCGACGTCCTCGATCGTCCGGATCAGGTGCTTATTGACAAAGCGAAGCGAAAAAGAAACGTTTTCCATGATCTTCTTCTCGGCTCCGAAGGAGATCTCTCTCTGGGCGGTCGGTTTTAGGTCCGGATCCACCCGGCCGAACGACGGCGGCAGGAAATCAAGGGAACCTGCGTACATCCCGCCGGCCGACTGGCTAGCCCGGTCGTTGAACTGGCCGCTCGCCGCGATCTTCGTCCAATCCGGAGTCGTGAGGGAGTAATAGTCCTGCACGCGCTTCCAGCCGCCGAAAGTGAGTTCAGCCATGTAGAGCTTCATGACATCGTAATAGATACCGAAGCTTCCGAAGACCTTGAGGCTGGAATTCCCGAATACATCATAGACTGCGCCCAGGCGTGGAGCCAGCATCTGCCCCAGACCGAACTTGACGGGCCTGTCCGTAAAATTCGCGTAGGACTTGTCCGTGGTCATGGACGGGATGTACTGGCTATCGGCCCGGAGTCCGAAATTGACGGTCAGCCTGTTCTTGATCGTCCAGGAATCCTGGGCGTAGAGCGACCAGTTGTTGGCATGAATGTTCCAGATGCCTCCGTTAAGAGGTTGCGTCCATGAACCCCGGACGTAATAGTACCCGTAAGCGCCGTAATAGGGGCTGCTCGGGTCGGCACCGACGCCGACAGGAAAGCCCAAAGCAGTGGTGGTTCTTCCGAAGCCCATGTAAACCCTGGGGTGTGTTGTGCCGTTATAGACGTCCTCATGAAGATAAGCATACCCGATGCCGGCCTTCAGAGCGTGCTCGCCCGCCCAGTTAAGGTAGTAAGAGATGTCCAAGTTGTTGCTGAGCTTCTCCTGAAGGTATCTCTTTTCATCGCGAAAGGTCCCGGCGTCCGTCCAGTTGGAGGAATGAAGGAGGTCAGGATGGGCAACATAGAAGGGATCATTCTCGTAGAGGAAGTTTGAATAATTGAAATTGAAGGTTGAGCTGTCCGGGGGCAGGATCTGTTGATTGTTCGTGTTCTGCAGGTGCCAGCCGCCTCTGTAACTAATGAGCAGATTGTTACCGATCGTGTAGTCCGCCGTCAGAGAGCCGGTCCAGTTGGGATAGTCAAAACCCTCTTTCCCCCATTGGTAAGCCGAGTCGTCGATGCCCTGAATGCTCGGGAGGGACCCCCTATACCGGGAGGAATTGTTGATGTAACTGGCCGACACTCGGAGCCCTTTGAGGGGAGCGGCCGAGAGTTTGACGGAAGCGCCGTAGTCATAATTCTTGTTCGTGAACGTGGAGAAGGGTCCTTCCCGGTAGTTGAAATCCCTCTTGGCGGATGTCTGATTGTACGTCGGATTGAACGAGCCGAAGAACCACAACCTGTCTCTAATGATATAGCCGCCCAAGCTCACGACCCCTTCGTAGCGATTGTACCGGTCCCTATCTTTCCCGCCGTTGAAGTAGAGGGTGTCGTTGTTCACGTATTCCCAGATGGTGTAGTCGTTCGGGTCTTGTCTGAGGTAATCGCGGGCGTGGCCCTGCATCCACGTCCTGTTGTTCTCGTAGAAGCCCATGACGTCGCCGTGGAATTCGTTTCCTCCGGAGCGGGTAATGACGTTGATGACGCCGCCCATCGAGCCCCCGAATTCGGCATTGTAGCCCGAAGCGGTCACCTTGACCTCGTCAAGAAGTTCGAGGACGACGTTCTGTCCTTTGGTTCCCAGGTGAAAGTTCGTCACGTCCGCGCCGTCGGCGTAGAATACATTCTCGGCGCCGGTCGCGCCGTCGACCGAGATGCCGGCGGTGAAGTCCTCGTTCGTGACACCAGGGATGGTGCTGACGAGCGAATCGAAAGATCTCCCTCTGGGAAGGGCCAGGAAGATATCCTTGGTCATGACCTGGCCCTTGGTCGTGCTCTTGACGTCGATGAGCGGCGACTGGCCCACAACCGTGACCTCCTCACTGATGGTGGCCTGTTCCAACGTCGCGTTCAGGACCAGCGTCTGGGACATCTCCACAAATATGTCCTTCCTGATGAGTGTCTTGAACCCCTGAAGCGTAAAAGTAATATCAAAAGTCCCGGTCGGCAGGGCCATCAGACGGAAGGTGCCATTGACGTCGGTGACCGCGGTGGCTTTCCCCACCAACTTGGGGCTGGTCGCTTCGACAGTTACGCCCGGAAGTGGAGCTCCCTGGCTGTCCGTGACCTTGCCGATGATCTTCCCTTCCGGAGTCACCTGGGCGAAAGCCGTTCCGGCGACCAGAAAACAAATCATGATAGCGAAGCCCAGTGATTTTCTTTTCATTGATTCTGATTCCTCCTTTTACTTACCATTCATTCGTTCCTTTCGCGGCCAAATCTCTCTGGATTCACCGCGACCTTAATGTCCCTGGCTTGAATTTCGTATCGTCATTCACCCCTCCAAAGAAAAGAAACTGCGTTCTCCTTAGATTATCGATGTTGGCCCCTCTCGCGCCGAGCGATCGCCCCGGCCCGTGACCTCGGGATCAGGAATCACTCTACCGGCGTGATAATAGGATTTGCTTGCCGCCAGCAACGACCGAGCCTGCGTCTTGCCGGGCATTCTGCACCCCCTCAGATCATGAAAGATGGTAACTCATGGCGAAAAGGAATGTCAAGCTCGTGAACAAGAGTCCATGAACGGCATGGGTTTCTTGCCTCTTGTTGCGAGCCATGACAAATCATAGGCTTAATCATGCTCTTCATGATTCATATTTATAGGGTTGTAATTCGGATTTACGCCTGATGATACTACGACAAAGGTCTCTACTCTTTCTATCAATTTCACTTTTGAAAGTTTTGCCATAAAGAATTCCCTAAACTCATCGATATCTTTGATATTGACCTTGATCAGATAATCAATCTTGCCCGTTAGAAAATAAATTTCTTCAATTTCCTCAAGTTGCTTGAGATGCTTCTCGATGAGATCATACTCTTCTTTTTTATATAAATGCTTTATTTGCAGCGATATGAAACACGTTAATCCTCTCCCCAATTTCTTTTTATCCAAAATCGCTTTCTGTCCCAAGATGATCCCGTTCTTTCGGAGTTTCTTAACCCTTTCGAGAGTAGCCGGCGGGGAAAGGTGAATCTTTTGTGCCAGCGTAGAATTTGAAATTTTGCTGTCATTATAGAGGATTCTTAATATTCCGTTATCAAATTCGTCGTGTTTCATATTTTCATTAAAATTATAAGGGAAAAAGCCGAAAGGTCAAGCAAAATAAAATAAATATCCTTGAAACGATTAATATAATTAAGAAACAAGATCTTCCCCCTTCGAAAGGAGGATGCTTCCAGGGTGGGATCAGTTTCAAGAATAGGGCTTATTTTTTTTGAACAAGAAAGTGGTCGCAAAAAAGGTTAAGGGGATGGCTTCCGGACTATTTCTTCTAAAAAGGCGACGGCCCTTCGAAGATGAGGGATGACGATCGAGCCGCCGACAACGAGGGCAATCGAAAAAGTCTCGAAGAGCTCGGCCTGGCAGGCCCCCTTATCCAAGGCCTGAATGATGTGGTAGCAGACGCAGTCGTCGCAGCGTAAGACCATGGAGGCGACAAGACCCATGAGTTCCTTGGTCTTGGCATCAAGACTGCCCGGCTTGTAAGTCTGCTCGTCCAGTCCGAAAAAACGCTTGATCTCGACCGTGCCCCGGTCAAGGATTTTCCGGTTCATCTCCTGCCGGAATTTTGTGAATTCCTCGTATCTTCCCACGTTCTTCTCCTCGGCTCCTATATTTCTCTGGCCCTTTTGATCAGTCGGTCGACATCAGAGATCTTTTCCTGTTCGGCCTCCCAGTATCCGGGATCGCGCTGAGCGTCGAGCTCGGCCACGGTCTTGCCCTGCTGTTCGACCCAGGTAAAATATTTGAGGTTATGCCAGCGGGCCCGGGCCTCAGCCGTCCCCTCCTGCGTCCATTCCAGTCCCTGCCCGTGAAAAATTTCCAGGAGCCCGGATTCCGCTCCGCGCTGATCCAGCGGTCCTTCGGCGGCTGCCAGGTTTTCCATCACCGAATAATAACGATCAATGGCGTCGGTCAAGACCGTGACGAGGACATCGCGCTTGCCGAACCGGTAAAACTTCGCCGTCTTGATGGCCGCCAGGACATTGCAGACACCCGAAATCCCGAAGATTCGCGAAATCCGGCGGACCTCAGAATCAGGGATTCCTAACCGGTCGACCATCACCTTCCGGCCGGCTTCTTCGGTTAGGAGCCGAAGGCCCTTTTTGCATTGAAGATCGTCAACGCAGATCAGCGCATCCATATTCCCCACATGGTGGATCCAGGTGACGTGCTTATCGCCAATTCCTTCGATGTCATGACTTCCGTATCCGTTCATGTACAGAGTGGGACATTGGACGGGCTCGACCCCGACGATCCGGTGCCCGGGCCAGACCTGCTTCAGCCGGTCGCCGGCGGCAATCGTTCCCCCCGAACCCATGGCCGAGACGAAAGCGGCGATTTTCCCGTCCCCAATACCCAGCGCCTCGAGCTCAGCGGCCAGTTCAACAACGGTATTGCCGGTCACGTAGAAGTGAAAACGGTAGTTGCCCATGACTTCGAACTGGTTGAGGACTCGAATCCCGTCCGGATCGGCGGCTTTGAGCTCCTTGCATTTATCATAGATTTCTTTAACGTTGCTCTCGCTGCCCGGGGTTGCGATCGTCCTTGCGCCATAGCCGTGGATGAGCTCAAAGCGTTCTCGACTCATGTCCTCGGGAAGAATGACGATGGTGTCGAACTTCATTCGGCAGCCGACATAGGCTCCTCCGATGCCATAGTTGCCGGTGGAAGGCCAGACCAGCGTGTGCCGTGAGGGGGCGACATCTGCCAACAACTCCTGCTCGACCAAGACGGAATAGGCGGCTCCGACCTTGTGACTCCCGGTGGGAAAGTCCTTGGCATAGATGACCACAATAGGAGACTCGACTCCCGTCAGCTCTTTGGGCAAGACTTCATAATAGATCCGGTTCTGGCCATCCCGCCAGCTGATATTGAAAAGGTTGACCGGATCGAGCGGATCCTTGTCTCTCATCTCCTGGGCCCTGCGCCTGACGGCGACGGGGATCGTCTCGGGGTGAAGCATTTCCTCAAAAGTTGGTCCGAGGATGATGTTGTCTTTAGCCATGGCCTGTTCTTCTCTCCTAACCGTCTTTCCAACCTCTAACAAATTTACCTTATGACAAATCGGCCAAACATTCAATACGTGTACCCAGCCCAAGAGGCTCATTTTTCGAATATAATAGACTTAGGGAAACGCGGATGAACGTTCTTTTGACCGGAGCGACGGGTTATGTGGGCCGGCGCCTTCAGGAGAGGCTCGCCTCTGATCCGGGCGTCCGGCTTCGTCTTTTCGTCAGGAATGCGATGAAGGTCCAAACCGGAGTTCGTGAAAATATCGAAGTCATTGAGGGGAGCACGTTCGATGCCTCTTCCCTGGGAGCAGCCGTCAGAGGAATTGAGGCAGCTTATTATTTCATCCATTCCATGGGCGCAGGGAGAGATTTTCCCGAGCTCGAACGAACGAGCGCTCTCAATTTTAGGGACGCCTGTGTCGAGGCGGGCGTCAAGAGGATCATCTACCTCGGCGGACTGGGGACCAAACAGACGGCCAGCGCGCACCTCCTGAGCCGGATCGAGACAGGGGAGTTGCTCAGCGCCCGACCCGAGTCGATCCAGACGCTTTGGTTCAGGGCCGGGGTTATCGTGGGCTCGGGAAGTGCGAGTTTTGAAATCATCCGGAATCTTGTCCAGAAGATTCCGGTCATGGTGACGCCCAGGTGGGTCATGAATCGGACCCAGCCCGTGGCCATCTCCGATGTCCTCGACTATCTTCGCGATGCCTTGACCTTGGACGCCGGCGGGAACTTGATCATCGATATCGGTGGAGAGCCAAAGAGCTTTCGGGAGATGATCCTTGAAGCGGCCGAGGTGATGGGATTGAAGAGGCGCGTGATCACTCTTCCTTTCTTCACTCCCAGGCTCTCCTCATACTGGTTGCTCATCTTAAGCCCTGTTCCTTACAGCATTGCCCGGGCCCTCGTGGATGGCTTGAAATCAGAAACACTCGTTGAAAACGAAAAAGCCCGGGAATATTTCCCCGGGATCAGGCCGATGCCCTACAGGAAGGCCGTGCTTGCAGCCATCGAGGAAATCGCCCGAAATCAAGTCTTAAGCCGCTGGTGCGATAGTTCCGCCAAGAAAGCCTGCGATATTCAAGGGCCGGAAAAAACTGCCGAAGCGGTCTACACCGACAGTCACAGATACGATCTCGGAGACGTGCCGAGTGAGAAGGTTTTTGAATCCTTCGCTTCGCTCGGCGGGGACCAAGGTTGGTTCCGGTACAGCTGGCTCTGGAGGCTGCGAGGATTCCTGGACAAACTCGCCGGCGGTCCGGGCCTGAATCGGGGACGGCGGGTCCCTCATGAGCTCCGCATCGGGGATAGTCTGGATTTTTGGAAAGTTCAGGACCTCCAGAAGAACAAGCGGCTACTCCTCTTGAGCCAGATGAGGCTTCCCGGCAGCGCCTGGCTGGAATTCTCTATCCAGGGCCGGACATTTTTCCAGACGGCTTATTTTCTTCCCAAAGGGCTCTTCGGACGGCTCTACTGGTATTCGATGAAACTTCCCCATCTCTTAATCTTCCCGAGCCTTGCCAAAAATATCTTGCGGAGAGCAAGAGGCCAGACACCGATCGAATCTCCTTGAGGCCTCGTTCCCTTATTCCTTTTTGATCCCGTGAAAAAGCTCGCTCCCGGCTCCAGGATAGACCCGGCGCGCGCTCAAGGGCGTTGGCTTGGCCACGGCCGGCCACTTGTCAGTTTGTGATTCGGAGCCTTCTTGCGTCGTGGGGGAGGGCTTCACATCCCTCATCTGGGGATGCTTGCGGACGTCCACCCCCTCCTTGTTATGGCTGAATTCGATCGGGATCCCGTTCGGATCGAAGGCGTAAATCGAATGGATGAAGCCGTGATCGATGACTTCCGAGACGTCAAACCCCGCCGCCCCGAGTTTGTCCTTTATCGCCCAAAGGTCGTTTTCTGTCTCGACTCCGAAAGAAACATGGTCAAAGATGAAAGGGCCGCTGACCGGCTCGCCGTGGTCTTTTTCCGGAACCGGGTTCACTCCGGGCCATTCGAAGAAAGCGATCAGGTCATGGTCCGAAATCTCGAAAAAGTAATGCCTGTAGCCGGGCTGGCCAAGACCCGCGACGAGCCGCATGCCCAGCAGGTCGCGCCAGAAACGGATCGTCTTATCCATGTCGCCCGTCGCCATGGCCAGATGATTGACGCCGTTAAATTTGATCATTGGAACCCTCCTTAGAAAAGGACGTTCCCCAGGGGGACACCCCTTAGTGCTCCAAGATTTGCTTTCGTTATAATTCTTGCAGTGAAGCTCAGCCTTGGGCCACAAGGGGTGTCCCCCTGGGGAACGTCCCTCAGTCTCACTTGAAGCTCGAGGATGATTGATCCAAAGAGTCCAGGTCTTCTCGGTTGAGCGCAAACGTTAACGTGCCGATGTTCTCCTGAGCCTGTGCTGCACTCGTTGCTCCTGGGATGGCCACAACCGTCTCCCCGTGGAAATTGATCAGCCAGTTGAGAGCGATTTGAGCTGGAGTGACCCGGTATTTTTGGGCCAGCTCTCGAAGCGCTTGAATGACGGGCCGGCTCTTTTCCAATCCCTTGGGCTTGAAGGCCCGCATGTATTTCCGGTACCCCGAACGCTTTCTGATGAGGTCCGGATTCTCGTGGAATTTCCCCGAGAGCAACCCCTGAGCCAGGGGAGAATAGGAGATGATGGAAACTCCAAGCTCTTTTGCGGTGTCCAGGACGCCGTTATTCTCAATCCTACGATCGAGGAGGCTGTAGCGCACCTGGTTGGTGGCCAGCCCGAGCCCGAGTGCGGCTAGCTCGGCATGTGCTTTTCTCATTTGTTGAGCCGAGAAGTTGCTGACCCCGATCGACCGTATCTTCTTGCCCCGGACGAGCCGGGCCATCGCCCTCATCTGAGCCTTGATCGAGGACAGCGAGAGGGGGTTGTGGACTTGGTAAAGATCGATGGGAAACCCGTCGAGGTTCGCGAGTCTGGTGCCGACGGTTTCCAGGATGGAACCTGCCGTTCTAAACAAGGGCTGCCATTTGGTGGCGATCACGATATCGCCCGGAGATTTTCTTAGGGCTCTGAAGGCCCGGGCCAGAGATCTCTCGGATTCACCCTTGCCGTAAGATTCGGCCGTGTCAAACCAATTGATCCCGCCATCCAGGGAAATGCGGACGATCTCTCGTATCTCCGCATCCGGGAGAAATGCCCAATATTTCCCGCCCAGCCCTTGGCCTCGGCTGAACTGCCAACAGCCCAAGCCCAGAGCGGAGACCGTCAGGTCCGATTGTCCGAGTTGCCGTGTTGCCAGCATGAAGGCCTCCTCTCTCTTTCATTATTTCACTGTCTCGAAAAATATTCAAAGACAAAAACCAACAGGTGAGCCGTGAGCTGTGATCAGTGAGCAGGCGCAGCTGCAAAAGAACAGAACCGGAATGGCCTCGCTCCCATTTAGGTTTTTAACGCCGTTCCCTCACCTCCCTTCTCGGCGCCTTCGGAACTCGCTCCCATAAACTAAGACGATAGGGAAGATGTCCTCGTTCTCAGGAGCCCTATCTTTTTTCCGGTGTGCCGCTCGAACACCCTCGGCGCCCGGAGGACACCGGGTTCCCTCGGAGCGAGGCTCTTTAAGGCTAAACCTTCAATGGTCGCTTCAGCCATTCCGATTCTACTCCCTGTGTTCTTAGTCGCCGATCGCAGCCAATTTGAGCCTCTAGGAATTGCCGGGGGAAAAAATGCCTTAATCATTTTTGAGCCACGAGCGAGAAATGGGACGATACACGAGAAGGAAAGAGAACAGACCGGAGGAACAGGGTGTTAAGCACGCGGAACGGGGTTTGGTGTACGGGGAACTTTTTTCCCTTGACAAATAAAAAAATATATTTATAATATATCTCGATATATCGCGATACATGTGCTATAAAGGAGATTAGGATGCACGATCATCGTAATTTCAAGTTTTATGGGTTCAGGATTCCCCGCCCAGATCGTTTTTTCAACCGGGGAGATTTCAAGTACCTTATTCTTGAGCTCCTCAACGAAAAGCCACGCTACGGGTACGAAATTATGAAGGATCTGGAAGAGCGTTTCCATGGATTCTATGCTCCGAGCCCGGGTTCCGTCTACCCGACGCTTCAGTGGCTGGAGGAAGCAGGCTACGTCACTTCCGCTCCCCAGGATGGGAAAAAGGTCTACACGATCACAGAGGAAGGGAAAAAATTCCTTGCCGAGAAAGCCCATGAGCGAGAGTCCTTCAAAGAACAAGAAAAACAGTGGTGGGGCCATTGGAGTCCTGAGAGGCGTGATGAGCTCAAGGATGTCTGGTACGATTGGGGAGAGCTGGGTCGATTGTTCGGCCATAAAGTGCCGCGCGCGGACGTCTCAAAGCTGCGGCAAATCAGGGAAGCGATCGCCAAGGCCAGGAGAGAAATCGAAGAAATTCTGAGATCATAACTCGAATTTCGATTCCCGCGTCGGCTTCAAGATCTTGATTGAATCGCCGGTTTGGGTTAAGCTCTTCCAAAAGGCGGTCCTATAGGAGAGAACCTTGACCCTTCCCAGAAAACTCAACCTCTGGATCGTCATGTTCTTTGGCTTAGTATTTTTAAGCCAACCGGCTCGGACCGGCCCGGCCCCATCGGCTTCTGAAAGCGTCGTCAACCTGATGCCGCTTCCGGCCAAGATTGTCTTCGGCCCGGGCAAATTGAAGATTGACTCTTCCTTTCGGGTGAGCCTGAACGGCTATCAAGAGCCGCGGTTGGCACTGGCCGCTGACCGCTTTCTCAAACGGCTGGTGCTTGTGACCGGAATCCCTCTTTCCTTGACGATCGAAAAAAATCCCGCCCGGGCGGCGCTCGAAATCCGCTGTTCGGGACCCGGCCAGAAGCTTCAAACGGTCGCCGAGGATGAATCCTACGGGCTCGAAATCACGTCCCAGAAGGGGGTCCTGCGCGCCGGGACTCCGGTCGGAATTCTGCGCGGGGTCGAGACTATCCTCCAACTCGTTTCCTTGGATGCAGACAGTTTTTTCATACCGGTCCTTCAGATCCTGGATGCCCCTCGATTCCCCTGGCGTGGTCTTATGATTGATGTCTGCCGCCACTGGGAGCCGGTGGACGTCATCAAGCGCAACCTCGAAGCCATGGCGGCGGTCAAACTCAACGTCTTGCATTGGCATCTCTCTGAAGATCAGGGGTTTAGAGTTGAGAGCAAGGTCTTCCCCAAGCTCCAGGAATTCGGCTCGGATGGGAATTATTACACCCAACCCGAGATCCGGGAAGTGATCGACCACGCCCGAAACCTGGGCATCCGGGTGATCCCAGAATTCGATATGCCGGGGCACTCAACGGCTTGGTTCGTCGGATATCCGGAGATCGCTTCCGCTCCCGGGCCCTATGCGATCGAGCGGCATTGGGGAGTCTTCGACCCGACCATGGACCCGACCCGCAAGGAGGTCTATAAGTTCCTCGACAAATTTATCGGCGAAATGGCCCGTCTCTTTCCGGACGAATATTTTCATATCGGGGGCGATGAAGTCACGGGGAAGCAGTGGGACAATAACCCGGCCATCACCGCTTTCAAAACGGCCAACGGGATGAAAAGCAACGATGACCTCCAGGCTCATTTCAATAACAAGATCCTGGCCATCATCAAAAAGCACGGAAAGAAGATGGTCGGGTGGGACGAGATCTTCCATCCCGACCTGCCGAAAGATATCGTCATCCAATCCTGGCGGGGCCAGAAGTCGCTGGCAGATGCGGCGCGCCAAGGGTACATGGGCGTCCTTTCCGCGGGCTATTATCTTGACCATATGCTCCCGGCATCGGAACACTACGGCGTCGACCCGCTGGAAAAGGAGACGGCTGACCTCGCGAATGAGCAGAAAGTCAGGGTGCTGGGAGGCGAGGCCTGCATGTGGGGAGAATTCGTCAATCCGAAAACGATCGACTCGCGAATCTGGCCTCGGCTGGCGGCCATCGCCGAGCGTTTCTGGTCTCCTCAAGCCGCCAAAGACGCCGATGACATGTACCGCCGACTGGATGTCACCGGTCACCTGCTGAATTTGTTCGGCATCTCGGAAGGCCGCAACTCCATGGCTATGCTCCGGCGCCTGTCCGGCCATCATCCCGTCGGTTCACTTCGTGTCCTGGCTGACATTGTCGAGCCGCTCCACCTCTACTTGAGGCCCGACGTCCGTGAATACACCCAGTTCACTCCCTTGAACCGGCTGGTGGATGCGGCCAAGCCGGAAAGCGCTGGGGCCAGGGAATTTCAGTCATTGGTCGAAGGATTCCTCGCCGACGGTCCTTCCTACGTCGTTAACCGGGAAAAACTCATCGAGAAGCTGGTCCGCTGGCGCAATAATGAGGCCATCCTCAGACCCATCCTCGAAGGATCCTATCTCCTCAAGGAAATCATTCCGCTCTCCGAACGTCTGAAGATCGCCGCCGAATCGGCGCTCAAGGCGCTCGACTACTTGGTGAATGACCTGGATGTGCCCCCTGGCTGGAAAGAAGAAAACCTGGCTCTACTCAAGGGCCCTGAAAAACCTGGGTATGAAGTGGACCTCGTCATCATCCCGGCGGTCCAGAAACTCGTCGAGTCCGCGGCTGCCGGCAAAAAACAAGCGGAAATCGAACCTATCTCTTCTTCAGAAAATCTGTGATTTTATCCCGGTGCTCGTAAACCCAGAGATAATAGTCTTTTCTTTGGAGCCGGCTGGCGGCATGATGGTCGATAATGACCTTGGCCGTGCGGTGGAGTTGCAGGGCAGATCCGGGGACAGAGGCGGTCACCGGTCCTTCCACGGTCTTGGCGATGGCCTCGTTTTTTTCATGGCCCGAAGCGAGCAGGATGAGCATGCCTGCGTCCAGGATCGTTCCGATGCCCATCGTCAGGCTATAGCGGGGGACCTCATGCCTGTTCTTAAAATTAGGGGCGTTGGCTTCGATCGTGCTTTGGGTCAGCGTTTTGACTCTCGTCCGGGAGGCCAGGGACGAGCCGGGCTCATTGAAGCCGATGTGGCCGTTCCGGCCGATTCCCAGGATTTGGATGTCGATCCCCCCGGCCCTCTTGATCTTATCCTCATAATCCCGGCAATGGCGCTCGACGTCATCCGGCGCACCGCTGAGCCGGTGAATATTCTCCCGGTTGATATTGACGTGCCGGAAGAAGTTTTTCTCCATGTAGGCGGAAAAGCTCTGGGGATGGTCCTCGGCGAGGCCGACATATTCATCGAGGTTAAAGGTCGTGACGCGAGAGAAATCCATCCGGCCTTTCTGATAAAGATCAATCAGCCGCGCATAAACTCCGAGGGGAGACCTGCCGGTGGCCAGGCCCAGGACCAGGTCGTTCTTAACCTGCCACTTCCGGTGAATCAACAGGACCGCTTCCTCACAAATCTGATCATAATTGTCTTTGATGATGACTTCCATCGTTCAACGGCCTCTCTTTCGCCTCCGTCGCGACTATTATAGGATTTTTCCGGGGCCGATAAAAACAAATTGTTTCGGGCGCTTTTCTCGATTGAAAAAACACCGAAAAAACGTTATAAATTTCAGGGAAGTCCCAGATTCGTCGAACGGGCAACAAAATGAGCAATTCCTCCAGGGCCGTCGCAGGTCTCGCGTTGGTCTTCCTGTTAGTTCTGGACGATGGGCGCTGCCAGACGTCCAGGGGCGACACTTCGCCCTCCAGATTCCAGTTGGATAGAGTCGTTTTGGGGTATTACCCTTCCTGGAAGAAATCCGAGTTTGATCACACCGAAATTGATTATCGTTTTTTAACTCATATCGCGGAGGCCTTCACCAAACCTGATTCTGATGGACATCTCGTGGTTGACCCGGAGTTCATTTATCCCGAGCTCGTCGCGACCGCTCACGCCAGCGGCGTCAAGGTCCTTATGAGCATAGGCGGGTGGGGGAATTGCGAGGGATTTCCGTGGATGGCAGCGACTCCGGAAACGCGAACCCGCTTCATCGGCGAGGCGGTGGAGTTCTGCCTGAACCATCACTACGATGGAGTTGACATCGACTGGGAATTTGTCTCCAACCCTCAGGAACAGGCGGACTTTGTTTCCTTCATAAAAGAGCTTTCCGCGGCTCTCAAATCCCAGGCCCCACCGATGCTGCTTTCCATGGCCGCGCCCGCCGGTGATTTCTATGGGAAATGGATCAACTACGAAGAGTTATTGGCAGACTTTGATTTCATAAGCTTCATGACTTATGACTTCCATGGCCCCTGGACGGACCACTCCGGCCACAACTCGCCCCTCTACAGCTGTGACAACGACCTCGACGGATCCTTTGACGATAGCTATCTCTACGCGCGGAGCCGTCAGATTCCGAACGAAAAACTTCTCCTTGGGGTCCCGTTTTATGGACACTCCTTTGATTGTCCCGGACTTCATATGCCTTTCAAGACGAGCGATGACGCCAGTTATCAGGAAATCACGATGCTGCGATCTCAGGGCTGGCGGTACATCTGGGACCGCTGCGCGCAGGTCCCTTACGTCCAGAAGCCGGACAGGAGTGAAATCATCTGCTATGACGACGTTCGATCGGTCCTGCGCAAATGCCAATATGTCAAGGAGAAGCAGGCGGCCGGGATCATCATCTGGGAGCTGAGCCAAGATTATTGGCGCGGGAAAGCCGAACTTCTCGAGGTCATCGGCGCCGCCTTCCAAAGAAAGCGATAGCCTATTCGTTCGTGAAAAACGCGGGCCCCCCTCCGGCCCGGACTCGATTTTGTCCGCTCCACGGAGCGTTTGTTGCGAGCCGTAAACATTCCCGTGTTTGATAAGGCATTCTTGAAAAATAGGCGATAACGCGATATCTTCTATCTTCTGAGATGAACAAAAAAAGGAAGACCCGAAAATGGTACCTTCTGGCTGCGGGGCTCTTGATCATTGGCGTCCTTCTCTCGGTCGTTTTACATACTCAAAAAGACCCGGCTAAAAGAGTCGAGAAGCTCTGGGCAAAGAGCGGAGTCAAAAAGCCCAACGTCATCCTGATCACCATGGACACGACACGGCCCGACCATCTGGGCTGCTATGGGTATCCGAATATCAAGACCCCAAACCTGGACGCCCTGGCGCGCGCGGGTGTCCTGTTTGAACAATGCGCCTCAGCCTCGCCCCTGACCCTTCCGTCGCACTGCTCGATCATGACCGGCATGTACCCCACGTATCACGGTGTCCGGGTCAACGGGAACACCGCTTTGAGCGAAGAACAAGCAACGATCGCCGAAGTGCTTTCGGCTCGGGGTTACCAGTGCGGGGCTTTCATCGGCGCCTTTGTCCTTGACGGCCGGTGGGGACTTAAGCAAGGTTTCCAGTATTATGATGATCAATTTGACCTGAGAAAATACAAGCACCTTGACCTCGGGGCCATTCAAAGACCGGGAAACCAAGTGATGGATGCAGCCCTCACCTGGCTCGAAGGCGAAAAACAAAATTCTTTTTTTGCCTGGATCCACCTCTATGATCCGCATGCCCCTTATATGCCGCCGGAGCCATTTCAATCCGAATACAGCAAGAGGGGCTTGGCGGGTCTTTACGACGGTGAGATCGCCTTCATGGATCAACAGATCGGAAGGTGCGTATCCTGGCTGGAGAAAAATGGCCTGGATAAAAACACCGTCCTCATCCTTGTTGGCGACCATGGAGAAGGGTTGGGCAGCCACGGCGAGGAGACGCACGGCTATTTTATTTATGATTACGTGGTCCATGTCCCGCTCATCGTTGTCACGCCGTTTGAAAAGCTCCGCGGCCGGCGCGTCTCCTCCCAGGCGAGAACCATAGATGTTTTTCCGACCGTTCTCGACCTGGCCAATGTCAAAGCCCCGGTCATGCCGCAGGGCCATTCTCTTCTCCCGATGATGTTTCGTCCCAAGCAGAAGGTGGAAGGTTACGCTTACGGGGAATCTATGGCCCCCAATATTCAGTTCGGGTGGAGCCCTCTCCGCGCCTTGCGGACGCCGTATTATAAATATATCGATGCGCCCAGGGCTGAGCTGTATGATCTCATTCAAGACGCTGACGAGCATATGAATCTGTATCAACAAAATCCTGATCTAGCCCGGAGAATGAAAGGCGAGCTGGATCGGCTCATGGCCGAAACGAGCCGGGGTGCTCCTGCGCCTCAGGCCGCGAACCTGGACAAGGAAACAGTGGAGAGGCTGGCCGCCCTCGGCTATATCGGTGCGCCCGTTTCCACGAAAAAACCTTCGGGCAGCGGCTCGAGGGCGCTGGCCGATCCCAAGGATAAGCTTCAGGTTTTTGCTTCTGTCCAGCAGGCCGGTGAATTGATCACGAGAGACCAGTATGCCCGTGCTGCGGAAAACCTGGAAGCTGCCCTTCGGGAAGACCCGGCTATCCCGCAGGCTCTGCTGCAACTGGCAACTTGCTATACGGAGCTGGGGAGGAATGAGGAAGCGAAAGTCAAACTTGATTCGGTTTTGAAAGATGATCCGGAGAATGTTCAGGCGCTCATCGGCCTGGCGAACATCCTTCTTCGGGAAGGAAAGAAAGCAGATGTCGTCGCCCTCTGCAAACGGACCCTGTCTGTGGATAAGAAAAACGTCCAGGCCTACATGCTCATCGGAGAGGTCTATATAGGCGAAGAAAACCACGCCGAGGCCCTCCCTTATTTAGAAAAGGCCGTGGAGATCCAACCGAAGTTGACCAGGAACCGCCTCAATCTGGCGGCCAGTTTGGTGGGGGTGAAACAATATGACCGGGCCGATACATTGTTGAAAGGAATCATCCGTGAATACCCAAATTCGCCCCGGGCCAGATTCAACTTGGGGCTGCTCAATGAGGAGCAGGGAAAGCTGGAAGAGGCTAGGACAGCCTATACCGAAGAAGTCACCGCCTTCCCTGGGGAATTTCGGGCCCGGTTCAATTTAGGCAAGGTCCTTTTTAAACTCGGCGACCGGGCCGGTTCTCTGGAGCAAATGCGAGAGGTCGTCAGGCTCAATCCCAAGCTGGCTGAAGGGCAGCTCCTTCTCGCCAGAGGCCTACTCTCCGAGCCGGTTCCGCTCGATGAAGTCAGGGCGCTGGTGGAGAAAGGGCTTGCCCTGGCCGAAACGTCCGAGCTCAAGGCCCTCGGCTATTTTCTTTTGGCCGATGTCTACAACCGCGAACATCAACCGGAAAAGATGAATGAAGCCTTGCGCCGGGCCAACTCATACAAACCGAAAAAGGAGTGAATCATGAGCTTCCGAACCTGCCGATTTTTTTGGATACTATTTTTATTGATCGGACTGATTCTGACCCTCCCGACTTTCGGACAGTACCGCGAGTATTATCTCTATGGAAAGGTCCTGGACACACAGAAAAATCCGCTGGAAGGAGTCGAAATCTCGATCCGGGACGCCGATACCAACCGGAGCTACAATACTAAAACGAAAAAAGATGGCGAATACAAATTCGTCGGATTGCCTCATGGCAAATACAAGGTCGTTTTCAAGAAGGAAGGTTACGCCGAGAAGGAGGATCTATGGAAATTCGAAATGCCCCAGGAAAAGATACAGAAAGTTGAGATTCCACCTGTCGTGCTCGTTTCCCAGGTTCAGGCTGAGGAACAGAAGCGCTTGAATGAAATTCAGGGGGCGATCAAATTGGTCGCCGAAAAATTCAAGCAGAAGGACTATGACGGCGCCATCGCGCTATTGAAAGTCGACCTGGAGAAGAATCCCAAAGATACCAACGCGCTTTACCTCCTCGGGATGAGCTACTCCAGGAAGCAAATGTACCCGGAAGCCATTAACGCCTTGGCTCAAGTTACGGAGCAGATCCCGAAGTTCGCGCCTGCCTTCTTTGAGCTGGCCGTCTGTTATCAGCAGCAAAAGGATCTCGAAAAGGCCCTCGACTTTTACCAGAAGACAATCGACCTTGACCCCAATAATCCGGACGCTGCCTATAATTCCGGCCTGATCCTTTTCGGGCTGAACCGAGCGGCCGAGGCCATGGGCCGTTTTGAAAAAGCGCTGAGTCTAAAGCCGGATGATCCCGCCTACCTCGAGATGGCCGGAAGATGTTACATCAATCAGGCCAATTTTGAGAAAGCCATAGAGTGTTTGGAGAAAGCCAAGGCCATCTATACCGACACAGAAAAGGTGAAATTTCTGGAGGATCTGATCGCCAAATTGAAGGAGCAGATCAAGAAGTGAACTCCGGTTCTCTGACCATATGGACGCGACGACGCGAGGGACGAGAAGCACGGCATTTGGGACGGCTCTATGACGAAGAGTGTGGTAAGAACGACAAGGACTTTATCAAGCCCAATCGGCCTCTCTCCTATTCAGGTTTTTAACGCCGCTCCGTCGGCCCTTTTCTCGGCAGCTGCGGGACTGGGCAGGCTCAGACCAGGTCACTCGAGGGCACGCGGCGATTTCCCCAGCGAGGAAATCTTGCTCGCTTCGTTCCTTCGCTCTCCCTCTCCCTTCGGTCGGGGAACCGTGCCCGCTCGGTCACTCAGACGGCCCTCTTCGCGACCCGATCCTCTCCTGCCCAGAAAAAATAAAAAAGACTCAGCATAGGCCAAGAAAAAGGTCCCCTCGAAAAGCGCCTCCGGATGGCTAAACGTTGCCTTCGCCCAGCCCACAACCACACTATTCGTCATAGAGCCATTTGTGACTTGACTTTCGACCAAAAAAAATATAATTTTTTTATTGATAGGATGTGATGGCGATTGATTTTTTGGGGTGAGATGGCTGTTCTTTATTTCTGCTCACACCTGGGAAAAGCAACTTTTTTCTATAAGGAATAAAAAAGGAGGGGAAAAAATGCGCGGCTTCAGAAAACATTTACTGGTATGGTGCTTGACGGCGATGGCCCTTCTCTTTTTTGGCATGGATCTGGTCCGGGGCCAGTCCATCCTGGAAGGGAAGATAACGGGCACGGTCACCGACGATAAAGGTGAGCCGCTTCCCGGAGCGACCGTGGAGCTAACGAGCCCCGCGATGATGGGGAAACGCTCCGTCGTGACTAATGCGAAAGGGGCCTTTGTTTTTCTCAGTTTGCCGATTGGGAACTATAAGCTCTCGGCCTCCATGCCTAATTTCAAGACCGTCGTCCAGGAAAATATCGCCGTGACGGCAGGAAGTTCTGCGACGGTCAACCTGGTCCTGCCGATGGGGACGATCGAGGAGACGGTGACCGTGACCGGCGCGGCACCGGTGGTCGATGTCAAGACCTCGACCATCGACTCCAAGATCGACCAGGCGATGCTGGATAAACTTCCCACCAGCCGCGATTCGTTCTATGACCTGTCGCTCTCGACACCGGGCATGTTCGACGTGGGCAAGAACGTGATGGGGAGTCCCACGGCGTACGGGGGGGCCACCACGGAAAACATCTTCCTGGTGAACGGCGTGGACACGACCAACCCCCGCGGTGCCGGCTATGGCTCCATGATCAATGTGAATTACGATAACGTCCGGGAAGTCCGCCTGATCGCTCTCGGCAGTAAGGCGGAATACGGCAATTTCTCGGGCGTGGCCATCGACGTCATCACCAAGTCCGGCTCCGACAAACTGGAGGGTTCTCTGGCTGTCTACAACCAGCTGGGTACTCCCTCAGGCCAACAGCCGAAAGCCGGCCAACTGGGCCGCAATTGGCTGTATCTCCAGTCGGGCGACGATTATCGATCCTATCCCAAATCCGACCTGGAACTGGACCTGACCCTGGGCGGCCCTCTGTTTTCCAAAAACCTCTGGTTCTTTACGGCCCTCAACTACCTGAACAATAAAACCAAAGCCCTCAATTGGGAGCCCATTCAGAAGTCTCTCAACCGGTATGGCGACTTCAAGCTCACCGCTACACCTTTTAAGAACCAGCACGCCTGGGCGTCCTACCACTACGAAAACAACAACAGCGGGGGCTTCACAGACGGTTCCCTGGATTGGGATCCTTCCTTGGCTTACGAAAGCTATACGCAGAGCCACGCCGTCTCTTCCCAATGGCAGTGGTTCCCCAGCAGCGGCACCTTCCTTTCGGCGAAGTTCCTGGGTTTCTGGGTCAGTGAGAGAAACCAACTTCCGAGCGACGCTCCCGACCACCCCGCATACATCAACTGGTGGAAGGCCGTTCCTTTCGATTCCGGCGTCGGCGGCGCATTCCCCGGCGCGAGAAAAGAACATACAAGCCGCATGACGGTCCAAGCCGACATGTCGCACTATGCCGAGGACTTCCTGGGTGAACACGATATCAAGTTCGGCGTGCAGTACACCCGCGGCCGATTGAACAGCATCAGTGGCGACTTCTTCGGGAAAGAGCTCATCGACCCGAACACCGGAGAGGACCTCGGGTTCTTCGGGATTTACCAAGGTGGCTATCCGTATCGCTGGAACTATGACATCGCTTATATGCAAAACTACTACGGCGACACCGACGGGCTGCTCTTTTATGTCGACAAAAGCTACAGCAAGCCCATCCGCACGATACGCACTTCCGATGGCCTGGGATTCTTTTTCGATGATCAGTGGTCGCCCACCAAGCGCCTGACTCTGAACCTTGGCGTGCGCTTCGACCACATGACCGCCAAGTTCGGCAGCGGCGGCCAGATGCTGGAGCAGCCAACCTCTCCCCAAGCCTGGCAGCAAGATCTTACAGTCCTCCGCGACCGCCAGGGTTCGGGCAACCTCTTCAACTTCAAGAACTGGTCACCGCGCGTCGGCTTAACCTATGCCTTGACCGGCGATCAGAAGACCGTGTTTAGGGCCAGCTTCGGGCGATATTACACCCCGATCGGAGTCGAGAGCTTCGGGGGCGGAGGCCCTGACCGAGATCGATCATATAGCACAACGCAATTCTACGCAGTCCCCTGGGCCGGCCTCGACCTGAATGGCGATGGTTTTATTACAGGCAGCGAGTTTGCCAATGCGGCCAGGCAGCTGCCGAACTTGGACCCGATCAGTACCGAGTGGGGCACCGACTTCCCTTCAAATATATTCCGAACCAGCATTCCTGCCTTTGGTTTGAAAATCGAGCCCGGCCTGAAAAATCAGCACACCGACCAGTTCACCATCAACCTGGAGCGGGAGATCTTCAAAAATTTTTCCGTTGGGGTCACCTATATCAACCGCATCACCAAAAACGTAATCGTGCAATGGCCCCTGAATCAAGTCACCCAGCAGCCCTGGGAATACGAGGTTAAAACGCAGGTCATCAACGGCCAGGAGGTTTCTCTCTACAGCGTCGTCTTGAAGGATTACGATGGTAACGGCGTTATCGACGGGCAGGATATTAATTGGGCGCAGACTCACACGGATTTTGAGTGGCGCAACATGCCCGACTTCCCAAACTATGCAGGCGGCCCGAACGTCAAGGCGGAGCGTAAGTTCCAAGGCCTGCAGGTGACATTCAAGAAGCGCTATTCCGAACGCTGGCAGATGATGGGGTCGCTTCTCTTCAATAAATCGAACGGGTTCGCGGCCCGTAACAAGCGCCAGGACGAAGACTACAACATGGAGGGAACGAACATCTGGTCCGACCAATGGCTGGGCGGCATCAACCAGACCGTCAACAACATGGTCGGCCCCATGCCTTTCACCCCGAAGTTTGAGTTCAAGCTCAACGGAAACTATACCATCCCCAAGGTCGAACTGGACCTGGGCTTCCGCTTCCGCCTGCACACGGGTCGTCCCGTCTGGGTGCTGGCCGATGTTCAGACACTTGAGACCTGGAACTATGATCCGGAAGACACCGAATTGCTGCAGCACGCTGTGCTCCTCGTCAGCAGTGGGTCAGGGATGCCGGGGCAAATCGTGGCCCAGGACGCAACCAAACCGCTTTACATGCCGATCCTGAGTATCCTGGATCTGCGTCTTGATAAGAGCTTCAAGCTGGGTCCAAGAACGCTGCGTGTCATGCTCGACATGTTTAACGTCTTCAATTCCAAGGCCGTGACCAACGCGATGCTCAAGAAAATCGGCGTTTCGGGCACCGACGTCCTGCTCAGAGATGTCGGCCGGGTCGTGGGTGTGGTTGCCCCCCGCAACTTCCGGCTGGGCATTATGTTCCAGTTCTAAGCACGCGTAGATAGCGATTATGAAGCCCGGAGGGGATCAGCCCCTCCGGGCTTCCTTGACCGAGGTCTCGTCCAGGTTTTGAGCCCCCCATACTTAGAGGGAGGTAGGGGGGTGGAAGAGCACTTATTCAGATTCCTAAAGCGCGACTTCAGAATCTGATGTTCAGCCCGTTCGTTTGAATAATTGACCCAAATCGGCTAGATTACGTCCAGAAGGAAAAATGAAAACCAGGATTTGGGCAGCGGCCCTGCTCGTCGTGTTTTTTCTTCCCGCGGCGGCGCGGCAGAAAGCCGGGACAGGACTTCCCGAAAAATACAAGAAATGGCTCGGAGAGGAGGTTGTCTACATTATAACCGCCAAGGAGCGTGAAGTCTTCCTCAAACTCCAGTCCGACCGGGAAAGGGAAATGTTCATCGAAGCCTTCTGGAAGCAGCGAAATCCGAATCCCGGCGCCCCCCGGAATGAATTCAGAGAAGAACACTATCGCCGGCTTCAGTATGCTAATGAGACTTACGGCAGGGGAACTTCGTTGCCCGGCTGGAAAACGGACAGGGGAAGGATTCATATCATCCTGGGACCGCCGAAAAATATCGAAGGCTACGAAAATGTCTCGAATGTCTATCCCACCCAAATCTGGTTTTATCTCGGTGACCCCGCGCTTGGGTTGCCCACGGCCTTTAACGTGATCTTCTTTAAAAAGGATGGGATGGGAGACTATATCGTTTATTCACCCGTTGACGATGGGCCCGAGAGTTTGATTGCCGCTTCTTCGGGTGGCTTTCAAAACGAACAGGCGGCGTATCAGGCGCTTAGGAAGCTCGAGCCGAATTTGGCCCGGCAGACGCTGACCCTCATTCCGGGAGAGCGAGTCCCGCCCGGCACGATTTCAATGGCTTCGAATATGCTCATCAGCCACATCTCTTCTTCTCCCCAAAAAAGGGTGTCGGATAGCTATGCAGAGGCTCTGCTTAAATACAAAGACACCGTCGAAGTGGAATACACGGCGAACTACATCGGCAGCGACTCTCTGGTCCGAGTCCTCAAAGATGATTCGGGTTTTTTCCTGGTCCATTATTCGGTCGAACCCAAGAAGCTCTCGGTGGAAGACACCAGCGGCAAATATCTGGCAGATTTCGAGCTCAACGGGAGGATATCCGACTCCACCGGCCGGACTGTTTTTCAGTACGACAAAGAAATTCCCTTGAGCCTGACCCTGGGGCAGCTCAAGGACGTGAGATCCCAGTCCTTCGAGCTTCAGGACATGTTCCCGCTTGTCCCCGGCCGCTACAGGCTCGACCTCCTCCTCAAGAACAAAACCTCCAAAGAATTCACTTCGGTGGAGGCCGGTCTGATTGTCCCCGACCCCGGTTCCAACGTCCAGCTGAGCCCTCTGACTCTCGCCTACAGAGCTGAAACTGCGGCTGACCGGACAATAGAGATCACCCCCTTCAAAGTGGGCGACCTGCAGCTCCTTTGCCCTACACGGAACACTTTTGCCTCAAGAGAGGCGCTGCTCATCTTCTTCCAGGTTTACAATCTGACCGAGAATCTGAAGTCTCGGGGCTCGCTCAGGTTCACCGTTTTCAAGGAAGACAAAGAGTTCAGGACCTGGAGCAAGAGGCTTGCCGGTTATCCCGGCGTGATGAATTTCGCCGAGACACTCGAACTCAAGGACTTTCCTCCCGCCTACTACAAAATAGCGGTTTCCCTGATCGGGGAATCCGGAACCGCGCCGGAGTCGCAGGCCGAAAATTTCGAGATCTCTTCATTGCCTGAAGTGCCTCGGCCTTTTGTCTTCGCGAAGGTGATGCCGGTCTCGGCGCTGGATGAATACGTCTTCACCTCGGGCCTCCAGCTTATGAACAAAGGAAACCCGGCCGCGGCCGAACCCTTCCTGGAAAAAGCCTTCCGCCGCAACCCCGGGCGGCTGCAATTTGCTTTAGCTTACGGAGAGATCCTCTATACGAAAAAAGACTTCCCGAAGGTCATGGAGATCCTAAGGCCCTTTACCGGCGAAGAGGGAGAAACGGGCGATGTCCTATCACTCCTCGGACGGACTTCTCATGCCTTGGGCAAGTACAACGAGGCGATCACTCTCTACAAAAATTATCTGTCCAGAATCGGGACGAACCTCGATATTCTCAATCAGCTCGGGACTTGTTATTACAAACTCGGGCAGAGAGACGAGGCGCTCAAAGCCTGGCAGAAATCTCTTGAGATCAACCCCGATCAAGAGAATATCAAGAAGCTCGTTGAATCAATAAAGAGGTAAGAGGTCAGGGGTAAGGGGTAAGAAGTAAAAACTTCTATCTATTTTTTGTTCAAAAGAGAATCGACAGCCAAGACATCAAAGATATAAGAGGCTGCACCCCCGATCACATACTCCGTTTCGTACCAATCCCACTCGCCGGCCCGGTATTCAATGAACTTTGGCCTTAGGAATGAGGCTCCAGAGACGACACCGCCCGGGATATAAGTCACCTCTGACCTGTTGAATCCGTAGCCGACCGTGGCCGAGCGCACGCCCACTCCCGACACGTAAGAGTGATTCGTGGCCGGGTGGCAGCCGAAATTGTAGTTCAGGGCAGAATAAAGATAGTCCCGGCTGAAAAGATCGGGGAAGTGCTTGATGAAATAATAGGACCTCGCTCCGAGGTCCAGAACGTCCCAGTTGTTTCCCCAGATCTCGAATTCAAAATAGACGCCGTAGGGACTCTTGCTGAATTCCCTTTCCATCTCCGACTTCAGCTCCAGGCATTTATTCTTGACTGCGAGCTTGAAATTTTCGTTTTCGAATTTTGCCGCCGCGCGGGCGAGGGAGAATCCGGCGAGGTTCCAGAAGGTGGAGACCGGCATTTTCTGGATGAAAGGCGTTAGCTCGGCCAGCTTTCTTCCGAATTTCGCTTCTCCCGTCGTCAGGAAGAGTTCGGCGGTGGCCGCGAGCTCCCAGGAATGGTAGGTATCTTCCTGGGGCTGATAGCTGACCTCAAAGTCTACCCGCGGGTGCTTCTGTTCGTACTCCCAGACGTCCTCGGCTGTCTTTAGGCACTCCTCCGCGAGGCTTTGGTCGAATCCTCTGAGTGTACGGGAAGCGACGGCGGCCACCTGGGCCAGCTGATACTGACCCCCTGTGTTGCGGTTCGTGAACACCCAGCGGTCGTCGAACTTCCCGGAGCGGCCGTTCCGTCTTTCCGACGGCTTGAGGGCCCGGTCGTAGATAAGACTGTCCGTGATGTTCACGGGGTCCCCGACGAGCCCATAGTCCCGGCTGTTATTCTCGATAACCCCTGCGCCGATATGTCCGATCGCCCGGTAGAGCCTCAGAAGAAACTCCATTCCGAAGGCAACCTGTTGGAGGAGGTCGTTTTTTCCGTCCGGTTGGAACAAGTCGACCCGCCGTTCTTCTCGCCGGAGAGAGGTCACATCCCGCTCCACGGCAAACTCCTCTTGAGCGAGGGCCAGCCAGAGGACCGTCGAGCAGATGCTTCCCGAGGGCAGGTCAAAATCTCCCGCGTCGTGCCAGCCGCCCCAATCCAGGCCCGGGATATGCTCGTTCGCTTTGTACCGGCTCTCCGTGTCAGCCTTTTGGCGGTAGCTATCGAAATGAACCTGATTCGGAGGAGCCTGGAGGGCATCGTCGAGATGGCAGGCGCCGTGCCAGACTTTGTAGCCCTGTCTGACATCGACGTGGCACATCTGGACAGGGAAGAAGACGTCGAGAGTCGGGCACCAGGCCTCCCTGTAAACGTCGTTGCGAATGGGGATCGGTCCCGCTTCCGCATTCTCATATTGGAGATAATAAAGGCCCGGTTTGCGGATCTCGCTGAAATCGAAAACATAGTCATCATCATCGAAGAGGTGCCCCCAGCTCACCGGCCTCGCGGCCTTGACGGTTCTTTTCGACCCGTCTTCTTCAAGTGAGAGAAGCCTCATTTCCTCGATCTTTTTTTTTCTGGAATCGAGCTCCAGCACGGCCCTCTTTTTTGATCCGGATGGTAACCGACCTGCGACACCTGGATGACCGGCTCTCTCCTCCAGTTCGGATCAATCTTGGGCCGGAGCTCTAAGGTCAGATGTTGCTGGGCGGTGTGCGGAGGCAGTGAGGCCGTCACAACGAAGCCGCCGTTTTCGCTCATCTCCCTCTCATCGGTTAGACTGAGGATGGAGTCCTCCGTGCTCAGGACGAAAGACCGCAGTCCGTCCTCGGCGGCAATCCTGATTTCTTTGGCCTGGGAAACAAGAAGCGTCTTTCCCATGTACCTTTCGGGAAAATACCCGGTTGTACGACCGGCCTCATAGGTTTTGGTGGCGTATTCCTTGGGATAGATTTCAAGCTTGAGCCCGAGGCTGCGGAGCTTGGTCCAATCGACGGATTTGTCTGTGCTGAGGTTGATGAAGATCGATGTCCCGTCGGTGCGGCAAGTCAGGCGATAAGACAGGTCGAGCGGTTTGAACTTCTCCGGGATGATGGAGAGACTTTTCCCTGCCTCGACGATTCTCTTCCCCGTCTCTTTTGCTTCGAAGTCCAAAAATCGACCTTGGGTGGTGACGGCCACGATTTCGCCGGCATCGATGATGCGCCGTCCATGGAGGAAGACCTCGAGACCGCCTCTTTTGCCGTCAAAATAAGTGTTGTGATAGACGAGAAAGGCGAACCCCGGAGCTTCAAAAAATCCCTCCGGTTTCATCTCGATCTGACCAGAGCAAACCGGAACGAAGGCGAGGAACGCGAATAACAGCGCGGAGGCTTTAGCTTCTTTGGATCTCATTCAATAATAAAGGCCACGTCACAGGGTTCTTCAAGTTCGGGGCCCTGGATCCTCAGCCTGAGCTTTTGCCCGGCCAAGTCGGACCCAGGCTTGGGGAAATAGACGAGGTCTTCGATGAACGACCTCTGGGGCATGTCGATCGAATCGATGAGGATATCGTGCATAACGCTGTCTTTGAAGGGGTGGGGGAAAAAGCTGCAGGGGAGCTTCTGGAAAGAGGCAAAGCCCGTTACAATATCGCCTTCGCTAAAAACCTTCCGGGCAAAGTACTTGGCGTCGAGCGAGTATTTGTTGTAGGCGGCCTCGAGTTCCTTAAAGCCGGGCATGGAATACTTCCCCTCTGCCTCATCGACCAGGAGGAGGCTCTGGCGGTTGACTTTGAGCGAATAAATATCCTTATTGGCCACCCTGATTCCCAAGGGGAGGTATTTTTCGGCCTTTCGCATCCGCGCCAGTTCGACATCGACGAGGAGGGCCACGGACCTGTCCTCATTGAGAAAAGTGAAATAGCCAATCTTGCGGGTCGGCGCCAACGCCTCTTTCTCCTCTTGGTTGAGACTTCGGCCGAGGATCATCCGACCCGGAAAGAGACCAACAGCCAGACAGCCGGAAAGCACCAGCAGGGTCAGAATTATTGTTTTCCTCGACTTCATCGCTTCCTCCCCACCCGGGCTCGGAGCCCGTTGCCCCCCGAAGCTGGATCTCAGGTCGACTTCACTTTAAAATTCACTCTCTTCTCAATGACCCGGCCCGAAAAAACGTCTCTGGCTTTTATCAAGAGTGTGTAATCGCCGGCCGCGAAGTTGCTCAGAGTGTAGCGGGCCCCGCTGTTGAGGGTCCTCGAATTTTGGGCGGCCGGTATGCTGGCTTCCTGGGGCTGATCGATCGTCGCTACGAGCTTGTCGCCTTTCCAGATTTGATGTTCGATCAAGACCCCGGCCTTGTCCTTGACGGGGTCGAAGACGGGATTATAGATCTGGTAAAAGAAGACCAACTCCTCGTTCGGCTTGTAGGTGGACGAAGGGTTGGGGCCGATCTCCAGATTGCCGAAGGTGAAAGGGTCTCCCTGGCGCTGGTTGATCTCCACCTTCTCCGGCACCTTGAGTTTGGTGCGCTCGAGCGCCTTGAGCGCCGGGATATCGCTGGACTTGACAACGACCGGCTCTTTTTTGGCTTCGACCACCCTGACCGTACGCGCGAGGATGATGTCGCTGAGGCAGAATTCTGCTTTGGGGTACGGGGGCACACTGACTTTCTTGTCCTGGTAGCCGACGTTGCTGCTAGCTTCGTCCCAGACGACGATGTGGAAGAAATAGTCCCCGGGCTTGAGCTCGAGACGGTGTTTATATTGATAGGAATCGGACAGCCTGCGATTGTAGGTCTCTTCCTTCAGGTTCATTTCGAGACGATCGCTGATTTGGTACAGGGTCTTGCTCTGGTCTTTGACCTCGATATAAAAATTGATCACCCCTTTGTAGCGGTCCTCGGCTTTCTTGAACCCGACATCTTTTCCGGCGATCTCAATGCTGATGGGGATAGAAGTCAGATTTTCTCCGCCCTGAAGAAAACTCTCCTGGGTGATAAAGGGCATGGCCGTCAAGGACTCATTGGCTTCGACGATTCCGCGGAGTCTTCTCAGGCGCTCGCTTCTCTCCATCTCCTCCAAAACCTCGCCCCGGGATTTAGTGAGCTCGGAGAGCAGGGTCAGCTGCTCAAGAGGGTTGACCCTCATTTCATTGTCTTTCTGTCCAGGGTAGGCCTCTTTGGCCGTCTGTTCATAGCCGACGTTCCTCGCGGGCATGGAAACATTGCGGAGGGCATTGGCCAGGGCGGGATCGGTCGTCAGCTGGTAAGAGCCGGAATTATAATAATTGACAAAAATAAGATCGATGCGTCCGAGTCTGTCTTTCAATCCCGGAATCGACCTGTAGGTCCAAACCTCGGAAGGGAATTCAGCCGTAGGACCCGAGGGATCGAAGAGAAAGCCCCTGCCTCCGCCCGGGTTCGTCTCAAAGAAATCGGGAGGCCCGAACATGATGTAGGTCCTTCCCCGGTCGGTCCGCCAGCCGGCTTTTCCTTCGAAATAGTTTTTGCTGGCGTACTCCAAGCGCCGGTAGTGTTCCTCACGGTATTCATTGACGGGGGTCTCCGGAGTCGGATCGCGCCTCTTCCAGAAGGTTCTTAAGAAACCTTCGCGCTCCTCATCGTTGCGCAGGTTCTTGAAGACCGCACGCTCGTTGTCGGAGATGATGTAAATGACTTCTTCTTCCAGCCATTTTTTGTATTTCGCAGGCAGCTCCACCGCTTTCCCGCTTTCGGCCTGAGGTTTTTGCTGAGGTTCCGAGCCGAGCAAAAAACCAGTGAACGACAGGATGGCCAGCAAAAATCCCATGGGACGAAAGCGCACCTTTTTCATTTTATTCTCCGAAGCCTCACGGAGAGACAGATTTCTTGAGATAATCCAGAAGCTGCCTGGCCATGGCCGCGTTGGGGTCTTCGGGCGCCAGCTCGAGAAATTTTTCGAGGTACTGGATCGCTTCCTCTTTCTTGTTCTGGTTGACGGAAATCATTCCGAGCTGATAATAGGCCGCCGCATAGCCCGGTTTTAGTTCCTTCGCCTTCAGGAAGGCCGCAGCGGCCCGCTCGTGTTCGTGGGTGTTGATCAAGCAGGCACCCAGGTTGTAGAAGGCCTCAGGGTCGTCCTGGCTGATTTCTGAAGCCTTGGCGAAGTAGGGGAGCGCTTCCTCATATTTCTTTTGAAGCCCATAGAGCTCGCCCAGGCTGCGGTTGGCGGAATAGCTTTGTGGCCTGATCTTGAGCATGGCCTTGAAGGCTTCGATGGCCTCGGCATATTTTCCAAGCTTGCTGTAGCAGATGCCGAGGTTGTTCTGGTAGATCGGCTCTTGAGGCTCTTTGAGTATGGCCTGCCTATAAGCCTCGGCCGCTTCCTCATATTTCCCCGCCCCGAAAAGGTCGTTTCCCTGCTTGAAGTCTTTTTCTCCGACCGGCTCACCCATGGGCTTCTCGCCTTCTTCCATGACAAAACTGGCATCGACCGTCTCGCCGACGGGAACCCTCTTTTCCATGACGACCGGAAGGAAGCCTTCTTTCTCGCACCTCAGCTGATAATAGTCCGGCTGAAGGCCGATTTGGAAAAATTGCCCCTTTTTATCAGACTTGAGGACCATCTTGACGACAGAGTAACTCATGGAGAGGATAGTGATCTTGACGCCTTCAAGGGCGTTGCCTTTTTTGTCTTTCACCGTCCCCCTGAAGGCACCCTGGGTAGAGGCGGAAAGATAGCCACAGAGAAGAGAAGTCAGAAGCAGCGAAACGAATAGTTTTTTCCTCATGATCCGACCCTCAAATTTTATATACCAAAAAAAAGCCGGCGTCAATCTCCCGAAACCGCTCCTTAGCCTCCGGACCTCGACCTGCGCTCCCGGACGACTTTTTCGAACTTGTCGCGGAGGCGGGTCTGTACGCTGGTGGGAGGGATGACCCGCCCTTTGATGATCACCTTTTCAACCCGGGACCTCAGCTGAATCGGGGTTCCGCTCCAGAGGGCGAGGTTGGCCGTTTTTCCCACTTCGAGGGAGCCGAGTTCGCTCTCGACTCCGAGCATTCTCGCCGGCGAGATGGTCATGGCTCTCAGGGCCTCGTCCTCTGAAAGCCCATGGGCTACGGAGTGGGCTGCGGGGACGGGAAGGTTCCGGACGTTCCTGTTTCCCGGACCCCAGCCGAGCTGGTCGAAAGCAAACAAAATTCCTTTGGCTGCGAGGACCGCTCCTGCGCGGAAGTTGAGATCGAAGGCCTCCCATCGCTTGGGGATGTTTGTCGTTCCGGCCCAGATGAGAGGTATTTTTTCTTGGCGCAAACGGTCGGCAAACTTATAAACGTCTGCCGTCGCGTAGAGAATGCCCTTGAGGTTGAACTCTTTGATGAGCTCGAGGGCGTTATGGATGGTCACTTCGTTGTACGTCATGAAGAGAGCGGGGACCTCTCCCTGGGTGACGGGAATAAGGGCCTCGTATTCCGGGTTGAGCATGAAATATTCCCCTCCCATGCCCTCACCCTTCACCTCTTCGTTCTTTTGGGCTGGTCTTTTCTCGGCGGACTTCTTGTTTTCTATGTACCGTTTGGTCTGGTTCAGCTTGTCCCTGATCAAGGCCATGACTCCGGAAAGGGTGACCGGATATTTTCCCTGCTGTCTGGCTCCCAGGTTGAAAATCTGGGCGGAATTCCTTCTCACGACCATGTCCTCGGCAAATTGGCCGTCGAGGTTGAGGAGGATCGATTTCCCGTTGATGACGTTCCTTGTCCCGGCGATGGCCATGACTGTCGTGACGCCCTGGAGCCGGGTCACTTCAATGCACTCGTCTTCGGGATTCAAGGCGTCAAAAGGGTCCATCTGGGGAACCGAGACGCCGGCCTCATTGATGTCGTCTCCTGCTCCGGGGTAACCCGTTAGCCCGATGGCAGTCATCGGAGCGATCAGGCCGGGATAGACGGATAGTCCCTTGGCCTCGATAACCAAAGCGCCTGGGGGAGCCGCGATGTCCAGGCCGATTTTGGCGATTTTCCCTTTTTCAATCAAGAGGCAGCCATTTTCGATGACCGCTCCGACCACAGGAACGATGCGGCCGTTGCGGATGAGGATGGCCTGCTGGGAAAATGCGGAAGAAATCAGGGCGAGAACAAAAGAAGCCACGAGGAGCAACGATTTTCCTCTATTCATGGCTGACCTCCCCAGCGGCAAGGCTGTCTTTGGCATAATCGAAATAGATCTTTCCCTCAATAATCGTCATCAGGCACTTGGTCGTGCTGTCCAGGGGATGCTTTTCAAAGACGGCGATGTCCCCGTCTTTGCCCACTTCAAGGCTCCCCACGCGGCCTTCCATCTCCAATGTCTTGGCCGGATTGAGCGTGATCATCTTGAGCACGTCTGTTTCGGGGATATCGTTATATTTCAAGACCTTGGCCGCGTTGAGGTTGAGATAGCGACCTTCATCATCGCTGTCGGAGTTGATCACGATGTTCGTGCCCGCGTCATACATAATCTTGAAGCCATAGGGGCAGCCGTCGTAGGCTTCTTCCTTGAATCCCCACCAGTCCACCCAGCCGCCGAAGGAGATTCCCGCCTTGGCCATGATGTCGGCCACTTTGTAACCGTCCACGCAGTGGCTGAGCTGTTTGAGATCGATCCCGAATTCCTTGGCAAAATTGATGACCCAGACGATCTCATCGGCCCTGTAGGTGTGGCAGTCTGCGGCCATTTTTTTCTCCAGGACCATCTTGAGGGTCTCCATGAGAAGATCCTTCTTGGGGGGAAGGAGGTTCTTTTTTCCGGCCGCCACGTCTTTTTCATAGCGGCTCCATCTTTCCATGTATTCCCTGGCTTCAGTGAACGCTTTGCGGAGAAGGTAGGCGTTTCCCATCCGGGTCGAGGGGATGATGCCCTTCTCTCCGTAAACTCGTTTCGGATTTTCCCCGAGGGCCAGCTTGAGCTGCTGGCGGACGCCCGGGACGATCATTTCTTCGACCGAGCTCCCGTACTTGAGTTTGATGGTCACGTTCACGCCGCCGATCACGTTGGCGCTTCCGTGCATGGTTTTCACGGTCGTAACCCCACCGGAGAGGGTTTTAAGGATTGAATCTTCCCAAGGGTTGAGGGCCTCCTTCATCCAAATCTGCGGGGTCACCGGATCCGTCATCTCGTTGATATCATCACCGCTGAAGCCGATATGGGAGTGGCTGTCGACGATGCCCGGCATGATGTAGCGGCCCCGGAAATCGAGGACCTTGATGCCTGCCGGGATGGCCACGTCTTTGCCGATGGCGGTGATCTTGCCATTCTGGATGAGGATCGTGCCGTTTTCAATAACACCCTGCGTTATGGTCAGGATTGTGCCTCCTTTGAGTGCCAGATCCTGGCCCATGCCAGGGACGACCAAAACGATCAGGATGGCCAGGAAACACATTAAGAACTTTCTCATTGAACCTCCTTTCCTAAGATGATGATCAATGACTCTAAACTAATACAAATGCAATAACAAATGCGACATCTGCGTCCAAGGTTGCGCCGGATACCACCCTCTGGCCCCCGGGCCCCCAGGAACCTATCCCGTCGGTTCCCCCGTCGGACAAGCCGACGGGCCCCCTCCGCTACGGGGTCCTAAGGGTGGTATCCGGCGCAACCTTGACCAGGTCAAGTGACTTATCTCGTTTGTATTAATTCATCAAGCATTACACAAAGCTGGCCACAATTCAAGCCCAGATCCTCTCTCCCCGGCCTCTCTCCCGTTCAGGTTTTTAACGCCGCTCCTTCGGCCCTTTTCTCGCTTTGCAGACAGCGCGCCCAGACGGGCTTACCTCTCACCCCTTACCATTTACCCGTCACCATTCGCTATTTATCTTCGATTTGCACATTTTTTTCGTTGGGGTTAGTATATCTTTACCCAAAAACTATGAGCAAGAAGAAGAAAAGAAGACCCACCAAAAATAAACCAAGCGCCTTTGCTCAATCGCCACCTCCAAAAAAGATTGAAGAAAAAGCAATAAACCACGTCCCCAAAAAGAGCACGAAGAAAATTATTTTTTTGGTCCCCCTTTTCGTTATCCTCATCGGAGCGGCACTCTATCTTGCCCTCAAGCCAAAATATCGAATAAAGCGAAGCACCGAGCTCAATGTCATACTCTTCACCCTGGACACCACCAGGGCGGACCGGGTCGGTTGTTATGGATACTCCAAAGCGAAAACGCCGACCCTGGATTTCCTGGCCGCTAACGGCGTGAGATTTGACAACACCTATTGCCAGGTCCCTCTGACATCCCCTTCCCATTGCTCGCTGATGACGTCCACGTATCCCATTTCTCACCACGTTCATGACAATGGCTTCTATACTCTTGCCCCCGAATTCGATACGCTGGCGGAAGCCCTCAAGAACAGGGGATTCAAGACGGCCGCCTTTGTAAGCTCTTTTTCTCTGGATTCGCGGTTCGGCCTCGGCCAGGGATTCGATGTCTATGATGACACTTTTGAGACCGACGAATTCCTCAAGAGCTTCAGGTCGGAGCGGACGGCCGATAAAACTTCGGCTTTATTCTGGAAATGGCTGGACCAGAACTCCGGCAACAAATTTTTCGGCTGGGTCCACTATTTCGATCCCCACCTCCCGTACAGTCCTCCCTCTCCTTTTAAGGAGGAATTCGCCGAGCGGCCCTATGATGGTGAGGTCGCCTTCGTAGATTATTATCTCGGCAAAACGATCGATAAACTAAGGGAAAAGAATATCCTGGACAAAACTCTGATCATTTGCGTCGGAGATCACGGAGAGGCGTTGGGTGAAAAAAACGAAGTCGATCACGGGCTCTTCCTTTATGATGTCACACTCCGGGTTCCCCTGATCTTTTACGCCGAAAAGAACATTCCCAAAGGTCTCGTCGTTCCATCGAGAGTCAGGGTCATCGATGTCCTGCCCACCATCCTCGACATCCTCAAGATAACTCCCGGCCCGCAAACACAGGGGGAGAGTCTCGTGCCGCAACTTGCCGGGAAAAGGAGGCCGAGCCTCCCTACCTATCTCGAGACCTTCATGCCGAGGGAATACTACGGCTGGTCGGAACTCGTCGGCCTGATCGACGGCGAATACAAGTATATCCAGGCCCCCAAGCCGGAGCTCTATAACCTTGCCAAAGACTCTGAAGAGAACGCGAATCTCTTTCAGAAAGAAGCCAAAGTCACTGCCGGCATGAAGGACAAACTGAGGGCTATGACCGCTCAATACTCTTCGAAAACGGCCCCCGGAGGAAGAAAACTGAGTCTTGAGGAGCAGGAGAGGCTTTCTTCCCTCGGGTATGTCGGAGGCCAAGCCCTGGAGAGTTCTTCCGATAGGCCCCTGGCAGATCCCAAGGACAAAACAGCCGAGTACAGTGTTTACGTCTACGCTAAAAAATACGAATTCGAAGGAGATTATCCGAAGGCTGAAGAATACTACCGGCAGGCGCTTGATTTCAGCCCGGAGGTGGCCTGGAACTATGTCCACCTGGCCCTCCTCTACAGAAGAATAGGTAAGATCAAAGAAGGGATCGAGGTCTTGGAACTGGGGAACAAACGCCTTCCCAATAACCTCATCATCCTGTCACGGCTCGCCAGTATGGACGTAAGAGGGGGGAGGCTCCAGGAGGCCATTGAGGCCGCCCAGGCCGTCTTGAAGATCGATCCTAAGTACTTTGACGCCCTGTACGTCATGGGTCTCTCGCTTGTGAACCTCGGAAAATGGGAAGACGGTCTCGGTTTCTTGGGAAGGGCCAGGGAGATCGAACCCGAAAATGTGTCCCTCGAGCTCGAATACGCTTTCTGCCTGGTGGCCAACGGTCGCGGAGCGGAGGCTGACAAGATCTATGAAAAACTCAAACAAGAATATCCAAACGATTATAAGATCTACCAGGATATGGCCATCATGTATGAGTCCCTGCATGACATGAAACAGGCCAGGGAAAACATGAAACGGGCTCTCGAGCTCAACCCGTCCTTTGAAACCTATTTCAATTATGCCATCATGCTTGAAAAAATTGGTGATTTGGGGGAGGCTGTTTTCAATCTTAAGCGCTATCTTGAAACGACCCCGGAAAAAGACACTCCGCGCAAGGCGGCCGCGCAAAAAGCGCTTGGCCTTTGGGAAGCAAGACTCAAGGGCCGATAGAACAAACAAAAGCCGGCTTAAGCCTAATCTTATATTGTTGTATAAAATCCAATAATTTGAACTGAATTCGTTTATTTGAATTTTCTGAGTCCACGGAGAAAACTTAGCAAAAATAATTCATTTATTTGCAGTAGTTTGATGAAAAGAGGAACAGAAGCGATCTTGGCATAAAAATTGCACAGCGTTTGCCGATATCTTTTTATTTTAAAGGAGGTGATAGCAAAACGGTAATCCACCTTCAAGCAAATTGTTGGACCACCGAAATTGAGCAGGTTTTTGGGTCCAGGGCAAGAGATCAAAGAAAGCTAACTTGACACGGTTAGACGGAGGGAAATGGATGAAACCTAAAAAACTCCCAATCTTTTGTCTTTCATTGCTCCTTCTCTCTTCTCTCGTGCTCGCCCAAGAAGTCGGGAACTTCGTCGGAAATGTCGCCGATGAAGAAGGAAACGCGCTGCCGGGAGTGACGATCACGGCCAAGAATACCTTGACCGGTCTGACTCAGTCCACCATCACCAACGCCCAGGGAAGATACAGGCTCGAGAGACTGACCCGCGGCCTCTACGAGTTGACCGCGAGCCTCCAAGGCTTCAAAACGATCACCAAGGAGAAGATCGAGCTCTACTCGGGCGGCGAAAACAGGGTCGATTTCAAGATGGAGGTCGGCAAACTTGAGGAAGAGGTGACGGTCATCGGCGAAACCCCGATGGTCGAAACGACCCGGTCTCAGGTCTCAACGGTCATGACCGAGAAGGAGATTTTGAGCTATCCCCAGGCGAACCGTAACTTCCTGAACTTGATGGCTTATGCCCCAGGAACGCAGCCCGACGCTCCGACGATCGGGGGTTCGGGGTTTGCCGTCAATGGAATGAGGGGCGAGTCGAACAACTACATGCTCGACGGGGTCAACAATAACGACATGACGGATAACTCGATGACGACCGGCATCACTTCGCTTCCGCCGGAAGCCATTCAGGAGTTTCGTCTGGTCTCCAACAACTTTAACGTCGAGTACGGAAGGAATACCGGCGGTTTCCTCAATGTCGTTATGAAATCGGGCACAAACGAACTCCATGGCTCGGCCTGGATGTTTTACAGAGGCCCGGGCTCACTTTTCAGGACGGCGGATTGGCTGACAGGTGAACGACCGGATTATAAGCGCTATCAGTACGGGGCGACACTCGGCGGGCCGATCAAGAAGGACAAGACCTTCTTCTTCGCTTCATTCGAGGGGATTAGTCAGAACATCAACAAAATCTCTAATCCCTATCTCTTCACGCCGGAAGCGATCGCCAGCGCCCAAGGAGCCGCGCGGACATTCTTTGACAAGTACCAGTCTGTGTATCCGGTGCCGACGTCCAATTTCATCGACGTAAACGGCGATGGGATCAATGATTATGGCCGTGGAGCCCTGAACTATAAGGACACGCTGACCAGCTACAGCGGCGGCATCAAGATCGATCACATTTTCAGCGAAAAGGATCGCGTGGCTTTTCGATGGCTCTATAGCTACAACCAGTACAAAGACGGGTTGCCGTACTACTGGGTGCCGGGCAGCCAGCTCACAAGACCTCAGAACTACAACACCGGCGGACTTTCCTGGCTACATCTCTTCGGCCCCACAGCGTATAACGAAGTCCGGCTGGGTTTCCATAGAGAACATTGGGAAGAGAAGAGCCAGGACACGACCATGGCCGGGTTTGGCTTCTTTGATGAGCCCTACCCTATGGGCGATGTCGGATATCCCATGTTCCAGAACAACACGACCTATCAGATCAGCGACGTCCTGAATTTCCAAAAGGGAAATCACAGCCTGAAGGTTGGCGGTGAGCTCCGGTACTGGAGAGTGCGCAGCAACTTCGATGCGGACGTGCTAGGCCAGTATCTCTATATCAGCGGCATGGATTGGATCAATAACCAAAGCTGCGACTATCTGTTGCTGGGCGCGAACCCCCCTGATCCTGTGGCGGGCAATCCCTACGTTCCCGGCGATCCCAACGGAGAGTGGCAGACCGGCTTCGGCCTGACCTGGAGAAATTGGCGGGGGGTTGAAGCTGGTATCTTCGTACAAGACGATTGGAGAATCAGCGACAGATTGACGATCTCGGCAGGACTCAGGTGGGACTACTATTCGGTTCCTCAGGAGTTCTCAGGCGTCGGGATCAATCAGCCTGCCTTCGGGACAAAGCAGGGATTTGATACCATGCAGATTATCGAGGGCAAATACAATCCTGACAACCCTGGCGACCCGGCGAATAGAGAAGGCATCCAATACATGATGTTTGATGGCCGGCAGCTCCTGGGAGAGGGATTATGGAATCCCTACTACGGCGGCTTCGCTCCGAAGGTGAGCTTCGCCTATGACTTAACAGGAGACGGGAAGACCTCTCTCCGCGGCGGATATGGCATCGGCTACGAACGGCAGATGAACCGGAGCTACGAGAACGACCGGTTCAACTATCCCGATTTTTGTTTCGCTTCTTTCTTTGGAGAACCTGAAGGGTTCGCTCCTTTGTACGCCACGACTCCCGGCAGCCTCCCTCCACCTGAGAATCGGGCCGGTTTCAGGACTTCGTTGAGATGGATGGACCCGGATCTCAAACCCCAGATGGCCCACAATTGGCTCCTCGGAATCCAGAGAGAGCTGACGGCGAATCTGAGTGTAGAAATCGACTACGCCGGGTCTGCGGGCAGGCGCATCGGGACCCTGACCGCTATCAACAGGTTCACCGGCGATGGCGCCGACGGCGTAACCAGTGGTTACAATCCCTATGCCGGCATCCGGGACGTCTATTTCCGGGAGAACCGGTATAAATCGAATTATCATTCCGGACAGATCGTCCTCCGAAAAAGGTTTGCCAACGGCTGGTCCTGGTACTCCGCTTATACCTACAGCAAATCCAAAGATTACATCTCGGCTTACCAGTGGGGACCTCTGACGTCGATCGAGAAAGAAGACATCGACTACGGCTATGCCGATTTCGACCACGCTCATCGATTGGTCGGGGGTTTTGTCTTTGAGCTTCCCTTCTTCAAGAACTCAAAGAATTGGGGCCTGAGAAACGTCCTCGGAGGCTGGCAGATCGGCGGTTCCTTCCATGTCACTTCCGGCTCACGATTCTCCATCTATGGCGCCGCTCCGTCGACGGATTTCAACCAGGACGGCATCCGCTGGGATTGGCCTCTTTTTTCGGGAAAAAGCGGCGATTTCGTCAAAAAGAACGCAGATGGAGTCCCCTATCTGGACAAGAACATGGTGGCGACACCAAATCCACCCGCGGCAGAGCACGACCTCAACTACTACAACCAGAATTTTGTCAAGAGAAACCAGTTCACCTGGTTCCCCACCCATAACCTGGATATCTCGGTGCAAAAGTTCTTCAAGATCCCGATGGGCGCTCGGGAAGTCACCCTCCAGCTCATCGGCGAAGTGTTCAACTTGTTGAAGTTCCAGCCCTGGGAAACACCTGTATTGGACTACTCCCTTAGCACATTCGGCGAAGTCACGAGAAGAATCGGAGAGAGAACCGCTCAGGTTTCGCTCCGAGTGATGTTCTGAGTTTCAGACACGAGTAGAATCTCAAGCCCCGCCCCGGTTGACCGGGGTGGGGCTTTTTTATTTTACGCAGGAGGCAGGCCCCCGTAGGCCCCCGGACTCCTGGGGAACCAGTCCCGTCGGTTCCCCCGTCGGCAAAGCCGACGGGCCCCCCTCCGGCCTGCACTGAAGACGCGAGCAAGTTTCGGGGCACTCCCTGATTGATCAGGGAGGGAAGGGTGGGTAAATGTCACTAGTTAATATTCTGGGAACGCGTCTTCAGAAAGTGCTTTTTCTGGCGCCGCTCGGGCGAACAGTAATCAAAAATCGACGTAGAGGATCCACCAGATCATATCTCCGGCACCATACGTATCCCTGCTGTAGGATACGAGAGTGCTTAGGAAGCCGTTGAGTTTGATCAGGCCGTCGAGGCCCAGATAGAAGAACGGTTTTTCTCCGGCGGCCTTTTTTCCGTACCCGGAGGGTCCGATCGTAAACCGGCCCTTTTTGTCGATCGTATAATAGGCGTATGGAATGATATAAAAGTGATTGGCGGACCTTCCGTTCAGTCCTTGAAAAAACCTCAACTCCAGGTCTAGGCTCAGTCGCTCGCGAAGGGCTTTCTTGCTGAAATCCAGACGGCTCCCCAACCAGCTCCGGTTGTGATTATCGATTTTAAGGTAGGCAAACGCGCGAATATCTCCCCAGTTTGCCTTGAATCTTTTCCCAGCGAGGAAGTCGACCCGCTGTGTCTTGGTGAGATACGTGTAGTCGAAGGGCTTGAGCTTCAAGATGAGGCCGTGTCGCTCGTAGGTGAGCTCAAGCGAGAATTTCCTTTCTATGTCGCTGGCCCGGGCCGTCTGAGCAAGCTGAAAGCCGGCCGCCAAAGCCAGAAGGAGGATCTTGGGTCTTCTGCTTTTGACTGGAATCTGACCCATTTTAGGTGCGAGAACGGGTCCGGGCTTGCTTGAAAATTGACTTGGGAATCATAGCGTGGATCCCCTTATTCTTATCGACAATCTGAGTCACTCGGAGGTCGACGGCCAGGCTGGCCAGGGAATAGGCATCATCTGAGGTCAGGTTCTTGGTTTTTGAGATGAACCGAACCGCATCCCGGAGGGCGGTCTTGACGGCCTCGTCCAGGTCCTCGTTGAAGCCCATGGTGATCCAGTGGGTCGGAGTCTCAGCCATCGGCCGTTCGAGCGTCATGTCCTTGCGGACGATGAATTGCAGTTCGGCCTCCTCGGCGGCGGTCTCGATGGCTGTAACGTTGACTTCCCCGTCGCCCTGAACGGCATGACAGTCGCCGACGGAGAAGAGCGCTCCGTTGACATTGACCGGAAGATAGAGAATCGTCCCTGCGATGAGTTCCTTGTTGTCCATGTTTCCGCCGAAATAATCAGGAACCGCGGCCAATCTCTTTTCCCCAGGCCGCGGGGCGACTCCCATCACCCCGAAGAAGGGCCTGAGGGGTATGACTACGCCCGGCGCGAAGTGAGTTTCCATCCGCTGGACGTCAAGTTGCAGAGTCTTGAATTGCCCATCCGGAAAATCCTCCGGGAGCCCGCCGATGTTCATCGCGGCCGGGAAATGATAATTTACCCCGCAGGCGACAGGGATGATTTTCTTAATTCTGACCTCGAGCACGTCACCCGGCCCGGCTCCCTCGACGAAGACAGGTCCCGTCAGGGTATGGACCCCCACTTTTCGTTCCGCCCACTCTTTGCGGTTGGCGATCAGCTCCTCCAGGGTCATCCCGCAGCGGAGCTGGCCGTCCATGAGCATCATCGTCGAAAGGACGACACGGTCTCCCGATTCAATCGTCAACACGGGCGGAAAGCTCGCGTCAAAAAAACCCGTGTGGACGGTTTTCGGCGTAGCCTTCAGAACATGAGTTTTCCCCTTTTGAGCCATGATCATTCCTCCGCAGAATGAAACCAGAAAGACCGTTAAAAAGAACTTCATTGCACCGGGGCGCATGATGGCTGAGAGTACCGAAAAGTCGCCTCAGTGTCAAATCCCAGATGTGCCTTGGCAAGCATACGGCCCGAGAGCCCCGTCTTCCTCGGCCCTTCCGGGCCAAGGCTCCGGACCAACCATGTTCGAGGGAGATGGGGCCCCGCGACGGCGCTCCCCATCCTCGGCAAAATTCAGGGACATGTGCCCGGACTTTCTTGAGCAGGGCACGTATTCCTAGAATTTTGCGCTGCGGGTGGGGGGCCCCCACGCCTGCCCCCCATCTCTAAACAAATTTGTTTTAGAATGGGGCCCGTCTTGGCCCGGAATTGCCGATAGAAATTCCCGACGGGTCCTGCTTCGGTTTTCCCCCGCCGTCCTCAAGGATGATCTCGATGATTTTGCAGCAGGATAGCCCGCGGCCTCAAACACTCCGGTCGTCGGGGCGGCCCCCTAACCTCGCTACCCGTCGGGATTTATCCTATAAGAGAGCGATAAGTCCCTATCGGCAATTCCGGGTCTTGGGCGAGATTGACAGGGCTTTCTGGGTGTGTTAAACACCACCCTGTTTTCAGAATCTTCGAACACTCTGACCCGGGAGGAAAGAAAATGAGACGATTCGCAATTTCGGTCCTGCCCCTCGTCCCGCTTATGATCATGGTTCATTCAGGCACTGCATCCTCTCCAAAGGACGACTCTTTTGTCCTCAGAGGCGCGACAGTTTATCCAGCCTCGAAACCAGCCATGGAGCAGGCGGATGTCTTGGTCGAGAACGGGAAAATAGTCGCAGTAGGTAAGAACGTCGGCATTCCCTCCAACGTCAGAGTTATTGACCTCTCCGGAAAGGTGGTTATTCCCGGCCTCATCGACATTCATTCTCATCTTGGGATTTATGAGGACGCCAATGAATCTCCCGAGCCCATCGGTCCCGAAAATCGGGCTCTCGACGCCTTGGATTTGGAATCTCCCGAATGGGGGGAGGCGGTCAAGGGAGGGGTGGTGACTCTCGTCACTGGCCCAGGGAGCGGCGAGAGAATCAGCGGGCAATCCATCACCATCAAAACTTTTGGCGACAACCTGGAAAAGAGAATTTTGAAAGAAGCCGGCGAAGTGAAGATGGCCGTGAACGCCAGAAACCTGTCGCACATCCAATCCATCCGGAATTCTCTCATCAAGGCTCATGAATATATGGCGACCTGGGCCAGGTATGATTCCGGGGACAAGAAGGGACCTCCTCCCAAGCGAGACCTGGCCATGGAAGCCCTGGTGAGAGTCCTCAAAGGAGAGGAGCGCGTTCGCTGCCACGTCCATTTCGCCAACGACATGATGTCTTTGCTCAAGCTCAAGGATGAGTTCGGCTTTGGATTGACCTTTGAACACAGCACGGAGGCGTACAAGATCGCCGACGAAATAGCCAAGCGAAACGTCGGCTGCGTCTGCCTTCCCCTGGTCATGAGGATCCCGCTCTCGGAAGACCTGATGCGGGGGAATGCCGTCCTCTACAAAGCGGGAGTGAAAATTGCCTTCCATACGGACCATCCGGTCACCCAGGAGAAGTGGCTGAGGCTCTGCGCCGTCGTTTCCATGAGGTACGGGCTTCCTGAGGAGGCAGCCCTGAAAGCACTCACCATCAATCCCGCCGAGTTGGCGATGGTCAGCGACCGAGTCGGGAGCATCGAGAAAGGCAAGGATGCCGACCTTGTTGTCCTCAACGGGCCCTGGTATGAGCTCAGGTCTCGCGTCGATCTGGTTTTTGTCGATGGGGTCCTGGCCTATGACCGGAGCAAGAGCGAAAAGTCCTTATAGGAGTTTTGGCCATGCATCAACTGAACAAAACCATCAGAATAATGGGAATCTTCTTGATCGCCGTTCTTATAATCCAGGGTGCCTCACACGCCGGCCAGCGGGTCATCGCCATAAAGGGCGGGACGGTTTTGACCATGGCGGGCGGGACAATTCCCAACGGCGTTGTCCTCATCAAAGGCGAGAAGATCGAAGCCGTCGGAACCGATGTCCAGATTCCCTCGGATGCGGTTGTGATCGATGCCACGGGCAAGTTCGTTATGCCCGGGATCATCGACGCCATGACTTATTATGGAATCCGGCCATTCGACCTCAACGACGAGACCAATCCCGTGACCCCTCAAAACAGGATCATCCAGGCCTACTATCCCTTCGGAGAATTGATGACGGGCAAAGGAGGCATCGAACCCAACAGAGAGATCCTGAGCGGGGGAGTGACGGCTGTCTACATCGCGCCCGGCGACCGGCAGGTCATCGGAGGGCAGGGGGCGGTCGTCAAAACCTATGGAAAGAACTTCGACAGCCTGGTCCTGCGCGAACCGGCAGCCATCGACATGACGATCGGCGACCCGCCCAAAGCCGCTTTTGGCGCGAATCAAAAATCACCCGCGACCAGGATGAGCATTGCTTCCCTGCTCAGAAAGAGCCTGATCGATGCTCAAGAATATGACCGGGCCCTCAAGGTCTATAAGGAGAAGCCGGAGAAAGAGAGAACGAGTGTGCCCGCGCCTCCCCGTGACCTGAATATGGAGGCTCTGGTCGGTCTGCTCCACAAGGATGTTCCGGCCCGCATCGAAGCCGATCTTGTCGACGACATCCGGACGGCCATTCGGGTGGCCGATGAATTCAAGCTGGATTTGATCCTTGATTCGGGCATTACGGCCTATCTTGTCAAAGACATCCTGGCCGCTAAGAAAATTCCGGTCGTCCTCGGTCCCACCTCGCATCCTTTCATCACCGGCGGTGAAGTCAGCATGACTCCGGAGCTCTCACGAATGATGGACGAGCACAATGCCGCTCTCCTGGTCAAAGCCGGAGTGAAGATCGCCATCGCCAGTTTCGGGTTTGGTTTCGGGGGATTTGGAGGCGCCGTCCAAGGGAAATGGCTGCTGCTCGAGGCCGGCCTGGCGACTGGGTTTGACCTCTCCGAGGAGGACGCCTTGAAGGCGGTGACCATCAACGCCGCGTCGATCCTCGGGGTCGCCGACCGGATCGGAAGCCTAGAACCAGGGAAGGATGCCGACGTCCTCATCCTCGACGGCCACCCCCTGAACGCCAAGACCTGGGTGGAAAAAGTTTATCTCAACGGCGACCTTATTTTCGAGAAGAAATAGCCCCGGGTTTTATCTACTTTTTGGGAGGTTTGACCGGCTCCGGGCTCACCGCCTTCATCCCTTTGCTGATCAGGAAGTTTTCGAGCTCGGGAAAATCCTTGGTCAAGATTTCATTCATTTCGCCGATGCCTTTTTCAAGTTTCTTTCCCAGTTGATCGATCAGCTTGAGCTGGGCCTGGGTCGGTCTTGACGTTGACGCTTGGAGCTGTCCGGCCAGGTCCATGATGGGGAATTCGGGCGAGTCCCAGCCACCGCCAAATGCTTTTTTCTTCTCCTCGAATTTCTTGCTGAAGCCTTCTAACTTATTTTTGACCTCCTCGGGGACGTCTTTTTTAGCGTTGACGATCTCTTGAATACGCTTCAATTCCTTGTCCACGGATTCGGTTGCCTTTTGTCCGTCTTTAAAGGCTCGCTGAAGTTCACCAGTCTTGAGGCCTGCTTCGAAGCGCGCCCTGAGCGCGTCCGGATCGGTTTTTGCCTGCGGGTCCATTTTGACTCTCACTTTTTGGGTCAGCTCCTGGTTGCGCGCCGTCAGCTTGACCGTGTATTCGCCTGGAAGCGCAAAGATCCCTTTGAGAGGGCCAAACCAGCCCTCCTCTCCCTTCTTTGCCTCGAAGGGGAGGGGATAGCGCAGGTCCCAGGCGATCCGGTGAATGCCTCTCTGGTCCGGACCTTCCAGCTCGCGGACGACTTTTCCCTCTTGATCCAGGATCGTGATTTTGACCTTGGGCGCTTTGACTTCTTTTTCGGGCTTCGGTTTTTCCTCGGGTTTCTCAACTTTTTCTGCTTTTTCTTTGGAGGGCGCGACTTTTTCGTCCTTAGAAGGAACGGGCTTCACTTCTTTGGGCGGGGGGGGAGGGTCATTTTTAAGATAATAAGTGATGAGTGCCCCGTATTCGGGATTTGGGCCGGAGAATTTCGCTGCCCCTGGATCAGGGAGATCTCTCTTCTCATAAAACTGGGTTGCTTCCCTCACCGGGAAAAGATAGACCTCCGAGCCCAGAACCGTCTGTCCTCCGAGCTCGAAGAGGCTGATATCGTCGAGGACGATGATGCTCCTGCCGTGAGTCCCCAAGATGAGGTCATTGTCTTTCGCCTCGACAAGTATATCATCTACCGGCGCGCGGGGCAGGTCTCCGCCCGCGAGAATCCAGTTTTTTCCGCCGTCCGTGGAAATGAACAGCCCGAACTCAGTCCCGGCGAACAGAAGGTCCGGATTCTTGGGATGCTCAGCCAGCGCGTTCACCGCATTTCCCGTGGGGATATTTCCGGAGATGCTTTTCCAGGTCTTTCCGTAATCCGTGGTCATATAGATATACGACTTAAAATCATCATCCTGGTGCCCGTCAAAGCAAACGTAGGCGGTCCCCTGGTTGTGGCAGGACGCGAGGACGCGGCTGACCCAATGGGCGACGGGCAGCTTGAATCTTTCGGTTAGGTTTTGCCAGGTCTTACCCCCGTCCTGGGTCATCTGGACATTCCCGTCGTCTGTTCCGATGTAGATCAAGCCGGGGAGAAGCGGCGATTCAGAAATGGTTGTAAGAGTCCCATAAGCGTCCACGCCGTCGTCCCTGGAAAGGGTATCGTCATTCCTCTCGACGCCCATGATCGGGAGCTTTTTCCACTCCAGGTTCCGGGTCAGGTCGGGACTGATTTCTATCCAGCTATATCCCCGGTCCGATGTTTTGAGGAGCTTGTTGGCGCCATAATAAAGAACCCTATTGTCGTGCGGAGACATGAGAAGAGGAGTGCTCCAGTTCCAGCGGTAAGGTTTATCCGGATCATCAGGGACGGGACGAACGCCCTTTTCTTCCCTGGTCAGAAGGTCCACAAAGTAGAGCCGGCCGTTCTGCGATTCTGAATAGATCGCCGTGAAGTCCTTGGGGTCAACGGCGGCATAGAATCCGTCACCATAGGCGGTGTTGACGACATCGGCGTTTAGAATTCCGGCCGAGCTGTAGGTCCGGCTCGGAATCCCCCAGCTTCCGTTGTCCTGGGTGCCGCCGTAGATCCAATAGGGGTCACGCGTATCGATGCCAATGGCGTAATATTGGCCGATGGGGAGGTTGTCGACGAATTGCCAGTTCTTGCTTCCGTCATAGGTCATATAGAATCCGCCGTCGTTTCCGAGCAGAAGGTGGTCGGGATTCCCGGGGTCAATCCAGAAAGCGTGGTGGTCAACATGGATCTTGTTGCCCGTGCCCTCGCTGGAGAATGTTTTGCCGCCGTCGATCGAAACAAACAGCGGGCTATCGAGGAGCCAGATCTTGTTCGAGTTTTGGGGGTCAATCCGAAGCTCGCTGTAATACATCGGCCGCCCGCGGAATTCGCTCACCCGTGTCCAGGTCTCGCCGCGATCCTCGGATTTATAGATTCCGCCCTTTTTTTTGTTTTCGATGCTGGCATAGACGATGTTGGGCTGGCTTTTGGAAATATCGATCCCGATCCGGCCGATGTCTCCTTCGGGCAAACCTTGATTGAGCTTCGTCCATGTATCTCCGCCGTCGAGCGAGCGATAGAGAGCGCCGCTCGGGCCCCCGCCGACAAATCCCCACGCCTTGCGCTGGCGCTGGTAGGCGGCGGCGTAAAGAATCCGGCCGTTGCTTTCGAGCGCGACATCGACGACTCCCGTATCATTATTAACGAATAGGATTTTCTCCCAGGTTTTTCCGCCATCCTTCGTTCGATACAGACCCCGGTCGGGATTCGGTCCCCACAGATGGCCAAGGGCGGCCACAAAGACGATGTCCGGGTTTTGGGGATGGATGACGATGCGCCCGATGTGGTGCGTGTCACTCAATCCCATGCATTTCCAGGTTTCGCCGCCGTCCAGGGATTTGTACACGCCGTCTCCCCAGGACGAGCTCTGGCGGTTGTTCGGTTCTCCTGTGCCCGCCCAGACCAAGTTGGGATCGGAGGGGGCGAGGGCGATGTCCCCGATGGAAAGCGATGTGCCGTCTTTATCGAAAACGGCCTTCCAGCTGATGCCGTTGTTCATGCTCTTGAATATTCCTCCCGAAGCCGCCCCGATAAAGATGATGTTGGGATTGCCAGGGACAGCTTCAATGTCGTCGATCCGTCCGCCGAAGCAAGCCGGACCGATTTGGCGCCATTTCAGATTCTTCAGAAGATCCGGAGCGAGCTGCGTTTGCTCCGCCTGGATCCCAATCAGGCTGGTGGAAAGGGCAAAAAAAAGCAAAAGAGCAAGTCGTGTGCACAATTTCCGATGAGCTGACATGGAAACCTCCTCCTCCTAATTATCGGAATATATTCGCTTTTGCTTTACTACAAAATTCCGGATTCAATGTCAAGCCGCTGAGAGTGAGCCGTGAGCGGTGAGCACTGAGCAGTGATTTTTCCTTAATTATTAGAAGGGGGAAGGGAAAAATGGGGAAAGCGCTTCATCGGCAATTTCCCCCTCAACTTCACGGCACCCCTCGCCGAATCTGTTTTGTTGTTAAATCACCGGAAGTTCTTCGCGCGGAGAACAAAATTGACTTTCGGGACGAGAAAGATTAGAAAGACGAAAGAGGCAAGATAGACAATCTTGGAAGGAGGCCCTATGGCTCTCAGCAAACGTATCGTTTTTTGCGGCGCTATTTTATCATTTATTTTTTCGACTCTTGGAGCGGCGACGGAAGAGAGGCCTGAGATCATCTCTCTCCTTGGAAAGAAGTTCTATGCGACGCCCGCCCAAGGGGAGGAGCTGCAGAAACTCCAGAAGGACCTTGACGAGGCCAAGAAAAACTTCGACGCCAACCCGAACGATGTTGAAGCGATCATCCTCTACGGCCGACGCCTCGCCTATCTCTGGCGCTACCACGAGGCCATTGAAGTTTTCAGCCGGGGAATCAAAGAGTATCCCAACCAAGCCATGCTCTACCGGCACCGGGGCCATCGTTATATTTCCATCCGCTCTTTTGACAAGGCCGCGGTGGATCTCGACAAAGCCGCGCGGTTGAACGATCACGACTTTGACATCTGGTATCACCTGGGGCTGGCCCATTATCTCGGTGGAGAATTTTCGCCGGCCGCGAAGGCCTATCGTAACTGCCTGAGTTGCGCTCAGGACGACGATTCCAAGATTGCCATCTCCAATTGGCTCTATATCACCCTCAGGCGTCTGGACCGAAGGGACGAGGCTTCGAAGATTCTGGTGGGCATCAAAGAAGGGATGAAGGTCGTTGAGAACCAAACCTATTACGATCTCCTGTCTTTCTACAAAGGACTCAAGACCGAGGCCGACCTGGAGAAGGCTTCCCTGGCCTCCGAACTGGATTTTTCGACGATCGGCTACGGCCTCGGCTGTTGGAACCTTTACAACGGAAACGCGGTCAAAGCAGAGTCTTATTTTCAAAAGGTTGTCGAGGGCAAATACTGGCCGGCTTTCGGCTTCATCGCCGCCGAAGCCGAGCTCGCTCGAATGAAAAAATAGGGGATCCTCTATTTGCCCTTGACGTTTTCCTGAGCGGTCTTCTTTAATTTGTCATTGGCCATGATGGCGATATCCACCCGGCGATTCTGCTGCCGTCCTTCAGGAGTGTCGTTAGTGGCGATGGGCTGGCTGTCGCCATAGCCCATCATCGAGAAACGGCTAGAGGTCACCTCGAGCTCGGCGAGATAAAAGGACACGGATTCGGCCCGATGTCTGGAGAGGATGAGATTGTGATCCTCGGGGCCGGTGGAGTCCGTATGGCCCTCGATCAGGACGTTCGTATCCCGGTACTTGTTAAGGATTTTGGCGAGCCTGGCAAGATTCTGCTTGCTGGCGTCTCTCAGGGTCCATTTGTCCACGTCGAACAGGAGGCCGGATTCAAAGGTGATCTTGATCCCCTCCCCGATGCGTTCGACCCGGGCTCCCTGAAGGTCGCGCCGCATCTCGGCCGCTTCCTGATCCATGTAATGGCCGATGTAGGCTCCGGCCGCCCCGCCTATGGCCGCTCCCAGAATTGCGCCCAAGATCGTGTTGCCGGCCGCTTTTCCGATTAAGCCACCTACCACAGCTCCCGAGCCGGCGCCTATGGCCGCTCCTTTCTTGGTCTTGTTCCAAGACGCACAGCTCAAGCTGAACATCAGGAAGCAAATAAGCAATGATAAAGCGATAATTCTGCGCATCTTCGGTCCTCCACTCATGATTCAGATCGCCTCCAAAAAAAATCTAACACGAACTCCGGCGAAAGACAACCGGACTATTTCTTCCTATGGACGTTCAGATAATCGACAATGATCGCTGACATCAGCTCTACCCCCAGAGGGACGGCCGCCTGGTCGGCTACGAAAGTGGGGGAGTGCACGGACGTCTCAGTCACGTCCTTGGGCACCACGCCCACGCTGAGCATGACGGCGGGCGCGATTTTGGCAAAGTAGCTGAAATCCTCGCCCCCCATGCCCGGCGGCTCCTGGCTCAAGAACTGTTTCCCGCCGAGAATCCGTTCGCCGGTGGGCAGGATCTCTTTGAGAAGGTCGGGATTATTATAAAGGGCGATTGTCCCGAAATAATAATCCAGATCGAATTCCGCACCCGAGGCCTCGCAGACGTTCTTGATCTGCCGCTCGACTTTTTCTTTGATCGACTGCCGCTGGTCGTCCCCATAGCTCCGGATCGTTGCCCGGAGCTCGGAGCTCTGGGGCACGATGTTGCTGGCTGATCCGGAATGGAAAGAGCCCACCGTGATGACGGTGTCGTTGTGGACATCGATCTCCCGGGAGACCATCACTTGGAGGGCGACCACGATCTGGGAGCCCACGACGATCGGATCCACGCAGGCCGAGGGGTGGGCGCCGTGGCAGCCTTTCGATTTTACGGTCAGAATGAAACCATCGCAATTTGCGCCGGAGTACCCAGGTGTGTATTTGAGATAGCCCACCTTGGCCGAATCTTCGACATGAAAGGCGAAAAGCGCCTCGGGCTTGATGTCCCTGAAGACCCCGTCCTTGATCATTTCGTTGGCTCCGTCTCCCGCTTCTTCGGCCGGTTGGGCGATGAAGAGCACTGTTCCGGGAAGTTGCATCTTGAGCCTGGAGAGCACGTCGGCGACGCCGAGCAGCCAGGTCGTGTGAAAATCGTGACCGCAGGCGTGCATGACCCCGACCTCGCGACCTTCCCGGTTCACTTTTTGTTTCGACGCATAGGGGAGGTTGGTCGCTTCGGTTATGGGAAGAGCGTCCATATCCGCCCTCATGGCGACCACGGGGCCGGGCAGCCCGCCCCGTAAGATCCCGAGAACCCCCGTCCCGCCGATCCCGGTCCGGACTTCCAGGCCGAGTTTTTGGAGGTAATCGGCGACGATCGAGGCTGTTCGTTTTTCCTGGAAGCCAAGCTCAGGGTGACAGTGGATATCCTCCTGAATCTTGATCAATTGGGAAGTGATTGGCCTGGTCAGTTCGCGGATCTTCTTATCTTGGTTTTTCGAAGCACCTGATAGGTCCCCTTGTGCCAGGAATACGCAAAGAATAATTACGCATGCCAGAATCGCTTTTTGTCTCAAAACCTGCCTCCTGGTCAAATCTTCAAACGATTATCATATAAAAATAAATAAAGCTTGACAATCTCATCTAGCTGTCGTATTTATGAAGTCGAGGGACGCAATATATAGTGCGGGGCAAGCAAATGACGTCGGCGACTGGACCCAAAAGAATACCTCCAAAGAAACCTTCTTTTCCTTTTGGATATGGAATAAGGAGGGCCGGGAGAAGTTAGCTCGCTGGCCTCCTGCTCCCTTAACGCCACAACCTTGGATGAGTTGAGGGTGGCCCTCCGCTGTTCATCGTGCGGCCAGGCAGTCCTGCTGTCAATCGTCTTTCCGGGTGGTCGGGGGGATGATTTTCGCCGCTTCTTTTTCACCCCAAAAGGGGACCACACAAGCAGTCAGGAGTAAGGAGTCAGGGGTAAGGGGTAAAAGAAACGCCCAAAAAAAGACGTGATTTCTACGGAATTCTATCATGGTTGCCCCTCACTCCTTACCTCTCACCGTTCCCTGCATGTAGTTTACGGCTCAGTATTTTTGTTGTATGATTTCTGGAACCTAACAAAAGGAGGAGTGGATGGAGACAAAAAAGTTTATCGAAAAACAGATCAAGGAGATCAAGAGAACCGCGGGTTCGGAAAAAGCAATTTCCGCCCTCTCCGGCGGAGTCGACAGCTCGACCTGCACAGTGTTGGTGGCCCGCGCTCTGGGCAGGCAGCTCAAGGAGTAAGGAAAGGGCCATGCCTTTCATCGCCAAGAAAAAAGCCGGGATTCCCACCCTGGGAGTCTTTGTCCCTTGCGACCCCCGGATCGCGGAGGAGGCGCGAAAAAGAGCCTTTAACATCGGGCTCCGAACAGCCAGGTTGCTGGCCGATCGGCTGAAATTGCCGGACGGCAGCCCGCCGAACGTCTTCTCCTGCTCCCGTTTGGTCGATAGCGAAGCCAGGGCTGATCTCGGCGCCTTGGAGATGAAAGACGCCGGCGTTGGGGCTCTCTTCATCGTCCCGGATACTTGGTTCTTTCCGGGCAAGAGCGCGATGGCCCTGACGGCTCATTTTCCTCCGACAACGCCGCTCGCCTGCGTGGGAGGCAACAATGCCCCCAAGCCCGGTGTCGTGGGCATCGATTCCCTGGTTGGCGCTTTTGCCCAGACGGGACGCCTCTGTCCGATGGTCATCGGGGGCATGCCCGAGACCGGAATAAACCCTGATTTTGATGACAAAACTAAAGAGGAGATCGTCGACCTGGCTTATGCGGTCCTCACTTCGGTGGTTCTTAGAGGGAAGAGATTCCTGGCCGTGGATACCGACTCGATGCAGATGGAGACCGCTCTTAACCATGTCCACGCGGCCCGGCGCTTTTTCGGGCTTGAATCGACACGAGAGTCCATGAAGATCTTTGCCGACATGCTCCGCAAGAAGTGCGGCTACGACCCCGATGAGCTGGACGAGCTTCGTGACTGGATTGTCAATGTGAAATTCAAAGGCCGGATTTTTGCAAACAGCCGGGAGATTTTGGAGTTCAGAAAGGCGGTGTACACAGGCCGGGACGTTAAGCCCGCCGCTCTGAAGCCGGAGGACAAAAGGAAACTCGACGAGGGACTGGCCCTTTATCTCATCATCCGGAACTACATGCGGGAGATCAACGCCGTCGGCGGCGGCTGGACGAACCAGCTGGCCTGGGGCTCGGACCGGCGCGGGACTCCGCTCTCGACCGCCGACATCGCCGAATCGCTCTTCAACTCGACCGAGGACCACACAGGCAAAAAGACGGTCATGCCCTTCTCAACAGAAAATGATATCCAAGGCCTGCTGACGATGATCTCTCACTGCTATCTTTCGGGCGGGAAACCTACCCTGTTCATGGATTTCCGGAAGGTCTACGAGCCCTGGGAGATCAAAGAAAACGCGCGCCTCCTCGGCCTCGACCTCGCGCCCTATGCCCAAGAGCATTGGATGGAGAGGGGGTTTATCGACGGCAACAACTCCGGCTCGGCTTCGCTGGATTATGCGGACAAGCATTTTCTCTTCAAGGCGGTGGAGTCCTATTTTCCGGGTCTCGGATTCTCAGTGGGCTTCTTATCACCAAAGGGTATCAAAGGCCTCGCTGGGCGATTAGCATTTTCCGACTTGTGCGGGATGTTCACGATGGTTCAGGATGAGGCTCGGAGCGCCGAGCTGCCGCCGGCGCTGGCCGAGCGGATCTGTCATGCTTCGGATTACACTTGGCCGCATACGTTCGTCATCCTGGACCATGTTCCGGCGAGCTCGGCCAAGCTCGGGATGCCGGCCAACCATTTTCACCTGGTTATGGGCTTGCCGAGGCGGCGCTGGCAGCATTTCTCTGATTACAACTTGATCCTGAATTACCGCTGGGAAAACAGCCCGGACTATGTTGAAAACCTGGACCGGCCTCTGCCCATACTCTGGCGCATCAACGGAGGCGAAACATCAGCCAAGATGCTTCTGGCGGGCCGCCGATAATTCCCCCGGATTCTGGTCCAGACCCCGTGTCTCCCTAATGCCTCCGTGGCTATTTGCGAGTATTTATCCCTCTGCGTCGGCAAATTCCTCAGAGTCAAGATAAGACCTGCTTCTTCTGCCGAAAACCAATAGTATTTTTCCTGTTAAATAACCGGCAACGAGTGCTATGAAGATTGATATTCCAATCCCTTTGAACTGGATGGACTTGTCAATGCCCTTGACAACAAATACCGCCGCGATTCCACCCATCAATCCCGGCCAGCCGTGCAGGTTAAGAACGCCGCATGTATCTACGCTTTTTAGGATTTTCTGGAACTTGCTCTGGATAACGGCAAAACCAAATACAGAAAGCACACCGCTCAATACCCCGATGGCAAACGCGGTCGGATGACCGGCATGGTCGCACGTAGAGCCGATGGCCACGCCGCCGGCCAAAGATGCGTTGGCAACATCGGCGATGGAAATTTTGCCTTTTCTGAAAAATAGAGAGGAAAAATAGGTTGCTATTGTGGCACCGCAAAGAGCCAAAACAACATTAACCGCGGTATGCGGAATTTGCTCGGGCGATACCAGAGCCGCGCAGAAACTCGGCCAGAACAACCATAAAACCATGCTTCCAATCATTGAAAAACGATCGCTGGCCGCATCGGATTCTATCGGCTCATCGAGTTCTTTTCTCGTTGTCATCGTTATGATAATGCCCAGCCCGAAAATCGCGCCAAAAGAATGAATGACGATCGAACCGCCTGTATCCACAAAGCCGCTTTTGAGCAACCCCAGGCCGCCGGCCAAAACGATCCATTCATTCAGCATGTAGCACAGAATGAAAAATACGCCTAATACGAGGTACTGAATCATTTTTAATCTTCCCAGCACGGCGCCGGCACATATTAAAAGGCTTGCCGCGGCGAATTCCGCTAAAATAAGTTTCTCTATATCTACTGATTTTGATGGGCCGAATAGGCCACGACTGCTGAGCAGAAAATAAAGAGGTATTGCCGTGCTCACCAGTAGATACGTTGCTGTGACCGCGGATCGGCCGTATTTTTTCACAAACACCATTAAGAATCCGAAACCAACCAGCAGCATGGCCATAATATGAATACTGCGATTGTAAATCTGGACATCTCTGAGCGAAGATAGCTCGCTCGACTGGGTTTGACCGCTGTCCTGATTCATTACCGATGAAACGTTTTGTTCGACATCCGAAGCCGAAGCTTTGGCCGCACAAATCTGAACAACGGCCAAGGCACAAATAAAAAATAGCAGAGCGGATTTACAGGCTTTCATCAAGGACTCCTTTAAAATATGATACATTCGTAACAGTTTTATTATTCTCACTTTGAGTTTGCTGAATTTTCACCCATTCATCACAATTCATAAGAAATTCGTTTTGGGCTCCGCCGGCCGCAGACGGATTTTGGCCTCGATGATCCCATCCAGGCATAGTCGGGGAGTATAGGTTACGGCTCGATGAGATGTCAAGGACCGTTTAAGAAGAACATTCGGGCGAGGTCTCGTCGGTTATCAGTAACTCATGATCTGCGGCCTGAAGCGGCGGCGGTTTCTCGGCTGCGGACGTCAACTTCACGGGAGGATGATCCTATCGACGACTTTGTGGTCAGAGATGAAGTCGATGACCTTCATGATACCCCCGCACCGGGGACCTAAAAGCAAGTCAAGAATAAGGGAAAACCGTTGACATACCAGGGACCAATCTGATATTTTCTTGCCTACGGCGCCATCGTCTAGAGGCCCAGGACAGGTGGTTCTCAGCCATCAGACCGGGGTTCGAATCCCCGTGGCGCTGCCAACCTGAAAGTCCCGGCGCCCGCCATGCTTTCTCCGCCTCGGTGAGTCCTTGCGTGTTTTGGAGCTATCAGCCAGAAATTGAGGCGGGTCGAAATTCGGGGACGAGTCAACAGCATCTGTGTCCCTGCCAAAAGCGAAAAAGGAACCGACTCCTTCTTGACAGCTCTTCAAGGAAAAGACTAACATGGCAAACATAGATAGAAGGGGAATTTAAGCAAAACTGCTTTAAATACTGTTGAAGGAAAAACGAGGTTTCCTCTGTTCCATATGGGAGGAAATAGCATGAGGGAATCATCGAAGGTTACGGCAAGAGTCAGGCAGGGCGGGGATGGTCCTGCCCGGAACGGTCCCCCCTCCGGTCCGAAAAAGGCGATCTTTCCAAGGAAATTGATCATCGCCTTTGCGTTGTTGGTCCTGTGCGTCCTGGCCGGTGGATACTGGTTCTACGTCTCGCAGGAACGGTTGCATAAAGAAGAGGCGGAGAAGAACCTTGAGACTGTCGCGCAGTTAAAGATTGGCCAGATCATGGAATGGAGGGAGGAGCGGCTGGCGGCTGCCTCAATCCTCATGGAAAGTCCGTTCTTAAACGAAGCCGTCGCGGGATGGTCTGCGGCGCCCCGGCCCGCTTTAACCGAAGAGCTGCTCGCCTTATTCCGCTCGCGGCAGAAGCACTACTATTATCACGATGTCCTGCTCGTGGATGCCAAGGCACGGGTCCGCATGAGCCTCAGGGGCCACAGCGGCATCTTGCATGAGGACGCAGCGCAGGCCCTGGCCGCCGCCTTCCGTGAGCATCGCCCCGTGCTCACCGACCTCCACCTCGGCCCCCGCGATCTGCCCCCGCACATAGATATCATCGCACCTTTCTTTGCCGCGAGCGGAAAAATTGTTAAGCCGGTCGGAGCGATTATCCTTCAGAGCGACGCCCGGAAGTTCCTGTATCCCCTGGTCCAATCTTGGCCGACACCGAGCCCCAGCGCCGAAACCCTGCTCGTTCGTCGGGATGGAGATTCAGTATTGTACCTGAACGAACTTCGACACCAGAAAGACACTGCACTCAAGCTCCGCATTCCCCTAAGCCGGCAAGACTTGCCTGCGGTCAGGGTGGTACTGGGCAGAGAAGGCATTTTCTCGGGCAAGGACTACCGGGGCGTTAAGGTCCTTACGGTTTTAAAAGCGATCCCGAATTCGCCTTGGTTTATGGTCGCTAAAGTGGACACGGCGGAAGTCTTTTCAGCTTGGCGCTTTGAAACAGTGCTGATTCTTTCCATCCTCATCATGCTGCTGATGACCATTTCCGTCGGCACTGGTGTCGCTTGGCAGGTGAGCCAGAAAATCCAATACAGGACGCTCTACGAAACGGAAGCGGCATTGAAGCAGAGCGAGATTCGTTATCACACGACACTGATGAGTGTCGGGGACGGCGTTATCGCCACGGATGTTCAGGGCCTGGTGCAGCTCATGAACCCCACGGCCGAAACTCTCACGGGCTGGAAACTCGATGAGGCCAGCGGTCGGCCGCTCGAGGAAGTCTTTCCCATCGTCAACGAGGAGACGCGCCAGAAAGTTGAAAACCCGGTCCGCCGAGTGGTGCGCGATGGCCTGGTGGTCGGCTTGGCCAACCATTCGGTTCTCGTCTCCCGCGGCGGCAGGGAATACGCCGTTGCCGACAGCGGCGCCCCAGTTCGAAGTGAGAAGGGCGAAATCATCGGTGTGGTGCTGGTCTTTCGGGATCAGACGGAGCAGCGCGCGGCGATAAAGGCCCTGCGTGAGAGCGAGGAGAAGTTTCGCAACACCCTGGATAATATGCTGGAAGGATGCCAGATCATCGGGTTTGACTGGCGCTACGTGTATGTCAATGAAGCCGCTGCGAAGCACGGCCGCCGTTCGAAGCAAGAATTCGTGGGATATACCATGATGGAGTCATATCCCGGAATAGAGCGAACCGAGATGTTCGCCGTCCTCAAACGCTGCATGGAAAACCGTGTTCCCCACCAAATGGAGAACAAATTCTCTTTCCCCGACGGGAGACAAGCCTGGTTTCAGCTCAATATGGAGCCGGTCCCTGAAGGCGTTTTCATCCTGTCGCTTGACATTTCCCAGCGCAAGCAGGCCGAGGAAGAAATCAGCAGGCTTAATCAAGAACTCGAGCGGCGCATCACCGAGCGTACCGCTCAACTCCAGGCGGCGAACAATGAGCTGGCGCGCGAAGTCGTCGAGCGTAAACAGGCACAGGAAGAATTGCTTCGCCTCAACCGCGAGCTCTCCGTGCTCTATACGATTAGCCGCGCGACTTCACAATACATGAACTTGGAGGAGACCCTCATTAATGCCCTCGAAGCAACACTGGGCGCCCTCGACGTCGAGGTGGGAGGTATCTACCTCCTGGAGCCGGAAGGAGAGACGTTAACGCTGCGCGCGGTGCGCGGCGTCTCGGACGAGGTTGCCGAGAATTTGCGGCATGTTAAACTTGGGGAGGGCATGTCGGGCAAGGCGGCCGCTGAGAAAAAGCCCGTTGTCCTTGATGTCCAGGATTATCCCTCACAGCGGTTAGCCTCCTATATAGTTCAGGAGAAGCTGCAATCTTTGGCCAGCATGCCGCTCCTGTCAGCCGGTCGGCCGGTCGGGGCGATGAACCTGTCGACGCGGCGTGTCCGGGCCTTTCCTCCAGAGGAACTGGAACTTCTGACGGCTATCGGTCTACAATTAGGGAATGTCGTGCAAAACGCGCGGCTCTATGAGGCGCTCCGCGAACGCACCGCCCAACTGGAGGCCACGAACAGCGAACTGGAGTCCTTCTCCTACTCCGTTTCTCACGACCTGCGCGCCCCCCTCCGCGCTCTGGACGGTTTCAGCTCAATCCTACTCTCCCGATATTCTAAACAATTGGATAAAGAGGGACAGCACTTTTTGGACCGAATCCAGGCGGCGTCCCAACGCATGGGGCAGTTGATCAATGACCTGCTCAACCTTTCGCGCGTCGTCCGAGCCGCACTCACCCGCCAGCGGGTGGACCTCAGCGCGGTGGCGCGGGAGATCGCTGCCGAATTGCAGCAGCGCGAGCCGGAGCGGCGGGTGGAATTCGTCATCGCCCCGAAGATGGTCGTCGATGCCGACCCTCACCTTATCGGCATCGCGCTGCATAACCTACTCGAGAACGCCTGGAAGTTCAGCGGGCCGCGTGGCCAGGCACACATTGAATTGGGCGTTCTCCATCAACCTCTTCCTCCAACTTCTTCTTCCTCTTCTGGTGAGAAGGCAGAAGGGGATGGCCAAGCCGCGATGGCGGGTGAGGGCCCGGTCTACTTCGTACGCGACAACGGAGTGGGGTTCGACATGGCCTACGCTGGCAAGCTCTTCTCCCCGTTCCAGCGCCTGCACGGGATGCAGGAGTTTCCCGGCACGGGCATCGGCCTGGCTACCGTCAAACGCATCGTTACCCGCCACGGCGGGCGTGTCTGGGCTGAGGCGGCAGTTAACGAGGGCGCAACTTTTTATTTCACATTAGGAGGTCCGAATGCCTAGCGATAGCATTCTGCTTGTTGAAGACAATCCTGATGACGAGGAACTGGCCTTGCTTGCTCTTAGGGAAAGCAAGGTCGTGAACGAGATCGCTGTTGCTCATGATGGGGTGGAAGCGTTGGACTACCTGTTCTGCACGGGCAAATACACTGGTCGTGATCCATGCATCATGCCGCGGTGCATCCTGCTCGATCTGAAGCTTCCCAAACTGAGCGGACTTGAGGTTCTCAAGCGCCTGCGCTCCGACCCGCGCACAGAATTGATCCCTGTCGTGATCTTGACCTCCTCCAGCGAAGAGGAGGACGTCGTTGCCGGTTACCATCTGGGGGCCAACAGTTACGTGCGGAAGCCGGTCGATTTCCATAATTTTGCCGAAGCCGTGAAGCAGTTGGGCTTATATTGGCTGCTGATCAACGAGGTCCCGCAGCAAAAACATTAGGAAAAGCCCTCGTTGCATCCGGCCTTGGCTTAAGGAGGTGACCGATGAGGACATCGTTGCGTGTGTTGATCGTCGAGGATTTGCCCGACGACGCCGAGTTGATGGCCCGGCGTCTTGAGGAAGAAGGATTCCAGCCGGACTGGCGGCGGGTGGAGTCCGAGCCGGATTACCTGGGAGCCCTGGAAACGATCCCTGACCTGATTCTGGCTGATTGGCACCTGCCGCATTTCAGCGGCCTGCGTGCTTTGGAATTAATGCGCGAGCGCGGGATGGAAATCCCCTTCATCGTCGTGTCGGGCAGGATCGGCGAGGAAGCCGCCGTCGACGTGCTGCACCGCGGTGCTGACGATTATGTTTGGAAGGACCGTCCGGCCCGTCTTGGTCAGGCCGCACGCAGTGCTTTGGAGAAGAAACGGCTGCGAGAGGAGCAAAAGCGGGCGGAGGATGCGTTGCGCCAGAGCGAGGAGCGTTTTCGCCATATATCGTCTGCCATTTCCGATATTGCCTATTCTTGCATGATCTCGCCGGACGGCGAATATTTAATCGATTGGATGGCAGGCGCCACGGAACGCATCACTGGTTATACTGCCGAAGAAATTAAGGAACATGGCTGCTGGAGCTTCCTGGTCGTGGAGGAAGATCTCGCTTTATTCGAGAAACATGTCACCGACCTGGCCCCAGGTTCGTCAGGCTCCTGTGAACTTCGGATTCGGCACAAAAACGGACACATTGAGTGGGTGGCTTCGTATGCAGATTGCGTTTTGGAGGCGGGGGAGCCAAGACGAACTCGGCTGTATGGCGGCCTAGTGGATATCACCACACGCAAACGGGCTGAGGAGGCGCTTTCGCAGAGTCACCAGGAGCTGCAACAAACCCTGCTGCAGCTCGAGCAGTCCAAAGATACCCTGCAATTGGTGATCGAGTCCATTCCCATCAGGGTCTTTTGGAAGGACCTGGATCTGCGCTATCTTGGCAGCAATACTCTGTTTGCTCGTGATGCCGGGCTCAGTCATCCGCAGGAGGTTCTCGGAAAAGACGACTTTGCCATGGGCTGGAAGAATGAAGCTGAGATTTATCGGGCCGACGACCGGGGGGTCATAGAGTCCCGCCAGCCTAGGCTGAACCTGGTCGAGCCACAAACAACTCCCCAGGGCACCAGGATATGGCTTAAAACGAGTAAGGTCCCTTTGCAGATGCCCGACGGTGAGGTCTTTGGTGTTCTGGGAGTCTATGAAGACATAACAGAGCGCAAGCTGGCCGAGGAGGCGCTGAAAGACTCTGAGGAACGATTTAAGATTATCTTTGAATTTGCCCCGGACGCCTATTATCTGAGCGACCTCCAGGGCAATTTCACGGGCGGCAATCTGGCCGCAGAGCGGATCACCGGTTATAAAAGAGAGGAGATGATCGGAGCGAGCTTTCTAAAACTAAACCTTCTGTCCCCAGACCAAGTTTTGAAGGCAGCGGATCTTCTTGCTGTGAACGCCCAGGGAGAAGCGACGGGACCCGACGAGTTCGTGCTGAAGCGCAAGGACGGGAGCCAGATTGTGGTGGAAATCATGACTTTTCCGGTCAAAATAAAGGGAGTCACCGCCATCCTTGGGATCGCCCGCGACATCAGCCAACGCAAGAGAGACGAAGAGCAGCTCAAGGCCGCTCTTGACGAGCGGGAGGTCATGCTTCGCGAAATCCATCATCGGGTCAAAAATAACATGCAGATCATTTCCAGCCTGCTTCGCCTTCAATCTCAAACCATCACGGACAAAAAGACGCGCGAGATATTCAATGAAAGCCAAAGTCGCATCAGATCGATAGCGTTCATTCACGAAAAATTATATCAATCGCGGGATTACTCCCGGGTCGAGTTCGCTGATTACGTCAGGAAGACGATCACTCATCTTTTCGCCCTCTACGAGATTCCTGGGGGCCGCATCAGTTTTAAAGTCGAAGCAGAAGACGTCTATCTCGACATCGGCAGGGCCATTCCCTGCGGATTGATCATCAACGAGCTCGTCACCAATTCACTGAAACACGCCTTTCCAGGAAAAAGGAAAGGAGAGATCATCGTTCGCATCAGCAAGCAAGACGGCGCCGGATATCGATTGACCGTAAAAGACACGGGAATCGGTTTGCCCGGAGATTTCGATCCCGAAAAACAAAAAACGCTCGGCTTCCAAATCATCAGGGATCTTGTCAGGCAGATTGAGGGGTCGATGACAATAAAAAAGGAACCGGGGACTGAAATCATCATTCAATTTTAGCCCTCAGAGCGCGAGCGAATCGATCGACTTCCCTGTATTTATTGTCCCACACTCCTCGCCCTCACCCTTAGAGGCGAGATAAAAGCCCCAAAAACCACCCGCCGGATCGTCCTGCATGGGGATGGCCAAGCCGCAGGGATTGTCCTATCGTGAAACCGGGAGAAGAATATTGCTTAAGATGGAGTCTGCTCAAAATGGATAGGGTTCGGATCCTTATCGCCGAAGACGAGCTAATCGTAGCTCGAGATACGGAAAATATGCTGTTGAGCTTCGGCCACGACGTCCCGGGCATTGCCGCGACGGCAGAAGAGGCCATTGCCTTGGCCGGCGAGCTCTCGCCCGATCTCATCCTTATGGACATCAGGCTCAAGGGGGATGCCAGCGGGATCGAAGCCGCCAAACGGATCCGGGATCTTTATGGCCTTCCAGTGGTCTTCGTCTCGGCCCACGCCGATGAAACAACCCTCGAGCAGGCCAAAATCGCGGAGCCGGTGGGCTATCTTCTCAAGCCTTACGAAGAAAAAGACCTGCGGATGATGATCGAGATGGCGGTCTTCAAATGGAAGACCGACCGGGAGCTGAGGAAAAGGGAATTGCAGTACCGCAATCTAGTCGAAAACCTGCGGGAAGGCATCGCTCATATCGATAGCGGGGACCAATTCATTTTTGCCAACGCGGCCGCGCACGAGATTCTCGGCGTCGAGTCAGGCAGCTTGGTGGGGCGGAGGCTGCGGGAATTCGTGGACGAGAAGAACCTTGCCCTTCTCCGGACTGAGATGTTTGACCGTCCCTCCGGTCAGCCAAGCACGTATGAACTGCGCATCCAGCGACCCGACGGAGAGGTTCGTGACCTCTGGGTCACCCGCACCCCGCAACTCGACTCTAAAGGTGAACTCCAGGGGACATTTTGCGTCCTCCACGACATCACCGATCGCAAGCGCACTGAAGAGGCTGTCCAGAGAGAAGCTAACAAGCTCTCGACGATGATCGAAGGAATGGAAGAGGGAGTTGCTTTCATTGACAATCAGGCCCGGTTGATCGAGGCGAATGAGTTCTTCCTGCGGCTTTTTGATGTGGCCAGAAGCGATATCCTGGGCAGAGCCCTCTGGGAGTCCGAGCTGGGCGCGACCTTCGAGGAGTTCAAAGGCATCATCCAGGATTTCGCCTCCTGCCACAATTCCGGACAGGCCGTGGTTCAGAAGCAGGTCTCCGGTCTAAAAACGGTCATCCGCGTTCAGCCGATCTATCGTCATGACGTTTATGAAGGCTCCATCTTCAATGTTATCGACGTTACGGAACTCGTGCTGGCGAGAGAACAGGCCTTGGCCGCGAGCAAGGCCAAGAGTTCCTTCCTGGCCAACATGAGTCACGAAATCCGCACTCCCCTTAACGCTATCGTCGGAATCGCCGATTTGATGTTTGACACCGGCCTCAGTCCGCAACAAAAAGACTATGCCGGCACGATTCAGGAGAGCTCTCGATCATTGCTGGACATTGTCAACAATATCCTGGATTTCTCCAAGATCGAGGCCGGCCGTGTCGAGCTGGAAGTCTCGGACTTCGAATTGCAAAAGGTGATGGACGGCGTGTGTGAAATCCTTGGCGGTCGGGCCCAAGGGAAGGATCTCGAATTCGCCTGCTCAGTCGACCCTCAGATTCCCTCACTCTTAAGAGGTGATTCGGGGCGTTTGCGACAGATTCTGCTGAACCTGGGAGATAACGCGATTAAGTTCACAGCTCGAGGAAGCGTTACCATCAGGGTTGAACCAGAACGCCTGAGCGAGGAAGGCGCCCTCGTCCGTTTTTCCGTCATCGACACAGGAATCGGCATCGCCCCGGAGAAACAGGAGATGATCTTCCAGGGCTTCACTCAGGCCGACTCCTCCATCACGCGGAGATTCGGAGGGACAGGACTCGGATTGAGCATATCCAGACAGCTGGTCAAGATCATGGGGGGCGAAATCGGCCTAGCGAGCCCTCTCCACGGAGCAAACGGGGGCGGGAGCTGCTTCTGGTTCATCGTTCCGTTTCAGGCCCAGTCTGCGGTAGACGGTGCGTCCCTTGATACTCCTGAACCTTCCCCGGTTCCCACGGGCATTGGGTGTCCAAGGACCATCAAAATCCTGCTCGCGGAAGACAATCCTGTCAATCAAAAGGTCACCGTCGCGATACTCCAGAAGGCTGGATACACCGTGGACGTTGTCGATAATGGCAAAAAGGCTGTCGAGGCTGCGGAACAGATTTCCTATGATCTCATTCTTATGGATCTGCAGATGCCGGTGATGGACGGCCTGAGAGCCGCGCAACTTCTCCGGCGAAATCCGAAGCGCCAGGGCTCCCTCCCCGTCATCGCCCTGACGGCCAACGCCGAGCAAGAAGACAGAGAGCGCTGCCTGAGCTCTGGAATCCACGATTACATCTCTAAGCCCATCCAGCCCAAAGATCTCATCGCCAAAGTCGAAAAATGGATCAGACGGGCCGCACTCTGACGGTCGACGAAGACTCCTATTGCAGTTTCTTCTTTAAGTGATGAATGCCGGTCGCGCCGCTCGGGAAGGATCCGGCCGACGCCTCAATTTGGGGTGTGCCATCGCCTTCGCGGCAGCGGACGTAAAAGGTGTGCGAACCCGGCCGGAACGGCCAATCATACCGCCAGATCGTCCATGTTGTGGGGGAGAGAGGCTTGCGCAGCTTGGCCTTAGCCCATTCGCCGTCGTCCACCTTGACCTCGACTTCGGAGATTCCACGTGCTCCGGCCCAGGCAATCCCGCCCACCGGGACCAGCCTCTCACCATTGTTCGCGGTCACGACTTCCTCGACTGCGACCGTATCAATGACCGAAGTCGCGCGGGCGTGCGCTTCCTTGTCCCAGCCGCGCTCGACCCAATAGCCCGGCCGGAAATCCGACACCAGCTTCGCTTTGACGATCCATTTAGGCTGCTTCATCCCATAACGATCGGGGATATAAATCCGGAGGGGGAATCCGTGCTTGGCTTCCAGCGGCTTGCCGTCCCAAGCGTAAGCGAACATGATCCGCTCCTCCTCCTGGATCAACTCGAGGGGCACCGTTTCATAGAAGCCGTCGGCGGATTCGAGCTCGAGGAACCTGGCCTCGGCCTTCACTCCGACCTGGTCCAGGATTTTCTGCACTCTGACACCCGACCAGCGCGTGGTGCTTATGAGGTCGCCACCGATCGTGTTGGAGATACATGACAGCGTGATGAGTTGATCCATGGATTCGTATTTTGTCATGAGATCATTAAGTGTGAGCCTGACCGGGTTCTTGACCAGACCGGTTATGGGGAGCGCCCAGGTCTCACCATCCACGACCGGGGGGGTGAGGTTGATGTCGATCCGGTAGTGGTCTTCGAGTGGAGTGTATTCGGGGCGAGTGCCGGGAGCGGGCGTCAGGAGTTCCCCAGCCGGCAGGGCTTCGCCGGCCGCCTGACCGCTTTTCGGGAGAGACTTCGAAGGAAGTGCCGGTGTTTTCTTCCCGGCGCGTGTTCTTGTCGCCAGCACACTCCCTAATCCGGCCCCCACGACAGTGATCGTCGCGCTTGCAGCGCCGAGGGAGACGAGAAATTTGCGGCGGCTCGTCTTCTCGACGGTCATTGTTCCTTCCCGGGAAGGTTCTTGTCGGCGAACCGTTCCGGCGAGAGACCAATAGATCCAAACAAATCCGCATCCCCAAGAGAGGAAGACCGCGAGCGTCCAGAGGGGATTGCCCAAATTAGAAATGCCCGCCCCCTTGTGCAGGCTCAGGGAAATCAAGGTCAAGGAAAATCCGACAGCGGAACCAAAGATGAGTCCTACCCAGATCCTCCAGGAGTTCCGAGCTCGTCTCAGGACTGCAAAAAGAATCATCCCGGCGATGACGCCCATGGCCAGGAACAGACCGAGCACCAGGATGATCTCAGCGGGCTTGGAGGTGGCGCGCAGGCTCAGCCCCAGGGCGCTCAGCGTCCTGGCCAGCGCCTCAATGCCCGCGTTGAGAAATCCGCCGGGGACCTTGTCGCGCAGCCAATCGAACGCATCGAAGGGGGGGAAGGCCAGCCCGGCGAGCCGATTGGCCAGATAGAGCACCGCGATGAGGGGGGCAGTCAAGAGCAACCCGGCAAGCGCACCCGAAGCGATGGTTGGTTTTCGCACGACGTTTCCCATCACAAAATTAGGCCATAAATTATCCGGTTATGCCCATAAAAATTATAACACGAAAGCTGGGGATAGAGGTGAGTAATTTTGATGAGTAATCCCGAGCCGTCCGAAGAACGACATGGGCATTTTCGTTTTCTTGACGTCGAGGAGTGGTTGATTTAAGCTTGGCAACGATGCCGGGAGATGTGTCAGTGAATCGAGAGGATACAGTCTATGTTGCCATAGCTCCACCGAAAACGCTCGATGCGGACCTCGTCAAGAGGGTGGCTTCGCTCGTGGGCAAAGACAACTTTGACACGCGCCTCCTCCTCCTCGGAGAGATTCCTAGGATCGTTGCCCAGTATCCCGACGCCGATACAGCGAACTCGATAGCTCTGCGTGCGAGGGATGCGGGACTCGTAGCCTTTGTGTGCAAGGATTCCGAGCTTCGAAACCGCTCGGCCGGCTTCGTGGCGCATACCGCGAAACCCGGAGAGAGAGAAGTCATATTTTGGGACAAGCGTGGCGGCGAGGCTAGACTTGAGGCAGCCGACGCATTCCTGATTATTCGGGGAAGGAAGCAGAGTTACACGCAAGACGAGACTTCAACCACAAAAATGAAGCTCAGCTTGCCGGCGACGGTGCTCCTGGGAGGCATGCCTGTCATGCGCCGGGTTACCCAGAAAGTCACCAAGAAGTTACTCCGTACGGAGGACTTCTTGAGAGTTTACGACAAAATATCCCCTGATCCCCGCGTGGAGATGTTCCAGAACGGCCTTGATTATAGCTTTCTGGGCCCCGAGCTTGCCCCCTCCGCCCCGGCAAACTTCAAAACGGTCGTCACAAAGCTTCGGGAGTGGTTCCCGCAGGCAATTTTTGATGAGCGGCTGACCCGGTCTTTCAAAACCGATGTGCCCGCCGCTGGACCTGAGGAGGCGCTTGAGATCAACTGCAAGTTGGTCTACTTATACTATCTGACCCAAGCCTGATAAGTTTTTTGTGGACGTTTGGGAAAGCTCTTTGGCCGTACGGATCAGTGCCTGACTCGACTCTCAATGCTTCAGCTTAAAGGGAACAGGGGGCTGTCATGCTTTCAATTCTCTCAAATCGATTTTCGTCAGCTCGTCTGTGCCCAGTCCTTTTTTGGCGCAAGCGGATACGTGGGTCGCTATATCTCGAATCGAATCCAGGTTGTGTGCTTTTCTTTTTTCTTCCAGAATTTCGAGTCCGATTCTGTCCATAGCCACCGGATCCTTGCTGAAGAAGACCCGGTTATCCTTGGCGATTTGGGCTCCGGCAACACTGACGGTTGATATCTTGGCCGCTTCGCCGATGTGCAGGACCATTTTGTCCCTCAGGCACGGCATACTCAAGATGTCCGGAATGGCCTTAGCGCAATAGTCAATGTGAAAACGGACCTTGTTGGTTGTAACGCCCAGGCCGATGTTCTTCGTAGCCCAGGTCACGCCGCTATCCTCGTTGTGTTTGAGCACCGCGATGTTGACCAGCTTGGTGATATCCTTCGTGACGATTCGGGAAAAGCATGACTTTTCTTCGTCCTCGATGGTCACATCTTTGAATTCATTGGCGACCTCTTCGGCTATCTTCCTGATGCCGGCGCTGTCGCTATAATCCATGTACAATCTCTTGATTTCGTCCCTGTATTTTTGAGCCTTTTCGTTTCCCATCTGGATGAGGGTCCACAGCCAGGACACGGAGTTGAAAATTTCTCGGTGCGTCCCGCTTTTGGTGAAGTCCCGATTGATGAGCTCTCGGAATTTCTTGAGTGTCCCGTCCTCGAATGAGACATAGACGCTCTTATCATATCCTTCCACCCAGGGAAGAACTCCTTCCCAGTCCGTCGAAGCTCCCTGGACTCGAATCCCGCTCGGGCCCTTGTTGATCTGCAGCCCGGTCCTGGCCAATTCCCTGTCCATCCGATCCCAGACGATGATGTTGTTCTCTCTGACTCCGGCGCTCTTGAGCCCGGCGATCGTCTCGTTGATCGATTGGAGCGACGAAGATATTTTGGGCGCCCCGATGCAGTTGATCTTGATTCCGACCACGTCGTGGGGCGAGAAGATGGATGACCAGGAACTTTCGAGCGTTTTTTCTCCGGTCAACTCCTTGAGACCCGCCGCGTAGGCCCGATGTATGGCCTCGGGGTTGTAGCTCCCATCGATGAGCATGTCATCGGCCGCGACTGAAACGACCCTGCTTCTGCCGGACCGCTCTCCGCCGCCTCTCCCCAGGAGAGCACTACCGAGCAAAATCGTTCCCCCAGCCACAACCGCAGTTTCTTTTATGAACTCTCGCCTCTTTATCATTCTCTAACCTCCGTCCTCGGGCTTTATTTTTCTATATTTAACGAAAGTCAGAACAAATATCAAGGGTTCCCTGACTTCAAGAACAGACTTCGCTCGGATTGACTCGTCTTTCCGAAAAGAGATATATTTGCGGCCGGATAGAAGCAAAACGGTGAAATCTCAGAAGGAGGTCTGAACGTGGGGAGAAAGATTTCCGGTCTCAAACGCATAATTGGGTGTGCCAGGCGGTGGCGCCAGTGGGCGCTCCCGTGTTTCCTGATCGTTGCGGTCGTGGGATCCCTGCACGCTTCGCTCCAGAACTCGGAGCGCACCGGGCAGCCGGGATCACAGAGTCATGAGCAAGCTCAAAAAAAGCAACCGGCAAAAGCTCAACCCGCAAAGCAGCCGCTTCCCGCGCTGGCTCCGACCTATGCCACCGCCATCGAGAACCTGGAATTCCGCGAGATAGGACCGGCGAACATGGGAGGACGAGTGGACGATTTCGCGGTCGTCGAATCAAACCCCAAGATCGTTTATATGGCCCTCGCTTCCGGCGGAGTCTGGAAATCGATCAACGCGGGAACAACCTGGGGGCCGATTTTCGATAAGGAAGCTGTCTCCACGATCGGCGCCCTGGCGCTTGCGCCTTCGGATCCTTCGATTCTCTGGGTCGGGACGGGCGAGCAGAATAATCGACAAAGTTCCTCCTGGGGAAATGGGGTCTATAAATCCACTGACTGTGGCAGCACCTGGCATCAGATGGGGCTCACGGACACTGAGCACATCGGTAGGATTGCCATCCACCCCTCAAATTCCGATGTGGTCTACGTGGCCGCGTTGGGTCACCTCTGGGGGTCGAATCATGAACGCGGGGTCTTCAAAACATCGGACGGAGGCCTGACCTGGAAGAATGTCCTCTTCATCAACGACGACACCGGAGTCGTGGATATCGCCATGGATCGGCAGAGCCCCGACACGCTCTATGCCGCCGCCTACCAGCGGCGACGCACGGTCTTTGGATTCAACGGCAGCGGACCGGGGAGCGCCATTTACAAGACAACTGACGGCGGCGTAACCTGGAAAAAGCTGACCAAGGGGCTTCCCTACGAGAAGGAGGAGGCGAGCGAGACGGGCCGCATCGGACTCTGCATCTACCTGCGCAACCCGAACATCGTTTACGCCACGGTCGAGCACATCAACGGCGGGACGTTCCGAAGCGAGGACAAGGGCGAGACCTGGACGAAGATGAGTAGCACGAACCCACGACCGATGTATTACAGCGTCATCCGGGTCGACCCGAATAACGACCTGCGCATTTGGGTTCTCGGCGCGCCGATGTCCTACTCGGAAGACGGAGGAAAGACATTCACGACCCAGCGGGTCGACCGCATTCACGGCGATTATCACGCCATGTGGATCAACCCCGCCGATTCCAATCAAATGATCGTGGGCTCGGACGGCGGCGTACATTGGAGCTATGACGCCGGAAAGACCTGGGATTTTGTCAACACGCTGGCGATCGGCCAGTTTTACGAGATCGGGCTCGATATGCGCAAGCCCTACTGGATTTACGGCGGCCTTCAGGACAATGGGAACTGGGGCGGCCCGAGCCGGACGAGCCACAGTATCGGGATCACGAACGAAGACTGGTTCAGTGTGGGGGGAGGAGACGGATTCTATGTTCAAGTCGACCCCACCGACCCGAACACGGTCTACGCCGAATCGCAGGACGGGTATGTCTTCCGCCGCGACCTGCGGACGACGGAAGCGCACTCGATCCGGCCGCGCCAAGCTGAAGGCGAACGCCTTCGTTTCCAGTGGAATTCTCCTATCGTCATCTCATCACATAATCCAAAGAGAATCTATTACGGGGCTCAGTTCCTTTTCCGCTCAGAAAACCGCGGCGACTCCTGGACCAGGATCAGCCCCGACCTGACCACCGGCACGAACCGGGATACCGTCCCCGTCATGGGCAAGGTCCCGGACGGCAAAACGCGCTCGCGCCATGACGGGGTCCAGAGCTGGCCCTGCATTACCGAAATCAGCGAATCCCCGCTGAATCCGGATGTCCTCTGGGTAGGGACGGACGACGGAAACCTCCAGGTGACCCGCGACGGCGGCAAGACCTGGCGGAACGCGGCTGACCGCGTGCCCAAATTGCCGAAGGGCACCTACCTTTATGTGAGCCGGGTCGTTGCTTCCCGCCACGGCGAAGGAACGGCCTACGCGACCTTTGACGGACACCGGATGAACGACTTCGGAATTTATGTCCTTTCCACAGCAGACTTCGGCGAGACCTGGAAGGATCTTTCAAGTGATCTGCCGCGCAACAACGGGATTGTCAACGTCATCCGTGAGCACGATCGCAACCCGAACCTGCTTTTTGTCGGCACGGAGTATGGAGCGTATGTCTCTTTTGACCGCGGTGCCAAATGGGCGCCCATCAAAATGAACTTGCCCACCGTACCGGTCGATGACATCGCCATCCACCCTCGGGACAACGACCTTATCTTCGGAACGCACGGCCGTTCTATCTGGGTGCTGGACGACATCACGCCCCTCGAAAAAATCACAGAAACGGTCCTGGCGACTGACCTCCATCTTTTTGATATGCGGCCCGCGATTTCCTGGCGACTGTTCGAACACAAAGGTTCAACCGGCCATAAGATGTTCGTGGGGCCGAATCCTCCCTATGGAGCGATCATTAACTATTACCTCAAGGCGAAGCCGGCCGAGGACAAGAAGGTTCACTTAACAATTTCGGACGAAGCCGGCAAAAAAATCCGGGAGATCGAGACCTCGGGTGAGGCGGGCATCAATCGTCTCGCCTGGGACTTGCGCTACGACCCGCCCGTCAAGCTGAGCGATGACGAGAAGAAGGAGATGCAGAAAGAGCTCGGCTACCGCGGGAGAGGCATGTTGTCCACCCCTCTTGTCGATCCCGGGACGTACACTGTGGCCGTGACTCTGGAGAAGTCCAGCGCGGCGAAGTCTGTGACGGTGGAAGAAGACCCGAGGATCGAGATTTCCCCTGCCGACCGGGCCGAGCGCCGCAAATCCGTCCTGCGAGCCTATGAGCTCAACGGAAGATCGGTTCGCAGCTTCCAGACGGTGAGCAGGCTCAAGAACGTTCTCACGGAGGCGCTGGATGAATGGAAGAAAGCCGAGGTGCCGAAGATGCCGGATGAGATCAAGGCAGCCGCGGAGGTGCTCTTGAAGAAAGCAACAGAGCTCCGCGGACGATTTGTGCCGCCGCCTCTTCCTGAAGGGTGGGCGGGTCCGCCCTTGGAGGTGCTTCCCCCGACCATCGGGGAGAGGCTTGGTCTGCTGACCCGTGATCTTGAAGAATATACGTCTCCGCCCAGCGAAGATCAGAAGAAAGACCTCGAGGCCCTCGCAAGTTTGATCGACGAGACAGCCCAGGCGATCCAGAGGCTTGTTGACGAGGATCTGGCAGAGCTCAACGGCAAGATGAACCAGGCCGGCATCCCCCGTATCATCTTGAACGTTAGTCCGACGCAAACAAAAGAGGAATCCTCGGAGTAGGACCTGGGCGGCTTTCTGCCCGCGGCCGATCATCGTGCCTGTACGAGCGAAGAGATCCAGGAGGGAATCATGAAGGCGATTCGAGTTCAGGAGTTCGGACCTCCCGAGGTCATGCGTTTGGCGGATGTCCCAGACCTCCGGCCGGGTCCAAACCAGCTGGTCTTGCGCGTGAAAGCGGCGGGAGTCAATCCTGTCGACTCTTACGTGCGGTCCGGCACATACGCCCGAAAACCTGCTTTGCCCTACACCCCAGGTTCAGACGCGGCCGGAGTTGTGGAATCGGTCGGCGAAGGCACGGCCCGGGTAAAGGTGGGGGCGCGCGTCTATACTTCAGGCACCCTCACCGGAGCTTATGCCGAACAGGCCCTTTGCGACGAGTTGCAGGTTCACCCCTTGCCGGAGATCGTCTCCTTCGCGCAGGGGGCCGCGGTCAATGTTCCCTACGCCACGGCGTACCGGGCTCTCTTTCAGCGCGCCAAGGCGACACCGGGAGAGACCGTCCTCGTCCACGGGGCGACCGGAGGAGTGGGCATTGCCGCCGTGCAGTTGGCGGTCGCGGCCGGATTGAAGGTCATCGGAACGGGAGGCACCGAGAGGGGAAGGGAATTGGTTTGCCGGCAAGGGGCTCAGAATGTGTTGGACCACAAAGCCCCGGACCATATCGAGCAGCTCCTCGCGCTGACCCAAGGCCGCGGTGTCGACATCATCCTTGAGATGCTTGCCAACATCAACCTCGGACTCGACCTGAAAGCCCTGGCCTTTGGCGGGCGGCTGGCTATCATCGGGAGCCGTGGTCGTGTGGAAATAGACCCGCGCGACGCCATGACCCGCGATGCCTCCATATTGGGTGTTCTTTTATTTAATATATCTGAGGTCGAACGCGCGGGCATTTACGCCGCTCTCGGTGCGGGACTGGAGAACGCGACCATCAAACCCGTGGTGGGAAAAGAGATTCCCCTGGCCGACGCGCCCCGGGCCCACCACGACATCATAACGCCGGGGGCATACGGCAAGATCGTTTTGATTCCGTGATGATGCGAGGTGCGCAGGGATGTGCTTCAATTCCTATTTGTTCTGATTGGCAAAACCCTGAATCTCCTGCGGCGGGTTGATGTTCCGAAAGTTACGGTAAAGAAGCAGATCATAAACAAGTTTGAGCGCGCCGGAGAGGAAGAACGGAAAGCTCGCGAGCGCTTGCCGCCCCAGAAACGCTCCCGCTAAAACCGGCGAAAGGGACGCTCCCGTGGTGCGGGCGATCCCGGTTATGCCAGCCGCCGCGGAACGCTCATCCGGATCCACAACGGCCATGGTGTAGGATTGGCGGGTGGGAACGTCCATCTGGGAGATGCTGAAGCGGAGGAGAAGAAGGGCGATAGCCAATGGAAGGTTGGGCATGAGGGGAACCAGGATCAAGAAAATGTTCGAAGGGACGTGAGTGAAGACCATAGTCCTGATCAATCCGATCTTGGAGGCTATTTTTGCGGCGCTCAGGGCAGAGAGGCCCGCGAGGATGTTGGCGCCGAAAAAAATGCCTCCCAGGAGCGCCGGCGGCGCCTTGAAATGGACGTAAAACCAATAGGCAAGGATGCTCTGGAGAACCAAACCACCGGCGAAGGCGTCCAGGGAGAAAAGCGCTGACAACTTGATCACGACTCCCCACGAACGGTGAAGGCCCAAACGCTTCTTGGCCGCTGAGACGGACGCGGAAGAGCTTCCTGCCGGGTGAACCTCGACCAGGGGCGAAAGGAAGACAAAAAATAAGCCCAAAACGAGCCCTATGGCAGCATAACCGATGACGACGACCCGGTAACTTCCGAGCGCGGTCAAGCCGTGGACCTGCAGGAGCTGGGCCAGCCCTCCACCGGAGAGCGCACCTAAGGCCGTGGCAAAGGAGCCGCTCAGGTTATACCAAGCGAATGTATGGGTGCGCCTTTCTGCGTTCACGATCTGCGACAGGCCCGCCTGTTCGATGGACAAGAATGGCCCGACTTCAAGCCCGCTGGGACTTATCACTCCGATCGTGGCCGCGATCAGGAGGGGAATAAAGCTGTGGCTGAATGCAAAGATAATCCCGGCAAGGACCATCAGGGCGGCGCCGAGAATGAGCATCCTCCGCCTTCCCATACGGTCTGCCCTGGTCGTGATCCACAATGAGATGATTGCGTCCCCCAACAGGGTACAGGTGAGGAGGAGGCCGATCTGGGCCTCTCTCAAGCCGACCTGAGCAAGGTAAAGGGCCAAGATAACCGAAAGGAATCCGTAGGCGAACAATCTCAGAGTGCGGGTGCTGAAAAGAATGCGAAAATCCCGCCTCTGCATATCCTGTTGTTCTTGAATCATCCCCTCTTATTTTCGGGCTTGAGATTTCGAACGGAAATCAATTCTTCAACCTGCTCTTTTGTGAGCAAGCCCTTTTGCTGCGCGAGTTCGACGATTGATTTTCCCTCCCGGAGCGCTTCCCGAGCCAATTCCGAAGCTCCGTGGTAGCCGAGAATCGGCCTCAGAAGCGTTGCCAGACCAGCGCTTTTGCGAGCGTAATCGCGGCAGACGCCTGCGTCCGCCTTGATGCCCTTGACACACCTTTCTGTGAAAACCCTCAAGCCGTTCGTCAGGATCTTGATCGATTGGAGGAGGTTGAAATTGATCACCGGCATCATGACGTTGAGCTCGAGTTGGCCGGCCTGCACGGCGGCCGCAATCGTCAAGTCGTTGCCCAGGACCTGGAAGCAGACCATGTCCAGGGCCTCAGCCATGACGGGATTCACCTTTCCCGGCATGATCGAGGACCCGGGCTGCACGGCCGGCAGTTCGATTTCGGCCAGGCCCGTCAACGGTCCCGACGCGAGCAGGCGCAGGTCGTTGGCTATGCGGATGAGTTCCAGGGCCAGGGCCTTCAAGCCCCCGGAGACTATGGAGAGAGGGGCGTTTGACTGGGTGGCCTCGAAAAGATCGCCGGACAGGCGCAGCCTTCCTATTTCTCCGCCCATGAACTCCGATATTCTTTTGATCACACCTTCCCGGTACCCGGGGTGAGTCAGAACCCCAGTTCCCACCGCGGTCCCTCCGATGCCCAGTTCACGCAGAAAATCCGCGCATTCTTGCAGATGATTTTTGCACCTGCGGACGGCCCCGGCATAGCCGCCGAATTCCTGCCCGAGGGTCAGCGGTGCGGCGTCCTGAAGGTGAGTGCGGCCCGACTTGACCACGTTTCCAAACTCCTGCGATTTGACCTCGAGCGTCCCGGCGAGAAGATCCAGCTCGGGGAAAAGATCTCCGAGTCGTCGCAACGCCGCGAGCCTCATGGAGCTCGGGAAGACGTCGTTGGTCGACTGCCCCAGGTTGACATGGTCGTTGGGATGGACGAGGTCGTGGTCGCCTCGCTTTCCGCCCAGGATTTCCGCGGCGCGGTTGGCCAGGACCTCGTTCATATTCATATGGAAACTCGTCCCGGCTCCGGCTTGGTAGACATCTACAACGAACTGGTCGAGGTGTTTCCCTTCGATGACCTCTTCGGCCGCCCGGACGATGGCCCCGGCTTTCTCGCGGTCGAGACGGCCTGCCGCCGCGTTCTCGAGAGCCGCCGCCTTTTTGATGACGGCCATGGCTTGGATAAACTCGGGTTCGAAACGAAGGCCGCTGATCGGGAAGTTTTCCATGGCCCGCAGCGTCTGAATCCCCCAATAGACTTCTGCCGGGATCTCGCGCTCTCCCAGGAAATCCCTTTCCCGGCGGGTTTTTGACATCCTATTTCTCCCTCTCGAATCTCTTTTGAAGAAACAAAATCGCCCGCATCGGTCGGACGTCCTTGGGGCAGACCTTGACGCAGTTGCTGTATCTCGCGCAGTCGAAGACCCCGCCCTTTTCTCCGGCCCGCTTGAGCCTCGCGGGGATCTCGGCTTCCCGGGGGTCGTAGACCCGCTTATAGATCTCCACACAAGCCTCCGGGCCGATAAAACTCTGGTCCTGACGCCGCTTCGGGCAGTCCGAAAAACAGGCCTGGCATCTGATGCAATAAGCGGAGCGATTCCATTGGTCCAACTCTTGCTCGGATTTGCCCGCCGCATAGTCCACCGGCTCATCGGGCTTTCGCTGGTGCCTCTCGATCAGCCAGGGATATGTTTTCTTCATCTCCTCAAAAAAAGGTCCTTGGTCGACCACCAGGTCTTTGATCACGGGCATATTCAGGAGAGGTTCGAGGACCACTGTGCCGCTCTCCTGGACGGCCGAGCTGATTTGGGTTTTGCAGGCCAGAGCCGCGACGCCGTTGATTTTCATGGCACAAGAGCCACAGATGGCCCCGCGGCAAGAATAGCGAAAGGCCAGCGTCCCATCCTGGTAGTCTTGGATCTCATAGAGGCCGGCGAGCACGGCCGTGCCCGGCTCCGCCGTCAGGGGAAATTCCTGCCATCGAAATCCATTTCCGCGGTCCGGAGACGTCCTTTTGATCTTGAAAGTCACATTCATCTAGTATTTCACCTCCGCTTCGATGGGGATATCTTCGACGGTGACAGGACGTGTCGAGAATTCCGGCTCGCCGCCGCGGCCTCGGCGCACGATCGAATGATAAAAGAAATTCCGGTTGTCCATCAAGGGATAATCGGTCCGGAAATGCCCGCCGCGGCTTTCCCTGCGGCGCAGGGAAGCCTCAGCCTGGATGAGTGCGACGTCGAGCATCGCCTCGAGCTCAAGAGCGTGGACGAAGCTCTGGTTGAAAAGGGCCCCTTTATCGGGAACGAAGACAGACTCAAAGCGGCTCCGCAGTTCCCTGAGCTTTTCCAGGCCTTGGATCATTCCTGCTTCGTCTTTGAACAAGCCAAACCTGGAGCGGACAATTTCTTCCATCGCTTTTTTGATGTCGGCCGAGCGCTCTCCGGAGTCTCGGGCGAGAATCCTGGAGAGACGATTCTCTTCAGCCTTCGTTTGATCAGCGGGCAAAGGCGCCCATGGGCTATTCTTGACGAACTCGGCGGCGCTCTCAGCCGCCCGCGGGCCATAGACCACGGTCTCGAGAAGGGAATTGCCTCCCAGCCGGTTTGCACCGTGCACCGAGACACAGGAGCATTCTCCGGCGGCGAAAATCCCCTCGACCTCGGTCCGGCCTTTGACATCAACGTCAACCCCGCCCATCGTATAGTGGGCCGTCGGCCGGACCGGGATCGGCTCGGTCACCGGGTCAATGCCGCCGAAGTGGATCGCGAGCTCCCGGATCTGCGGCAGGCGCGACATGATCTTTTCTTGCCCCAAGTGACGGAGGTCCAGATACACGTACTTGCCGTCAATTCCTCTCCCTTCGTTGATCTCGGTCTGAATGGCGCGCGAGACCTGGTCGCGGGGGGCCAATTCCATGAACTGCGGGGCGTAGTTTTTCATGAACCTCTCACCGGAGGCATTCAGCAGGTATCCTCCCTCTCCTCGAATCCCCTCGGTCATCAGGATCCCGTTGGGGAGGCCCGTGGGGTGGATTTGAAAAAACTCCAGGTCCTCGATGGGCAGCCCGGCCCGGTAGGCCAGCGCCAGGCCGTCTCCGGTATTGATGAGGGCGTTGGAGCTCTGGCCGAAGATGCGGCAGGCGCCCCCGGTGGCCAGGATGCAGGCTTTCGCCTGGATGCAGTTCATCTCTCCCTTGACTAGGTCAATGGCCAGGAGCCCGCGGAATTTTTTATCGGCCACGAGGAGGTCCGTTACCAGCCACTCCTCATAAACGGCGACTTCGCTCCGGAGGAGCTGCTCATAAATCGTGTGCAGGAGGTTATGGCCGGTGTGATCAGCGATAAAACAGGTGCGATTCCTGCGCTGGCCGCCGAAGGCGCGCTGAGCAAGAGTCCCATCGGCCTGCCTGGTGAACGGGGCTCCCAGATACTCCAGCCACCACACGGTCTCCGGCGCCTCGGAGCACAGAATTCGAACGGCGTCCTGATCGGCCAGGTAACCCGAACCTTTGACCGTGTCGAACATATGGTCCTTCCAATCGTCATCGGGCTTAATGGCCGCGTTGATCCCGCCTTGGGCGGCGCCGGAGTGGGAGCGGACCGGGTGGACCTTGGAAAGGACGGCCACATCCGTGCCGCGCCCCTTGGCCCGGAGGGCAGCGGACATTCCGGCCAATCCTGCTCCCAGGACGATGATTTCATGCTTGAGGGTATTCTTTATTTTGAACATGGGCTTTGCTCTGCCAGGTCATGAAGGTCCAGAATGTTCCCGATAAAAACGCAATAACTCATGCGACATCTCCGTTCAAGGGTGGCATCCGGCTCAACCTTGAACACGCGAAGTTACTTATCGCGTTTGTATCAGTCAATCTTGAAATCTCCGTGTTTTTTAATGTGCTCGACGAGCCCGCCGTCCTTAAGAATATTTCCCATCACGGTTGGAAGCGGCGGAAAAAAATAGGATTTGCCTTTGGCTAGGTCAGAGAGCATCCCGGCCATCAGATCGAGTTCGAGCTCGTCCCCCTCGTCGATTCCGTCCGTGTCGAGAATGATCGCCGGGAGCCCGACATTGATGCAATTGCGAAAGAAAATTCGGGCGAAGGTCTTGGCAATGACCGCGCTGACGCCAGAGAGCTTGATGATCGTCGGAGCGTGCTCGCGGCTCGAGCCCTGGCCGAAGTTCCGCCCTCCAACGAGAAAATCGCCGGGGCGGACGCGCGAGGCGAAATCCGGTCTGGCATCCTCCAGGACGTGTCTGGCCAGCTCGGGAAGATTGCTGCGAAGGTAAAAAAACCTGCCCGGAGCGATGTGATCCGTGCTGATCCCGTCTCCGAACTTCCAGGCCCTCCCTCTCAACGTCTCCATTTTGGCCCCTCGCCCTCCGCTAGAGAAAATCCCTCGGGTCAGTGATCCTGCCCGTGATCGCCGCCGCCGCAGCCGATGCGGGACTCGCAAGGTAAATAAATGAATTGGGGTTGCCCATCCTTCCTTTGAAATTCCGGTTCTGTGTCGCGACGCAGACCTCCCCGTCAGCTAAAACTCCTTCGTGAACGCCGACACAGGCCCCGCAGCCGGGTCCGGTTATGATGCCTCCGGCCTGAGCGAATATCTGGAAAGTTCCATCTGTCAGCCCTTCGAGAAGAACCCGGCGCGAACCCGGAGTCACCAGCAGGCGGGTTCCGGAAGCCACGGACTTTCCCTGGAGGATGGCCGCGGCCTGATGAAAATCTTCGAGGCGGCCGTTGGTGCTCGTCCCGATGAAGACCTGGTCCACATGGATGGGCTCGACATCGCGGATAGGTTTCACGTTGTCGACAAAATGCGGGCAGGCCATCATCGGCTCAAAGCCGCCGACGTCAAACTCCAACACTCTTTCGTAAAGAGCGTCCGGATCGGCGCTCAGGGGAAGATACTCTTCCCGCCGGCCCAGCCTGTCGAGGTACTGACGGGTGAGTTCGTCGGAGTTGAAGAGGCCGACCTTAGCTCCGCACTCGACGGCCATGTTGGCGATCGTGAGACGGCCGGCCAGAGAAAGAGAATCCATGGCCGGGCCGACAAATTCGAGAGCTTTATAAACGGCCCCATCGGCCTTGATCGTCCCGATAAAATTGAGCATAAAATCCTTGGCGTAGACCCCTTTCGGAAACGTTCCCTTGACGGCTACCCTCCAACTCTCCGGGATCCGCATCCAGGTGTGGCCGAGGGCCATGGCCACGGCGACATCCGTTGAACCCATTCCCGTGGCGAAGGCGCACATGGCGCCGTTCGTACAGGTGTGGGAATCCGCCGCGACGATGACTTCTCCGGGGTTGGCATACTCCTCGTTGGCGACGTTGTGCGAGATCCCCTGGCCTACGTCGGAGAGGACGGCGCCGGTCCTCCGGCAGAAGTCGCGCAGCAGCTTGTGATCGTTCGAGAGTTCGAGTCGGGGACTCGGGGAAGCGTGGTCAAGAAAGACAATCGTCCGATTCGGATGGGCCAGCCTGGACAATCCCATCTTTTCCATCTGGCTGATGGTCAGAGGCCCGGTCCCGTCCTGGACATAGGCCAGGTCGACCCGAACGATGGCGAATTGGCCTGGACGGACATCGTGCCCTGCGTGGGCCCCGAGGATCTTTTCCGCCAGTGTCTTACCCATCTTCTATATTCATTGTCCCACGGCCAATCAGGAGCGGTCAAGTCGAGGGACTCGATCGTCCGACAATCAGGCGATGGACGCAACCGATTTGTCTGGCCGATCCAAGTATTCTAAACTAAATATTGAAGATTTTATTTGGGCTAGGGGAACAAGAACCAACGCACCAAAGGAGGTTGGATTGAAAAAGTTTCTTATTGTCGGGCTCTTGGTCTTTTCTGTCTTGAACGCTATCGCTGCATCTCCCAATATTGGGACCCGCGATCAGCAGATGAAAATGTCGGGTCCGATGCACTTCACAAAATCCGTGGTCGAGCTGAGAATGGATGTGCGGAAGCTCTGGGAAGACCACATCACGTGGACAAGAAATTATATCGTCAGCGCCCTGGCGAATCTTGAAGACACGGGAAAGGTGGCCGAGCGACTTCTGCGAAACCAGGACGACCTGGGTGATGCGGTCAAACCGTTCTACGGAGAAGAAGCCGGCAAAAAATTGGCCGGGCTGCTCAGAGATCATATCCTGATCGCGACCGAGGTCGTCAAGGCAGCTCAGACGAACAACACCATGGAACTGCCGAAAGCCCAGAAAAAATGGGTCGCTAACGCGGATGAAATCGCCGTTTTTTTGAGCGGAGCCAACCCTCATTGGCCCAAGGCTGTCCTCACTGATATGCTGCACAAGCATCTGGATTACACGACCAATGAGGTAGTGAGCAGACTCAAGAAGGATTGGGCCGGTGACATCGCGTCCTACGATCAGGGGCACGCTCATATGCTGATGTTCGCGGACGCAATGACCGAAGGGATCGTGAAGCAGTTCCCTGACAAATTTAAGGAATAGCTTCGGAATCCTTCTTTAAAGATTTGAAGAGGGAGGAGTTTGCCCTCTAAGAGGGGCTCGCGCCAGGAGCCGGTTCCAAAATGCCACGAGAAATAGTGTTGGGTAACGGAAGGTTGACTGTTCTCCTGGACAACCGGCTGAGAATAAGGGACTTCTTTTTCCCCAACGTCGGGCTGGAGAATCACGTCGTCGGTCATGAATTCAGAATGGGGGTCTGGACGGAAGGCCGCTTCGGTTGGGTCGGAGACGGTTGGAACATCTCCATGACGTACCTTCCGGAAACAATTGTCGGACGATACCAGGCCGGCTCCAAGGAGCTCGGAATCGAGTTGGAGATGAATGACGCCGTCCATCATTTTCATAACCTCTACATGAGGAAGGTCACGATCACGAACAGAGCCCCGCGGAAGAGAGAAATCAGAATTTTCTTTTCCCAGGATTTTCACATCTACGGTGTGGACACCGGAGATACGGCCATGTTCGAGCCCGCGCTCAGGGCGATCGTCCACTATAAAAGGAAACGCTACTTTCTCATCAACGGGATGACCGAAGACAATGCCGGCCTTGATCAGTTTTCAACCGGCTACAAGGAGTCTTTTGGTCGGGAAGGCACCTGGCGGGACGCGGAAGACGGGGTTCTGGAAGGAAATCCGATCGCCCAGGGGTCGGTGGATTCGGCCGTCTCGCTCAAGCTCGAGCTCGAACCGGAGGCAGCCGGGAGCGTCTACTATTGGATCGCCTGCGGAACGGGTCTGCCGGAAGTCAAAGAACTGGATGCGAAGCTGAAAAAGGTCGGGGTCGAGCAGATGTGCATCGAAACCGAAAACTATTGGAGCGCCTGGGTGAACAACGGGCAAGTCAACCTGGGTCTCCTGCCTCGCGACATCGCCAGGCTGTTCAAGACGTCTCTGCTTCTGATGCGCACCCATGTCGACCATCAGGGAGCCATCGTGGCCTCCTGTGATTCGGATGTTCTCCTGTTCAATCGCGACACCTACGGCTACCTCTGGCCCCGCGATGGGGCGGTCGCGGCGATGGCTTTCGACAAGGCGGGCTTCGAGGAAGTGTCGCGTTCATTCTTCATTTTCTGCAACCGGGTCATCACCGAGGAAGGTTATTTCCATCACAAGTATTCCCCCGACGGTTCGGTGGGCAGCAGTTGGCACCCGCTGATTGATGCCGAAGGAAGACCACAACTGCCCATCCAGATGGACGAGACCGCGCTGGTTATCCTGGCCCTCTGGCGGCATTTCCAGAAGAACCGTCACCTGGAGTTCGTCGGGGAAGTTTACACCAACTTGGTCGTGCGGGCATCCGACTTTCTCCTCAGTCAGAGAGACAGGAAAACCGGACTGCCCGAACCTTCCTTTGACATCTGGGAAGAGAAAAGGGGCGTCTTCACGTCGACGACTGCCGTCATCTGCGCGGCCCTTGCTTCAGCGGCAAAATTCGCCAAGGTCTTCTATGACAGCCGGCGACAAGAGATACTGATCGAAGCGGCGCGCAGCATGAAGCAGGCGATGCTGGACCATCTCTATGATCGAGAACTCGGTCGCTTCCTTTTGGCCGTTTATCCCGACGGATCGACCGACTCGAGAATCGACAGCAGTCTCTCGAACATTTTTTTGACGGAGGTCTTTGATCCCAAAGCAGAGGTCGTAGAAAGGACGATGAAGGCCGTGGCCGAAAATCTCTGGGTCAAGTCCGGCGTTGGAGGTCTGGCCCGCTACCAGAATGATCAATATCATCGGACGCACGAGGACGTTCCCGGGAATCCCTGGTTTGTCTGCACCCTCTGGCTGGCCAGGTGGCACATCGCCCGAGCGAACTCCTTGGAAGACCTCAAGGCCGGGTTGGATTTGCTTGGCTGGACGGCCAAGCGAGCTTTAAAGTCAGGCGTGCTGGCCGAACAGGTCGACCCTTACCTGGGCACCGCGCTTTCGGCCTCCCCCCTGATCTGGAGCCATGCCGAATTTATCATTGCCGTAGCCGAATACCTGGAAAAATGCGAAAGGCTGTCGATCTGAAAAACCGAAGTGGTTTAAATTCCTGGATGCGGATGGACCGATGTCCTGGATAAAATTGGCCAACACAGACCTCGTGCCCAGAGACGATCTGAAACAGTTCAGGGTCAACGAGATTGAAATATTGGTGGTTAACCTTGACGAACAGTTGATCTGTTTGGAAGCCAGGTGCAGCCATGCGGGAGCGCCCCTTGCTGAGGGAGACCTGGACGGAAGCGTTCTCACTTGTCCCTGGCATGGTTCTCAATTTGATGTCAGAGACGGCCGGGTTCTGCGCGGTCCGGCCCAGAATCCTATCAAGGTTTATGCAAGCAAAACCCAGGACGGGAACCTCTTTATCGATCTCTAGACGCCAGGATATCGCATTCTCCCGTCCAGGCACCTAAAGCATCTATTTCCGGCTTGATCAATCTCGCTTCTTAGATTAGTACCATTTGCTGAAGGTAAAATCGTGCGTATGAACGGAACCGTCCGCGTTGACGGCTGAAGTTGTGACCGTTTTGCTCGCTCCCGTCTGCATGGCCATCAGGTCGGACTGCGATATGGTGACAGAGTGGCTGTGGTAATCCGTCGTTCCTGTGTCCCGCGTTATTCCTCCGGCCGGAGGACTGTCGATGTCTGACCTATTCATGGTAAACGTGTGATAATGCGAATTGGCAGACGAGGATGTGAAATCCTTCGTCTGTCCCGTCGGGGAAGGCGAACTGGAGCTCGAGCACTTTGCCGCCAATAGAGTGCCGACGCCGACAACGCTCCCCAGGCCGACCATTTTCAAAAAATCTTTTCTTGTCAAAATCTCCTCCTTCATTCATTTATAAAAAAAGCTGAACAACCCTTCTTGTTCTTACCCATAAAAAGTGGTCCCTCTCCCTGTCGCTATCTTAACTTGGCATCAGTACCATTTACTGAAAGAGAAATCGTGGGTATGAAGGGAACCGTCCGCGTTAACAGCCGATGTTGTGATCGTTTCAGTCGCCCCCGTCTGCATGGCCATCAACTCGGACTGCGATATAGTGACAGAGTGGCTGTGGGAACCGCTCGTCGAGGTGTCCCGGGTTATTCCTCCGGCCGGAGGACTGTCGATATCGCTCCTGTTCATGGTGAACGTATGAGAATGCGAATTGGCCGATGTGGACGTGAAATCCTTTGTTTGTCCCGGTGTCGAAGGCGAGCTGGAGCTCGAGCACTTCGCGGCTAACAAAGCGCCGACCCCGACCAAGCTTCCCGCACCCACCATTTTTAAAAATTCTTTTCTGGTCATTTATTTCCCCTCCTCCAACGACTATATTTGCGCGAAGGCCCTATTTGGTTTGATTCTTCCCACAAACAGCGCTGACTCAATTTGGTCCTCGCCCTTTTTAACTTGCTTCAAGAAACGTGCCAAATCAAGTAACGAGGTGGATTCTCTTTTCTGGGGGCAAATCGTCGCCAAAACAGGTCATATGTCTCCTCCCCCCTCTTGGTTTTGTGATCAAATGGGCCTGTCAATCTGCCCCACTTTCCGTTTCTTCTCCCCGTCAGGCTTGAATTCGTCTTTCCTGACGGGATTAAATCCTGCAAATGAGGACTGACTATTTTTATCAATAAAGAACAGAAAGTCAGATGCCTAGGCCGAACCCGGCTCCTTGGACATTGACTTATTGATGAAATAGACAAGGACACCGGCCGCGGTGAAGCCCAGACCGGCCAGGGACTCGTACGGCCTGTACAGCACGCCGTAGATCAGGATCCAGATGTTGATGGCCAGGAATATGATCGGTGTCACAGGATAGCCCCAAGTCTTGTAGGTCCGCGCTATCTCCGGATGCTTGATCCTCATGACCATGACTCCGAGCACGGTCAAGAAGGTAAAAAGATTGAGGGTGAAGCCTATGAATATGATGACCTGGTCGAAGGTCGAGGTCATGATGTAGAAGATGGAGAATAGGCCTTGGGTGATGATCGCCACGTAGGGAATGTCTTTGGCGTTTTTCTTGGCCATCCAACGAAACAGGCGGTAGTCTTCGCCGATGACCTTGGAAATGCGCGGCCCGGCGATGATCATCGAGCTTATGGTCGACAGGAGAAGGACCGAGATGAGTGTGCCCATGATCCTTCCGCCCTGTGCCCCGAAGACCCGACTCGCGTAGATATATCCGATTTCGATTTTTCCCGAGAGCTCGGCCGCGGGAACGGTGCGGAGAAATACGAAATTGAGCAGAACATACATGACGACGACGACAGCGGTCCCGCCGATGAGGCTGATCGGGATATTCTTAAGGGGGTTTTTGATCTCATCGGCCACATACGCCGCCGCGTTCCAGCCGGAGTAGGAGAAGGTCACAAAGAACATGGAGACGACAAAAGCAGGGCTGAGGATGTCATGGAAGGCGCTCCCGTCCAGGGCGAAACTGATCGCGCTCGACTTGCCATAAGCCAAGCCGATGGCGATCAGAACAAAGATGATCAGGACCTTGGCCGAGGTGATAACGTTCTGGAAATTCGCGCCAAAAATCTTGTTGGAGGCATGGATGAAAGTGAAAAAGACGATCACCGCGATGGCCACAAGGGAAGGAGTCTTGAAGAAGGAAACTCCCAACCCGAGGTCCTTGGGCCAGCCTACCGAGCTGCAGAGGTAATTGCCCAGGGCGATGGCGGCCGCGGCGACGGGCGCGGCGAACCCGACCAGGAAAGAGACCCAGCCCGCGAGAAACCCGGGCAAGGGATGATACATCTTGGAAAGAAAATGGTATTCTCCTCCGCAGCGGGGCATCATGACCCCGGCCTCCGAGTAGGCCAGGGCGCCAAAAAGGGCGATCAGGCCGCCGATCAACCAGAGGAGGAGCAGGGCCGACCCGGAGGAAAGGCTGACCACCTGGAAGCCCAGGCTCGTAAAAACACCCGTCCCGACCATGTTGGCGATGACCAGGGCGATCGCGGTATAGAGGCTGAATTTTGTCTTCATCCTCAGGCTCAGCGGCTCCCGGGAAGGGAAGATATTCTTTTTATGAACAAAAGTGAATCGAGGTTGCTGCCCCAGTGATAACCGAGGTGGAAGGGCAGCGGCTTGACTCTGGCCGGGTCGCAGTAGGCCGCCTTGAGGTCCGGCTGTTCTACGCCGGAAAAGTCCTTGACCGGTTTGATGTACTGTCCATAAAGCTGGACTTCCCAGTCCTTCGGAGAGAAGTACCGGTAGGGGACACCGGTGTCGTCTTCGAGGATGTAAACACTCTTGGCCAGGATCATATCCCGTAGGTTCGAGAATTCTTTGTAGTGGAGGAGGTAGGAGCCCGACTTGATGAAAGTGGTCACCCGCGCCAGCCTGTCCAGGTAGAGGAACAACTTGGAACTTCTGGCGAACGTGATATCGGCCAGATCACAAGAAAAATAGTAAAGGTTCTTGACCGTTCGGGATCCCTCAGGCAGGTAGAGCACCTTGACCCCGTACGGCCGGCGAATTTTTTTTGGATTTTCCTCGTAAGGCATTTCCAGGAGATTGCCCTGGGCGTCGAGCTCGAGCCGCTTGATCTCGACGATCGAGGCCTCCGCTTTTTTCACGAAAAAGCAAAGGAGAGGCAGGATCCCGTGGACCTTGGAAGACTGGAGGGATTCATTCATATCGTGAGTAATGAAATAGCTCTTTTTGAGAAAGTCCGAGAGCGAAAACTCGAGGTTCTCGAGATACGCGTCCACCTGTTGGGAGGTTTGTTTATCGAACTCGGGCAGGCTGCCGACAAATTCCAGGCCCAGAAGGATATACGTTTCTGCGGCCGGAAAGAGCTGATGGGCCGTTAAGAAGTCGGGCCCGCCGAATGGATAGAATAAGACCTTGGTCTCGTGGTTGGCATCGGCAAACTCACTCTGGGCCCAATCGCGCATCGGCTTCAGCCGCTTGTCATCGAGCTCGGCCCAGCTTGTCTCCATGAAGGAAACGAAGTTCTTCCAGCCGGCTGTCTCCTGGAACGGCCGGAGAACGGGGGAAGACGTGTCCAGGCCGCAGAGGAATCTGGCCAGCTCATCGTGGATAACGTCCAAGGGAACAACCGTTTTATCCTGAGGGGGATTCTCCTGGATTGCGGAACCAGGAGCCCTGCTGTCTTTTGCCGGACTGCAGGAACAGCAAAAAACCAGAGTGGGGATCAAGGTCAGGGACAAGAGGAAGGGCATTCTTCTCATGGTTCTCTCCCGAAAGATCATAAAGCATATCTAATTTTGCGCGAAAAAGCCACCCTAGGCGAATTGCCTGCCATATCTTTTTTGTGCTATAAGCTAATCCATGCCTGACATTGCCCGAGGGGTCCGTGCTTTCACTTTTGGCACGGCCATCAGCCGGGTCATGGGGCTTGTCCGCGAGCAGGTGTTCGCAGGCCTGTTTGGGGCCAGCCATTCGACCGATGCCTTCAATGCGGCCTTCCGGATCCCCAATCTCCTCCGCGACCTGTTCGCAGAGACGGCACTTTCCGCTGCATTCGTCCCGGTCCTGACCAGTCAGAAGCAGAAGAGCAAGGAAGCCGAAAACCTCCTGGCTTCTAATATTTTTAATACCCTCCTGGTCGTCGTGGGTTTGGTGACGGTGGCCGGAATCTTTTTTTCTCCCGTGCTGGCCAAGGTCATCGCTCTCGGATTCGGGAGTGTCCCGGGGAAGCTGGCTCTGACCGGCAAGCTCACGGCCATCACTTTCCCTTTTTTGCTCTTTGTCGCCTTGGCGGCCTGGGCCATGAGTTACCTCAATACCGAGGGGTCCTTCTTCACTCCCTCCCTGGCCCCGGCTTTTTTCAACATCTTCTCCATCCTCGTCCCCCTGGCTCTTTTTGGCTATTACACGGTCCGCGGCGGCGACCCGATTTTCGGAGCGGCGCTCGGTGTCACGATCGGCGGCTTGCTGCAATTCGCGATCCAGATCCCGGGCCTTTTCAAGAAGGGATTCCGGTACAGGCTCTTCCTTAACTTTCGAGACCCGGATTTCAGGAGAGTGATGGCCCTCTTCATCCCGGTGGCCATCGGACTGGCCGGATCGCGGATCAACGTCGCCGTTAACACGGTCCTCGTCTCCTTCCTGGAAAAGGGAAGCATGAGCTGGCTTAACTACGCCTTCCGGATTATGCACCTCCCGCTCGGCTTGTTCGGGATCGCCGTCGGCACAGTCGCCCTGCCCACTTTTTCGAGGTTTGTGATCGAAAATAACCTAGCCGGGATCAGGAGGACCCTTACCGATTCCTTGAAGATGGTTTTAGTGCTAACCATCCCGACGTCGGTCATCATCGCCTTTCTTTCCCATCCCATCACTCGAGTCATTTATCAGCACGGAAAGTTCAGCGCCTCCGATACAACCGCCACCGCCGGAGCCCTGGTTCTTTATATCCTGGGCGTGCCATTTGTGGCGGCTCTGCGAAATGTCGCCGGGGTTTTTTATGCCTACAAAGACGCCAAATGGCCGATGTACGCCAGCTTTGCTTCGATCGGGTTGAATGTCGTTCTCAATATCACCTTGATGAGGGTCATAGGTTTTCTGGCCTTTCCGCTCTCGACGACGATCGCCGCCGTCGTCAACATTGCCATTCTTTACAAACTTTTGCCCCGGAAGATCGGGGCAGTGGACTCGGCGCCCCTCGCGACGTTCTTCGGTCAACTGGCTATTGGTTCCACCATCGGGGGAGCCGCAGGCTGGCTCCTCAATGGCTTTCTCCAGGCCAAGCTCGGTGCGTCCCTGCTCACGACTCTTCTGATCCTGGCGATATGCGGCAGCGTGGCCCTGGTTGTGTTTTATGGGGTCTCTCGTCTCCTTGGGGCAAAGGAAACGAGGGATTATCTCAGACGGTTCACGCGCAGAAGCCGTTCCTAGCCGATGGCTCATAGCACTCATAACCGATGAGCTATGAACTGCGGGCTCTTTAAGTCTACTTGACACATCGATTTGCTAAGAATAAAATGCCTATGGAAATTATGGGCCAGAGAGGCGACAGCAATGCCAAGAGAAAACAATAAAAAAGGTATTTCCCGGCGCGAGTTTGTCCGGGACCTGGCGGGGGGGCTCGTTGTTTCCTGCCTGGGCTCCTTAGCCAGGCCGTTGGGCGCCCAATCCGGCGTTCAGAATGACCTCTTTTGGGTCAAAAGCGTTCCGGACGATCCTTATTATGGCGCAGGCCAGGGGAACTACCACATCGGTGTGGACGTGCTTCTGAACCTCATGGGAAATCGAGGCCTGAAATTCTACCGTTCCTCCGCCCAGTCGAACCTGAGCGGCCCGGAGGGTCTCATCGGCCCTGATGATGTCGTCCTGATCAAGGTAAACGCCCAGTGGAAGTACCGAGGCTGCACCAACAGTGACCTTATCCGGGGACTCATCCAGAGGATCCTCGACCACCCCGACACATTTATGGGTGAGGTCGTTCTCTTCGAAAACGGGCAGGGGCGGGGAAGCCTCAACTGCGACAGCTGGGCCTCCTATGGGAACAAAGAGATCCACGCCAACGCCAACGACGAGAGCCAGACTTTCCTCTACCTGGTTAACCATACATTTCATTCCCCGCGCGTCTCGGCTTACCTTCTTGACCCGATCAGGGGAACGTTCATCGGCTCCGACGACCATCAATCGGATGGCTACCGGACTTATGAGAATGTCAGCTACCCCTGTTTTACGACGGCCAATGGCCACCGTGTCGAGCTCGCCAAGGGCATCTGGTCGGGAAACTCTTACAGCCAGAATCTGAAAGTCATCAACGTCCCTGTTCTCAAACACCACGACGTCGGCGGCGCCGAGATCACCGCTTCGCTCAAACATTTCTTCGGAGTCGTCTCGATGTCGGACGGCCAGAGCGGATTCCGCCACTATGGGGGCCTGGGAGAGACCGGCGGCAAGATGGTCGCCAACGTGGCGACCCCGGTCCTCCACATCGTCGATGCAATCTGGGTTTCTCTTTCCCAGCTCAAAGGTTATCCCGCAAAGACCACTGCCCGGACGAACCAGATTCTGGCCAGCCAAGATCCGGTGGCCCTTGATTATTGGGCCTCCAAGTATGTCCTCTATCCAGTTGATAAGAACCCGCGCCACCACCCGGGTTTCAGCGGGATAGACGCCTGGTTAACCCAAGCGAGGGACACGATCAACGGTCTCGGCGGGCTGAGGAATCCCTCCAAGGGCGTCGTCGTCGGAAAGGTGACCAAGAACGAGGCGGAGATGCGGGTCTCGAGCTCGGTGCCAGCAATCCTGAGTGTGGCCGGAGAGATCAACGACGAAAACTCGCAGGGGCCGGCGGTGGCAGGTGTCATGCTTCGGGGCTTCCCGGAAAACACGGTTTCGGATTCGCGGGGTATTTTTAGCAGCCGGGTCGTGAGCGGCTGGAGCGGGGAGATCTGGCCGAAAAAGGAAGGCGCCACATTTGTTCCTGAAAAGAGGATTTACTCCGCCCTCGCCGCCAACAGCGCCGCCCAGAATTTTGTCGCCCTTAAGATCATCTATCCCCCTCTCGATCTGACCATCCGGCAATTGGCTGTCTTGCCCCATCCCAGGGGGGGTGTGCAGGTCGTCCTGGCTTGGCGGCCAAACGAGAAAAATGCCGACCGGAACATTGCCAAATACCGGATCTACCAGGTGCTCGGAGGACAAAAGGCCGCACTGGCCGAAGTCGATGCCGTCGTATTCCGTTACATCCACCGCGACCCGAAGAATGACGTCCCCTCCGCGTATGTTGTTGCGGCGGTGAACAATTTAGGCCGCGAAGGAGCTCCGGCCGCGACAACGATCGTGCCGTCAGCGGTCGGCGCCGAGCTGAAGAACATCCTCCAAAAAAGAGACATCAAGAACCGGACGATTTAGTTAGATAGGGGACGTTCCCCAGTTGGCGGGGTACGTTCGTCATTGACTTTTCCCCACCAAGCTGATAATTCTTCCCAGCGGGAGTCAACGAGGCATGGATGTCCTGGCTAAGGCTATAGGGTTGAGCTTTGTCGATTGGCTGATCATCGCCATCTATTTTGCCTTCGTCATCGGCATCGGCTTTTACCTCAGGCGTTACACCAAGACGGCGGATGACTTCTTCCTCGCCGGCCGCAAGAGCACTTCCTGGGTGGCCGGGCTCGCCTTCCTTTCGGCAAACCTCGGGGCTCTTGAGCTCCTGGGGATGACCGGCAATACCTACAAATATGGGATGTACGTCGCCCACTTCTATTGGATCGGGGCTATCCCGGCCATGATCTTCCTGGGTGTATATATGATGCCCTTCTACTACAGCAGCCGGATCAAATCGGTTCCGGGTTATCTCAAGCTCCGTTTCGATGAAAAAACCAGGGTCCTCAACGGTTTCTCCTTCGCCATCATGACGCTGCTTGTTTCTGGAATCAACCTGTATGCGATGGCCCTCGTCCTCCATACCTTTCTCGGCTGGAACTGGGACGCGAGCATATGGGCGTCTGCCCTGACCGTGGCCCTCTATGTCACCATGAGCGGCCTCATGTCGGCCATCTTCACCGAGATCATCCAATTCTTCCTGATTTGGTTCGGCCTGTTCCTCGTCTCCGTCCTGGGGATCGTTGATATCGGGAGCATCCACGAAATCTTCCGGCGCATCCCCGAAGCCTACAGCAAGCTCTGGTCGAACTCCGGAGATCCTGTCCAGAACGGCATGTTGATCACCTGGGCGGGAATTGTCCTCGGGCTTGGGTTTGTCCTTTCCTTCGGTTACTGGACGACCGACTTTCTGGTTGTCCAGCGAGCCCTCTCGGCCCGAGATCTCCGCTCGGCCCGGAACACTCCCATCCTGGCTTCGTTCTTCAAGATGGCCGTCCCCTTCATCGTTATCCTGGCCGGCCTCATCGCCCTCGTCCTGGCAAAAGATCCCAAGGCCTCGTTCACCCTCCTTCAGGATGGCGGGAAGGTCAACTACGATTCGGCCTTGCCGCTTCTCATCGCCCGCTACTACCCGCCGGGGCTGATCGGCCTGGGAGTGACGGCGCTTCTGGCTGGCTTCATGGCCGGACAGGCCGGAAATATCAGCGCCTTCAACACCGTCTGGACCTACGACATTTACCAGTCGGTCTTCAACAAAAAAGCATCCCCGTTACATCTTCTCTGGATGGGCCGGATGGCGACGGTCGCCGGGATCCTGGTCAGTGTCGTCACCGCCTACTGGGCCAAGAGCTTCCCAAGCATCATGGACTACATGCAGGCCATTTTTTCTTGGGTCAACGCGCCCCTCTTCGCCACGATGCTCCTCGGAATGTTTGTCCGCTGGATCACACCCAACGGCGCTTTCTGGGGGTTGATCGCGGGGATGGGGTCTTCGTTTATGATGTTTCTGGCTGTGAAGTTCAGCTGGATCCAGCCCCATCTGATAACCCTGTCCAAAATGACCAGCGATATGGCGATCAATTTCTGGCGAGCCTGGTGGGCCTGGCTGATCTGCTTCGTGGTCACGATCATCGTCAGCTTTTTCACCAAGAGGAAACCGGACTCCGAACTGGTCGGCCTGGTCAAAGGCCTGACTCCCCGGACTCTCGGACAGCCCGTGCCGCTTCACCGCAAGCCCGAGTTCTGGGCCGTGCTTGCCCTGATCATTTTTATCCTGCTGAACATCTATTTCTGGTAGGGGAGGGGAGAGAGATGAGTGACGGCGAGAAAAAAATGAAGCCGATCTGGTATTTCGTCGGGCTGGTCCTTCTGGCCATGGGCGGCGTCGTCTTCCTGTCTGGCCTCTACACTCTCATCTTCCGCGTCCAGCACAAAACGGCCCTGGCTCAGCTGCATCCCGATCTCTGGTGGGGAGCGATCATGGTCATCGCCGGAATAATTTTTTTTGTAAAGAACAAATAGGTTAAGGGTCAGGAGTGAGGGGTAATTATTTTACGACGGAGAGGCCGCTTTTGCAGCTCAAAAGCTTCCCGACATGGAAACAATGATCCATCAAATATTGGACCGATTCAAAAAAGAATTCAAGGCAGAGCCGGTGCTGTCCAGGTCGCCCGGCCGAATCAACCTGATCGGGGAACATACCGATTACAATGAAGGATTTGTGCTCCCGGCGGCCACCGACAAAGCCATCATCCTGGCCCTGGCCGCGCGCGGAGATGACGTCTGCCATCTCGTCTCATCCGACCTCGGCCAAGAGTTCAGTTGCGACATCCATTCGTTTGCCCCCTCCTCTCTGAGTTGGCCGAACTATCTTCTCGGAGTCATCGACCAGTTCTTGAAGAGCGGGCTCAGATTGCGCGGCTTCAACTGCGTTTTCGGCGGCAACGTCCCCATCGGGGCGGGGATGTCCTCTTCCGCGGCTATCGAGGCCGGCCTGGCCTTTGCCCTGAACACGATCTTTGACCTCAGGCTGTCAAACCTCAGCTTGGTCAAGCTGGCCCAGAAGGCAGAAAACGAATTCGTTGGAGTCCGCTGCGGCATCATGGACCAGTTCATCAACATCTATGGACGGGGAAAAAAAGTCCTCAAGCTCGACTGCCGCTCCCTCGAATATCGAATATTTCCCGTTCGAGCGGGAAAACCTGAGGATCGTCGTTTGCGACACGCTTGTCCGGCGGGAGTTGGCCTCGTCGGAATATAACGTCCGCCGGGGGCAGTGCGAAGAGGGGGTGCGAATGCTCAGCCGTCACGCGCCTGCTATCAAGAGCCTCAGAGACGTCACGCCGGACCTCCTCCAATCCCACCGCCGGGAGATCGACCCGATCGTATACCGGCGCTGCGATTATGTGCTTCGGGAGAACGAAAGGGTGGGACTGGCCTGCTCCGACCTCAAGACGGGTGATATCGCCTCCTTCGGTCGCCGGATGTATGAATCCCACGCCGGCTTACGGGACGATTACCAGGTGAGCTGCGCCGAGCTCGATGCCCTGGTCGAAGCGGCTTCCAAAGTCCGGGGTGTCTATGGATCGCGGATGATGGGCGCCGGATTCGGCGGCTGCACCATCAGCTTGGTAGAGGAAAGCCAGGTCGAAGAGTTTCGGGAGTGGGTGTCCCGATCTTACGAGGCCGCTTTTCATAAGACACCCAGGATCCACGTTATCCGGGTCGAATCCGGGACGCAGATCATCAACGCATAACAGTCGTTCATCGAGAACAAACACAATAACTGGTGAGACATCTCCGCTCAAGGTTGCGCCGGAGGCCACCCTCTGGCCCCCGGACCCCGAGGAACCAGTCCCGTCGGTTCCCCCGTCGGACAAGCCGACGGGCCCCCCTCCGCTACGGGGTCCCAAGGGTGGCCTCCGGCGCAAGGGCGGAGGTGGACGTTTCTTCACCGAGTCTTGACAATCTCTTTACAAAATCTTGACAACTCCCGGCTGGCCCAAGCTTAGATTGATGGCGAAGAACAAAATGCGAAAAAAGAGTCGACAAAAACTTTTGGAGAAAGGAGATTTTCTATGAAAAAAAGGTTGCTCGGGATTTTTGTGATTTTAATTTTTTTGGCCGGCGCGCCGCTCCTCGTTTGCAGTCAGAAAACCCTGACCATCCTCCACACCAATGATACGCATTCGGCCTTGTTTCCGTTCGGGCCAGGCGATTACTATGGGGGCATCGCCAGGATGTCGCACCTGATCAAGATCCTGAGATCGAGGGATGCCCACGTCCTGGCCTTGAATGCCGGAGACGTCTTTGTCGGGTCTTTCGAGTTCAATAAGTACCTGGGTTATCCCGAGCTCAGGATCATGCAGAACCTATATGACGGCATGTGCTTGGGAAATCATGAGCTGGACCTGGGGATAGATGCTCTGACCGGCATCCTGAGCGGGGTCATCCCCCAAGATCAACCGATCGCCCTGCCCGTACTCTGCGCCAACATCGACTTGAGTTCATATCCGGCTCTCAACGGCATGATCAAGCCCTCGATGATCAAGGAAATCGGCGGGATGAAGATCGGAATTATCGGCGTCGTCAACACCGATGCCCAAAACTATTCATCCGAGGTGGGCGCGCTTCTGACAGATCCATTTGAGGCGGCCGGAGTCCAGGCGGCGACGCTCAGGGCCCAGGGTTGCAACATTGTGATCTGTGTTTCCCACTTGGGCACGGCCTACGATGTCGGCGGCCTCTCTCAAGTTCCGGGAATTGACATCATCGTCGGCGGACATTCGCATGATGCACTCAAAAAAGCTATCCTCGCCTCGGGCAAGATCATCGTCCAGGCCGGTGAATACGGGCGCTGGCTCGGTGAGCTGAAAGTCACCTATGATGGGCAGAGGGTGTCCTTGAAGAGCTATACTCTGCACCCGGTCGATGGGAGGATCGGAAATGACCCGAGTTTGCGCGGGTTCCTGACCATGCTTCGGAAGGGGATCGTTCAAGACCCGAGGTTCGGGGAGGTCTATTCGGACCGAATCGCCTGCGCCGACTGGACTATCGACAACGAATGGAAGCCGGGAAGTTCATTCAGAGATACACCGTTGGGAGATTTTGGGGCCGACGCTATTCGCTGGGGGGTCCAACAGAAAGGCCACAGCGTCGACATGGCTCTTGACGTCATAGGCTATATCGTTTCCAAAATCTATCCGGGCAAGGTGGTCGGAAACGACCTTCTTCGTGTTGTCCCCTACGGGTACGATCCGGGCTCAGGGCTCGGTTTCAAGATCAATATCGTCGAGCTCGACGGAGGCACGCTTCTCGCCCTGCTCGAATACTCGGTCTCCATGGTCGAGTTCACTCGCGACCTCTGCCTCGATCCTTCGGGCATCACCTTCAAATACGACTCGAGCAAGCCGGCGGCGCCGTTGGGTCAGTTCAGCCGGCTTGATCCGACTTCGGTCATGGTCAACGGCTCTCCGGTCAATCCGGTGCAGTTGTATAAGGTCGCCATCAACGAGCAAATTTACAGAACACTGCTCGGCCTCGGCGTTCAACCCGCCAGCGTAACCGAGACAGGCCTGTTCCTCTATAACGTCGTGCGAGATTATGCCAGGAGCCTCAACCACATCCGGTCCAGATCCGAAGGCCGGATCATCGACACGGCTGTTCAATAGAGTTTTTCGGGGGTCAGCAAGAGGGGAGAAGGGGCAGTCCCGGGCCGGGGCTGCCCCTTCTCTTATCTCGGAATGATGGGCAGGATGATCCTGGACGGGTATTTCCGGCCGTAGTAGATCGTCTGGTTCGCCGCGACCATTTCACTGTCTTCGCCGTACGGATGTCCGGTGTTCAGGTTGCGGTCGATAAAAGGAAAATAGCTGGATGATATCCAGACCCTGAGGCGATGGCCGGCTTTGAAAACGTAGCTCGTATACATCGAGCCGATCGTGTATTTGTAGATTTTCCCAGGGACGAGGAGAGTCGGGGCTGTTTCTGATTCCCTGTACCTTGCCCTGATGACTCCCGAAAGTGGCGCCGCGATGTTCTGGGAGAAACCGCCCGGAGAGACATCTGTCACCTTGACCACAAAATCGGTATCTTTGGCCGAAGAGGAGGCCCAGAGCTCGGCCTGGATCTCTCCCGTCACTTCGGTATCTCGGGTCAGGGGGGGTGTGGTATAAACGAGGACATCGTTCCGAATCTCGATCGGCCGCAGGTCGCGCGGGCCGGGCTCTTCGAAGAAGTAGTCTGTGACGGGGTTCGCCGGATCATAGGTATAGTGATCATGACCGTTGCCAGAGACAGGCTGCTGGCTTAAATTCCCTTGGCCGGCCGAAGAGTTAGCGGGACCCGAACTGCCGAGATAAAAGGAGGTGGGCTTTGCCCGGGCGAGCGGCCATTCGGTCTCATAGCGCCATTTGTTATCGCCCATGACAAAGATATTTATCGGGGGCTCCTGCATGATCCCATTGTCGATTCCCTTGAGCCAATAATCGAACCAGCGGAGGGCGAGTTCGTCGACGTTGACCGCAGCCTCTTGGCCGTAGTCGATGGGACCGGCCTTCGAAGCCGGCTCGCAGTGGGTCCAGGGCCCGATGATGAGTTTTTGCCCGTCCCGGGCTTGGGCGGTCTTGCCGTTTTTCCGCATTCCGAGAAAATTCCTGATCGCGCCGGGCTGGCCGTATCCGTCGTCAAACCAGCCGGTGAGGTTGTAGGCCGGGACACTGACTTCGGAGTGTTTCTTTTCGACATTCGCGAAATCCCAGAAGGGACCATCATCGGGGTGGGCGATCCAATCATAATAATAAGGGCAGAAATTCTTGAGCAGTGGGAAATCCTTGAGGGGAAGGCAGCTCAACCATTCCCATTTGTGCCGGGCCCAATCGATTTCGGCGGTTTCCTCGGAAGCGTTCTTGCCCATGATTCCGCGGTGCCGTTTGATATCGGGCAGGCGGCCGTTGAGCCAGGATATCCAACTCAGGTCGAAGGTCCCGCCGAAAAAGAAGAAATGACGGGCACTGGAAAACGTGCATTGGGGAAATATGGCCACAAGGTGAGGCGGGGTCATCACGGCGGCCTGCCACTGATCGGCGCCGAGGTAAGAACATCCGTTCGTGCCCACCTTCCCGTTAGAGAAAGGGAGAGCGGCAGACCATTCGACCGCATCATAGCCGTCGTTGAGCTCCTGGGCATAGGGCAGAAACTCTCCTTTCGACGAAAAGCGGCCCCTGACATCCTGGACGATGACGGCGTATCCATTTTGAGCCCCGAGCCGGGCGAAGGAGAATTCACCTCCATAGTACTCTTTGTTATAGGGCGTCCGGATGAGAATGACGGGGACTTTGTCGGGGATATCGGGGCGGTAAATGTCTGCATAGAGTTTGATCCCGTCGCGCATCGACGAGGCGACGTTTTTATCAACCTTGAGTTTGTAATTCGGGGTTTCGGCGCTCCATAAAGATTGAGACAAAGAGTGAATAAACAGGAAGGAGGCTGCGCTGAAGAATATAAGTGACGGTCTGAGCAGTCGTTTCATTTATCTCTCCTTGACTCCATTTCACGGGGCGCGGTTATCTGCGGGAGTGTCGGCCCGGTCAAGATGAATGGCTCGCGCAGCTCCCTTCTTCCTCCGGGTTTCCCGTCTGATGATCCTGCCCATCCTCTAGATCAGTTTTTGAAAGACCGCCTTGGCTTCGGTCAATATCTTCAGGGTTTCCGATTTTTCGGCCTCCGTGTTGTAGCCTGAATGAGACAGAGCCGCTTCAATGAGCCTGTCGATCCAGGCTATGAAGTAGCGGGCGTCTACAGGTGAGCGCGCGGGTTTTTCACCCACAGAAACGTAGATGGGACTTGTCGTGGCGTAGGGATAAGCGTCGAGGACGGGATAGGCGGCTTTCTCGCTCCAGGCCCGGAGAAGGATCCAACCGCTCTGCCCGACCGGGACGGTGCCTTCAAAATCTCCTGAACTCTTTTTGCCTTCAAGCTGGAACTCGCGGACGACTTCTCCGTTGAAAATGATCTGAAGGTGATCTACCGGGACGATTGACCGCAGCGAGACGGCGAACGGAATCTCGTGCTTTCCGGGAGGGAGCTTTATTTCTTCTCCCGGACCAAGGCCGTTCAGGGTGAAGCTGAGCAGAGGGCCGTTTGTAGCCAGGGTGTGGCCGGATCGAAGCCCTTCGAGCCAGCGGTCGACGTCCAGTGACCCTTCGACACGGACATAGACCCGGTTCATCCCCACCGGGCCGCGCAGAGAGGCGAAGTCGGCCATGGCATCCGTGCCTGCGGCGGCGGGAAGCCTGAACCCGCAGTTGAGAAGCCGATACCAGACAGCCGCCGTGGCCTTGTGGTCGCTGAACCCGACGACCTCATAATAGTCGATTTTGTCCAGGGCAACGTCTACCGGGAGCTCGGAGTTCGGAGCGGGGGGGTTGGCCGGGACCGGCTCGATCTTAAACGGATGAACGTAGCCGACCAGGGCTCCCTGGCCGTGGGCTAGGTCCGCGACGGCCGCATTTGTCGGGAAGAGACTCGAGGCTGCTGTCAGAGCGTAGCCTGCGTAATCAGGAATGATGAGATTGCGCTTCAAGTTCAAAAGGCCGAGATGGCCCCAAACGTCCGTATGAAACTCTTGGCTGTGAAGAAGGATGGTGGAGGGCGTAGAAGCCGGATCCTGTTTCCCTGTGAATAGGTTTACGTCGGGAATGCGAACCTCTTTGTTGACCAGGAGGTTGATGATCAGGCTGACATTCTCAGCTTGCGCCTGGGCGATCAGGCGCGCGGGAGTGTTGCGGTAGGCGCCCGAATAATTCATGTGAACGTGAACATCGCCTCCCAGCCACCGGCCCCAATTTCTGGGTAGAGGGAGCCCCTTGAGGTAAACAACCACCTGTCGTTTTTGAGCCGGCTTCAGTGCGACCTCGAGGCGTTCGAATTTGTATTCGAACCCCTTCATGACCTCAATCGAGAACTTGCCGCCGGGGACACTGATTTCAGTTTCTCCCGGCGAATGGAAATAGTGGGCCTCAAAGGGGCGCTCGGAACGGTCGAACCCGTCGTCCGCGTGAATCCAGGCATCGGCAGGGGCGTAGAAGCGCCCGTCTTCCCCGGTCACCGAGACCCGGGCCGAAGCCGGCCGGCCGTCGGGATCGAGAATGGTGATCTTGATCAAAGCGCGAGGATTCAGATAACGCCTCTCCTTGATCAGGAGAGGCTTTTGATATCCTCCCAAGACCTCCCGGACCCGGATCGAGGTGTTGCCTCCCTCGTTGGAAACAAAGGCCAGCCTCTTTCCATCTGGGGAAGGCCGGGCCCCGGTCAGATCGAAGTCGCCGTAGCTCAAGGGAAATGGGTTTTCCCCCTCCGCGGTCATCATCCAGAGTTGATGCCATTGTCCCCCAAGATACGAGCTATAGATGATACGCTTTCCATCAGGAAGAAAGCAGGGGTGCGCCTTCCAGGTTGTCTCTTCATAATGAATCTGCCTGGCCGTAACTGCGAGAACCGCTTTGGCCTTCCAAATGCCGCCTGTGCCATAAGGGGTCTCCCGGTTGCTGATAAAAAGGATCTCTGCTCCGTCGGGCGACCAGGCGGGGCTGATCTCGTGATCAAAGGCCGAATAATAATAGCGGGGAGCTTGGCTCTTCCTTTCTTGTATCAGGGGTTCGATCTTTTCAATCGCGCCATCGCGCAGGGACGCCAGAAAAATGTGAAAGTGTTTGTCGATGAGGGTTGAGACGAAGGCCAATTTTGTTCCGTCGGGGGAGAAACGCGGTTCGACGTTGACCGCGCCGCCCGATGTGAGCTGGCGGACCTCACCCGTTTTGACGTCAAGGAGGTGGATCTCCAAGGCGTCGTTGAGGTAACGGGTGAAGACGATCCATTTGCCATCGGGCGACCAGTCCGGCTGATAATCATAGCCGGGGCCTTCGGTCAATTGTTCGGCGACAGCGGAATCAAGGCCCTGCTTCCAGAGGCATCCCTGCATGGAGTAGACGAGTGTGCTGGAATCTGGGGACCAGCCCAAGGAGCCGGGGCCTGAAGTGAGCTGAGGGAGGTACATCTCACGATAATGATACGGGTGCGGGAGGTCGATCTGCTTGAACACCGGCTCGCGATCCGGCCGGGCAAGGGTGGGAAGGACGGTCATGACTCCCAAAAAAGCAATAAAAAACCGCCAAGGATTTTGTCGCATATTTTTTCCCGTCCCTAGTATAGTCGCAGACACATGCCGAATTCAAGAATTGGGAGATGGGCCTGCTTTTGTGCTAAAATGAAAAATATAAAGAGGAGGGCACGATGAAACCTAAGCTTTCGAGTTCGCTCATCGTTCTTTTTATCTTTCTTGCTCTGACGGCTCCTTCGGGCGCGGCGGGCGAGAATTCGGCCGAAAAGGAAATGGAGCGCCTTGACAACGCGATTGCCGCTCTCAAGGACCTTACCGCCATCCCTGATCAAGGCATCCCCGTGAAGCTCTTGCAGAAGTGCTCGGGGATCGCGATTATCCCTGGGGTCATCAAGGCTGCTTGGGGTGTCGGAGGCCAATACGGGAAAGGCGTGATTGTTCTAAAGAGTGAGGCGGGAATTTGGAGCGACCCAGTTTTTATCGGCATCTACGGCGGAAGTGTCGGCTGGCAATTGGGCGTGCAGAGGGCCGATATCATTCTGGTCTTTAAAAGCCAGATGACGGTTCATAATGTCGCCAATGGGAAAATCACCTTGGGAGCAGATGTGAGCGCCACGGCCGGACCCGTGGGGAGGACCGCTCAGGCCGACACTGATATCGAATTAAAGGCCGAAATCCTCTCCTATTCCAAGAGCCGAGGGCTGTTCGCCGGAGTGTCGATCAAAGGGGCGGCCATCGAAATCGACAAAGACGCCAACAGGGTTTTTTATGGAAATCCCGAAATTCGTGCCGACGATATCTTTTCGGGTAAGGATATCAAAGCCCCGGCCCAAGTCCAAAAGCTGAAGGAACTGCTGGCCCAAATCTCGAAACCAATCTAGAGGGGAGACCCGGTATCACTCTTTTGGAGATAGACCAGGATCATTCTCGAGATCATAAAAATAATCCCGCCGACGATGGCCATGCTGTAGACGGTGAGGAACATGATGTAAGCCAAGGACTTCTTCCGGGAGATCTCCAGAGGGAACAGGAGATCGGTGATCGTTTTCCCCAGAAGCATGACCATGATGGCGATCCCGGCCGCCGATCGATAAAGATAGGCTTTGGCATTGATCAGATTGACCGTGTCGAGCACGACGAGCGGGTAGAGGAGCCAGGCCGTAACCAGCCAAAAGATCAGGATAAGACCTATCTTGATCCACTTTTGGGGTCCGAGAGATTTCTGCCCATCCATTTTTAAATTGCTATTGGGCTCATTTTGAAGCTGCTTCCTGGGGCGCAATTGGATCGGGCACGTGGTTGCTCAGTCGGGGAATCGACTGCAGGTAGGCGAACATAGCCTTGAGATCGTCATCAGTCAGGTTCCGCATGGCCGGATAAGGCATCGGCGGCAGGACCTGTCGTCCTCTCCCCATGACACGGCCGGAACGAATCGTATCAATGAAGGTCTGGGCCGTCCACTTGCCCAGCCCCGTCTCGGGGTCGGGCGTAAGGTTCATGGCGAAGCTGACGCCCCATGGCCCGGCCCAGGCGGTCAGAGTCGCGGAGAACGTTCCCATCCAGGGGCCTGCGGGCAGTTTGGGCGCCGGGGGCATCACCAGTGCCTCGGGATGCCCGGAAAGGAGACGGGCTTGGTCCGGCTCTGGCCCTGATGGCCCCATCTTCAGTGGAGTATGACAGTCGCCGCAGCCGGTGCCGGTCACGAGGTATTCTCCTCTCTGCGGCTCCTTCGATTGCTGCGCCGTCCCTGCCGAGGCCATGACGCTGGCCAGTGCCACAAAAGCAAAAACGGCCAGGAGAGCAAATTTCATCGTTCTAGCTTTCATGAGTTCTCCTTGTTCAATTGATTTTGTGATTGTTTAGGTCTTCTTGGATCCAACGCTGGATCAGATTCACGGCGTCCGCATCGGCGATCTTTGTCCCGAGGGCCGGCATCTGGCGGTAGGGATTGCGAGTGGACATGCGATAGAGGACAGTGCTGTGCGCCGGATCGCCGGGACGGATAAGATAGGTATCGCCCGGCGCCAGGCCCGGAATCCGAAAGCGGCCCTGCTTATTGACAGCCGTCTCGAGTGCAGGCTCGACGGATGTATTCGGCGTAACGACGTGCCGCAAGAGAAGATTGAGCGCGTCCAGAGTTCCGTACTTGTTGTGGCAATTCCCGCAGTTGGCATGGAGATAGCCGAGAGCAGCCCGCGGGGTCGGGCTGGGGGCATCTATGCGGAGCGGCCGCTCGGCCCATTCTTTCGGGTAATTTCGGATCAGCCTTCGTTGGATGAGCGTTTCGAGATTCACCATGCCGGAGGCCAACGGTTCAGCGTGGGGAGCGTTCGGGTCGCGATCCGGCGAGAGTTGCAGCGCGCTGAAACCCAGGAGCTCGGTTTGCCGGTTGACGTGGCAGGCCTTGCAATCGAGGACCCCTGGGATATTGTGCCTGATTCCTTGCTCAATCTCGGCCACATCGCGTAGACCTCCTTCGGGAGCCAGGATGGCGTCGCTTTCGTCCGCATTCCAGGCGTAAGCCGCAAACCTCCATTCACCTCCGCCGAGCGATTCGATGAGGCGAGTCTCGACGCGGTGCCCATGAAACGAAAATTCCTTCCAGACCTTCGTCCCCACGGGAAACACCCAGACGTCTGGATCAGAGGCGTCGATGGACGTCCCCGGCGGGATGAAGATCCAGCGCCGTTTTGCCGCGCCGTCTGACCAGAGGGGGTATTGGGGAGAATACGAGAGATTCCGGGAGTCGACCGTCCCTGCCGCGAAGTCGGAATAGAGCCCGGTCAGGCGGAGATTGAGCGGAGTGGTCGAAACCTCAGAGCGCACTCCCACCGCCGGGAACGTGACCAGGCCGATGATCACCCCGCTCAGGAAAACGAACTTGACGGCGTGCCGCTGAATTCCGGAGATGCTGCGCAAGTTCGCCTCCCGCGGATTAAAAAAGCTATTCATCTATGGCTAGGCAAAAGAGCCGGTTAGCTAATAATAATAGTATAGCTTTGGCGAAAGAAGAGCGTCAAGGAACGTTCAAAGAAAACGCCTGAGGCCATCGTCAAGCCGTAAGACCAATCGTTGATGAGTTTAAGTCTGCTTTTTTGGCGACCGAGTCAGGACATAGAAGACGACGACCGTCATCGCCGCGAGAACGACGATGTAGGTCAACGGTTCTGGAAGGCGCAGACGAAGGGCATAATCCAGAGAATAGACTCCCGGACCAACGAGGCCGATGACAAATGAGTTTATTGCCAGAGTCAGGGCGAACTCGATACCCCCGGCCGTATTCCAGAACCCCTTGGCCCAGTGGACTTTGACGATGGCGACAATCATCGAACCTAGGATTCCCGCGGCGGCGAGAGGGGTGAGCAGACCGGCCGCGATTCCGAGTCCCCCGAAGAATTCGCCGGCGGCGTTGATGAGCGCGAACAGGCGAGCGGAGCGCACTCCGAGCATTTTCATGAAACCAGTGTGGGCTGAGATTCCCTTCCCCCCGAACCAGCCGAAGAGTTTTTGAGAGCCGTGCGCGACGAAAGATCATCCCGAGGACGAGTCGCAGAATCAAGAGCCCGATGTCTCGCTAGAGCTCCACATGAGATACCTCCCGGCAAAGGAAAGAGGCAAATCTTCCTTTTGCTCCAACAAAATATATATCATCGCCCCGGGGCACTGTCAACGAAGCGTCGATCTCGTCCCCCGTCCTCCGCCTCTCGTCGTCCCGACACGAGAGACCCGCCGACGAGATTGCGAGAAGGACGGCCTCTCCTCCGGGATCATTGACCGAGCCGTGTTCGTATGATAGCGTTAGTGTGTGAACCGGCCGACGAAGGCGATCCATCAACGAGTCGGCCGCGAGAGGACATCGCGTTTGTAACACTTGAGGGGGACTGCGATGAGGGTTCGGTTAAAAAAACGTCGTCAAGAGTCGGTCGACGGGATGTCATTTATCTTCGACCTGGGCGGGCACCCGTTCAAATACATCCCCGGCCAATACGCATTCTATGAACTGGATGAGCTTTCCTTCCCAGACGACCGGGGAAAGCGAAGGCATTTCACGATCTCGAGTTCGCCCACCGAGAAGGGCATCATCATGCTCACAACCAGGCTCCGCGGCAGCGGCTTCAAGGAAACGCTACGCCATGCGCGCGCTGGATATGAACTGACCATGACGGGCCCAGAGGGCGATTTCGTCCTTCCTCGCAGCAAGACGCGCCGGCACGTTTTTATCGCCGGCGGAATCGGGGTCACGCCTTTCCGTTCGATGATGAGAAATGCCGCTGACACCAAGACTCCCATCCATGTCCAGCTGCTGCATTTCAGCCGTTCGGCCCAGGATATCATCTTCCGCAGCGAGTTTGAGGAGATCGCCAGGCGGATGCCATCCTTTTCCTACGTTTGCTCGGTCGATGAGCCTGACCCAACCTGGCAAGGAGAGATCGGCTCGCTCACCGAGCTATTTCTCCGTCGCCATGTGGACGACATCCGTCGATCGCTCTTCTGGATCAGCGGCCCGCCGCCTGCGATCGAAGCGTTCAAGCGGGTCGTCAGACAGGCCGGTGCCCCAGCGAAGTCCATACGGACGGACGATTTTACAGGCTATGAGTCAGCCGCCGGTCCGGACGCAGACGTTCAGAAGGGCTCCAGAAGCAGAAAGACTATGCCAGCTTCGAGCTTCGCGAAAGACATTTTGCCGCTTTTTCGGCCCGGCGACATCAACGCTATGAAGCCCGAGGGAATCGACCTTTCTTCTTATGCGGTCGTCAAAAAGCGAGCCAAGGACATCTATAGAAAACTCTCCGCCAAGGGGATGCCCTGCGATAAGCCCTGGAGCCCCAGGGACATAGAAAAATTCAAGCGGTGGGTGGACGACGGCATGAGACCGTAGGCTATTTGTCCCTATCACGCTCGAGGGAATCGCAGATTAGCCCAATTTTCATCACCAAGCCACTTCTTTTTTTAGGGGCCAGACGGTTTCAAGGGCCGGCAACCAAGCCATAGAAGATAAAGCTCGCCAAGGCTCCGGCAATTAAGCCCGCGATCACGCCAATGACCGGCCTCCCGCCGAGGCCGAAGACCAGGCAAACAAGAGGGCGAACAATAGAGCAAAAGCCAAGACGACCAAAATCCTGATTATTTGACTTGAGACAACCAGAATCGGCTTTTTTGGAGACTTTTTTCGGGAATCTTCTTGTTCTTGCTTTTCCATCCCGTTCAAGTTTCTCCCCCCTTGTCCGTACTTATTGGACCAAGTGTGAAGTCGGAATTCCAGGCTCTTTTTTTGCCAATTCTCCCGATCGGGAAAATCTGGCTGGGCATTTACCTGGCAACCGGTCTGCCCCACTGATTTGAGGGCTATTGACAGGGCCAACGGGCCGGAGATATACTCCCGGCATGTCGAGGCGGGGAGATTCATCGCCAAGAGCGGGAATTCAATTCCGTCGGAAGAAGCAAATTCTTATATTTCGAAAAGAATATTCCTATCAGTTCCTGGGAGGACGCAAATGAACCAACCGATCCGCATATGACGCGAACAGTTCTGATGGTCAGTGGCGGTTGTATTCTGTTTCACCGGCGTGGCCGCCGCCCAGGGCGCCCAGAAAATCGATCCCTGCACCTGCTGACCAAGGCCCAGATCCAGGCCGCTGTCGGCCAGAACGTCAGCGACGGCAAGCCGAACGCCAACGCCAACCCGGCATTGGGGGCCTCCTGCCAATATGTGATCGGCGACTACGGCGCATTCAGCATTCTGGTCAAGGCGGTCGGACCCGGCGAAACCGCCGACAAGGTGATGGCGGAACTGAAAAAAATGAAGATCGCCGTTTCTGACGCCCCGGGCATCGGCGACCGCTCGTTTTTCTCCAGTCCGGGCTACGGCATGCTCCAGCTCAACACCTTCAAGGGCTCCAGGTATCTGATCATCACCATGCTGGTGCCGGGCGCCACCGAGGCCGCGCAGAAAACCGCCGCCGAAAAGCTGATGCGCGAGGCCTTGACGAAAATATGAGCCCCGGGTTAGACGCGCATGTATCTGGCCCCTGAGTATTCTAGCGAAATTATTCGCATGTGACCATCACGATTGATACAACGCCCGGAGCGGGTATTTCCGATACCGTGCAAGGTGGTCAAGGCCGGCTCCAGCTAGTTAAAGAAGGGCAAATGACGTACGGCCCGCCAATATAAGGAAAGAGAGGAGATAGACAATGAAAAAGGCATTGATCGTTTGGATGAGCACGGCGATTCTTTTGGTGGCGGCGGGCATCGCCGCCCAGCAACCGGACATCAAGGACTGCAAGGACCACCCGCTGTTCCCGACGCGCATGCCGGACTACCGCATCGCCGACTGCAAGGTCGAGGATTTCGGGGTCTACGAGTTCTTCGCGACGAAGGGCCCAAAGACCCCGGTCGAAGGCAAGTTCACCTTCATCACCTACGCCTTCACCGGACCACGGACGAGCGAACCGAGCGGTCTCGCCGTCGTCCGGAACTACGAGAACGCCATCAAGAAGGTGGGCGGCACGATCCTGCAGAGCGTCCCGACGCGGTGGGTGAACGGGAAGATCGTCAAGGACGGCCAGGAAGTCGTGGGTGCAGGCCGAGAAGGGGAACGGCAAGATCTGGCTGCGGATCGTCGAGAAGAAGGCGATGGAGCAGTACATCGTGGCGGACGCGGCGGCCTTGGGCAACGACATCAGGGCCACGGGCCACGTGGCGGTCTACGGCATCAATTTCGACACCGGCAAGTCCGCCATCAAGCCCGAGTCGGCCCAGGCCATCGGCGAGATCGCCAAGCTCCTGAAAGCCGACCCCGGCCTCAAGATCTATGTGGTGGGCCACACGGACAACGTGGGCGGCGTCGACAGCAACATCAAGCTCTCCCAGGACCGGGCCGAGGCCGTCCTCCAGGCGCTCGTCCGCGACCACGGCATCGCCGCCGCCCGCCTGAGGGCCTACGGGTGCGGCCCGTTTGCGCCCGTTGCGTCCAACGACACCGAGGAAGGCCGGGCCAAGAACCGCCGGGTCGAACTGGTCAAGCAATAAGACCGGTTTTGTGCGGTTTTGCAAATTTTCATAATTCCTGAAAAAAGAATAATGGATTTCTTGCCATTTTATAGTTGAAATTTCGGGATTCCGATGGATTCTGAGGGAAAGAGAAAGCGCCGCTAAATAGCTGAATATAGGGAGGGAATCAGGCAGGATATGGGGAGCTGGGAAGCAAGGATTCGAACCTTGATCACATGATCCAGAGTCATGTGTCCTGCCATTGGACGACTTCCCAACAGCGCTTAATGATAATAAATTTCCTCTGATTTTTCAACCCGTTTGTGTGGTCAAGCAGAAGGGAACTTCCGTTGACTGATACCAATGCAGAGTTTGTCTTTTTCCCCTTACCATTTACCCCTTACCCTTCACTGTTCATTGACGGAGCACACGGGTGCGAGGGACGGGGTAGAGATACTTTTGATTCAGTGCCTTGGCGGCGTACGGGGCACGGCGGCCGGGGGACGAGTTGCGTTGACACCCCTCCGAGCTGGTGATAAGATTGACGGCTCAAAATGAAAAAAAATTGGCTTCGGATGGCCGTCCTCTTCCTCTTGACCTTTGTTTTCCTCTTTTTTTTCTTCCGCAAAGTCGAGTGGAAAGCGGTCCTCAGCTATCTCGCCCAGGTCAACGTCCCCCTCATTATTCTTGTCGTTTTCATGGCCCCCATCCACCTGGGGACTCGGGGTTTCCGCTGGAAATACCTTCTCAGGCCCGAAAAGCGCGATGTCAAACTTTTCAGCACTTTTTCCGCGAATGCCGTCGGTTTTACCGTGACTTTCATTTTCCCCGGCCGATTGGGGGAGCTGGCCAAGCCTCTTTACCTAGCCCAAAAGGAGAACATCCGCAAGGGTTATGCGATCGGCACGGTGGTCGTCGAGCGGATCTTCGACATATTCACGATGTGCTTCTTATTGGGGACATTTCTCGTGGCCAGGCCGCTCTATTCGTCCTTTTTCAAGGTTCAGCCGGAAGCCTATTCTCATCTCAGGCTTTGGGGGATAGTGGGCCTCGCCGTCGCCTCAGGATTGCTCGTCGTCAGCCTTTCTCTTTACTTTTTTCGGGACTGGACCCTCAAGGCCATGTCATTCTTCCTCAAGCCGTTTCCTCAAGGTTTCGGCCAAAAAGTTCTGGCACTCGCCCAGGAATTTATCCAAGGACTCAAGTTTTTCCATTCCCTGGGAAATGTCCTGGTCTACACTCTCCTGTCATTCGTTGTCTGGCTCGGGATCACCCTCTACTATTGGGTTTTCTTCTTCGCCTACCACGTCCATCTGCCTTATTTCTCGCTCATTCCCTACATTTTCTTGACCATGGTCGGAGCATCCGTCCCGACGCCCGGCATGGCCGGAGGATATCACTATTTCAGCAAGCTCGGGATGACCTCCCTCTATCATCTTGACCCCAACCTGGCCCTGGGCATGACCATTGTCGTCCACGCCATCCAGCTGGTGATGACTTGCCTGCTCGGTTATGCTATATTATGGTCCGAAGGACTGTCGCTCTTTCAGCTCAAGAAATTGGGAGAGAACCAAAAACCATGAAATGTCCGTTCTGCAACTCTCTCGAGAACAAGGTCATCGATTCCCGCGAAAGTAAGAAGGGAATCTCCATCCGCCGCCGCCGGGAATGCCTGGCCTGCAAGAGGCGGTTCACGACCTACGAGAAGATCGAAGAAATTCCTTACATGGTCGTCAAGAAAGACGGAAGCCGCCAGCCTTTCGACAGCCAGAAACTTCTCCGCGGGATGATGAAGGCCTGCGAGAAGAGGCCGATCCAGATCAGCCAGCTCGAGGAAATCGTTGAGGAAATCGAGAGCAAGCTCCAGGAGCGTCCGGAAAAAGAGATCGGGACTTCGGAAATCGGAGAGTTCGTGATGGAAAGGCTCAAGTCCCTGGACAAGGTGGCCTACGTCCGATTCGCTTCGGTCTATCGAGAATTCAAGGACGTATCAGACTTCGAATCCCTTCTCAAAGAAAAATAGAACCCGCAGAGATGATCCGAAGGATTAAGCCCGTTTCGAGAGTGATCAAAATAGAAGCCGACATAGATAGCGCCGGCGGAGGGGTCCTGATCCAGAAGCGCGAGGTCCTGGGCTATCACCAGGGCTGGATCCCCTCGGTCGATATCTGCGAGAAGGGGAACGAGGTCGTCGTCGAAATAGAAGTTCCCGGCGTCGTCCGGAAGGATATCAAGATCTGGCATTACGGCAACAGAATAGAGATCAGAGGCGTTAAGAAAGAAACCTTGAGAGAAGAGAGCAAAAGATACCTGCGATTGGAGCGGGAGTTCGGGGCTTTCCGGCGGATCATTTTTCTGCCGACCGCGGTATCATCGGAGAAGACAGCCGCCTATCTGGAAAACGGGATCCTAACCGTCGTCCTGAAAAAGAAAAGAAGAGCGGAGGAGAAACAGGGAGGAGGCTATGGCCAACGTCGATAATAAGAACGGCGAACAGTTTGATGAGATGATCGAAGACCGCGATCACAAACTCCACATCCCGCCCAAGCTGCCCATCCTGCTTCTCCGCGACATCGTTGTATTTCCTTACATGATTTCCCCCTTGTTCGTGGGGCGTGAAAAATCCAAGAACGCCATCGACAATTCACTCTCCACCCACCGGATGATCTTCCTCGTGACTCAGAAGAACATGGAGATCGAGGAACCGAAGAGAGATGAGGTTTATGATTTGGGCACCGTCGCCCTGATCATGAGGATGCTCAAGCTCCCCGACGGCAGAGTCAGGATCCTGGCTCAGGGGCTTATCCGCGCCAAGCTCGAATCCTTCGAGGAGGACGGCCCCTTCTTGAGCGCTCAGATTTCGGTCATCCACGAAAGCGAGGGGGGCGAAAAAACGCTGGAGAGCGAGGCCCTCATCAGAAATGTCCGGTCGGGCCTCGAAAAGGCGGCTTCTCTGGGCAAGGGTATTCCCCCCGAGGTTCTGATCATCGCCACGAATGTCGAAGAACCGGGGCGCCTGTCCGACCTCGTCGCCTCGAACCTGGAGCTCAAGGTTCAGGAGGCGCAGGAGATCCTGGAGATCGTCGACCCCCTCCAGAGGCTGAAGAGAGTCTATGAGTTATTGACCCGGGAGATCGAGCTCCTGGATGTTCAGTCGAAAATCAGCACCGAAGCGAAGGGGGAGATGGACAAGCTCCAGAAGCAATATTTCCTTCGCCAGCAGATGAAGGCCATCCAGAAAGAGCTGGGCGAAGGGAATGAGCTTCAGGAAGAGCTCAAAGGCTACCATGATAAGCTGAAGAAGCTCAAGGTGGCCGAGGAGGTTCGGGAAGAGCTTGAGAAACAGATCAGCCGGCTCTCCCAGATGCATCCTGAATCGGCTGAGACCGCTGTCGTTAGGAACTACCTGGACTGGATGTTTTCTCTCCCCTGGAACAAGAGCACCGTCGACAACCTTGACCTCAAGGCGGCCAAAAAGATCCTGGACGAAGACCACTACGGCCTGCAAAAAGTGAAGGAACGGATTCTCGAATATCTGGGAGTGCGGAAGCTCTCCAAGAAGATCAAAGGCCCTATCCTCTGCTTCGTCGGGCCCCCCGGGGTGGGGAAGACCTCCCTCGGCCGGTCCATCGCCAGGGCCCTGGGGAGAAAATTCATCCGCATCTCACTCGGCGGAGTCCGCGATGAGGCGGAGATCCGGGGCCACCGCCGCACTTATGTCGGGGCGCTGCCCGGCCGGATCATCGACGGGCTCAGGCGGGCGGTCTCGAATAACCCCGTCTTCATGATGGACGAGGTGGACAAGATCGGGGCGGACTTCCGGGGCGATCCGTCGTCGGCCCTGCTTGAAGTCCTCGACCCCGAACAGAACTTCTCTTTCCGGGACCACTATCTTGGAGTGCCCTTCGATCTCTCCAAGGTCATGTTCATCACGACGGCCAATCTTCTCGATCCCATCCAACCGGCCTTCAGGGACCGCATGGAGGTCATCGAGCTTCCCGGCTACACCGAGGAGGAGAAACTGCAGATCGCCCTTCAGCACCTGGTCCCCAAGCAGGTTGCCGAGAACGCCCTGGATAATGAACTGATCTGCTTCACGGAGGGCTCGATAAAAAAAATCATTTCACTCTATACTCGGGAAGCCGGGGTGAGAAACCTCGAGCGCGAGATCGCTTCGACCTGCCGCAAGGTCGCCCGCCGGGTCGCGGAGGGCAAAAAAACATTGAGCCGGATCACCTCTCAGAACATCGAGTCTTTCCTGGGCCCGCCCAAAATCTTTAAGGACCAGCTTCTCAAAAAGGCCCAGGTCGGGGTGGCCACGGGGGTGGCCTGGACCGAGGCCGGGGGAGAAATCCTGTTCGTCGAAGCCACCAAGATGAAGGGCAAGGGAAATCTCTCCCTGACCGGCTCCCTGGGCGAGGTGATGAAGGAATCCGCCTACGCGGCCCTGAGCTACGCCCGGACGTATGCCAGGGAATTCGGGATCGAAAACCGAATTTTTTCCCAGAACGATTTTCATATCCACATTCCCGAAGGCGCCATCCCCAAGGACGGTCCTTCCGCCGGAGTCACGATCGCCACCTCCTTGATCTCGGTCTGCACCGACCGCAAGGTCAAATGGGACGTGGCCATGACCGGGGAGATCACGCTGAGAGGAAATGTCCTTCCGATCGGGGGGGTCAAAGAGAAAGTGTTGGCCGCCCAGCGGGCCGGGGTCAAGCACATGATCCTCCCGCTTCCCAACAAAAAGGATCTGATCGACATCCCCCCTAAGGTGTTGAAAGAAATGGAGTTCATTTTCGTCGAGGACATCAAGGAAGTGTTCAACCACGCGCTGCTCAATCCGTTTAAGTTTAAAAGTAAGAACTTACGAACACGTGATATTAAAAAGCCTCGCTGAAAGAGAATTGGTCCGGGCCATCCGGAAAGATTTTTCTAAGCCCGGAAGAGACTTGATCCTCGGAATCGGCGACGATGCGGCCGTTATCAAGGCGGGCAAAAAAACCCTCATCCTGACGACGGACGTTTTGATCGAGGACGTTCATTTCATAAGGACGCTGCAGCCGGCGTTCTGGCTGGGCCGCAAGAGCCTGAACGTCAACCTGAGTGACATCGCGGCCATGGGCGGGACTCCTCGTTATGCGCTTCTGGGGCTTGGCTTGCCTCCCTCGGTTGATATACGGTGGGTTGGTGAATTCTTTAAAGGCTTCAGGTCGGCGGCGATAGAATCCGGCGTTCTTCTTATCGGAGGCGATCTGTCCAAAGCCGCGGCTGTTTTCATTTCCGTCACGGCGATTGGGGAAGGCCGGACGATCATCCGGCGGAGCGGCGCCCGGCCCGGAGACCTCATTTTTGCTTCGGGTTCCTTGGGAGATGCGGCGGGCGGGCTGCGGTTATTGAGAAAGGGATTCAAGCTCGGCCAGGACAAGAGAGGGGACCCCCTCCTCAAGGCCTTTCTGGACCCGGTTCCTCAAGTCAAACTGGGCCTTAGGCTTGCCAATTTGAGGCTAGCCACTTCGATGATCGACAGCAGCGACGGACTCTCGGTCGACCTCCTTCATCTCTGCGAGGAAAGCGGCCTGGGCGCTGAAGTGGAGCTCGGTCGTCTTCCCATCTCCCCTCAGCTTTGGGACTTCGAAAAGGATCCCTATCCACTGGCTTTACACGGGGGTGAAGACTATCAGCTAGTTTTTACAGTTTCTCCCGCAAAGTATACGGCCGCCTTGGCGTTGTCCAAGAGAATCGCGATCACTCTCATCGGCCGGATGACCAAAGCGAAGGGCATCAGCGTCATCGACAGGAACGGAAAGAAGAAGATCTTGCCCATCAAAGGGTACCAGCACTTCAAGAGCCGGTGAGCAGTCAGCCTCGAACAATGTCGCGGGAGAAAACCAAACCGTTCGAGATTTGCTAGCTGATTTTTGAAAAAAACTGGGCTTCGAAAACCACTTCAGCCGGGCCGGACTGAAAAACCTTCTCTTTTTCCCATTCGACAGTGACCGTTCCCATACTGGTCCGAACTCGGACTCTCTTGTCTGTCAGGTTCTTTAAGATAGAGGCAACGGCAGCCGCGCTCGACCCACTGCCCGAAGAAAGGGTTTCGCCAACGCCCCTCTCCCAGAACAGGACTTCGATAACTTCGCGGCTCATGACCCGGATGAATTCGACATTGACCCTGTTCGGAAAGAAGGGGTGAGACTCGATCTCTCTCCCGGTCTGATGCCACTCGATCCGGGCGGGAAAGCTCTTGACAAAGACGTCGCAGTGAGGATTTCCCATGGAGACACAGGTGATGGGATAGACCCTCTGGTGAATGCTGAGAGGGTAATCGACGATCCTATCGTGGTAGGCACCATCGTCAAAAGGGATGTCTTTCGAAGTGAAGCGGGGCTCGCCCATATCCAGCTTGAGCTCAAAGAGATTGTCATTTTGCTTGAGTAGCTCGCACTCCCTTTCCCCCGCAGGGGTTTCGAAGCGGATCAGGGGCGGGTCGACCTTTTTTTGATGGTAGAGATAAGCGGCCGCGCAGCGCAGGCCGTTTCCCGAGATTTCTGCTTCCGTGCCGTCGGCGTTGAAAATCCGAAAGTTCACCAGGGCGCGGCTCTTGTTTCTCACAAAGATGAGGAGCAGCCCGTCGGCCCCCGCTCCCGTGTGTCTATCGCAGATTTTCCTCGCGAATTCGCTGATGTTGGACGGTTCTACACCCGCCTTCTGATCAAGGACGAGGAAATCGTTGCCCAGAGAATGGACCTTGGTGAGCCTCATCAAGGAATCCGTAGCGTCACAATGGAATCCTGTGTCTCGCCGTCTGACTCCCTCCGGATCAAGAGCATGACCGGGTCGCCGGACTTGGCTTTGCTCAAGATCGCCTTGAATTCGGCCACTGATATCACCCGGCGGCGGTTCACCTCAAGGATGATGTCCCTGGGTTCGATCCCCTTCTGGTCCGCCTCCGTGTAGCGACGGACTTCGGTGATCAGCAGTCCCTCGCGCGTCTGGAGGCCGTACCTCCTGGCCAGGTTTGGTGTGATGGCCGTGACCGACATCCCCAGATCCTTTTCCAGAGCGGTCGAAGTCTCCTTTTCTTCCTGGGGCTCGAGCTCGGTAACGGTTGCGGTCAGCGTCATTTCCTTGCCGTCGCGGATGAACTTGATGTCCACCTTGGTTCCGGGACTGAGGTCGGCGATCTTGAACCTCAAGTCGTTGGTGGTCTCCACGGGCTGCCGGTTGATCTCGGTGATGACATCATAGCGTTTGAGCCCTGCTTTTTCGGCGGGACCATCTGCCTCGACGGAGTTCACCATGGCCCCCTTGTTGGAAGTAAGATTGAGAAGCTTCTTCTCGTCCTCGGTGATGGGGATGATGGTCACTCCCAGGCGGCCGCGGACGACACGTCCTTTTTCTTTGAGTTGGGCGACGACTTTCTTGGCGAGATTGGAGGGGATGGCGAAGCCGATGCCGATGTTCCCACCCGAGGGAGTAAGGATGTTGCTGGTGATGCCGATCACCTCACCCTTCATGTTGACCAAGGGTCCGCCCGAATTTCCCATGTTGATGGCCGCGTCGGTCTGGATGAAGTCCTGATATTCCGGGACGTTCATCCCCGTTCCCAACTGGCGCCCCTTGGCGCTCACGATGCCCGAGGTGACGGTGTGTTCCATGCCGAAGGGATTGCCGATGGCCAGGACCCACTCTCCGACCTTGGCCTGCGCAGAATCCCCCAATTCAACGGAGGGAAGGTTTTTGCCCTCTATCTTGATCAGGGCCAGGTCGCTCCTGGGATCGGTCCCGACGACTTTGGCCGTGTACGATTGATCCCCGGCGGTAACGGTGACCTTGGCCGCTTTCTCAACGATGTGGTTGTTGGTGATGATGTAGCCGTCTGAGCTAATCACGAACCCGGACCCCTGGGCCTCGGAGCGGAATTCCTGCTCCCGATCCCGCTCCCGGCCGAAGAACTTGTCCCAAAAATCCTCGAAGGGCCAATCTTGCCCGCCCATTTCGGGGACGTTTCTTTTTATGACTTTCTGACTTACGATTTTTACCACCGCAGGGCCGACCTTCTCCGAAATCTTGACAAAGTCGAGGTCGGGCCTGATTTCCGCGGCGGAGGCAAACAGCGTCGATGCCAGCCCAGAAGATGAAGTCTTGGCCTGGAGGCTTGGCTCCGGGGCTTTATTTTCAGGAAGATAGACAAAAATATAGGTTGCCGCGAGCAGACCCAAGAAAAAGCTCGTCAGGGCAATCCAGATGATCTTTTTCATTTTTTCCCTCCGGGAAGTGAGTTCAAAAGATAGCACACTCCTCTGCAAAATTCAACTCGGCTAACTTGACCAAAACTCTCGCCGTTCGAAAAAAGTTGCATAAACTTCGGCCGGAAGCTATGATCAAATTTCGAGGCGCCATGGGTTTAAAAAAGGGTCTCCTCATCGTCCTGGAAGGAATTGACGGCTCGGGCAAGTCCACCCAGGCCGAACTCCTTCTCGAAGACCTCCGACGCCGGGGTCTGGGCGCCCTGTCCTTCCGAGAGCCATCCGCGGGCCGATGGGGCAAAGAGATCAAGAGGAAAGCCCGACGCCCCGACTCGCTCACCCCGGGACAGGAGCTCGACCTTTTCTTGAAAGATCGGAAGGAGAACGTGCGGCGGAATCTGGAGCCGGCTTTGAGGCGAAGGAAGGTCGTCGTTCTAGACCGGTATTACTATTCAACGATCGCCTACCAAGGCGCCAAAGGCATAGATCGGCAAAGGATCCGCGAGCTCCACGAGTCTTTCGTGATCGAACCCGATCTTGTCTTCATCCTGGACCTAGATGCTCGAGAAGGATTGGGCAGGATCAAGAATCGTCCGGACAAAGACCGGCTATTCGAGCGCGAAGATTACCTGGTCGAGGTGGGGAAGATATTCAAGAGCCTCAAGGGCAAGAACATCGTGCATATCGACGCGAGCGCCCCGCCGGACCGGATCGCCCGGAAGATTGCGGCGCGCGTTTCGCGCTGCATTAAGAAATTTACTGCCCGTAGCTCAAAGCCCATAGCTCAGAGCCCATAGCTCAGAGCAAGAACATCGATCAGACCACAAGCCATCAGCCATGAGCTATTAGCCTCGCCTTGGTTGTTGGTTTTTTGACCCTGTTCTGATATATTCTGAATGATTGAAGGCCTATCTGCCATGAAGATGAAGATCAAGATCAAAAAATCCAGTCCGCATCAGATTCTTCGCGCGCTGCTCTTGGTTTTTATCATCGGCGGCGTCTGCGTTCTCGGCGGTGTCCTCGGTCTGTGGATGGCCGTCCGCCAGAACCTGCCAGAAGTTTCGGAGCTCGAAAAGTTCGAGCCCAACATCATCACCTCAGTTTACGGCGACGACGGAACGATCGCCAAGGAATTCGCTATCGAACGCAGGATCGAGGTGACCTATGACCAGATCCCCCAAGTCTTGAAGGACGCGATCATCGCCACCGAAGACCCGCGGTTTTTCCGCCACCGGGGAGTGGATTACCGCGGCATTCTCAGGGCGGTCAAGGAAAACCTCAAGCTTTGGAGAGGCGGGAGGCGGCTTCAGGGCGGGAGCACCATCACCCAACAACTGGCCCGCTCCCTCTTCCTTTATCCTCAACAGACAGTCCGCCGGAAGCTCAAGGAGGTCTTTCTCTCCTTACAGATTGAAAAGAGGTACCCCAAAGAGAGGATCCTCGAGATGTATTGCAACCAGTTTTATCTGGGGCACGGTGTCTATGGAGTTGAGACGGCCTCCAACCTATTTTTTGGGAAGAAAGCGGCTGAGCTGAACCTGGAAGAGGCGGCGCTCATCGCCGGAATCTTCCGCTGGCCGTCCGGCTATTCGCCTTATCTCCATCCCGAGACTACACTCAAGCGCCGGAACCATGTTCTCAACCGCATGGTCGAGGAGGGCTTCATCACCCGGGCCCAGGCCGACGCCGCCGAAAAAAAGCCCATGAGCGTTCTGCCCCTCCACCGCCAGGATTCTGACTTCGGCGCCTATTTCTTTGAAGAAATCCGAAAGTACATCGAAAAGAATTATGGCAGCGAAGTCCTTTACCGGGCGGGCCTGAAGGTCTACACGACGTTCAATCCAGGCCTCCAGAAAAACGCCGAAGTCGCTCTCGTCAACGGCCTCAAAGTCATGGATAAGAAAAGGGGCTGGCGGAAAGATAAGGTGAATTTGGTGAGCCAGGGGATCGGGAAAATAGAGGAAAGCTGGCTCCCGAGCTGGACGGTTTCCTCGGTGGAACCGGCGGGGTTCGAGGATGCGATCGTCCTGAGCGTCACCAAGAACGAAGCCCAGGTCAAGGTCAAAGGCTACTCCGGGAGATTGCGGAATGGTGACATCGATTGGACAAGGACGAAAAACCTCGAGACGCTCATCCGGAGAGGCGACATCATCCAGGTCACGATCAAGCGAATCGATGAAAGCAAGAAGGAGTTGCTCGTTTCTCTCGATCAGGAGCCGCTCGTCCAAGGAGCCTTCCTGGCCGTCGATCCTCTCACCGGTCAGATCAAGGCGATGGTCGGGGGGTATTCCTTCCAGACGAGCAAGTTCAACCGAGCCACCCAGGCCATGAGGCAGTGCGGGTCGGCCATCAAGCCGATTCTTTATACCGCGGCTCTTGAACACAATTTCACGCCGGCGAGCATTATCGTTGACGAGCCGACGACCTTCATCGATAAGTGGACGGGGCAGCCTTGGGCCCCCAAGAATTATGACCGGCTGTACAAAGGCGCGGTGACCGTCCGAAAGGGTATTGAAGAGTCGAGAAACGTCGTCACGGCTCGCCTGCTCGATTCCATCTCCCCCCAGGTCGGGGTCGATTATTGCCGCAAGTTCGGCCTCAGCTCAAACATCTATCCCTATCTTTCTCTTTCCCTCGGCACGTTTGAAGTCTCTCTTCTGGAGTTGGTCTCCGCCTACACGACGTTTCCCAACAAGGGTGTCCGGGTCAAACCTTATTTCATCACCCGGGTCGAAGACAAAGAAGGAAACATTCTCGAGGAAAACAAAGTCGAGGCGGAGGAAGTCGTCTCCCCGCAAATCGCCTACATGATGACCTCACTGCTCGAAGGGGTCGTCCAGCGGGGCACGGCCTGGATGGCGGCTCCGCTGGCGGATAGCAAAGCGCTGGCCGGGAAAACAGGAACGACTGATAAATTCACGGATGCCTGGTTCATCGGATTCTCGCCCTCTCTCTGCGCCGGAGTCTGGGTCGGCAACGACGCGAAAATCTCGCTCGGCGGCAACCAATCCGGAGCCGTGGCCGCCCTTCCGATCTGGATGGAATTTTTCGGGAAGGTCATCGACCAAGAAAAGCTAAAAGCCAAAAACCAGGGGAGCGATCCCTTTAGGGAAGAGTTCGAGGTCCCCCCCAATCTGTCATTTGCCGAAATCGACCGCAAGACAGGGCTTTTGGCGACTCCGATCTGCCTGTTTCCCCTCCGCGAGGTATTCTTGCCCGGCACCGAACCTCTGCGCTTCTGCTCCCATGAAGACCACCTCAGGATTCTTGACTATTACTCGGTCGAGAAAGCCAAAGAAGAACACTAAAGACGTCCATCTCGTCATCTTGTCGTCTCGTCAAGAAAACAGTGAGCCGTGAGCAGTGAGCACTGAGCAGTCGAATGCCAATATATCCAAGATAGCTCAACAGACAGAAAATAACCTGAGATCCCAGTGCCTGATTAATGCTCGTCCCTGAGTTTCCACTTGGTCGCAGCTCGCAACCCTGCTTTCATGATCGTTCCCTGTGGGAAAAGGATCTTCTGGTCTGAGTTTCGATAGAAAGGGATTTAACCAGAAGATAAAAGTTTCTTGTTTACACTGCTCAGTGCTCACCAATGAGCACGAGGCACAGTGTACAGACCTTATTTCTTTCTCACCGACCCCGAGGTTTTCGATCCCGAAGAGCTCGACCGGCCCGAGGACGAGCCGCGATAGCTTCCCGAAGAAGACCCCTTGGAGCCTGAGCGGGCGGAGATGCTGCCTGAGCCGGAAGTCCCCCGGTTAGAAGGAGACCGATAAGACGAATTTCCGCCCGTGATGTAGTTATAGATCCGGTTGATCAACGAGCCGGATTTCCCGCTTTCGCCAGGCGCTCCGTATTTTTTGAGGTCGATCTCCGGCGAGGCAGGGTAGCCAAAGGAGTTCCTAGGGCTGAGCCCTGAGGAATCTTTTCCCAGGGAGCGGATGGGGCCTCGTTCGATGCTCGCCGCTGCCGACGGCTCTTTCTTCTTTCGAATCTGCCTTTCCTTGGGAGGTTTGGTCGAGGCGGGGGGAGCGTTGGCGGAAGGCTTTTTGGTCGCCACCTTTTCCGTCCCTTTGGCCTGGCCTTTCTCAGGTCCCAGCACCCTTCCTTGTCCCTTACCTGGTTCGGCCCCTTGTCCTTCTTTCCTGAGAATATATCGTTTGTCTCCCAACGGCTCGACTCTGACACCGCCGATTTCCGGCCTCTGGGTCAGGCTGGGGTTAGAGAGGTTGATCTTGCCCAAATTCCTTAGCTCTTCCGGGTGAAGCGCAGTCTGGGCGATGTTCCTGCCCCTGAGCTGGTCTTTTCGGATAACGGTCAGGGCCCTGGAGTTGAAAGGATAACCGTGCCCGTCCCAGCGATCATAGTAGAAATTATCCACGATGACGACGGGATAGCCCCAGTAGCTCAAAGGCGCCCAACCATAATAGTCATCATCCCACCACCAGTTCACCCAAGCCGGGCCCCAATAGGCCTGCGGAATCCAGTACCAGCCGATGCCTGTCGTCCATCCCCAGCGGCCATAATGGAACGGAGCCCAACCCCAGGATTCGTAGGGCAGCCAGGTCCACCCGCACAGCGGCAGCCACTCCCACCGGCCGTTATAATAAGGACGCCACCCCGCATCTATTCCGTAGGGACTCCAAACATATCCATAAGGCCTGAGGTAGGTCCATTCGCCGTTAGCATCAAGCTCTGATTCGAAGTCTTCGAGTTCGCCAGGCAAATAACGATTCGCCAGCGTCCTCGAGAACTCCGAATCCCTCGAGTCGTTGAATTGGTCAAAGGCATCTTCGGCGGTCGCCATGAATTGGGCCGGGCGGTCGGCAAATCTGCCCTGCGAAGCTTCGAGATGCTGCTCACTTTTCACGAGGGTCGATCCTTGTTCTCCGGCCGCTTCGACCAGGCCTCGGAAGACCAGGATTTCTGTCCCTTCATTTTCCCGAACGTCCAACCTGTAAAGACCCTTGTCCAACATATAAAAAGACGCGTCGGGGGAATGAAGCTCGATCGTTTTCTCTTTTTTCAGGTAACTTACGCCGAAGTAGATATTTCCGGTCCAGACCCGAATTCGGATGACGTCGTTGTCCCTCTTGGGGAGGTCCATGAAGTCGACCTTGGTGTTGTTATCCAGCCGGAGGAAATTATTATGGCCGAGATAGATTTCTGCTCGCCCATCCGTTGTGCCGACCCTGTCTCCTTCCTGGATGGGGGTGTTGATCACTGCCTCCTCATAGCCCAGGTCGGCCGCCCTCTGAAGGAAAATTTTCCCAGTAACATAGGTCAGCCTGGCAAACGAGTCGTTAGTGTATCTTGATTCATCCGCCAAAAGGGAGCCGGTTACGAAGACCAAGAAAAGGATTGCCACGGACCAAAATATTTTTCTCATCGCGGTCTCCTTGACACGCATGCTTTATGCAAGAACCATGCCAAGCATCTGCCCTTTGCGCTGGGCCTTCCCGCCTGATTTCTGTCCTCAAAAGGGGACGACTGGACCCGACGAGGACAGCCGCGCAGGTAACGAAGTTACTCTATTTTCCAGTATTTTCTAACTGCTTCAAAGACGCCGGCTAACTCCTGCTTCGTCTCCTCGGAGGCTTCTCCTTCCAGGGCTGGCGCTCCTTCACTTCCGGAAAGCTGGAGGATGACATTCCTGACCCCATCTTTCAAACCCTGATAATCGTAACCGCCCTCCAGGGAAAGGGCGATCCGGTTTTCACATAAACTTCTGGCAAGACTCAAGAGTTCGGAGGTCATCGCCGCGAATCCCTCGCCGCTTATGCGCATTCCCCCGAGCGTATCGCCTTGACTGATATCGAACCCGGCTGAGACGAGGATGAATTCGGGTTTATATTGAGAGGCCAGCGGCCGGAGAATTTTCTTGAAGATAAAGAGATAATCTTCGTCCTTTTTGCCGGCATAGAGCGGGACGTTGATTGTAAAGCCCTCGCCATCGCCCGCTCCTGTTTCAGCCCAGTATCCACTCCCGGGGTACAGGGGCATCTGATGGGTCGAAAAATAAAGGACGTCGCGCCGGGAATAAAATGCATTCTGGGTGCCGTTCCCGTGGTGGACGTCCCAATCGACAATCAGAATTCTATGAAAGCCGCGCTTTTTGATCAGATATTCGGCGGCGACCGCGACATTGTTGAAAATGCAGAATCCCATGGCCCGGGATGGCTCGGCGTGATGTCCGGGCGGCCTGACCAGGGCGAAAGCATTCTGGATCTTTCCCTTCAGGATTAGGTCAATCGCCTTGAGGAGGCCCCCTGTCGCCAGGAGCGCCGTTTCAAAAGACAGAGGTGAAGTGGAAGTGTCCGGATCCAGATAGACTCTCTCCTTGCCCGCGGTCTCCTTGATGAGTCGGAAATAGGAAGGCGTGTGCACGAGCTCAATTTCTTTTTCGGTGGCGGGTCTGGGTTCGATCTCCAGATAGGGGAACGAGATTTCCTCTTGCAACATCCCATAGAGGACCTCCAGCCGGCCGGGATTTTCCGGATGGTAAGCGCCCATGTTGTGGTCAAGATATCGTCTGTCTTTGACAATCCCTGTCCTCATTGAATCATCTCTGTTTTTCTCGTTCAAGGTTGCGCCTGAGGCCACCCCCTGGCCCCCGGACCCCGAGAAACCAGTCCCGTCGGTTCCCCCGTCGGACAAGCCGACGGGCCTCCCTCCGCTACGGGGTCCCAAGGGTAGCCTCAGGCGCGACTCTTACCATGTCAAAACATCTGTCGCGTTTGCATTAGTGACTATTTGCTTTGCTTGAAAAATCTTTGCAGCTCCTCCGGCTTGGGTTTCGGCGTGAGGAGGCTGACGATGATCAGGGTTCCGAGGGAAATAGCCAGAGCGGGATAGATGATCGGAATTCCCCAGGGATCTCCATCGGGCGCTTTGCCCGGCGGCAAAATGGCGGCCACGATCCGGAAACCGAAGCAGGCCGCAGTCCCCGAAATGATGGAAACGATTCCGGCCGCCTTCGTCGTCCTTTTCCAAGCCAGGGCGGCAATGAGAGCCGGGGTAATGGCGACACCGTAGATAGTATATGCAAAAAACGCCATGTTGAGCACGGATTTCAATTTTGTGGCCAGGAACAAGGCGACGATCCCGAGGATGACGATCAAGATCTTCTGCATGGCGACCAACGTCGCTTGGCTGGCGTTTTTGTTGATGAAGCGTTGATAGATATCGCGCATGAGGTTGGTCGAGGGAGAAAGGAGATAGTTCATGCCCGTCGAGATGACGACCGCGCAGGCAGCGCCCAGGAGAAGGATTCCCACCGGCGCCGGCACCAGACTTCGGGCCGCCATCAGGACGACCTTGCCCCCCTCCTTGGGGATGGAGAGGTCGAGCTGGCCCTTGAACTTGCTGTAAGCGAAAACGGCGATGACCACGACGACCGTCTCCACGAAGATCGTCCCGATCGTCCACAGGATGACCGCTTTTTTCGCGTCCTTGGCACTCCTCGCGCTGTAGAATTTCTGGTACATGCTCTGCACACCCATCAGGAGAAGGAGTGTGGAGAGGAAGTAGCCTCCTGCTTTCAGGGTCGGGTGCACGCCGAATGTGTTGTTGACGACCGCGAAATAGCCTGGTTCCAGCACCTTTGTCGCTTGGGAAAAACCGCCCGCTGAAGCGTAAACAAAAGGCACCGCGAGGAGACAGGCAAGCACGATGATGATGCCGTTGGGGAGGTCTGTATAGGCGATCGCGACCATGCCGCCAAGGGCCGTGAAGAGGATGACAAAAAGTGCCGCGATCATTGTGCCGGTCGAGGCCGGTATCTTCCCGTCGGTCACGACGTTGAGAATAAAACCCCCGGCGACGAATTGATAAGAAACGATGACCGTGAATGAAATGATCAGAGCGATGGCTCCGGCCACCCTGGCCACGGGCCCGTAGCGGACCTCCAGGATATCTCCGATCGTGTACTGACCGAAGGTCTGGATCTTGCCGGCCAGGAAGTAGATCAAGATGATTCCTACCCAGGCGCCGGCGGCCAGCCAGAGGGCTGAGAATCCGGCCTTGGAAGCAAACTCCGCTCCGGCGATGAACGTTCCAGAGCCGATCCAGGTGCAGATGAGGGTAAAGACCATGACCGAAGTCTTCAGACTCCGGCCGGCGACCATAAAATCTTCCTGGTTCTTGACGCGCCGGGACCGGTAAAAATTAAAGCCCGTCAGGACGAGAAGGTAAGCAAGAATGATGTAAAGATAGATCGACATCGAACCCTCCTCACAGAACCTTACCCCTTGCCGTTTTTATTTTCAGATAAACAAAGCCCATGATCAGATACCGTTTGAGGTCGCCCCAAGAACGGATCTGGCTAAGTGCCTTTGGAATTTTTTTGATGACGGAGCCGCTGCCCCGGCTCTCCGACCAGCGGAAAAGAAGTTCGCTCACCTGGGACCAGGTCAGTCTATCCAAAAAGAGAGGAACGTCCCCCTGGGCAAGGGGAAGCGTCGTGACCTTGGACCGGTATCTCTTCGTCCAGGTGAAGTCCTTGGGCAGGACTCCCGTCTCCTTGGCCGTCTTTTCCAGAGGGGTCCCGGGATAAACATGGAGAATCGCGATTGTCGATTCGATCGAGCCCTTGTATCGTTCGATGATCTCGACGGTCTTCAGGGCTTCCTCCCAGGTTTCGGTGGGGTGGCTGAAGATAAAAAAGACATTGGGGATGATCCCCAGCTCATGGCACCAGCCGACCAGGTTGTGGAAATCCTGGATATCTATTTTTTTATTGATGATCTCGTTCCGCACCCTCTCGGAGCCTGCTTCGAGGCCGAAAGAGATGTGGAAGAGTCCGGCTTCTTTCATCTTGGCCAGGAGCGGCCGCGAGATGAGATCAAGCCGGACCTCGGCCCTCCAGAAAATGTCCAGCCGGCGGGCGATGATCAGGTCGCAGATTTCTTCGACTCGCCTCGGATTGGAATTGAAAGTGTCATCGTAGAAGAAGATAACCCTGGCCCCGTGATCTTTGATGTGCTGCCCGATCTCCCGGACGACGTTCTCTGGACTTCGGGTCCTCACAGCCCGGCCCCAGTTGATCGGAGTGGCGCAGAAGTTGCAGTCGAAAGGACAGCCTCGGCTGGCCATGATGTTAACCGCCGGCAGAGGACCGTGTCCCGGGACGGCGACGGTGAAATTATATTTTTCGAAAGGCACAAGATGAAAGGCGGGGAAGGGGAGTGCGTCGAGGTCTTTGATCGGGGGCCGGGGAGCAGAAGCGATGATTTTTCCGTCCTTCCTCAGAACAAGTCCGGCGATTTCCTCAAGCGCGGCGACGGCCGGTTTGGATCCGAAGGCCCGGCATAGCTCGAGCATGGTGTCTTCGCCCTCCCCTTTGACGACGAGGTCCAGTTCGGGGAGGTGGGCCAGGCAATCCTCTGCGGCCATCGAGGCGTGTGGCCCGCCCAAGACGGTCAAGGCCAGGGGATATGCTTGCTTGGCGATTTTGACCAGCTTGAAACTTTGGAAACGATTTTCTGTCGTCGAGGTGACGCCGACAATGTCCGGTCGATTGTCCCGGATCTTGTCCCGAATATCACGCCAACTCAGGTTCAGAATATCCGCCGGAACGACCTCCACTCCGATCCCGTTTTTTTCCAGGACGGCCGCGATGGACAGGATCCCGAGGGGGGGCATGGACGAGCCCTTGGACCAGCGTTCGGCAAAATAGCCGCCCGGCGGGACGTAGAGTTGAACCTTCATGAATGGTCGAGAGTCGGCGGTTCTTCCTTCTTCTCAAATTTCATTGAGTAGATCTTGGTGACATTGGGCTCGACCATGGTCGTGCCGTAGATGTAGTCGGCCACTTCCATGGTCTTATAATTATGGGTGATGATGACGAACTGGGTCTGGCTCTTGATGTTCTTCATCAGGTCCAGGAAGCGGGCCAGGTTGACTTCGTCCAGGGCCGCGTCGACCTCGTCAAGAAAACAGAAGGGAGTGGGCTTGTAGCGGAAAAGGGCGAACAGAAAAGCCAGGCTCGTGAGCGACTTTTCGCCGCCGGAGAGAAGGACCAGGTTCTGGACCTTCTTGCCAGGGGGCTGGGCGATGATGTCCACCCCGCTCTCGAGCGGGTTTTCGGCGTCGAGGAGCTTCACCTCCGCGACGCCTCCCTTGAAGAGCAGGGCGAAGACCTCCTGGAAATTTTTATTCACTTCGGACAGGGCGGTCAGAAATTGGGCCTTGCTTTCCTCATCGATCCTCTTGATCGCCTCCTGGGTTGAATCAATCGACTCGCGCAAATCCTTTTTCTGCTGGACGAGAAAGTCGTATCGGAGTTTCTGGGCCGTGAATTCCTCCTCAGCCATCAGGTTGACGGCCTTGTACTTCTGGAGAGTTTCGTTGTCCTCGTTGAGTTGAACTTCAATCTCGTCATCGGCCAGGGTTTCTTCGAACCTCTCGATTTTAACCTCGTGGAGAGTCTTTTTGAGGTCCTGCCAGCAGGTCTCTTCAAGATTGATGAGGTCGCGCTCGAGCTCTGCCTTGCTGATCTCCCACTTAACCCGGTCTTCTTTCATTCTTTCTTCTTCTTCCCGGGAATTCTTGAGCGCCTGCTCCAGGGCTTCTTGCTCGCCCTGCGTTTTCTGGAAAAGAAGCTCTTTTTCATTGAGGCCCGTTTCTCCGGCGTTCTTTTCTTCTGCCGATTTCCTGGCGCGGTCCTCGAGCTCTTGGATATGCTCTCTGAGCGTTAGCTCGGCCGCTTCGCCGGCATGGATCTCATCCTTCAGAGCCTCGATCTTCAGCCGGGTGCTCTCTTTTCCCAGGGTGAGTCTCCGAAACTGGTTCCCGGTGTTTTGCATCCTTTCCTGGACAAGGTCCCTGTTGCCCTTCAGTTCGAAAAAGAGACGCCCTTCTTCCTGGTCGTTCTGCTGATACAGAGCCAGTTCGCGTTCCAGGGTTTCTGATGCTTCCTTGAGGGCCCTTTCTTCTTCACTCAGAATCTTAATCCGCTCGAGGAACGCTTCCGTCTTTCCCGCCAGGGACTGGCGCTCGGCGCGGAGCGTTAGGACTTCCTGGTTGAGGATGGCGTGCGTCCCGGCGATTTTCTCTTTCTCGGCCAGGGTGAATTCCCGCTCTTTTTCCAGGTCGCCGATCGTCTTCTGGATCTGCCGAAAAAGTTCATCCTCCCTCTGGAGTTCCTGCGTGGCTTTTTCTATTTCCTGGGTCCTGTCTTCAAACCGGGAGGCGACGGGTTGGATCTCCAAATCTCGCGCCGAAACCCTCTCCTCCAGTTTCTTGACTTCCTGGTTCAGGGCGATGATCCCTTCTTCGTTCTGGCCGAGCTTGAGCAGGCCTGAGGCGAGGAGCAAGTCTCCGGCCGGAGTGACAAAATTGAGGGCCGGGTGACGAAGCCAGAGCTCGATGGCATCTTTCACGTTTGCAACGATGACTGCCTCCTGGAGGTGAGGAAGCAAGTCTCTGAGCGGGTCGGTGGGTCGCAGCTTTGACTTAAGAAACCCGAGGACGCGCGGGTCGCCAAGGACGTCTGCGGCCGAGAAGTCCCTCGACTTGGGCCCAATCAAAAGGAAATTACCTCTGAGCTTTTTTTCCAGCAGATTTCTTAGGAAATAAGAGACCGGGATGAGGACCGATTTGACCTCTTCTTTCCAGAACAAGTCGACCAGGGGAGCATCCTCGGGGCTGGCTTCGAGGAGGTCGGAAAGGACACCCAGCGAGCCGGGGACGAAATCAGCCTGCTCCGGCTGAGCCAAGGCTTCGCGCACTTTCTTCAGGGCCTGGAGATGGTAATTATCCTCCCCGCGTTTTTCCTTGAGTGATGCGAGCTCCTTGCGGACTTTTTCGAGAGACGCGCTGAGCTCCTCCAGCATGATTCGCTGTTGGGCCACCGACTTTTCTTTCTCTTCTTTCTCGAGCTGGCTCTGGGCCAGGCAGTCGCTCATCTGCCTCAGAAGTTCTTCTTTCTGTTGGAGGGCGAGCTGCTGGTCAAGGGCTTGACCGTTGAGTCTTTCTTCTTGCCGAATGACAAGCTCCAGCTCCTTTTCTGCCCTCGCCGACTCATTCTTAACCTCGGTCAGCTCGGAGATCTTGGCCAGATAAGCGTCCCTGGTTTTTTCGAGCTGTTTTGACCAGTCGACCATTTTTTCCCGGGCGGCTTGGCTCTTCTGCTCGGCCCGGCTCACTTCGTCTTGTTTGGCCGCAAAGTCCTGCTCGAGCGCTCGGAGATTGTCTTCGGCCTGCGCCTGTTCTTTTTCGAGCAGGGCGAGCTCGTGACCTAATTCGGCGGTGTCCTGGTCGGCCTCTTTGCGCTTGTCGTGCAGGTGTTCGATGCGCTTGGTAGCTTTGTCAATCTCCGTTTCGAGCCTGGTCACCTGTGCCCTTAAGCTGAAGAGATGCTCCCGGGTTTCTTTAAGCGACCTCTCGAGATCCCAGAGCTCTTTTCTCTTCTGGGTCAATTCTTTTTCTTCGGACTTCAGCCTCGAGATGACCATCCTCTCCCGGTCAAGGCAATCGTTGTAGTGGCGGAGGACTTCTTCCTGGCGCCTCTCGAGCTGCCGGAGCTTGCGCTGGTAATGGAGAGCGCTCAGCTCCCGGATCCTTTCCCTCAGCTTCCTGTAGCGGTTGGCAGCCTGAGCCTGTCGTTGCAGCGAGTTCTTGGCCTTCTCGACTTCGGAGATGATGTCTTCGAGACGGATGAGGTTTTGCTCGCTGATTTCGAGCTTGTTTTGGGCCTGCTTTTTCTTGTCCTTGTAGAAGGCAGTTCCTGCGGCTTCTTCCAGAAGGAGCCTTTTTTCCGTCGGCTTGGAGGTGACAAATGAGCCTACGGCCCCCTGTTCGATGACGAAATATTCCTTCTCGGCAACACCCTTTTTCCAGAGAGTCTCCTGGACGTCCCTGAGCCGGACGGCTTTTCCGTCGAGCCGGTATTCGCTCTCGCTGGTCCGGAAGACACGGTGAGAGATGGTCATCTCCTCCTCTTCATTCCCCAGCGTGAGAAACACATCGGCCATGCCCAGGGCGGGCTGCCTGGAGTTGCCGTTGAAAATGATATCTTCGACCCGTTCGCCCCGCATAGACTTGGGCCGGCTGCCTCCGATCACCCAGAGGAAAGCGTCGACGATGTTGCTCTTGCCAGTTCCGTTGGGGCCGACGATCGCCGTGATCCCGGGATGGAAGACGAGTCCGGTGCGGTCGGGGAAGGATTTGAAACCCTGCAGTTCGAGTTTTTTAATGAACATCTCTGGATTTCTCGATCACTCTGAAAATGGCCGTGAGCGCGTTATCAAGGGAGCCTTACGGACAACCTATTGTATTCGAATTGGCCGGAATTGAAAAGGGTAAAAATTGCAGCCCGGGGCACCGACCAGATTGAGCATTGCAGATGGGCCGGAGTACACTGGCCTTGATTTTGGGACTTGCCAAGGGTATCATTTCCGCTAAGCCAGCGTAGCTCAGTCGGTAGAGCGGCTGATTCGTAATCAGCAGGTCGGAGGTTCGATCCCTCTCGCTGGCTCTCCTGTAATCAATCGAGCTTCAGCACATTTTGTGACGCCCGCTTTCACGCCGGGGAGGTCAATCCTCTTTCGATGTCGCCAATTTTCGTTCGACTTGGCGCTCTCGCATTAAAGCCTGTTGACTTCGACCCATAACCGGAAATATCATCCTTTCAAGGGAGATGACCTATGAAAACAGTGCGGTGCGGATTTCTTGTCCTGTTGGCTCTGGCGCTTCTGCTTCAGGCCTGCAGCACTGTGCCGCTCACGGGGAGAAAGCAGTTTGCCCTCATCCCGGACTCCAGCATGTTGTCTATGAGCTTTGACCAGTACGGCCAGTTCCTCCAACAAAACAAACTGAGCACGGACGCGGCTCAGACGGGCCTGATCAAAGGGGTCGGCAAGCGAATTCAGGAGGCGGTGGAGACGTATTTCGCCCAGCATAATCTGTCCCAGGAACTCAAGGGGTACATATGGGAATTCAATCTCGTTGATAGCAAGGAGATCAATGCCTGGTGCATGCCCGGCGGGAAGGTGGTCGTGTACACGGGCATCCTGCCGATGACCCAGAACGAAAACGGGCTGGCCGTGGTCATGGGGCACGAGATCGCCCATGCCGTGGCCAAGCACGGGAACGAGCGGATGAGCCAGGTGCTCCTGGCCCAAATGGGGGGAATCGCGCTCGCCGAGGCCCTCCAGCGGAAACCCCAGCAGACCCAAGCGCTATGGATGGGTGTCTTCGGAGCCGGAGTGCAGCTCGGGGCGCTCCTGCCTTTCAGCCGGCTGCACGAGAGCGAGGCCGACCACCTCGGGTTGATTTTCATGGCCATGGCCGGGTACGACCCGAACGGGGCCGTCGTATTTTGGCAGCGCATGTCCCAGAAAGCAGGCGGGAAGCCGCCGGAATTCCTGAGCACGCACCCAGCAGACGAGACCCGGATACGGAAGATCAAGTCCGAAATTCCGGAAGCCATGACGTACTACAAGAAGCAGGACTGATGTCGTCACGATCCAGGTTTGCTGTCAGACCGGCAAATTTGAATGACACCTGGGCCATCGCCGAGCTCTCTACACAGTTGGGCTATCCTTCGTCGCCCGTTCAGATAAAACGGCGACTTGAAAAGGTTTTGGAGGCCGAAGACCACGGCCTCTTCGTTGTCGAGACGCCGGTGGGTTTCGTGGCCGCGTTTGTTCATATCTATGTGTGTCCCGATGTCGTCGTCGATCCTAAGGCCAGGATTGGCGCGCTCGTCGTGGCAAAAGACCATCGCAAGCAGGGGATCGGCCGGCTACTCGTTCATGCCGCAGAGGAATGGGCTCGGGGGAAAAAATGCTCGACCCTGCTGCTGAACTCTAATGTCATCCGGAATGAGGCCAAGGTCTTCTACGAGAGGCTCGGCTTCAAGCATCTGAAAACGCAGCGAGTCTTCCATAAGTCGTTGGGCAAAAGGAAAACTTCGTGATTCACGCGGCCTTACCGGGCGAACACCCCAAGGGAGATTTGGGGCAGGGATTGCTCTTCATTTTGTTCATGGGCGGATGGATTCTCGATTCATTTTTCATCAAATTCTCGACCAGGCTCGCGGCTTATGTGCCGCTCTATATTCGCCTCGCGTGGACGGCCGTATTTCTGGCGATTGGGTTCGCTTTAGTCATGAGCGGCCACAAGGTGCTTGAAATAAAAGACTCAACTCGCCTGCTCACGACCGGTGCTTTCGGCCGCGTTCGTCATCCCCTCTATCTCGGAGCAATTCTGTTCTATCTAGCACTGTGGGGCTCTACCCTGTCGCTTGCCGCCTTGGGCATCCTGGTTATCATCGTGGTCTTTTACAATTTCATCGCCGCTTATGAGGAAAAGAAGCTTATAGAGAAGTTCGGGGCAGAATACGCTCGATATAAAAAAAGCGTCAGGCGATGGATTCCAAAGCCTTAGATTCTTCGCAGCTTTTCCGAAATCCCATAAGTCTTCCATTGCCGATCTCTGGGATGCTAAAATGAAACTAGCGCAGGACGGGCGCCCATGAAACTGAAACCAACCCTTTTTTTCGTCATCTTCATTTTGGCAGCGGGAACCGCGGGTCTTCTCCCCCAGTTCACTCCTGCGGAGATCGCCGAAAGGGCCAAGTGGGAGGAGTTTCTTGGAACGGCGGCCGTCGTGGATCAAGAACAACTGGGCGGATCGGGGGCGGTTACGAAACCCTGGAGACTCACACTGGTCAAAGACGGAATTAAAAGGCGTGCTATTTGGAAGAACGCGCTGGGAATGATGCACGGGTACCTGGAGGGCTGGACCTACGAGATCGCGGCTTATCGAATGGACAAGCACCTGGGATTGAACATGGTCCCCCCAACAGTCGAAAGGCGGTTCCGGGGAGATAGAGGGTCCTGCCAGCTCTGGATTGAAGACGTAACGAGCTTGAAGAAGCTCATTATAGAGAAAAGAAAGGTCCCCGCCGACGACATGACCGCATGGGACAGGGCCGTCTATTTGCATAGGGCGTTCGATAATCTGATTGCCAATGAAGACCGCAATCAGGGGGGATTCCTCATCACCCAGGATTGGAGGATGATCCTGATCGATCATTCCCGCACCTTTCGCACATTCAAGAAATTCACCGCCAGCCTTATTTTTTCCGATAAGAGTCCGGGCGGGCCGCAGCTCATGAAAGAGCTTCCCCGGGCCTTTGTGGAAAAGATAAGGGCGCTTGATTACGGCACGATAAGGGGAGTTGTCGGGGAATATCTGTCGGACAAGGAAATCCAAGCCATCCTCACTCGCAAAGCCCTCATCCTTCAGGAAATCGATAAGCTGATTGCCCAGAACGGTGAAAGCAAGGTCCTCTATGAGTGAACCAAAAGCCAGCCTTTTTTGCCACAATCAGGAGAGTTCTCCCCGGGTATTGTTGGAAATAGAGGGGCGGAAGTCCAGGCTCCGTCGTCCGTTTCCAGAATTGAGGCTGTTTGATTTCCCGAGGTCTACAAGATATCATTTATAAAGAGACTATTTTTTTGGCAGGTCAGTAAAGGAATTATGAGGAGACATTTTCTTGTCTTGCTGGCGGGATTCTCAGCACTCGTTTATCCCGGTTCCGGAAAAGCTCAGACAACGGCAAATCCCGATATCAGTTTCATCGGCGACATAAGGATGATCGGAAACCGCGGGACTCCTCAGGACGGAAGCAACGGCAAGCTCAGGCTGGATTTTCACGAGCTGGAAATCGCGGCCGGGGGCTACTTAAATCCCTACGCCCGAGCCGATCTTACCTTGGGCGTGTCCAACGGTGGAATCGATATAGAAGAAGCGTACGCCACGCTCCTGAAGGGCTTGCCCTGGAACCTCCAGATCAAGGCCGGGCAATATCTCGTGGATTTCGGCAAGATCAACAGTCAGCATGCTCACCAGTGGTCCTGGATGGAGCGGCCGCTGATGTTCAAACGATTCTTCGGCGAGGAAGGACTCAAGGCTCCGGGTTTGAACGCTTCGACTCTTATTCCCGTGGGAGCGAGCGCGCTCACGATATCGGGGAGTCTCTTGAAAAGGCCGCCACTGATCGGCGAAGACGAGAGTGCCGGCACTCCCAATCTTGCCGGAAGCGCCAGAATATCATTATTCGCTACCTTTTCTAATCATTCATCGCTCGAAGCCGGGGTTTCAGGTTTTGTCGCCGGGCGCGATCCGGCTGAAAAGAGACCTCCGGTCATGGGAGATATCGATCTTAAGTATAAATGGCGACCCGATGCTTACCGTTCATTGACGCTAGTTCTGGAAGCTCTCGTGAGCTCAAGGGAGTACGCGAATCCTGACGCCTCCGGAACGGGAAAGACGACTTCGTCGGGCACCTTTGCGGCGGTCGACTATCAGTTCAGGAGAAGATATAACGCCGGCTTTCTCTTGGATTACAGCCAGACACCGACCGATAACAAGGTTCGCCAATTGGGGTTCGGCTTCTTTGCCGGCTTTTCGGTGGCGGAAGAAACCTACCGCATCCAACTCCTGGTCAGGCATGATCAGGGCACGGCGCTCGGGAAATCGTTTCAGACGATCGAAGTTCAGCTTCTGTGGTCTTTGGGGCCCCACAAGCCTCACCATTTTTGATTTAAGGACGGAAGTCATGAAAAGGTTCCTCGTGTTTGTGTTAACGCTGTTAGCTCTCGTGGCCATGAGCTCGGCGGACGCAGTCAATGTCGTCGCTTCTTCATCCGATCTGAAGGCCATCGCTGACTACATCGGCGGAAATCACGTCAGTGTTAAGTTCATCGTCTCCGGAAAAGACAATCCTCATTTCGTTGAGGTGCTTCCGAGCTACATGGTTATGGTCTCCAGGGCAAATATCTATTTTAAATTGGGGCTTGGATTGGACTTCTGGGCTCAGCCGATCATAGATGGATCGCGCAATGACAGGCTCGTGATCGTGGACTGTTCGGAGGGGATCGATGTGCTGGGAAAGCCAGCCGGCCCAGTCAACGCCTCGATGGGAGACGTTCATCCGCAGGGGAATCCCCATTACCAGCTGGACCCCGCCAGCGGTTTGATCATCGCCAGAAATATTGAAAAAGGGCTGGCTCAGGTCGACCCAGTCAACGCGGGCTCTTATGAGGCCGCTCTCAAGCAGTTTGAGACGGAGCTCGGATCAAAGATTGAAACCTGGAGAAAGGAGGCGGAGCCCCTCAGGGGAATGGAGATTGTCACCTATCACGAATCCTGGGCCTACTTTTGCCGGGCGTTTGGGATCAAGGTGGCGGGGTTCATCGAACCTAAGCCCGGAATCGAACCCACAGCCAGCCACACCGCTGAGTTGATCACTTTAATCAAAGCCCGCGGCATCAAGATCATCGGCAAAGAGCCATATTACTCAGATCGGGCGCCGAGGGCGATCGCGGCAGCGACGGGAGCAAAGGTGGTTAACCTGCCTCCCTCCGTCGGCGGAGCCGAAGGCGCTGACGATTATTTCTCCCTATTCGAAGTTTTGATATCCCGTTTGATGTCTGCCGTAAGGAATGAGCCGTGATTCATCTGTTTTCGTATCCGTTTGTTCAGTTGGCTCTTCTGGCGGCCTTGGTGCTGGCGGGGATCCACTCTTATCTGGGTTTTCATATTGTCAGCCGGGGAGTGATTTTCGTGGACATTTCGATCGCCCAGGCGGCCGCCTTCGGAGCCGTCGTGGGGCTCATATTGGGACTCGAAAGACACAGCTGGGCAGCTTATTTTGTGAGTCTCTTTTTCACCTTCGCCGCTTCGGTTATCATCTCGCTATCGCGGACTCGTGATGACCGAATACCCCATGAAGCGTTCATCGGAGTCGTCTATGCTGGTTTTTCGACCGCCGCCTTGCTGCTATTGGCCGGGCACCCCGGCGGAACTGAAGAGCTGGAAGAAATGCTCGCCGGATCTCTTTTGACCGTCCGGGTGGACGACCTGGTTACGACAGCTATCCTCTATGCGGCCGTTGGTGCCTTCCATTGGTTTCTGAGAAAACAGTTTTTTCGGCTGTCGGCCGATCGGGCGGGCGCCATCCGAGATGGCTGGAAAGTTGGCTGGTGGGATTTTCTGTTCTACGCGTCCTTCGGGCTTGTCGTGACCTCTTCTGTTCACATCGCCGGGGTGCTGTTGGTGTTTTCTTTTCTTGTCGTGCCCCCTGTCATAGCGCTTCTCTTCACCCAAAAAAAGGGAGTTCGCCTGGCGGTGGGTTGGCTGGTGGCCTTTGCCGGAAGTCTGGCCGGGATCGCCATTTCCGTAGGGCTGAACATTCCGGCGGGACCGTCGATCATTGCCTCCCTGATCGTATTCTTGATTCTCTCGGCCCTGGTGAAGAGCTTTCTGTCGCTCTTTCGAGCAAGCTGAACCGGCAGTCCAAAAAGTACAGCGAATCCAGGAGAATGAACCCAAGTTCTTTATCCGTTGGCTCGCCCCGTATTCATTCCCGTTCCCAAGCGCCGATCGGAAGATCCTGCGCCGGATCCGCGCTACATTGAACTTTTCCCTTGACATATTGCTGGAACCAGATTAAATTTTCTGTATAAGGAAGCAGGGCAACATCGTGATTTGTTTTTTAAGGTTGAGTTTTCCTTTCTGCTTTTGTGAATAAAAGAAATCCTAACGTAGGAGGGCTTTGCATGAGCCACAAGTTTTTAAGAGTTTTGGTGGTTTTTGTCTTTCTGGCGGCGGTCCCGCTCCTCCATTGCGACCAGAAAATCCTCACCATTCTCCACACCAACGATACGCACTCGAACCTTTTTCCCCTTGGTCCCAACGACTCGTTGGGCGGAATTGCCAGGATGTCGACGCTCATCAAAGAACTGAAAGCTAAGGATCAGAATGTTCTGACTCTGAACGGGGGAGATGTTTTTGTTGGCACCTTCGAGTTCAACAAGTACCTCGGCTATCCCGAGCTCAAGATCATGGAAGGGCTGTACGACGCCATGGAACTCGGCAACCATGAGTTCGATCTGGGGACCGATGTGCTGATTGGGGTGCTGAGCGGAGTCATACCGAACAAACCCCCTATCACCATGCCTGTTATCTGCGCGAACATTGACACAACATTGGCTCCACCCGCGCTCGTCGGCCTGGTGAAACCCAACATCATCAGAGAGATCGGCGGACTCAAGGTCGGAATCACCGGTGTTGTAAACGTTGACCCGCAAAACTATTCACCGGAGGTGTTCGCTTTCTTGACCGATCCTTTCGTCGCTGCCGGCACACAGGCAGGATTGCTCAAGGCGGCTGGCTGTGATGTCGTCATCTGCGTCTCCCACCTCGGGTTGATGGCCGACGAGTTGGGCTTGTCCGGGGTTCCGAACATCGACATCATCATCAGCGGACATTCTCACGACGCCCTGACTTCCCCCGTCCTCACCGGAGGAAAAATCATTGTCCAGGCCGGAGAGTTCGGGAAATTCCTGGGAGAACTTAAAGTGAAGATCGATACCGGCGGAGTTTCGGTGGCCGATTATAAATTGCACAAGGTCGATTGGAGAACTCGAAAGGATCCACACTTGCTCTTACCCCTGGCCGCCCTTAGAGTGGGATTGGTAAAGGATCCTCGGTTCGGACCCGTGCTCGGCAAGTTTGTCGCCCAGGCGAGGTTAGATATGGAGAAGGCCTGGCCGGACGGGAGTGCCTTCAGAGACACGGCCGTCGGTGACCTCGTCGCGGACGCCATGAGATGGGGTGTTGAGAAGGCCGGCCATCCTGTGGACATCGCTCTTGAGGCTTTGGGCTACGTTGGCAGCAAGATTTACAAGGGCAAAGTGGTCGGCGAGGACGTGATGCGCGTTGTTCCCTACGGTTACGACCCAACGAGCGGCCTTGGCTTTAAGATACTAGTTGTCCCACTTACGGGAATGCAGATTCTGCAAGGGCTCGAGCTCACACTCGCCTTCGTTGAATATTCGACCGACATGCTCATCCAGCCCTCCGGCTTAACCTTCGTTTATGATTCGACGAATCCGCCGGGAGGAAGGGTAAATGTCCCTGCCGTACAAATCAACGGCCAACCCATCGATCTCGGCGCTACCTACAACGTGGCCATCAATGAGCAGGTCTATCGGGTTCTGAAGTCGTTGGATCCAACCGTCCCTGACCCGGTCGAGACCGGTCTTTTCGAGTACAGACTGGTGCGTGACTATATGAAAAAGCTGATTCACGTTGGCTATGTTTCCGAAGGAAGGGTTATCGACAAGGTCTTTTAGGAACGCCGCACGACGAAGCGATTAAAGATCATCAAGAGCGCCAAGAGAGCTCCGATCGCAGTCCATAGAGTTTTCCCCTTGAGGGTAGCGAATAGTCCTGCGCTGACAGGGCTTCTATAAAAGGGGACACAATCGACCTTTGTCGCGACGCCGGTAGTTTTTTCCTGAGGCCACCGGTAAGGTGATTTCTGGAATGTCCGGCCGAAGTATTTTTCCAATATCTGGTTTTCTTTGCAGGCGATAAAGAGAAGCTTCTTTTTCTCATCTTCGTTCTGAGTTCTTTCGGCATCCGCAGACTTCCGATCCCTGCGGAATACGTGGATCCGGAACTCGTAGATAAAAGGATGCGTCGAGGACGTGAAGGTCCTAAGGAAATCATCGTAGCCTTTATCCTTCCATTCCCAGAGAAGCCGGCCATATTCATCGGCCCGCTCCTGGTCAACTTCCCTGAGGTCCCCCAAGTTGAGCCGCGAATAAAACACCCCTATCTCCTGGTCTTTGTGTTTATAACGGTATTCGCTCATCGCCTCTTCTTTTTTGAGGAAGGCGAGGGCCGGCAGACGTCCTGCCATCCAGGTCACGACGCCAGGAGTGTTTGATAGACAAAGCCCGAGAAGGACCAGGTTGGCTCCGAGAAGGATCGAAATCCGCCCGATTGATTGCGGACGCACTTTCTCCGATATGATCTTTGGCCTCACTCCTTGCCAGAGGGCTATTTGGAAAAGGCCGACCGCGATGGCATTGAGCCCCACATCCTGAAGGTCCCAATAGCGTCCGGGAACCGCCCATTGGATGATCTCGTCGAAAGTCCCGATCAACGACCCGATCAAAAGAGCCGCAGGATAGATACTTTTGTCCTTGATCGAGAGACTCAGGGCCCGAAATAAGAAATATCCGAGGAGACCATACTGCAAAAAATGGACGGCAGCCTCAGGGGTTTTCCAGAGCATCAGGGTAAAATATAGATAACAGAAAGCGACCAGAATGAGCCAAAGATAGCGGGCGGCTCTGTGGATCCGAAAGCGGAAATAAAGGACATAAACAAGACCGCAGAACGCAGCCGCGGTCGTCCCAACGACAAGATAGCCGAATAGCACCCTGCCCCCATGTGTGGAAACAAAACGCTGGATGGCCCGGGCGAGGGGAATGATCCCGTAAATTGTGGCTGTGCAGAGCCCCACCCACAGCCAAGCCAGCCGCCGCGACCTCGGATCTTCCATTGTATGCTGTTATCCAAAAAATGGTAATATAATCCCCTCAGCATAGCAACAACAAGTGACGCCAGAGCGTGAAGTGGCGGACAAGGCCAATTGCGATGAATCGCGTTGCCGCTTCTAACCCCTTACTCCTTACCCCTTACCATTCACCGCATGTTCTTGGAATATTTCCTGATCTCGGTTGTATCTTATTATGGAGCTCCAATGAACGAAGACGAAAGAAAGGACGAAGCCGGGCTCATTACCAGGGCCAAAGAGGGAAACATGGAAGCCTTTGAAAAGCTCGTTCGCAAGTACCAGCAGACGATTTATTACCTCTGTCGCCGGATGGCGGGGAGCCACCAGGCTGCCGACGACCTCTCCCAGGAGACCTTCATCAAGGCGTATTTTGCCCTCTCTCAATTCCAAGAGCAGATGAATTTCTATGCCTGGCTTCGGAAGATTGCGGTCAACAACAGTCTGAATTATTTGAAGGCCCGGAAAAGGGAAGTCCCCTTGGCTGAGACCGAAATCAGGAATCCGGATAACCCGTCCCCCGTCCACCGGGAGTTGCCCCTGGACACTCTCCAGCGCGCCGAGATCGAACGGAAATTCAAAGAGGCCCTCCAGGCCCTCCCGGCCGATCAGAAATCCATCTTCATCCTGAGGTTCTATGAAAACCTGAGCTACAAGGAGATCGCCCAGGCCCTGAACCTTCCCCGCGGAACTGTGATGTCCCGGCTGAACCGAGCTCGCCAGAAGCTCAAGAGCGGACTCGCCGATTACCTTAAGAGGAGAAGCTGAGATGAGACACAAAAAAATCAGAGACTTGATCGGCGGCTATCTTGACGGAGAGCTCGAGAGCAAGGTGAAAGCGAAGGTGGAATCTCACCTCAAGACCTGCCGGGAGTGCAGAGGGGAATTGAGCCTCTTGGAGCGGTTGAACGAATTGCCCAGAGAATTTCCGGTGGTTCCTTCCGAGGGCGACTATTGGGAGTCCTTTCCCAACCGGGTCAAAGCCAGGCTCGCCCAGGAAATTTCCGGGGCCTCGAGAAAGGAGGCTAAGATGTTCAAAGATTCATTTATCAAACCGGACAAGAACATCGGGTTGAAGGCCGTCGTTTTTCCCCTGTCCCTGACCGCCCATGCGATCATCGCCCTGATCATTATCCTCATCCCGCTGCTTTCCACGAGCAACCTGCCGCAGGTGGAGGTGTACAGTGCGTTCTTAGCGCCGCCGCCGCCACCGCCGCCGCCGCCGCCGCCACCGGCCAAGAAGCGGGCCAGTTCCCAGACCAAGACGCGGATCAAGCCGGTCCAGGCCCAGGCGCCGATCGAACCGGGACGCCTGGTCGCGCCCGTCGAGATTCCCCAGGAGATCGCCGAGGAACAGCTGAGCGACATCGGGGTTGAAGGCGGAGTGGAGGGTGGAGTCGAAGGCGGAGTTGTGGGTGGAGTTCTGGGCGGTGTCGTCGGAGGTGTGTTGGGAGGAGTGGTTGGAGAGGTGGAAGCGCCGGTGCGGGCGGTGGGAGAGATCAAGCCGCCGAAGTTGATCAAGGAAGTGTCGCCGGTATACCCTGAGATTGCGCGTCAGGCGCGAGTGGAAGGGGTGGTGATCATCGAGGCGACGACGGACATCTACGGCCGGGTGTCGCACTGGAAGGTGCTGCGGTCGATTCCGCTCCTGGACCAGGCGGCGATCGACGCGGTCCGGCAGTGGGTCTACGAACCGATGATCATCAACGGCCGTCCGCGGGGAGTCATCTTCACGGTCACCGTCAGGTTCCAACTGAAATAGTGAGCGCTGAGCTGTGAGCGGTGAGCAGTGAATTATAAGAAAACAAACACTCTGGGCAGAAGGGATGGCTCCTTGGACCTTCCCCTGGGCTTTGGGATTGCGACTTACGTTTTTTTGGAGCTCCCTCTCCCTATCCCTCCCCCCCTTGGGGGAGGGAAGGGCGAGGTGAGATGGAGATGGATACGATGCCATCGCGGCGCCGGAGGGCGGGGCAGTCGCCGGAGGAGAAAAATTGCCTCGCCGGCCGTTCCTCCTCGGAGCGAAGGCCAGTCCGTCCTCCGGCAGCCCGCAACAAATCAGCGAACAATGAGCAGTGAGGGCCTCGTTTCCCTTTGCGCGACGACGGCCAATAGCGGAGCCGTCGGGGGTGTGCGCGGAGGAGGGGTGAGAATTGAGCGACCCTTGGAGCGAGATAAATTGCATCGCCGCTGCATTTCACGTTTTTGGAAGGGTGTCCCCCTGGGGAACGTCCCCCAGTTTAAGGTTTAACCTTCACCAGACATAAGCGTAAGTGGTGAATTATTAATTAATTACGGCTCAGTACTCACTGCTCAGTGCTCACTCCCAACGCGGGTTAACCCTTAGAGGTGAGCTAAAATCATGCTGGGAATCATCTCAAAAGACGATTGCCCGGCAGGAACAGAGGGTTGATAGTATGTTCTCTCGGGAGGGAAGCAGAAAATCCCTCAAGTGACTGTGCAGAAAGGAATCGATAGAGGCATGAGAGTTCGAGCGAGAGGGGAAATCAAATCAGCCGTGATATCCCTGACCCTATTTCTGGCTCTCGGAGGATTGCTCTCGTCTAGTTCCCTGGCCAAGAAGCTGGAAGTGATCGTGGACAAAGCGGACGTTCATCTCAACCCCGATGAAAATAGTCCGATCGTCGAAACACTCGACAGAGGCGCAACCCTGAGCCTTGCCAGCCCAGTCAAGTCCCGGATCAATTGGTTCTATGTCTACTTTACGTCAGGCGAATCAGGGTCGACCAGGTCAGGTTACATCCTGGATTCCCTGGTCCAGAAGCATTATGCGGACGTCAAGTCAATCACCATTTCCACAGGGAGCGGAAAATCCATCGAGCACAACAATGACCGCCGTTATTTTAGAGAAAGACGATGGGGGACGAGCCAAGAAAAATTCGTCGATGCTGAGGGAAATCCCGACCGCCTGGACAAAATCGAAGGCCTGGACGTCCTGACCTACCAGAAGAGGATCATGGGAATGGATTGCGAAGTCGAGTACGTCTTCGCCGACAACAAGCTCGTGCGCGAGAGATTTGCCTTTAGCGAGCAGCATGCCGATAAGAACCAGCACATCTCCGATTATCAGCGGCTGCGAAACCTTCTCATCCAGACGCACGGCGAGCCCAGGGGCGACAAAGTCACCTGGATGGATGCGTCCCTGAGGAGAGATTCTTCCGCCTGGGGCGAAGCCCTGGCTCTAGGCCAGGTCGAATTCCACGCCCAGTGGAAAATAGTCGACGGGGAGATCGATCTCGCCCTCTATCGGGACCACAATAATAACAAGATCTTTCTCGAGTCTGAATGCCGCGGCCTTCAGCCTCGAAAATTTTCCAAAGGTGCCCTCCTCTAAATTTTCTCAATAAACCTCCCCCTTTTAATTCCCCTTTTCCCCCAAGGAAGAGGGGTCTATGCAAAGCGTGCCCCATGCTCCCTTCACAGAAATCTACTGCTCAGTGCTCAGGAATCAAGGCTCACTACTTAATTTCTTTTTCCACCCATTTCGACCGGTCGGGTTCTTTGGGCTTCTGGGCCTTTTTAGGCGGATTCTTCTTAAGCTCCTCCATCAGCACTTGGACGCCCTTTTCGACACTCGGGTCGTTCCCAGCCGCCACGAGTTCCGGGAGGTCCCAGACTTCGATGTCCGGACTCACTCCCACTCCCTCAACGGCCCACTCGCCCTCGGTGCTGACAAAGGCGAATGTGGGGACATTGATACCGCCCCCATCCGCCAGGCCGGGGTTCCCAGAAAGGCCGACCAACCCTCCCCACGTCCTCGTTCCGATGAGTGTTCCGAGCCTTCTCTTTCTGAAATAATAAGGGAAGGCGTCTCCGCCGGAACCGGCGTAGCCGTTGATGAGCATGACCTTGGGACCGTCGTGGACCATCTGGGGAGTCGAGGCCATTTCGAGGCCCGTCCTGGCAATATAATTCAGTATTCTCCGGCCCAGGAGATCCGTCATCACGTCCGGGATGAACCCTCCGCCGTTGTAGCGTTCATCGATGATCAGCGCGTCCTTCTCATGGTAAGCATAGAAACCTTTGAATAGCTCCCGGTTTCCGGCGACACTCGTGTCCGGGACGTGGATGTATCCGATCCGGCCGCCCGAGAGCTTATCGATCATCTCCCGCCTTGTCCTCACCCAATCAAAATAAAAAAGACGCAGCTCGCTCTTAATGGGTCTCACCCAGAACTCGTGCCCGCCTTCCGTCCCAGGTTTGGGGTTGACAACGATGCTCACCTTCTTGCCGGCCGTATTTTCCAGGAATTTATAGGGGTTGTCTTTCAGAGCGACTTCGCGGCCATTGAGGCTGATAAGATAATCTCCCTCTCTGACGCCGACTCCCTGCTCGGTGAGCGGCGAGCGAGAACTCTCATCCCAGTTCTCGCCCTTGTAGATTTTGCTGATGACATAGCGTCCGGCTTTCTCGTCGGCTCGGAACTCGCAGCCGAGCAATCCGCCTTCCAGCCTCTTCGGATGAGGGAAATCGCCCCAATCCACATAGGCGTGCCCGACATTGAGCTCGGCGACGAGCTCGCCGAAGATGAAATCCAGGTCGGCGCGGTGGCTGACGTAAGGAACGAGCAGGCCGTATTTCTCTCTCATCTTGCCCCAGTCGACGCCGTGCATATTCTTGACATAAAACCAGTCGCGCACGATCCGCCAGCCATCGCTGTAAATCTGCTGCCATTCCTTCTGGGGATCGATCCGGACGCTGAGGTCGGCAAGGTTCAGCTCACCATCGCCGATTTTCTGTCCCGGCGACAACTCGACGATCCCGAACCGGTCGCCCGCTCGGTAGAGGAGTTTCTTGCCGTCCGCTGAGAGCGTTCCGCCGCTGATACCGCTGATGATGGTCGCATCTTTTTTGTCTTCGATCGTGAATTTATGGATATCGCCATCCTTTCCATAGATGATACCACCATCGATAGCGCCCAGGGCCTGGTACGAGCCGGCTTCGAGCGGGAAGGCGGCGATCCGGTCGTTGATTCCATCGAAATCGATTTGGACAGCCGCGGCCGGCTTCTCTTCGACTTTCGCCTTAGGCTCCGGCTTAGCTTTGTCATCTTTCGCGCCCTTAGCCGGAGGCGCTTCGGCCTTCTTTATTTCTTCGACATCATTCTTATCTTTGAACAGCGGTCCCCCCGTCTTGGCCAGTGTCATGGCGTAAACACTCGTCGACCGGTTGTACACGTAATAAAACTCAAAGCTCGAAAAGGAGAGATTGAAGGTCCGATCCGAGAGGAAGTAGATATATTTTCCGCAAGGCGAAAATACGGGCGAGGAGTCCGAATAGAGACTGTCTGTCAATTGAGATGCTTTTGCTTGGTCCAGGGAATAGACCCATATGGCATTCTGACCGCTGTCGCCGTCTTTTCCGTAAACGACCCATTTCGAATCCGGCGACCAGCCGTAATCGGTAAGATCGAAGCTGCGGGCCCTATCGATGAGAGTCCCTTTCTGGGTGGCGACGTCCAGGATCTGAAGGTTCAGGTCTTTGTCCCCGAAGAGGAGTTTGGTGCTGTCAGGCGACCAGGCCGGGGGGAAACGCCAGATCTTGGAGCCGGTCGTGAGCTGGGTGATCTTGTTTCCGCTGCTTTTCATCGTCTCCATTATATAGATTTCGTATTCGCCGCTCACATCCGAATAATAGGCAACGTACTTGCCGTCGGGAGACCAACGGGGATAGATCTCGCGCACGCCCTGCGAGCCGGTGAGGTTATAGATGACCCCTTCTTTGGCCGGGACCGTGAAGATCTCGCCTCTGGCCTCGAAAACGGCCCGTTTTCCCGTGGGCGAAATGTCGAAGCTGTCGATGTTTCCCCTGACGTTCTTGATTGAGGAAAGGAGGTTGGGGTTATCGAAGTGAATCGCGACCGGGACCTTCTTTTCTTCCCGGGTGGCCAGGTCCAGCTTCCAGATAAACCCCCCGCACTCGTAGACAATGTCGCCGTTCTTGCCTGAAGGCCAGAGAACGTCGTAATCGGTGTGGTTGGTTATCTTCTCGACCTGCTCGTTGGTCGAATCGTATGCGAAGATGTTCAGGGTCAGGTCGCGGTCGGAGGCGAAATAGATCTTCTCTTTGTACTTGATTGGGTGCTGGTCTGTCCCGGGGAAGGTCGTGATCCTCTTGGAGACATTTTTCACGAGGTCGTAAATCCAGATGTCCTGGGCCCGTCCTCCTTTGTACCGTTTCCAGGTTCGGAATTCTCGGGAGATGGGTGTGTAGACGATCTTCGTCCCGCACGGGCAAAAGGTCCCTCCGCCCGCCTCCGGGATCTGGAGCGGGGTTTCGAGGCCGCCGTCGACACTCACCAGGAAATATTTGCCCATCCGCTCACCCCAGGGTGTCCGGTTGGCCCGGACCAGGATCTTTTTGCTGTCCGGCGACCAGTCGCAGACCTGGTAGTCCCAACCGGCTCGCGGAGGCATGATTCCCACGTCATTGTAGTAGGTGAGTTGGACGGGAACGCCGCCGCCGGAAGGAATGATGTAGACCTGCCGTGTTCCCGAGTATTCTCCCGAGAAGGCGATCCATTTGCCGTCGGGAGAGATCTTTGGGAAAAGCTCGAGCCCGATGTCCGAAGTGAGCCTCCGGGCCTCGCCGCCCGTCGCTGGCACCGACCAGACATCCCCGGCGTAGACGAACACGATCAAGCTCCCATTGACATCCGGAAACCTCAGCAACCTTGCTTCATTGTCTGGCGCGCCGGCTCCCATTTTTGCCGGCCCCGCGAGGGCGAAGATTAGGAGAAGCACGAGAATCGCAGTTCCCATCAGGTTCTTTCGAGATAACATCTTGACCTCCATCCGGGAAACTCTTGTAAGGCGCAAAACTATACATCTTTATACGCAAAATCAATGGGGAAGTTATGCCGGCCAATGAAAGGATCCGACTTGACGCTCGGCGTGCCACGCGATATAAAATATTCGTGGGGAGATGGGAAAGCAAACGCACTGGGGGACGTTCCCCAGGGGGACATGCTACTTTTGGTTTATTTTGCCGCCTTGGCGATCCGTTTCGCGACCTGCGCCCAGCTCTTGGTGATGAGGAAACTCTCATCCATGTCCTCGACCATGTCGTGGAACTTTTTCTTGGGCATGGCAAAAGACAGGATTCCCTCTTCGACGTGCGGCCGGGCGCTGACGTCGAACATTCCTAGAACCGCCCGGGGTTGCCCGTTTCGGTTTTCTCTGAGGGGATAGCCGATGATGCTCCCGCAACCGGCCGAGAAGGGCGCAATTACGCCGAGCGGCTGGGCCAGCCGAAAATTCGCCAGCGCAAAAAGTCCGGCGAGGATATCCGGCGTCGCGTAGAAAATGACGGCTTCTGGCTCCTCTTCGCTCTCGACTTTGTCCAAGCGTTTGAAGACCAAGTAGTTTCCAGGAGCCGGCATTTCGGGGAACTCTTTCATGACCTCGTCAACGATCTCGGGGGTTTTCTTGTAGCGCTCGCCTTCCAGCTCGCCCGGGATGCCGCAGGAAAGGAAATAACGGAAATTCGGCCTCATGGCCCTCCCGAACCCCGAATAGCGCAACCCTCCCGGGCAGATAACCGTGTCCTTGGTGAAGGCGAGGTTCTTTCCCTTCCTGACCATATTGAGCTGGCTGATCATACATAACCGCTCAGTCAAGGATTTGGGGGACATCAAATCAGATTGGTACTTTTTATCGTCGGAATAAAAGAAAACAAAAGGAAGTTCGGCTCCCTCAAAATATTTTGTCCATTTTTCTACGAAATCCTTTTTGAGTTTCTCGTTCATGATTGTCTTTACCTCTGTCGGACTTGATAATATCACAAAACGCCCGACACCTCACTTGTTTCGCTTCGCCCCTTTCCCCTTGCCGTTTTCCCCTCACCGTTTGTGACTTGACTTTATCATAACTAACAGTTATCCTCCAAAAACAAGGGGTCGACCATGAAAAAAATCCTTGGACCAAGGCTTAAAAAAGCCCGAGAAGAGATCAGCCTCAGCCAAGGCGCCTTCGCCAAAGCCATCGGACTGTCCTCGGAATATATCTCTCTTCTGGAAGCGGGAAAGCGGACGCCGAGCTTTGACACCCTGGACCGGCTCGCTGGCTTTCTCCATAAGGACATCTCCTACTTTTTTAAGGAGAGAGAGTCTGCTTTCTCCGCCCTCCTAGCCTTTGAAGGGTTGGACGATAAAGAGAAGAAAATTTTGAAGGGGTTCAGTGCCTATGCGGATGAGTATCTCCGCCTCGAGGAAGCCGCCGGCAGACGCCTCGAGCTCGCTCCGCACTATTCGGGCTTGTCGGCCGAACGACTGGCGGCGGAGGAGCGACGCCGTTTGGGTCTGGGCGAAGAGCCGATTCGTGACGTCTTTGGCTTGATCGAGATGAACGGGCTCCGCCTTCTTCGCCAGCCGATGCCTGAAGATTCCAAGGTCTCCGGCATTTTTATCTTCCTTGAAGAAAGAAACGCCGCCTTCGCCCTCATCAACTCAGCCCAATTGCCCGGACGCCAGGCCTTCATCGCCGCCCACGAGTATGCCCACTTCCTCAAGGACAGGCTGGATGGTCCGGTCATCGATAGCCCGGACGTTTTCATCGATGAATATGTCTCTCTCTACCATCCGCGGGAACAGTTCGCCCAGCTCTTCGCGTCCCGATTTTTGATGCCCCCCTCGAAGGTGCAGGAACTGGTGGCCCGGGATTATGGAAGCCGAAAACTGACCTTTGAGGATGTGCTCTACTTCAAGCGCTATTTCGGGGTCTCGACACCCGATATGCTGCGCACCCTGCGAAACCTGGGATTTCTCCCCCGGCCCCAATTCGAAGAATATTTCAAGCTCGACCCCTCCGCCTGCGAAAAAGAGCTTTTCGGGAACGTGACCGAGAACGGCGAGGGGAGTTGGTTCGGCCGATTCAAAAAAAAGGCTATTCCTTCCGACCGCTTCAAGCTCCTCTCCAGACAGTAAGCCCCAAGGAGTAAGTGGCGATTATCAAGAAACAACCTACAGTTGGCTGATACCAAGCGGCAGACGTTTCTCTTAGCTGTCCATGCGTACCAGGCTTATCGAAATCGCCAAGGTCTTTTTGCGGCTCGGAGCCACGGCTTTCGGCGGCCCCGCGGCACACATCGCGCTGATGCACCAGGAATTCGTGGAGCGCCGTAAGTGGGTGAGCGAGCAGCACTTCCTGGATATGTTGGGGGCAACGAACCTCATTCCCGGACCCAATTCCACCGAGATGGCCATCCACATTGGGTTTATCAGGGCGCGCACGCCCGGTCTTCTTCTGGCCGGAGCCTGCTTCGTCGGACCGAGCATGGTCATCGTTGCCGCCCTGGCTTGGGCCTATGTGAGATTCGGGACGACTCCGGCCTTCGTCTGGCTACTCTACGGAGTCAAACCCGTCATCATGGCTATCATCCTGAGAGCCCTCTACAGTCTGGGAAAAACAGCCGTCCGGGGCCTTTGGACGGGTGCCGCTTCGCTCGTCGTATTAGCCCTTTATTTTGTCCGGGTGAATGAGATCTTGCTCCTTTTCGGAGGAGGGCTGGCCGTGATGGTCATCCAGAATAGGAAACGGCTGTTCGCTGGAAAGGGGCCGGGAGTCGCCGTCCTTTTGCCGGCTTTGGGTTTGCCCGCGCTTGCCGTGTTGACACCCTTCAGCCTGCCCCTCCTCTTTCTCACCTTTCTCAAAATCGGGTCTGTTTGGTACGGGAGCGGTTATGTCCTATTGGCCTTTTTGAGGGCGGATTTTGTTGTCCGCCTCGGTTGGCTCACCGATCGGCAATTGATCGATGCGATCGCCGTGGGACAGGTGACGCCCGGGCCTCTCTTGACCAGTGCCACATTTATCGGCTATCTGCTCAAGGGCATCGCGGGGGCTTTGCTGGCCACGGTCGCAATCCTCATCCCAGCTTTCGTCTTGGTGCGGGTCACGAATCCGATCATCCCCAGGCTGCGGCGGTCGCCCTGGGCAGGCGGCTTCCTCGACGGGGTCAACGCGACGGCTTTGGGCTTGATGGGGGCCGTTTCTCTTCAACTGAGCCGGACATCGTTTATCGACTTGCCGACGCTTGTCATCGGAGCGATCTCGATCTACTTCCTTCTGCGTTTCAAGATCAACTCCACCTGGCTCATCCTGGGCGGAGCTCTGGCCGGCCTAACGGCACACTTTTTTTAATTAACCCTTTTTCCAGCCCGAGCGGTTATTTCGATTTTTCTTCGGGGATGACGGGCAACAAGAGATGTGACGGATGCAGCTTGTCGTGATAAATCTTCTGCTCGGCCTTAACGAAATTCGTGTCCTTCTCGTTGTGGCCTCCGGTATTCAAGTTACGGGAGAACATGGGGAACGAGGCCGAGGCGACCTCAACCCTCAAAGAATCTCCCGCCGGGATTGTGATTCCCGTATGCCAAAGGTCCAGGGTGTACTCATTGATTTCGCCAGGTTTGAGAAACTCCGGCTGGCTCATCGACTTACGAAAACGCGCCCGGATTTTCCCTTCGGCCAGCGGAAATGTTTTGCCGTCTTTTTTAATCCAAACCAGCCGAGCAAACCAATCCGTGTCTTTGGCCGAGCTCGAGGCATATAAAACCGCAGACAGTGGACCTGCGAAGCTGAGCGGCTTCTCCAGCGGCTTTGTTTGATAAACCAGGATGTCGGGCCTCGACTGAGTCACCTTTTCATAATTGGCTTCGATTTCCTTTTTCTTCTCGTCGACCGATTTCACGATTTTCTCTTGCTCCTCGGTCTCTTCGTGATAACCCGGGTTTGGCGTGGGGTCGCCCGGATCATAGACGTAAGTGTCATGAGCTGCACCTTCGGCCGGTGCCGTCGGGCTCAACACTCCGTCTCCCTTGGACGTGTTGGCTTTGCCGCCGCTTGTCAGGTACCACTTCTGGAATTGTGTTTCCGGAAGCGGATAGACGTTTCCTTCGAGCCATTTGTTGGTATTCATGAGGAAAATCTTCACCAGCGGTTCCTTGGTGATTCCGTTGTCGATGCCCTTGAGCCAGTAATCGAACCACCTCAGGTAAAGCCTCGGCATGTCGATGATCGCTTGGGGCCCAAAATCTATGTCGCCGATCATGCGTGCCGCCCGGTCCGTGTGCCCCCAGGGGCCGACGACCAGCTTCTGGTTGGGGTGGCCGTTCGCCTTCATCCTTAAGTAATTGAGCTTCGTGCCGATGCCGTCCCCGTCAAACCAGCCCGACTGGTGGAAAACGGGGATGTTGACGTCCTTCAGGTAATCCAGGAAGTTTGCCTGCTCCCAGTAATTGTCATTGTTCGGGTGGTCGATCCATTTCCTCCAGTAGGGATTTTCTTTGCCGAGGATTTTTTTATCGAGATCGACGACCGGAAGATCCCGCAGGAGTTTCTGATATTTTTTTTCGTTGATCTGGCTCATGGCCTCGCCGGAGAGGTCGGCCGTGGCGTTGCTTTCGAGAATGTTGGCCCACCAGATCGACCCGAAGATGAAAAAGGCTCCGTATTCATAGGGGAGATTGTAGAACGGGTCTGGCGGCGAAACGTTTGGGATGATCGTAACCAGGTGAGCCGGGTGCTCCCTGGCCGCCCACCATTGGACCCAGCCGACATAAGATCCGCCGATCATTCCGACCTTGCCGTTCGACCACGGTTGTCCGGCCAGCCATTCGATGGTATCGTGTCCGTCCTTGGGTTCGTTGATAAAGGGCTCCCAGATCCCGGCCGACCCGAACCGGCCCCGGCAGTCCTGGGCCGCCACGACGTAGCCGCGCCTGGCATAGAATCGGGCCTGGAGCACGTCCATGTCCTTTTTGTACGGCGTGCGGGTTAGGATAACGGGGAATTTTCCATCCGCCTTCGGCCGGTAGATGTCCGTCGCCAGCTTGATCCCATCGCGCATCGCGACGCCGACATTGGCTTCCTCAACGACATCGTAGGTTGGCTTCGAGATCAGAGGGTCGGTCTCGGGCTCGCGCATGAGGGCCTCATAGCCGTCTCTCACATAGTTGGCCTTCTGAGCCGGGATTGAGGCGAAATAGAGCTTCCCCTCGTCATCGGCCCACAGAGTGACATCAACACCGGGCATGCCATGGATGTATTTCTTAAACTTCATGTCCTTGCTGCCGACCGTCCGCTCTTCGGTGCCCTGCAGCTCCAGCGAGGCTTCGACCATCGCTCCTGGAACAATGAAGAGCGGGAACGTTTGTTTTCCTCCCTTTTTGGCATCGTAAGCCCGGATGGCCTGGGTCACCAGTGCAGGAGAATAGTTGTCGAACAGTTCGGCGCCCTCTTTGAGGTCGATGGTGACGGATTTCCCTTTGAAAGTCTGGGTCGCCACACTGTCCTTCCGGACGATCTCGACCGAGCCCTGGGGGGATTTCTGGACGATCGTGATCCAGCGGCCGTCCTTATCGACATCGATCGTGGAGTCGATCGTGACCGACTGCCCGGCCATCTTGATGACGGCGGTGTTCGAGTATTTGCCCGATTTCTCCCATTTGAAGGTGATTTCGATCAGAGGTTCCTCGTTGACATAGAGGTGAAACACCCCTTCGTCGGAAAAACCAGCCAGAGAGGCGGGGAGTCCGCCGGCCTTCTTTTCTTCGGTTTTTTGCCCCGCAGCCTGGGCTTGCGCGCCGGCTCCCATTTTTGCCGGCCCCGCGAGGGCGAAGATTAGGAGAAGCACGAGAATCGCAGTTCCAATCAGGTTCTTTCGAGATAACATCTTGACCTCCATCCGGGAAACTGTAATAAACCACACCATTATACAAATTTATACGCAAAATTACAGCGGGAGTTATGCCGGCTCATGAGACGGAGCCGGCTCTGGCGCTCAGCGTGCCTCGAAAGGCCCCAGCGGCAGAGCGGGAATTTTTCGGCTTTACACAGACGCGCTAAGCCTGATAGAATACTCTTTTACAAAAGGAGGTTTTTATGAAAGGCGACTCGAAACTCATTGCGACTCTGAATTCTTTGCTCGCGGATGAATTGACCGCGATCAACCAGTACATGGTTCATTCGGAGATGTGCGATAACTGGGGCTACGAGAAGCTCCACAAGATGATCGAAAGCCGGGCCATCACCGAAATGAGACATGCCGAAAAGCTCATCGGTCGGATCCTGTTCCTGGAAGGAACGCCGATCGTCAATGAACTCCGGAAGATGCACATCGGATCGGATGTCCCCAAGATGTTCGCGAGTGACCACGGCTTCGAAGCGGACGCCATCAAGAATTACAACGCGGCCGTCAAGCTGGCCGGAGACGTGAGGGACTTCGCCACCCGCGAGGTCCTGGAGAGCATCCTCAGCGATGAGGATAAGCACATCGACGGGATCGAAGAACAGCAGGATCAGATGGCCCAGATGGGCCTGGGTATCTATCTCAGCAATCAGGTGGGTTAAGGGGTTCCGCAACTCCAGGTCGTTGGACTGACCGAACGGCTCTGAGCCTAAGGGCGTCCTCGTCTCTATTCAAAACTGAAACAAGACATGGGGGCAAAGCCTGAACAACTGAAGCGGCAGGAATTCCCGAACCTTCCGGAAAATCTCGGCGGCCTGGCCGATCTGGCCAATAACCTCTGGTGGAGCTGGCACCCCGCCGCCAGGATGCTCTTCAAAAGCCTGGACCGGGAGGCTTGGAAGGAGAGCACCCACAATCCGGTGGTGATGCTCCGAGCCATCCCGGACAGGATTCTTGAATCCGCGGCCAACGACCCCGAGTACTTGCGCCAATACCGGATAGTCATAGACCATTTCCGAGGAGATTTGGACCCGGAGGTCGGCCTGCCTTTAGAGAAAACGATCGACCCCAACCATTTTCCGATCGCGTATTTTTCCGCGGAATACGGACTCCACCATTCTCTGCCCTTTTATGCCGGAGGTCTGGGATTTTTGGCCGGCGACTACCTCAAGGAGTGCAGCGACCTCCGCGTCCCCCTGGTGGCGGTTGGGTTCATGTATCCTGGGGGGTATGTAGGCCAACGGATCCGCGAGGATGGCTGGCAGGAAGACGCCGGAGATGCACTCGATCGCGAAGCGGCTTCCATTTCCAGGGTTCTGGGGGAAGACGGAAAGCCAGTCGTGGTGCGCGTTCCCTTTATTGAACCGCCCATCTATATGACAGTCTGGAAAATCGAGGTGGGCCGAGTGCCTCTCTATCTCATCGATACCGACATCGAGGAGAACGATGAGGCGAACCGGGAGATTTCTAAATATCTTTATATCGGCGATTCCGAACAACGGCTCCGCCAGGAGGTCGTGTTGGGCATCGGCGGGTCTGAGGTCCTCCAGACTCTCGGCATCACTCATTCGGTCCTCCACCTCAACGAAGGCCATGCCGCTTTCGCTCTCCTAGAGCGGGTCCGGGAATGCATCCAGGAGGGCCTGGCCCATGAGGAAGCGGTTTTGCGGGTTCGCGATACGACGGTCTTCACGACTCACACGTCGGTCCCAGCAGGTCACGATGTCTTCTCTTTTCAATTGATGGAAAAGTATTTCCGAGCCTACTGGCCGACCCTTCGTCTCGAGCGCGATTCCTTTTTCAAACTGGGTGCTCACCCCGCATTCCCCTGGGAGGGGTTCAATATGACGGTCCTTGCTCTCAGGCTGTCCGGCTGCTGTAACGCGGTGAGCAAGAAGCACGCGGATGTCGCCCACAAAATGTGGCAGCCCCTCTGGCCGGGCGTCCCCGAAAAAGATCTTCCCATTATCCCAATCACCAACGGGGTGCACGTTCCCACCTGGATCGAACCCAAGATGCAACTCCTCTTTGACAAGCACCTGGGTCCCGGCTGGCTCGAAAGCCACGACGACCCCGCCGTTTGGGAGCGGGTCGATGAAATCCCCGACGAGGAGCTTTGGAAGGCCCACTACTGGCTCAAGATCAAACTGATGGACGCCATCCGCTGGCGGGCCCGGGAGCGCTGGGGCCGAGACCGAGTCAGTTCCTCGCTGGTCCTGGCCGAAGGCACGATGCTGGACCACTCGGCACTGACGATCGGTTTTGCCCGACGCTTTGCCACTTACAAGAGGGCTGACCTGGTCTTCAATAATGTGGGCAGGCTAAAAAAGCTTCTCAACGATACCTGGCGGCCTGTCCAGATCATCTTCGCCGGCAAGGCCCACCCCAACGACGAACCGGGAAAACGCCTCCTCCAGAAAGTATTCAACTCGGCCAGAGATCCGGAGATGGGCGGACGCATCGCTTTCGTTGAAGATTACGGAGAGTTGATTTCCCAATACATGACCCACGGTGTCGACCTCTGGCTCAACAATCCTCTGCCTCCCCTGGAAGCCTGCGGGACGAGCGGGATGAAGGCCGGTCTCAATGGGGTACCCCAGCTGAGCGTCTGGGACGGCTGGTGGATCGAGGGCTACAACGGGAAGAATGGCTGGGCTTTTGGTCAAAGAGAGATCCCCGGAAACAGGGACCAGGCGGACTCTGAGGCTATCTACGATCTTCTGGAAAAGGAGATTATCCCTCTTTATTATGCAGTCTCCGCGGACGGAGTTCCTCATGGCTGGGTCAAGGTGATGAAAGAGTCCATCAAGAGCAATGCTCCCCGTTTTTCGACGCGTCGAATGCTCAAGGAATATCTCAATAGCTTTTACTCGAATGCCTTGAAAAAAGCGTAGAAAAGCAGGGAGGAGAAACACGTGACCGGCATTTTCAAAGCCTATGACATCAGGGGTGCTTATCCCAAGGAATTGAATGAAGAAATGGCCGGGATGATCGGGACGTCCTTTGTCGATCTGCTCAAGGCGGCCCGGATCGTGGTCGGGAAGGACATGAGACTCTCGGCTTCGTCCTTGGCCGATGCGTTTATTCAGGGGGCGCTTTCTGCTGGGGCGGCGGTCGCCGATGTCGGGACGACGAGCACTCCACAACTCTATTTTGCCATTATCGAGGGGAGATTCGACGGCGGGGCCATGGTCACGGCTTCCCACCTCCCCGGCGGGATCAACGGCTTCAAGCTCTGCCGCAAAGAAGCCATCCCCTTGAGCGGGGATCGTGGCCTCCCTGAGCTGGAGAGGCTTGTCAAGGAGGGAGTCAAGAGCATCGGAATCCGCAGAGGCTCCTGCCAAACCGCCGATTTCATGGAACCCTACATCGATAGGCTCGTCAAGTCCGTTCATGATCCAAAACCCCTCAAGATCGTCGTCGACGCGGGCAACGGAATGGCCGGGCCCGAGGTCGTTCGGCTCTTCGAGAGAGTGCCGGTTTGGAACCTCATTCCGATGTACATGAATCCTGACGGAAACTTTCCCCACCACATCGCCAACCCGCTCTTGGTTTCTGCGACCAAGGACCTCCAGCTCCGCGTCGTGTCCGAAAAAGCGGACCTCGGAGTCGCTTTCGACGGCGACGCCGACCGTTGCGGCTTCATCGACGAAAAGGGCGAGAGGATTCCCGAAGACCTGGTCACGGGTCTGATCGCTGAATTCTCCCTCTCCAAACACCCCGGCGCCGCGATCGTCTACGACCTGAGGTCGAGCCGGGCCGTCCCAGAGGCTATCGCCGCCCACGGCGGAAAGGCCCTGCGCAGCCGCGTGGGCCATTCCTTCATTAAAGAAATAATGAGAGAAACAGGAGCCGTGTTTGGGGGCGAGCTTTCGGGTCATTACTATTATCGCGACATGGGGATTACCGACAACGCCCTCTTTACCTTGATTCAAATGCTCAATTACCTTACCCTAAAAAAGATTCCGATTTCCACGGCCCTGCGGCCGCTGCGCAGATATTCCTCCACGGGGGAGATCAACCTTAAGGTGGGTGATAGTCGGGCGATTTATGCCGCCCTTGAGACAAAATATCGGGGTGCGCGGGTGGACCATCTCGACGGCCTGACTCTGCAGTACGACGCCTGGTGGTTTAACCTGAGGGCCTCCAACACCGAGCCGCTCATGCGTCTCAACCTTGAAGCCGACGACGCCGCACACAGAGATGAAAAGAAGGAAGAGGTCCTGGCAATCATGCGCCAAGCCGATCCCTCGGCGGCGGTTCAAAACTGATGTAAACGCGATAAGCAACTTGACCTGGTCTGGGTTGCGCCGGAGGCCACCCTCTTGCCCCCGGACCCCGAGGAACCAGTCCCGTCGGTTCCCCCGTCGGACAGGCCGACGGGCCCCCCTCCGCTACGGGGTCCCAAGGGTGCCCTCCGGCGCAACCTAGAACGGAGATGTCGCATGAGTTATTGCGTTCGTTTTAGCCTGCCTAGAGAAACCCGCTAAAGGAGGAGAATAGGTTATAATGGCGCCATGCTAAGAAACGAAACAGACTATCCCGAATTCCTTGCCAGGTTTTATGACCTCATCTATGCCAAGGTTAGAGATGGCGTGGACAATGAATTCTATCTGGGGAAGATCGCGGCTACCAAGGGTCCCATCCTGGAGATCGGTGTGGGAACCGGCCGAATTTTTATCGAGGCCTTGAAGAGGGGCGCCGACATCTACGGACTCGACAACAGCCGAAACATGCTCGACATCCTAAAGGCAAAAATCCCCCCCGAGGATCATGTTCGGATCTTCCTCCAAGACGTCCGCGAGCTCGAACTCGGCAAAATGTTCGACCTGATCATCGCACCCTTCCGGGTGTTTTCTCATCTGCTCCGGGTGGATGAGCAAATGGCGGTCCTCAACAGAGTCTTCTCTCATCTGAACAGTGGTGGACTCTTCATTTTTGACGCCTTCGTCCCAAACCTGAAGATGCTTCTCGAGGGGATCAGTGACCAGGTCGATTTCGAGGGCGAATACGCGCCGGGAAAGAAGCTCAAGCGGGTGTCCTCGATGAAGGCGGACTTGATCAACCAGTTGAGCGATGTTTCCATGAGATTCCTTTGGGAAGAGGATGACCGCGTGGTCGCAGAAGAGTTCAAGTTCCAGATGAGGTTCTATTTCCGGTTTGAGCTCGAGCACCTCATCCATCGGTCCCTTTTGAAATTGGTGACGATCTACGGCGATTTTAACGAAAACCCGCTCGATTCGGGCTCGAAGGAGTTCGTCGTTGTGTGCCGCAAATGAAGCCGCGGGGCTGCAGCGGGCCCAAAGCTCCAACGAATTCAGGAGGGCGCAAGGGACTAAAAATTCACGCCAGGAAGGAGTATAATGACCGTGCATCTGAATATTCGGCTCAGCTTTGCTAGAGCCGGTCATCATAGGAGGGACATCATGAAAAGATATTCCAGGTCGGGCCTTTTTTGCATTGCCCTCGTCGGACTTCTGTTTGGCGCGGCTCATGCTCAGACGGCGGGTGAGATCCAGAAGAAAATGGTCGAAGCGCAGGGCGGTCCGGAAGCCCTCAAGAGCGTTCAGGACTTGACCATCACCGGCTCCATAGACCTGGTCCAGCAGGGGGTGAGCGGCTCCCTGACGGTCTATAAAAAGGAACCGGATAAAAGACGCACAGATATAGAGGTCATGGGCATGACCATCACCCAATGCTATGACGGAAAAACAGCCTGGTGGACGAACCCCCAGACCGGAAACAAGGAGGTCGTATCCGGAGATCAGGCCGAGGACCTGAAAAGACAGTCCATGCCGATCGGGGCCTCACTGGATCCCGCCAAGTACGGCCTCTCTTACGTCTCCAAGGGAAAAGAGGCGCTCGAAGGCAAGGAGTATCTTGTCCTTGAAGAAACCTATCCCGACGGCCTCAAGGTCACGATCTACCTCGACCCGCAGACCTACCTCATCCACAAGCTCAAATCCAAGCTGCTCTCCGCGGGCGTCTCGTACGATTTTGAGCAGGTCCTGTCCGATTATAAAAAAGAGGGACCCATGGTCATGGCCCACTCGATCGTCACCTACCAGAACGGCGCGGAATACTCGAAGATCAGTTTCAAGGAATTCAAGATCAACTCAGGCATCGCCGATGCCATATTCGAGATGGGCAAATAAAGTTCTCCATTTTTTTAGGCTGATCGATAAGGAGTTAAGATGTTAATCAGAGCCAGGACTATCGCCCACGTCTATGCCTTGACGATACTCTCCGCAGCCTTGTGTTGCTGCCAAAAAGCTCCCGCACCAAAAGCTGATCTTGTCTTGTGGAATGGAAATATCGTCACCATGAGTCAAAAACTCCCCCGGGCCCAAGCCGTGGCCATAGCCGGAAACCATATCCTTCGTGTGGGCAGCGATAAGGAAGTTAAGCCTCTTATCGGAGATAAGACAAAAGTCATTGACCTGGAACAGAAGCTGGTTATCCCGGGTCTGATCGACGCGCACGTTCATCCTTTTGGTGCCGGCCGCGCTCTGACGATTCTTGATTTGAAAGGGCTCGATAAGGAGCAGATCCTGGAAAAAGTGGCTCAAAAAGCCAAGGAAACAAAAAAAGGGGAATGGATTGAGGCGGAGGGATGGGATCAGGGATTTTGGAAGGAGAAGGAGTTCCCAACTCGATATGAACTGGATGCCGCAGCGCCGGATAATCCTGTGTCCCTGACTCGAATAGATGGCCACTCAGGCTGGTATAACAGCCAGGCTTTTCGCCTGTCTCACATCAATAAGAAGACCAGGGATCCTGAAGGCGGCCGAATCTTGCGAGATGCCCGCGGAGAGCCTTCCGGCATGCTCATTGATGAAGCCATGGCCCTCATCGAAAAAGATCGGTCTGGCGACGAGCAGGAGCGCAAGGAGACCCATATCAAGCTGGCCATGGAACAATATAGGAAATGGGGGATTACCGGAATCCACGACGCCGGCGCGGACGAAGTGTCATTGCGGGTCTATGAAAAGCTCAGGCAAAAAGATGAACTCACGGTTCGAGTCTATGCCATGGTCAGCGCCCGCGGTCCCGCTTTTGCGGAGGCGCTGAGCCACGGGCCTCGGATTGATAATTTTCTTACGGCCAGAAGCATAAAGATTCTCATTGATGGGGCGCTTGGCTCTCGAGGCGCTTTGCTCTTTGAGCCCTATTCCGATTCAGCCGACACGTCCGGCCTGCAGATGATGAAGGAAGAGGAGGCTTATTCCATCATCAAGAGATCGATGGAAAAGGGATTTCAGGTCTGCACCCATGCGATCGGAGATAAGGCAGTCCACATCATGTTGAACCTCTACCAAAGAGCTCTGAGAGAGAACCCCGTTCAGAATCATCGTTTCCGGATCGAGCACGCATCCGTCATCGCGCCGGAGGATTTGCCGAGGTTTAAAGAGCTCAATGTCATCCCATCCATGCAGCCCATTTTTGTTGGGGAGTATGGGCGCTGGTCAGAAGATCGGTTGGGACCGAAGAGAGTGAAGGGTGTTCTTGTCCTCAGGCAGCTGCTGGATACCGGGGTGAGGATAGCCGGGGGAACAGATTGTCCGGCTTCCGATGACGGAAATCCACTGACCAATTTTTATGCCGCGGTCACCAGGAAAAGCCCCCACGGCGTGCCCGGAGAATGGTACGGCCGGCAGAAAATTACAAGGGAAGAGGCTCTGCGAATGCTCACTCTTGACGCCGCGTACGCCGCTTTTGAAGAAGATATCAAGGGGAGTCTCGAAGCCGGCAAGCTGGCTGATCTGGTTGTGTTGAGTCAGGACATAATGAAGATTGACCCGGTAGAAATACTCAAGACCGATGTCTTGATGACGATTTTGGATGGGAAGATTATTTATAACAAAACCTAGATTGCCCGGGTCTCGCTGAATACATCACTCGATTTCCGTTTAATACTTATCGATATTCCGCTGCCGCTCGATTCGTCGATCGTCGTTTCCAGGTCGGGCAAGCTTCTGACATAATTTAAAAATTCTTTGATCCCGCTCATGGTGCTGATATTCCTTACATTATGCGCCGTGAAACAGCCGCCGACCTCAAGTTTCGGGAGAACGGCCTTGAGATAATTCGTGTACCATTCCTTATCGGCATCGACGAAGACAAAATCAAATGTCCCCTCGAGCTTCGGGACCAGATCATGGGCATCACCCAGCCGTGCGTCCACGTAATCGGCCAACCCGGCCTGCCTGAAATTCTCGACCGCCTGATCATGGCGTTCCTTGTCTATTTCGATCGTGATCAGTTTCCCCCCGGTCTTGCTCAGCGCCCAGGCGATCCAAGTCCCCGAATGGCCCGTCGAAGTCCCGATTTCCAGAGCTTTTTTGTAGCCGTGTTTGATGATGAGATTGTACAGCACCCGGCCGTCCTCCGCCGGAATGTTCATATCGTGCCACTTGCCCCTTTGGCTTTCGAGGAAACTCCTGACTTTCTGATCGATGTCCTGGTCGGCTCTCGACCCCAGCCCAAAACCTGTCTGCACGGCCGTTAATCCGAGGCTGAGGACAGAGACGATCAGGCCTCCGAAAAAAGAATCCCGCGGAATTTTCATGTTTTTTATCTCGTCTTACTATTTTAGCCTCAAACGGTCTCGGCTCCAAGCCTCTGCGTGGGTCGTGAACTTTTTTTATGAAAAAACCGTATTCAATGATGAGATCATATTGAAAAAATCCTGTCTGTTATTTGCTTTGCTGACCATGCTGACCTTCTCTGCCAGCCTCTCTGTGGCCTCTCCTCCTTCGGCCGCGCTGGACGTCCCGAAGGCGTCGGCGGCGCCCGTCATCGACGGGAAACTCGATGATCCGGCCTGGGAGATTGCCCTCAAGCTGTCGAATTTCAGGACCTTTAAGCCGGATTTTGGCAAGGATCCCTCCCAGAACACCGAAGCCTATGTGCTTTGCGACGCCGGAAATCTGTATTTCGCCGTTCGGGCGTATGACAAATCCCCAGAGAAGATCAAGGCCTCGATCTCGAAGCGGGACGGCATGTTCCAGGATGATTATATCTGTATCCTGATCGACGCTTTCAACAACCGCCAGGAAGCCTACGGCTTCTTAGTCAACCCTCGCGGGGTTCAGGGCGACGGCGTCATGAATGCCTCCGGAAACCTGGAGGCCACCTTCGACACGATCTGGTATAGCAAAGGTCAAATCGATGACCAGGGCTTCACCGTGGAAATCCGGATCCCTCTCAAGAGCATCCGTTTCCCCAGCAAGAAGACCGTGACGATGGGCCTGGTCGTCATAAGACAGCAGGTTAGAACTTCCGAATCGTCAAGCTTTCCCGCCCTTCACCCTGAACAGGGAGGCATTCTCCTGCAAACCCAGCCGGTCTCGCTTACGGGGCTGAAATACAAACGTGTGGTCGAACTTCTCCCGGCTTTGACCCACAGCCAGCGATACGGGCAGGACGCCGGGGCTCTGCGCAGAAATGAGAATAAAAGCGATCTCAGTCTGACGGCCAAAGTCGGCTTGACCTCCGAGATCACCGTGGACGGAACCTACAATCCGGACTTCAGTCAAATCGAGGCTGACGCCGGCCAAGTTGACTTCAACCTGCGATATGCTCTCTATTACCCGGAGAAACGCCCTTTCTTTCTCGAGAACAACGATATCTTCCAGTTTGCGGGTGCGATCCAAGACACTCCTCTTGTCTCCATTGTGTACACTCGGACAATCGTCGATCCCGCCTTCGGCTTCAAAGTGACGGGGAAGCTCGGTCCGAAAAACATGATCGCCGCCATTTATTCCAGAGATGACGTCCCCTACAGCGCGGTTGACACCCATCCCGATTTTTCCATCCTTCGTTTCAAACACGGGCTCGCGGGCGATTCCTACGTCGGGGGATTTTATACCGCCAAGAGCCAAAGCCCAGGTTTCAATCGCGTCGCCGGGTCGGACGGCCGCATCCGGCTCTCCGCCGCATCGGTCGCGGAGTATCATCTGTTCGGCTCGTTCACGAGGCCGCGAGGTCCCGGCACGACCCTGAACGGTTACGCCGCTGCCCTCAAATACTCCTATGATACCCGGACGGTTCACCTCGAGACCAGTTATCAGGAAATCTCCAAGAACTTCGAGGTGGACACGGGCTTCTTAACCCGGACCGGGCTGAGAAGCCTGAACCTGTTTTCCATGTACACGTTCTATCCCAAATCAAGCTTTTTCCAGAAGATCGAGCCCTTTTACTGGAGCCAACACAAATATGACACATTTTTCAACATGTTTGAGACGCTCAACCTCTTTACGCTCCGGTTTAATCTGCCGAGGAGCAGCGAATTCCGCCTTGACGGCCTTCTGGCGAACGAGGTTTACCTGGGGAAGAAATTCAACCGCAGCGCATTCGGATTCCAGGGCTTTACCCAGCTCAGCAAGCAGATTTATTTGAACTGTCTATTCCGGCGGGGGGGAGAGATTTTCTACGACCCCACAAGCCCTTATCAGGGTTTCGGCAACACGGCCAGTCTTGCGCTGGATTATCAGGCGACCCAAAAGCTTGATCTTCTACTCAGCCTCGTCACCAACGACTTCTATCGCGAATCCGACAAGGCGAAGATCTACAGCTACGCCATCGTCCGGAGCCGGAGCACATATCAGCTCAATAAGTATTTGTTTTTTCGGGCCATTCTTGAATACAACGATTTTCGCAAGAGGATGACCGTGGACACGCTGGTTTCGTTTACTTATATCCCGGGAACGGTCATGCATATTGGCTATGGCTCGGCCTTCGAGCAACTGGCGTGGAACGGCCGCGAATATGTGAGCAGCCGCCGGTTCCTGGAGACCCAGCGCGGTCTCTTTTTCAAAGTTTCGTATCTCTGGCGCTTTTAGCGGCCAAGAGCCGGGTCGCCGCCGGACTATTTCTTCCGTTCTTTCTCTCTCTCTTCCATTCTCTTTCTTCTGGCTTCCTCAACGGCCCTGATTTTCGCGAGATAGTTTTCGATTCCCTTCCCGGTTGCAAGCTCGGCGTCAATCAGTCCGTATCCGTGCCGGATCGTATAGCTCTTTGATCCAAAGGGATGGGGATCGGCCGAGCCGGCCAAGATTTCATAAATCGCCTGATAGTATTGTCCGGGGAGATGGCCCTTCGTCCTGGGCATCCTCTCGCCCATGAGAGCCACAAGGGCCCCGGTCGCCGAGGCTGCTGCGGAATTGTTTAAGGAGGGCTCGCTGGTCACGATGGCCGGGGCGGCAAAATCGATCGTCCTCTGGGGAATGGATTTTTCCCAAACCGCTGTTTTCCCAGACGATTCGGGGACGGCCGCCACAAGCGCAATTGTGGAATTGTAGGCGGCTGGATAAACTGCCCCAGCGGCCGAACCTGCATCCAGAACGTCTCCGGAAGGTGCGCAAATGACGACATTCCGATCATGGGCAAACTGGCAGGCCTCGCGGAGGAACCCGAAGTCCGAGTCGAAACCGGCGTCTACAATAACGACGTCTGCTCGATCGGCAAGCGCTTTATAAATGGCCTGGGCGGCCTGCATCGCCGGCCAATAAGGATAAGGCTGTTCGCGATCACACGCTATCTTGAGGATCAGGATTTCCGTCTCTGGGGCGAAGGTGGACACGACGCCCGCCAAGATCGTTCCCCTCCCGCGTTCATCGCTCGGAATGATTTTCTCTTCTGACCAGGGGGCGCCGACTCTGTTGACGAGGCAAAAGCTCTTTTCCCGGTCCAGCCGCGCCTCTGCCAGGAGCGGATGATCGAAATCGGCGCCGGAACTCACGATTGCGACCCTCCGACCTTTTCCCTTCGCGGTCACCTGGACCGAGTCAAACTTGGAAACCTTGAGTCCCCAGGACGCATCGAGTCTCTTGCGCTCACGCTTGGGCGCCTCATCGCCAGTCAGGTACCCGAATGACTCCAGAACCAGCTCGAGGCGGGTTTTTTGGGAGTTTTGTGGAAGACGAACGAGCGCCTCAGTCCTTTGATCCTCGGCGAAGAGGCTCCGGACAAAATGGTCGGCTCCTTCCCGGCACAGGCTCAGGAACGCGGTCCCGAATTTTTCTCCTCGCTCACCTTTCCCGGCTCGAGATTCGAATGCCGGAAACAAGATGTTGATGATGTTTTCATAAAAATGAGGCAAGTCTTTTTCTGCATTCAGGATTCTTCCCCTGTCAGCGGGAATGAGTTCGAAGCTCCTCCGGTGGGTTGCCAGGTCGTATTTCAATCTCTCATAAAACGCCTTTCTCCCATCGTCATACAACTTGTCCGGAGCGGAGCCGGACGGCTGGGGCGAGGCGACCCAGTCGCTTCGCTTACGTTCCAGCTGCCTCGCCGCCATGATCGTTTTCTCTGCATCCGCAAGACCGAAGCCGCACTCCGGCGAAAATCCGTCGTAGCCCAATATCCGCGGATTCGCATTTTCCGTGATCAGCTTTCTGATTGAAGCGGCATACTCGCCGGGTTTCTCAGTCCCGAGCCGTGGGTATTGGGAGATCGCCAGGGCGGCGAGCGAGGAAATGACGGGAATGGCCGCCGAAATACTCGGGATGTAGGTGTCCTTCTCTCCGATATAGGTCGGAAAGGCGCCGAACACTCCGTTCGGGCCGGAGATCGTCGTCGAATCGTCGGGGGCGCAGATATCCCAGTAACCAAGCGTTCCGTCGGCCCGCTTTTCGATCGCGGTTACGGAGACAACGGTGCCGTACTGACCTGGGAAATTGAGGTTCTGGCCCCGGCGTAAAACATGGTGGTAGAGATTGCCGCTCACCAAAACCCGATTATTCCGATCGGCGTAATCGACCGCCTCTTTGAGATAATCGAGCTCCAGCGAGACTCCAGAGGCGCTGAGGCTGATAACATCATTCCCGTCGTGAACGGCCTTATAGATGGCAGCGGCGACGATGTACTGGAGGAGAGTTTGGTAGGGCGGATCATTCTGCGTTTCTCCATCGCCGAACTTGTACATCGTTATTTGCGCCTCGGGAGCATAGCAGGCGACGACCGAGCTGATCAGCGTCCCATGAGATCCCCAGTCGATCGTCGTGACGTCTGAGGCCCAGGGTTTTCCTTCTCTTCCGACGAGACTGAAATGGCGGCCCCATTTTGTGTCCTTGAAGATGGGGTGGCTTTCGTCGATTCCCGTGTCCAGAACGGCAATTCTGGCTCCTGCGCCTTTGGTCAACTTATGGGCCTCGCGGAACCTGGCCGCGTCGAGCCCCCACTGCCTTTCGAACTCGGGGCTCACAGGGTTGGCGAACATTTTCCTCTGTGGAATATCGAGCTTTGCCTGGTATCCGATGGAACGAATGACGAGGTCGACCGCGTCGAGTCCCTTGTAGGCAGGGACAGAGCTTCTGACGTGTTCCGTTTGGGCGTCAGTTTTGAAGAAACAATCTACAAATGCCTGCCCCGCGAACCGGACGAGATCGAGGTACATCCTCGAAAAATGGTCCTTCGACTCAGGATCTTCCCTTTCCAGAAGGGCGCTGAGAACCGGCTCATCTTTTTGATAAAAAACGTTGATCAGGAGTTCAAAGAGTCTGGGATACCGGCTCTGCGCATCTTGAATCTTTTCGATCTCGCCCGTCGTGAGTCTCTCCCGTTGCGGATGAAGCTTGATTCCCTGGCTTAGGGTTTGGTAAAAAAGCTGTCTCGCCTCTCCATGGAGCCTGTCCAGCCAACTTCCTACATCGGTCTTCTGGCGGCACCCCGCCTGAGTCCAAAGGCAGGCCAGGATGAGCGTGATGAGGACTCCCCAAACGAGCCGGCAAGATGATGTTCTCTTGTTCATTCTGTACTCCTCGAACGAAAATGGGCCTTTATTTCTTCTTGTTTTTGAGGGCCTGCTTGCGATCCTTTTCGGCCTCTTTCTGCCGCTCGGCCATTCTTTTCTGATAGTTCGCCTCGACCGCATTCATTTTCTTGATGTAAGCCTGGAGCCCCGGCCCCACGGCCTTCGCTGCGTCAATGAGGCCGTAGCCGGTTCCGGCATCATAGCTCTTGAACCCGAAGGCCTGGGGGTCAGCCGTTTTTGCCAGAATTTCCATCATCCGCTGGACGTATTGCCCCTGGAGGTCGCGTTCTGTCCGGGGAAGCGCTGCTGAGATGAGCCCGGTCAGGCCGGCACAAGTCGCCGCCGCAAAAGCATGGGAATTAACGCCGGAAAAGGAGGCGGGAGCAGCGACCAGGGTATGATGCGAGGGCGCCGATTTATCCCAAAGCGAGGCCGAGCCCTGAGACGCAGAAATGGCGCCGGCGACAGCGATGGCTGACGTATAGTGCGCTGGGAAAGCCGATCCGACTTCCGGATTGTCAGAGGTCAGGTCGTTGTTGGGCGCAACGATGATGACATTCCGTTCATAAGCAAACTGACAGGCTTGCTTGAGAAATTCAAAATTCCTTCCGAGGCTTACACCGGTAACGATGATATCGTTTTTGTCTTCGGTCGCTCTCCGGATCGCCCTGGAGAGCTCCATGGCCTGCCAGTAGGGGAAGGGACTCGGAGGGGCAAAGACCTTGTAGATGCGGATCTGCGCCTCGGGTGCGCACCTTGAAGCCAACGCCGTCATCAGAGTCCCGCGGCCCATCTCGTCCCGGACATCCGGCGGCGAGGTTTTCCAGGGAGCTACCGTCCGGCTGAGCAGGCAATAATCAAAATCATGCTCGACCTTGAGATTTTTGGCCAACTCGGGTTGAGGTTCATACCCAGAATCGATAACGGCGATTTTGATCCCCCTGCCCCTGGTGATCTTCTGGGCTTCCTCGAACCTAGCGACACGAAACAGCCAGGAGTCATCCCGGAGTTCAGCGCCGGGCGTGAAAGACGCATCTTTTTTTAGACCGGCCGGAGAATCATTCCTGCCCAGGGAGAGGAGGACACACGAGAGGCGGTCAAGCCCAAGAAAAGGCTCCTGCTCCAAGAGCTCATGATGGCGCGGGTCCGCGAGAAAAAGCGACTCAACGAACATTCTCGCCGTCTGCCGCGCGAGCTCGATGTATCTCTCCCGCAAGGGACGGAGCTCTTCTTTTCCGGGATAAACGATGTTCATCAAATTCTCATAAAGCCCGGCGATCTTTGTTTCCGCTTCCTCAATCCTGGCCAGACTCGAAGGCCCGAGAAGATATTTTTGAGGGTGGAGGCCGCAGGCGAGTCGCAGCTCTTTGTAGAACGCAGCCCGACCTTCCTGAAAAGCGGCATCCAATTCAGCCGGCCCGGCCTGGGTCGCAGATCGGGCGACACCCGGGTTCAGCATAAAAGCGAGGGACACAAGAGCCAAGATAAGCGCCCTGCGCAGTCCGTTCATCATTGTCCCCTCCGCGACCCTTTTTGCCTCAGGCGCGCCTTCTGCAGCTCCAGGGCGGCCCCGACTGTCTTCTCGGCGTTGATCAAACCGTAGCCGCAATCCGGTGAAAATCCTTGAAATCCCACAGCCTCGGCATCGGCGTTCTCGATCAGGAGCTTCTTGAGGGCTCTATAGTATTCGCCGGGTTCTTCTGATCCGAGCCGGGGATAGACCGATACAACAAGTGCCGCCAGCGAAGCCGCAATTGGCGTGGCGCAAGAAATGCCGGGAGCATAAGCATCCTTTTCCGCCGAATATGTTGGGAAGGCAACAAAAGGAGCAGCCGGGGCGCCCACCGTCGTGGCAAAATCAGGTGAAGCGATTTCCCAGTAGCCGTACTTTCCTTCGGCGAGCCGGTCGATTCCGGTGACCGAAATCGTCGTCTCAAACTGGCCCGGAAAGTTGTCATTCGCTCCGAGATAGCGGCCCAAATAATAGGGATTGCCCGTGACAATCATAACATTATTGTCATAGGCATATTGACATGCTTCCCTCAGGTAATCATCGTCAAAAAACCCTCCAGCGCTGATGTTGATGACGTCATTCCCATCATGGACGGCCTTGTAAATGGCCGCCCCCATAAAATCACCGGCCAGGAGCGGATAGGGCGGATTGTTCATCGTGTCGGCATCCATGGTCCGGTAGACGGTGATCCTGGCGCCGGGGGCATACGTGGCCACGATGGAGCTCACCAGGGTGCCGTGCCATCCCCAGTCCACCATCGGGGCCTCTCCCTCCCAGGGGGGGCCGTAGCGGCCGACAAAGTTGAAGTGATTGCCCAGGTCCGTATGAGCGAAAACAGGATGACTGGGATCAATGCCTGAATCTATGACCGCGACTCGAGCTCCTTTCCCCCTGGTCAGGGCGAAGGCCGTCCGGAATTTGGCCGCGTCAAGTCCCCATTGTTTCTGGAATTCAGGACTCAGGGTGCGAGTCTTTTTCTGGACTGGAAGGTGAACATCGGCCCAATAGCCCGCCGACATAACGATGATCTCTACAGTGTCCTTGCCTTTGAATTGGCTCGAGAGATTCCTGAAATGATCCATATTATGGCCGGGGATCTGAAAGCAGCGAACAAAGCGTCCGGCGGCAAACCGCGATAGCTCCAGGTAGCGTTGAAAAAGACTATCTCTGGACTGGTTGCTCCCTTCTTCCATGAGCGAGCGCAGCGCGGGTTCCTCCTTGGCGAAATAGTAGTTGATCAAGATTCCATAAAGATTGGGGTAGAGTATTTCGATCTGGGCGATTTTCCGGAGTTCCCCATCGTTGAGCTGATAAGAGCCCGGATGACTTGAGATCTCGCTCTTGATCGTTGAGTAGAAGACCTCCTTCCCCTGGGCAAACAGGTCGGCCGGTCCCGATTGCGTCCGGACTTCCGCCCTTGTGGACAGCGCGAGGACCAAAAGCAGCCAGAAAAGATGGTTGAGCCGGGGAGCTTTGGTTTTCATCTTCGGCTTCTCCTTTTTTGTTGATTTTCGACGGCGGACGACCACACCCTGAAAAAACGGTCCCTTTTGAATTGACGGCGGACAGGTCCTGATTGTGCCAGGAGTTTTTTCGGGGACAGAAGATCAGCAAAGCTCATGCTTGAGCGAGGAAGAAGTTCCCGGAGCAAGACTGGGACTTCCAAGCAAAGGCGAAATTATTTTTTATCAATCAGTTATGAAAGACCGGTCTGACGCCGGATCACCAGGATCTAACCCGTCCCGTGTCGATGTGCACGAAATCGGAACCATGATAATAACCTGTTCCGCCGCGTTTCATTGACCTGGCGGTTTCCCAAACTCTCCTAGTGTCGACGCCCGGCAGCCGGAAGTCCAGGGCGCGGCCCTGGGTGTGCATGCTTCCCAAAGCCACGCCTTTGCTGCGGTTGTGTAGCATCGTGTTCGTTTCGACCGACCGGTAACCGCAAACCATCTGAACCTCTCGATGATATCCCAACTTCTGCATGAGGTCATAAAGAAAGTCGAGAACTAGGGGATCAATCGCGTGCTCATCCCCGCAAACGGGATCGCATAAAATATGGTTAATCTGCGCGAGCACCTCTGGATCGTATTCGTCCCCGCGGCGGTAAGTGGCCGTGAGATGCGCACCCGTATGGATATTGAAGAAGGACAGAGTGCGCTCCTGCGTGGTCGTCTGGGCACCGACGGTTAAGGTTAACAACGGGAGCGGACCCATGAGCGCCGCCACAAAGCCGACCACGACCAACAGGGCCTTGCCGAAACTTCTCGTCTTCAATCGCATGACCATGCTTAGCCTGTTAAAAGAGAGCCTTTTCCAAAATGGCATCACGTCCGTAGATATCATTGTAGAAGTACAGCTCGTTGTTATTCGGGTTGACAACCGCGGTGTGGTAAAGGATGTAAATCGGAAGCGACGACTCGAGGTGGACAATCCGACTTTTGCCCTCAGCGATGACGGCCTTGACCCGGTCTTCATCCCAGCCCTTGGCCTCCCCGCCCAGGACATAGGCGGCGACTTCTTGGGGCCTAGCCACGCGGATGCAGCCGTGACTGAACGCCCGCTTCGGCTGCTGGAACAGGTCTTTTGCCGGCGTGTCATGGAGATAAACGTCGAACTGATTCGGGAACGCGAGCTCCACGGTTCCCAGCGAATTGTCCGGCCCCGGATCTTGCCGCAGGCGATAGCGATCCATCTGCTCTGGACTGACCTGGGCCCAGTCGATGGCGGAGGAGTCGATCTCGGGCCCAGCGGGCCCAATCCCTTCGAACAGCCGGATATTCTTCTTCTTCAGGTAGGAGGGGTCCTTCTTGAGTTCGGGAAGCATCTCTCTCCGAGCGATGCTTTTCGGAACATTCCAGTATGGGTTGAACTCGACGTAACGAACTCTATCACTGAAAACCGGCGTCATCTTGGTGCTGTATTGTTCGCCGACAATCACCGGCGTGGACATCTCAATGTTGTTGTTTCGTATTCCCTGGAGCTCAAAGCTCGGGATGTTTACTATCAGAAACCAATCTCCGGAATCGCGTCCCACCCAGCGCCAGCTCTCCAGGTTGACGATGATCTGGTTGATGCGTTTGGCAACCGGGACATTCATGGCGGCCAGCGTCGCCCGCTCCAATATCCCGTCCGGCTTGAGGTCGTGGTGTCGCTGGAACTGCTTTACCGCGGTCATCACGATCTCGTCATACTCCAGGCCGTCCAGCGGATCGCCCGTGGGCAATTCACCCGTGATACTCAAACGCCGGCGAATCGTCGGGATCCTTGGATCCTGCAATCCGGGCTTCAGCGCCTGCCCCGGCTCGATCTGCGGCCAGCCACCTTGGGCGGAGATGGTCCGGAATTCGGCCAGCTTGTCGCGCAACTGACGATACTGCGGGAAGGGCGGAGCCTGTTCCTCCAGAAAAGCTTTCAGATCGGGGGCGTTGATGGCCTGCTGCGCCAGGAGTGCGGGATCGATATCACAGTCGCACGCCGTGGGGAAGAGTTTTGGGTCGAACTCCCGTGGATGCCGCCGGCCCTCAACCAGGTCGGAAACATAGTCCCCCAGGGCCAGAGTGAGCAAGAGCTCCAGGCGCGCCAGATCCAGCGTTTCTCTCCTATCCCAATAGCGGTTGATTTGATCGATCGAGTAATCCGCGGGATTCAGCCCTTGGCTATCGGCGGCGCCCAGGACGGCTCGCAATGTTGCGGCGTTCGCGTTGGGCCCCGAAGCCGTCGTCCAGAGAGGCAGCATGTCTCTCTCATGATAAAATTGAACCAGCTTTGGATGAATTCGGCCCCTCGGCGTCCGCGGAATAGGCAGGTCGAAAAGCTTAGCCGGGCTCAGGTGGATTTGTTCGTCGATGGCATCCTGAAGTTCCTGAAGAGCGATCGCTCTGTCGTCGAACCGCATGCCAGCGCCTGCCGCAACCAAAACCGGAATCATAAACAAACGCGCGAAATTCTTGATCATGATCTTGGAGCCCTGAGAGGCAATAGAAGGATTAGTTTAGCATAAAACCAATAAAAAGGATAGCGGCCGGCACCACTCCGAGAGAGATTCAGAGCCTTGATTTCACCCACATCTTCAGGAGGTGGGCAGGTTTGAGCTTCCCCCGGACACGGGCCAACTTGACGTAGGCTTTCGTGATCGTTTCCGGAACCTTGGGCTGTTCGGCCTGGGGCTTACGCGCCAGAGTCAAGGATTTTGTCGGACAGGTGGAAACGCACAAGCCGCACCCGATGCAGCGGCCCATATCGACGGCGAGACTCTCGCCCACGAGCTCCAGTGCTTCCATCTGGCACCTGTCCACGCACGTCGCGCAGGCCTGACAAGTGTCGGCTTGGTAGGACACCCTGAAGGGGGATGAGACGATCGTGGCAGGCCGGGGATGCCGCTTGAGGGTCCGGAGGACGCCGCAGCAACAACCGCAGCAACAGCAGATGTTCACGGCTTTTTGGGAATTGCTCGGCTGCAAAACCAGGCCCGTTTTGTCGGCCCGGCGCAAGATCTGTAGAGCTTCTTCCTGATCGATCATCCGCCCCAGACCGTTTTTTAGATAGTAATCGGCTCCGATTCCAAAGACCAGGCAGGACTCTTCGGGTCTATCGCAGCCTTCTCCGGTCATCCGTTTTTCCCGCCGGCAGATACAGGGCGCGACCAGAATTTTCCGGTTGGCGCGCACCATCTCCTCGGCCAGTTCATAGGGCATGATGTTGTGCTCGACGGCGATGCTTTGCCCAACGGGAATGGTGCGAAGCTGAGGAGCTTTTTTCCAGGTTTCAAGATCGAGGAGTTGAGGGATATATTCATCCATGTCCAGGATGAGTTCTTTGTCGAGAGAGTTGACATGGAATTCCCAGATGCCGATGACAAATTGCGAGGCCATGTATTTGGGAGGACCCTCCTTCGGCTGGATCCGGTAGATCAATCCCTTTTGGGCCATGGCCTCGAGCCTCTGCGCGATTTCATCTTCAGGACGATGGAGGCTCCTGGCGACCCTCGCAGCTTCCTCAGGGAGGAGCGTCAGGCGCATTGCCAGAGCGGCCTCCTCAGGCGTAAAAAGGCGGCGCAGAATCCGGAGTTCGACGCCGCTTTGTGTGGGTGGGAACCCTCCCGGCAGATCGTCGAGATGCTTAGCCAGCTGTTCGTAGACGCCTTTTTTCATTGCGCCCTCCTTGCGCCTTGTTTTCCCTTCCTGGCTCACCATTCTACTCTGAACGCCGGGTTGAAATCCAGTTTGGCCTATCATTGCATCAGCCCCGAAGAAACTTATGCGGGGCGGGAAGGAGTGACAGAGCGCCTCGGGTGATAAAGAACCTTGAGATGACCAGATCGTAATGAGATCCAGCGCCCGGTCGAGCTGAAGAGAGGCGGAGCGGAAGAAGGCGATTTTGTTTTGCCCGGGAAGAAAGATCCTTGCGGCAGCTCTTTTGAGCGCAAAAGCCACACCCCAATGGATATGATCTAACACCGGCTGAAGCCGCCCTAGCTGAGTTTGCTGCTTTTGTGGCGCGAACAAGAACTCTCAGGCCGGGCGCTGCTCGGTCAATTCCTTCGCGACTTAGTACAAAGTAATAGGAAGAGTCGGGACTGACTCTATCGGATCATAGACGCCGGAAGTGTTCCAGGCCACGTAAGCAGTGATCTTGAGCGTGCTTGGATAAGTGATCTTGGCATGGGTGACAAAAGTCGTGAAATTAATAAGAATGACATTTTGCCAGGTCGCTGAGACTGTCGTTACGGTATCAGAGCAAATTCTGACCATATTCTTTTTGGGAACGGAGAACGTTGTGGTAAGCGTTGTGGCACCGGTAAGATCATAGCCTGTGATAGTCACGTTCGCGTTTGCATTCGTCGGATTCACGATGAACATCACTGTGCAGCTAGTATTCTCGTCCTGGGGCGTGAAATACTTGTTGACATTTGTCATGATGGATATCTCGCCCAGGCCCGAGGACGGTGGCGCCTGGTAGGCCGCAGGGATGAACGCCTCCGGTCTTGCATTCGGGCCGCTGTCATAAGAGACGACAGATTGTCCCGCCAACACAAACAGAGCCGAGAAACCTAAGAACAGAATGATAGTGGAAGAGATTCTTGCCTTGGACACACTGACCTCCTTAGCCGCACAAAATCAAAGGCAGAAGAATTTGTATCATTATGCGGCGGGAAAGTCAATTTTTTTTTGGGTTCTTACAGTTGGCTGTTATTCTTCACTTCGGCTTCGCTTCGATATGGCTCCACTGTGGCAGGCCGCAATTGAGGCGGGCGCACGGGCAAAGCTTTGATTGTGCTCCGGAAGACACACAAAAGTGCGACGCCCCCACGCGCACCGGTCAGCATCCGCGCGAACTCTCTTTACGGGAGGCGAAGCCAACCTACCGACTTCTCAATGCCGATGGGGAGATCTGAAGGACGGACGCGAAAAGGATGATCTTGAGGAGCCCCGGAAATATGAACTGCTGGAATACCTGGATCGAGAAGAAGACCGGCTAAAGGAGGGTCTTTGAAGCTGACCCCGGTGGACTGTCGACCTCCCAAATCTGGACCCGAATCGACCATATCCGTAATAGGAGGGATAATAAAAGGATAGCCAGGAGGGATAGCCGAAATAGGACCATGAAGGCCCGTACCAAGACGAGTACGGGGACCCCCAACTGGAATATGGGCCCCAGCCATAAGGATTCCTCCATCCGCCGTACCAATTCCCATACCCGTAGCCGTAATTTCCGTTGTCACCGTAATACGATTCGTACTCCGGGCGATTGAGCCGATCTTCAAGGCGGGAGTTCCAGCTATCGAATCGGTCAACGACTCTTGGATTGTCGTAGATCTTCGCTTTGTTCTTTTCAACATCTACCCTGCAGAACCCACTTTCAGGACGAAAAGTTTCCGTGGGGGTACGGATCTCGGCCGTCTTTGTTTCCAGATGGAGATAGATGCTCCCCAGTTCGACACTCAGTTTGATGGAGTTTTTTTGGAGGCTGGTCAAACTCACCCGGGTGTGCTCGTCCAATCTGAGCCAGTTTCCTCTGCCGAGGTCGACTTCGGCTCTTCCTTTCTGAGTCATCAATTCGTCACCCTGGGTCACGACCATGTCTGGCTCTGCTCGTTCGTTATTCTGGAAGAAGACTTCCCCCTCGGTGTGGCTGATGAATCCGACCATTCCCCGGGGCTCGCCCTGGGTACGGGCTTGAGCCGGGAGCAGGACAGGGAAGACCAAAAATAACGCGCCAATCACAAAGCTCAAAGATTTTTTATTCATGCTCCTCCTTCTCCATTTTCCAGACCCTATTATAACAGATATTGTCAAGTCTGGCACATGGGCGGAGCGGTTGAGACGGGGAGGCATCGCTCTTTTCAATGCCCAGGCCCATCTTCACAAAAATCTGGAATGCTTCCGAGCGGTGTCATATTCACCCATGGACACCTATTTGACTTCCATCAGTTACCGCCATGCTTTATAATAATGCTTAGGGGTTAAATAATGCGCAGACTAAATCATGGCTCATTTCTTATGACGTCCGGGACCATTCTTGGCGCGCTTGCGATCTGTGTTTTTGCCGCGGCAGTCGCGACGGCGGGAGCGCGGGGAAAAAATACGACGATGACGAAAATCGAAACAAAGACCTGTCTGGCGCCCGACGGGGTGAAGATCGTCTATGCAGCAACGGGTTCGGGTGAGCCGGCCCTTGTTTTTGTCCACGGAGCATTGGCCGATCGCACCTTCTGGGATGGGCAGCTCAAGGCGTTCTCCGCGAGCCACCGGACAATCGCTTTGGACCTGGCCGGGCACGGGGGGTCGGGCGCCAATCGGAGCAAATGGGGGATTCCCGAATTCGGGGCCGACGTTCGCGCCGTGGCCGAGTCCGAGAAATTGAGTCGAGCGGTTTTTATCGGCAACTCGCTCGGCGGGCCCGTGGCGATCGAGGCGGCCCTGCTCCTTCCAGGGCGGGCTGTGGGAGTGATCGGTATCGATACCTTTCAGAGTCTCGAATACAAGATCTCGCCGGAGGAAGCGCGTCAGAGGGCTGAGGCCTTCCGACGGGATTTCGCTGGGAGTGTCAAAGCGATGGTGCGGTCCCTTTTTCATCCCGATGCCGACCCAAAGTTAATGGCGGACGTAGAGAGGCGAATGGCCAAGAGTTCGCCCGAGGCGGCTTACGAGATGTTCTTGTCCTTGGGAGGTTATGATGTGAGCGCCTCGGCCCGGAAGCTGGCCGTACCGCTCCGCGCCCTCAACGGTGATCTCTATCCGACGGACCTGAAAGGCGTTCGACAGGTGAAAGCGGATTTCGATGTGATCGTGCTGCCGCACACCGGTCACTATCCGATGCTCGAGCGGCCGGACGAATTCAACCGCCGACTGGCTGAAATCATCGAGGGGCTTTCAAAATAGAAGATCGGAAATTCCGCTATTGCTTTTCAAACACCGCTGTTGCCTTCGCCACTTTGCCGGTGGCGTCGATACCCGAATAGGTCGACGGGTTCTAACCAATCCCGAGAGACTAGTCACCTTCCGTATTGGTGCCGGCGAGTTTTTCTTGGACGCTCCTCAATTCTTCCCGTGCTTCCTTGTATAATTTGGATTTGAGGGCGATGGTATTCAGCTCCGTGGTTTCATTCATCGATTTCTTTAATCTCTCGATCCGCTGGAGAAGCTCCGCCTCCCGGCGGCGTAGCCTTGCCTGATCCTCGCTGCGCATTGAGTCATTCTCCATTCAGCGGGTTCTTGTCACCATCTTCCCGCCACCAAAAAATTCCCTCAATCCCACCGAGCGGCCGACTTGAGGCGAGAGAAGCATAGTGCGGGAACGAGATTCCTGTCAAGGGGTGCGGATCATGTTTTCAGGAAGGTCTGCCGGGCGGCTGCCGCCGTTCCTGCGCGCCTCCCCAAGATTGACGCGGAATCCAGAGAATAGTAGGATTTTTGGGAAGGATAGACCATGGAGTTCGAGGACCGGGTCAAGCGGGCCATCCTGGCGATCCCTCGCGGCAAGGTCGCGACTTATGCCCAGATCGCCGCTCTTGCAGGCAACTACAGGGCGGCACGGCAGGTCGCCTGGGTTCTGCATTCGTCATCGGAGAAGGATCGCCTTCCCTGGCATCGCGTCATCAACAGCCGGGGCGGGATCTCCCTTAAGCCCGGCCGGGGATTAGAAGAGCAGAAGCGTGCTCTTATCCAAGAAGGTGTCAGCGTCAGCCGGCACGGCCGAATCGACCTAGAGGAATTCCAATGGGAACCGGCAGGTCCTCGATCCAAAGCCGCTCAAAAATGCCTGCGCGAGCTTGCCCGCTGGAGGAGTCCGCTCCCTCCGGTCAGGGCTAAAATCCGGGCTTGATGCGCATGCGAAAATACGATAGCTTGAATCTCAGCCCGGGTTTGAGGGAGGTTGCTCAATGAACAGCGGCGATATTAAAGACTGGGCCGTTCGAAATCGGCCGAAAATCGTAAGGACTCTTTCGGAGCTCATTTCAATCCCCACGGAGAATCCGCCGGGGAAATCCTATGAGGCCTGCGTCGCAGCCATGGGCCGATTCTTGTCCGAGCGGAAAATCGCCTTTGATATCATCAAGGCGGATGGCGACACCGAGTTCCCCAGATTTTCGATCCTGGGTTCCACGGAGTGCGGAGATCCCGTGCTGCATTTCCACGGCCATTATGACGTCGTTCCGGCTCAATCGCCCCAGCAATTTAAGGCTCAGGAGCTCGATGGCATGCTCATCGGGAGGGGAAGCTCGGATATGAAGGGCGGACTCGTGGCGATGCTCTATGCCCTTGAGCTCGTCAAGGAAGCGGGGCCGCGGGCCCGCGGAAGCGTTATATTTTCGATCGCGCCTGACGAGGAAACCGGGGGCAGAAATGGGACCCGCTTTCTGGCGGAAAACGACCTTCTCCAGAAACCTGCCCTCGGGATGCTCATGCCGGAACCGACGAGCGGAGTCATCTGGAGCGCCAGCAAGGGAGCACTCTCCTTAAGGATCTTGATCAAGGGAAAGGAGGCCCACGTGGGCCTCGCCTCGCAGGGTGTGAACGCTTTTGAACACATGACCCAGGTTGCCCACTCCTTGCTAGAGCTTAAATCCACGGTTGTGAAGAGAGAGACCGCTTTCAATACATCTCCTCCTGAAGCCCGGCGGTCGGTTATGCTCGTCGGCGGGCAGTCGGGAAGTGGAGAGAATTTTAACGTCGTCCCGGGAAGGGCTTTTTTTACGGTGGACAGGCGGATAAATCCCGAAGAAAGCCTGGCCGGCGCCAAACAGGAAATTCTCGCCGTCCTGGAAAACGAGAAGAAGAAAGGGATTGACCTGGAAGTCGAGGTCCTCCAGCAAGGTGAGTCATCGAAGGCCGGGGAAACGACCGCGCTCGCCTCGACGCTTGGTCGGGCAGTCGAGGAGGTTACGGGAAGACGGGCGAGGTTTGAGCTCTGTCCCGGTCTTCTGGAGACGCGATTTTTCATTGAAAAGGGAATTCCCGCCTATGCCTATGGCCCAGGAATCCTTGAAGTCTCTCACAAACCCGACGAGTACGTGCAAATCGCCGAAGTCCTCAACTGCACCACGATTTATGCCCTGACCGCGCTGAGGGCCATCGGGCGGCTGGGGTAAAGCCGCACCACATTGGCCACAGTCGCCGGGTATTCTCTCACGAGAGCGCGCAACATATTTGGAAAAAGTTGCGTCTAAAAGCTATAGAAGAAATTCAAAGAATGGAGTAATCTCTCCTGCTGGAGGAATTTTCATGAAAAGATTCTGGGCAACATCGATCTTGGCCATTTTTATGACCGGCTTCGTCAACACACTCTGTCTAGCCCGGAGCACCCGCCCCGCGGACGAAGAACAAAGCCGGAAATTCGTCCCCGAGACAAGGGAATATTTGAATCGCTTGGAAAAGCTCGGGTTCGCAGGCTCTGTGCTCATAGCCATCGGCGGAGAGCCGGTCCTGGCGCGAGGATACGGCCTGGCGGACCGGGAGCGAGGGCTTCGCTGGGACCCATCGACAATTTCCGATATCGGCTCGATCACCAAGCAGTTCACAGGGGCCGCCATCCTCAAGCTTGAGGAAAAAGGATTGCTTCATGTCACCGACCCGATCACCAAGTATTTTGAAAATGTCCCGGCCGACAAGAGCTCAATCACCCTCCACGAGCTGCTGACCCATTCCTCAGGAATTGTGGATCTGGAGGGCCGCGACGATTGGGATCCCATCGGACGCGAAGAGTTTATCCGTCTCGCTATGAAACAACCCCTGGCTTTCGCCCCGGGAAAGGGCTACGAATATTCCAACGGGGGCTATAGCCTCCTCGGTGCGATCATCGAAAAATTGACCGGCGTTTCTTACGAAAAGCACATTCGCGAAGCCTTTTTTCTTCCCCAGGGCATGTATGAGACTGGCTACATCCTCCCCGCCTGGGGCGAAGGCCGCATGGCTCAGGGTTATCGGGGGAATGAGCTCTGGGGCACAATACTCGGCCGCCCGATGGACACGGATGGTCCTTATTGGGTCCTTCGGGCCAATGGAGGCATCCACTCCAACTGCTATGATATGCTCCGTTGGGCCCAGGCTTTAATGGACGGACGGCCGCTACATCCGGAATCCATGGCCAAGTACTGGGCTCCTCACGTCTCAGAGGGAGGCGATTCGTTTTACGGTTACGGCTGGTCGATCGTCACGGCTCCTGGCGGCCTGAAGGTGATTACCCACAACGGCGGCAACGGAATCTTCTTTGCCGACCTGGCCCTCGTGCCGCAGGCAAAACTCGTGATATTTCTTCAGACTAACGTTGTCGCGGATATGCCTGGATCTCAGCAGCTTCTGGCCCAGATTGGACAACGGATCACGGCGGATAAAGCATACCCGGATATTCCCAAGGTGGTGGATGTTCCCGAGTCCGTGCTCGCCTCGCTTGGCGGGATCTATCAAATTGGCAAAGACGAGGGCGGCTTTCGCGTGACTCATGAAAGTCAAACTTTGCTCGTTGAACCCGAGGGAAGAAAAGCATTTTCCCTTCTCCATTCCGTGCGGCCCCTCGATCCCAAGCGCCGGGACGAACTCAGCCGGCTCATCGATAAAGCGATTACCGCCTGTCGGGCTGGCAATTTCCAGCCGTTTTACGAAGCCTATGGGCGCAAGGTTACCGTCGACCGGCTGAAGGAGCACTGGAAGGAATGGGCGCTGCAATCTGAAGAACAGTACGGCCACCTGAAAGGGCACGAGGTTCTCGGCACCGCCCGAATGACAGAACGGGACGAGACGGTTGTCAGCTTCATCTTCGAAAAGGGGAAGTCAGAGAGGACCTACGGTTGGAGCTTGGATGCAAAAGCCGTCCTCAAGGGCATATCAAGACGCGGGCTTAAGCCCCAGCTCCGTTTCTTTCCTGTTTCGGAAAAAGAGTTCGCCTCGTGGGATGGCGGCGTGAGGCCGTCGAAACCGCTTCTTTTTGAAATGGACGCATCGGGACGCCTTCGGCTCCGTCTCGGCTCGGGCGACCTCCTCGTCGAGGCCATAAGAGCGGCCGGAATGACGGCCCAGCTCCCCAGCCTGGCTCAAGATGAGTGAGTTTCGGACCCAAGGAGACGACCGAGACAGTCATCCATATAAGTACACAAGAATTTACAGAAAGTTTTCAGGGCCTCCAGGCGGTCGTTGGCTGCGGCCAGGTGGCTTTCTTCGATGATCTGAAATTCCCTCCGGGTTGGGTCCGAATCTTTGTCCCCGCCCGCCCTCTCCCTCGCCGCACGGATGAGGTTCATAAATGTCTCATAGTTCGTCTTGTTCAGATCCATGATCAAAGATTGATGCTTGGATATGAGCGAATCGACATTCTGATCAAGCAGCCCGTCATGGACCTTGAGACGGAGCTCATTGAATTTCCTGATCATAAAGAACGAGTCCAAGATCGTAGAGCGGATCATGCCGTCGGTGGGAGCAACGTGTTTATACAGGTCTCTGGCGGCGTCGGCGACCCTCCGCACGACCGCATCCTTGAATTCATAGTAATAGACGTCCGAGATGTCCTCCGGCTCGACCAGAAGCCCCTCCCGCGCGAGTTTGCGGATAAGGGGGACGCCCGGCTGGAGCTGGACTCTATGGCTAAATACGCGAAACTCCGTTCCCAGGAGCGTCTCTTTGAGAAATTCGGCGTTTCGGGAAACGCTCTGGACCGTGGAATAGGAATTGAACATGATGAATCCGATCGTCGTCGATATGCCCTGATCGCGGAGCAGGGCGACCATTTGCCTGACATTGTCCAACGTCACGATTTTATTATAAAGGGCGAGTTCCTCGTCATGGCCAGATTCGAGACCGATGAAGACGCTGAAAAGGCCCACTCTCTTAAGGAGCTCGAGCAACTCTCGATCCCGGGCATCGTGCGAGTTCAGGCTATCGGCCCTCCAGCCGCAGCCGAACAGGACGTTAAGTTTTCGGCGCATGAGCTCCTCGGCGATCGCCCGGACGTGCTCCTTGCTTTCGGACGCGGGGTTGACGAAATTGTCGTCTTCAAAGAGGAAGGAAAGGATGTTGTGTTTTGATTTGAGCTCCTCTATTTCATCGACGACGTTGGCCGCCGACCGATAGCGGCAAACCGGCCCTCTCTGGAGGCGATAAAAAGACGCGACGCTGCAGAAGCTGCAGTGTCCGTGGCAGCCCCGGCTGGAGAGGACCATGGCCCAGCTGTATGGAAGATCGCTGCCTCGGATGCTATCTTCGAGAATGTCACGCGCCGGAAAAGGGAGCTCATCCAAACGGCTGATCTTGGGGCGGGAAGCGTTTTCAATGATGTCGGCCTTGTCCCGGAACGACAGACCGGCGATTCCATGAAAAGAAGCGCCGCAGGCCAGGGCCTTGACGAGCTCGATAGAGGTCTGTTCTCCTTCTCCTCGCACCACGACGTCCACGGCCGGATTTGAGCGCAAGATCTTGTTCGCCATGAAAGTGGCGTGATGCCCGCCTAGGCAAATCCAGACCTCAGGATGCGCCGCCTTGATTCGGCTGCAAAGGCTCAGGCCTGATTGGATGGTGTCGAAGCATAATGAGAATCCCACCAGGCTCGGCCGGAACCGCATGATTTCCTCGAAAATAAGACCTTCGGCCTTGGTCACTTCAACGCCGATGAGACGGACGGAGTAGCCGGCCCTTCTCAGGCTCGAGGCTACGTACCCGAGCCCAAGGTTTTCGTGCTCGATGTAGGCGGGCTCTTCGGAGTAGGAAAGCAGATTGATGAGCAGGACCTTGAAATCCATAGTGGCGAGCGCTGTCTTCGCTTCGAATCCGGGCGCGTGTTGAGGAGCCTCAGGCTTAATAAACGAGTTCCTCAGGCTTGTACCATTCGAGGATGACGAATGAATCTTTGCCGGGACTAAAGGCAGCGCCCCGCGCGGTCCCGAGAGGGACGCGGCTCAGGGCCGGCAGGCAAACGCCGAAAAGGCCGATCTTGAGAAAGCCCCTCCTTCCGAAGGCGTCATGGGCTGGCGGGTTCGTCTTCATTTTCATCCTTTTTCTCCTATGAGGGATTTTTAAAAATATCCGATCGATCCCTTCTCCTCCGGGTTCAAACGATCCCGGTACTTGAGATGGAGTTTGATTCTCTGCTCGATGATCTTCGACAGGCAATCGCACCGGCCGTGATGATAGGAGCCGGTCGATTTGTGAGAGGCCAGGGCGCAGCCGCCACCGCACGTCGGGAGGAGTTTGCAGGCGCGACAGTCGGACTCCTCGAAATTCAGGGGGTCGCGGGAGAGAAGGTCATAATAAGGATATTCTTTGACCAGTCCGCCAGCCGGATCCAGGTACCCGATCCGGTGCTCCTTGAGCCCGACAGAGGCATAGCATTTATAGACATCCAGCGATGGATCGATGACGTAAGCGGAGTCCGTGATTGAACCGCAGTAGACAGGGGTGGATTTCGGGGCGATGTCGAGATGAAAACCCATTTCGAGAGCGGCCTCCCAGAGAGCCGGAATCCGGGAAACCGTTTCCGTCTCGTCCAGATAAGGCAGATAGTGAGCGCAAGCGCGGGTCAAGGGCGCCAGGGCGCAGAAAGTCAGCCGGATTCCGCCAAGGCCGTGCCCTACCAGGTCATGAAGGAGCCGCGTAATATCCTCGACGTTGTCTTTATCGACATTGATGCGGATCTTGACATCGAAATTCGCCTCGCGGCATCGGTTCAAGGCAGCGATAATGTCTCGGTATGTTCCGCCTCCGGTTTTATAAATCCTTTTTTTATCGTGGACGTCTTGCGGCCCATCGAGGGTGATCTGGGTGAAGATCCTCCCGAATTCCGCGAGCCTTGAGACGATCGCGGGGGAAAGGAGAGTCGCGTTCGTCACCATGCCCAGATCAAAGCTCACCCCGTTGGCCTCGGACCAGGCCTTAAGAATCCGGGCGATGTTGATCCCCAGCTTGGGTTTCAGGAGAGGCTCTCCGCCAAAGAGATAAAATGACAGATGACGGCTCGAGGAGCGGACCATGGTCTGAGTAATAAATTTGACGATCGTCTGGGCGGTCCCGGCGTTAAGCTCGGCCCGACGGCCGGCAGGGCGTGTTTCATAGCAATAGGGGCAGCTCAGATTGCAATCATACGACGTGATGAGGGTGAAGAGGAGGGCACGCTTGTCGTATTTGAAATCGTCGAACTTGGTCTTGAACAACCTCATCTCATCGACTCCGTCCTCGACAAAAAGGCCGTTCTCCCTGAGGGAGGCCTGGAGCTCCGGTGGGATTTCGTCGAAGGGAATCAAACCTTGGATCGCCTTCCTTCCCGCCTGGTCCGCTTCAAAGATGGACCCGTGGAGAGTGTTGAATACGCAGTATTTTTTATCTTCGCCGGCGTTTCCCAGGGGAAAAGAAAGGTTGAAGAAAGAAGGTTTCATGGGGATAGAAGCCGGTCGGGACCGCTTCGGCTTGAGGTCTTCGTAACCTTAATATCTGGGCCTCTGGCTTCAGAAAACAACTTTGCAGAGCTTGATGCCGTGGGAATTTCCCTTCAGGATGAGTTCGACAAGCCCTGCCTCCTGGTTCTCCCGCATCTCGAATTGCATGCCCTGGACTCCGATAACAACGTTCTTGTTGTCGAGAGCGTCGATTTTCTTAAAGAGATCCACAAGGTACTTGTCATTCAAAGGGCCGGAGACTCTCATTTCGTGGCAGGTGTCTATGCAGATACTATTATATGGGTCGATATGGCTTTTTGCTTTTTCGATTAGTTTGATATACACAGACATCCTCCTCTTGAAGATTATGGATTCTTGACGGTCAGAAGTTATTACATCGAGGCCAAAATGTCAAGGTCTAGATTCGTGATGTTCAGCGCAAGATCCGGCCTGTTTGGAAAACGCTCCACTGGGATTGACATTCGCGGCTTGTCCTATTAATCTTTGCTCCGTCTTATACTCATCGAGAGGAGGAAGCATGAAGCAAAAAGTCTTAATTCTACTTGTCATTTTGGCTTTCGCGGCGGCCGCCGGCGCCCCCCTGGCCTCCGGCCAGGCCAACAAGCAGCCTAACAAGCCGCAGCCGATCACAACCAACAAGGACAGGCTTCTGATTCACGCTGTCCAGGGACAGATTGCTCCCTCCCAGGTCATCCGGGGCTATTCGACGACCTGGGACGGAAAAGCCAAGCTGGCGATCGGAAACGGCGGCATCAACTACAGCCTGAATATCGGCGACAAGGTGTTCGGCTGGGCCGCGGCCGATAAGGCTACTGTCGGTGTCGCGGCGGAAGCGACCGCCGAAGATAAATACAACAGCGCCTGGCTCACCCACAGTTCGATCGGTAATGAAGCCCGGGTTCTGAGCGGCAAGGCAGCTGGGGAGAAGGGCGTCGTCATCGGAACGTCGGGAATTTACATCCTGATCCATTTTGACGCCCCTGTCCTCGATAAACTTGCGATCGGCGATACGATCCAAGTGAAGGCCTGCGGAGTCGGCCTCGAGATCAACGGTTTCAATGACGTCTTTGTTCATCACCTCGCGCCCGAGGTCCTCGATAAACTCGAGGTCAAGAATGTCGGCGGCAAGCTCGAAGTCCCGGTGGTCAAAGAGATTCCGGCCGAGATCATGGGGCAGGGACCAGGCGGACCGAGCCTCACCGGCAACTGGCACATCCAGACCTGCTTTCCCCCGGACGTCAAGAAATACGGGCTGGACGAACTTAGGTATGGAGACCTCGTGCTCCTGAAAGATGTCCAAACCGATTACTGGAAGGGTTATTTCAGGGGAGGCGCGACTGTGGGCGTCATTAGCAATGGTCCAAGCGATATGTCGGGTCAGGGGATCGGAGTCACTCCGATACTCTCGACAAGGTTTGGGAAGATCACCGGCAGAATCGACCCCGCGGCGAACATCGGGAAATATCTTGGCCTGGGCAGTGAAAGAAGAGGGCCGACCTCCACGCCGGCCGTAGGCCCCTTGAGGACCAACAAGGACATGCTCCTGATGACGGCCGTTCAGGGTGTGGTCCAGCCCGCGTCCGGTGGACCCTATGAGATAACCTACGATGGAAAGCCAATCCAGGATGTCGGCATGGCTTCAATCAACTACAATGTCTCTCTTGGCGACCCGACCTATGGCTGGGCGAGCGGAGATCATGTCGAGCCCGACGTCACCATTCAGGGCCGGGACAAGCCGTCTCCGAGCGATTGCTCCCTGGCCATCCTGGCCTGCATCGGGAACGAAGCGGAGGTCTTGACCGGAGACGCCAAGGGAGCCAAGGGAATTTATATCGGAAGGCACGCCGGCTCGGATGACAAGGTCTGGTTTTCCAGGGAAATCAAAGAGAAGCTCGCCTTGAATGACAAGATCCAGGTCAAGGCCCGGGGAGTTGGACTCAAGATCGAAGGCTTCGAGGATGTGAGAGTGAACAAGCTCTCGCCCGAAGTCCTGGAGAAAATGGGGATAACAGTCGAGGGCGCGGAGCTCACCGTCCCCGTCGTCATGGAAGTGCCCGCGTATATCATGGGTTCAGGGCTTGGGTCTTCATTCATCGAGTCGCTTGATTATGACATTCAGACGACTTGTCCCCAGATCGTCGACGAGTTGGGCCTGAAGAGGCTCCGGCTCGGAGATGTCGTGGCCATCAAAGACGCTTATGATTTTAACGGTTCGGGAAGATATCAGGGGGCGGTGACGATCGGCACAGTCATTCACGGGTTTAGCAATTTCGGGGGACACGGCCCCGGATTGAACGTCGTCCTGAGTGCCTTCCCGGGAAGGATCAAGACCCGGATCGACCCGAACGCGAACACGGCCTATTATCTGGGGATCAAGGCCAGATAATCGATTCCCGACGATCATTGTCAAGAAACAGGAAATGTGGAAAAATAAAGAAGAGAACGGGAAAACACCGCCTCGTCAAGGAGAAAAACATGGAATTCTCTGAACTGATCAAAAGAAGATACAGCGTTCGGGCCTATAAATCATTGCCTGTGGAGGAAGAGAAACTCCATCAGGTGTTGGAGGCGGCTCGTCTTGCTCCGACGGCGGCCAACAAGCAGCCGTTCCGATTCATCGTCATCAAGACCAAAGGCCGCGAAGATGATCTCAAGCGCATCTACGGCCGTGAGTGGTTTGTCAAGGCGCCAATCGTTATCTGCGCCTGCGCCGTGATTTCCGAAGCCTGGACTCGGAGGGACGGAAAAAATTACGCGGACATCGATACGACGATCGCCATGGACCATCTTATCCTGGCCGCCGCCGAGCTTGGACTCGGGACCTGCTGGATCGCCGCTTTCGACCCGTCGGAGGCGCGGAAGATACTGAAGCTGACCGCCGGCGTGGAGCCCGTGGCCATCACTCCCCTGGGTTACCCGGCGGATGAATGGAGGGCCAAAACCAGGCGCCCCCTTTCCGAGCTCGTTCAATACCTAAAATAGCCGCAGCCGGCTCATCACGGGAGAGAGTTCGGTGCTCGGGAAACGCTGGAGTCCCTTACCAACACCGCCATCGTGTGGAGCACTTCCTCTCGGTCATCGCTTACCCGTTTTCTTTCCATTCCTTCATGATTCCGGCGAAACAGTTGAGCCCGCTGGCGATGACAGTGCCGTATCCGTGGCCGGGGCTGGTCCAGGCGCCGGCCAGATATAGGTTCTTGATCGGTGTCTTCTGGGGAAGACGTCGCGGCCCAGAGTTATCTAGCGTTTGATCCCAACCGTAGATCGCTCCGCGGTAGTTCCCGGTGTACCGCAGGTTGGTTAAGGGAGTCCCGATTTCTTTCACCTCGATCGACTTAGCGAGTCCGGGCAGGAGCTTCTCTTCAACCCTTTTGATCAGGATATCCGCCATCCGCTCTTTCTCCGCCCTGTAGGCATCCTTTCTCCCCTGGAAATAATCGACCTGGTACTTTTTCCAGGGGTCAAAGCCTTGGAGAACGATGATATTGATGGTATTCTTTCCCTCTGGCGAATACCCCTTGTAGAGGTTATCATAGAGGGCCAGGCCGAAGCCCAGTCTCTCCACTTCGCCGTTCAACGCGGCTTTATATCCGGCGTCATCATCATATCCGAGTTGGTAAAAGATCTCGCTATCGGTAATCCCGACCTCTTTCACGAGGTCTTTCTTCAACCCCAGAAAAACCTGGAGGCAGGAAAGGCTGACACTGAATGTGTCCATGCGTGCCAGATAATCCTTGAGGTATTCCTTCTCTTCCATCATCGTGTGGAATGTGTCGTAGGCATTGGCGTTGGAGACGACCACTTTCCCTAGATGCTCCGTTCCGTCAGCCGTTCTAATCCCGATAGCGGCATGGTCTTTAACCAGAATATTGCTCACCTTGGTCCGCAATAGGACCTTTCCGCCCCGGTCTTCGATGAACTTGGCCAAGGAGTCGCTGATCTTCTGGGATTTTCCGACGGGATAGTATCCTCCGGCCGTAAGATAGCCGATGAGCGGAAAAGCATAATAGAAACTCGATAGCCTCGAGGGGGGCAGACCGAAATATCCCCACAGCGAGGATACCACGGCCTTGAGTTTGGGATTCTTGATGAAGGTATCCTGGACTTGTCCCCAGGTGCTGCTGGAGAACTTGATCAGATAGGGATAGTCTTTGGCAAAGGTCGAATAATCGATTTTCCCCCCCGACCTCGAGTAGCGGTTGACATCATCGGTCAGGCCCTGCATCGCCCTAAAGAGGTCCTGAATGCCTTCCTTCTCCTCGGGAAAATGGCCGGCCAGGGTATTGATGTATCCCTCGATATCCTTTGCCGGCACTCGGAAATCATAATCCGGGAAAATGGCCCTGTAGAGGACCTTGTGGGGGACAAATTCTATATCTGTGATCTCCGGAAATCCCTCGATGAGGTTGTGAACGCCGTTTCTTTCCCCGACCGTGGTTGAGTGCAAGGAGGCATCGAAGACAAACCCGCCGGGCCGTTTGAACGTGGTGGCGTATCCCCCGGGGACCTGGTGTTGTTCCAGAACCAGAGCCTTGAATCCCTGGCGGGCAAATGCGGCCGCGCAGCTCAAACCGCCCAGCCCTCCTCCGATGACCACGGCATCCCATTGATCTTTCGGTGACGAAAAGCTGTCGCCCCTGGGAAAGGAGTCCCAATTGAGCGCCAGAGCTGGAATTCCCGCCAGAACGGACTTTAAAAAATCTCTTCTGACCAGTTTGCTTTTGAGCATCGTTGCCTCCCTTGCGATGGACTTCGATTCTCATTACTAAGCCCGGAATCCGGAAAAGTCAAGCCTGAATCTCGACCCCGAGCCGGGTGTAACAGATTGAAGCCGGGGCCCGCAATACCTTTCTGGCGATCGGGATTCGGCTGTCATTCCTTTCGTCGACTCGAGGACTTATTTAAATATTGGCAAATATTGGCTCGTCGGCTATACTAGGAACCGGTTTGGAGAAAAGAACAAAAATGAGAGAGTTTTTCGCAGGAACCAGGATCTTCAGGATTGTGATCGTTGGGATGTCCGTTTTTGTTTGTTTTGCGGCCGCGCCCGTCCTTGCCCAGAGGGCCTTGACCCCGGAGCCGTATCGGTTTTTTATCGGAGGGCTCACTCTGCGGGATTCATTCATCGGTGATTTCAACGGCACTCTCGTCTTGGGCAACTCCGAGAAAGCTTTCTACGTGCCCAAGCTCGACCCGCACATGGGTTTCGGAGTGAGATTTGGAGGCTTGGGCAAAGCCGGGCTCTGGAGCGTCTCTTTGGTGAGGTCCGCTCACAGGGCGACTTTTCAGGGAAGAGAGAGCAGCGCTTCCTACCATGCCCTCGAGGTCAGCGGTCTGGGCTACCTGGTCAGAAATTTACCCGTGCGCCCGTACGTGCTTGTCGGGTTTGATATCCCCTGGGCCTCGGTCAGTCAGGGCGCTGAAAAAAGCGGACTTTTGAGCGACGCCACCTACCTCGGCGTGGGCATCCACGCCGGAGGCGGGATCTTGGCCTTCGTTTCGCCGCGCGTCTTCCTGATGGGCGGCGCTCAATACCGGTTCTTGGGTTTCCTTTATGCAAGCGGTCCGGGCAGGAACCGGGATGTCACCAATCTCTACGTCAACCGGACCGGCCCTCGCCGCGATAAATTTTTGCGGGTCCAAGGCCTCTGCCTGGAGTTCAGCATCGGCTATCTGCTCTAAGGATTGAGCGGCGACCCCCTCGTAGGCGACTCCGGCCCTTTTTACTTCTGCATTTCCACCGGGAGCACCAGCGGTTTGCGGGGAAGCATCTCCTCTCGCATCGCCGTCTGATAAACGAATACGGCCATGACGACCGCCGACTGAATGAGGTCCTCACTGACACAATGATCGTAGAGGTCCTGGTTGGTGTGGTGAAGTGCCGGCGAGTAGTCGATCGGGTCCTGGATGAACTGGAATCCGGGGATCCCGATATAGTCAAAGGGCAGATGGTCGGTCCCTTCGGTTGGCTGGAGTGCGATCGTCGTCACCCCGATATCCCGGAGCGGTTTCATCCATTCTTCAAAGATGGGACGAACCTGGAAATTCTCCTGGATGTAGATACCCCGGATCCGGCCCGACCCGTTGTCGTAATTAAAGTACCCTGAAATCTTGTCATAGTCGGGCTTTATAATCAACTTCTTGGAATCGCCGAGGGGGTTGCGCCAGTTCTTTTCATAGGCTTCCCAATCGGGTTTTTCCAGGGTCTTCCTGTCCGAGTCTCCGAAGTGTTTGAAGACATAGCCGCGAGAGCCGTAAAAGCCCTCCTCCTCTCCCGTCCAGAGACCGGCCCGGACGGTCCGGCGCGGTTTTACCCCGAGCGCTTTTAGGATGCGCATGGCCTCCATGGTCACCATGCAGCCGGCGGCGTTGTCGACCGCGCCCGTGCCGCTGGCCCAGGAGTCGATGTGTCCGCCGAGCATGACCAATTCGCCCTTCTTGTCCGTTCCCGGGATCTCCGCCACGACGTTGTATCCTTCCCGGTCCTGATCGTAGATCGTGTTCCGCACTTCGACCTCGAGCGTCACCGGAACCTTGAAGTCCAGGATGCGGCATATCCGGGCGTACGGTTCAGCGGCCATGACGATGCGGGGGCTCTGGTTGGGCGTGATGTGGTCCTTGCCGTTGCCTGCGTAGGCATCGACATGGACGGTTCCGAAATCGCTCATATGGCCATCACTTGTTTGGACCAGCACGCCTACATCCTCGGTTCGGTAAAATTCAACCAGCTCCTCCCATTTGAGCTCCTCCGGCTTTTTTCCCTCTTCTTTTGGCTTCAGCGGGATCGGCGTTTCGGTCAGCTCTTTGAGATCCTGATCGGAGAGCCGTCTTGCGATGGGCTTGTAGGAAGGATGGACCTGGCGAGGGGGCTGGGTCAAAACGATCGCTCCCTTGAGTTTCCCCTTGTATTTTTCGAGATCGGCCTTTGTCCTGATCAGGGCCATGATCGGTTGACCCGTGATCTTGCCCTTTGTGCTCAGTGTCCAGGGTACAGGGTAGGCGACAATCGGCTGGTAGGAGGGCGCGATCAAATGGACAGAGACGTACTCGTTCGACCAGCCCGGCGCGAACTCGCCGCTCGGCTCGACCGCCACATTCTCCATCCCGTATTCTTTGAATTTCGCGACCGCCCAGTCATAGGCCTTCTTCATGGCCGGTGTCCCGTTGATGCGGGGGCCGATGACGTCGGTCATGTAGCTCAGGTTTTCCATGATGCGGGAGCGGTTGACACCTTCGTCCCAGATGCGGTTGACGATTTTGGTGTCGGCTTTGTCGCCCGGGACGTAACGCTCGATGCGGTCTTGGGAAAAAGAAAACGACAGGACCAAGACCGCTAACAAAAGGCTTGCCGCCAAAAGACGTTTCAGTTTCATCACGTTCACTCCTCTCAGATAGGTCAGGCGTTATTATATTTTAATCTTCACGGTCCGCAAAGGAAATTTGTTACAGTGGTTGGCAGGCGCTATTTCGTCTGGCGCATCCGGAATGTTATTTTCTTGTTCTTAGAGATGCTGACGCGTCCGCCGATGGGCACGGCCATCACATCCCGGGTGATGTTATGGCCGAAATTCGAGACCGCTAAGATCGGCAGTGGGTATCCCTGCTTGCGTCTGCGTTTGATGATATCGCTCAGATAGGTGCCGATGAATTTCAGCGCTTCTCTTTGGTGTTTTCGGTATGCCCCATTCTTGTTGTGAAGGCTCAGGGACCCGATGACGATGCCGCGGATGTTCCTGAAGATCTTGTGACGCCTCAGGGCGGCCAGCAGGCGGTGCAGGTCTTCGACATCGATCTGAATATCCTCGAAGAAAAGGACGTACTTTCGCCAGTTGAACTTGGGCGGGTTGACTCGGTTCAGGAAGTTGACGAACGTGGAGAGGTTCCCTCCGATAGGGACGCCCGAGAACTCACGGCGGGGCGGAGGGGTCAACCAGCGCGACCCCTGGTATTGGATTTCTTCCCCGGCGACGAGATCCTGAATTTTTTTGAAGTTGCCCCGGCCGAGCTTGAGCGAGGGAAAATAGACGACCGGGACACGGGAGGAATAATAGATTTCGTTGGCCAGGAATGTGAAATCAGAGAAGCCGAGGAAGATCGGCCTGCGCTGCCGGATGACCCGGGAGTCCTTTCGGTCGAAACGAAAGGCCAGGTCTTCCGCCCCCGTGCCGCCAGCGACCGAGATGATGAGGTCGTTATCTCGGATGGCCTTCTTGAAGTCCTCGGTGCGCTGTTCGGCCGAGGCTGTCACATGGTCGATCTGTTCATCTGACGAGAACAGAAAAGGGCTAAGATAGACGTTTTCCAGAGAAAGAGTTTTCTTGACGAGGTTGATGGTCCGGTTGAGGGGTCTTTTATCGAGTCGCGAGAGGCAGGTGGAGGGAGCGATAAAACAAGCCCTCTCAATCCTCTTTTCGTTCATTGGTCGTAGAGCCTGAGACCATCTCTGTGATCTTGGTCAGGACAAAGACCCGGCGCTAGGCGCCATATTATAGCACGATTGGGCATTAAAAAAGTCAAGTGAAAAGAGTCCGAGGCTTATCCTACTAGGATCTAAGTTGTTGATAATGATTTAAATACAAAATTACGGCTCCATTCGGGTAAAATATTGGCCGGAGAGATGAAAAAAACAGGCAAATCCACTTAAAGTGTTGAAATTAAAGTAATTGTCTGGTTTTCGCAGAACTCGCGCTGGGCCGCAAGGATCAACCTCCGAGGTCCCCCCTCGCGTCAGCTGCCTTTTGCCGGGTCGGCCGGGGAAGAGGGAAGGATATGCCCCTGGAGCTGCTTTTCCAGCTGTTGCTGGGGTTTGACTCCGATCAGCCGCTCGGCCTCGGCACCGCCCTTGAAAACGATCAGAGTCGGTATGGCCGAGATCTTGTATTTCTGGCCTGTTTGGAGGGTTCTCGTCGGTGTTGAGCTTAACGAACTTTATCTTGCCGCTGAGCTTTGCAGCCAGGGCTTCGACGATCGGCCCCATCATCATGCAGGGGCCGCACCAAGGCGCCCAAAAATCAACGACCACAGGGAGCGCGGATTTCAAGACCTCGGCTTCAAAAGTGCCATCCGTAACATCCGTGATATTGGCCATTTCAACGTTCTCCTTTTAGAAAGTCTTTGAGAAGGCCACGGACCCGAACATCGGATATCCTGTAACAGATCCGCCTTTTTTCCCGCTTCCCCTTGATGATTCCCTCCCGCTTGAGGATTTTGAGGTGCTGGGAAACATTTGGCTGGGATATGGACAGGCATCTCTCGATTTCCGAGACGCAGCACCGTTCCGTGGCTATTTTCTCCAGAAGCTTGAGGCGGGCGGGATGAGCCAGCGCCTTGAACTTCCGGGCGATCTTTCGGTATTTCTCTTTCTCTGTCATCTATCCGTTATTCCGCTGTCAAAGACATTCCAAAATTATTATATAATAAAACTATTATATATCATTCTGAATCCTTGTCAAGCCCGAAAACAGCCGGCTTCCTCCTTACGTGGTCTCCTCGGTTGCTTCGGAGAGCCCGATTTGGCACAATACCTGTAGAGGAGGTGAGCAAGATGTGGTGGCCATTTGGACACGGCTGGTGGTTTCTGGGCGGATTTGTTTGGTTTTTCTGGATTGCCCTTCTTGTTGGCCTGGTCTACTTCATTAAGTGGGTGGGCCGGCAGAATAAGCCAAGAGAGACGAAGACCGGCGAGTCACCCCTCGACGTCCTCAAAATGAGATACGCCAGGGGAGAGATCAACAAAGAAGAATTCGAGCAAAAAAAGAAAGATCTGGGCTATTAGAGAGACAACTTACACCAGGGGGTAGGCGATGATCATGGATCGCACGCCGGGAGATATTTCCCGACTGGCCAGAAAGCCATCCTTTATCTTCCTGACAAAAATCCCCAGCTGGCTTTTTGTGGATGAGGTGATTTTTAAATAGTGAGGAGGTCCGAACATGGCGATTAAGAATCTGACGGCCGACGTCTTGATCATCGGAGGCGGCCCGGCCGGCTTGACCGCGGCCCTGTACGCCGCCCGTTCCGGACGCAAGACCATCGTCCTCGCGGGGAGAGGCGCCTCGCGCCTGTCGGCCGGCTACACGGTGGAAAATTATCCCGGGTTTCTGTCGATTGACAGCCGAGAGCTCCTGTCGAAATTCCGGGAACACGCCCAGCACTTCGGGGCCGAAATCTTGAATGCCGATGCGATTGACTTCAGCCTTGACGCGGATCCGAAGTACGCCGTCACCCGCGATTCAATGGTCCAGGCCGGTACGGTGATTGTCGCGACCGGCAAGCCCTTCCTCAAGGAGAGAATGATCCCGGGGGAAGAGAAATTCTTGGGCCTGGGGGTGAGCTATTGCGCGACCTGCGACGGACCTTTTTACCGCGGACAGCAGGTCGGGGTCTGGGGCGATACCGAGGAGGCGGCGGACGATGTCCTGGCCCTTGACCAGAGCGGCTGCCGGGTGACCTGGGTCCCGGGGGAAAAGAACGTCCTCAGGGCTCCCTCTCATTTGGTGGAAACGATCGCCAGGAGAAATATTCCCATCTATTTCAAAACCCAGGTCAAGGGTATTGTCGGCGAAAAGCGGCTCGAGAAGGTCATCATCCAAAGAGAGGGAAGGGAAGAGGCCCTCGAAGTGGCTGCCTTTTTTATCTTCCGTGAAGGCCTGAATTCGCCCCTTCTCCTCAAGGCGGGACTCAATCTCGACCATAGGCAGTGCATTTCCGTCGACCGCTCTCAGTCAACCAGTTTGGAAGGTGTCTTTGCCGCCGGTGATGTGACTTGCGGGGGAATGCAGATCATCACCGCCTGCGGAGAAGGGGGGTTGGCCGCCATGAGGGCCGTCCAGTATCTGCGCAAACGGGAAAAATAGGAGGGGATGAAGAATGGAGCTGTTTGACGGTTGGACTGAGGACCGGGCACGCGATCGACGCTCTTCCGTCCTGGGATCAGTTATTGGCAAATGATTTCAGTTTCTTGTTCATGAGCGGGCCGCGAAGCTTCTTGATCGCCTTGAGTTCGATCTGACGGATCCGCTCCCGCGTCAACTTGAACGCCCGCCCGACTTCCTCCAGGGTATGCTCTCCGCTGTCACCGATCCCGAACCGCATCTTCAGGACCAGGCTCTCCTTATCGCTCAGGCTCCTGAAGGCCTCCCCGATCTGTTCTTTGAGGCAATTGTGAACGACGGTGTCCGGCGGAGAAGGAACGAATTTGTCCTCGATCAGATCTCCGAGGTGGCCGTCTCCATTCTCCCCGACGGACATTTCGATCGAGACCGGCTCCTGGTAGAACTTTAGGATCTCCTCGACTTTGGCCCCCGAAAGCCCGGACTTTTTGGCCAGCTCGGCGTAGCTGGGTTCCCGGCCTTTTTCCCTCACGAGCTCATGTCTCGTCCGCACGAGCTTCTGGATAGTTTCAGTCATGTGCACCGGGATCCGGATTGTCCGTCCCTGGTCGGCAATGGCCCTGTTGATGGATTGTCGAATCCACCAGGTGGCATAGGTTGAGAATTTGTTCCCCCGGCGATAATCGTATTTATCAACCGCCCTCATCAACCCGATGTTCCCTTCTTGGATCAAGTCCAGAAACTGAAGGCCCCGGTTCTGATACTTTTTGGCGATAGAGATGACCAGCCTGAGGTTGGCGGCAACCATCTCTCTCTTCGCCTCGTCCCTGGCCTGTTTTCCACGCGCGATGTCCCGGAAGATCTTTCGGCCTCGGGTGCCCTTCAGTTCCCTGGCGACCCGGGTCGAGAACTTGGCCCGCTGCTCGGGCCGGATACTGAGCTCATCAACCAGATGAATCATCTGAACAAGCAGCCGCCCCCGGTGGAGCCGTTTCTTCTTGATGTCAGGAATCCGTCTGAGTTTCGCGCCGATCTCCCGAAGCCGGGCCAAACGGAGAAGAATTTTTTTCTTCTGTCGGCGCAGTCCCTCATCGCTGTAGTCGTCGCCGACATCAAAGATTTCCCTGATGACCTCGGGCCGTTCCTGGATCGTCTTTTCAAGCCCCAGAAGCTCCTTCAGGGTGATCGGTGTGCTCGCCAGTGCGTGGGTGATGCTCCGTTCGCCCTTCTCGATTCTTTTGGCGAGGGCGATCTCGCCTTCTTTGGTCAGGAGGAGGATGCCGCCCATTTCCTTCATGTAGAGTTTGACCAGGTCGGTCGTCCGGCCCATATCCTCCGGGCTGACATATTCGTTATCCTTCCTGTAAAGGGCAGGCCCGAAATGGCTCTCCAAAAGGCTCCGTTCGTCATCATCCTGGGACAAGTCCAAGGACCGGTGTCCCCGGGATAATTCCGGGCAGTCGCCTGCGGTTCGGTCGTTCTCTTCCGGGAAAAAGTCGACTTTTTCCCGTATGTCCGCCGGCCTGACGGGCTGGCGCCGGACGTCTTTATCGGCTTGATGGTGCTCTTTGGCCATAGTTTCCCTCACTAAACCCTACTAAACATATATAATAACTAAGATAGTAGATTATTCGTTGCATAAATTCAAGTGTTTTTTGGATTACCTGAGGAGGCGATTGAAGGGGCTGGCTGGAAAGGCGCCAAGGTTTAAAGGAAAAGGAAGCGGGGCTAAGGAGGATCCCTCTCCAGCCAGCGAGCAGTATAATTTTATTCTAGAAATTGGGCCAAGTCAATGGTTTAATTAAAATTAAACCCGGTTTGGGGCAGGGCAGATTTTTTGGGGCGGGGAGGAGGCCCTTTGGCCGGAAGAGGGGTGCGGGGAGAGGCAAATATCCTGTCTCTCTCTCCCGGGGGATAGATCAGCTCATAGACCTCGGCTTCGTCCACCCTGGCCACAAATCCGACTTCGCCGGGAAGGCGGTCGAGTTGTTTCCTGAGCCTCTTAAGATCTCCCCGGGTGTACTGCTTCGAATGAACGATCAAATAGCGCACCCCGATTTCCTTGAGCCGGGCTATGTTCAGTGCCATGGGGAGCCGGGGCCATTCGTCCTTGAGACGGATATAAAAAAAGGGGAAATAGCCGCTGTAGCCGTTGACGAGGCTCTTCCAATGGTAAATTGAATAGTACATCCGTGGACATTCAACAGTGGCTATGGATTTGCCCGCCTCCTGGAGCGGGAGTTCCACAAGGGCAAAATCCTCTCCCCGCTTTTCAGCCAGCCAAGAGTAAACTCTGGGAATATTCTTTTTAATAGGGAAAGTGGCTACAGGCATGGGAATAGACAAATATTCCAGGAGAATGAGGAGCGCGACCCCAATCCCGGCCAATTTCTTTTTGATACCCTTCAGCCGACGCAGCAGACTTCGCATTCCAAACGCTGCAAAAACCGCCAGGGAAAAGCCGATGAAAATGTTCCACCGGGCCGCCACCCGGAGCCCGTCAAAACCCGGAACAAACCTAAACAGAAGGTTATACGGACCTCTCGTACCAAAAACAAAGAGAAATGCCAGGATCAAAGTGGCCAAATAGAACCCCGGGCAATGCATCTCGCGAGTCTTCGATGCCGGGTTCCGTTTGCGGAGGAACTCTTTTCGGCCTGCCTGAACGTTGGCCGGCGGATCGTTATTGTTCGTCCCCCTCTTCCTCAGGCAGAGGACGATGCCCAGACCGGCCAAGCAGAGCGGTATGATACCCGGGAACAATTCTGCTTCCGGGCCTCGGTACCGGCTGAGGGCCGCTCCGTAGAGTCTGTTGAGACGCGGCACCGCCAGAAAACTCGTGATCTCGGCTGATATGACGCTCTTCCGAACGAACCCCATCTCTTTCCTGACTCGAACATACTCGTAGAAAAACGGGCCGGCCAGGACCGAAACGACAAGCCCGACCAGGACGAGTTTTGCCAGGAAACGAAAGTCCCCGTACTTTTTTTTGGAGATAATCTGATAAAGGATGAAGATTCCAGCAACAAACGACAGATAAAGAAAATAATATCCGTTGGCCAGACCCTGGAGGAGAAAGAAGAGGCCGAAGAGCGACAGATCCGGCAGCCGCTCGCGCTCGAAAAATCTATGGAGGAAAAGAAAGGCCAGGGGAATGCCTCCGGCCGTGAGAACCTGGAGATGGACCTCGTGGGAGACCATGAAAGGCGGAAAAGCATATATCATTCCTGCGATCAGAGCGGCGAGAGAGTTTCCGGTCAAATGGCGGGCGAGAAGATACATTCCAAACCCGGATGTGATGAAGGCGAAAAAAAACAGGACGTTATATGCTAATAGGGGGTTGCCCGAAGCGACCAGAACGGGCAAGGCCAGGAGGGCCTGGGGAAAGAGGTGCTCCGAATAGGCCAGGGTCCGTTTATAAGGGTAAAAAATATTGGCGTCGAAGAAGTGTTTGAAATCCAGGCTGAGGATCTTGTGGACATCCCAGGAGACAACCCAGGTGTTGAGAAGCGTATCCCCAGGACTCCTGACCTTGGTGACTGGGTTCAAAATGAGCGGGTAGGTCATGAGGAAGGTCAAGGCGACAAACAACACAAGGACTGCGAGATGGGTTTTCCAGTCATTCATCGGATCACCCTTTACCCGAACATGAACCGCCTCCTATTTTAGGAGTTTGGATAGATTTTTGCCAGCAATCTCTCACTCGCGGGTCACAGAAGCTGTCATTTTTCTCTTTAACCGGACGGGGATTCATGATAAAAATAAGGGCAAAAAGGAGAATCTCATGCTTGGTAGACATGATCTTGTAAGAACCTGCGCTGTTCTCAGTCTCGCTTGTATGATGGTGTCGGTGTCTCCCGGTTACTCTTTCGACCAAACCGCCGGAAGCGGAGCGCCGATGGACCAGCTTAAGATGTTACTCGAAGGTATCACCCGGGCTTCGGACGGCGTGGTCGGCGTGGCACTGAAACACCTTGAGTCCGGAAGGGAACTGGCCGTCAACGGCGAAACTTTTTTCCCCATGGCCAGCGTCTTCAAGCTCCCCATCCTGGTCGAGGTGATGGCCCAGGTCGGGGAGGGAAAGTTCAAATTGTCCGATGCGATCAGCCTCCAAAAATCGGACCAGTTCCCAGAAGGAAGCCTGTTGTCCGACCTCAACGCGCCAGGCGTGACGCTCACGGTCGAAAATGTGATCAACATGATGATGTGGCTGAGTGATAACACGGCCACGGACCTCCTCTTGAATAGGGTGACGATCCCCGCGGTCAACGGGCGGCTGCGCTCTTATGGCCTTGACAAGATCATCGTTAGCCGGACGGTCAAGGAACTTCTGCTCGATTATTTTTTGATGGATGGGGCGAAATACAAAAATCTCTCCAAAGATGAACTTGTGGCAGTCTTTCAGAAATTGACCGCCGAGAATCCCCGCTTGATCAAGGAAGCCGGAGAAAAATTCTCTCAGAAAATGGCCGACCAGGCCACGCCCCAGGCCATCAATAAGCTATTAGAGAAGATTTTCAAAAAGGAGATCCTTGATCCGCCGGCCTGCGATTTCATCCTCAACACCATGCTCGGCTGCCAAACCGGCCTCAAGCGGATTCGAGGGCTGCTGCCCGCAGGAACCGCTGTGGCCCATAAAACAGGTACGGTTGGAGGGACGATCAATGATTGCGGGATCATCTATCTCCCCGGCGGAGCAGGACACGTGGCCCTGAGCGTCTTGAGCAAGGAGACGGACCCCGACCATACCGAGGATACCATCGCCCTGATCGCGAAGACCGTGTTTGATTTTTTCTGCTTTGCCCAGTAAAAGAACGGTCTGATCCGTTATTTCTTTTCTTTGACTTTTTCCTTCAGATAGTCCTTGATCTTGAGATAGGGGATCCCTTCCTCAAGCCACTTGGGCGCCGGTTTTCCCTGTAGATAATGGTCAAAAAACTCCTTCATCCTGACGGTGTAATCCTTCTGATTGGCCGCTTTTTGCAGGCCGTGGTTTTCCCCGACGTACTCGAGCATGACCACGGGTTTCTTGAGCCTGCGGAGGGCGTTGAAGTATTCGATTCCCTGGTTCCAGTCCACGGCGCCATCCTGGTCGTTGTGGAGGATCACCAGCGGTGCCGTGACCTTGGGCGCGAAAAACACGGGGGAGTTACGGGTGTAGGCCTCGAGGTTCTCCCAGTAACCGCCGCTGAACCGGCCTTGGCTGCTCTCGAAGATCGGCTGGTTGGCGGAGCCGCTGTTCCAGTAGATAGAGCTGTACATGCTGATCATGTTGGTCAAGGGGGCGCCGGCAATAGCCGCCGCGAAGGCCTCGGTTTGTGTAACGAGGAAGGCGGTCTGGTAGCCGCCCCAGGAGTGGCCCTGCAGCCCGACCTTCGACTTGTCGATGACCCCAGTGGCCACGGCCGCCTCGAGCGCCGGAACAACGCACCAGACCGCCGACATGCCCGGGTCGTTGATCTTATAGACAATGTCGGGCATCAGGACGGCGTACCCGTTGCTCGTGTAAAATGACTTGTTAAAGCCGTTGGCGTAGGGCATAAAATAACGGTTCAAGCTCTGGGACAGTTTTTCATAAATATAAACGATCGTCGGGTAGCTCTTGCCCTTTTCATAATTTGCGGGCAGGAACAGTGCGGCCTGGAGCTTATCGCCCTTGGCGCTCTGGTAATTGATGAGGATCGAGCCCGCCGACCAGTAGAAATCCTTCTGCTGGGGGTTCGCTTCCGTGATCCGCCCGCCCTCGGCCAGGCTCCCGTCTGAGACAAAATAGTCGGGGTAATCTTTGCCGGTTTCGCGAGTATAAAGATAAGTCTCTGCCCGCTTGGACTTCCTGAGCTGGCTGAACAAAGCGTCGTCCCAGAGAAGTGTTGCCGCTCCGGATTTTCCTCTATCGATGCGGGCGATTCCGGACTTTTTCGTCCATTCGCCGTAGGTGCCGAAATAGACCGGCGCGCTGAGGTCGATTCCTTTTTCTTCCGGATCGAGCCGAAAACGACGTTGGTAACGGATGCCATCTTTTTTTCCATTGAGAGTCAAGTTGACGGCTCTCGTGCCTCCCTGGGCGGGCACGTTCCAGACGTCCCAGTTATCCGAGAGGAGGACGGAGACGCCGTCCTTGACCCACCCGATGGGATAGACGGGCGGCTTGGAAACGTTGTGGTCATCTTCGGTGTTGATGAAGGAGGCCGGCACGTCTTTGGTGATATTATAGGTCCGGCCGCCGGCCATGTCATAAGTGTAATAACTGCCGTCGTCATAAAAGAAAAGGAAGTTGCCTTCCGGTGATGGACCGAAGAACCAGCGGCATTTCTTGAGGGCAAGCTTTCGGACACCGGTCCGCAGGTCGATGACATAGATATCTCGATATCTCCGCCCGTCAAGGTTACCCATCAACTCATACTGGGAGTCGTCGATGCCGATCGCCCAGCGTTGCTTGGGAGCGGCTTCGACGTCGCGCAGGGTATCGTCCGCCAGCCGGAAGAAGGCCTTCTCCTTCGGACGAAAGATGCTGAGGTAGCTGTAGTTCTTGTCCTCTTTTTCCTCAACCTGTTGCTGGGACTGGAGCCGCTTGTCAAGCCAGTGCCAGAGGACGAGGTCGGGTGTGTCCTCATCGGAAACCTCGGGTTTCGCTTCTTTTGGTTTCTCCTCTTTTTCGGTGGATTTGTCAGCCGGCGTGTCGGCCGGCTTCTTCCCGGCGTCTTCTTTTTTCTTCAGCTCCTTGATTCCGAAAAGGATTCCGTCGAGTTCTTCGGTCCAGGCCGGCGGGCGGTTGGGGCTCACCGTCATTCCGGATGGAAAATTCTTGTCCTCCTTGGGGTCATAGACTGTTTTGACCGGAGAGCCGGTCGCAAAACCGGTGAACCCGAGAAGGCTGTAGAGTTTATCTTCGTAGTCTGTGTCTTCCTTTCCTTTGACCCCGGTCAGTCCGTCACCCTTTTCCGTCCAGGCCAATCCTTTATAAACAGCTTTGTCGCTGTCAAGCGAGAGGACGGCTCCAATGGCCAGGTTCCGGACCTCGATCCCGTTCCCGCTCATCCCCTGTGCGTCGATCGTCCAGGCCAGCCATTTTCCTTTTTTGTCGAAGGCGAATTCGCTGACGTTGCCGATGTTGAGCTCTCTGGCCGCGGCCAGCTCGCGGAGGAGGAGGTCGGCTCCGGTCCATTTATCCTTTTCTTTTTCTTGGCTTTCGGCCGCGAACTTAAGGAGCGCGAACCAGCCCGGATTCTCTCCTGAGAAAGAGAAGCTCTTCACTTTTTCGTATTCGATTTTTTCGCCGGTTCCCAGGTTGATGAGGGCGGCTTTGGTGTAGATCTTTTTCTTGTCCTTGCGGAGTTGTTTGGATTCTTTAGCGTCGGGGTAGATCGTGAAAGCGAACCACTTGGAATCATCCGAAAAGGCGAGCTCGTTCGTCGAGGGGAAGCGTGGGCCTTCGCCGGCCGAGAATTTATAGATTTTTTCCTCTCGTGTTTTTCGAATGATGACTTCGCTATCACCTTCGTTGGGGGAGAGGCGATAGGCGAACCACTGTCCGTCATTGGAGATGAGAGAGACGTTGATATTCTTCCAGGCGAGGATGTCTTCGAGCCCGATCGGCCGGGGTGTTTGTGCTTGCGTCTGGGGCGGGTTTTTGCTCTGGGCTTGGGTCTGAGCTTGAGTTTGACCAAATACACCCGGGAAACAGAGGAAGATAAAGATCATGAACACCATGCCTGTTTTCCTTCTTTTCATAATGTCCTCCAAGCGAACGTTTCATGATATGTCAAAAGAACTAAAGAATCAAAAATCAAGACGTGGTGGGACGGTTCCTGGTTATAACTCAAAGAAAACGAAAAAACGGGGGCCAACACCCGGTTTCTCATGGTTACGGTTAGATTTCAGCTAAAATAGCGCTTCTTTGGTCTATTTCAGAAGGTCCTGAATATATTGAACCCAAAGTGAATACCGCCCTTGAACAGGTTCAAGTCTCCCCCGGGGAGGAACTGGTCGGAAGTCACGCCGGACGAGCTCAAAACAAAGACCTGAAAAACATGTCCTCCGATCTTCTTTTCGAGGCCGATCCCAACACCCTGATAATCGGCTTTGTAGCCGCTGAGGACGGGAATCCACTCGGCCATTAGCGAGATCTCATTCAGCAGCATGAACCGTCCGCCGACCCCCAGGGCCAGAGTTCCCTTGGAGGGATTGTCCCAGTGATCCGTGTTCGATGAATAGGCGGGCACGAGGAGAAAGGAAAGACGGTCGCTGAATTGATGAGACAGGCTGATCTGCGCGTTGAACTTGAGATTCCGGGAGTCGAGAACTCCGACGCCTTGCTCCCGCCGGGTGACCAGGCTCTCACTGACATGAGCTGCCGCCGAGAAGGGGAGTCCGTTTTTTTTCTGTTCCAGGAAAAGCCAGTCGGCCCCCAGCTCGAACTCCTGGAATAGATTAGTCCCCCCCAGAGTAATTGTAACCTTATCGCTCAGGGCGTATCCGAGGCTCAAGAGCATGTTGGCCGGCCCAGCCAGTCCGTAGAAAAAATCGTAGCCGCTGCTCACCTCGGGGACGAAACGGTGTGAGATTCGGAACAGGACATGCCCTTTTTCCGTCGTTTCCGCAGTCGGCAAATTGATCAGCCGCGTGCCCCAAAAGGCGGGCCTATGATAGGGATGCTCCGGCATCTTTTGCGGGGCTCGGCCGGGGCCTTGATTTTGGGCGGGAGTCTGTCTCTGAGATCCGGTTGAGGCTCCTCCTTTAATGCTCTTAGCCCAGGCCTCGATCGTTTGAATGCTCTCACTCGGGAGCGGTGTCCTCGACAACGGCATCTGCTTGCCCACGATATCCGGGCTCCCTTTGATCTTCATGAGCAAATAGCTCTTCTCGGGATTCTGTGAATCAATGATTTTGAGTGAAGGCCTCTCAGCGCTGGGAACATCAACAACCGTTCCCGGAAATTTCCCGGGCTCCATGCTCAATCCCATCTGCGGGAACTTCCCCATGTGGCAGCCGGCGACACTGCAATTTTGTTTGATGATGTTGCCGGTTTTTTGTTGAAGGTCATTCTGGGCTGCATCCGGGCTCATCGCGTAAACAAGTCCCGCCGTCAAAAAAAGAACAAGAAAGCTTTTCAGGTATTTGCCTTGCATCTGTTCCTCCTCAGGGGCGTTCTAAGACAAACGCGATAAGTAACTTGACATGGTCAAGGTTACGCCGGAGGCCACCCTTGAGACCCCGTAGCGGAGGGGGGCCCGTCGGCTTGTCCGACGGGGGAACCGACGGGACTGGTTCCTCGGGGTCCGGGGGCCAGAGGGTGGCCTGCGGCGCAACCTTGAACGGAGATGTCGCATGAGTTATGGCGTTTGTATTAGTTGTTTTTTGCGCCCTTGTTGATCCAGTTTTTAATATTCTGAATGTCCGTATCACTCAGGGGCTCTCCAGAAGCTGGCATCCTGGCACCGGCCGTCTGGCGACCCTCGATTTTGACAACAACATATGAATCTTCCGCGTTAAAGGGGAAAACACGTCTCTTCGCCGGGACTTCTTTCGAGGGGACATTGACGAGGTTGCCGTAAACCTGGCCTCTGAGGAGCGTCAGCTCGGCTTGTCTCGCGGCCCCATGGCAGGTGACGGCACTGCAGGTATTGCTGAAGATCCCTTCTATATCGGTCACAAAGGAAGGGTCCTCGATGATCACACCGGGTGGACCCGTCGAAGTCGAGCTGCTGCATGTTGAGAGCCAAAAAACAGAGATAAGGGCAAAGCCCCAAAAACTAAAAACGGCGGTCTTCTTCATCCCGCGCCTCCCCGAAATCTTTGCTTCATACTTAGTCTGGATCGAGATTCTGTAATTGTCAAGTCGGAGCACTCTTAGAGAGGCATCACACTATCATGCGAGCGCTTTGGGAGATCTGGAACCGGGAGTGCACGGTCCCGGCCGGATGGATGAGTCAGTAAGATCCTTCAGTATTTCAACTCTGAACCCAGGACACTGTGGGGAATAAGAAAGACTACCAAAAGCACGATCGCCGCGGCCAAAACCCATGCCCTGGCCGTCTTTCCACGTCGGCCGGCGACGGCCGCCGCAACCCATACAGCGAGAGCCAGCAAGGTCTTGTTATCCGTAAGGTCATACCCAAACGGGATTCCCGTCCACAGCGTGCCGAAAGAAAGCTTCTGCACGGCCGGTCCCAAGACGAAACCCCCTATGAGCAAGAGCGCTACAGTCCAGAGCGCGAGCCTTCGGGGATCGCCGGTGCGTCTGAGCGCCTCCATCCCGGCCCGAGTTGAAAATAGCATCGCCAGGAACATGACAACAATGTGAGGGATGAGGATCCATAAAGGCACGACACCCTTAAAACGAAGGACGATCGGTTTCTCTCCGGTGAGAGAAACTTCCTGCTGATCACGGTTGAGGATGACCTTGTAGACGACCTTTGCCGCCGGGGGCTGCTTGGGCAGGCTCGCCGTGAGCGCGCCGTCTTTCCTCTCCAAAGGAGCTCGAGTCCAGGCTTCATCGCTTTTATGCCTCCTGAAGAGGAGGGAGCCGCCCACGGAGGGATCGCTCACTTTGATGCTCACCGCGCAATCCCTCACGCTCTCCGCGCTCCGCGGCAGTTTGAACTCGATCTCCGACCCCGCAAGGGTGACTTTTCCGCGGACCGGATAAGTCGGTCCGGTCATCCGTTGATAAACGGCCGAGGCCAGGGTGACAATCACCGCCAACGTCCAGAGGGCGAAGTTCTTCATATCAGTCCTTAACCAGAATCGAGCCGAAAACGGCCGTCGCTCTAATGTAGAGAGTTCCCCTGGACTCGGACGGACCGGCGGCCCGGTGTTTGTTGTCGATCGTGCCGAGAATCGGGGTTCCATCGACCTCAACCCGCCAGTCTCTGGGGACCCTGACTTCTATATTTCCCAGGACGGCCGACAGTTCAACCGTAGCTTTGCCCTCGGCGAGCGAGGCGGGCGTAAAATCGAGCTCGACCGAGCCGAAGACGGCGCTGGCGTGACCTCCCTTGAAACTCTGCACTTCGATTCGTCTTTCGACGCTTGAAAAAACGGCCGAGACGTTCAGGTCACCCTCCTTGATCTCGGGGAAGCTCCCTTTGCGGTGATGGAGAGCCGGATGCACCAGGACCCAAAGGCCCGCGAGAATGATGAGAAGCGGCCAGAAATAATTCCAGAAATGATGCCCCAGCACGTCGAGGCGGACGAGCAGAAACACGGTTCCGAAGGCGACAAAGAGCAGGCCGGAAATGAAATCTCGGAACCCGCTGCCCAACCAGATGGACAGCCCGATGGCGATGAAGATGGCCGGCCAATAATGGGATACCGCGTAGCCGAAGTCAAACCTCCCCATTCGGTCGAGAAGAAACAGGACACCGATCAGGATCAGGAAAAGCCCCCAAAAAATGCGCCCGGAAGAACCCCTGTGATCCGACATGCTCGCCTCCTTTGCGTTTTTGGTTTTTATACCATAAATCATTCGGTGTCATCAATATGAGGAGTAAAGGGCGAGGACCAAGGGGTCATTTTGTTGACGAGAGAGACGTCTTAATAATCGCTCGTCAGGATGAAAAGGGGCTTCAGGCTGAAGCTTTTATAGAGCGGACGAAGGCGCTCGGCATCATAGTACTTGTCGACGTCCACGACTTTCTTGGTGCTGGTCACGACTTCTATGGGGACATCCCCGTAGTGGCCCTTGCAGAGGCAGACCATGCGCCCCGTGCTCTTTTCCATGATCAGGTCCAGGGCCAAGTTGCCGAAGGCCATGGGGACGATCGAGTCGACGGCGTCCGGGTCTCCGCAGCGGACGAGATAGCCCAACCTCTGGTTAAGGACATTGATCCGCCGCCCGTTGTTGTATTTTGGGGAAAGGTCCCTGAGGTGCGAGGAAATGGCGTCACCGATGCCGCCGAGCTTCTTGTGACCGTACATATCCTTCTCCTCGCCCTCGTAGACCATCTCGCCGCCCTCGAACGTCGCCCCTTCGGAGACGAGCACGACCGAATAGAGACTCGGGTTTTCAACCCTGTCCTGGGTCATGAGCTCACAGAGGCGTTCGATGTTGAACTTGTACTCGGGGATGACGCAGCGGTTGGCCGAACCGGCCATGGTGGGTAGCAGGGCGGTGAAACCGGCGTAGCGGCCGAAAACCTCGATGACCAGGAATCTTTCGTGCGACCCGGCCGTCGTCCTCAGGGCGTTCGTCATGCTGATTGTTCTGGAGAGGGAGGTGCTGAAGCCGATGCAGTAATCCGTGCCGGGGACATCATTGTCCATGGTTTTGGGAATGCCGATGACCTTGACGCCCTGGTGGTGGAGGTGAACCGCGTAGCTCAGTGTGTCATCCCCGCCGATGGGGATGAGGTAATCTATTCCCAGGAACTCCAGGTTCTTCAAAACCTCGGTCGTCAGGTCGTTTGTTTTTTTCTTGTACTTGCTCCTAAGACGGGCGGGCACGCTCACGTCCGGCACGGCGCTCGGACGGGTGCGCGAAGTGTGGAGAAATGTGCCTCCGGTGCGGCCGACCTTGTTCACGATCTCCTCGGTCAAAACCTGGAAGTGATCCGCATTGGGGGCTTCTTTGTCTCTTGCGATTTCGACCAAGCCCGCCCAGCCGCGCCGGATGCCGATGACCTCGTAGCCCTCGTGGAGGGCCCGGATCGTCACCGCCCGTATCGCCGGATTAAGGCCGGGGACATCGCCGCCTCCGGTGAGAATTCCGATGATGCCTTTCTTCCTTTTCATGCCGGCCTTCCTCTCTTAGATTATATGCCATTCTGGGATATGTTGAAAGCGCAGTCCCACTCCGCGCCCTCTCAGAGCGAGGTCCGGCAGATCTTGCTGATCCGTTTGGCGAGAGCCATAATGGTCAGGCTGGGGGGGTTGCCGAGGGAAGCCGGGAAGAGGCTCGCGTCGGCGACAAACAGGTTTTCCGGGAGGCGGTCCGGATGAAGCGTCGCCGCCTCTCGGGCCGCAAGAGGCAGCATGCCGCCCGGATGGCCGGCGTTGATCGTCCCAAGGAAAAGCGAGTTCTCTTCAATGCCCAGCCGGCCGAATACCCTCGCCGCGAGAGCCACGCCGTCTTTGAGGCGACTCTTGTCCAGATCGGTAAGGGTTTTGTCGACTTTGCTTCCGGTCACTCTCCCTGAATTTGAATCAGCCAGTTTGATCATCAAGCTGAGGATATTCCGGGCCCTTGATTTCCAACGCCGGTTAAAAAAGAAACTCAGATGATCAAAGTAGGGTGAAAGGATAAAATGCTCGCGCTGAACGACAAACGGCATCGGCACTTCTTGATTCTGAAAGGCACTCTTCCATTCAGTCGCGACGCAGAGGACCGGGTCGACGAAGAGCCTGGGCTCGCAGGGAATTTCCGAATCCTGGAGGATGGCCGGCGTTCCCATCCCTCCGGCGGCCAGGACCACCAAGTCGGCCGGGAAAAAGCGCCGTCGCCACCCGGCATCGGCGAGGACCCCGGTGGCCCTTCCGCCTTTGATCAGGATACGACGAACCCGGCAATTCGTTATCAGCCGGGCGCCTCCGGCCAGGGCTTCTTTCAAGAACTCGCGGCCATCCCATTTGACCCCGTTGGGGCAGCCCAGAACGCAGCGGCCGCAGTTCCGGCAGCGCTCATAATGCCCCATCTTTGGCGTCGGCATCGGATTGAGGTCCATGGACTCACAGATCTTAAACAGTCGCCGCGTCGTCTCGCGCCAGATTCGCTGATGAGCCGTCGAGACCGGGATCTCCCGCCCGAGTTCTTCGAATTCCTTGTCCAAATTGATCCCCAGCCTTTTGAAGTCGGCGTCCATCCGGAGCGCATTGCCGGCGCCGATAGTCGTTGTCCCGCCCGTTCCAATTCCCCTGACCAGGACCATCTTGTCTGAGGTCTTCAGGATTCTCATCGCCGGGAAGAAGAGTTGGATCTGTTTCTCGGAGATCAGGAGACCCGATCTCCTCATCTTCTCCATGGTCTCGAGTCGAAACGAGAACGGCCGGAAATGCTGTCCCGCTTCGAGCACGGTCACATCGAATTTTCCCCGGAGCTCTCTGGCTGCCGTGGCGCCGCCTGCCCCGCTCCCGACGACAATAGCTTTTTTCATCGCGGCTCCTGCCCGAATGAAAATTGTGCCCGGCAGCAGTTTTTGCCCTCGCTCAGCCTCTCCATGAATCGTAGCTCCCCCCCGTCGGCGAGTCCGGCCAGGATCCCCTCGTCCAGGGCTGAGACAAGTTCGCAAACTCCGGGAGAATAGAACGCGCTGAAAAAGCATTTTCGGAAGACGATCTCACCCCGCGCCGTCCCCGCCATGTCGATTTTGATCACCCGGTAGAGGATCCGCGCCCCGGCCATGACTTCTTCGGGTGAACTCAGGCGCAGGATTCGCCGGATTTTCCGGCCGAAGCGGCGGGCGTTGTCTCGCAGACGGCCTCTTATCGCCTGAAGGGAAACTCCGGAGGCAAGGGCTTTTTCCGCTTCCTGCTTGGTGAAACGGGCGAATTGGTCGAGCAGCTCGGGATAGGTGGATTTTTCCCTGGCCGGGTATTCGGTTTCAAAGGCAGCGGCGGCGAGGCGGCCGAGCTCCACGAGTCCCCTGGACTTCATGAAGGGAACACCGCTCAAGAGCGCCGCCGCCTTCAACCGCAGGTTCATCTTCGAATCCCCTTGGTTCTGAAATACAAGAGGAGGACGGCGCAGCCGATGAGCCCGTCGACGATCCCGTTAACGAGAAAGATCAGGTACGGCTTGAAGATAATAAAGAAGCCGAAAGAAAGCAGTGAACTGGCGATCTTGGCGTTAGCCAAGAGAAGGGGGAAGCCGGAGTTCTCCGCGTGGCGCCCCATCATCCAGGCCAGGACAGTGACCATATACATGTAGGCTACAGCGAGGACTAGAAAAAAGCTGGTCCCATTCTCAGGAGAGGGCGTCATCCCCAGGTGTCCCGATACCCAGTTGAAAAACCCGGTGAGACTATCGGGGGCAAAAAGAAAAATCGAACCAACCGCGGCGAAGACCGTCGCGAGCAAGTAGCTTATGCTTTTATATAAACTTAAAGGCAGGCGGTTTTTCATTGTCTCCTCTCGTGCCTAAGAATAATAAAGCTCGAAGAATCTAGCCAGCGGGCCGAACGTAACTTCCTGAAGCAGGCGGAGAGACGTCTCCCTGGAGAGAGGAGCGGAATCCCGGGTAAGTTTCTGGATCAGCCCGAAATTGGAGTTAATGAAACAGCGGTTTTGCGAAGCGAAGGAATTTCGCATCTCGCCGACGATCTGCCCGAGGGGGCGTTCCCTGACGTTGCCGAACGTCATCGGCGTGAAAACGCAGGGGCTGACCTCTCCGAAAGCATCCACATAGATCATCTTGCGGCCGGCGTTGCAGCCGAAGTGTTCTTTTCCCTCGAAGTGACCCAGGTAGTTGACGGTTATCTTGCCCTCGCGGTTGTACCTGTCCTGGAGGTGAACCAGACGCAACCGCTCGTCTTCGGAGATGACAAGATCCTCGTTCCAGAACGCGGCCACCGAGGGTTTGCCTTCGCTCAGCCAGGCCTCGTCAACGCCCAATCCGATCAAAAATCTGATAAACTCTTCGGTTTGATTCCGACGGATCATCTCTTTGGAGAGGACAGCCGAGACTCCGACCTGAAGTCCTTTTGTTTGCTGGAAAATGTCGATCGCTTTTAGGGCGGTGCGGAAGGCTCCCTTGTATCCCCGGACCCGGTCATGCTCTTCTTCCTTCCAGTGGTCCAAGCTCACCGAGACGGAGAAGAGACCGGCTTGGCTCAAGTCCGAGGCCAATCCGGCAGTCAAGGTGCAGCCGGTCGTGAACAATTTCACGGCGCAATCGTGGCTCGCCGTCTCGGTGATCTCGACGATGTCTTTATTGAGAAGGGGCTCTCCTCCGGTGAGCCCCAGCCAAAACACGCCCAATTTTGTTAGCTCGTCGATAGTCCTCAGAATCGTGGATTTATCCAACGGAGTGCCTGTTCTATCGCGGTTGTAACAATAGATACACCGCTGGGGACAGGCGTTCGTCAAGCCGATTTGGGCATGAGACGGTCCCTCGGTCTTTTTCAAAAGATGTTCTTCGATAAACCTCCCGTAGGCTCGGCTGTTGAGAGGAGGCAGATGGGAGTGGACGATCAGATTCCCTCCGGCATCCTGGATCCTGAATTTTTTCATGTATTTCAGAAGGAATAGATTGAGAGGGATACCAGCCTTCAAAATCCTGGGATTCTTGAGGAGAATCCCCAGGACGGCCAGTTTCTTTGCTTCGCAGGTCATCTGTCTTGTTCGTATTATAGCCCAGGTTGTCGATTTTTCCACCTGGTTGTCACGGTCGGAGGTTAGAGATAGAGACGCATTCGCAGCACCCTAAAGCCGGCCCCGGAGGGCCAAGCCCAAACCAAACAGGAGAGCCACATCCAAAACGAAACCGACTATAAGGGGAGGCTGCCAAAAAGCCATGAAAAAGAAGGCCAGAATCGAGAACCAGGAGATCATATATGGACTGTCCCATTCTTTTTTGGTCAAAGCTCCGAGCACCGCAACGATAAAAATAAGAAGGGCAACGGCCCAGGCCAGCAATTCCAGGAGCTCGTCGGTGGGAGTCCCGGCCGTTTTCTCGACTCTCTGCTTTATGCCCGTCAGCATTTTGCGGACCATTACAAACTCGGCCGGATCGAGGAGGACAAAGAGGGGCATCAGGAGCGGCCCGGGAGGCTCCATGTCCCCCCGGATACGAAGCACCAGGCGCGACAAGTTTAGATCCGCGGGGTAAATTTGGAATGACCAGCTGATGTGGACACCGGGTTGCTTGATCTCGAGGACCATCGACTTATTTGGCTCGAGAGAGTGAACCGGCCAACCGGGGCCTCCGCCGATGGGAATCTTATCTCCGGGTTTGAGTTGCTGGAACTCGGGAAGAATTCTGATCGCGCTGGGGCGATCGAGGATGCCCGCGGCCCGATCGAGCCAATCAAAGCTATAAAGGCCGCCCCGTTTGTGCCCCATCTGGACCAGCCAGGGCCAGATGTCCTCAGGCTCCCCCCTGATGGCCACAGCCCGGGTGGTCAGGTAATTGGTGCGCGGGACAAGTTCATCGCCCGGCATGGGCTGGCCGACTTCGGTCCTGGTTGCTCCCCAGTTCCTGTGCCACGGCCGGATCAGGAATAAGTAAGCCGCTGTCAGCAGGGCAATTCCTATTAGATAGGAAGGCAGGACCTTTGAAATTCTCCTGAGTGCGCTCATCTTTTTACCCTCGCTGCGCCCTAGCCGTCAAGCCTCTTGCTCGCCGACTACTTCTTGCGGCCCACAAGGCCCTCGATGTCGTCTATTTCTTTTGGCGCGCTCCCGGTCAAAACCTCGAACGCATCGTCCGTGACCAGGATGCTGTCTTCGATCCGGACGCCCAGGTTCTTCTCAGGGATGTAAATGCCCGGCTCGATCGTGAACATGCTCCCTGAGACAAGAGCGGTATCATTCGCGAAATAACGATTGTCGTGTTTCTGAGGCACAAACAACCCGTCCGTCAGCGGATTGGACGGGCTGCCGCCGTTGAGAGTGTGACTCGTGCCATGGATAAAATATTTGGCGTACCCCGCTTTTTCGATAACCTCAAAGGCCGCGCGATGCACTTCTGCCAAGGTCACGCCGGGTTTGACGATGGAGATGGCCTTCTTTTGGGCCTCGAGGACGATGCCGTAGATTTTTCGCTGTTCCGGCGTAAAACTTCCAGCAACCGGGACGGTCCGAGTCAGGTCTGTGCCCATTGACCTGTATTCGACCCCGATATCGATGACCACCAACTCGTCCTTGAGCATCTGGCGGTCGTTCGTCATGTGGTGGAGGATACAGGAGTTGGGCCCGGATCCGATAATCATGAACTCCGCCCGGCCTCCGTTTGTCCGGAAGACATAATTGACCACCGCTTCGACCCCATATTCAAACATCCCGGGCTTGGCTTTGCGGGCCGCCTCTTCAAACGCGTTGACAGTGATCGCACAGGCCTTTCTCATGATTTCAATCTCCTTGGCCGATTTCTTCCAGCGGAGCTGGTCGATGACCGGAGTCAGATTCTTGATTTTCGCGCTGGGGAGAATCTTCCGGATCGAGTCGACGAAGGTGAGGTCGAGGGGAAGATCGCCGGACGGACCCGCGATCGTACGATAGGGAACATAAATTGCATCGGAAAGATTCGCGAGCCGGGCGGCGTCTCCATAGAAGCTCGAAATCGGAGCATTGTTTTCGATTCCGCAGAGGCTCATCGTATCGCTGCCGAAGGAGGGTTTGACATCGTCCCATACGCCCGCCCCGGCCGGCTTTGAAGGAAGATAAATCGTCGTTTTCCAAACGGATGGAGCGGGGGTCTTTTCGGCGATCGCGGCGGGGATCAGGATCAGCTTGACGTCGCCCGAATCAACGCCGGTGAAATAATAGCAGGCCGGTCCGTCGAGGATGGCAATTCCATCGGGAATATAAGCCAGGAGTCTCTCCCGGCGCTCCTGGAAGTCCTGGGCCGTGAAACCTGCTTCCTGGGCATAGCCCTTAATCCCGAGCATCATCAACGTCAAAACGGTCATAAGGCCAGCTGACAAATATCTTTTCATTTTTCCTCCTTGAGGTTCCTCTTCGGCTTTGCGCCCTCCCGATCCAGGAGGGTGCGGAATATGTCATGCGATAGAGCCGCGAAATGGTCGACGACCAAGTCAGCGTGGCAGAGTTCTTTTCGCGGATGAGCAGTTGTGATGGCGACAACCTTCATTCCTGCCCCACGAGCCGACTCTATTCCGGGAAGAGAATCTTCGACGGCGATGCACCGGCTCGGATTCGTGTTCAGCTGGGCGGCAGCCTTGAGATAGATATCAGGAGCCGGCTTTCCCCGCCGGACATCGTCGACGTCGACGAGCGCGCTGAAATGGCGCCTCAGGCTTGTCCGATCCAAGACGAAATCCAGGTTGGTCCGGGGGGCCGCCGTGGCCACGGCGAGGCCAACGCGATGGGCCTTGAGCGATGTCAGGAGCCTCTCCAATCCCCGGGCCGGCCGCACGTGGCTCCTATAAATCTGCCGATAGAGAGCCTCTTTTTCTTCCGCGAGAACTCCGGTTTCTTGAGTCGGCAGACTTCTGTTGAAGAGTCCCTTCAGGATCTGATCATTAGTCCTCCCGAAGAGATGATTTTTGAACTGCTCTGGGTCGAAGGGAATTCCGTGTTTCCGGGCGAAGAGCCTCCAGGCTTTGAAATGATAACGGCGGTTATGGACGATGACGCCATCCATGTCAAAGATGACTGAAAAAGGCGCGCCCGGCTCGAGCTCCTTCATTCCTCCGGCCATAGCTCTCTTCGTCTGGAGGATGCGTTTTCTGCTCTTGGGCATGAGATCCTGAGGCCGACTCCCTTGGCTCGCTTGCGGATTTGCTTATCATAACAAAAAGGCTGTCCCTTTGACTACAGATTTCAGCACGGCGGGAACCTGGGGATGCGCTCGAGCCAATACAAAGGCAATAACTCATGCGACATCTCAGGTCAAGGTTGCGCTCTTTTATCTGGTCACTTCTCACCGCTAGATTTTCTTGACAACCTGGGGTTGTTAATGAGATAAATTTAAAAACAAAAAAGCTATTGACCCGAAAGGAGAATGACGGGATGTTTAACGAGATTGAGGAAGCATTATTAAAGGGAAAGAAAGACGCAGTCGAAGCCCTCGTCGAGAAGGCTCTGGCCTCGGGTATCCCGGCGGCCCGGATCCTGAATGAAGGGCTCATCGCGGGAATGGAAAAGCTGGGCATAATGTTCAAGAACAACGAAGTCTTTATCCCGGAAGTGCTGGTGGCGGCGAGGGCCATGAATTCGGGGCTGGCAAAATTGGAGCCGTTTCTGATCAAAGATAAGGTCGAACCCAGAGGGACGGTCGTCATCGGCACCGTGAAGGGAGACCTGCACGACATCGGGAAGAACCTGGTGGCGATGATGCTGCGGGGGTCCGGCTACAAGATCATCGATCTGGGAGCCGACGTGGCTCCGGAGAGGTTCGTCGAGGCGGCGAAGGTGAATAAGGCGAGCATCGTGGCTCTGTCAGCGCTCCTGACTACGACGATGGTTCAGATGAAGAATGTTGTCGAAGCCCTTCGCGCGGCCGGGCTTGCAACGCCGGTTGTGATCGGCGGAGCTCCGGTGACCCGTGATTACGCCGCCAAAATCAGCGCGGCGGGCTATGCCCCCGATGCGGCCAGCGCCGTAGAAGAGGTCGGCCGGATAAAAACAGTGAGCCGTGAGCACTGAGCAGTGAACAGCAAAAAATAAATCGCCAGCTTTTTGATGGCTGAGTCCCGGCGCTAAGAAATCAGCAAATTCCCACCTTCTCAGGGCACTAACTATCTTGATTTTGTTGATAACACGCAAGTCGCCCCTAAGAATTCTGGGAATCAGCCAATTGTTTTTAAACTGCTCAGGGCTCGCTCCTCCGTGCTCATTGTGGACTTGCTGTAGATTGCCAGAAGGGGTTTCATGGTATAAAATATCACCTTGATTTTAGAATCGAAAGGTCCTTGGCCTCTCACATCCGAGACCCAAATGACCGGGAGGAGAATATGAAGCGAATGAGCCTCATCGCGCTTTCGGCCATATTGCTTGTGGCCGCTTCAGGGTTGGCCAAGGAAACTATCGTCGAAAGCAAGTGGACGGCCGATCCCGTCCGAATAGACGGTCTCGACGACGAGTGGAGCGGTGAAAACCTCAACTTTGAAAAAGGCGTCAAGGTCAATTATGCTTTGAAGAATGACGGATCCAACCTCTACGTCCTTTTCGTCTTCACGGATCGTAAATATCTTAGCTCGATCGAAGCGACCGGCCTGACGATCTGGGTGAATGCCGAGGGCAAGAAGAAAAAAGCCGAAGGCTTCAAGTTTTTCAAAAGACAGGTCACGGCAGATGAACTTATCGCCCGGCTTGAGAAGCAGCGGGGAGAGCTCGCGGAACAGAAAAAAGCGGAGATCAAGTCCGGGGCCCAGTATGTATTGTTCGAGGGCGATCCTGTCGACAAAAACGAAAAGACCGTCGAGACGGCCGCCGGAGCGCTTCCGATTCCTCCAACCTTCAAATGCCTGCCGAAGGGAGTGACGGTGGTTTATGAGTTCCGCCTGCCCCTTCGGAACCTCGAGGACAGAGTCCCTGGAGTCCCCCAGGAATCGGCCAAGGGCCTCAAACTGGGGTTCGAGTGGGGGGGGCTCACCAAAGAGATGAAAGAGGCCGTCGCCGCCCGGCTGGCAGCAGAAGGCGGCGGGGGAGATGAATCCTCCATGGGCTCGGAAAGAATGAGCGAGGAGCAGGATGTCACAGCACCAGGCGGAGGGAGCCTCTCGGCCCGGATGAGGAGAAGTCCCGAAAAGCACTCTTTTTGGGTGGACATCAAACTGGCCAAAAATCAATAAACCTCTACGCCATTCCGGACCGTTTTGGTTTATGGAAATGAAGCCAGAAAGGCGCCTGCAAAGGCAAGCACAACGGCCAAGACACGCCAGACGGTGATACGTTCTTTGAGAAAAATCGCGGCCAGGATGAAGACGAAGATGGTGTTGAGCTGATTGAGGGGGGCATTGATCGAGACAAGGGCGTATTTCAGTCCTCCCATCCATAGGACAAGGCCCAGGTAAGAGCCCAGGAAAGCGGCAGGAACCATAGAGCGCCAAGTCGGCGAGGGGGCCAATGATTTGATGATAGACCGCCCCTTTGGATGAAACAAGAACAGGGGCACGAGCCCGACCAGCCCGCCTACGATCCTGAAGAGGGTTGCCCAGAGCAGCGGCGATTCGGCCAGGATGGGCTTGACGAGGACGATGCCCACGGCCATAAAAAACATGGCCAGGATCCCGACGACGATTCCTTGGACGAGATCTCTTTGGGGGATCACTCGCTCGTGCTTTTTTGAGGAGATGCTGAAGATCCCAGATACGATGAGCAGGACCCCGAAGATCTGCCAGCCGTTCATCTTTTCCCCGAGAAAGAGGAGAGAAAATCCGATCACAAACGGGCTGTAGAAGCAATCGACGATTCCGGCAAGGGTGGCTCCCAGGAGGTTCAGGCTCCAGAAAAACAGCGTGTCGGAAATCGCGATTCCAAAGACTCCACTCAGCAACATGAGTCCAAACTTGGAGACGGCCAGCGGAGGAAGGAGCGACTTGCCCAGAGCAAGCATCGTCAAGATGAGAAGCAGAGCGGCAAAGACATTCTTAAAAAGGTTCAGGCCGAGGGGATGGACGGACTTGCCGCTGATTCGCCAGAGAATCACAGAGAAGGCCCAGACGATAGCCGAACTGAGGGCCATCGCTTCGCCGGGATGAGGGAAATCCGCGAACATCTTAATCTTCTTTAAAAAAGAAGTTTTATAACATAAGTCTGACAAAACATAAAATCAAAAAAAGGTGAACGGTGAGCGGTGAGCAGTCAGAAGTGACAACTTAAGGCAAACTTCCCCGAGGTTAATCAAACCTCAAAAAAGGGAACCCTAGCTTACTAATACAAACGCAATAACAAATGTGACATCTACGTTCAAGGTTGCGCCGGATACCACCCTCTGGCCCCCGGGCCCCCAGGAACCAGTCCCGTCGGTTCCCCCGTCGGACAAGCCGACGGGCCCCCTTCCCCTACGGGGTCCCAAGGGTGGTATCCGGCGCAACCTTGACCATGTCAAGTTACTTATCAAGTTTGCATTAGTTCCAGGGTGCCCACCCGTCTATGCCCCTCGCGCTCCCCGTTAATTTCATACTGCTCTGGGCTCAAAACTCACAGATCACTGTTTTTTCAGGTATTTTTCATACCATTCGATCATTCGGTTCATCATGTCGAGCTGGTGCTTTTCCTCTCGGAGGCCGTGACCTTCTCGCGGGTAGGCGACAAATTCGGTTTCGACCCCGTAGCGCCGCAAGCCGCGGTGGAACTGGTAGCACTGGGCGATCGGATCGGTCGCATCAATCTCCCCGCACAGGATCAGGGTGGGCGTCTTGACGTTTTTGAGATGTGTCACCGGCGACCTTTCGGTAAAAAGGGACAAGTTTTCATAGGGGTTTCCCATGAACCAGGTATCGTAGGCGTTGATGCCGCTTGCCTCGGCGCCGTATTCCAGGGCAAGGTCGGTCATCGGGGCTCCCGAGACGGAGGCCTTAAATCGGTCGGTTTGAGTGACAGCCCAGGCTGCAATGTAGCCTCCGTAGGACCAACCGCCTATTCCCAGGCGCTCGGGGTCGACGGTCCCATTGGCCACCAAGAAATCCACGCCGGCCATGACATCCTTGAAATCGCCTCCGCCCCAATCTCTTCGGTTCATGACCATGAACTCATATCCGTAGCCTGTCGAGCCGCGGACGTTAGGGCAGAGGACAGCGAGACCACGGGCTGCCAGGAGCTGGGCCCAGGAATTGAAGGCGTTTGACCATTCCCCCGTGGGGCCTCCGTGGACCAAGACCACGAGAGGGATCTTGGTGGCCCGATCGTATCCCGAAGGCAGAAAAAGCGCGGCGTCGATCTTCTTTCCGTCAAAACTCGCATATTGGATGACCTCCGGCTGGACAAGGGAAACACGTCCCCATTCCTGGTTGAACGAGGAGATTCTTTCAGGCTTGGAGGCACTGTTGTTTTTTATCCAGAGCTCGGGAAGTTCGACGGCATTCTCGCCGATAAACGCAAGGGCACCCGTCCCGGCCACGAATTGGCTGCTGGGCGACGCAGGCAGAAGGTCCAATTTTTCGGGTTTGCCATCCCGGCTGACATAAAGAAGAGAGCGAGTGAAACCTGATGAGGTGTGGATGAGAATGCGGCCGTCCTTGAGCCAGACGAACGAATTCACGGGCCGGTCGAGGATGGAGGCCGTCAGATTTCGGGTGGGGCCCCCAGACAAAATTTGAAAATACAGATCGTGTTGAGTGGGTCCGTCTCCCCGGGATCCGATGTAGGCCACGGTTTTTCCGTCAGCCGAGACTTTGAGATTCCCAAATGGTCCCGCCGGCCTGCCGAGTTCCTGCATCTTTCCATCACTCAAGGCCATCGAGTAGATTCGGTCACTGAATAACTCTTCTTGGGGCTCATCGGTCGCGGTGACAACCAGCTGACCGCCCTGGGGAATCCAGGCAAAGTCTGAGATCCGCCACTTCTCCTGGGTCAGCGGGCGGGCTTTTTTTGTTTCCATATCAAAAACAAAGAGAAGGCTATTTTTATCGGAGCGGCCGACGACCCTGGCGTCGTCTTTGTCCTTCTCCTTTTTTTCTTCCTCCTCCCTCGGCGGAGGAGAGGCCATAAAGACAATCTGCTTTCCATCAGGCGACCAGGCAAAACCTTGGATTGCGGTCTTACTTTCGGTCAAGGCGGTGGCTTCGCCTCCAGCCAAGGGAACGAGGAAGATCTGGGTTTTTCCGCTGCGATCTGATAAGAATGACAGGTTTTTGCCGTCCGGCGAGAAACGGGGCAGATGATCGGTTTTTTCGGAAGTTGTAAAGCGGCGCAATTCTTTTGACTTCAGGTCATACAGCCAGATGTTTCTCCGCTGCTCCGTGCCCTGGACCGGCTCGGAGACGACGAAAGCGATTTTCGTCTCGTCCGGAGACAACTGAAGGTCCGAGATCCCCCGGCGCTTCAAGACCTGTTCAGGGGTCAATGGAGTTGACTGGGCCGGAGCCTCGGTTTTCGGGAGCGCCAGCCCCCCCAGGCCAATGATCAGCGTTGCCAGGCTTGTGAGCCCGAATCGCAAAATCGGAGTCACAGGAGATCGCGGGCTGTGTTTGGTGATCGATTTCATGGGGGCCTCCTTCATTGCAGGATTTTCGGAACGTTTCTTCATCGGACCGGAGAGAGCATGAGATTAACAAAAGCAGGCACGTTTTGACAAGGGAAGGGAGTTTGTGTTTAATAAACTCACGCCTAAAGGCGTATCTTAGAGCTCCCCTCGGCGCGGAACTCATTATGAACAAAAAGAATATCAAAGACTTGGCTCATCTTGAGCTTAAAGAAGAATTAGAGCAGCTCGGAGAGCCGGGATACCGCGCTCTTCAAATCTTCGACTGGATCTATCACCACGGGGCGGCGAGGTTTGAGGATTTTTCCAACCTTTCGAAAAGCCTCCGCGCCAAACTCAGCGAGAGATTTTTCTTCAACCGCCTCGAACTCTTCGGCCAGCTCAAGGCCCAGGACTTGACCGAAAAATTCCTGTTCAAACTCGAGGATGGGAGTTTCATCGAATCCGTCCTCATCCCGGCCGGACGCCGGACGACGCTTTGCCTTTCCACCCAGGTTGGCTGTAAGTTCGCGTGCGCTTTTTGCGCCAGCGGGCTCAAGGGTTTCAAGAGAAACCTTACCCCCGGAGAGATCCTCGACCAGATCCTGTCCGTGAAATTTGGCCTCGGTCACGACCTGACCAACTTTGTTTTCATGGGGATGGGCGAGCCGCTCGATAATTTTGAGAACGTGGTTAAAGCCATCCAGATCATGAACTCGCCCGAAGGATTGGCCATTGCGGCGAGGCGCATCACCGTTTCGACGAGCGGAGTGGTTCCCGGAATAGAGAGGTTCAAGTGTCTGGGACTCCAGGTCCATCTCTCGCTCTCCCTTCACGCGGCGCATGACGAGCTTCGGAACGAGCTGATGCCTATCGGCCGGAAGTATCCGCTTGAGAAGGTCTTGAGGGCCTGCCTGGATTATATTCAGGCAACGGGAAGAAAAATGACCATCGAGTATGTTCTTCTCGCGGGCGTCAACGATTCTCTCTGCGATGCCGACGGTTTGGCGGCCGTGGCCAACCGGCTCAAGGCCAAGGTCAACTTGATCCCCTACAGTCCGATCCAGGGGTTGGGTTTCAGGACTCCACAGGACAGCGTGATCGAGTCCTTCCGAAAGAGGCTCACCGACAAAAGCGCCGCGGCGACGATGCGCCATTCCAAGGGCAAAGATATCCTCGCGGCCTGCGGACAGCTGGCCGGCCGCTAGGGGAACGTCCCCCAGCTTCAATTATTTGTGTCGCGGGCTTATAATAGAAGAGTGGAACCTGAGTGCCCAGTCTGCAGGAGGAGGAAAGGATGAAATATCAGAGAGCAAAACTCAAGCTTGTTTTTTTCCAGAAAATCGCCTTGTTGGGATTGGGTCTGATCTGGCTGATGATCGGGTCGACGAGTTGCAGTTCATTTATGTCATTCCAGACTAACAGCGAACTTCCCAAGCACAAGATCGCCGTCGACGGGAAGACCGATGATTGGATAGGGGAGCTTTATGTCGTCCCCGCGGAAACGCTCAATCTCGGTTTCCTCAATGATCGAGAGAATCTCTATATCTGCCTGGTCGCCGAAGACAGGGGGACCAGGGCCCAGATCATGATGCAGGGATTGATCATCTGGTTCAATCCCCAAGGCAAGAAGGAGAGGGTGTTCGGGATCAAATATCCCGTGGGCATTCCGCCCGGCGATTGGCCGAAGCAACTCGGGCCGGGTCAAGGGGATGAGTTCATCGAAGAATACCTGAAAAAGAATCTGACTCAGCTCGAAATCCTAGGGTCCGAAAAAGAAAAAGTGCCGCCTCAAAGGATCGAAGTTTCGGAGGCCAAAGGGATTGAAATCAAAGTTGTGCCCTCGACGGGCATGCTCGTTTATGAGCTCAAGATTCCTCTCCAGCGGACCCCGGATCATTCCATTGCGGTGGGTGTCGAGCCGGGGCAGGCCGTGGCCGTCGGATTCGAAACCCCTGAGATCAACCCTAAAAATCTACCCAAGGGGACGTCCGAAATGCCACCGGGCGGCGGCAGAAGACCCCCCATGGGCGGGGGATACGGACCGGGCAGAATGGGCGGCTACGGAATGAGACCCGGGATGCTCAACACTCTAAAGTTCTGGGCTATTGTCCAGACGGCTTCGAGCAGCGGCCAGAGTCCGGCCAGGCAATTGTCTTTTTCCAGATAGACGGCCGATATCCTCGCCGGGGTCCAAAGGGTGGCTTCCGGCGCAACCTTGACCACGTCAAGTCAGATATCGCGTTTGCATTAGATCTGCCCAGCCTATCGCATTGTCCAAAGCTCACTGCTTTTTAACGGGGAACAGGGTACGAGGGGCGAGGGTGACGCTGTGATTTGACCTTCCCTCTTGAATATGATAGAAATTTTCTTGTCAGCTCATTATCTTTAAAGGCGCTGGTCATGGCTGTGCTTTGAGAATGAGGAGGTGAAGATGAAGAGTCCAAAGCTGTTGTTTTCGGCCGTTTTCCTTTCTTGGGTTTTCTTGGGAATCGGCGCGGGCGTCCCCGGACAGATCACCCAGTATTCCCAGGATGTGGCCCTCGACGTTCCCTACGTTCCTTCGCCCCAACCGGTCGTCGATGAGATGCTCCGGATGGCTGACGTGAAAAAAACTGATCTCCTCTATGACCTCGGCTGCGGCGACGGCCGCATTGTCATCACCGCGGCCCAAAGGTTCGGTTGCCGCGGCGTGGGCATAGACCTCAACCCGGTCCGGATCAAAGAAAGCAAGGAAAACGCGGACAAGGCCGGAGTCAACGATCTGGTCCAATTTCGGGAAGGCGATTTGTTCAAGACGGACTTCCATGAAGCTACGGTTCTCAGCCTCTACCTTCTGAGCAGCGTGAACCTCAAGCTTCGGCCCAAGATCATCTCCGAGCTCAAGCCCGGAACTCATGTTGTCTCGCATAACTATGGAATGAGCGAGTGGCAGCCCGATCAAACCACGAGCGTTGTCGTGAACGAAATCGTTCACTCGGTTTATTTCTGGGTCGTGCCAGCCAATATCGGTGGCACTTGGGAAGTCACCCTCCCACCGAAATTCAAGAAAGGCCCGTTCAAGCTTCAGCTCGACCAGGTTTTCCAGAATCCGCAGGGCTCTGCCGAGTATTCAGGCGCCAACACGCCTCTGCAAGATGCTCTCCTGGCGGGGGACAAGATCCAATTCAAGCTGCTCTTGAAGGGAAAAGATGAAGACGAGATGCTGGATTTTGTCGGCCAGGTCAGCGGGAATAGCTGCAAGGGGACGGTCAAAATAGGCAAGGGACCGGGAGCGCTAGAAGGGACTTGGCAGGCCAAACGCGACCCTTCGACAGTGAAACCGATCGATCGAACCGGTCAGTGAATCCGGCGGAGATATCGACCGGAAACGGGTACTCAGTGCGAGTCTTCAGGCGATTCCTAAAGGTTTCGTTGTTTCTCCCTGTCCAGGACCGCGAGCGTCTCGATGTGGGGAGTATGAGGGAAGAAATCAAAGCCGCGGATGGTCCTTAACCTGTAAATTCGCAGCAATCGTTTCAGGTCGCGCACCAGAGTCGCGGGATTGCAGGAAAGATAGAGAACGAGTTTGGCGGGCCTCGCAAGGAGCGCCTGGGAAACCCTCTCGTCGATGCCCTTCCGGGGCGGATCGAGGAGGACCACATCCAGGCGCTTATCCAGCAACTCGCCGGCCCAGTCTTCGCTCTTGCCCTCGCAGATGGAAAAATTCCCGACCCGGTTCGTCCCGATGTTCCTTTTAAGGAAGGTGATGTTCTCAGGATCCGATTCGACACCGAAAACTTCTCTCACGTCCGGAGCCAAGATCATCCCGAAAGTTCCCACTCCGCAATAGAGATCGGCTAGCTTCTCCGAGCCCTTAAGGGAGAGGCATCGTTTCATCTCTTCGATGACTCTTTCCATCTGGCCGGTATTGACCTGGAAAAACGACCGGGGCCCGATTCGGAAAACCCGGCCGGCGACCTTCTCCTCGATAGAGTCCCTCCCTCGGGCGAAGATCTGCTTGGTGGCATTCCCGACCCTCAGGAAACCCCGCAACCCCAACTCAGGAAAGCCGGATTTCAATTCGGAAAACAGGCTCTCGAGCTTTTCTTTTTCGACGGTCCGTCGGAGATATAAACTCAACAGCGAACTCTGGTTCGAGGCACTCTGCTTGATTTCGATTTCTTCAACGGCTTCCAATTTCTTCGCCGTTAGAATTCGGACAATTTCGTGGAGGAAGGAGTTCAGGCCATCCACAAGCAGGTCGCAGCGGTCGATGGCGATGAATTCATCTCGAAGGCCCGGCTCATGATAAGCGAGGGCGGCAGCGCCTTCTCTCCAAAGGACGCGCAGCCTGGCCTTGTTTCGATAGCCCCATACCTGGGGAGACGGAGTCAGGTCGAAATTCTCGAGCTCAATCTTGAGATCGTGGCCGAAGAGCTCCCGGAGCTGGGCTTTCTTGATCTCGAGCTGGTATGGGTAGCTAATGATTTGATACGGCGAGCAGGCTCGATAGTGTTCGCAACGGACTTCTACCCTTTGCGGCGAGGCTTTTAGAATTCTGACCGTGCGGGCTTCGATACGGTTCTTCTTCTCTGTGATAAGCTCTATTTCGACCGTCTCACCCGGCAGGCCTCCGTCCGCAAAAACCGCTTTCCCCTGAGCAAAACCCAGGCTTCTCCCTGGATAGACGATCTTCTGAATTTCGACCTGCACGGTTCAACTCTTTAAGCGAGCGGAATCATCTTTTCTTCATCAACCCTTGAATCGAGGCCATCGAGGCCATTTTTTCTCCCGTATAAGTTTCATTCTCGGGAAGGCGGAAAGGGCTTCTCCCGCTCCCTCCTCCCATTCCCAGAGCCAGACCGGGTCGAGGTGCGCATTCGAGACAAGGCGAATCTTCTTTGGGGCCATAGTCAAAGCCTCCTCGGATTGAAGAGCGAGCCTGTTTTGGCTTTATTTCGGTCCTCGAAGAACCCTGGCCGGGAGCATGATGATGGCTCTGAACAGGGCGAATACTCCCTCGATCGTGATCCCTAGAAGGCGGAACGGAATCGAGAGAAGCCAGATCAGGGGATAGAGAATGAGGGCCAACAGGGCTAAAGGCCAACAAATAACCAGCAGAATGAGCCAGAGCAGTATCTTTGCCAAAGGCAACCCTCCTTTTTGGATTGGTAGCGCTGCACGCAAGAATTATAAGGGGTCTGCTTTGGAGAAGCAAGGTTGGGCACATTGTTGAATCCCTTTGATGATCCGGCTGCCAAAGCAACATGAACGAGTAGAAAGAAACCTGGCGGACAAAAAGTCGTATAATAATGCCTTGACCTGACTTGAGTTGACTCAGGAGGTTCAAGTGGGAAAAAGGATAGCGTTTTTATTATCTATAATTCTGCTTCTGGCCGGTTGGGCGGGTCGAGGAGTTTTTTGGGAAAATATTTGGGCGGTCGGTTCGAGCCCTGGAAGAAAGTGGAAGGCTCGTCGGCCGAGCTCCGTTAAAAAAGCGGGAGGAGGAGAAATGGGATCAGATTGTCCGTCGCGGCGGTTGACTTTCATTGGCATCTGTCTTGCGCTCGTCTTTTCGGGGGCGGGCGCTATATGTGCCCTGGGGAAGCTGAACGAGAACAAGCGGCCAGGCGCGCCTCGCGCCGCCGGTCAAAGAGAGCAAAAAAACGCGATCGATCGAACCGCAGTTCTCAAAGAATTTGCCGAATTCCTTTCTGTCCCCGACATCGCTTCGGACAAAGAAGATATCCGGCACAACGCGGAGCTCCTTCGAAGCATGCTCGAGAAGCGGGGCGTCAGAGCGCGGTTGCTCGAGGAGAGGGACAGCCCGCCGGTCGTCTTCGGTGAGTTGGCCGCCCCCGGGGCTTCCCGGACGGTCATCTTCTATGCCCACTATGACGGTCAGCCGGTGAACCTTTCACTTTGGAAGAGCAACCCCTGGACGGCGGTCTTGAGGGACAAGTCGCTCGACGAGGGCGGTCGCGAGGTTCCCCTCGAGACCCCCGCAGACGAGCTCCAGGGTGAGTGGCGCCTCTTCGCCCGGTCGGCCAGCGATGATAAAGCGCCGATCATGGCACTCCTCGCCGCCCTTGACCGGTTGAAAGCGAGCCGCCTGGCTCTCTCGATCAATGTCAAATTCCTCTTCGAGGGAGAAGAGGAGGCTGGCTCGCCCCACCTAAAATCGATTCTTGAAAAGAACATTGACCTTTTTCAGGCCGAGGGCATGCTTATCTGCGACGGTCCGGTCCACCAGACGCGCAGGATGCAGGTCCTCTTCGGAGCCCGGGGGACAACCGGATTGGAGATGACCATTTACGGACCCGACCGGGCCCTCCACAGCGGTCATTACGGGAACTGGGCTCCCAACCCAGCAGCGCTCCTGGCGAATTTGCTCGCCCTGATGAGAGATCCAAACGGGAAGATCCTAATCCCCGGCTACTATGACGATGTCCGGCCGCTCACCGCCGAGGAAAAGAAGGCGATCGAGGATGCGCCCCGGGTCGACGAAGGACTGCGCCGCAGCTTCGGGTTGGGATGGACCGAGGCAGGGAACTCCCGGCTGGAAGAAAGGATCATGCTGCCGGCCTTGAATATACGGGGGATCCGCTCCGGCCAAGTCGGTGCCGAAGCCCAGAACGCAGTGCCTACCGAAGCCAGTGCCTCGGTCGACCTCCGCCTCGTTCCTGACCAGACGCCCGAAAAGGTCATGAAGGAAGTCGAAGCATTTGTGTCTCAAGCCGGATTTCAGATTGTCCACGAGACGCCTTCCATTGAGACACGGGTTCGATCTCCGAAGATCATCAAGATAATGTGGGAGAGCGGTTACCCGCCGAGCCGGACTTCGATGGCCCTTCCTTTCTCCAAGCTCTTGGTCAAGATCGTTGAAGAGACGATTGAGGGGAAGATCGTCCAGCTGCCGAGCTCCGGCGGGAGCGTGCCCATCTATTTGTTTTCCGACCTGCTCCGGGTTCCTGTTGTGCTTTTCCCCATAGTCAATCACGACAACAACCAGCACGGTCCCGATGAGAACATCAGGCTTCAAAACCTCTGGGATGGGATCGAGATGTTCGCCGGCATTCTAGCCAAATTAGGAAAGCAGTGGCGGTGACGTCACTGCCCTAATACCGCCAGGTGCTCAGGTCGGCGCCGGGCGGAGCGCTCTTGAGAATCCGCTCCACGATCTTCGGGGCAAACATCTGGTGATATCTCAAGCGCGATATGGCGTTGGGACGCGTATGATCGCCGTTCCAGCAATGCTCTGCCTTGTCTCCGTAATCCACTTCGCCTTCGAAGGGGGGATTCTTGGCGTTTTTGAGGAAAAATTCCATCAGGTACACGGCATCGTTGAGATAATAGTTGTCCATATCGCCGCAGTAAATATGGATTTTTCCTCGGAGCTTCGGGCCCAACATCTTCCAATCCCGCTCGAGCACATAACGAAGGTCGTAGTGCTCCTTCCAAAACACGGCCACGGCGTGGTCGATCTCGCCTGTCATTTTGTCCCAGATAGGTTTGGGATATCCGTCCTCGCCGACTGGGCCGAAAACCGCCTGCCAGATGTCCCACTGATCGCCCGAGCGGCTGTGGGAGCCCAGGACGAGCTCGCGCTGGTTCATCTCTTCCAGTGTCGCGGAGACTTCGCCTTTGTAGTTGCGCAGGCCTGGGCGGGGCGTCCGCTTCCACTGGCTGTCGGCGTAATAGGCGTTCTTGTGCTCATAGATGTTGACGATCGTGTAGGCCCGGAAATCAATCGGGTCCGGACAGGCCGCCCAGCAGCCGTTGTACATCTCTGGATAATAAATCTGTGTGGCCAGTGCTTCCCAACCGCCTGTCGAGCCGCCGTAGAGGAAACGGGCCCAACCCTGGCCAAGACATCGAAATCTCTTCTCGATATAAGGGATGAGCTCACAGTTGATCGCTTCGCCGTAGGGGCCGAGATTGGCCGAATCGACGGCGTAGGAATCATCATAATAGGGGTTCGCGTGCTGGATTTCGATGATGACCAAGCGAGGGAAATCCGGCCCGGTCCAATCTTGATAGAATTTGTACGCATATTCCTGCTCGATCTTGTTGTATCCATCGAGATGGAACCGCTCGCTGTATTCCGGCTTGAGGTTTGGATCGGGCGGAGTCTCGCGGAAGCCCCCGAAGGTGAGGGGGAAATGTCCGTGATTGATCACCAGTGGGTAATGCGATTGGGGGTGTTCGTCGAAGCCCTCAGGGACCAGAACGCAGGCCCCGAGTTCCATGGGGCGTCCCCAGAAATCCGAGAGAAGCCTGCTCCGGATCTTGACGTGCTTGACGTATTTCGTATCCTGGGGCGGCGGAATCGGCGGGATTTCCTGGTCGAGGACGATTTTGATAGTTTCGTTTTGTTTCGGGTCGATCCGCATTTTTCGGGGAAGGCTGTAGAGGTTTCCCGGAGCTGAGTTCCAGTGCTGGCCCTCGCCTCGGTCCATCGGGAGCTTGACAACATGACCGTCGGAGCGATGGAAGACCTCGTAGCGGTGAAGAAGTGCTTGGATGATGTATTCTCCGCGTGGGATTTCATCGATGCTCCGCTTTGGGTAGCCAAAGGCCCTGAAGTCCACAACGGCCTCCTCGCCGGGTTTGAAGGACTCGACATCAATCCCGAAAACGAGCTGAGTCCTGGGGCCGTCGGAGATCTGGAACCTCGGCTCGGCCGCGGCGTCGGTGGAAAAAAGGAGGAGCACCCGGCCATCGAGAGCCGCCTGTGAACGAGCCGCCGGAAAAGAGATTGCGAAACGCAACTGTCCAGGGGGGAGTCCCCGGCTGCAATGATCTTGAGCGAAGGACAGGAGCATAACAGATAGAGAGGTTAAGATAAAAAAGCTTCTTTTTATATTTTTTCGCTGCATCTCAGTCCTTTCCCATGGGCCGGTGCCGTCCCGTCGATGAGTCAAAGCGAAACAAATCTAGCACAAAGCCTCCATCTCGTCCACGTCTGCGGCTGCGTCCCCTGAATTTTGTCGGTCTCTTTGTCGAAGAAGAGTTGGCCAGGGGGTCAAGGACATTCGGAACCCCGGTAGGATAAATTCGCCCAGCGACACGATATGCCGGCGATCAGAAGAAGATGCTTAGGAAGGTAAAGGCGGCGAATCCGACGAGGACGATGGCCAGGACGAGCAGGATCCTCTGGAATGTCCGCGGATGGATTTGGCCGTGGTGCTTGGCGACATAGCGGACCAGAGCAAAATACCAGAGCACGCTCCCCACCCCGACCGCCAGAGAAAAAATGATGGGAATCCAGCCCCTGTTTGCGACCAGGTGGTGGGCGGTCATGGTCCCTCCCACGGCCAGCCAAAAAAAGTACAGGCTCGGGTTGGAAATGTAGAGGAGGAGGACCCCAAAAATCGGCTTGGGCGATGCCGGGGGCTTTTGGGTCGGTCGGGAAGTCATAAAAGTCTTCGAATGCCGGATCAGGCTGATCCCGATAAAGAATAAGATGATGGAGGCCAGGACTTTCATGTAGGGGAGAACCTTGGTCAGGTTGATGGTCATGTGGAAAAAACCGACCAGGGCCACCAGGCAATAGATGAAATCCAGTACCGCGGTCGTCAACCCGGCGAGGAGGCCGTGCACAAAGTCGCGTCGGATGGTCTGGGAGACGACAAAAACATTCACCGGACCCAGGGGGATTGCGGCGATGAATCCGACCAGAATGCCGAGAAGCACGAACACGGGACTTCTTACCTTTCGTCGGGATTGATCAACCGCACAAGAATGGTATTTTATAACAGAAGCCAGCAGGGGTGTCAATTTGAAACATCAACTCGTTCCTCGTGCTCGGTACCCCGTACCCCGTTCTCCGGAAATCCGCCAAAACCAAGAAATTTTGGGGTGGTTTTTTCCATTGGCGATTGGAACCGTGCATAAAGAAAGCAGAAACGATTTGGGCTTTTCTTGATGAGCTGACCGGAGCACTGGAAACGTGACGTCTGTGACGAAACAAACGTGATGATGTTAGGACTGACAAAAAGAGTTGCGAGGAGTTAGTGACGGAACAGGGCCGCAAAGATAATCATGGGAGGGATGTTTCCACCAGACGGGGGATTCCGACCGGTCACATCTTTCCCACGGCCTGGGTCGCATCGGATTCTTCATCCTCATCGGCTTCCGTCTCGATCCCGAGCAGCTTGGCGGTGCCTTCATAGATCATCTTGAAGGATTTCTTGGCCTGCTGAAGGTCAGCCAGTTTCTCTCTGACTTTTTGAAGTTCTTTTTCCACCTGTGAATCGATGCCGTCCAGTTGCCGTTTGGCTTCGTCCATGGTCTTGCGGTAAAGATCCTCTTGTTCCTTGCTTAAGGGCATCTTTAACTCCTCTTTAATCATGTTTAATCATGCGTTATTTTTTTGGCGTCTTGAATGTTATCGAGAGGGGCTTCCAGACTCTTACGTTGACTCCGTCTTTCGTGGCGGGCTTGAATTTCCATCTCCGGACGGCCGCTTCCGTGGCTTTTTCGAGCCCGTAGCCCTTGACCTGACTATTGAGGGTCACGATCTGCAGAACATCTCCATTCTCGGAGATAAGAGCATTGACGGTCACGGTCCCCTGAATCTCCCTTTGGAAAGCCAGGGGAGGGTAGACGGGGTCGATCATTTTGAGCACTTGAGGAGGAGTGGCCGTTTGCTCGAGAGGCACCAGGTCTCCCAATTTTGTTACGGCCGGCTTCGCCGCCGTGTCGGCCGCGGGCTCTTCTCCGGCTGGCTTTTCGGCGCCGGAGTTCAGTTGTTGCTCTCCACCATTTTCCTTTGGCTGGTTTTCCCCTGTCTGCGTCCCCGCCGGAAAATCAGCCGGCTTTTGGCTTGTCATCTGAGTTTGGAAATTGGGAATCGAGGCCGGAAGGAGAGGCTCGATTTTATCATCCGTCGCTTCACCGGCGCCGACATTCTGGACAATTTTTTTGGCAGGAGGTATCTTCTGTGGATTATCTTTTTGGGGCTTAGGCTTCTCGGCCACAACAGTTGGGTTGTCTTGAGCCTGCTGATCGAGCCCCGTATTCTGGATGTCGGCGGTCTGCAAAGCGGTCTGCTCCACAGGAGGCGGAGAGGCATGTTTGTGCGGCCTGAAGATGACGAAGACCGATCCGACGACCACCAGGACGGCCAGTCCGAAAATCATGACCCGTGGAGGAGGTTGATTCTTTTTCTTCTCTGCGTACCTGTCGTAGGGACTTGTCTGGGATAGACGCTTTTCGGAAACAGAACCAACTTCCAAGCGGGGCTCTTGAGGCGTCGGCTTCGTTGCCTCTTTGGGCTCCGGCTTATGTTCAGATTTGCGTCCTGGCTCGATCCCTGGCTGCTGCTTGTGCTCCTGCTTCTTGGGTTCGACCTTGAGCTCCCCCATGAGCGCTTCCGGCTCGGGTCTCCGTTCTTGGCGCTCGGGATTAGCCTTTTTCTTTTGTTCTGGCACGGCCAAGGCGGGGATTTGGTCCCAGGCCTCATCGTTCCTATTGGTTGGCTTTGAAGGGGCCACAGCAGCGGTCTTTTTCTTTTCCGGTTTCAAGCCGAATTCGGCCAGAGTATTTTTGAGCATGTTGTCAATCTCAGGGCTGGCCCCCTGTTTTTTTATTCTTTTTTCCTTTTCTTTCGGCTTTATGGTCAGAGTGCCGAAGGCTTCTTTCAATTCTTCGTCAATAAGGTCATCCAACTTTTTTTTCCGGCCGTCTTCAGGTTTGGACGTCGCCTGAAAAGCCTTCAGACTCTGTTGCGAGAGAATTTCTAGCTTGTCGACGGGCTGAGGTGCCTTTGAGAGCTCGATTTCTTTTTCGGGACCCCGGAGATTCAAGAGCTCCAGGATTGTCGAGAGAAGCTCCTCTTTTTTGACCGGTTTGGGAAAGAACGCCGAGGCACCGCAAGAACGGAGGGCCTCGGTCTTTGACAGGGAATCCCTGTAGACACCGCTGACAATGATGACCGGGACTTTTGTGGGAAAAGCCGTCGTGATCTTTGTGCAGAGGTCAAAGCCGTCGAGCCGGGGAAGCATGGCTTCGAGGATGACGAGATGGGGATTCTCGGCCAGGAACATCTCCAGGCCGGCAAGCCCGTCGTTCGAGGTTACGATCTTGAAGCCTTCGGCCTCGAGGAATCTGGAAAGGGAATGGAGGGATTCCTTGTCAAAATCGATGATCAGAAGCTTCTTGTTCCTCATTCTAGAGATTTTTCTACCTTCGAGGTATGTTATTTCATCCGGGAGACTAAAGGTCAATCACCCTTTGGGGTGATTTTGAGGATGATATTTCCCCCTGATTTTTCCCCCTAAGCAGAGTCCTGTTTTCATCGCCCTACTCCACCAGGCGGGGCGCCTGTTCGGGTTGACAGGAAAGGTGCGTTCCGGTATGATGAAACCAAGTTCTGGGAAGTGGGAATGAAGGGGAAAGACCATGAAAACAACAAAGGAAAAAACCCTGACCGCGCTGTGTTTATCGGTTTTTTTTGCTTTGGGGGGACTGGCTCCCGCCGACATATCAGCCCAGGGGGCGACCTGGTCCTCTGTGGGGCCCGACGGCGGGAATGTCGCCGGTCTCGTGTCCATCAGTTCGTCCAGTTTTCTTGAGCTCTACGCCGTGGTCAAGAGTTTCCCGGCCCAGGTTTTCAAATCGACCAGCGGCGGCTCAACCTGGACGAGGATCGCCACCATCCAGGATACAATCTACGACCTGAAAAACGCCCCCTCGAGTCCGAACACGTTCTATGCCCTGGCCAAAGGGGCCGTCTACAAGTCGCTCAACAAGGGTCTGACCTGGACCCGTCACAACCTGCCCAGCAACTGTTTTGGGGACAAGGGGCAGCTGGCTATCCAGCCGACGACTCCGAACTTTCTCTATGTCGCGAGCTACCGCCTGTACGATGTCGCCAACAACAAAACCTGCATCGCCGTCCTCAAGTCCACCAATGGCGGCCAGACCTGGTCCTTTAGGACGCTGGCCCAGACCGGGAGCAATTCGGGCTTTGCGTCTTGCCTGGCGCTCAGCAAGCTCAATGCCAATCTCGTCTTCACCGGCGGCGTTTTCAATGACGCCTCGGGCGACCATTTCCGCATCTATAAAAGCACGGACGGGGGTATCAACTATTTGAACAAAACCGGAACGATCAATACGCTTCCGCTGTCGATCGTAACCCATCCCGCAGATATGAACAGAGCCTTGGTCGGCACGGCCGTGGGAATCTATCGGACCACGAACGGCGGAGACGCCTGGCTGAAAAACAACGGATCCGCTTTTGCTTTTTCGCTCGCCCTCGACAACGTCAACTCCCAGGTGGTCTATGGGGGATATGATAAGGAGATTTACAAGAGCACCAACGGCGGAGCCGACTGGACAAAGTACGTCGGGCTCCTGGGGGTCTGCACGGATCTTCTGGCGAATTCCAGCACCGTCTATTTTGCCTCGACGGCCGGGGTCTTTAAGAGTTCAACCGGCGGGACTTCTTGGGCCGGTGCGATCGGCGGCATGAAAGCCGCGGAGATCCCGGGAGTGGCCGTCGCCTTCAGCTCTTCCAACATTGTCTACGCCGGAGTCAAAAACAACGGTATCTTTAGATCGATCGACTCGGGAACGAGTTGGACGCGGACACCCCTTTTCCCCGGTGCAGACGCCATCACCAGGATCGCTGTCAATCAGGGCAATCCCAGCCTGCTCTATGCCCTTGCTTCCGTCCCAGGGCCTAATCTGGTTTATGAGTCTAATGACGGCGGCGACAATTGGATGGTCATCCTGACCGATTTTTGCCAGGATATGGCGGTCAGCAGGCTCAATTTTGCCAGGCTCTTCTTGGCCGGGCAGAAGCTCGTCGGGAGCAATTTCTTCCTGGCTCTCCACAAATCCACGGACAGAGGCGTCACCTGGTCCCATATCCAGATTTCGGCGACCGCGGGAACCAGCGGCAACGCCGTGGCCGTGCAACCATCGAATGACAACGTTATCCTTGTCGGAGGCCAGCTCGCGACCGGCGGAATTCTATACAAGTCGACGAACGGCGGCAGTTCCTGGGTTCGTATCACCGGGACGATCAAGGGCATCGTGCGAGCCATCACTTTCGACCCCAATTCCGTCAGCCGGATTTATGTCGGGGCCGACGACGGGTTCTACAAGAGTGAGAACGGAGGATCTTCCTGGACTCGCAAGCTGAACAGAGGGATCCGGTGCATCCAGGTCAACCCGTTGACGCCGAATGTCGTTTTTGCCGGAGGTCCGGAGGGTGTTTTCAAGAGCTCCGATTCCGGAAACACCTGGAAAGATTTTAACCAGACGATCCCGGCCAGAACGGTTTATGGGATGGACATCGATGGCGCGCACAGAATCCTCTACGCCGCCACGATTGGAGGAAGCGTCTGCATCAGAGCCCTCTTTTAGGGATCGAATAATCCGGACAGTTGGAACGGCCCCGCCCCAAAAATCAGTCGCGACCTAAACTCAAAAAAGAACGCAGAGGCATTTTTGTGTTAAAATCGGAGAGGAGATAGAGATGGCAAATCGAGCCAAATTCTGGCTGATCATTTTTGTCCTCCTCTCGGCCTTTGTCCGGCCCGCACTGGCGATCCTGAAAAAAGGGGAGAAATTCCTTCCATTCTCCCTCAAAGGGATCGACGAAAAAACCTACACCGTCAAGATGGAAGGCGGGAGACTTACGGTCCTCGTCGAGTTTCAAAAGGAGGGGAGGAGGGAAGTCGAGAAGTCCCTCCCGGGGGCTGTTCTGATCGATTTTTGGGCGACCTGGTGCGTGCCGTGCCGGACGGCCATGCCTTACCTGGAAAAACTCTATGAGCGCTATCAACCCAAGCCGGGCCAGGAGGCAGGCGGACTTTTGCTCTTCGGGATAGGTCTTGATCAAAAGGGATCGAAGGTCATAAGGCCCTTCTATGAGAAGCTCAAGATCACATATCCGATGCTTTCCGACCCGTCGGAGGGGGCCGAGAGCGACGACCTGCTGCGCACGACGAGAGGGATGTCGACGAAATACGGAGTTCAGGAGATCCCGGTCGTTTATCTCATCGACTCCAAAGGAATCATCGATCATGCCCATATCGGGTTCAAGAAAGAAGAAATGAGCGACCTCGAAAGAACGGTCCAATCGTTGATCAAGGAAGGCACGAAATGAAACGCAGGTGGTCGCTGTGGCTGATTTTTCTTTTTATCGCCCTGATGATCGCCGGGCTCGCCATGGGCGAATTCAGGTCCGTGCTGGAAAAAGCGATCACCATCTGTCTGGATTGCATCGGGATCGGCTGATCGGAGGAGCGGGGAGCGCCGATGAAGTTGCGCGATAAGCGGAGGTGGTTCCAGTGGCTGAGCACTCTGGGAAATAACATCTACCTCCCCGCGTTTCTCAAAGGGCAGATCTTCCAGGGCGGCAGCAAGGGGGTGTGTGTTCCCGTATTGAATTGCTACTCTTGCCCGTCCGCAGTTACGGCCTGCCCGATCGGCTCGCTTCAGAACGCCTTCGGGTCGATCAGGTTCAAGCTAACCGTGGCCGAATATCAATTCGGCCTCTATGTCCTCGGCCTCCTGGGCGCCGTCGGCGGCCTCGTGGGAAGGATCCCCTGCGGTTGGCTCTGCCCGTTTGGCCTGATTCAAGAACTCATTTATAAGATCCCGGGACCGAAGATCAAAGTGCCTAAATTCCTGAGCTATTTGAAATACGTGGTCCTGGCGGTGATGGTCATCGCCCTGCCCCTCCTCATCGTGGACGAATTCGGCTACGGCCAGACCTGGTTCTGCAAGTGGATCTGTCCGGCCGGGACGCTCGAGGCCGGCATTCCCCTCGTCCTCCTGAGCGCCGCGATCCGCAAGCAGGTCGCCTTCATGTACGCCTGGAAAGTGGGGGTTCTGGTCTTTTTTGTCGCCTGGATGATCGTCAGCCAGCGTCCTTTCTGCCGCACGACCTGCCCTCTGGGGGCATTTCTCGGGATCTTCAATAAAATGAGCCTTTTCCGGATGGTCGTAGACGATGAAAGGTGCACGGAATGCAATAAGTGCGTCCGGGACTGCCCGGTCGGAGTCGAAGTCTATAAAACGCCCAACAGCCCGGACTGCATCCGCTGTCTGAAGTGCGTGGATTCCTGCAAATACGGGTATATCGGATACGAATTCCTGCCCAAAAAATCGAAAAAGGAAGAATCTTTGGCCTAGGTGAGACAAGGACGCCTATCGGCCCAATTCGTCCCTGAACCTCAGGCCGGGATTTTTTTCATTTCCAGTCTGTAGGATTGACGATTTCTAGGTCTTTGATGGCTTCCGTGAAGCTCGTTTCGTCTTTTTCTGTCCAAACGCCAAAAAGGTCCATGAATTCATCCTGATGGTCGTTTTTTTTGCCGCCCAGTCCGAGTGATTTTCCTAGAAGTTCCTTCACAGTTTTATTGACGCTCATCTGTTCGGATTTTGCTCGTTTTCTTATTAATTTTTCCAATTCCCCATCCATCCCAGGTATTGAGATCGACTTCGCGGCGCCTTTATGATTATATTTATGATTCATTACGAAGCATGTTATACATTAATATTTGCCAGTGTTCAACCCGTGGGGGAAACCTCAATTATCTATATCTCAAAATGCTCCCAGGAGTATTTAACCGGACGGGGGAGCGCCGTCGCGGGGCCCCATCTTATTCGAACGTGGTAGAGATGGCGCATTGGCCCGAAGGAGCCGAGAAGGACGGGACTCTCAGGCCCCGACAGGAGCAGGGAGAAGCTCTTATTTTGTCAGGATATTGGAGATCTGTTTCTCCTTGAGCAGATTATTAAAGGCCGAAATATCTTTGGCTACGAGCTCGCTCAGTTTGTTTTCTGCGCCCGCCAACTCTCTCTTCAGTTCTTCATGAACGGCGACCATTTGATCTGTTGGTGGGAAATCGGCCGAGCCCCCGGCGATGTCCCCGGCCAGGACGGAAAGTTGGCCATAAAGGTTAAGGGGAACCCGGAAAGACTTCTCATCCCCTTCGGCAAGAACATGATGAAAATACAAGTCCTCGACAGCCAAAAGTTTGGCATCGAGCTCATCGGCGCCTTTGATGATCTCAGGAGATCCCTTACTCTCTGTCAATAACTCCTTGAGGTCGGCGATCTGCTTCCTCATCCATTCAATCCGGTTGATCGAATCCACGACGGTGTTCAGATTATCCCTGACTTCGAGCGCCCTTTTAACCTGAGCTTGGATATCCGCTTCGCTCCCGGTTGAATTCGGGTCTTTCTTTACGACGACCTTCTGACTCAGTTCCTCGCCTCCCGCTGATAATTTCACAGTGTAAGTTCCTGGGACGGCCAGAGGTCCTGCGGAGCCTCCCTCGATTCCCCAGGCAACGAGCGGAATCCAGCCCTCGCGGACCGAATCCTTGAACCTCCTCTCTTCCCAAACGTGAGGATTTCCGGCCGGCTTAGTCCTGAGCTTAGCCCGGTGCGGGCCTTCGTATCTTAAGTCCCACCAGATCCGGTTGATCCCAGCCTTGGCTGGTCCGGTCAGGGTCCGGAGCGCCTTTCCGTCTGCATCAGTGACGGTGACCTTGGCCCCATCTTTCGACTCCGATTTGAGATAATAATTGAGCGAGGCTCCATAGGGAGGATTCGTCCCGGCGCACAGGTCGTTCGGCGCACTCTGAATCCCCGTCACATTTCTAAAGCGGTAGGCCGGCCGCGGCTCGAAGAAGTGGGCCGGAGCGCTCAAGGCATCGGAGTTAAGTTGCTGTAGCGGCGAAATATCGTCCATAATCCAGAAGCCGCGGCCATAGGTGGCAACGACGAGATCGCCAAAATTCTTCTGGACGACCATCCAATGGACGGGCGCGTGGGGCATGTTTGTCTGGAGGGGAACCCAGTTTCCGCCGTCGTTCCAGGAAATGTAGAGCCCATTTTCTGTTCCCGCATAGAGCAATCCTTTTTGCTTCGGGTCCTCGCGGACACAGTGGACATAGCTAAAGACGCTCTTGGGAATTGCCGAGCTGATCAGCTTCCAGGTTTGCCCATAGTCTTCGGTCTTATAAATGAAGGGATCCCGATTGTTCACTTGATGCAGGTCAAAGGTGACGTAGCAGATTCCGGCATCATACCTCGAAGGCTCGATGTTGCTCACCGTTCCCCATTTGGGCAAGCCGAGGATGTTGTTCGTCGTATTGGACCAGTGGGCCCCGCCATCCTTCGTCAGGTGCAGTTGCCCGTCGTTTGTGCCGGCCCAGATCAGACCGGGGGTGACAGGGGACTCGGCGATCGCAAAAACTAGGCATCCGTATTCGACGCCGAGGTTGTCATAGGTCAGGCCTCCCGAATCCCCCAGCTTGGCCGGGTCGTTGGTTGACAGGTCGGGGCTTATGACCTCCCAGCTCTGCCCGCCGTTAGTGGTCATGTGGACATATTGGCTCCCGACGTAGACCCGGTTGTGGTCGTGAGGGGATATGGCGATCGGGAAGGTCCAGTTGAATCGATACTTCAGAAGGTTGGCCGGCGTTCCCATCGTCGACTTCGGCCAAACACGCACCGACCGGTTCTGGCGCGTTCTCAGGTCCCAGCGGTCGAGGCCCGCATCATAGCATCCTCCCCAGACGATGTTGGGGTCGACCGGATCGGGAATGGCGAACCCGCACTCGCACCCGGAAACATACGTCCACAAGCCCGACGGAATCCCGCCTCCCCACCAGCCCATGCCCATGAGGCTGTTGCTCGGGCCGCGGTAGGATTCGCCATCCTGCCTGTTCCCGTATACAAAATAGGGAATCTGGTTATCGACCTCGACATGGTACATCTGGGCCACAGGCAGCACGACCTCGGCCCACTCCCGGCCGTGGGTGACTGAAATCCAGAGCCCGATGTCGTTAGCTATGGTTATGCGGTCGGCATTCTTCGGATCGATCCACATGTCGTGGTTGTCGCCGCCCCAGGGAACGAGCGTGTTCGTCTCGCCACCGTCCAGGGTTAGGCTCATCGAATTCGATGGGAAATAGACCTCGTTTTCGTCGACAGGTGAGATGACCAGGCGCGTGTAATAATGGGGACGCTCGTTGAGAAGCCGGCTGGAATTGACCAGCTTCCATTCCTCGCCGCCGTCATCAGACCTCCAGAGCGAACCGCGCTGGCCGGTCTCAATCAGCGCGTAGACGCGCCTGGAATTGCTTTGGGCGACGGCCACTGCGATCTTGCCGAGCGGGGAATCCGGCAGGCCGTGTCCGGTAAGACGTTTCCAGGAGATTCCGCCGTCGCGGGAGACGAAGACTCCGCTTCCCGGCCCTCCGCTCCACCTTCCCCAGGTCTTGATGTCCAACTGCCACATCCCGGCGAAAAGGATTCTCGGATTATTGGGATCGATGGCAATATCTGAGCAGCCTGTGTTCTCATCGACGAAGAGGACCTGCTGCCAGGTCTTTCCTCCATCGGCGGTCCGGTAGATGCCGCGCTCGTTCTGGGGACCGTAGCCGTGTCCCATCGCGGCCACGAAAACTATGTCCGAGTTAAGAGGGTCGACGAGAATTCGTCCCACCCGGCCGCTTTTCTCCAGTCCCATGTGCTTCCACGTTTTTCCGGCGTCTTCGGATTTGTAAACTCCGTTTCCGATTGAGACGTTACTTCGGATGAAGGTTTCGCCTGTGCCGGCCCAGATGACGTTCGGATCCGAGGGGGCGATGGCCAGAGAGCCGATGGATTGGGCAGGCTGGTCGTCAAAGACAGGCTTCCAGTTGATTCCCCCATCGGTGGATTTCCAGACTCCGCCCGAAGCGGCCCCGGCGTAGTAGACACGAAGATCTCCCGGAACGCCGACGATAGCAATCATCCGGTTCCCTTGGGGGCCGATGTGGCGAAACCTGAGTTGGCCAAAATAGGCCGGGTCGATCTCGGGTCCGCCGGACAGGGCGGGGGCCTTTTGTTTTTGTGGCTGAAAACCACTGAAAAGAAAAACGGCAGCCAAAGCCATAAGCCCAAGTGCGGCTTTCCAGCCGTCCTTATTTATGGACATTCTCGCGCCTCCTCCCGATTTTATAACCGCCTGGATTTGACAATCTTCTCTCATTCAATCTTGTGATGTCAAATCCAGAGGAACGGGGGACGGACCGACGATTTGCTCGGGCTGATCTCCGCCTCATGATCGCTACAGCCCTTCTCAAAGCCCATCCTCCACCATCACATGATTGGAAACGCTTCACTCGTAAATTCACTTGTTTGGTGCTCTTGAATGATACGTGGTAAAATAAAATAGGGTTGTCAGAGGACGAGATGGGTTGACCCCAAAGCTGATTCAGGGACAAAGCTTACGTCCAATTTTGGATCGGCATAGAAGGGAGAAAGCAATATGATTACGACAAAAAATATCGTCAAGGGATCAGCGGCCATCTTATTGGACAAAGTCCTGGCGAATGACGGACTGAGGCATCTGGCAGTGCAATTTGCGGAGAAAGAATCCTACAAGAGTTCTATGGAAGATGCCTATCCACCTCCTATCAAGCGGGCGGAATTCATCGGGAAGAGGAACCTCATCTATTCCATTGACAAGGCCCTGGGAAAAGGAATGATCTCCCCCAACGTCAGAAAAAGGATATTGAAGAACCTGGTCGGGCGGGTGATGATGCCCGACTCCAATGCCAAAGCGACTTTTTTTGAGAAATACGGCATTCAACCGCCTGGTTTTGTCACCATCAGTCCCACCTCTCAGTGCAACCTTTTCTGCGAAGGCTGCTATGCCAACAGTTCGACCCGGGAAAAAGCTCATCTCGACTTCGATGTCTTCTCGCGAATCCTGGAAGAAAAGGAAAAATTTTGGGGAAGTTATTTTACGGTGATCTCGGGTGGAGAGCCCCTGATGTGGCGGAGTTCCGGGAAGAGCCTTTTTGACTTGCTCCGAAAATTCCAGAATCAGTACTTCATGATGTACACCAATGGGACTCTCATCGGAAAAAATACAGCCGAAGAAATCGCCGAAATCGGAAACCTGACCCCGGCCATTTCTGTCGAAGGCTTTGAAGAGGAAACGGACGCAAGGAGAGGGAAGGGTACTTTTCATAAGATCATGGATGCCTTTGAGAATCTGCGCCGGGTCGGCGTGCCCTTCGGAGTCTCGTTGACCCTGACCCGCCACAACGTGGAAACCGCGCTGAGCGATAAATTCGTAGATTTTATGTTTGAGCAGCAGGGGGCGATCTACGGCTGGTTTTTCCATTATATGCCCATCGGCAGGCAGTATACGCTCGATCTCCTGATCACGCCCGAACAGAGGCTGGAGGCCTATAAGCGGCAACTGCATTTTATAGAAGACAAAAAGCTTTTCTTCGTCGATTTCTGGAACGGCGGGCCGATGACCCAAGGATGCTTGTCCGCGGGAAGAAGGGGTGGGTACTTCTATATTAATTGGAACGGGGATGTGACGCCTTGTGTATTCTTCCCCTACTCAACCCATAATATCTATAAGGTCTTTGAGGGCGGTGGCGATATCAACACGGTTTTATCATCCGGACTGTTTCAGGACATCCGGCAGTGGCAGAAGGACTACGGATATTCAGAAGACCCTTCGAAGGTCGACGAAAAAATCGGGAACTGGCTGAGACCCTGTCCGATTCGGGACCATTACCGGGTCGCCTACGACCTCATTCAAAAACATAAGGCGGAGCCGATCGACCCACCCGCGGAAGAGGCCCTCGAGGACGAAACCTACAGGAGCCTGCTCGAAGAGTACGGGCGCAAGGTCGGAGAGTTGACTCAAGAGGAGTGGGAAAGAAAGTACATCAAAGGCTGATTCGGACCGCGGTCCAAGTCAGGTTAGGCCAGGCCGGTATCTCCGGACCTGCCGATTCCGAACCTTTTCCGTTTGACTCGACTTTTTGACTGGTTTAAAATACTCTACAAAGGGTCCCGTTTGAACGGCCCGGATAGAAATGTTTAAAGCGCAGGATGGCAGGTCACGGGAGCGGGTTGCCCTCGGTTAGGTTCTGAAAGAAAGTAATTTTAAAGAGGTCAGATGAGGAATCGTCAATCCAAGCTTCGTCGAAGCATGATCTAAAAAAGGAGGCAGCTATGGCAAAAGCAATCGGTATCGACCTTGGGACTTCTAACTCCGCCGCGGCCGTTATGCAGGGCGAGAAGCCTGTTATCATTCCTTCCGCTGAGGGGGCGGGAGTTGCTTCGGGAAAGGCCTTCCCCTCATATGTTGCCTTCACCAAGGACGGGCAGCGTCTCGTCGGCGAGCCGGCCAGGCGTCAGGCGGCTATCAATCCGGAAGGGACGATCATGGCCGCCAAGAGGAAGATGGGCACTGACTTCAAATTCCAGGTGTTCGGCAAGGATTATACTCCCCAGCAGATTTCGTCTTTTATCCTGCAAAAAATAAAACAGGACTCCGAGAGCTACCTTGGAGATAAGGTCGAGGAAGCCGTCATCACCTGCCCGGCGTACTTCGATGACAACCAGAGGACCGCGACCAAGGATGCCGGCGAGATCGCGGGGCTAAAGGTCTTGAGGATCATCAACGAGCCGACAGCGGCCTGCCTGGCCTACGGGCTGGACAAGGCGGGCAAGGAACTCAAGATCCTCGTGTTTGATTTCGGAGGCGGAACACTCGATGTGACCGTCATGGAGATGTGGAAAGAAGGAGGCTTCCGGGTCAAAGCGACGAGCGGCGACACTCAGCTCGGCGGCACGGACATGGACAATGTCCTGGTCGATTTTATCGTTAATCAATTCAAGATGGAGACGGGGATCGACCTCAAGAATGATCGTATGGCCATGCAGCGCCTTCGCGAAGCCGCCGAAAAGGCCAAGGTGGAACTCTCGAGCACCCTGTCGACGGACCTCAATCTGCCCTTTATTACGGCCGATGCCTCCGGCCCAAAGCACCTGACGATGTCGATCAACCGTGCCAAGCTCGATTCTCTGGTCAATCCGATCATCGAACGCTGCCGCGGGCCTCTGGAAAGAGCCGTCCAGGATGCCAAAGACGCGTTCGCCAAAGAGAGTGTCGAGTTCAGCACCAAGGACATCGATAAAATCATCATGGTCGGCGGTCCGACCCGGATGCCGATCGTCCAAAAATTCGTCGAGGACTATTTCGGCAAAAAGATAGAGCGGGGAATCGACCCGATGGAGTGTGTGGCCCTGGGAGCCGCCATCCAGGCCGCCATTATCAAGGGAGAGGTCAAGGATGTATTGCTCTTGGATGTCACACCGCTCTCGCTGGGCATTGAGACACTGGGCGGCGTCAACAGCGTTCTGATCGAGCGGAACACCACCATTCCGACCAGGAAGTCCCAGATTTACTCGACCGCAGAAGATACCCAGACCGCGGTGACGATCCGGGTTCTCCAGGGCGAAAGAGCCATGGCCGGTGATAACGTGGAGTTGGGGAGATTTGACTTGGTGGGAATACCTCCCGCTCCGCGGGGCGTTCCTCAGATCGAAGTGACCTTTGATATCGACGCCAACGGAATCGTCCACGTATCGGCCAAGGACCTGGGCACCGGAAGAGAGCAATCCATCCGCATCACGGCGCCGCGGAAACTGGCCAAGGATGAGATCGACAAGATGGTCAAGGACGCCAAGCAGTTCGCCGCGGAGGACGCCAAGAAAAAGGAACAGGCCGAGCTTGTCAACCAGGCTGACACCCTGGCCTACGCTACCGAAAAATCACTCAAGGAGTATGGGGAGAAGGTCAGCCAGAACGAGCGGGCCGAGATCGAAGCTAAGTTGAATAACCTCAGGACAGCGATAAAAGACAAAAACATGGACGGCATCAAGAGAGGCATAGATGAGGTGACGAAAGCCTCCCACAAGCTGGCCGAAGAGGTTTACAAGCAGGCTGCCTCGAAGGGCCAGCCCGGCGGGGGAGGCGCCGGCCCCGCGGGAGGCGGCGCAGGCGAGACAGGACAAGAAAAACCGAAGCCGAATGAGGATGAGGTGATCGACGCCCAGTTCGAAGAGGAGGATGACAAGAAGTCCTAAATGCCGGCCAAGCGCGATTACTACGAAGTCCTGGGCGTTCAAAAGAACGCCTCTCTCGACGAGATCAAAAAAGCTTTCAGGGAATTGGCCCTAAAGCACCACCCTGACAGAGTCCCGGCCGAACAAAAGAAGGAGGCGGAGGAGAAATTCAAGGAGATCTCTGAAGCCTACGCCGTTCTGTCGGATTCAAAGAAACGCACCCTGTATGACCGGTACGGGCACTCCGGCATAGACCAGAAATACGCCCAGGAAGATATCTTCAAGGGAGCAGACTTCGGCAGCATCTTCGAGGGCATGTCCGACTCCGGGTTCGGGGGAGGTTTTTTTGACCAGCTCTTTGGCGACCTGGGTCTGGACATCTTCGGGACCAGGTCAAGAGGCCGGAGTCGGAAAGGCAGAGATCTTGAAATCACGGTGGACATAAGTTTGGAGGAGGCGGCCAAAGGAACGGAGAAAGTCATTTCCGTTCCGAGATACGAAGTCTGCCCCACCTGCAGAGGGAGCGGCGCGAAGCCGGGCACGAAAAAGACAACCTGCCCCGTCTGCAAAGGAACGGGTCAGGTCGTGAGTTCCCGCGGTTACATGAGGCTGGCTCAACCCTGTCCGAGGTGCCACGGCGCGGGCAGCGTCATCGAGAGTCCCTGCCCGACATGCCAAGGGCAGGGGAGGGTTCAAGTCACCGGGCGCATCAAAGTCAAGATCCCGGCCGGTGTTGATACCGGCTCGCGTTTAAAGATGAGGGGCGAGGGAGAGGTCGGGACCGGCGGAAAGGGAGACCTCTATGTCTTAATCGAAGTGAGACCGCACCCGATCTTTCAGAGGCAGGAAAACGTCATCTTGACCGAAATCTCGATCGGCTTGGCCAAGGCCATCTTGGGCGGCGAAGTGGAAGTCCAGACTCTTCATGGAAAAGTGAGGATGAAGATCCCACCCGGCACCCAGAGCAACAGCATCTTCCGTCTGAAGGGAAAGGGAATCCTTGGACTCCACGGCGGTCCCCCGGGAGATGAATTGGTCAAAGTCAACGTCCAGATACCGACCAGGCTGACCGCCGACCAGTGCCGCATTATCGAAGAGTACGCCAGGGCTTCCGGAGAGGAAATCGGGGAAACGGGCTCGCCGGGCAGGCGAAAAAAGGGTAATTATTAGACCCGATCAACCGGGAAAGAACCTAGCCCTTGCAGCTTCGTCCGGCTGCATCGGACGAAAGACTCAGCTGGAAATCATCGAGTCGAAAAGCGATACATAAATATGGTATGGCGATTCCCCGTCTGATCGTTCATTGTGGCAGAATCTGTCTCCCGGTCCTCCCAGCCCGGGATCGTGTAATTATGGCTGACGACGCGCGCCCCGGACTTCAGCTGTTTCTCGAACAGGGGCCTGAGCAGGGCGTTGGATTCTGGAAGGAGATAAATGGTGACGACGGTGGCGGCGGAGAAATCCGTCTTCATGGCGTCCTCGACCTTAAACGTTACTAGATTTTTGACACCCGCTTGCTTCGGCTGCTGTTTCCGCCTCTCGAATTCTGGCCGGATCAATGTCTATTCCCACGCCCCAGGCCCGGTATTTTCTTGCGGCCAGAATCACGATCCGGCCGTCCCCGCATCCGAGGTCGTAGACCTGATCCGAGCTGTTGACATGCGCCATCTCCAGCATTTTTTCCGCGACCTCGATCGGGGTGGGGACGTAGGGGGCCAGGTCATCGGCATCCTCCCGCATGTGAGAGCCCAGGTAGAGATGGATGAGATTATTCTCGTCGTACCGGAAGCAATAAGCCTTTCCGGGGCTCAGCTTTTCTATGACCTCGCTTCCGGATCGCTGGTAGGAAACCAAATATTCCCGCCGCGCGGCGAATCTGTCGATTCCCCCCGTCCTCAGACGCCTCTTTTCCGAAGTGCCGAGCGAGCCCAACGGTTTGACTTCATAAACGACCTCGTGCTCGGTGATATTGCGAACGAGGATCTCCTCTCCCGGAGCGGCGATGGCCGAGGGGACGGCCTGAGAAACCGAGGGCACTTCCTCACGGCCGCTTCGAGTGATGATGATGGCCGTGACGCCCAAAAGGACAAAGAGACAGATTGACGCGATCTCGATCTTACGTTTCATGATGGTGCTTTTGAGTCGCGTTTGTTCGTAACGGGCTGATCATCAAAACCGCAGCCCCACGCTGAAACCGCCCGGATAGACACTGAAAAGCCACTGACGGGCCGGCTGCTCTTGGACATAGATTCGCTTGTTTCCCCAGATACTTGATTTCATAATTGTCTAGATCTCGGATTGCCCGACGCGGCTGAGTGAAGATATTGAGGAGAGAGACGGTCTCGTTGGTGGCAAATGTGACCAGCCCGTCGGTCCAGCGCCTGTGGAAGGCGAGAGATGTCACGAGCCCGGCCGCGGCGTTCGCGCCGAGATTCAGGGCATGGCTCTTCCAGCCCCGGCCTTCCTTCTCCCGCCGTGCGCACTGGCGGAGGAGTTCTTCGGCCTTTTCAAGCTTGACCCTCCGCTCCTCGGGAGTGCCCTCAGGAAGGGGCCGCAGTTTGTTGGCGGCATAGGCCGGAGAAAAGGGAGTGATCAACAAATTTCCTGCTCCCAGAGCACAGGTGACCCCACCCACGAGCATGTCCTGGGCAAAAGCTCGGTCTCGGACCCGGCGAGGGACCGGAGTGCTCTTGTCCAACTTGACATCATTCCAATGAGCTCCCGCCAGGCTAAGCTGCACGACCGCTCCGGCTGAATAGCCTGCGATCCAGCCATACCACCAGGTTTTTGCCCGGGACTGGGCAGACTGTAAGGCGTTCTCCACGTAGCCGAGACGCTCCTTCACCTGCTCGTCAGGGATCGTGGCTACACTTTGCGCGTAAGTTCTTACGAACGAGGTCAAAAGAAGAAGGGACGCCAGAAAAGAACAATGCCTGAAGCTATGAATCATGCGAATCCCCTTATTGAATTTGAAGTTTTCGGTGCGCCCATGTTCTCGCCGGCCGCCGAAAATAGCCGAAAGCGACAAAAAAAATATATGGGAGCGTGGAGTCGATGTCAAGAACGAAAAAATATGGCGGCTCCAGGATCACTCCATAATCTTTGACAGCCGAGGAGTATTTTGTTATTTATTTTTTTCCCTTGATCAGAAAGACGGGGGAAGCGGCTGGTCACAGCAGCTTGGCCACGAGGAGGAAAAGATGACGTGCAAAATGATTCAGGCGAGACTGACGAGAATCTTGCCGGTCCTGCTAGTCTTGGCCCTGGGGTGTGCTTGTCAATCCACCCAGCAAAGCCAAAAAGCAGGTCTTCGAATTGGTGTTTCTTATTCCAAAGAGCTTGACCAAGGGCCTCTCGACGGGCGGATGCTCCTGATGATTTCGGATGACGCCAGCCGGGAGCCGAGGTTTCAGATCAGCTCCCGCAATTCGGACGCGCAGCTCATTTTCGGCCTCGATGTGGATGGATTAAATCCTGGGGAAGCGGCGGTTTTCGATGCCGCCGCCTTTGGCTTTCCGCTGAAGAGCATGGCCGAGATTCCTGCGGGAGACTATGTCGTCCAGGCGCTCCTTCACAGGTATGAGACTTTCCATCGGGCCGACGGGCACACCGTAAAACTTCCCATGGATCGAGGCGAGGGTCAGCGCTGGAATCTCGCCCCCGGAAATCTTTACAGCACCCCCAAGAAAATGAGGATCGATCCCCGTAAAGACGAATTGATAAGTGTCAGTTTGGATAAAGTTATTCCTCCTTTTCCCGAAGAAATAGACACAAAATATATCAAACACGTCAAGATCCAGAGCAAGCTTCTTTCCGAATTCTGGGGGCGGCCGATGTTTCTCGGCGCGATCATTCTTCTTCCGCAAGGCTTTGAGGAACATCCCGAAGCGAAGTACCCCTTGATGGTCTACCAGGGGCACTTCGAGCGCAAGTTCGATACGCTGGTCGGATTCCGCGAACAGCCGCCTGATGCCAAGGAAAAATCGGAATACGCCGGAATTCCGGGTGTCTGGGGAGAGTACTATCGCCTCTACGATGAATATAGTTACAAGTTCTATAAGGACTGGACCGGCCCAGGATTCCCCAGGATGATCCTGGTGACCATCCAACATGCCAATCCGTATTTTGACGACTCATACGCGGTGAATTCGGCCAATTTGGGGCCCTACGGGGATGCCATCACCTATGAGCTCATCCCCACCATCGAAAAGAAATATCGAGGCATCGGTGCGGGATGGGCCCGGACTCTTTATGGAGGATCCACCGGCGGCTGGGAATCGCTCGGAGTCCAGGTCTTCTATCCCGATGAGTATAACGGAACCTGGACTTTCTGTCCCGACCCGATCGATTTTCGGGCCTACTCGCTCGTCAATATCTATGATCACAAAAACGCCTACTATCTCGACGCCCGATGGAAGCGCACTCCGAGACCCGGATTCCAGAACGAAATCGGGGAAGTGCTGTCCACCAATGAAGAAATGAATCACCTCGAACTCGTCCTGGGGACGAACAGCCGTTCGGGCTATCAGTACGACATCTGGCAGGCGGTGTTTGGGCCTGTCGGGCAAGACGGATATCCGAAGCCCATTTGGGACAAGCGGACCGGCGCTATTGACCATTCGGTGGCCGAGTATTGGCGGGAGCATTACGACCTTCGTCACATCCTCGAGCGCGATTGGAAGACCCTCGGGCCCAAATTAAAAGGGAAAATTCACATCTATACCGGCAACATGGACAACTGGTATCTGCACAATGCGGTCTACCTGATGGAGGAATTTCTCAAGAGCACTCAGAATCCGTACTATGACGGGTCCGTGGAGTATGGGGACCGTCAACCCCATTGCTGGTGCGGCGGCCACAACCTTCCGCTCTCGATTTCGATGTTGACCGTCAACCAGCGCTTCGCCCCGAAAATGGCCGAACACATCACCAAGACAGCCCCTCCCGGCGCAGACACGAAGAGCTGGAGGTACTAGGGGCCATGAACGCGCCAGAGAAGCTCGGCAGCGCACGATTGTGGAAGAATCTATAAGCAAGGAAAAATCTGTCATGCCCAGACAAAAATTAAGGAATTCGGTTTCGATCTCGCTTCTTTTCTTCTTCTTTTTATCGGGGATCCTGATCGCTGGAGAAAGAGTTGTGATCAGGGCGCGAAAAATTTACACGGCTGTGCAGGGGGTCATCGAGGACGGGATCATTCTGATTGAGGACGGGAAGATTTTTTTTGTCGGGAAGCAATTTCCGATTCCGAGTGGCACCCAGGAAATCAAAGCCAACATTGTGATCCCGGGACTGATTGATATCCATTCCCATCTCGGTGTCTATGGCGTGCCCGCTGTTCCAGAGAATGAGGATGGAAACGAGATGTCCACACCGGTCACTCCCGAAGTCCGGGCGCTCGATTCTTTTAACTTTGAAGACCCGTCACTCAAAACGGCCCTCGCCGGAGGGGTGACGACGATCGTCTCTCGTCCGGGAAGCGGGAATGTCATCGGAGGAACAAGTGTCGCGGTCAAGTTAAAAAATGCGCCTCCGCAGCGCATGGTTTTGAAAGAGATCTGCGATCTCAAGATGACGATCGAGGGCAATCCGCCGGCCTTTCATGGCCGGCAGAACCGGATGCCGATGACTCTGATGGCCGTCTATTATCTGGCCCGTAAAGCCCTCATCGAAGCCCAGGATTATATGCAGGCTTGGGAAAAATACGAAAAAGAGAGAAGCAAGGGAGGAGATAGGCTGCCTCCCAAGAGAGACCTGGGGAAGGATGCCCTGGTCATGGCCCTGAAAAGAGAAATTCCGGTTCATATCCATACCTGCCGGGCGTCGGAGATCATGAGTTGCATCCGCCTGGCCGATGAATTTCATCTGAGGCTGACGCTGGGACACTGCGATTTCGCCTTTCTCCTGAGGGACGAACTGAAGGGCAGGAAGGATGTTCATTTCAACGTCGGACCTGCCTGGTTTACGACTTACTATGATGATCCGATGAAAATTCGGAATGTCGCCGCGATCCTGGCCAACGCTGGACTGAACGTTTCGCTCCAGGTCGATGCCGTTTCGGGCCGCCAGCCGGGACAACAATATCTTCTTCATGCGGCCGATCTTTGCGTCCGGCACGGGATGAAAGAGGACGATGCCATCAAGGCCATAACGATTCGAGGCGCAGAGGCGGCGGGATTGGAGAATAGAATCGGGAGTCTTGAGAAAGGGAAGGATGCAGATCTCGTATTTTTGGATGGCGAGCCGTTTGAGCTCCTGACCTCGGTCGAAAGAGTGATGATCGATGGAAAGACCGAGTATCAAAGAGATCCTCTGGAGAGGGTCCCGTCCATGTCATCCCTTCCCCAAGCAACAAGCAAGCTCTCGATTCCATCTGAGATCAGGAACGCGGAGGGTTTCGCCATCAGGGGCGGAACGGTCCTGCCCATGAACGGACCCAGAATCAACGGCGGAATAGTCCTCGTCAAAAACGGGAAAATCGAAAAAGTGGGCCAGGATATCGCCATTCCCAAGGGATGGGCGGTCATAGACGCTCACGATTTCGTCATCATGCCCGGGCTCATCTCTCCCAGGTCTCAAGTGGGAATTTCACAGAATTGGAGGTTTCAGGAATCGGTTGACGAATTGTCGATGCCGGTCGTGCCCGAGATGGAAGTCAAACACGCCATCGAGCCCCAGGATGTCCTTTTCTCCTCGTCAAGGACCGTCGGAATCACGACACTCCAGGTGACGCCGGGTGACATGAATGTTATCGGAGGACAGGGGGTGGCGATCAAGACGGCGGGATCTGTGGTCGACAAGATGATCCTCAAAGATAAGTCCGTCATGGTCTTTGGGCTGGGAGTCGCCGCAAAGAGAAAGAACCAGATGCCTTCAACGCGGATGGGAATCGTCGCTCTCCTCAGGGAAAATTTGCAGAAAGCCCGGGAGTATAGCAGCCGGCTGGAAAAAGATAAAAGCGGAGGGGAGGGAGTTCGGACGCCAAGGGATTTTTCCCTGGAAGCATTAGTCCCCGTCGTCCGAGGTGAAATGCCGGTCCTGATCCATTGCGAAAGGCAAGATGACATCATGACCGCCTTGAGGATCGCGGACGAATTTCATCTGAAAATAATCCTCTCCGGAGCCGCTGAGGCTTTTGGAGTCGCGGACGAGATAAAAAGGAGAAATATCCCTGTCATTTTGGAGAGGATTTTCCGCGGCGGAGGAAACACCGAAGATCATGATTTCGATCGCAAAAAAGATCTCGGTCCTGGCCAAGTCCGGCGTCAGAATCTCCTTCACCCTCGGAGATTATTTGGCCTGGTATATTCCCCTCGCGCTCATCGGCGCCGACCCTCTCGAAGTGGCCGCCCTGGCCTTCAAGAACGGGTTGCCTGAAGAAGAAGCTCTGAGGTCTTTCACTATTGAGGCGGCGAGGATCATCGGATGCGAGAACAGGGTAGGCAGCCTGGAGGCGGGAAAGGACGCGGACATTCTCATCCTGCGAGGGCACCCGTTTCTGACGCATTCGATCCCCGAGGCCGTCTTCGTTGACGGGAGGCTCGTCTATCAGAGGACGGATCAAGAGAATTTATAAGGAATCGTGACCGCGAGGATCCGCTGGGGCCTGCCCACGAGCTTGTGGCCTCCCCAGAACTCACTCCTCCGGGAGATGAATCGGAGGGGATCTCAGGTCCTCAGAACATCCTCACAATCCCTCTCCCTCCGGAGCCAAACCGGGGGTTGACGACATTGCTATAGACAGAGCCGAATGTATAACTGAATCCGACCATGATGAAATATTGGTAGGTCGTGGCCTGCTCCTTGCGGCGTAACAAAATCTCTTCCAGGGATGCTCCGCCTTTGGCCAACGAGAGTTGATCGTGAATCCTCGAAGCGCTTCCGTAAACGTTGAAAGAGAGACCCTTGTAGAGCCTCAACGAGACTTCGCCGTCGAGCACCAGGCGGTTTTTTTTGAGGTCATGAAAATAGTGGGATCCCTCGAGAGACGCGCTCGCTGTTCCCCACTTCTCTTTGACCTCGAGTGTCCCCGACAGATTTTCGTTCCAGAGATTTTCTTTAACCTTGTCAAAAATGGTTTCTTCCCTGTACCTAGCGTTGGTGTAACCAACTCTGTAGAGAAAACGAAGCTGGCGTCTCGTGGATTGAGAATATGGAAAAAGATTATACTCAACGGCAGGGGTCAAGCTCAGAGCGAACTTGATATTTTGATAGGTGGACGACTGAACAGCCAAAAATCCCCCAACCGACCAGTGCTTACCCAAACTCTTGACAACGAGTCCGCTGAAGCTTTGGCTGCTTGAGCTGCTCCGAATTGTCTCCTCATCTACCTTAAAATCGCTTTCATTGCGGGACGCGGAGAGATAGGCATTGATCTTGAGCTCGGGAGTCACTCGGTTGGCCGAGAAAGTGCCATAGATGGACTTGGAGGTGTAGGATTTTTCCCCGCTGAAGAACCCGTCCGCACTGAGGCTGAACACCCAAGAGTTCCATTTGTCCACAACCGAAGTGGGCTTCGGCTGTTCGGTGAGTCCGATCGCAACACACTCGACGATCGGCGTCTTGGCCACATAGCGGACGAGCCCGACCTTCAAGACCCTGACCAATCCCTGTCGGATTTCGTCTTCCGTGTCCGCCTTATGGGAGAAGTATTTCAGGGTTTCATCCATCCCCTTGAATTCCTTCTGACCGCTGAAGGAAAGGGTGAACTCAAGGCCTCCGCTCCCCGTGCCTTGCAAGGTGATCAGGACGTGGACCTGGGCCTCCCTGCGTTCCCGGACGTGGTTGACGAAGGTGATTTCGGTTCGGACATAATCGAGATCGCAGTAATACGACTGGCAATCGATGAAAACCCGCGGGGCGCTTTTCTTCAGTTCTTCAATATCGACCGGCACTTTCTGCGAGAATGCCAGGGAAACCAGAAGGCCAAAAAAAATGAAAGACCAGACGGTGGCCTGTTTTCGGGACCTTGACATCTCTCGCCTCCGTTCGCGGGTGTCCTGCTCTCGACTTGGGATAAAAGTTAACAAGATACAACACAAGTGTCAATGCCGCGTTCCCAAGACCGTATCCGGCTTAGGGAGGCGCGCCAAAACTCAGGCCCGTGAGGCGGCCGGGCGCTCTGCCTGGAAACTTAATCGCAGGCCAACCAGGCTACGCAGAGACCCCCGCTGCCAGAACTCGTTTTCTCGCTCAGACTCATGTTTGCTTCGGGAGATGGCTCTGGCGCCGTCCCACAGCGGACGATAACACTGCAAAATCCGTTGCAGCACTGCGGGCACGAGCAGTTCCCCAAAATCTGCACATCGTCCGCAAGGGGAACGACATCGATAACCTCCATGATTTTCCCACGGCAGGTGACGAATTTTGTCCCCGGGGGCAGGTAGGCCGTTCCGTGAGAGCAAACCTCAATGTACTTGGGCGAGCTCGAGGTGACCTCTGTTGCCTTTGTTCCGGCCGAGTAAGCGGTAACCAATAAGACGACCAGGACAACACCAACGAGATACTTCCACAATTTTTTCATCGGAAAATCCTCCTCCTTTTTAAGATAAAAAATACTCCATATAGATAATACGCTTCTCGGGAAGGAATTTTCTCACGAAGACCCTCCTCAACCCCGCCCGTCCTTTGAGGTTTTTCGGTTTTCACCCGTCCGCGCCCGATGGGGAAGCACGCCGCTGCGAGCCTGGAAATTGACATCAGCCATAAAATGCCTTATAAGACTCGTAAATCAATGAAGGAGAGCAACCTCGCCGCGGCCGACCTCGAGCTCGTTTTGCGGAAATTCTCAAACTCAATTAGGTCCAGCGTCTTGAAATTCGGCTTGGAGAAGAGGGGCATTGATCCCGAGGACATCATTCAGGAAGTCCGGATCAAAATATGGAAGAAATTCGTCAATGAGAAAAAAGTCAATAACCATTCGTCTTATATTAATAGAATTGTAAATTCCACCTTAATAGACTGCATTCGAAGATCGAGACGGCAAGAGAGGCTCATCTGGCATGCGCAACAACGCGCTCTTCTTCAAGAGGGATGCTGTCAAGAGCCTGGGTCTGAAGACAACCTCTTCAGAGAGACGATCACCAAAGCCACGGATACGCTCCTGGAATCACGCCGGACGGTTGTCAAGATGTTTCTGTCGGACATGAACATCGAAGAAATTTCTCTTGCTTTGAAATGGAGCCAAGACAAGACCAGGAACCTGCTTTACAGGGGTCTGGCTGATCTCAAGAGCAGGCTTCTGGAAATGGGGATCGAATATGAACATCGATGATCAGATACTCAGAGCGATTTACCAGGGTCGTGATGAGGCAAAAAAGCCCTCTTCCGGGAAGAGCTGTCCCTCTCCCAAAAAAATGATAAGGCTGCTGAGATCGCGGTCATCAGAAAGGGAAGCGACGAAACTCGTTGACCACATCTCCCGCTGCCGCGCTTGCGCGGGAGAGTTCGGCTTCCTGCTGGAGGCCCTCAGACATGAGGAGAAGTTGATCCAGGATCTAAGGCAATGGCTTTCCAGCAAGAATTCCGCTGAGGTCCGGGAGCCGGAGCGCCTAAGAAGTTTTGATCCCGGGATACACAGGCGGCCTTCCTTTCTCCGGTTTTCAAGGGGCACGGCCTTCTTGCTAAGCGGATTCGTCCTTGTCGGTCTGATTGTTACGGGGCTTTTGATTTTTCGGGCCCCTGAAAAATATCGGGCCGGAGCGGGATCGAAAGTTGAATTGCTCCAGCCGGTTGATGAAAAGATCTCTTCCTCCGGCTTGGTTTTCCGATGGAAGAAGACCAAGAATTCAGAATATTACGTTCTCGAACTGTTTAACAAAGACCTCTCTCCGGTCTGGAAGAGCGAAAGGACAGCAGAAAATTCTGTCGTCCTTCCCAGAGCCGTAGCGGAAAAGCTGGAGATCAACGGCTCCTATTTCTGGATGATCACAGCCCACGGCACAAACGGGGAGGACATCACTTCACGCCTGGACGAATTCACCGTCAAGAAGTGACATCGGGGTCTTGACCTGCCCCTCGACGTTGTGAATCAATCGACATCCACCGTCGACGCGGGTTCGCCGTGCAGAACAAACGCGGCCCAATAAAACGGATGGGAATACCTTGATCTGAGCATACCGAGCTTGGCCAGACGAAGGGCTTGAGCTTGGTCATTTCTTTGCGAAAGACGATGATAAAAATCGCCCATAAACCTGGCTGTGGCTTTGTCGCTAATTTCCCAGAGGGTCGAAAGCACGGACCTGGCTCCGGAAAAGAAAAAACTCCTGGTCAAGCCCAGAATTCCTTCTCCTCGCTCATCATACCCCCTGCTGGTCTGGCAGGCTGAGAGCACAACCAGCTCGGCAGCCAATCGAAGATTGGAAATTTCGCGAACCTGCAGGAAACCATCCTCGCCTGATCTTTCATCCGAAGATAAAACGAGGGCGGACCGAAAAGGTATTTTTTCGTCGAGGAAACCGTGGCAAGCGAAATGAATAACCTGGTAGTCCTCTAAACTAAGCTTTTTTATGGTCTCTTCGGCGGCTTCCTTCCCCAGATAGACGGACCGGTTGTTTTTCGAAAAATAGCGAGAGACATTCTTGATCTCCTGGGCGCTATGGGCGAGGGGAGAAAAGTCGAATCCTTGACCCCGATAAGTCTCTTTCATAATATTGGCCAGACTAATTTTGCCCTTCTTTCCCGACGAAACATCCGAGGCGTCTAACGCATCCCCGAAAGCTAAGAGGCCCCGAGGATACCGATTTTCCTTCTTTTTCTCCTTCAAAACCAGAAGCGATGAACAGGAAGAGCCGTAAGATACGATGTACTTTGAAATCAACAATTCCCCGCCGCAGGTTTGATCTCGGAGGAGAGGAAGCGTCTCGAAAGGGAGGCCAAACAGCGAACCGTCGGGAATGATGATCAAACGGTCGATCCCCTCAGGCAGGTTATTCAGGGCCGAAAAAAGAAGGCCGCGTGACAAGCGTTCCGCCGCCGGGGCCCCTTTCCATCTTCCTTTAGGAGGGTCGGAGAGGAGCTTCACGTAGGCGCTGATCGAATTTTCGATTTCGGTCCGCGGGGGAAGAGGGAAAATCATGAATTTGTTTCTGGCCATGGAAATAAGAAGAGAGCCGTTCTCGCCAAGGAAGTATTCGAGGATTGCGGTTTTCTCATCCAGGAGACGTTCCTGAACCTGTTTCACTCGAAGGGGAAGGGGAAGGATGACGTTTGCGACGTCGGGCTCCCCGGCGCTCATTCTCGGGTCGAGCGCGAGGTATTCATCTTCAAGCCGCTTGAGCGTCCTCTGAAGCTCCACGAGCCTGCTCTGGGGCAAATCTCCTGCGGACATTTCGCGAATAACGGCGGAAATACGGCTTGATATCTCATCTTCTTTCTTCTTCAGGGACGGTTCCGAGGTGCGCCGGCTAGCTTCCCTTGGTTCGCCCAGGCTCTCTAGGAAAGACCTGGCTTTCGCCCTTTCGACGAGACGGAAGATCTCTTCTTCTTTGCCCGGAGAGACATCTTTTGCGCGAAGTCTGGACAAAAGGTCGATGGCTGACTCATAAACTCTGAATTTGTTTTTCCCAAACCCCACTTTGTAATAATCAGATGGAATTCGACTTCTCTGAAAATCAATTGTGTCCATAGAACTTTCGTAGCAAGCCATCGCCTGATCATACGCTTGGCTTTTTTCGTAACACTGTCCGAGGTGGAACAAAGGTTCCCAGAGGAGCCTGGGAGAGACTTTTTCGTCCGCGCTCTGAAGGGCCTTCCGAAAATACGTTTGCGCTTTTTCGCTATCTCCCGTCTTGAGGGAGCAATTTCCCAAATTGATGAAGATTTCTGCGAGTGCCTCGTGGGCGCCGTTTTTTTCGGCGAGCTCGTAGGCTGATTGGAGATAACTTTTTGCCGTATGATAATAGGTCAGATCGAGGTAAGTGTTGCCGACGTTATTGAGGGCCTGTAGCTCAGCCCATGGATCTGCCTTGCTTCTGGCCGAATCGAGCGCCTCGTTGAAATAGGTCAGCGCTTGATAAAGATCCGATTTGCCGGAAAAAATAAGTCCTTTGTTTCGAAAGCCCTCGCCAAGAGCGTTGAGATCCTGCGGAAGGGAAACGGTATTTCCCAATCGCAGGTCGATTTCATGTCCCGACAACAGGTAATCTAACGACCTCTCGTAGAGGCCGAACTGAATTAAGATAAGACCTATGTTTTTTAAGCAAAAGGACTCGTATTCTTTTTTCGAGATGTTGCTGGAAAGGTCCCTCGCCTCGGAATAATTGTTGAGAGCTTTAGAGTAGTCACCAGAATTGAGATAATAATAGCCAATGTTCATTAGAGATTTGGCTTGTTCCAACCGATCGTTCGATTCTTGGGCAGCTTGAAGGGACCGCTGATTGGCCAAGAGAAAGCCACCCAGATCGTGCCTTGCCAGATGCGTCAAGCTCAATTGGCGAAGGCATCTGACTTCGTGCTCCCGGCTTCCGATCGTTTTGGCCAATTTGACGGCCGAATCGAAATTCTCAACCGATCTGTCATATTTGCCGGCGAGACGATCCTCTTTGCCTCGAGAATAGAGCTCCCAGATCTTGATGGCCGCCTGGCATTCTTTCATCTCTCTTTTAAAATTGAGGTCCTTCGCGCGCGAAAAGGCGTCTGAGTAAAACTTCAGGGAATCTTCAGGTCGCCCGCCGGCCCAGCACAATTTTCCCAGAAGCATCGAACACTGGACTTCGTTCTTCGCGTCTTTCATGCTTCGCGCCAGCCCGAGCGCCTGATTCAGCAAATCTGAGGACTCCTGGATATTTCCCTCTCTCCACCGGGATTCGGCTGATTTGAAAACCTTGATATATTGCTCGAGGGGGCTTTCCGGCTTTCCGGCGGCCGGGTTTTGGCCGAACGAAAAATGGAGTGCAATGAGGATTTCCAAAAGGATTACCGATAACCTCATTCTTAGACACCGGCGCTCGGTGTTTACGCTGGGAAGGTGCTTGAAAAGGGGAACTCGTAATCTCATTGTTACCATTATACTCGAATTTTGCTCTGCAATCGTATTTCCGGCACAGATACCCAGGATGAGAAAAAAACCAGATTTCGATCGTCTAATATTATGAGGACGGAGTGTATTTGGTTCTTTCGATGAATCGAACGACTCCTCGATTTTAGCTCCAGCATATGGAAAAAAACGAAATTCTGATTGTCGACGATGACATCATCGCCCAAAATATGTTAAAGGCAACGTTGGCCAATGCCGGGTATTCCGTGCTCCTCGCTTCCAACGGTGAGGAAGCTCTCGAGAAAGCGAAAGAATACCACCCTAGGGTGATTATTCTTGATATCATGATGCCCGGAATCGACGGCGGGGAAGTCGCAAACACGCTCAGGAAAGATCCCCAGACAAAAAAAATCCCAATCATATTCCTATCCACGCTCATTTCCGAAAGCGAGGAAAGGGCTGGTATCAGGGGAGGCTCGACCAGTTTTTTTTCTAAGCCGTTTTCGCGAGATAAGTTGCTCAATGAAATCGGCAGATATATACGCCGACAGAGCTCCAACTGATTTAAAGCTCCTCGATCTTTTTTCTTAGATTCATACGCCACCGTTCGGGTTGCTCCGGGGACTTTGGGCCTTTCCCTCCTCCAAATCTTTTCTATGAGATTTGGGTCACAAATTATGTGGTGAATCCATGCGGGCGATTGACAAGGCCGCCATGCAGAAGATATGGTACCGATATGGATAGGAGAGGGGGTCTATTGTCCGGAGCGCCAATTCACGGCGCCGTGGAAAAAAGATATTTCTGTAAATCTAGAATCAAAAAACAAAGGAGTCCATATGAAACTCTCTGATAAAGTTGCGATCATCACCGGAGCGACATCCGGGATCGGGAAAGCGACTGCTCTCTTATTTGCGGAAGAGGGCGCGAGCGTTGTGATCACTGGACGCCGCGGGGTGTTAGGTGCAGGCGTGGAAGCAGAGATAAGGCAAAAAAAAGCGCGATGCCTATTCGTCCAGGCGGATCATTCTCGAGCCGAGGATTGCTCTCGCGTCATCGAGCGGACTCTCGCCCAATTCGGCCGGGTCGATATCCTCTTCAACAATGCGGGCGTTGTCACAAAAGGGACAGCGGAAACCACGACCGATGAGATTTGGAACGAGACCTTCGCCATCAATGTGACAGCAATATGGCGCATGTGCAAACTGGTTATCCCGATCATGAAGGAGCAGGGAAAAGGAGTGATCATCAATAATGGGTCGGACTGGTCGGTGGTGGCGGGCAAGAATGCATTTTCTTACATCATGAGCAAAGGCGCGGTCGGCATGATGACAAAAGCCATGGCGATTGATTTCGCGCACGAGAACATCCGTGTGAACGCGGTCTGCCCGGGGGATACGTTCGTAGATCGCTGGCTGGAAAGAGGCTACTTTGAATATTCAGACCCTGACAGTCTGGAAGTGGCGATCAAGGAATCCAGCGCATATATCCCGATGGGACGTTTCGGTAAACCCGAGGAGATCGCTCGAGCTGTGTTGTTTTTGGCTTCGGACGATTCGTCTTTTGTGACAGGCCACCTATTACTGGTGGATGGAGGCAATACAGCACAGTAGGGACCTGACAGGGTTCCACAATAAATATCGGCCGCGCCGCTCATGGGAGCATAATCCGGAGGTACCACTTTTGTACGAAATAGGTTCGAAACCTTGCCAAACGGCGTCAGCCAAATTATCATGAGAGACGGAATCCGTAGTTTAAGAAATCAACACGCGAATCCGAGATGGCCCGATAGTTTTGACGGGAGGAACGAAATGAACAGAAAAACCGGCATTCTATTCTTCACCCTTGTTGCCCTCTTTGCTTTTCTCAATGCAGCACTCCTCGCAGAAACAGGATCCAAAGACGTAAAAAAGGAACTGGAGAGCCTATATGGAACATGGGGCAATGCACTCAAAAATAAGGATCTTGTGGTGATTGATAGGCTGCTGAACTCAGACTTTACGGCCGAACAATCAGGTTTCATCCATAGTCGCAAAAAAATTATGGACATATTGAAAAGCCAATTGGCCGGAGAGGATACCACGGGCTGGGAGGCCTCAATCGACGATCCCATAGTTAAGGATGACTCGGCCTCGGCAACAGTCAGCACAAGAGAATTCTATACTGCTGCTATGCCGGCAGGCGCTCCGTTGTACAGAGAGAGCAGATACCTGGACACCTGGGTTCATACCGTGGGAGGTTGGAGACTCCAGCACAGCAAGCAAATTTACACGGCCACTGGCATGATACTTCCTGCCCAAACCGAGGTAGGGTATGACAGTCCACGTCTCATGAGCCTGGCAAAAGAATTGAAATCAGGCAAAACGTCGGCCACAGAAGAATTCTGGAAGGATATGGACGGAAAAGCACCGCTGATTGAGCCGATCGCAGATGACAAGGAGAATTTTTGGGTGACATATCTCTGGCGATCAGGGAAAGAAATCGGGAATGTTTTGGTCTCCGGGGGGTACCCCACCGTCACCGGAAATCTTCAGAAGACACTTCTTCGCATGGCGGATACAGATATCTTTTATCTAACAGAACGGATTCCCAAGGATGCGCGTTACATCTACTCCTTCGTGGTCATGAAGACGATTCAAAAGCCGCCATCAGGAAGCAAGGAACCTGAGACTGTGACGGTGGCCATGAGCGCACCCGATCCTCTGAATCCGAATTACTTTATCTTCGGTTCTGTTTGTGAATTGCCGGGCGCCTTACCACAGCCATGGTCCAAACCTCTGCCCGGCGTGGCAGCGGGACAACTCGAGGATCACATCATCCAGAGCTCGATCTTGAAGCAAGACAGAAAGATCACGGTCTATACACCGGTGGGCTATAAAAAAACGGAGAAGCCCTACGGCCTCGTCGTCTTTTTTGACGGCCTCCTTGAATTCCCGGCTGTCCCGGCCGCTGTTATCCTCGACAACCTCATCGCCAAGGGAAAGATTCCTCCAATAGTGGCAGCGACCATTCACAACATCAGCGGAAAAACACGCAGTCCCGATCTGAGCTGTTCCAAGGACTTCGCCGATTTTTTGGCTACGGAAATGGTTCCCTGGATTCGAAAGAACTATCATGTCACTTCGGATCCTCAGCAAACGACCATACAAGGCATCAGTCTGGGTGGCCTGATGTCATTCTATGTCGGTCTGAAGCATTCTGAAGTCTTCGGGAATGTCCTCGCTCAGTCCTCCTCACTCTGGTACTATCCCCAATGGTTGGAGACGACCCTGCCTTTCTACGCCTCAGATAGAGGATGGCTTTCTCGTCAATATGCTCTGAGTCCAAAATTCAACTTACGGATTTGGATGGAAGTGGGTCGCTTTGAGGCAGAGTTTCAAAATGACATGATTCGTGAAAACCGCAGGATGCGGGATGTGCTCGAAGCGAAAGGTTATCCGGTCGCCTATTCCGAATACAACGGCGGTCACGACTATGTAACCTGGAGAGGCACCCTAGCCGAGGGGCTAATTGCACTCTTGGGTAAGTAGGAATAAATGAAGATTCATGGCCTGCCTTAAGTCGAGGCCGCCAGGCAGCGGCTGGCCGGGCGTTTAAATAGCCAATTCCCTGCGACGATACTGATCTCCTCCTCCATCGGTGTGTATGCTGGTCTCTTGGATCTTCTCCTGTTTGATGCAGGGCTGGTGGACCTCCATAAATGCGATGGCATTTTGGCGAAAATCCTGATATACATACATTCGGCAATTATCTGCCGGCATGGAATTGAAAAACTGCATAATTCATGATCTGCCGGAGAAAAATAACCAAATCAGGGAGGAGGAAGAAATGGAATTAAGGCGGAAGCAGATACCAATGCGGCAAAAGGCGTATTTCGAGCAAAAACTGCAAGATCGACTGGCTTTCCTGTCTGGGAAGGGGATCGAATCTCCCAAGGCCGACAAAGATACTCTCGTTAGAAAATTGCAGGCAAGAATCAGGGCCGTGAATAATAGGCTGAGGCTGATTGACGACCACGAAAAGAGAACGGAAGAAATAGCGAAGATAAAGGCCGAAAGGGCGGCAGCCCCCAAGAAAGAAAAAGAAGGCGGCAAAGGAGAGAAGCCCAAGAAAGCCCCCGAAGAGGGCAAGGGAAAAAAGATAAAGGCGGAAAGGGCGGCAGCGTCTCAGAAAGCGCCGGAAGGCGGCAAAAGCCAGAAGACGACGGAATCCTCCGAAGAAGGCAAGCCAACAATGAAAAAGAAAGAGGAAGAAACGAGGGAGGAACCGGCAGGCCAGGTGAAGGCAGATAAACAATAAAAAACCGAACGCCCGGCCACTGCCAGAGGAGGTGAAATCATGGCCATAGGAGTTGATTCCCTCTTGCGCGATCAGCTTGTCGACCGCCGGCGAAAGCTGGAGCTGGCGGTTGATGCGGCCGGAGAGAGGCGCCAGGTTCGAAGCCTTATCTGTGAATTTAATTTTCCCGGAGCTTCTTTACTCTCATTAAGCTTTTGTCTTTTTCAGATGTTTTGACACCAATCATGTTTATGGGGATGCCTCGTTTCTTTAATTCTTCATGAATGGCTTTCATAAACAGGCCCATACCGCCAACTTCCTCACTATTCATGGATGTTGATTCCACTCCACAACTGGGGGATCGGTTTATCCCGATTATGCCCAGGATTGAAAAGCCATTCTTTAGATATTCTTCTATTTGATAAATAACTTGGTCTACGATTATCTTTAGTTTTTGGGCGGGAACCGATTGATTCAAGGCATTCCTTATTCTCGTATTTTCGACAAGAAGCGGCCTTTCTGCCCCATGGACATCTCCGCGATCCAACCCCAGGCAGATCAACTCCGGACACGGCAGTTGTAAGATGCCCACATTCCATTCGAGTAACAAATCGACGATTTCTTTGAAAGTACCCGGAAAATCCGCAGTATTATCTGAGATCGAGTTCTGATTTAGGATACAGTGCGCCGCTAAAACTAGCTTTTTGCTCCTTGCGTCTGAAAACATCAAGCACCTCCAGGTTTTGTGTCACACCCAACACAAAATCGTCCACAGGCCATTCAAGTCACAATTGAGAATCTCTTGCAGCTAATTCGCTCATCTATTTTTTATTCATGTATCTTCCCGAATTGCGCGCTGAGTGAGCTAATCGCAGAGAAAACGCAATTTGACAGTCGCGGGAGAAGGGCTCCAGTCTATTTTTCCTAATTTTAAATCGATCGGATTCATGACGTAATTCAAAGGAGTGGGGACAATATAGGTCTTTCCGATGGATATCTTCACTCTCCCCAGGAATCCGCATGAGCCTATGTTTCCATCGCGAGATAGTTTGATGAGTAGAATATTTCGATTTGGCCATCTTACGCCTGGGCTCTCTACGCCGAGCCTGTCAGTGGACCCTATTATTGCAAATCCCCCGTCTGCTGCTTGGCAAACGCCCGCCGCCTCTTCATCAGACTGATAAGGATAGTCCTGCTCTCCGAAGGTCCTCACCCATCCGATTTCTCCCTGCGCAGAAAGCTTAAAAATCAGGCAATCTCCTGAATTATTATTCCTTGACGTCCCAGTCATGATGTATCCGCCGCCCTTTGTTTGGATGATTTTTCCCCAGCTATCATCGCCCGGCCCACCATAGGTTTTCTGCCAATCGATGGCGCCGCTTGGAACAAGTTTCAAAATCCAGACGTCTTCGCCGCCTGCACCAAAGGAAGATGTTTGTCCAGCAACGATAAATCCGCCATCCGAGGTTGGGGAAAGGCAGGAGGCATAATCTCGCCGTGCCCTTCCCAGTTTTTCTTGCCATTCGATCTCACCTTGGAAAGAAAGCTTCATGATCCAGAAGTACTCTATACTGCCCTCGTAGTTGCCCATAGCGACAAAACCACCGTCCTGCGTTTGCAGGATAGAGTTGTATCCTCCATGTCTGGTTCCGAATTTCTTTGCCCACTCAACTTCCCCGTGTTCGTCGAGTTTTAAGATACATTCAGCAGAATTAAACTCGACAGGGTCCGGCCACGATATTCTTCCGATTAGAATATAGCCGCCATCTTCTGTCTGTTGAACGGATTGAAAATACGAATCATCCACTGATATTGCTAATTTGAGCCACTCGACTTGACCCGACCGACTCAGCTTGATGATCGTCTTGCCGGCAAGAATGTATCCGCCGTCTTTTGTTTGGCAAGAGCATCCGCAAAGCCACCCTAATTTATTCGCCCACTCGAGATCTCCATTTTCAGAAAATTTGTAGACCCATCCATCCGGGCCTTGCGTGTAAGTTAAGTGCCCTGTGATGAGATATCCTCCATCATCCGTTTTCAAAATTGAAGTCGCATAGTTTGACCCCGTCCTCTCTCCAAAAGATATCGCCCAATGATTGCCGGGATTGCGACCTGGCCTGCCTTCGCGGCCGAATTGCTCATTTTTTCTATCTTCTCTCTGCTCGGCGCCGTCAAAAGAGACGAAAAATCCGATAATAAAGATGAGCAAAACCGTCCAAAGGGATTTCCCCTTGCCACTCTCCATGACGTACCCCCTTATTATGTATAAAGAAAAAAAGGGCCTTGTCAAGGAGAGGATAAGCAGATCTTCTCCCGTGTGCCAACAGTGTGACAAAATCGATTGAAAAGCGCTGAAAATTAGGGTTTCGGATTGAAAGACAAAAAAGAGGCTCGTGCTTGCCGAGCATGATGCAAGTTGCTTAAAATCAAGAGCATTAGGGGCTGGCGGGAAGGTATGGGAGTCGAACCCATCCGGGACTTTTGAAGGCCACATACTGGATTTGAAGTCCCGGGAAAGCTGGCAATCGTGTCGGTCCGATTCTCTCCCAGAGCGCCGGACGTCCCATGATTACAAGTATTTACCCTGATTGCAAAACTGCGTCTTAACAGTAATACTTTAATTTCATCCTCACTATTTCTCGAACATTCCCTTCGGCGTTTTTCCCTGCAAGAAAGGTTCGATATAAGAATGCAGCAGGTCGGTCTGCGTGATAACGGCGGTGTGCGAGGTCGCCGGCAGAACAGCGAGGCGCGAGGCGGGCAGCGGCTTCCCCATGTCGCCCATAGCGCCGCCGCCGAGCAGCCGGAACATCGCAACCGAATGTTCGAGAGTCACAACGTCGGCGTCGCCGGTGATGATCAGCACCGGAGTCTTCATCGCCCTTCACATCTTTTTCCCACGCCATCGGTTCGTGCTCGAGCTGCGATCAGTTTTTTGACCAGTGCGGGAAAGCCTTCGGGATTGGCAGCGAGTTTGCGATATTCTTCTACCATCGTCGGCATACCGACGAACATCTCCACCGTCATCTGCGGGATGAATGCCTTGAATTCCGGCTGCCAGCCCTCTCATCGTATGCAACGGAAGCCGCGACAAGCTTATTCACCTTTTCCGGGTGGCGGATAGCGAGTTGCAGCCCGGCCGCAGCACCCATGGAATAACCGAACACGTCGGCTTTCGCGAGACCTACCGCGTCCATGAAGGCGCCACGTCGTCCGCAAGGTTGGGATAGGTGATGGGGCGGTCGATGTCAGTGGTGCGGCCGTGGCCCTGGAATTCGAGCGCATAGACCTTATGCGTCTTGGCGAGCGTGGGGATGATGGCACCCATGGTCGGGATATTCATGTAGGCACCGTGCAGCACGATCAACGGGTCCCCTGTGCCGGAAACTTCGTAATACATTTTCATTCCGTTCACAGTTGTGTATCCGCTCTTCGGTTGAGCGACTGCGGCGATACTTACGGCGATGCATAACAACGCAATCGCTGTCACAATATTGAAATTCTTTCTGAGCATTTTTATCTTCCTTATGAAGTTTTATCTTTACGATAGTGAAGCACAACAACGCCCGATTTGAATTTTTTTGTATCGATAAGTTTCAGATTATTCTTTTCGTTCACATCGGGGAACAGCCGCTTACCTTTCTTCCAGATGAGCGGTTGCACTGCGAGCCAGTATTCATCAATTAAGCCATGCCTCATGATCTCCTGAAAAACGGTTATTCCGCCTACCGAAATGTTCTTACCCGGCCGCTGCTTAAGTTTGACAACTTCTTCTATCACATTGTCTCTCACTATTCTCGTATTGTTCCAATCTGTCTTCTGAAGTGTTCGTGAAAAGACAATCTTGGGTATTGCGTTAAACTTATCGGCGAATTTGATCATGCTCTTTGTCGCTTGAGGATCGTTATGAGCACTAGGCCAGTAGCTTTCCATCAGCTGATATGTTACGCGTCCGAACAACAGTGTGTCCACATTGTCCAATAAATTCGCATAGAAGTCATGCAACTCATCATCCGCAATTGTCACAGTATGATCAGCGTAGCCGTCAACTGTTACATTGATCGCAAAGATCACTTTTCTTTCCTTGCAAACGGCGTTCTTAATGTTATTTATATTCATCTGAAAGATTAAGCCCGCTATCGGTATGAGTATAGAAGGTATTATATAACGTTCTTTTTCAAAATGCTAAGTGTTCTCATCATGAGATCCTCCACGGCTTTCAATAGGTTAATCTCAATAGACCTCTCCCCGTGTGCCAACAGTGTGCCAAAACCGATTGAAAAGCGCAGAAAATTACGGTTTCGGGTTGAAAGACAAAAATAGGGTTATGCCGGGTCGAGCATGATGTAACTCTCTGATAATTAAGGAAGATAAGGGGGAGCGGGAAGGTATGGGAGTCGAACCCATCCGGGACTTTTGAAGGCCCCATACTGGATTTGAAGTCCAGAAGGCCCACCGGGACCTTGACCCTCCCGCGGCTATCTTAGCACATGCCGGTCTTCGATTCTCTTGGTCAGGCCGATTCTGTCGAAATATTCCAGGATGGCCTGGCCATATTTGCGCGAAATCCTGAGGCTGTCCCTCAGTTCAGCAATGGTGATGCTTTTGTGCTTTTGCAGGTGATTGAGGACGAGCGTGCGCGCCGACTCGAGCGCATCCCGGTGATAGGTTACCTTGGCCGAAAGCCGGACGAGATTTCCCCGCTGGATGAGGCTCCCGACGATGCTTTTAAACAGGGCCGGCTTCAGGTCGAGCTGTTTCTCAACTTCTTCCTCGAGCGGGCTTTCATACCGGGTGCTCCTGTAAATTTGCTCTATCCTGTCGGCCGCCTCCTGATCTTTGGGCCTGAACTTGGCTTCGTGGCCGACAAGCCCGACTCCCGCCTCCTTCTTCAAAAGCAGATTTTTCCGGAATAAGTCCTCGAGGACGACTTTGAAAACCAGGGAATCGCTCGTCTTCAGAAGATGTGAGCGCAGGTCGGCTGCGGGCATGAAAAGACGATGCGGATAAGTCTCGAAGTATTCGCGGGCCGCGGAAAGCAGGTTTTCGCCCAGCTTTGCATAAACATTGTGGTGGATGTACATTCCGTCTGGATCGGCCGCCAATGGAACGAGTTTTCCCTGCCCAACCAGCTTATCAATCGCCTCCTTAACATCGCTCACGTTCTTTCCGGCGCGTATGGCCACGTCTTGTGCGCTCTGGGGGCGGAATCCAGCTTTGAAAAATATCTGCTCGACAAACTCTCCCAGGCTCCCCTCGAGCTTCTTAAGTGCTTCTATGGCTAGAGGATCCTCTCTCTTGTGTTTTTCGGGCGCGCCTTCAAGAATTATCCCGCCTCCGATCGTCGTGAGCGGCGAAAACGAGCGGATAACGAAGCGGTCGCCCGGCAAAGCGACAGTCGGAGCCTCGCAGATGAATTGGGCCAATGAGGACTCTCCCGGCTGCACGGATCTTTTTTCGAGCAGCACCAGCCGGGCGATGACTTCGTCGGTCCCGATATGGAGGCGGATCCTCTCCCGGTTTCTCAGCTCCCGGCCGTAGCTCTTGAGGAGGTTCAGGCGGGCATCCAACCGGATCGTGGCCAATAGAGATTTGGGAGCCGCGGCGACCTGGCCCCGACGGAGAAGCTCTTTATTTATATCCTGGAGGTTGATCGCGGTGCGCTTCCCAAGACCGGAATATTCTTCCTTTTCATTGTGGACCTGGATGCCTCGGACTCGGACTTCGAGACTCTCCGGATAGATTTCGAGGGCGTCTCCCACCCTGACCTCCCCGGAGAGAATGGTCCCGGCGATGACGGTGCCGAATCCACGGATAGAGAAAATCCGGTCGATAGGCATCCGAAAGACGCCGCTATCCGCCCGTTTTTTGATTCGCCGGCCGAGAGCGATGAGCTCAGCCTTGATTTCATTGATTCCCTGGCGGCTCACCGAGGATACCGGGACAATCGGCGCGCCCTCGAGAAATGTTCCCCTGACGAGATCTTTAATCTTAAAGGTCAGCTCGAGTATCTGATCCTGGTTCACCAAGTCCGCCTTTGTCAGCGCGACGATTCCGAGATTGACTCCCAGGAGCTGCAGGATATCGAAATGCTCGCGGGTCTGGACGCAGATCCCTTCGTCTGCCGCGATGACCAGCATGACGGCGTCTATGGAGCTGGCGCCGGCGGCCATCGTCTTGATGAATTTTTCGTGGCCGGGGACATCGATGAAAACAATCTGTTTCTCGTAGTCCGGGGCCTCTAAGAAGACAAACCCCAGCTCGATCGTCAGGCCGCGCTCTTTTTCCTCGGGGAGGGTGTCAGGATCGATCCCGGTCAAGGCCTTGACGAGCGAGGACTTGCCGTGGTCAATGTGTCCCGCCGTCCCGACGATGACGTGTTCTTTTCCTGACATGGCTTTTCGGCCGGCGGGTTTATTTTTTGAGCCTGATTTTGCCTTTGGATTTTGCCGTGATTCTGCCCACGACGGCCGCCCGCCCGACGCCGCGTCTCAGCAACTCTCTTAGCAGGGCTTTCGACTTTTTCTCTTCGATGGCCATGAGAAGCCCGCCCGAGGTCTGTGGGTCATAAAGGATCGTTTCCATGTCGTCGCTGACGTCTTTCGCCCTCTGGATGAACTGGGCCGAATACTCACGGTTACGTTCTATCGCGCCCGAAATAAGTCCTTCCCTCACCAATTCGAGTACTCCCGCAAAGAGGGGGATATTGCCCGCCTGGACCTCTGCCGTAACGCCGCTCTGGCAGACGATCTCACTCAGGTGTCCGGCGAGCCCGAAGCCTGTTACGTCCGTAGCCGTGCGGACGCCCATTTTGACCATGACCTCTGCGGCGGCCTTGTTGAGCTCGGTCATGGATCGTTCGGCTTCGCGCAATCCCTCCTCCGGCGCCCTGCACAGTTGCCGGGCAAAGCTCAATATCCCGGTCCCGATAGGCTTGGTCAAGACGAGGAGGTCTCCGGGTTTGGCCGTATCATTGGTGATAATCCGGGCTGGATTGATGGTCCCCGTGACGGCAAAACCAAACTTGATCTCTTTGTCCTTGATGCTGTGGCCACCGAGCAAGGCTACCCCCGCTTCTTTCAGCTTATCGATCCCGCCTTGGAGCATCTTGTTCATGATGCGGTGGCTCAGCTTTTCGATCGGAAAGGCGATGATGGAGAGGGCGGTGAGCGGTTTCCCGCCCATCGCGTAGATGTCGCTCACGGAATTGGCGGCGGCGATCTGGCCGAATATATAGGGGTCGTCGACGACCGGGGTGAAGACGTCGACCGACTGGACGAGGGCCATCCGGCTCGAGATCTTGAAGACTCCGGCATCGTCGCAGGTGCTGGCGCTCACCAGGACCCGGGGATCAAAAATCTCGGGGAGACCGGCCAGGGCTTTTTTCAGGTCTTCCTGGCTGATCTTGGAAGCGCAGCCGGCGTTCTCGACCAGCCCGGTCAGATGGACTTCTTCGACGGCCTCTTCTTCCCGTTCCCCGGAGCAGAGGCAGATATTTTTCTGTTTGAAGAGGTCGCATGGGCAGGGCTCTTTGGGGTTGCAGATGCAGTGACCGAGCTTGATCGAGCGGCCCATGATGCGCTTGCGCTTCTGGTAATCGATCATCGTCCGATTCCCTCTCTACGGGCCGAGGATCTCCAGAATCGCCTTCTCAACCAAGACGTCTTCCTCGGGCTGGATTGTCCGCAAATCGAAGAGGACATAATCTTTATAAACCCTGGCAAAAACAGGCGGCTCGTGAAAGCGGAGGCCTCTGGCCAGCGCATCCACTGAGATGTCCAACGGCCTTACGGCCAGCACTTTAGTGGGGATCGTTTCTATGGGGACGGATCCGCTTCCTACCTGGGATCCGCTGTCCTCAATCGAAAATATCGCTTTTTCCGGAAGGACCTTGAGGAGCCTGACAGCAAGTTTCTTGGCCCGCCGCTCCAGTTCTTTAGGACTCGAGGAAAGCATCCGGTAGAGCGGATGGGTTTCGTTGATTTTCTCGAGGTTTAAGAACAACTTAAGCGTGGCCTCCATGGCCGCAATCGTTAGCTTCCCGACCCGAAAGGCCCGCATCAAGGGGTTTTTTTTGATCTGCGAAACGACAGCGGCCCGGCCGACGATTATTCCCGACTGAGGGCCGCCGATGAGCTTATCACCCGAGAAACAGGCAACGTCGACGCCGGCCGCAAGGCTTGTGTGGACCAGCGGTTCGGCCTCGAGACCGTAGCCTTTGAGGTCAATCAGGGCGCCGCTGCCCAGGTCGTCGATGACCGGCACCTGGTGTTTTTTTGCGAGCTCAACCAGCTCTCCGATCCCAGGTTCTTCGGCAAAGCCCACGATCCTGTAGTTACTGTGATGGACACGCATAATGGCGCCGGTGCGCTCGCTGATGGCAGATTCGTAATCGCGGAGGTGAGTTTTGTTGGTCGCTCCCACTTCCCGGAGAATCGCCCCCGATGTGGCCATGACTTCGGGCATCCGGAAAGACCCGCCGATTTCGACGAGCTGTCCTCGGGAGAGAATGACTTCCTTTCCTTTGGCCAGGGTGTTAAGGATCAGGACCGTCGCCGCGGCGTTGTTGTTGACGACGACGGCTGCCTCGGCTCCGGTCAGTTCGCAGAGAAGCCCGGCGACATGGCTGTAACGGTCGCCGCGCCGCCCTGTTTCGCGGTCGATGGCCAGATTGCAGTACCCGTCACTGATCAGTGCGAGCGCCTGCGCCGCCTCCCTGGAGAGAACCGCCCGTCCCAATCCCGAATGCATCAGAATGCCTGTCGCGTTGATCACTTTTCGCAGCGATGGCGCCATTCTCGCTTCGAGGTCAAGCCGGAGCTTCGCGGTCACGCTCTCAAGAGCCAGGTCATCTTCTACGACGGAGGGGGATGCATCTTTCAAAATCTTTGCCCTCAGCTCGTCAATCGCGGCGCGCGCCCGGCGGAGCACCGCCTCACGTCCATAGGTCTCTATGAGGGCAGCGGCGTCCGGATGGGCGAGGAGGGCGTCCACGGAAGGTAGTTTTCGTAAAAGCTCCTTGTTCAAGATTCCACCTGACTTAATTGATCTCTTTTGGGAATTGAATCTTGGCGAAGATATCTTGGTTTATTTCCTTGCTGGCCTCAGAGCCCGGCACGACCTCCACCGGAATTTCGAGCCCGATTTCCTTGGGCGGCAAGCAGAAACGGTCGTTGCAGGCCTGGTAGCTCACTTTCAGCTTGAGTTTATGGCCGCCCAAAGCCATACTCTCGTCTGCTTTTACCGCGAGGCCCAGCACCGCATCGGTCGAATAGATCTGGAGCTCAACTTCGGAGTACTCGAACTTGCCCGTTTTTGGCTGCGGATAAGAGGTCTGGAGGACTCGGAAGCCGTTGTTCTCTTCAGCGGTCAGCGTCGTCGGAATCAGAAATTCATCGTTGACGGGGTTCGCGTTGATGTGCCATCCGCCGTTGATCGTAAGCACGACGGCGATTTTAAAGATCTCCCCGGGATGGATCTTGTCACGGGAAAGAAACCCCCTTGCCTGGACGGCTTCCTCATCTCCTGAGGAGAGGCAAGGCAGGCAGAAGAACGCCGTGGCGATAAACATCGAGAGCCAGATTCTTGTTTTGGCCATACTTGTGAGTCCTCTTATATTTTCGCCCTTCTGGTTCGCGAATTCAAATATTGACTCAGGATCGAGGCGCCGTTTTTGCATTTCCAGCCTTCTCTTTCGGGCAGTAAGATGATATCGAAAAACAGTCGTCTGTCAATCGGAAAAGAGAACAGGGACGTTCCCCAAGGGGACACCCTTGATGATCTAGAGCTCGCCATTTGAGCTTCCAGGGATGGAAAGGTTCTCAAGAGACGAAGGGTGTCCCCTTGGGGAACGTCCCCCAGTTTGGGAAAGCGCGGCTGCCTGATGGCCTCCGTTGACAGAAACTGGAGCCTCTGGTATAAGACACTCAAAAAGCGAGGTGGTTCGAAATGTCTCGTGACAAAAAGTTCTTAGTTATTGCCTTAGTGATTCTTTTATCTATTCCCATAGGGGTCATTGCCTCCCAAAAGGACACAGATCTTGGAGAGAGAATCGCCCGCGTTGAGGCCGGTCTTCTCGGAGCTGTTCAAATCAAGGGCCAGCCCCTGTCGCCGATGAAGCTCTCCGACCGGATGTGCTATTACAAGGTCCCCGGCGTCAGCATTGCCGTGATCAGAGGCCTTGTGATCGAATGGGCGAAGGGTTATGGCCTTAAAGAGGCAGGGAAAAATAGCCCGGTCCTCGCAGAGACACTTTTTCAGGCGGCTTCCATCAGCAAACCAGTGGCTGCTCTGGCTGCGCTGCGCCTGGTCCAGGATGGTGTCCTCGACCTGGATGAGGACGTGAATGCGAAGCTTCTCTCCTGGAAAGTGCCGGAAAATTCGTTCACGGCGAAAAAAAAAGTCACTCTTCGGGAGCTCCTGAGTCACTCCGCCGGACTCACCGTCCATGGTTTCCGCGGCTATGCCCAGGGGGAGCCAGTTCCCACGTTGAGGCAGATTTTGGACGGAGCAAAGCCCTCCAACTCTGCGGCCATCCGCGTCGATATTCTGCCCGGAAGCCAATTCCGTTATTCCGGGGGCGGCTTTACGATCATGCAGCAACTTCTCATGGATGTCGAAAAGAAGCCGTTCCCCACGATCATGGACGAGCTCGTCCTCAGGCCCGTGGGAATGAGCCAGAGCACTTATATTCAGCCCTTGCCGGAAAGCCGATGGGGGACCGAAGCCCTGGCCCACGGTCCGGACGGCCTGCCCGTGAAAGGGAAGTGGCACACCTATCCTGAGATGGCTGCGGCCGGGCTCTGGACGACTCCCTCCGACCTGGCCCGTTTTGCGATCATGATCGCCCAAGCCTGGTCGGGGAAATCGGACAAGATTATCAGCCAGGAGACGGCCAAAAAGATGCTCACCCGGCAGCTTGATCCGTGGGGACTCGGCCTTCAGCTCATCGGAGAAGGGGAGAGCTTCGCTTTCGAGCACGGCGGAAGCAACGAAGGGTACAGATGCAATTTTGTCCTTTATCCGGTCAAGGGGGTGGGAGTGGCGGTGATGACCAACGGCGACAACGGCTCCTATCTTGTTTCCGAGATCCAGCGGAGCATCGGCCGGGAATATGGAATCGCCGATCTCCTCCCCAAGGTGAAAGAGGTCAAGACGATAGATCCCAAAATCCTGGATTTGTACGTGGGCAAATATCAGATCACGCCCGATTTCATTCTGATTCTCTCGGCTGAAAACGGCCGTTTGTTTATCGCCCCTCCGGGCCAGCTCAAATTCGAACTTCTGCCCGAGTCCGAGACGAAATTTTTCGGCCAAGAAAACGGAGTCGAAGTCACGTTCGTCAAAGACAAAAACGGCCGGTTTGATGAGCTTGTGCTTAATTTCGGCGGCGGCAGCCCTTTTCAGGGGAAGAGAGTCAAACAATGACTCTCAAAGCGAATCGAGGATGCCCGCGATCGGCTTGGCCGCGGCCGTGGGTATTTGGAGTGAGGACGCGATCGGCAAACCGACATATGTCCTGAAATCCGAGGAAGGAGCAGAAGAATGGCTTTTCGCTTCCCTCGCTTGACGGAAGAACAATCGCGCAGGATCTGTTGGGCGAGTCTCGAAATCCTCGAGCGGGTGGGAGTTCGTCTGTTTCTGGATGAGGCGATTGACCTGCTCAAGAAGGCGGGGGCGAGGGTTACGGATGGAAATCTGGTCCATCTGCCTTCTCATCTCATCGAGAAAGCCCTCTCGACAGTTCCCAAAAAAATCGTCCTCTTTGACCGCTACCACTATCCCGGTATGCCCGTCGAGGGGGACAACTGTTTCTACGGTCCCGGCTCCGATTGCCTGAATGTCGTTGACCTGCGCACCGGAATCCGCCGAAAGCCCATTCTGAACGACGTGAGGGCGGGCCTGGCGCTCTGCGACGCCCTGCTCAACATCGATTTTGTCATGTCCCTGCTCTTGCCCATTGATGTGAACACGTCCATCGCAGATCGATACCAGATGGAGGCGATGTTAAATTCAACGATCAAACCGATCATTTTTGGGACCCGCGATTTCGAAGGCTGTGTCGATTGCGTCGAAATGGCTGAGTTGGTGGCCGGGGGAGAGGAGGCGCTCAGGGAAAAGCCATTTGTCGCCTGCCACATAAGTGTCGCGTCCGGCCTCCGGCACAATAAGGAGGGACTCGAAAAACTTCTTTACCTGGCCTCAAAAAATCTTCCCGTACTCTACATCCCCTCTTCGACCGCCGGAGTCGCGAGCCCGAGCACGCCGGCCGGTTCCATCGCTCTGGATTATGCCGGGGTCTTCGTGGGGTTGACGCTGGCCCAACTGAAACGGGAGGGCACGCCCGTCATTGTCACCGGCATGCCGCCGGGCCATCTAGACATGAAAACCCTTGTCTCTCCCCGCTCCGAGCCGGAGAGGGGGACGACAGAAGCCCTGAGTCATTTTTACAAGCTCCCGATGTTTTCGGTTGGCGGCGCTTCCGAATCCAAAATCGTGGACCAGCAGGCGGCCGCAGAGGCGGCTCTGAGCCTTCTCGTGGAAACGCTGGCCGGGGCGAACATCATCCATGACCTCGGGTGTCTGGAGTCCGGACTCGCTTTTTCTCTGTCCCAACTGGCCATCTGTGATGAGATCGTGAGCTGGATCAAAGCCTTTGGCCGCGATATCGAGGTCGACGACGAGGCCCTGGCCCTGGACGTCATCGCCGAGGTCGGCCCCGACGGACAATTCCTGCACACGGAGCACACGATCCGTCATTACCGGGAGAGATGGTATCCTGAGATTTTTGAACGAGAGACTCACGACGCCTGGATTCGCAGGGGAGGGAAGAGTCTTCTGGAGAGGGCCCAGGAGAGAGTGGAACACATCCTGGCCGACCGTAAGGTTGAAGAATTGCCTCGCGATATCAAGAAGAAGCTGCGAAAGATTATTCAGCGTGCCGAGAAAAAGGTTAAAAGACAATGATCCAAAGAAAGCGTCTGAAAGAAAGAGTCGCTCTGATAACGGGCGGAAATTCGGGGATCGGCCGGGCCACGGCGCTCCTCTTTGCTCAAGAGGGAGCCAAGGTCGTTATTACCGGACGAGACAAGGAAAGGGGCCTGCGGGTCGTGGAAGAGATAGAGAGAGCGGCCGGCACGGCCCTCTTCGTTCCCTGCGACGTCCGCTCCGCGGATGACTGCAGGAGCGCGGTCGGGGAAACAATCCGGGTTTACGGCCGGCTGGATATTTTGTTCAATAACGCCGGAGTTTATTATCCTCGCACGGCTGTCGAGTGTACCGAAGAAGAATGGGACCTGACGATCGATATCAACCTGAAGGGCACCTTTTTGATGTCGAAATATGCCCTTCCCGCAATGATCGCCGCGAAGAAGGGCGTCATCATCAACAATTCCTCAGGCTGGGGAATCGTGGGAGGCGACAAGGCGGTCTCGTATTGCGCATCCAAAGGCGGTGTCGTGCTCATGACTAAGGCGATGGCCATCGACCACGGCCGGCAGGGGATCCGGGTGAACTGCATTTGTCCCGGTGATGTCGATACTCCGATGCTTCCGGTCGACGCCAGGCTTCGGGGCATGGCCTGGAAGGAATATCTGGCCGCAGCCGCGAACCGGCCGATGGGGCGCGTCGGGAAATCGGAAGAGATCGCCACGGCCGCGCTTTTCCTGGCCTCGGATGAATCATCATTTGTGACCGGAGCGGTCCTGGTGGTCGACGGCGGCGGCACAGCTTGACAAAGTCCCCTCTTTCTAATTATTAGTTAATCGTACGCATGAGGGAAAATCAAGCTTCATCAACACGGCTGAGTCGTTTTTTCATGGGGAGGAGACGATGAACATTAGAAGGCAATCCGTCAGACTCTTTATCCTTCCGGCTATCATTCTGGCCTTTGGGTCGGGGGTGTCGTATGCCCAGAGGCTAACGGGGAATATCAAGGGGACGGTCTCGGATGAGGGCGGGGCGCCCCTGCCGGCCGTTTCCGTTGGGATCTCGAGCAGCGAGCTCATGGGAGGCACTCAGACGCAGCTCTCGGATGAGAGGGGATTGTACCGTTTTGTCAACCTTCCGCCCGGGCTTTACAAGGTCGTTTTCAGCCTCCAGGGGTTTCAGACGGTCGAACGGATGAATATCAGGGTGAGCGTCAAGGGCACCGTCACCGTGGATATTACCATGAAGCAAGCCACTCTTGAAAAATCTGTAACGGTGACCGCCGAATCTCCAGTTGTTGATGTGACGAGTTCGGGGATGTCCACAAACTTCGATAAGGACCTTTTGGAAAAGATCCCTTCCGGACGATATTCTTTTATCGATGTCATCAAACAGACTCCGGGCATTGTCACCCTATCAGGTTATAGCGGAAGTCCTCTCATGAGTGCCTTCGGCTCGAATAATGAATCCAATGCCTTCCAGATCGACGGCCTGGATATCACGAATCCGCGCCAAGGCGACACCTATCTTTTCCCCAACCAGGATCTCTTTACAGAGGTCGAAGTGTCCGGCATAGGGGCGCCGGCCGAGTACGGAAGCTTCTCGGGAGCGGTCGTCAATATTGTCACCAAATCCGGCGGGAACATCCTCTCTGGAAGCCTAGGCTATTACGGCCAATTTCAATCATTGACAGGCGATAACAACCCTCCGCCTCGGGAATTTTATTCTTACCATCGCCACGAATTCCTGGACGGAGCCTTCACCCTGGGAGGGCCTGTTCTCAGGGATAAACTATGGTTCTTCGGCTCGGCTAACGTCACCCGCGATGACGCGACGGCCTGGAAAGAAAATCCCCAATATCATTCCGCGACCAAGGAGGATAACTATTTCCTCAAACTCTCTTTTCAAATCTCAACCAAACACAAGTTGGTAGGAGTCATAGCCTACAGAAACTGGGCTTATCCCGAAGTGCCCAATCCCACTTTGACAAAGGAAGCGACAAGGACATGGCGAACGAAAATTCCCAACTGGAACGTCATGTATACCTGGCTCATCAGCGGCAGCACGTTTCTGGAGCTAAAAACGGCAGGTTACCGGAGCAAAGATGACGGGCTCAATCAATATGGTTCCACGCTCGATGATCCCGTCCATATCGATCTCAACACGGGGATTCAATCCGGCGCGCCCCTATGGCCTTACTACGCTTACTATTCCCGGTTTCAAGCCCATGCCAGCGTATCTCATTTCGCCGAGGATTTTTTGGGGGGCGATCATGAATTCAAGATGGGCGTTCAGTTCAACAGGGGAGAGCAGGGGTCGATCTGCGGTTACAGCGGCGGGAAGCTCTACTATGATTATGGCGGCTATAACTATTATCTCTACACCCAGCAACCTTTTTATTATGGCGGCAAAGTCGACAATATCGGCGTCTTTTTTGATGATTCATGGAAGATCGGAAAACGCCTGACGCTCAACATCGGCCTCAGGTATGACAATTATAAAGGAAGCATCCCATCTTTCGACCTCTGGTCCGGCTGGCACAAGGTCGCTGGACAGAAGACCCCCCAAATCAAAGACCTGATAACCTGGAACGCCATCTCTCCTCGAATCGGGTTCGCCTGGCAGCTGACTTCTGACAAAAAAACCCTTTTCAAGGCCCATTATGGGCGGTATTTTGACCCTCTCTATGTGGGGACCTTTGAATGGCCTGGTCCTAATAATACAGACTGGGCAGCTTATTACTGGGATGGGTCTCAATGGGTGCAGTACAATTCTATCACCGGGTCGTTCGGCTGGTCTCTGGCCCCGGGACTTAAAGCCCCGGTTTCAGACCAGGTCTCTGCCGGCCTGGAGAGGGAGATTTCTCCAAATTTTTCAATCGAGATCATGGGGGTTTATAAAAGACAAGTTCACCAGGTCGCCCTTGAGAATGTGGGAGGAAGGTACAATCTGGTGCCCATGGTTTCTCCGGATAACGGCCAGTCCTACATGGTTTATGATCAGCTTAACGTGGGTGAAAATAGATATGTGCTGGCCAATCCGAAGGGATTCGAACAGACGTACAAAGGCCTCGTCATTAGCCTCAATAAGAGATTTTCGGACAAATGGCTTTTCAATTCTTCGGTGACCTGGTCCAGGTCCGAGGGTCTCACAACAATCTCTCCCAGCACGGGAACCAGGCAGTTGGGGATCATCGCTGAGACTTCTTACAACACGGGCAAAGATCCCAATGATTGGACAAATGCCAAAGGGTTGATGCAATTTGACCGCACCTGGGTCTTTAAACTCCAAGCGGGCTATAGCCTCCCCTGGGACATCATGGCCAGCGCGAATTTCCAGTGGCTGTCGGGAAGACCCTACACGTCAAGAGTCCAGGTTTATCCGGCCCAGGGAAGGCGGGTCATTTTGGCCGCGCCCAGGGATGGAACCCACAGATTCGACGCTTTGAGCATGCTGGATTTCAGGCTGCAGAAATCCTTCTCTCTCTACGGCAACTTCAGGCTGAGCGCGCTGATCGATATCTTCAATGTCTTCAATGCCAAGACGAACTTGAATTTTGAGAATTTTGATGAGTGGTCGACGATCTATCTCCAGCCGTCCCAGATCCCATACCCGCGGCGGGCCCAGGTCGGGTTGAAACTGGAATTCTAGTTGAACATCCGCGGAATGGTCTCTTTCCATTCCCGTTGGCGCAAAAGCTTATCGTTTTCGAAGATCTGGCGCGTGATGGTCACGAAGAAATTCTTTTCGTCGGCTGTGATCACCCCCTTGGTCAGCAGGTAAATATTCCTTCCAGGGAGTAATATTCGGTCGCTGTCTTCGCCCAGAAAGCGGGCTTGGACCGGATTCTTCTCGTTGACCTCATAATAATTCTTTTCCGTTGCCTCGTAGCGGACGCCTCTGATCTCGTGGCTGCTCTTGCCTTGCCAATTGACGCTGACGACGCCGCGCTCGAAATCGCGTTTCCATTCATAAATCCCGTGAGGCCAGGTATCTCCTCCCAAGCTGCGGGCGTCCTTGGCCTCTTCGTGGGGCTCCGGCGCCTTGAAGTTCGGCGCTTGGCGCTCTTTCATGGGGATCACCGGGAGTTCGATACGCGTGTTTTCCACTCCGGCATAGAGTTTTGTCGTCATGGGGAAGGGGGTCGGCCAGATCATGGGGAACAGCGAATTGGTGACGGAAAGGCGGATGCGGTGGCCTGGCTTGAACGCCCAAGTCGTGAAGTGCATCTCAAAGGCAAGGTCGTAACTCTTTCCCGGAACAAGAGGCTCTGGTGCGAGGCGGGAATTCCGCTGCGCCCCGGGAAGAAGCGCGCCGGCCACGAGCGACGCCGCGCCGTCCGGGAAGACGTCTTCGAGCCTCGCGACCCAGTGGGCGGTCGAGGCGTCCGACGAAACCTTTAAGTGGACCTGGGGGAATCCGACGATTTCGAACCCTTTCCCGAGCGGCAGACTGTCGAAGACGAGACTCCCGGCATCGTCGACACGCATGTCGTCAGTGGGCTCACCCCACCACATGCCTGTGTTTATGCCGTAGCTCGGAATGTAGCGCAGAGATTCGTCGACAGGCTTCCCTGCGCTGTCCAAGAGCTGATGATTCTCGGCCGGGAAAAGCTTCTTCCAGGTTGTCCCCGGGATGGGCCAATCGTCCGAGACCCAGCGCCCGGGCGTCTTCATCAGTTGAAAATCCGGCTCGTGTCCTTCGCGCAGGAAAAAAGTGAACCTCGGATCGTCGCGGACGCCTGTGTTTTTGCCCTTGAGCCACTGGTCCCACCAGCGGACGGCTTCATGCCGCCACTCATAGTTGGGACCGGGCAGCCCGTCGTCTGGCCAGGCATGATTCCAGGGGCCGATCTCGGCCTTGATCGGGACCTTCATGTTTTCGAGCATGCGGGGGATGCTGTCCCGGTAGCCGTCGAGAAGGCCGCCGATAAGATAACAGGGGATCTGGATCTTATCGAACTGCCAGCGGAGCGAATTCTTGCGCCAGAAGTCCCCATCCTTCTGCTGCTTGAAATAAGTCAGGAGGCCCGGATAGGATTCGAAGCGGTTCTTGAAATAATCCTCATCCAGAGGATAATCGGGCGATTTTGGAATGGCCTTGGCGTGGTCGAACCAGAAAGCCCACTCGTCGACGTGGATGGCGCCGTCGATGTAGTGGATGTCATCGTGGTAGAGATCATCCGTCGCGCAACCGGAAAGGATAGCCTTGAGGGCGGGCGGCCGTCGCATGGCCAGTTGGATGGCATTGAATCCGCCCCAGGAAATTCCCCACATCCCGACGTTGCCGTTGGACTCGGGAAGCTTCGAAATCTGGTCGATGAGTTCGAGGCCGTCGGCCATCTCTTGATCGGAGTATTCGCGGAGCGGAAAGAGACCTTCTGATGAACCGGTTCCGCGAAGATCTGCCCTGACCATGATGAAGCCTCTGCGGGCGAAATAGGAGTATTGCGGATAGGTCCCGAGGTAGCCGGAGTCGTCTTTGCGGTAAGGCAGGAATTCGAAGATGACAGGGAATTTTTCGCCGGGGGAGCGAGGAGCGGGTTTGTAAAACGTGGCCGATATCCTCGTTCCATCTTTCAGCTTGAGCCAGCCCGTTTCAACCTTGAATTCGTAGACGGGTTGGGAGACCTCCTCTCTGGACGCGGGGGCATTTTTCTGGCCGGCGTCGGCCGCGCCATGAAACAAGAAAATCAGGAAGACAAAGAGAGAATAAGCCAAGAGTTTGCGGTTCATTGTCCCTCCATCCGATTGAGGAAATTCTTAACACATGGGGCGACAAGAGTCAATGGCGCGCTGCGCCCGGGATTAAAAATCAGGATGTCTGTTCATACGCGGCCAGTACGTCGGCCATCTCCCGTCTGATGTCATCCGAAAGAGCCGGGGGCCGGTGGGTTTCCAATATCTGCTTTGTTTTCAATCGGGCCGCATCGACACGTGAGAGGGCGCCTTTCTTAGACCATTGATCATAACTGTCCCGATTGCTGAGGGTGGGAACGGACAAGGCAGAGCGCATATGCTCAACCGTATGCATCGTATCTATATAGACTCCGCCCGGGCCCAATTCTTTGATAATATCCAGAGCAAATGCGTCATCGCTCAGGTCGACTTCCGATAGGAGCCGTCGCACGGTCGCTCCGATCTCTGCGTCAAGCACGAGCCCCTCATAGGTGAGCAGGTTTGATCCGTCCAAAAGGCCCAGCCCGAAGAGAAGGTCGGCGCCGGCGAGGGAATTGAGGAGAAAAGAGAAAGCGTGTTCCCAGGCCGATTGGGGTCCCAGATCTTTGGACATGGTGGCGCCGGAGCCGACGATCGAAGGCAGATTATAAAAGTTGGCCATCTCTGCGACCATGAGCCTCAGCCAGAGGGCCTCCGGCGAGCTTGAGGTATAGTTTCCCGTCGGAAGATCCATCGTCGCCGGACCGCCGGCATAAAAGATCTTGCACCCGGGCACCGCGATCTGGAGGAGCGCCAGGCCGCAGATCACTTCGGCGTTCAGCACCGCCATGGTCCCGGCCAACGTAACCGGAGAAGTCACCCCGGCTGTGGCCATACTGTACAAACCTGCGGGGATTCCCGCCCTGGCGAATTCTAGGGCGGCTCCAATGCCTCCCCGGTCCTGGGTCAACGGGGATATCGTGCAGATAACGTTGGTGAAAAGCGGCCGATGGCGCAGAGCATCTTTCCCCCCGGCAACGGCAGCCGCCAGGTCGATTTGCGAGCGCGCCTGGCGGGCATCGGAAACCGAAACGGTGATGACGTGTTTGCCGGAGTTGACAAAGCAGGCCTCCAATTCATGTGCCGGGATGGCCCGCAGCGGCGCATCCTGGGCGCTCACCATCGGCGAGACGACATCTATCGTTTCGAGATAGTCGCCGATCAGCGCCATTTTTTCGACATCCTCTTTGCGCGACGAGCGCCTGGCTCCGGTCTGCGGATCGAGGGTGAGAGCGGAACATCCATCCTGGCAGAAATAAGTGTGCTCTCCGTCAACGGTCAGATCGTGCTTTCCGTCGCGGGAATATAAGGCCAGACTGGGGGGGGCCTTTTTCAGCGCCTGCACGATCACATCACCATTGACGCGGACCAGGTGGCCGTCGATCTTCGCCCCGCATCCGTGCCAAATTTCGAGGGCCTCATTGGAATGGAACCTGATGCCGCAGCTCTCGATGATGTCGAGAGAGGACTGGTGGATTTTTTTTAGGATCGCTTCGTCATGGCGAAAGAAACCCATGGACTGCAAGGCGCGTTTCATTGTTAGATTTTAAACCAGCCCCGCGACAAATGTCCATCGTTCATTGTCCAGGGACCTAGACCCCTTGAGACGCGCATCTCAAGGTCCTCCATCTAAGCGAAGAGTTAAGCAGAACCGTAATGCCGCGAGTATTGCTTTGTTATTGAGATATGATATGGTAGAAGAGATGAAAACGCTGGTCACCGGAAGCACGGGGTTTATCGGCAGCCATCTCGTCGAAGGGCTTCTTCGCCAGGGTCATCAAGTCTCCTGCTTGGTCAGAAAGACCAGCCGCCTCGGTCTCATTGAGAGGCTTGACGTGTCCATCGTCTCGGCCGATCACCGGGATCCGGATTCCTTGGCGAACGTTGTCAAAGGCATGGATTATGTCTTCCATTGCGCGGCCGCCATCAGGGCCCTCGATTGGGAGACTTACTACCAGGCGAATGTCCTCTACACGAAAAACCTCATCGAGGCTTGCGCGGCCGAGGCTCGGGACCTCAAGAAGTTCGTCTTTGTCTCAAGTATCAGCGCGACCGGTCCCAGCCCAAAACGGAAGGCCCTGGATGAAGGCTCTGCCTGTCGTCCCGTTTCGGATTACGGTCGGAGCAAGCTCTTGGCCGAAGAGGCACTCGCGCCGTTTCAGAATTTGATCCCGATCGTCATCCTCCGTTTTCCAAATGTGATTGGCCCGCGGCAGAATGAACTCCACCAAGCCGTGAAACTGATGGCCAAAAGAATCCTGCCCGTTATCGGGAACGGGGATGTGCAGACAAGCCTGTGTTCCGTGGATGACGCCGTCAGGGCCCTGATCATGGCTGCAGACAAAAAAGAGGCTTCGGGCCAAGTTTATTTTGTCACGGATTCCCGGGCCTATCGCTGGAGCGAAATTTCCGATGCCGTCGCCGAATGTCTGGGTGTGCGATTTTTTCTGTTGAAAGTTCCCTTCTGGTTCCAGTACATCTTGGCCGGAATTTCTGAGGTCGCCGCGCGAGTTTCTGGCGGAGTCCCTCTCCTCACCCGGGGAGGCGTCAGTGCCGCGCGCAGGCACTACTGGCTCTATGACGGCTCGAAATTCCGGGAAGAGATCGGTTTCGAAGCGGAGGACGGCCTCAAAGACGCCGTGGGGAAAGCCGTCCGATGGTACAGGACTCGAAAAGAGCCGACCGACGATGTCACTCATGGTCGGAAAAGAAATCCAGGATAGAGCTCAGAGGCAAAGCGGCATTCATCCTTCAAGAACATGAGGATCTTGGTAACAGGGGCAACCGGATTTGTCGGATCAGTCCTCATTCCAGCGCTCCTGAAAAAGCGCGGCGGGGAACGTCTTTCCGCTTTCGTCCTCCCCGGGGAAGCGATTCCCGGGAATTGGGCAAAAGAAGATGTCGATATCTATCATGGCGATATCACGGACGAAGCGGCCGTTCTTCAAGCGGTCCAAGGTCACTCGCATGTCATTCATCTCGCCGGCCTGATTTCGTACAGGCAAAAGGACCGCTCTCGCTTAGTCAGGGTTAACAGGGATGGAGTCCGGAACGTTGTCGAGGCCTGCCTTCAAACCGGCGTGGAAAGGCTGATCCACATCTCTTCCGTAGGCGCCGTCGGCGTTTATAAAAATGGAAGACCGGCAGACGAATCGACACCATTCAACTGGCCAGCGAGTTTCTACTACATGACGTCGAAGTATGAGGGTCAACGAATCGTGGAGGAAGCCGTTAAGCTCAAGGGGCTCAAGGCCGTCATTCTATGCCCCGCTTCGATTATGGGCCCCGGGGATGGGAATATTCTCACGCCCCACAATCAACTTTATCTTCGGATCTATCGTGGCCCTTTTTTTGGATCGTTCTCGGGAAGCCTGGCCGTCGTCGATGTGAGAGACCTCGTGGAGATCATCGTTCAGTCCATCGAAAGAGGAAGAGTCGGGGAAAAATATTTGATTTCCGGAGCCAACACCAGCTACCGAGACGTCATTCGGCTTATCGGCAGGTACGCGCGCACAAAGACACATGCTCTGCGGGTCCCCGCCGCACTGGTCATGGCGGCCGGCTTTGTCCTGGAAATTGTCAGCGATCTCACGGGGAGCACGCCTCTTCTGACCTTTTCCTATGGGCGCCTGAGCGGCTGGAAAGCCCATTGTTCAAATGCAAAAAGCCGCGCAGAATTCGATCATGATTATTTGCCTATTGAGCAAACAATCAAAGATTCGTGTGCCTATTTTGAAAAGACCTTTCTGAAATGAAAACTGCACAATCCACCATCGGCCCCCGGCTCCGTTGCACCGGTTCGTTTATTTTTTTGGCTCCTCGGCTTTTTTCTCTTCGGGCTTCTTGAAAAGAGCGTTGACATCGCGTTTCCCCCGCTCGAGGTAGCGCACGCCCTTCTCCATCCACTCCGGCCGAGGCCTGCCGAGCAGGTAGTGGTCGAAGAACTCGTCCAGGAAGACGGTCCAGTATTTCTGGTTCTCGCGCTCCCTCAAGCCGTGCTTCTCGCCGTTGAAGTTGAACATGTAGGCTTCCTTGCCGAGGTGCCGCAGGGCCGAGAAGAACTCGATCCCCTGGTACCAGGGCACGGCGTCGTCCTCGTCGTTGTGAATGGTGAGGTAAGGGGTGTTCACTCGCTCCACCCAGAAGAGGGGAGAGTTCTCGATGAATTGAGCGACACGCGACCAGAGCGGCGCGCCGATCCGGCTCTGCGACTTCTCGTATTGCCAGGCCCGTGACATCCCAGACCCCCACCGGATGCCACCGTAGGCGCTCGTCATGTTAACGACCGAAGCGCCCGCTTCCACCGCGGCGAACATGTCGGTCTGGGTGATCATGTAGGAAATCTCGTAACCACCCCAGCTATGGCCTTGAATGCCGACGCGCTTCGGGTCGATGAAACCCATGCCGAGGACCTTCTCCACGGCCGGGATGACGCACTTGAGAGCGCTCGGCCCCGGGTAGCCGACCTTGTAGATGATGTCGGGCAGGAGTATGACGTAGCCGTTGCTGACGTAACGGGTGAAATTGATGTTCGTCCCAGGCGCCGGCGAATAATGTCGGTGCAGCCCGTCGGCCATGGTTTCGTAGATATAGACCATGAGCGGGTATTTTTTCGAGCCATCGAAATCGTCGGGCTTGATAAGGACGGCCGGGAGGACGATGCCATCCCCGTTGACATAATCAATGAGCTCGGCCTTCCCCCAATTGTACTCGGCCTGCTGAGGGTTGGCGTCGGTTACCTTGTGGGCGCCGGCGAAGTCGGCGTCGCTCACCCACAGGTTCGGGAACTCATCGAACCGCTGCCAGGTGAAAGCGTAGACGTCCGCGTTCTTGGCTTTGAGGAGGCCGTCGAAAAGCTTGTCGATCATGATGACTTGACCCGGTTCGGCCGGGTTCGCGAGGGTCACTCGGTATGCGCCTGAGGCCTTGGTCACGTCATTGGTGGCCGTCAAGACGATGGCTTCCTTGGTGGGGACCGTTTTCTGGTCCGGGTCGAGGCCCTCGTATCTAAAGACAAGTCTGTCCCGGCGCCCGACGCCGTTCGTGATCATTCTGGCTCCGCCCCCGTCAGGGAAGATTTCCCAGATGTCGTAGCGGTCGAAAATAAGGACCGACTTGTCTCCATCCGTCCAGCCCCCGGTTCCGCAAGGAGGCGGCTCGCTCGGCATGTCCCAGGTTTCGTCGACGATGCCGACGCCGAGCTTGCCGGTCAGGTTGAACGTTTTTCCATCCGAGACGCGATAAGCGTAATAATTCCGGTCCCCATCATTAAAATAGAGCAGATAATTCCCGCCGGGCGAAATGGTTGCGCCGTAGCGCGACTTTTCCACGATCTTTTTCCTCGAGCCGTCGGCCAGGCTTACGAGATAAATGTCCTCATAATTCTGATCCCAAGAGCTGAGCTGGCGATAGGGGAGGTTGGAGCTGCCGACGGCAAGCTTCGCGTCCTCAGACAGTGTGATCTCAGGCACCTCCTCCGTTGCCAGCTGAACGAACCTCTTCCCTTTGGGACCGAAATGGATGACGCACATCAGGGAGCGCTTTTTTTCGTCGTCGGCCTGGACCTTCTGCATGGTCTGGAGATAGGGGTCTTTCCAGCTCCAGATGTCGACTTTGACAGGCTCCGGAGCGTCCTTCGGCTCCTGCTTCGGAGCCGTGGCGATGCCGAAGAAGAGCCGGCTGCCGTCTTTCGAAAAGGTGAGCTTGCCATTTTCGCTTACGGCCATGCCGGCCGGGAAATTGTTGGCCTGGGCCGACACGAGTTCCACAGCTGCCGCAGAAGGCAGCGCCCAATAGTAGAGCTTGGAGACGGATTTATCCGGCTTGTAGTCGTCGCGGTCGCTGGTGAAGGCCAACTGGCCGCCCTTCTCGTCGAAGGCGAAGCCCTTGTAGTTCCCGAAACCCTTAAGAAGGGTGACGGTCTTTCCGGAGGCCGTCTCCCGGGCGAAGGCGCCGTCGTTTTCCGGAGTCTTGGAGGAGACGCCGTAGGCCAGCCACACACCGCTCTTTGGCCAAGCGTACTCAACAACCTCGGCGACCTTCGTCTCCTTTCCCGTGCCCAACTCCCGGACGATGAGGTCTGTTCCGGGCTCCTTTTTCTTTTCCTCTTTCTTTTGGTCCTTGCCCTCCTCTTTTTTGGCCTCTTCCTTCTTTTCGTCCGCCTTCTTCTCTTCAGCGGACTTGAGCGGCGGCTCCAGGAGGTAGGCGATCGAGGCGCCGGATTCTTCCGGGATCTTGAAGCTCTTGACCCGCTCGACCGTTGAGACCTCACCGGTAGACAGGTTCATGATGCCGAGGCCGGGCTTGGGCTGCTCCTCGGGTTTTTTCTTATCCTTTTTTGCCTTGTCCACCTCTGCCTTGAGCGGCGCGATAGTGAATGCGACGAATTTGCCGTCGCTTGTGATCACAGGCTGCTTTCCGCGCGCGGAACGGAACTCCTTGTTTGTTTTCAGGTTCAGGGCGACGAGCTCGCCGTCTCCGTCCTCGAGGACAAGGGCGTAAACGAGCCATGTGCCGTCCCGCGAAATCTGCGTCCCCTGGATCGACCGCCAGCCGTCGTAAGCGTCGTAGGAGAGCGGCTTCTTGGAAGCCAGCGCGTGGCTCGCAGCCGACGCAAACGCCAAAATCAAGAAACTGCTAAGAAAAACAAACCTGATGCTCGGATGACGACGTTTCATGGGATGTTCCTCCACGAAGAGATGGTAAAGGCCGATGGCCATAGTTCTCTGACTTTATCAAGGCACGGCGCTGAATGTCAATCGGCCCGGATGTCTTCGGAGCTTCAGCGTGATTTTCGGCTGTCCAACAGATGTCGGATGGCCGATATCGGATGGCGTCTCATCGCTCTTTGAGCAGCTTTTTTTTGTCCCGTACGGCCCGGAGAATATCAAGCGCCAGGCGTTTGAGGTCTGTCTCGGCGTAATCCGAGCTCCGCATCGTGACCATGCCCGCGGCGATGAAACAGGAGAGGTTTTTCATGGATTTTGCATACCTGACATTCGGGTTGTTTTTTGTTTTTTCGAGAGCGGTGATCTGGATGGTCATGATCTCCTGGCCATCAAGCGTCTGGATCAAAACGACAACGTGTTGGTCTTTGTTGGTATCATCGTCATCCAGGCCGATAAAAAACTCTCTTTTAATAAAGTCCTCACCGGGGTATTTGCCGAGATCTTTGACTTCGCGATAGATCGTTCCCAGGACCTCAAGATGATCCTGGTTCCGATTCGAACGACCGGCGGACCCCGAGGCCCGGGGTGGACACGCAGAGACTGATAATAGAACCAGGATGAGAACGGACGGAAGCGGGCCGATCATGCGCTTGGGCAAGCTCATTGTCACTACCTATATGTCCGCCTTGCCCTATCATCAGGCGGACGTTGACGCCGGCCCCGCAGCTCCGGGCAGACTAAGGTATCCGACTCCTCTTCGCTTGCCGGGGTGTCAATCCCTCGAAGGGAAAATCGCCACCAACGATTTTTGGATCTATGAGCCGGGGAATCCTGACGGCCAAAAAGCACCGCCTTCTCTCCCGCGCACTTCCCAGCTGCGCCCGGAGATCCCTGAAAAAATCAGTCCTTATTTTTTCTTCTTTTTGGTCGGCTCGGATTTGGCCGGCTCATCATGGTGATGTTCGTGTCCAGCTTCTTCCGGCTTTTCCTTGGTCAAGGGTATCTTGCACGTGGTGCACTCGATGAAATCCTTGGGGTATTGCTCCCAGCACTTGGGGCAGAAAGGCATGATCTCCTCCTGTTTTGGAGTTGGGGACAGGGCCACTGGGCTTCCTATCTCCACTCATAGATATAATAATAGGTTTCGGCGGAATTCTCAAGTGGGCCGGCTCTTCCAAGCTAAAATTGCTTTCGAACAACCCGGATATGGTGCTTTTCCAGGGCGGGGATGACATCTCACGCTCCTTGAGCTTGCGTCATTTTTCTATGGTCTTATTTCTCCTCCAATGGAAGTAGAACGGGAGGGAGAGAAGCAGCAAGAAGATGCCGATGATCGCGTTTCGCGTGTCTTCGACCAAGGTGTTGTAAAGAAACCAGCCCGCAACGGCCACGAACAAAAGCGTTGCGTACGGATATCCCCAGGCCTTGTATGGTCTCGGTGCGTCGGGCATTTTTCGCCTGAGCACGACGACCGACAAGGCGGTCAGGGCATAGAAACCCCACGAGCCGAAGACGACGTAGGAGATGATCTGGTCATACCGGCCGCTCAGGGTGAGAAATCCTCCCCAGATTCCGATCGTCGTGATGGCGACCGAGGGCGTCCGGAAACGAGGGTGCACTCTGCCGAAGCTCTTCGAAAATGTCCCGTCGGCGCCGGCCGCATAAATGGCCCGGGGAGCGCTCAGGATGGACCCGTTGGTCGTCCCAAAAGTCGAGCAGAGAATGCCGGCAATGATCAAAGAGACGCCAAGAGGGCCGAGCACGACCCGCGCCACATCAGCCGCGATGCGCGGAGAACCGGCCATCGCGTTAAGGGGAATAACATAGGCGTAGGCGAGATTCGCGGCCAGGTAGAGCAGAATCACGACGAGGGTGCCGAAGAGGAGCGAGAGTGGGACATTTCGTTTCGGATTCTTTATCTCCCCGGCGGTCAGGGTCACGGTGATCCATCCGTCGAAGGCCCACAGGGCCGAGATCATGGAAAGGCCGAACGCGGCCGTCAATTCTTTCGTCCACTCCTTGGGCCACCAGGGCAAAAAGTTCGCAGCGCTGCCCTTGCCCGAAAAGCAAACGGCGATGATCAAAGAGACGAGCGCGGCGACTTTTGCGAGGGTGAAGATGTTCATCACCCACCCGCCGAATCTCACCCCTCGCACATTGATGAAGGTGATGAGCGCGATCGTGGCCATCGCCACGATCTGGATCCAGCCGAAGGTGAATTCTTGGGGATGACCGAAAAGAGAATAACGGAACTTGAGGATCGAATTCTGAGGAGAAAGGGCGGGGAAGAAATGCCCGAGATAGGTCGCAAAGGCCACCGCGATGGCCGCGATGGACCCGGCGGCGTTGATGAAAAAATGATTCCAGCTGAACATGAAGCCCCAGACCCGGCCGAAGCTGTGGCTGAGGTAGACATAAGGGCCTCCAGCTTGAGGAAGCACAGAGCTGAGCTCGGCCAGGGTCAGGGCTCCGACGAGGGATAAGAATCCGCCCAGAATCCAAACCAGGAGAATGGGGCCCATGGCATGAAGATGGCCCGCGATCGTGGCCGGCACGACAAAGATGGCCGAGCCGATGACCATCCCGATATGGATCGACAGCCCCTCACGCAGGCCGAGGGCCCGTATGAGCTGAGGTTGAGATGATTGTTTTTCCGAAGATTTAGTATCGTATCGTGGGGACAAGCTCATCGTTGACCCAGGAAGGGTACCTAAAAGCGGAGATAATTTCAACAGCTGGATATCGAGTCCGTGTCGCCTAAGCTCGGAATTCCTTGGATCCCGGTTTAACCCTATTTTGCTTCGACCAGTTGCGAACCGGCTCCCCGATTAGGCTATCGCCGGTAGCGTACGGCGACGCCGACGATGAGTCTTTCGCGATAAACCGCCGTTCCCCGCCAGTAGCTCCTGGCCACGACCCGGTCGCCGAAGTGTTTATCTTCAACTATCACGAGAGCATCGGCGCCCATCCGCGCTGCTTCCTCCCGAAGTCGGCCCTCGACGTAGTAACGACTCTCTCTTGGGTCCGGTTTGATCCAGACTTCGCCCAGCTGGATATGGTCCCGTCGCGGCTCATTCCTCAGGAGCTCAACGCTTCCCGGATAGGTCGGGGCAAAGCGCGGCACTCCGGGATAAAAATGATACCCGACTCGTCTATAGCAGGAAACCAAACCCAGCGATAAGAATGCCAGGAGAAGCGCGATGAGCCTTTTGCCTTTCATTTTTCTTCCTCCCAACAGCAACTATTTTATATCCGTCTTTTACTATTCTAGCAAGAACCATACCAAGCAGTCAGGCACAAACGCAGGATTTTCTTAATTTGCTTATTACCAGCAGGTTGGAGCCGAAATAAACCGTTGTCCGCCGCCTTTGAACGAACATTTTATTTCGTCCGGAGCGTTCACAAAATGTCCTGTTTCGAGGACAGGGGAACTTCCAAGCGCCGCTCACCATTGTGGCCGCGGTCGTGCTGAGCTTCGGACTCGGGATGGTCGGGGCCAAGGAAAAGCTGGGAGTCCAAGTCTACGAGGGCCTGAAGCGAGACGACAGGCCTCTGCTTTTCTCTAAGCAGAGCGGGGTCACCAAAGATTCCTGAGTCCCAAGAATGACTGAAAGACATAGAGGGACAGGATGCAGATTCCCAGGATGAAATGGGGTGTGCGCAGCGGAGAAGCGGGGCCCTTAATCTTCCTGGATATGAGGTAGGTGCTGACCAGCAGAACAACGATGCTCAGTCCGGTAAAGAGATGGAGGGGGAACTCGAAAAGCCTGCCTGTGTCGATAAGAACGAGGGCAAGGCCAGAGATGAATCCAAACACGCCGAGTTTCATCAGCAGCGGGCCGTTCCGCCTGTGCCGTCTGACGGCGGGCATTGGAAAGGGCGCTTTTTTGCGCCTTGCCCTTCTGATCCGCAAGCCAAGCGCAGCCTGATAAAATAACAGGATCATGATCACGGCATTATATGAGCCGTGAACGTATTTAAGATACTGGAGCATCTTTTGAGCCCCAAGGCGCTTCGTCGTCCGCTGAGTCTACTCCACGACCTCAAGGATGCCGTGCATACCGCGGTCCGTGTGGCTCTTGGAAAAGGGCGCCTTCTTGGTGCACTTAAAAGGATATTTCCCGGCTTTCGTGGGTGTGAATTTGATCGTCTTCGGTTCTTTCCCCAGGGATTCGGAGAAGTCGACCCCCGCTTCGGGAGCTTTGAGAACAATATTGTGCGGAGTGGAGCCTTCTTTCTTCACTTTGAGCTCCACCGGGACGTTCACCTTGACGACAATGACATTCGGGTCGAAATAGTAGCTCCCGCCGGTGATCTCCACTCGCTGGACGCCATCCGAATCGACAGAGGCGACAAGCCTCTTTTCAGTCCACTCTTGCGCCCAAACCAAGGAAGCGACGAGGAGTACGAATATAGCGGCAAGCGTCTTAATGTATTTCATGATACTCTCCTTTTGCCAATTATTTATATTTTTATTCTAGCATAGCTTGAAGAATCGATTGAAGAATTGATACGAGAATTCTCGGGCTTCGCCATGCTAACCCTCCTGATCTTAAGTATATCATGGTTCCCGTCCCCGCAACCGGCCCGATAGTGGCACTGCCTCTATTGATGCGGGAAGGTTTTCCGAGCGGCTCCCTCGGATCGAACCCGAACAAGAAGAGCGTCACCGGTCTTCCCTTGATCTTTGTGCTGGCCAGGACCCGCAGAACTCCCGCTGTGTCCTGAACGCCTTCCGACTTTTTGAATTCCTCGCCGAGGGCTATCGGCAGGAAAGACGAACTCCTGAGGAGGTTTGTGGAATTGCTTTCGCAAACCCAGATATCGGCCCTGTTTGCCTCAACATAGCCGGTCGATCCTCTCTTGACGCCCTCATACACCCCGAGCAGGAACATCATGAGCATGGCCGTCAGTCCCAGCCCCGCGGCGGTGATGAAAAAACGCGCTTTTTCCCTCCAGATCATGCGGCGCGCGATGGGAATCATTGCTCGAGCCTCCATTTTTTGCCCCAGGCATGATGCTCTTCGAGGAGCTGCTCCAAAGACGAGGTGCCCATTGCCCAGAGATTTCGGAGCGGGGCCATATCGACGGCGGATCTATCTCCGGACGGGAGGACGAGTTCGAAACCCGGCCTTTCCATTACGAGGCCCAGCCGGATGGGACAGAAGTCCGTCTTCTCCGCGGCCGCCAAAAACTCTTGGACCGCTCGCTCCGGGACCGTAAAAACGAGCTCAAATTCACCGTGAATACCCGCTGCCATGAACCAATGTGGAATTCCTGTCCGGTCGCAGAATTGATAGACATCAGGGGAGAGGATCTTTCCCCAGTCAGCCTCGATGCTGAAACCGGCTTGATTCAGCCGGACGAGCTGGTCGAGTGTAATGAACAGTCCGTCGCTCGTGTCCATGCAGGAGGTGGCGAATCTTCGGATCAGTTTCCCTTCCTTGAGGCGCGCCACAGGCCTGTAGGAGGCCTCTGGGAAATAATGCTCGGGCATTCCGGCCAGCGCCCTCAAGCCCAGGGCGTTGCCGCGGCCCGCGCCCCCGCTGAGGAAGACCACGTCTCCCGGCCTGCCGCCGACGCGCATCAATTTTTCGCCCCGGGGCACGAATCCGAAGGCGCAGCCTGTCAGGCTGAGCTCTCGGGCCGTGCTCGTATCACCCCCCAAGATAAACACGCCGAGCGCCTGACAGGCTGCGGCCATTCCTCGAGCGATTCCATCCCGGAAAATGTCCGCCTTAAGAGGGTCCAGGGCAACGCTGATGACGATTCCCAGGGCCTCGGCGCCCACCGCGGCCAGGTCGCTGAAATTCGACATCACGGTCACCCAGCCCATCGTGAAGGGGTCACGGTAAACACCCTGCGAGATCTCCTCGGCGATCGTGTCGATTGTAATGGCCAGCAGGTGAGGGCTGGCCTCAGTTTCGATGAGCTCCGCGTCGGATTCGTGGGGTTTGTTGACCTGAAAAGGCGACCGGGCAAAATGATGAGCCCAGGCGTTAATCGCTTTATTCTCCAAGATCTCTTCAAAAATGCTCATGCGCAGCACCTTATGAGTCCGGGAAGGATACGGAAATAGGCCTTGTCGGTTTTGACCACCTCGCCGTCCATCTCCAGGGCGAACGGCGCCCGGCTCTCCAGGCCGAACTCGCGGCCGAACCAGGAAAATGTTTTGGGATGCCCGCTGAAGTCCTGTCGGTATAAACGGAGAAGGGTTTTAACGGCCTCCCATTTGGTCATGCCGGCGCACAGGTTGATCCCGAACCTTCCATCGTTCGGCAGGATGGTCGTGTCATAACAAAGGCCGCCGGCAAAATGGGGGTTTTTGATGACGCCCAGGTTGGTGATTTTGAATGTCCGCCCGGGACGGCGTTCGAGCGAAAGTTCGGCCGCGATATTTTGATAGCGGACGATCGTCTGCAGGGCGGCTGCGACCACCGCCGCCTCATGGGATATGCTTTGGACCAGGGCGATAAACCGCGCCCGGGAGTTGTAAAGCGCATTGGCTTCGGCCGTGACGCCAAGGCTGGCATTGATAAGACAGTAGCGGTTGGAGAGGGAGTGGCCTCCGTTCTGATAGTGCACGTCGATCACGTCGCAAGCGGAGGCGCTTTGCCAATCCATCCGGACCGGAACCCCTTCGATAAACGCCTCCGGCCGGAAAGGCTTATGGAAGTCATTGCTCGACCCCAGCCCAACCGCGCCGATAACGAGGTCCTCTCTTCTCGCGCCGGAATTCAGGAGGGCGTTCAGGAGAAGGTTGACCGTCCCGTCGCCGCCGGCTGCGATGAATACGCGCTCACCCGCCGCCAAGGCCATCCCCAGCTGGCCTTCGAAGTTTTCGGGACAGCGGATCTCTTCAGCTTCGAAGTTTCCGAAGCGCCGGCGGAGGGCGGGCTCGACTCGAGCCCAAGTCCGCCGGCCCTTGCCGTAGTGGCAAACCGGATTGACGAAGATACGCATGTTACACCTGCTCGTTCGAGGGCCTTCTGCTCAGGACCCATTCGAACAATAAATAGAAAACTGCGGCCGCCGGGATCCACCCGGGCCGTAGATAGATGATTTCCGTCAGGCGCAATAGGATGAAGCCGCGCACGACGTTGACGATCGGCCTGAAGGCGAATCTCTCGTCCCTGGTCCGGTGGAGCATGAGCTGGGCACGGGCGAGAACTGCGATGGCGAGGGCGAAAGTCAAAAGCGAGCCCCCTCTCCAGGACAAAGCTTTGCCGGCCAGAAGCAGGGGCGCGATTGTCCGCCCGGCCGCGGCGACTGAAAATGCCGCAAAAATATCCGACACGATGGCCGTCCTTCTCCAGCCGAAGACGACAACAAACGTGTTGTAGCCCGTCATCCGGTCGGCGGTGATGTCCTTTGCGTATCCGGCCAGGACGAAGTTGGCATAGCTGAAGAGAACGCCGATCACGATGGACCAGAGCGCGCCGTCTTTCAGGGCCGAGGCGGGAGAGCTTCCCGCTCCCAAGGCGGCCATTTTTCCGATGATGGGAAGGAGAGCAACGATCCAGGCATTGTAAAAAGGCCCGCCCCACCAGCGCCGCTTAAAAAATGTGTAAGTCGCCAAGCCGAAAACCGCCAAAAGCCCGAGGAAGAGCGTCTGAGGGTTGAGAGCGTAGAGGATCGCGACGCCGATAAAAAGACCAACGAGGCTCACGCACAGCGTCTGGGTCCGGGTGATGACACCCTGGATGAGGGGGCGATAAGGGGAGGAGATGGAGTCGGTATCCATCTGGAAGCTGTCGGTCAACCCCTGACTGAACCCGTAGGCCGAAAAGAAAACAAAGAACGCGCCCAGAGTGGCCGCCGCCCCGCGGTCCGGTCCTCCGGCGAATCCGGCCATGCCGGCCGCCGCAGAGATAAACAAGAGGTAAGGCCGCATCGTGATCCAATAGGCCTTGACGAAAGCTGGGCTAAAAAGTGGGACAGGTTTCTTTTTCATGGCTTTCCTCACCGGTCAGCCCGGCGTCAAATCAGCCCCAGCCGCTTGCCGACGAGCCTGAATTTGTCCAGCGCGAACTCCAAGAGCTCCTCGGTGTGGGTGGCCATCGCCGTGGCCCGGATGAGGGATGATTCCGCGGACACGGCGGGCGGAACGATCGGGTTGACGAACACGCCCTCGTCTTCCAACGCCCAGGCCAGGCGAAAAACCTTCTCGTCGTTTCCCAGCGGAATGGGAACGATCGGAGTCGGGGTGGGCATCACTGGGTAACCCATTTCGGCCAATCCGTCCTTGAGGATTTGGGCATTCCTCCTTAAGTTCTGGAGCAGATGGGGCGACCGCTTGAGGACCCAGAGCGATGCGAGCACCGTGGCCACGACCGAGGGCGGAAGGCTCGCCGTGAAAACGAACGGGCGCGAGTTGAATTTCAGGAAATCGATGACGTCCCGCCGCGCCGCAACAGCGCCGCCGACCGTCCCGAAGACCTTGCTGAACGTGCAGCAGACGAGATCGATCTCGCCCTCGAGTCCGAAGTGCTCGGCGACGCCGCGTCCGTGTTCCCCCATCACCCCCGAGCCGTGGGCATCGTCCACCATGGTCCAGGCGCCGTATTTGTCAGACAGATTCTTGATCTCCGGAAGATTGGCCAGGTCGCCTTTCATGCTGAAGACGCCGTCGGTGACAATGAGCTTGTTGACCTCGGGGTCGCACGCCGCCAGCAGCTCTTCCAGATGCTCCATGTCGCCGTGCCGGAACACGCGGATCTGGGCCTTGGCGAGCTTTATGCCGTCGATGATGCTGGCGTGGTTCAGTTGATCGCTGAAAACGACGTCGTTTTCGCCCGCGAGTGCACAGATCGTTCCCATCATGGTCATATAACCTGTGCTGAAGAGGAGCGAGGCCTCAGCGCACTTGAAATCGGCCAGCTCTTCCTCGAGCTCGACATGCAGGCTCGTCGTCCCAGCCAGGGGGCGGGAGCTGCAGCAGCCCGTCCCGTAGATGTCGATGGCCTTTTTCACGGCCCTGACGACGTCCGGATGGGTAGAAAGTCCGAGGTAATTGTTGGACCCGAGCATGATGAGCGTCTTTCCGTCTTTGAAGACCTCCGTCTCCGCACATGGGTCAAGGACCCGGAGATATGGATTCTGGACGTCCATCGAGGCCAGGTAGGTCTCGACGAAATTGCGATAATTCACGCATTTGGCAAGAAAAGTGTCCATCCGGGGCCGGACAAAGACGGGGACGGCCCGTTTCAGGGTTGAGTTTTGAATCGTGTTTAACATTTTGCGCCTCCTTGGGTTTTGCTGTTCACGGTCATAATATAGCCCGCAGGGAGGCCGGAGTTGTCATGAAGATGTCAAAAGAATGTCAAGAATTTGTTAAATAATGCCTGTCCATAAGCCTTCGCGCAGAGAGTTCCAAGGCGATTGACATTTGATTTTCCGTGATATATATCCAGTTCTTATCCTCTGGAGAATCACGTGCTTGGAAGGGAGGCCTGTATGCGTCGCTCACAGAATGCCTGGATTGCCGTTCTTCTGGTATTCGTAATCTTTGTCCCTATCGACTTCGGTTTGTCCGCCGAGCCGCAAACCCTATCCACGGACTTACTCAGGAATCTCAAGTGGCGGCACATCGGCCCCGCCTCCTTCGGCGGCAGGATCGACGATATCGAGGCCGTCCCCGAAAATCCCAGCATCATATTTGTCGCCGCCGCCTCGGGCGGGATTTTCAGGTCTCAAGACGCCGGGGTGACCTGGAAGCCCGTCTTTGACGAAGAGGGAACGGCGCTCTCGATCGGCGACATCGCGATTGCCCCTTCGGATCCTTCGGTCATTTGGGCCGGGACCGGCGAGCCCAATAACAGGCAGAGTTCCTCCTGGGGGGATGGAGTCTATAAATCGCTGGACGGCGGGGATACCTGGGTCAACATGGGCCTCAAGGAAACCCGCCACATCGGCAGGATCAGAATCGACCCTCAAAACCCTAACATTGTGTTTGTGGCCGCCCTCGGGCACCTCTGGGGTCCCAACCAGGAACGGGGAGTGTTCCGGACGAAAAATGGGGGGAAAACTTGGGAAAAATGCCTTTACATCGACGACTATACGGGGGTAGTCGATCTCGAGCTCGAGAAGAACGGACGGGTCCTCTATGCGGCGGCATTTCAGAGGCTGCGCAAGCCTTGGGGCTATATCGGAGGCGGGCCCCGCGGCGGCATCTACCGATCTTTGGATGGCGGTGACACCTGGGAGAAGCTGAGCAGGGGTCTTCCGGAAGGGGATATCGGCCGCATCGGACTGGCCATCGCGCCGAGCCGCCCCGAAACCGTTTATGCTATCGTCCAGCACAAAAAGGAAGGAGGCTTGTTCAGGTCCGATGACCGGGGCAACGCCTGGAACATGGTCCACAAAGGATATACACATCCCGAACCATTCTGTTCTTATTTTCAGCATCTTCGGGTCGATCCTCTGAACCCGGAGAAAATCTGGATTATCGCCTACGTGCTTCATGTTTCCCTGGATGGAGGCAAGACATTCTCACCTGAGGGCGTTTCGCTCAATTTGCACACCGACAGCCACACTCTCTGGATCAATCCCAAGAACCCCGATCACCTTCTTCTTGCCGGGGATGGCGGGGCCTATGCTTCTCATAACGGGGCCAGAACATGGAATTTCCTCGGCAACCTTCCCGTATCCCAATTCTATGCGATCGGGATTGACACCCGGGATCCCTACTGGATCTACGGCGGCGCCCAGGATTCCGGGGCTTACGGAATTCCCAGCCGGACCGACAGCCCGCTCGGGATCATGAACAGGGATGTCGTACCCCTCGTCTATGGAGATGCCTTTTATTGCCTGGTCGATCCGCGGGATCCCGACCTGATCTATTCGGAGAATCAGCAGGGACGTCTGCTTTTTTCCAACCTGAAAACACACGAAGAGAGGATCATCGGGCCCGTGCCCAAGACGCCGCAGGAGACTTACAGGTTCAATTGGAAATGTCCGCTCGTTATGTCTCCCCACAATCCCGATCGGGTGTATTTCGGCGGGAACAAGATTTTCATGACTACAGACCGCGGACACAGCTGGACGGAAATAAGCCCGGACCTCTCCAAGGGCCAGGACTGGAAAAAGCTTCCGATGATGGGGATGGAGAGGAAAGAGGAAACCCTCTCCCTGAACTACGGCGTAGACCATTACGGGACGATCACAAGCCTGTCCGAGTCACCGCTCCAAGCGGGCCTCATCTACGCGGGCACGGACGACGGGAATGTTCAGGTCACCAAGGACGCAGGCAAAACGTGGCAAGATCTGACCAATAACCTTCGCCTGACAAAAACACGCTGGGTGAGTTGCATTGTCGCTTCGCGGCACGACGCCGGGATGGCCTATCTGGGTCTCAACGGACATTCCGATGACGATTACACTCCTTATATTTTCAAGACGCCGGATTTTGGAGGCACCTGGGTGAGTCTGCGCGGAGATATGCCGGACGGAATAACGGTCGATGTCCTGGCCGAGGACCCCAGGAACCCGAACCTTCTTTTTGCCGGGACAGAATTCGGCCTGTTTATCTCCATGAATGGCGGGAAAAACTGGGTCCTGGCCGGAGGAAATTTGCCGCGCGTGCGGGTCGACGATATCGTCACCAACGCCAAGAACAATGATCTCATCCTCGGCACCCACGGCCGGGGGATTGTCATCCTTGACGATATCTCCATGCTGGAGAATCTGAATCAAGGAGTCCTCGATTCCGAAGCTTATCTCTTTCCCTTGAGGGAGGCGACGCTCTCTTTTGCGACGAGAGAGAACGAGTTTACAGGGTCGGGCGAATTCTCTGGACCCAATCCCGATTATGGAGCCCTCGATCGCATATTATCTGAAAAACGAACCGGCGGCGCTCAATGAAAAGAACTCGGAGAAGCAGGCGGCGAAGATTTTGATCCGGGACAAGAACGGGAAGGTCGTTCGCGAGTTGGAAGGGCCGCGGAGGAGGGGATTCAACCGAATCAGCTGGGACCTCCGTCACGCGATGAACTCAAGCCCGGAATGGAAACCCGGGGAGTTTTATTATCCGCTCAGGGGGCCGATGGTCCTCCCCGGGGAGTACGAGGTCAAGTTAACGGTCGCCGGACAAGAAATAGTCCAGAAAGTGGCGGTGAAATTGGATTCGAGGATAAATGCTTCGGAAGAAGCGCTGCTGGCGAAATTGAAAGCCGGTTTGAGGATCAACGATATGGTCAGAGCCTTCCTGGAAGCCAAGGCGGCCGTTCAGGCCATAGAAAAAGAAATCGGGCCCATCCAGGAGACTTCCAAGAAACAGGCGAACTTCCCCCAGGACGCGAAATCGTTGTTAGATGAGATTTCAAAGAATCTCGAAGGATTCAGAAAGGAATTCATCGCCGAAATGGAGGGAACGGAATTTGAGCTCCTTGACCTCATGGGTCAAGTGGATGCCTCAACTTCAAGGCCGACGGAGGCGCAGGGGATGATCATCGAGCGGCTTACGGTCAAGCTTGATAAAGGGATTAACACGGTCAATGGTCTGCTCACCGAGAAGCTCCCCGAACTTCAAAAAAAGCTTCGGTGCGGGGATTTCCGGTTAGCCGGCCTGCAACCGATCAAGCTTCCGGAGCGTTAGGCGGGGGCCCGGGCCTTCGTCATGGGGCACCGACGCGCTTATTTCTTAGTTGTAAATTTCCAATCTATGCCTGAATTCGCCCAGGGAGAATTTCCGGTGCTCGTCCCATTTCCTCGGGCCCGGACGCTCCAATAGTAGATTTTGTTCTTGGCCCGGCCCGTGATGATGTACGAGGCTGCATCCTGAGGTCTGATGAAGTTAGCATAAACTCCACCCTCCGGCTTGATTCTGATCTGGTATTTGGTTTCTTGCGGCCCGCTGTTCGTATCCAGCCAATGGAGGAGCACGCTCGTAGGCTGATCAATCGCGTTGTCCGCGGGAGAAACTAGTGTGGGAGCGTTAAGAATCGAAGGCGGCGCAACTGCAAAAGACCAATCGACTCCTCCTTGGGCCCAGGACGAATCCTTCGTCGAACCGCCGTTTCCCTTGGCCCGGACGTTCCAGAAATAAGTCTTGCCTGGAACACGGTTGCTGACCAAAAAGGAAATCGCATTTTGGACCTTGTTAAAGAAGATGTACGCGCCTCCGGCCGGCTTGATGCGGACCTGACACTTGGCTTCCTGCGGGGCAAGATTTGTATCTTGCCACTGCAAAGTCAAGGACGTCGGCTGGTTGATGGCGCCGCTCGAAGGAGCCAGGAGGATGGGAGCGTTCAGGACCGCCGCTCCTTTCGGCTTTTCACTCTGATAGATCGCCGATGTTTCCGCACCAGTCAAAGCTTTCGAATAGACTTTCAAGCCATCGATGATCCCGTTGAAGTAAGAATCATCCGTCCCGCCCCCTTGTCCACCGATACTGAAATTCCAATTCGGAATGTTCAACCAGCCGGTTTGAGCGGCCTGCTGAATAAGTTGGCCGTTGATATAGAGCTTGGCCTCGGTTTGGTCATAGCTGAGAGCGATGTGAGTCCATTGATTCGTGGCCGCGCTCGGGTAGACGAGCGACGAGTCTATACCGGTCGTGAAGACGGAAGCTCTGATGGAATTATCGTTCTGCCAGCAAATCTTATAACCTTGATTCGAACCGGGAGCGCCTGTCTGAATCAACGGGTTCGTCGCCCCGCTCCCGCTGCCCATTCTTTTGGCCCAGAGCATGATCGAAAACGGACCGTTCATCAAGGGATGGCTGGCTAATCTAGCATAGCTGTTGGTCCCGTTGTATGTGATCGCCGTGCCTATCGCTCCATTTTTGTCTTTGACCTCACTTGGTAACCAGGCTGCGGCCCCATACAGAGTCCCATTATTCCCGCTACCATTGGCATCGGTGAAGCTTGTGCCGCTGTTTTCATTGAACCCGTAAACGTAAGCTGTCTCCGGATTGATATAAACCGCCACGACCGTGTGGATGGCACCCATGCTCACCTGAATGGATATGTTCGTGTTATCGGTGCCGTCGATAGTCCATTTTGCAAAGTTCTTGCCGGCAAGAGTTGAGGGAGCCGTTAATGTTACAGTTGTTCCGGTATTGTAGGTGCGTGTGAAGTTGGTGTTTCCGTTGCCGTGTCCACTATTGTCGTTTGGAGAGACTGTGATAGAGGCTCCGACATCAGGCGTAGATTGAATGGTCAAAGTATATGAGGGTATGACGACCGCAAAATTGGCCGTAACGCTCTTCGGCCCATTCATAGTGAGCGAGGTGGGATTCGTAGTCCCGGAAAGGTCCCCGGACCAACTCGCAAAAGAATAGCTAGCTGCAGCAGTCGCCTGGATTGGCTGGACCAGAGTTGCTGAGTTATACCAATTCGTGCCGGAGGGCGTCACCGTCCCGCCGGCCAGGGGGCTGGCTGAGGTCGTGAGCGAATATTGCGTTGTGAAAGTCGCCGTATAAGTCGTGGACACGAACGGCCCGGTGATCGTGTGGGTCTGGATGCCTGCGTCTGACCAAGAGGAGTAGACATAGCGTGTTCCCGCACTGGGGCTCTGTGGCGAGCCGACTGATATCGTGTGGCTTGACGACGGCGCCCACTGGAACACGTGCGGACTCGTATACGAGGTGCTATCCACTGTAATCTGAAGCCCCGCCGGCGAAGTCGTTATCGTCGTCGACGGAAGCTGGGTTGTCGTCCTGAATGACCAGTCGGTTCCAGAATTGGCCCAGCTCGAATCCAGCACGTAGAGTCCCTCTCCTATTGCCCGGACATTCCAATAATAAATCGTGTCCGTGGAGGGAAGGGAGATTTGCTGTGTGGTTCCATCTTGGTCTATCTCGTAGTTTGTATAACTTCCACCATCAGGTTTTATTCTGACCTCGTACTCCTGCTCTTGGGGACTGCTGTTCGTATCCTCCCAGTGGAGATTTAGAGTCAGCGCCTGTCCTGTTGCGCCGTTTCCTGGTGAATCAAGAACCGGAGCGTTCAAGGTCACCGGTGTGTGCCAGCAGGCTATATATGAGCTGACCACTGCCCCCGCCGTGGTAAATTGGCCCCCTACATAGAGATCAGGCCCACTCAAAGCCAGTGACCAATACACCATTATTCATTCCGGTGCCCAAGGCGGACCAGCTTGTCCCGTCCCACTCGGCGACGCGGTTGACGATATTGTCCACCGCGCCGACGGCCGTGAAAAAACCCCCCGCATAGAGGGTCGTTCCGCTCATCGCCAAGGTATAAACCGTGCTATCCGCTCCAAGGCCCAGCGCGTACCAACTCGTCCCGTCCCACATGGCAATATTACTGACAGTCACCCCGCCGGCTGAAGCGAAGGATCCCCCAGCATAAAGGGTCGTTCCGCTCACCGCCAGTGCATGCACGGCGTCTATCGGATCTTCCATCCCGGTGCCCAGCGCGTACCAACTCGTCCCGTCCCATCTGGCGATGCGGTTTGCGCTCGTCCCACCGGCTGAAGTGAAGGATCCCCCAGCATAAAGGGTCGTTCCGCTCACCGCCAGTGCGTACACGGCGTCCGCGGGATCTTCCATCCCGGTGCCCAGCGCTGACCAACTCGAGCCGTCCCATTTGGCAATCTTGTTGACGGTCACTCCGCCGGCCGTCGTGAAAATTCCCCCCGCATAGAGGGTTGTGCCGCTCGCCGCAAGTGCATATACGGCATCTGTCATTCCGGTGCCCAATGCAGACCAACTCGAGCCGTCCCACTTGGCGATGCGGTTGACGGTCACTCCGCCGGCTGTCATGAAACTTCCTCCCGCATAGAGAGTGGTCCCGCTCACCGCCAAGGTATATACGGCCTGATCGGCTTGGTCTATTCCAGTGCCGAGTGCGGACCAGCTCGTCCCGTCCCACTTGGCGATGTTACTAACCGTCACCCCGCCGGCTTTCGCGAAAAATCCCCCAGCATAAAGGGTGGTTCCGCTCACTGCCACGGCATTAACCTTGCCATTTTCAACAAATTCCATTCCCGGATCACCGATTTGGTCATCCCAATATCCAATGGAAGCGGCTGTTATGATTTTTCCTTCGCCGCTGCTTGCTCGAGTTACTGAAGACGGCACAAAACGGGGCGCTCCCCCCGGCTGGGTCATCATCCGATAACCCCGAGGATCAAAGCTTCCCTCCAGGCCTTTTCTCAAATTAAGAGTCCCGTCCGGATTCATAATTTCCGTGACCGGCCTTAGGGATAAGCCGGGCTCTGGTTCTTTCTCAGCTAAACAAGGCAGCAGCATCGAAAAAATCAGAATGCTCCCCCAGATCAAAATCCTTCTTTCCCTCATTTTTCTCCTCCTCCTTGGCGATACCCCGCCCGCTCATGAGAGCGGCTGGAGCACAAACTCCTACTTGTCCGGGTCGCTAGAAATAAGACAAATCTCTCGGCGGGTTCGAATTTGAGGTATAGAACTGCTAATCATTATCTCGGGAATCGAGACCACGGTTTTTTACTCCCCGCCTCCTCATAAAAACCTCAAACAAGTCTAGCGCTGTAGATATGGGCTAAACCTTTTATTGATCGCTTCCTTTCTTAGGAAGCAATGATATTAAATTTATGTTCGCAAGTCAATGATATGACGACCACAAGGATTCCGCTTCGTCCCCTTGAGCGTTGGCAATGCTATTCGAGCACGGTATCCCGGCGCCTTGACGCCGATGCGGAGCGAAGCTAGAATCCTCTCCGTCGGCCTGAACAGCGAGCAATTTTCATGAAAACGGTTCTCTGGGTTGCCGTGGCGCTTTTCCCGCTCTCTGAGGTCCTACTCTCGATCGCGAAGCGAGCAAGAGGGGAAGTCACGCGGGCCGATCGGGGATCTATGCGGATTCTCTGGCTTGCCATCGGCCTGGGCGTCGGGCTGGCGATTGCATCGCAATCAGTGCCTTCGGTCAGGTTGCGAATATCTGATTCACTCCGTCAGGTATCTTCTCTCGTCTTGCTCTTGAGCGGACTTGCGCTTCGGTGGACGGCGATTCTGACGCTCGGGCGGCATTTTACCGTCGAGGTGGTCATTCGCCGCGATCACGAGCTCGTCGAACGAGGCGTCTACCGTGTCCTCCGGCATCCGTCCTACACGGGCCTCCTCGTCGCTTTTCTCGGTCTTGGAATCTACTTTGCCAATTGGCTCAGTCTAGCGGTTTTGATGCTGCCAATCACCTCGGCGGTTTTGCATCGGATCGGGATGGAAGAGAAGGCGCTCCGGCAGGCCTTCGGCGCCTCATGGGAATCATACCGGTTACGCACGAAGCGTCTCATCCCGGGAATCTACTGACGGGAAATGGAGACGGCTGCCGGGGCCGAGAACGGGAAAACAGCTCACAATTTTAAGGCAAAACGAGATAAATAACAGGAAAATATTTTCGTAAGTGATTGATTATAATATTTCAATAAGAGTATAAAGAGTGCTACTTTAGACGACGTTCTCTGATTGGTGACTTGCGTCAGGCAAAGATTCTACTTCTGCTCCGCTGAGGTTCGGGCTAATAAGCAATGAGATAAGTCCGTGCTTTGGAGCGTCTATATTAGTAGAAGCAATCCAGCAAAAAGGAGGGATGCTTAATGAGAGTCAAAATTGGTTCTTTGGCTTTGGTCTGTCTTTATCTGTCAAGCTGCGCCCTGATTTTTAAGGGCACAAAACAAGAAGTAAGCGCAAACTCTGACCCATCCAGGGCACAGGTTTGGGTAAATGGTATCAACATGGGTGAGACGCCGATCACGCTAAAACTCGAATCGAAGAAGACGTATGCCATTGAGTTCAAAAAAGAAGGCTACAAGTCAAAAACAGTTAATCTTACCAATCACGTAGTAGCCGGATATATTATCTTGGACGTTATTGGGGCGTTGGCACCTATCATTATTGATGCTGCGACCGGTGCTTGGTACAGCCTTGATGAGAAGAACGTAAACGCAGTCCTGGAGAAACAGCAGCCGCTATAAATAAAGAGGCCGCTAACGGAGCATGGGAATGAAACGAAGTTTCTTGGTTTCTGGAGTATTTATTTTATTTTTGTTGCTACTTTCTTGCGGAAAAGATACTCCAACATCGCCAGCCCCAGTGATACCTGCATGCCAGCAGAATGATACTGCTGAAATCTCTTTCAAGAATGCATCCACCACCAACACCTCTTATGATGTTATTTGGGACGGGTCGTTTTTGGTGACCCTTTCGCCAGGAACAACGAGCAGTGCCTATACGGTAGCTGCTGGCCAGCACAGAGTTTGGTTTAGAATAACCAATACGAATTGGGTGGCCTGTTCGGAGGCTACTCCGAATCTTGCTCGGTGCTCAACACAGACATACCAGTGCACACGTTAAATACTGGATAAGAGGTAGCTCGCTAAACCACCTTCACACAATAGCTTTCCCCTGAATCAGGGGAAAGCTATTTAGATTTGAAATTACGGACACTGTGGGGCGAGTCTCAGGAATATTTATGACGGGATTTCCCTTGCTAAGAAGGAGGGGCAATGACCAAAGAAACTAAGTTCTGGCGACAGGATTTGATGAAGAAGGAAGTCAGGAAAGGACAGAAGGAAATACTAGCTAACATAAAAGCTCGACTCCCAGAATTCTTGTGGAAGCAATACGAAGTGGAGTTAAATGACTTGCTGATTTTCCTAGCTGATGTGCTACTGATTGCCGGATACTACCAAGAATATGAGGAGTCGATAGCCAACGTAAAAACCGACTTCATTAGAGATGGAATACGGAATATGGTTGAGGCCGCGAAGAAAATCCGCATCAAAAAGCCCTAAATAGGGGTGAGAAATGGAATCAAAATGGCACGTCTTCCCCAAAAGTGCGGGACGCAGAGCGAATGAGCCTCATATGAAAAGACGATGGGAAATAACATAGATTCTCATGCTTAGGGGATGGTGACAATGTGGCCTTTTGGAAAGAAAGCAAAATTGTCGGAGCCTAAAAAAGAACGGGCAGACGAGGAGAAACTCAAGCAGCCCATTTCAGCCCAGGCAGTATTTAATACGGAAGCAAAAGAATTGAAGATAAAAACCAATGAGGTGGAATCACTAAAGCCCATAAAGCTTGAGTGTCCGATCTGCAAGCAGTCATTGGATAGACATTCAAGGAACAGGTTCAAGTGCCCTCACTGCAGGAATTGGATATATTTCTTGGGTGACAACCCGGTGACCAGAGAAGACCATGAGCGACTGGCTGAAAAGTATTACCAGGACCGCTACAAGGAAACGCTCCGTGGGACGATGGTAGAAGAACTCGCAAAAATCGGGTTGGCCGAAGAGAAGCTCAAGGGGAGAGAACAAGAGCTGTTGGCGAAGATGGGAGTGCAGCCGCAAAAGATTTCCGTCATCCTGAGCCTTTTCAGTGAAACCATTGTGAAAGTAAAAGACCCGAACGAGAAGTGGGAACGATATTTAAGCCTTGCTAACATCCTTCATAAAGGTGGCGAGGATTCTTTCCACGTTCTTCAAGTTGCCCAAAAAAATAAGCTCGCTGCCTTGAAAAAAGAAGGATACAGGAATGTCTCCATTCTTGCAGGTCGAATGTGTGAGGCGTGTAGAAAACTGGACGAAAAGGTCTTGTCGATTGAGGAAGCGTTGAAGACCACGCCGATACCGATAAGGGATTGCCAGAACCGTTCCGAGGACGAAAAGTGCTCATTCTGCAATTGTGAGTATCTCGGTAAGGTTGATGACGAGCATTTGATGAAGATGAAATAGCGGGACGCAGAGCGAATGAATGCCTCAAAGAGATAGACGGCGTATAAGAGAGAGAATTCTCAAATGTTAAATAAAGAAATTAGTAAGATTGCCCAAGACGACCTTCAAGCATTAATTAACAACGCAGTTAAGGAAGGAAAAGACATAGAATACAAACAAGAGCTGCCCTCTGACTCCGACAAAGATAAAAAAGAGTTTCTTGCTGATGTTTCGTCTTTTGCAAATGCAGTAGGCGGCGACTTGATAATCGGAATAGTTGAAGACAAAGAAACAGGAGAGCCAAAAGAAGTCAGGGGCGTACAAATAGAAAATCCCGATAAAGAAATTCAAAGACTAGACAATATCATTAGAAATGGGCTTTCTCCGAGGATACCCCCACCAGTTATCCGAGCAGTCAGGTTGACGAATTCGAATTGTGCCTTTGTTATACGGATATCCCAGAGTTGGAATAGCCCGCATCGTGTAGTCTATGGTGGGCATGAAAAGTTCTATTCAAGGAACTCCTCTGGAAAATACCCCTTGGATGTGGATGAATTAAGGACAGCATTTAACCTTTCGGAAACGCTCAAGGAGCGTATCTCGAACTTTAAAGTGGACAGGATTTCTAAGATTATTGCGGACGATACGCCCGTAGCGTGTTATGAGTTTCCGAAGATTGCTCTTCACCTGATTCCCCTAGTTTCATTCAACCGCCCACAAGATTATGGAATTGAGAAAGTGGCCGAAAATCTTGATATAAGATTTAAAGAAATGCGTCCTATAGGCGAGCCTGTAGGCGAGTTTAGATACAATTTCGACGGGTTTCTCGCCTACGCGACAGGAAGAGACGGAAAAGCCATATCGTATTTTCAATTATTTAGAAATGGAATCGTAGAGGCTGTTGATGCTGGCACAATAAGGCCATATGATGAAAAATTAATTCCCGATGTCGCTTTTGAGGAAAAAATTATTGATGCCTTGGGTGATTATCTTAGGCTTTATAAAATCTGGAATGTTGCCATGCCAGTATTCTTGTTTTTGACGTTGATAGGCGTAAAGGGATACACAATTTTATATATTAATATTCATCATCCGTTCCCTCGAAAACATCCTATTGACAGAGATGTTTTGCAGGTGCCGGAAATAATAATTCAAGACTATGAAGTTAAAGCGGAGAGTGTGCTAAAACCGTGTTTTGATTCTATATGGAATGCTTGTGGATATTCGGGTTCACGAAATTATGATAAGAATGGAGTATGGAAACCAAGACGTTGAAAATGCTTGTTTAGTGATACACAAAATTCTCAATACCATCTTGCGGAGAATATATTTGTTGAAGGAGCCAAGGGTTATCTGGAATGAACCTTTCGGTTCTCTCTTTACAATAAGTCGGCTAAGTCGAGTAAGAGAAGTTCGGGGTGAGTGAGGGGACTTGAACCCCCAACCTTCGGATCCACAGTCCGATGCTCTAACCAGTTGAGCTACACTCACCGTGTTGGGAAGGGAATCAATTTTCGCATCTTAACCACATTAAGTCAATAGATTCAGTAAGGTGAAAACGTTGGGGCGAGATCGTCGAGACGGTCGTCTCTACTTCTGTCCCTCGATAAGATCAAGGACGTCCGCCGAGTCGCGCCATTTTTCGCGCACCTTCACCTGTAAATCGAGGTAGACCTTCGTTTCCAAAATGTCCTGAATCTCGCCGCGGGCCTCGATGCCGATTGTCTTGATCAGACTCCCGTGGCGGCCGATAATGATCTTCCGGTGATTGTCTTTTTCCACAAAAATGTTGGCCCTGATATAAGTCACTGGGACACGGCGTTTTTTTGCCGCCGCTCCCATTCCAATACCAGATTCCGTCGCTCCGGCTTCCTGGGCCTGTTCTTCTTTCTTCGTTGCAGGCTCTCCCGCGATCATAGGTTCGGCGTCCCCTTCTTTCCCCTGGCCCTCGTCTGCCTCCCCACGCGCCTCTTCATCCGATCCCCGCCTTTCTATTTTTTCGATGTATACGGCGGTCACAAAAGGCAGCTCTTCCTGGACGTGGTTAAGGAGCTTCTCCCTGATAATCTCAGAGAGGAGGAAGCGTTCGCTCTGGTCAGAAATCTCGTCATCGGAGAAAACCTTCTCGGCCTCCGGGAGGTTCTCGTAGATCCTCTCTTCGAACACACCCAGGTTGATCCCCTTGAGCGCCGAGATCGGGATAATTTCTTTGAAAGGCAGCAAGTCTTTGTACTTGTCGATCATCGGCAGAATTGTATCCTTCCTAACGACATCGACCTTGTTGATGAGGAGGAAAAGGGGAGTGGTCACCCTCCTGAGCGTTTCCAGCACGAATTCGTCGCCGTGTCCGTATTTCTGGGTCGCGTCGATGAGAAGACAGATGAGGTCCGCGGTGTCGAGTGACGAATAGACGAAGTTCATCATCCGTTTGTTCAGGCCGTGGAGCGGCTTGTGAATTCCGGGATTATCGATGAAGATGATCTGGCCCTTCTCCGTCGTCTTGATCCCGAGGATACTGATCCGTGTCGTCTGCGGCTTATCCGAGATGATCGCGATCTTCTGGCCGAGGAGCGTGTTGAGGAGGGTCGATTTTCCGACATTCGGCCGGCCCACCAGGGCCACATAGCCCACCCTTACCGCCTTCTTTTTTGGGGCCGTTTTTTTCGCTCGAGGCATCTTGCCGCTCACGCTTTCGGCGTGCCTCCCGTTCTCTTGATTCGCAGTCGTTTGATCTTTTTCTGATCGACGTCGAGGATCTCGAAGCTCAGCCCTTTGATCTCGAACACTTCCCCTTTTTTGGGCAGCCGCCCCAGGTCGTGGGTGATGAGCCCGCCCACGGTGATGAAATCGTCCTCGGCCAGGTCCTGGTCGAACAGCTCCTCCAGCTCCTCAACCTCGACCGCGCCGGTCACCGTGTAATCGTGAGGACTGTTCTCTGTGATCTGGGCCTCCTCGGTGTCGTATTCGTCGTGGATTTCGCCCACGATCTCTTCGACCAAGTCTTCCATGGTCACCAGGCCCGAGACGCTGCCGTGCTCGTCCACGACCATGGCCAGTTTGACTTTGACCTTCTGGAACTCGCGGAGCAGTTCCGAGACGTGCATGGACTCGGGGACAAAAATGATCGCTCGGATCAGGGCGTCGATGGGTTGTTGTTTGTGTTTTTCGTCCGAATATTCGAGAAGGTCTTTGGCGACGATCACGCCTTCGATGTTGTCGATCCGGTCCTTGAAGACGGGGATGCGCGAATACTTCTCCCGAATGATCAGGTCTTTCACGTTGTCGATGGTGGCATCCTTCGTGATGGCGACCATGTTGACCCGCGGAGTCATGATCTCCCGGACGACGGTATCTCCGAATTCTACGACGCTCCGCAGAAGATCACCCTCCCCTTTCTCGATGATACCCTCTTCCCGGGCTTCGTCGATGAACGTGTCGATCTCTTCATCGCTGGCTTCCCGTTCCTGTTCTTTCTCCTCGACCTTTTCCTCCATGGCGCAAAACTTTTTCGATGGGATGAGGAGCGGAGTCGCGAGGACGTAGACGAACCGAAGGGACGGCAAGAGCATGCTGAGCACTTTGTCTTTGTTAACGGAATTCAAGAGGCGCGGGAGATAATCAAAAATGGCAAAATAAATGGCTACCAGGACGAGGAAAAACCAGAGCGGCCAGAGCCGCATCTTGGGAAACAGGAGGAAGAGAAAAACCAGGAAGGCCAACAGGAAAAACATGCGGATATAATCGACGGCGACGATGAGTTCGTCATGACGGTCCAGGATGCGCTGCCGTTTTTCTTTTTCTTGGTCCTCGAGATGCCGGGAGAGAGATATTTTGGAAAACGAGTTCAGGGAAACATGGGCGAGCGAGATGAGGAAAGTGGCCAGGAAGCTCAGCAGCAGACCGATCCATTGGGTGATGTTTGTGCCCATCTCAGTCGTGAAGGAACCTTTTCCTCATTTTTTCTTCCTCGGCCTCAATATCGCGGAAGTGTTTGAACCCGAGGAGGTGCAAGAAGCCGTGGATGGTCAGAATAGACAATTCCGCCTCCAGGCTGTGCTTCAGGCGAACGCTCTGCTCCAGGGCCTGGGGCACGGAGATGACGATATCCCCCAGGTAGAAGACGCCCTCGGCGTCGGCTTCATGATGAGGGAAGCTCAGAACGTCGGTCGGCCCATCCTTTTTGCGATATTGGCGGTTGAGCTGGGCGATCGTCCGGTTGTCCACGAAGGCGAGCACCAGGCCCGACTTTTTCAGGCGATAATGCTCGGCGAGGTTCTCGACGAGCGTCCGCAGCCTGCGGACCGGAACGCGGTGCTCATGTTGTTGATTGAGAATTTCGATCATTGGCTTTTTTGGCCCTCTTGTTCTTTTTTTCGGGAATGTTCTCAAAGTCGAAGCCCGGATATTCCACCCTAGGATGATAAATGGAATAGAGAACCGAGAGGAAGGACGAGGCAATCGTCCTCAGCTCCTTGAGCGAGAAGTCGCAGTCATCAAGCTGCCCGTCTTGAAGATAGTTGTTGAAGATATCGGTGATGACTCTCTTCAGGCTGTCCCGGGTCGGGTTCTTGAGGCTCCGGGACGCGGCCTCGACGGAGTCGGCCAGCATGATCAGCGCGGCTTCCTTGCTCTGCGGCGATGGCCCCGGGTAGCGATAGCTTTCCTCGCCGAGCTTTTCGATCTCCGGCCCATATTTTTCCCTGGCCTTTTGGTAGAAGTAGCGAACCAGCGAATTCCCGTGGTGCTGCTCGATGATGTCACTCACCTTTTTCGGGAGCTTGAGCCTCTTGGCCAGCTCGGCTCCCTCTTTGACGTGATTGATGATCACCAACGTGCTCATGCTCGGGGTCAGATCTTTATGGATGTCGGGAATCTTGATTGTGTTTTCGATAAAGTATTCCGGCATCTTGATCTTGCCGATGTCATGGTATAGCGCCCCGGCCTTGACCAGCATCGCGTCGAGCTTGATCTCCTCGGCCGCCTTTTCGGCCAGGCTGGAAACGAGGAGGGAATGGTGGTAGGAGCCCGGTGCCTCGAGCGCCAATTGCCGGAAAATAGGGAGGTCCGAGTTCGTCAGTTCCAGGAGCTTGGTCTGGGTCAGGAAGTTGAAGGTCGTCTCATAGACAGGCAGCAAAACGAAGGCCAGCGCCGCGCTCAGCAATCCGCCCAGGAGTCCCATGACGATTTCGACCGCCAGATAGTCGATCCCCCCCATTCTTTCCCGGATCAGGTAGAAGGTGATCAGGACAAAGACATTGACCGGCGCCACCACGAACAATCCCGCGCGCAAGGTCGAAGTCCTCTTTTGCCGCTGGTAGTATTTTATCCCGTAGATCGCGGCCAGGCCGCCGATCAGGCTGTAGATGCCGACGTAGTAATTGGCGTTCAGGAAGTATCCGGCCAGGAGGCCGTTGAGGACGGCGCAGACGAGGGCGATGTGGTTGGTGGTTAAGAATGCGAAGAGAAGGACGCCGAATTGAAGGGGAAAGGCGAAATAGAAAATCTCCTGATCGCCGAGAAGCGGGAAGGTCAGGTGTTCGCTGATGTCCCCGGCCAGGAAGGCCGACAGTTTGTAGGCGAGCAACCCGAGGATGAGGGTGATTCCCATGACGGCGAATTTTTTGAGCGCCGTGGGGATCCTGAGGACGGATTTGAAGTAAAACCAGAGAGCGACAAAGATCAAAGTGAAGAGCAGAAATGTCCCGATAAAATTCTTCAGCCAGCTCGATTTGGTGCGCAGGTTCCGGTTGATGATCCGGATCTGCTTGAGCGCCTCGGCGTTGACTTCGTCGCCCTTGCGGATAATGACCTTTCCTTTCTTGATGGTGTAAAAGACCGGCTCGACCTCGTCGCGGGACTGCTTGTTCCGGATCTCCGTCTCAACCTTGTTGAACGAGACGTTGGGCGCGAGGAAAATGTCGGAGAGGCTGGTCAGGAGGGCCTTGTTCCTGGCCGTAAGGTCGAGTCGGGCGATTTCCGCCGCGACGAGCTCCTTGGCCTCCTTGATGTCCAGAATCTCGTTGACCCGGGCGGTCCGCTCGTTTTCCGGGCCGCGGAGCAGAGTGAAGCCCCTCTCTGCCTCGCGGTGAATAAAAAGGTTCTTGGAGAGGATGATACCCTGATTCGAGATCTTGCCGAGGAGGCTGACCAGGATGTCCTCGAGGGAGGAAGAAAAATCAGCCCTCGCCAGCGACTGGAGCTCATCGGGATTGACTTCGAGGCCGAACTTGTCAATGACCATCTTCTGGAGCTCTTCGAGCTTCTTGGGGGAGCCGGGACTTTGGCGCCACTCCCGTCCCATGGCAAAGAACTGCCGGATTTTTTCTTCGGTATTGAGGAAAACGTTGGAATCAAAGATATAAACAGGAAGGATCGCCTCTGCCGCCTCCGCCTTTCTTTTCTCGGTGGTGTCGCGATCTTCAATCGTCAGTTCGGCCGGGGCGATGATGTCCTTTGGGGCGATCTCGCCCACCTTGAGGACCGGAAGAGACTTGAGCGGCAGGTAGGAGATGAGGCTGGAGAGGATGGCCACAAAGACGAAGATCAGGACAAACGGGTTTTCGAATACCCTCCGCCAAATCGTCGTCTTCTCTTCTTTGGGGGGAGCGGCTGGCTTGTGCTCCTTTTTGGGCAAAATCTCCGCGCCCCTAAAAAACTTGAACTTCTTGAAGGGGACAGGGTTCATCGTCGGTTCATTCTTTTGAGGCCCTCGACTCAGCTTTCTGGTAGGCCTTGATGATCTTCTGGACCAGGGGGTGGCGAACCACGTCCTTGTCGTTGAAATAGACGAAGGCGATCTCCTTCAGCCCGGTGAGGATGCGGATCGCTTCCAGGACCCCCGACCTCTTGGGCTGGGGCAGGTCGATCTGAGTGATATCGGCTGTGACGACAACCTTGGAATCAAAGCCGGATCTGGTCAGGAGCATCTTCATCTGCTCTCTGGTCGTGTTCTGGGCCTCGTCCATGATGATGAAGGCGCCGTTGAGGGTTCGGCCGCGCATGAAGGCGAGAGGAGCGATCTCGATGACCCCCCTCTCGATCAAACGGTCGGCCTGCTCCCTCTGGCTGAGGTCGAAGAGGGCGTCGTAAAGGGGACGCAGATAGGGATTGATCTTCTGAGTGATGTCTCCGGGGAGGAAGCCGAGCCTTTCTCCCGCTTCAACGGCCGGACGGGTCAGGATGATCCGGCTCACGAGCTTCTGTTGAAGAAACGAGAGGGCCATGGCCATGGCCAAATAGGTTTTCCCGGTGCCAGCCGGACCAATCCCGAACACGAGATCATAGTTCCTGATGGCCTGGATATATCCCTGCTGGTTGAGGCTCTTGGGGGTGACCGATTTTCGGGACAGACTCAGGGCCTCCGCCGGGAAGTAATCTTCCAACGGCTTGGGGTAGCCCTCTTCGAGGAGGTCGAGGACGATCAGGAAGTCTTCCTCCTTGAGGGCGTGCCCTTTTTCCTCCAGGTCCTTGACCTTATTGAAATAGAACTTGGCGAACTCGACCTTCTTGGGCTCGCCGTCGATAAGGACGCAATCTCCCCGAACGGAGAGAGCGACCCCGAGGCGATTTTCTAGCTTTTTCAGAGTCTTGTCGAGGACGCCGAAGAGCGCAGTTTTGTGGATGTAAGGGTGGGCAACTTTTTCCATATTAGAGACTTAGGAGGGAAGGATGGTCTTGGCGCATTTAGTCTGTTGGCTAAATTATAAACATTAAAGTGCGGCCTTTGTCAAGGAGCGACCTCGAGGAGCGGGTATGCCTCGGGCAGCTAAATAATTTCCAACGCGTCTTTTTCCGGCAGCTTGGGGAAGGGGGCATGCGGCTCCTGCTGGTACCAGAAGCCGACAGACGAGATATCGTCCTGGAGAGGGAGGTATCTCCCCCCCGAGCGCCAGCCCAGAGCCTGGATGGTGACTTTAAGGTCCTTCTCGAACCTGACCGGGTCCATGATGTGCCAGCGGTAGAGCCCAAAGCGCTGCTGGACGTCATAGTGCCCATCGCCCCGGATGACCTGGGCCAGCCCACTGTAAGGCGTGGAGTGCTCGGTATAACGGACTTCTCCGCTCGGCCCCTTGGCATCAAAATCGTACGAGCCGCAAAAATAATCCTCCGTGCCCGTGCCGCAAATCGTCGGAAAATCCTGGTCGCCGTCGATGTAGAACTTGATTTCTCCCTCACCCCACCAGCCGTTGTTGTGAACTCCCCAGGCCATGTATGTCCCCACGTAGTGTCCCCAACCTTTGACACCGTCAAGGAGCGCATAGACGTTTTTGTAGGGCAGGGGATTGACGCGTCGAAACTGGGCATGAAAATAGGCCGCGTCGGCGGGGATATCGGTCAGAGTATAGTTGATCTGGTAATAAAGGGTGAAGTCATTATCGGCCAGGTTCTCCAGAGTGATCTTAAAGGATTTGCGGAACGGCATCTCCCAATAGCAGTTGAAGGCGCTCCCCGGGTTAACGCAGACGGCCAGGGAGGATATCTGAGCGTACCGCCCCCAGCCGCAGGCAAAAAAATCACCCACCGGGCACTCGACCGAGGGCTCGGTCTCCCCGTCCCAGTAGAACCTGATGATCCCAAAGCGCCAGTTGCCCGCCGGGGTCAACCAGATCTGTTGAATGGCGCCCGAGCCCTGAACGCTGGCCATGACGAATGTCTGTTTTGGCTTGATGACAACGTAAGGGGAAACCTTCCAGCCCTGCCCGAGGTCACGGGCCGATTTCATGGCCGGCCCGTCTAACGACATTCCTCCCTTGCCTTTTTCCCCGCTGAAATTCTCGGGGCTGATCGATCTCGTCTTGGCGTGCGAGAGCCGGCTCAAGCTTCCGAGGTTGAGGTGAAGTCCATCATAAGCCTTCTCTCCTCCGGCATAAATAAAGAGTGCGGCGGCGATCAGGACAAAACAGACCCTGACCCATTTCGTTTTCATTTTGCCTCCTCAGGGGACACTCCCCGACAGCGGGAACTTCAAAAGTTGTCCCTATTGCAGATCGTAGATTTTAATTTCCTTGCCCAGGAGGTATTTATCAAACCAGTTTCCGATGTGCTGGAGCCTTTCAACCCGGTGCGAGGGTTTGCCGGTGCGCGACAGGTCGTGGGTTTCGCCTGGGAAACGTATCATAACTGCCGTCTTGTGCTGCGCTTTGAGGGCCCGGAACATCGGTTCTCCACCCTGTCCCGGCGGCGACCTCAGATCCGCATCACCTTCGATGAACATCATCGGCGTCCGGATTTTTGCCGCATATCGGATCGGCGAGCGGGCCAGGAATTCCTCCGGATTGAGGAACGGAGTCGACCGGAACCAATTCGCAATGAACAGCGTAAAATCCGCCGTATACCAGAATGCCTGCCAATCTGCCACGGATCTTTGCGAGACCGCAGCGGCAAACCTGTTCGTCTGGGTCACCGTCCAGTTGGTCAGGAGCCCGCCGCCGCTCCCTCCGGTAACGCCGAGCCGTTTTTCGTCTATGTAGCCGCGCTTTACCACCTCGTCGACTCCGGCCATAAGGTCCTTGAAGTCGTCGCCTGGGTAGCGGTACTGGATGAGGTTCGAAAACTCCTGCCCGTAGCTCGTGCTGCCGCGAGGGTTTATGAACAACACGACGTACCCTTTGGCGGCGAGATAAAGGAACTCATGGTACATCGTATGGCCGTAGGGGACATGCGGGCCGCCGTGGATTTGGAGAATAAGCGGATATTTCTTGCCCGGGTCGAATCCCGGCGGCTTCAGGATCCAGGCGTTGATCTTCCGTCCGTCGAAACTCGGGTACCAGATCTCCTCCGGCGGTCGAACATCCAGTTCAGAAAAAAGGCCACCGTTGAGGTCCGTGAGCTGGGCCAATTTGCCGCTCGCCGGATCAAAAAGGAAGAGGTCGCAGACATGCATGGTATCGCTCAGGGTCACGGCGAATTTCGTGGCATCCGGTGTCGCCGAATAAGCAAAGATATCGTGATCCCCGGTCGTCAGCTGGTCGAGGTGGCCCGTGGCGGCATCGATCCGGACAAAATTGCCCCGTCCCTGCTGCATCGTGGCCTGGATCAGCGCTTTTCCGTCGGACGTCCAGGCCAGGGGCTGCGAGTCCTCTCCGCGCGGCGGCCGCTGGTCTCCCGTCACGTCGCTCCCGATTTCATAATCATAGCCTGCCGTCATATTTGCGGCTTTTCCGTCGGAGAAAACAAATACCTCGGACTGGGTGTGGGACCGAACCCGGGTGGGATTGATGAACCCGGCGAAGGCGAAGCGGGCCCCCTCCGGCGAGGGAGTGACATCCCCCACCGGCCCGTTGATATCGATGAGTTCATGGGTCTCTCCGCCGGACGAAGAAACCCAGTAGGCGTTTGAGTCGGGGGGGAAATAATACGGCTCATCGACGCGGTTCGAGACGAAATAGATCTTCGTTCCCTCACGGTTCCAGGAAAGCTCACCCTCCGCATACTTGCCGGACGTGAGAGGCTTCGCTTCGGCGGGTTCGGTCTGGTTGAAATCCAGGTGAACCAGCCAGATGTGCGGCACGCTGGTCGGATCAAGCCAGCCGGCGCCATTGAGCCTGAAAATCGCTCGCGTGATAATCCGAACATCGCTCTTCCTGGGCGGAATTCCGCCTTTTTTCTTTTCTTCGAGGTCCGCGGCTGTGGCCGACGAGGTAAAAGCGATTGTCTTTCCATCGGGAGACCAAACGGCCGGCGAAGTTCCCTTGGGTAGGTCGGTCAATTTGAGCGCTTCCCCTCCGCCCATCTGAAGGAGGTAGATTTGTGGCGCCTCGCGCTCTCCGGCCCGGCAGAAAGCCAGCGTGCGGCCGTCCGGCGCCCACCTGGGCGCTCGATCCCAGGGGCCGGCAGTGAGCCGCCGGGAAGGGAGGGAGCCGGAGGTTGAAACAAGCCAGAGGCTTGTATCGTAGCGATCCTCTTTCTCGTTGACCGTCACTAAAACGTAGGCAACCTGGCTTCCGTCCGGAGATATCTGCGGGTCGGCTACCCATTGGAACCGCAAGAAATCTTTCTCAGTGATCAGGCGTTTGTCAGCCCCAGCCGTGTCCGTCACAAGCAGGGTTGCCGCGAAAACACAGAAGAGAGCCGTGGCACGGATCGATTTCCTCATCGGAGAATTATAGGGGGTTAGGCGGGCTCAGGCAAGTTTTTTCACTCCCCTCTCTTCCCGGGCTCTTCCGGGCCAAGGCTCCAAACCAACCACGCCCGGGAGAGATGGGGCCCCACCCCATGGTCCTTGCAGACTTCCCAAAACTCTTCCTCCAACACCGCATGTTTGGAAGTGCTTGCTCGACCCGTCCGGCGCTTGAATTGTGGGCTCATTTGGTATATAAATGGCTTAAATTTTTGTAGTTTTTGCCTTAAAAGAAGGAGACGACATGGAGAAGGAATTCACAACAGTTTCAATCCCGACCTCTCTTTATAAAAAGATCGAAGAAACGATCAAGGGAACCGAATATACCTCTGTCACAAGCTACATCGCCAAAATCTTAAGAGAAAACCTGTCCAAAGCCGAAGAAAGCAAAGATGTCTTCAGCAAGGAAGATGAGGAAAAGGTCAAGGAGCGGCTGAAAGCGCTGGGGTATATTGATTAAGTCGGTTGCGTTGAGCCCATCGAGCCGGCCAGGGCAGATGGTTTTTTGCCCCCCACAGCTCACGGCTCACTTCTTACAAGGAGTTTGACATGATTCTTCCTCACGGCGGCAGACTGGTCGATCGCATCCTCAAGGGTGACAAGAGGGAGTGCGCCCTCGCAAAGATAAAAAACCTCCCTAAGCTGATCCTGGATTCCGAATCTATATCTGATGTTGAGAATATCGCCACCGGAGTCTACAGTCCTCTCCAGGGTTTCTTGGGAAAAGAGGACTACCGTAACGTCCTTAACCAGATGCGGCTGGCCAGCGACCTTCCCTGGACGGTCCCGATCGTGCTCGATATCGGCCGGGAAGAGGCTTCCCGGTGGAAAGAAGGCGAGGAAATCCTTTTGGTCACTGGGGGCGGTCAGCCGGTGGCCCTGTTCAGCCTCGAACAGAAATTTGAATTCAGCAAAGAGGAACTGGCCGAAAAGATCTACCAAACGACCGACCCGAAGCATCCGGGAGTGGCCAAGGCCCTGGCGATGAAGGATGTCCTCGCGGCAGGTCCGATCGACCTCATCCGGGAGTCTCCCACTCCTTTTGACCGGTACAAGCTCAGCCCCAAGGAAACGAGGATCCTGTTCAAAGAAAAAGGATGGAAAACAGTCGTCGGGTTCCAAACGCGGAACACTCCCCACATAGGTCACGAGTACGTTCAGAAGACGGCTCTGACCTTCACCGATGGGATCTTCGTCAACCCGGTGATCGGAAAAAAGAAAAAAGGAGACTTCAAAGACGAAGTCATCCTGGCTTCTTATGAGGAACTGATCAAGAACTACTACCTTAAAGAGCGGGCCGTGATGGCCATCCTGCAGATGGAGATGCGCTACGCCGGGCCCCGAGAGGCGATTCATCACGCCATTATCCGGAAAAACTTCGGCTGCACCCATATCATCATCGGCCGCGACCACGCCGGCGTCGGGACCTATTACCATCCTTACGCGGCCCAGGATATTTTTGAAGAGTTCCCCGACCTGGGTATCGTCCCGCTCTTCTTCAAGTCGTTCTATTTCTGCAAAAAATGCAATTCTGTGGTCAACGAGAAAATCTGCCCCCATCCTGCCTGCGACCAGATCCAGTTCAGCGGGACGAAGATCCGGGACATGTTGGTCAAGGGCCAAGTTCCTCCCGCAGAGCTGATGCGGCCCGAAGTGGCCAAAGTCATCATGCAGTTCAAAGAGCCCTTTAACGATTGAGACGCGAATCGAGGAAAGTCGAGGTCTGAGATGAAGAGAAAAGTCCTGATCATCGGGTTGGATTCAGCCCCAGGGGATATCGTTTTCGGCCGTGATGAGGAGCTGCCGGTGCTCAAAGGGCTGGCCGGGAGCGGCATCTATGGAAAAATGCGGAGCTCGGATCCCCCGATCACGATTCCCGCCTGGATGGTCATGTCCACGGGAAAAGATCCCGGCCGGCTGGGACTCTACGGCTTCCGCCATCGCAAGGGCTATTCCTACAATGAGATGTGGATCGCCAACTCCAAGGCAATCAGGGAGCGGGCGATGTGGGACATCATCGGAGATTTCGGCGGCCAGAGCTGCCTGGTCAGCGTTCCCCCGAGCTATCCGCCTCATCCGGTGCCCGGAAACCTCATCTCCTGCTTCATCACTCCGAGCAAGGAGCGGGAATATACATATCCCCAAGCTCTCAGACAGGAAATTGAGGAGCGCTTCGGGCCCTACATCTTTGATGTCGTCTTCCGGACCGAGGATCGCGACCAGATCCTGTCCGAGATCTACAAGATGACCGAAAAGCGCTTCGAGGTCATGGACTATCTCATTTCCCATAAGCCTTGGGATCTGTTTATGTTCGTGGAAATAGGTGTCGACAGAGTCCAGCACGCCTTCTGGAAGTATATGGATCATGCCCATCATCTTTATGAGCCGGGCAACCGCTTCGAGAACGCGATCGTCGAGTATTACAAGTTTTTGGATAAGAAAATAGGCGCTCTCCTCAAGAAAGTCGACGAAGACACGGTCGTCCTGGTTGTGTCCGATCACGGCGCCAAGCGCATGAAGGGCGCCTTTTGCGTCAACGAATGGTTGATCGAAGAAGGTGATTTGGTCGTCAAGGCGAGGCCGCAGAAGCCCACGAGCCTCGACGACGTTCCGATCGACTGGCCGAAGACGAAGATCTGGGCCTGGGGCGGCTACTATGCCAGGATCTTCCTCAATGTCGAGGGCCGGGAACCCCAGGGGATCATCCCTCCCGAAGATTACGAGAAGGAACGGGATGCGCTGATCGAGCGTCTCCTGGCACTCCGCGGGCCGGGCGGAGAAGAATGGAAAACGAAGGTCATCAAACCCCAAGAATATTTCCAGGAGCTCAACGGGGAGTACCCCGATCTCATGGTCTATTTTGATGACCTCTACTGGCGTTCGGCCGGGACGCTCGGGCACGGGACGAAATTTCTGTCCGAAAACGATACCGGGCCGGACGACGCGGTCCATGCCCAGGAGGGAATGTACATTCTTTATGACCCGAAGAACAAGAAGAGGCTGGAGAAAGATATAGACATCCTGGATATCGCCCCCACTGTCTTGGATGTCCTGGGCATCCCCGTCCCGGAGGACATGAGGGGGAAAATCATAAACCAGTCAGGGGTAAGAGGTAAGGAGTAAAGGGTTAATTTTCTTGGTGAGCGGCAAAAAGTGAAGAGCAGCCTTCTTAAGATCAATTGTCCCGGTTCAATAATTGATTACCCCTTACCTCTCACCCCTCACTTTTCTTAAGGAGTTGTAGATAGATGACGAAGTCAAGCTGCAAGGATCAGAAAGGTTTTACTTTGTGGTTTACAGGGCTTCCTTGTTCGGGAAAGTCGGCCATCGCCGACCGCCTGGCCGAGGTCCTGAAGGAGCGGGGGATGAGGGTTGAGCGGCTGGATGGAGACATCGTCCGTCAGAGCCTCACCCGCGACCTGGGATTTTCCAGGAAAGACCGGGACGAGAACATCCGGCGGGTTACCTTCGTGGCCAAGCTTCTGAGCCGGAACGGCGTTGCCGTGCTGACGTCTTTTATCTCGCCTTACCGTGAGATCCGCGACGAGTCGCGCCGCGAGATCGAGAATTTCGTCGAAGTCTATGTCAAGTGCCCGGTCGACGTTTGCATGAAAAGAGACGTCAAAGGCATGTACAAGAAAGCCATTCGAGGGGAGATCAAGGAGTTCACCGGAGTCTCCGACCCTTACGAGGAGCCGCTTCAACCCGAGATCCTGATCGAGTCGGACAAAGAGCCTCTGGAGGAAAGTGTCATCAGGGTCCTCAGCGGAATCGAAAAGCTGGGCTACTTGTAATTTATATTAATTCTATAGAAATATGGGAATTTATTTGGTCACGGGCGGCGCCGGGTTTATCGGCTCACACATCGCCCAGGCCCTGGCCGAGCGGGGCCAGGCCGTCCGCATCCTGGACAATTTCTTGACCGGAAAAAGGGAGAATCTGAGCTCTATTCGGGGCGAGATCGAGCTCCTCGAAGGGGATATCCGCGACTTCGAGACGTGCCGCCGGGCCAGCCGGGGCGCGGATTATATCCTCCACCAGGCGGCTCTGCCTTCGGTTCCGCGATCCGTCGAGAACCCGCTTCTGGCGAACGAAATCAATGTCACCGGAACGCTCAATATCCTTCTCGCCGCCCGGCAGGCCAAGGTGAAGCGCGTCGTTTTCGCCTCCTCCTCGTCGGTTTACGGGGATGACCCTCGTCTCCCGAAACGGGAAGGCATGGAAGGTCACCTGCTTTCTCCCTACGCCGTGACCAAGCTCGCGGCAGAAAAATATTGCCGGGTCTTTGACCTGATCTACGGGCTATCTACCATCGGCCTGCGCTATTTTAACGTCTTTGGCCCACGCCAGGACCCGTATTCTCAGTATGCGGCGGTCATTCCCAATTTCATCCTCAAAATCCTGAAAGGGGAGTCACCCACGGTCTACGGCGACGGAGAGCAATCGCGGGATTTTACGTATGTCTCTGATATCGTCGAGGCCAACCTCCTGGCGGCGACCGCCGAAGGCGTTTCCGGGGAGGTTTTCAATATCGCCTGCGGCCAGAAAATGACCGTTAACCAGCTGGTCCAGGAAATCAACGGAATTCTAGGAACGCGGATCAATCCCGTCCACGAGGACGCCCGTCCCGGGGATGTCCGCCATTCCCTGGCCGATATCAGCCGGGCCCAGGAATCGATCCGCTACCGGCCTCGATTTTCTTTCCGGCAGGGGCTTGAGCAGACGATCAACGCTTTCAGGCAAGGGGAATAGCTATGGGGCAAAATTCTCGAATTCTCGAGCGCAGGATCAAGGACAGAAAAGCGCGGGTCGGCGTCATCGGCCTGGGCTATGTCGGCTTGCCCCTGGTCAAGACCTTTTTGAAAAAGGACTTTCCGGTCACCGGGTTCGACATCGACACGAAAAAAGTGGACATGTTGAACCGGGGAAGAAGCTACATCAAGCACGTCTCCGCCGGTGAGCTCAGGAGCTTCCTGAAAAATAAGAAGTTTACGGCCACTTCCGACTTTCGCCTTCTGACGCGTATGGACGCGATCATCATCTGTGTCCCGACGCCGCTCGACGCCCACAAGAATCCCGACCTTTCTTTTGTTCTCAATACAACGCGGGTCATTGCCAAATACCTGCGGAAAGGACAGCTCGTCGTCCTGGAGAGCACAACATACCCGGGGACAACAGAGGAAGAAATGCTCCCCATCCTTGAAGCGGGAGGCCTGAGGGGAGGGAAGGACTTCTACCTGGCGTTTTCTCCCGAAAGGGAAAATCCCGGAGATAAAGTCTATTCCACTGCGACGACTCCCAAAGTTGTCGGCGGCCTGACCAAGGACTGCCTCAGGGTGGCCAAGTCGCTCTATGATCAGGTCGTCGTCAGGACCATCCCTGTATCCACGCCCAGGGTCGCCGAGGCGACCAAGCTTCTGGAAAATATTTTCCGCTCCGTCAATATCGCCATGGTCAACGAGATGAAGATCATCTTCGACCGGATGGGCATCGACATCTGGGAAGTGATCGAGGCCGCCTCCTCCAAGCCTTTCGGGTTTATGCCCTTCCAGCCCGGCCCAGGCTACGGCGGACATTGCATTCCCGTCGACCCCTTCTATCTCACCTATAAAGCCAAAGAAGTCGATTACCCAACCAAGTTCATCGAGCTGGCCGGAGAGATCAACACTTACATGCCCTACTACGTTATCTCCAAGTTGATAGACTCTCTGGGTGAGCGCGGCAAATCGCTTCGGGGAGCCAGGATTCTGGTGCTCGGCATCGCCTACAAAAGAGACATCGATGACCAGCGCGAGTCGCCCGCGCTCAAGATTATCAGCCTTCTCCAGGCGAAGGGAGTCAGGGTCGCTTACAACGATCCTTATGTCTCACAGTCGTCCGGGCACCGCGAGTACCCCGGGCTGAAGCTCAGGTCTGTGCCGCTCACCGCACGGAGACTGAGGCAGTCGGATGCGGTTATTATCGCCACCGACCACTCCGCCTACGATTATGGTTGGATCGTGAAGAACGCCCAGCTCGTCGTCGATACCCGGAACGCGATAAAAAAGAAAAATCCTAAGGTCGTCAAGGCCTGAATGGAGGATGGGATGAAAATCGCCGTCATCGGGACCGGCTACGTGGGACTGGTCACCGCAGCGGGCCTGGCAGAATTCGGCCACCAGGTCATCGGGACGGACAAGATCGCCGATAAGATCGAGAAAATTTCAGAGGGGATCGCTCCGATCTACGAACCCGGTCTGGACAAGCTCTTGAAGAAGAACCTCGGAAAGGGAAATCTCCGCTTCACCTCCGCCCTGGACACGACCATTCAATCGTGCGATGTCATTTTTGTCTGCGTCGGCACCCCCCAGGATGAAGAAGGGCGCGCCGACATGTCCCAAATCGAGGAGGTTTCGCGCCGGATCGCCGAGAATCTCAATTCCTACAAGGTCGTCGTCGAAAAGAGCACCGTCCCCGTTCAAACCTCGATGTGGATCAAGAGGGTCATCAGCCGCTATAAAAAAAGCGAGGCCAGCTTCGATATGGCTTCGAACCCCGAATTCCTGAGAGAGGGATCGGCCGTCACCGACTTCCTCAGCCCTGACCGGATCATCATCGGCGTCGAAACCGAGCGGGCCCGGGAGTTGCTGGTCAAGATCTATGAGAAGTTCCGGGACCGTTTGATCATCACCAATATCGACACGGCCGAGCTCATCAAGCACGCCTCCAACTCGTTCCTGGCCATGAAGATCTCCTACGTTAACCTCATCGCCAACATCTGCGAGAAAACCGACGCTGACGTCGAGCAGGTTTCCACCGGCATGGGCCTGGACCCGAGGATCGGAAGCCAGTTCCTGCGGGCCGGGCTCGGCTACGGCGGGTCCTGTTTCCCAAAGGACATCAAGGCTCTGACCAAGATCGGCGAGGACTTAGGCGTGGATATGAGCCTTCTCAAAGAAGCCGACAGGATCAACACCGGGCGGATAACGGTTTTCATCGATAAGATCAAGCTTGCCCTCTGGATCCTCAAAGACAAAAAGATTGCACTTCTCGGCCTCGCCTTCAAACCCGAAACGGACGACATCAGGGAGGCGGCGAGCCTCAGGATCATCCGTGAACTGCTCAGGGAAGGTTCGACGCTCCGGCTCTACGACCCCCAGGCTATGAACAACATAAAGGAGATTTTCGGCCCAAACCCCGACCGCCTGGAGTATTGTACATCCGCCTACGAGGCTGTGCGCGGAGCGAATGCCCTTCTTTTGATCACCGAGTGGGACGAATTCAGGACGCTCGACCTCAAGAAGGTCAAGCGTCTTATGGCCAATCCGATTATCGTTGACGGCCGGAACATTTTCAGTCCGAAAGAGGTCAGGGGATTCGGGTTCGAATATTATTCGGTCGGCCGGAAATAGCCTATTTCGACGGAGTGTTTCTGGAAATCCGTCGCCACGACAAGATACTCATCGTCCCCGATCTTCATCCTTTGAAAGGCGACCATCTTCCCGTCCCGTCTGACTTCGAGGGGACCCTCTAATTTTTGCGGCGAATTCGATTGAATGCCGGCCCAGGGATTGAGGATTCTGAGAGTCCCTGGCTTACCGATGTTGCTGGCATAATCGAAAAAAACCTTTCTTTTTTGCTTGTCGAGTCTGTAGCTGTAGGCGACAAAGACATCGGCCGCGGGAAGGTAGAAGTGGACTCGGGCCCCATCTTGATTGAGCCTTGGCTCCAGAACGAGGGAGTCCGCGGACAGATTGATCCCTAGATAACCTTCAAAAAGGGCCCTGCCCAGGCTCCCGGCGCTGCCAGAGTAAAAATCGCTCCCCTGGCCGACTCCCTCTTTGGTGTCCCATTCGTAGAGCCCGAAGTTGGCCGTATCCTTGCGGGCGATCTCCATGAGTTTTTCTCTGGCCGGCCGGCTGAAGCCTGACTCGAACATGATTTTGATGAGCTTGCCCCCGAACCAGTCCCATTGGCCCCCGTTTTGGTAACGAAAAGGTTCTCTGATCGCCGGATGGACGAAAAATCCTTGGCGATAGGGCGGCAAGAGAGTGCCGGCGATGGTGGAGACTCCATATTCCTTTTGCCTGACCAGGGCCGTCCCGATGATTGATTTTGCCTTCTCCGCGACCGCCAAGCCCGAGAGGACGGCCTGGACATTGCCGCCCATGGCGAAAATGTCGTCCTCGTCAAAATCGTGCCGAAGGGAGTCGAGATGCAAATGGATCCGATAAAATCCTCTTTTTTCCTGCCAGAGCCAGCGGTCGGCATCTCTTTGGATCTCAGCCGCTCTCTTGGCCCAGGAGGTGGATTTGTCTTTCCGTCCCAGCGAATCCCAGAGTTGGGCGATTTCCCGGACAGATTCATAGAACATGCTTTGGTCGTAAATGTCCGCCGTCCAGTGGGTGTTCTTGTCGACGTAAACAGCCCGTTGGTCCGGATAGCCCATGTCGACGTCGCCCCAATCGGCCGTGTGTGCGCCCGTGACGAGGCCGTATCGGGCGTCGTACCTGTGGAGGAGGACAAAGGTCAAGGCATTTTCGAGCCGGTCGATAATCCTTGTGTTCCCGATCGGCATTCTGAGCCAGTCTGTTCCGATGAGCCGAGATATCTGAAACGCGGACTGGACGGCGCTCGATTCCTGGTCTGTCTCGGTTGTGTTTTTGTCCTCAGCTCCCCGGGAATCAAACCAATCCGCGAGGCTCCCATCGGGCTTCTGGCGGGCCAGGTGCTCCTCGAGCCAGGAGCGGAGGTAGGACGCCCCATAATAATATTGCGACGCGGGGATGATGGTGTTGGCATCCCTGACCCAGATCTGGGGGTATCCGGAGCCGGCCGCAAAGCCGTCGACCATCCCGACCCTCCCCTTAAAGGAAGCCTGGTTGTGCCTCAAGGTGATTCGAATGAGCTTGAGAAGTTCGTTGAATTCCGGGACGTCCGATTCGAACTTGGTAGCTTTTGCGTAGCCCAGACTGAAAGGAAGCCCGTCCTCCGGCCAGGCGTCTTCTCTCACTTCGAGCGGGAGTCGGAGCGTCGCCGAGCCGTAATCTTTGAACCAGGATCGCCCCTCGAGGAGGAGGTCGAATTCCAGCACGTAGATTCCCGCTTCCAGGGGAGATTTAACTTGAACGGTCATGTTGACAGACGCCCCGGGCGGGACCTTTTGAGGAAAAGAAAAGCGCTGGTTGTCGTACTTGACGGTCCTCAAGTTTTGACCGAGGAGGTGATAGGACAAGAGACAGGGATTTTGGCCTTGCGGATCCCACGGCATGCGACCCTGGTTGCGAAGCTCAAGCTTGACCTCAATCGTCCCGCCTTCCAAGGAGGAGTACGACGCTTCCGAGGATCTGATCATAGCGGAGAACTGACCTGCGGCCGGCTTCTGAGGCTGTGCGAAGGCATGATAATAGTTGGAACACGCTAGTCCCAAGATCAGCCAGATAAGAACTGTTTTTCGTGATTTTAAGGAGATAGCCGGGGCGCGAAGCAAAAGGTTAAGGCCGCGGAACGGCGGACGAGATAACGGGGACAGAGTGCAAAGCTCAGGTCTCACGTCTTTATTAGCATATTCTTGGCAAAAGCTCGGAGGTCAGAGGTTCGAGGAGCCTCAATCCTCCGGCCGTCGTTCTTAGAAGAAGCTCACCGGGCCGTCCGATTTTCGTCTGGACTTCACCGATTATCTTCGCACCTCTTCCCAAGGGGTGCTTCTTGATGGACTTGAGAACGGGGTAAGCCTTGGCCTTGGGGATGATGATGATCGCTCTTCCTTCACACGCCAGATAGAGCGGGTCGATGCCGAGAAGCTCGGTGGCTCCCCGGACAGCCTTAGAGAGCGGTATCCTTTCCTCCTCGATGAGCAAGGGATAGGAGAGTTTTTCAGTCAGCTCAGAAAGGATCGTGGCGAGACCGCCGCGGGTGATATCGCGCATCCAGAGGGCGCCCTTCCGCCAAACGGAGAGGAGGTAATTCAAGGGGGCGCAGTCGCTTCTGACTTTGGACTCAAGACCAAAATCTCCGCGGGCCAGCATGACCGCGAGGCTGTGGTCTCCCAGGGTCCCGGTAAGGATAACCTTGTCGCCGGGCCGGATGTTTTTAGGCTGCGGCCGCGCAACCACCCGGCCGATGCCCGAAGTGTTGATGTAGATCTTATCGCACTGTCCTCGTCTCACGACTTTTGTGTCGCCTGTTACAATCTTCACCCCTGCTTTCTTGGCCGCCCTTTGGATCGACCTCAGGATTTTCTCCAGATCATCCCAGGGCAACCCCTCCTCGAGGATCAAGGCTAGAGAGAGGTACCGGGGCTTTGCTCCCGACACGACCAGGTCGTTAACCGTTCCGTTGACGCACAGGGATCCGATATCCCCGCCGGGGAAAAAAATGGGGTCAACAACGTAGCTATCGGTGGTGAAGGCGATGTTCTGGGGAAGGTGACTGGCGTCGGATAGGTCCTGGAGGAGCGGGTTGGGGAAAGTGGCCAGAATGTGCTCCGAGATAAAGTCTCGCATTAACTTCCCGCCGCTGCCCAGCTCAAGGCTTACCTGTTTCATGTGAAAACCTCAAAGCCAGGTAAATGGTGAGGGGTAATAGGCAAGGGGAAAAAAATCAATGGGCTCTGGATTTTCGATCTTATCAATATCTTGTTGCCTCTCACTCTTTACCCCTTCCCATTTACTTTTCTTTGATATTTAAACTGGATCAGGCATGCACCCTCGTAGGAAACCATGCAAGGGCCGTAAGGGGAATCAGGGCCACATTTTTTAGCGAAGAGGGAGCAATCAGGGGGAGAGATGAGGCCGCGCAGGACTTCACCGCAGCGGCAGCCGGGCAGGTCGTCGCTTCCAGCTCGAATCTTCAGTCCTTGCTTGACCTCGGCATCGTAGCCGGAATATTTTTTCTTAAGCCTCAAGCCGCTCCCGGGAATACAACCCAAGCCTCGCCAGAAAGCATCCTTTTTCTCCAGGACCTCAGCCATCAAGCTCAGGGCGCGCTCGTTTCCTTCCGGAGTGACGGCTCTTGAGTATTCAATGTCAACGGACGGTTTCTTTTGAATCCTCTGGTCGAGAATGGAACGGACGGCCAGAAGGATATCGGCCGGTTCAAATCCCGTGACCACACCCGGGATTCCGTGTTTTTCGGCCAGAAACCGGTAGGGCTTTTGGCCGATGATGACACTCACGTGTCCTGGATACAGGAATCCTTGGATGGCCGTCTGACCTGACTCCACGATCGCCTTGAGTGGAGGAGGGATGAGCCAGAGAGCGGAGAGGATCGAGTAATTCCCCAGCCTGAGGGAGAGAGCCTTCTGGGCCGTGGCGGCGATGGCCGGAATCGTTGTCTCAAACCCGACGCCGAAGAAAACGACCTCTTTTTGCGGGTTGCGGAGGGCCAAGTCGAGCGACTCTTCGGGCGAATAAACGATCTTCATCGAGGAGCGGGGAGCGGGGATTGCGGTCTGGAGAGAGCCCTTTCGGGTGGGGACGCGGGTCATATCTCCGAAGGTCGCGAAGATAAGGTTTTCTCTTTCGGTGAGAAGCCCGATGGCGGCCTCGTGGACTTCATTTGGGGTGATGCAGACCGGGCATCCGGGCCCTGAGATCATCAAAACGCCGCTATCTTCGAGCATCTCTTTGAGCCCGAATTTGTGGATGGTCATGGTGTGGGTCCCGCAGACCTCCATGATCCGGATGGGAGCGGGGAGGAGAGAGGATTTCTTCCCGATCTCCTTGAGCAGGGCCCCGATGACCTTCTTGTCTCTGAATTCGTTCATGATGCGCCCTTTTCTCGGTGCCCTGAGCCTAGTTACCAGCGACCAGCAACTAATGCAAACGTGATAAGTAACTTGACATGGGCAAGGTTGCGCCGGATATCACCTTTGGGACCCCGTAGCGGAGGGGGGCCCGTCGGCCCAAGGGTGATATCCGGCGCAACCTTGAACGTAGATGTCGCATTTGTTATTGCGTTTGTATTAGTGGCTAGTTACTGATTCTTGGCTATCTCTCTCAAAAGGCTCAGTGTCTCCTGGGCCTCCTCTTCATCGAGCCGGGCGATGGCGAACCCGGCGTGGACGATGACCCAGTCCCCGACTCGGACCCTTTCGAGCAGGGAAAAATTCGTTTTGACCTTGGTTCCGATATAGTCAACCTTGCCCAGGTTTTCTTCGTCGACCTCGACAACTTTGGCCGGAATTCCGAGGCACATGTTATTTATTTTCCTTAAGATAGATAGCTTAGCAGATCTCCGGCAACAGGTCTACATCTTTTGACAATCGGGGTCCTTCTCTTTATAATGTGACGGTGCTCAAAGAGCTGGAAGGTTACATCGAGCCAGGCAGTGAAGAAGAACAACTGGCCCGCCAGCTAGACTTTTCCAGGCTTCCCCGGCACGTCGCTGTTATTATGGACGGGAACGGCCGGTGGGCCAAGGAGAGGAACCTTCCCCGATTGGAGGGGCACCGGGCCGGTTCAAGGGCCGTCCGTGAAGTTGTCGAGGCCTGTGCCAGGCTGGGAATCGGGGTCTTGACCCTCTACGCCTTTTCTAAAGAAAACTGGAAGAGGCCCGGCCGGGAAGTGACGACACTCTGGAGATTGCTCGAAGACTACCTGAAAAGGGAAGATAAGGTTCTGATCAAAAACAATTTCAGGCTCAGAGTCATCGGCCAAAAGGAAGCGATCCCATCCGCTGCCCGGCGTCAATTGGACCGAGTCGAAAAACTGACCGAGAAGAACGACCGGCTTCAGATCGTCTTGGCCCTCAACTATGGAGGCCGGGCCGAGATTGTGGATGCCGTCAAGAAAATTCTTTTTGAAAAGAAGCTCGACGCCGAATCTCTGAGCGAGGAGAAGTTCTCCGGCTATCTTTATACGGGCGACCTCCCTGATCCCGACCTGCTCATCCGGACGAGCGGAGAACTTCGGGTCTCCAACTTTCTGCTCTGGCAGATCGCCTACGCGGAGATCTGGATCACTCAAGACTACTGGCCGGATTTCGGGAAGAAACACCTCCTTCAGGCTCTGGTGGATTATCAGAAAAGAGAAAGGAGGTTCGGCGACATCCGGCCTCAGTCATGAGCCTTCGCACCCGCACCCCAACGGCTTTTGTCATGCTGGCCGTCGTTTTCGTGGTCGTCCAGTTCGCGCCGCACTGGGTCTTTTTTCTTTTTTTGCAGCTGCTGATCGTCGCCGCCCTGATCGAATTTTACAATCTGGCCAGGAGGCGGAAGCTTCTGCCCCGGCCCGCGCTCGGGATTGTTCTGGCCTTGATCATCGGCGCTTCATTTTACTTCCCGCAGTTCCCTTTGCCTCTGGCCCTCTTTGTTTGCATCGTCGTGTCTTCCATATATTTTCTCGTCACCTTCACGACCCTGGAGAAAATGCCCTTTTTTTCTTCCTCGATCGCCATCACCTTTTTCGGGGCCGTCTACGTGGGTTTCACCATGGACTTCTTTTATCCCCTCCGGGCCGAGTGGGGGCCTTTTTATCTTTATTTTCTCTTTGCCGTGATCTTCCTCGGCGACACGGGAGCCTATTTTGTGGGCAAGCTCATGGGCCGGCATAAGATGACCCCGATCGCGAGTCCCAATAAGACCTGGGAGGGCAGCTTCGGCGGAATCCTCTTCGCCTGCGGCGGGGCCCTGGCCGCGCAGCAGCTCCTGCTCCGGGACCTTCCCATCGGGAGGGCGATTCTTTGCGGAATCCTGGTTCATGCGGTCGCTCAGGTGAGCGACCCGCTCGAGTCCCTGTTCAAGAGGGCCGTGGGAGTGAAGGATTCATCCAACATCCTCCCGGGTCACGGAGGGTTCCTGGACAGGATTGACAGCCTTGCTTTTGGCCACTCCCGTCTTCTTTTACCTCCTGAAATATCTGATATACTAAGGAAGGAACGATAAGCACTTGGCTCAGATGAAGAATATTTCCATACTCGGCTCTACCGGTTCGATCGGGACCAGCACCCTCGAAATTGTCGACCGGATGAGGGACCGTTTTAATGTTGTGGGGCTGACGGCCCGGGCCAACATCCCTGTTTTGCTCGAGCAGGTGGAGAGATTCAAGCCCAGGCTGGTCTGCCTCGGCGGAACCGAGGAAGCTGATCAATTCCGCGCCCAATCAAAGGCCAGGTCGGTCCGGGTGACCTTTGGCCGTGGGGGAGTGAGTGAGGTCGCGGGGTTAGCCGAAAACGACATTGTTGTCTCGGCCATCACCGGGTTCGACGGTCTGGAGCCAACGCTCGCCGCCGTGCGGTCCGGGAAAAGAGTCGCCCTGGCCAACAAGGAATCGATGGTCGTTGCCGGGGCGCTCCTCCAGAAATCGGCTGCGGAAACGGGCGCCCAAATTCTTCCGGTGGACAGCGAGCACAGCGGCGTCTTTCAATGCCTGGCTAAGGAAGATAGAGAGTATGTGAAGAAAGTCATCCTGACGGCGTCGGGCGGGCCTTTCTTCAAAACGCCCCTTTCCCAGATCAGGGAGAAAACACTTGAAGAGGCTCTCGACCACCCCCGCTGGAAGATGGGGAGGAAAGTGACCGTCGATTCGGCGACTTTGATGAACAAGGGTCTGGAACTTATAGAGGCCCACTGGCTGTTCGGCCTTCGAGCCGCCGAGCTCGACGTTCTCATCCATCCTCAGAGCATCATCCATTCTCTGGTCGAACTGAAAGGCGGGTCGGTCCTGGCCCAGCTCAGCCTGACGGATATGAGAATTCCTATCCTCTACGCCCTGACATATCCCGAGAGGACCGATTCCTTTCTTCCCCCACTCGATTTGAAGCGGATCCAAAAACTGGAGTTCTTCGAAGTGGACAGCGAAAAATTCCCGCTCTTCCAGCTGGCCCGGCTGGCCCTCGAAGAGGGGGAAAGCCTCCCCGTGGCCCTGAACGCCGCCAATGAAGTGGTGGTCGAAGCGTTTCTGCGCAGAGAGGTCAGATTTTTCGAAATCTCGGACTTGGTCCGGAAGTCCGTCGAGGCTCACCGCAAAAGGGCTGTGGAGAATCTGGAAGAAATCTATTCCGTGGACCAGGAGGCAAGGCAGCAAACCTGGAATTTACTGAAGCAAAGGTAGTGATATGGGCACGATTTTCGGAACCGTTTTGGCTTTCTTAATCGTCTTCGGCATCCTGGTTTTTATCCATGAGTTCGGTCATTTTATCGTGGCCAAGCTGGTAGGCGTCCGGGTCGAGGTCTTTTCCTTCGGCTACGGGAAACGGCTCTTTGGGTTTAAAAAAGGACAGACCGATTACCGGGTCAGCCTTGTCCCGATGGGGGGCTATGTCAAGCTCTTGGGGGAGGGGATGTTCGAGCCGGCCCGGGAGCTTGCCCCGGACGACCTCATGGCCAAAACGAGATGGCAGAGGTTCCTGGTCTTGGTCACCGGCTCGCTGATGAACATCCTCTTGGCGATCTTCCTGATCTCGGTCCTCAACATGGTTGGCGTCACGGTTCCGGAATGGCAGGAGCAGAAGCCACTCATCGGACGGATCGATCCGGGATCTCCCGCCGAAAAATCCAACCTTCAGGTCGATGACGAAATTGTGAGCATCAACAAGCGGTCGGTCAAGACCTGGACGGATGTCGAAATCGCCGTGGGCTCCAAGCCAGAAAAGGTCATCACCCTGGAGATCAAAAGAAAAGGAGAGGTCATTCCTGTCCAGCTCAAGACCGAGGCCGTGTCCCGTTTTTATATGGGATACGCCGGTTTCATGGGCAAGATCTTGACTCAGGTGATGATGGTCAAAGCCGGCTCCCCGGCTGAAAAAGGCGGGTTGAAGGCCGGCGACGTGATTTTGAAAGTCAGTAACGAGCCGGTCTATTTTTATCAGTTTATCCAGATCCTGGAAAAGAATCCTGATAAAGACCTTGAGCTCCTGGTCCAGCGCGGGGGCCAACCTCTGACGCTTCACGTCACGCCCCGCAAAGAAGGGAAAGTCGGCAAGATCGGGATCATCCAGGGACCCAAATCCGTCGAGAAAAAATACGGTTTTTTTAAGGCGATAGGCCAGAGCGTCAACGAAAACGCCAAGAATGTTTTCTTGATCATCCGGCTGATCAAGGATCTGTTCACGGGCCAGGCTTCGACCCGGCAGCTGGCCGGCCCTCTGGAGATCGCCAATATTTCATATGCGATGTTGCGGTTGGGTTTCATGGCCATGGTCAGCTGGATCGCGATCATCAGTCTCCAACTCGGCGTCATCAACCTTTTCCCGATCCCGGTTTTCGACGGGGGGCAGATCTTCGTTCTCATCCTGGAGGGCATTTTCCGCAGGGATTTCAGCCCCAAGGTCAGGCAGGTTTGGATGCAGATCGGCTTTGTGATCTTCGTCGTCCTGATCGTTTTTGTCATCATGAATGATCTCGTGCGCGGGCTGCCCAACGGTTGGAAGAGCCTGGTGCCATTTTAAAAGAGTGAGAAGTAAGGAGTCAGGAGTGAGGGGGCACAAAAAGAAAGGCAGCGTCAGGCGCTGCGCCTCGAGCCTTTGGTCGTTCATTCTCCGCCTTTTACCCCTTAGCCCTTACCATTAACCACTTGCTTATGATTATGGTTCCAAGATGAAACCACAGAAAGAGTTGGAGTTTCCCCGGCGAAAGACCAGACAGATCATGGTCGGCTCTGTGCCTATCGGCGGAGGGGCACCGGTCGTCGTCCAATCCATGACCAAGACCGACACGAGGGACGTCGGGGCGACAATCGCGGAGATCAAGAGGCTTGAACGGAGCGGCTGCGAAATCGTCCGGCTGGCCGTCTCCGATCAGGACGCCGCTCACGCGCTGGGAAAGATCAAGAAAAGAGTATCCGTCCCGCTCATCGCCGATATTCATTTCGATCACCGGTTGGCCCTGGCATCGATCGCGGCCGGAGTGGATGGCCTGCGGATCAATCCGGGCAACATCGGATCAGCCAAAAAAGTGAGAGAGGTCGTCCGGGCCGCCGCGGAAAGGAAGCTTCCCATCCGGATCGGCGTCAATTCCGGCTCCTTGGAGAAAGACCTTCTCAAGAAGTTCGGCGGAGCCACGCCTGAGGCCATGGTTCAGAGTGCCCTCCGTCATGTCCGGATCCTGGAAGACCTGAGCTTTCGCGAGATCAAGATCTCGTTGAAAGCTTCCGATGTTCCTCGGACTCTCGCCGCCTACCGGCTTCTGGGGCGGAGAGTCGAATATCCCTTTCATGCCGGGATAACCGAGGCGGGCAGTCTGCTGTCGGGCTCCGTGAAATCGGCCGTCGGGCTCTCCCTTCTCCTGAGCGAGGGCCTGGCCGACACAATCCGAGTTTCCCTGACCGCTCCCCCCGAGGACGAAGTTCGGGTGGCCTTCCGGATCCTCCGCAGCCTCGGCTTGCGTTCGCGTGGAGTTAACTTGGTATCATGCCCCGTATGCGGTCGCTGTGAAGTCGCCCTCGTGCCCATCGTCGCTGAAGTCGAAAAAAGACTCTCGGGCCTGGATGCCGAGCTCTCCGTGGCCGTCATGGGGTGCATGGTCAATGGCCCGGGGGAGGCAAAGGAAGCCGACATCGGCGTCGCCTGCGGCCGGGGAGTCGGAGTTCTTTTCAGAGAAGGAAGACTACTGCGCCGGGTCAAAGAAGGCAGAATCATTTCCGAGCTCGTCAAGGAGGCTAGAAGGTTCGAATGCCAACGGCGGATTACAAATCGAAAACCGTAAGATGGAAAACAAAGCCCCTTACTCCTCACCCCTTACTCCTGACTCTTTCTAACATGGATAAGACGGAGATTTCTCAAAAGAGCTTGATCAAGCTGGACAGGCTGAGGTCGATCCTGAAACGAATGGGTCATGTCCTCGTCGCCTATTCGGGCGGCGTGGACAGCACTCTGCTCCTGAAAGTGGCCAGGGATGTCCTGGGAAAAAACGTCTTGGCCGTGGTGGCCGGTTCCGAGACCTATCCGGAGCGGGAAGTCGCGGAGGCGTTGAAACTGGCCAAGTCGCTCCGGGTCCGGCACAGGCTGATCCACACCCGTGAACTCGAGAATCCCGCTTTCAGCTCCAACCCTCCACAGAGATGTTACTACTGCAAGCAGGAGCTTTTCACCGAGTTGAAAAAAATGGCCGATGCCGAGGGAATTCCCTATGTCCTGGATGGATCGAACTACGAAGATACCCGTGACTTCAGGCCCGGAGCTCAGGCCGGCCGGGAATTGGGAATCCGCTCCCCACTCCGCGAGGCCCGTCTGCTCAAACGGGAAATTCGGCTGCTCTCCCGTCTCTTCCGGCTGCCGACTTGGGACAAGCCCTCCTTTGCCTGTCTCGCCAGCCGATTCCCATACGAAACAAAGATCGAGAAAAAAAGCTTGAAGCAAATAGGCGCCGCAGAGGATGCGCTCCGCGAGATGGGATTCAAACAAATGAGGGTCAGGCACCACGGCCAAGTCGCCCGGATCGAGGTCGAGCCCGATGATTTTCCGAGAATTCTGAAAAAAGGAACGCGGGAGAAACTCGTCCACCGGCTCAAGGCGCTTGGCTACACCTACGTATCATTGGACCTCGCCGGCTATCGCACCGGCAGCATGAATGAACCGCTAAAAAAGTGAGCAGTGAGCTGTGAGCAGTGAACTGCGGCCCAACCGCAATTGAAGGTGCGTATTTATCGCGTCAGTTATTGCGTATTGACGGATGGATTAGATTACGTTATCCGGCCGCTCCCCATTCAGTGCCTGGACGAGATTTTTCGCGGCCATGAGCGCCATCCTGAGCCTGGTCTCGTAGGTGGCGCTGCCGATGTGAGGAAGAAGGACCACATTGCGGAGATTTTTGAGTTCGCCTGCGATCTCAGGTTCGCGTTCGTAGACATCCAGGCCCGCCCCCCAGATCCGTCGTCTTCGGAGGGCTTCGACAAGCGCCCTCTCATCAACGATCGGGCCGCGGGCGACGTTGACGAGGATGGCTTCCTTCTTCATCCTCATGAACTCCGGAGTTGAGATCAGGTGGTGTGTTTCCGGCGTCAGGGAGGCGTGGATGGTAATGAAATCCGATCCGGCCAGCACATCGTCAAGAGGCAAGAACGAAATTCCGAGGTTTTTTTCTTCTTCTCTGCTGAGCCGGTGCGGATCATAATAGACAACCTCCATCCTGAAGGCCTTCGCTTTTTGGGCCACGGCGCGGCCGATTCTTCCCAGGCCCACGATTCCCAACCGCTTGCCGGAGACTTCTTTGCCGAGAAACAGGTCGAGCGCCCAGCCCTTGAATCTTCCTGCCCGCGTGAAAACCTCCGCCTCGGGAATCCGCCGGGCCACGGCCAGGAGAAGAGTCCAGGTAAGGTCGGCGGTTGTCTCGGTCAGGACACCCGGAGTGTTCGTGACCAGGATTCCCTTCCGGCGGGCAAAGTGGAAATCGATATTGTCGAAACCGACCGCGCAGTTGGCGATTATCTTGAGACGGGGAGCCGCCTCCATGACCTCGCGGTCGACCGTGTCAACGAGCAGAGAGAGGAGTCCGTCTTTATTCTTGACCTTTTGAATCAGGCGCTTCCTGGCCAGTGTTTCCCGCGATGTTCCGACCTCGAAACTGACCCGGTCCCGCAGGAATTTCATCGCTTCCGGCAGAAGCTTGTGCGCAACCAGGACTTTTGGTTTCACGATGATTTCATCAAATTACGTCGGATTCAGGGAACGTCCAATCGCACGAACGTGCAAACCTATAAAAGTCTAAGTGTGTGAAAATAAGAACAAACAACTCAGAGCTGGAACGTATACGCGTTGCTGCTTTAATATGCTCACTCATTTTCAAATAAACGGCAAGAAATAATCTTTGATTTTCTTCTTGAACTCCTGATCGTAGCCCGTTTGTTTCCAGGCCCCCGAAAAGAGCTCATCCGTAACGATCATCAGCGCGGCCGCGTCGATGCCGCGGAACTCGGCGAGGGCAAAGACCGCCGAGACTTCCATATCCACCAGGCCTATCTTTTTTTTCTGGAACTTTGCAAGCCAGGTCTTTGTTTCGCGGAAGGGGGCATCGGTGGAGACGAGAGAACCGGTTTGGAATGGAAGGCCGGAGGACTTGAGTCGGGTTTCGACATCTTCCTTGAGCCCGGCCGAAGGCGCGTACATCTTCCTTCGCGGGAAATAGTGGGAAGAGGTCCCTTCGTCCGCCAGGGCCCGGGAGATGCTGACCACCTCTTTGATTTTGAAGGCGGGGTCGAGCGAGCCGCAAAAACTGAGGATGAGAATTTGTCTTGCCCCGGAGGCGATAAGACCTTCCAGAGCGGCGACGGCTGCGGGCGCCCCCAGATCTCCATACAGGACTGACTTATCATCCAGGAAGATGAGCCGACCGGCCCAGGTCAGCCTTTCGCGCCTTATCTTGGGTTCGAACCCGGCGAGTATAAGTCCCGGCTGCGGATCGAAGGGGACAAAAATGACCTTTTCCTTTTCCAAGCCGGGGATCGGCTTCGGCCTGACGATGGATTCTTCGCTCACTTCGGTCCCTTGGACGCCCAAGATAGCAGAATCGAAATCTCAAATCAAGGGAGCCCTACTCCCGGAAATTGCCGATAAAAATTCCCGACGGGTCCTGCTTCGGTTCACCCCCGCCGTCCGGCCTTTTCCTGAAGACGATCACCTATTTTATGAGAGAACAATAAAAGTCTATCGGCAATTTCTGATCCGCCGCTCCCTTATCTCTGCGTCGACTTTAGGAGGCCCGTCTGCCCGTGGCAGCCTTGACTCCCATTGAATTTTCGAATCAGCCCCCTTAGAATAGGCGCATGAAACGCCTGAAAGTTGACATCGATCAAATCGATTTGTCCGACGGGAAGTTCCGGACATCGCCGGTCTTCTCCTTGGCTCGAATGAAGCTCTCTCTCCAAGAGGCGGGCCTTCTTCAGCCTCCCTTGGTCAGCCGGCGGGGCAGCCGGTATCTTCTTGTCTCCGGCTGGAAGAGGGTCCTGGCGTGCCGGGAACTTTCTCTTTCTCCGATCGAAGTCCTGGTGGACGTCGGAAGCGGCGACCTCGGATTGTTCTTATATGCCTTCTATGAAAACCTGGCCTGCCGCGAGTTCTCGCCGATCGAAAAAGCCGAGATCGTCTTTCGATTGAGCGAATTCGGCGAGCCGGCTGAAAAGATCCGGACGCATTACCTGCCCCTCCTGGAAGTGCATCCGACGGTCTCCTCTTTGGAGACTCTTCTGGGCATTGCCCGGTTCGAACCCACCCAGAAAACCAAGCTTGCTGAAGAAGGCACCCCCTTTTCTTCCCTGGAAAGACTGGTCGAATTCGACACCCGAGAGCGGGACATGATTTTGCCTTTGCTCGTGCCGCTCAGCCAGAATAAGCAGAAAGAAGTCCTCGAGGACCTCTTCGAAATTTCGCGACGTGAAGAGGAACCCGTCAGGGAAATTCTAGAAAGAGAGGAGATAAGAAGGATTCAGGCGAGCGAAAGCCTATCGCCCCTCCAGAAATCTGACAAAGTCAGGGTCCGCCTCCGGGAAGCGAGATATCCGCTCTATTCCCAGTGGCTGAGCGCGTTCGAGTCGGTCGCGAAGAGAATACCCTGGCCGAAAGACGTACGCATCCAGCCGTCTCCCCATTTCGAGGCCGACGATCTCCTGCTGTCCTTTCGCTTCAGTAATAAAGAGGAATTTCAATCCCGCCTGGCGGGCCTCCGGGAAGCCGGCTCCCACCCCGATTTCGGGCGGCTCTTTCTGGAATCCCGAGATGATTAGGAGCGAATTTTTCCCCGAGCGAGTCCTTATCGAACAAGATATTCTGGACTCTTCCCAGACCCGGAGGATCCTAAAAAAGATCGCCTCGATCCCGCAAAAGGTTATTTCCGACCCTCGGACGCTGAACGCCGGGACTTGCCGGGAGAGAGACCCAATCGGAGAAGGGAAGAGGTTTCTTCTCTTGGCCCGCCAGAGAGGCGATTTTGTCAAACCGTGCCCCTGCACGCCCAACCATGTCAGCTGCGGGTATGGGATCATTAACCTGGACCTCAACTGCCCCCTCGACTGCAGCTACTGCATTCTGCAGCTCTATTTATCCCATTCTATCCCCACAATTCATGTCAACCATGACGACCTCTTGACCCAGTTGGATGCCTTTTTGAGGAGGAGGAAGCGCGCGCCTACGAGAATAGGGACGGGGGAGTTGGGGGATTCCCTGGCCCTTGACCATCTGACCGGAAACGCGAAAATGCTGGTGGAATATTTCCGGGGAAAAGAACCCGCGGTGCTGGAACTTAAGACCAAGACGACGAATATCCGCGGCCTCTTGACCGTCAGGCCGGCCGAAAATGCCGTCATCTCCTGGTCGCTCAATTCCGCAAAGATCGCCCGAGACGAGGAAAAAGGCGCACCGTCAATCATGGAGAGGATCCAAGCCGCGAAAATGATCGCCTCCCACGGATTTCCCGTGGGTTTCCATTTCGACCCTCTGATCCTTCATCCCGGCTGGGAAGAGGGCTATGCCGAAATCATCGTGACGATGCTCGCTGCAGTACCTCCTTCGAGGATCCGCTGGATCAGCCTAGGCTGCCTGCGTTTTCCTCCCGCTCTCAAACCTGTTATTCAGGCCCGGTTTCCGGCAAGCAAGATCGTCTACGAGGAACTCATCCCCGGTCGAGACGGAAAGCTGAGGTACTTCCGGCCTATTCGGGTCGGCCTTTACCAAAAGCTGCTCGAACTCATCCGGGAGGCCGGAGGAGGAAAAATCCCCGTTTATCTGTGCATGGAAAGCGCTGAGATCTGGCGAGAGTTGGCAAAAAAAAGGGGAAAGGCGGCTTTGTCGCTTCGCCTTTCCCCCTTTGTCGTTGGCTGAGTCTAAAACCCCAAAAGGTCTTGATTGCCCATTCGACGGGGGCTAATCGACCTTTTCTGTTTTCTTCTCGGTTACGATGCCTACGATTTCGACACCCGCTTCTTTGATCTTATCGATCAACTCCACGAGTTTCCCGAATTCCAGGTCTTGATCAGCCTTGAGATAGAGTTTTTTGTCCGTAGCGGTTAGGAAGGCTTCTTCGAGCTTGGTCTGCAGGTTCTCTTGGGTGATCTTGTCCTGGTTTACGTACAGCGTCCCGTCTTTTTTGATCGCCAGGACGACGGGCATGTTGTCCGGCATACTGATCGTGTTGAGCGCCATCGGCAGCCTGACGTCCACTCCTTTCTGGACGAGCGGGGTGACCACCATGAAAATGATCAGGAGCACGAGCAGGACGTCACATAGAGGGACGACATTGGGTTCAGATTTGATTTTTTCTTCGCTCCCGATTGAAATTGCCATTTTATGCCTCTTTAATTAGAGTTTTTTCTTGGATGAACCGACCCTCGGTCTCAGTCCGCTCGATTACTTTTTTTCGCCCTGTCTGATGAAGAAATCGACGATCTGAGAAGTGGTGTTGCCCATCTCAGCCTCGTAGATCTCGATCCGGGTGTTCAGGCTGTTGTAGCACCAGAGGGCGATGATCGCGACACCGATCCCAAAAGCGGTTGTGACCAGGGCTTCGGCGATGCCCTGGGCGACCGTGCCAATTCCGCCCGATCCGGTCAAAGCCATGCTCCGGAACGCATTGATGATTCCGGAGATTGTCCCGAACAGTCCGATGAAGGGAGCCGATGTGGCGATCGTAGCCAGAACGCCCAGGCCTTTCTTCATCTCCTGATCGAAAATGGTCGCCGCTCTCTCACAACCCCGCTGGGCCGTCTCGATCTGCTCATCCATGGAGAGATTGGCTTCTCGGCTCTGCAGGAATTCCTCAATCCCTCCCGCCGTGACCCGGGCCAAATGGCTTCCCCTGTTGTCCTTCTTGCCGGAGAGAGTGAGGGCTTCCTTGACCTGTCCGTTCTTGAGCAGGTCGGCCAGTTTGGGGGCAATCAGCTGGGATTTCGTCCTGGCTCTTTTGAAGGTGAGCTGCCGTTCGATGAACATATAAATAGAGATGATAGAAAGAGCGATCAGGAGAAGGGCGACTGTTTTGGCCACTGCTCCCATGGCCACCCACATTTCGATGAGACCAAATTGCATGTTAAGTACCTCCTTTTAGTTATCGAAAGCCATCGCTAGCTTTGCTTGAATTTAATTGAATGCTATTTCAGTTGGAATCTGACGGTGACCGTGAAGATGACTCCCCGCGGACGGCCGTTGATGATCATCGGCTCGTAGACCCACTGCCTGACCGCGTCGATCGCCGACTGGTCCAGGAGCGGAATCGACCGCAGCACCTTCCAGTGCGACACCCGGCCGTAGATGTCCGTCGTCGCCTCGATGATCACCACCCCTTCCACTCTCGCCTGCCGCGCGATCTCTGGATACACCGGCGACACTTCCTTGATCAGCTTCGGCGGCTTGATCTCGCCCACCGCCCGCACCGGCGCTTCCACCTCTCCAACCACTCCTCCCAACACACCTCCGACCACTCCGCCCAGAACTCCACCCACCACTCCGCCTTCGACTCCACCCTCGACTCCGCCTTCAACCCCGATGTCGCTCAGCTGTTCCTCGGCGATCTCCTGGGGAATCTCGACGGGCGCGACCAGGCGTCCCGGTTCGATCGGCGCCTGGGCCTGGACCGGCTTGATCCGCGTCTTGGTCTGGGAACTGGCCCGCTTCTTGGCCGGCGGCGGCGGTGGCGGCGGCGGTGGCGGCGGCGGCGCTAAGAACGCGCTGTACACCTCCACCTGCGGCAGGTTGCTCGTTGAAAGCAGCGGGATGACAATGATGGCGGCAACAAAGAAGAAATGGATAAGAATGGCCACGGGAAGCGCGAAGGCCTTTCTTTTTCCGCCTTTTTCGGCCCGGATAAATGAATCTCTGAAAAGGTCAGGAATTTTTCCTTTGACAATCGGCTTTGCTTTTTCAGCCATTTTGTTACCTCACCTTTAATATAGAGTCGATATCCACGGCCTCAGTATAGTTGAAAACTTTTTTTTTGACAAGAAAATTCCTCATTTCCTGAACCCTTTTTTCGAAGGGAAAAATTTCTGCCAAAAGAGGACGACCGGGCAGGAGAGATAGACCGTAGAATAGACCCCTTCGATCGTGCCAACCAGCATCAGGAAAGCGAAATCGTTGATGACTTCCCCTCCGAAGAGGAAAAGAGCCCCGACCGTCAGAAAGACCGTTCCCGAGGTGATCAGGGTTCGCCCCAGGCATTGGTTCAGGCTGATATTCATGATGTTTTCGAGCGACTCTTTCCTGAAGACCTTGTGGTTCTCCCGGACGCGGTCGAAGATGACGATCGTATCATTGATAGAGAACCCGACGATGGTCAGGACGGCGGCGATGATAGGCAGGTTGATCTCACGGTTCGTAAACGAGTAGAAACTCATGGTGATAAGAACATCCTGGGTCAGGGTAAAAATGGCCGCGACCCCATAAGCGAGTTTGAACCGGAAGGCTATGTAGACCAGCATGCCCAGAAGGGCCCAAATCGTCGCCAGGGCGGCCTTCTTCCTCAGGTCGGCGCCGACCTGAGGTCCGACGGTCTCCCGGCTCATAACGATGAGCTTCCCCAGAAAAGTCTTAGATTTAAGGAAGGTGGTCACGTCGGAGTTGATCCCCGCGCTCTGGAGTTCGGCATAATCCCCGATGATGCCGTTCAGAGTCCTCAAAGAAATAATCTTTTGAGAGTTCTCGTCGCCCTTGCCAGGGAAGGCCGGCTCCAGAAGAGCGGCAAGTCCTTTCTGATCCATTCCGTTTAGATCGGCCAGTCCACGCGCCTTTTCGGCTTGGCCATCGGCTCCCCTCAGAGCGCTGATGACCTTGATTCCGAGCTGCTCATGGGCTTCCATTTCCTCCTGTTGGCTGGCGGCCTTTATAACTTGCATCGTCCGGATCAGGCACTCACGGCCTCTCTTGCCTGTTTCCTGGATCACACTGTTGCCCAGGCCGACTTCACCCAGCAGCTGCCGAACCTTGTTCACGGCGATGGGCTCTTTGAACATAACCCGGATCAGTGTCCCCCCGCCGAAATCGACCCCGAGCTTCAGCCCTTTTCCGAGCGTGATATTCAAAATTCCGGCCAGCACGATGGTCCCGGTCACCGCCAAGGCGATGAACTTATATTTCATAAATTTGATGTGGGGTGTTTTGAACAATTCCATGTTAGATACTCAGCCTCTTGGCGGTTTTCTTGATGGACAGGTCAAAGATGAGATGGGAGACGAAGACGGCCGTGAACACGTTGGCCATCAGGCTGATGATCAGGGTCACGGCGTAGCCTTTGATCGGGCCCGTGCCGAACTGAAAGAGAAAGATAGCCGAAATAACCGTGGTCAGGTTTGAATCAAAGATGGCGGTGAAGGCCCGGGAAAAGCCGAGGGAAATGGAGCTCAAGATAGACTTCCCCACGGCCCGCTCCTCCTTGATCCGTTCGAAGACGAGGACGTTGGCGTCGACCGCCATACCGATGCCCAGGATGATCCCGGCGATGCCGGGGAGCGTTAAGGTGGCCCTGAAATAGGCCAGCGCGCCGAAGAGGATGAGGACGTTAAAGATCAGGGCGATGACCGCATTCGCTCCTGACATTCGATAATAGAAGATCATGAAGCCCATCACAGCAATAATAGCCACGAGCCCGGCGATAAGGCCCTGGCGGACGGAATCAGCTCCCAAAGCCGGGCCGATCGTCCTCTCCTCCAGGTATTTGATCCCGGCGGGAAGCGCGCCGGCCTTGAGGATGACCACCAGGTCATCGGCTTCCTCCGCGGTGAAGCGTCCGGTGATAATCCCCTGGTCGGAGATCCTGGCGTTGATCGTGGGCGCCGATTGGATTTTTGCATCGAGGATGATGGCCAGAGGCTTGCCGATATTCTCACTCGTCACCTGCTCGAACCGCTTGGCGCCGTCCGGCGTCAGGGTGAAAGAAACGGCCGGATTGTTCCATTCGTCCACGGAACGGCGGACGGTCCTCAAGTCCTTTCCCGTCACCGAGGCGACCTTGCTGACTAAAGAGAAGCCTCCCTGGCCTCTCTTCGGGTCTCCTTTGACGATCTCCATATCGTCGGGTACCTTGCCGCCGAAATCCTTGAGCAGAGTCGCTTCGTCGGGTGCGGGGCCGGCCTTGACGAGTTTCCATTCCAGGATGGCCGTGACCTTGATCAGGTTTTTCACCCGGTCGGGGTCTTCTATGCCCGGGAGCTCCACCACGATCCTGTCGCTCCCCTGTCTCTGGATGAGAGGTTCGGAGACGCCGAACTGATCAATTCGGTTGCGGATCGTCTCAACGGCCTGATTAACGGCCTGGTCTTTCAGGAATTGAACAACGAGCACCTTTAACGAAACGGTCGCGGAGTTCCCGACAAAGGAGTAGTCCCAATCCCTGAGATACTGGTCGAACAATTCCCGTGTTTTGCCCTCCTGGTCGGGGTTGATTCCCTGGACGGCAAATCGACCCGGCCTCTCTTTGGCCATCGTCGTGAAGGTTATGGAATTCTTTTTGAAGAGATCCTGAAGACGGACGATTTCCTGGTCCGTTTCGACATTGACCGCGTCTTCGGTGATGACCTGGAGGACGAGATGAATCCCTCCCTTCAGGTCCAGGCCGAGCTTGATCTTCTTTTGGATCGGATAAGACACGAAGATGCAGCCGGCCAGCACGACGAGGGTCAGAATGAGTTTCCACTGCAAGCCTTTTTTCATCTTAACCGCTTCTTTGCCATGATTATTATTGGAAAAAATTCGAAAAAACTGACCTCTTGTCTCTACTCCGGAGCGTTACTCTGTCTTTTCCTGGCCGGTCTGGCCGGTGATGATGGCGCCCACAGCGCTCTTGGTGATATCTATTTTCACATTGGCCGCAATCTTCAGCTCGATCCGGTCGGGTTGGACGCCCATCACCGTTCCGTAGATCCCGCCGGAGGTGATGATCCTGTCGCCGGGCTTCAGGTTGTTGACCAGGTCTTGATGCTTTTTTTGCTTTTTCCGGGAAGGCAGAATGATGAGGAGGTAGAAGATGACGAAGACGAGGATAAAAGGGACCAAGGCCGTGACGAAATTCCCCCTGGCCGGGGCGGCGCCGGGTTGCTGGAGAGCGGAAAAAAATGCTCCAAAAATCATGTTATCTCATCCTTTACACGATTCATACTTTGTTTGAATTGACTGTACGAATTCGATTGGATAGATTGCCTAATTTTTCGAAAGATGTCAAGATAAAAATGCAGGTTGTGGATGGTGTTGAGGATGGCGGCGGTTATTTCTTCGCGTTCGAAGAGATGGCGCAGGTAGGCGCGGGAAAAATTCCGGCAGGTATAGCACGAACACCGCTCGTCGAGGGGCTTCGCATCCTGGGCGTACTTCTGGTTTTTGATGATGATCCGGCCGGCGCTGGTGAAGAGGCAGCCGTTTCGGGCGTTCCGGGTGGGGAGGACGCAGTCAAAGAAGTCTACTCCCCGTTGGACGGCCTCTAAGATATCCTCGACATAGCCCATCCCCATGAGATAACGAGGTTTGTCTTTGGGCAGGAGGGAATCAGCTTTTTCCACGATCTCGAAAAGCTGAGCCTTGGATTCGCCGATCCCCAATCCACCGAGGGCGTGGCCGTCGAACTCGAGCTCAGCCAACTCTCCGATACTCCGTTTCCGCAGCTCCCAGAAGACCCCGCCCTGGGAGATGCCCCACAGCAGCTGCCGGGTCGGGTGATCGAGGAAATGCTTTTTCGACCGCCTCGCCCAGGCGGTGGTCAGCCGGACGGCCTCTTTCATACTGGCTTCGGGGGAGGGGAAGGGAAGGAAATAATCGAGGCACATCATGATGTCGGTGCCGAGCCCGACCTGAGTGTCGACGGCGTCCTCCGGCCTCAGAAACAATCTTGTCCCGTCGAGGTGCGACATGAACTCGACGCCCTCCTCTCTGACTTTGGCCCGAGGCGCGAGACTGTAAACTTGGAAGCCGCCGCTGTCGGAGATGATCGGCTTCGGCCAAGCTATAAAGGAATGGATGCCGCCCATTTTCTCGATCGTCGAGAGTCCGGGGCGAAGGAAGAGGTGGTAGGAATTGACCAGCAGGACCTGAGCCCCCAACCCGAGGACCTGCTCGTGAGTGAGCGCCTTGACTGTCCCTTGACTCCCCACCGGCGCGAAAGCCGGAGTCTCCACGGGGCCGTGCTGGGTATGGATGATCCCGGTTCTGGCTGAAGACAGAGGGTCGCGGGCGGTGAGGACGAATTGGCCGTTCATTGGGCAAAGCGAAAGTAGATGATGTCGCCGTCCTGGACGATATAGTCTTTGCCTTCCAGCCGGACGGCTCCCCGCTCCTTAGCTGTTTGGAGCGAACCGTGGCGGCGAAATTCTTCCCAGCCAAGGACCTCCGCCCGGATGAAGCCCTTTTCTATATCTGTGTGAATGGCGCCTGCGGCTTTGTGAGCCGTGGAGCCCTTTTTGACCGCCCAGGACCTGACTTCGTCCTTGCCGACGGTGAAGAAAGAAATGGTCTGGAGAAGTCGATGCGCTGAATTGAAAAACCGCTCGGCCGCTGATGCTCTTATCCCATATTCCGCGAGGAAGGTTTTTCTCTCCTCGTCGGAAAGTTCCGAGATCTCGAGCTCAATCCTCCCGCAGAAGGCCATGATCTCCCGCCCCGAAGGCTCGACCCCAACGAGATCGGCTGGGTTTTCGATTCTCGGGATGTCCGTCTCGTCCAGGTTGATGATGTGGGCCAGGGGCTTTTGGCTGAGAAAGGAGAAGCTGCGCAGAAGCCGCTCTTCGGCGGGAGCGAGTTCAATCGACCGGAGACACTCTCCCCCGGCGAGTCTTGGATGAAGTCTGGAGAGGAGGTCTTTTTCTTTTTCCCCTTCGGGGTCTTTGGCCTTCTTCAAGTCTTTCTCCAGTTTTTCGAGCCTGGCCTCGACCATGACCAGGTCTGCGAGAATCAATTCTTCCTCCATGAAAATGATGTCCGCCTTGGGGTTGATTTCTTTGGCCGAGAGAACCCGGACGTCCCGAAAACCCCTGACGACATGGATCAGGCTGTCGGCCTTGCGAAGCTGATTAAGGAAGGTGCTGGTTTTGACCTCGCCGTAGGAAATGCCGGCGAGGTCTAAATAATCGATCAGGACGGGCATTTTTTTCTTCTCGGGGTAGTGGCCCGCCAGCTCATCCAGACGGGCATCGGGAAGAGGGCAGGTTCTCAGGTTCAGCTCGGCTTTCTTCCCGGCCTCGTAAGCTCTGATTTCGAGCCGCGCGCCGGTCAGAAGGTTGAAAAGGGTCGTTTTTCCTGTCCTGGGATAGCCGAACAAGGTGAAATTCATGAGTCAAGTAAATATCGATTTTCTCATTATGTCAAGACTCGGAATGGGAACAAGATTGTCGCTTATTGCTTGAAGAATTGATGATTTTCGGCTATCATATCGCTTCATTTAGTGGTGACCGATGAAAAAAGAGAAAAAGCCTCGGGAAAGAGGCGTCTTCCGGGAATACTTCGAGCTCATCGCCGAGACGGCCGTTTTCGTCTTTTTCGTCATGACCTTTGTCGTCCAGGCCTTTCAAATCCCGACGGGCTCGATGGAGCCGACGCTTCTGGTCGGGGATTTCCTTCTGGTCAACAAATTTATCTACTATGACCCCGTCTTAAAGTTCGAGGGTAAGATCCTGCCCCGGAAAGACATCGAGCGCAAAGACATCGTCGTCTTCAAGTGGCCCCAGGACCTGACCAAGGATTTTGTCAAGCGGGTGATCGCCCTGCCTGGAGAGAAATTTGAGATCAAGAACAAGCAGGTTTACATCAACGATAAGCCGATCGACGAATCCTACAAGGTCCACAGCGACAGTCAGGTTTTTACTAAGAACGAATATTATCACTATGACGACTTGATCCGGGACAATTTTGGGCCCGTTGTTGTCCCGGCGGGCCATCTTTTTGTCATGGGCGACAATCGCGACAACAGCATGGACAGCCGCTATTGGAGTTTTTTGCCGCTGAGTTATATCAAGGGAAAACCTTTGCTCATCTATTTTTCTTACAAAGCGGAGAAGGACGCCTACCAGAAGACGCGTCTTCAAGACAGGCTGAAAAAAATCGTCAGCTTCCTGCCCAAAGCCCGTTGGAACCGCATCCTCAAAATCATCAAATAGTGAGCCGTGAGTCTTCGTCCGTATCGCTCCTTACTATAACGCGTCGGATTTCCTGACTCTCCTTGCTAAACCAAGAGTCCGGGATGAGGGGCGTCGAAAGCCCTATCAGCCGCAAGCCTCATCCGGGCATTGATCGGAAACCGAGCAAAAGCATGCAGATATGCAAAGCTCTGCTTATCCCCATGGGTGGCATGAAGTGCGCAAATGCCGACCTCAACGCCGTTTTCTTGTGCTAACAACGAGCCTCAGAAAACTCAATGATGGACTGCGGCCTGGGCCCTGATGAGGTCATGGAGAGTGATGATGCCCCGGATGGCATTGTTCTCTTTGTCGACGACAACGAGGACATTGCTCGGAGATTCGATAAACTTGTCGCCGATTTCCCGAACTGTTTGATCCGGAAAACAAGTCACGGCATTTTGGATCTCGGGTGTTTCCTGGTTGTACACGGCTTGGAGAATCCGCTGACGGGTCAGGATCCCCTTTAGAGCTCCGGCAATTTCCACGGGAAACGAATTGTAAGGGTAGCGGTCCACGGTCTCATGCAGACGAGCCAGTGTAAGATTCCGGATCACAACCGGGTGCGGATTGGCGATGGCAGAAACGGGAAGGTTTTGCCAGCTCTGGAGGTCCAGGGGCGGCCTGATCTTATGAAGCTCGTGGCCGTCCTGGACAAGAAGGGCGTCATAAAAATTCAATCGGCCTGCGAGGCGGGATACGGCCTGGCTGATGATCATGCCCAGCAACAGCCCCGGCACGAGCTCAAACTGATGGGTCATTTCGAACACAATGAGTAGAGACGTCAGTGGAGCTCGGACCACGGCCCCGAGGCAAGCGCTCATCCCGACCGCGGAGAGAACAATGTGGTCCGCTGGGGTTAATGGAATCCAGTGCGACGCGAGGCCACCGAGGAAATACCCACTCATCCCTCCGATGAAGAGCATCGGAGCAAAGATGCCGCCGCAGCCTCCAAAGCTGTAGCTGGCGATGGTGGCGACGAGTTTTGCGCAGACCAGGAGACCGGCGATCTTCCATTCGAAATTGTTATCGAGGGCGTTGCTGAGGTCGCGGTATCCCAACCCGAAAACCCCAATTTTTCCGGACACCAGAAAAACGGTGACTCCCAGGACCCAGGTAGTGAATCCCCCCAGGCAGGGGAGCGCCCAGGATGGAATAAGTCTCTGTCTGCTCAGTCTGGCCCTCCAGGACAGAGTTGTTTTTTGGAACGCCACGCCAGCGAGCGAGGCCACAAGGGCGACCAGTGGGACGACAGCGTAATGAAGCCAGCTGACGTTTTGGATGGCCGGCAGAGAAAAGGCCGGATGCCGGCCGAGGATCGCATAGACGACAAAGGCCCCAAGCACGGAGGAGAGGACGACTCTACCCAGAAAACGGCTGTTCAGGTCGCCGGTGATTTCTTCGATGGCAAACGTGATGGCAGCGAGGGGCGAGTTGAAAGCAGCCGCTAACCCGGCCGATGACCCCATCAACGTCGCCGCCCGACGTTCGCGCCGGGGAGTTCCCAGAGCTCCCGCCAGATTGGAAGAGACTCCGCTGCCGACATATATAGAGGGACCCTCGCGCCCCAGGCTTGTGCCGCCGCCGATGCTCAGGAAGCCGGCGATGAATTTTATAAGGACAGGCTTGAGCTGCATATGCCCGAGTTCTTTCCAATAAATGGCCTTGATCTCGGGAATCCCGCTTCCCGCGGCCTTCGGACTGAAGACTTTCAAAAGAAGTCCGACCAAGAGAGACGACCCCATGATTGTCAGGAAGCTCGCGACGGCAAAAAACGATTTGGAACGGGAAGCGAAAACCAGGTACGTTTGAGAAAAGAGCAGGTTGGTCATGAACAGAAAACCAACAGCCGAGAGACCCGCGGCCAAGCTCAGAAGTAGCGTCTGGACGACGAGACGAACGTTCTCGGGCGATCTCTGCACCAGCAAGGTGGATATTCTCTTGTTCAATGCTGTTTTCATTTTTGGGCGCGATGAGGAATCCTCTCCTTTGCCGTGGTCAGCGGGAGAAGCGCCCTGAGGAACGTCCAAACCTGATTGACGTTTGCGAGCCGATAGCGGGCCTGAGTTTTTTCCCTTCGGCCCACGAAAATAGTAAGTCCGTTCCCCTTCGATTTATTCAACGTCCCGAAAGCATCTTCGTCGGTCTTGTCGTCACCGATGTAAATCTTGAGGTGATTTCCTTTATCATTGAGCCAGCCGCAAAGCTCCTGCACCCCTTTCCCCTTATCCCATTCGACGTTCGGCTTTATTTCCATGACCCTCTTGCCTTCGGCCATTTTCAGGCCTCTGTTTCCTGATCCCACCTCCAGCTTGACGATTTTCTTCAGCTGATCCCACGACGCGGGGTCCACAAGCCTGTAATGAATGCTTCCCGTGAGCCCTTTATCCTCTACCAAGACTCCGCTGATACCTTTCGCCCGGCGCTTGATTCTGATCAGCGCGTCCCGCAGGGCTGGCCTGATCTCTCTCGCTCCGGGATGGACCCATCGTCTTTGTTTGTAAGAAATCTCGAGGCCGTGGTTGCCGATATAAGCAATCTCCCTGAGGGCGACGAGTTTCTTGATTTCGGCGAGAGGGCGGCCCGAAACGATACCGACAAAATAGCTTTTGCTCAGCCTTTTGAGGACACGTCTTCTCGATGCAGGAAGGAGGGCCAGCCCCGGTAACTTCTGAATGGAGACAAGGGTTCCGTCGTAGTCCAGAAAAAGAAGAACGGGTCTTCCGGGTTTTATCCTGCGGATGATTTCTTTCATAGGTAAATGATTTCTTTTTGCTCATATAAAGAGAGAAAGAGGAGAAGGTAATCCCTGACATGCCTCGTGATCAGAAAGTTAGTCTTTATATGCTCTCTTCCATTTGCGCCGAGTCTTTTGGCGTACTCGGGTTCATTGATGAGCTGCTTTATCCAATAGGCTGTTCCCTCGATGGAATGAGTCAAGATGCCGGAGTACCTATGGGCGATTTGAAGCGGTATTCCTCCTACCGCCGAAGCAATGACCGGTTTCCCTTTCCAGAGAGCCTCCGCCACGGTCAGGCCGAAACCTTCCCGCAGTGATTTCTGAAGGACAATGCTCGAAGCCCTCTGAAGGGCGTTGATCTCCACATCGCTCCCCGGTGGGAGGAAGAGAACGAATATGTCTGGATCGCCTTGGGCCTCTTTTTTGACCTCCTCCAAGACTTGCAATCCTTCGGGGTCGTCGGCGGCCCCTCCGCCTGCCAGGACAAGCTGGCAGTCCAAATGTTCTTTCACCATTCTGTAGGCTTTGATGACTCCGACCGGGTCCTTCAAATAATCAAACCTTGAGATTTGGGTGATGATCGTCCTTCTTCGATCGACACCGAAACGGTCACAGACGCTGTTTATTTGATCCGGAGGAAGCTCCTTATTTTTATCGCTGAGCGGATCTATGGAGGGGGAAATGAGCACCTGCCTGACGCTCAGGGGTCTAGAGAAAGCCGGAGCGGAGAAGACGACACAATCATAGTTTTCAATAAAGGCCTTCAAAAAATCCCAGGTCTCTTTTTTCGGCTCCGTAAAATCTATGTGGCATCTCCAGATCCATTTATTTCCGATTCTCTGCTTTTCCTCCACCAGGGCGATGGGCTGGGGATCATGGATGAACACGATATCTGCGTCCAGCCTAAGTTCTTTCGCGTTCTGCCTATTGACTTCGATAAAAAAATCAAACTCATCTCGGTTTATGCTGTCATCCGTTCCATGAAGACTATTATGGATTTTTTTAGTAATCTGGAAAAACCTTTCGTTTCCCTTGATCACATCCCACCTGGCGTTAACCCCGAGGTCGTGGAGAAGCGGGAGCATCCTGACCAGGATTTCGGCGACACCCCCGCCGACCGGCGTGGAATTGATGTTCAGAATGGTTTTCCCTTTCATTCGATCGGCGAGCAGAGACAGCTCTTCGATCGTGGATTCTCCGACGATGGGGGCATAATCCCTAAGTCCTGACATATCGACTCACCATGCCGCAGATTTTTTTCCGCAGTCCTTCAAGAGTGATGGTGTAGGGATCGAGACGTGAAATTTCCCGGGCCAGGGCCCCTTGCCCAGCGGATTCAAGCCAATTGGAGAAATCGTTATCTCCTCGCTCGAGCCTCAGCCTGGCCTCGAAAACATGGAAGTAAATGGAGTTGATGCTGACTTTATGGAGAATTTCGCAAAACTCCCCGAGGTCCCTCGCCTCATAGCCGGTCGGAAGGACAAACGTCCGGCACGACATGAAGTGGAATTCCTCCCCTTCCTGGGATTCGACATAGCGGAGGGTTTGGAGCTGATTGAATGATTCCAAGAGTCCGATATATTTTTCCCTCAGACCCTCGATGGTGCGGAATTTGACTGTATTAACACTGGCCAGTTTTTCGCCCAGGATGTCCAGTCCCAAGGAGTTCACAACCCAAAAGGCGAAATCATTCGGAGGCTCGGGCGAGAGAAAGTGATGCTGCTGGAGGAACCTATGAGTGTGGTAATAGATGGAAGAACCGGGGACCTGCCTCAAGCCTTCGAGCAGCTCGATGACATTCTTGGCCCGTCTCCCCAGAAGCTCGATGAGGTTGAGCCTGGTGTAGAAGTGAAAGCTTGCCTGCATCATCCTAGATCAGCTTCTTCATTTCATTGATAATCTTTCCCGCCCAGCGATAGACGTTATTTTCCTTCACGATCTCCCTCATTTTCCTCATCCGCTCGGCTTGCTGGTCCAGCGGCATCTCCAGCGCAACCTTGATCAGGTCAGCGAATTGGTCTGTGGCAATCGGATTGACCAGAAGGGCCTGCTCCAGTTCTCTCGCCGAGCCGGTGAACTTGCTGAGAAGCAGGACCCCCTTTTCATCGATTCTTGAAGCCACGAACTCTTTGGCCACGAGATTCATCCCATCATGAACGGAGCTTACTATGCAAAGGTCAGCCGCCATGTCATAAGCCAGGACTTCCTCAAGGCTAAGGTGAGTCTTATGAAGAATGATGGGCTGCCAATTTTTCAATTTGTACTTTTCGTTGATATCAACCATGCGATGATAAATGTCATCGTTGTATTCCCGGTACTTGGGGATGTGGATTCGAGAAAGAGGGCCGAGCTGGAGGAAAACGAATCTGCCGATGTATTCAGGATATTTTTCAAAGAATCGGTCGATGGCGTTAAAGCGCTCCAAGATGCCTTTGGTATAATCCATGCGGTCGATGCCCACTCCGAGCCGCCGGTTCTTGATTCGAAAGTCTGTTTTTAAAGCGGACTTCCGTTTTTCAATCTCAGGGCTCCGGGCCTGGTTATCTATCATTTCAAAATCGATACTGATGGGGAAAGGCCGGACGAGAGTCTCCCGGCCGCTCTTAAAGACCGAGAGTCTCTCCCTGTCCACACGGACTTCCAAGAACCGGTCGACGGAATCGAGGAAATTCAAGCAGTGATAGCGGGTATGGAACCCGAGGATATCACTGCCAAGAAGACCCCACAACAGGTCCTCCGCCTGGGGGCAGACCCGGAAAGCCTCTGGGTTGGGCCAGGGGATGTGCCAGAAGTGGGCGACAACGTCATCGGGGCGTTTCTCTTTGATCAGTTTGGGCAGCAAGGCAAAGTGGTAGTCCTGAATAAAAACAAACCCGTTTTCATCTCCCATCTCTTCTAGAATTACGGCGGCAAACTTTTCGTTAACTTTTTTGTAAACCTCCCAATCGTTCTCCCGAAACGTGGGACGGACATAGACATTATGGCAGAGGGGCCAGAGGCCCTCGTTCGAATACCCGTAATAAAATTGTTGCTCTTCCTCCTTTGTCAGCCAAACCCGTCTCAGCGTGTAGCTGGGATTGCCGGGTGGAACCTGGACGCGATCTTTTTCATCCACCGCGTCCCTATCCGCTTCTCCCGAACCATGGGCTACCCAAGTGCCTCCGCATGCTTTCATAACCGGGTCCAGGGCCACGGTCATGCCGCTGGCGGGCGTTACGCACTGAATCCCTTCCTCCGAATAGGAGTGGATATAAGGTTCTCGATTGGAAACCACGATAAATTTATGCTCTCCGAGCTTATCTCTGACGGCTTCCTTCAAATTTTCCTTAGTCCAGGGCATGACTTATTCCTCCTTTTTCCGGAGATAAACGGCCCCGACAGGGAAGGGGATCGGGAGTCCATTCTCCTTTGACTGCTCGAAAAACTCCTCTCCTTATATTTTAGTTATGTTGCGCTCATTTTTGTAGCGATAATTTTCTGCTCCTCGCCCAATCAGAAGCAGAGGTCCGGCCTTTGCCAAGAGATCAGAGCACGTATAAAACGATGAAATAGATGCACAGGATAGTGAGGCCTAGGGGAACTCCCAGTCCTGCCCATTCTCTCATCTTGATCTTGAGCCTGCCCGCAGCTACGATGTTGGGGATGTTGCCCGGGATCAGCATGCCGCCTGCGATTAACAGGCCCATAGTGATGCCTGTTATTTGGGAGAGGGACATCGTCGGGCCAACCTCGATGGCGGTGAGGGTGGCGTTATCCAAGACGGCCGAGATGGTATTAAGCCAATAAAGTGCGCCGGCCGGGATCTTGGCCAAATACCAGACCATCAAGGGCCGAAATCCCTCTCCGAGCAAAACCAGTGAAGAGATAAACATGTACACCTTGAGGGCTCTGATGATAATGGACTTGGCCGTCTCGACATCTTCCATCGCCAAATCCTTTCTGCTTGAGCTCATCTTGGCTCCGAGCCAAAAGGCTCCGAAGATTGCCAGCCCCAGGACGCCCGGAACAATGTAGATGCCGAAGTGTTTGAGGGGAAAAGAGAATCCGGCGTGGTAAGGAGGGCCGGCCAGCTTGGCCACGAGTATCGTCGACAATGGTTCACCCAACGGAGTCAAACATGCTCCCAGGCCAGCGGCAAAACACGTCATCACGACCAACTGTTTTTTGTTCTTTTTAGTAAAGGGGAGAACGGAGGCGGTCTCAGCCAGAAGGCTGGCCGTAATGATCACGGATATGATGCTTGAGAGAAACCCGAATGAAGTTATAAGCAGGAAAATGAACCACTTGTGACCGAGCTTCTTGACGAGACCCATCACCAAGCGGCAAAATGAGTCGTTGAAATAATGGATCAGAAAACCGGCGATCAGCACAACTTGAAAGATGCCGATGGGAACTCGCCCGGTCATCACTGGCGATTTCAAGGCCTCCGTCACGATATCCCATCGCCAGAGTCCTGAGATAGTCACAGAGAGCAGCCCCAGGAACAAGAAAAACGGTTCCAGATTCTCCTCGATCTTTTTGCTCAGGAACGGCAGGATTAAGACCGTGATCGCTATTAAGCACAATCCAAGCACCGTGGACAGGACCGGTTCGGCGGGAATGTGCGTCATGGGCGAGCCATCCTGAACATGCATTTTTCTTATTGGCGTCCCGTTTCGATCTTTTCGGCCGGAATGCCTGGAGCCAAACTATCACAGCGACGCTTTCAAAGGCAAGCGCTTGACAGGGTTGACTTTCTCTTAATATAGTTTAATTAAAGAATCTGGAATCGGTCCTTTGCCGCTGGCCACAAACAGGGTTTTGTTAGCTCTGAGGGGATTGGACGAACATTTTAAAGAGGAAGGAGGTCTTTTGAGGGCTTCGATTCAGCGTGGCTGCGCTACGATCATCCTTCTGACAATTTTATCCTGGAGTATTTCCGCACCTGTCTCAAGGATGAATGAGCCTGACGCTCGGAAAATTGTACAGAAAATTGACGAGCTCTACCGAAGCACCTCCAGCCGAGGGATGATGGAGATGGAAATCACCACTCCAAACTGGCGCCGGACTCTAAAATTCCGGTTTTGGACCTCAGGCCTGGACAAAACATTTATTCGCATCTTGCTGCCTGAGAAAGAGCGGGGCATGGCCACACTGCGCATCGGAAATGAGATGTGGAACTATCTGCCTAATATAGATAAAGTGATCAAGATACCGCCCTCGATGATGATGGGATCCTGGATGGGCTCCGATTTCACCAACGACGATCTGGTGAAGGAATACACATTCCTGGCTGATTATGATTTTGCACTGAGCGACCCCAAGGATTCCGAACAAGACCTCGTCTATGTGAAATGCACGCCTCACCAAGGACTCCCGATTGTCTGGAGCTATATCATTGTCGCGGTCAGGGAAACGGACCTTCTTCCGGTTTGGGAGAAATATTATGATGACAGGGGAAGATCCGTGAGGGAGATATTCTTCCGCGAGGTTAAAAAATTCGGCCACAGGGAGATTCCCTCCGTCATGGAACTCATTCCAACGACAAAGGAGGGCCAGAAGACAATTATCCACTATATGGAGATGGAGTTCGATATCGCCATCGATCAGGAGATTTTTTCCCTCAGGAATCTTCGCTCCGGGACCTAGAAATGCTCATTCTTAAGATGGCCTATCGTAACATTTTCCGCCAGAAGCGAAGAACCCTGTTCACGGCTCTGAGCATGTTTGGCGGTTTTATCATGGCGGCGGTTTTCATCGGCTGGGCCGATGGTTCTTATGATCATATCATCGACAATTTCACGCGCAACACCTTCGGTCAAATTCAAATTCACGAGAAGGATTATCTGGACCGTCCTTCGCTCTTTAGGACGATCGAAAATGTCCAGGAGATTGACCGGAAGCTCCGACAGGTCAAGACGGTCGAATCCTGGGCTCCCCGCGTTTATTCCGCGGGGCTGGCCGCTCTGAATGAGAGCACGACAGCTGTCCGGATCATGGGCATCGACCCCCAGAAAGAAGATAAGACGGCGAATTTTTCTAGAAAAATCGTCGAAGGGCGATATTTTTCTGCCCTTCCTGATCATGAAGCGATCATCGGCCGCGGCCTGGCCAATGTCTTAAAGGCACGGCTGAACGACCAAATCGTGATTGTGACTCAAGGGGCAGACGGCTCGATCGCCAACGACCTCTATACCCTCAAAGCTATCATTGACAGCGGCGATGAAGTATCCGACCGCACCTCTTTTTTCCTGCACCTAAGAGACACCCAAAGCCTTCTTGTCCTCGGCCGCAAGGTCCATGAGGTCGCCATCATTGTTCACAAGCTCAAACAGGCCGTGCCCACGTCCGCCGTCATCCGGGAGTCCCTCCAGGACCCGAGGTTAGCGGTGGAACCCTGGCAGGTTTTTGCCCGGTCTTTCTATATCGCCATGAGGGCCGATCTTCAAGGGATGTGGGTCTCTCTGCTTGTCATTGTTCTCGTCGTGGCCGTGGGAGTCCTGAACACTGTCCTGATGGCTGTTTTGGAAAGACAGAGAGAATATGGGATCCTCAAGGCGGTCGGGACCAAACCGGTTCAGATTATCAGGTTGGTCTTGGCCGAGGTTGCCATTCTGGCCTCGTGCTCGATCGTTTTGGGGGCAATTGTCTCTTTGGCGCTCAATTCTTTCCTATCCCATCACGGAATTCATATTTCCCATGCCATCACCTATGGTGGCATGAAGTTCCAGGCGCTTCAATCGGAGATCAATGCCAGGAGCTTTTACATCCCCGCCCTGACGGTTTTTCTTTCTGCGGCGCTCGTCGGATTTTTCCCGGCTCTGAGGGCGGCCAGAACTAATCCCGCGAAGTCCATGCGTGTCCACTGAGGAAAGGTCGGTGTGGTTTTATCTTAAGCTCGCTTGGCGCAACACCTTTAGGAATAAAAGAAGGACGTTCATTGCCAGTATCGCAATGGGAATCGGGCTGGCCGGTTTGATTTTCTACGATGGCCTGTTTCTAGGCATGAAAGACTCTTTCATCCGCTCAGCCACAGGCTCCTTCTTGGGAGAAGCCCAGATCCATCGCGGCGGTTTCCGGGCAACCGAGGAAGTGAGCGCCACCATCATGAATCTTGACAGTGCCCTAATGGACTTGAAAACCGAACCGTACGTCGCCGCTTTCACAGTGCGCACGCTTTCTCTGGCCATGCTGACATCGACTGCGGATGTTGCTTCTGTACTTCTGGTTGGTGTGAAGCCTGACCTGGAAAGGGCCATCTCCAGGGTAGCGGCCGCCATCCGTCAGGGAGATTTCTTCCAATCCGGCAGTGAGCAAGATATCGTGATCGGGAGCAAACTCGCCGACTCCCTCGGGGTCACACTCGGGGATCGCGTGGTCATCACGGCCTCTCAAGCCCACAGCAGCGACCTGGCCCAGGATATGTTCCGCGTCTCGGGCATCTTTGATCTCAACGTGAAGGAAATCGATTCGGGGATGGCCTTCGTCCGCTTGGAGAAGTCGCAGCGTCTTTTGGGGATTGGCCCGAACGCTCACGAGATCGCTCTTAAGTTCAAGTCCCTTAAGATGTCGGAAAACAAGAATCTTGCCTTTTGGCAAAAATATTCCCGAGACGGCAATGAGGCCCTGAGTTGGACCGACCTTCTTCCCCAGTTGAAGGTTATATTTGACCTCACCGGAATCATCCGTCTAGTTATGGCGGGACTCATGATCGCGGTCGTTTTCTTCGGGATTATCAATACTTTGTTTATGTCACTCTATGAGCGACTTTTCGAATTCGGCGTTCTTCGGGCCGTGGGCACAAGGCCCGGAGGAATCCGGAAGCTGGTTCTTTTTGAGGCGGCGAGCCTCGGTGTCCTGAGCGCCGGAGTCGGAATCGTGCTGAGCTTGATCATCCAGTTGGTGACAGCCCGAACCGGAATCGATTATCGTGGTATCGAATTTGCGGGCGCGACGATCCAGGACATTCTTTATCCTGTGATGCGCCTCTACCAATATGTGATCTATCCCGCCGGTTTGTGTGTGTTCACTTTTCTCATCGGTCTGTATCCAGCCCTTGTCGCGATAAAAATGCCGATCAGCGAGGCTTTGAGAAGAAGCCTCTAGGGGTGTCAAAATGGCCTTAGAGAAGAAAGCCATCATCAAGACTGAAAGAGTCACCAAGTCTTACTTGGATAACGAAATAGAAGTCCAGGCCGTGCGCGGTGTCGACCTCACCATCGAGCCCCGAGAATTCACGTCCCTCGTCGGGCCTTCCGGCTCTGGCAAGACCACCCTGCTCAACATCATCTCCGGCCTGGATACTCCGACCAGTGGCGAGGTCTGGCTCAACGGGAGGCCGCTGTCCCAAATGTCGGGGGCGGAGCTGTCCGATTTCCGCCGCGACCACATCGGTTTCATCTTTCAGGCTTATAACCTGATTCCGGTTCTGACCGTAGAGGAAAACGTAGAATATATCATGCTTCTGCAGGGCGTCGAAAAAAGGGAGCGTCATAGGCGAGTCCTCGAAATCTTGGACGATGTGGATCTTAAGGGGTCAGAAAAGCGGCTACCCCCGAGATTATCCGGCGGCCAACAGCAAAGGGTCGCGATCGCCCGGGCCATGGTCTCGCGCCCAAGCCTCATCCTTGCCGACGAACCGACCGCGAATCTTGATTCCACAACAGGAGCCGACCTTCTGGCTTTGATGCGCCGGCTCAACAGAAAAACAGGCATGACCTTCCTATTCTCCACTCATGATCCCATGGTCACGCAGCGAGCCGACCGTATTATCACTCTGAAGGATGGCAGAATCGCGCAGGATGAAGTCAAGAAGCGACCATGAGAAGAACGTCAATTTCTTTCCCGGTCCTCTTCATTTTTACGGCGCTTTTCCCTTTGGGAGCCAGTGAGAATGTGTCCCTAAACGGCTACTTCAAGGGTTTTTTCATGGCTTTCCATTTTCCAGCGTATAAGACGGACTCGGGAACTCTTCGTGAGCCTGACCTTGGAGCGGTGAACAATCGCTTACGTCTGAAGGTCAGCCTGAAGCCAGTCAAATGGTTGGGTTTCGAACTGGCCTACGATTTTTCTCCTCGCGTGCAAGATCCCAAGCTTTTCATAGGAGAACGTGTTTTTCAGCCACATCGTCCCGGAGAGTTACAGAATAGGGGATTTATCTAGCCGCCTCTACCCGGCTTCAGGCAATCCCGTCGGGAGTTTCGGCGTCTTTCAGAATCTGGACCGGTTCGCCTTGACGTTCAAGCTTAAGTCTGCGGACGTGATTATTGGACGACAGGCAATCGCCTGGGGCAGTGCGCGTATTATCAATCCTACGGACGTCATTGCTCCCTTTACGTTCAACGAGCTGGACAAAGAGGAAAGGTTCGGCGTTGATGCGGTCCGCCTGCGCGTGCCCCTGGGGGAGCTGGATGAACTTGATATTGGCTACATCGCGGGAAAAGACCTTGAGTGGTCCAAATCCGCCTTTTTTTTAAGGGGTAAGGGCCATATCTTAAAGACGGATCTTTCGATGATCCTTATGGCCTTCCGGGAGCACGGCCTTTTCGGAATCGACCTTGCCCGCTCCATCGGAGGAGCCGGTTTTTGGACGGAAGCCGCTTATGTTGTGCCTTATCTGTTTAAGCCTTCTCTTAGAGAGGAGAACCGTTCCTATTTTCGCGCTTCAGTGGGGTCGGACTATAACTTCAGCCAAAAGTTATACGGCTACTGCGAATACTATTTTAATTCCGGAGGAAACGGCCAGCCCAGGGACTACACCCAGTTTCTTACCTCTGCCGCATTTAGGGACGGAGCAGTCTATCTTTTGGGGCGGCATTATTTTGGCGTTGGGCTTGTCTACGAGATCTCGCCTCTGATTCCGGCAACAGCATTCTTCTTTTACAACTTGACAGACGGAAGCTTCACCTTGGCTCCACAGGTGGAATACAATATCGACGAGAATATCTATGTGTCTGCTGGAGCATACATTTCGGTGGGTAAGGCTCCCACTCTGTCGCCAAGAAATGGAAGTGGACCTGGTTTGCGCTTCGGCTCTGAATTCGGCTCCTATCCAGATGTGGTTTATGTTGCCTTCAGGATCTATTTTTGATAGGCCCGTCCCGACAGCCCAGCACGCAAACCATAGTGATGGATGAATATTAAAGGCCGTTGGCCCTCTGACATTCTATGGCTATATCTACCTTTCACTGCCAACCTATCCTTTTCATTTCTTTATTATGACTCCCTCATAAGAAGAAATCGGGAAGACCGGATTCTCGGAGGTGAACTCTTTCGTGAAGAGGGAGCTCTTGACGACACCGTCCATATCCAGGGCGACGGGAAGCCCAAGGTAATAGAGGAGCGTCGGGGCGATGTCCACCAGTTTCATTCCCTCGATATTTTTCCCCCGGTTGATGCCCTTCCCGTAGAAAAAATAGACCCCGTCCGGAGCGTTTTCGTGATAGGCCGAGACGTCCGCGTTTCCCAGACTCCATTCCACGATTCGTTTCCATGAAGGGAGAGGCTCAATCCCATGGGGCGAATAGATCACCAGAAGCTCATCCTCTTTGAGACCCGTCAGGTATTTGCCGATGATCTGATCATAGAACAGGTAGTATTTTTCGAGGACGGAACCGTACTTCATGATCTCTGCCTGGCCCATCGCGCCGAAAAGATCGGGGAAACTGTATTTATAGTAATAGGCCTCGACAGTGTTAAGACCGTTGAGGAGGAGATAGAAAAGTTGTCCCGAACTCTGGCTCTTCTGCTGGGATGCCTCCTCTTCGTACCGCCAATCGTTCTTAAAGGCGCGGCGGAGGAGCTCGGCGTGAGTGCCGGTATCAGAGGAAAGCTCCTTAAAAAATTGCCCCAGGGCCTTTTCTGCCTTGGGGTCCGGGGAACGGTCTTCCCGGCCGTAAGGCCAGTCCTTAATGAGACAGCTTGCGCCGTTCTCGGAAAAGATCGTCCAGATATCTTTGACCGCGGGAGCCGGCCTGGACGGGGTCATCTCGACAAGACCCAGGCGCCTGAGCTGCTTGAACAGAATGTGACGCGGCACGGTCTGTAGCTTTTCCGGGCTGGCAAAAAGGGAGTAGTCCCAGAGTGAGATCTGTCTGTGCTGGGAGGGCAGCTTGCCGGTGCTGAAGGAAGCGCTGAGGATAAACGGCTCGTTGGGGGAGAAGCTCTCCAACTTCCCCCAGCTTCCCTCCTCGAACAACCAAGAAAAATTAGGCAGCTTGCCTTCGGAGATGAACGGGATCAGAAAATCCAGGCTCAGGCCCTCCATCCCCAGGACCACGATTTTTTTCTCGATAGTTTTGGCCTCGACCTGGCCCTTCCGGGAAGTCCTTTGAGGCGGGGCGTACCGGTCGCGGAGAAAGAAACAGAAAAAAAGGGCGAGACCGAGGAGAAAGAAATAGGAGATATAGATCAGGCGATTTTTTTTATAATGGTGAAATCCATAGAAGGCGAAGAGTCCCAGAATTCCGATAAAAAGCAGGGCGACCATTTGGGTTCCGAGGGCGGAACTCATCCTGTCGTCGAAAAGGGAGAGGAAATAGTCCTTGTTGTCCTTGAAGATGATCAGGAACAGCAAGCCAAGAATGGAGAAACTGACCGTCAGGAAGGATGGCGAAACGAACCGGACGGAGAGACTTTTTCCGAAAATAAATTGGACCACAAAAAAGAGGACGAGGCAAACGATGGCGACGAGCAGACCATAGGTGAGAGAAGTGAAGAGGGCCAGCCGGGCCAGGAAAGAAATGCTGAAGGCCAGGTTGATATTCAGGTCGTAAATCAAGAGGGAGAGCAGCACCCCCAGGAAGACGCCGGAGAGGAGGGAGTTCGCCAGAACCCGGACGAATTTCATAGAACTCATTACTATCACGATTCCGGCGCCCGGTCAATCGCTCCCTGGTGCGGCGAGGAGAGTGTTGACCCCTGATACAGAATCAATTAAGATGGAAGCAAATGCGGCAGCCGACGATCGCTCTCCTGACGGACTTTGGCCTGGCCGATTTCTTCGTCGCCTCTATGAAGGGCACGATCCTCAGCATCAATCCCATCGCCAAAATCGTGGATCTCAGCCACGATGTTCGCTCCTTCGATATCAAGGCCGGTGGCTTCCTGCTATTCGGGTGTTATCGCTTTTTTCCCGCGGAGACGATCTTTTTGGCCGTCGTCGACCCGGGTGTGGGATCGGCCCGCCGGTTACTCCTGGCTGAGACGGAAAAATACTTCTTTATTGCCCCCGACAACGGCATTCTTTCCCAGGCCTTGGAACATGAATCGATCAAGAGTCTCCGGGAACTCAGAAACGAGAAGTTTTTCCTGACCTCCGAGAGGACGACTTTCGAAGGCAGGGATAGGATGGCCCCGGCGGCCGCCTGGCTCTCGCTGGGCATTCCCCCCGACGAGTTTGGACCAGAGCTCAATGATTACCAAAAACTGGCTTTTCCCAAGCCCGTCTTTGGGGAGACCGAGGCCGTTGGCGTAGTCGTTTATCAAGACAAGTTCGGCAACTTGATCACCAACATTCCCGGAGATCTGGTGGACCTTTTCCGCCAGGTCAACGCGTCGCGACCCGTCGTTTTGATCGCCGGGAAAAAAGAAATATCCCACTTTCGCAAAACTTATTCCGCGGCTCTGAAAGGAGAACTCTTTGCCGTCGCCGGGAGCACAGGGAACCTCGAGATCGCTCTCCGGGAAGGAGACGCCTCCGAGAAACTCGACCTGAAGCCGGGAGACGAGGTCAGGATCATTGTCAAAACGAAGTCTTGAGACCCCCGTTCTCGAGCATCTCGACGGGACGATCGAACAGATCGTCTTCTATAACCCAGAAAATGGCTACTCCGTCTGCCGGTTTTCCTTGGAGGACGGCCATCTCGTCACCCTGGTCGGACAGTTCCCGCCTCTTTCGCCCGGCGAAGTCCTCAAAGTCAGGGGGCAATGGGAACTCAATCCCAGGTTCGGTCAGCAGTTCAAGGTTGATAATTTCAGCCTGGTTTTGCCGTCCTCTGTCAAGGGGATTGAAAAATTCCTCTCCTCCGGGCTGATCAAGGGCATCGGGCCGGTGCTGGCCCGCCGGATCATCAAAAGGTTTGGGCTCAAGACCATGGAGGTTCTCTCGAGCAACCCGGAAAGGATGGTCGAGGTCGAGGGCGTCGGCCAGGCCAAGCTGCGTGAAATCAAGAGATCTTGGGCCGAGCACAGCGACATCCGCGACCTGATCATTTTTCTTCAGGGCCACGGAGTTACCACGAATTTGGCCACAAAGATCTATCATCAGTACGGAGAGAGGTCTTTTGAGGTCCTCAAATCCAACCCCTACCAGCTCTGCCTGGACATCTGGGGGATTGGGTTCAAGACGGCTGACCAGATCGCACTCAAGCTCGGAATTGAACCGACTTCCTTCGAGCGGATCAAGGCCTATGTCCTTTACCTCTTGGAAAAAGACAACGAGCAGGGCCACGTCTTCTCCCTCCGGGGAAGCGTCCTCGAAAACTGCCAGAAGGAACTTCAGGTCGAGCTTGCCCGGGTCGAGGAGGCGCTGGAGGCCCTCAAGAAGCAGAAGCTGTTGGTTGAGCAGCCACTGAACTCCGATACGGCTCTCTATTTGCCTTTTTATTATAAGGCCGAAGAGCAGGTCGCCCGTTCGATCCGCGAGCTGGCCTCTTTTCCATGTGCAACCCCGAACTTTGATGTTGAGCGGGCGATTGCCGAGGTCGAGGAGGCGCTCAAGATCAAGTTTTCCCCGCTCCAGAGCATGGCCGTCCAGGAAACGCTCCAGAAAAAAATCCTGGTTATCACCGGCGGGCCGGGGACAGGGAAGACGACGATCATCCGGGCCGTGGTCGACCTTTTCGACCGCTGGGGAAAAACCGTCCTCCTCGGGGCCCCGACCGGGCGGGCGGCCAAACGGCTCTCCGAGACGACGCAAAAGGAAGCCAAGACGATCCACCGCATCCTGGAGTTCAAACCGAAACAGGGAAGCTTCCGCCGCAACGAGCGGCGGCCGCTCAGCGGCGACGCCTTGATCATCGACGAGTTTTCGATGGTCGACCTGCCTCTCATGTTCCATCTGATCAAAGCCGTGCCGCCGTGGATGCGGCTGGTCCTGGTCGGGGACAAGGACCAGTTGCCTTCCGTAGGGCCGGGCAATCTCCTCCGCGATATCATTGACTCAGGTACCGTCGAAGTCGTGCGGCTCGACCAGATCTTCCGTCAGGAAAAGGACAGTTTGATCGTTCTCAACGCCCACCGGGTCAACCAGGGCCAATCCCTGATCTACCCTCCGCGCGACGATAAAGACTCGGATTTTTATTTTATCCACACCGAAGACGAAGCCAAGGTCTTCCAGACGATCGTCAAGCTGTGCGCCTACAGCGTGCCCCACAAGCTGAACCTGAACCCACTTTCTCCCCAGATCCAGGTCATCAGTCCGATGTACCGGGGACTGGCGGGAGTGGACAATCTGAATCAGGAGCTTCAGAAGAGGCTCAATCCTTCCGGTGAGGCGCTCAGGCTGGGGAGCCGGGAGCTGCGTCTCCACGACAAAGTGATGCAGGTCAGGAACAACTATGAGAAAGAGGTTTTCAACGGGGATATCGGCAGCGTCGTTGAGGTGGACAAGCAGCGTTTTGCCCTGGTCGTCGAGTTTTATGGGCGGCGGGTGTCTTATGAACGAGACCAGATGAACGATATCACCCTCGCTTATGCGGTTTCGGTCCACAAAGCCCAGGGCAGCGAGTACCAGGCCGTGGTCATGCCCCTCTTGACCCAGCACTTCATCATGCTCCAGAGGAATCTCTTCTACACCGCCCTCACCCGGGCCAAGAAGCTGAGCATGATCATCGGGTCCTATCGGGCACTCCACATCGCCATCAAGAACGACAAGCCCGTGAAAAGGAACTGCCTGCTCAAGGAAAAATTGATCAGCCTCAGCGTTTGACTTTGGCCGAGCCTTTTACCTATGATGGAACGAGATTGAAGTCGGAGGTGACCATGAAAAAACCTTTTCGGGTGCCTATTCTGTTCTGCGCCCTTTTGATTCTGTTTACGTTCCTGCTCGCCGAAACTCTGATCATCAAAATCCAGACGACGAACTTGAGGAAAGAGCCCAAATTCTACGGCCAGACGACGGCCGTCCTCAAAGCCGGAGACAGCCTGGAGAAGATTGGAGTCCAGGACGGCTGGGTTCAAGTGAGAACCTCGAACGGGCAAGTAGGCTGGATCCATTCGAGCGCAGTCGAGACGCCGAAATTCAACCTTCTGGCCTCGAACAAGGGACTGAAAACCCAGGCCTCGGCGAACGAAATCGCCCTGGCCAGCAAGGGCTTCAATAAGCAGGTCGAAGAAAGCTACCGAGCCAAGCACGGTGAGGTCAGCTTCGTTTGGGTGGACAAGATGCTCAAGCTCAAGATTCCGCCCTCCCAGATGGAATCGTTTCTTAAGAAAGGCAAGCTCGCCGAATTCGGAGGCGCCAAATGAGAAAGCACCATTTTGGGCTCATCGCGCTCGCAGCCTTCGCCTTCGGGCTCCTCTCGAGCTGCGCGGTCGTCCAGAAGGGGACGGACGTCCTGGTTTCCAGCGGCAAGATGAAGGAGAGCGATCAGAAGACAATTCTCAAGACGGGCGAGGCCATCCGTTCAACCTTTGCCGACATCAGCGAAGAGGAAGAATATTACATCGGCCGGGCCGTCGCGGCCCTCATCCTGTCCAAGTATCAGGTCTACAACAATGATCAGCTGACGGACTATGTCAACACCGTCGGAAGCTCCGTCGCCGGCTATTCAGACCGGCCTGAGACCTATGCGGGTTATCACTTCCTGGTGCTGGATTCAGATGAGGTCAACGCCATGGCCGCGCCCGGCGGTTTCATTTTTATCACCAAGGGGCTTCTCAGAAAGTGCCGCACCGAAGAGATGCTCGGCACCGTCCTGGCCCACGAGGTCGGACACGTCGCGGCCAAGCACGGGCTCCAATCGATCAAGAAATCCCGATTGGTCGACGCCTTCAAGCTCCTCGGGACCGAGGCGGCGAAGAGGTACGGCCCCAAGGAGCTGTCACAGCTGACCGACATATTTGAGGGAGTGCTGGCCGACGTCGCCGGGACTCTGATCGAGAGGGGCTACGACCGGAAGTACGAATATGAAGCCGACAAACTCTCCGTGAAATTCGCCAGCCGGACCGGCTACGATCCCAACGGATTAACGGAATTCCTCAAGAATCTCGAAGGCCTAAGCGCAACGGGACCGACCTCCAAAGGCTGGTTCAAGACGCATCCTTCGCCCGAGGACAGGATCGAAAAAGCCAAAACCGACATCTCTGAACTGGGCAAGAAGCCCAAGACGGAGCCTGTCCGCACCGAGAGGTTTCTGAGTGTTGTCGCCGGGCTGAAGTAAGGCAGAGTGAAAAATAGAATCCTGAGAGGCCTTCTCGTCGGGCTCGCCGCTTTTGTTCTGGCTTCCATCATTCAACAGTTGGGTCTCCTTCGGCCCCTGGAATGGAAATCCTGGGACCTGAGGCTCCGGTTGTTTTCCAGACCCTCCGAAGCAAGCCGGGACATCGTTCTTGTGGCTATCGACCAGAACAGCCTTGACTTTTATGAGAAACAGCAAAACCTTCCCTGGCCTTGGCCCAGAGAGCTCTATGGGGCCCTGGTGCGCTTTCTTCAGACCGGGGGAGCTAAAGCCTGTTTCTTAGACTTGATCTTGAGCGAGACGTCGCGTTACGGAGCCGAGGATGACAAGGCTCTGGCAAAGGCTATGGCCGGCGCGGGAAATGTTTTTCTTCCCCTCTTTTTGAGCAAGGAAGAAAATGTCTTGGCCGAGGCTGCTCCCGAGCCATTGAGGCGCTTTTCCCAAGATCCCGGCCGGATTCCGGCTCGGTCTCTCTTTCCCCTTCAATCGGTCAGTCTTCCTGTTGAGACGATCCTCGCCGCGGCCCGAGGCGTGGGCAACGTTCAGCTTGCCCCTGACAGCGACGCGATCTATCGTCGCCTGCCGCTTGTGTTCAGGCTCAAGGACCTGATCATTCCGTCTTTGCCTGCGGCTTTGGCCGATTATGTGAGCGGCCGGCAAAATATCGAGAAGATTCCTCTCGATCGTTCCGGCCAGATGATCCTGTGTTATCATGGCCCGCCCGGCACCTACAAAACTTTTTCTATCGCCGCCCTGGTCAATTCTCAAGCTCAGATTGAGGAAGGGAAGAGCCCGCAGGTCCAGCCAAGGGAGTTTGAGGGCAAGATCGTGATCGTCGGAGGAACGGCCGCGGGGCTCTTCGATCTCCGGCCGAGTCCACTCGGGTCCCGATCCCATGGGATGGAAATCCTGGCCACGGCGACGGACAACATCCTCAACCGGGATTTCATCCGTCTTCCCGCCTCGGCGCTTGTTTATGGGCTGATTTTGATCCTGACGCTGCTCCTCGGCGTCGGAGTATCTCTTTTTAAGCGCATTTGGTCGATCGTTCTTTTTTTTCTGCTCGGCCTGGCCATGCCTGCGGCCGCGGCGGCAGTCGCCTTCCGTTCGGGCTACTGGCTGGACTTCGTTGGGCCGGAGCTCGGAGTCGTCACAAGCTTCATCGGGGCGGCCCTTCTCAAGTACAGCCTGGAAGGAAAGCAGCGCCGGTTTATCAAGGGTGTCTTCCGCCATTATCTCAGCCCCCAAGTCATCGAAGAGATCATCAAAAACCCTTCCCAGCTTCGCCTGGGCGGAGAGACGAGAGAGATCTCCTCTTTTTTTTCGGACGTTGCCGGGTTCACGACCATCTCCGAGGGCTTATCGCCTCAAGCCTTGGTCGATCTCCTCAACGGTTTTCTCTCGGAAATGACCGACATCATTCTCGAACTCGGCGGAACGCTGGATAAATATGAAGGCGACGCCATCATCGCTTTTTGGAACGCCCCGCTCGGTCAGCCCGACCACGCCCTGCGGGCCTGCCGGGCGGCTCTGCGCTGCCAGAAAAGGCTCGCCGAATTGAGACCCGAGTTCAAGAAGAACTTCGGGCACGGCCTGACGATGCGGATCGGATTGAATTCGGGACCGGCCGTCGTCGGCAACATGGGCTCGAGCCAGCGTTTCGATTACACGGCCATGGGCGATACGGTCAACCTGGCGGCCCGGCTCGAGGGAGCCTGCAAGCAGTACAGGGTTCCGGTCTTGATCGGCGAAACAACATGGGAGCAAGTCGAGGGCCGGATCGTCACCAGGGAGGTGGATATCATCCGCGTCGTCGGGAAGAAAAAACCGATCCATGTCTATGAGATCCTCGGCGAGGCAGGGGAGGTCGGCGGTCCTGATTTGGAAAAGGTCAAACTTTTCGCAATGGGGATTGGACTTTATCGAAATAGGGAATGGGACAAGGCGATCGCCGCCTTCAAGGCGCTGGGCGACGACGAACTGGCCCGGATCTATGGACTGAGGGCGCTCGAATTCAGGCAATCTCCTCCTCCCGCCGACTGGGACGGAGTCTTTGATTTGAGATCAAAATGAGAAGGAACGTACGATGGAGCTCAAATTCTGGGGAGTGAGAGGCTCTTTTCCCGTGTCGGGAAAGGATAAGACTAGGTTTGGCGGCCATACGCCAAGCGCCGAAATCTCGTCTTCCGACGGTCGGCTGATCATCGTCGATGCCGGGACCGGGATCAGGGATCTGGGAAAAGAGATCATGAAGTCCGAAGAGGGGAAACCGGTCGAGATCCATCTCCTCCTGACGCACTTTCATCTCGACCACATCATGGGGCTGCCTTTTTTCAAGCCGCTCCGTTCCCCCCTGGTCACGATCACTTTTTATGCCGACGAGGAGCCGGAACAAATCGAGGAGTATCTGGGCGGGCTCATGGATAGCAGGTATTATCCCTTCGGCCTGGGCGAAACCGCGGCGCTGAAGATTTTTAAGAAAATCGAAGGCGATAGTTTTTCTATCGGAAATGTAGGGATATCACAATGTCCGCTGCAACATCCCCAGCGAAGCACGGCCTACAGGCTCGAAGAAAACGGGAAGAGCATCGTCTTTGCTACCGACACCGAGCATCCAACCCAGGGTCATGATCAGAGGCTCATCTCCTTTTCCCGAGGCGCAGATTTTCTGATTTATGATGCCACCTTCACACCTCAGGAGTATGCCGCCGGCCGCCAGGGCTGGGGTCACAGCACCTGGCTTGAGGGGACCGAAGTCGCCCAGGCCGCGGGCGTTGGCACGCTTTGCCTTTCGCACTTCAATCCCGACCACTCGGACGATGTTCTCGACGAGATAACCGCCCTGGCGCAACACGCATTTCCATCCACTCTCGCCGCCAGGGAAGGACTCAAAAGATCCTGGCGAGAGCAATAAGATGGCAGGCCGTGTTTAAAAACGGAGAGGTAGGCCGATGAACAATACCGCGACTCCTGAAGCCATTCTTTATTGGGAACTTTTCTTCCTCTTGCTGTCACTCGCCGCGGCGAGCCTGATTTACGCTTTCTTACGCCTCGCCTTCAGAAAGACCGCTTTGGCCAAGGGAAAAGCGGTCAGCCTCTTTTTCCTAAGATTGAGTTTGCCCGCGGCTTTGCTGATCGTCGCCCTCATCCTAAAAATAAAACCGCTCGCCCGGGCTCTGCCGGTCAGCCCCAGATTCGTCCTCTTTGTTGACGCCGCGCTCGTTTTTTTTGTCGTCTTCTTGGTCCTTCGATTGTTCGATACATCTGTTCAGAGTTGGTATTCGAGACGTGGTCAGCCATTTCCCCTGCCGAGGGTTCTCCACGGCCTTATCGAGATCGTTGTTTATCTTATCATTCTGTTCCTGGTTCTGAGGGGGATCGTGGGCATCAACATCACGCCCTTCCTGGCCACATCGGCGATTTTGACGGCGATTCTAGGATTGGCGCTTCAGGGGGTCCTGAGCAATCTTCTCTCCGGGATGTCTCTTCGTTTGACCAAGTCTTTCTCGAGCGGCCATTGGGTGAAAATCGGCCCTTACGAAGGCGTGGTCGTGGACACCAACTGGCGGGAGACGAGGATCCTCGATCGCTACTCGAACATCATCGTCATCCCCAACAACACGGTCGCCGCGGAGATGATCACGAATTTCTCGGTTCCCGACTCGAAGACGGCCCTCACGATCCCGGTCAAGGTCAGCTCCGATATCCCGCCCTCTCTGGTCATCGAAACGCTCAAGGAAGCGGCCGGGGAGGCGGCGGAGGTCGTGGCCTCACCCACTCCTCAGGGGATCATCGTCGGCTACGACGATTTCGGCATTTCCTACATTCTCAAATTCTGGATCACCAATTTTGCCCAGAAGAATATCATCATGAGTGAAGTCGCCAAGCTCGTCTGGCACAAATTCAAACGAAAGAATATCGTTATGCCGGTCGCGTTGCAGGACCATCTCAGGAACATCATGCAAGCGGTGCGTCCTCAGGATAGAATTCCATCGGAGGCGGAGAGAGGGGAAGCGATCTACCGGGACTTATTAAATTCTTCTTTCCTGCGTGATCAGAGAGAAGGGAGAGGGGGCGCGCTCGTCGCCTCTGAGGAAGAAATCAGGGAGCTGGCCAAGCTCGTGAAAAAGCAGCCCTACGCTCCCGGCGAGGTCGTTTTCAAACAAGGGGAGCGGGGAGAGAGCTGCTACATCGTTGCCAGGGGTTTAATCAAAGGCCAGATTATCTACGAGGAGGAGGGGAAAAAATATAGCTCCGAGTTCACGGTGGGACCGGGGGGCCTCTTCGGCGAGATGTCGCTCTTCACCGGCATGCCCAGGACCGCCACCGGGACCATCCAGGCGGAATCGGAGCTCCTCGAGATCGGGACCGAGGCATTCGGCGCACTCCTGGCCCGGAATCCCCAGCTCTCGGAAACGATCGCCGAGATCGTCAGCGCCCGAAATGAGCAGAACCGGGAGTTCTTGAGCAAGATCAAGGAGCTTTCGGAAGAAGACCTCAAAGACGGCACCAACAAGAAGTCGATTTATGAGCGGCTGCGTCTGTTTGTCCGGATGTTCAAAAAATCGTAAAGCGCGAGACACAAGTTCGAAATATGCGATGCTCAAACCATCGGCCGTGACTCATCAAAACTTCGTTCTTTGCGCGTCGCTCTTTTGTTTTTTTGATTTGACCTATCAGCTATGAGCTAAGAGCCATGAGCTCTTGACGCAGATTGAAAATCACAAATACTTGATATATATTAAGGCGTCAATCTTGAGAGCAAGCCGTACCCCTGTAGCTCAGTTTGGATAGAGCAATGGATTCCTAATCCATGTGTCGCCGGTTCGAGTCCGGCCAGGGGTGCTTCCCCCTAGCGGGCGTCCTTGACGTCGGGCAAGCCGGGGTCGGCGGCTGTCAATTCACTTGACTGGACCTAAATATTTGTCCAACCAACCCAAGGTCTCCTTGATCAGTTCCTTTCCAGGGAGAAAGTGGTCTGCATCATATATCTTTAGTGCCTTATGCTCTATTGATGTTCCTAAAAGGTCGAACATTGGTTTTACGTCTGTTTCATAAACAAGAATCATATCGAATCTGCCATTGAGCATCAGAGTCGGAATTTTTACCCGTGTGACGTAGTTTAATTCCAGGATTTCAGGACGCCCCGCGCACCACATGCCGCCAAGGGCGAGAATGCTAGCCTTAAGGCGTTCCTCTACAGCAGGGATGATGGATCCCAAGATCCCCCCCCAGCTATATCCCAGGTAGGCAAGTCTCTTGCTGTCAATATCCTGGCGAGTCTCCAGATAGTCAATGCATCTTTTGAAATCTTTTACTAATTTAATCCAATATTCACTGAATCGACGATTAATCCCGTAGCTTACATGGAGTTTCATTAGGTCTTCATTGCCGCGTTCGAATGTACTCCAATAAACCGGATAAAGAACAGCCCGCCCGTTTTTTACAATAAAAGAAAGATTGTTTTCAAATTCCCAATATTTATCCAAATCTTTGCTGGAGCGTGTGTAAACAGAACCAGAACCGGGGAAATAGATGACGGTCTGATATGGAGGTGAAGTATTTTTGGGAAGGAAAAGGTAAGCGATCATCCTCTCTTTATCGTAGGCTGCATTGAATGTAATCCTCTCCTGGATCCAGTCTTTAGACGTATCATTTCTCCATTCCACACGAGCATTTAAATCGGTTTTATCATAAGTGAACTGCTCTTTATAGACTTGAAAGACAGAATCCGATACCGGCTTTTATTTACGCCAATCTTTAACTTCAGTCAGTTTCTCTGGTTGAAAGATCGGTTTGGCAATTTTATCGTAATCAAGGTAGACGGCGCATCTGAATCCATTTTTTGCAGATCGATCAAAGGGAGAAGCCTGACTCCGACTTGCAAACAAATAAGTTGCATCATTCCAGGCGCCGCCAGTGACGAGTCTGCCTTTCGGTGTTTCATTCCAACACCACTCTCTCACATTGCCTGCCATGTCATAGGCACCGAACATAGTTATCCCTTGATGCTGTCCCACGGGAGCAGGGCCGTTTCCTCCCCAATTGCTCAACGGGCATAGTAGCGAGGGAAAGCTATAGTTAGTCGAATCGACATCCAATCCAGCAGCCAGTTGCCAATGAATTAGTGGTAGGCAGGCTTTTCCCCACGAACTCCGCATATGCTGCCGCCTCAAACCAACTGATTCCGGATACGGGGTAATCCTCTTGGCCCGTTGGATAAGTGCCGGCTTCCCATGTCGCCGGCCCTGGTCTTCCTGTGCTGTCGACAAATTCAGGCATCGTTTCTTCCCAGGTCAGTTCCTTTCCGTCTTTAATAAATTTATTTTTCCATAACTCTTTTTTGCGGTATCCTCCATTGTCGATGAATTCCTTATATTGTTTGTTTGCCACTTCATATTCATCGATGAAAAAATCAGTTGTTTTGCCGATTCCCTCAACATCGCGTCCTGTTACCCTTACCATTCCTTGAGGGAGGGTTCCCTTTTTATCTAGGGTCCTTGCCATTTTCCCCATCCCAAGTAGCCGATTCGGCAATGACGGGTTCGTAACCTTCCTTTGCAATTTTCCATAAGAAAAAATTGACTGGAACTCTGATTTTCTCCAGAGGAGTAATTCCAAGAAACTTCCAATCAGAAGCAAAATCAGAATAGCGCTTCATATAAACCTTTGCCCCTGCTGGCGCAGTCTCTATGGAATAAATTTGGCTAATTTTTGGCCATAATTCTTTGAGTCCTGAATCTTGAGGGATGACTTTTTCGGCCCTCTTTGCGAGATCATACGCGTTTATTATTTTTCCCAATCGTCTTCTAAATGTGCCTCATTATAAAGTTGCTTGATTTCTGGGACAGCTTTATTTTTGGCCCAGCGAATTCTTGCGTTGTGGCTGTAAATCCGGTAACCGAAGAAGACCGAGGATGAATATGGCTATTATCGCGGGAACTGCAATTTGAGGCTTTTTCAAAAACATAAAAAATCTGGTCAGCCCTCTCAATGGCACAGCAGGAGCTCGCAGGAATGACTGGTAGCCCGTCAAATCTTTCAACATCTCGCCAGCAGCTTGATAGCGCGACTCCGGCTTTTTTTCCAAAGCGCGATAGATGATTCGCACTAGTGCTGGAGGAACATCTGGCTTGAGGGTTTTAAGAGATTTCGGCTCTTCGTGGACGATTGAATACATAACCGTAGACTCGCGCTCTCCCCGGAACGGCAATTGCCCGCTTATCATTTCGTAAAGAACGACTCCCAGTGACCAAATATCCGTGCGATGATCCACGGCTTCGCCTCGAGCCTGCTCTGGAGACATATAGGCAACCGTCCCCATCGTCTTGGTCTCTTTGGTGATCATCGCTTCTCCGACGACCTTGGCGAGACCAAAGTCCATGATCGTTGCCAGGCCCTTTTTATCGACCAGGATATTGGCGCTCTTGATATCACGATGGATGATTCCCCTGTTCTGAGCTTCCGCCAAGCCTTGGCCGCCTGAATCGCGATGTCCAGTGCATCGTCAATCTTGAGGGGGAGTGCGCCGATTTTTTCCCTTAAGCTTTGCCCCTCGATATAGGCCATGGCCGCGGAATTGCACTATCTTCAAATTCTTCGACTTCATAAACCGTGCAGATATTGGGATGGGCCAAAGCTGCCATGGCCTGAGCTTCCCGAACGAATCGTGCCTTCGTTTCCGGATCTCGGGATAGCTCCGGCGGAACGAACTTGAGTGCCACGGTCCTGCGCAGCTTTATGTCCTGCGGCCTTGTAGACTATGCCCATCCCTCCTCTTCCAATCTCACCAAGAATTTTATACTTTCCGGCGATGGTGCGGCCCGGAGCCAAAACCTTAAAAATGGAATGCGCCGCGGAAGCTGCTGAGATACGCAGTCGTCTGCGAGACAGCGGACGTCGTCGATTGGCCGTTCTGCAATGCTTCGCTCCTCCTCAGGGTGAGAGTATTTAGCTTGAGCGCATCGACTATCGAACGGGAGACTTTCTCCTGGATATCGAAGACATCGTTTAATGTACCAGAATACTTCTCAGCCCAGATGTGCGCATCGGTCTCGGCGTTGATCAATTGAGAAGCAACACGCAGCTCGTTGCCTGCCTTCCTGACACTGCCTTCCAGAACATATTGGACATTTAACTCACGAGCTATCGTCTTGGTTGTCTTATGGGTATCTTTAAAGGTCATAGCTGAATTTCTGGAGATTACAAGGAGTTCACGGACGTGGGAAAGATCCGTGATAATCTCTTCGGTCATTCCGTCACAGAAGTATTCTTGGTCTTTCTGGGGACTCAGGTCAGTGAAGGGAAGCACGACAATGGATTTTTCCGTTTTCACCGGGACTGACGATAATACCTCGGCTTCCGTTTCAATCAATACAGAGGTGCTGGGGGTCGAAATCGTCGCCCACTGCGATAGCTTTAAGATTATCCAGAGGACGCCAAGACAGAGAGCAATGATTGCCCTATCAACAACCCCTTGCCCTTAAAGCCTGCGATCTGGAAAAATAGAATCAGATCTATGGCCAGAGCGACTAGGACAATTAAGGGAACTATGAGAACTTCGGCCTTGACGTTACCCGGCCTCTTTTCCGTTCTACTGAACCACCGCCACAGGATGACGCAAAACAATGCTCCGAGCAGGGTTACGAATGAGATGTCAAGCCACTTCTTGTTAAGCTCGTAGTGGGCGATCAGAATTCTGTCGACGAGATTCCAGAGAACAGCCAGCCTCCAGCGATAAAACCAGCAAGGGTTTCGATGATGTGACGTTTCTTGAGGCTTCGTGAGCAAAGCTCTAAGAGAGGATTCCTTCCCTTCTTTGGAAAGAGCCTTGTCCCCCTTCGAAGGGCTCATTGTTTCTCCACCCCTAAAAGCTGTTTACTGACTGGGCTAAAGGTAACAATAAACGCGATAAGAGTCAAATCGAATGCTTTGGGCTAGTATTCTGTATCGAAAACGTAGCAGCAATTCGCCCAGTCCATGCTACCCTACGCACCCCCCATTTTCATGCTGCATTCTCCAGGGAAAAGCGGCCTGTTACTTGCCTTATTTGGCCAATTCACGGACTTTTCAGTTTTTAGGGAAATGCAGCATAAGCAGGACGGATGCGGCCCCATCGTCGGTCAGCCAGTCACGTGCCGGTCAGCCTGGCCAGCCGCTGCCTGACATTTCTGCTTTCTCTCACTCTAAGTTGACGAGAGTTCATCCTTGGTAATCGAGGTTTCGGTCGTAAAACTCGATCCTCCAGGCCCTCGAAAAAGAATTGTCTCTTGTTTGCGGGATAGGCGTGACCTTTCTTTTTTAGTTTGCTCCGGACCTTCTGGAACAAAACCCTATCTATCAAAGCCTTATGATCGCCTGTCTCGGTTCGGTCTTTGGCCGTGGAATATTCTGATGGCCTGGTCGTCTTTACGCAGGGATGAAAATAAGGCAAGATGAGAGCCGCGCCAGCCGCAAAACCGAGTTTTGCTGTGATTGACGACTATAAACAATCGATCCTTCGAGAAAAAAGCCCTGGGGAACTTGTTTCGATCGAGGGGCTCCTCTCTTATCAAGAGACCGTCTTTCGGATCTGCATGGGTTATTCGCGGAACTATGCTGAGGCCGAAGACCTGACGCAAGAGGTCTATCTGAAAGCGTACCGAGGCCTGGCGAGCTTAGTGGACCCGCTCTTGGTGAAAGAATGGCTGTTTCGCATCACCAAAAATGCCTGTCTCGACCATCTTAAGAAGGCTCGGACGAGAGGAGTTCTGCTCAGGCGTGCTGGCCACGAACTTGACGGCACTCCTGATCCTGCCTTTGACGAGGACCTTGCAAGGCACATCAGGCTTCTTAAAGAGGCGATCGGGCATTTGCCGGAAAAGCTCCGCACCGTTTTTGTTCTACGGGAATACGGTCATTTGAGCTATGAAGAGCTGGCCCGGATGCTGAAACTAAAGATAGGGACCGTGATGTCGAGGCTCAATCGCGCCCGCGTGCGGCTGGCCGCAGCGCTCAAGGAGAAGATTCATGACCAGAGCTGATAAAAAAAATGAAGAAGAAACCATAAAAGAATTGATCGAGGCCGAGACTGAGTCAGGGCTGACCCAGTTTCGGGCAAGCGAATTCCGGACGCGCCTCCAGAAAAGAATCCCATCGGCCTCCACCACTCCGTTTCGTTCTTCCTTTTTCCGCCTGATTCCGCGTCCGGTTTGGGTATCGATGGCGGTTCTGTTTCTGTTTGGCGCGCTTCTCACCTACAGATTCCTTCGGGCTCCTGAGCCCAAAGCTAGCCTGACCGTCGAGAATTTCCTCCGCCAGCTGCCCGGCATGCAGGCCATAGAAAAAGAGCCCCGGCAGCTTTATGATCTCGTTTCACGGCCGACGTCGTATTTTGAAAATGGATTCGCCGTCGTCATCTCTAACCCGCATGCTCAATCCAGCGGCGAAATCATCCCTCGGCCAGATCACGGTTTCTTGGCGATTAATCTCAAGACAGAGCCCATGCACCTTGAGGAGCTCTACGGTATCCTAATCCTGAACAAATCCGTCGAGCGAGTTTTGACTGCAATCTCCCATAAGACCAAGGAGGGCTGAGATGCTTAAAAAATCCGCGAGTCTTTTGATTCTGATCCTTACGGCCGTTTCCCTTATGGCCGGCGAATCGGGGGGTGCTCCGGTCGACAAAAAAGTCGGCTACGCCCTATTGGACGCCCTTGGGCAAACTTTTTACGAGATGGCCATGACCGGCACGGGCGGCGTGGAGAAAGTGACCGGAGCGGTCCAGAAATTCATGGCCGACGCCCGGAAAGCGAAAGATCAAAATCAGATAGATGGTGTCTTTTTTGTCCGCTACACCCGGGTCCTGGCCATCATCAAGGTCGCTGTCGCGCCAGACCCCGAGGGCCTGTTGGTTCCAATGTTTAGTAACCAACTCGGTTGGTTTGTCCACGAAGTCTTGGGCGAGGACTATAAAGCTTCAGGCCCTCAAGCAATAGGTCAAATTGCCAACGCCATCGCAGACGAGATCATTAACCTTCATCTTTACCTGGATAACATGGAAACGAAGGAAAAACTGAGGAAAGCCTGGGACGAGAAGTTTTCCATCCCCGCAAAGAAAGAAAGATAGAAGGATAATTCAAGCCAGACGAGAGAAAAGGTCCGCCGAGAGGCCATGAACATAAGGAGGGAGTTAAACCGCTTGGGGATGCTTTGAACCCTTGCCAAACGGCGTTAGCTAAATTATCATAAGGGACGGAATCCGCAGCTTAAGGAATCGGCACGCGAATCCGAAACCGCCTGACTACAAAAAGAGAGGAGGATCGACGAATGAACAACGGAAGGCTTTTTTCTTTGACTTGGGCTCTATTTTTAGCATTGTTGGCTCCCGCGCCCTCTCCGTCCGCCCAGGCGACGCAGCCCAAGCCAGCGGCTCGGGTTGAAGTCACGCCCCCCATCTACGAATTTGGAGTTCAAAATGTATGGCTCAGCTTGAAGGATGGAGTGCGCCTTTCAGTCACGTTCTGTAGACCTGTCCCTCGCACGCCGGGGGAGAAGTTTCCAGTCCTCCTGGAGTATTTGCCTTATCGCAAGGACGACGGCGGGGGAGGCCGCGTCCCGCCTTACCCCTATTTTGCCAAACGGGGATTCATCATTGCCAAAGTAGACATCCGGGGCACCGGTTCCTCGGACGGAGTCTTTCCGGGGCGAGAATACACGGACCAGGAGCTTGACGACGCGGTCGACGTCATCGACCAGCTCGCGAAGATGCCCGATTCAAACGGCCGCGTGGGGATGTTCGGAATTTCCTGGGGAGGATTCAACTCCATCCAGGTCGCGATGCGTCAACCGCCGGCGCTCAAGGCTATTCTGGCGACGGACGCCACGGACGATCTTTATCACGACGACGTCCATTATATCGACGGAGTGCTGGAGATAGATCCCTGGGCGACGGAGTTTTACGGCTCGGTGGCCCTGCCGCAAACGCCCGATTGGAAACTCGATGAAGCCTTCTTTCGCGACCGGTTTGACCAATACCCGGGCTTCCTGACCTACCTCAAGCAGCAACGCGACGGGGAGTTCTGGCGGAAGAATTCGCTCCGCTGGCAGTACGACAAAATCCGCATTCCGACTTACCTCATAGGCGGGCTTCTTGACGGCTACAGAGATGCGGTTCCACGCATGCTCGAGAACATGAAGGTTCCGGTCATGGCTTCCGTGGGGCCATGGAATCATTCTTATCCCGATTACGGCATGCCCGGGCCAAACTATGAATGGAAGCACGAGGCGGTTCGCTGGTGGGACTACTGGCTCAAGGAGAGGAACACAGGCATCATGGACGAGCCGCGTCTGACAATTTTCATTCGCGACGCCCACGGTCCCGACGAACAGCTCAAGATGACTCCCGGACACTGGGTCTGCGAGGACTGGCCAATTCCGGGGACAAAATGGAGGAAGTATTTCCCGGCCGACAACCGCCAGCTCCAGACAAATCTCGGCAGAAAAGCCGTGGAAAAGCTGCGTTTTGTTCCGAGCTATGGCATAGCCACATCAGGGTTCATTTGGTACACAAAGTGGTGGGGCGATCCCAAGGGCGACATCCGTCCCGACGACGCAGGAAGCCTCTTCTTCGACAGTCCGGTTCTGGATGAAGAATTCGAGATTGTCGGGCTTCCCAAGGTTCACCTTCGTGTCTCAGCGGACGCTCCGCTCGCCCACTGGGTGGCCCGACTCGAAGACGTGCAACCGGACGGGACAGTTTCCTTGGTCGCCGGCGCGCTTCTGAATGGGTCCCAGAGAGAATCAAGGCTCGAGCCCAAACCCCTTGTCCCGGGTGAGATCTATGATCTTGCGTTTGAGATGCACTTCACGACTTGGACTTTCAAGCCGGGTCACCGTATCCGGCTCGCGGTCTCGAATGCTCTTTTCCCCATGGTGTGGCCGTCTCCCTATCCCATGATCACGAGCCTGTTCATGGGGACCGAGAGCACTTGTCTGGAACTGCCTGTCATTCCGGCCGTGCGACGCAGGGTCCCCTCATTTTTGCCTCCGGAGCCTCGCGAAAAGAGTCCGATCAAGCAAATTATGGAAGATGAGCGTTCGGAGGCGTCCTATCTCGGAGCCTATTTCTGGCCCCAGGCCTCTGCCGAGCTGAAACGAGATTTGGACTCGACTGTCAGCCTCGATTGGAGAGGGGCTCGGAGAAGCGAGGTCCAGGGAGTCCGTTCCTACTCTTTTTATAGAGATTATCAGGATACCAACGACAAGAACCCGGCCAAATCGAGCTATCACGGCGAGAGAGGCCGCCTGATGGAGTTCGAAGGCCGGGCGATCGAGTTGCGGACGAACGTCGACATCACTTCCGATGAAACAAACTTCTACGTGGTGTTCTTGAGAAAGATCTTTCTCAACGGCGCCCTGCTTCGGCAGCGAGAGTGGAAAGAGACGATCAAGCGGGACTTTCAATAAGCTCCATCCCGAACGGAAGGAGGATGAGGAATGATTGAAGCTAGAGAAGTTTGGGCGAGATCTGGCAAGGAAGAGTGACCTTGAAGCGTCTTTTGCTCTGCCTTTTTTCGGGCATCTTCAGTTTCGTTCTTTTTTCCTATCCCCAGAACAAAGCCGAAGGCCAGCCCACAAATCTTCTTCTCATCACGATCGACACGCTGAGGCCGGACCGGTTGAGCTGCTACTCAAGCCCCTACCTCAAGACGCCAAATATTGACAGCCTGGCCGAAAAAGGGTTTCTTTTTTCGAGAGCCTTCGCTCACACACCCACGACCCTCTCTTCGCACACCAATATCCTTTTGGGGGTAACTCCGCTTTATCACGGCGTCAGGGCCAATGCGAATTTCGTCGTCCCCAAAGAGTTTCTGACTCTGGCCGGGCATCTCAAGAGCTATGGCTACTCGACGGGAGCGATCGTCGGCGGTTATCCATTAGATTCTAAGTTCGGGCTCACTCAGGGATTTGATACCTATGATGATGACTTCACCGGGTCGGGCCCCAAAAAATCAGCCCTCCTAGAACGCAAGGCCGAGGCGGTCGTGGACAAGGCTCTGAGCTGGCTGAAAGAGAGGCCATCCCCGTGGTTTCTCTGGATCCATTGCTACGACCCACACGATCCCTACGAACCTCCGGCGCCTTTCAGTGTTCAATACAAAAAGCAGCCTTATGACGGAGAGGTGGCTTATGTGGACTTTGCGCTAGGGAAGCTCTTGTCCTATCTCCAAGAACACAAGCTTTTCGGCAGCACGCTCATCGTTTTGACCGGAGACCATGGCGAATCGTTAGGTCAACACGGAGAGCTCACCCACGGGTATCTCGCCTACAACACGACGCTCTGGATCCCCCTGATCATTGTTGCGCCTGGATTTGGGTTCCGGTCGGGTTGATCAATACGTCGGCCATATCGACATCTTCCCGACCGTTTGTGAGATTCTGCACGCGGACAAACCTTCCTTCCTTCAGGGAGCTTCGCTTCTGCCCGCCATGGACAGGAAAATGATTGCCCAGAAGACCCATCTATTTTGAATCCATGGACCCTTATTACAGGATGGACTGCGCGCCTCTCGAAGGCTTCATCGAGGGACCAGAGAAATTCACCGAATCTCCGCTCCCCGAGATCTACTCCATGGAGACCGATTTTGGGGAACTCAAGAATCTCGCCGGACAAAAAGAGCTGGCCGGCTATCGCCAAAAGCTCGGGCAAATGGTCAAGAGCTTGTCCAATCCCAAAGGACTCCATTCGGAGGGAAAGCTCGATCGGGATGCCCTTGAAAAACTGAAGAGCTTGGGTTATGTCTCGACTTCGAGCCCTCAAGAATCGAGGAAGGAAAGTTTTGGACCCGACGACGATGTCAAGATTTTTCTTCCCTTTTATAACCGGTCCGTCGAGGCCATGGATCTTCACAAAAAGGGAAGAGGGAACGAGGCCATCGCGGTCCTCACCAAGCTCATTGACGAGAGAAAGGGCTTCGCGACCGCGTACTATGATCTGGCCCAGATCTATCAACAAACGGGCAGGCTGGCGGAGGCCACGAGCGTCCTCAAGCTCGGGATGGAGCGTGTTCCAACAGATTATGCCCTCTTTTTCAATTATGGGAGCTATCTCGTCGCCGCCGGCCGCTACGATGAAGTTATCGCCACAATCAAGAGAAGCAGGTTTGAGGCCATGGAATCCGACCCTGGAGTCTGGATCAATCTCGGTGTCGCCTACTCCAACAAAGGTAATTTGGATGAGGCCAGGAAAGCCTACGAAAAGGCTCTATCTCTCGATGATAAGAATGCGGTAGCGTATAACAATCTGGCCGCCGTTTATCTTAGACTCACCCAAAAGACGGAAGATCGGATTCTCTTCAATCACAGCATTGAATACTTTAAGAAGGCAATTGAGCGTGACCCTTCTTATGCGTCGCCCTATGAAGGCCTGGGAAGTGCCTACAGGTTGGCTAACAACCTGGACGGAGCGATTTATTGTTGGGAAAAAGCCCTTCAGCTGAAACCCAATTCCGACCAGACGCTCTATTCATTGGGCCTGGCTTATTACGACAAGGGAGAGCCGTCCAAAGCCCTGGATTATCTGAGCAGATACCAGGAGCGCTACGGTCATCTTCTTCCTCCGGGAGAAAGTAAAAAATTAGAGGATCTCATCCAAAAATGCAGACAAAAGAGATAAACCGAGCGCTATTGAAAGTCCCGTTTAATCGTTTCCTTCCACTCGCGCTCGCGAACCTGCTTTCCGTTCTCAAAAAACTTGCGCAAGAACACAACATGAAAATTTGTCTCGTCTGAACGGACATCGATCGTCGTCTGCAACTCCAGCCTGCGGCCGTTGATGTCCAAACACCTTCCCCTCTCACCCCTGTAGCTCGAAACCGCTGGATTATTGTCGTTCGTCACAAAATAATCTCTCAAATAAATGCGCTGGTGTCCTCCTGGACGATCTGAACTCCTGGCCCCTTTCCAATCGACGCTCACCGTCGCATTCATATCGCGTTTCATCTCGACCGACTCGGCTGGCCGGATATGCTCTCACGCCTGAATAAAACCGCCCGGGACATCCTCATCCGACATCAGGTTCCACCGCTTTTGGACGAAACGGAGAAAGAAATCAACGCCGTTCTCCGAGAGAGAAAAACACTCTGAGATACCGCTCTCGTTCAGAGACTCGATAGAATTGCGGAACGCGCCAATTATGATCGGGCTTAACCGGTGCCCTGAGCCATGGGCTTGTCGGGGCGAACCAACAGCCACAATCCAACTCCGGCCAGCGCAAAGACCGATCCGGTCGCAAGCGCCGGCACCCAGCCAAAAGCCTCGGCCGTGATCGGGACGAGAAGGGCACCGATTCCCCCAACCACGTTTCCACCCGTGTTCATGACCCCCGTGGCGGCTGATGCGTGTTTGCCCGTCACGAAGATCGCCGCAGCCCAGTAGGCTCCCTCGGTGAGCTGGGTGCAGCCAAAACTCAGTGCAAGGAGCGCGACAGCGAGATAGGGATTTCTGGCCGTGGCACCGAGAAGAAGAAGAACGGCGACAAGACTCAATCCGACCATGCCGGGAATCCGGCATCCCCAGCGTGACCCCATGCGTTTGCAGAGGCGGTCGCACCAGAGCCCCCCGACACTCGCGGCGACGGCCCCAGCCATCCAAGGAGCGGCGGCCAAGAACCCGCTTTCCAGGATTTTGAATTTCCGGACATCGACGAGGTAAATAAAAAACCAGTTGAAGAAAATATAGAAGACATAGTTCATGCAAAAATAGCTGGCCGCCAGGAGAAGGACGTCCCGATTCTTGAGCACGCGTTTCCAAGCGGATTTGTCATCGTCCGCGATCTCTGGAGATGGTCTGCCGGCATTGATCAATTCTAGTTCTTTCTTGCTGACCCCAGGGTGATCGGCCGGATTATCACGCACGTACCACCACCAGACCCCGGCGATCAAAAATGCCAGGGGCGCCGTCAGAATGAACGATTGCCGCCAGCCCAGCTTTTCCATCAGCCAAGCGATCAATGGGGCCGTGGCTGCGGCGCCCAACGTCAGGCCGGTGCTCGTCAGGCCGTTTGGAAATGCCCAGCCCGAAACCGGGAACCACATGCCGATCGTTCGACCACCCACCAGTGGAAACAAGGGCGCCTGCGCCACGCCCATCAAGAAGCGAAGACCGATGAGCACGACCAGGATGACAGATGTCGAGACGAGTCTTGAGCCCGGCATAAGACCCGTCCCCAAAGTAATGATTCCCCAAAGGACTGCGATAATGGCCAGGGCGCGCCGGGATCCAACTCGATCTCCGAAAATGCCTCCCGGGAACTGGAAGATGGCGTATCCCCAGGCAAAAGCCGAGAGGATCATGCCCAATTTGATCTTGGAGAGGCCGAGATCGGTCATGATCTTTTCACCGGCGACGGACATGTTGGTTCGCAGCACATAGGCCACAAAGCTCGCCGCGAAAATGAGCGCCAGGATGAGCCAGCGCACCTGGGTCGGCCGATCAGCCGACGGAGATGCTTTCGTGTTTTTCATGTGCCCTTCATTCTCAACATCGGGAATTCGAGAGTGACCCTATCATACTCGAGACTTCGTGGTCAACGGCTGCAAATCAGATCGATCTGATAGATCTTCTGGACGGATCATTGAAATATAAAATATTTCTCTAAAACTACCAGAGACTGTTTGCACTTGGGCTCCTCTTCTTCTTAATATTCGTATCCTCTCTGAAGATATCCTGCTTTCGATCTCCAGAACCCGGCTCTTCAGTGTTTCTGCTGATCCATCTTTTGAACGATTCTCCTCAGCTCCGACTTAGTCTTTTCCTCGAGAGGCTTCGGCTGATAATTTTCCAAAATATGTCTCACTTTTTCATTGGCCCTTCTTCCCAGATCCCGCCTCCCATCTTTCTCCCATTTCTCATAGGGGAGTTTCGAGAACAATGTCGGAAACCAATTTTCCCTGAAATGCTTCAGCGTGTGATCGCTCGTGAGATACTCGCCGGCGGGCCCGATCTGGTCGATCAAATCCAGGGCCATCGTTTCTTCGTTGATTTCAAAACCGCCAGTCATGCGTCTGATCATGGATATGACTTCATTGGATACGACAATCTGTTCAAAAGACGTCGTCAGCCCGTTGTTGATATATCCGACATCATGGACAAGATTTGCCCCATTGAGCGAAGATATCAGAGTCCAGAGTGCTCCTTCAATCGCGGCCTGCTGGTCAAACGTGCAGGAGTCCGAGCACCCGGCAAAGCTGAACATCGGCAGGCGATAGTATCTAGCCAGGTCCGTCAGAGCCGTTGATCCCAGCAGGTCCTCGGGAGAACAATAGGCATGTATGGAAGTCGCCATGTCCATCGGGGCAATGGAGCCGCCGTGGATGAAGGGGGTTCCCGGCCTGATCAAGTTAGCAAGAACATAACCCCCGAGTATTTCGGCGTTGGCCTGGATAAGACCTCCTGCGATCGTCATAGGTCCCGTGGCGCCCGTAATGAGTCCGGGAACAAAAACGACCGGCAGCGATTTCTCGGCCATGAACATGAGCTTCTGTGTCGATTCCTCGGCCAGTTGAAGCGGGGAGATCGGCTCCGTATAAAGGGCGACGAAGGGGTTATTCTTGAGCCTCTCCGGGCCGCCGGCTGCAATCTCCGCCATGTCGATGATCGCACCCAGGTTTTGGAGATCCCAGGCCGTGAAGACGATTGGTTTCTCGGTAGGTTGACCATCGCCTCAAAATGATAGATGTCGGCCACCTGAGGATTCACGTCGCTCGCAATCCCTGAACACATGACAAAACTGAGGTCTTCGAGGCAATCCACGATTCGTTGAGACATTTTCGATATCCTTGAGAACGGCGGGTCTTCTGACGCTGGAATAGGGATCCACGACAAACGGAGTGTCGGATCCGGTGCCGAAATACGTGTTGTTCTCTTCAAGAAACATCGCCGGGCGGCCATTCCGATCACACATGGCGATCCTCGGCGGCATATTCCTTAGGGCCCACTCAACTAAGTGCGAGGGAATTCTCACCCTCTTACCGTCGACGGAGCATCCTCCCTTTCTCAGGACCTCGATCGCTTTCGGTTCCTTTATAACCAGACCCGTTCTTCGCAAGACCTCCAGCGTCGAAAGATGGATCAATTCCAGCTTGTCCTGAGATAAAATACTCAGCCTCGGGATATTGAGTCTGTATTTATCCTTCAAATGCGTCCTCCGTTGAGTTGATTGACCTTGTTTTCGGTACGTTCTTAATGAGAGATCGCTCTTCTTCTATAAACCAATCGATTTCCTCCTTCGGCAACAAAATTGACCTGCTGAACTGCCCTTTAGTTGTCTACGGGGGATTGACCTAGGTTTGACTCAGCCCGCTAATCTTCCTCCTCCCCCGGCCCCCATAGGCGTAGCGCTTTCCTGCTTTTGAACTCGGCGATCTTGCCCTCTGGGGTGAGCTTGAGCACCTGGAACAGGACGAGCCCGTTCTCGAAGGTCAGCAGGTACCGGTAGCTGCGCAGCCCGCCGTCGTCTTTCCGTTCCAGAAGTTCCACGGATTTCGGCAAGCCGAACTCCTCGAGATTCGACTGGAGGGATTTGATGCGGTCGGGGAAGAGCTGCTTTCGGGCCTCGTCCGTGAACGCCGCGGGATCTGCTTTGCCCTCGCCGATCTCTTTCAGGACGTCGCGAAACAGGGACGTCACCTGCGGCTCCTTGTCCTCGATGGGCTTGGGAAGCGGGGGAGGGGTCAGGGCGGGGACATAGAGGCCTGCCACACCGTGGACGATCTCGGCCGGCCTAGAGTGTTCGCTATCCAGGTTCGTGAGAACTACGACCGTGAGCTTGTCATCGATGTACCGGGAAATGTAGGTCGTAAAGCCCTGCCACGACCCGCCGTGCTCGATACACTTGTGGCCGTTGACCTCGCGGACGTCCCAACCGAACCCGTAGGGATAAGTCTTGCCGTTGTTCAGCTTGACCGGAGTCCACATCTGGTCGAGGCTCGTCCGCTTGATGAGCTTCTCGGTGTAGAGCGCCGCATCCCACTTCTCCAGGTCGAGCACGGTGTAGAGGAGGGCTCCGTCCGCCGTGGTGTTGAGGGATGCCGCGAGCCACTCCTGATTCTTGAGCTCACCCTTGACCAGGCGATATCCGGAAGATCGGTTCGGAATGATGTCGGCTTCACTGATGATCCGCGTCGCCTTCATGCCGAGGGGGCCGAAAACCCGCTCCTGCAAAAAATCCCCGTAAAACTTCCCGCTTGCTTTGTGGATCACGAGTCCCAGAAGCAGGTAACCGCTGTTGCTGTATCTCCACTTTTCGCCCGGAGCAAAATCGGGGGGGTACGCTTCGATCTTCTGGAGCATCTGGTCTTCGGTCATCTCCGCACGCAGGTCGAATTCCTGGGGCGGGGGTTCCGGCAGCCCTCCGTCCCAGTAGTCATGGATCCCGGAAGTGTGGGTTAGCAAATGCCGGACGGTGATGTCTTTCCAGGTCTCCGGAGCGCCCGGAAGGTATTTTGAAATCTTGTCATCGAGTCCGAGTTTCCCGTCTTCGACAAGCATCATAATGGCCATAGCGGTGAACTGTTTACCCGTGGACCCTGATTGGAAGATCGTCTCGGGGATGACGGGGACGTTGAGCTCAACGTTGGCCAAACCGTAGCCCTTCGCCTTGACGATTTTGCCGTCGCGCATCACGGCCAGGGCGAGCCCTGGAATCCTCTGCTGTTTCAAGGCGGCCTGGACAAAGTCGTCGACCTTGTCTGTCTGCGCTGACGAGATGGTCGTAAAACAGATGATGCCCAGCAAGATAATGAACGCACTCATCATAGTCCTTCTCATGAACTCCCTCCGTTCGAAACTTCTGATCTTGAGGCGACACCCATTCGAGCGGTGATCAAACCTCTCCTTACACAGGCACGATATGATAAGCCAATGCGGCAATTTGCAACCGATGACTGAGTTTAAGTTCTTTTCGGATTGTTCGTTCCGTGACCCGGAAGTTGGAGAGACTTGACTGTTTCCATCAGTTCAGCAACATCTCCGAGCTCGTCGAAGGACCAAACTAGTTTTATGAGTTTTTCGATCGTCGGCTTGGGAACAAAATCCTGGAGGAGCCAACTGAATTTTTTCTCCATCCGTCCACGATCCCATCTCTGCCTGCGGTATGGAGGGTTCTCCGAAAATCCCGATTCCAGTCTTCTTCCGTCGGAGAGCTCGATCGTCACGCGAGCAGCCTCCGTCCCTTCCGGGTCCCCCCTTTCCATATTCTCATACAACCTTGTAAATTCATCTGAAATCCGCATCTCAACTTTGGCCGCAAGATTTCTCACTCGCTGATCAGAAAGGCGCGGTTCAAGCACCTGCCGCGGACCCACTTGGCCGTCAACCAGCAGAACGGCGATGGGCCAGGCTAAGTTGAATTGAGCCTGCTCCGTAGTCTCAGGAAGCTTAACTCCGAGGCGCGTGGCTTCTTCATAGACCTCGACCACTATCCGCGAGATCTTCTCGGCGGAGAATTTTTCCTCAGACTGTATCCGTTTCACCCCGTAGAGGGCAGGATGCGCCCAAGCGCAGCAGCAGAAATCCTTCCAGGTTATTCCATAGGGCAGCACGAACTCGTCCCCGATATCCTCCACCCAACCTCGGTATTTCTCTCTTGCCAGAATGCTTGTAATGCCGATGAATCCCTGGGCGGCAAGCTCGGCCGACATCAACCCCGTTAAGGGCCCCAGACCGATACCATGCTTGTCCATGGCAGGCTCCTCCACCGACCTCATAAGAGGCAATGAGGGAGAGTGGAAATCGGCAATTCCCAAGGCATTCATGGTCTGAATCTTTGAGAGCTTCTTAAGATTCGCGGCAATGGCGGCGCACCCCGGCGACCCCCAAGACCCACAGCCCCGCAAAAGCGGGTCATTATCATACCAGCATCGCGCGGTTCGGAACATCACCTCATATCCGACGACCATAGCCGCTAGCATGGCTGCGCCGCTGGCATGCACCTGCTCAGAAACTGCCAATGCCGCAGAAAAAGCTTGCGCCCCGGGATGGCCCCAGGTGTAAAGCCCACAATCATCGATGTCTAATGCGTTAGCGGCTACTCCGTTCGCGAAAGCAGCGCCCAGTGCGGAGACCCTGCGGCCGCTGCAAAACAACGTCCCCTCGTCTCCTGGAAAAAGCTTGCAGGCCAGGTCGGCTGAGATTGAGGCGCCTTTGGTCAGGGTCCCAGCCAAGGCTGCCATCAGGTTATCTATGAGGCAGATGAGGGCGCGTTCCTTCACGACTTCAGGGAGTGAATTCCAGGTCGTTTCCAGAATGAAATGAGTAAGCTTGTTCTCAGTCTGATTCAGCGATCTTGGCACCAGAACCCCTCCTTTTAATTAGGGTCTGAAACGCCCGACTAGAATTCCAATCTTAATCCTATCTGTAAACGTCTGGGAAGAGGCATATCAGAAGGCAAGCCAAAAGTCTCGATCCATATTCGGTAAGAACGGAAGGCTAATACGACATCGTTATTGAGCAAGTTGAAAACATCACCCATGACACTGAATCTCACATTTCTATAAAGTGGGAACGTCTTCGCAACTCTAACATTTAACATTTGCTCGGAATCGAATCTCAGCTTATTACTTCTTGGTTCCGCAAAAATCATCCTCATTCCTTGATCGGGATAAACGCGGACCTGCTCCACGTAAGGCCGTCCCGACATTGCCAAATAATTCATACTCAACAAGATATCCCAGGGAAAATTGAAACCGAACTGAAGCTTAAAGACCCACGTTCGATCCATATTCATCAGACCTTTCGCATTAATCCAATCGTTCGGGTCTTTTCCTTGGTTATAGGAACTCATATTGACGATATTCATTTGGTGCTCTCTGGTCGTCGATGAAATGGCGTTCTTACCGTAAGATCTTGACCAGGTGAGAGAAGTGTTGAGCAGCCAATTCCTTGAATATCTTTTGTTCAGTATCAGGCTTATTCCCTTATAATCGTGCCGATGATCCGGATGATTTTTGATTTCGTAAGCGTTCTCTCCGACATTGATCTGATTGTAAACCATGTAAGTCTGGCCATTATCGGGAGAGACCATGGGGACGAGTTCGTATCGGCCCGCCGTATTTTCGATGGCCATTTCATTTCTCCAAGCCTTATACGTTCCCAGGACTTCAATAGAAAAATCAGTAAATAATTCCCTTTGCAGGCTCATCGAAAACGAGTCACAAACGGGAGCTTTGAGACCCCGAGGCGCGACCCACCCCTCCGATCCCGACACAAAATTATACAGGATCCAGTCGCTTCCGTCCCAATAGTAAGCTGCCCAATCGGGATTTAATGGTCCAGTAGCGTCATAGGAGCCACCGAACATCTTATCATTGAAGCGGCCATAATTAGCCTTGAAAGCTGTTTTATTGTCCGAAGTCAGGGCATATGTTAAACCGATGCGAGGAGAAAAATTCCTCCAAACGAGTAGGTTTTTGATCCCCGGGAATATCTCTGAGGTATCTTGCCAATTATGCATGATAGGCATGGCTGGGATACTACCAGTTTGGCTGTCGAACCTAAGACCCCAACTTAACGTCAACCGCTTTCCAAGGCGCCACGAATCATCGACGAATACCCCCATGTCCACATTCTGGCCGCCGTAATGGAATGCCGGCCATGTATACAGGAGATATTTCTCGTTTCCATAATCAAGATAATATTTATCGCCGCTGTAGCCCAAAGCGAAAACATCCTTACCCTTGTTATACTGCACTCCCATTTTGAACTCATGACTGCCGCCAAGAAAATTGTCCGCAAAATAAGATAGGCTCGCATTGACCTGGAGTCTTGTATAATCGGTCCAGACGGGCCACGAAGCCCCGCCCGAAGTGACTCCAGTAAGAAGATCAAAACGATGAGGGACGGAAAGGCCAGCCTTCCCATCACCCCCAAGGCCTGTCTCACTAAAACTATATCCTGACGTTTTTAATTCAAAATATGCGTTATTATTGATCGTCCATGTGTAGATGACATTCCAGGGAGGGATCGTTCTATGCCATCCAAAGGTGGCGCTTGGTGTTCTCCATTGGTTTGGAGCGCCTGGCGCATCATAATATGCGTAAGAGAAAACACCGACCAGTTTGTGCTTTTGGGTCATCTGGTATGATAATTTGAACATATAATTATTGTTTGTAACAACTGAATGGTACTTGGGATCCACAGTCCAGTCGGTCTCATCTTGCTTTGTAATGTTGGCAGAAGCAAAAAACCAAAGTCTATCTTTCAATAGAGGTCCGCCGAAACTCAATGCCGTATCATAGAATTTGTGACGCGTGTAAGAAAAATACTGAGCAGGATCCGGATTGTTGTCATCAGTCAGGGCTTGATATTGACCGTAGTAACTCAGAGTCCCTGAAAACGCATTTCCACCGGATTTTGTAACCACATTCACCACAACTCCAGAAAAGAACCCATATTCAGCTGGCTGGCCTATCCCGGAAATTTCAACCTCAGTGAAAGTATCTTGATTGGGGGTCAACATAGCATAGCCAAACGCGGAAGAAGTTGAATCCAATCCATCAATCTGGAAACCATTGGATTCAGCATTGGACCCAAAACCGGACATCCATTTGAGGCCCGCATATCCACTATCACCGGTAGTAGAAACGCCGGGTGTCAACGTGGCGAGATCGATGTATGAATTTCGCCCCAAAGGCATTTTGTCTATGAAATTTTTATTGATGGTCGTGGATGTCCCCGAACTTGTGACATCAAGAATAGGGGATTCTCCTATCACTGTAACAGTTTCTTCCAGCCTTGCCGGTTTCATACCGATATCTACGGTCATAATTTCTTTTATTGTTACGTGGATCGCTGACCTTTCGATCGTCTGAAAGCCCGCTATCTTAAAAACGATTTTGTATGTTCCCGGCGGTAGATTTGGAAAGCGGTAAACACCATTTTCGCCCGTGAGCTGAGAGTGCACTCCGCCCATTAAGACTGGGCTCGAGAGTTCGACGGTCACGCCGGGCAGAGGAAGCCCTTGTTCGTCGGTGACTGTTCCTGTGATGGCTCCTGTCAATATTTGCGCACGGGAAAAACCTGTGGCAAGTATGACCAGGAAAAGCAGGAAAACCACAAATTGAGCCGCACTCTTTTTTAAATTCATCTTAAACCTCCCCCTAAAGTGATAGGATTTTTTGGATGTTAAAGCGAGCGCAAATAACATCAAGGTCTTCACTCTTGGCAATGATCACGAATTCGCCAAATCCGAGATTGAGAAACCATATGCCTCAGCCCAAAAAGAACTTTTATATCATAAGCATGGCATTGTCAAGAGGAAAGAATATATTATTGTTATTATGTCTATATAATGATATCCTGACAATTCGGAGCTGTTGGCGATATATATTTATGAACCTAAAAGTGGCCACGATAAAAGGAGAAGACCACGATGCTCAATGACATTCAAAACGCTTTGTTACAGGGGAAAAGAGACATTGTCGAAGTCCTCGTCGGGAAGGCCTTGGCTTCGGGACTCCCAGCGGTCAAGATTCTTAATGGCGGTCTTATCGCGGGCATGGAAAGAATCGGCATCATGTTCAAGAACAACGAGATCTTTATTCCGGAGGTACTTGTGGCTGCCCGGGCGATGAATGCGGGCCTTACCAGGCTTGAACCGTTTTTGATTAAAGATAAAATCGAGCCAAGAGGCACGGTTATCATCGGAACGGTCAAGGGAGACCTGCACGATATCGGCAAAAACTTGGTGGCGATGATGCTCCGCGGATCGGGCTACAAGATCATTGACCTGGGGGCAGATGTGGCCGCTGAAAAGTTTTTAGAGGCCGCTAGGACGAACAAGGCCAGTGTCGTTGCGCTCTCCGCTCTTTTAACCACGACCATGGTCCAGATGAAAAATGTCGTCGAGTCCCTGCGCTCGGCCGGGCTTCGGACACGCGTCATCATCGGCGGCGCTCCGGTGAGCCGTGATTATGCTGCCAAGATCAATGCTGAAGGTTATGCTCCAGACGCGGCCAGCGCGGTAGACGAAGTTAGCCGAATCCTAAAACAGTGAGGAGCGAGCAGGTTAATAACAAAATGCTCAGTCACCCAGAATCTCTAATTTAGGTGTTTCTATCTTCGAGAACGGCGTTTATTACTTTAGTATGGTCATCGGTTAAGTAACCAGTGCCAGGTGGTTCAGCTAGCGTTCCACCACCACTTGTCTTGACGATGCTGGGCCGCCTCCGTCATCGTCCGCGTCATTTCGGTCAGCCTGCCGATGGTTCCTCCGCGGGGAAACAACGCGGCTCCGCAATGGCCTGCGCCTTGGACGTAGTCGAAAGTGAAATTGGCCTTGGGATTTGACAGCTTATCGCTCTCCTGCTGGAAGTACCGCACTCCGCGATCCAGGAAGTAGTCATCTTCCGTGCCGACCCAGAAGTGGAGCTTGCCACTCAAGTCCTTGCATATCGTCGGCCAGTGTTCAGTCACGTAGATCGACATATCCATGGGTTTCCACGCGTTGGCCACGGCGCGGTCGATGACGCCCGTCTCCTTGTCCCAGAGCGCGGCGGGATAGCCGTCGGGACCGACGGGGCCATACAACGCCTGCCACATGTCCCAAACGCCGATTTGAGACCGGCCTTTGGTGGCCAGCGCACGCTCCCAGTCGTTCTCCTGCTCCACCGTGTATCCGGTGTCCCCCTGCGGCGTTCGCCTGCCAGGGCGGGGAACCTTGATCGAGCCCGGGATCGAGCCCTTGTCCCAAACGTAGGCGTTGCGGTCTGAATAAATGTTCACGTTCTGATGACCACGGAAATCGATCGGATCCGGAGCCCCGGGCCACGCCCCGCACCAAAATTCCGGATAGAAGATAACCTGGTAGGCCGCAATGCCTCCCCCCGTCGAACAGCCCTCGATCGTGCGGGCCCACGGCTCGGCGTAGATGCGGAAGCGCTTCTCGATCGCCGGGATGAGCTCTTTAAGAGTGGCGTCACCGTAGGGTCCCATGTTCGCGGTGTTCACGTAATAGGAATCGTCGTAGTAGGGGTTCTCGCTCCGCCATGTGCAGATGATGAAGCGCGGAGCCTTGTCCGACATCCACCAGCCCGAGAACTCATTCGAAGGCTTCCCCGACCCCGGCTCGACGAAGTCATACGGAGGGCGCTCGGAGTAGTGGCCTGCGGCATAGACGACCGGATACTTCCGGTCGCGGTTCTTGGGGTCGTCGTAGCCCTTGGGCAGCAGCACGGTGGCTCCCATGTGCATGTCGGTTCCCCAGAACCTAGAAACCAATTCGCTCTTGATCTTGAGCTGTTTCACGTGCTCCGATTCCGGAGGATTACCCTGCTGGGGCGTGCCGCCCGGCGGCACAGGGTCCGCCGGCTGAACAACCTTGTCGAGGACTATGTCGATCCTGCCGCTGTCAGGCGAAAGATGCAGCTGCACTGGGGTGCTGTACAGGTTCCCTGGTGAGTTGAACGGTCTGCCGCCGTCGCCGGCAGGGAAATGCAGCTGCAGAACTCTGCCATCGGACCGGTGAACCGTCGTGTAGATGTTCAAGAACCCCTGCACGGTGTAGTCACCCTCCGGTAGCTGGCCGATGGATTCGTACGGAAACCCGTAAACATCCGGGTTCGAATCGAGAGTTACCTGCTGACCCGGTTTCATGCCGGCCACATCCTTGCCCCAGAGGGGCACGCCGGGGATGTCCACGCCGAAACGCGGCTCGACAGTGGCGCTCTTCCTGTCGATGATCACGTACGCTCGTCCGTCGGCCGAATCGGTGCGTACCGCCGTCTTGAATGAAACACGGAACAATAGCGATCTTTTGGCCGCAGCGGCCACTGAATCGTGAGCCGCCCCCATCGATACGGACATGAGCACTGAGAAAGCCGCTAGTCGAAACCTCCTCCATCGCATGGCCTGTCTTCTTTCGCGAGGCGAACAGCCGAGAACAAATTGCAAGTTACTGTCCATATCGTTTTTCTCCCTTTGGCTTGGAATATCATCCCGCCAGACATGCAAAACGTCGAAGAAATAAGCTGTCTTTGAATAATAAAATATATAATAATTGATGTCATCTGGATATAAATATAATATCATGCTCGCTATGTTACAAATTTCTCTCTAGTGCGACAGCTTAGGATTATTGACAGGAAAGGAGAAAGAATTTGATCGACCCGAGTCAAAAAGAAAAATCCACTGGAAGCTTCTGCTTTCCGCGTCTTTCTGAAAAACAGTGCCGCAGGATATATGAGGCCAGCCTGGAGATCTTGGAGCGAGTGGGCGTGCGGCTCTATCTTGACGAGGCCGTGGAGATCCTCAAAAAGGCCGGCGCTACTGTGACCGACGGCAACCTTGTCCGTGTTTCTCCTAAGATCGTGGAGAGCACCCTCAAGACCGTCCCCAGAGAGGTTGTTTTGTATGATCGCAAGGGCAATCCCGCTATGCCGGTTGGGGGCTATCGATGTTTCTATGGGCCTGGTTCTGATTGTCTGAACATCATCGACCATCGCACTGGTCAACGTCGGAAGCCTGCGGTCAAAGACGTTGCAGAAGGCACGACTCTTTGTGACTTCCTTCCACAGATAGACTATGTGATGTCTATGGTCCTGCCGTCGGATGTCGACGGAAGCTTTGCTGACCGGTATCAGATGGAGGCCATGTTGTCTTATACAACTAAACCCATCATTTATGTGACTTATGAGATGCAGGGCTGCCGGGATGCGGTCGAGATGGCCGAGGTGGTGATGGGCGGAGCTGAGGCTCTTAAAAACACACCGCTCATCGCCTGCTACATCAACGCGGTTTCCGGGCTTCGCCACAACAAGGAAGCCTTGGAGAAGTTACTCTTTTTGGCCTCAAAAAACCTTCCCTCACTTTATATCCCTTCTTCTAGCGCTGCCATCACTAGCCCCGTGACGCCTGCCGGTTCTGTCGCGCTGGACTTTGCGGGTGTACTGGTCGGCTTGACTCTGTCTCAATTAAAACGAGAGGGAGCCCCGGTCATCATTCCTGGAATGCCTCCTGGTGGCACCTTCGATATGAAGACTTTTATTTTGTCTTACTCTGAGCCTGAGCGTACTTTTACTCAATCTTTGGGTCAGTTCCTTGGTTTTCCTATGTTCGCCCTAGGCGGAGCATCCGAATCCAAAACCGTAGATTCCCAGGCAGCCGCGGAGGCGGCGCTCAGTCTGGTCGTGGAGACCCTGGCCGGCGGCAACATCATCCATGACCTCGGATATCTGGAATCAGGACTTACCTTCTCTTTTGCCCAGCTTGTCTTGTGTGACGAGATTGTGAGCTGGATAAGAGCATTCACAAAGGAATTTGAAGTGAGCGATGAGACTCTGGCCTTGGATGTGATCGCCGAACTCGGGGCTGACGGCGATTTTCTCAACACCGACCATACCCTCAAGCATTTTCGTGAACGGTGGTATCCGACCCACTTCGAACGCATGAACTACGATAGCTGGGTTAAGAAGGGGAGCAAAGACTTCGCTCAGCGCGCGGCCGTGGCTGTCGATCAAATCCTGGCCGAACACAAACCAGAGCCGCTACCCATTAAGGTCAGGGAAAAGCTTCGTGAGATCGTCCAAAAAGCTACGATTAGATAAAGGATGACGACTCTATAATGCAATTATGTGCGTTTTATAGCTGCCATCCGACTTTGAGCCGCCTATGGTCGCAAGCTTGGAAGAACCCAAGATAACAATTTCCCGCCGTGATGTTGAAGCTCAGCTTGAAAATAATTGGATTTTGTTATATTTTTTCCTTATTAAAGCGGGCCGGTCTTCTTCGTTTCATTTGATTAGAGAAACGAGGAGGCCGACAGCGAGAGAAAATAAATGAAAAAAAAGAGCCCATTGAAAATGGCTTCCGAGACGCTCTCCAGCCGTGTTTATCAGTATATCAAGGACGCCATCGTTAAAAACAAAATCAAGCCAAAGGAGAGAATTCCTGAAAAAGAAATCGCGCACCTTTTCAAGTCGAGCACAACGCCTGTGCGCGAGGCCATCTTGAGACTCTCGGCAGAAGGGTACATCGAGATCAGTCCGAATCGTTATGCGGTTGTCAGAGAAACTTCATTCGAAGAATACTTGGATCTCCAGGAAGCCCTGATTTTGTTAGACACCTACGCTTGCATGCAGGCTATAAGAGTCATGGGGCGCGAAGATATTCAGCGACTTAAAGACAGGACCGCCGAGATGGGCAAATACTGCCGCAAAGAAACGGTCAATAAATTTCTCGAGATAAACTACGATATCCATGATTCAATTTTTCTCACAATCAAGAACAAATACCTGTACTCGCTTGCAACCAGAGTGTGGGAGGAATATAAGCAGAGCTTTCACAAGTCCCTCCAATCACAGTATGTCGTCCACAGTCAGTATTTTAAAAGATTTTTTAAGCTGCACAAGGAATTGATAAGAGCCATCGAGGCCAAGGACATACCCCGGCTTAGGCGGGTCATCAAGAATCATTGGGTCACGTTCCCTTAGGAATGAGTGGACGAGGGTTCCCGGGCCGCTGCTTTTTTGGGAGTATCTCCAGGCTCAACGAGTCCCCCCGGTATCTCAAGGGTTACTTTTCTTGAGCCGTGGCGGTATTGTTTGATCATCACCACTTGGCCATCAGCCGTGAGGGGGATCACGTTGATCCAGTCTTGCGATTCGATAATGTGGAAATCATGTTGAGTCCCCGTTCGAGGGGAAATGACCGTATCCGTACGTATGGAGAAGACACGGAAGGATAGATTGGAATGGCTCTGTGGGCCTATATATCTATTTGACCACCGGAATCTCTAGGACGCTCGGATGCTCGGCATCATGGTAGAAAGTGACATGGGCGGTGCGGCTTTCCTTACCAGACTCCTCTGCGACGATCCCCCCGCTGTTGTAATTCTTCTCTAAGCTAATCGAGTTCGGAGAACTCAGAACCAGGCGCAGACGACTCCCCTTGGAGACGCGGCGCGAAAACCACATGAACGATTTGAATTCATAACGGTTGATCTCGCCCGGCTTGGCCAGCTTTTCTTCGCGGAGCGAATCGCGGTAGCGGGCGCGCATCAGATCCTGGGTCAGCGAGATGCTCGTTCCATCCAACATGATCTCGCTGACGGCGACCTGGAAATCCGTATCCGGAACATCCATGGCCATCCAGCAGAGGAGTTTGAGATTGCCGCTGATCTCGGTGGCTTCGTCAAAGGGAGCGCTGTGATAGACGAGACCGTTCCCAAAAAGATTGAGGGCTGCCCTCTGGTCGGTGAGAGAGTTTTCCCCAGCCGCTCTCTCGACTTCGGCCGGACGTGTGTCCAACGGGTCATATGTGTAATGGTCGGGTTTTTCCTTGGCCGGCTTCTCCGGAGCGAGCGTGCCGGAAGAAAAAACATCATTGGCCGACCCGTTCGAATGAAGATAGAGGAGAATCTTTCCGTTGGAAACCGCCTCCAGGTTGTCCGCATACTTCCAGTTTTCGGCCCCTGGACCAACGACATAATACGCGACCCTTTGCTTCAAGAACTCCGGCTTCTTTCCGCTCTTCATCGTCAAGTCATACCAATCCTTATGCAGCTTATTGAGGTCAACCAGGCTTGCCTCCCCGAAGTGCAGTCCGCCGACATCACGGTTGGGGGTGCCGGTCCCGGCATGGTCCCAGGGACCGATGACCAGGTAGTGGTTGTCGATCGCTTCTTTAGAACCGTAGAGCATATGGCGCCGGTAATATGTCATGGCCCCCAGCTGGTCTCCATCGTAGTGGCCGGTGATGGTCAGGATCGGGACGCTGATCCTTTTGTAATCCTGTTCGGTCGGTGCCATGGCGTCGTAATAGGCATCCGGAGTCGGATGCGAGAGCCATTTCTGAAAAACAGGAGAAGGGTTCCCGACCAGGACGTCGAGCTCCTTGAAGGGCGTATGTTTTACGTACATCTGCGAGAATTTTCCCAGCCAGTACGACGCCCCGCCGAACAACTTGGCATTCGGGGTGACACCGCTGGTGAAGGTGATCCACTGGATATCATAGGGAGCAAATATATTGTTAACAAAAGGGAAATCCGTGCCGATGTGGGCAGCTGCGGCAGGGACGATCGTGGCCAGGTGAGGGGGAAATTCCTTGAGCACCGTCCATTGGTCAAACCCGGAATACGAGCCTCCCCACATCGTGATCTTGCCGTTACACCAGGGCTGCCGGGCCAACCATTCGACCACGTCATAGCCGTCCCTGGCTTCATTGGCGAAGGGCTCGAAGGCCCCCTCCGAATTTCCCCGGCCGCGGACATCGACGCCAAAAAAAACATAACCGTTTTGGGCACAGTACATTCCGCGTTCGTGAAACGTGTCGACGATATATGGAGTGAGGGTGAAGATGACCGGGAGGGACTCTTTGACCTCCTGCGGCCTATAGAGCGTCGCGCTGAGCTTGACTCCGTCGCGGAGAGGGACCTTGATCCCCCACTGGATGGTCACGGCCTTATCGGCGTCGGAAGTTTGGGCATCAACCCGGTTCAAAAATATGAGTGTGCCTATCAAGCATAATCCCAGGACCCATAACCCAGAAACGCGATTCCCGTGGGCTTCGGCAAAACGAATTCTCATTGAGCAACCTCCTTTGGGGACATGAGATGATAACGGTCGTGAGCTGCACGCCGAAATATATATATATTTTAGGGAAGGTCTCAAGTCAAGAAGAGGTTGAGGTTGCCAAACGGCGCCGGCTAAATTATCATAAGAAACGGAATCCGGAGCTTAAGAAATCAGCCCGCGATTCCGAAATCGCCTGATGACAAACAATATTGTTGTGCAGGATAGGATGAAAGGAAAAATATGATAAAAGTCATAAACCTCGACGATAAGTTTAGACGGTTTGATGAATTATGGAGCCCGAAAGTCATCAGTCGGGTGGATGGCTATGATGTGAAAATTGTTAAAGTTAAGGGCGAATTGGTTTGGCATGACCATAAAGATGAAGATGAATTATTTTATATAATAAAAGGCAAATTCAAAATTCAAGTCGAGGAAGGAATCATCGAAATAAATCCGGGAGAATTAGTGGTCATTCCAAAAGGCAAAAGGCATAGGCCATTCGCTGATGAGGAAACTTGGATTCTGGTTTTAGAATCATCAAAAATAAAACATACGGGTGATGTCATAACTGAAAAGACATTAAGTCAATTTGAAGAAATATAGCGCGCTCAACCGCGCGCCTAGGGCGTCTTGACCTCCGGCTTCCCGAGATGAAGGTCGATCAGTTTCGCGGCGGCCTCGTCGCAGGCCTTGAAGGCCACCGTGCCGCCCTGATTGCACACGATAAGCACCGCGAAATCACGGGCGGGCGCGATCCAGACCACGGCGAAGTTCATGGTATTGCTGCCGCTGTGTGAGAGAACCAACCCGCCTCCCCACTCGCGATCAGCGACCAGCCACCCCAGAGCGTAATCGCCGCCGAACGGGGGGGTCTGGAGGATCTTGTAGGTCCCGGGCTTCAACAGAGCTTTCTCGCCCCGAGCCCCGCGGAGCTCATCGGCGACGAATTTCGCCCAATCCCCGAGCGGGCAATGAACTGTTCCGGCCGGCCCCATCACGGGAGGATTGTCCACATCAGGGCCGTTCTTGCCGACGGGCTTGCCGTCCTCGCCGTGCCCCCACGGCTGATCGTTCTCGCCCGGTGTGCCCACGCCGCCGAACCCGGCCCCCGACATGCCGAGCGGATCGAAGATGAGCTGCCTCATCAGCTCTTCCCATGATGCATCAGCCGCCTTCTCGGCCATCGTCCCGGCGATGACGTAGCCCAGGTTCGAATACAGATATTTAACGCCCGGCTCGGAGAGAGGCTTGATTGAAGTCAGCATCTTGATCACAGCCAAGCGCTGCTCCCTGGTTGTTCCCGTGCGGGGGACAAACGCCCAAAGCAGGTTGGCTGGAAGCCCGGCGCGATGCGACAGGAGATGGAGGAGCGTGACCTTTTGAAGGGCCGGTTCCATCGAAGGGGCCATGTCCGGAAAAATCTCTCCGATCGTCGTCTCCCATTTGAGTGTTCCTTGCTCGACGAGCGACCCAATCATCGCCGCCGTCATAGCCTTGGTGTCCGAGCCGAGATGCCATTCGTCCGCGGCGGTCACAGAAATGTCCGTGCCCGCCTTGCGCACGCCGGCAATTCCGAGGGCCTTGAGACCCTCCCCGGTCACGATCGCCCCGGCCAGGGCCGGGACGCCGTGTTTCAGCCGGACGGTTTCAAGCAGGCCGTTCAGGCGCGTATCGGCAGCAGTGCTCTGGCCCGAGGCGAGCATGACCGCCGACAGGATCAGGACAAAGCATGCTAGGACGGCGAGATTTTTCCGCATATTTTTGTCTCCTTGGCTCCGGCGATCGTTGGCCTTGCCGACCGGGCCCTCGGGCCCGTGCTCATGGGGCGGCTGGATCGAGGCGGCTCCCATTCCGCCTGCCTGCAAAATTCAATCTCCTCGGTCCGACACTTTCGCAAAATCATTATAAATCTCGAACCTTTCAAATACTAATGGATGACTTTCAAGATTCTCTTCAAGCGGGCTTTGGGGAGGAAGCATAATGATAGTTAGTGTCCTTGCCATAAACCTGGCTGTCGCTATGGACCTTGTAGGGTTCAGTGATCGGCTCATTGTTGATGAACACCTGTTTGTTTTTGATCTCCAGCGTCTCACCGGGCAGCGCGATGACGCGTTTAACGTAGTCCTTGGTTAGGTCTTGAGGATACTTGAAGACGACGATATCTTTGCGCTCGATATTCTTTCGGGGCAGAAGTTTGCCCTCGATCTTAAAGACCGGATCATAATAAACAAATTTGTTGACCAGAAGAAAGTCTCCGACGAGTAGGGTTGGCTCCATGGACCCGGTGGGGATCTGGAAGGCCTGGACGACAAAAGTCATGACAAAAAAGACAAAAACGGCCGTCTCGGCGATGAGTTCGAAATACTCCCGGATAACACCTCAGTCGCGCGGCTTCTTTTCTTTTTTCATAGTCACCAAGGTAGTTTCTGGCCCCTTCGGTCCTCGCGGTCCTCTAATCTGCTACCGGCCTGATACCGGGGCTCTCCCACCGGGTTTGAATCCTTTCGTTGTACACATTATTGTCCGTCACGCTGACTCAAATCAATAAAGACTTTTCAGAAAGTTCTTTTATGACAATCCGAGCAAAGGATTTCACAGTTTAAAAAGGAATCTCCTCCACTGCGACTGACGTGGTGTGCCTCCCATGCGCCCGTGCCCGTCTCTCTTCCACGATCTTCCAAGACCAGCCATTTATTGCAGCGGCCATATGAGTGATCGTGGGTGGACCGTCTGCACTCACATTTTCCCTCCGCTCTCCTCCATGCGTCTTCTATAGTCTCTTCAGAAAATGCCATTGGGGCTCTCCTTTTGCTGGACTCCTACTACTATTATCGACGCTCCAAAGTTTGGATTCTTCTCACAGTTAGCGGCCTTTTCACTTGGAGGGGGAGCCGGCCAGCTTGACTCGGAGAAATTTGCCCAAGGCGTTGAACCGCTCCAGCCATTCTTTGGCCGCCGGGTCTCCCTTTGCCGCTTTCTCAGCGATCTTGCCGTAGAGCTCTTTCCCGGCCGAAAAATAAATGTTCTGGCTCTTCCAGAGGTCGATGTCCAGGGGCAGCGGCTTCAATATTTCGAAGAGGCGTTGAATTGACAGGAGCAGATTGAGGTCGTCTGGTTTGGCCGTGAATTTCTCCATCATGGCGCCTATTTTCTGGCCGACGACGAGGCCCATCGGGGGATTCTCGGGCTTGAAGGACCAAGTCTTGAATTCATCAACCAGCTTTTGGAGCCCTTCAAGGTCTGGCTTTTCCTTTTCTACCAAGTTTCGGAAGTCGGCGTTGAGTACGAATTCGGCGGGCGCGGCCAGCGCCTCCGGCAAAGGAACCTGCATCTCCTTCATGGCCTGCATGACCGGATAATTGCTTTCGAAGATCTGGCGGAAGATCGCTTCCAGACTCCTCAGGGTTGCGTTCAGGATTTGATCGAGGACCTTTCTCTTTTCATCTTTGAAGAGGTGCCAGAGAGAATAGCTGTGGGTTCCGTAGTTCTGGTCGATGAGCCGGATGAGAGTTGCCATCTCACCCTGGGCGAAAGCCTCTTTGATCTCTAGGCACGCCGCCCGAAACTCCTCCTCCTCTTCGAACTCCCGCACTCCGGCTGTCAGGTTTTGGTCTCCCAAATGGAGGACCGCATAGGAGACGGTTCTTTCCTCCCAGGTGATTTCTGATTTGAGCTGCACTTTTCCCACCGCGAGCTTTCTCTTCCCTATCTCCGCTTTTTCACAAAGGTCTGAGCTCGCCGTATAATGGGCGATTTTGATCGCCTTGGGGTACTCCTCAAACAGCGAAGAGACGGCATAATGGGCGCCCAGTCTGAGGAAATCGACGACGGATGGTCTAACCGACCGGTCATAGATAATGGCCCCGTTCTTGTATTCGGACAGATTGCTTTCGGCCTTCTCGAGCATCTTAACGTACTCCGGCTCCAAATCGGTTCCGCCGACGTCTTTGTAGAGCTGCATGGCTCGGGCGGCGTACTGGATGACCTGGACGGTCTCGACGTTTGAGATATCATCGAAGAACCAGCCGTCACTTGCGTACATGAGCATGGCATGTCTCTGCATCTCGAGAAGCTTGAGGGCTCTCGTCTTTTCCTCGGGAGAGAGGGGGCGGCTGGCGTTCCTGGAGAAGAACGATTCGATTGTCGCGATCGAACGATCCAGAATCACCCCGATGTAGTCCTCTCTCGCCTGCCATGGGTCTTTCGCATACTGGCCCATCTCCTTTTCGTAGAGAGGAACGATTTTTTCGCTGAGCCAGTCCATCGCCCGGCGCGACGGCGCCCTCCACTTCTGATTCCAGCCGGGATGGCTTCCCGTGCTGTCCCCGCAATCGTTTCTCCAGCGTTCGATGCCGTGGAAGCAGCTCCAGGAAGTGTTTTCAATGATCTTCACCTCGAGAGCCGGAGGGAATCTTTCCAAGTAGTCGCCATACACCGTGAGGTCGGCCAGGTTGTTCTTCTCGATGTAGTTGAGGCAATAGGCCAGGGCCATATCTCCAAAGCGGTGATGATGCCCGTAGGTTTCACCGTCTGTGGCCACATGGACGAGTTCGGATTGAGCCTGATCCTGGGAAAATGCCGTTGCTAACCTCTTGGCAAAGCGCTCGCCGTTTCGGAGAAGATCGCCGAAGGCCAGGTCGTGGGATACCGGTCCGTCATAAAAAAAGATGGAGATCCCTCTTCCCGAGGGGAGGCGACAGAGATAGGGCATCTTGGGGTCGATTTTGCCTTGGCTCCTGTCTTCCCACTTTCCGCCCTTGATTATTCTTACCTGAGCGGCTTGGTAAGGGGAGAGGATAGTGAACTTGATCCCCAGCTCCGCCATAATGTCGAGAGTCTCGCTGTCAACGGCGGTCTCGGGAAGCCACATGCCCTCGGGTTTCCTGGCGAAGCGGGATTCAAAATCTCTGATTCCCCAAATGACCTGAGTTCTTTTATCGCGACGGCTGGCCAGGGGCATGATGAGGTGGTTATAAGCCTGAGCAATGGCGCCGCCGTGGCCGTGGAATCTCTCCCGGCTTTCTCTGTCGGCGTCGAGGATCGCCCTGTAGATGAGAGGGCTGTATCTCTCCATCCAGGAAAGGAGGGTGGGACCTGCGTCGAAGCTTATCTTCGCATAATTATTAACAATGTCGATGATTCGATCCTCGGCGTCGAGGATCCGGGAAGCAGAGTTGGGGGCGTAGCACTCGGCGGCCACCCGTTCGTTCCAGTCGTGGTAGGGATAAGCCGAATCCTGGATCTCGATTTCTTCGAGCCAGGCGTTTTCTCGGGGAGGCTGGTAGAAGTGGCCGTGGACACAGATGCAGCGGTTCATCGCTTCATTCCGTCATTCTTCTTCACTAGATCTGTTCTTTTTTGAAGGCCAGAAACCCGAGCGGGGGAAGAGTCAGACTCAGGGAATGGCTGCGGCCGTGGATCGGTTGAGGTAAGGCCTCAGCCGCACCCGAGTTCCCGAGCCCGTTGCCTCCGTATTCCCGGGCGTCGCTGTTCAAGACTTCTCTCCAGATCCCGCCCTCGGGGACTCCAATGCGATAATTATGTTCGGGCACAGGCGTGAAATTGCAGACAATCAAGAAGACATCCTTGGTTGATTTGCCTTTTCTCAGGAAGCTGATAATGCTTCGATCGACGTCTCCGAAATCAACCCACTCAAACCCAGCCGGCTCAAAGTCCAACTCGTGCAAGGCGGGCTCCCGTCCATACAGCTCGTTCAGATCTCTCACCCAGAGTTGGACGCCGCGATGACTCGGGTATTCGAGGGCATGCCACTCCAGACTCTCTTCATGAACCCATTCCCGCCACTGGGCGAACTCGCCCCCCATGAAAAGGAGCTTTTTCCCCGGATGCGTGTACATGTATCCGAACAGGAGACGGAGGTTGGCATACTTTTCCACCTCGGGTCCGGGCATTTTCCCGACGAGCGAGCCCTTCCCATGAACGACCTCGTCATGAGAGAGGGGAAGGACAAAATTTTCGGTGTAGGCATACCACATGCTGAAGGTCAGGTCCTCATGGTGGTATTTGCGAAAAATGGGGTCCTGGCTGAAGTATTCCAGAATGTCGTGCATCCAACCCATCTTCCATTTCATCCCGAACCCCAGGCCCCCCAGGTAGACCGGACGCGTGACCATCGGCCAGGCTGTCGATTCCTCGGCGAACGTCTGCACGTCGGGAAACGACCCGTAGACGACCTCGTTGAAGCGCTTGATAAAGCTCAGGGCTTCCAGATTCTCCCGGCCACCGAACTTATTAGGAACCCACTCTCCTTGCTTGCGCGAGTAGTCGAGGTAGAGCATCGAAGCCACAGCGTCGATCCGAAGGCCGTCGGCGTGGTATTTGTCCAGCCAGAAAATCCCGCTGCTGATAAGAAAGTCCCGGACCTCGTTCCTTCCATAGTTGAAAATATAACTCTTCCAGTCCGGGTGGAATCCCTGCCGCGGATCCATGTGCTCATAGAGATGACTGCCGTCGAAGTTGATCAGCCCGTGCCCGTCGGTCGCGAAATGAGAGGGGACCCAGTCGAGGATGACACCGATATCGTTCTGATGGAGATAGTCGATCAGAAACATAAAGGCCTGGGGGGTGCCGTAGCGGCTGGTGGGTGCAAAATAGCCGATCGTCTGATATCCCCAGGACCCGTAGAAGGGATGCTCCATCACCGGAAGCAGCTCGACGTGTGTGAACCCCATTTTCTTGACGTAGTCGGCGAGAGGCCGAGCGATCTCCCGGTAGGAGAGAGGCCTGTTGTTTTCCTCCGGGACCCTTCTCCAGGATCCCAGGTGAACCTCATAGATGGAGATAGGAGCCTGCCGGTCATTCCTCTTTCCCCGCTTCGCTAGCCATTCTCGGTCGTTCCAGGAGTAATTTAGATCCCAGACAATCGAAGCGGACCGGGGCGGGGCCTCCCAGTAGAATGCGAAAGGATCTCCTTTCTGGGCTCGAGGGCCGCCGAGCTTTGAAATAATGTCGAATTTATAAAGGGAGCCCTTCCCCAGGCCGGGAATGAAACCCTCCCAGATTCCCGAGCCGTCCCACCTCGTGGTCAAGGGATGAGATCCCCGGTCCCAGTTGTTGAAATCGCCGATGACGGATACGCGCTCGGCATTGGGCGCCCAAACGGCAAAATGGGTGCCAGGTCTGCCGTCGACCGTTATGGCGTGGGCACCCAATTTTTCGAACAGCCTGAAGTGATTTCCCTCCTTGAACAAATAGATGTCTTCGTCTGTTAGGAGGCTTTGCCCCGTGACGACATTACCTACGACAATTGTCCTATTCTGCATCGCAACTTTTTCTTTTTCTTCCGCTGTCATGCTAATTCCAGGCTGATCCGAAATTCACGTCCCCTTTCCGGATTTTCCACAATTTTCCCCACCACGACCCAGAATGAATATACAATATAAAAAACGGCGGGGTCAATCGCCAAGAATTCGTTCGCGGTCTAGCGGCGAAAATTCGCGTTCATGATGGGCAGCACTTTGAGATACCTCGGGTTGTCGCGGACGATGTTGATCAAGCCTATTTGGACCCCCTTTAGACTGTACGCGTAGTTCACCAGGCCGATCGAAAGCCCCGTCTGCGATCCCTTGATATAGTTGAACGCGCTGGCCGCAAAGCCGATCATCCGGCCGTTGTTGGTGACCCTGACCATCCCCAGAGCCACTTGAACGCCCTTCAGTGTCTCTCCGCCGAGGCCGATCCCCGCAAGGGTCAAGCCCTGAATCTCCTCAGAGCCGGCTCCGAGTCCGCACACTGTCAATCCGGCCAGCTTTTTCCCGGCTCCGGCCCCGAGCCCGGCTATGTTGATTCCGATGAGGTTGTCTCCCGCGCCGATTCCAAGTCCTCCGATATTGATTCCGATGGTATCTTTACCGGCGCCGACCCCGAGTCCACCGATGTTGATACCATAGGCGTTGTCGCCGGCGCCGATGCCGAGCCCTCCGACATTAAAACCCACGATGCTTTTGCCGGCGCCCGCGCCGAGCCCTCCGATATTGATCCCGGAGATTTTATCGCCCGCCCCCATGCCAAGGAGCCCGACGTTAAAGCCGGCCATGTTTTTTTCTGCGGCAACGCCAAGCAGACCGATTTGAATTCCCTTCATGTATCCGCCGCCAGGGACCAGGCCGAGCGAAAGGCCTTCGACCACGGCGTCCGGGTTATCTTTCTTAGGGTGCCAAAAGGTCACGTTGACCCCTCGGATGCGGCTCACTTGACTGTCTCGAAAATTGAATCGGAGCCCCGTGAACTGTTTAGAGTTGCCGAAGCTGATTCCCCATTTCTTGGTCGGGAAATCGACACTCTGGCCGAGCGCCGGACGACTTCCAGTGATGATCGCCATGAGCACCAAGGCCGAAGCTGTCAGCGATCCCGGCCGGGCAAGAATCGTCTTTTTCATCACAACCTCCTGGGGCAGAAATATCGGCTCGAGGGTCTCTCCTCAACCTTCTATACGTTTGTCAAGAGGGGATAGTTCCCTTTGGCCGGCTCTTCCAGAAATCCGGGCGTGGACAGTGCGCCTGAAATTTTGGCCGCGGTTTTGAGTTATTCCCAGGAGGGGCGGGTTGGAGGCGTTCTCCAAACTCAGTCGTCCAGAGGGGCCAGGTTAAGCGCTCTTCCCTTCTTCTTCAGTTGCAATTTCCATGTATATCTTGAAGATCCGGATCATGAGCTCAGCCGTGTTGATCGGCTTTTCCAGAAATCCGTCGGCCCCGGACTGCTGCATCTCGCCCCTGAAAGTCTGGCCTTTGTAAACGGCCGAGATGAGGATGACCTTGGTCTTGGCGAGTTCAGGGTCTTCTTTGACTTTCCTGCAGAGTTCCAGCCCATGGAGCTTAGGGATGAGCATGTCACTGACCAAGATGTCGGGTCTTTCCTTTTTCACCAGTTTGAATGCCGCCTCCCCGTCAGGAGCGGAGAAAACTAAGAAATCGCTTTTGGCCAATATCTTCTCGAGAGTCTGAAGAGTTACGATATCGTCATCGACGACCACAATTTTCTTATTCATGCCTCTCTCTCGATCCGGCCTCGGCCTGATCTGATGCGCCGACGATCTCCTGAGGTCGAACGCGAACCCGGGGCCCGTTCCTTAACCGAGTATCACGGCGGGGCGTAGATTTGTTAATAACCTTTTTGAATGATTCAGGGGGTGATTTTAGACCCGGTTATATGCTCTTGAGGGGTGATCGGATGCCGTCAAGATAACCTCCCAAAAATGCGACTCTTGGGGGTTATCTGCGACTAAATCTATGGATGGCCGATGCTTTGCAAATTGGATTGGATTAGTTTAGAATAGACCTCTTCTGTCGCCGGGCCGATGTTTTGAAGGTCGAAGGGAGAAAAATGATGGCTGAGATCCTTCTTTTAGATTTCGAGGATCAGGAATACAGGGAACTGATCAACAAGAAATATGATGCCGAACTCCGCCTGACCAACTGGAAATCGGGGAAAACGGATACGCTCATCCCTCCCAAGGATTGCCGGGTCGTCTTTTACCAGATCAACCAGGAGAGCCCCATCCCCGAGATTCACTCCGAGGTGGCGGCCGAATTTGAGCACATTGTCGAGGACGGGGGGGCGGTCGTGTGCTTTCTCGGCAAGGGAAGCCTGTTTCAACTGACCAACATCACGGGCAAGTTTCCCAGCCTGGAATTTGAAGACTACAACCATCCCAACGCTGTCGTCGCGGTCTCGGAGAGGCCCTTTGACCTTATCTTCGATAAGTACGGGAAATTCATCTCCCGCGCCCGCCGGCTTTTCCCGGCGGACCTGGTCAAGAACGGGCCGGTGAAGCTCGAAACGGAAGAGGAGGGTTTCCGCGGAGAGCTTCAGGTTTTGGCCAGGGCCGTGGACGGAGCACCGATCTCGGTCATCATCCGCAAGGGAAAAGGATTTTATCTTTTCTTCCCCTGGTTCGGAATCAAGAACGTCGAGGTCTCCGACCTCGTGCTCAAGGAGATGTTTCCACTTTTGGGCCTGGGCAGGGCTGCCGAGGACAATTATGAATGGTTGGACAGGGAAGAATATTATTTCCCCAGCCTGCTCGAGGTCTTTAGAGAGCGGGAAGAAGAAAAGAAGCGCCACGAGGAAGCCCTCCGTCTGTTGGATGAAAAGCTCCGGAGCATCAAAGAAAAAGACCAGGAGATTTTTCACGGGCTCTTGAAGTCCCAAGGCCGGGAGCTCAAGCAGGCGATTATCGCCGCCTTCCAATCCCTCGGCTGGGAAAGGATCATCGATGTCGATGAATACTGGAAAAACGTCATTCGCAACAAGGAAGAAGATATCTGGCTGATCGAACAGAACAACCTGCCCGTTGAAGTCAATATCAAAAAAGAGCCCCTCATACTCGTCGTCGTCAGGAGCGGCAAGGAATGGGCGACGGACGATGATTGCTCTGTCCTGCAAAAATTCAAAGGCCGGAGGATGCAGGAATTCGATAACACCAAGATGAAAGCCATCCTGGTGGGGAACTATTTCAGCCGGACTGAGGCCAAGCTCCGGAAGAGTCCCTTCACCCAGCTCCAGATTGATGAAACGGAGAAGGACGGGAACGCCCTCCTGACGACCTATGACCTATTCAAGGCCATCAAAGCCGAAAGAGAGAACCGGGCCCGCAAAGAAGACATCAGGGAAACACTCAAGACCAAATCCGGACTGATCACCCTGGATTTTTGATCGGGCGCGCTTCGGTTGACACATCTTTCTCCCTTTGACATAATCATATTTCGGATCTGATCAGAGAGGTACAGATATGGCAAAGGTTCTTGTGTGTTATTATTCGCGGTCGGGGCACACCAAAAGAATGGCCGGAGAGATCGCCGCGGTCATGAAAGATGAAGGATTGTCGGTTGATCTGAAGGACGTAAAAAAGATCGAGGCGAGCGAACTGTTGAATTATCAGGGCATTATCATGGGCTCACCGACCTATTATGGCACGATGGCCTGGCCGGTCAAGAAACTCCTCGACGAAAGCGTCAAGTTCCACGGCAAGCTCAAGGGCCGCGTCGGCGGAGCCTTTGCTTCATCGGCCAACATCGGCGGCGGGAACGAGACGACCATCCTGGACATCCTGAATGCCCTCCTCATCCACGGAATGGTCATCCAGGGCGATCCGGGGGGAGATCACTACGGCCCGGTGTCGATCGGTCGGCCCGACGCCCGCTCGCTTGCGTGCTGCCAGAGTCATGCTCGAAACCTGTCGAAGCTCATCAAGAAACTCTTCCCCTGATCGAAAGACTCGAACCTTATTCAAAACCTGGATTGAACGACGTTTCCCCTGGTGTCCAGATTTTTTGTTGGCTTTTTCGGCAGAGTATGATAAATAAAAAAGCTCAGAGAGATGGTCTCTGTCTTCCCGAGGAGTGAAGGATGAAAAGAATTGAACGGAAACAGCTCAAAGAGGATGAACTCGCCTCCGGCCTGACGAAGTCCCTCCGCTTTATCAAGGATTGGACTCGGGAACTGGTCATTGCCGCCGGGGTTATTGTTTTTCTCCTGATCGTCTTCGGCGTCTTCCAACTGGTCAAGGCCCACAACCTGAGCAAGGAGAACCAGGTGGTCAGCCAGATCCTGAGCCTCCGCTCCGAGGCTGACAAAAAGCCGGAAAACCTGGCTAAATTGGAGAAACTCGCCGGACAAGGCAAGTTTTCCAGGCTCGCCTACATCGAACTGGCGACCTACTGGGTCGACAAGAACGACCTCGCCAGGGCGCAAGAAAACCTGGGAAAAATCGGGGACAGCCTCAAGGATATGCTCTTTTACCAGGCTCAGGACCTCCTGGGGCGAGTCTATATCAGGCAAAAAGCCTTTGACAGGGCCATCGAGGTCTATAAGAAAATCGAGAAGGACAATCCCAAGTCTTATCCCCTGGACGCCGTCCTTTATCATCGGGCCGAGGCCCTGGAAATGAAGGGCGATAAGGCCGAGGCCGGCGCACTCTACAAAAAAATCCGGGACCAGTTTCCCCAGACCTATTACGGATATGACGCCTCACAACGGCTCAGCAAGCTCGAAATCGGGAAGTGACCTCTCTTGTAATTCACCGGAGAAAAGCTATAATAAACCCTATTTCCATTATGGAGGAACGAAATGGCTTATATGATCACCGATGAGTGTATCAATTGCGGTGCCTGTGAACCGGAATGTCCCAATCAGGCCATCAGCGCCGGGGACGAAAAATATATCATCGACCCCGACAGGTGCACCGAGTGTGTCGGGCACTTCGACGAATCACAGTGTGCGGCCGTCTGCCCGGTCGACGCTTGCATCGCCGACCCCGATCACCGGGAATCCAAAGAAGAGTTGATGGCTAAATACCATAGGCTTCAAGAGGGATAATCACATCTTACCGAGCTTAAACAAATGGGAGTGAGTTTATCACTCCTTTTTTTTATGGCATTTCGAGCCGGCCGATGAATGAAGAACACGGAGAGTATCTGAGCCAGGTCTTTCCTCAGGCGCCCACGCTGGTGGCGAAGAAGAAAAGGCCGTGGCTCAACATCCTTCTCTTTTTGCTCACCATCTTTTCCACGTTTTTTGTCGGTCTGAGCTGGAGCCTGAGCTACAAGTACGCCAACTCCCTCAATCAGAATTCCCAGTTCGCCCTCGGCCCCGCGATTTTTCGCGACAGCGAGGTCATTTCCTTGAGTATCATTTATGCCGCTGTCTTGATCGTCATTCTCCTCGGCCACGAGCTCGGCCATTACCTGGCTTGCCGCCATTACCAGGTGAATGCGACGCTGCCCTATTTTATCCCCGCCCCCACTCTGATCGGCACGCTAGGAGCCTTCATCAAGATCAAATCTCCCATAACTCGGAAAAAAGACCTTTTCGATATCGGGGTCGCAGGGCCGCTGACCGGTTTTGTCCTTTCCCTCCCGGCCCTTTTCTACGGTCTGGCTCTATCGAAAATCGTTCCCGCGCTGCCGCCCGCAGAGAGCCTTGCCCTTGGCGAACCTCTCCTCCTCAAGCTTGCCGGTGGACTGATCTTCCGGGGAATCCCTCCGGGTCACGAGATCATTCTCCATCCGGTGGCCTTTGCCGGCTGGGTGGGAATTCTGGTCACGAGCTATAATCTCTTTCCGATGGGCCAACTCGACGGCGGTCATGTCTCGTATGCCTTGATCGGTTCGAGATCAAAGACCGTGGCCAAGGTGCTCCTCGGGTGCTTCTTTCTCATGGGCATATTCTTCTGGGTGGGCTGGTTCGTTTGGGCGCTGCTCATTTTGCTTCTTGGGTTGAAACATCCGCAGGTGAGCGATGAAGAGGTTTCCCTCCCGCGGTCGCGGAAGGCCCTCAGCTTTTTGATTTTTATCATCTTCGTTCTGTGCTTTATTCCGGACCCGATTAAAGGGTATAATATTTTTGATCTGTGGAAGCAATTCGGGTTCTAGGAGAGACGGAAAAAAGCCGAAAAAAGGGGATCGATTTTTTCACAAAAATTGTGGAAAAGTTGTGGAAAAGCAGCCGATTTCAAATCCGAATTTGAAGAAAGTCTTGAAGATACGGCGGTTTGCACAAGATTTAGGCAATTTAGATAACTTGTTTATAATCAATGAGTTATTATCTAATTGAAATTAAATAAATTATCCGCTTATCGGAGCGGCCGGCTGGAGCCGGGACCGGGTCTTGGATAGTATGGAAAATGAATTCAGGAGCGTCGAAGAATCCTTCAGGCTGATCAAGAGAAAATTCCGGATGAAGGAAATTTCTCAGAAGGAGTTCATCGAACAGCTCAAGAGCCTTCGGATCAAGGACGAAGAGGGGCGTTTTTGGATGATCGGGGCACAGACCGGGAAATGGTATTATTTTAGCGGAAAAGATTGGATCCAATCCGAGCCGCCCTCTTTGAATGAGGGAAAGGCCATCTGTATCTATTGCGGGTTTGAGAATGACCTGGCCGTTGAATTCTGCGGCCGCTGTGGCAGCGCCTTCAAAGAAAAAGAAACGCAAGCCTGTCGCTACTGCGGGCGGCAGCTCGAAGAACCCGGTCAGGTCTGTCCTAGTTGTAGCCCTAAAGGGGGGGAGGCGGACCCCTCTGTGACTCCGGTATTCTTGGCCGAGGGCCTGGCCGGGAAACGGAAGGGAACATACGCTTTTCGGGGGGTCCAGCTCGTCTCTTTTACTCTATTCTCGGGTATTCTGGGGGTCTTTCTGGGCATTATCGTCGGCGCTTTTCTCGGAGCCACCGATGTCCTTCCCTCGATCGGCCACGCGGTTCCTCCGTTTCTCAACGAGCTCCGAGGGAAGCTGATGGGCGGAATTCTCTTTTCCGGTCTGGGCGGAATCGTAGGGTTCTTATTCCTGGCGGGATTTGGCTTCCTCCAGGCGGTCATTTTTAACAGCATATCCTCGTTTATCGGAGGAATCAGGATCCGATTGGATGAGGCGAATGAAGAGACGACGGCCCCAAAAGTCGAAGCCAAGAGGGACCGGTTCCTAAGCCTCAAATAAGCCTGATTTTTCCCCCTTTATTTTTCCCAAGGCATAAGCGATTTGCCCGATCGAGAGGGATTCATCGTTAGGAGAATAGGAAATCGGGCGGATCACCCGAAATCCTTTTTGCCGAAGGAGTGCCGACGCCCGAAGAAGCAGTCTTTTGTTCACAAAAACTCCGCCGACGAGGACGACGGAATCTACGTCATGATCAGCCCTAGCTTTCAAGGCGGCAAAAACGATCACCCTGGCCAGAGTGTTGTGGAATTTTGTCGCGACAAGAGGAACCGGTATCTTCCGCTTGACATCTTGAACGATGGACCGAATCATCGGCCCGAAATCGATCCGGAGGGATGAAGAACTTCCTTCGCAGGCGAACTCATAACTTCCGGCCGTCTCGACGGAGGCGCAGGCTTCAAGCCTCATCGCCGCTTCGGCCTCGAATTCGAGCTCCGGGGGCGCAAGACCAAGAAGAAAGGATACGGCGTCAAACAGACGCCCGCAGCTCGAGCTCAACGGACTGCTGATGCCCTGACCGATCAACTTCAGGACCGCGTCGATCTTAAGCCTTTCGATCCGTGATAAGACTCTGACATTGGGATAATCGAGTCCATAGGCTGACCAAAGGTAAGAGAGGGCCATCCTCCAGGGCTGCTTCGCTGCCTGATCTCCTCCCGGGAGAGGCACATATTTGAAGTGGGCGAACCTCTGATAAGAGGCGTAGTCGGCCAACAGAAATTCACCGCCCCAGGCCGCTCCGTCCTCACCGTACCCGTAGCCGTCCCAGGCAACGCCCAGGACCTTCTTCCGCGGCAAAATACTGTGCTCGAGAAGGGGAGCGAGAACGTGGGCGTAATGATGCTGGACTCGGAGATGAGTCAGGCCCGACTCCCGGGCAAGGCGGGTCGTGTGAAAGTTGGGATGGAGGTCCGTGACCACGACCTCCGGCGCAACGCCGAAGAGGCGGCAGAGATGGGCCAGCGTTTCCTCAAAGTATCGTTGATTGCCGTAATCATCCAAGTCACCCAAGAATTGGCTGGTCACGATGTAGCCGTTCTTGTAAAGAGAGATCGTGTCTTTGAGCTCTCCTCCCAGGGCCATGATTTGATGGGGCGTTTTCAATTTGTCGGGGACTTTCTGGGGATAGGGGACATAGCCTCTGGCCCGCCGCAGAAACAGCGGCTCCCGCCCCGCGACTTTGAGCACCGAATCGTCCGCCCTCATCTGGACGGGGCGGTTATGGTCGAGGATGTAATCGCAGAGATCGACCAGACCTTCCTCTTTGTCTTTTATGATCGGCGCGTCTTTGGGGTTGGAGCTTGTGGCGACAACGAGCCCGAGTTTCTCAAGGAGAAGAAAGTGGAGAGGGGTATAGGCGATCATGAATCCGATTTCGTCAAGGTTTGGGGCGATTCCCTTGATGTCCTTTTTCTTTTTGAGAAGAACGATCGGGCGGCGGCTGGAGAGGAGCAGATGCTTTTCGGTCGGGTTCACGGACGCGTATTTTTCCACCGTCTTGAGGTTGAGGGACATCAAGGCCAGCGGTTTGGTCTCTCTCTTTTTGATCTTCCGCAGGCGTTGGACGGCCGCGCTGTTCAAAGGATCACAGACCAGGTGGAACCCACCCAGACCTTTCACTGCGAGGATCTTTCCCGCCTTGATAAGTGAGGCCGCCTTTTCGATCCCGCCTTCAACCTTCCTTCCCGAAAGGGCCTCGATGAGCGTGACTTGAGGGCCGCAGACCGGGCAGGCGATGGGCTGGGCATGGTAGCGCCGGTCAAGAGGGTCGCCGTACTCACGGGCGCAGTCCTCACACATGGTGAACCCGGCCATGGTCGTCTGGGCCCGGTCGTAGGGGAGGGCCTTGACAATCGTATAGCGAGGACCGCAATCCGTGCAGTTTGTAAACGGATAGTGAAACCGGCGCTCACCGGGTGTCACGATCTCCTTAAGACAGTTCGGACAAGTGGAAATATCCGGTGAAATGAAAACGAAGCTCTCGCCTCTCTTTGATCGGAGGATCTCAAAATCACGGTATCCCATGAAGGATGCGGACTTGAGATCTATTTTTTCGATGAGAGCCAGGGGCGGTTTTTCCGTCCGCAGGGCACTGAGGAACCCAGCCTGTTGGGCTCGGGTTTCCGATTCGAGGTGAATTTGAACGCCAAAGCCTACGTTCTTAACCCAACCCCTCAGGCCGAACCTTTTGGCCAGGCGGTAGACGAACGGTCTGAACCCGACTCCCTGGACGACGCCAAAAACAACGGCTCGAATCGCCGACGGCATTCGCTTTTTCATCTCAGCGTATTCTGCCATTTCCAGGCTGAAATTGCCACCGTTGACGGTGAACAGAGAGCTGTGAACACTGGGCAGGCAGATCCCGTCCCTCTTTTCCCTCTCGGAACGGAAGACGTCGAACTCTTTTGATGAGAGAAACGCTATTTCTTAGAGGACGCCCGGGAGGATTAAAGAATAGTTGGGGATTTCCTTCTGCTGAAGAGACAGCCGCAATAGTCCTGGCGGTAAAGCAGGTGCTGCTTGCTCAATTCGACGCTCTTGCGGAAGCCGTCCTTCTTTTTAAAATTCGCTTCTAGGAAACTTAGCCCGTATCTCCGGCCGAACATATCTCCGATCCGGTTGAGGACGTCGGCCTTCTTCCAGGGGCTCAAACTCATGATAGTTGTGAATAGGCCGAAGCCGCGTCTTGAGGCTTCGAGGGCCGTTTGCTGAAGTCTCAGGGCGTAGCAGACATCGCACCGCTTTCCCTTTTCCGGTTCGCCTTCGAACTTTCGTGTGATCTTGAACCAGCGCTCATCCTCATAGGGCCCCTCGATCAATTCGAACCCGGCGATCCCGGCCACTTTCCTGGCCTCTTCCAGCCTGAGGGTGTATTCTCCGGGAGGATGAATATTGGGATTATAAAAAAAACCAGTAACTTCGAAGTCCAGCTTGAGGAGGTTCATGACATAGAGACTATCCGGAGCGCAGCAGACATGGACGAAAAGCCGCCGCTTGGTCATGGGGTCATTGTAGCCCTCTGGTAGGATTCAGTAAAGAGGGGCGCCTCAGGTCCGCGTCAGGTGGAGCCTCTCCATCTCGTCTTGGATGTCTTCGATTGTCTTCCGGATTCGGGCGATCTGGGAACAGAAAACGGCCAAGTCCGGATGCTCTGTCCTAGATTTTTCGAGCTGCCGCCCCAAAGATTCGAAAAGAGGCTGTGTCTGTCTCTCCGTCGTACGGATTTTCACTCCGAGCTTCTGCTTCTCTCCGTTCAATTTGGCGATTTCTTTGTCGAAACGCCGGATCTCCTCCCGGCCGCTCGCCTTTTGCTCTCTGATGGTTCTGGTCAGGGCTTCCATCTCCGCCTGGATTCCGGCTTTTTCCTTCTCCATCTCCTCCCTGACCGCGGGCAGGGAGGGGATTCGTTGCCCGAGCTCTTTCAGCCTCTCCTCCTGCGGCCGTCGTCTGGTTTCCAAGCCTTGGATCTGGGACCTGAGGTGCCGCTCGTAATCTTCTTTAGCTTTGACCAGGCTCTGGAGCTGGGTACCCAGGACTTCTCCATCTTGTTGGAACAGGGACTTCTGATCTTCGAGACTCCTGATGTCAACGAGAAGGCTCTCGCTCTGCGGAGGCTCGAGCCCCAGACCCCAGGCTTTTTTCCCCAGTTCTCTGAGCATCGCTTTGACCCGGCCGTTTTCCCTTCTCAGTTTAACCCGGAGCCTGATACGCATCATCCTCCGCTTCGCTCCGAAGAGAAAGTAGCTCAGTCGTTGGCGGAGGTCCTTGTCGCGGAGAAAGATGAAGGCGACCAGAAGAAGGATCACCGAGATAAGAAGCCAGAAAATCCAGTAGGGCAGCCCCTCTCTCTCCGGCGAGGACGCCGCCTGGAGAGCGAGAATTTTCACAAGGAGGATGCCCATGGGTCTTCTTGTCTGTTACGCGACTAGATTCTTTTTGATTTGGGCGTCTTTGTCAACGCTTTTCTTGACGCTTATCCCTGAGTCGGAGATCCCGCCTCCCGCTATCTGTTCTGGATTCTTCATTGAGAAAATTGAAATTCTGGATGGAACGCTCGATGAGAAAGAGCATCGCCGGAAGGTTTTCTTGAAAAATAGTCGTGATGTCTGCTTCGGCGTTGAAGAAGCCGCCATGGATTTCGTCAACAGGAGGAAGTTCGATCGTGAAAGCGGGAATGCCGAAAGTCCCGAATGCCCAATCTGTGAGATCACCGTTGGTCAGATAAAGGGACTCGGCGGCACGCCCGAAAATATAGGAACGGCCATTGACGGCCCGGATGAGATCGGACATGCGCGCGGCGATGGCCCGCAGGGACGCGTCTTGGGACGTTGCTTGAGTCGTGTAGCCCCAGGGATACAGGATGTCCTGAGCAAAGCTGTGGTAGCTGACCACAGCCTGGAAGCCCTTCACCAGCATCAGATCGCGGATGGCCAGTGTTTCGGGTTCGGAAAAAGCAAAAGGTCCGCGGTAGACTTCGGAAGGCGGCTCGGGGCTTGACCCCTCATTGTCGTAGCCCCATTGGTACCCATAGTTCCTGTTTGGGTCCACTCCATAGGAACCGTCGGAGTTGGCCCGCCGGTTTTTTCGCCAGTACCTGTAGACATGAATCGTATATTCAAGCCCGTCAGGATTGACCATGGGGACGAGCCAGATTTCGCACCGGTCCAGCAGAGCTTTGATTTCCGACTTCTGGGCATAGTTTTCGAGGAGGTATTTTCCGAGAAAGAAGGGGAGTTCGACCGAGATCCATTCCCGGGCGTGATGGCAGCCGACGAAAAGCACGCGACTCTCCGGCTCGTCGAGGTTCACATTGGCGCTGACTTTAAGGGCATAGATGTTGCGGCCTTCGGGAGTGCGGCCGATCGCTTGGACTTTCGCCAAGGCCGGGTAGGCGCTTTCGAGGGCTTTGAGATCTGTCTCGAGTTCGTAGTAGGAGTGATAATCACCGTTGATCCCGCCCTGGGGGGCCAGAAGGCCACGCTGAGGATAGAATTTTGCGGTCTCCACCCGGCAGGGGACATTCGCCTGTTCGATTCGGGCCAGATCCCCGGGGCCGGCCACGATATAAAGTCTACCCTCCCATTCCATGAGCCAGTCCAGGGAAAGGTGCCCCAGCTTTTTTAGGATTTCGGCTGTCTTTGCGACGCTGACGATATCTGTGCTTTCGTAGCTCGGCCGGGTCTGGGGAACGGCAGCCGAGCAAACAAACACAAAAAGCAGGAGGGAAAGGGTGATTTTCTTCATAGCGAACGCATCCTCTTGGCCCTCTTAAAGGCTCAACAACTAAATTCTGTAACTCAGAGACACGGCGATTCTCTGGCCTGAAAGCGAGTTTCCGGAACCAGATTCCTTCCCCAGGAGTGCAGCGGCGTCCAGCTGGAACCTGCCCGACTGAATCCCTGTCCCTAGGGAATAATAGAAGTAGGAGGAATGGGGGGCTTTCATCGGCTGGGGGTCAATTTGGATTCCAAACCTGAGTGGGATCTTCACCGTCCGGCCAAAAATATTATGAGCCGCCAGATATTCGACTCCGGCCCGGATCTGGAAAATGTCCCGGAATTCTCTTTGAACCGCCTCTCCAAAATAAATGGCCTTATAATGTGACCAGTTGTAGAACGCGAGATCGGAAACGACGCGGAGACCCCTTGTGATCCGCCAGTCCGCTCCGGCTCCGATGAGCAGCGGCTGTTTGTAGCTGTCTTCCGAGCTGGCCTCTATCCTGATGTCGGTTTGTCCTTTGGGCGCGAGGTATTCCAGCAGACTTTGACTCTTGGCATTCTTGGTGAAGGGGGGGCGAAAGACCAGAGCCGCGGTCAACCCATCCGTCAGCTCATAGGTTAAGCCGACATTGAGATTGAGTCCGGAATAAGTTTGAGTCTTCTGATCCCTGATTTGGATGTCGTCGGTCGTCCATTGCTCCAGGGTGTCCCTGCTGAGATCGCCTCTGAGGACGTTCACGCCGAGTCCGGCGCAGAGCCGATCGAAGAGCCTCCGGGCCACGGAGAAGTGGAAATTCCTGAGCGTCCCGTTCTGGTCAAAACTGAGTCTGTAAAGAAGAGAACCCTCATCGCTGAAGGAGTAGTCCACGGCCGGCCGGTCGTAGCTCTCTACCAGGTTGGCCACAATGGCAAAGGCCCAGTCTTTGATCCGCAAGGAAAAGCCGGCGGAGTCGAGCGCCCAGAAGTTGGCGGACAGATTCGCTTCGCTGGTCAAGACTCCCGTGTTGATAAGGGAATACTTGAAAAATGTCGCATGGTTAAAAGAGCCGTCGACGGAGAAACAGGCCCGGGGCAGCTTGAGGAGGAGGGCCGGGTTGGAAAGGGCTGCAGAGACGTCCGCAGCGTAGGCGAGGGACGCACCTCCCAGGCCCAGATAAGGCGCGGTGGCGCCGCCAAAGGAATTCCAGGTCCGGAAGGGGGCTTCCTCGTCGTATTGTCCAAGCACGAGCTGGGACCATGCCAGAGGACAGAACAAGGCGAGAAGACCAGGCAAGAGAAAGATCAAGCCCAGCCGGCGGCTGCTTGACATGTCCCCAAAATTCTACCCATCTTTTCCTTTATTTGCAATCCAAATATCGCTATACTGTATCGTCGAATATGGTTTTACCGGAGTGCTCATGACCAAGGCGCCTGACCGAGAACGGAAGATCAAGATCTCCGGCTTGGGATATTATGTGCCCGATAAGATCTTGACCAACGCCGACCTTGAAAAAATGGTCGACACTTCTGATGAGTGGATCGTCAGCCGGACCGGGATTCGGGAGAGGCATATCGCTTCCCAAGACCAGGCCACCTCGGATCTCGCCGCCGAGGCCTGCCGCCGGGCCATCCACGACGCTCGGCTCGAAGTCAAAGACATTGATCTCATTCTCATGGCGACCTCGACCCCTGATACGCTCTTCCCTTCGACGGCCTGCTGGGTCCAGAGTCAATTGAAGGCGGACCACATCCCCTCCCTGGATATTTCTGCCGGCTGCACCGGATTTCTCTATGGATTGATCATCGCCGAAAGCCTGATCTTGAATCACACGGTCAAGCGCGTCCTCCTCGTCGGAGCGGAGCTTCTGACCAAGATCACCAATTGGAAGGACCGGAACACCTGTGTCCTCTTCGGGGACGCGGCCGGCGCGGCCGTTTTAGAAGAAACGCAGGGCGAATCAGGACTCCTGTCTTTTTATTGGAAAGCGGACGGGACACTGGGGGATTTGTTGTTGCAACCTGCCGGGGGGACTCGTATGCCCGCCACGGCACAGACGGTGTCCGATAGCCTGCACTGTCTCCACATGAAAGGCAATGAAGTCTTCAAACACGCCGTCAAGAGGATGGCCGAGGCGGCTCTGGAAGCCCTGAAGAGAGCCAATCTCAAGAAAGAAGACATCGGCTATTTCATACCCCACCAGGCTAACATCCGGATCATTGAAGCCACAGCCGAGAGGCTCAAAGTTCCCAAGGAACGAGTCCTGATGAACATTGATAGGTACGGGAACGTCTCGGTCGCGACCATTCCGATCGGCCTCTGCGAGCTCAAGGAGGCCGGCAAGCTCAAAAAAGGCGATATCGTCCTGATGGATGCCTTCGGAGCGGGTTTTACCTGGGCCGCCGTCGCGTATCGGTGGTGATTTCCTTTTGACCATTAAACCCTGGGGTCCGTTCGGCCATCTCTTTTTCTTGGCAAATCTTTGCCAGGCGAATTTCTAAGGGGAACGGTCCACGGTCAAGAGGTTTCAGAAAAAGAACCTCGGTCGGTGGCTTTTACTTTTCTTGAACCAGCTTTTCGAAAATCGACACGAGCTGGGCTTTGTCCATCGACCCAACCTGCTTGTGACGGATGTGTCCCTGCTTGTCGATGACAAACGTCGTAGGGATAAATTGGCCCGGCTGGTAGTCTTGGATAATCTTTGAGCCTGCGAATGCGACCGGATAGGTCATCTTGTATTGGACTGTGAAAGAAGTGAGCTCCTCGGGGCTCATCTGATCCACGGATAAACCGATGATGGCCAGCCCCTTATTCTTATAAAGTTTGAAGGTTTCGATAAAATCGGGGATTTCCTCGCGGCAGGGAGGACACCAGGTCGCCCAGAAGTTCAGGATCAATACCTTGCCCCGATAATCGGCCAGAGAGAGAATATTGCCCTGGAGGTCCTGGATTTTGAAATCCGGCGCGGGCCCCAGCTCCTGGGGATTTCCTGCCTGGCCGCAGCTCGTGATCAGGAGAGCAAAGACCACAACTGGAAAGCAGGCTCTTTTCATAGGACTCTCCTTTGCGGCAGATTCTGCAAATCGGATATAAGACGAATAATAATTATAGGTGAAGTGGGCATGGGTGGCAATCGGCTAGCCGCTGCATATCTTGAGCAGCCTCTCCCATTTCCGGTCCACTTCCTCCTGCATGAATTGAATATCGGCTTCGGTCAAGTGTCGAAAGCGTCCCTGCAGCCTCAGGTAATCGACGATCGGCTTCTTTTCCCGAAGCTTGATGCTCAAGCTGTATTTCTCGCCGTTTTCGATCTCGTAAAGGGGGAAGATCGCATTCTGGACGACCATCCGGGAGAGTTTGACTGTGTCTTCGGGCCGGCTCTTCCAGCCCGATGGGCACGGAGCATAGATGTGGAGGAATCTTGTCCCTTTGATCTCCTTGGCCTTTTTCGCTTTCTTGAACAGATCTTCCGGGTACCCGATGCTGGCCGTGGCGATATAAGGGATCCGGTGGGCGGCCAGGATGGCATCGATGTCTTTCTTGGGCCGATTCTTGAAATGTTTCACCGGCGTCGTCGTCGTCCAGGCTCCGTAGGGAGTGGCTGAGCTTCGCTGGATTCCGGTGTTCATGTAGGCTTCATTGTCATAACAAACGTACAGGATATCCTCGTTCCGCTCGGCCGCACCGGAGAGGGCCTGGATGCCGATATCGAATGTCCCGCCGTCGCCCCCCCAGGCAACAACCGTTGTCTCGGTGTCGCCGACCATTTCCAACCCGGCCTTAACCCCCGAGGCCGAAGAGGCCGCCGTTTCGAAAGCGCAGTGGAACACAGGGACATCGAGCGTGGAGTAGGGGAACGGTCCGTCGATCACCGACCAACAGCAGGCCGGAACGCAGAGGACCGTCTTCTGGCCGAGCGCCTTCAAGGCATATCTCATCGCCAGAGTGGCCCCGCAGCCCTGGCAGGCCAGGTTGCCGGAGTGCATCAGCTCTTCGATGGGCAGGGTCAATCTCATCTTCTTTTCTTCGGTCATTTTTTCACTCCTATCCAGACGATCTCCTCATCCGGTTTGTCCTTCCCGAGCGTGTAGGCAGCGATCTCCTTGAAGGTTGAAGGAGTGATGTCCCGTCCTCCCAGACCGGTGATGAATCCGAAGGTCGGAATCTCCCGCCCCTGTCCATAGAGCGCCGATTTCGTCTCCTGATAAAAGATGCCGTGGTGCCCGTACGAGATGTTGCGGTCCACGACAGCGATTTTCTTTGCGTTCTGAACGATCTTCCTCACCTGGGCAAACGGAAAGGGCCTGAAGACCTTGACCCTCAGGTTCCCCGCCTTGATACCCTCTGCGCGAAGCTCATCGGCGGCGACGCGAGCCGTGTATCCGGCCGTGCCCGAGGTGACCAGGATGAGGTCGGCGTCATCACAGCGGTAGTCCTCCACCAGACCGAGGTACCGGCCGAACATCTTCTCGTATTCTCTTCCGGTTTCTTCGATCAGGGCTGGGACTTTTTCCATATCCTTCTGGAGCCTGTATCGCAGCTCAAAGTAGTGGTCGGGAGAGGTTAATCCCCCGAAGGCATGAGGATCCTTTGGAGTCAGGCGGATTTCTGGCTTAAAGGACGGCAGGTACTCGTCCACTTTTTGCTGGTCGGGGATGTCGACGACTTCATAGGTGTGCGAAAGGGCGAAAGCATCAAGGATGACCATGCTGGGAATAAGCACCTTCTCCGAGACTTTGAAAGCCTGGATGACCGTGTCCAGGACCTCCTGGTTGCTCGAGCAATAAAACTGGATCCAGCCTGTGTCTCTTTGAGACAGGCTGTCGTTCTGGTCGGTCCAGATGCTCCAACCGGGAGCCATCGCCCGGTTGATGTTGCCCATGACCACGGGGTTCCTTCCCCCTGAGGCCCAGTGTAGCAGTTCGTGCATGAGGGCCAGCCCCTGGGATGAAGTTGCCGTGTAGGTCCTGGCGCCGGCGAGCGAGGCGCCGATGCAGGCGGCCATAGCCGAGTGCTCGGACTCGACCTTGATGAACTTGGCGTCGAGGGTGCCGTCTGCGCACATCTCAGAGAGGAGCTCAACGACCTGGGTTTGGGGAGTGATCGGGTAAGCGGCGATGACCTGGGCTCGGCCGAGCATTGCTCCGTAGGAGAGGGAATGATTCCCCATGATGACTTTTTTCATCTCTTCTCCTCCACCATGGCGATGCATTTCGCCGGGCATTCTTCGGCGCAGATTCCGCAGCCTTTGCAATAGTCAAAATCCACCACGGGCCACTCGTCTTCGATGACGATGGCCACGTCGGGGCAGAACTTCCAGCAGATCCCGCAGCGGATGCAGTTGGCGAGGTCGATCTCAGGCCGGATGTTGCGCCACGCCCCAGTCTTGTTATAAAGCATTGAGCCTGAAGACATTGGCATGACGGGCATATCCTTTGCAGACTTGAAGATGATCTTTTTAGCCTCTTTCTTGGTTTTCATTGCTCATCCTCTAAGATTTTCATGATGCGCGTATTATTCTTTAATCTTCGTATTTTCACCGCTCAGCGCTCACAGCTCACCGCTCACTGATCATCGTTTTCGCCATTTCATAGGCCTCTTTTGCCGCCTGAACGTTATCTTCGGGCCGAATAGAAATCCCCTCCCGGATCGCCTGAAGCAAGGATTCGAGCCGGGTCAAGTTCAGTATCTTGATGACGGCGCCCACGATGGCCGTGTTGACGATCGGGGTCGCCAGAGTCCCCAGTTTGTTCCTGACGGCGATGGCCGTAGCGTTGATCGCCGCGATTTTGAATTTGCCTGGCAGGTCGAAGTCCTCTGGCTTCTTGTCGCTGTTGATGATGATGACTCCGTTTTCCTTTAGCCCCTCGGTGATATCGATGGCTTCGATCAGTGTCGGGTCGACGACGACAACGTGGTCCGGCGCGTAGATACGGCTCTTGTCGTAGATCGGCTTGTTATCGATGCGGATGAAGGCAAAGACAGGCGCGCCGCGGCGTTCAACGCCGAATTCGGGATAAGCCTGGACGTAGTTGCCTTCTTTGGCCAGAGCGTCTGCGAGGATTTTGGAAGCGACGACCGTCCCCTGTCCGCCCCGGCCGTGAAAACGAATTTCGACCATTTTGCTCTCCTTCCTTCGGTTACAGAATGAGGTTTTTTCCCGGGAACAGCCTACATCTCGAAATTCATGACCCGATGGGAATGGCACTGGATGTTGACCGCCGCCGGCATGGAGGCAATGTGACAGGGAAAGGCTTCCACGTGGACGGCCAGGGTGGTGATCCGCCCGCCCATTCCCTGAGGGCCGATCCCCAGGTTGTTGATCCTCTCGAGGAGCCGCTTTTCCATATCGGAATAAAACGGATCGGGATTGTGCGATCCCAGGGGTTTTCGGAGCAGTGCTTTTTTGGCGAGCAGAGCGGAAAATTCAAAGCTTCCCCCGAGTCCGACTCCGACTACGATAGGCGGGCAGGGATTCGAGCCGCCCTTGTCGGCGGTCTCGACGACGAAGTCTTCGATACCCTCCATGCCCGCCGCCGGAGCGAACATCCGGATGGCGCTCATATTTTCAGCCCCTCCGCCTTTGGCGACGAAGGTGATTTTGAAGGCGTCGCCGGGGACGAGCTCCCAGTGGATGAAGGCGGGAGTGTTATCGCCGGTATTCTTTCGGCGTATAGGGTCCTCCACCACGGACTTTCTGAGGTATCCTTCGCCATAGCCTCCTCTGACTCCGGCGGTGATGGCATCTCTCAGACTGGTCAAACCGCCGTCCTTCTTGAGCTTGACGTCTTCCCCGAGTTCCACAAAGAACACCGCCAGGCCCGTGTCCTGACAGAGCCCGAGTTTCTCGTCTCTGGCGATCTTGGCGTTATCGAGGATCTGCTTGAATACCTCTTTGCCGGCCGGTGACTCTTCCTTTTTTTCCATGTCCTTGATGACCTCTAGAACGTCCGGCTGGAGTTCAAAGTTGGCTTCCTGCACAAGGTCCTTAATCTTATCCCTGACCTTGGCTAAGCTGATGGTTTTCATAAATCCCTCCTGGCGAAATTTAGATATGATCTCAGACGATATTGACGTTCTAGTTTAGGCCTCACCCGGTCACCTGTCAAGGTTTTGGAAAACTTATTTTAGGTTGAGCGCCAGGAGCTTTAGCTCGGTCATCTCCTCGATGGCGTAGCGGATTCCTTCTCGGCCGAAACCCGACTGTTTGATGCCGCCATAAGGCATGTGTTCGATCCTGAAAGTAGGAACATCGTTGACGATGATGCCGCCGACATCCAGGATTTCAAAGGCTTCGAAAATCTTCTTGAGATCGTTGGCAAAGACGCCCGTTTGAAGGCCATAGACAGAAGAGTTGACGGACCCGAGCGCTTCGCTGAAATCCCGGTAGGGGGAGACGATGACAATCGGGGCAAATGCCTCCAGGCAGGAAATTCGGAGTTCGGGGAGGACGTTTTCGAGGACCGTGGGCTCGAACAGAGATCCTCTGCGGCTGCCGCCGCAGGCGAGCTTAGCCCCTTTGTTTAGCGCTTCCGCTACCCATTCTTCGGTCCTTTTCGCGGATTCAAGATCAATCATGGGCCCGAGGTCTGTTGCCTCGTCGAGCGGATCCCCAAGCCGGAGCTTCTTGGTGTGCTCGAGGAAGCCGGCCATAAACCGGTCATAGATTTTTTCCTGGAGGAAAATCCGCTGGACGGAGATGCAGATCTGTCCGGCGTAAGAGAATGAACCGCTAACCGCCCTGGCCAAGGCGTAGTCCAAATCCGCATCCGGTTCGACGATGATGGCCGCGTTCCCACCAAGTTCCAGGGTGACTTTTTTTTGGAAGGCCTTCTTCTTCACGTCCCAGCCAATGGCCGGACTCCCTGTAAAGGTTACCATCCTCACCCGCTCGTCGAGGAGCAGGGCCTCGGCGGCCTCGTAGCCGGAAGGCACGACGTTCAACCCTCCCGCGGGATAACCGGACTGGGTGGCGATTTCGCCCAAGAGGAGCGAGGTGATGGGAACCTGGGAGGAAGGCCGCAGGACGACGGCATTCCCTGAGGCCAACGCGGGCGCGACTTTATGGGCGACGAGGTTGAGCGGAAAATTGAACGGAGTGATGGCGCTGATCACCCCGACGGGGAACCGTCTGACCAGGCCCCAGCGTTGCGCTGTCTGCGGACTCAAGTCCAGGGGAATGAGTTCACCCCCGATCCTCTTCGCCTCCTCCGAGGCGATTTGGAATGCGCTCGCGGCGCGGTCAACCTCGACCCTGGAATCCTTGATTGGTTTTCCGGCCTGGAGAGCGATCGATCTGGCCAGCTCCTCCCGGCGACCTTTGATGCCGTCGCAGATTTTACCCAGAGCCTGGGCTCTCTCGAAACTCGTCAGCTTCTTCGTCCGCTCAAAAGCCGCCTGGGCCGCTCCGATGGCCTCCTCGACCTGGCTCGCAGAAGCGAAGTGGACCTTCCCCACGGAACTTTGGTCAAACGGGGACCTGATCTCTCGAACGGACTCTGATTCTCGCCATTCACCGCCGATCAGGAGTTTGAAGTCTTTCATAAGCCTGTCTCCAAATTATTAGTAAAAAGTAAGGGGTAAGGAGTAAGGGGGGAAGAGTAAGATCTCACAAGTGCTGCCAACCGGATGCTTCTTGCCCCTTACCATTTACCTCTTACCCCTTACCTTTTACCCTTTTAATGATTGCGATAAGTACAGATTCTTCAGCATGAGGGCGTCCAGTTCGCGGTTTGGGCTTTCACAGACGACCATCCCCTCGGCTCCCGAGTCCTTGAGCGCCCGAACCCAGTCACCATACCGAAAATCAGACTCCCTCAGGTCGAGGTGTTTCATCTCCCCTTTGGCGTTAAAATCGACCCCCGAAAGATGAATGTGGAGGTTCTTCAGGGCCTCCGTCCCTAATTTCTTACGGACCTTGTTGAAGATCCTCTGGAATTCCCGGTAGCTGTTCGCTTTTCCTTCCCGAGAATAGAGGTGAGAAAAGTCCAGGCAGGGCAGAACGCCCCGGACCTCTCGGCAGAGCAGGAGAACCTCATCGAACGTTCCGAATTGAGAAACCTTGCCCATGGTTTCAACCCTGAGGGTTACTGCGATCTTCTGCGACCTGAGCCGGGAGACGATCTCCTCGAGTTCCTTCTTGACGTGGACAAGGGCCTGCGCAGGGAGGTCTTTTCCATAGTATCCGGCGTGAAAAATGACCGAGCGAGCTCCGCATACCTCAGCCAGCCGGGCGGAGCTCAGAAGATATTCGTGGCTGGACAGCCTTTTGCCCTGGTCGGCCGAATTCAAGTTGATATAGTAAGGGGCATGGACGCTCAGGCGGATGTTACGGGCTGCGGCGGTATCTCTGATCTTGAGGGCGCTTTCGCCGCCCATCTTGACCCCCCGCACAAACTCTATCTCGAGACAATCGAGCCCGAGCTCGGAGACACACTCAATGCCGGCCACCGTGGAAGGGGTAGTCGTCGAGCGTGGAATTCCTGCCGTGCCGAAGAGAATTCCTCTAGCAGCTAAAGACATCGCCTTTTCCGCGGGGGTTCAGGAATTCGCTGACGATCCGCATGGCGCAGAATTCGCCGCACATCGAACAGGCCTGCGTTTTGGTTTTTCTCTTCAGGCGGACTTCCTCGAATTTTTCGGGGTCGATGGACAGGTTCTTCTGTTTTGACCAGTCGAGCTTTTTCCGAGCCTCAGACATTCTCAAGTCTCGTTCCCGCGCTCCCTTAACTCCTTTGACGATGTCGCCGGCGTGGGCCGCGATCTTGGAGGCGATGATGCCCTGCCGGACGTCTTCAACCGAGGGAAGGCCGAGATGCTCGGCCGGGGTCACATAACAGAGAAAATCTGCTCCTGCCGCGGCCGCCAGGGCCCCGCCGATTGCCGCCACGATGTGGTCATAGCCGGCTCCAATATCTGTGACCAGGGGGCCGAGGACATAGAAAGGAGCCCCCTGGCAGATCCGCTTTTGAAGCTTGATATTCAACTCGACCTGGTCGAGGGGGACATGGCCGGGTCCTTCGACCATGACCTGGACGTCGGCCTCCCAACAACGCTTGACAAGTTCTCCCAGAGTCAGAAGTTCTTCGATTTGAGGCCGATCGGAGGCGTCGATGATGGAACCAGGCCGGAGGCTGTCTCCGAGGCTCAGGGTTATGTCGTAGCGTCGGGCGATTTCCAGAAGCCTGTCGAATTGGGCAAAGAGCGGGTTTTCTTTTTGATTGTGGAGCATCCAGGCCAGATGGAACGCTCCTCCCCGCGAGACGATGTCGGCGACACGGCCCTGTTTCTTGAGTCGCTCGATGGCCCGAAGGGTCAGGCCGCAGTGCACGGTCATGAAATCCACACCCTCCAGGGCTTGGGCTTCGATGGCCGCGAACAGGTGGTCCTCGGTCATGCGGACGATCGAGCCTTGCCGCTCGATGGCCTCAATAGCCGCTTGGTAGACGGGAACGGTTCCCAGCGGCATGGGGGCGCGGTCCAGGATCTGACTCCGGATTTGTTTCAGATTGCCACCCGTGCTCAGGTCCATGATGGCGTCGCTCTCATGATTCACGGCGACGTCAACTTTCTTGAGCTCCTGGGCAACCTCGGGAAAATCAGCCGAGGTGCCGATATTGACGTTGATTTTTGTCCTCAGCCCCTGGCCGATTCCGCAGACCCGCCTGGGGGAATGCCGACGATTAAATGGGATAACGACTCTGCCGCAGGATAAGAGCCCCGCAATCGTCTCGGCCGGAAGTCCTTCCTGCCGCGCCGCTTTCTTCAGGGGAAGAGTGAGATTCCCCTTCTTGGCCTCTTTGATTTGAGTCATGGTCGTCCTTTGAAGATACTCATTTTAGCCCAATCGACTCGGCATGACAACTGTTTTACTTCGGGGGGGGAATCTGCTAGCATGAAAAAGAAAAGCCGCGTTTTGTGCCATGAGCCGTTCCAGAAAGCCCTGTCTCTTCCTCTTTGCCGTTCTCTCCGCTTTCCTTCCGCTGTCCGCTCAAGACGGCTCGCGCAAAGAGGCTCTTCGAGTCCTGGGCTTGATCGAAAAGATCCAGCAAGAGCAGCTCGCCCGAACAACGGCCCGGCTCAGGACGGTGGCCGTCTCCGAAAGCGAGTTGAATTCTTATATCGCTTACCGTATCCAAAGCGAGAAAGAAGAGGTCATGAAAGAGCTCAGCCTCAAGCTCCTGGACAAGAACCGGATCGAGGGCAAGATCGGTTTGGACCTCCGCGGCCAGAGGCTGGCTTTCTTCCTCAAGGCTGAGCTTAATTTCTATTTCGAGGCGGATATCATCAGCCGAGAAGGAAAAGCTCGGCTGGAAATCAAACGGCTTTTCCTTGAAGAACAACAGGTTCAATCGGCTCTCCTGGACCTCGCGATCTCTATCGCCGCCAGGCTTTCCCACTCCAAGGCCTCGAGCCTAAATGATTGGTACGAACTTCCCTACGGGCTCAAGAGCCTGGAAACCCGGCGAGGCCGGCTCACTGTAACTTATTAGGCATCATGATCAGGGTCATAAGCGGGACATACAAAGGGAAAAAGCTGAAGCGTGTCCCCAGCTGCCTGGTCCGGCCGATGCCCGACAAGCTGAAGCAGTCATTGTTCAACATCCTCCACGATGACATCAACGGCGCCCATTTTCTGGATGGGTTCGCAGGCACCGGCTCGGTCGGAATTGAAGCCTTGAGCCGGGGAGCCGGAGCCGCCGTCTTTATCGATGAATTCTATCCGGCCATCAAAATTTTAAAAGAAAACCTGGCCAGGTGCGGGGCCGAGGGACAGGCCCGGGTCATCCACCGGGAATTCAACCGGGCCATTATCCGCCTGGCCAAAGAGGGAGTCGGCTTTGACTTGATTTTTCTTGATCCTCCCTACAAACTTCTGGAAGACCGAGATCCGCTCAAGGTTCTGGCAAAGCGCGCCGTTCTCAATCCAGGAGGCAAGATCATCCTCCGCCATTACCGAAAGATCAAGCCCCGCAACAAATTTTTCCGACTCAAGAGATCCGTGACCCTCGGTGATGACACACTGTCTTTTTATATAATGAATGAGTCTTGCCAGAACCGGCCGAGTTAGATTACAATCAGGTCCAGGCCAAAACCCGACATTCCGGAAGTCAGAAAGATCATGAACAAGTCAGATTCAAAAGGGAGTCCCTTCTGGGAAAAGACTCCTCTCGTCCAAGAAGAGGATATTTTTTCCGAGCTCGGAGAGAAGAGGGGAAGCAGCCTTTTTCTGGGGAAATACTCGCTGACCGAAGTCATGGCCGTGCTGGGCAAGAAGAGTTTTTTCAATGAATCCCGGAAAAGAGACCTCTGGCCGTTGCGATACGACCTGGACTCGTCTGAGTTCCCGCTCCAGAGGTTCAGAATATACTATCGAGAGAGAAAACCCGAGAGCGTGATCGTGGATTTGAAAATTCGGACGGGTCTCTATTGGCCCAAGGACAGGATCGTGCTGGGGCAGCGCTTCTCCGCTTGCAGGTGTCTCATCCTGGAATGGTTGACCCTTCAAAATCCTCTTTTGACTTTCACCCCGCGGCGGCCGGCCCTCCCCGGACAACTGTGTCCGGGCCTCGGTCTGGGCAAAAAGGTCGTCGATATCTTCGTCTATTTGGCCAGGCTTTCTCACCTGGACGCCGTCCTGGCTTTTCCCGCTTATTTTCATAACGCGGTCCTTTTCTCGCGTTATTTCCGTTTCCTCAACCCGGTCAAAGAGGCGGAGGTTCTGGCGATCAGGAAGGCCTTGGCCAAAATTCCCCTCAAGCAGTTGGCCTGGATGGTCCACCTCGGCTGCCTAAAAAAGGCCGACGGCGGGGTTTATGAGTGGAATTCGGAAGAACAGGTCCACGGTCTCAACAAGTCCCTAAGAGATTATTTTGGCTCCCGGGCCTATAGGGAAGCGGTCAGACTGGGCCTCAAGTCCATGTCCTTTGAGGTCGATTGGGAGGCCTGGGAGAGAAAAATGAAAGCCTCCCCGGAGGGCCAGATATAACGTCGCTCCGCTTTGCGGGTTTGTTCCCAATCTGGTATAATACATCCATCAAAGAGGAGATTTTGCGATGAAGAAAGGCATTCATCCTGAATACGTCGAAAGCACGGTGACGTGTGCTTGCGGCAATACCTTCACCACCAGGTCGACCAAAAAAGAAATACGGGTCGAGATCTGCTCCCAGTGCCACCCGTTTTTTACAGGCAAACAGAAATTCATCGATAGCGCCGGCCGAGTCGAGAAGTTCAGGAAGAAATATGGCGACAAGCAAAAATAAAAAACATGTTCCAAGAGTTAGAATCCATCAGGGAGAAGTATCGCCAACTTACCCTCTCTCTGTCTGAGCATGCCCTGGCCGGCAACCCCCAAAAACGCAAGGACATCTCCAAAGAGCGGGCTGAACTCGAGCCCATCATCCAAAAGTCCGAAGAGTACAAAAAAGTCCAAAAGAGCATCCGGGAATCCGAGGAGATGATCGGCGACCCAGAAGCGGACCGAGAGCTCAAGCAGCTCGCCGAAACGGAACTCGCAGAGCTGACCCGGAAAGAGAAGAAACTTGAAGATGAGATTCGGACATTGCTGCTTCCCAAGGATCCCAATGACGAAAAGAATGTGATCCTCGAAATCAGGGCCGGAGCGGGCGGAGACGAGTCTTCCCTGTTCGCCCAGGATCTTTTCCGGATGTACTCCCGGTTTGCCGAGCACAAGGGCTGGAAGTATGAAGTCCTGCAAACGAGTTTTTCGCCGATCGGCGGCATCAAAGAGGTGATCGTCAATATCCAGGGAAAAAAAGTCTATTCCTTTCTCAAATATGAAAGCGGCGTTCACCGCGTCCAACGGGTGCCGAAAACCGAAGCCAGCGGCCGGATCCACACTTCGACAGTGACAGTGGCGGTTTTGCCCGAGGCCGACGAAGTGGACGTCAGGATCGACCCCAAGGACCTGCGGATCGAGGCGTTCGGCGCCTCCGGGCCGGGCGGCCAGAATGTCAACCGCAATTATACCGCGATCCGAGTCACCCATCTCCCCTCCGGATTGGTCGTCTCCTGTCAGGACGAAAAATCCCAGCACCGGAACAAAGAGAAGGCTCTCCGCATTCTCCGCTCGCGGTTGCTGGATATGGCCCAAAAAGAACAACAGGAGAAGATCGCCCGGGAACGGAAATCAAAGGTCGGGACAGGGGAGAGGAGCGAGAAGATTAGAACATACAATTTTTCGCAGTCGCGCGTCACGGATCACCGTCTCAACCTCAGTCTCCACATGCTGGAGAGCATTCTCGATGGCGACCTTGATGAGCTCGTCCAAAGCCTCATCCTTCATGCCCAAGCCGCGCGGCAGGCCAAACCCGCTTCCGCGGCTAGGGAAATCGGCCTCTAATTGAGCACCGTTCAGCAAACTCTCCGTCGAGGGGCAGTGCTCTTTGGAAAATCCTCCCGTGCGGCGCTGGAAGCTAAGCTCTTGCTCCTCAGCGCCACGGGTTTGAGCGAGGAGGATTTTCTCAAGGCTCCCGGCCGCTCGCTTTCCAGAGCCGAGGAGAGGCGTTTCAACCGTTTGGCCGCCGGCCGCTTGAAAGGCTGCCCCCTGGCTTACCTCACCGGGTTCAAGGAATTCTGGTCACAAGACTTCAGGGTCGCGCCCGGCATTCTCATCCCTCGCCCCGAAACAGAGCTGATTGTGGAAAAAGTTTGCGCTCTCTCGGCGCGGGCAAAAATGACGATCGTCGATGTGGGGACGGGATGTGGCAACATCGCCGTATCTCTGGCCAAAGAACTCCCCCGGGCTCGGATCGTGGCCACGGATATTTCCCGGCGCTCTCTCAAAATCGCCCGCCTGAATGCCGGCGATCATCATCTCAGGCGGCTGACATTTCTTAACGGGGACCTCCTCGTCCCCCTCAAAAAGCTCCGCCTTCAAGGGCGATGCGATTTCATTGTTTCCAATCCGCCGTATGTTTCGCAAAGGGATTGGGGGAAACTCCCCAGAGAGATCCGGGAGCATGAGCCCAAACGGGCCCTTCTGGCCGGACCGACAGGCCTCGAGGTCATTTCCAGGCTCGTCCTGCAGACCCCAAATTACTTAAGGAGCGGCGGGTGGTTGCTCGTCGAAATAGGCAAAGGCCAACTCCCACGAGTGATCGGGATTCTCGGATCCGTCTGGAAAGAAGTGGCTTGGGCGGCCGACCTCAAGGGCATTCCCCGGGTCGTTATGGCCCAAAAAGCTTGATTCTGGCGGCGTTCAGACCTGTCCTCTTTTTACTTCCGGGAAATCGGAAACACAAGGCAGGATTCTGGTCGTTTCGTACCTTATTTTTTCCCACCGCTCCGGCCGGAGCGAGCAGAAGCCCTCGACGATTTTAGGATCGAATTGGGTCGTTGAATGAGTGATGATTTCACTGCGGGCGGCTTTGAAATCCCGCTCCCGGCGGTAAGGCCTGTGGGAAGTGATCGCATCCAGCGCGTCAGCCAGGGCGAAGATCCTGGCCTCAAAGGGGATGTCATCTCCCCTGAGGCCTTTTGGATAGCCTTGGCCGTCGTAACGTTCATGATGATAGAGGATGATGTTTCCCACCTCTTTGACCACTTTGATTTCTTTGATCAAACCGAAACCAAGCGATGGATGAAGCTTGATCTTTTCCCATTCCTGGGACGTCAAGGGACCCGGCTTTTTTAAAATAGAGTCGGGGATGGCGATCTTTCCGATGTCATGAAGGAGGGCTCCCTTGCGGATATTCTCCAGCGGGGCCTCATCCCTGACACCCAAGATCTCCGCAAGAACCTGGCTGTATTTGGCCACGGTCTGCGAGTGCCCGAAGGTTTCCACATCTCTGAGATCCAGCGCCGTCATCAGGTTTTCCAGAGTCGCGTCATAGGTCTCTTCGAGCTCCTGGGCCTTTCGGGAATTCTGGGATCGTTCGATTCGCAACCGGGCGAGGTTCCTCGAAATATGCCTGTTTTCCCGGAGCAGGTCTCGCCTCGCGAGCTCAGCCTGGATGCCCGAAAAGACGCCAAGAAAATGGTCGGGAGACAAAACCTGATCGACGGTTCCTGCGCGCAGGAGCGAGAGAACCCGGCTGGAGTTTTGAAGCGCGGAGAGGAGGATAATGCCTGGCTGGGGCCGGTGGCCTCTCAACTGATCAAGGATTTCGATTGAACCGCCCTGGAGGGAACTCAAGGAGAGGACGAGAAGGGCGTAGCCATTTTGGCTCAGAACCTTCGCCAAGGCTTCCGTGCAGGAGGGAGTGGCTTCGAGGTCGAGATCCAACCCGGATAGGAACTTGGCCAGCGCCTGGCGACGTCTGGCGACGGGGTCGACGAGCAAGATCTTTGAAGGGACCATCGGCATTTCCTCCACTGAAGATCCGAGCCTCCAATCTCCGAGGCTCCCTTTATACTCTATTTCCACGGGAAGATTCAAGCTGCCCGACTCCAACCGACACATGCTCCCCTAGGGGCAGGATGACTCACCTCCGACGGTGACCTGAAACGGGAAAAAATCCCCTTTCGATTCGTCCGAAGAGGTGATTGATATCGGGCGGGCGTTTTGAGAAACTGACCATGCCGGGGCCGGACGCAGAGTCCGGGCCGGTTTGATAAACTCATCAGAGGGTTTACATTGAATATTAACTTTGCTAAATTGAAGTCCCTGACGCTGACACAGGAGGGAAAAAATGCCTGATACCAACGAGATCCTTAAAGAATCGACTTCGGTCATCGAAGAAGTGGAGAAGCAGCTGGGGAAGCTCTTTGCCAAAAAGAAAGAGGATATCGATAAAGAGCTGACGGAAAAAATCAATCGCGAGAAGGACGAGGCAAGGAAACGAACCGAGCAAATAGAGAAAGAATTCGAAAAAGAAAAAGAAGCTCTGTCCGAATACCGGGCCGCGATCTCTGAATTCGAGGCCGAAAAAACCAATTTCCAGAACCAGATCAAGGAGCACTTCAACCAGGCCCTCCATTATCAGAAACTGATCGAGAAAATGGCCGGGCTCACGGTCGAAGAGCTGGGCCGCGTCAGCCTGCTCAACCAGAAGCTCGAGGAGCTGAGGCAGAAAGCCGAGGTGAAGATGGCGTTCTTCCGGAAGGACCTGGAAGAGAAATTCGGCATCGTCACCGAGGTCCCGGAAACGATCGAGAAAGAAGAGATGGCCATCGACCTGGAACAGGAATTGATCAAGTTGAAGAAGATCAAAGAGCTCCTGGCCTCCGAAAACCTGGGCCGGAGCGTCGAACAGGAACTCGAAAAGATCAGAGTCGAGGTCAGCGCACCCGAGCCGGCGCAGCCGCCCGCCGAGGAGGTGCCGATCCCGGAGGTTCCCGAGATCCTGGAGAGCGCGCCTCCGGCCGAATCTCAGCCGGAGCCCGAAGAATCAACGCCGGAGATGCCGCCGGTTGAATCAGAGGAAAAAGGCAAGGACTTTGAGGCGATATTTGAAACCCTCGAGAGATACCGCAAATCCGATACCACGCACAACAACGGTGAGATCAATTATTTTCAGAAGGACGGACGGATGATCCTGGACGGAGAGTATTTGATCTCGGCCATGAGCAAAACTCTGGAAGAAGCCAAGAGGCTCTATATTCGGCTCAGTCAGACGGAATCGCCCAAGGACCAGTTTTTTGTCAAACAAGAAATTCTCAACCAGCAGGAGGTTTTGAGAAAAATCTTCCTGAGGACCGTCAAGATGTGCGAGCGGGAATCTTGTTCCCTTCCGCAGTATACCGCCGAGATCCTGAATGTTCAGGTCCTCAAGGATATTTTGGAAAGGCTGAGCATGGGGAATTGGAGCAATCAGGATGATTTCAGCGGTTTTGATGGTTTTATAAACGTGATGAAGAACGGCTATTACGCGAGGATCACGCCGCCTCTGGCCTATCTCAAGTCCATCCTCGAGGAGCTGGAAAGCTAACGGTCTAGCTTAGGCAGGGTTCTTTCCGGCTGAGCAGCGAGCAAAAATCTTCCAGGGTTTCCCGGTCAGCCAACGTCAGGTCTTTGAATTTCAACCCAGCCGTGTAGAACGAGGTTTCCGCCTCGACTCGCTGGGAATAGACAAGCTCGCCTTTCAGGTGGCTCGCCTGATCGTCCAGGACAAGGATCATGTCGAGGGCTTTCTCGTCCGGTAGTTTTGTGGCGGTCCGAAGCTTGATCCCGCCGAGACTAAGATTGATCGTCCGGGCTACCCGGTACGCATCATGATCCCGATAGAGTAGGATTGTGGACGCATAAAACCGTTCGAATTTCCTTCTTTCGTGAAGGAATTTTTCCTTATAAGGCTTGACCCCGGGAGCCTTTTTTTCGCGGTCGATTTCGTCGTGGTTGTAAAAGCAGACCTTGTTTTTGGTCGCCGCGTGGGAGTTTTTATCGCCCAGCTTCAAGAGGGAGAGCCTCTTGCCCTTGGCCTCGGACAGGGCAACATCGGCCTCGTTGGCCAGTTTCTTCAGGTCATCCCTGGTCAACAGGGCTGTGCCCTCGAGTTTCTCCCTGGGCAGCAGCGTCACGCCGAAGCTCATCGTCAGATTCTGTCGAGGCTGGAACTCCTGGAACTCGAAATAGTGTTCCTCGACGTTTTTTCGAATGCGTTCGGTCAAGAGACAGGCCTCGTCCATATTCTTGACCCCGCTCAGGAAAAAGAGGAATTCCTCTCCTCCGTAGCGGCAGAGCAGATCTTCCTCGCGGATGGAAATCTTGAGCACCTGGGCCAGTTCACGAAGGAGGCGGTTTCCTGCCTCGTGACCGTTGCGATCGTTGTAATTTTTAAACCAGTCGACGTCTCCCATGACGACCGCATAAGCCCCTTCTCCCCTGCGCCTGCTGCTTTGGGAGTTGATCTTCTGAAGCAGCTTTTCAAAAAACGGGTCTGGCCGGAGTAGACCGGTCAGGGCGTCGTACTGGATGAGGTTCAGTTTGGTCATGGCGATGGCGATATGTTCAGACAACCCGCGCAGAATCTGCTGGTCCTCGGCCGTGAATCCCTCCTTCCTGATTTCATCCTTGACGAGCTTGTTATAAACTTCCAGGACTCCGACGACCTCCCGGTTGTGCATGATCGGGACAGCGAGAAGATTCTGGAGGGGTTTTTTCAATTGCTCCTTGTACCGGCTTGTCATCCTCTTGTCAAAGACCAGCTCGGAGAGGTTGAGCTCGTGCCCGAAGCGGGCCACGGTCGCGGCAAAGTCCTGAGATTCCAGGAGGGCAATGTACTTTGAAAAATCGTAATGAGAAAGGAAGGCGTCGTCCCAGACGAGAGGCTTGAGATACTTCCCCAAGGCCTCGTTTTTTTCCAGGATGTAGATCGAGATTCCGCTGGCCCTCACCAGGTCTTTGGCGTCGTAGACGATATCAAGAAGACTGCTAACGTCGTTGGCCATGTACAGCTTTCGCAAGGTCTTTTCCACTTTCTGGCGTTCCTTCTGGAACCAGATATACTTCGCTTCGATAGCGATTCGTTTTTCCAGCTCTTTGACAACGCTTTCGTTGATCAGGTTCTTCAGCTCCTTGATCTCGGCATAAACCTCTTTGAGCCTGAGGTCGTTGATCTCCGTCGAATTCGTCAGGTTCTCGACATCCGCCTTAAGCCTGGAGTGCTCTGCGGCAAGAGAAACAAGCCGGAGAAAGGCCGTGGCATCCTGACCAGGCAAAGGAGGAGGGGAATATTCAACGAACCGTCCCGGAGGCCAGCTCATCAGAATCGGCTCGACGGGCTTTTCCGGCGAGGCGGTGACGACAAGGCTGGTCGACCTCTTGAAAAACCCCTTCAGCGTCCGGTAGTCGGCAAGCGAAGAATCAATGACGGCTACCTGGAAGTCTTGGGTTTCCAGGAGGGCCAAGGCAGCCTCAAGACTTGTCGATGTGGAAACCAAACCCAAAGTCCTGAGCAGCGAAGAGAGAGATTCGGCTTCGCGAGGGTCCGGATGAAGGATGAGGAAGTGTTTCTGGATCATGGCCAGCGACACAAAACGGCTACCGGGAACGGCATGATTCCCTTTCCTTTAGATCTTAACGCTAACCTTGGCTTTGTACTAAGCGGATCCGGAATCTTCGCAGACCCAGATCCCAACTTAAATTTATACTAATTTTTTATCCGGAGTCAACAGATTTCTTTGAGGAGAGATTTCTAGAGGTATCCCAGCGATCTTAGCTCGTCAAGGATCTCTTGGTGAAGGTTCGTTTTAGGGGAACCTGTTTTGATCCTTGGTTTATACCAAGACCTGAGCCCACGAATCAACTCTCTGACCAGGGCCGGCTTCTTACCGGCCAGATTGGTTTTTTCGCCCGGATCGTTCGAGAGGTCAAAGAGCTCCGTTTCCTCGAGAGGGGGCGGGGGGAAAGAATAATACTTGAGATCATCCGGCGAATATCTCTCGTTCACGATGAGTTTGAAGCGGCCCCGATTGAGGGAGACCTTCATGGGTGTGGATTTGCTCTCGGCATGCGAACCGAGGTCACAGACGAAGACTCTCTCCTCCCGGCTCCCGTGATCTCCGCTCTTTTTCAGGAGCCCGGGAAGGCTTCGCCCGTCCATTTTCTTTTCCGAATATTTGATCCCCAGCTCCTCGAGAACCGTGGGCATTATGTCCACGGAACGGACGTACTCTTCGACCCTCCGTCCGGCAAAACGGGAACCAAAAAACTTGATGATGAGAGGGACCTTGATTGCCTCGTTGTACACGGTGTGATTATGCAGCCAACCCTTGTGTTCATAGAATTCCTCTCCGTGATCCGAGGTCAGAATGATCATCGTCCGGTCATAGAGGTCGATGCCGCGGAGCTTTTCCACCAGGGGCTTGATCAAGACCTCATCCGTGTAACGGATTTCTCCATCGTAGAGCTTGATAAAGCTGCGCCTTGTGGCCTCGGGCAAGGGTTCAAAGCGGTTCTCCTTATGGAGCCGGAGCCGTCCCGGGCTCAAGTCGCTCGGCGCTTCGCCGGGCTCGGCGAACCACTCGTTATAGGGCGGGGGAGAAAAATATGGGTCGTGGATCTGGTAGGTATGGAGAAAGAGAAAAAAGCTCTTGGCTTTGTTATCATCGATCCAACGTGAAGCCGCTTCCCAGAGACGCCCGGCACCGTCCCTCCCCAGTGCGTCGGCGGTAACATTGTAGCTCTCAAACCCCTTATGAAATCCGTAAAATCCGCTGACGTATCCACCCCCTGTAAAAGCGATATTATAGAACCCCTTTGCTTTGAGGAGCTCGGCCAAGGTGGGGAGGGAGGGATCGAGCCGGCTCTCCCTGGAATAGACCTGATGATTGATCGTATGGAGGGCGGTCATGATCGAAAGATGGGAAGGCAACGTCCATGGTGAGGATGCGTAAGTGTTCAAGAAGAGGGCAGAATCCTTGGCCAGAGAATCGATCGCGGGGCTTGTCGGCCGATTGTACCCGTAGCACGAGAGGTGATCGGCTCGCAGAGTGTCCAGCGAGATGAGGATGATGTTTTTCCGGCCCGGATTCGATTGATAAAGAACCGGGCAAAACCAAACGGCCAGCGCTTTTGCGTCGCCCCTGGTCAGAAAATGGAAGGTGGCTTTTTGACCCGCGTAGGCGGACAACTTGATTCTGCGGATGTCGAATATGAACGGCTTATGAGGCAGGAGGCTCAGGGACTTATTGAATATTTCTTTTTTTGAATTCTCCGTTTCCAGGATAACTTGGAAATCAACGTTTCTGGCTCCCTCGCTAGCCAGAAATATTTCCTTGTCCTTTCGGATCCCGATGCCGAATTCCAGGACAGAGTCGCCTGGAATCTTGAGAGGGATCCTAAAATGACTCTGCGGCACGGCCGCCAGGGCGTTGAAATCAACAGCGCCCACGCGGAGTTTCTTCTTGACGAGATAAGGATTCTGGCCAATCCCCAAATCCTCCAGGGGAAACACGTCCGCTATCTCAGACAGGGACGAATTCTCCGCGGGCTTGGACGAGGGTACATCATGGAGCGATTTCAACGGGCTAGAGATGACATTCTTCTGACTGACGTGATCAATGAACCGGAAAAGAGGAGTTTCTTCTCTCGCCCGGCACTGGCTCAAGACGGCCAGTATCAAGGCCAAGAAAATGAATTTGCTCGCGCGGCATTGAGGCTTGGGCATAAAGTCTTACTGGTTGTTATTCTAGCCGAGGGAACCGGCTAAGTCAAAAACAAGGAAGTCTATCTTACTGTCTCGTGCCAAGTACCCCAGTCACCGTGCCCTGCTCGACTCTCGGTTTTTAGTTACTCCCGCAAGATGGTCGTTTTCGTCTATTTCGCTCAGTGCACTTAGGCTTCTGTATTTTAAGTTTGTTCTCCCGGGGACCACGGGATACGGGGCAAGGAGCACGAAATAGACGGGATAGACGCCCTTTTATTGTTATGATATATTCAAAATAAATTTGCGAGGAGGTTCCGATGTCTGTGAGAAGAAACGTGTCCTACAAACCTCTCCGCGCTTACCGAGGAAACAACCTACATACCAAAGGCTGGTCTCAGGAGGGCGCCCTCCGGATGTTGATGAACAACCTGGATCCGGAAGTGGGAGAAAAACCGCAGGAGCTGATTGTCTATGGAGGAACGGGAAAGGCGGCACGGAACTGGAAATGCTTCTGGGCGATCGTGGACAGCCTCAAAACACTCGAGAGCGATGAAACCCTGATTGTCCAGTCCGGGAAACCCGTGGCTGTTTTCAGAACGCACAAGGATGCTCCCCGGGTTTTGATCTCCAATGCGATGATCGTTCCCAAATGGGCGACCTGGGATGAGTTTCGACGCCTGGAAGCTAAGGGACTGACCATGTATGGCCAGATGACCGCCGGCAGCTGGATCTATATCGGCACCCAGGGAATCCTCCAGGGAACCTACGAAACCCTGGCGGCGGTTGCCAGGAAGCATTTCGGCGGCAGCCTCAAAGGCAGGATTGTGCTTTCCGCGGGCCTCGGAGGCATGGGCGGCGCCCAGCCGCTGGCGGTGACGATGAACGAGGGGGTCGCAATCATCATCGAGGTCGACCCCCTGCGCATAAAACGTCGCCTGGAGACAAAGTACGTGGATGTGATGGTTGACGATCTAGACAAGGCTCTCCATCTGGCATCCAAAGCCGTGGAGGAGGGAAAACCTCTTTCCATCGCCCTTCTGGGCAACGCGGCAGACATTGTTCCCGAGTTTGTTCGACGGGGCATCACGCCCGACGTCCTGACCGACCAAACCTCGGCCCATGACGAGCTCAATGGCTACGTACCCCATCGACTTTCCTATGAGCAAGCTCTGCGGCTGAGGAGAGAAAACCCCGGAGATTACATTAGACGGGCCTATGAATCCATGGCGGCTCACGTCCGGGCCATGCTCGAACTTCAAACGAGGGGCTCCCGGTCTTTTGATTATGGAAACAACATCCGCGGCCAGGCCCAGAAAGCCGGAGTGGAGAACGCCTTTGACATTCCGGGCTTCGTCCCCGAATACATCCGGCCCCTCTTCTGCCGCGGCAAGGGTCCTTTCCGCTGGGCCGCGCTCTCAGGCAGGCCCCGGGATATCTATGAAACCGACGAGGCCGTGCTAAGGGAATTTCCCGAGGACGCGGCCTTGGAGCGTTGGATCAGGAAAGCCCAGAATCAGGTTAAATTCCAAGGGCTTCCGGCGCGGATCTGCTGGCTCGGCTACGGAGAAAGAGCCCGCTTCGGCGGACTGATCAATCATCTGGTTAAAAAGGGGAAGATCTCGGCTCCGATCGTCATCGGCCGAGACCATCTTGACACCGGATCGGTGGCTTCGCCGAACCGGGAGACAGAGGGAATGAAGGACGGCTCTGATGCCATTGCCGATTGGCCAATCCTGAACGCCCTTCTCAATGCCGTCAGCGGCGCTTCTTGGGTTTCCGTTCACCACGGCGGCGGAGTGGGGATCGGACTCTCGATTCACGCTGGCATGGTCGTCGTCGCCGACGGACAAACCTCGACGGCCAGACGACTGGAACGGGTGTTGACGGTTGACCCCGGCTTAGGAGTCGCCCGCCATGCCGACGCCGGATACGACGAAGCCATTCGCTGGGCCAGGGAGAAAAGAATCAAAATCCCCATGCTTAATCCATCAAGATAAATCTTCCCTTCAACCCCCGGCACATGATGTGGCCCGGCCGGCACACCTATCTGGCACTGAACAAACAAGAAACAAACCCGTCACATCAAAGTGTGACAATTTCCCCGCCTTAAGCCCAAAGGGCGGACCGTTCGATTTCACGATCGTATTTAGAATCAACGACATCCTTTCTGGTCCGGACAACCAGGCAACTGGTCTGAATCTTGCTTAGAAGAAGCTGAAAGGAGGTTCTCATGAAAAAGGCGATTGCCTTCGTGCTTGCCTTGTTTTTCTTGCTCTCCGCGGCCGTCTATTTTGCCCCAGTTGCAGGCGCCCAAATCATGCCCGATGTCTGCTACAACAATTGGGGGAGATGCCGGTACAGGGCCCTGGATTTGGACGTGGCCTGGTGGAAGGTTGCTGTCCTCATGACGCTCTGTGATCTCTCTCTCGGGAAATGCATCATGGCCGTCTGAGAGACGAAGGGCCCTCGGCGGGAACGCGGAGGGCCCTCTTTTATTCCGAACGCTCCATGCCGGGGAGGAAAAAATGAGAAGAATCTTCGCGCTCCTTTTGGCGACTTTCAATGTGATGGGTCTATCCTTTTCGAACCTGCAAGACAAGGCCCCTCCTCATCCGCACCAAGTTATCCGGGTCAAAGACCTGAAACCCGACTGCCGAGAGGACGAGTCGGCCAACTTGTCCGCTCCCGTGGCGCTGGCCGCCGCCCTGGGCTCTCTCTATGTCGTTGATTCCCAGGAATGCGAAATCAGCCTTTTTTCCCGGGAAGGCCGGCTTCTAAGAGTCTTGGGTCGTAAGGGACAAGGGCCGGGGGAGTTCAATTCACCGGCCGACATCGATTTCTTTGAAGACAAAATTTACGTCTCGGACAGGTTCAACAGCCGGATTCAGATCCTTGATAAAAACGGGAGCCACCTCCGGAGCTTTAAGGTCCCTTTCTATCCCGATCACATCTGCGTCCTTGACACCGAAAGAATCGTCGTCTCCCAACTGCCGCTCGGGCTGGACGAGAAGGAAAAATTATTCCATTGTTTTAATCTCAAGGGAGAGGTCTTATGGGCAAGAGAAGACTCCTTTTTTTCCGGTGACCGGGTTTACGACACGTTCAGGAATTTTGCCATCCTCAATAAAGGCGGCCGCGGCGATTGTTATCTTATCAGGAAATGCAACAAGCGATTCATCTCGCATTACGATAAGGACGGCCGGTCCCTCCCGGGGATCGGAGTTTCGCCTGACTATTCTTTTAAGAAGATCGCCCTCCCTCTCGGGGGCAAGAGAAAAGAGCTCTTGGGGTTTTGCTGGGACAGTGTTTTTTTCCAGGATGAGTTCTATTTCCTCGCACCGGAATATACCCCGGACAAGGATCTAGGGCCCGGCAGGCGGGTATTCGTCCTGGCTAAAGATGGTCGAGTAACTCGAGTCATCGAGCTCCCGGATCCGGTCAAGAAGATTGCTCTTTCCCAGGATCGGATTTTTGCCATCGATTTGGAAAATAACTTGCGGATTTTCGGGATTGAAGCAAAATGATCGGCCGCAGCGTCCTGCAATTTTGGGTCCTGGCGCTGTCGCTCTGCCTTCTGATTGGATCGGTGCCCGCAAAGTCCGGGAAGCAAAATGTCTTTTCTTCGCTGGAGGAGGTACTTTCTCAGGACGAGCAACCAGTCCTTTTCGTCTTTTTTTCAACGTCCTGCGCCTCTTGTTGGGACGACCTGCTGGAGATGAGATTATTTTTGCATGAACGCGGGCTCTCGGTCCGGCTCGTCGGCATCACCGGAGACAGCAAGGAGGAGGTGGATAGATTTTGCCGCAAATATTCGTTTTTCCAACCGATCGTACTGGACCGGCGTCGGAAAATCTTCAAAGCCTATCAGGTTGACCTGGTCCCTTTTAAGGTGATTCTGTGGCGGCAAAAAATTGTCTACAAGGATGATTATTATCGAGAATTTGGTTTGAGACAGGAGGAGGCCAAACGATGCCTGGCTGCCATCGGACGACGTTAGCTTTGCGGCTCGCGCTGAAAAAAAGCCGCGCCTCCCGGGTCAACTATTTGACACTCGCCGCCCTCCCGGCTCTGTGCATCTATCTTTGGTCTGTGGAATCGTTTGAGACGGCCATGAAATTCTTTCTTTTCCTTTTTCCCTACGTGTTCCTGTTCCTTTCCCAGGATATGATCGGGGATGAAGTGAAAAGCGGCGCTTTGGAAAATGTCATATTCCTGGGAGGGGAGCACAAAGCCTTTCTCTCTAAAAAGAGTTTCGCCTTGAATTTGCTGGCTCTGGGCTATGCAGGCGCGCTCTTTGCCGGGCTCTTGCTTTTTGCCTGGACCACTCATCGGCTCCAATCGGTCTATCTTTGCCAATTTGCGGTGGGGAGTTTGGTCGGTATCTATTATGCGCGCCTGGCCGGGTTGCTGAGCTTCTATCTGGGCGGCGGTTCGAACGTCATGATCCTGGTCCTCGTCCAGGCTCTGGCCTTCATTGGGATCATGTTTTCGGTCAGCCAACGTTCCGGGTTCCTTGACGCTCTTGATAAGGGAATCTTCCCGGACCTCATTTCTCGCCTGGAGATCCTGGCGATGGTAGCCTGCCTTCCTAACGTCGTCATCTGGAAGAAGCTCTGGCTATATTCGTTGGAAATCCTGATCCTGTTTGCTTTTCTGGTCGGACTTCAGAAAATCAAAATCAGAGGGCTTGAGCTCAAAAAACAATGAAAAATTTCATTCTCAAGACAGATCGGCTCGGAAAGGGATATGGAAATGTCCAGGCCGTTAAAGAAGCGAGCTTTGCCATCCCTCGGGGAGCCATCACCGTCTTCCTGGGCGAGAACGGGGCGGGAAAAACAACAACCCTCAAGATCCTTCTGGGATTTTTAAAACCGGACACAGGCCGTTTCCAGCTGGAAACCAGGCGAATCGGTTACGTCCCAGAACAGCCTATCTTTTTCCATTGGCTCAAAGGAGAAGAGGTCCTTCGCTTGACCGCTCAGTTCTTTGGGCTTGGATGGGCAGACGTCTATGAGTCAACCAAAAGATATGGTCCAGCCCTGGGATTTGATACGGGTCTCTTGCCGCGGCGGGTGGAAACCTATTCTTCGGGCAACAAAAAAAAGTTCTCGTACCTCCAGAGCCTTATTCTCTCTCCCGAGCTGTTGATCGTTGATGAGCCCTTCTCCGCCCTTGACCCCGTTTCCATCAAAGGCATTCGGGACCTGTTTCTCAAACTCAGGAATGAGGGGGTGACGCTGTTTCTCAGCTCTCACATGATCGCGGAGATTCAAAAAATCTGTGATGAATTCATCATCATCAGGAAAGGGACGATCGTGTTTCAGGACGATCTGCGGAGGCTCAAAGAGAACTATCTGCTCGTTTCTCTTAGCCGGGCCGACTTCGGGTCTGAACAGGTCTCCGCCTGGTCCCCATCTTGGAGAAAGAAGGATGGCGTCGTCGAACTCCTGCTTTTCAGAAACCTCAGGACCCCGTTTCTGCATTTTCTGGAGGAGAAAAGGCTCAGAGCCGATTTTGGCGAAATTGACCTGGAGAGGATTTTTCTGTTCTTTGCCTAAACCTTACCGGTGCCGAAGCCCCGGTAGCGCCGCAGCCAATTTGTCAGATGACCGTTCCCTCGGGGATGACGGCCTTTTTGGGAACGACGATGATTCCGTTGGCAATCACGTAGCTTTCGGTGACTTCGTCCTTGATGCGCCGTTCGTTGATCAGGCGCACATGAGACCCAATGCGCGCGTTTTTATCGATAATGGCTTTGCGCAATTTGGAGCCCCGACCGATCCCGATGTTGGGAACGCCTGCCGCGGCATTCCTTTCCTTTTCCTCCTCCGTCTCATAAAAATCCGCTCCCATCAAGACGGTTCGTTCGATCAGGCAGGCGTCGCCGATCTGGGAGCGGATTCCGACGATGGAATCGTGAATCGTGGAGCGGTTGATGACGCTTCCTTCGCAGAGGATGGATCTTCGGACTTCCGAGGCCAGCACCTTGCAGCCCGGAAGAAAACGGGCGTGAGTGAAAATCGGCTTATCCTCATCATAGAAATTGAATCGGGGATTCGGCCGGATGAGGTCGAGGTGGGCCTCGAAGAAACTCGGGATTGTCCCGATATCTTTCCAGTAGCCGTCAAAGAAGTAGCTGAAGACTCTTCGGCGCTTGATGGCCGCGGGAATGACCTCTCTGCCGAAATCCTTGAAACCCGAGCTGCTCAGGAGTTCCATGAGCACGTTGAGGTTAAAGAGGTAAACGCCCATGGAGGCGAGGTGGGTCCGGCCTCCCGCTTCAACGCCGAAATGCTGAAAAACATCTTCTGGCACGCGCAAGTCCTCCAGAATGGCTCGATCACGCGGCTTCTCGTGAAATCTCGTGATCCTGCCGTGTCGGTTTGCCTTCATCACCCCGAACTCCGGAGCTTGGTCCGGACGGACCGGGGTGACGGCGACACTGATTTCGGCCTTTTTATGCAGGTGAAACTCGATGAACGAACGATAGTCCATCCGGTAAAGGTGGTCCCCCGAGAGGATCAGGACCAGGTCTGCCCTGTCTTCCAGGAAATGCAGATTCTGGCGGACGGCGTCGGCCGTTCCTTGATACCAGTCTCGGCTCTCGAGAGTCTGCTGGGCGGAAAGAATGGTCACGAAATCCTTGCTGAAATTATCGAACCGATAGGTCATGAAGATATGCCGGTGGAGGGATTCGCTGCTGAACTGGGTCAAAATATAGATCTTGCGCAGGCCCGAGTGGATGCAGTTGCTGATCGGGACATCTATCAATCGGAACCGGCCGGCGATCGGCACGGCCGGCTTGGCCCGGATCTTGGTCAGAGGATAAAGCCTGCTTCCCTGGCCTCCCGCCAGGATGAGGGTGATGATTTTGTTCACGGGCTCATTGTACAATCTCCACGCCTTCGACTCAAGTCTGCGGGGAACCGTCCTCCAAGGTGAACGGAGAGACTTGCCAAAAAGTCTCATTCTGAGCCAAAATGGTGACTCGGCGAAGATGGCGGAACCTAGCCGGAAAACAATGAGGGTTCTGATCACCGGTGGAACGGGATTCCTGGGGCGATCCCTGTGTTCGCAGCTCGCCCAGGATGGGCACGGGGTGACGCTTGTCACCCGTTCGATTTGGAGCGCGGACGAGACTCTCGCCGCGAACAGAAGAATTTTCCTTCTCCAAGTCAACCCGATGGAGCAAGGCGATTGGAACGAGGCGATAAAAGGTCAGGACGTGATCATTAACCTCGCCGGGGCATCGATCTTCAGCAAATGGTCGGCCCGGCAAAAAAAGCGAATCCGGGAAAGCCGGCTGCGGACCACGCGCCGCATCGTAGAGGGAATCGGCGGAGGGAAAGCCCGTCCGGTTACTCTTATCAACGCTTCCGCGATCGGCTATTACGGTTTTCATCAGGACGAAGAAATTGATGAAAAATCCCCCCCGGGCGGCGATTTCCTTGCCGGGGTTTGCCGGGATTGGGAGGCCGAGGCCCTCCGGGCCGCCGACAGGGGCGCACGAGTCGTCGTTGCTCGTTCCGGAATTGTGCTCGGCGAAAAAGGGGGAGCGCTCGGAATCATGGTTCGTTTCTTTAGGTTTTTCATCGGAGGCCCGTTGGGCAGCGGCAGGCAATGGTTCAGCTGGATCCATCTCCGGGATTGGGTGAGGGCCGTTGTTTTCTTGATCGATCAGCCGGAGATCTCGGGCCCAGTCAACCTCTGCACCCCGAATCCCGTAAGAAATAAGGGGCTAGCTCGAGCGCTGGGAAGGGCTCTCCATCGGCCCGCGTTCGTGCCGGCGCCGGCGTTCGCCGTCCGTTTGATCCTGGGCGAATTCGGGAACCTTGTCCTCAGGGGACAGAGGGTCGTCCCTCGACGTCTGCTCGATCGCAAATTCGAATTTCAGTATCCCGAGATAGAAGCGGCCCTCGAGGACATCCTGACAAAAAAGTGACTCTTCCGGATTCCCCCCAACAGTGATATGATTTTCCGGACTGGAGGAAACCGATGCTCAAAAACATCTTAGGATTATTGCTGCTTCTGGGATTCGTGAATCTTCCTTCTCTATCGGAGGCGTTGCCGGAAAAGAAGACGGGCCTCAAAATTTTCATCTCCGCCGACATCGAAGGTGTTGCCGGAGTCGTGAACGCCGCCCAGACATCTTCTTCGGGCGAGGAGTATCAAAAGGCCCGAGAATGGATGACCGACGAGGTCCTGGCCGCTATCGAAGGCGCCCGGGCGGCAGGTGCGGTTGAGTTTCTTGTCGCGGACGCTCACGGAAGCATGCTCAACCTCATCCCCGATAAGTTCGGACCCGATACGAAGCTCATCCGTGGCTGGGCACGTCCCCTGGGCATGATGCAAGGAATTGACGGGAGCTTCGATGCGGTTTTCTTTATCGGCTACCATGCCCAGGCCGGCACTCAAGATGCGACCATCGCACACACCATAACCGGTAGCATCTATAACCTCCGCATCAACGGCGTCACCGTCCCGGAAGCCGGGATCAATGGGTTGATCGCCGGCCATTTCGGCGTTCCAGTGGCCTTGATTTCGGGGGACAAAGCCGCGGCTGAACAGGCGATCAATCTCCTCGGCGGCATCGAGACCGCCGTTGTCAAAGAAGGTGTCTCCGAAGCCGTCATCACCCTTCCTCCGGGCGCGGCCTGCGCGCTGATCAAAGAACGGGCGGAGAAGGCCTTGAAACGGCTCAAGGAGTTTAAACCTTTTAAACAGCAGCCGCCGTTCCGATTCGAGGTCGATTTCATTCATGAGTCCACGGCGGAAGTCGCCAGCTGGATTCCATCTGTCAAGCGAGAGGGCTCCCGCACGATTTTCTTCATGGGGGACGACCTGCTCAAGCTGGTGCCTCTGCTCAGGATCATCACCCGGTTCATCAGCCTTTAGCCCTAAGGGAGATCGGATGCGGCCTGATTCAGTCGAAAGAGGATGAGATGAAAACAAAACCGGCCGCCGCAATTATTTTTTTGGTTTCGCTGGTAACGTTCCTGTTCCTCCAGGATTGTGCCCGGCACGAGAGGGCCGCTCTCGTGCCACGCACCGCGCCGATTAGTTTCGGCCTTCATGTCCTGGTGGAAAAGAGGGACGCGGCCGATGAGTTGCTCAGACAAATCCCCGAGCTGGCCAAGCTGGGGCTGGATCTCCTCTTCGTCGAGATAGACTACAACTTCGAATACGTCTCTCATCCTGAGCTGAGGGGCGATGACCCGATCTCTCGGGAAACGGTGAAAAAGATGGTGGCCATGTGCCGGGACCTCAGAATCCGGCTCATACCCGAGTTCCAGAGTCTCGGGCATCAGTCCTGGGAGAAAAAGACTTTTCCACTTCTCATCCGGTATCCGCAGTTTGACGAGACGCCGGGCCAGTATCCCCAGAACCAGGACATCTATTGCCGGAGCTGGTGCCCGCTCCACCCCGACCTCAACCCGATCATCTTCCAGCTCTACGATGAGCTGATCGAGGCTTTTGAAGCGGACGCTCTTCATGTAGGAATGGATGAGGTTTTCTTGATCGGAAGCGAATATTGTCCCCGCTGCAAAGGAAAAAACCCGGCCCAGCTATTTGCCCGGTCGGTCAACGATATTCATGATCACCTGGTTAGATCGAAAGGCGTGGAGATGTTCATGTGGGGGGACCGCCTGATCGATGGCGCGACGACGGGCTATGGGGAATGGGAAGGGTCGATGAACGGGACCTATCCCGCGGTCGACCTGATCCCTCAAGACATCGTCATCTGCGATTGGCACTACGAAAAGATGAAATCCTATCCTTCCGTTCCGATGTTCCTGGAAAAAGGATTCCGGGTTCTGCCGACAAGCTTTAAAGAGGCCAAGGGAGTCAAAAAGCTCATCGACTATTCGTTAACTTTTTCCTCGGAGCGGATGCTTGGCCACCTCTGCACAATCTGGCGGGCCCCCAAGTCGGGGGAGGCCAGGAATCCTGCCCTGCTCGCCGCGGCAAAAAAGGTTCAGAGCTTCAGAGTCAGCCGGTAACGGGTGCCGAGGTCTTTGAGCTGAAATCTCAGGGATTCGATGACCTTGATCTCCGGTTGATTCCACTTGGCGATGCAAGCATAGACTTCTTTGTGTCCCTGCTTTTTGGCATGGGCGATGATGCTCTTGTGAAGACTGGTCGAAATTCCCCGCTTCCTGAACGGCTTGGAAACGAAGGTGATTTGGAGGTAAAACTCAGGCGGGGTCGAGCCGGGAGAGATGGGGAGGATATCATAAAGGGTGTCAATTTCCGGAGCACCGAGGGAAGGATAACCCATCAAATAGCCTACGACCCGATCGTCTGCGAGTGCAACAAAAGTCACGTGTTTGTTGCCAGGTTTAAGATAACGTTCGCGGTAATCATCGACGGCCGATTGAACCTGGACCGGCTTGAACTTTTCTTCGAGTTCAGCCTCCAGCTCCCTTACCAGGTCGAGGACTTGTTCGAGGTCGGCGGGCCTGTACTTTCGGATTTTGACCACAGGACTCATCTTTGCGCTCAAAGTTTTCTGACCCAAACTCATTTTAGCAGCGACAGGAACAACAATCAACTCCTCCGCTCGAGTGGCGGAGTTGACTTGTTTCGCCTCCCGTGTGAAAATTTTATTGTGGAGGAGAGAAGGGAGGTGCCATGGCCGAATCGCTTCTTTTGAAGGACAAAGTCGCTTTGGTCACCGGAGCCAGCGGCACTCTAGGGAGAGCGGTCGTGAAGTTGCTGTTGGATCAGGGGGCTCGTGTTGTCGCCGCCTATCGGAATGCCCAGAAGTTCAAAGAACTGGCTGAATCCACAGCCGAATGGAAAATCGCCCTGTCGGGGGTAGAGGCCGACGTAACGCTCGAAACGGAGGTCGAGCGGCTGGTCGGGGAGGTTATCCGAAAGCACGGCCGAGTCGATGTGCTCTTGAATCTGGCGGGGGGCTATCTGGGAGGGCAAGAAATCGCCCAGACCCCGGAGAAAGACTGGGATTTCCTTATTGACCTCAACCTCAAAACTGCCTTCCTTTGCTCGAGGGCTGTTCTCCCGTTCATGATGAAAGAAAATTATGGCCGGATCGTGAGCGTAGCCGCCAGGCCGGCGGTTGAAAAAAAAGGCCGGGTAAAGTCGGGAGCCTATGCGGTGTCCAAAGCGGGTGTCGTCGTCCTGATGGAGACGATCGCCGAAGAAGTCAAGAAATTTAACATCACGGCCAACTGCATCGTCCCCAGCACCATCGACACTCCAGAGAATCGCCGCGACATTCCCGCCGGGGATTTTTCCAAGTGGGTCAAACCGGAGGACATCGCGGCCGTGGTGCTTTTCCTGGCATCCGAATTCGCAGCGGTCACGAGCGGAGCGGCGATCCCCGTTTACGGAAAAGCCTAGCCTGTGAATCTTGGCGGCTGACTCTAAAAAACTCCTGGACCGCTGTCTTCGTGGTTGCGCTCCACGAGACAAACGGCTAGAACCGGCTCAGCCTATGTCCCAGGCCAAGCGTTTCAAGATCATGCCGGAAGGATTGTCAGCTGACCGAGGGCTTCTTTTTCTTAGCGAACTGATGGACCTGGTAGACAAAGGCCTCGAGTTTCGATTTTTCTGAGGAAAGCTCTGTCGTGCCGTAAATCAGTGTGGGCAGCGGAATATTCTTGTAGTCCCTGCGGACCTGTCCGGCCAGGGCCTCTGCGACCGTGCCCAGCATGCAGTTGAAGCAGATCGCGTTGACGACGCCGTCCGCGCCTCGCCTGGCAAAGTCGACCATCTTGGCGATATTCAAGAGGAGAGTCTGGTTGTTGTCGGGCCCGATGTAGGGAGCGACAAATTCAAGGATGGCCTTGGAGGAGGGTTCGCGCAGGCGTGGCAGGGCTTCTCTTAGGTTTTTTGTCACCCTCCGGCGCTCAACCGACTTCCTCAAGCTGAGGAGCCCGATCGCGGCGGCTTCGTGAAGCTTCAATTTGGAGAGTTTCTCGTCCAGGCTCCTTTTCAGGCCGAAATCGACGTCGTCAATAATGAAAGGGGAGGGCCAGACCTCGCAGCCCATGGCCTCCAATTTCAGATAGAGGTTATGGTTGGCGACCGGGTGCTGGCGAGTGTAGGCGTCTCCGGCGATGCCGACAACGGGTCGTTCCTCCTTCCGGACGTCGATCGATTTAAGGCGATCGGCGCATCTCCCCAACGCCGGTCCGAAGGAGGCACGGTCCAGGGAATTCTCGATATCATTGAGATTCATCTGATGAACCAAATCGGTCATGCCTTTGCGGGTTTCGTATGGCCTTCGTTCGCAAGACGCCTTGATCAGCAGATCTGTGGCGACGAGGCCCCTCCAGAGCCGGGTCAGTCCGCTGATTCCCAATAATCTGGAAAGAGGTTCCATCGAGGGCGCGAAGACACTCAGGTCTTTGATCCCCATATCCTGGAGAAGATAGTTCAGGACATCTTCGAACTGTGTCAGGAGGCAAGTGTACCTGGCGCCCGGAAAGCAAAATACTTCTCCACCCTGGCGCGGAGATAGGGCCATCTTGGCGAGGTCACCCGCCATGAAGGAAAAGGCATGGCACTCTTTCCCCGAGCTGAATTCCTCTCCCAGGGCCAGAGTCTCACCGTCGGGCGGAGGCAGAACCCGGGCAGAGATGCCCACGCTCCGGAGGGCTCCGGCAAAGGCGTAGACATGGTCAGAAAAATAGGGAAGGACAAAGGGACGGGCCCGGTATTCATCGATCGGCTTGGCATCTTCCTTTTTTTGGGCGATGAAGGGGACGGGTATTTTATGCTCCGGGGGGGTAGACGTCACTTCGTCCAGGAAGGCTTCGAGCCGGGTGATGAGTCCGGCTTCTGCCCGGTGCTCATCAAATTCCAAGAGAAGGTGGGGGGTCCACTCCAGGATTTTTTCGACGTGCTTTATCGATAAGGCGTCCGGTCCGCAGCCAAAATTTGAAAGGATGAGCGGGAAGATTGAAGGATTCTCCGTGCACCAAAGCGACGCCAAGATGATTTCTTGATTGTACTGCCAAACAGGGCGGGACTCCCAACCGCGGAGCTGGTCCCCGTGGGAAGGAATGAAATCAATGGGCAGGGCGAGAACTTCCAGTTTCTGAAGATGTTTGCCGAGGTTCAAATTGAGGAAAGCATCGTGAACGTTATACGGCTTTCCGAGAACAGCCCAAATCTGGAGGCCGTTGCCAACGATTTGTCCGAGGATATCCTCTCCTCGCTTTCTCAGCTTCCGGCCGAAGTCTTTTTGTGCTTTCCACGACTCGAGGTAAGCGGTCTCAATGGAATCGTCATCCAGTCCCAGGATTTTTTTGATGGAGCCTATAGATTTCACAAAATCGCCTGGCCCGGAGTTAAAAAGGACCGAAGGGGTTAAGAGTTTTGTTTCCAAGACCGATCGAACCATAAAGGGAACATGTTCGCAGTAGGGACAGAGATAAACCGGTTTACTAGGATTCCGGTGCAGGTCGACGAGGGAGGGGAAAAAAATCCAGTCTACATCCGTGTTGACGAGAGACTTGACGTGACCGAAGGCCAATTTGATCGGAAAGCATGTTTCCGCCGGAAGCTTCTTGAGTCCCCGCTCGAGCACCTCTCCACTGGAATCAGGCGAGAGCGTGACGGCGCATCCCAGCCTGTTAAAAAACGTCACCCAGAAAGGCAAGTATTCGAACATGAAGGAGGCTTTGGGAAGGCCGATCCTCAGGGCAGGCGTTGGAGGATTGCGGATCAGCGATTCGATGAGGTCTTCCCGTTCTTTGAAGAGGTCGGGGAGCGCCGCCTTTGCCTGGGTCGGGAGAGGGGCCAGGCGGGAGGTATAGCGCTCGCAGGTATCGCCAAAGAAGAGAGTCTCTTCTCCCAGCAAGATCCTGTTGACTTGGCAGCGGTTGGAACACTGGGAGCATTCGAAGCTGGAGACGGAATATTCTTGACGGATTCTTTCCTCCATCTCCTGGCCAATCGGCAGGGACCTGACAACCTTCTGAATTTTTTCTTTTGCCATCAACGCCGCCCCTATTGCTCCCGAGATCCGATTGAAGGGATGAACCTGGACGGTTCGTTCCAATATAAGCGAAAAAGCCCTGACCACCGAGACGTTGGAAGCGACACCTCCTTGGAAGACGACGTTCTGACCGACCGGGCGGCCGGCGACGACTTTCTCCAAATAGTTGCGGGCGATGGAATAGGCCAGTCCGGCCGTCAGGTCAGGAAGGGCGACCCCCTGGCCCACGGCGTGGGCGAGCTCGGAGTCCATGAAAACGGTGCACCGGGAGCCCAGGTCGTAGGGGGATTGTCCCTCCGCCGCTGAAGCTGAGAATTCCCCTTCGATCTTGATCCCCAGTGGCTCCGCCTGTTCCTCGAGAAAGCTCCCGGTCCCCGCAGCGCAGATCTTGTTCATGGTGAAATCCCGAAGCTTTCCGCTTTTGACACTGATGTATTTGGAGTCCTGGCCTCCGATTTCGAAAATGGTGTCGGTCTCCGGGAAATAATGGACCGTGCTCGCCATCTGGCAGGTGATCTCATTGTGAATAACATCCGCCCGCAGGAGCTTTCCGGCCAGATAGCGGCCGCTCCCGGTCGTTCCGATACCCGAGATCTCCAGTTTGCCCCGGCATCTCGATTTCAAGATTCCATATCCCTCTCGGACCGCTTCGATGGGCCGTCCGCTTGTCGGGACGTAGACCCCTGCCAGCACCCGCTCCCGATTGTCGACCAGGGCCAGGTTGGTGCTGACCGAACCGACGTCGACACCCAAAAAACCTCGGGCGGTGTCCCCGTCGGCGAGAGACGGCTCGGTCGTCGTCTGAAGGCCCAACGGGCCCAAAGGAGAATACTTGCTCTTGGGATAAGATTTCTTTGGCTTCAAAAGATCCAGCACATCTCGGGGGCTCTCCAGTGAAATGGCCTGTCCGGAACGGGCGGCTCCAAGGGCAGCGCCCAGGGCGCAGCTGTAGAGCGGCCAATCTGAGATCATCCAATCATCTCCCTCGAGTCCGAGAATCTCGCCAAACGCCCTGAGAAGTCCCTGGTTGAGGGCGCCGCCTCCGGTCACACAGACGGGGGGGGAACACTCTCTGCCGCGGGAGATCGTGGCCACGAAATTTCTGGCAAGGGCGAGGCAGACTCCATAAGCGATTTCGGGGAGCGGGGTTCCTTTCTGCTGATGGTGGATCATATCCGACTTAGCGAAAACCGAACAGCGGCCCGCTATAGATGCCCCTTTCCGGGCTGAAGCCGCGAGCTCAGAGAACTCGGCGATGGTGAGCTTTAGCCGCGAAGCCTGCTGACGCAGGAATGCTCCTGACCCGGCGGCGCACCGCTCGTTCATGGCAAAGTCCATGATCTCCGGCTGCGAGTTTGGGGCTGGAGCCGGGCCAAGAAGCAGCCAAACAGAACTCTCGGCTCCGATCTCGATCACCGAACGGGCGATTGGATACAAATGGACGACACCGAGAGCGAGCGAGACAAGTTCGTTGAGTGCCTCGATTTTGCTCCCCAAGTCAAACGCATCTCTTCCCGAGCCGGTGACGCCCACTTTGAGCTGAGGCCCCACATTGCTCCTGAAAACGTTGGCGGCGATCGTTTCCAGGGCACCGGCCGGATTGCCCCTGCTGAAGGTTTCCCACCGGCCCCGGACCTGAAGCGAGTCATCCAGGAGAACGGCCTTGCAGATTTCTGCCCCAAAATCGAGTCCCAGGATCATCTCTGTTTATCTCCAGTCCGCAAGGAACCTACCTCCCAGATTTTAGCCGATATTCCGGGCGCCGTCGCGAGAGATGGCCTCTCTGGGCCCGCCCCTTTTATTGTTTATATTGTTATTATACAGGATTCAGGCTTCTGCTCAAAGAAAACCCGTCATTTGGAGCCGCGTGCGGCCCTTCAAGAATTCGCCGTGAACCTGTGGCCTCAGTTCTTCAAGTCGTTGTAGTTGAGGATGGCGTTGTAGAGGAAGAGAAAGTTCGACTGGTTCATGTTCCGATAAAGCGGGTTGAAATTGAAGAGAACGACTCTTCCCTGGCCGCGGGGCACATCCATGATGGCCGCCTTCCCATCCATTTCCTGGTCGTTCCGGACCAGGCCGCTCAGCAAAACCGGGGAGGTGTTCTCGGCAGCCTTTGTTTTTTCTTCCGCCTTTCCAGTTTCGGTTTTTTCTGCTCCGCCATTGTTGCCGAATTCGCCTGGATAAAGCCTGGAATAATAATCGTCTTGGGACTCGAATCCTGTCGGCTCTTTGGTCCCGTATTGGAAGACTATGTATTTAAGAGATTTCTTGCTTACGTTAAAGAGTGCGTTCGATCCCTTGAAGATGGCCACCTCATCGGAGCATCCGTAAGTTATCGGATGGTCCTTCTTGAAGACCTTTCCCTTGACGATAGCCCCTACGACTTGAAGCTTTCCGGAGGGACCGAAGTACAGGTCTTCAGCAAATCCGAGTTCGATCGGCAGGGCCGCAGCGCCGTCGAGCGCGATGAGGACGCCCCCGCCGGTGACGAATTTCTCCAGGGCCAGGAAGCCTTCGAGCTTCATCCCGCCCGTGATGTCCTCGGAGCTGTCCACTCCGCCGAGATAGCGGAATTCCTCGGTTTTGTTGTAAGGAATGGGAGAATGCTTCGCAGAAATCCCCCGTAGCATCATGGTCAAGTTGCCAAACTCATTAGGAAGGATGAGGACGTCGAAGTCCTTCTGAAGATCGCCCTTCCGGAGCCGTTCGTCATTGACCATGGTGTATTTGATCCCGCTGTGATCGAAGGTGAAAAAGACCCAGCCGGCATCTTGGGGGTAAAGCCAAGTGTGGTAGACGCCCAGCCGCGGCAGGTCCAGTTCGTGTCGACTGACGTCGAGCTTCTGGTCGCAGCCTGTCACCTCAAGGCCGTATTTCTCCGAAGCCGCCCGCAAGTCCTGTTCGAGGCTCGAGGGATTGTCTTTGACCGGAATGATCCAGGTTCCTGGAGCGAGTTTTTCAGATTTGAGCGTGAATTCCTTCTCGGCCGCATAGATCTTGTATTGGCTTAAGGCGAACCTGGCGGTGATGAGGCTGTTCGACCCGATGTTCCTGACCAAATAAGAATCCGAGTTCATCCCCTTGACGAATTGCCCCTGATACTTGAGAGGGCCGTTGACTGGGGATACGGGGATTTTCTGGATCTCAGGGTCATCGACTTTTTCTGTTTTGACACCATAGAGAAGTCCCAGGGTCCAGCCCGTGTCATCGTAGGGTGTCGTTGTCGCGTCTTTGGGAAATTCCTGGATTTCGAGCAAGTCTTTGGCGTGGTTTCGGTAAGGCTGGTCCATCCGGACGATGTAGCTTCCGGCGGGGAACTCTTTGTCTTTGAGCTTGATCTTCTGGTCGGCTTTGTTGACTTCAATCCGGTGCTCGAGCAAGAGATTGATCAGATCATTGGCCGCGCCGACGTTTTTTTGCCCCGAGGGAATGACCCAAGCGTAGGGGGCTTCGGTTTTGCCCTTAGTGTAGGAATTGAATCCTTTTTTCCAGAAATTGTAGAGAATGGTGTCCTTGTTGATTGCGGTCAAAGAAAGGGCGGCCAGGACCCCGCTTTGCATGTAATTGATGTTATTGCGCAGCGACCATTTGACCTTCTTGGGCGGCGGAAAGGCCCTGTACCATTCCTTGGCCGTCACCGGTTTGCCCATGAATTTTTCTTTGAGCTCCCGGTCATAGGTATTAGCACCGGCGTTTCCGAAGGTCTCATAGAAGCGCCCGATGCCGTTATAGCTGTTCCCGAGCCAGAGCAAGTATCCCGGATACCAGCCGTCGAAAAAACCCCAGGTCCAGACGCCCGGCATGCCCAACTTTGTCAGCTCCGCGATCTCGTATTGAGCGATCCACAGCCACTCTTGCGTCTGAACCGCTTCCAGGTTCGGGTCATAGGGTCCGTATCCGGAAGAGATATAGAGGAGAGGCAGGGATTCGTGGAGGTCGTGAGTCACCTGGGGGTGCCATTGAAAAAATGAATTGTAGAGGTTTTTGGTCAGCTGCTGGGATATCTGGATTCCATCGCGGTTATTGTCATGGAAAGAATATTTTCCCCAAAACGGAGGTGTCGACAGCGGGATATCCTCCATGTTTGTGAATTTTTTGGTAATCCTGTAATACCAGTCGACCTGCCTCTGCCAGCCATCGACTTCCAGGACCGGAGTGATCAGGGTGATGATATTCTCCCGGATTTTTTTGGCCGGGTCCTCTTCCGAGACGGCCAGCCGGTAGGCGAGCTCGGTGAGCATCTCCGGGCTCCCGGTTTCGGCGGAGTGGAGTCCTCCTGTGAGATGGTAGATCGGTTTGGCCTTTTTGATGATCTCCTTGGCCGCGGTCTCGTCTGTCTTTCGCGGATCGGACAGAGCCAGCGTCTGGTCCTGGTAGAATTTCAGGTTGGCGATGGTTTCACGGTCGGCGATGGCCGCGACGAACATCTCTTTCCCTTCGTCGGTGGGTCCGATCGGGAAAACGGCGACGTTTGGGGATTTTTCAGCCAGGATCTTAAAATATTTATAAATATCGTCGTAATAAGTCATTTTTCCGGGCGTCCCATTGACATAGCCAAGAACCTTGTACGGGGAAGGGACGGTGGGGGAATAGGGAAGATGGTCAACCCAGGCATTAAGAAAAGCGGCATCCGTGGTGTATTCTTTGATCATTTTCTTGACGATCGCGGCCTCGTCCTCGGCGCGCAAGGCGGAAGACGTGCACATTCCGACCATAGCCAGGAAGAGCACGAAATAAAAAACTCTCAGGAAAAGCCTACCGTTCATTTGAAGCCTCCTTTATCGGTACGTTTGACTGATTGTAAGGATTTGGAGAGGATTTTTCAATCGGCTTATCATAACGGATAATGCATCGCCTCTGCTCCGCCCCTCGGGGAGGGGTGAAAAGGGATGCTTGATGATTGCGATCTTTCTTGTTTTTGGCGATTGGGTCTAACGCCTCAGGTCGAATTTCTTGACCATGTGGTCGGGATAATAGGAGGCTTTAGCCCGGCGCAGCCCCGGAAGGCCCAGGTCCTGTTCGCGGTTGATAAACCTGCAGTTTGACCATTCGTTCCTGACAAACTCGCGATTGATCAACTGGGCCAAACCCTCGTAGGCAGGATTAACGATCTCGACATGAATGACCGCGGTGTCCGGGTTCAGTTTCTCCCCGATTGAAAACGCCCCAATCTGGCCCTGAACCTCGATAGCGCAGCCCCTAAAACCCAAGACTTCAAAATTGGCCAGGGCTTCGAGAATGGCCTTTTGTTCGCCACACATGGATCCGTTTTGTGGGGCCTTGGCCTTGATCCACTCATCCAAGAGCTTGCCGCAGTCCGAGAGGCAATCGGAGGATATCCGGCGATACTCCCAGCGATGGTTTTTTTCAAATTTCTTGATCCGGTTTCGTTTCCCGTCAAATCTTTTGCCCTTAAGATTGGTCAACTCCTCGGTCAGGTAGACGTAATCAAAATTGTTCCGATCCGGCTCGCACCGGAAGTCCTTTCCGAAGGCCGCGACAAAAGATTCAGGGATGCGGGCGAGCCTCGGCGCGCAGGTCAAACAACTTTCGATTGTCTCTCGAGTGCGGGTGTCTCCGATGGGCTGCAAAAAATAGGGCGGCTCAGAAGGCGGCTCAAAAAAGAGGCAGAGGTTGTCGTTGACAAGAGTCCACCTGGGATGGTCGAAGTTCCTCCAGATGAACGTATTGGCGAAGCTGACCTCGCTCGCTTCCGGAGGACAGCGTTCGATCTTGTCTTTGATGAAGCCCAGATCTTCGAGGCCGATCGCTTTAAATTCCGGAAAGAAAGGTTGAGTCATGGGTGACTCTTGACCATGACCGTACAGAGGTCTTTGCGGCAGTCCCGACACCAGTCCGATTTCTTAACCATGGACGCGGGGATCTCAGTGACTCTGCGGAAGCCCAATTTCTCGAAAAATGAGGGAATGATTGTCGCCAGAAAGACCTCACCCGGCGCTTTCTTCATAAAGGCGGAGACGAGTTTTCTGCCGAGCCCCGTCCCACGGCTGGCTTCTTCCACGCCCAGGGCACAGAGTTCGACGCAATCGGGATGCTCTTTGAGGCCGACAATTCCCGCGACCTTCGGCCCCTCCGCGGCCACCCAAAAGGAATCAGATTCCATTCCCGAATAGTCGAGATCACATTTCTTAGCCAAGCGGATAATTTGCGGCAGGTCGGCCTTTTTGGCTTTTCGAACACGCATGGAAATGTATTATAGCATTACTGGGGGACGTTCCCCAAGGGGACACCCCTCGCGGCTTTCCTCATTGCCTCATTTGCGAAGGATCTCAGTGTTGATCAGCAAGAGCATAAAGAGCAGCCATTCTAAGATGTGCGAGATCACAGAAACTTGGGCTTGAAGGGTGTCCCCTTGGGGAACGTCCCCCTCTAATGCGCTCACTTCTTCAGGGTTGATTTTGATTGACGACCCTTTTTTATTGTGATAAGAAACGTAATGTTTTTATTGATGAAGAGGTTAAATAGGAGGTCAGCTTGAAAAGAAAACAGTTTGTTGTTATCGGCTTTTTGGTCCTGGCCCTTCTGGTTTCCTGCCAGCAGCAGGGTGCGAAGATTACATACCCGGTCACGAAGAAAGGCGATGTGGTCGACGATTATTTTGGGACGAAGGTCGCTGAGCCATACCGCTGGCTGGAAGATGATAATTCCGCGGAAACCAAGGCCTGGGTCCAGGAAGAGAACAAGGTCACTTTTGCCTATCTCGAGAAGATACCTTTCCGGCTCAAGATCCACCAACGCATCACCGAGATTTACAATTATCCCAAATATTCATCCCCGTTCAGGGTGGGGGAGTATTATTTCTTCTTCAAAAATGACGGACTGCAGAACCAGCCTGTCATCTACGTGCAAAAAGGCCTGGACGGGCAGCCCGAGGTTTTCATCGACCCCAACGCTCTCTCCCCGGACGGGACGGTGAGAATAGGGCTGGCCGGCTTCTCCAACGACAACCGCTTCGCCGCCTTTCTCCGCTCAGAAGCAGGCTCGGATTGGGGCGAGTTGCGGGTCATGGAGATCGAGTCCAAAAAAGAGCTGGCCGACCGGATCAAATGGCTCAAGTTCTCGCCCGCTGCCTGGCAGGGCCACGGTTTTTATTACAGCGGCTATGACCAGCCCGCCGTGGGCCAGGAATTGACGGCCAAGAATGAATACCAGAAGGTCTTTTACCATAAACTGGGCGATCCGCAAGAAAAAGATGCGCTCATCTATGAAGATAAAGAGCACGCACTGCGTTACAAAAATGTCCAAGTGACAGATGACGAAAAGTACATGATTCTGTCGATTTCCGAAGGGACCTATGGAAACGAGCTCTACTATAAGGACCTCACCGCTAAGAAGGCAGATTTCCAGCCACTTGTGAGCGGATTCGGGTTCAACACCTCGGTCATTGACGACTTCGGGGATAAACTTCTGGTTTATACAAATACAGATGCCCCGAATTTTAAGGCGGTCCTGATGGATCCCAAGAAACCCGCTAAGGAGAATTGGCAGACGATCATCCCCGAAAAGCCTGAAGTCCTGAGCGGGATCGGCGACGTTGGAGACCAACTCTTCTGTAGCTACCTCAAAGATGCCAATACGAGGGTTTATCAATACGATCTCACCGGCAAGCTGGTCAAAGAGATCGAACTTCCGGCCCTCGGGACGGCTGGAGGGTTCGGGGGAAAGCGCGATGATAAGATAACGTTCTATACGTTTACGTCTTTCACCTACCCCCCGACCATTTACAAATATGACATCGCCAGCGGCCGATCGGAGATCTTTCGCCAGACCGAAGTCAAGTTCAACCCCGAGGACTATGAGACAAGGCAGGTCTTCTATCCGAGCAAAGACGGCACCAAAATACCGATGTTCATCGTCTGCAAAAAAGGGTTGAAGCTCGACGGCAATAATCCCACCCTACTGTATGCCTACGGAGGCTTCGATATCAGTATGCTTCCGGCCTTCAACCCGACCAACATTTTCCTCCTCGAAAACGGCGGCATCTATGCCCAGGCCAACATCAGGGGAGGGGGGGAATACGGGGAAGCCTGGCACAAGGCAGGAATGCTTCTCAACAAGCAGAATGTCTTCGACGATTTCATCGCCGCGGCTGAGTATCTGATCAGGGAAAAATACACTTCGACGCCCAGGCTGGCCATCTCCGGCGCTTCGAACGGCGGACTGCTCGTGGGCGCGTGCATGACGCAGCGCCCGGACCTCTACGGTGTCGCCTTTCCCGCGGTCGGAGTCATGGACATGCTCCGCTACCACAAGTTCACGGTCGGCTGGGGTTGGGTCGTGGAGTATGGCTCGAGCGATAACGAGAAGGACTTCCGGAATCTCTATTCCTACTCACCGCTGCACAACATCAAAGACGGAGTGAATTATCCCTCGACCCTGATCACGACGGCCGACCACGATGACCGCGTCGTCCCCGCGCACTCGTTCAAGTTCGCGGCCACGCTCCAGGAAAAGAACCAGGGCAAGAATCCCGTCCTGATCAGGATCGAGACCCGCTCCGGTCACGGCTCGAGCAACACGACCAAGGCGATCGACGAGATCAGCGACAAATTTGCTTTTATGTTTTACGTTATGGGGCTTAAAATAAGCTAGGGGACGTTTCCCAGTTATTTTTCTTTCAGCTTCTGATAAAGGAAGGCCGCCTGGATGTAGGAGGCGGCGGCATTCTCGAACTCTTTCTTGCTCTGGTAGAGATTCCCCTGTAGTTCGATTTGTTTGGCATACTCATAGAGCCAGGGGTCCAGGGAGGAGTGGTTCAATCCTTCCAGCCCTCTTTTGAACCCTTCCATCATCTCTCTCACAGCCTGGGTGCACATTTCATCGTTAGCACACCGAGCGCCAAGCCGGTAGGAGCGCTCCAAGATCTGGTAGAGGACCTTGGCCCCAGAGTAGTCGTTCTTGGTGAAGGCTTCATCAGCGCTGCGCTCTTCATAATTGGCCAGCCGGTAGATCAGATTCTTGGTATCAAGTCCTGTTTTTTGAGACTGGATTTTGGCCGCTTCCATCTTGGTTTTGGCCTCCTGGGCGGACTGCCTTTGGGAGACCAATCCCATCAGCCTCTGCATCTCAACTTGGACCTCTTGATTGCTTTTTTGGGCTTCTTCGGCTTTGCCTTCTTTGTTGAGTTGCTGGCCCTGCTTGACCCGATCATACGTTTTTTTCCATGCTGCCTCGATGGCGCTCCCCGCGGGAAGTTTTCCCTTAAAGCCTTCCAGGAATTGAGCGGCGTCCGTTAAGCCGCCTCTGAGGCCTTCAAGGTCCTTCTGGTTCAGATATTTCGAGGCTTCGCTGCCGAGCATTCCCACGATGTCAAGTCCGGGCTTGTTCTCTGCGGCTTTTGTGGGCTCACCGCTGGGGACGTTCTCGGCGCTTGTCGAAGGCTCTTGCGAAACCGGCGGCGGGGAAACTGGCTTCTGGGTTTTTATGAGTTGAGGCACAATAAAAGTATTCCGGCGGCGCGAGGCAAGCTGGACCATAACGACGAGCGCGGCAATGATGAGGATGAGCGCCGGGATGACGATTTTCCTCCGCGGTGTCGCGGCCCTGGGGGCGAGTCTTTCCGCGGTCGGGAATCCCTTCTCGATTGGCATGAGTGCCGCCAGCAGCTCTTCGGCGCTCTGGAACCGCTTTTTTCTGTCTTTTTCCAGGCAGCGAATGATCACGTCGGCCAGCGCAGCCGAGACATGGGGGTTGAGCTCGTGCGGGTTGCCGGGAGCCTCGCTTTTGTGTTTCATGGCGATGCTCAAAGGCGTTTCGCCTTCGAAGGGGACGCGGCCGGTGACCATCTCGAAAAGAATCACCCCGAGGGAATAGATATCGGCGCGTTTATCCACTTCCCTGAGCTCGTTCTGTTCGGGGGATGTGTATTCCGGGGTCCCCATCATGACTCCGGAAGCGGTGACTCCATCACTCTCCATGAAGCGGGCTATCCCGAAATCCATGATCCGGGCATTCCCCTCCCGATCGATCATGATGTTTTGGGGCTTGAGGTCCCGGTGGATGACGCCCAACCGGTGGGCCTCGGCCAGCCCCTCGCAGACTTGGCGGGCGATGCTCACGGCCTTGACGGGCGTCAACTGACCGGATTTCTTGATGAACCTTTTCAGATCCTCACCCTCCACGTATTCCATGGTGATGAAATGGGTAAATCCCGTTTCCCCCAGGTCATAGAGACGGCAGACGTGGCGGTGGGAGATCTTGCGGGCGAATCTCAATTCGTTCCTGAAACGTTCGATCGCTTTTTCGTTGAGGCCGATCTCGGGATTGATCAGCTTGAGGGCGACGGTCTCTTTGATCTTTTGGTCATAGACCTTATATACCCGGCCCATGCCCCCTCTGCCCAATTCTTCGATGACCTCGTAGCGCCCCGCAAAAAACATGCCCCTGGAGAGAGAGGTGAGAGGCATCTGAAGGGTTTTGGTATACGAAGTTCCCGGCTCTGGCGGGGCGGGCGATGGAGTGTCAGCGAGCGGGGTCGCGCATTTATTGCAAAAGCGGCTGTCTGGTTGATTTTCCGCCTGACATTGCGGGCATTTCATAATCCGGTCTCAAGTATAGAATTAGCATTGTCATTTTAGCTTGTCAATTTATTATACGGCGCTAACCCCTAAAAGGTTGCCGAGTTGATATTTGCGGGCGCCTCGAATAGAATCTTCACCGATCGAGAACGCTGCGAATCTCCTGTGAGGTGGAAGATGAGCCTGAACAGAAGAAAATTCCTGGAATTATCAGCCGGCACGGCGGGTTTGGGCCTGATCGGGGCGACGGGGGCACCGCGGCTGACAACGGCGGGCCAGATAGAGACTCCGCTCAGCATGCTCAAGCCGATGACTCAGGGCATAGTGCCCATTTCCGACGATGAACGGTTGGCTCGAATAGAAAAAGCCCGCCGTCTGATGGTCGAAAATAAGATTGAGGCCATGTGCGTCGAGGGCGGCACGAGTCTGATCTATTTCACCGATGTCTCCTGGTGGTTGAGCGAGAGAGTCTTTGCCTGGATATTGCCGGCCCGCGGTGACATGGTCTGGGTCTGTCCGAAGTTTGAGGAAGATCGGGCGAGAGAGATCATCCGTTTCGGGAAGGAAATCCGGACCTGGGAAGAGGACGAAAGCCCTTACGCGAAGATCGCGGGCGTCTTCCAAGACCTAGGGATCAGAACCGGGAAGATCGGCATAGAAGAGAGGGTGCGATTCTTCACTTATGATGGGATCCGCAAAGCAGCCCCGGCCCTGGAATTTGTCAGCGCGGACCCTGTGACAATCGGATGTCGGGTGATAAAATCTCCAGCAGAACTGGCTTTGATGCAGAGGGCCAACGATATGACAATCGAAGCTTATAAGGCGGCTATCGCTATGCTCAAGGAGGGGATGACCGCCGGCGATTTTGGCGCTAACGCCCAAGCTGCGTTTAGAGCCCTCGGGACTTCCGGCGGGATCGGCGCAAGCTTCGGAATTTCTTCGTCCTTCCCCCATGGGAGCATCAAGCCGCGGTCGCTTCAGGAGGGCGAGATCGTCCTCATGGATGGAGGGTGCAGCGTCGAACATTACAGCTCGGATATCAGCCGGACGATTGTTTTCGGAAAACCCACTCAGCGGCAGAGGGATATCTGGAACCTGGAAAAAGAGGCTCAAGTGGCTGCTTTTGATGCGGCGAAACCTGGCGTGCCGTGCGAGGAAGTGGACGCGGCGGCGAGACGAGTTCTTGTCAAGGCCGGATTTGGTCCTGGCTATAAGCTCCCCGGTTTGCCGCATCGAACCGGACACGGCATCGGGCTCGACGGCCACGAATGGATCTACCTTGTTCGTGGCAACAAGACTCCAATGCGGCCGGGCATGTGTTTTACGGATGAGCCGATGATCGCCATTCCGGGCGAATTCGGAGTGCGTCTCGAGGACGACTTTCACATCACCGAGGACGGGGCTAAATTTTTTACCCAGCCCAGCCCGTCCATCGAGCAACCCTTCGCTTAAACTGGGGGACGTTCCCCAAGGGGACACCCTTCGGTCAGTGATTGGGGAGTTGAAGGCTATGAGCATTTCCTGCGATTTCTCAGCTTAGTTTCGCCGTTAACGCGCGGCCGGTTTCGCGCACCCTGGGGCGGTGCCTAAATGTTTGACAAGCCTCCGTGAAAGGTCTATCTTCAAACCGGCAGGGGAACGGTGGCGAAAAAAAGACGCGCGCTTTCATTAATTATTTTATTTTTTTGTCAATTGAATTTCGCCGAAGACGGAAATTCCCAGAAATCCGAATGGAAGGGCGCGATTGTCCTCGAAAATGGGGTTAAAGTGGTCAAGAACCCCAGGGAGCCTTTATATGGCGAGATCAAGCTCGAACTTGAAGAAGACTTGAGCATCGGGAACCCGAAAGATGAGAGCACGCTTTATTATGGACTGATCGGGATAGCGGTTGATTCCAAGGACGACATTTTCGTTTTGGATGCCGAGAACGATCGGGTCCAAAAATTCGATTCGAAGGGGATACTCCTAGCGACATTCGGCCGCAAGGGTCAAGGCCCTGGAGAATTTGGGGGGCAGCCCGAACTCATTCATTTAGACCAAGATGGGAATATCTATGTTTTTGATTCTTCGACCGGCGGGCGGTTAAGTGAGTTTAATAACGGAGGGAAATTCATCGAGACGATCCCCGCCCCGTCAGGCACAATTGACTTTGTGGTCCTTAATAATAAAAACATCCTCCTCTTAGCATCGTTTAGATCAAAGGAAGAGATGAGACGCGGAGTCGCCATCATTTCCCGGCAGGGAAAGCGTTTGAAAAATCTAGCTGAATACGTCTGGCATACTCTCCCGAGAAAAAAGGAATGGCCAATCGGCGGAACTGCTGTCTTCCCGCAACTCTACTTTTGCCCATCAGAGAATGTTGGAATGTTCGGGTATAGCGAGGATTACAAGTTGTTTGTGACCGATAAGATAGGAAATATAGCGATGCAGGTGGAAAAGGATGAACCTAGGGAGCCTCTGACGAACGGGGAAAAGCAGGCTAGGATTAATCTATTCCTCAAGAATCAAGAGACTATCGACCCCCGATTCAAGCTCACTCGAGATGAGGTCGAAAGGCGATTTGGCGCCCTGCCGAAATACGAGCCCTATTTTGGGGATCTCAAGGCCGATGACCTTGGAAATATCTATGTTGAGAGATTTCGACCATTCGGCTCCAAGGAACAGGGCAAAACCTATGATTTCTTCGACAATCGCGGCCGATATCTTTATCGGATTAAGACGCCTCCCGTTTACTTCTACGAGATCAAAGGCGGTTACGGCTATTGCCTTTCGCCAGTCGGCGACTCTGATTATTCGCTAATCCAGAGGTTGAGCATTAAGAATTGGGGGAAATTGGTTTCTTGGAAATAGCAGGAAGTTGAGAAGATGCAGAAACTTCCGATTCTCTTTTTTGCCATGATCCTGCTTTGCTTCTGCTCAGCGCCCCGCCCGGACAAAAATCGTTTTGGACATCGACGACAAGAAGTGCGTTCTTTGGCATCCAATCTCTCCCTACGCCATGTATTTTTCGCGGCCACAGCAACTTAGCTGGATACAAAACAAGAATATCACCGCAAGCCGAGTCATGTCAAAATGGAGGCACCCCGGGCTCCGTTCCTGCCTGTATTTATTGATTTGTTTGAAGTATAATGCTTCCAGGTTTGGGACTCTGGGATGGGACAGAGTATTCTGAAGTGTTTTCCAGAAGAGCAGCCGGAAGGATCTCGCCTTGGCGGCCAAGAAAAGAGCTGGAACCAGACACGGCCGCAAAAATCCACCGATCTGCAATGACAATTTGTGGGCCTGAGCGGCGTCTGTTAAATATGGGGCAGACCAAGGTATATCCCGAGGAGATCCCGTGAAGATCGCCCGGCTTTCAATCGACCGGCCGGTGGCGCTCCTCATGTTCTATGTGGCCATCGTTCTGCTCGGGATTGTTTCGCTCCGGCAGTTGGGAGTTGACCTTCTGCCTAATATCAGCTACCCGCGCCTCTCCGTCGTCACCCGGTTTCCCGGCGTTGCCCCCGAAGAAATCGAAACCCTCGTGACAACCCCTCTTGAAGCGGCGGTCAGTCGAATTCCAGGAATCCGCCGTGTCGAATCTATCTCTAAGGAAGGCGTCTCCTACATGACGCTCGAATTCAGCTGGGGCACGGACCTGGAATTCACCATGCTCCACACCCGCGAGGCCCTCGACGGCGCACGCGACGGACTCCCTGAAGGCGCCCAAAAGCCGACCATTATCCGCTTTGACCCCCAGAGCAAGCCGATCATGGTCTTGGCGATTTCAGGCGAGAGCGATCTGCTCGAGCTCAAGGAGTTTGCCGAAGAACTGGTCAAGCCCCGGTTGGAGCAAATCGAGGGCGTGGGCTCGGCTGAGATCACGGGAGGGGTCGAGCGGGAAATCCAGGTCGAGATCAATCCTCAACGGCTCGCGCTCTACGGCCTCACAATTGACGAGGTTTCGACTCGGATCAACGATTTTAACCGGAGCCTCCAGGGCGGGACCATCCGCAAAGGCATGTTCAAATATGCCATCCGGGTCGCCGGAGAATTCGAGTCCCTTAAGGATATCGAGCAAATCAGCCTCAAAACTACAAAAGAACGGGGAGTTATAAAGCTCAAGGACATCGCTCGGGTCAAGGACGCCCTCAAGGAACGGCAGGGAATAACCCGACTCGATAGAAACGAAAGCGTCGGCATCCTCGTCCGCAAGGAATCCGGCACCAACACCGTCAAAGTCACCAAGCTGGCCAAGAAGGTGATTGATCAGATCCAAAAAGAGAACCCACGCACCAATATCTTCATTGTCTCCGAACAGGCGGGATACATCGAAACTGCAATTGGGGCTGTGAGGGACGAAATTTTCCAGGGGGCGATATTGGTTTTTCTGGTTGTCTTGATTTTCCTCCAGGAGTGGAAAACTCCGTTCATTATTAACCTCGTTATTCCCATCTCGATTATCGCTACGTTCAATCTCCTCTATTTTTGCAACGTCACCCTCAATATCATGTCTCTGGGAGGATTAGCTTTGGGGGTGGGCATGCTCGACGACTGCGCCGACGTCATCTCGGAAAATATCTTTCGCCACCGGAGCTTGGGGAAAAGCCCGGCCGAAGCGGCCTATACCGGGGCGAAGGAAGTCGGGGGAGCTGTCGCCGCCACCGCGCTGACCACGGTCGTTGTCTTTCTGCCGATCATTTATGTCCATGGCGTCGCCGGGCCGTTGTTCAAGGACGCTTCCCTGACGGTAACCTTTTCCCTCATGGCGTCGCTCCTGGTTTCCCTGACACTTCTCCCGATGCTCCAGGCGCGCAAGTTCAAATTTCAGATAACAGATGCGGAGCCGAGTCCGGATTCGGCCGGCCCCCCACACAAAAGGACCTCCCCGGGGAAGAAATTCCGAGTCCTGCTCTCTCCCTGGAAGGGACTGCAATGGCTCTTGTACGGAATTCTGAAATGGATCCGTTTTGGGTTGACGATCATCGTCAGTTTCCTGGGTCAGCTCCTGGCCCTGGCGTTCCGATACCTGACCCTTCCGTTCAGGCCCATCCTCCACGCGGCGTTCCGGGCCTTTAATAGCGTCTATTTTCCCTTTGTCGCGCGCTACAGGGGATGGCTGGTGTGGAGCCTGGACCACAAAAGCACAATCGCTCTGGTTTCTCTTGTTTTTTTCGGGGCGACGTTCTTTATCGGCTCCCGGCTTCCGCGTGAGCAAATGCCGCCGATCAAAGCCACGTCTTTTGAATTGCGATTGAAAACTCCGGTCGATTACTCGCTGGAGCAGACGGCGGACATTGTCTCTTCTCTCGAGCGCAATCTCAAGACATTCAAACCGGTCAAGGTCACATTCTCCCAGATCGGAATCGTGAGCGGAATGGAAAGCCTGAGTCCTGATGTCTCGCTCAATTCCGCCCAGATCTTTGTCGAGGTGGAAAAACCTGCACAGTTCGAGCCGACGCTCGAGTTTCTCAGGCGCAAGCTTTTGGATTTCCCTGATGTCAGCTATTCGATGGTGAGGGAACAATCAAGCTTAGCGGAGTTCTTGGCTTTTTCGTCAGCCGAAGTCGGTCTCAAGGTCAAGGGGGACGACCTCGACAAACTCAAGGAGATTTCGCTGAAACTTGTCGGCGAGCTCAAGAGCGTTAAGGGAATCGTCGACTTGAACACCAATATCGGAGAGGGCAAGCCGGAATTCAAAATCAAAATCAAAAAAGATGCCCTCAGCAAGTACGCCAACCTTTCCCCGAGTGTGATCGGCGGCTTTTTGGTGAGCGCGGTCCGGGGAAGGGTCGCGACCCAGTTCAATGAGAGGGAGAAAAAATACGACATCCTGGTCCGGCTTGAAGAGGGCTCACGGGCCAATATCGAGTCGCTCCTCAACGGACAGCTCTCTCATCAGGGAATGCTTATACCGCTGCGGGACCTGGTGACGTACGAGTCTGCCAAGGGACCCCAGGAAATCCGGCGCGAGAACCAGCAGAGGGAGATCCTGGTTACGGGGAATCTGCGTGACGCCAAAATCAGCCAGGTCGTCCCGGCCATCAATGAAAAAATAAAGGGGATTCGGCTTCCGGAGAATTACCGGATCACTTATGGCGGCGAGCAGGAAGAGATGGGCAAGTCTTTCCGAAGTCTGATCCTAGCGCTCGTCCTTGGCATCCTCTTGACCTATATGATCATGGCGGCCCAATTTGAGTCACTCCTCCATCCCTTCCTGGTCATGCTCACATTGCCCATGGGCGCCGCGGGCGCCTTTCTATCTCTGTATGTAGCCAAACAGAGCCTGAATGTTATCTCGATCATCGGGATGGTCGTATTGGTGGGGCTTGTCGTCGACGATGCCATCGTCGAGGTCGATTTTATAAACCGCCTCCGGAGAAGCGGAAAGCCCCTCCGCGAATCTGTTGTAGAAGGGTGCATGACCAGGCTGAGGGCGATTCTCATGGCCTCCCTGGACACGGTCATAGGGCTCATTCCCATGGCCCTCGCCTTGGAGAGAGGATCAGAGCTTCTGAAACCGTTGGGCGTCGTTGTCGCCGGAGGCCTTCTGTTCTCGACATTCCTGACTCTCATCCAAATCCCCGTCGTCTACGAGTGGGTTGAGAAAAGGCGAGAGAACAAACTGCAAACTAGGCCAGCATGAAAATATTCGTCGAGCGGCCGGTCGCCACGGCCATGTTTTTTTTGGCGATGCTCGTCCTCGGCATTTATTCGTTTCTCAATACTCCGCTGGAGCTCGCCCCGAAGGAGGAGTTTCCTCAGGTCAGCGTCGAGACCTCATGGCCGGGGGTTTCTCCAGAGATTATCCAAACAAGGATCACGGCTCCTCTCGAGGAATTGTCTTCTCAGGTCAAAGGTGTCAGAAAAATTGCTTCCGAATCGCATCTCGGAATGTCCCGGATCACTCTCGAGCTCGACCCTCAAGTGAACATGGAGTTTGTGAATCTTTCGTTGAGAGAAGGTATCGCCAAGGCGAAATCGAATCTTCCTTACGGCGTGAGGCCGGACATCGTGCCCCATGTGCCTGAAGATTTTCGGGTGCGGCCTTTCCTCACCTATACGATTTCCGGCGACTACCCCCTCCAAAAATTAAGAGAATTGGTCAAAGACAAGCTCGAATTCGGGATAGGTTCGGTCCATGGCGTCGCCAAGGTCGAGGTGAGCGGCGGCGCGGACCCTGTGATCAGGATCATCCTCGACAAAAGAAAGCTCAAGGGCCTGGACATCCATCCCTACCAGGTTGACCGCGCCATCAGCGAGGGTCTGCGGACTTTCCCGGCCGGGCGGATGAAGAAGGGCACCCAGGAATACATCTTCAGGATGTCTGAATCGATAAAGGGGTTGCGTGAGCTTGGTGAGCTGATTGTGACCTCTTCGGGCAGCGTTTCGATCAAGCTCAGCGACGTGGCTCGGGTTGTCCCTTCTTATGGGGACATCCGCTATATTAACAGGATCAACGGCCGGCCCACCGTCATGTTGACCGTTATGAAAGAGAAAGGAAGCAACTCGCTCCGGGTCGCGAGAGAGGTTAAAAAGAGACTCGAGCTGATCAAGAAGGAATTGCCCCCCGATCTCATTTTTAAGGTTGTCGACGACGAGAGCGAAGAGATCCAAAAGAACCTGCGGCAGCTTTATCTTCTGGCCGTCATCATCATTCTTGTTGTTTTTGGACTCATCTTCGTGGTCTTGAGGAGGGTGGCGCCCTCGCTGCTCATCCTTTCCTCGATCGCTTTTTCTGTCGTCATCACCTTTAACCTGATCTATTTATTCAAGATCTCTCTGAATATGTTGACCCTGGGGGCTCTCGCCCTCGGATTCGGGATGTTCGTTGATGACTCCATCGTCGTTTTCGAGAATACACTCCGCCTGAGAGAAAAAGGGCTTCCGCCGCTGAGGGCGGCCATCCAGGGCTCAAAAGAGGTCTTTGTTCCCGTTCTGGCTTCGACTCTGACGGTCGTCAGCGTCTTCTTCTGCTTCCCCTATTTCGAGGGGAGGCTTAAGATCTATTATCTCCCCCTCGCGATTGCCATTTCCGCGGCCCTGACGGCTTCGTTCCTTGTCTCCTTCTCTCTCATCCCGGCCCTGAGCCCCGCCCTCTTGAAAGTCAAAAAAACGGAGCCGAGAGAAAAGCTCCGGAACCTTTATGAGAGGACCCTTAGATTTCTCCTCTGTCATCCTGTCGAAGTGCTCATTGTTGTGGTGGCTTTGCTGTATGGAAGTTACAGGTGGTTCAGATCAGAAGTAACCCTGGGCGAGTTTTTTAGATGGTATTCTAGGGAAAATCTCTACGTGAGCGTGGAAATGCCGCCGGGATCAGAAATCGATCAGACCGACGGGGTCATCAAGAAATTCGAAAAAAAAATTTTGGAGGCCGATTATGAAAAGGAAATGAATGCCTCCGTCCGGGCGGAAAGCGCCGGCATTCTCATCTCTTTCCCTCCACAGATCGAAAGGTCCTCTAGGCCTTACGTGTTGAAAGAAAAATTGATCCAGCTCGCGACCCAATTTGCCGGGATCAGCATCGGTATCTTTGGATTCGACCCTCAAGCTTATTATTCGAGCATGGGGACTGGAGCCTACTACGACTCGCGGATCAAGTTTTTTGGCTATAACCTCAAGAAACTCAAAATGATCACCTCCGAGCTGGAGCAGAGGCTCAAGAGAAACCCGCGGATCAAGGATGTCAAGATAATTTCCAGCCGTTACGGCTGGGGGGGAACAGAGTCCTTTGAATACGTGTTGAAGATCGATCGGGAGGAGTTACAGAAATACAGCATCGACCCCGATTATCTCTACTTCCACCTGCAAACGCTTCTCCAGGGCCGTTTCGGAATCCCGCTCAAGTTGTTTATCGACGGGAAAGAACAGGAGTTGGCGATCAAGTTTCCCGAAGCGGATGAGTTGGACCTTCATCAGCTCCAAGATGCGCTGCTCCGGACACGGGCGGGCGAGTATCTGAGAGTGAGAGAGATCTCCTCCCTCGAAGAACGCCCCATCACGGGGTCGATCGACCGGGAGAATCAACAGTTTCAGCAGACCCTGATGTGGGAATTCAGGGGCCCTTCCAAGGCGGCGGAGAATTACAAGAAAGCCGTCTATGCGAGTTTGCAGCTCCCCCCTGGATTTTCCGCAACCCTTGTGGAAAGGTGGCGGATGACCGAGGAAGAAAAAACCCAAATCAGATTTGCCATCGTTTTTTCCTTGGCCATTATTTTCATGATCCTGGCCGCGCTTTATGAGTCATTCCTCCAGCCGGTTTTTATCATGCTGGCCGTCCCCCTGGAGCTCGTGGGTGTTTTCCTGGCGTTTATTATCGCGGGCTACCCCTTTGATTCTTCGGCTTATATAGGCGTCATTTTGCTTAGTGGGATCGTCGTCAAGAATGCCATCCTGATCGTCGATCACATCAACCTCAAGAGAAAGCAGGGATTTCTTTTGCTCGATGCGGTTCTCAAGGGAACAAGGGAAAGGGTCAGGCCGATCCTCATGACCACAAGCACAACGGTTTTTGGCATCTTGCCCATGCTCCTGATCAAGGTCGAGACAGGAAGAAGACAGATTTGGTCCGCTCTGGCCCTTTGCACGGCGGGAGGGCTGGTGAGTTCGACGATTTTTGTCCTGATCATCGTTCCCATCTTTTATTTTTATGGAGATAGATTCCGCTTCTGGGCCCAGGAGAGGCTCAAAGAGATGGGCGAGGTTTGGCGCCGCGTTTGAGGAGTAAAAAGGAGACCAGAAACAAAATGATCATCAAAAAAGGTTGGCTCACCCTTTTCCTGGTGGTTATTGTCATCGGAGTGTTCATCTATTTCCTCGTCATCGAGAAGAATCCCGAAAAGCAAGCTGAGGATTCGAAAACGAAGCCATCGGCGGCATCGGCCCAGAAAACGGAAGAGGCGCCTCTTCCGGTCAAAGCCGTGGCCGCAGCCAGGGGTGAGCTTGTGATCAGACTCAAATCCCCGGGCGAGGCCGTGACGGAACGGAGAATCGCTCTCAAAGCCGAGGTCGCAGGAGTGATCAAGAAACTGGATGTTCAGGAGGGGCGACATGTCAAGAGTGGGGACCTGCTTGTGGAACTCGACGACCAGGAATACAGGTTGAGACTGGAAACGGCTGAGGCCCGCCGTTTGAAGGCTCTCTCCTCGCTCCTCCTCGAAAATCAATTTGCGTCCTCAGCCCAGGACTCCAATAGCTCCAACACGGAGAGGCTCAAGAAATCCAGGGAGGATTTTGAAAAGGCCGAGGTTCTCTTTCATAAGGGACTTCTCTCCAGGACGGATTTCGAAAAAGCGCAAAAGGATCGTGAATTGGTCCTGATCGAGACGGGAATGAAGAAGGAGGAAATCCAGGCCGCCTCCAAGGGCTTGACCGAGGCCGTGGTGGAGGTGAAGATCGCCAGGATGGAGCTTGAAAAAACAAGAATCCTGGCTCCTTTTGCCGGAATCATTACCGGAATCAAGGTTTCTCCCGAAGAGCACATCGAGAATGGACGAGAGCTTTTTACCCTGGTCGATATCAACGAAATCAAGGTCATAGCCAGAGTGCTGGAGAGCGAAGTTGGGAAGATGAGGGTGGGAAGAGAAGTGGATCTCCGGTTCAGCGCCTACCCGGAGGAGGTTTTTAAAGGAAGGGTTGCGGCCGTGAGCCCGGTCATTAACCCAGAGGACAAGACTTGCGCTGTTCACATTGCCGTCGGCAATTCGCGAGAAGAGATCAAGCCGGGAATGCATGCCGAGGTGGAAATCGCCGCCGATGTCTACAAGGACCGCCTGCTCGTCCCCCAGGAGGCGGTGCTGGTCCGCGGCGGGCGGAAGCTCGTCTTTGTGGTCGAAGACGGTTTGGCCAAATGGAGGTACATCGAAGTCGGCCTCGAAAACGAGCAATTCGCTGAGGTCCTAGATGGAGTGAAAGCCGGCGAAAAAGTGATTGTCGAAGGCCACTTCACCCTGGCCCATGACGCCAGGGTCAGCATCATTGAATAATAAATAGGGACCGTACTCCCTGCAAATTCGAAACGCGATCCGTTTGCTCTTTATTCATTCGTACTCACCCCAGTGCTTGACCTTGAGGTCTTCAAGCCCCTTGCTGGCGATGGCCTGGACGAAAAGCTCCGCAACTTGAAGGTTCGTCAGCAGGGGAATCGAGAAATCGACGGCCATGCGGCGCAGTCGATAATCGGAATCGAACTCAACCCTCTTGTCCGGGTTAGGGATCGAGATGACAAAATCGATCTTTCTCTGGACAATGTAATCCCGGATATTGGGCTCCCGGGCCTGGTGGATCTTATAGAGCAGTGTCGTCTCAATGCCGTTCCTTCTGAGAAACCTGGAGGTGTGCTCCGTGGCCAAGAGCGAGAATCCCCGCTCCTTGAGGATCCCTGCCGAGGCGAGGAAGCGGTGTTTTGATGTTTCTCCCCCGATACTCAGGAGGATGCTCTTCTGGGGAAGAACAAAGCCCGCCGAGAGGATCGACTTCAGAAAGGCCTCGTGAACATCCTCTCCGAGGCAGGCGACCTCGCCCGTCGAAGCCATCTCCACTCCGAGAGTCGGGTCGGCGCCCTTGAGCCTTGAGAAAGAAAATTGTGGAGCCTTGACGCCCACATAGTTCAGGTCCAGCGTCGTTTTCTGATTCTTCGCGCCGATCCCCATCATGGACTTCACGGCGAGATCGATGAAATTGGTTTTGGCGACTTTGGAAACAAAAGGGAAGGAGCGCGAAGCCCTCAAATTGCACTCGATCACCTTGATCTCATTGTCCTTGGCCAGGAACTGGATATTGAAGGGACCGCTGATGGCCAGGGCCCGGGCGACCTGCCTTCCGATGTCCCGGATCTTTCGGATCGTCTCGATATACAATTTTTGCGGCGGGAGAACCATGGTCGCGTCCCCGGAATGAACGCCCGCGTTTTCGATGTGCTCGACAATGGCCGAGGCGATCACTTCGCCTCTGTCGGCTACGGCGTCCATTTCTATCTCCTTGGCGTTCATGATGAACTTGGAGATGACCACCGGATATTCGGGCGAGACCTTGGACGCCTTCTTCAGGTATTGGTCGAGATAATTCTCGTTGAAGACAATGCTCATCGCCGCGCCGCTCAGAACATAAGACGGGCGGATGAGAACGGGATAGCCGATCGCCCTGGAGAACTCTTTGGCTTCTTTCGGCGTCCGGAGTTCCTTCCAGGCAGGCTGGTCGATCCCGAGCCCGTCGAGCAACCGGGAAAACTTGAACCTGTTTTCCGCGCGATCGATGTCCCGGGGCGAGGTCCCCAGGATTTTCATGCCCGCCTTGAAGCATTTCGTGGCTATGTTGTTGGGGATCTGGCCGCCCATGGAAAGGACAACCCCGCCCGGCTTCTCTTTCTCATAGATGTCGACAACCCGCTCGAAACTCAGCTCATCGAAATAGAGCTTGTCGCAAATATCGTAGTCCGTTGAAACCGTTTCAGGGTTGTAGTTGACCATGATCGTCGAATACCCCATCTTCTTGAGGCTCAGGGCCGCGCTCACGCAGCACCAGTCGAACTCGACCGACGAGCCGATGCTGTAGGAACCGGAGCCCAAAACCATGATCTTCTTGTTGTCAGACCGGAAAACGAGATCATCTTCTGAACCATTGTAGGTTAGATAAAGATAGTTGGTCTTGGCGGGATATTCGGCGGCCAGCGTATCAATTTGCTTGACGCAGGGAAGGATCCCCATTTTTTTTCTGACACTCCGGACGCTGAGTTCATTCGAGCGGGTGAGGATGGAGATCTGCTTGTCGGAAAAGCCCTTCTGCTTGGCCTCCAGAAATAATGTCCGCGGAAGCTCCTGGAGCTTGTTCGGCCTGATCCGCGTTTCGAGCTCGATGATATTTTTTATTTTTTCGAGAAACCAGGGATCGATTTTGGTCAGGTGATGGATTCTGCGGACCGTGAAGCCCTTCTTGAGGGCCTCGGCGATTCCGAAAACGCGCTCGTCGGTCGGATGCCTGAGCTCTTTCTCCAGGTTTTCAAAAGAGTAGTTCTCGTTGCAGACGAGGCCGTACATCCCGATCTGGAGCATCCGGGCAGCCTTCTGGATGGCTTCCTCAAAGCTCCGGCCGATGGCCATAACCTCGCCCACCGATTTCATCTCGGAACCGATCTTCTTGGTGACCCGGGCGAACTTCTTAAGGTCCCAGCGCGGGATCTTGACGACGACGTAGTCGAGCGCAGGCTCAAAACACGCCGTCGTCGCTTTGGTGATGGAGTTTTTGAGCTCGGGAAGCGTCCGGCCGAGGATGAGCTTGGCCGCGACGTGGGCCAGGGGATAGCCGGTCGCTTTGCTCGCCAGGGCGGAGCTGCGCGAGAGGCGGGCGTTGACTTCGATGATCCGATAGTCCCCATCTTCCGGGTTGAGGGCAAACTGAATGTTGCACTCTCCGATGATTCCGAGATGCCGAACCGCCCGGATGGAGATCTCGCGGAGGCCGTGGTATTCGGCATTTGTCAGTGTCTGCGAGGGAGCGATGACGATGCTCTCGCCGGTGTGGATTCCCATCGGATCGAAGTTCTCCATGTTGCAGACCGCGATGCAGTTGTCCGACCGGTCGCGGACGACTTCGTACTCGATTTCCTTCCAGCCTTCGAGGTACTCCTCGATGAGGACTTGATCGGAATAGACCAAGGCCTTCTTCAGGGCCTCCCGCAGTTCCTTAGGATTGCGGGAAATGCCGCTTCCCTTGCCGCCGAGGGCATAGGCGACACGGGCCATCACAGGATAGCCGATCTCGGCCGCGGCTTGGAGGCCTTCCTCGAGGCTAGAGACGGCGATTCCCCGGGGAGTCTTAAGATGAACCTCGGCGAGCTTCCGGTTGAAAAGCTTGCGATCCTCGGTATTTTCGATGGCCTCCATGGGAGAGCCGAGCACCCGGACGCCAAGCCGTTTGAACGCCCCGGATTTCCAGAGCGAGACGCCGCAGTTCAGGGCCGTCTGGCCGCCGAAGGAGATCAGGACTCCGGACGGTTTTTCCCGTTCGATCGTTCTTTCGACAAAATAGGGCGTCACCGGAAGGAAATAGACTTTATCGGCGAGATAGTCAGACGTTTGGATTGTCGCGATATTGGGGTTGATGAGGACGACTTCGATGCCTTCTTCTTTGATCGCCTTGATGGCCTGGCTGCCGGAGTAATCGAACTCGCCAGCCTCGCCGATCTTCAGCGCTCCACTTCCGAGGAGGAGGACTTTCCTGGCCTTCATCTGACCAGTTCCAGGAATTCGTCGAATAGGAACCGGGTGTCCGTAGGCCCCGGGGCGGCCTCGGGGTGGAACTGGACGCTGCGGAAACGCTTGCTGCGGTGCATGATCCCTTCATTCGTCCTGTCGTTCGCGTTAGTGAACCAAGGCCTCCAGCCTTGGGGCAGGCTTGAGGTATCAACGGTGTATCCGTGGTTCTGGCTCGTGATGTGGCATCGATCCGTTCCTTCTTCGAGGCAGGGCTGGTTCTGGCTTCTGTGGCCGTACTTGAGCTTGTAAGTGTTTGCACCCGCTGCCAGGGCAAGGATTTGATTCCCCAGGCAAATGCCGAAGATCGGGACGTTCTCGCCCATGAGCCGTCGGGTCGTCCGGATCGTTGCCGAGCACTGTTTTGGATCGCCGGGGCCGTTGGAGATCACGATCCCTCGCGGTGCGAAATCCATGATTCCCTTGAAATCCGTGCCCGCCGGGACGCGGATAACCCGGACATTCCGCTCGAGAAGGCAGCGGATGATATTTTGCTTAACGCCGCAATCGATCAGGACGACGGTCTTGCTAGATTCTTGGTCATAAATCCGGATATTTTTTGTGGTCACTTCAGAGACCAGATCTCTGGCGTTGGGGTCTGGGATGCGGAGCGCTTCTTCGGCCAGAGATTTTGGGTCCATATCCTCCGAGGAAGTTGAGAGAATGCCCAGCATCACTCCTCTCGTTCTCAATTTTTTGGTCAGGGCCCTGGTGTCGATCCCCGAGATTCCGGGGACTCGGTTTTCATCCAGCCAGGAATCGACAGTCTGCCTGGAAGCCGCATGGGACGGTCTCCGGCAATACTCGCTGACAATGTACCCGGAGATCTGGGGCCTCGGCGATTCGAAGCTCTCCGGGTTGACCCCGTAGTTACCGATCAGGGGATATGTCTGGCAGAGGATCTGTCCGTGGTAGGATGGATCGGTGATGGATTCGGGATAGCCAACCATACCCGTGTTAAAAACGACCTCCCCCCACACTTTGGCGCTTCCGCCAAATCCCTGTCCCTCAAAAACGTTGCCGTCTTCGAGGGCGAGCACGGCCTTTCTGATGGCTTCGCCTCCCAATCATGTTGGAGTGTATATAGCACCAACCCGTCTAAAAATCCAGAAGAAATATTTATGATTCGCTGCTTAGGGCTGACAGCTCACTGTTTTTTTGACGGGATGACGAGATAGACCTCCTTCGCTGCATTTGACTTTGGTCGTTGTTTTTGATACAAGAATATCCTCTGTTTTTATGATAAAATTTAATCAGGCCGGCTTCCCAAATAAGCGAGCCCCCCATATCACCCATGGTCAAAGACCGCATCGAACGTCTGGGAACAAGGGTCGTAGACTTTTTTACCATAGTCTATGAGCTCTCTCTCCTCCTTTGGAACACCGTCAAATCCCTGAACTCGATCTGGTTCTACCGGCGGCAAGTCATCGAGCAGCTTTATGTCTTCCTGGTTCGGACTCTGCCGATTGCGGCCATTATTTCTGTTTTTCTCGGCCTCGGCATGATGATCCAGGGAGTTTATCAGTCCTCGGTCCTCTTCCCTCGGGAATTAACGATCAATGTCATTTTTAAGACTACGGTCTACGAGATCTGTCCCATTGTCCTGTCGCTCGTCCTGGCTGGAAAGCTGGGCGGCTCTCTGGCGGCAGAGATCGGAAGCATGAAGATCTCGGAGCAGATCGACGCCCTCGAAACCCTTTCTTTGGAGCCGATCGGGTTTCTGGTCATGCCCCGGGTCGTGGCCGGCCTGACCATGCTTCCGATCATCATCATCTTTGCCAACTTTGTTGCTCTCTTCAGCGTTTTTTTTGCCTCCTCCATCTTGTCGGATTGGATTTCCCCCCAGGAATTCGTCAGCGGACTCAAGATCAATTTGCGGGTCTTCGAGCTCTATTTTGGCAATTTCATCAAGCCTGCGGTCTACGGCTTTCTGATCGCCCTGGTCGGAAGTTATTTCGGGTTGAGAACCCGGGGCGGCGCCCTCGGGGTGGGGAAGGCCTCGACCAATGCGGTTGTGGTTTCGGCTATTCTCATCGTCATTTTTGACTATTATCTGGACAGGATCCTGCTATGATCGAAGTCACGAACCTTTGCAAGTCTTTTGACGGGAAGCCCGTGTTGCAGAACATCAACGTCAACATTGAGGACGAAAAAACATTGGTCATTTTGGGCCCGAGCGGCCAGGGGAAGACGGTGTTTATCAAAACGCTGGCCCGGTTGATCGAGCCGGACTCGGGGACAGTCCTTTATAACGGCCAGAATATTTTCCTCATGTCGAAAAAGAAGTTCAAAGAAATTCAAAAACAGATGGCTTTTGTCTTTCAGGCCAATGCGCTTTTTGATTTCCTCGACGTCGAGGACAATCTGAGTCTGTTCTTGAGAATGCACACGACGAATTCGCCCGATGAGATCACGGAGAGAGTGGAGGAGTCGGCCCGGATGGTGGGCCTGGACCGCTCTGTCCTGGGCAAGTTTCCGGAGGAGCTCAGCGTCGGGATGGCCAAGCGGGTGGCCATCGCCCGCGCCCTGATCGTCCGTCCTCAGGTTATTTTTTACGACGAACCTACCTCCGCTTTGGACGAGGGCAATGTCTCCAAGATCCTCGACCTCATTTCGCTGCTCAAACATGAGGTTTGTGCCACCTCGGTCATCGTGACCCACGATGTCGAGTTGGTGCCCAAATTGGCCGATCACGTCGCCCTGCTGAAACACGGCCGGATCACATTTTTTGGCAAAAAGGAAGAGATCGACGAGCCCATGCTCAAGGACCTCTACGCAACAGGAGAGAACAATGGCCAGTAAAACGAACGGCTTTATCCCCGGAGTCATCGTCTTTGTCGCTCTGGTCATCTTCTTTGGAACGATCTTGGGGCTCACCGGGAAAAACATCCTGATCAGCCGTAACTATCGGATCTATTTTGAATTTCCCGATATCTCCGGTTTGCGAAATCAGGGCGCCGTCGCCTTGCGAGGATTTCAGGTAGGCAAGGTCAAGGACGTGACCTTTAGCAAGGATTCTGTCGTCGTGGCCGTTGACATCAACCGGAAATTTCGCGTCCCGCTTGATTCCAAAATCGAGATCATCACCCTGAATTTTATCGGCGAAAAAGCGGTCTCGATCACTCCCGGGACTTCCGCGGAGGTCCTCAAGCCGGGAGGCGTGCTCAAGGGAGCCAACAAAGATATCGTGGCCCAGGCCGCGAACATCCTGGCCGCGATGAAGATGAGGATTGAAGGGGGGGACCTGGACAAGGTGGTCCAGAAGGCCACCGATTCGATCGACAAGATGCTGAAGGTCGTCAAGACCATGCACGACAAGGTGCAAAAAATTGACATCGATCTCTACAACCGCCGGGTCGACGATATCGGGCTGGCGAGCCGGCAATTGAAGGACTTCCTCGTCGCGACCCAAGAAGAAGTGCAAAAGATAGAGCACGAGACGATAAAGAGCACGGGAAAATTCAACGAGACACTGGAGAAAGTGGACCAGGCCCTCAAGCAGCTGGAGGACCTCTCGGCCGAGATCAACGGCACGGCCCAGAAGATCAACCGGACAGACCTGTTCGGAAATTTAAACAAAACGATCGCCGAGATGCAGGCCTTCCTGGCGGACATCAAGAAAAATCCCAAGAAATACGTGAGATTTTCCATTTTTTAGCCGTTTTGGATGAGATAGACGATTGTCGCCGCCTTGACACCCCTCCAGAAACAGTTATAATAAAATTGCCAGCCATGAGCGAAGAGCAGAGACTCGAGCCTTTGAAAATTCACCGCATGATAATGTCCAGCCCGAGTGCGGGCGTGGTCAATCCATAGCTCGTATTCGGGACTCGGCGCGGGCTTCCCCCTTTCACTTTAAGAAACCGGGATCTCGGTTTTTATTGGAGCGTCGTTTTGAGGAGAAAATGCCATGGGTAACGAAAAAAAATACCATCGGGACACGCTCTGCCTCCACGGCGGGCAGCAGCCGGATCCGACCACCGGCTCCAGGACGGTTCCCATCTATCAGACGGCTTCTTATGTTTTCAAAGACACCGACCACGCCGCGAGCCTCTTCGAGTTGAAGGAGGCCGGCAACATCTACACCCGGATTTCGAATCCGACAGCGGATGTCGTTGAGCAGCGAATGGCCGCTCTCGAAGGCGGAGTGGGCGCACTTCTTGCGGCCTCCGGCATGGGGGCCGAGATGATCGTCTTCACCACTCTGGCCAAACAGGGCGAAAACTTTGTTTCCAGCTCCAGTCTCTACGGGGGGACGACAACTTTGTTAGGGCTCGCCCTGCCCCGATTCGGGATCACGACCAGGTTCGGCGATGTCAATAAACCGGACTCCCTGGCCGGGCTGATCGATGACCGGACGAGAGCCATACTTGTCGAGACGATCGGCAATCCTTCAGGTGATATCGCCGATCTCGAGGTTTTTGCCTCTCTGGCCCATCGCCATAACCTCCCTCTTGTCGTGGACAATACGTTCGCTTCCCCCTGTCTCTGCCGCCCCTTTGAATGGGGGGCCGACATCGTCTTCCACTCGGCCACCAAGTTCATCGGGGGACACGGGACATCGATCGGGGGCGTCATTATCGACAGCGGAAATTTTCCTTGGGACAGCGGGCGATTCCCGGATTTTGTCTCCCCTTCCCCGGGGTATCACGGGCTCAATTTCTGGACGACCTTCGGAAAACAGACGTTTATCCTCAAATGCCGGGTCGAGGGGATGCGCTCCTTGGGACCCGCGCCGTCTCCTTTCAACGCGTTTCTCTTCCTCCAGGGACTTGAGACCCTTCATCTCCGAATGCCCCGGCATTGTGAAAACGCCCTCCGAGTCGCCCTGTTCTTGAAGAGTCATCCCAAAGTGACTTGGATCGAATATGCAGGATTGCCAGATCACCCCTCGCATCGGCTGGCGAAAAAATACCTGGGCGGCGGATTCGGATCCATTTTTTCCTTCGGCGTTAGAGGCGGAAAAGAATCCGGCAAAAAGCTGATCGAAAACGTCGGCCTGATCTCGCATCTCGCGAACGTGGGCGATGCCAAGACCCTTATCCTGCATCCCGCTTCAACGTCTCATTCCCAGCTTTCCGAACAGGAACAGAGGGCTTCCGGTGTCAAGCCCGATCTGATCCGGCTTTCGGTGGGAATTGAATATGTGGAGGATATCATCGACGACCTCGACCAGGCCCTGGCGAAAATCTAAGACCGAGGCTGTCCTTCAATGAGCGAATACAGCGATCACGACAGGGAAGGAAAGTCCGTGGGGATTGTCGAAAAGCGCTATCTGACTTTTGCCGAGCCTCCCGACGAGCTTGTCCTCGAGAGCGGGGCGAAATTGGGGCCCATCACGCTGGCCTATGAGACCTATGGCCGTCTCGATGAGAGGAGAGACAACGTGGTCATGGTCTTTCACGCCCTCTCAGGAAATTCTCACGCCGCCGGGTATTATTCCGGCGAGGACGAAAAGCCGGGCTGGTGGGACAACATGGTGGGACCGGGGAAGGGAATCGACACGGACAGATATTTCGTCGTCTGCTCCAACATTATCGGGAGTTGCTACGGATCCACAGGTCCGAGCTCGATCGACCCAAAGACGGGAAAGCCCTATGGTCTGAGTTTTCCCCTCTTCACGATCGCCGACATCGTCAAGGCTCAAAAGAGGCTCCTCGACCACCTCGGAATCCGCCGGCTGATCTGTCTGGTCGGAGGATCTATTGGCGGAATGCAGGCTATCGAGTGGGCGGTCAGTTATCCCGAGATGGTCCGGTCGGTCGTCCCTATCGCCTCGACGTGTAAGCGTTCAGCCTTATCCATCGGGCTGAGCGAAGCGCAGCGGCAGGCGATCATGGCCGACCCCAACTGGAATAATGGGGATTACTATGGCCATGAGCCTCCCAACAAGGGGCTGGCTTTGGCCCGGATCATTGGACACATCAGCTATCTCTCCGAGGATTCGATGCAGCGGAAATTCGGCCGAAAACTCCAGGAGAACGCGGCCTTCAAATTTGATTTTTCGACCGACTTCCAGGTCGAGAGCTATCTCCATTACCAGGGGAAAAGATTCGTCGAAAGGTTTGACGCCAATTCTTACCTCTACATCACCAAGGCCTCCGATTATTTTGATCTCGGAGAGCAGAGGGGAGGCGGCTCACTGGTCGAGGCCTTTTCGCGGGCGGCGGCGAAATTCTTAGTCATTTCCTTTTCCTCGGACTGGCTTTATCCGACAGCCCAATCGAAGGAGATGGTCAAGGCTATGAAAAAGGCCGGGTTGGATGTCAGTTTTTGTGAGATTGCAGCCGATTTCGGGCACGATTCTTTTCTCCTGGCTCACGAGCAACTGACTCGGTTGATCTCCGGATTTATCGCCAGGGTTGCCAACGAACCCCAGACCGGCGCTCGAAAAAAGGATTGAGGGGACGAGGGATGAGATTCGACCTGCAGATGATCGCCTCCCTGATCGGCACCAAGAGCCGTGTTCTCGACCTGGGCTGCGGCAAGGGCGATCTCTTGAAGCACCTCCAGGACGCGAAGGGGGTCCGGGGAACCGGAATCGAGATCGATGAGCGAGAGGTCATCGAATGCATCGAAAAGGGGCTCTCGGTCATCCAGGGCGACCTCAACGAGGAAACACGGGGTTTTGCCGATCAGAGCTTCGATTATGTGATCTTGAGCCAGACTCTGCAACAAGTCTACAACCCCGAAACCGTCATCGAGGAGATGCTCCGCATCGCCGGCAGAGGAATTGTCAGCTTTCCCTGTTTCAACCACATCGCCATCAAGTTGCAGTTGCTCTTGACGAGCAAGGCTCCGGTGACCAAGGAGCTCCCTTATCAATGGTACAATACGCCGAACATCAGGGTCATCACCCTTCGGGACTTTCGCATTTTTTGCTCCAACCGAGGGATCAAAATCATCAGGGAAATTGATATCTCCAGCCACTACCGGGCGTCTTCTGGAAAGATCGTCAGGTTCTTGCCCGATTGGTTCGCCCGATACGGAATCTTTTTGCTGGCCAAGCCGCCACACGGCTGATGGCCCACGGCCGCGCGCCTCTATTCTTGCCCCGGGTTTCGGCCTTTCGTTTTGAGCAAGTCAAGGATGGCTCGGGCTTCCAGATAATCGGAGTGCAGGCGGGTGTTTGAATAGTTCGTCAAGATTCTGCGGGCTTCCTCGACTTTGCCCCGCTGCCAGAGCTTCATGGCCTCCCTCTCGAGAGCGTCTGCCTGTTCCCGTCCTTTTTTATCAATCTTATCCCAGCGCCCCCTGACGACCGGCCAGTTGGCTTTCCAGAATGCGGGATCCGGATCATTTTTAGGGGCCAGGATGCGCTGGATATTTTCGAAAGTCCACCAGGCAGATTCCGGACTGAATGTACTCTTTCCTTCCTGCCACTCGGCCGGAGTCTTCTCATTGTGTCCGGCCCAAATCGGCGCGTAAACACCCAGGCAGGGAGAGGCGGCCGACGACCACATGACGCACCCGAGGGCGGCGGGCATGTTCGATCTCAGATGGTAGATCTGGGTGGATTGGGTTCCGCTGACGCAGATGGGACGAGATTTTTTCTGGCTGTGAGGGGTGTCAAACCAATCCTTTCCTTCATAGTGGTCCATCATGACTCCGGTCAGGTCCTGGACGGTGACAGTTCCCATTTTTGGAATTAACAGTTCCCTGGCTCGGTCCTCGCGCATTACGTTCATTGGCTTGCCGAGCTCCGAACCGTAAGCCTCTCGAAAATTGAACTTCTTTCCTGAATCCTGGTCGAACCAGCCCTTGCTTTCGGCGAAAGAGATCAGGTCGGCTGAAGCCATGTCCCAATCTGTCGTGATGAGGGCTTGGTTGGCGTAGAAGATGCCTCCGTCATCCGGGCACTTCTTGGCGACCCAGTGGTGCCTCGTGACTTCCATGATCCAACCCTCCTTCGGATCCGCGATCATAAAGGCAAGGTTTTTGCAGGATGTCGCCTCAAAGCCATTGAAACTGTACCGGTCAACCAGCTTGCCGCAGAGTTCGACCGCTTCTCGTGCTGTCTTGCATCTTTCGACGACAAGCTGGCCGATCTCGGGCCAGCCCAGGCCGACATTATTCGGACCGGTCGGCTCGCGGCAATCAATGCAGTTGCTCCCGAGGCAAAGACCGTATTCGTTCATCCCATCCAGGAACTTGGCCGGAGGCATACCCAGCCGGTCTCCGGAATACATCTCAACCGCGGCATAGGCATACGTTGTCGCGCACCTGAGGCACTTTTTCAAAGGCGAAGCTCACGACCTCTCCGGGCGCGTGGTTCTGCCCCGGGTGATAAACGAGATGCAGGCAATCGTTGGCGCCATAATCTTCGTTGTGGGCCATGATCACGCTACCGTCCGCTGTCGCCTTCTTGCCGATGATGACAGTCGTGCAGCCTGAAGCCGCTTTGCAGCCGTCCCGTATCTCCGTCTGCCCCGAAAACACAACGAGCATCAGAATTCCTGCCCCGAGCCAATAGCGCCTGGATTGTTTGAGCATGACCTCCTCCACGGAAGATTATTTTATCTTTATTTCTTTATCGATTCGTCGGCTTTGATGCCGAGCTTTTTGTAGAGATCCCTTCGTCCCGCCTTATCTTCATCCAGGATTTTCCTCGCGTACCCGGCCACGGCTTCCGCCTGGCGCCGCGGCACGACAACAACTCCGTCGCCGTCAGCCACGATGATATCGCCCGGGATGACCAATACACCGCCGCAAACCACCGGCCGGTTAACGGATTCAATTTCGTTCCGTCCCGGCCGAATGCCACGCCCCGGCTTCTTAAAGTAAAGGGGGATCCGCTCGGTCGCGATTTCGTCCGTGTCGCGGGCGGTCGCGCTGCTGACGACCCCGGTGCAACCATGGCTCTTCCATTCCAGGATGTTGTAAGAGCCGATCGTACCCACGTCAGCATCCGGGGCATCCTCGATCACCAGGGCCGTTCCCTTGCGAATCAGGGGGATAAAAGGCTCACCCGACCGCTTCTCATACCAGTCTCCGGCCCAGTCGTCGTAGGCCGCAGGAGTCATTTTTCCGGCCGGAGAATTCTGAGTCGGAACGTATCTGGCCGTGATCGCCACTCCCGCGAACCTGTGTTTAAATAATTCCGAGGTCACGCCAGAGGGCATGGATCTCCCGATCCATGAGGCCGATGTTCTGCAATCCCACGGCATCCATTCCATCGACGACATCTGAAACACGCAAGGCGGCATATAAGGCCAGGACCCGCTGGTCCTCTGCTTCGGGATAGAGAGGCGTTGCCAGAAAGGTTTTCCCCGCCCGCAGCACATCCGGGGGCACGGCTTTTCCATCCACCGCCGGATTCGGACGGGGGCCTGCGGCCGTCAAAAAGAAAGCCGCCAAACTCAGGTTGAAAAGACAAATCATCCTCGACTTCATTGTTTTTGCACCCCCTTTTGATGGCAATTCTTTGAGGCTCTGCTCCAACGCCTTATATAATGGCTGTAAAACAGTGTCAAGCCCCTTCAGGCTCTGTGACGAAAAGTGTGCTAAGAACGACGGTGACTTTATCAGGCGCAATCGACCTCTCTCCCGTTCAGGTTTTTAACGCCGCTCCGTCGACCCTTTTCTCGGCGGCTGCGGAACTCGCTCCTACAGATCTCTCTGGCTCGAAGATGTCCGAGTCATCCTCCGCCCCCAGGGGACGTTCATCATGTGCCGCTCAAACATCCTCGCCGCCCGCCAAGAAAAAGGTCCCCTCGAAAAGGGCCTCCGGATGGCTAAACCTTCAACGGTCGCTTCGGCCGATTGCGCCCTTTCACGCCTTCGCCCAGCCCGCAACCACACTATTCGTTATAGAGCCGCCCCTTCATCACAGAAAAAGAATTGATTCCTTTCCCCTGGAAATTTTTGGGGAATTATATTAAATTCATCTATAGCCAGAAAACATGCTGATCGGAAAGACTCTCAAACATTATAAGATCGAGGCGTTCCTGGGCAAGGGCGGCATGGGTGAGGTGTACTTGGCCCGTGACCTCCGACTGGACCGGCCCGTCGCGCTTAAGTTGCTCAGGTCCGACCTGACCGCGGACCCGGAGCGTCTGCAACGTTTTGTTCAGGAGGCGCGTGCCGCCGCGGCCGTCTCTCATCCGGCCATCGCTCAGGTTTACGACATAGACGAAGCCGAGGGCACGACTTTTATCGCCATGGAATATGTCGAGGGCCAGACCGTGGGACGCTTGATCGCCAACCGGGAACTCGACCTCCTGGCGGCCGTGGAAATCGCCCTTCAAGTATCGGAGGGATTAACCAAGGCGCACAAAGCGAATATTGTCCACCGCGATATCAAATCGGACAATATCATGGTCACTCGCGAGGGGCATGCCAAGCTCCTGGATTTTGGATTGGCGAAGCTCATCGAACCCGAGACTCACCCTCCCGGGGATGCAGAGGCAAAGATGGTGGCACAGACGGTGACGCTGGCGCAGACTCTCTCGGGAGCCGTCGTGGGCACGATCAATTATATGAGCCCGGAACAGGCCCGAGGTCAGGCCGTTGATCGGCGCAGCGATATCTTCTCGTTGGGCGTAGTCATCTATGAGATGGTCACAGGGGAATTGCCCTTCAAAGGCGAGAGTCCACTGGATACCATGCACTCCATTGCCTTCGAGGAAGTCAAGCCGGTTACGATCATCCGCAAGAACCTCCCGCCGCAGCTCCATCGAATTGTCTCCCGATGCCTGCGCAAACGCGCCGAAGATCGCTATCCCGACGCCCAGGCTGTGGCCGTCGACCTCAAACATCTCAAACAGGACATCGAATCGGGCACTCAGATTTCCATCTCTGCCGGACAACGGATTCTAGGCTGGATCGAGTGGCTCAAAACTTCGCTTCCCTTCGGCTCCAAAGGGAAAGTCGCTCTGGCCATCGCCCTCATTCTGGTGGCCGTTCTGGCCTTTACCAGCATCCGCTGGGGAAGCCTGGCTTCGCTGGCCCTGGTGGGGTTGCTGGTTTACCGCTATGTCCGCAACAGAAAGGGCCGCATGCTCTCTCGCTTAACGGCCAAGGTCTCGAAGTTTCCGGCGGTCCGGGCCATCGTGATCAGGGAAAACCTGGTCACCGTCGTCCTGGACAAGGCCCAAGCCAAAATCTATCTCCGGATCAACGATCTCCTCGAAACCGTCAACAAAAAGCTCTACTTCGGGACGCCCGTATCCTCGGTCGTGAAGGACGACCTCTCTCCGGAAGAATTTCAAGCTCTGCTGAGGGAGCCTGGGGTCGTCTATGTGAGGGAAGATGTCTTCCTCGAGCCCTCCAAAGAAAAAAAGAAAAAGGGACCCGTCTCGCCGGAAAAATAGAATTGTGAATAGCGCGCAGCCGGTAACGCCAGCCGCTATATTAATTTTAGAAGGCTAAAGTGGAACCGAAAACCCTGTCCGTGAATCGCGCCCCCGTTCTCACCCTTTGGGCCAGTGCCGTGGCGGAGCGGCTGGGATTTGATCGCGAGGCTTCGCTTTCTCTCGGGAAAGCCCTCGCCGGACTCCACGCTCAAACGAAGGGACGGAGCCTCGGCATTTTTAGGCCTTCCCCGGAACCCGAGGGCGCTCCGCGGAAAAAGGCCCGGCTCGGTGAGGAGTTTTGGGTCGTGCTTCTGGGACGCCCGGTGCCGGTCAAGTCCACCGAACACGGAATCCGGGCCGTCGTCAAGGACAGGCCCATCGAGCCTGAGGGGGTAGTGCGTTATCTTGAGGATAAGTTCGGCCCGGAGCTTCAGACGGTTCGCAGCGTCATGCTGGCCTTGACCCAGGCCTTCAAACCTGAACAGTTGGCCGTAAAGGCATTTTCTTTGTACGAGCGGTTCCGCCCGGAGATCCCACCCGGAGCGAGGGGCTGGGGAGCTAAGGGCAAACTCGATCTGGATCGGATACGAACGCTGGCGAATGAAGCCAAATAAAACTGCGCCCTATTTGCCTTTTTTCTTCCCAATCCAACTCTGAAAATCGTCCAGATATGTATATATGACCGGAGTGACAAAAAGGGTTACCAGCTGCGAAAACAACAGCCCTCCCACGACCGCGAGCCCCAGCGGCCGCCGGGCCTCGGCTCCTGCTCCAAACCCCAGGGCGATGGGAAGTGTACCGAAGAGGGTGGCCATCGTCGTCATCATGATGGGACGGAACCGAACAACGCAGGCCTCAAAGATCGAATCGAATGCACTTTTCCCTTGGTTTCTCTCGGCGGCCAGGGCGAAGTCGATCATGATGATGCCGTTTTTCTTCACCAATCCGACGAGCATGATGACGCCCACGTAAGCATAGATGCTGAGTTCCGTGCGGAAGATCATGAGGGTCAACAGGGCGCCGAATCCGGCGAACGGGAGGGCCGAGAGGATGGTCAAGGGATGGATGAAACTCTCATACAGGATACCCAGGATCATGTAAATGATAAAAATTGTTAATAACAAAAGAAGACCCAGTCCCTGGAGCGACGACTGGAAAGCCTGAGCCGTCCCCTGAAAGCTCGTGCTGATGGTCAGGGGCAAGTTCGTCCGGGCGAGTTTTGTGACCTCGGTGACGGCGTCGCCGATGGCCACTCCGGGCTTCAGGTTAAAAGATATGGTCACCGACGGAAGCTGGCCGGAATGATTGACCGAGAGGGGCCCGATGCCCGTCGTCAATTTGGCCACAGAGTCCAACGGAACCGGAGTTCTCGATTTGGAAAGGATGTAGAGCTTGGAAAGTTGGGAAGGATCGGCTCGGTATTGAGGCAACAGTTCCATGATGACCTGGTACTCGTTGTTGGGTGAGTAGATCGTCGAAACCTGTCGCTGCCCGTAGCTGTAATAAAGGGCGTCCTCGACTTGCATCGGAGATACACCGAGAGCCAGGGCCTTGTCCCGGTTGATGTCGACCGTGATTTGGGGGTTTTGGAGCAGCATGTCACTCGTGACCTCCTGAAGGCCGGGGAGCGACCGCATCTGGGATTCAAACTGGGTGGCCTTCTCATAGAGAAGATCGGTGTCGGGGCTCTGGAGCGTGAACTGATAAAGACTCTTGGTGAAACGGGCCCCGATCTGGATCGGCGGAGGGTTCTGCAGAAAGGTCGCCATTCCGGGTATCATGAAGAGCTTTGGCCGTAACTCCGCGATGATCTGGTCGATCCCCAGCTTCCGCTGTGACCTGGGTTTCGTTTGAACGAACATCCTTCCCTGGTTTGCGGAGCTGATTCCGCCGACCGAGGTGATAAAGGTCGCAACGTTCGGGTCCCTGATGACCACGTCGGCCACGGCCAGCTGATGTTTGACCAGAGCATCATAGGAGATTCCCTGAACCGACTCCGTTACGGCGATGAACTGACCCGTGTCTTCACTGGGGATGAAGCCCTTCGGAATCTTGATGAACATGATGACCATGAAGACCAGAATGAAGAACGAAAAAACCATGAGCGGGAGGCGGTGTCCCATAGCCCATTTCAAGGTGACCTTGTAGAACTCGAGGACGTCGCGGAGGAGTTTCTCGACGGCGAGATACAGCCGGCCGTGTTTGGTTTTGGGCGGACGCAGAATCCGGCTGCTGATCATGGGGGTCAGGGTCAGCGAAACGAAGCCCGAAAAGAGGACAGCGGCGGCGATGGTGATGGCGAACTCGTGAAACAGCTTGCCCAGGATCCCGCCCATGAACAAGATCGGGATGAAGACAGCGGCCAGGGACAGGGTCATGGACACAATCGTGAAGGCGATTTCTTTCGAGCCGTTGAGCGTGGCTTCCTGAGGCCCCTCTCCGAGTTCTTGATGTCGGAAGATGTTTTCGAGCATAACGATTGCGTCATCGACGAGGAATCCGATGGACAGGGTGAGGGCCATGAGCGAGAGATTGTTCAAGCTGTATCCGAACAGGTACATGACAGCAAAGGTGCCCACGATCGAGAAGGGGAGAGCCAGGCTCGGGATCACCGTGGCCGTTAGGTTCCGGAGGAAAAAGAAAATCACCAAAACAACCAAGACGACGGCCAGCAAGAGGGTGAACTCCACGTCGTTGACCGAGGCCCGGATTGAGACCGACCTGTCAAAGAGGACGCTAAAATTGACCGCAGCCGGGAGTTGGCCGCGGAACATCGGCAAGAGCTTTCTCACGCCCGCCGCCACCTGGACGGTGTTCGTCCCGGGCTGCCGTTGAATTGCCAGAATAACCGACCGCTGCGGGCCCCGGCTGCTATAGAACCAGGCGGCGACCTTGTCATTCTCGACGCTGTCGATCGCCCTTCCCAATTCCCTCAGGCGAACGGGCGAACCGTTTCGATACGTGACAATGAGATCCCTGTAGGCTGGGGCATTAAAGAGTTGTCCGGTCGACTCGATCGTATACGCCTGGTGGGAGCCGTACAATGTGCCGGTCGGCAGGTTGACGTTCCCGCTCCGCACCGCCTGGGCGACCTCATCGAGGCCCACTCCCCTCGAGGCCAGCGCGTCCGGGTTGAGTTGGATCCGGACCGCATACTTTTGTGATCCAAATACCAGGACCTGGGCGACCCCGCTGACCATGGAGATGCGCTGGGCCATCATGGTCTCCGCATATTCGTCCAGGGTGGAAAGAGGAAGGGATGGAGAGGTCATAGCGATGAAGAGGATAGGTGATGAAGCGGGATTGACCTTTTGGTAAGCCGGGGGCGCCGGCATCTCAGGCGGCAATTGGGCCGCGGCTCTTGAGATCGCGGCCTGGACGTCCTGGGCGGCTGCGTCGAGGTTGCGCCGTAGCGAAAATTGGAGAGTAATCTGGGAGCTTCCCAGGATGTTCGTGGAGGTCATGGAGTCGAGCCCGTCGATCGTCGAAAATTGTTTTTCTAGCGGTGTGGCGACTGCTGAGGCCATAGTTTCAGGGCCGGCGCCGGGAAGGGCGGCTGACACCTGAATCGTGGGAAAGTCGACGTTGGGCAGGTCGTTGACGGGCAGAAGGCGAAAGGCCATGACTCCAAAGACTAGTATGGCCGCCATGATGAGAGTCGTCATGACCGGCCGACAAACAAAGGGTTGCGAGATATTCATGAGGAGATCCTCCTAGGAAGCGTTCTTGATCTGGATGCGCGTACCGGGAGCCAGCCTGAGCAGGCCGTCTGTGACGACAGTTTCTCCTGGCTGAAGACCCGAACGTATCACCGAGTTCTCCCCGTAGATCCTCTCAACTTCGACCGGCCGGGAATCGACCGTCGAATCGCTCTTGACCACCATGACATATTGTCCCTTTTGGCCGGTCTGGATGGCCTGAGAAGGAACGGTGATAACATTTTTTTGGACGGTCAGGGTTAGAACGACGTTCAGAAACTGGCCCGGCCAAAGAGCGCCATCCTTGTTGGGGAAGGTCGCTTTGAGCATGATCGTCCCGGTTGTCGTGTCTATGGCGTTATCTACGAATGTCAAGACGCCTGGAATGGGACTCTCCTTTTCGTTGACGACCGCCCCGGTTTTGATTTCTTCTTGGGCCATGTATTTTTTGATTTGGGGCAAGTTTTGTTCGGGGACAGAAAAAGAAACGTAGATGGGGCTCGTCTGGTAGATGACGACAAGAGAAATGGTGTCGTTGGCTTTGACGATGTTTCCCGGGTGAACCATTAAACTTCCGGTCCGCCCGCCAATTGGTGACCGGATGGAACAGTACTCAAGTTGGAGTCGTGCGTTTTCGACGGCCGCCTCGTCTGCCTTGACTGATGCCCTCAGGACTTCGGCATTGACCACGAGCTGGTCGTAGTGCTCTCTGGTCACATAGTCCTTTTGGGCCAGGTCGGCATAGCGTTTAACTTCGTCGTCTGCGTTCTTCATTTGAGCCCTGTCCCTGGCCAGGTTGGCCTCGGCCTGTTCGAGCCCTATTTGAAAAGGCCGGGGGTCGATTTTGAAAAGCAAATCACCCCGCTGGACGTCCTGTCCTTCCTTGAAATAGACGCCGATCATCTGTCCGCCGACCAGGGCTTTGATTTGAACGGTGGAGAAGGGTTCGACATTCCCGATCGCCTTTATCTGCAGGGGGACATCCATTGTGCTGACATTGGCCACACTAACCGGGATGGCCGGGCCGGCTCCGGGGCCGCCTCTCTGCTGCCCCTTGGAGGAGCATCCCGTGATCAGAAAAGTGCTTGAGAGTAGACAAGAAGCGCTGATAATCTGCAATATGATGCGGGTTCTTTTCGAGGTTGCCATGATCAATTTCCTCCTTTTTTGGCAGGCACTGAAGGAACAGGGGGGGGAATCTTCTCCGAGAGTCCGAGCGTCCCCGTGTCGTGCGCGAATTGCACGAGAGCCAGAAGCCAGTCTGTTTTGGCCTGGATAAGCTGGACCCGTCCGCTTTCTAACGAGCTCTGGGCCGAGAGGAGGCCCAGAATGTCTCCGACACCTTCTTTATAGGTGGCCAGAGCGACCTCGTAGGATTGTTGAGCCGAATCAAAGAGGTCCTGGGAAGTTTTGATTCTTTGGGCCGCTGTGTTCACGTTGTAATAGCTCGTCCAGACCTGCAACGTCACATCCTGGGCCAATTGCTGCATCTCAGCCTTTGCCGTCTCAGCGTCGGCCTTGGCCTGGAGAATCTGATAGTTATTGGAGAACCCCGTAAAAATAGGAAAATCAAGGGTGACTGACGCTCCAAATGTGTTCGAGGGTTTGGGACGATTGCTGTAATACGTGCGTCCGATATTCCCGCTGGCGACTAGTGTCGGAAGGCCGCTCGACCGGACCGTCCTGATGTGGGCCTCCGCCTTAAGTGCTCGAGATCGGGCCGCTGCCAAGTCCGGACGCAGGGTCTGTGCTTCCTGAATGAAATGATCGACTTCGCCGGAAACCTGCTCCAGAGGAAGCGATTCCGGCAATTGGTCGGCAACCTCAAAGACCGTGTTCGCGGGAAGGCCGATAGAGTTAGCTAGGCCACCCACTATGGTTCGGATGAGTCCTTGAGTCGAGACAACGGCCAACTGGGTGCCGGAGACGGCCGTCTTTGCCTGCAGGACATCGGCGATCGTCGCTACCCCGGCCTGATGGCGTTGGTTTGCGGCGTCCAGGTTGGTCTCCGCTTCTTTTAGGCTGGCCTCCTGCGCTTTCAAGAGAGCCCTGGCGGTCAAGTACTGATAATAGCTTTCCTCGATTTGAAGGATTACATTCTGGATGACCGCGTTATGGGTCCAGTTGGCGGCGGCGAGGGCCTGCCGTGCCTCTTCATTCACCGCGCCCCTTCCCCCGAAATCAAGAAGAAGCAGGCTCAAACCCGCCGCCGGATTGAGACTGCTGTAATTAAAAGTAAATAGTCCTCCCGCGACCGTCCCCTTGGTCCGGCCGCCGGTCAGGTCCGCGGTCAACTTGGGGAAATAAGAACTTCTGGCGCTGCCAAGGGCAGCGGACGCGGAACGGGCCGCTGTCCATGCCGCCCGGGTTTGCATGTTGTTGCTCAGTCCGATATCAATAAGATTGACCAGAGTCCAGTTCTGCCTGGATTGAAGAAGCTCAGGAGGGATTTGGCTGGGCGGGGGAGTGGCAACCGGTTTCTCGCTCCCCGGAGGCGGTGTCCACGCCACCTGAGGCGCAGGCGCTGTCCTTGTCGTCAAGTTGTGCATGCCGACGCAGGCGGAGAAGCTAAGGAGCGCCAACACGAATCCGGAAAGGCTTAGCAACCGGGCGAGCCGAGCATGAACTCTTCCATCTTGCCGACGGAGCTTAGAGATGCCATTGCCGCGGCAAGGTTCCTCGACAATTCCCATGATGGACCTCCATTCCTGGTCTAATTTCCCCTTTGATTCTTCGCCTACTGGGGTGTTAGAGTCCGACGGATGATAACTCTATATCATGTTAAATCTTACGGGGGAAAATTTCAATTAAGAGACGGCAAAGGTCCATGCATCAACGTCCGCATTGGGGCGAGTCCGGATCCAAAGGTTCATTTAGGGGATCTTTGGGCAAGATAAAAGGCCATGGCAATGGATTTGCTTTCCAGATAGCCTTCTTGCAGGAAAGAATTGGCAATTCTTATTGCTTTTTCTCTCACTGTCTCGTCCAGATTTTTCAAGAGATCCGGGCAATTGTTCTTTGTCCAGAGTCTGGACTCCTCAGGGCCCTCGATGTTCTGGGGCAGGTTTGAATCCCTGGCCTCGCTAATATTAATGCGTCGGCCCAAGCGACGGAGAAGATCCCCCAGCCTTCTTCCCATGATTTACTCCTTGCCTTTATTAATCACTGGATATCCCATCTTTATGACCGGCACCGCTCCATGTTCGGAGCCCTTTTTTCTTTTCTTTCCGCGTCCATTCGGGCATGCAGATTGATCACTTGAATTAATAGCACCATTTTTTACCCTGCAAGAACCATGCCAACATCTGCCGCTTTCTTGTCCCTTTAGGCTCTGACCAGCCGCCCGGCCCGGCTTCCGATGGAGTCCTCTTGGACAGGATCACGTCTATTCGCACGGAACTCGAGTCTCGCAGAATCGGACTTTGCTAAGGGTTACCATGGGACGTTTTTGTTGCCGCGATTGACAACGATTTGTCACTGATGATATTTTTGTGAGCACGGCGCTGCCCCAATCTGGGTCGAGCGGGGAAGAGCCGGGTCTAAAGTTCCAAGGAGGTACCAGAATGAAACGCCGTTTTCGCCCAAGAGTGTTCAGGCGCGTGTCTTGGTTTGGGACGATTCTTCTCGCTCTCTGCTTCGTTTCCGGGGTCGCGGCCTATGAGCCCGGGCAGGCCGCTCAACAACCGCCGGCACCGGAGCAGCAGCGAGAGCTGGCCTGCAGCATCGCCGACGGATTTACGCTCGCAACCGTCGGGGACCTCATCATCGTCCATCCGGAATCGATGCTTAACGATCCGGAATTTCAGTCGGCCCTGAAGATCATCCGCCAAGCGGAAGTGGCTTTCGGAAATATGGAGACCTCGCTCATCGACATCCGTCGCTTCCCTGGATATCCTCAGGCAGAGTATGGGGGGATGTGGCTGATCGGGTCCCCGTCTGTAGCCAAGGACGTCAAAGCGATGGGGTTTGGATTGGTGTCGCGCGCCAACAACCACACCACCGACTGGGGAATCGAAGGGATGCGGGAGACCGATCGAGCCCTCGATGAGTCGGGGATCGTCCATGCGGGCACTGGAGAGAATCGGGCGGCCGCCCGTTCGGCCCGATTCCTGAACGTTCCGAGTGGCAGGATCGCTTTGGTCTCGATGGCATCGAGCTATACCCCTCTTTCGGCCGCCATGCCGACACTTGGCGAAGCACCAGGTCGGCCCGGGCTCAACGCCCTCCGAATAAAGGGTTACGTGATCGTAACCGAAGAGATGATGAAGAATCTGCGGAAAATACGCGAAGCCCAGCCAAAAGGCTCGATCGAGCCCCCGCCGGCCGATCAGAAGGAGAATCCCAAGGAGCTGGAGCTTTTCGGGATTCGTTATCGTTTGGGCAAGGAAACCGGCTTCAGTTTCGGGATGGATCCGGTGGACCTCCGAGAAATCCTGAAGAGCATCCGCCAGGGCAAGGAGAATTCCGATTTTCTGGCGGCCACGATTCACGGGCACGAACCGGGGAACTGGAGCGAAGAGCCGGCCGATTTCTTGCCCGTTCTGGCCCACCAGGCGATTGATGCCGGGGCCGATGCCTTCATCGGTCACGGACCCCATCAGCTCCGGGGGATCGAGGTCTATAAAGGAAAGCCGATTTTTTATAGTCTCGGCAACTTCTTTTTCCAGGTTAGCATCCAGGAGCCTGTGGCCCAGGATATGTATGAGATGTTCGAAAAAGATCCGGCCTCCTTGACCGACAACGAGTTCAACGTGAGCTTCCTGAAAAAATATTTTGGAGAAGGAGTCTGGTATCAGACCGTCATCGCGGTCAGTCGCTTTGATAAGGGACAGGTTTCCGAGATCCGTCTTTACCCGGTCGAACTCCGGTTCGACTCCCGGCAAGCCGATCAGGGAATCCCCAGGCTTGCTTCCCCGGACGTCGCCCGGAAAATTCTGGAGCGCCTGCAACGGCTATCGACGCCGTACCATACGGTTATCAATATCGAGGAGAACGTCGGGGTCATTCGGCCTAATAAGTAGCTGGAGCCCGTGGAATCGCGGCCCTGATCAAAAGGACAACTTTCTCGCCGGATCCCAGGATGGCGACCAGAGACGCCCGGGGCCTGTCGGGACGAGCGAAGAAGAGTGCGAACGCTACCGATTGCCCGGGGAAAGAAAAGTCGCCCCGATCTTGATGAACACGCCTAAGAATCGTTGGTCTTGGCTGTTCTTGTCAAATTCCCGGGGGTGGAAGCCGCTGCTTTCATCGATCTGAAGTCTGTAAAGGTGGCTTCCCCTCCAGGCCAACCCCGGGGGAGACAAGAAAATCAGAGTCTTCTCGAATCCCAGCCTGGAGTTCCTTCGGGCCAGGTCTGAGAAGCGGGAGAGCCGCACCGCCGTCTCTCCCTCCGTCGGGCTGGACAGGGTCAGGCTGATCTCCGCAACCGGCCTCCCAGTTTTGATGATCAGAGAGGCCTTTCTTCTTCCCTTGATCCAGAACCCGTCCATCTCCTTTCCGAAGCTGTTTTCATCCTGGGAAAAAACCTCATAGTCTTTTCCATCGAAGCTGAATCCGCTGTCGAGGCGAAAATTGAACAAAGAGTTGCCCGTCAGGACAAGGGCCAACGCGGTCACGCAGCCGAGGTGGGCCGCCAGTGAAATGGGGCCCGATTGGCGAGTTCTTGGATCCTTGCTCCTCAAGAGAAGGGCGGTCATCCCTAAGACCATGGGAATCCAGACGATGAGCGGGGCCCAGTTCACGCTTTCGCGGAGGGTGTTGGACAAGCTAGGGACAAGCTTCCTCCAATCGACGAAAAGATTGTTGTATCGGGTTAGGAAATTGCTGAAGAGCTCACGGGGACTGTACAATCCGAGACTTGAAAGACTCTCGTGGTAGAGAAGCCTTGGGTTCCGGAGGAAGACAAAGGCCAGGAGTGAACTCGCGGCTATGAAAAGGCGGCGGATAATTAGGGAAGCCCTCCCCGGGCTATAGGCGAACGCCCCGGCCATGAACAGGGCCAGAATCCACAAGACCGGAAGGAGCGGCCTTCCCGGAGGACAATAACCTCCCCAATATTCGTTGAATGAGCAAAAAATCCAGAAGACGAGGAAGAAACCAAACAGAAAGAGCGCTTCTTTTTTGATTCGTTTCGCGAACAAAAACAGACCCGCCAGGCAAAGGATATAGACCGGAGCATAGACAAACATTCCAACCCTCTGATCAAAAAAAATGCCCAGCAGCCGCCTGAGAAAATCCGGAAGATCCACGACAAAGAGAGAGGACGGAGGTTGGTGTGAGGCCGCCGCGGTCCCTCTGTAAACAGCCTGGGGAGAGATCGTCCCATACATAAGGAAGAGGGAGACGAGAAAGAGAGCGGCGGAAAGAAACGGGGGCGCGAAGAAAGCACAAAACCTCTTCAGGTTTATGCCGGCCCGTCTTAAAGAAAAAAAGACGATTCCCAAAAAGAGAGCCGCCGAGAGAATGATGTACTTGAGCCCGAACCAGGGCAAAAGGCCGATGCCGAGGCCGGCGCTGAGAAGACTCGAAACAGACAGGTTTTTCTTTAGCAAAATCTGGTAGCAGATCACGAGCAGGATCACGGCAACGGGGATTTCCGGATAGATCAGATGGGAATAAAAGAGAAGCGGGGCCGTGAAGCTGAAGACGAACCAAGACAGAGTGGCAACTTTTCTTTTTTGGGTCATCCCCCAGACAAAGAGAAAAAAGGCGCTGCTCAGGAAAGCAGAGAGGAAGCAGATGGGGAGGCGGGAAAAGAAAATGAGGATCTGCCTTCTTCTTTCTGCATCCCCGGTGTGTCTGAAGACGAGTCGAGCGATCTTTTCGCCCAGGAAGTACGAGGGAACCATCAGGACAGGGAGGCCTGGAAAATGCTTGGAATAGAGAAACCGCTCGCCGTTTTTGCCCTCGTAAGCGTGGTAATCCAGCTCTGCCGGATAGAACTTAAGATAATCTTTATTCTGATAATTATTATAAAGGTTGGTATCGCCGTCGGAAACCAGACTCTCGGTGACCAGGAGATAGTGAGGTTCATCGCCGGTAAATGGCTGGGCGGGAACAACAAGACCGGAGAGGTAGAGGACGTAAACCGCCGACGTCAAAAAAAAGAGACGGCGCGCGAACCGTTTGGGATCCAGTCCTTTGAGGGTGGCCCGGCTCCAAATCTTTCCGATCAGGATGGCTTGAGGATGCGCGTTTTTCAGTTGGGTCAGAAAGACGATGTGGAGATATACAAAGCCAATCCCAGCAACGCCAAGAATGATTTGATCAATCTCATTGATGAAAATGAAGTCTTGGAGAAAGACCAGGTACAGAAGCAGGAAGGGCGATAAAGTGAGCAGGACCAATCTCTGGAGGTCCTGTTCGTTTTCGCCGGTCCGGGAAGCCAAGAAGCCGATATAGATCTTAAGAATTCTGGAGAGACCGACCCCGAAGACGGCCAGGATCCCGGCTAAGATTAGGAGCGAAAGTCCAAGGGGCCTCTTTGAGGCCGTCCAGGGTTCGAGGACAAACTTGTGCCAGACAAATGATGAAACGGCCAAGGTTTCAAGAAAAAAAAGGAGCGTCCGTATGCGAGTCCCGGCCAACTCAACTCTCCATGCAGTCCCTCTCCTCCAAGCAGATTAACAAAGGGGGTGGATAATGTCCAGAGGAGCATTTCAACCACGTCTTCAGGGAAGGCCCAGAGAACAGCATATCCGGCCACGGCTCCCTCGAGTCAAAAACCAAATCTTCTCGGATCTACCCGGTTCGAACTCCGGAGTCCCGCGGCTCCTTTTATCTCCTCGTAAACACGATTTCTCCGGACGGAACTCTCTGCTTGAGGGATTTGACCTGGCTGTTTTCGACGACGAACTCGAAGGTCACGTCGGCGAACTCTTTGATTCTGAACATGGTCCCTTTGTAAGGAATAAGCTTTTGTTCCGGTTCGCCTGCGAACACGAGGTAAAGCCCGCCCTCCTCCCTCAAGACGACCTGGAATTTTATTCCGGTCGGGGTCTCGTAAATCCCGGCGAGCTGCTTCAACAACTTGGGGTCGAGCGTTTCGGGTTTTCGTGTGAAGGCGGCCTCGGCCTCGTCCAAAGACATGAGAGCTTTTTCGACGTCGCCCAGCGGATTGGTCTGGAAATTTACCGACCACTTGCCTAAGAGTTCGTCATCTGGAGTGTCGAAACGGTCGTAATGGAAATGGGTCATCGGGAGCTGAGTCTTATGAAAGTCGAACTGGAGCTGGCCGTCCTTCAGCCCGATCTTCAGGACGCCGTAGGCGGCATTCTCGTATTCGCCCACGTAATCTGCCACGGGATGCGAGGGTTTCGTGCCCGAGATCCGCTCCCCACCGGCTTTGGCCCTGGCTTCCGTGCCCGCATGTTTCCCTTTCAACCTTATCTCGTTCCATCTCGCGCTCCATGGTGTCTGGTCAAGGCCGAGCAGGCGCTCGTACACGTTGTAGCTCACGATGTCATAGAGGCTGGCGCAATGGTTTCCGATCACAAAGACGATCACCCCGATCCGCTCGCGGGGCATAAAAGAAATCTGAGAATGAAAACCGGGGAGATCTCCACCGTGGTAGGCGAGTAAGCGCCCGCGATAGGAGGCGGTAAAGCGCCCCATCCCGTAGGTTGAATTCAGGATTTCCCAGTAGCCGAGGATTTCGGCGTCTGTGTTGGGAAGCGCGATGGCCGGCTCAAGTGTCGCCTTGACAACGTCGGTGGGGAGAACCTGTTTGCCCGCGTACTTTCCCTCGTTCATCAGAGTGATGAGCCAGTGGGATATGTCCTGAATGTTGGAAATGATCGCCCCGCAGGGGGCCACGCCCGCGATATCCTCATAATAGGGAATTCTGTAGAGCTCAGTTGTATCCCGTTTCTCGGTGTAAGGAACCCCGCAATCGGGCTGCTTCACCATGTCCCCGATGGAATAAACTGTGCTATTCATATCCAGCGGCTTGAAGATCCTTTCTCGGACGAAGTCTTCCCAGGTCTTGCCTGATTGAAGTTCGATGAGATAGCCGGCCGCGGCATACATAAGATTGTTATAGAGGAAAGTTTGCCGCAGAGGAGCGCTCGGCTCCAAGTATTTGACGCGGTCGAAGAGTTCTTTGCGGGTGAAGTCCGACCTGTACCAGATCGTATCGTGCCTGGTGATCCCCGTGCGATGGGAGAGCATGTCCCGCAGGGTCACCGTGTTGTTAAGCTGATCGTTATAGAATTGGATCGTTGGAACCGATTCGCGGACCGGCTTGTCCCAGGTCAGCTTGCCTTCGTCCACCAGGATTCCTGACGCTATCGCCGTGAACAGCTTGGTGTTCGAGGCAATCTGGCAGAGTGTCGTGGCTGTGAAAGGCAGCTTTTTCTCGTAATCGCGATAGCCATATCCCTTCGCGAAGACGAGCTTGTCTGCGGCCACGATTCCTACCCCGACGCCCGGCGCATTCCAGTCTTTGAGAATCTTCGCCATGTAGGCATCGAATCCCTGAAGCTTTTTGGCAATCTCGGTATCTTGGGCCTTCAGGCTCGGCCCGATCGCCAAGACAAAGATGCCTACGAAGAGTGCCAAGGAAATGGCCACAAACAACCTTCGTGAACGAGCAAAATTCATGGTCTCTCCTCCCTTTCTTTTTGAACGGATAAGAAAAGCATTTCCGCCTAGCTAAGAATTCTAACGAAGATTCGCAGAAAGTTCAATTTATAAGAGACCATCAAGTTGGCGTTGACCCAAGTTTTACTGCGATTCGGTTTCGATGTAGGAGATGTTGGCGGCCTTGAGGCGCGTGTTGAAGCCTGCTACATCGGTTGACAAAATGGCGCTGAGTCTGCCCTTTAATTCTTCAAGCTGCTGAGTGAACATCTGATAAACGTCCAGCTGAGCCTGTGTCGGCGGGAAATCCGATTCCGCGATATCACCGGCCAGGCTCTGGAGTTTCGAGTAGAGCTGTGGCGGGTAATAGAATGAATCGGCGGCGCCCGTGATGTGTGGATCAAAAAACGCCGATTCGACGGCGAGCAATTTGTCCCCGATCTCTTCGGCTTCGCTGCTCAGCGCCTTCGATTTGCCGGCGAGCCTCGGCTTGAGATCGGCCACCTGCTTTCGGACGGACTCGATCTGGCTAATCATTCCGGTCATCCCCTTCAACTGATCGTAGAGACCAAGGATAACCTTAGTCGACGCCCGGATGCCTTCTTCACTGCCCCGTGAGTTGGGATCCTTCAATACGGTGAGTTGGCGCATCAATTCAGTCTGTCCCACCTTCAGCTTGACGGCATAATTTCCAGGAGGCACGAGCGGGGCCATCGTTTCTCCTTCCGGGGCGATCGGGAAAGCGCGCCAGCCTTCCGCATTTAACCCGATTTCCGGGTGCCCGACGGGGCTCGTCCGCAGCCGCGGCGCCTCCAGGGACTCGTATTTCAGATCCCACCAAAAGCGATTGAGGCCGGCCAGTTTGGTTCCTTTGAGTTTTCGGATCGTGCGCCCTTCTAAATCCCCGATTTCAACCTGAACGTCTCCGGTCGGCACGGTTCCGAGGAAGTAGTTGACCGGGGCCCCGTACGGTGGGTTGTGGCCGAGAGCGCTTGGCGGATCGGATTCTTCACCCATGTACATCGGAAGCACCGGCCGAGTGAGAAACCTGTAGGCCGGCCGCGGAGGGAAGAGATGGGCGGCTGACGAACAGACTTTCTCGTCGATCTGCTGAAGCGGGAGTGATGTCGTCAAGAATCCAGAACCCGCGGCCGTAAGTCGCGACCACGAGGTCGTTGAAGTGCTCTTGCACGACCAGCCAATCCACCGGCGCATGGGGCAGGTTGGTCTGGAGCGGCTGCCAGTGGCCGCCATCGTCGAAAGAGATGTAAAGAGCGTTCTCCGTCCCCAAATAGAGTTGTCCTTTGCGAACAGGATCTTCCACGATGCAGTGGGCGTAGCTGAACACGCTCTGGGGGATTCCGGTTACGATGAGGTTCCAGGTCTTGCCATAATCGGTGGTCTTGTAGACATGCGGGCTCCGATCATTCACCTGGTGCAGGTCGATGGTTACATAGGCGGTCCCGGCATCGTAACGAGAAGGCTCGATCTTGGTGACGTTCCCCCACGGCGGAAGATTGGGAATGGCTTTGGTGACGTTGTCCCAATGGTCTCCGCTGTCCCGAGTCACGTGCACCAGGCCGTCGTTGGAGCCGGCCCAGATGACTTTTCCGTCAACCGGAGATTCCGCGATGGCGAACAGAACGCAATAGAATTCAACGCTCGTGTTGTCCGGTGTCAGACCACCGGAAGATTGCTGTTTGCTCTTGTCGTTGGTTGTCAGATCGGGACTGATGACCTTCCAGGTCTGGCCGGCATCGTCCGAAACGTGAACGTGCTGGCTCCCGGCATACAACCGGTGCGGGTCGTGGGGTGAAAGCGCGATCGGGAACGTCCACTGGAACCGGTACTTCAGATTGGCGACAGGCCATACGAATCCACCCTCGGGCCATGGATTTACGTTTCTTGCCAGCCCGGTCCGGAGATCGAAGTGCTGCAGGAATCCAGCCTGGCCTGAGGTCCAGACCATGTTCGGATCAGCCGGGTCCGCATAGGTGAACCCACTCTCCGATCCGCCGACCTCTATCCAATCCGCCGGCAGGATCTGCGTCCCGTTAAGAGTATTGTTCGGCGCGCCGTGCCCTGGGCCGTCCTGCCGATTGCCGTAAACCCAGTAAGGGATCCGGTTATCAGTGGAGACATGATACATCTGCGCATTGGGGAGGGGCGCCCTCATCCAGGTCTGGCCGCGATTTGTCGATACGTTGACGTATCGGTCATTGGCGATAACAAGGCGGTTCGGGTTCTGGGGATCAATCCAGATGTCGTGGTTGTCCGGCCAAACGGCCGGTACGGCTCGCGACGTGGCCCCGCCGTCGATGGACGCGTGCAGCGCCAGCTGCGTGAGGAAGTACACCTCGTTTGGGTTATCGGGCAGGACACCCATCCGCGAGTAGTAGTGCGGCCTCCGGTTCAGCGTGGCGTCGCTGCTGATCAAGGACCAATCGTCGCCACCGTTTTCGGAGCGCCATAAAACGCCCTTGTCGGCGGTTTCTATGAGCGCATAAACGCGATCGGAATTGCTCGGTGCAACGGCCACCGCGATTTTCCCCAACGGCGAGTCCGGCAGGCCGTGTCCGGTCAGACGCTTCCAGGTGGTTCCGCTATCCCGCGACATGAAGAGGCCGCTTCCCGGCCCTCCGCTCTCCCGGCCCCAACCGTGGATGATCAGCTGCCACATGCCTGCAAAGAGGATGCGCGGGTTGTTGGGGTCCATGACCAGCTCACCGGCTCCTGTGTTCTCATCGACGAAGAGCACCCGTTCCCAAGTCTTCCCGGCGTCGGCCGTTCGGTAGACGCCCCGCTCTTGCTGCGGTCCGTAACAATGCCCCATCGCCGCCACGTCAACGATATCCGGATTGTTCGGGTCGATGACAACCCTCGCGATTCGCCCCGTTTGATCGAGACCCATATGAGACCAGGTCTTTCCAGCGTCGGTCGATTTGTAAACGCCGTTTCCGATGGAGATGTTGCCGCGAATAAACGTCTCTCCGGTTCCGACCCAAACGATATTGGGGTCGGTACGAGCGACGGAGATGGCGCCGATCGACTGGACCTCGAATCCGTCGAAGATCGGGACCCAATGCACGCCTCCGTCGATCGTTTTGAAAACTCCGCCGCTGGCCGCACCTGCATAAATCGTATTGGGATCACCCGGCACTCCGGCAACTGCAACCGTCCGGTTCCCCTGCGGGCCGATGTGCCGGTACTGGAGCGATTGGTAAAGGTCCGGCTTGACACCCTCGGCACGAAGAGAAACGAATCCGCAAAACAACGCCGTCGCTGCCAGAGTGGCCGCATAACGGACCGCGGCAGAGCTGCGACAGTTTCTGATGTTTAGCATTTTGCCTCCGGTGATGATTGGGCCTGCGATTTTGACCGGCTGCCCCGATGATCGGAGCCGCCGCGGACGGCTTGATCGAAAACCGCGGTGACCCCGTCAAATCCTGAGGCGAGCGGTCGACGACATTGTAGGCTACCCCAAAATCATTTGTCAAAGCTTCCCTTAGATCTCTGGACGCATACCCAATTAAAGAATATAATCCGGAAAAAACCGGAGGGAAAAATGTGCACTCGTCATTTTTTTGAAAGACATGGACTCGGATTCGTTCTTCTCCTCATTTTCGCGGCGTTCTTTTCCGTCGTCCTTCAGGTCCGGGCTTACACCCTGGATGAAATCATCAGCTATTCATTTCCGTCTGGTCTGGTCACTTCACCAAAAGGGGACCTCGTCGCCTGGGTCTTTGACGAAAAGGGAAAAAGAAATATCTGGATAGCCCAGGGCCCCGAGTACAAGGCAATCCAACTGACCCACTACAGCGAGGATGACGGCCAGGAGCTGGGCAATCTCGCATTCAACTCAGATGGTTCGGTCATTGTCTTCGTCAGGGGGGGATCCGCTAATCGGGCCGGGGAATATCCAAACCCAACCTCCAGCCCTGAGGGCGCCGAACAAGCGCTCTGGGCGATCAAAGTGAGCGGTGAGAATCCTTGGCGGCTGACAGACGGAAATGAACCCAGGGTTTCTCCTGCCGGAGATTCTGTGGCCACCATTTTCGCCGGAAAAATTTTCCTGTGTTCTTTGGACGGCGCGATAAAACCTCACCAACTCTTCAAATCCAGGGGGACGTGCGGTTCCCAGGCCTGGTCTCCGGATGCGTCAAAAATCGCCTTTGTCAGCTCACGAGAAGACCACAGCTTCATCGGTATCTATGACTTTAAGAAAAAATCCATATTCTGGATTTCCCCCTCCGTCGATAGAGATAATCATCCCGTCTGGTCTCCGGACGGAAAACAGATTGCTTTTTTTCGTTTCCCAGGGCAGGGGGCAAGCCCGGCCCGTTTCGATGAGGGTGCTTCCTTCTCCATCATGCTCGCAGATGTGGAAAGCGGTGGAGCGAAAGAAATCTGGAAGTGTCCCAATGAAACGGGAGGATTCGCCCAGACTTATCCGGGCCACAGCTTGATGTGGGCAGCCGGAGGGCGCCTCCTCTTCTATTCTGAACACGAGGGCTGGATCCATGTTTATTCACTTTCTCTTGAGGGGGGAGGACTTCAGTGTCTTACTCCGGGCGATTGTGAAGCTGAAGACAGTTGTCTTTCTCCAGATCGCGAGACGCTGTTTTTCAACTCAAATTCCAACGATATTGACCGGCGGCACATTTGGTCCGTTCCGGTCGGTGGAGGCAAGCCAAAATTACTGACAGCGGGGAATGGGCTCGAATGGGCGCCCGTGGTCAGCTCGGCCGGCAACAATCTCATATTCTTGTGTTCCACGGCCACGCAGCCGGCGGCACCGGCCGTTGCCGGTGTCCAGGGAGAAGGTCGACGTTTGATTGCCCCGGAAAAGATTTCTGGCGCATTCCCCGTCAAGGACCTGGTCGTGCCCGAGGCCGTTGTTTTTAAGGCTCCCGACGGACTTGAAATCCACGGACAGCTATTTCTTCCCAAATCAGCAGAGCCGGGAGACAATAGACCGGCGGCCATATTCATGCACGGCGGTCCCGTCCGCCAGATGCTTCTCGGCTGGCATTATCTTGATTATTATCATCATGCCTACGGCCTGAATCAGCATTTGGCCGGCCAAGGTTACGTCGTCCTTTCCGTAAATTACCGATCGGGCATCGGCTACGGCCGCCCTTTCCGGACCGCTCCCAAACGGGGGCCATTGGGCGCTTCGGAATATCAGGACATCATCGCGGCGGCGAAATACCTCCAAAACCGGCCCGAAATCAATCCGAGAAAGATCGGACTCTGGGGAGGTTCCTACGGCGGATATCTTACAGCCCTGGGACTGGCGAGGAATTCAGAGCTTTTTGCCGCCGGAGTGGATTTGCATGGTGTTCACGATTGGTCAGTCTTCGCCAGGCGCTTTCCGGGGGCAACCACGGGAAGGGAGGGGGAGGAGATCCTTCGTTCGGCTTACGATTCCTCTCCCGTTGCGAGCGTTTATTTTTGGACATCCCCGGTCCTGTTTATTCATGGGGACGATGATCGAAACGTGGATTTCAACCAGACGACGGACATGGTCCGGCGTCTCCGCCAACTCGGAAAAGCGCACGTTGAAGCCCTGGTCTTTCCCGATGAGGTCCATGACATCCTCCGCTATGCCAATCTTCTCGATGCCTATAAGGCGGCCTCGTCCTTTTTTGACAGGTTCCTGAAAAAATAATCGGAGGTACAGAAAAAATGGAATATCCAAGGATGATTTGTTCTCTGCCCATGGCTGACATACCGTTCAAGGGCGTGAAGGGATGGCTTCTCCAGGGCCCAGCCCAGCAGCTTGTTTTCATGGAGATCGAAGCCGTCGGCGAAGTCAGTGAACACAGCCACGGCGCTCAATTCGGGATTGTCTTGGACGGAGAAATGAGCTTGACTGCGGGCGGGTGCAAGCAAAGGTATCGAAAGGGAGATACGTACTATATCCCGGCTAATACACCGCACTCGGCGGTGTTTCACACCAAAGTCCATGTCATTGATTTTTTTGACGAACGCGAAAGGTACAAAGTCCGAAGCTAAAAGCAGGGGACCGTGCGGCCGATCACATTCTCATTCTCGGCCGAGATGATCTAAGTTTTTAGGCTCGATTTCAAAGAGCCGACGACTGATTTAACAGCGCCCCTGAACAGCGTTGTGTCCATGCCGCAGCAGACCAAAGAATGCCCTTCGGAGAGAGCTTGCTGCCCCGCTTCCGGGGTCCCGGCGAAAATGCCAGACGGGATCTTGCGCCGGGCGCACGCGTCCCGGACAGTCCTAATCGCTTCTTTGACATCGTTGTCTTCCAATTTGCCAGGCTTCCCCATGCTCGCGGAGAGGTCATAAGGCCCGACAAAGACCGCATCGAGCCCCCCGACCTTCAGGATGGCCTCGATGTTGCGGACCGCTTCAATGTGCTCGGCTTGGACGACAAAAACCACCTGTTTGTTGGCCATTCCTATCGATTCCAAAACATAGGATCCGTAGCGCTGGGCCCTGGCAATCCCGACACTCCGGCATCCCAGCGGCGGGTACTTCCCCCGGCTGATGTTGAGCTCCGCCTCTTCGGGTGTATTGATGTGTGGCATGATAATTCCTGCCGCTCCGGTGTCCAGCGTTTTCTTAACCCACATCTCCTCATTTTCCGGAACGCGCACCAGGCAGGCACACCGCCTTTCTACAGTTTGAATGATCCGTTGGACATCTTTTATATCAAGCAGGCCATGCTCCATGTCCACAAACAGCCAATCAAACCCTGCGTCCGCGCAGATCTCGGCGATCTCCGGTGAGGGCAACGTCAAGAGCGTGCCTATTAACCTTTCGCGCTTGGCCAGCCTGCTCTTAAATTCTGAATCCATGGGCGCCCCTCCACATCCATTTGCATGCCGGTTTATAACACAGGCTTCGTCATGGGTCAAACTCGAGAGGGACATATGAGTTTGCGTGCTTGACAAAGGCTTTCTGGGGGTGCTAGATTTCCGGGTGCCAAGAAGTGGGGTTTGGAGATAGAGCGTCCGGCCTGACGCTCCAGAGAAATGAGTCTTCTTAGATATATCATCAGGTAGGGCACATCTCGGCTGGCCCGGTATCTGGGAGTGAGCCGGATGAGATCCTATCAAGGAGGAGTTCAATGAAACGTCACCGTTGGCTATGGGCAATCGGCGTGATTGTGGTCGTGGGGATCCTGGCTTTTGCCCAGGCCCGGAAGCCGGCCAGTCCGCCGGGGACGGCCGCGACACAGCTTGGCGGGAAATATGTTCAGGTCGAGGGCGGCCAAAGATACCAAGACGGCAAGTGGATTGAGGTCACTTACAGCCGGCCCATCAAGCGTGGGCGCGAGAACTTGTTCGGAGCCGGCGCAGACTACGGAAAGAAGCTGAACGACGAGGCGCCGGTCTGGCGCGTGGGCGCGAACCAGACGACGCGCTTGAAAACAGAACTGCCACTGGTCTTCGAGGGCAAGACCCTGCCGGTCGGCGAATACAGCGTTTTCGTAGACCTGAAGGAGAAGGCATGGACGCTTATCTTCTCCAATTGGCCGGCCCAGGAGAAATACGACCCGAACAATAAAACCGCGCTTTGGGGCGCTTACGGGTATACGTCTGATAAGGACGTCCTCCGTGTCACGATGAAGGTCGATAACCTGCCCTTCTCGATGGAGGAATTCACGATCGCCTTCATTGACATGGTCGCGGATGGCGGCAAGTTGGCGATGATGTGGGATAAAACGCTGGCCACCGTGCCGTTCAAGGTCGGCCCCTAATGCAAACGCGATAACTGACTTGACATGGTCAAGGTTGCGCCTGAAACCACCCTCTGGCCCCCGGACCCCAAGGAACCAGTCCAGCGGGCCTTTGAGAGAGGAAGGCGTGCTGTCGGCTAGGCTCTTTATCTCTCAGTAGAGGCCACGGACCAATCTTGGAACGGAAAAATGCAAAAAGCATTTAAAAAGAATCGGGATGGGCTATAATAGATGACATATCAGAAATGGTAATGATTGTGATCCGGTCTATAAGGAGGTTACAATGAAGCGTCTTGGATTTTCTTTTGGTCTTGTCCTGATCCTCACCGTTTTTCTCCTGCTCCCCAGTACGATCTCAGCTCAGGAGAATAAGGTTGCGGCGAGTCTAAAGGCCAGTGTTGCCCAAAGACTCGGAGTTGACACCGATGTCACGATCGAGTACAGCCGTCCGGGAGTGAAAGGACGGAAAATATGGGGCGGCTTGGTGCCCTACGGCATGGCTCCAGGAAACAAATATTCAAAAAATAATCCATACCCCTGGCGGGCCGGCGCCAACGAAAACACGACCATCGAGTTTAAAAAAGATGTTCTTATAGAAGGGAAGCCATTGCCGGCGGGAAAATACGGAATCCACATGATCCCCTCGGAAAAAGATTGGACGATCATCTTCAGCAAGAATAATTCTGCCTGGGGAAGCTTTGCCTACAGCCAGGACGAAGATGCCCTCCGCGTCACCGTCACCCCGGTCAAAGCCCCTCACCAAGAATGGTTGATGTACGGGTTCGATGAGCTGGCGGGCACGTCCGCGACCGCATACCTTCACTGGGAACAGTTGAAGGTGCCCTTTAAGATCAAGTTGGCCCAATAATCAACAGGCCTCGATTCTTGGGGCGGGTTTCTTGATGCAGGGGTCTAGATCGGCCCAAAGAGAAATGTTTTGAGGAAGTGCATTCCTGCGATCTGCGGTCTGATTCTGTTACTCAACGTTCAGGTCAAAGCCCAGCAGGGTGGAATGCCCGATGCCGCGGAACTGGAGATCGCGCTTCATAAGCTCAATGTCCTCGGGAGCGTCCTCTATGTCGGGGCCCATCCCGACGATGAGAACACTGCTGCCTTGGCCTATTTCTCGAAGGGAAGGAAGTATCGGACAGCCTACCTCTCGCTCACTCGCGGTGAAGGGGGACAGAATCTGATAGGCCCGGAGCAGGGAGCTGAGGTCGGCATCATTCGCACTCAAGAGCTCATGGCGGCCCGCCGCATCGACGGAGCCGAACAGTATTTTACGCGCGCCGTCGATTTCGGCTATTCGAAGACCGCGGAGGAGACATTTGATTTTTGGGGGAAGGAAAAGGTCCTCGCAGACATCGTTTGGGTGATTCGGAGATTTCGCCCCGATGTCGTCATCAGCCGTTTTACGGCCGAGAGCTCTGGCGGACACGGCCACCACCAGGCGTCCGCCTTGTTGGTAACGGAGGCCTTTGCGGCCGCCGCCGATCCGGGAAAATTTCCTGAACAATTGAAATATGTTTCACCCTGGCGGGCGAAGAGACTATTCTGGAATAGCTGGCGCCCCCCTCAAGATGAGATCAAGAGCTTGTTAAGGGTCGATACCGGCGCATACAATCCCCTGTTGGGAAAATCGTACTCGGAGATAGCCGGTGAAAGCCGTTCCCAACACAAGAGCCAAGGATTCGGATCGGCCGGTCGGCGAGGGACGCAATCCGATTATTTTAAATTCTTGGCTGGCGATCCGGCCACGAACGACATATTCGAGGGGATCGATACATCATGGAATCGAGTTCCCGGCGGGAGAAAAGTGGGTCCCCTTTTGGCTGAGTGCCTGGGATCTTTTGATCCCCGATCTCCCTCCCGATCGATTCCCGGCCTTCTCCGTGTTTATTCCGAGATGGCGAAACTCGATGAGGCCAATTGGGTCCCCCTCAAAAGGGAAGAATTGTCCCGCTTCATTCAGGCCTGCGCCGGAATTTGGATGGAAGCGATCGCCGACGATTTTGCAGCCGCTCCCGGAGACTCGATTCAAATAAAAACCTCGATCCTCAATCGATCGGCTCACCCCTTTGCCGTTCATCGCCTGAGCATCCCAAGAATCATCCCCGAATCGATTCTCGATCGCACCCTGAAAGATAATGAGCCCTTTACGATCGATAATACGATTCATATCCCCAAGGATTTCCCGGTTTCCCAGCCGTATTGGCTGGAGGCACCGCATGGAGAAGGCCTTTTTTCGGTCGAGGATCAAAACCTCATCGGACTGGCCGAAAATCCTGCTTCCATCAGCGTCAAGATCGGGTTGGGCGCCGACGGACAACTTCTAGAATATTCCATCCCCCTGCTTTTTCGATGGACGGATCAGGTGGACGGCGAGCTCACCCGGCCCTTCGAGATCAGACCCCGGGTGACAATCCAGGTCGAAGATAAAGTCGGCATTTTTTCCGGTGGCGACACCAAGAAAATCAAAGTCAGGCTGAGAAGTCAGTCTCCGAATGTCACCGGGTTGATCCGGCTCAAGGGACCGGATGTTTGGAGGATGGCTCCGGCCAGTATTCCTTTCTCTTTGCCGGACAAATATCAAGAACGCGAGGTCATTTTTGATGTTTCTCCTCCGGATCATGCCGCAGCGGCCGATTTGACCGTAGAAGCCGAGGTCGGAGGGGAAAAAATGAGCCGTTCCTTGAGGGAAATCTCATACCGCCACATCCATCGACAAGTCTATTTCCCCGACAGCCGGCTCAAAGTCGTCAGGCTGGATATCAAGACCGAAGGGAAGACCGTTGGTTATGTCATGGGGGCAGGAGACGAAGTGCCCGAGGCCTTGCAGGATCTCGGGTATGAAGTGATTCAGTTGAATGATGAGATGCTCGAAAACATGGATCTTGCCCGTTTCGATGCGATCATCACGGGGGTACGGGCTCATAATACGCGGGAAGTCCTCAAGCTCACAAGAGAGAGGCTTTTCCAATATGTCGAGCACGGCGGCACCCTCGTCGTCCAATACAATGTAGCCTCTGACCAGCTGGCCAACCGCATCGGGCCCTATCCCATGACTATCGGACGAGACCGGGTGAGCGTTGAAAACGCGCCGGTCGCCTTTTTGGCTCCGGAACATCCGCTCTTGAATTTCCCCAACAAGATCACAGTCAAGGATTTTGAGGGATGGATCCAGGAAAGAGGACTCTATTTTGCTTCGGAGTGGGACCAAAAATACGAGGCGATTCTGTCTTCGCACGATCCCGGGGAATCGGAAAAGAAGGGCGGTCTCTTGTATGCTCGATATGGAAAGGGAGTTTTTATTTACACCGCCTACGCCTGGTTTCGACAATTGCCCACGGGCGTACCCGGTGCGTTTCGGCTTTTTGCCAACATGATTTCGGCGGGGAAATATACAGGAAAAGAGCATGACCAAAAGAACTGAGGACGAGTCGGAGCGCCCACCCCTCTTCTCATCGTGGGGCCGCTTGTACACCGCCGTGTTATTGAACCTCGCGCTCCAGATTCTACTTTTTTATGTTTTGACAAGAGTCTTTGAATAGGAAAGTGTTTTGATGCCCCGATGGTGATACCGGTCAAGCAGCTGCCGCGTCTTCCGCTCTTAGTCGATCATTATTTTTATGACTACGGCAAAGTGAGGGAATTCTACAACGGCGACTTTCGCGACCCAGCCTCATTCAAGCGCCAAACGGAAGCAGTCCAATCGCGTTCCATTTCCCGGGAAGTCTTGGCAGAGATCTTGTACGAGCAGAACCAGAGTTACGGGTGCGGACCCCAGACTCTTGGTTCTATCGAGAAAATCGTCCGGGATCGAGCCTGCGCCGTTGTCACTGGACAGCAGGTCGGGCTGTTTTCCGGACCGCTCTACACAATCTACAAAGCCTTGACCGCGGTCAAACTCGCGGAGTGCCTCCAGCAGCGCGGTCTGGGGAGTTTTGTGCCGATATTTTGGCTGGCCTCGGACGATCACGATCTGGCAGAGATCGATCACGTCGTCCTCCTGGATAAGAATAACCATCTCGCAGAGGTCCGCTGCCCCGGGCCTTCGCCCGAACTCAAGATACCCGCGTCGAATCGTTTCCTTCCGCCTGAGATTTGCGGTAACCTCCGGCAATTGGAGGACCTGACCCTGGGCACCAATTTCAAAGCCGAGATTATTGAACATCTGAGCGAAGCCTATCAGCCGGGCCGATCTTATGTCGATGCTTTCGCCCGCTGGATGGCCCGATTGTTCAAATCCCATGGACTGATCCTCATCGACGCGAGCCACTCTCGCCTCAAGGCACTGGGGAGCGACGTTTTTTTTCGAGAGATAGCCGAAGGATCTCCTTCCACCGAACAGGCCATCGACACTTCACGGATGCTGCGAGAGGCCGGGTACGACTTGCAGATCCAGCTCCACGAGGGAATCCTCAATATTTTCTACGTGGAACGCGAACGACAAACCATTCAAAGGGATCGGGACCGGTTTCGGATCAAGGACAAAGCGACTTCGTTCACGAAGGATGAGCTCTTGACTCTGGCCGGAGAAAAGACGTTTCTCTTCAGCCCGAATGTCCTCCTTCGTCCCATCTATCAGGATGCTATTCTTCCCACGGTCGCCTACATCGGCGGTCCTGGGGAGATCGCCTACTACTCTCAGATGAAACGAGTCTATGAAAGGTTCGGCCTTTCGATGCCCGTGATCTATCCGCGAAAGACTGTGACGATCGTCGAAAAAAAAGTCGGGCACGTCCTAAGGAAATATGATCTGAAAATTCCGGATCTCTGGCACGAACCGTCCAAGGTCATCGCAGAAATCACCTCGAAACAGATTCCCGATTCGATTCAGGCGGCCTTGAGTCAAACCCGTGATCACCTTGAACGGGACTTTGAATCCCTGAAGCGGGAGATCACGGCCTTCGACTGCACCCTAGAGGATTCCGCTGATCTCGCCAAGGGGAAAATAGATCAGCCCTTGAAATTCCTGGAAAAGAAACTCCTGCAGGCGGCTAAGAAACACAACGAAATTGCAGTTCGGCAGCTCCTCAATGCCATCAACAATCTCTTCCCAAACCAACACCTCCAGGAAAGGGCGTTCAATATCGTGCCTTTTCTCATAAAATACGGCTACGGCTTGATGGATAGATTCGACCGAGCCATCGACATTGAGGAACATGATCATCAGCTCGTAGCCATGCCATGAGCTCATTCCTTCTGAGGAGGCTTCTATGGAACTTGACGCACTAGCGTTTGGGGCCCATGCCGATGATGTGGAACTCGCCTGCGGCGGAACTCTGATCAAATTAGCCGCTCTGGGTCATAAGACGGGAGTCATCGCGCTCACCCAGGGCGAGATGGCCACCCGGGGAAGCGCCAAAATTCGGGCTCGGGAATTTGGGAGGTCGGCCGAGATCATGGGATTGGCCGTGCACAAAATGCTGAATATCCCCGATGGACGGGTCGAGGTCAGCTGGGAGAACAAGCTCAAGGTCATCGAAGAGCTGCGCTTCCATCAGCCCAAGATTGTATTTGCGCCTTATTGGGTCGACCGCCACCCGGATCATGAAAAAACGTCTCAATTGGTTCGCGAGTCGGCCTATCTGGCGGGACTGCAAAAAATTGATACCGGTCGGAACGCCTTTCGGCCCTTTAGGATTATTTTTTACCGGAGCCGATTCGAGTTTGTGCCATCCTTCATCATCGATATTTCCGGCTTCCAGGCCCGAAAGATGAAAGCGATCAGGGCCTACAGATCTCAGTTCCTTGGAGGGAACCAGGCTAGACCCCAACCTGAGCAAACGCTCATCGGCCGACCCGAATTCCTGGACACCATCAAGACACGAGATAAGCTGTACGGAGCTTGTATCGGAGCGAAATACGGAGAGCCTTTTCTCGTCCTGGAAGCCATCCGGGTGAATGATCCGGTTGCCTTTTTCGGACCGGAGGACCTCTGGACAATCCCATGAGCGCGGAACATTCTGCCTACACGTCGAAAGGGTTTTGATCATGAAAATCGGAATCGTCTGCTATCCGACCCACGGGGGGAGCGGAGTCGTCGCCTCGGAATTGGCCATCGGCTTGGCGAAGAAGGGCCACGAGATCCATGTGGTCAGCTATGCGGAGCCCTTCCGTTTGAGCACTTTTCATCAAAACGTCTACATCCACGAAATCGAGGTTGCTTCCTACCCGCTGTTTAAGTACCCGCCCTATGAGTTAGGGCTTGTGACCAAATTGGTCGAACTGGCCGAAACTTATGATCTCGATATCATCCATGCCCACTATGCCGTTCCTCATGCCGCCAGCGCATACCTGGCAAAACAGATTTTCAATTCGCAACGGCTCAAAACGATCACCACCCTTCATGGCACGGACATTACTCTGGTCGGGGCTGATCCGTCTTTTCACCGAGTCGTAAAATTTGCCATCGAGAAATCCGACGGTGTGACGGCGGTTTCCCGTTATTTGGCGAACCGCACGATCGAAGAATTTGACATCCGGCGCGAGATCCGGGTGATCCATAATTTTGTGGATATCAGGCGACCGGCGCAGAATCGCGACCTGTGTTCCAGGGAGGCGTTCGCGCCGCGGGGAGAGAAGATTCTGATGCATGCTTCCAATTTCAGACCGCTCAAGAGGATCGGAGATGTTGTGCGCGTCTTCGCCCGAGTTCGTGAGCAGATCCCGGTCAAGCTCCTGTTGATTGGCGACGGGCCCGAGCGGCTTTTCATCCAGCAGTTGGTCAGGGAGCTGAGGCTCGGCTCGGATGTCCTTTTCCTCGGGGAACAAGATCAGTTGGAACCCCTCTTTTTCTGCGCCGACCTGTTTCTCTTGCTCAGCGAACAGGAGAGTTTCGGATTGACCGCCCTTGAAGCCATGAATTGCAGCGTCCCCGTGATCGGGACCGAAATCGGCGGGCTGCCCGAGGTCGTTACGTCTGGAGAGACAGGATATCTGTTCCCGGTCGGCGATATCGCGAACATGGCCGCTCAGACAGTTGACCTTCTGAGCGATCCGGTCCGCCACGAACTCTTCAGGGCGAAAGCCCGGAGCCGCGCCGTGCAGTTTTTCAGCGCCGATCAGATCATCCCTCAGTATGAAGCTTTTTATGAAGAAATGTTAAAACCGTGATGGACAAACCCGAGACTATGACTCACCCACGGAGATCATTGAAAGAGTAGCCCATGCGTTCTCTGGATTGGATCCTTTTGAGTTCATTCCTCTTGTTCGTGGCTTGTTATGGGATTTGGAAAACGCGGGGCAAAAAGGATATGCGGGGGTACTTTCTGGCGAACAAATCGACCCCGTGGTACATCATTACGGTTTCAATCATGGCCACTCAGGCCAGCGCCATCACCTTTCTTTCCATGCCGGGACAAGCCTATGTGGATGGGATGCGGTTTGTCCAATTCTACTTCGGATTGCCCGTCGCCATGGTGATCCTCTCCACCACGGCCGTTCCCATATTCCACAAACTCAAGGTCTACACGGCCTATGAGTTTTTGGAGCAGCGCTTTGACCTGAAAAACCGGGCTTTGGGGAGTATCCTTTTTCTCATTCAACGCGGGCTGGCGGCCGGATTCACGATTCTGGCCCCGGCCCTGATCATTTCCGTCATCCTCGGCTGGGATTTCCGTCTGACGATTTTCATGACCGGGGGCCTGGTGATCCTTTACACGGCCGCCGGCGGTACGGAGGCCGTCTACAGGACGCATCTTTTGCAGATGACCATCGTCACGGCGGGAATGGCCGCGGCGTTGTTCATGATTTTTCATCGACTGCCGCCCGACATTTCGTTTTCGAATGCCGTTCATGTGGCCGGGAAACTCGGAAAGCTGAATGTCGTCAATTTCGCTTTTAGCTGGAAAGATCGCTACAATTTTTGGTCAGGTCTCATCGGGGGGGGCTTTTTGGCTCTTTCCTACTTCGGGACTGATCAGTCACAGGTCCAGCGCTACCTCTCCGGACGCTCGATCGCCCAAAGTCGCCTCGGGCTCCTCGCTAATGGGGTGGTCAAGGTCCCGATGCAGTTCGCCATTCTTTTCATCGGGGCCATGATCTTCGTCTTTTATCAGTTCGTGACTCCGCCGCTGTTTTTTAATCCGGTCGAGACCGCCAATGTCAAGAACAGTTCCTATGGAGAAGCTTACACGAAATTAGAAACGGACCATAATCGCCTGAGCGGGGAGAAGCAGGGACAGATCAGGGAGATGTTGGCGGCCATCGAAACCCGGAAGCACGAGGACTTGGATATCGCTCTCCAAAATCTCCGGAGGACGAGGCAATCGGAGCTTGCCCTCCGACAGGAAGCCATCCAGCTCATCAAAGAAAGGAATCCACTGGCCGAGACCAATGACACCAATTATATTTTCTTAAGTTTTGTGACCCGCTTTTTGCCGGCCGGACTCCTGGGGCTGATCCTGGCGGCCATTCTCTCGGCCTCGATGTCTTCTTCATCGGCTGAGCTCAACGCCCTGGCTTCGGTCACCGTCATCGATATCTACAGGCGGATCTTCAAACGAAATGCCTCAGAACGGCGTTATCTCGTGGTCTCGAAATTGGCCACGGTTTTTTGGGGCATCTACGCTATCGCGTTCGCCCAATTTGCGAACCACCTCGGCTCCTTGATCGAGGCCGTGAATATCATGGGCTCCTTATTTTACGGCACGATTCTGGGGATTTTTTTGATCGCGTTCTATTTTAGGCGCGTCGGCGGAAATGCCACGTTCATCGCGGCGATCATCGCCGAACTGACCGTGCTGGCCTGCTATTTTTTTACGAAAATTCCCTACTTATGGTTCAATGTCATCGGATGTGTGATTCTCATATTTTTAGCCAACCTCATGAACCCCTTCTTCACAACCAAAAGACAATCCGTTCCTTGACCGACTGATCAATAATACCTTGCGAAGTCATCTGCAGCCATTGCTGAAGGCACCGTTTGACTCAATGTTTTGTTGGTGCTATCTTTTTGCCGAGCTCGAGAAAAAGGCGTTGTGATGGATACCAAGTGTCCGAAGTGCGATTTTGACAATTCTCCTGATTCTAAGTTTTGCAAAGAGTGCGGAACCCGATTGTCAATCACCCAGGTCAATTCTGTCTCCTCCACCAAGACTCTCGGCGCTCCGAGTCAGACGCTAACTGCTGGCTCGGTGTTTGCCGGAAGGTACCAGATTATCGAAGAGTTAGGCAGAGGGGGAATGGGAGTCGTCTATAAGGCGAAAGACAGCAAGCTCAAGCGCATCGTGGCCCTTAAATTTCTTCCTTCTGAATGGACACACAATTTTCAGGCCAAAGAACGGTTTGCCCGTGAGGCCCAGGCCGCCGCATCCCTGGACCACCCCAACATCTGCACAGTCCATGAGGTGGACGAGGCCGAGGGGAGAATTTTCATTAGCATGGCCTTCGTCGAGGGCGAGAGTATAAAAGCAAAAATCGAACGAGGTCCCTTTAAGATCGACGAGGCCCTGGGCATCGGAACGCAGGTTGCCGAGGGCTTAAGGGAAGCGCACAAGAAGGGAATCGTCCACCGGGACATCAAGAGCGCCAACATCATGGTAACGGAGACAGCCCAGGCTAAGATTATGGATTTTGGCATCGCGAGGGTAACGGGAGGAACCCTGCTCACTCAGGAAGGGATGACCATGGGGACGGTTGCCTACATGTCTCCCGAACAGGCGCGCGGCGAAGGGGTTGATCAGCGTACGGACATCTGGTCATTCGGCGTGGTTCTTTACGAAATGCTCGGTCGTCAGTTGCCTTTCAAGGGGGAGCACGATCAGGCCGTTGTTTACTCCATTTTGAACAAGCAGCCCAGGCCGATTTCGGACCTGCGACCTGATATTCCGGCATCCATAGAGCAGGTCGTAGGCAAGGCTCTTGAGAAGAATCCGGATAAAAGGTACCAGCGAATAGATGATCTTTTAGATGATTTGAGATCTCTATCAGGGGGCATAGAGCCTGAAGGGATCAGGGCAAGACTGAGGAAGGCAAAGCTTCTGAGGAGGAAGAGGGCGATAATTTATGCCGGGGTGGCGAGTCTCCTCATCGTCGTGACTGTGATCGCACTCACTCTTTTTACTGGAAGTCTTAAAGCCATGGATTCCATTGCGGTTCTTCCGATTGAGAACCTCACGGGTGACCCCGGGCAGGAATACTTTGTTGACGGGGTGACCGATGAGCTGATCGGGCAATTGGCTCAGATCGGAGCGTTGCGTGTGATTTCCCGAACCTCGGTTATGAAGTACAAGGGTGAGAAGAAACCCCTGCCGGAGATTGCCCGCGAGCTCAGAGTGGATGCCGTCGTTGAGGGGACAGTCCATAAGGTTGGCGGAAACGTGCGTATCAGGGTGGAGCTGATCGCCGCGCTCCCGGAGGAACGAAACCTTTGGGCGCAGACATACGACCGGTCCGTAGCCGACGTGCTGGTGATGTACAGTGAAATGGCACGTGCCATCGCCGGCAAGATGAGGGTCAAGCTGGCCCCACAGGAAAAAACGCGTCTGGCCAGCGCCCGCCAGGTCAACGCCGAAGCCTACGAAGCCTATCTCAAGGGCCAGTTTCATTTTTATAAACTGACGCGACCGGACCTTGACAGCGCTCTGCGATATTTTGAGTTTGCCCTGGATAAGGATCCCAACTACGCCCAGGCCTATGCGGGAATCGCCAGCGTTTGGGTCGGACGCCAGCAGCAGGGTTTCGTTCCAACCCGAGAGGCAGCGCCGAGAGCGAAGGCGGCTGCGGCCAAAGCCCTGGAGTTGGATAATACGCTCGCCGAAGTTCATTATACGTTGGCGGGCATCAGAACATGGACGGATTGGAATTGGGAGGGTGGGGCGGCGGAGTACCGTCGGGCGATTGAACTCAACCCCAATTATCCGGATGCGCGCGCACCTTTTTCGCATTTGTTGAACATCATGAAGCGTCCGGAGGAAGGGATGGTCCAAATCAAGCGAGCGTTGGAACTAGATCCTTTTAATGCTTTGTTTCGAGGTTTCTATGCCATGGACCTGATGTATGCGCGCCGGTACGACGAAGCCATCGAGCAGCTCCGTGAAACACTCAAAACTTCACCAAACGACCTCATAGCACTGTCAACCCTCCGGTCCGCCTACCACTTGAAGCACATGTATACGGAGGCTCTCGAAGTATGGAAGGCGTCATATGCCGCAAGGGGTGATCATGAAGCCGAAGAAGCCCTGGCGCGCGGCTTCGCCGAGGGCGGATACCAAGGTGCATTGCAGCGTGCGGCCGAGACGCTGGCTTTGCGCTCACGGACAACTTATGTTCCGCCTTGGCAAATTGGCACACTCTATACGCGTGCGGGAAAGAAAGATAAGGCCCTCGAATGGCTGGAGAAAGCTTACGAAGCGCATGATCCCAATATGCCCTATCTCAGCGTGGATCCGATATTTGACATCCTCCGGGACGACCCGCGATTCCAGGATCTTCTCCGGCGGATGAAACTTCAGTGATCAGGGATGAAGGTCAAAGCCTGGGCTAATCTGAGCCGGTTCAAACCGTTTCGATAGGCCCTTGCTGTCATGACGTCATATTGAGCGGAAAAGGTGAAAAAATCATGAACATCAAACGGCTTGTTCCCCTGGTGGCGGCTTTGACCATTGTATTGATGGGGCGAATGGAACAGGCAGCCTTTGGCCAACACGCCGCTAAAATCGGCCCGCGTCGGATGGCCCGCACGGTTCTGCTGGATAAAATAAAGGGCGGTTGGGCGGCGAAAATGGCCGGCGTAGCCTATGGAGGTCCCAATGAATTCGATGCTCAAGGGAGAATCATGAGCTTTGTCCCGAAATGGACTCCCGACCAGGTTGCCACGTCCATTAACAATGATGATCTTTATGTCCAGATGACTTTCGCGGCGGTGCTGGACAAGGTCGGCCTCGACGCGACCTGCGAGCAGTTCGGTGGCGCGTTCAAGGATTCTAGGTACGAACTGTGGCACGCCAACGCCGGGGCGCGCCGCAATTTGAACCGAGGTATTAAGGCGCCATGGTCCGGCCATCCGAAGTACAATTTCCATGCCGACGACATTGATTTCCAGATCGAGGCGGATTTTATAGGCCTCATGTGCCCCGGCCTGCCCCGTGCGGCCAACGATTACTGCGACCGCGTGGGCCGCGTGATGAACTATGGTGATGGTGTGTATGGCGGCATGTGGGTGTGCGGTATGTATTCCGCGGCGTTTTTTGAGACCGATGTCCGAAAGGTGATCGAGAAGGGTTTGATGAACATCCCGGCCAACTGCAAGTACGCCCGGCTGATCCGCGATGTCCTCGTCTGGTCGGCAAAGTATCCAGACGATTGGCAGAAGTGCTGGCAATTGCTAGAAGAGAAGTGGGACAAAGACGACGTCTGCCCCGACGGCGCACTAGTCCCATTTAACATTGACGCAAAACTGAACGGTGGCTACATCGCCCTGGGTCTCCTTTATGGTCAAGGAGACATGGACAAGACGATCGAGATTGCGACCCGCTGCGGGCAGGACTCCGACTGCAATCCGGGCAATGCCGCCGGGGTCTTGGGGGTGATCCTGGGCTATGAAAGAATACCCGAGAAGTGGAAGGCAGGCATTCCGAGTATCGCTGACAAGAAGTTTCAGTACACCGACTATTCTTTGAATGAAGTGATCAGCCTAACGGAGAAGAACAGTCTGGAACTCATCAAGCGCGCCCGCGGCAAGGTCACGAACACCGAAGTTTTTATTCCTTATCAGCCGCCGAAGCCGCCGCTGTTGGAGCAATGGAATCCCGGCACGCCATATAAGAGGCTGGGAGTCAAGGACGTCGAGTGGAATTGGCTGGGGTATTGGGCAGAATCCAGGAAAGGAGCCAAGACGGCTGATGGCTTCGGAAGCGAAGTGATCTTGAAGTTCAGCGGCGTGGCGGCGGCACTTGTTGGCCCCCTCAACCAGGAAGGTGGACGAGCCGACGTTTACGTTGACGGCCAGAAATCCGATACCACGCTCGACGCCTACTCCGAAAGCGCCACGCACGACAATGTCCTCTGGCATATATATGGCCTGAAGTCTGGCCGCCATGTTGTGCGCATCGTCACTCGCGATGACTCCGACGCGCGTTCGAAAGGAAAGCGGACGACCATCGAGGGCGCGGTCATTTATAGGGCGAGATGAAGTCTGAAACCCCACATCAGATCATCGCGTTTCGTGAATTCCGGTGTTGATTCGATCTCGCAGGCTAAACCTTCTGAAGCCTGTGATGCAGGTGTGCGTGCGCATCCTGGAATAGCTTGCGAATCCGCAAAAATCGCTCTTCATCCGGGCGTGTTGCCAATGTCTCTATCCAAACGCTCGCGCCCTCAACCAAGGAAAGCATATATGCGATATCAGATTTTGATATCGAGCTCCTCTCCTGGAACTCGCACATATACAGGGGAGGTATGAGCCGCGATCGCTAAAGAGTCTGCCGTCGGGTCGAGACGTGACGAACAGCGAGCCGCAAGCCAGCCCGCTCCAGGCACTCGGATCCTTTCTCTTAAGATCATTTTCTGGGTGCCCGTGCGTTCCTCTTTTGTCGCAACCACGCGTCCGTTCCAAATGATTTCGAGTCGATGAAAAGGCGCAAACCCCCTGGCCTCGGCAAGGACATCCAGCGTTCCGCCGCCTTTCCCTAAGGCGATTTCCTTACCTGGGACCCTCCCATCCACTTGAAAAAGCAATAATGGACCTGTCGTCATAAATGTATTGCCGCTGCGCACGGCTTGAGCCCATTTAGCCATGTCAAATTCATCTTGTCCGAGATACGCGTAGGTGCGATTCGCTCCAACCGGCACCGAGGCTTGCATCTTGTCCGTTCCCCCCACGGCAGGCAAACGATAGCCGCAATTCAGGTACCTATACCATTCCTGAAAACGAAACGTATTGAAACAGTCATGGGTGTACGGATACATTTCTACGGCGTCTATTTTTCCAAGCACGATATCCGCGGCAATCTCGCCCAGAGGTTTTGGGAAATGAACAGCCACCGCCAGACCTTCGCGCTCCCGGCACCTGTCAGCCCAATCGCCAAGGCTAACCCACAGAGGATCCCCAATATTGCTCTCTTCGGGTCCATCTGCCGACATTGGAAATACAGGTGAGCCTTTTGCGCCTAAAAGACCAATGTGTCCGAGGATATGTTGCCTATTTTCGGTGCCCATGAGTACGAGGGTCTTTCCATCGCGGGATGTGAGAGACTTGTGCGAAAGATCTCCCACATTAGAAAACAGGTCTCCCCACTGGGCTGCCAAAAGATGAACGAAATTTAGTCCTTCGGCTTGCCCCTCAAGCAAAGCCGTAGAGGGTGAGATAAAGTGCACATGGACATCTGCGGTTATCCAACCTTTTTCATAGAAATTTTCAAATCTTCTTATTTCCAGCTTTAGCTCGTGCTGACCCGGCGCAATTTGGACCTGTTCCCTTACGGGCTTGATATTCAAAGCCTTTGGTTATTTCTACGAATACCTCCCCTGCAGGAAGTTCTATCCGGAAATTGCCATCCACATAAGCGAAGCAACTGTCCAGGAGCTTTAGATCACCTCCATAATCCTGGAAAAGCCCGGTGTTTATTTCGTATCTATGCCCGTAGGGAGGAATGTATCGTCCCTGTGGTGACCGAAAGCTAATTCGTACAGGAGTAGGCTGGTGGGTCGAGGAGTCCAAGACTTGGACCTGGAGGGAAGATTTTTTTGGTTCCAAAAATTCTATACGTGCACCTTGAGGCTTAGCTTCCATTTCTTGACCAGGGATAACTTGAATTAAATCAAAACTGTATTGTTTGGAAGTCTTTTGATCAAATAAAAGGAGAGTAGCATCTGAGCTTGCGGCTATCTCTATATAGAGATGTTTCACATCGGGGTCTTTCCTTTCTCTTTCACCTATACCCATTCGAGCCGACGCCAGCCATTTTTTAGGATCAAAATTGGGGAGCATATATGTCCGCACAATCACACCGAGGTCCACATCCAAGCTCCAGCGATCTTGGTTATCAACAAGCGGCTCGGGAAGGGTCACTCTGTAAATGCTCAGACGCTGGTAGCGGAGGGGATTTTCTTTTCCATTAAAGACGGTCATTCCACAGATAACCAACGGGTCTTTGTCCTTCGCCTTGAGCAGGACAGCTCTTACGATTTTCGCAGGCTCCGGATTTTCGATGGCACAAATCCAGAGCTGTGGCAGGGGGCGGCCGTCAGGTCCGACCGGATAATTATTATCCCAGTATCCAAATTGAAGGCCCCCCCACTCCGTGCCCTTTTTTAGGGGGTCGGTTAGTTTTCGAGGCGCATCCGCGAGGAAGGGCCTAGACCCATAACTCAAGAATCCCCAGCCCGTCGTGGGGGAATTCGCCTCAAAGCGCCTCCGAATCGGCAGGGATTTTTCCTTGCCGTCTTCATAGACAAGGGTAACCTCGGCGAGGACTTGTCCGAGTTTTTCCGGGGAAGGAGCCGGAGCGCGCGGAAGATCCAACAGGCCTTCGTCCCAGTCGCAGAATTGGGCAAAACAGAGAAAACGCACCCTTTCCCCGAGCGGGATGTCCAAGGATTGGCGGGTCCATGAATCGAGGGAAGTGCTCAGGACCAACCATGATTTCTCGTGGATGCCTTCTTTTCCCAGCAGGAATGGCATCCCGCGGAAGTTCTGCTTGCCCCCGAGCGTTCTTATGATCCCGTCTTGCATGGAGTCACCACTCAGATCTTTGGCGAGTTGGCGAGGGCCAAATTCTGCGGGAGAAGCACTGTAATACCGGCTCAGATCGACAGGCGAGAATTTGCCGGTCTTCATTAACAAACTCCAATCTGTGTCCGGGCCCCCAGAGGCCGTTGTCCCGCTCAGCAAGACCTTTAAGGTGGGAACAGAGACGCCAACGGTTTTCAGAAATCCTCGACGGGTTAGATTGTTTTTGACTTTCATAGGCTCGTACTCCAGATAACTGTCCTTATATCAAACGGAAAAATGGGATGTCAATAGAGTCGGAGGACAAAAAGGGGAGAGAGTCCAGCGTCAAAACACAAATCAGATTCTGCATTCGATCGATAAGAATTCAAAGAGCCGCCCCAAAAGAATCACCACAACCGGCAGCTGGCATCTGATCACCTTGCATCTCAAAAAATGAGCCCTGAGATCGCATAGAACACGAATGAGACCGAGGCGACGATAAGGGCGAAAGGAATCTGCGTTTTGACATGATCGATCACGTTGATCTCAGCGGCCAGGCCGGTCAGAATGCTCGTATCCGCTATCGGAGAACAATTATTTCCAAAAACCCCCCCTCCCACACAGGCACCAAAAATCAAGGACGGATTTATTCCGACTGAGGCCGCGATAGGCATGGCAATCGGAACCATGATCGCGAGAGTTCCCCAGCATGTCCCGGTGGCAAAGGAGATGACGCAGCTCAGGCCGAAGGCCAGCGCGGGCATCAAGAAAGCGGGCAATCCATGTTTCACCACATCTGCCAGGTACTGTCCGGTTCCAATTTGCCTGCAAACGGATCCCATGGTTATAGCCAAAATGAGGAGGGCTCCGACGGGGAGGAGATCGGACATGCCTTTGAACAGGATTTCTGTTGACTCCTTAAAATTGAAGGTTCCGTTGATCAAGAAGAAAATGATCATGACCAGGATCGTGATACTCGCCGCCTGAAAAAGGGACGCCGCTCCGGAACCCTTTAAGAGATTTCCTTTCCCGCTGAGGTAGAGGCCCAAAAAAACGAAAATGATCAACATGACCACGGGCAACAGCAAATTTGTGGCTTTCGGCTGAGGAGGTCTTCTCCCGTTGCCGCTCTTCATCGTCTCGCTTTGCCTTAAGGAAACGGCTTGGGGGCTCAGCTCCTTAGCCATTTTCTCAAATTTCTTCATTGGGCCGATGGTAAATTCCGTGATCATGACAATCATGACCAGCCCGAGGCTTCCCAGGCAATAAAAATTCAACGGGACGGAGCCCACGATTATCCCCAGGGGATTCTTGACATTCTGGGCTCTGAGGAGACTTAGATAATAGGCCCCCCAGCTGTTCAGGAGAACCAGAGCAACAAAGTTGAGGCCGATCGTATGAAGGAAATACCCCAATCTCTCCCTCGAAATTCCAAATCTTGAATATATAGACCTCATGATGAAGCCCGTTATGATGATACTGCTCCAGGAGTCGATGAAGAGGGAGATGTTAAGCAGATACGTGAGCGGATACACAGCCTTCTTTTCCCTTAAGATGTTTTTCTTCTCAAGCCAATTGATCAGTCCTTGAAAGCCTAATGATTCGTTGATCAGTTTTAGAAGGCCGCCCGCCAATATGCTAAATAGGACAATCTGCAGGTTGGCCTTATCTCCCAGGGTCGTTATCGAATCATCCAGTGATCTCGTCAAAGCGCTGAAAAAGTTGCCACGCGCTAGAATTGCTTCGCCTGCCAATATGCCCAAGAAAAGGGCCGGAAGAAGCTGCTTTTTCCAGATCGCGAGTCCAACGGCGACGAGGGGCGGCAGGAGGGATAAGATCCCGTAGGAAGTGTTCAAATCTTTTTTCTCATAGGAGGATCCCAATCTTCCTAGATATCATCGAATGGCGCGCGCTCTCAGTTGGCATCCACGACACAGCGGAAGCCGATGGTCGCTGAGCGATCCCGGCTCGGAGCCATGAGCAGGTACTTGCCGTGCTGATCCAATCGATAAGCCTGAGGGAAGTACCACTTTGAACCTTGTGGCTGATAATAACTCCCGCCCCGCAAAACGGCGAATCTGGTGTGGTCATCAGAATGTTCATCGGTCCATTGCCAGACATTTCCGACCAGGTCCATCACCCCGAACGGGCTGGATCCCTTAGGAAACAATGAGACGTCCGTAGGTTCACGCATTTCGCGCCCCTTTTCAGGGCTGGGGAGAAAGGACCGATCAAGTGTATCTCCCCATGGGTAGAGACGTCCGTCCTTTCCTTGGGCGGCGTATTGCCATTCCCACTCATGAGGCAAACGCTTGCCGGCCCAGGCCGCATAAGCCCGTGCATCTTCAATTGACACCCAGATCACGGGCTTGTTTGACCATTCTTTAGGGAAGCTCCCATTTTTCCAATGTTTGAGAAAATTATGATCATCCGCAGGGTGGTAGCCTGAGGCATTGAGAAATTTCTTAAACTCCGCGTTGGTCACCGGATACCGGTCAATGAAGAATGAATGCAGCCTCATTTTTTTTGAGTGATGCCGTCGTGGCGAATCCTCCCAGGCGTATTGGATGTCCACTCCAATCCGATTTTCCCCTTCCAGTTCCACACCCGAAACCTTAAAGTCGAATTCGCCTTCCTGGATTGATATCATATCCTTGGGCGCACCCTTGATGGGCTCAACAGGGACTGTCTCGACAAGCTTTTGAGGCAGAAACTTCCATTCGGCGGAAAAATTCCTGAGCGGGGCCTTAGCCATTTCTCTCATCTCGACAAGAAAGGCATTGAATTCGGCGGACTTCAGATTTTCGCTGGTTCCGAGAACCGCACCATAGCCTCTTTCTTCTAAATCGAGGCTCAGAATTGCCTCTTCCCCAAAAAGCTCCGGGAGGAGTTCGTTGCCGTTCCATAGGTCAAACACGCGAGTCCCAGGCTTCCAGGGGATCACGATCTGCTGTCCCTCCACGCGGTACTCGTTGCGGTTGATCATTGTCCACAAGGTCCGACCTTGGCCGGGAAATTTGCTGGCATAGACGCCTGATTGAAGAGTGGGGGTGTGAGGTTCCCATTCCGGGCTTGTCGTGAGATCTGAAAAGAAGCGCTCTATTTTGGCCAGGCGGCGAAGGGCCTCCGCGTCTCGGTCCGTGATTCCATTCCAAGAACCCCAGATGTTCTCCCAGCTGACATAGCCCGTTCCGTTAAAAAACGCATGCTGGAGTTCATCTGTTCTGTCTCTTGCCCGTCTCTGCACAAGATGGACCATGTGCCTGCGCTCAAGCCACTTATGGGCACTGATGGTCGGTACGGGGCCGTATCTCCATTCCTCCCCCCAGGTTAGGTTATTCCAGGCGAGGGCTCCGGCGAGAAGTGAGTTCTGGGGCTCGAGGGCGAAAGGATGCCCGTTCTTGTCTCCCCATTCCCGCCAGACACGTGGCATTTCGTTGAACGTGTCACCATAAACCCCGTCCGCCCCCAGCTCCGAGAGGAGCGGTACGAAGGCCTCCCAGTCGGCCCGTCCTTCGCTTCTCGTGCCCTGGTCCCAGGGGATGACACCAAAAAAGACTCTGACCTTTTGACGATGAAACTCGGAGACCATTTGTCTCAGCGCCGGCAGGCCGCCCGGCATATCTCTCAGGAGGTCGAATTGGTTTCGGTTATCGACTCCTATGTTCGGATAATGGTGCCAGACGATAACGCAGTCTATTCCACCATAGCGTTTTCTTAGATCGTCGAGGAAATAATCGACCCTGTATTTTCTTGAGGTGGCGTCGTAAAAAAAACGGTCGGAGACGTGAAGAAGGGTCTGGATGAAACTCTTCTGAGTCCAGAGAAGGTCAGGTCTTGTGTATTCCGTGTCCTGAAATCCCATCTTGATAAGCCTCTCCCGGCGCCAGTGCTGAATATCGGTCAGCCAGGCGGAGAAATCCTCCGGTTTTTCAGGACCGGGAATCTGTTCTTCGAACCGGGCGATCTCTCCCATCTTCACAAGGAGAGGCGGGTACTTCGTATCTTGAGCCAGGAGGATTGCGGCCTAAGAAAAGAGCCGGGAAAACAATCGGAAGCGCTTTTTTTGACGTTTTGCTTTTCTTTTCACGAGCTTTTTCCATCAGGTTCTCTCCGTCAAAAAACTGTCTATGTCCCGGCGATAAGGCGCCGAAGTCTGGGCGCCCAGCTATTCAAAAAGACAAGTGTCATGTCAATCTGGATAGGATGATCAGAACCAGCCCGATGAGATAGAAGACAAACATCAAGCCGATCAATTTGTTCGCGCCGGCTGGGGCGTTTTTAAACTCCTTCCAGATAAACACCCCCCAAAAGGCCGCCACCATGGTTGCCCCCTGTCCCAGTCCATACGATATGGCGAATCCTGCAGCGCCGGAGGCGATGATGCTGAAAGACATGCCCAGGCTCCAAATGGCACCGCCCAAAAACCCGATAAGATGAAGCCGGACATTGCCCAGCTTGAAATAATCTTTAAACGAAACGGATTCTCCTACAAACGGCCTCTTCATGACGAAAGTGTTCCAGAGGAAATTGGAGAGGAACAGCCCGGCAGAAAAAACGACGACCGCTGCATAAGGTCCCATTTTTCCGGCCTCCAAGTGCACAAAATCCTTAGACATAGAAGCGGCCACAAACCGGTAGAAAAAGCCCATCAGGATGCCCGCCAGGACCGAGATCGCGATCCCTTTTCCCGTTGTCTTTTGGCCTTTGGCAGGCAACCTCTTATAGGCCAGGGCATCGACCACAATCGCCAGGACGACGGCAAACACTCCGAGAAATAAAATGAAAGGATTGCCGATCGGTGATCCAAGGTAATTCGATATGACTCCGATGGCCAGGGCCAATCCGATGCCGATCGGGAACGCAACCGCCATTCCCGCGATATCGATGGCCGCCACGAGAAGGATATTGGCCAAATTAAAAATGACTCCGCCCAAGAAAGCCGACGTCAAGGCTGGCAAGCCGGCTTGGGAGAGATCCGGGAAAAAGCCTCGGCCCGCGGAACCCATGCTCCCCAAAGTCAAAGCCAAAATGATGGAGAACCCAAGGACTCCGATGGCATAGTCCCAGTAAAAAAGCTGGAAGCGCCATTCTTTGCTGGCGAGTTTTTGGGTGTTTGCCCATGACCCCCAACAGAGCATGGTGACAAAGCACATGGCGACGGCCAGACCGTAGGATTCAACAATGATCATCGCGGCCTCCTCCGAGATCCAGGAGATTTTTTGGCGATCTAAATTCCTGAAAACTTATAGATTTTATTTCTCCCTTTGTCAATAAGCATGAGGGCTCTGTGACGAAAAGTGTGCTAAGAACGACGGTGACTTTATCAGGGGCAATCGACCTCTCTCCCATTCAGGTTTTTAACGCCGCTCCGTCGACCCTTTTCTCGGCGGCTGCGGAACTCGCTCCTACAGATCTCTCTGGCTCGAAGATGTCCGAGTCATCCTCCGCCCCCAGGGGACGTTCATCATGTGCCGCTCAAACATCCTCGCCGCCCGCCAAGAAAAAGGTCCCCTCGAAAAGCGCCTCCGGATGGCTAAACCTTCAATGGTCGCTTCGGCCGATTGCGCCCTTTACGCCTTCGCCCCGCCCGCAACCACACTATTCGTTATAGAGCCTAAGCATGAGCCTCGATAACTTATATTTAACAAGAGCTAAAGAAAACTGTATTATAAAACGCTCGCCGTGACGTTGAGAAAGAACGGAGGACTGCATGCGGAAGATCATCTTAGGTTTTTTCATCCTGGCTTCTTGCTCCATTCTGGCATATTCCATTGATGAGACTCGCCTGCTCCGTGAGCCGGCGACGAATGGAACTCAAGTCGTCTTTGTCTATGGAGGCGACCTCTGGATCGTCCCTATCAGCGGGGGAGAGGCGAAGAGACTGACCAGCCATCCGGGCCTTGAAATATCGCCGAAATTTTCGCCGGATGGAACTCTCATCGCCTTTACCGGCGAATATGATGGAAATCAAGATGTCTATGTAATCTCGCCCTCCGGAGGTGAGCCCAAGAGACTGACCTATCATCCGGACGAGGATTTGGTCGAAGGCTGGTCTCCTGACAGCGGGAAAATCTTGTTCAGCTCCTCGAGGTATTCAACCAGGAAGCGTTACAATCGGCTCTTGACCGTGGACGTTTCCGGAGGTTTTCCGGAGCCGCTCCCCATGCCCATGGCTGAAATGGGTTCCTTTTCCCCGGACGGGAAATCGATCGCCTACACTCTGATCAATAACAAAGAATACAGATGGTGGAAGAATTATCGGGGCGGACAGACAACCCCCATCTGGATCTTTAACCTAGCTGATTACGGATCTATCGAGCTTCCCCATGAGAACGCGCCCGACAGGTTTCCGATGTGGATGGGGAGCAAGATCTACTTTGTCTCCGACAGGGACGACTCGACCATGAATCTTTTCTCCTTTGATGTGGAATCAGCGGCCGTCAAAAGAATAACGAATTATAGAGATTTTGATATCAAATGGGCCGCCTCGGGAGGGGGGATGATTGTCTTTGAATACAGCGGCTTTGTGTTTAGATTTGACACCCGATCCAACGAAGTCACGAAGATTTCCATTCACGTGCCGAGCGAGAGGATTGAGACTCGTCCCAAATACGTCAGAGTCGGGAGCTTCATTAAGAACTGGAGTCTTTCTCCGAGCGGACAGAGAGCCGCTTTCGAAGCCTATGGTGAGATCCTGACAGTCCCCTCACATCAAGGGGATATCCGAAACCTCACGAAAACTTCAGACGCCTGTGAGCGGTATCCCTCCTGGTCTCCGGATGGCCAGTCGATCGCTTTTTATTCCGATCAATCCGGCGAATATGAACTCCTCATTGTTGACCAGAAGGGAGCTACCCCGCCCGTCAAAATCAACTTGGGGGGAAGGGGTTTCTTCTATTCGCCGGTTTGGTCCCCGGACGGGAAGAAAATCGCTTTGACCGATAATCATCTCAATCTCTACTTCGTTGACCTCTCCCAGCGAAGGCCGGTCCTGGTTGATTCCGACACCTACGATTTTGAAGAGAGGTCGATGTCTCCTCGTTGGTCTCCGGACGGGAGATGGATCGCCTATGCCAAAAGACTCGATAATTATTTAAGGTCGGTTCATCTTTATGACTCGGAAACCGGGAAAATATATCAGATCACTGACGGGATGAGCGATGCGATTTCTCCGGTTTTCGACCGGAGCGGGAAATACCTGTATTTCGCGGCGAGCACAAACAGCGCTCTGGCGACCTACTGGCTTGACCTCTCCTCTTTCACTCACAGGCTCACGCGAAATATCTATGCCGTGATATTGAGAGATGATTTGCCTTCCCCGCTTGCCGCCAAGAGCGATGAGGAGGCAGCGGGGGTCCAAACTGAGAAGCCGACCCCGAATGATTTCCGAGTCGATTTGAAGAATATGGACAAGCGAATCATAAGCTTGCCCATTCCCCCGCAACTTTTTACCTACCTGGCAGCCGGGAAAGAGGGGACTTTGTTTTTTTGCCAGACCGACCCGGAGAGCAAATTGTCCTCTCTCTCCAGGTTTGATTTAAGAGACGGAAAAACAATGCCTGTGATTTCGGGCATCGATGTCTGCGAGATCTCCCGTGATGGAGAGAAACTCCTCTACCGCTCGAAAGAGATTTGGGGAATCATAGAATCCGGAGCTCCGGCGAAGGTCGGCGACGGCAAAATAGACACCCTAAGCATGGAAATCAAATTGGACCCCAGAGCAGCCTGGAAACAGATGTTTACCGAATCCTGGAGAGTGAACAGGGATTTCTTTTATGACCCCGGAATGCACGGCACCGATTGGAAGTCAATCCAAGAGAAGTATGAACCGTGGCTGCTTTATGTTTCCCACAGAAGCGACCTGAACTATCTGATCGGAGAGATGATCGGCGAATTGCACGTCGGACACGCCTATATAGATTATGGAGACCTGCCCAAGCCGGAAAGAGTGAACGTGGGACTGCTCGGAGCGGATTATGAAGTGATCGGAAATCGCTACCGGATAAAAAAAATCTACCGGGCCCTCCATTGGAATCCAGAACTAACCTGTCCTTTAGATACGGCCGGCGCCGTCATCAACGAAGGAGATTTTATTTTGAGAGTCAACGGAGAGGATCTGGTGGCTCCCGCGAGCATCTATAAATTATTCGAAAGGACCGCCGGAAAAAGAACCACCCTGACGGTTAATTCAAGGCCCAGTCTGGAGGGAAGTCGGACGCAGACGGTTGTTCCCATCGAAGACGAATCTCCCCTGCGCGTTCGGAATTGGGTTGAAGAAAACCGCAAGCGTGTTGAGGATTTGACCGGCGGGCGAGTGGGGTACGTTTACATTCCCAACACCGGCTGGGGAGGCCTGAAGAGTTTTGATCGCTATTACTATGCTCAGGTTAACAAAGAGGCGGTGATCATTGATGAGAGATTTAATAGCGGCGGCTGGCTGCCTGATTATTTTATAGATATGCTCGATCGACCCCTCTTGGGCTATTGGGTTCCACGGGCAGGAAAAATCTATTCGACGCCGGCCGGGAGTATCCGCGGCCCGAGGGTGATGCTGATCAATGAGTATTCCGCATCGGGGGGAGATGCCCTGGCCTTCTATTTTAAGACAAGAGGCCTCGGGAAACTCGTCGGCAAAAGAACTTGGGGAGGGTTGGTTTGCGTTTATGATTATCCCGATCTGATGGACGGAGGATACATCTCAGCACCCCGATTGAGGATCTTGAGCCCTGACGGAAAGTGGGTCGTAGAAAATATCGGGGTCTTTCCCGACGTCGAGGTTGAGATGTCGCCCTCCCAAGTTATTTTGGGGAAGGATCCCCAGCTTGAGAAGGCCGTCGCGATTGTTCTTGAGGAGCTTAAGAGAACCCCGATGGCCGCGCCAAGAATCCCTCCTTTCCCCGTAAAGAAGTAGGGAAGATCAAAGTTTTCTTTATTTAGCCAGTGTATAGAGATGGACTTGGCTTGCATAGAGCCAGCATCTCAAAAATATGATCAGAGAGATAAAAATCTCCTGGACAAGAAAGGCAAAAAGAAGTCCCCAAAAACCGGGTTGAGGGATTCTTTCTATGATGAGAATGTAACCGATCGTCAGGATCACATTCAGGACCAAGAGAGAATAAGAGATTCCCATCGTCGAGCCGAAATTTTTTAGGCTGAACATGACCGCCCTCAGGAACGAAACGATAACGTTTTTTCCATCGCTCAGGACTGTTCGAATTCTGGCATAGTCGAAAATCATCTGAATGAATAGGAAGAGGACAAGGACGACTGCCCCCGCCAGAAGGCCGAGGGCAAATGCCGGGATTTCCGAGTAGGAGCCGGAAGCGACGCTTTTGATGAGCGCGGCGAACTTTCCCCGGAGAGGCCTGCCAATCAGATAGAAAAAGACCCAAGACATGAGCATGAGCAGGGCAAACCTGGGGAAATACGCTCCGGCTCCTTGGAGAAAGGATCTCAGGGAGAATTTTTTCGGGCTTCCGTTCAGTTGGGATATGATTCCGCCGGCCAGAAAGGTGCGAAACAAAAGATAGAGAAGAAGTAGAGAGAGCAGTCCTGGGGGAAAATTGAAAAAGCGCATTTGAACCAAATATTCCAGGTTGTCGAGAATAGCGCCTCTGCCGACGATCGAGGGAGAAAATGATCTGGCGACGCCCTGGCTCCCATATCTGAATTGTTCCCACCACAAATAGTCAAACCCGCCGGCCATGCGCTGGCCCACGTAACTCTGACCGAAAGAATCCTTAAGATTCTGGAATAGAGGAAACGCCAGAACCAGGGAAAAAAGCAAATTCACAATCAAAAGAAAGACGACCATACCCCAGAGGCTCTTTGTCGACCGAAGTCCCGCTCGGACACTCATGAACGTCTTCATTTTAGTTACCCCCTTTTTCTCAGCCGGCGAACATCGTCAGGAGCTCGAGCGCGTGCTGCAACCACAGGAGCCATTTCGAAGTCCACTTCAAAGCGCCGAGCCTCTCGGGCTTGATCATCATGCTGTTGTTGGCTCTATTGACGTCCAAAACGAGTTTAAAATCCGGATCGACAATCGCCGATTCGATCTTGGCCGGGCTTCTGAACGCGAATCTTTTCCATCGCTCCCGACCGTCCCAAAATGTTCTTATTTTTTCGCCATTCTCAAAAGCTATGAGCACATCCACCGGGACTTTCAAGCCCCCCAGCCGACGGACGAGAACTGCGGATTCGTAGAGAGTTTCCTGTTTTCCCTCTGCCCCAGTATCATCAAACAACCCCCGGGGACGGGGCACTTGTCGGTTGTGAATCTCCGAGAGGGCAAAATCGAGTTTCTCAGATCCAAAGATGACTTGCTCCAAAAAGGAACTCATGTCCTGAGCGGAAAATTCGTTGACGATACCGATGAAGTCTCTTGGTTCTGGATGCTTGAATCTCCAACGCCCGGCATAGGCCTTGAACATATCCGAAAACCGTTCTTTTCCCATCAGCCTCTGGAGAGTCCTGAGCATGAGTTCACTTTTGCCGTAAGCATTGGCCGTATAGCTTTTGACATCTGAGAATGTCCAGGAAAAGGTCTGGAGATTATCCCAGTCCGGAGCCTGGATGTAGTAAATCATCCCTTCCGACTCGATCGGGACGGGCACACCTCGAAAAGTGACCGGAATGCCAAAATAGCTCTTGGAATAGAGCGGTTCACCCCAGGAGGTGTAATAAACTTCGGTATCAAAAAATGACGTCATTCCCTCGTCCATCCAGGCATGCTCGAACTCGTTGGTTCCAATAATTCCATAGAAATAATTGTGAATAAATTCATGAACCGTCACATTTTCGGGGCGAGTGGCCTTTCGGGGGGCAATGAAGTAAGCTCCGCCGGTAAAGAGAGTCGGATATTCCATCCCCGAACAATTGCAATTGCCGATGGGATCAACACAGGTGATCGTGGGATAGGGATAGTCCATGAGATTCAGGCTGCAGGAGGTCAGGGCCGCCTTCAGCGCGTTTAAGTAGCGGTCCTTGAGGTGTTTATGGTGGGGCTGAAGAAGGAGGACTAGTTCGACCGTCTTTCCGGGAACAAATTCATAAGTTTCTTCATATCTCAGGAAATGCGGATAAGCGGTCCAGGCAAAATCATGAATGTTTTGCTGGTAGAAATGGTGGGTGGAAGTTCCGTCAAAATTAGCAACTGTCTCTTTGCGCTCACCGGACGCCCCGACAACGTAGGGCCTCGGAAGTGTGATTTTGACATCATAAGTCCCGAATTCAGAAAAATATTCGGATCCGAAGTGATGCTGATGGCAATCCCATTTTCCATCACTGAACACGCCGACTTTGGGAAACCATTGGCAGATAAAATAGAAGTCCCTGAAGACGCCCGCGTTATAAATCGGCCGGGGGACTTTCGACTCAAAATCGATCGCCAGGGTCGCGCTTTGTCCGGGTTCCAGGGACTTGGGCAATCTTATCGAAAAAACGGTTTGATCCGAGAGATTGTCATCGTCGGGATGCTTGTATTCAAGAGTCGGCAACAGGTCAATCTCGTCTAAATAAGAATTCTTAAGGAGCTTCAGGGAACTGATCTGACAGTACCCCCAATCCGCATCCTTCCATCCGGCCGCGGCTCGCTGGTCGGCGCGGGCGGCTTCGCTCCAGAGAGTGCTCCTATTATTCTTGAAGGCGTTCCAATAAAGATGAAACCAGATCTCCCCAATGGGGACATCAGATATATTCGTCCAAGAGAGGTTCTCCTTTCCTGTCAGCAGATGCTTTTCGGTGTCAAGCTTGACGTCGATGGTATAGTTCGCGATCTGAATGGATAACGGTTCTCCGGAGGCATAAGCCAGCGGAATGATGAGCAAAAGGATGAATAGGAAGGTCCCGATCTGTCTTTTTGTCATTTCCCACTTCTCCTTTTTTGAGGCCAGAAGCTTTTTCCCATAGAACTCCAAGCGGCCCTTGATAATCATCGGCGGTGCGGATTCCCAAATCCTAATAAGGCAAGGTCCAGTGTCTGTCTATAATTTCTTTGATTCGCGGGATATCTTTCTTTTCAATGGCTGTAATCAAATGACAATGGTCTTCGTGGGATCTCATCATAGCCGGATATTCAGGATAAGGCGATAGGCCTTGTCTGCAGAAGAACTTGATCTTCTCTACCAATTGAGTGAGTGTTTGATAGAGAAACTTGTTGCCGCACGCCAGCCAGACCCGATCATGAATCTTCATCGTCAAGTCCATGTATTGATCGGACTGCTCCATAGTCAAGAGTGGTTCTAATTTATTGGTGATTCTCTTAAGCTCGTCCAGGGCCTTCGCATCTAGGGTTTCCATGGCTTTTAGGACAGCAGGGAAGTCAAGAAAACCGACGACCTCATACAATTCCTGGACTTCTTTCCATGATGCCCCGGCGACAATAATCTCCTTCCTGGCATTGATGATCAGATATTTTTCACCCGACAACTTTCTGATGGCTTCTCTGACCGGCGTCTGACTCACCTTAAATAATTCGGCAATCTCTTTCTCGATGATTCTTTGCTTGGCTCTTAATTCTCCGGCCAGGACTGCCTTTTTTATATATTGATAAATAATTTCGCTGATTGTCGGCGGCCTCTCCATCTGTGCTTTGTTGTCCATAGATCACATTTTATAAAAAATAACCTCAATAATCAAGCAGATTTTATGATATTGTTCATCCGTAAATACAGCAATATCAATATTCTACAAAGCTAAATAGAAAATCTTAAAAAAAGATCAAATTTGCTTGACTTTTATCAAAGCAAATTATAATTTATAAAATGTAATCTTAGAAAATGGAATTGCTAATTCCCTAGGCGAGCAAAAAGGAGGCTATTATGAACTCATCTAGAAGGTTTCTTATTTTCTCGGCACTCTTGGTTTTTGCGGCATCCGCCCTCTTGGCTCAGGTTATTCCTACCGCCAGGCTGGTTGGGACAATAACCGACAAGGAAGGTCAAGCTCTGCCCGGCGCCACAGTGACGATCAGCAGCCCCTCGCTCATTACCCCACTATTGGCAACCACGACCAATGAGAAAGGGTTTTATCGGTTTGTCGAACTCCCATCTGGCAGTTATCAAGTCAAGGTCGAAATGCCCGGGATGAAGACGGTTATCCGCGAGGGCATCATCATCACGGCCGGAAGGACGGTTACGCTGGACCTTCAGATCGAGCAGTCAACCCTTCAGGAAACAGTGACGGTTGTCGGGCATGCACCGATTGTGGATCTCCAGAGCACCACGACGGGAGCGGATTTCACCGAGCTCCTCTCGACCCTGCCGACGCAGCGGACGTTTGAATCTGTTTATAATCTGGCCCCGGGCATGTATGATTCGACATCCCACGGAGGCGATGTTCGATCCAACAAATATACCGTCGATGGCCTCACGGCCAACCGTGTCGATGACGGTACCTCCGCTGTAAAAATAGGGTTCAATTCCATTGAAGAAGTTCTCATTGACACCGGTGGACACAAGGCCGAATACGGCAGCGTCAGAGGCGGAGTTATCCAGGTTCTGACCAAGTCGGGCGGAAACCAGCTCCACGGAGAAGCCAATTTTTATTTCCGGAACAAATCCCTTCAATCTGATAACACGAAGGGCACCCCGTTTGAGGGCAGCTTCATCGGATTTGACCATGAATACCTCCCCGGGTTCTCCTTGGGCGGCCCAATCATGAAGGACAAGATCTGGTTTTTTGTTAATTTCGACCTGCGGCGCCAATACACCTATGAGTTCGGCTATCCCTATCTCGGGACCGAGAACCTTCCCATTAAGCACAATTTTTATACACCGTACGGCAAAATGACTTGGCAAATTAATCCTAAGAATAAAATCGTTGTCGCAGGCTGGTGGAGGGGCGATTACACCGATGATTTCTTTAATGGCCCGGATCCTTACCTGACGACCACCGGCGGCACATCAATTTATAACAATTATGGGATGTTTCTGAGCGGCCAATGGTCGACGGTCCTTTCAAAGAATTTCTTGTTGGACTTGCGAGCAGGATACTCCAAGGACTGGAATGACATGCAGTCCAAAACGAAATCCCAGATCGCGATCTATTATCCTCTAGGATACAAAACGAGCAGCGGCGAAGAGTTCTTTATCAATACCCATCGTATCCAGGCCAATGCGGTGGCAACATACTTTTTGGACGGTTGGCTGGGGACTCACGAATTCAAGCTGGGGGGCGATTTTGACTTCACCCAGTGGCACAATTGGTACAATTTCTATGAGGATCCGCAGTTCGTCAATAAGTATGAGCCCGGCTACAAAATGTACGAGCTGGACTACCTCGATGGCGTGCCCTGGATGGCCCTCTTTTTTCAGGACATTAACAGGAAGACTCAGGCCCAGACGGTTGGCGCCTTCATTCAAGATACTTGGTCTCCCAGCAGGTCCCTGACAATCAACTTGGGACTTCGCTATGAGCTGATCCAGGGTCGATTCCCAAAACAGCTCGTGCCTGGATCAACCTCCCAATACCTCTATGCAAAAACCGAATTCCCTGTCTCCTGGAATACCTTCGCCCCTCGTTTAGGGATTAGCTATTCCCCATTCAAAGACGGGAAGACGGTTCTGAAGGCCGGCTATGGCAGGTATTATGCCGCGCTTAACCTGGACTACATCTCCTATGCCATGAAGGGAGGATTTTCCTATTTTCTGGCCATGCTCAATCCCGATTTTTCGGAACTTTATCGGTTTGGACAAACCAGCACCGGAGACATCTTATTTGATCCCGATTCAAAGGCACCCTATGGCGACGAAATCAACTTCGGAGTCCAGCACGAGCTCTTTGCCGATTTCGCGCTGAGCGTCACCTACATGCAAAAGTGGGACAAGAGGTTGCTCCAGCGGGTCGATGCCAATGGGCTCAATGTGGACCTTTTGAAATCGACGGGGCAGGTGCAATGGACTGGATATCATCTTGTCGAAGGGACTGACCCGATGACAGGGCAGAAAGTTCAGTACTATGAACAGAATCCAGATAAAGGCCCTACCGTTTTTTATCATACGAATGTTCCGGGAACTGCGAGAACGTACAAGGGTCTCGAAATCAAATTCACGAAGCGTATGTCACAGAACTGGGCCATGATCGCGAGCTATGTCTATTCACGGGGAGAAGGAATTCTGTCCACTACTTACGATGACACGTGGACAACCACAAATCTCTACGTCGAACCCAATTTCACCGAGTTCTATAGGAACGGACTTCTTGAGCATCAACGACAACATTATTTTAAACTCCAGGGTACATACCTGGCGCCACTGGGATTCTTAATTAGTGGCAACCTTCAGGCATTCTCGGGAGAGCCGTTCACTAGGGCGCTACGGAGTATTGACGCGGGACTCAGCCTTTATCAGGGGAACGCACGGAGAAATGTCGAGCCCAGGGGTTCATCCAAAACCCCGGGCGATTTCCTCTTGGATCTCAGGGCCGAAAAAGATTTTAATCTCGGGATCGGGAAACTGGCTCTGATCGCGGACGTGTTCAATGTCTTTAACTCAAACAAAGTCACCATCTATGGAACTCGCACAGGGCTGGATTATATGACGCCGCTGGCGATCACGCCCCCGAGGTTTGTGCGGCTCGGCGCGTCCTTCAAATTTTGAGCGTTTCGACTCGCGAACCGCTGGGCTGATCTCGATTCAGCCCAGCGGCCATCTAGAACTCAACGGGAATGGATCTGCAATCAACGGCGAAGTTCAATCGCTGAAAAGGTATCAACATGAGCCAACTAAAAAGAAGAGTATTCCTCCAGTCCCTGGGAGTCCTTCCGCTCACCGCGAGAACGCTCTTCAGGGGTCAGTCCGGGCTCTCCGAGCGGTCTGACGAACAATCCGATTACAGCTCTTGTGATCCCTGGTTGGAGATAAACCTGAAGAACATCGAATGGAACCTCGATCAACTTAGAAAAAAGGTCAACGGAAGGCCCATCATGGCCGTTCTCAAATGCAATGCCTACGGCCACGGATTGATAAGCGTGGGAAAGTTTTTGGAGAGATTGCCGGTTTATGGGCTTGCCGTGGGAAAGTTGAGCGAGGCCATCGCCCTGCGCAAGGCCGGGATAAAATGTCCCGTGTTAAATTTTGGGCCTTTTTCGGGGGCCGATGCCGAGAAAATCATTAGGCAGAAAATCTCACAGTCGGTTTATACGGATGCGGTTCTTTCCCTGGATGAATGGGGGAAAAAATTGGGGACTCTGGCTGGAGTCCATATCGAAGTCGATACCGGCCTGGGGAGAGTGGGTATTCCTCATCCGGAGGCGTATGCTTTTATCAAGAAAGTGTCTCGATTAGAAAACATCAAGATAGAAGGGGTCTTTCAGACATTTTCGGAGGAAAAAGAATTTGACCTGATTCAGCTTCAAAGATTTGTGGAAGTCATAGACAAGGCCAAAAAAGAGGGAATCTCAGTCGGATTCCGACATGCTTCATCGAGCGCGGGAATTTTCAGTTACTCGGAGCCATTTTACCTGGATATGGTCAGACCGGGAATCGCAATCTACGGACACTATCCCACAGATGAAGAATACCAGTTGAAAAGAATAGAGCTCAGACCGGCACTTTCTTTAAAGGCCAAGATTGCCTTTGTAAAAAATCTCAATCCGGGAGATTCCCTTTCTTATCGCCGGAGGTTTGTGGCCGAGAAAGCAGAAAGTGTGGCAACTGCGTCTCTTGGCTATTCTGACGGAGTCCCGATGAACCTTGCTGACCACGCCTTCGCCCTTGTCAGGGGGAAGAAATTTCCCGTGTTCTGCGACGTCACGGCCAGCCACAGTTATTTAAAAACGACCGGGGAGCCGCAAATCAGCATCGGCGAAGAAATTGTGCTGATCGGGAAGCAGGGAAATCAGGAAATATCGCTCGAGGAACTTTCCCGGGCCGTCGGCCTTTCCGATTATAAAGTGCTCATCGGCTTGAATCCTGGGCTGAAAAGGGTATATTTGTCATAGGCGTTCGCAGACGAGGCTGACATCTTTCTTCCGCTCGCGTTTGCGAACAGGAGGAGGGCTCATGTCTGCGGGAAAGCTACATATGACCTTGGGATTCTCATTGCTGCTGGCTTTTTTTGTTGTCGGGCTTGCTCCTGCTCGCCATCGAGGAGAAGAACTTGCGGAACGGGCACGGAGAATTCACAGCGATGCCATCGTCGTCGATACCCATCTTGACGTGCCCTTCAAGCTCCGCCAGAAATGGGCGGATCTGAGCCTGCGCGGCGCGACACCGCATTTCGATATCCCCCGGGCCCGCGAGGGAGGCTTGACGGCGCCTTTTTTCGCCATCTATGTCCCGGGCAACTTTGCCGAGACGGGAGGGGCCACAAAGGAGGCGATCGAGCTCATCGACCTGGTTAATCAGGTCGTGGCAAGTCACGCAGCTGACCTGGAGACGGCGGCTTCCGCAGCGGATGTCCGCCGCATCAAGAAAACTGGCAAGATGGCTGTCCTAATGGGTGTCGAAGGAGGGCATGCCATCGAAGACTCGCTGCCCACCCTTCGCATCTTCTACCAGCTTGGTATCCGTTATCTGACGCTTACTCATGTGAATACAAACCACTGGGCGGATTCTTCAGGCGCACCGTGGCTTCCCGACTTCGACCCAAAAAAATTCCAGGTCCACCACGGCCTGACCGACTTCGGGAGAGCCGTCATCCGCGAGATGAACCGGCTCGGAATGATGGTCGATATCTCCCACGCCTCCGATGAAACGACGGACGATGTCCTTGCCGTCTCGCGCGCTCCCGTCTTCGCCTCGCACTCATCGTGCCTGGCGCTATCGAACGTTCCTCGCAATCTCAGTGACGACCAGATCCGACGGATTGCCAAGAAGGGCGGCGTCGTCATGATCAACTTCAGCTCTGAATTTCTTGATCAAAAAGTCGCCGACGCATTTCACGCACTCTATGTCAAAATCCGTCCCGAATACGAGGAGATAAAAAAGCGGTACGCCGACAACCCGGCGGAGAGAGACGCAGCGATCGATAAACTCTATGAGAATTCGCCTGTCTACAGAGCTCCCTGGACCAGGGTCGTCGATCACATCGAGCACGTGATCAAGATCGCCGGGCCGGACGCGGTGGGAATCGGGACAGACTTTGACGGCATCGGCGATCCGCCCGAAGGGCTCGAGGACGTCTCGCAGTTTCCCAAGATCACCGAGGAGCTCTTGCGCCGGGGCTACTCGGAAGAGGTCGTGCGCAAGGTCCTGGGTGAAAATTTCTTGAGGTTTTTTGCCAAAGTCGAGGAGGTCGCCGGGTCCTTATCTTCTGAGCCGCCGTCGATGGCAAGGATTGGGACGGCGTCTCGACGTTCCCTGGGCTCATTGGGGAATTCTTGACATCATTCTGCGGCCGGGAATATCATCACCCGAGATGACACGAAGGAGAAACCATGAAACGAATATCGTTCTTGATCGCCTTGTTTGGGTTGGTCCTGAGTTTCGCCGGCTCCTCGGCGCCGGATTTCCCCAAGATGAAGACCGCGGCTTTTCCCACGATCGATGGGAATGCCGTTCTGGAACATACTAAGATCCTTTCCTCGGATGAATTTGAAGGACGCGCGCCGGGGACGAAAGGGGAGGAGCTCACGGTGAATTACATCATCGATCAGTATAAGAGAGCGGGGCTGAAGCCCGGGAACACCGAGGAGTCCTATATCCAGAAGGTTCCGCTTGTCGGTATCTCCACGGATCCGGGCGTAACGCTGACATTTCGGAAGGACGATAAAAGCCAGCAGCTAAAATTCAAAGATGACTTTGTGGCTTGGACCAAGCGGGTCGTGGATACTGCAGAGTTGAGCGATTCGGAAATGGTCTTTGTGGGCTACGGTGTTCAGGCCCCGGAATTCGATTGGGATGACTACAAAGGGGCGGACCTGAAGGGAAAGACCATGGTCGTGCTGGTCGGAGACCCGCCGGTTCCAGATCCCGCGAATCCGGCTCAACTCGACCCGAAAGTATTCGGCGGCAAGGCCATGACCTACTATGGCCGTTGGACCTATAAATACGAGATGGGCGCCAAGATCGGCGCCGCGGGCGTCCTGATCGTCCACGAAACCGAGCCTGCCGGATATCCTTTTTCGGTGGTCCAGAGCAAAGTCACCGAGCAGTTCGACCTCGTGTCCCCGGACAAGAACATGAGCCGTGTCGCGGTGGAAGGCTGGATAACCTCGGATCAGGCCCGGAAGATGTTTGCCATGGCCGGCAAGGATTTTGCTGTGCTGAAGAAGGATGCTCTGAATCGTGAATTCAGACCCTTGCCGCTGGGAGTCAAGGCGTCGATAGCCCTGCACAACAAGGCGAGGACCATCGATTCCCGCAACGTTGTCGGCAAGCTCGAAGGAAGTGACCCGAAGCTAAAGAATGAATATGTCATTTATACAGCGCACTGGGATCATTTCGGCATCGGGCCGGAAATAAACGGCGACAAGATTTATCACGGTGCTGTCGACAATGCCACGGGCATCGGAGGGCTGATCGAGCTCGGGCGTGCCTATGCCCGGCTACCCAAGGCGCCCAAACGTTCGATCATCTTTCTGGCTGTGACGGCCGAGGAACAGGGGCTCCTCGGGTCCGGGTATTACGCTCTCAGCCCGATCTATCCCCTCGCGAAAACACTGGCCGTTATCAATATGGACTCTTTGAACGTTGCCGGGAAGACAAAAGATCTCACCGTAGCTGGGCTGGGATACTCCGACCTCGACGACTACGCGCGCCAAGTGGCCGCGGAACAGGGACGGGAGATCAAGCCCGACCCGACGCCTGAAAAGGGGTCCTATTTCCGCTCGGATCACTTCCCCTTCGCTCAGCAGGGGGTGCCGGCACTCGCAAGCGGCGGCGGCACCGATTATATTGGCAAGCCTCCGGGCTATGGGATGAAAATCATAACCGACTACATCACAAATAATTATCACAAGCCGTCGGACAAGGTCAGGCCGGATTGGGATATGAGCGGAGCGGCGCTGGATCTGCAGTTTTACTGGATGGTCGGCTACCGAGTTGCCCAGGCGGACAAGTATCCGGAGTGGAAGCCTGGAACCGAGTTCAAGGCCAAACGCGAAGCCCAGCTAAGAGCAGCGGGACAGCACAATTAGACGGGAGAGGTTCGGGCAATTTACGACGCTTTTAAGCTTGGCGGCGGTTTCCGGGCCCACCTTTAGCGATCTTTCGCGCAATTTGACATCGCAGTTTATCACCTTATATTGTCCAGGACGATTGGACGAGACAAAATCGGGGCATCATTGCCCATTCAACCGGCCTGCCTGCCCAACCTCGCTCAGGAGTTGATGAATTGTCCAGCTAAGAATAGAATAATAGATCGGATGAAAATCTTACTCTTGTCGCCATCGGTTGACCCGAACGGGAAGACCAACAAGCAGATGATGATGCCGCAGCTGGCATTGATCATCCTCCAGGGCCTGACACCCAAAGAGCACCAGGTCGTGACGCTCGATGAAGAGGCTGAAGGCATCGATCTCGAGCATGACTGCGATCTGGTTGGAATCAGTTTCATGACTTCCAACGCGTCCCGCGCCTATTGGCTTGCCCGGGAGTTCAAGAAAAGGGGAAGAACGGTTGTTCTGGGAGGTGTGCATCCGACTCTGCTTCCCGACGAGGCATTGCCCTATGGTGATTCCGTCGTGATAGGCGAAGCCGAAGGCGTCTGGGCCGAATTGCTCGAAGACTATAAAAAAGGCCGTTTAAAGAAAATATATCATGATCCGCGGCCCGACCTTTCGATCTATGTGCCCAAAGATTTCAGCAAAATCAATAAGCGCCGCCTTTTCGCTCTGGTGCCTATCATGACTTCCCGCGGTTGCCCCTATCATTGCGATTTTTGCTGCGTCACGGATCTTTTCGGCAAAGAGATCCGCCATGTGCCTGTCGAAAATATTGTCAGGGACATCAAAGAGTCGGGCGGAAAAAAATTCATGTTTCTTGACGATAATATTATCGGGCATCCCAGCTATGCCAGGGGACTCTTCGCCGCCCTGAAACCCCTCAAGATTTCGTGGGTTGGACAGTCATCCATTTCCCTCCTTGTCAAGGACGACGAGCTTCTGAAGCTGGCCGCCGAAAGCGGCTGCAAAGGTCTGTTTGTCGGACTCGAAAGCGTCAAGGAAGCTCAGATGAGCTCCTTGCGGAAGTCGTTCGGCTCACTCCACGGATTGGAAAATGCCCTGAAAAAAATGCGTCGAGCCGGAATATTCGCCCATGCCTCAATGATCTTCGGTTTTGACGAAGACACCAATGAAGTCTTTGGCGATACGGCAAGATTCCTTATCAAAAACAAGGTGCATTCGGTGTCCTTCAATGTTCTCACGCCGTACCCGGGGACAAAGACTTTCCAGAAAATGAAGGAGGAGGGCCGGTTGCTCACCGACAACTGGAAATACTACGACCACAGCACCGTGGTCTTTCAACCGAAAAACATGTCGCCTTATGAATTGATGGTCGGGAAAATAAGAGCAAGGAAGAAGTTCTATAGTGCGTGGTCGATTCTTAGGCGGTTTTTGGGCAACTTTCGCCATCCCGTAATCTACATGGCAATGAACTGGGGCCACGTCAAAGCCGTCAAGGTGGAAGGGAAGAGGCTGGCTGTGGTCAAGAAGGACCTTTATGATCGTGCCAAATGAAGTTAGTGGCCTTCATCGGGGATGATCAGGCGATCGACAAACAAAGCAGAAGGTGAATTATGAATAAGGTCAAAATCGGGAAAAATAACTTCGTCTATCCCATGCCGGTGGTCCTTGTCGGTACAGTTGTCGATGATCGGGCTAATTTCATGGCCGTGGGCTGGGTATCGCGCGTAAACTTCAATCCCCCCATGATCGCCGTGGCATTGGGCAAATATCATTACACGAACGGGGGGATTCATCAACACAAATCCTTCAGTGTAAACGTTCCGGGTTTAGATTTGTTAGAAAAAGTCGATTATTGCGGACTGGTATCAGGCGGAAAAGCCGACAAATCGAAAACATTCGATATTTTTTACGGAGACCTCCCGAATGCTCCTATGATCCAGCAGTGTCCCCTGTGCATGGAATGCGAGCTGGTCAAGGCTATAGAGCTGCCTTCAAATACCCTGTTCATCGGGGAAATTATCGAAACGCACACAGAAAAACGCTACTTGACCGATGGCAAACCCGATGTCAAGAAAATAAAGCCCTTCACTTTGACCATGCCTGACAACAATTTCTGGAAGGTTGGTGCAAATGCCGGTAAGGCATGGAGCATAGGAAAAGACTTCAAGAAATGAAATTCCCTGCCACTGAATCCAGGCCTAATTCGCCACTGGTCATGATATTTTTTCTCATATTCGGCCTGGGGGCTAATACGTCCATTGGAGAAGATCAGCAAAAAGGTTCCGGCATGGAGAAACTCAATTCGAAGAATGTTTCGCTTGTCGTTATTGATGTCCAGAATTACTTTATTCCGGGATATCCCGGAGCAATTTCGGCTGCGATTCCCGGTCAGAACGAGGCTAAAAAGCTGGCAAACGTTCTCTCCCTTATAAAAACAGCTAAGAAAAATGACATGAACACATTCGTAACATTTGAGGGAAGTGATAAGGACATCATGGCCATGCCAGATGACATAAAGAGAGAACTTCCGACAAACAGGTTCTCACAATTTATCAAAGGGTACTTTGACATAACAAAGAAGGCCGAGGTCAGCGCGGCACTTGAAAAAGCAGGGACAAAGAATATTGTTGTGTGCGGCGCCGAAACCGACGTGTGTGTCCTGCAATCAGTTACGGGCCTTATCAAAAAAGGTTACAATGTTTATCTTGCGGAAGATGCGATCTACACAAGCACAACCTTGAATGCCCCTGCGTTGAAGAGAATGCAAATGGCCGGAGCGAACATCGTCAAAACGGCAGAGGTCATAAGGGCGATCGAGAATTCCGACAAACCTGCTACCGAGAACAAATTCGAAAAGATGAAAGACATTCCCGATATTGACGTTGATAAGGTGGCGGCTGTCATTGTCAATTATGATGACGAATCACTGGAAAAAGTTTCCGATCCGAAAAAAGAACAAAAAAAGGTAAGAATAAAATACCTTAACCACTATGCAGAAGTCCTCGAAATACCAGTCTATTATCTTTATGATGGCAGTGTTGAACAGATTAAGAGGGATATGCACCTTTCCTTGCAGGTCGAGTTCGTGAAGGCGGAAAACTCATATCAGAAATCGATCCAAGAGCTTGCTGCATCTCTCAAAAAAAAGAAGATTTCGCAGGCTGTGATCGGCGGTATCGATGAGGACAAGAGCGTTCAAAGTTCTGCTGCCATTCTTGTTAAAAGAGGTCTAGAAGTCCATTTAATGGAAGATGTTTATTTCGAAAATGGAGGCGCCGAAGATGGGGGAGAGCTAGATAACCTTTATCATTCCGGTGTTGTGCCCTCGTCTTTTAAGATGTTTATATATGATGCCGCTGAAGGAATACAATCGGTGCTAAAGAAAAGATGGCAAGAGATGTTTAGAGCGAAGCACGACAAAAAGGAAATCGTCTGGGTCGATGAGCTGCCGTTTGTCAAAGATTCTCAATAAATATTCATAAGATAATCGAATTTATTGATCACCCTCTGAAATATAGGTAAGCCGCGACAATGAACGCCAAGACCACGGCGGAGGCCAACACTTCGCGCCAACTCCAGCTCAAGCGGGTGCGCCGGCGATCGTCCTCAGTCGCGGTGCCGAACGTCAGGCTCTTGATCCTTCCGTATTCGGGCTCACGCGTCATATAACTGACCACGATCATCACGATGATCGAGACAATGGTAATGAGCACGCTGAAATATTGAAAGTAGATATTGTTGACGATCCATAAGAAAGATCCCTCCGCGTATCCTTTGGCCATCGTCTTGGCGGCATCGACGTGTCCAAACAACCCCAGCGCGACCGGTGTATCCACTAACATACGGAAGAGGCCGAGAGCAAAACCTACGATCAGGGCCCAGAGACAGCCCTTGGCGTTGAGGCGTTTCCAAAACACGCCAAAGAAAAAGACCACGAAGATGGGAGGCGCCAAGTAGCCTTGCACGGATTGAAGGTAGTTGTACAAGCCGCGTGACCCCTGGATGACCGGAATCCACATCAAGGCGATGAACACCATGACGGCGGTGGCGATGCGTCCGGTCCGCACGATCTGATGCTGTGTCGCACGGGGTTTCCACTTCGTGTAAAGATCCACGGTGAAGAGCGTCGAGCAGGCGTTGAAAACTCCGGCCAGCGAGCCCATCAGAGCGGAAAGCAACCCGGCGACCACGAGGCCCCGCAATCCAGCCGGCAACATATACTTGACCATCAAGGGGAACGCGGCCTGGGCCTGGTGCGGCACAGGACTGCCGTCCGGCGCAACAATGACACTCAGTCCCGGCACCTCGCCGCTCTTGGCCAACGCGTAGGCGATCAAACCCGGAACGATGAATAGGTATACGGGCAGGAGCTTCAGAACTCCGGCAAAGATGCTTCCCCGGCGAGCCGTGCGTTCATCGGGAGCCCCGAGTGCTCTCTGGACGATATACTGATCGGTGCACCAATACCACAAACCGATGATCGGCGCGCAGAAAAGCATCCCCAGCCACGGGTAATAGCCGTTGAAATACCAGGCCTGCTTCATCACCTGGCCGGCGGCATTCTTGATCAGGATGGGAGCCCAAGTCGCTTCTACGCCGTGTGGGATGAGCGGCTTCCAAAGGTTGAACATATCCGAACCGCAGAGCGCGCGTAGCTGACCCCAGCCGCCCAGTTTCACTAACCCATAGATCGTCAATGTGGCAGAGCCTAAGATAAGGACCATGACCTGGACGGCGTCGTTGTAAGCCACCGCGCGCATGCCGCCCAGCATAGTGTAAAGGCCTGTCAACACGATCACCAGCACCGACCCAACCCAAAAACTGTTGACTTCCGTCGCGCCTAGATGCACATGGAGCTCTGGGAGCAATGTCGCGAACACCACCCCGCCCGCGAATATCCCGACGGCGATCTTGGACACGACAAATGTGATCAACGATACGACGGACAAGACATATCGAGAGTGGCTGGAAAACCGACGTTCGAGAAACTCCGGCATTGTGAAAACCAGCGATCGGGCATAGAAAGGCACAAAGATCCATGCCAGCACCAACAGACACCATGCATGTAGCTCGTAGTGGGCCATCGCCACTCCGTCTGTGGCGCCTGTTCCGGCCAAACCCACGATATGTTCAGAGCCGATGTTTGAGGCAAAAATCGAGGCGCCGATGATCCACCAGCCGAGATTTCGGCCGGCCAGGAAATAGTCGGTGGCGGTATCTTTCCTCCTGCGTATGACCCACCAGGCAACTCCTAGAATAAGGGCAAAATACAAGCTCAGCGTGACCCAATCCAAGCTTTGCAGGGCCATTTGATACCTTTATCCCATCCAATCAGCGTGAGGAGAATATATCACGACTTTACAGATGTCAACGACAGTTGGAGAGGACAACTTTTAGCTTCGTTTTGAAATTGGTCCCGATTTTAAATTTAGTATTCTTCTGAAATGAAGGACAAGAATTCTGAGTGCGATCGACATGAAATCATACGGCCAACGCTATTTTTGAAAAATAACCCTCCCTCCCAGTATAGTCATTTCCACCTCTGTCTTGAGCACATCAGATTCGGGCACAGACAGGATATCGTGGGAAAGGACGACGATGTCAGCCAGCTTTCGTGGAGTCAGGCTGCCCTTGAGGTTCTCTTCAAAAGCGGCATAAGCGGCATCGATGGTGAACATTCTGAGGGCTTCCATCCTCGTCACAGACTGTTCCGGATGCCAGCCGCCTTCCGGTTTTCCCTCGGTATTTTTTCTTGTAAAGGCTGAATAAATTCCCCATAGAGGATTGCTGTATTCAAGGGGATAGGCCGGCACATCCGACCCGCCCGCGATCCGGGCGCCAGAATCGAGCAGGCTTCTCCAGGCATAGGCTCCCTTGAGTCTCTCCCGTCCGACCCTGGCTTCGGCGAAGCCAATGTCCATGGGGCATTGGACCGGCTGCATCGATGGAATGACTCCAAGCCTCGAAAATCGGGGCAGGTCCCGAGCAGTGAGGATTTGGGCGTGCTCGATTCTGCACCGTGGGTTTTTTGCAGATGTCTCTTCTTGGGCTTTCTCGATGGAGTCAAGGGCTATCCTGTTCGCCCTGTCTCCGATGGCGTGCAGGGAAACCTGATAGCCGGCTTTCAGGCACTTGACCAAGAGGCTGTGAATATTCTCTTCTGAATTTATGAGGAGACCTGCGTCTTTTGGGCTGTCAGAGTAAGGCTCGAGGAGGCTCGCTCCTCTTGCGCCCAGAGCTCCGTCGATAAAAGCTTTGATACAGCGGATTGTCAGCAGGTTTTTCCCAAGCCCGATTTCGGGAGGACGGCTGATTGTCTCATCGAGCAGCTTCCCGTCGCCGGTGACAAAGGGCATAACATAGAGCCGGATGTTGAGAGAATTTTCTCGGAGCAATTCCTTATAAACCTGAATCACATTTTGATCAACACCGGCATCATGGATGCCGGTCAACCCTAAGCTTACGGCTGCGGCGATGCCTTGTTGAATAGATTTTTTGAGGCTTCTATGCGTTTCAGGCGGGAAAATCTTGGTCACGAGCTCTTTGGCCCTTTCGAGGAGGATGCCCGTTGGGCTTCCTGTCCTCGGATCTCTGAAGATGACGCCGCCGTGAGGACTGGGCGTGTCCTTGGTAATTCCAGCCAATTCCATCGCTTTCTGATTAATCAGGACTGCGTGCGTGGCCATGCCGTCCAGGTAAACCGGGTTCTGGGGCGTGACCTTGCTCAAGGCCTCATGCGTGGGGTACTCAACGGTTCCCCAGCTGGCCGTGTGCCAACCACTTCCCATGATCCATTCGCCGGGTTTGGCTTTGGCCGCGATCCGGCCCACGATCTCGATGACTTCTTCGTAATTCCGAGTCTTATCCAGGTACAGGAGGTTCAGACCTTTCCCGAGCTCAGGCAGGTGCATATGAGCATCGATCAATCCGGGGATGGCTGTTTTGCCTTTCAAATCGAGAAGCCGTGTGGCTTGCTCCTTGAATTGCATCATCTCTTTATTTTTTCCGACGGCAAGAATTCTGTCACCGTTTATGGCGACGGCCTCGGCCTGCGGCCTCACGGGATCGACTGTGATGATATGACCGTTGAAGAGGATCAGGTCGGCCTTTTCGTGAACGACGCGGTTTGAACAATAACTCAGACAGATCATAAGCGACGGTATGACTAAAAGCCTGTTCCAGGGCTGATTTTTAAGCATGTGAATCGGCTCCTTCTCATTTCAATTCGAAATTGATATCCTCCAAGCTCCGGCCCATCCGCCAATGCCAGAGCAAAATCCCCACGGGCAGGCTCGGTCGGTCCGAGGAAGTGGCGGCTCTCTTAGCCTTTCTCGCTTAGGACGATGCGCAATTCATCACACCGGCCAGTGCTTCGTGATTGACCGCAGCGAGACCGCCCGCAGCCTCGCCAGCCATGCCAAATAGTGAACAACGCGGAACCGTCTATTTTCTCCTAAGCGTCAGCACACCCGCATCCTTCAACATATTGATATATTGGGCCGTCTCTTCAAAACTGAGTGAGTGATCAATTGAATAATCCTCACTCCAGAGCTCGGCTTGGACCGCTCCAAAAATATCCTCCAGCGCATTGTGACCATCCACGTAGTTAAGTGTCTCATAGTAGCCGACGTTTCCATAAACAAAATCGGGCCTGACGCCCTTGTATTTGTCCAGGAAATCCTCTCCGAGTTTTTCTTCAAAATAACTGCTGAAATATCCGGGAGAGCCTTTGATAGCAGGATTCAGGACAGGGATGTCGCTGCCGGACAATGTTTTTTTGCCTAGAAAAGATCTCTCACGCGGTCCGAGCCCAACGGCCGCACCGTCAACGCATAGCACCTTTCCAATTCTACCCTCGTTTTCTTTGCTATTTTGCCTCTAAGGATTGGACATAATGAGAGAGCTGGTTGAGAGAGTTTTTGGTCGAGAAGATTTCTTTCAGGGATTCGGCCATTCCTCTCTCTCTCTTCAGTCCCCAAGAAAGAAGTTCATCGCCCCGGGCAAAGCTTTGAGGGAGGTCGTCCCGGGGAGCCTGCTCGATGAGGTTTTTTGCCTTCAGCAGCTCACGTTCGAGGCGACTTCCGGCCCGATAGCTTATCTCATTGAGCAAGCGCGAGGCGATACTATCGCCAGCATAGGCAAAGGCATATGAAATAATCGCTCCCAAATAAGAGACTCTTCTGAGGCTTGTTGAATCAATGTAGTCCAAAAAATTGATTTGATTGTGCCTTGGAGGAATTGGAAAATCATGAAAATAAATCGAAGGAATATTCAGAGATCTCGTGTTGGCCGTATACTCATCCGACGCTCCCTGGTAGGGAGTCAGCGTAGCCGAAAAGAGGTTCCGGCTTCCTTCGGGCGAGAAGAGCAAATCCTCCGGAGCCCCTTCCGAATTTGCGGAGTCCATCTTCTGATTGAAATATCCGACCAAATTGTTGGTTATATCTGTCAGGTAAGTCGGCAAAGAGTGAGGCGGCACGGCGACGTAGAATTTGGAGGGGAATCTTGCCTGGTTCAATCCCACACAATCGATGTTGCACCCAGCCTTGATTTTCCCGATTTTCTCCCGGTGATGAACCAGATACATGTTCAACCCGGACATATGGGGAATCCACATGAAGCGGATCGACCTCTGCGGCGGAAGGATGATTTTTTTGTTGATCAGACTTGAAAGAGTCCGGGCAATCTCGAGGAGAACTCCGTCTCCGCTGGCATTGTCGTGCGCCCCCGGTTTGGGGTGATCCAGATGAGCATAAAAAATGAACTCTTCTTCAGGTAACCTGGCTCCGGGAATGACCGCGGTGGCTAATTCGAAAGAGCCGTTTTCGACGATCTGGGCGGTGACCTTAGCCGAAACGACGACCTTTTCACCTTTTGACAAAAGATCTTTTAGAAGCAACCCTTGAGTCGTTGAAAGATTAAATCCGAATGTGGAACTTTTGGTCCCGTCTTTGTTCCAAGGGGAAATCCTAGCCCAGTAGATTCCTTCGGATTCGAGATAATTCCCTCTAGTGTTGTAGAACTGAAGTGTCCCTAGAGCTCCAAACCGGTGGACGGCCAGCTCATGGACATTTTCGTGGCGACCATCTTCGGCGAGGACAATCTTCCCTTTGACATCCTTTGCTCTATAAGCTTCCTCTGAATCTCCGCGGCCGACATAAATGATTTCGGCCGTAGTGTCTGTCGAGCGACTGCAGACGGCCACGGTGCTGGCCGCGCCTTCGAAATCAGAGATGAGGAGGGGATACGGACTGACGAGTCTGAGCTTGCCTTCCTGACAATCCCAGGGCACATATCCTCCAGTCGAGTGCATCCAGAAATTCTCTTTTCCAGTTTTTACGGGATATTTCTCGATTTCCGCTTCTTTCAGGCCATATTCCGTAGCCTTATCAACCATATACTGAGCCGCCTGATGATAGTCCACCGAGCCCCAGATGCGATGCAGGGTTGTGAGCTTCCTGATGTGTTCAAAGCAGATGCTGCCGGAAACCTCATTTTGAATTCTTTTCAGTAGGCTCTCATCCAGCACGGGAGGAGTCGTATCTGCCGCGTGTGTGAAATGACTCAAGAGAAAAACGCAAAGAGATAAGGTAAGAAAAATGCCTCTTCTGTTCATCGCCAAGCTCCTTCTTGAAGATCCGAGCTTGAAATTATAGTGATTTTTTGTTTAAAGTAACAACGTTAATATCTGCCCGCGCTCTTTATAGGCAATGTCGAGTTTCATTCTCGGTTCTTGTCCAATACCCTTAGAAAAGTCCTTGAAAAGGGTTGGACGATATCGAGCCATTCGTATTTCGCCTTAAGAATTTCGGATATTAGGTTTTTCATCTTTTCCATTCCCGCGCTCTCCCAAAGAGAGTTCTCATTGACAATCAGCAGGCATTCGCTTCCGATCGCCTGTTTCGCTTCGTCCAGTTTTCTAAAGTAAGCAGCCGGTTCTTCCTCCTGGCTCAGAAGGAGTCCAAGCCCGGAGCCTCTCTTTTTTATGAGGTCCATGTTCTCTTTGCTGGGCATTTGCTTCTCAAGCAACACGAAGGGCTTTTTGGAAGCTTCTAATAAGACCTTTGATTGCGAGGGTTCTAATCCTCTAACCATCATCAGAAGACCGTTTTTGTTGAGTGCCTCCAGCATCTTCTTCCCCTCTTCATTCAACCCCGTCTGGTCAAAGAGAAAAGAGGGGTGATCTAGAATGACGAAGAAAATGCCCTGCTTAGCCAAAATTTCAAGCCACCCGGGATCATCGCGGAAAGAATTCATTCCCTTGAGGCCGGGGATGATCGTCGTCTTCCCTTCGCGGTAAACGCCCTGCCTGAATGATCTGGAGGACGAAAAATAGGAAAGATGTTGAGAGCTCTGCAGATTTGCTTTAGCGGAGAGGAGCCTTTTTAGAATATCCAGGCGCAGCGCATCGCCGCTCAGGCCCTCCTTCTCCTCCACGACGGCCAGCTGCAAATCAATGACGGGAGCTTCTATGTCCTTGAGGTTTTCGATCGTCTCGTCGAGCGGCAACGGTTTAAAATCAGTGAGGAAAACTTGTTTGAGATAAAAATTCTCCTGTCTGCGGGAAAGAATCCAATTCCCGGGTTCATTGGCTAGAATATTCAAGGCGGCCGCGCCAAAGTCGCCGACCGTCTTTAGGATCTGCGGCTGGATCAAATCGATCTCATCACGGCTCTGGTGGTATTTAAGATGGTTGCCTTCGGTCATGATCGCAAAACCCGGAATTCCCTTCTCCAAAAATGAATCATAATCGGAGGTCCCGGCCGTTGATTCACGAATTGGGTTAAGGTTATCAAGGATGTCCTTTGGAAGTTTCTCTTTGAGGAGGCTCCAGATTTTAGGAGCATAATAAACGTTTTCAAAATTGACCTTCTCTTTTCCTTGGCCGACCATATCGAAGTTGAGATACACGACGGTCTTTTCTAGAGGATAAACTGGATGATCGGTATAATATTTTGAGCCCAGGAGGAATTGCTCTTCTCCGGCCCAAAGAGCGAAGACAACAGTCCTTCTAGGTTTTACTTTGTTGAGCTTCATGATCCTAGCGATTTCCATAACCGTCGCCGTGCCCGAGGCATTATCGTCGGCACCATGCATGATCTCACCCATGGGCTCAACCCCGAGGTGGTCCATATGGGCTCCGATCATGACACACTCATTTCTTAATTCTCTGTCGCTTCCCGATATTTTGCCCATGACATTGCACATCGGACGCTTCTCATCAAAGATCGATCTTACGGAAACAAAAGCCTTGACTCCGGTTTCATAGGGCTGGGGTTTGGAGGACTCGTCAATCCCCTGAAGCAGATATCGCGACTCTGTTTTGAGGTCTCTAAAAATAAAACTGGTAATTTTTTCAGTGATATAGATAATCACAAAACCTGGTTGATAGATTTCTTTCTTCAGCCTCCAGGAGTTGGATCCGTTTCTCTGAGCCGGGTTCACGCAAAAGAGAACGCCTCTGGCTCCCAACTCCTGTGCGGCCTTGATCCTCTGTTGCATGTCGGCTTCCTCTTTGAGCGTTTCTTCGAGTTGGGGAGGGACTCCCATCATGAAGAGGACCAGCTTTCCCTTGATGTCAATTCCAGCATAATCATCGTACGCTTTTCTTGGAGCGTGAATTCCATATCCCCCAAAGACAATTTCCGTAGTGAAATTGCCGGAGCCAGAAAAGCTCCAAACACTCCAGTCCTCGCCGTAATAGAAATCCCTCATGGCTTTCCCGGCTCTTATTTGCAGCGCAGCCCCTTCTTCCACTTTTTGGTGTTCGGCCGCGAAGTTCTGCAGGTAATCTCCATTCTGGAAAACCGGTTCAAGGCCCCATTCCCGGAGCTTGGAAGCAATATATTGAGCCGCGAGCTGTCCCCCTTTCTCGCCGCTTTCTCGGCCTTCCATCGAGTCTGCTGCCAGGTCTTTTATGTAGGTCCGGGCCGCCTGGGCATCAAAGGTAACCTTTTTCTCCTTTGCCAAGGCAGGGGATAGGAGAAGATACATTGCCAGAAAAAGGCTCAGCAGGGCTTTCATCTCAAGGCTCCTTTCCGGATCGGTTTTGAAATTCGATCGGATTACTTATTTTTAAAATCTATGATCAGGGTATCTTTGAGAAGTCGGATATAATCTGACATCTGCTCAAACGTAAGAGAATGCCTGGCCGAATAGCCCTCGCTCCAGTGTTCCGCCTGGATGGCTTCATAAATGTCCGCAAGCGTATTCCGGCCGTCAATATAATTGAAGGTTTCATGAATGCTCTTATTAGAAAAAAGCATTTCCAGGCTGAGGGCTTTGTATTTTTCGATGAATTTTTCTCCCAGCTTATCTACGAAATAACTGTACTTTTCATAGAAACTCGGCAGGCTTCTCATAGCCGGGCTTAAGACGGGAATTGTCTTTTCCCATGGCGACTTGGCCTGACCTGCCGGCTCTTTCTGAGGCGGGATATTCAGACTCTGACATTTCAATTCATAGGATCTGGACAATCTTTTTGAATCGGAATTGAGACACTCATCCAATAACCTTTGATGGTCAGAGAGTGAGAGTTTGAGGTCGTTGTTCTTTGAGACCAGTTGCTCCATAGACTGGGCAATTCTTTTTTCTCTCTTTATTCCCCAGTAGAGAACACTTTTACCCCTGGCAAAGCTCTGGTGGATATTCGTCTTATCGCTTTCTTCTATGGCACTCTTAGCTAACTCAAGCTCTCTTTCCAAGCGAATTTTCCCTTGATAGTCTACTTGGTTTATGAGTCTGGGGGCCATTCCTTCCCCGGCTGCGGCGAAGGCATAGGAGATGATTGCCCCGAGATAGGAAATCCTTCCCAGATTTGTGCTGTCCATGTAGTCCAGGGAATTGAGCTGGCTGTGACGGGGAGGAAGGGAATAATCATAAAAATAAATAGCCGGAATGTTCCAGGGATTGGAGTTAGCAGCGTATTCATCCGAGGAGCCCATATAGGGCATTAGGTGGACCGAGAAAAGATTCCTGCTTCCTTCGGGCGAGAAAAAGAGATCCTCGTCGGGGCCGTCGTGCACGGCCCTTGTTATTTTTTCGTTGAAGAAAGATACGAGATTGTTTGTGATGTCGGTCAAGTAGGTTGCCAGAGAGTGTGGAGGCAGCGCCACGTGGAAATTCGCCGGGTACTTGGCCTGATTCACGCCCACGCAATCGGCGTTACAGCCGCCTTTGATATTCCCCATTTTTTCCGCATGATGGAAGAAATACATCTCCAGTCCCGACATATGGGGGATCCACATAAATCGGATGGTTCTTGCAGGCGCAGGAATGATGTTCTTCTGCACGAGCCGGGAGAGAGTTCGCCCAATTTCCAGAAGCACGGCGCACCCGCTGGCATTATCATGAGCGCCGGGCTTGGGATGTTCAAGGTGGGCAAAAAAGATGAACTCCTCTTCGGGATGCGTTGAGCCCGGTAAGACAGCAGTCACCAGTTCATAGGCGCGATCCTTGATTTCCGGCGCATCGATTTTCCCGGAGACGATGACTTTCTCCCCCTTTTCGAGAAGCTCCTTTAAGAATAGCCCTTTTGGCTCGGAGAGGTTAAAACCGAAGGTCGGCTTCTTGTCCTTTTCTTGCCAGGGCCAGATGGGAAGCGTAATGATGGCCTCAGTTTCTTCTGGATATCTTCCGTGGTAGTTGGGAAACCAGATGGTCCCGAGTGCGCCGAAGTGGTGGACGGCCAGCTCATGGATGCGCATGTGCGACCCGTTTTCAGAAAGAACGATTTTCCCTTTGACATCTTTTCCTTTATAGGCCTCCTCAGTATCACCTCTCTCGACAAAGGCGATTTCGGCCGAGATATCCACGGAATGGCTGCCTCCCGCGATTGTGCCCGTCGCGCTTTCAAAGTCGGAAATGAGCATGGGGAACGGCTTAACGAGACGCAAATCTCCCCCTCGGCAATCCCAGAGAAAGTCATGGCTCCCAATATACTTCCAGTAACTCTTATCGCCCTCCTTAATCGGATATTTTTCAATTACGGCTTCTTTGAGGCCATATTCGGTTGCTTTATCCACAAGGTATTGAGCGGCCCGATGATGATCTCTGGAACCCGGCTCGCGGTTGAGGGTGCTTAGAAACCGGATGTGCTCGAAACTGATGCTGCCTGAAACTTCATGCTGGATTCTTTTAAGAATTTCTTCGTCCAGCACAGGCGGCGTTGCCTTGTCTGCGTAAATGGAAAGGCAGGAAATGAATCCCAACCATAAAAAACCGATGAAAAAGGCCTTTTTTGTCATGGGTGTTCTCCTCATGGGTAGGAAATATATACCAAAGTCTCGTTGGCAATAGCAATAAGAATATTATTGTTAATGGAGACAACTTCATGCAAATAGTAAGTACTGTATGGTTAAATTATGATGTCTAATAGAACGGCTAGTAATAAATAAGCCTAAACTAAGTGCTTACCGGTAACTATAAATTCTAATGAAGTAAATATAGAAAAAAGGCTTGACAAGGGCTTAATATTCGTATTAAATCCATAATCGGCATTAGGACAGACGATATGGACGTAAAAGAAGTTTCCGAATATACAAAGCTCTCCCAGCAAACGATTTATAACCTTGTTTGCACTAAAAAAATCCCCCACAAAAGAATCTCCGCCAGAAAAGTGGTGTTCGATGAAGAAAAAATCGCCCGTTGGATGCGGAAGAGAGAGAACAAAAAAGATAAAAAAGCCAAACTGAGCCTTATCCTTTTGGCTGTTTTCAGCAAAAAAAGGATCGCCTATTCTCTTGGCGCTCTTGTCATATTCGCGCTGGGCTGCCTGAGCGGCTTTAATTACTATCGGAATCATTCCCGGCTTCCGGAAAAAATGGCCGCCGGCGAGCCTCTGGACATCAAATCCTTGGTCGATAACCAAAAGATTGTCGGCGTGGATTTCAAAATGATCTCTCTCAATGAGGACAAGGTCGATGTCAAACTGAATTATCTGTCCGATCGGGAGCTTCAGGACACCGTCAGTTCCAACAGAATGAAGCCGCTGTTGGAATATGCCTTATTCAACGCCAAGGGAGAATACGCCGAAAAGGCCAAAACGATCGACATCGTTACCAAATACACCGCTGACCCTGACATAAAGAAAATGCTCCTTCGGGTCATGACCTTCGACAAGAACGCGGCCATAAGAATGAAGGCGGTGACGGTCCTGTCGAGGATCATTCACGATCGGGACGTGAAAAAAGCCTTCCTGCAGAGGATGGAAAACGAGGAAAACGAGATCGTCAGATTCAAGATCCTGGATGTCATCGCGAAAATCATCGATCAGGATGTCCTGAAAACGATGGAAAGAATCAAAGATAAAGACACGGATAAGATCATCAAGTCGAGGATAGAGAACCTCATAAAAGCCTTCAAGGCGTGATCGCAGGGGCATCCGCATCTATGAAAGTGAAAAGAGAGGCCCTTTATCGAGCGTCCCTTTCCCTCCTGCTTTTTTCAGCTTTCCTGTTCGGCAGAGATGTCGCCCTGCTGAAGGCTGACGACCTTCTTATCCAGAATCACAAAGGGGACCTGACCAAGCGGAATTCGAGCGGAGGCTTCCTTTTGGAAAAGATCGACGGAGATTGCGACTTGTCCTCCTCCGGCGGCTCCATAAAAGTGACCTCAGTCAAAGGGGATCTGACGGCCGTCACGGAAAGGGGCGACATCGAGATCAGCGACGTCGGGGGTAAGGTCAGAGCGATAACCAAGGGTGGAAATGTCACCATCAAGAATGTTCATGACAGGGTCTATGCCGAAACCTTCATGGGGGAGATCACCGTCCAATCGGCCACGAGGGTCGAAGCCGTGAATATCCAGGGCGGGGACATCAAGATCATCGATGTCGCGGGCTATTCCAATGTGAAGACCACGGGCAATATCCTTCTGGTCATTACCAAAAACATCTCTGAGTCCAGGGTCTGCGACCTTTCAAGCACCGACGGCGACATCATCATTTACATGCCCAGGAAGGCCGCCGCGGACATCGAAATCAGAATGCCGATCGCCAAAGATACGAACAATGAAACCCGCATCGAATCAGATTTTTCCTTGAAGAAATTCGATCAGAAACTAATTGAAGAAGGAAAAATGCTCATGATCACGACCGTCATCAACGGCGGCGGCAAAAAGATATGTCTGAGCATCAATAAAGGGAATGTTTATTTCAGAATAAGGGATTGAACGGGTTTCGTTATGACGGAGGCTTTGCCTATGCATTAATAAGAAACGGGCGAGAAAGGATTTTCGACTCGAAGTTGGCTTGATATCTGAATTGATCTACTTATCCTGTTCACGCCCTTTTTTATTGTACCCTAATCGCAGGTGCGTTTCAACTTCAATGAAGGAGGAAAGATGGGAGAGAGGAAAGGAAAAAGGCTGATGTGTTGTTGGAAACATCATAACGAAGGAGGAAAAAAGTGAAACTCTTAAAAAATCCTTTTGTGTTCACAATCCTGATTTCGCTTTTCGGCGCCGCCGCCTTCTCGCAGATCCGTGAATCAGGAACCATTCAGGGAAACATCACGGACGATGAAGGCAACCCCCTTCCGGGAGTCACGGTGAAAATTTCCGGAACCAACATGATCGGCGGAGAAAAATTCTACACCACGAATAAAAACGGGTACTATCGATTTCCATCGATTCCGCCCGGCCCGTACACCGTTTCCGCGGATATCGACGGCTTTCAGAAACAGATCAGACAGGGGATCTGGCTCAACGCCAACATGAGCTTAACAATCGACTTTAAACTGGCACCAACTGTGATCAAGGAAGAAATTATCGTCAAGGCCAATCCGCCCACGATCGACGTGAAGGGCTCGCAGTCGGGGACCGCCACGTACACGACCGAGCTTATCCAAACGCTGCCGGGGAAACCGTCTTTCGACGGGCTGTTCAACATGGCGCCGGGCACGGATTATGACACCTCATACGGGTCCGGCTATGCCTCGCCCAACGCCTATCAAATGGACGGTGTCTCTGTCAGCAACCCGCAATGGGGAGGGATCAACTTCACGATCGACACCAACGTCATCGCGGAAGCCACCTTCCAGGGATTGGGAATGCCGGCCGAGTTCGGCGAGGCGTCGGGCGCCGTTTTGACCGCGGTCTCGAAGTCCGGATCAAACAAATTGTCCGGCCTAGTGGACTTCCGCTACAACGGCGACGGCTGGAATTCTCAGAACCTGGGAAGTTTCGCGGCAAGTGATTTTCGTTTTCCGGACGCAAAAAATACTAAAGTCAAGGTCGGTAATTTCAGGGAGATAAGCGGTCAGGTCGGAGGAAAAATCATCCGGGATAAGCTCTGGTTTTTCCTTTCCGGAGGCTACAACTACAGCGACAATAAACGCTTGGGATTATCATACGTCACAAAAACCTACACTCCCACAATGTTCGCGAAACTGAGCTATCAACTGAATAAGTCCAATAGGTTCAATGTCTCGTTCAAGTATGCTAACGATAAAACAGACAACATGATATATAACGACGATATTGGCGACTACATCGATTCTCCCGGCACTTATGCGGCGGCGAGCTGGACGTCCATTTTTTCTCCGACGACATATCTTGACGTCAAGGCCGGTATCAACTATTGGAAATACGATCAGCTACCGATGAAGGGATTAGACACGCCCGGACGCGTGGACCTTTTGACCGGCCTCTATAGCGGCAATAGCTTCGGCTGGAATAAATCGACCACAAGAACGTTTCATCTGAGCGCCCATCTTTCCCATTACATTCCCTATTTCCTCACGGGCTCGCACGATATCACGGTCGGCGCGGAGATCCAGCGGGATTACACCCTGACCATCCAAGGATATGCAGGCGGGGAAATGTATTTAGATATGGGGGGCCAGCCCTTGATCAAGATAGAAATGCCCGGTCCGTTGAACCAGAACGCCTATTTCGGTCCGATCGTAGGTTTTGTCCAGGACACTTGGACCATGACGAAAAGGCTGACCCTCAATATCGGCTTCCGCTACGATCATTACTATTTCAATATCCCCCTTCTATTTCCTCAATCCAAAGCACGCCCCAGCACGATCTATAAGAATGATGCCTTGGCGCCCCGCCTCGGGATCACTTATGATCTATTCGGCGACAGGAAAAACGTTTTCAAACTCTACTACGGCCATCTCGTCGAAAAGATCCATAGAAACATGTTCAATGTCGTGGACACCCGAAGTGCCGGCGTCGCTCAATATTTTTGGACCGGTGGGGCTTGGCTCAAGATCTACGAGGCCCTGCCGGGAGAACCGGCCTCCACCGTTACGATCGATCCGAATATCAAGCATCCTTATATCAAGGAATTGAGCGCTGCTTATGAACGGGAACTTTTCAAGGACGCCTCGCTGACGGTCAACGCCTATTACAAGACTTTGGGTAAGGCCCTTGGGCAGATCAACACGACCGCTCAGTGGGAGAAAGTTACCATCATTAATCCCGGGCCCGACGGCGTCGTGGGGACGAGCGACGATCTCGGTCCTCTCGATGTCTATAGGCAAACCACTCCTATGGCAGACGACAGATTTATGATCACCAACCCGGTATCCGGGCGGTCTCCCAGTGTCCTTGAGACCCCGTGGAAGAAAATGCGGGGCATCGAGTTCATTTTCAGCAAGAGGTATTCCAAGGGATGGCAATTGCTCGCCTCTTATCATTACACGAAATGCACCGGCAACGCTGATAGCGTTGAGGTTTATTTGGTGGACCCCAACAGATACGTCAACAATCGCGGGCAGATGGTTTATTATTATGGACAGCCGCACCAGTTCAAGCTTCAGGGAAGCGTCCTTCTTCCCCTGAATATCATGTTGGGCGTGACGGCCCAGTACATATCCGGGCATGACTCGCAAGCCGCATTCTATACTTATATCAACAATTCACTTACCCAAATCAAAGGGATGCCCTGGGGCCAAGAGAAATGCGGCCCGCTGAAAGATGTCGCCATGAAGTTCGAGAAAAGGTTCCCCATCAAGGGCGTGGAATTGACTGGCTATGTCGATATTTACAATGTTTTCAACTTCCACACCACTCCGTACAGCTGGAATCGAGTCTCCTTCTTTGGCCCGGACTTCGGCAAGATCACTAGTATTCAAGCTCCTCGATCCTTCAGAGTGGGCGCGAGGTTTATTTTCTGAAGAAGCTCTGTCTGTTGAGAAAATGCTGACCAAGGATGAAAAAGGTGAAACTCTTAAAAAATCTTTTTGTGTTCGCAATCCTGATTTTCCTTTTCGGCGCCGTTGCCTTCTCGCAGATCCGTGAATCAGGAACCATCCATGGAAACATCACGGACGAGCAAGGCAACCCGCTTCCGGGAGTCGCGGTAAAACTTTCCGGAACCAACATGATCGGCGGAGAGAAATTCTACACCACGAATAAAAACGGGTACTATCGATTTCCATCGATTCCGCCCGGTCCGTACACCGTTTCCGCGGATATCGACGGCTTTCAGAAACAGATCAGACAGGGGATCAGGCTCAACGCCAACATGAGCTTGACAGTCGACTTTAAACTGGAACAAACGGTGGTTAAGGAAGAAATTATCGTCAGGGCCAATCCGCCCACGATCGACGTAAAAAGCGCGCAGGCGGGAACCGCCACCTTTTCGACCGAACTCATTCAAACGCTGCCGGGAAAGCCGACCCTCCGTGAGCTGTTCAGCATGGCGCCGGGCACGAATAATTACACCTCATATGGGTCAGGCTATTCCACGCCCAACACCTTTCAACTGGACGGAGTCTCTGTGACCGACCCGAACTCTGGAATTAACAACTTCATGATCGACACCAACGTCATTGAGGAGGCGACCTTCCAGGGATTGGGAATGCCGGCCGAGTTCGGCGAGGCATCGGGCGCCGTTTTGACCGCGGTCACAAAGTCCGGGTCGAACAAATTGTCCGGCCTTGCGGACTTCCGCTACAACGGGGGCAGCTGGAATTCTCAGAACCTGGGAAGCTTCGCGAAGAGTGAATTCCTTGATCCGGCTACAAAAGATAAAAAAGTCAAAGTCGGCAATTTGGGAGATATCAGCGGTCAGGTTGGAGGAAAAATCATCCGGGATAAGCTCTGGTTCTTCCTTTCCGGAGGCTACAACGACCACACGGAGCATCGCTTGGGAACAACCGCCGTCACCAAAAACTTCGTTCCCAAAGCGTTCACGAAACTGACCTATCAACTGAATAAGTCCAACAAGTTCAATGTCTCGTTCAAGTATACTAATGATGGATGGGACAACCTATATGCTGACGCGACCATGCCTCCAGGCATTGACATGAACGTATCCGCGCCCGGCTATTTCACGGCGGCAAGCTGGACGTCCATTCTTTCTCCGACGACATATCTTGACATAAAGGCCGGCCTCAACCTCATGAAAAACGATATGGTGCCGACGGCGGGAATGGATACGCCCGGACATCTTGACCTTTTTTATGGCACCCGTAGCGTCAATGTGGATAACTACTCTAAAATGACCGGGAGAACGTTTCATCTGAGCGCCCATCTTTCCCATTACATTCCCTATTTCATTAAGGGCTCGCACGATATCGCAATCGGAGCGGAGATTCAGCGGGATTACTGTATGATCGCCTCAGGCATGCCCGGCGGGGAATCTTATTATGATTACAAGGGCCAGCCCTTTCAAAAGAACACAATGAGCGAGAGTCGTTTGGATCACTATTTCGGTCCGATCGTCGGCTTCTTCCAAGACACTTGGAGCGTGACGAAAAGACTGACCCTCAATGTTGGCCTCCGCTACGATAATTTATATTACAAGATCCCCTCCCCGCTGGCCGGAGTGGTCTATAAGAATGACGCCTTGGCGCCCCGCCTCGGCCTCACCTATGATCTATTCGGCGACAGAAAAAACATTTTCAAACTCTACTACGGCCATCTCGTCCAAAAGGTCCGCCGTGACCAATTCGCATTCATGGAGACCAAAAGTGCCGGTTACGGGCAATATCTGTGGATCGATAACGCTTGGGAAAAAGTTTTCGAGGTTCTGCCGGGGGCAGCGGCCACCATCTATACGGTCGATCCGAAGGTCAAGCATCCTTATATCAAGGAATTGAGCGCCGCTTATGAACGGGAACTTTTCAAGGACGCCTCTCTGACCGTCAACGCCTATTACAAAACGCTGGGCGCGGCCATGGGCCCCGTCAACATGACCACCCAGTGGGCGACATTTGCCATCATCAATCCCGGGCCTGACGGCGTCGTGGGGACGAGCGACGACCTCGGCCCTTTCGATGCCTTTCAGAGAACCACTCCGTACGAAGACGATAGATATCTGATCACCAACCCGGTAGCTGGGATGTCCCCCACCTGCCTTGAGACCCCTTGGAAGAAAATGCGGGGCATCGAGTTCATTTTTAGCAAAAGGTATTCCAACGGATGGCAATTGCTCGCCTCTTATCATTACACGAACTGCACCGGCAATACTGAGAGTGTTGATGATATTTATATTTATGACCGCAACCAGTATGTCAATAACCGAGGGCAGCTGGTTTCTTCTTATGGACAGCCGCACCAGTTCAAGCTCCAAGGAAGCTTCCTTCTTCCCCTGAATATCATGTTGGGCGTGACGGCCCAGTACATATCAGGGGCCGACGTGCAATCCTATTTCTTTGCCTTGGTTAACGGGGGATTGACCTATTTCCAAGGGATGCCCTGGGGCCAAAAGAAATGCGGCCCGCTGAAAGATGTCTCCATGAAGTTCGAGAAAAGGTTTCCTATAAAGGGAATGGAATTGACCGCCTATGTCGATTTTTATAATGCTTTCAACTTCCACAGTACCCCGTACGCAAGTAATCGAATGAATGAGTTTGGCCCGAACTTCGGTAAGATCCTAAGTGTTCAAGCTCCTCGTTCCTTCTTGGTGGGCGCGCGGTTTGTTTTCTGAAGAAGCTCTGTCTGTTGAGAAAATGCTGACCAGGGTCATGGTCCTCGAGAAAGGAGCCGTCGAAATCACGCCAGATCGAATCGAAGTCAGCGAATGAGTTCAGTTGAGAAAGGGGAGGAGAACGTCTTCTCCCCTTTCTTCAATTCTTTGAAAACGTGAAAACAATACGGAAACCTCTTAATGTTCAGTTGTGTTTTTTCAATGCCTATCTTGGACACCCATGTGCTATAATGTTTCAATCTTCTTTTTCACTGTATGAAGAGAAAAAATCTATAGGAAAAATGGTTCGATTTTCAATTCTTCTTTTGAGCTTTATTTATTTTATGCAGGCCGGTCTAGCCCAGGAACTCCCCTTAGAATGGAAGCAATGGCTGGAAAAGGAAGTCGTCTATATTATCACTCCAACGGAAAGAAAGGTCTTTTTATCACTTAAGTCGGATAGAGAAAGGGATGCTTTTAAAAGAGCTTTCTGGATTCAAAGGGACCCCACCTTCGGCACGGAAAAAAACGAATTCAAGGATGAGCATTATCGAAGGCTCACGTATGCACAGAATATCTTGGGAAGAGGAAGCGTTAGACCAGGCTGGGAGACCGACCGCGGAAGAATTTATATCATTCTTGGGGCCCCCGTGGATATCCAAAGATACACAGAGACCTCTCAGAACCTTGTTACCTGTGAGCTCTGGCAGTACCAGGGAGATACATCTTTAGGCTTGCCACCCTTTTTCTACATCATTTTTTATCAGGAGCCGGGCTCGGGCGAATACAAACTCTACAGCCCGTCATTTGACGGGCCACAGCGCCTCACCCAGCATTCTTTTCAGACAACAACCACTGACCGTCGCCAGGCTTACCAGCAGATTAAAGAGGTATCTGCAGAGCTCGCCGACGCCTCGCTGAGCTATATCCCGGGATCCGGAGAAGATCCTGGCTCGTCCCTCTCTTCCCTTTCCTCGGATATTCTCCTCTCCAACATCCAGAACCTGCCCGTCAAAAGAATTAAGATTGAATGGGCCGACGCATTCGCCAGAGCCAAGGAAGTCATCACAACGGATTACTCCGTCAACTATGTCTCCTCTGACTCGGTCCTTTTTATCCACCAAGAGAACGGCAAAAATTATATCCACGCCATCATCGAGCCCCAAAGGCTGAGCCTCAGTCAGTCTGAACAAAAAATCTTAGCTCCGCTCAAACTCAACGTGGTTATTTCAGACAGCTCCGGCAAGATGATCCATCAAGAAGAACAAAATGTTCAGATCGAAATGAGCCCCGAGGATTTCAAGATAATTCAAGGCAGATTATCGGCCATAGGCGCTGTCATTCCCATCATCGAGGGGAATTTTTCCCTGCGCCTGCTCTTGAGGAATCTCGAATCCAAGGAATTTTCAAGCCTTGAAGAGAAAATCTTTTCGCCTGCGGCCGGCAAGCCCTCTCTCAGCCCCCTTCTCCTTCTCTATAGAGATAAAGAAATCCCCGGCTCCGGGCAAACTATCCCTTTCCTTATCTCAGGCCATCAGCTCTATCCGAACAGCCAAAAGAATTATACCGCTAACGACAACCTTATTATCTATTTTGAAATCTATAATCCTTCACCAGAACTTAGCAGCTGTCATCTATCTTACGCTATCATTCAGGATGAGAAAACCTTAAACACTCAGACGGAAAGCGTCGGAAGCGAAACATCTTTTTTGAAAAGATTCTCGCTGAAAGACTTCTTGGCGGGATACTACAAGTTTCGAGTGTCCCTGGTCGACTCCGAAGGACAAGGAATTCTGACCTCGGAGAGTGAATTTAAGGTCGCCCCTATCGCCGGCATCCCCAGACCTTGGAATTTTAACGGGCTTTATCCGCCGCTCGATCATCTCTATTTTTCATACATCAGGGCCACGGAGTATCTGGTCTTGGGTCAAAATGACAAGGTCATAAAAGAACTGGAGAAATTCTATTCCCCTTCTAACCCTCAAAAAGATATCGCCCTTCGGTTGGCGGACGCCTATTTTAACAAGAGAGATTTTCCAAAGGTTGTCGCTATCTTGGACCCGCTCAAAGAAGTCCAGGATCTGGAAATAGACAAGTTATTAGGAAGAGCCTATTTTGAGACGTTAAATTACGCAAAAGCCGTTGAGTTTTTCACAAAAGCGCTGTCCGCAGGGGGAGAAATTGTCGAAATTCTCAACCTGCTTGGCTATAGTTATTTTAAGAATAACGATCTAGAAAATGCGCGAAAATACTTAGAACGATCGCTTAAACTTAATCCCAATCAGCCGGAGATCAAGCGACTCATAGAAAAGATCAACAGCCGGGTGGGAAGCATCGAGGTGGGCAAAGACGCCGACCCCCTTGATATCTTTGCTCACGTGGAGACGGTTTTGATTAACGGCAAAATCGTCTACAGCGAAAACGATTTCTATGAAAAATCGAAATAAAACGCTCCCGGTCCTGATAGCATTTTTCCTTTTGGGACTCTCTCTGCCCTGTCACTCACAAGTTAAAAAAGCCACGAGTTCCCCGCCTGTCTTTGCGGAAATTCCGGATGTGACCTTGGACGAGAATAGCAAAGCAGAGCGGGTGATTGATTTATGGAAGTGTATCTCCGATCCGGACACTCCGATTTCAAAGATTCTCTTTAGTGTGACGTCCTCGCGAGAGTTTTCTCTGCTCGGTTCGGCCCACGTGAAAGTCGATCAGAACCGCTATCTCAGCGTGTCTCCGGACCAGAATTGGACGGGAGAAGAGAACATCATTGTTGAGGCCAACGATGGAGTTAATGTCGCCTCTGCCGCCTTCAAGGTGACCGTTCGTTCCACCGAAGCGGGCCAACTCATTGATGCCAAGGACAAGGCCTTGGTCGAGAGAAGAGGGGCTTGGGTTGAAATGGCCGATGGCGGAACGAACTGGCTTCAATCCAGCCACGCCGGAGACTCCCTGCGCCTCAAATGGAAAGGTTCTTTTCTCACTCTTTTCCTCCACGGAGGAGATCTGAATATTCTTCAGAGATACTACGAGTCTCCAAAATACGACGTTAACTGGGAATCATGGAAAACATACAGGCCAGGGATCGCAACGATCCGAATCGATGGGAAGAGCCAGCCCGAGATCGATCTCTCTAAAACAGATAAGAAAGGCTGGAATGAGTTCCTTGTTGCGTCAGGCTTAGAGCCCAAAGATCATGAGCTTGAAATCACGATCAAGGAAGGCTTTATCTGCATCGATAAAATCAGGGTGAGTTCCTATCCCTTAAGCCAATTGGAGATTTCCGCAAAGGACGAATATCAGACGCCCCTTGCGGATATCATTTTTAAGATCTCAAAAGGCGGAATCCTCAAAACCGTATTGAGAACAACGCCGGAAGGGAGGATCCCGACTTTTTTTGGCCTCAAGGGGGGAGCATATGAACTTGCGATCGAGCCTGATTCCAACCCTGGATACACTCAGAATCCCTCTGTTGAGGAGAATCTTGTCCCTCAAGAGCTCGGAGATGTCGAAATCAAAGCAGGCCAATCCTCTAAATTCGATTTTGTGCTCAAGTACGCAAATCGAGATTACAGGAGCTTGGGGATCATTCGGCGCCCAGTCGGGTCTGTTCCCTCCATTCTCAAAAAGGGAAGTGTCCTCGAAATCGATTGCCGCTATCCTAAGCGCCCTCGGAAAACGCAGGCATTTCTTTTTGGTGAGACGTTCAGGCGAGAGCTGAAGGTCATCTCCGCAGAATACGGGCCTGAGATGATCATGAATCAGCTCGATCCCGGAGTTCTCATTAGAGCTCGGATCCCGGAAGATATTACAGACGGTTTCTACTCTATCCGGACGATTCTCGATGGCCAGGAGGATCAGACCTCGAGGGCGGTGAGAATCGTCTCTGATTTTAAAAAAGGATACCGATTCGTTCACCTGAGCGATCTGCACATTCAAGGCACAAAAGATGAGAGAGATCACGATGAAAAACTCAGGCTCATCGCCAAAGAGATCAATCTCTTTTCACCCGAATTCGTCATCATCACGGGGGACATCGCCGACTGCGGGACAAGACCCGAATACCTTCGGTTTCTTCACACGCTCGCGGGTTTCGAGGTTCCCACGTTTGTGATCCCGGGAAACCACGACCATTATTTTTGGTTCTCCAGGTATCGGTACTACGGTTTTGACGAATATGGAAAATACGTTGGGCAAAAATTTTACTCGTTCCCCTACGGCCGGGATTATTTTATCGGTGTGGACACGGCGGATTACGAGAAGATTTACGAAACTCCCCTCGAGGGGATCCATTCCGCCCAATGGCCCTGGCTTATCCAGGAGTTGGAACGCTCCAAAAACCATCAAGAAGGCTTACTCTGCGTTTTTGCTCACTATGACCATACCCAGGGCCTGCCCGAGGCCTATCATTTCTCTAACCAACTTGTCGACTTGTTCAATAGTTATCCGATCGATATCTATCTCTGGGGACACGGTCATACTAACCTGGAAAAGCAGGTGGGAAAGAATCCGACTCTTTCCCTTGAGACAGGCTCAACGATTCAGGGAATTTATCGGGTCGTTGAGATCGAGAATTCTCGAATCGTCGCTAACCCGGCATTCGAAGCGGGGAAGTTGAAGCTAACTTACGCAGGGAAAAATGACGGCAGCGAAGAGATTGGGGAGGCAACCCTCAGGAACGAAAACCAGACCTCGTTCAAGGATCTGAGGATAAGATTCTTGCTCAAGGCTTCACAGGGAGGTTATCGAACGAATAAAGGCAGAATTGTCGAGAGCTCTGAAGCGAGCGACAAAACAAGATCAGTTGTAGTCGTTTCGATAGATATTTCTCCCCTCAGCGAAGAAATGATCCAGGTCAGCGAAGTCAAATGAGAATCCAGATCGTAAGAAATGATTAAAGACAATCGGGTGTGATGGAAACAAGAAAAGGAAAAGTTCAAGAAGGGAACAACGCCAGCGGAAAAACCAGATCGGATTTTTATTGCTTTTCATAAATAAAAATGATTTTATGAGGGGCGGTTAAAAAATGGAGAAGACAGGTGATCAAATGAAAAAGGTAATCGCTAGGAGCCCGAGGCGTCTGATTCTTTTTATAACTTTGCTGCTGATGCTCCCGTTAAAACCCTGCTCTGCCGCACAAGAATATCTCCTGCTCAAGAACGCGAAAATTTATACCATGGGGTCGAACGGCGTCCTTGAGCCCGGCATGATCTTGATCAAGGACGGCAAGATTGAGAAAGTGGGGAAGAACATTGATCCCCCCGCGGGCGCTCAGGTCCTCGACCTCACTGGAAAAACCGTGATTCCCGGAATCGTCAGCGCGTCCAGCTCACTTTTCCTCTCAGAGAAAGACAGAGCCTTCACCGGTGAGGAAAATCCAGATTCGGATATTCTCGAAGCGATGAATTATTTTGACGAGTTCGTTTCAGACGTCGTCCGCGAGGGAGTCACAACCGTCTATATCTCTCCTGTTTCCTTCCGGGCCATCGGTGGGCTCGGAGCCGTGGTCAAACTCCCGGCGCAAGAGCGAGGAGGGGTTGAGGTGTTGAAAGGGAAAGCGGGACTGAGATTGAAACTGGAGAGCATGGAAAATAATAAAACTTCATCCTTGCTCCGACTGACTCAGTATCAAAGGGTTCGGGATATTTTCATCCAGGCCCAGGAGTACAGGAAAGAATGGCAAAAATATGAAAAGAAGTTTTCTGAATTTAAGGAATCCCAAAAAGGCGCTTCCGAAAAATCAAAACTTAAAGAGCCGGAGAAGCCACAAAGGGACGAAGGCAAGGAAATCCTCCTCCAAGCCATGGACAAGAAATTCCCTGTCCGCATCGAAGCTCACCGGGCTGATTCAATCCATAATGCACTCCGGCTGGGAGAAGAATTTGGTCTGAGGATTGTGCTGGAAAAGTGCGAGAACTGGTTTAAGATTTTGCCTCAGCTAACAGTTGCCTCAGTGGGCCTTTTGTCCAATCCCCTCATGGATTATCGAAAGTCCCTCCTGCCCGGGGGAGCCAAAGGGTACGCGGCCGGCCTCCTCAAAACCCGAGGAGAGGACCTTTACTATGTCGGCAAGGAGTTGAGTGGCGATAGCCCCTCCCCGAAATCAGCAAAAAACTGGGGTGCCCTGGGCGCGGCTAAGATTCCCCTGGCTCTCATTCCGCCTGATAATTATCCGCTTTCGGCTCGATACATGAGATATTATGCGTCCATCCTAGTTGCTCAGGGCCTTCCCGAGATCGAGGCCTTGAAGGCCGTTACTTCCACCGCGGCAGAAATTCTTGGAGTCGCAGGCAGGGTCGGGAGTTTGGAAGAGGGCAAGGACGCGGATCTGGTCGTTCTCTCGGGAGAGCCATTAAATTCCTTATCCAAAGTTGAGATCGTTTTTGTCAATGGCCTGAAGGTTGGGGAAAAATGAAGATGAGTAAACGTAAAGAGGCAATTCTACTTAGTTTTTTTCTCGGCTTATTTCTTGTGGGCTCTCTTTTTTATGGAAGCGAAGAAGAGGGCGAAACTCTGGTCATCAAAGGAGCCAAGATCTACACCTCGGGGGTGAGGGGGGTTCTGGCCGAAGCCAGTCTGCTCATCGAAGGTGGGAAGATCAAAAAGATAATCCAAGGTGGTGACCTTCCGCCCGGAACCGTGGTGGATTATTCCGGAAAATGCATTGCTCCGGGTTTGGTCGATGCGCATACCTATGTTTCAGCCTACTACCGCCTTCTGGAGAATTCCAGGGCCGTCACCTCAGACGTGGGGGCCTTTGCTGCCTTTGATCCTTTGAGCCCCGAGGTCCGGGCGGCACTGGCTGAAGGCATCACCTCGGTGAACTTATCTCCTCGGAACGAAAACCTTGTCGGAGGCATGACTTCTGTTTTTAAATTGCGAACGGACAGCCTGGGGCTTCCCTTTTTAAAAAAAGAGGGCTTCCTCAAGGTTTCTTTTTGCAAAACGATGGAAAGGGACGATCGGCCACCGATTTCTCTTATGGGGGCCGAAGAGATCCTGAACGAGTGGATGCAGAGGGCGGGACGAAACGAGGCAAGGACGGACATCTTTGGCGAGGAGGGAATCGCGAAACTCGCGAAAGGAGAACTTCAGCCTCTTATCGCCGCCTCCAACTTCGAGGAAATCAACACCGCCCTAAAATGGCTCGCCGACTGGAAGAAGGGGGGAGTGATTGTGGGTGGGGAGGAAGCGTCTTCCTTGTCCGATGAGCTCAAGAAATACAATGTCCCCGTCTTTCTTTCTCCGCTCCTCTTCTCTGTCCCAGACAGAGTTAGCCGGAACGCGATCTTGCTGATGCGGAGGGGAGTGAAGATCGCCTTTGGCAGCGATATGCCCGAGGGAGAGGCCTCGGGACTGAGGACGTCGGCTCTCCTTCTCTTCCACCAAGGGATTTCTCAGGACGAAGCTCTAAAGACGATTACACTCTATCCAGCGCAGATACTCGGTGTCGCGGATTCGGTGGGCTCACTTGAGGAAGGAAAAGACGCGGATTTCATTGTCTTTTCTGGGGAACCCTTGGATTTAAGCGCAAACGTCGTGGCTGTTTATTCCAACGGCCGGCTTGTTCATAAACAAAATTAAGGATACAGGCAAGCATGATCAAAAAGAAACTTGGTCCGCTCACGAAAATGGTCTCCGTGGCTTTTATGATCTTCTGCTTTCTCGGGCCGAGAGTGCTGGCTGATGATCTCACGGCTCTGAGGGTCGGAACCCTGCACAAGGGCAACGGGGAGGTCTTGAAGAACGCGCTGGTCTTGATCAGAAGCGGGAAGGTCGAGTTCGTCGGGTTGGACGCTCCCGTACCCAAAGGGGCGAAGATTCTTGAGTTCAGAGAAGGAGTGGCGACTCCGGGTTTTATCGCGGCCAACGCATATCTCCGGGTTTCCGCTGAAACAAAAATCATCGAGATGATTCAGCGCGAAGATTATGCTTCGTTGAAAAGAGACAAGGTCTTGGCCCTCAACGAGGGACGTTCCGAAGTCACGCCCGAGCTCAACGCTCTGTATTCTGTCGACCCGCGCTCTGAAGACCTCGCTAGAGCCTGGCGAAGCGGGGTCACCTGCCTCTATGTCGCCCCGGGAAACATGAACGTATTTAACGGCACGGGCACAGTCCTCAAAGCCATGGGCCGGACGCCGCAGGATATGCTCGTCAAGAACATGGTCCATCTCAAGGTGACGTTCGGGCATGAGCCCGCCTATCGTAACCAGGCGTGGGGATTTGATCCCGGACTCTATACGCGGCGTCCTGAAAACAGGATGGGGGTCGAATTCATTTTCCGGAATGCCTTCGTCAAGCTCCAAAACAAGGGAACGGTTCCTGATTCTGCGCTTGACGCTCAGGAACTGATCTTGCGCAAAGTCTTGCGGGGCGAGATTCCGCTCCGGATCCGGGCCAGGTCGTACATGGACATTAAGGCCGCCTTGAGAGCGATGGATGAGTTCGGCTTCAAGTGGATCCTGGAAGAAGGTGTGGACGCGTACAGATACCTGGACGACCTCAAAGGCAGAAACATCCCTGTCATCTATGGACCTGTTTATAGGCCGGAGGGGAGGTCTGATTTCAACGCCGAGAGTGATTACTACAAGGCGCAGACACCTCTGCTCCTGGCCAAAAAAGGAATTCTCTTCGCTTTCCAAAACAATAACAAGAGTCCAATCAGTTATCTCCGGGATGAGGCGATGTTCGCCGTCCAGCTGGGCCTGGATAAAGAGACCGCCCTCAAAGCCCTTACCAGCTACGCCGCCAGGATCCTGGGCGTAGAAGATAGAGTGGGCACAATCGAGAAAGGGAGAGACGGCGACCTGTTGATTTTCAACGGAGATCCGCTCGATCCTTCGACTCGGCTCGAAAAAGCGATCATCGGCGGCAGGATGCTGGACCCGAATGAATGAGAAAAGGAGAAAAGAGATGAAGAGATCTTTCAGGCTTCCCTATTTCATGATCTTCGTTTTGGCGCTTGCGGTTTTATCCCCTTTGCCCCTGGTATCGCAAACCAAAGCCATCAAGGCCAAGAAGATTTATACGGTCACCCAGGGTGTCATCGAGAAAGGCATCCTTCTGATTGAGAACGGGAAAATCTCCGAGCTGGGACCAGAAGGCAAGATTCCCTGGAATGCGGAGGTTATAGACTATAGCCAGAAAATCATCGTGCCTGGCCTGGTTGAAGCCCATGCGGCCCGTGGCTATGACATTCCCAATGAGACCAATCCTCTGACGCCCTTCGTGACGGTGATGGACAGCCTGGACCTGTCCCATGACGCCATCAAGTCGGCGTTGAGATCCGGGGTCACGACGATGAATGTCATGCCGGGCAACGCGACGATTCTCGGAGGCCGGGGCGTCGTTATCAAGACCTTCGGATTGATTATCGGAGATGCCGTCCTGGTTCCGGATTCAGGGATGAAGATATCGGTCGCGGGTACAGCCGCTCAGTCAAGGATAGGAGTCATGGCCCAACTCCGCCGTTATTTTGATGAGACCAAAGTTTATCTCGAGAAAAAAGAGAAAAAAACTGGAGCGGACGAAAAAGAGGAGATGGTCTCAACCCCCATGTCTTTCCGCTCTCCAGAATACGTCAAGTACGAATCGGTTGGGGATCTGCTCCAAGGACGCTACGCGGCGTTCATTTATTGCCCGACGCCTTCCGATGTGGTCCAGGCCCAAAAACTGACCGAAGTCTATGGCCTGAAAGCTGTTTATGTCCTCGGTCCGGAAGCCTATAAAGCTGCCGATTTTGCCGCGCTGAAGAAACTGAAGGTTATTCTCGATCCCGATCTCATCTACTTTGAAAAAGATCCGGTCACGGATGAGCCAAGGAAAGTGGATGTGGCCAAGGCCTTCCAGGCCAAAGGCGTAGACTTTGCCCTCCAGTCAGATCCGGACAAAGTCCAGACAAGAACACTTCTTTACCAGGCCATGAAACTTATCAGTTGTGGGATCTCCCCGGAAATCGCCTTGAAATCCATTAGCCTGGTGCCGGCCCAGATTCTCGGGCTAGACGGACAGGTCGGATCGCTCGAAAAAGGCAAGCTCGCGAATTTCGTGGTTCTCGACAAGGAGCCGTTCGATTTGTCCGGAAAAGTGGAGTTTGTTTTTATCGAGGGAAAGCTGGCTTATGACCGGACGAAAGATGAGGACTTGAAGGATCTCGCCGACGATAAGATCGGCCAATAGAAAAGCATGAAAAAGGGAAGAGGCGAAAAAATGAAGATAATCATAAAGACGGCGGTTTCGTTTTGCCTCATTGTCTTCCTCGGCTCAAGCATTCTCCTCTTCGGACAGACAAAGGCGATCCGGGGGGCTGAAATTCACACCATGGCCGGAGAGGTGCTCAAGTCCGGCGTCATCCTGATCCAGGAAGGCAAGATTGCGGCCATCGGCGATAATGTCACCGTGCCGGCAGGGGCCGAGACGATCGAGGCCTCCGGCTGGATTCTCTACCCGGGTTTCATCGCGTCTTCCTGCCATCTGAGCTCCGGGGAAATCCGGAATTTCGAATCGTTCTCTCCTGACCTTTCCTCACTCGACGGATTTGATTTCTTCGGAGACAACTCCCGTCTTCTGGCCGGAGGGATCACCGCAGTCTACCTGGATACATCAAAGAACAGACTCATATCGGGAAAAGGGGCCTTGGTCAAGCTGGGAACAGGTCACGGCGGCTCCTCGGTTCTTAAAAAAGAGGCTGCCCTCAGGATCAACCTGGGGGAGGGTTCGCTTCTTCCTCCGATGATCAAGGTCTATCCCGCACCTATCAGTGACGAGAATCCTATTACACCCGTCCAGAAACAATTTCCTTCCTCCTCTCTCGGCGCCTATTGGGTTGTCCGAAGCCTCTTCCGATCCGAGCCGTATGCGGGGGATCTGGCGAAATATATGAATAACATCTCTTCTTCTTTGAGACAGGCGCAGGAACAAAAGATACCGTTGCTCGTTCAATGCCAGAGAGTCCCAGAAATCGAACAGGCGTTGGAGCTTTCAGAGCAATTGAAAATGCCCTTGATTATATCCGGCGGCGCGGAAGCCCACAGATTATCCGCCGTCCTCAAAGAAAAGAACATCCCGGTGATCGCGGAATCGAATCTGAAACCGAACGACGCCTATCAAGAGAAGTCTTTTCCTCCCTCCGAGGCCTCCTTGAACGATCCTGAAAATATCTCAGCCCTCATGAGCCAGGGAATTCTGACAAGTATTGTCCCGGCAGAAGATAAGTACCTTCCGGATCTACTCTGGATTGTCCAATACCATCAGAGGTTCGGCCTTTCAGGCGAAGATCTCATCAAGTCGATCACCATCAATCCCGCCCGGATCTTTGGAGTAGACAGCCGCGTCGGCAGCTTAGAAAAGGGAAAAGATGCAGATATCCTTTTTTTCCAGAGCGAAACGGGAAAACCGCTGCCTCGATTAAGAAAAGTTATGATCGAAGGAAGAATCATCTATGAACAACAATAAGACAACGGGTCTCGTTTGGGCTTTTTGCTTTTTCCTGCTATTGAGCGGTCTAGCAGGGGGCCTATCTTTTTCTGCTGAGAAGGCGATCTATATCAAGGCCAAGAAAATCTATTCTTGCGACAAGAGCGGAACACTCGACAACTGTGGACTTCTGATCGAAGGGAAAAAAATCGTCCGGATCGATAAGAAACCCAAGCCCCCGGAGAACGCCCAGGTCATCGATTTCAGCGACAGAATTATCGTTCCAGGGCTCATTGACGCTCATTGTGCCCTGGGTTTCCATGAGGAGGACTTTAGCGTCAAGACAGAGCCGCCGCCGCCGGCAAAAATGCCCTCTCCTTGGGGAATGCCGACCTCTCCTGAGATGCCTCCGATGCCCGAGGCTCGGTCCCAGAGCGCTCAGGCTGTCTTCTACAAAGATTTCTCTTTTGGGAAATCTCTGGCCGGGGGGATTACGTCTGCCAAGATTGCCATCCCCGCGGACTCCCTCGTCGATGGCACTTCAGCCTGCGTCAAGCTTTTTGCGGATTCGCCGTCGGATCTCCTCCTAAAAAATCCAGCCGGGGAGGAGTTCTCGTTCGTTGTCAAAGAGAATGCCACGGAGCGTTATGCGGAGCTCAAGAAGCTTTTCCTGGAGGCCCAGGAATATGAGAAGGGATTCAGGAAATACGAAAAAGATTTGAAAGCATCCCTCGAAAAGAAAAAAGCAAAAGATCAAAAAGAGGAAGCTCAGGCTCAAAAACAAGAACCAGCGGAGCAGACGCTCGAGGAACCCAAAGAGCCCAGAAAGGATGAAAACCAGGAAATCATCCTCCAGATCTTGAGGGGAAAAATACCGGCCATGATCCGGGCCTCCCGGATTAACGAGATCGAGGCGGCCGTGAAAATCGCCGCTGAATTCAAGATCAACCTGGTTCTCGTGGGAGGTCAGGAAGCCTATAGAATTGCCGGCGATTTGGCCTCGAAGAGAATTCCGGTCATTGCAGGTCCCCAGGCTGTCTATATCAAGAAAGGACAGAGGATCAATTATATCAAAGAATTGCTGAGCAGAAATGTGCCCGTGGCCTTCAGCTCCCAGTCGAATGCCGGTGCGTCGTTTCTTCTCTTTCAATTGACCTATGCAATTCAGGACGGGCTGACCGAAGCGGAGGCTCTCAACGTCCTAACCATTAACGCAGCCAGGATTCTGGGTATCGCCGACAAAGTCGGATCCTTCGAGGCGGGGAAGGACGCTGATTTTATAGTTTTGAGTGGCGAACCCTTCAAGTTCGGCACAAAAGTCGAGCAGGTCTATGTCAACGGGAAGCTTGCTTATCCCAAAGAATAAGGGATGAGGAGGAAGCGATGAAGAATAAGAATAGATGGCTTTTCTGGCTTGTGACACTGTTTATTTCACCGGCTCTGTTTGCGGCCGCGCGCGGGTTCCCGACCTATGCCATCAAAGCCGGAAAAATATTGACCATTACGAAGGGGATCATTGAGAACGGCGTCGTGCTTGTCAGAGATGGAAAAATAGAAAAGGTCGGGAGTCAAATTCCTATTCCCCCCGGCTACAAAGTGATCGATGCCTCTTCATACTGGCTCCTGCCCGGTTTTGTCGATATTCATTCGCATTCAGGCGGAGACGGCTATGAGGATATAAATGATAGTGTTTTTCAGCTCAACCCGGAGTTACGGATTCTCAATGCCGTCGCTCTCAACACGCCCGCCCTCAGACGGGCTGTTGCCGCCGGAGTGACGACTATCAATTTCATTCCTGGAAGCGGCAGCAACGATGGCGGCACTGGCATTCTCATGAAGACAGCCGGGGACAATCTTGACGATGTCATCCTCCGCTTCCCAGGGATTATGAAAATTGCCCAGGCCGGAAACCCGGAGAGGCCGTATTCCGGAGAGATAGGCGCGGGGCGGATGGGGATGAACTGGCACCTTCGGGAGCTCATCAAGCAGGTCAAGGCTTATCATGATACCTGGAAGGATTATGAAACCGGGAAGTCAAAAGTAAAACCCAAGAAAGATCTCCGCTTTGAATGCACCAAGGACATCTTCGAGGGGACGCTTCCCGTCTTCGTGCATTGCTGCTGGTTTCAGGTTGTCCAGATGGTCTACCGGATGTACCTCGAGGAATTCGGGATCGAGCACGCCGTCATCACCCATGGTGAATTTGGGGCCTTCCGGAACGGCCCGGCCATATCGACGAGAAAGGTCGCTTATGACTGCGGCCCCAGGCTCTATGATTTTGAGAAAGATTCCTTTCTGGGGATCATAACTGAATATGAAAAGGGGGGAGCAAAAAACATCTCGATCAACACCGATTCGGTGGGCGGAGGTGAGGAAAAGCTATTTTTGCAGGCGGCTATGGCCGTCAGGCTCGGGCTCGATGAAGAGGAAGCCCTCAGAGGGGTCACCATCTACGGGGCAAGGACGATGATGGTCGATCACAGGGTCGGGAGTATCGAGGCCGGCAAGGATGCCGATTTAGCTGTTTGGACAGGAAATCCCTTCGATGCCCGAAATCACACCACCCTCGTTCTTGTGAATGGGAGAATAGTCTATGACCTTTCAAAAGACGGACAAATCTATTGATCCGGGAAAGAGGAAGAGGCCGAGCCTCAGGTTTTTTCTTTTTGGAGTGATTTTCGCCGCTTCTATCTCTTTCTCCGATTCCTTTCCCGTGGCCAAAGAGAAAGTCATCGCCATCAGGGCGGGGAAGATCCAGACCGTCGCGCAGGGCGAGATTGAAAACGGAGTCATCCTTATCAAAAATGACCTCATCGCTGAAATCGGGGCCCAAGTGACGATTCCTCCAGATGCCGAGGTCTTAGATTTTCAGGGGAAGTTCGTCATGCCTGGAATCGTTTCGCCGGATTCCAATTTGGGAATTTATAAGAAAAGAAAATCAGAAATGGAATCCTTTTATAGGATGCCTGAACCTGAACCAGCCGGCAAAAACCTGGCTTTTTACCCCGTGCTTTATTCGATCGATCCTGAACATCCGGACTATTCATTAGCCCTAAAGAATGGTTTTACCACGCTTGGTATTTCCCCTCCTCCGGCCGGGATCTCGGGACTGGGGGCCGTCTTCAGGCCTGAAGGCGACAAATTTGAAGATATCGTAATCAAAGACAAAGCTTTCCTCAAGATCTCGGTCTATGTCAACACGCCTTTCTGGAGTATGCTCAAAGGTTCTCTGGAAGAGGCCCAGAAACTCCTGGAGGAGCAGAAAAAGAAGGCAGAAGAAAAGGCCAAACCGAAAGAGGGAAAAACCAAAGACGTGGCCAAAGACAAGGCCAAAGAGGAAGCCCAGAGAGCAGAGCCCACGATCAGCGAATCCGCGAAGGTTTTTATGGACGTTGTCGATGGGAAGACTCCGCTTCTGGCCGAATGCGCCGGTCCAGACGCAGTCTCGCACCTTTTGGAGCTTCTCGCCGGATATCCTAAGGTCAGGTTGATTGTCAGAGGCGGCACCGAGGTGTACAAAGCTGGCCCGTTGCTCAAAGAGAAAAACATCCCGCTCATACTTGAACCCGGAATCGATGTCCGGTCAGACTTTTACCAGCCCAATCCCGAGAGGACCAACTACGTGCTCAAATGCCAGGCCCTGGATCTAAAGCTCGCTTTCCAGGCATCAGGGAATATCGAGGAGCAAATCCATCTCTTGGACTACCTCAATGAGCTCTCTCAGTGTGGCCTTGAGAAGGATATCCTTTTCAAAGGAGTGACCCTTATTCCCGCTCAACTCTTGGGGATCGACTCACTCGTGGGGAGCCTCGAGAAGGGCAAGAAGGCGGATCTGATCGTTTTGAAAAATGATCCCTTCGATAACGTTCCCATCATCGAAAAAGTCTTTTTGGGAGGGAAAATCGTCCAATGAAGACCAGAGCCAAGACCATGAGCATTGTTTCACTGATGACGATAGTGGTCCTGCTATTTTTTGTGGGCGGGAGATCGGAAGAAGCCAAATCCGATACCCTGATCATAAAAGGCGGGACCATCTACACCATCACGCATGGAATCATTTATGATAGTTGCATTCTCGTCAAAAATGGGAAAATTCAGAAGATCGGGCAAAATCTTCCCGTCCCGCAAGATGCGATGATCTTGGAAGCCAAGGACAAGTGGATCATGCCCGGGTTTGTTGTGGTCCATTCCAGTCCCTTTGCCATGCACAGCATCATTAAAGAAGACACGAATCCGAAGATCTTCAATTATCTTGACGCTTTTAGCCTCGAATTGCGCCTCTGCCTGGCCACCGGAATCACAACTTATTGCTCCAATGCCGGTCCGTCGCCTGATGAAGAACGGGGGGAAGGGGGGCAGAAGAGTTACGGCTTCCGCAATGCCATCCTCAAGCCCTATTACGGATCTCTCAAGGATATGTTGATCAAAGAGCCGGCCTTTCTTTATGTGGATATGGCAAGACTCCTGCCCTCAGAGAGAGATGAGCTTCGAGGCTTTCTCCTGGGGGCCAGCGAGTATATCGCTCAAGAAGCCCACTACGAGAAGTCAAAAAACACAAAGGAAGCCAAGGCTCCGGCCATGGCTTCCGACCTTAGATATTATGTGTCCGTGCTCAAGAAAGAATTGCCCGTTCGTTTCAAAGCGGACAGAAAAAAGGACATTCTGAAGGTCCTGGCATTTGTCGATGAGTTCAACGTCCAGGCGCAGATCTTTGGAGCCGCGGAAGGATGGCTCCTGGCAGAGGAAATCGGACGGCGGAACATTTCGACGATCATCCAGCCCGAAGGCTTTCTGAAAGGAGATCCCTATCGCCATCCTTCCGGAGGATCCAACATCAAGAATGCAGTCCTTCAAAGAGAAAAAGGAGTTGAGTTCGCGCTTCTGAGCACATCCCCCTCTATAGGCCTCGGGGGACAGATTGGTGATGATCTCCTAACTTTTCCCCTGGCGGGATCTTTTGCTGTCAGAGGAGGGCTCGAGGAGAAATATGCCCTCGAAGCTCTGACCATCGAACCGGCAAGACTCCTTGGGATGAGTGATCGAGTGGGGAGCCTGGAAGAAGGCAAAGACGCTGATATCATCATCCTTGATGGAAACCCTCTGGACTACAGGACCTATGTCGATTACACCATCATGAACGGAAAGGTTTTCTACGACAAAAGCAAATCTTCTTTATACAAGAAGATTCCCAAACCCAAGAAGATGTTTTAAGAACCCATCTAGTGGCCGCTCTCCTTGCTATTTTTTTTCGCGGTCATGGCTCATGGGCAAAATTAGGAAATACCTTCTGCCCGAGATACTCTAGGGCTGTGAGAATACCTTTCTTGTTATGTTGGCACTTGACTCAGAGCAATCTAAGATCGATGAAAAGCGTTGGGACGTGGCACAAAATGATTCATAAATCCGTCTTTTTATATTGACAAAGAGAGGAAGAATAAATAACGTCTTGCTTATATATAAATTTATAATATTAATAGAGAAAGGAGAAGTGATGAATTCTTTAAAGAAATTTATGGTATTCCTGGTTTTCTTATCCCTGGTTTTTTCCGTTTCTTTGGCTCAGAAGCAGACAGGAAGCATAGTAGGAATAATCAAAGACAGTACGGGCGCAGCCTTGCCGGGAGTCAATATTTCGATCAGCAGCCCGAGCCTCATCCAACGCATGCTCACGGCCACGACAACTGCGGGAGGTTCCTACCGATTTATCAACTTGCCCCCGGGGTTTTATGCGATCACCGCCGAACTAACAGGATTCAAAAAAACCGAAGTGAAGGAAATCAGAATCTCCGTGGGCGAGACGGTCACGCTGGACCTCGTTATGGAGCAGGGCGTGATAGAGCAATCGGTCACCGTGACTGCCCCGCTGCCCGCCGTCGACGTTAAGAAATCTGATATCGCGATCGTTCTCACCAGTGAAGCCCTTAAAGGGTTGCCTCTCAGGAGTGGTAGCCTGGGCGTCATCGAATTGGCCCCCGGGATTGCGGACAGGGCTGCCCATGGAAGCGGATACACGTCCAACCAATATCAACTCGACGGCAACAACATCACCGACCAGTGGCACGGAGATATCTACGCCGATATCCCTTACGATCTCATTGAGGAGAGCGAGGTGATCACGGCGGGAGGAAAAGCCGAAGTCGGTGAATTTACAGGTGCCGTGGTCAATGCCTTGACCAAGAGCGGAAGCAACAGGCTCAAGGGCGAACTCAACCTTTACTTTTTCAATAACAAGCTAGTGAGTTACAGGAAGGACGAGATTTCCCCACCCGCCACCCACTACGATACAAATTTCATTCTGGGCGGGCCAATTGTCAAAGACAAACTGTGGTTTTTGGGTTCCGTGACCTATCGGCGAGACGAAAAAAAGGCCCTTGATATTCCCTCTCCCGTACCCGATCTGACCACCCATCCGAGTTTTTATGGGAAATTCAATTACCTGCTCAACGCCAAGAACAAGGGATTCTTCTCTTATCAGTATGACATCAAGGATTGGAAGATCGGTGAGGACCAATTCGATCCCCCTTCTTCCCTCGGCTTTGTAAAAGATTGGGAACACATCGTCAATTTTCAGCATCAGATCCTCTTCAACCCGAACACTTATTTGGAAGCGAAGTTCAATTATAAGTATACCTATGAGGATCAGGGGCCCAACGCAGACAATGCGAATATCTCGATGCACTATGATCTTGGACTCGGCCGAATGACGGGCGGCTTTGGCGTCGTCACTTCAGGCCCGACCTGGCGAGCGAGATTGATGTTGGATCTTTCCCATTTCAAAGACGACTGGTTTCTTGGATCACATGATTTCAAGTTCGGATTTGTCTTCGATCGATCCGAGGGAAATAACCAATACGGATATGTCAACCATGAACTGTTCTATGATTGGTACGGGCAGCCATACGAAATTTACAAAGAGGATCACGCGGAGATCGTCCCGGAAGGGTTCCATGAATATCAGGCCTATGCTCAGGATACGTGGACGATTAAGAAACGATTAACCCTCGACCTGGGCCTCAGGTATAGCTATACCCAAGCCAACGTCCTTGACGTTAAAACCCCGGCAGGAATTACCCTCAAAGGGCCCCGGACAGATGTTTGCCTGGAATAACCTCGGCCCCCGCATCGGCGCCGCCTATGCATTGACCAACGACAATAAAACCTTGTTGAGGTCAAGTTGGGGACGATTTTACGATTTTGCCACCTGGTTCACATTTTATGGTTTTGGTCCTTACTCGCGCACAGTCTCGCTCTATTTCGTTCTTCCCGATGGCACGCAGCAGTTTATCCAGAGTTGGGGGCCGGCGACGAATAATGCTGTCGATCCCAAGCTCAAGAGGCCGTTCGCCGACATCTTCACGGTGGGAATTGAGCGTGAACTGTTCGCGAATTTCAGCTTGATCGTTAACTACGTCCATAAGAGTTTCAGGAATCAGACCGGGGAAGTGAACACCAAAGGTCAGTATGTCGAAACGACTGCTGTTGATCCTCAGTCGGGGAAAGTTTTTACCGTTTATAACCAGACCAATGTCGGCCAGGATTTCTTTATCAAGACTTCCCCTCAGGAACTCAACTACGCTTACAACGGGGTCGACGTGATCCTGGATAAGAAGTTTTCCCAGGGCTGGCTCATGCAGGCATCCCTCCACCTGCAAAAGAGCAAGGGCCTCGCGAACAACGATCCCTACGGCAGCAAACAGGGCAATTCGGGCGTTTTTCAGGATCCAAACAACAAAATAAACGCCTATGGTCCCACTTCCTTTAATCGAGAATACCAATTCAAGTTGCTGCTCTCCTATTATTTCAAACCGCTGGGCGTAAACATCGGCACAATTTACAGCTACATGCAGGGTCTCCGTTACAGCAGGCAATTCCGAGTCCTCCTCAATCAAGGTTACATGAACGTCTACGCCGTGCCCAGGAACTCTCTCCTCGAGAAGCCGCAGCATCAACTTGATTTCAGGCTCGAAAAGGTGTTCGGAATAGGCGCGGGAAAGCTGGGCCTTCTTGTCGACGTTCACAATGTCTTTAACGGTGATGTCCCGACATCGATCTCGGATATTGTGGACACGCAAACTACGCCCTATATCTATTCGATCCAGACCGCTCGATATTTCCAGTTAGGACTTCGTTTTTCTTACTGAGCATAGAAACAGCAGGGTCACAGAAGGGAGCTCTGTTGATCAGGGGACTGCCCAACCGACAGGGCTCCCATTATTCTGCTTCCGATAATCTTTATCGATTCGGAATCTCTCGTCCACGGATTTTCTTGATTCTGACTTGAAGAACAGTCAAGTTTGCCATCAGGGAAAGGGACTCATCCCAAAGGAGGATTCATGAAGAAGAGGACTTCGGGCTCAATCACGATGTGTTGGATCACGGCGGTTCTTGTTATTTGCCTCGGCTCAAGTGACGCCTCGCGACTCTCGAAGAAAGAATGCGAAGATTCTAGTGGGCCCCAACATTCTGGCCAGCCGCGACGGCGAGGTCCCGCACACCGAGCTCATGGTCGCGTGCAATCCCAAACATCCGAAGAACCTCTTGGGCGCTGCGATCACCTTTACCCGACCCGATGGACGCACAGCCTGCAAAACGTACGCTTCCCTGGACGGCGGATATACCTGGTCCGACTCGTCATTTCCGGAGCAAATTCATTTCAAAGAAGGAGGCTTTGATCCTCAAGTCGCTTTTGGGCTGAACGGAACCGCCTATTTCTGCGCTTTGGCCAATTACAGGGAGAATGATGGAACCGTTAGGTCCGCGATTCACTTTTATCGCTCCGAGGATGGAGGCATCACCTGGGGGAATAAGACGGACTTCGGCCCTGACTATGACCACGAGCAGATGGTCGTGGATCACACTTCTGGCAAATACGCCGGCCGCGTTTATGTCGGCGCCGCCTACGGCACTCATCCTGTATCCGTCGTCGGGGTCATTCGCTCTGAAGACGATGGCAAAACGTTCATCGGGCCCGTGGACTTTGCCAACGGCGGGGGCTCAATCGGGCTCAGCGTTGCCAACATGCTGATTTTAAGCGACGGAAGCCTGTTCGTTCCTTATGGGGAGTATGCCTTGACTTCATCGGAAACCTCAATAACGAACGCCTTTCAATTCGTAATGTCCAAAGACGGAGGTGTGACCTTTTCCTCCCCCCAAAAAATCCAGGGGCAACAGATCCCGAAGATGGATCAACGAATCAAAGAGTCTCGCGAAGGCAATTTCGCCAGGGTGGGGTATCCGATGTTCGCCGTTGATACACACTCAGGAGACTATAAAGACCGCCTGTACACGGTTTGGCCCGATGCCCGGTTTGGGAAACCCAGACTCTTGTTCTCTTATTCCAAAGACAGGGGAAATGCCTGGACAGAGCCGAAGCTCATCAACCCCGATACCCCGGAATGGTCTTCCCAGTATCAGCCCATGATTTTTGTTAACCATAAGGGGACTCTTGGTCTGATGTGGTTCGATACGAGGGGTTCAAATAAGAACGACCGGTATGAGCTGTATTTTACAGCATCGTTGGATGGGGGGGAGTCTTTTCTTCCCGCCACCCTGGTTTCCTCGACGCCTTCCTCTCCCGCGACGGAAATCAATTTGACCCCTTCACCGCTTTTCGGCCTTAATTCCGGGCAATCCATCAATCTCAGAACCCTTTCGGCCTACACCAGGTGGGCCGATGGCGGAGACTACATGGGATTGACAGCCACGGCGGATGGCGTCTTCCGTCCTTTCTGGGCTGACAGCCGCGGCAGAAGTTTTCAAATCTGGACGTGCCAGATCGACGTAAAAGTCGCGGAAGAAAAAGCGCTGCCGGATGCGAAAGCCACACCCAAAGCAGCGGCTCCTCTGAAGAGAGAAAGGGCTACCTTGAACAGCCGGCTCGAACTGGCCTATGATCCGATCAGATACGACCCAGCTTCACAAGTGGCCATTTTTCCGATTCGCTTAAAAAACGTCTCTGAAGAACCTCTCTATGCTCCGTTTTCGGTTAAAATCAAGTCCTTATTCCCTGAGGACGCAAAGAAATATGCTGAAGGAGGATCGTTGAACATCCCAGAGATCCTCAATGCTTCAAACGGAGTAAAGGGAGCGGGAGCGGAATTTGACTATTCCTCGAGCCTCCGTGATTTTGAATTCCTAGAACCGGGAGGCTTAACAGAGGCGCTAGAATGGAAAGTCAAATTCCCAAGTCGCCTCCAGACAGACCTTGACTTGGAAGTGGAAATCATAGGATTTGCCGTCCAAAAAGAATAAGCCCTCGGGCCTATCGGATCGATGACTCTTGGATCTATTTCAAGTACTTATTAAACCAGGCAAGGATCCTCTGCCACATGTCTTTGATAACCCAAACTTCCGCATCGCCCCCCAGGTGAGTTTCGCCGGGGTAGGCGACTAACATGGCCGTTTTCCCAAGGTCTCTTAGTCCGTAATACATCTCTTCCGCTTGAGAGAAAGGCACATTCCTGTCGTTTGTCCCGTGAAGAAGCAGGATGGGAGTTTGGACTTTGTCGAGCTGAAAGACCGGTGAATTCTTAATATAATTTTGCTGGACCTCCCAAAGAGTCCCGCCCAGCCGTCCCTGGCCGATTTGATCTCCTCGTCGCCAGAAATCCCCCTGCATGCTGATTTTGCTGGCCCAATCGGTAATCCCGCACGAAGTCACCGCGGCTTTAAAACGCGTCGTCTGGGTGATGAGGATATTTGTCGCAAAGCCGCCGTAGCTCCAGCCCATGACGCCAAAATTCCCGTTGGCGATTCCCGCCTCGATGAGGCCATCCATGGCCGGGACAACGGATTCTTTGAAAGAGCGAGCCGTTTCTCCCATCGCGAATTTGATATCCGGCATCAATATCGCGAAGCCATGATTCGTTAAGATTTGCAGGTTGTAGAGCTGCCCAAAGAATCGGTGTAAATCCTGGCTGAATGTCTCATAAACCCAAAGGATAACGGGATATTTCTGCCCTTCGACATAATCGGCGGGATAGATGAAGACACCCTTGAGGGGGTCTCCATCCCCCGTTTTCCAGTGAAAGAGTTTGGAGTAGCCAAATGAAAAGCCGCCGGACTTCTTGTTTGTGTCGGTGAGCTTCGTTTTCCCTTTGGTTCCTAAATCCAACGCCCAGACGTTCTCCGGTGTTGATTTGTTCTGGAGTGTGAGAAACAGTCGATCTTTGACCCATCTGGGCTGGCTGATCAGCCAATCTCCGAAAAGGAGTTTTTCCGATTTCCCTTGTTTCCAATCTAACCGGTAGATTCCTTGATTTCCAGTTTTGTCGTCAACGACTTTCAAATAAATATATTTTCCGCTACTATCCCACTGATATTGCTGTATGCCGTAGGGGAGACCGATATTTAAAAGCCGAGCTTCCCCAGTGGGCACGGAGAATACATAATAATCCTGACCGGCCGAGCACAAGATGTATCTTCCCCCAGGATGCCAGGCCGGAACGCCGCCGACTTTAATGTCACTTTTATTCAAGGTGATTGTTTTGTTTTCAATGAGATCGTAAACCGCGAGTTTCCCATCGTTGACGAAGGCCATGAATCGACTGTCCGCTGACCAGGCGTAGGGAGTTGTATAGAGTTTATCCGAAAAAACCGTTTTGGATTGCCCTCCCTCTAGAGGCAGAATCTCCAGCTTTGCATAACTGGGGACAAGGTGAGTCAAGACTGGTCTCTTGGTCAACACAAGGACGGCCATCTTCTTGCCGTCGGGTGAGAGAGCATGGGTTTCGAGACTCGTTTCTTCGGAAATCACGGGGGATGTTTTTTTTGTTTTTATATCCAAGGCCCAAAGCTCACTTTTTCGTATATCGGTGAATCGCTCTTCATAAGGATCCTTTTCCCAGGTCGTCCGAACGATGGTTTTTTCGTTTTCTTCATAAGGCATAATCGGTTCGAAGAGATCGAAGCGCGAAGGGAAATAATAAAGCTTATCGCCTTGAGGGCTCCAATCCAGGGAGCCCTTCCCATTCAGATAGGCCGCTTCGATATAGTCGATGTTCTGGGCCTTTCTGTCCAAAAGGCCGATGCAAATTTGATGGCCGTGCCAAACATAAAAAGCGAGTTTTTGGGCATCGGGCGACCAAGAGGGGGTCCAGGAATATTCCTCACCTTTAGTTATCTGAATTGGTTCGGGATCACTGAATGCTTTGACAAAAACATAGAATCCCCGAGGAACGAAATAATAGCGCGTTTTCACTTTGGCATTAGTCAGATAGCCGTCTTTGACGCCGTAGGCGATGGATTTTCCATCCGGAGAAACGCCATAATCCGAAGAAAATCTCAAGATCTCGAGCGATAGAGCGTCGTCAATCGTGAAAAGCCGTTTGCCCGAGACCTGCTCTGTGCCCGGACGTTCGCTCAAAGGGGAAGACGTTAGATGAAGTCCAAAAAAGAGAAGCGAAGGGAAAATCAAAAGAAAAGCGATTCTGCCTTGATGGGTTTTTTTCATGTTTTGTGCCTTGTTTCGAAATCGAGATTAAGCATAAAAGAAGTCTTTCGCCCCGTCAAATGGCCCCAATGGGCACAGAGGGGCTCAATGGAGGAAGCAGGTTAATTGAAGGAGAGGCGAGTTATTTCCCGCCTCTCCTCTCAAAAGCTCAGTAGGTAATACGGAACCCAATTCGATAGGTTCGGGGATTTTGGATGGAAAAGATCTTTCCAAAATACGGACCATACTCATTGAAGACATCATAGTCCCAGCGCGTATCATGGCTGTTCAGAAGGTTATACACATCGGCAAGCAAGGTAAAAGAGAAGTTGGACATCTTGAAGATCTTTGCTAGATTGAAGTTGATGTTCTTCTGCGGATCGACGTGATACTTGCCCCAGGTTTCGGCATAAATTGTCTCATACCCTTGGTCTAAGATTGCACCAAAATAGGGCCGGTAAGTATGAGGAGATATGTAATAGAAATACATACCGAGGTTTATGTCCAGCGGCAGCAGAACATTTCCCAGAACCTTGAAATAGTGTGGCTGCCCCGAGTATCGGGCATTGGGACCGCTTTGATTGATAAACAAGTTTGGATCCATACCCATGTCTGCGACCGGCGGCCGCTCGATATTTCCCTTGGACGCAGTGTAAACGTAAGAAACCGTCGCCTGCCATCGGTTCGAGAATTTCTTGTTGAGAACGAATTGAAGTCCTGAGGCGTGGTGTTCCGGTTCTTCGATCATGGCCGGAGACTGACCTTTTGTCGGGTTGGTAATTAAGTACGCATTGTGTCCGGGATTGGTCTGGTTCCAGACATCAATCGTCGAATCATCTGCCGTCCCAGTTATTCCATCCAGCCCCGGATTCACAATAGTAATCTTCTCATACTGCCCGAGCGTATTTATGGTTCCAATGGCCCTGGCCAGTTTCCTATAGAAGAAAGTCAAGCTGAGAGAAACGTCTTTATAAAGCTCGTGCTCCAATGCGGCCGAGAATTCTCGAATGAACGGAGTCTTAATGTTTGGATCAACACTGTTGCTCCTGCCGGCCACGCGATTATATTCTACATATTTTGAGCCATCCCACTGCTTGTAGATTCTTGTGGGCCGCCTCGTATCTGCATTGTAAAACCAGGAGCTGTCGAGATTGTCGTAGTAATGTCCGTAATGAACCTTCAGCACAGTTTTTTCGCCCAACAAGTTGTAGGCTAATCCGATTCGGGGGGCGATGGCCGTGCTATTGAGGATCACACCGGGTCCGGGAGATGGAAGCCTGAATCGATAATTATTCAGCCGCGCGCCGAAGTTTAGAACCAGCCTCTTGTTGATTTTCCAGGAGTCCTCGGCAAAACCGGCGAGGACGTTATAATATTTGTCCAGAAAAGCATTTTGTTCATACTGAATGGCGAGAAATGGCTGCCCGCCCAAGTCCTGGAAGTAGGTATGGTCAAGTCCTGGATAGCCGTTTCCCGCGACCTCTTTAGCATACCTGTATTCAATTCCCAATTTGAGGTCATGCGATCCTTTTATAAACTCGGGAATGTAGTGCGACAGATGAGCATTGAGGTCCAGGTAGCGGTACTGGGCTTGATAGAAACCAGGGTAGTTCTTGGAGTACAGTCCAGTCGCCAAATCGTAGTGTCCGCTTACGTCCATTCCGGCCGTCGGAAGCTGATCCTGATTTTTATGGTTGTAACCCACCTTCATGTCCAGGAAGGTGTTGGGCGAGAAAATCGAAGTCCAATTCAAGTTAATGACGTACCCAGGATAATTGTTGTTCAGGCTCACATCAGAAGGAAATTGGGGCCCCGCCAGGATCTTATCGGCCTTTTCATTATCGTAATTGACTCCGAGATTGACGCGGTTGGAAGGATTGAGCTGAAAGCTCAGTTTACCAAAAAATTTTGGAGAATACCACTTAGGCTGAACGGACGTCCCGGGCGGATTCTTGGTCGTCTGGTAATATTCTCCGGCGACAAAGAACCACAGCTTATCTTTCAGGATTGGCCCTCCCAACTGAAACGCGAGATCCAGATGCTGATCCGTGGCTTGTTTCGCATCCTTCATGGTGGGATCGAAAAGCTGGGAGGCGGGCACACCCGTTATGTTCTGGCTGTTCCAGTTTTTCCCGTTATAGCGGAATTCTGCTAAACCCGAGTATTTGTTCGACCCCGACTTGGTGATGGCGTTGAAGACAACGCCTGTGAATTCTCCGTATTCGGCGGGAAGCCCGAAACTCTGAACAGAAGCTTCGCTGATGATATTATAATCGGGTTCGATGATGCTGTTGGTGTTGATCCCGTCCATTTGGTAGTTGTTCGGGGATCCATAACCGCTTCCATAGGCTTGGTAGTAATCGACTCCCGGAGCCAAGTTGAGGACATCATAAAAACTCTTGGCTCCTGAATCAGGGCTATTTATGGCAGGAGTGGCCAGCAGAAGGTCGTCGGACATGACCACCGGAGCGGAGTTCGAGCTCGTCAAATCGACAGTGGGAGATACAGCCGTCACCAGAACTTCCTTTTCTATTTTGGATTCTTCCATCAAGAATTCGACAGTCAGTGTCACCCCGGCGTGAAGCTGGATTCTTTCTTTTACTAATTTCACAAATCCCGTAAGCTCTGCAGATACAGTGTAGGGACCGGGGGGAATCGACGGGAATCTGTAGAATCCCTTAGCATCGGTTAAGAATGTTCTTGCTCCCCCGATAAGACTTGTACCTGTGAGGGTAATTGTAACACCTGGGAGAGGTGCCCCTGTTTTATCAGTTGCATTCCCTTGGATGGCTCCCGATTCTCGAATCTGGGAATGGGCGAAAATCCCCAAAACAAAAACGCAGATCATAAATAAAAGAACTTTTGAACTCCTCATTTTTGCCTCCTTGTTTTTCTTTTTATTCAGGTTTATGCCATTTTTTTATTAGTTTATTCCATAAAAATCAAAAAGTCAAGAATGACCGTAAGCCCGAAATTGCCGATAGAAACCCCGACGGGTCCTGCTTCGGTTCACCCCCGCCGTCCTCATGGACGATCTCGCTGATTTTGAAGGAGGATAGCTCGTGGCCTCAAACACTCCGGTCGTCGGGGGGCCCCCGAACCTCGCCACCCCTCGGGATCTATTTTACTAGGGTGGGATAGCCAGCTATCGGCAATTCCGGGGTAAGGCGATCGGCTAACGGGCCAATAATTTTTCTATCCTCTTACGATACTCGCCCGCAAGTCGGGTATAATATGTCCCGGTCGCAGGTCCATCTATTCCTGTGGCAATTGCGGCAACCTTGCCCGTCGCATCCAAAAAGACAACCGTCGGCCAGGCCCAGAAAACCTTGAAATCAGGAATTTCCTTGGGGACCTCGTCTTTGCTCATGGTCAGGGAATAAAGAAACGGAAAAGGCAGATCATACTCTTGTTTAAACCTGCTGATCCGCAATTGGACTTTGGCAACATCCTTGGTGAGTTCATAAAACACCCCCAGCATGTTCAATCCCCGCGGATGGTAATCTTTATAGAGCTCGGAGAGAAGGGGAGCGAGTTGATGGGTATTCGGACAGCCCGTTGTGGAGAGGATGACCAGCAAAGGTTTGCCGCGAAATTCAGGGTCCGACAAAGAAATCAGGCGTTGAGGATCTTCGGCCAGAGGCAGTTTGATGCGCAGGAGTCCCTGGTTGTTCGTGAGTTGAGTTAAATTGAACGTGTCAGGCAGCGTGGCCTCTCCCTTGACGGCGGTCCACTTGACCGGCTCGCGGGGGCCCCTGGCCCAGATCCCATGCAAGACTCCTCGCTCATCCAGTTCCGCCTTAAAGATGAAGACCCAGGAACCATTGAATGATGAAAGGAGCAAATATCCATTTCGATAAACTCCTTCTAGATCACGGAAATCTCCATCCACCGCCCGGACCGTTCCTGTGAGCCTCTCTCCTTCCTGCTTGAAGAGGCAAACCGAATCATAGTCGTCCCCTTCAAACCTCAACTTCCATGTGCCCGAGGCATCATCGATCAGTGCTTTCTTGGCTGGTGCGGGGAACTTGTCTTTCGGGAATCTCTCCAATTCTCCTTTTTCCGCATAAAAGGGCATTTGATTGGGAGTCCCAGTCTGCTTGGACCAGTTCCCCTTCATCGATTTTCCGTCGGGCGAGAGATCGGCGCTGATTTGGGATTCAAAGTGATCGATAAAAAGATCAATATGGTTGTCCGATCTAATGACTCGAGAAAAGCGGATCACTTCCGGGCCGTTGTGAACCTCGGCTTCAAGACGTCCGGCGGGATCAGTCTTGATATACAGATCGACCGGAATCTCCCCGCCGCTCGACATCCAGACTGCATGCCAGTGACCGTCCGGAGAAACGGGCGTCTTCGCCGTCAGCGCCGGCCGCCAGAATAAAGACCATCAGGCAACAGAAAACAATCTTCTTTGCTTTTCATCGGGACATCTCCTTTTGCTTCTCAATTTGAAAACACGCTCTTTATCAGTCTTTGGCTGACACGAAATTCAGCTTTCCCTTTAAAGAGTGCAGCTGGGATTCAATCTCTGATCTTCGGCCCAAAATCACAATAACGTTACCCTCAGGTGAAAGATATTTCGCGGCGGCCCGTCGAACATCTGCGACGGACACCCTTTTGATGTCTTCTCCATAAGAGAAGAACGAACTCAGCGGAGAGTCCGTTTAATTCGAAATCGAGCAGGCGATTTTCGATATCGGCGGGCGATTCCAGGCCCATGGCTGTCAACCCCCTGAAGATATCGCTCGGCCGACTCTATCTCTTTTTCAGAGATCTCGCCCCGCTTCATTTTCAGCAATTCTTCGAGAGTGAGCTTAATGACTTCGCCAACCTTGGGATTAGAGGCAAAGGTCCAGATATAAAAAGTGCCAGCGGTTCTTCCGTAGACAAATTGACTTTGGACGCCATAAGTCAGTCCGCGTTTGCGCCTCAGCTCCTCCATCAAACGTGAGGAAAATCCGCCTCCAAGAAGTGCGTTAAGGACTTCGGTGGAAAGATAATCAGGGCTCAGGCGAGAGATGCCCTTGTGTCCGATCCGGATCTGAGCCTGGGACATATCGGGCTTATCCACCATCCAGATCGAATTTTCGTTGCAAGTTCGGGGGTATTTTCTGGAATTGAGTGCGTGATGGCTCTGCTCCCTTTCCATTCCCCAAAGACATCTTGGACCATCGCCAAGTCAGACCCGCCGACATCTCCGCCGAGCATCAGGATGCAGTTGGCCGGAACGTAGTTGGCTTGATAGAATTGTTTCACTTCGGGAAGTCCGATCTTCGCCAAAGTTTCTCCTTCGCCTTCGGGCAAAAGGGATAGGCGGCTTCCCTTGTAGAGGATGCGATAGAACCAACGGTCCGCCGTCCTCCAATTATCGTTGCCGATCTGATGGATGCGTTCGAGGGTCAGCTCTTTTTCTCGTTTGATTTCGGCCGCTGGAAACGAGGGATGCTGAACGAGGTCGGCCACTAACTTCAGAAGCTTGGGCATCTCCTTTTTCAGAACGTGGAAAGATATCCGAGACGAATCCCAATCCACTCTGGTTTGAAGATCGCCGCCCGTCGCATCGACTTCGCTCTCGATGTCTTCCCTGGGTTCGATTCGAAGTTCCCTTTGGTGAGCAGATTGCACACCAGAGTGGCGAGTCCTTCCTTGGCCTTTGGATCGGCGAGAGCGCCGCTCTTCACGACCAACAAGCCTTCAACCATGGGAAGCTGATGTTTTTCCACGAGGATCACGGTCAAGCCGTTGGTCAAGGTGGTGCGCTTTATCGCGGGCCCGGAATTTTGGACAGGATCTCCGAGCGAAAAATTCACCGTCAGAACTGCGACAAACAAGAGAGAACGAAGTCTCTTCATCCCGGCCTCCATGGCTCAGTGCTTCTCTTCTTTGCCTGGGACGAGCCAAACGATCGTCCGGTTCTTCTCGTCCAGATATTTGAGGGCGATTCGCTGAATCTCAGCGGGCTTCACTTTTTGATAGTCACTGATGAGTTTCGTTACGAATTCCGGATTTCCCGTGAGCGTCTGATACAGCCCTGCCTGCTGCGTTTGGAAAGCGACAGACCAGAGCGTCCACACAGAATAAAGGACATACGTGAGTTGATCTGTCGTCTCTCTTCGAATGGCTCGTTCGAGCTCCTGGGAATCAACAATTTCCGTGGTCAATCTTCTAAACTCCGCGAGCAGGGCATTTTCTCCCTTCTCCAAGCTGCATCCCGATTGCAGGGAAATCCCAAAGACGAGCAAGGAGGGATCTCGGCGCCACTCGTCGACTTTTCCCCTCCCCCCCGGGTTAACGGTCACTGCGACACGCTGCTCCTCGACAAGGGATTTTTGCAGCCTGGCGCTCCTCCCTTTGCAGAGCAGCGCATCCAAGATCTGCAGTGCCGGCACATCAGAATCCGTGATGTCCGGGATATGGTATCCGACAAACACGGCGGCCTGGTCGGCCGTCGAGAAGAAGCGGACGCGTTTTTCCGCATTCTGCCCAGATTCAGGAGTGGGAGGACGGGGAAGCTCCGGGCCGCGAGGAATCAGTCCATAGTATTTTTTGGCCAACGCCAGAGCGTCTGAGGTCTTGAAATCGCCGGCCAAGAGGACGGTTGTGTTTTGGGGAGAATAAAAGATGTGAAAATAGTCTCTGACATCTTTCAGGGTGATCCGCGAAACATCGGAGATCCAGCCCCCGACGGGAGCCCGATAAGGATGGGCCTCAAAGGCCACGGCCGACAGATGCCGCAATGCTACATAATAAGGATCATTTTCAGCCAGCAGCATTTCGCTCAGAACGACGTCCCTCTCCGCCTTAAAACGAGCCTCATCTGTCTGAAGGCCGCTGAGGAATCGCGCGCCTTCACGGAGCGCCATTTCCAAACCAGCATTCGGCACAACATCCACATAATCAGTAAAATCGGGCCAGGTATGTCCCCCCGTCGAACCTCCCAGGGCCTGGATGCGCTTCTCAAAAGGCTCCTCTCCGGCATGCCCGCCCCAGCGAAGATGCTCGATCAGATGGGAGATGCCGGTGATGCCCGGCCACTCGGTGCGAGAGCCCGCGCCGACATAGATATGATGGGAGACCAGAGGTGCAGAATGATCTTCATGAGTCAGTATCAGCAAGCCGTTGTCCAGTTTGCAGGACTGCCACCGAATAGGCGTTTCTTGGGCCGTGATCCCAGACGGCAGACTAAAAATAACAATACTGAGAACAAAAAGCTTTGTCTTGGTTTGCATCTTACGGCCTCGTCACATAGTCCTTTTCAATTCCTTCCTGTCCGGAGCGAGTTGAGGTTAGAGAGAATCAACATGCAGGATCAGGGGTTTAACGTTTGAGTCTCTTCCTTGAGTCGCCTGATCTCCCTGTTTCGGGAACGCCGTGGCTATGCCTATCCCGGATCCCAAAATAGAGGCTTAGTGGGAAGATAATAATAAAATCCGATTTTCTCATCTGATTTTGCTTACTTATATAAAAAATCGGTCAGAATTGTCAAACACTCCAGGGTGATCTCAACCCCACAAAGGAAATATAAAATTATGAGGACGACGATTCGATTTCCATTCGAAATGCGGGAGATAGGAAGGTCAACCATTATCTCAAATAAAATTATCAGAGGGAACAGGATTTTGATTGAGGAATGCATTTTTGATATTCTTAGTTCTGTTTTGATTCTTTAGGCCTAGGTTTCCGTTTGCACCTCGGGCCACTGAGGCCACATGCCTCAAACAAAAAAAAGAATCCGTGAATAAGGAGGATGTCATGAAATTCTTCAAAAGGAGTCCAGAATTCATATTTCTTTTGCTTTTGGCTTCCGGTTTAATAGCAGCTGATGTTCAGAAAGACGTGAGCTCTCAAGCGGCTCCAACAGGCGCGAAGAAGCCTTTTACGGTCGATGACTCTTTGTCCTTGGAGTTGCTTAACTATTGGTCATATCCCAGGTTTATGAGCTCCGGAAATCTCGTAGCTTATGCCGTCATTGATAAGTATTACGGACGAAGCAAGGAGGAAGAAGCTGGACGCTTTTTTATCCCTCAGGGCAGCCATGTTTTCGTTCGACCACTTGAGGAAGGCAAGCCTCTCCAGCTCACGGAGGGACTTGAGTATTCTTGGTCTCCTTCCTGGTCTCCGGATGGAAACAGACTCGCTTTTTATGGACTGCAAGATAACAAAGTCACAATCGGCCTCTGGGACAGGATAACAGGGAAAAGAGAGTCCTTTGAAGCCGGCAAACTATACGGGAGAGGAAGAATCGAATGGGATCCCCAAGGCCAAAAAATCTTTTTTTCTTCGAATCCGTTGGAATGGAAAGGTCGCCTCGAACCTTATGAGGATTCGGAAGATCCGATCATTCGGACGACCTGGCAGGAAACTAATCCCTACGACGAAAGATTTATGTCCGCCTATATGAGCCAATTGACGAGCCTTGATCTCCGGACCAAAAAGACCGAGGTGATCACTCCCAGACCGATGGAAGTCCTCTTTTCAAAATTCTCCCCCAATGGGAAGCAGGTCGCGGTCCTGGAAATAGTGAAGAACAAAATCCGGGTTCTTGATACGACTGTCAGCGATCTGGTCATATACCCCACGGAGGGCGGCGAACCCAAAAGAGTGGTCGCCGAAAGCGAAATGACTCAATTTTCCTGGTCTCCCGACAGCCGATTCTTGACTTTTGTGGATAAGAACAAATTATTCATCTATTCTATTCTCGAAAACAAGACGACTCAGTTGAGCCCAGACGGCATCCAGGTGACAGGAGATCCTGTTTTTCTTCCCGGAGCTAAGCAGGTCTTTTGTGCGGCAGGAAACGAATGCTATCTTTTTCAAATTCAATCGGGAAAGTTCGAACCAGTCAGGGTAACGGTACCGTATACAAGGGAGTCCTATTTTCTGGACAAGCTGGGGAAGTTTATTTATTTCAAAGTGATAGATGAAGGCACCGGGAAACAGGGTATCTATAGAATTTCCCTAAAGGACGATAAACCGGAAAAGCTAATCTTTGGTGACTGGATGGTTGGCGACCTTCTGCTTATGGACTCTTACCTGCTTTTCACTCTGCAAAATTCTATCACTCCAGAAAATATCTGGGGCTTTAATCTCCGCACCCAAAAGACGAAGCAAATGAGCGAGCTGAATAAACAAACATCAGATTTTGCTTTTGGCAAGGCTGAGCTCGTTTCCTGGAAGAGCAAGTCGGGAGATCCTCTGAAGGGAGTCCTACTTTATCCTGCGCACTATGAACTGGGAAAGAAATATCCTGTCATTTTTTGGGTTTATGAAACATTCAGCAGCCAGCTCCATCATTTCTATGCTCATCTCTACAACCTCCAGGTTTTGGCCAATCAGGGGTACGCTGTCTTTTTGCCTGACGTGAATTTCACGACAGGGGATACGAGTCTCTCGTACATTCGATCCGTCGAGCCCGCGATGGACCGCCTGCTCGAGTTGGGAGTGGCCAATGGAAATTTCGGCGTCATGGGCCACAGTTTCGGAGGCTATGCGACTAACGCTATCGTCACCCACAGCAAAAGGTTTAAGGCCGCAGTCGCGATCTCCGGAATTTCGGATTGGGTGAGTTTTCATGGCCTCCCCGGGGATTACATGCGATTGTCCAATGAGAGAGGGCAGGGGAGGATGGGAGGAGACCTTCGGGAATTTCCCGAACGGTATGTGAAAAACTCTCCCGTCTTTTTCCTGAATCAAGTTGAAACGCCCTTGATGATTATGCACGGAACAAAAGATTATGGCGTGCCCTTTTCCCAAGCTGAGGAGATGTATTACGGATTGAGACACCTCCACAAAACCGCCGTGCTGATCGGCTATCCCGGAGAAGACCATCTGTACTGGGAAACGAAGATCAAGGTCATCAAGGACATGTGGAGGCGAATCCTTGACTGGTTTGAGAAATATCTGAAATAATGGAGGCCGAGAGACGAAGCCTGCATTCTCAATCCTGAGAGTTTGCGCGATCTACTGTTGAGTCTTCACTCTCGATCTATTCAAATAGGTCGCAAATCCCGCCTCCCGAATTCCGTCGATAAAATGGAATACGTCATCCAAGGCGACCGGGCCGAATTCCGCTGAGACGGCGTTACGGATGTCGAGGATGCTGTTCTTGTCGTCGATGAAATTGGCGATTTCATCCTGAATGACGAAGAAATCCGGTATCCGCCTGGCCGCGTCGTCGTACCATTGAGACTTTTCTTTAGAGATCTTCGTCTTGATATATCCTAGATTGAGCGGTCCGCGGAAGTGCCTGACGGGTACGATCTCAGCATATCTTCTTTCTTCATTCGTCATGAATATGGCGGTGGGCTTTTGACCCGTATCCCGACACAGTGCTGTGTATTGGCCCTCGATGTATTTTCTTTGTGTTTCGAGGAGTCTTCTTATGGAATCACATTGTTCATCAATTTTGACCTTTACTTTTTGGGCAGAAGATAATTTATAAAGAGACCGGAGTGTTTTCTCTTCTCTTTCAAAAGTTTTCTCCAGCTTGATCATGGCTTCTTTAAAGGCGACTGACAAATCTTGCTTCCTATCGCCTCCCATATCATCCAGACCCTCTTTGACAGCTTGTACCATTCTTTTCGAACTTTCGGCCCAAACAAGAGAACTCAGATCAAGGGTTTCCTCTTCTCCCGCTGCGGCCGCGAAGAGACTCGCGGCCATGGTAACAAATCCCAAACGCTTGAGCATCGTGGGATCACACTTGTCGGGGGTGTCTTCGTTGGAGTGATAAAAATTGTCAGGATAGACGTACAAAAACGAAGTCGGCACGGACACGCCGCCGGAGAGATACCAATAGTGATCGCTGATGGCGCCGTTGTATTTCTCAAGGACATAGGCAAACGGAATTTTTGTCCCTCGGTATTCCACGAAATTGACTTCGGAAACGTATTGCAGGAGTTGATGAACAAGATCGTCCAAAAAGGAAGGGCAGGAATCTGGGCTCAGAGTCATGCGCGGCACCGACTCCGTAAGGAGAACGTTCTCGCCAACCATGTCCAGATTCATAGCCATAACGCCTTTTCCCTTAAGGTCGGGCCGGCTGTCGAGGTAGATTTTTGATCCGGTATGTTCATTCATCCACAGGAAGCGGATGGTGCGGCGGGGTGGGGGAATCTTCCCGGTTTCGATGAGGCTTTTGATCGCCCGTTCGATCTCCATGAGGAGAGCGCAGCCGCTCGCATTATCATTGGCGGCCGGCTTGTAGTGATTGATGTGGGCCATCAAAAGGATTTCCTGGTCAGGCAGGTCCTTGCCTTGAATTGCGGAGGTTAGGACATAATAACTCCCTTTTTTGATTTCTGCCTCGACTCGCGCCCTCACGACAACCTTTCCTTTGGAGATTAGGTCCCGCAATTCTTCAGCTATGTTCCTGGACACGGCAAAGCCGAAATAGTGCGTGCCGATTTCCTGCGGGATGGACATCCAGGGGACTTGATCGGGAAACCGGGTTCGATCAGGTTCATAGTTCTCCCAAGCGGAGACAATTCCAATCGCGCCATACTTTTTTATGGCGAGGGCATAAACGGAATAAGCATCACCCGAGGCAAAAACAATTTTGCCTTTGACGTTTTTTTCGGCGTAGTCTTGATCGGCAAGACCAGGCCCGACATCGATCAATTCGGCGATGACATCCGCAGAATTGCTGTATTGGACCAAGGCTGTCGGGACTTCGGCATAATCGATAATTTTCTTGGAATAGGGCTCCACCAAGGACAAGACCGCGCTCTTCTTCTCCCAAGCATACCCTGCCGGGTGCGTATCCAAGTAGATCTTTTCCCCGTCCGCCGGGAATGGGATCAACAGGGCATCCTGGATACCCCAACTCTTGAGTTGCTCCAGAACCCAGTTCTGAGCTTCCAGAAGGCCCTGCGAGGCCCCGCTTCGGTCAAAGGTGCACAATCGATATATCGAGTCCATAGCCCTCAAACCAGAGAGCTCGTACTGGATAGAGTTTCGCAAAGAATCAGAGAGGGGGATTCGGCTTTGTGCAAAAAGACCGACGGAAAATATCGGCACGAGGATAAATAATAAGCCAATTGATTTGATTTTTCGGAGAAGCGAGTCCATCGAAGTCAGCCTTTCAATTCTTGATGTTGAGATTTAATAGCCTGATGAAGTTTTCGCCCAGGAAATTCTTGATAGTTTCTTCGGAATACTTCTCTCGATAAAGAGCGACTGTGAGATTCTTGAGTTTCCCTGAACTTGGATAAGCGGAAGGATCCAGAACACAGAACTTGGCATAATCCAGGTCGCGGAAGATCTTGAGCCTGCGATTGATTTCCGAGACGAAATTATCGGTTTCGACCTTAATGGGAAGACTAAAATAGGCTCTCTCCCGGTACGGAGAATTGGCCACCTTCTGGATGAGGGGAATATCGACTTGCGGCGATGTGACAAGAACGGGTTTGCTCTTGACCGCCAGAATTCGATCCAGGATTTCCTGGCCGGGATCGATGATCTCCAGGATTAGACCAAGCTCTTCGGATTTCTTCAGCAAGCGGTCACCAAAGACGCTCAACTCAGATCTCCCATTGAAAAGAGCTCGATAGTCGGGCGATTGCTCTGAGGATAAATCCAGACTCAAGATCCGCGCGCCTAATCCGTACAGGAGCCCGAGACAGGCCAAATCAGAATCAAAGGACCGAAGCCCGCACATCCTCAAAGTGACCAGGAAGTTCCGCCCTTCTTCGATCTCTCGCAGCTGGGACCGTTTCTCCAGAACGTCAATTGAGCCGTTTACGTCCTTGATCGATTCAAGAAAATGCGCGATCTTGAGCGACGTCTCCTTAAAATTCTGAGAAGCCACATCTTGTCCGCAGAGGTCAATCCCGTTCCGTCTGAGTATCTGGTATTTTGCTGAGGCCTTTTCAGTTTCCGTTTCGAGAGATCCAGATCCCAGATTCAGCAGATCTTCGTGACTATCGGTGACAACGGAATACCTGTGAAGGAAGAGGGGATAGCGGTCTGGGTTTATGAAGTTTCCCTCATAGGACGAGACGGCTTTCATAGCCTGATACATGAACTTAGTGACGTTTCTCAGGGCTAAGGGGTTGATCAGCTCGACCCTGTCCAAAGGACGATGGTTATACATCTGCGATTGGGTCGTATGAGCGAACAATACGGGAATTCCCTTGGCCTGAAAGTAGTAAGAGTCGCTGCCTCCCAGGCCTTTGGGAATAAAATTTTTCAACAGTTCCTTGTCCACACCGGCTTTGACGACCTCAAATTCCTCGGGAAAGTTGTTGGCGCTAAAAAGCCAGAATTCGCCATCTCCCCAGCCAACGTTATCCACACAAAAATTGAAGGCATTCTTGTCCAGGGGGAAAATGGGATTGTCCACAAAATGTTGAGAGCCGAAGGCTCCCTGTTCCTCGGCTCCCCAGGCGGCGAAGAGCAGGGTCCTCAAGGGCTTGAAGTTCTCTTTGACCAGCCTCTCGGCAATCTCCAGGACGACCGATGCGCCCGACGCATTGTCCTCGGCCCCATAGAAAATCGTACCGTCCGGGTCCATGCCACCTCCATCCATATGCCCTCCGATGGAAACGAGTTCATTCTTGAGCTCAGGGTCGGTTCCCGGGATAAGACCCAGGACATTAGCTCCCTCACATTTTTCATCTATCGAAGCGCGGCACCGAAGACGGAGTGTCTTGCCCGTCATAAAAGAGGCGGGCCTTCCGGATCGGTCAATCCGCCTCTTGAGATCAACGGCAAATTCCCCTTTGCCTTCAAGAATCTTGTCAAGGAGCGTAAAATTTATTCCAGCCACCGCAAAATCGTTGAGAACCTCGCCTTTGTAGATTCCCCAGACTTTGTAGGGAGGAAAATAGGCCAGTTGATTTGGGTCGCTAAAGAGAAGAAGCGCCCCAGCTCCCATTGATTGGGCAACCTTGGATTTGGTGCTTGACCAGGACGCCCTCTCGCCGTATTTCTCAGGGTCTCCGGGCGGAAGTCCTTCCAAGGCCAGCACGATCTTATCCTTGACATCGATCCCGCTGAAATCATCATACCCTTTCCCGGGTGCATGGATGCCGTATCCGACAAAAACGACCTCCGCCGTCACTTCCATATTTGCCGACCCGGGATAGAAATAGAAATCTTTATTATAAACAAAAGCGAGGCCGGGACGGCCTTCCTCGACCAATTCCAGCGCGCAACCGGGGAGGAGGTTATAACTGAGAAAAGTGAACTTTTGAAGATAGCTACCCTTCCAAGGTGTCAAACCGCATTGTTTAAACCTCTCGGCCAAGTATTGCTCGGTTTTCAAGCCGCCCGGTGTGCCGGTTTTTCTTCCTTGATAATCAGCCGCGGCTATGATTTTAATTGTGGCCAGGGCTTTTTCCCCGAAATTTTCCTCTTTGGCCGAGGCACAAGGAAGAAGGACACAGGAACAAAAAAACAAAAGCAAAACAGCTATTTTTCTCACAACGATTCTCCTTTTTTGCGCTCTTTCCGCCATTTGGGTCTAATAAGCGACAAGGCCACCTTTCCTGAAAATGTTCATGATTCTCAGAAAATCGCCGAGGTCCAGATTCCGATATTCCCGGCTCAGATCTTCGGGATGGCCTACATAATCGCTGGACGTCATGAATCCAAAGTACTCTGAGGCGACGGCATTTCTTATCTCCAGGAGGTTGTTCTTTCCGTCTACGAAGTTAAGAATCTCAGGAATCCTGATGTATGAATCCAGGAATCGTTTCTGAAACTCTTTAATAAAATCCCTGTCTGCCAAATCGAGATTTTGCTTCTCGAGGTCCAGCTTCCAGAGCTCGTTGAGATGCCGCCCTATCCGCCGAGGAATGATGCGGGAAGCGCCGATTTCTTCGGGACCGAGAGAGAATTTTTGGGCCTGGGTTTTTTTCAGAACGCAATATTCTTGATAGATTTTTTCCAGATTGGCCAGGGCTCGATTCTTTGTTTCGGCGATGCCAAGGGCCAAATCTGCGATCTCCTTTTTGATTCTGTCGTCAGAGCAAAGCCGAGAGCAGGACTCAATCGCGGCCTCCTCTCGTTTTGCCGTGAGCCAAATGTAATCTCTCCCTGCCTTGAAATTTTCGAGCAACTGACTTGCCTCGCCGGATCTGAGCAGAGCCAAACCTTTTTGCAGGGACCGGGAAAGACGTCCAGCTCCGTTAGAAGCAACGATCTGCGCGAGGTCATAAGCGTCGTTATCATCCGCCCCGGCCACGAAGGAGGCGGTGGCAGCGCACAAATAAAGAATCCTCTTGAGTTCAGTCGGTTCGAGCTTATCGGGAGTGTCCAGGTTGACATGATGAAACTCATCAGGGGAATAATTAAACATCATCATCGGCACCCGGACGGCTCCGTCGTTGAAGACAGCGTGATCGCTGTTGGCCGCGAATGGCATGAAGCGGTAGTTTAAAAAACTCAGCTTTCCCGTGGGCGCCTTGACGATTTTGGTATCAAGATCTTCGATGACATTTTCAATCAAATCTCCTAGAAACGAAGGCAGGGAATCCGGGTTTCGGACGATTCTCAAGATGGAGTGCGTTTTAGCCTGATCTTCCCCCACCATGTCCACGTTGAGGCCGGCCAGGGTCGAGCGCGTACGGTCCATGTGGGCAATGATATACATGAGGCTTCCCGGTCCTTCAGGTCCCCAGACAAACCGGATACTCCTCTTGGGCTGGGGGATCTTGCCCCGCTTGATAAGTTCGGAAAGGACTCTTGCGGTTTCGATGAGCGCCGCACAACCCGAGCCGTTATCCCCCGCGCTGGGTTTGACATGGTCCAGGTGAGCATAAAACAGGAATTCTTCGTCGAGCTATTGAGCTTCCTGGTATGACCGCAGTCACAATTTTCAGATCGTTATCATAGAATTCGGTCTGAACGTCCACTTCGACTTCCACTCTTTTCTGATTTCTCAGCAGGGACAAAAGATAATTTCCCTTTTCTTCGGAAAGAGAAAACGCGTACTGGGGCTTCTTCTCTGAGTTTTCCTGCTCGGAGAGCACCTGCCAGACGACCATGTCGGGGTGTCCTTTTCCCTTAAAAGGATCATAGGAGGAGGCGCCAAAACATATAACTCCGATTGCATCTTTTTTCATGACGGCAAAGTTATGAACGGAGCCAGCGTCTCCTCTGGCCAGAACTATTTTCCCTTTCACATCGAGGCCGGCGTAGTCCTCCTCTGCAGTGCCATTTCCGACAAAAACCAGCTGCGCCCGTCCCCCAAAGCTCCGGCTCATCCTTGCCAGAACAATAGGCTCCTCATCATAATCAGCGATCTTCATCTCGGGAGCGACGATTTTGAGAACGGCCTTTTTGACACTCCAGCCGACGAGCGGGAGCCAGTTTGGCCTCTCCGTTAGATAATAATCAGGCCTCCAGTCCGCAGGGAATACTTCTATGGAAGATTCAGCGACCCCGGATTCCTTGAGCTTCTTGACCACATATTCAGCCGCGCGATCATACTCGTGAGAAGAGGTGATGCGGTCAAATTGGATAAGACTATAGATAGAATCCAGAGCTCGCTCGGCGGAGACTTCATCAAGCAGAATATTCGCCAGATTATCGGGGAGGAGACCCATCTCTTTTTCCTCCGGATTACCAAAAGCCAGAAAAACGAGGCTTAAACAAAGAACAACATAGGTTTTTTTATGCATCGGCCTCTACCGCTTCGGAAAAAGCCGAGCAACAGATGACAAGAAAAATGAGCTCGCGTTTCATGGATCCCTCCTCGTCGTGGGCATCAATGCATCCTAGTTTTCAAACCATTCCAGAACTCGATCAAGAAGTCCTGCTCTCGCCTCTAGGTTCTCTATAGCTTCCATTCCGAAACTCGTGTAAAGCAGCTTGTACTTCCCCTCACGCCGGACAAAACCCATATAAGATTCATCGGATTCACCCCTGAAGGGGTCATCCGCACCTTCCAAGGGCCTGATCAGGTCATATTGTTTGTAATGAATGAATATGGGCAAGACCATTCTCCGACTTAAGGGATCTCCTTCCTTGCCATAGACCTTGTATTCAACCTTGGAATAATTTCCAGAAAGGGTTTCCTTGATGACTTGGGCATGAAGAATGTCTTTATAAAAATCGGTTTTTCCCAAGTCATCGCCGACGTTGTCACCGAGAAGAAGAAGATGCCCACCTTTGTCAAGGAAGTTCCTGAGGAATGCCTGTTCGCGGCTATTGAGCGTGTTGTGGAATTCTTCGCCCGTTATCCAGATGATATGTTTGTATCGGGAGATTCTCTCTTCATCCAGGTCCGCTTGTCTTGTATTGAGGACGTGATAATATCTTCGAGCGTGATCCAAGCCTTCCATCACCGGCTTTTCGTTCTCGCCTTCGCCGTCGTCATCGACCACGAGTGTATCCGAGGGGCCGATAAAGATGGGCAACTCAAAATGGAACTTCCGGCCCTTCTCCGCGTTCAAAAAAAAGGTCAGGATAATCTTCTTGCCTGTTGCACACGTCTCGGCCACAGAGCCGTGAATTCTTGCTGAGAAAGTCCCGCCGTTCGATATGGGCGTCGGAAAGACGATTAGCTTTTCTTGCTCCTCAACTCTCACGTCCTTGTCAGGGCTATTTATAAGAATCCTGGCGCTTGAGAGGGGACAGGCGGAAACCAAAAAGTCGAGCTGGATGTCTAGAGGTTTGCCCGGAAGGGCAGCCGGGTCTTTCCCGTCATTGATCTTCCATCCCATCAGGCGGACATTTGGACCGCTTCCGTAGTTGACGGCCTCGAAGGCATCCACCCTTCCCCATCCGTAATAATTATCCTTACCGGGAACGCCGCCCTCCACGCTTGTTTCCTCCAGCCGCCGCTTAATTTCCCAGGGCATGAGGTCGGGATTTTTTTCAAGCATCAGAGCGGCCGTGCCGGCCACGTGAGGAGCCGATGAGGAGGTACCTCCTTCCCCTGAGAGATAATCATAGCCATTCGACGAAAAAGATATATAGGGACACCGGCCAATGGGCGCACACAGGTCAGGCTTAATGAGGCCGTTGGGCAGCGGAAAATCATAAAACGGACCGATATTCTCCCAGCTGACCGGGCCCCGGCTGCTGACTCTGTCGATTTTGTCGTTTTCTGCGGTCGCCCCCACGGCGATGACTTCAGGAACGTTTGCCGGAGGGGTGATCTGATTGGGATCTTTAAGCCAGCTTCTTGAGTTGCCGGCCCCGGCCACAACCGTCAACCCGCAGTGCGAGGCGTTTGCCAGCACACATCTCCACGGCGCAAAGAGGGGCTTTTCACTGGGTTGGTAATCAAAGCTGAGATTGGCCACCTGGGCCCCATTGTCCAGAGCATACTGAAGGGCAATCCACTTGTCATACTGGAAAGCCTGCCACAAGAACCGGGCCCCATACTTTCTTGTCCTGTCATAAGCATATGTCTTTAGGATCATGAGGGTCGCCTGCGGGGCAACCCCCGTGATAATCCCCCCAGTGCCGTCTCCCGCAATAAGCCCTCCGACAATGGTCCCGTGGAAGAAATCGTCTCCGATATCCTGATTCTCTTCGGCGAAATTCCAGCCAAGATAATCATCGACATAACCATTCTGATCGTCATCTTTTCCATTTTCCGGGATCTCCCCTTGGTTGATCCAAAGGTTGTCTTTGATATCAGGGTGGGTGTAATTCATCCCGCTGTCGAGAACGGCGACGACGACTCCTCGTCCTGTGTAGCCCTGTCTCCAAACATGATCGGCGCGGATCATCTTCAGATTCCAGCTTATCTCCTTTCCTTCTGACAGAAAGGATCCCTTCCATGTTTTCTCGGGCCATGGTCGTACCACATTGAGCCTTGCCCACTTTTTATCTTTCTTAACGAAATCTGACGGCTTTTCGGTCCTCAGATAAATTCTGGCCACTTCCGGCCGCAGGGCAATTTTTTCAATGGCCCGGACGGTGGAAGAGGCTTCTGTGCCGTTCACCAGCCAAAACTTTCGGGCAAAGCTGATATCAGATCCCAGCTGATTCTTGTGAACCCAGGCTCTGAACCCGTTCGCCGTCGTATCCGACAGGTTTTTGAGCGAAGCGATCGCCCGGTTTCTCCACTCCTCTTTGCCGAAGCCAGGAGAAAGTTTATCAAACTCTGCCCAGGAATCCTGCTTAGCAAAAAGAATAAAGATGAGAAGCCTGTCGTCTCGCTTGTTTTTTTTGATTGTGTCGGCAAGATCGGGGTCCAATTTTTCGCTGTCGGCTCGAAAAAATCCATACCCGATTTGCCATGAAACGAGAGACATAATAAAAACCGCAAGAGGAAGAATGCCTTTGAACGCAGGCGCCTTCATAGGCAGTCCTCCATGAAAGACTCTCTTTAGACTCTGGAGCCCGAACGGCCGGGCAATTAAGGAAAAGGAATCATCAATCTTCACAATAAGGCACTTTAATTTCTGAGATCCTATTTGTCAAGGAATTGAATCGGGGCGGACCGCTTTGGTATAAACGACTTTTCCCCGGAGAATCGGGGTTGATTTTTTCGTTGCACTCTTTGTTATGAGAACAGGTGAAAATCAATAGGCATTCCCAGCGCAGTTTTAGCTTATAATATCGGCTGAGGAGGTGGCTATGGACCAAAAGAAAGATTTTATCCATCCCTATATCCCAAACTCCGTTCCTTCTGTTAAAAAAAAGATGCTGAGAGAGATCGGAGTCCGGAATATTGATGATTTGTATGAAGACATCCCGGAAGGACTTCGGCTGAAGACAGATCTGAAACTCCCGGAGCCAAAGCTATCCGAACTCGAGCTGAAGCGCCACGTTATGAAAATCCTCGACAGGAATAGGTCATGTGAGGAAATAGTGAGTTTCCTTGGCGGTGGCTGCGCCCATCACTATGTGCCCGCGATCTGCGATGAAATAACGCACCGGGCTGAATTTCTGACTGCCTACGCGGGCGAGCCCTACGAAGACGCGGGACGGTTCCAAGCGCTTTTTGAGTACGAAAGCCTGATGGCCGAGCTCCTGGATTTCGATGTCGTCAATGTGCCCACGTACGACTGGGGGCAGGCGGCGAGCACAGCCATAAGAATGTCCGGCCGCATCACAAAGCGGAGCAAGGTCCTCATCGCAGATACTTTATCTCCGGACAGGCTGGCCATCATCAAAAATTACTGCCATCCGGTCATGAAAACTGAGCTCGTCAGCCACCATCCCGAAACGGGGTACATAAACCTGGAAGACCTTTGTTCTAAGATGGGCCCGGAAGTGGCGGCTGTCTACTTTGAGAACCCCTCTTATCTCGGATTCATAGAAACGCAGGGTCAAGAGGTCGCGGATATCGCTCATGCCAACGGCTCGCTCAGCGTTGTCGGAGTGGATCCCATTTCCCTTGGAGTGCTGAAACCGCCCAGCCAGTATGGGGCGGATATTGCCTGCGGTGATATCCAGGGATTAGGAAACCACATGTACTATGGGGGGTCTCTGGGTGGGTTCATAGCCACCCGCGATGAAGAGAAATTCGTCATGGAATATCCCTCACGGCTATTCGGAATCACAAAAACCGCGGTCGAAGGGGAATGGGGATTCGGAGATGTCGCCTACAGCCGGACTTCGTTCGATGGACGGGAAAAAGGCAAAGAGTTTGTCGGAACGGCCGCCGCTCTCCACGGAATTTCCGCAGCCGTATATCTTTCGTTGATGGGACCTCGGGGCATGCGCGAGCTCGGCCAACACATTGTGCAGAAAACCCTGTACGCCTCCAAGAAGATGAGCGACATCAAAAATGTCAAACTCCGCTTTCATTCCACTCCGTTCAAGGAATTCGTAGTTGATTTCAGCCAAACCGGAAAATCTGTGGCCGAGATCAACCGGCATCTCCTCGACAACGACATCTTCGGGGGAAAAGACCTGTCGGTTGAATTTAGCGGACTCCGGGACTGCGCGCTCTATTGTTTTACAGAAATGGTGACCCAAGCGGATATCGATCGGCTGGTGCGTGTCCTTAAAGACTTTCTGGGCTGAGAGGAGAAGAACCGATGAATATCCCAAAAAACAGCAAAATAAGAAATTTCCATCAAGCTAAGTGGGATGAGGAAGTGATCTTTGAGTTAAACACCAGCGGCGAGAGAGGCATCCTCGTTCCCGAAGTCGAACCCGAAATAGAGGCTCTGGTTGGAGATGGGCTGAGTGTCATCCCGGAAAATATGTTGAGGAAAGATCCGCCGGCCCTTCCCGAAGTGGCCCAGATGAGAGTGTTGAAGCATTTCCTCCGCCTCTCCCAGCAGAACCTCGGCGCGGACCTCAACATTGATATAGGTCAGGGGACATGCACGGTCAAGTACAATCCGAAAATCAACGAAGTCCTGGCCGCTTCCCCCAGAGCCTATGCTCTTCATCCGGGACAGGATGAAAGCACGGTCCAGGGAGCGCTCCAAATCATGTACGAGCTGGATCTTTTTTTGCGAGAGGTATCAGGTCTCGACCGGTTCACGCTGCAGCCGAGTTCCGGCTCCCATGCCATCCTCACGATGGCCTCCATTATCCGGAAGTATCATGAGACACGGGGAGAGGGGAGTCAGAGGGACGAAATCATAACCACTATCTTTTCGCATCCTTCCGGCGGCGCGGCGTCGGCCGTCAAAGGCTATAAAATTATTAATGTTTATTATGATAAGACAGGCCTGCCGGACGTCGAAGCGCTCAAGAAAGCCGTCTCCAAGCGGACGGCGGCGCTCATCATCACCAATCCCGAAGATACGGGGATTTATAACCCGAAGATCGCCGATTTCACTCGGCTCGTTCATGAGACGGGAGGGCTTTGCGGCTATGACCAGGCCAACGCCAACGGCATTCTCGGGATCACCAGGGCGCGCGAGGCGGGGTTCGATCTTTGTTTCTTCAACCTGCACAAAACGTTTGGGACTCCCCATGGCTGTGGCGGTCCGGCTTCAGCCGGGCTGGGAGTGACTCGCGAGCTGGTCGATTACCTTCCTGTTCCGTTGGTTGAATTCGATGGAACAAGGTATTTCCTCAACTGGAACGTGCCTCACACGATCGGCAAGGTGAGATCGTTCTATGGGGCGTTCTCCGTCATCCTGAAAGCTTACGCCTGGATCATGAGCCTGGGCGGTCGAGGCCTCAAGGAAGTGGCGAATATCGCCGTGCTCAATAACAACTATCTTCTAAAGAAAATCACGGCCATAAAGGGCGCCACATCTCCTTTCAAGGCGGGAAAACATCGGATCGAGCAGGTCAGATATAGCTGGGAGGAGCTTTATAAGGAAACCGGGGTAACGACGCACAACATCGCTTTTCGCCTCGCGGACTTTGGTTTTCACCTCTGGTCGAGCCACCATCCATTCTTGGTCCCGCAGCCTTTCACGGTCGAGCCCACCGAATCGTATTCAAAGGAGGAGCTGGACGAATACCTCGACGGATTGAGGCACGTTGCAGAGGAAGCGCGGGCAGATCCTGAAATCGTCAAGACCGCGCCCCACCGGAGTGTTGTCCATAAGATCGACGAGTCGACGTTTGACGATCCCCAAAAATGGGCCATAACCTGGAGAGCGTATCTTAAGAAAAACGGCAAGCCTTCCAAGTGAAGGCTAATCCACCCGCCGGGATTTCGGGTATGGAATGAACGCGGATAATCGTGGAGGACACCATTTTCAAGAAAAGAATTTTCACCTTCATTCTTATAGTCGGAACTTGTCTCCTTTCGCGGGCGAGTGATCCGAAGGAGCGTGCCGAAGAGCGCAATCCTATTCTAGAAGAATACCAAACGCCGTTTGATACACCTCCATTCGAAAAAATCAAGGATGAACATTTTTTGCCCGCTTTTCATAGAGGCCTTGAACTCCACGACGCCGAAATCAGGGCGATTGTCCAAACTCAGGAGAGGCCGTCATTTGAAAACACGATCGTCGCCTTAGAACGGAGCGGATCCCTGCTGACTAAGGTCAAATATCTTTTTTCGAATATGCTCGGAGCCCGCCCCAGTGAGGCGCTCACGCGTATAGCCGGTCAGGTCTTTCCGCTCCTCTCCCAGCATGATGACGCGATGATGATGGACTCAAACCTGTTTCAGGAGAATCCGGGCCGTCTACGAAATGAAAAACGATCTAAAACTGAATGAGGAACAGAAGACGCTGTTGGACAAAACATATCGAGAATTTGTGAGGGCTGGCGCCCTTCTGGACGAAAAGCAAAAAGCCAGAGCTGACGGCGATGAACGACGGAATTATCGCGATTGACGCAGACATTCGGCAGATCATCTCTCAGCCGAAAAAAACGCTTTTCGCATGATCTTGGATGACAAGGAAGATCTGGCCGGTCTTCCGGATGACGTTGTCGAGATCGCCGCAGAAACTGCCAACGCGATGGGGCATCAAGGGAAATGGGCTTTTACGCTCCAGGGACCAAGCTTGAATCCGTTTCTTAAATATTCACAAAAACGTCATCTCAGAGAAAGAATGTACAAGGCATCCGTTAGTCTTTGCAGTCAAATGAACGAATTCAACAACGAGGACCTTGTCGTGCGCATCACAAATCTCCGCGCCAAAAAAGCACGCATCCTTGGGCTACAGGACATATGCGGATTTTATTCTAGAAGAAAGCATGGTCAAGAGTCCTGATGCCGTTTACGGCCTGCTGAGGGATATCTGGGCACCGGCCCTCGAAAAGGCTAAAAAGGAAGCCATAAGACTCCAGGCCTTCATCGATCGGGAAGGGGGAAAGATCAAGTTGGAGCCGTGGGATTGGGCGTTCTATGCCGAACGGTTGAAATCAGCCGAAAATAATCTGGACGAACAAGAACTCAAACCCTTCTTCAAACTGGAAAACGTCCGGGAGGGAGCTTTTTTTGTAGCCAATAAGCTCTTCGGCCTCAGTTTCATTGAAAGACCGGATATCCCCCGCTACCACAAGGACGTCCAGGTCTTCGAAGTCAGGGAAGCGAACGGATCGCACGTAGGCGTCTTCTATGTCGATTTTTTGACTAGAACCGGCAAAATGTATGCCGGATATATGAACTATTATCGTAAAGAGTCCCGGCAGGAGGGACGCCGAATTGCGCCTGTGATCACCAATGTCGAGAACTTCTCGAAACCGGCCGGCGGTCCCGCGTTGCTCAGCCTTGATGAGGTCAAGATCCTATTTCACGAATTCGGCCATTGTCTTCATGAACTTCTATCCGATTGTACTTATGAAAGTCTTTCAGGAACCTCCACGGCCAGGGATTTCGTTGAAATGCCGGCTCGGCTCATGGAACGCTGGGCTTTGCAGCCAGAGGTCCTGCGGGTCTACGCGAAACATTATCAAACAGGGAAACCGATACCCGAGGAGCTCATCGATAAGATACAGGTCTCTCTCCGTAAAAATCAGGGTTATGACGTCGTCGGCTTCGCGGCTTCTTCCTTTCTGGACATGGATTGGCATACTCTCGAAGAGGGGAAAGAGAGGAAATGCCGCGATTTCGAAAAAGCGGCCATGGACAAAATCGGCTTGATACCCGAAATCGATCCCAGATACCGCAGCACCTATTTCGCTGCACATCTTCGACGGGAGCTATTCCGCGAGTTACTACAGCTATCTCTGGTCGGAGGTCCTTGCCGCCGATGCCTTTGAGGCCTTCCAAAAAGCAGGGCTTTTTGATCAGGCAACGGCGTTGTCTTTAAGAAAAAATATCTTGGAGAAGGGCGGATCGGAAGATGCCGGGATTCTCTTCAAACGTTTTCGCGGAGGCACTCCCGGTATCGGACCTTTTCTCAGGGCTCGAGGACTTCTGGCACATCGGCAAATGACCGGAAGGACGGAGTTCAGAGTTCGACCAACTCCCTCGATAGCGTAGACAGCACTTCGTGACCATCATCCGTGATGAGGATCATGTCCTCGATCGATATGGCCCCCACTCCGTAACCATAATACGGCATTTCAAGACTGAGGACCATTCCGGGTTCAAGGAGATGCGTCTCGTTTGGAGATATAAGCGGAGATTCTTCGATGGCCAACGAAAGGCCGACCCCGTGGCCCAAATGGCCCCGGTTGTAGTGCGGCAGTCCGTTACTGCGGACATGGTTCTGACCCGTGTGAAAAACCTCTGAAATTCTTCTTCCCGGCGTCATGGCTTTGAGGGATTCCTCGAGAGCCCTTAGCAAGAGTCCGTGCGTTTTTTTCTGGACATCGTTTTGCTTGCTCAAAACGAAGGTTCTTGAAATATCCGCCGTGTAGCCCCTGCAATCCGCGCCACAATCAAACTCGATAAGATCTCCGGGCTTGGCTCGATCATCCCGAGGGAGGATGGACGGAGCGAACGCTTCGCCGACGCGGACCATGCAAAACCTCTGTCCGTTAACTGAGGAGTCGTTCTGAAGAAGGCACGCAAAGCGGCGCACAATTTCCTCCAGATGCGTTCCCTCTCGTATCGTTTTGACACTTTCGAGAATGGCGGCCTGGGTGGCACGCGCCGCGCTTCGGAGATGATCGATTTCCCACGGGGTTTTACGCATCCGGCATTCCATCCAGACGCTTTCAGAATCGATTAGAGTCGCTCGGGGGATGGAATCTGCCAATAGATTCCAGACAATGTTCTGGACATAATATTTTTCCACGCCGATGGCGGCATTCGTCAATCCTTTTTCTTGGAGGATGTCTGCGAGAAGGTTGAAAGAGGAGGCAAGGCCGAAATCCGCGCTTTTTTCCTCAACTGCCTTCGGCGCCGGAGCGCCTTTCCGGTGTGTTTCGTCTACGAAAATCCACATCGGGTAATTCCTGATTTCCCGGATCCACGACGACTCTTCGAACGTTTGGGATTCAAAATCACAGACGACAGCGGCCGGCTCTAGGGATTCTGATCTGGGGTATGATTGTCATCATCAGTCCGGCCGTACGGAAATTGTAAAGGAAGTAGGACATCGCCCCACTGGAATAATAAGCGTTTTCAGGGGTGAGCGCGATCAGCGCGTCTAATCCCTTCGCTGTCATTTCGCGCCGAAGTTTTTCAAGGACGATCTCGCCGTGGGCAGAACGATCTTGACGCATGGTTCGCTCCTCTCAGGATCAGGTACGTGGATGTCTATTATCATTACCATACTTTCGGGATGCGACCAACAGAAAAGATGCAAAAATATCCCGTTGGATTGAAGTCGCCGCTCCCTCCCCGGGCAGGCGTGAAAATTGGATGCTTTCAGAATAATCCAAATGGTGCATTGACAAGCCGCGAAAAGTGGGGCTAGATTGGGATAATTGCAGAGATACAGATCGATAAATAGACAGGTGAGAAAAGAGCGATGAGAAAGATAATGATGAATGGGGCCGGGATGTGTTTTCTGGTTGCCTTTTTATCCTTGGTCCCCTTAAGCCAATCCTTCCTCCGGGCAGACTCGACGGCTAGGACGTTTCTTGATGATGCCGTTCTGGAAAGAATTTCCCGCGAAGTGTCGGGCGCCATCTGCTACGATCATATTCAGAAAATCAGCACGTTCGATCGTATCTGGGGATCGCAGGATTATCATCTGGCCGCCCAATATCTCATCGATAAGGCCAAGGAATATGGACTCGAGCAAACCGTTATCGAACGTTATTCCATCAGAACTGGGCGGGAGTTGTTTTGGATGCATGGCGCCGGAGGCGTGCCCCCCTGGAATCTGCGACGGGCTGAAATACGATTGATCAAGCCTTATGATCAGCTGATTTCTCACTCCGACAGCGTCCCCAGCGCGGTCGCCTCCGGAAGTCGTTCGACCAAAACAGAGGCAGAAATCATTTTCGTCGGGCGCGGCGATTCTGAAAACTGTTATGCGGGAAAAAACCCAGCGGGCAAAATCGTCCTCGCTGAGGGGGGTAGCCCCAAGGATGTTCATGAAATTGCTGTCCATCGGCACAGCGCCTTGGGCACCATGGTCTATTCGGTGAGACCCGAAAAATATTGGGATTCCGAGGCCGTATTCTGGAGCCGGATATCGCCATGGAGCGATGATGGGAAGAGAGAATCCACATTCGGCGTCAATCTCTCGACGCGTCAAGGGCTTTTCTTGAGGGACCTTCTCGAAAGGGGTGAAAAGGTCGTCGTCTCCGTGAAAATTGAAGCCGAGGTCGACCCCAATGGCGCTTTCGAGCTCGCGACGGCTGTCATTCCCGGATCGCTAAAGCCTGAAGAAGAGTTCATTTTTTATGCTCATCTCGATCATCCCAAACCAGGCGCTCATGATAACGGTTCCGGCGACGGCGTGCTTTTGGAAATCGCCCGGACGCTCTCGAGTCTTATCGGGAACAACATCATTCCTCCTCCCAAGAGAACCATCCGCTTCATGTGGGTTCCCCACATGATGGGAGTGAACATGTATTTCTTCCATCACCAGGACAAAATCGGAAAGGTCAAGGGGGGCTGCAACGTTGACTGCGTCGGAGTCGATCCGGCCAAGTTCCCCTCGATGTTTCATCTTTCCCTCCCTCCATATTCTTTGCCCACTCCGCTCATGGATGTCACTCAAAGCTTGGCTGACCGACTTAATCGTGAGATCGCGTCCGGGCATAACATGCTCTACGAACCCGATGGCAGCCGAAATCAATTTTCGGTGACCATCCGACCCTATATGGGATATTCGGACGAATATACGGCCAATACTCGTTCCTTGAATATGCCTTCCATCCTTTTCGACGATACACCCATTCCGCCGCGACATAGCCAAGTCAATTTCCTGGAGTACCTCGACCGCACACAATTGAAGCGAATCTCTTATCTGGGCGCCGTCATCTCTTATGCGTTCGCATCGATCGGACAGGATGTTGCTCCCTTCATCATCGACGAGATTCGTTTTAGAGGGAAAATCAGATTGGAGAGAGAGTTCCTTTTGGCCAAGACGGTTCTTAACAACAGCCTCCCAAACACGATTCATAAAGATTATGACAGGGGCAGGAACCTTCTCGCCTGGGGATTCAAGAGGGAGACGGGGATCATGGACTCTCTCTCGGAGTTGATAGCCGACGGCAAGACCGAGAACAACTTGTGTTCTGAATTCAAACGGCTCCTGGAAGATGAAGCGAAGGTTTTTCCAAATCAGCTGAAAAAAGCTTACGAGGAGAGGTGCCGGGAGCTCCATACGCCAGTGCTCAGGGATCCCGTTCAGCGTCGGCACTCGCCCATGGCCAGGGAGGTTCCTATTCTGAATCCTAAAATCAAGGGGAGTCCAGGCTATTTTGGCGGCTACTTCGAGGGCGAAATCGGCGAGGATTTTCTGAAAAAATACCCCGGTGTCAGATCCAGATTTAATTACGGGAATGTCGGTTACTATGAAACACTAAATTATATCGATGGGAAAAACACGATTTCAGATATCTACGAAGCCGTGGAGGCTGAACTGTGGAGTGGCGGCTACGATGAGGATCAACATTTGACTTTTGAAGAAACCGTCGAATATATCCGCATGCTCAAAGAAGCTCACGTGGTCGATATCCCTGGAGCCTAGCGCTTTCACGGAGGAATAAAAAGAATATTCTCAGAAAGGAGTGACTTCATGGAGACATACATAGTTTTGATGAAAATGACACAGAAGGGGCTCGATGAAATCGGAAAGATTCCCGCTTTCATCGAATCGCTTGAACCGAAATTCAAGAAATTGAATAGCGAGCTGAAGGGTTTTTACAAAACCATGGGCGAAGTTGACTATGTCGCCCTGTTCACAGTCCCAAATGATACGGTGGCATTGAGCTTCGTCGCCGCCTTCGGACTCAGCCAGTATTTCGAAACGACCACTTTAAAAGCATTCTCCATGACGGATTTGAAAAAATCCCTGAAAATCTTCAACGATAATCTGAGCTGATAAGGAGCTCTCCTGAGTTCGGTTGAGCCAGGCAAGAATGCAGCCTCTGTTCTGAAAGACAATTGGCTGCTCTTGAAATAGTCCAATTGGATCATTGACAATGAAAGTGATCCCTGTGGTAAATTATTAACACCGTGTTGCCTAAACTCATTTTGGACAGAAAAAGCCAAACGCCGCTCTATATCCAGATAAAAAAACAGATTCAGGAAATGATCCTGCAGGGGCTCATGCAGGAAGGGGAGCCATTGCAGCCGACGCGGAAATTGGCCGAAGCCCTGAATGTCAACCGAAGGACGGTCATCGCGGCCTATGAAGAATTGAAGGCGGAGGCGATCCTCGAAGCCCGTGTTGGAAAAGGAACGCTCGTCAAGAGGCATCGGCTGAGCGATGACGATTACATTCATTTGACAAAACTGGATTGGGACGAAAGATTCAATTATTGTCCAAAAATGCCAGCGCAATCCAAATCGAACCTCCTCAATGCTATGGCCTTGCAAAAGATGGAGGGATATATTTCTTTGGCAACAAGTCTCCCCGCCCCGGAGATGTTTCCGATCAAAGAGTACAGAAGAATCGTCAACAGGCTGCTGAATAAAAAAGTGAGAGATATCCTCGCTTACTCTCCGAGCGAAGGCATCTATGAGCTCAGGCAATATCTTGCGGAGATCATGTTGGCCAAAGGCAAGCTCGTGAAGCCCAATGAGGTTCTGATTACCGCGGGGGCACTCCAGGGATTTTACTTGGTTGTCAAGATCTTGATCAAGCCGGGGGATATCGTCGTTGTCGAAAGCCCGACGGCTTTTGGCTCCATCCGCGTCCTCCACTCAGCAGGCGCGAGAATTGTCGAAATTCCGAGCGATGCCATGGGAATGAAAACGGACATTCTGGAGAGATTCCTTGCCCTTCAAAAAGCAAAACTGATTTATACCATTCCCACGTTCCAGAACCCGAGCGGAGCCGTGATGAGCCTGGAGCGCCGGAAAAAATTGCTGGCCCTCTGCAAAAAATATAGAGTCCCCGTCGTCGAAGACGATCCCTATAGCGAACTCTACTATGAAAAAGAGCCTCCACCGTCCTTGAAATCCCTGGACAGCCACAATTATGTCATATCGATCAGTAGCTTCACGAAAATCATGTTCCCGGGCTTGAGGGTCGGATGGATCATTGCTCCTCCCCAAGTCATCCAGAGGCTGGTCGAAGAAAGGCGGTTCACGGATATTCATACCAACACGCTGAGTCAATACGCGATCTATGAATTTTGCAGGAACGGCCTCCTGAGCACCCATCTCGGCAATCTCCGCCGACTTTATCGCCAAAAAAGGGATATCATGATCTCCCATCTCAGGAAGTCCTGCTACTCTTCTATGACCTGGAACAAGCCGGAAGGGGGAATCTCTCTGTGGTGCCGGTTGGAAAAAGGCATGAGCTCCATAGACCTCCTCAACGAGTGCTATTTCAAGAAAGTGACGTTCGTCTCGGGAGATAACTTTTTCCCCGATGGAAAAGGCGAAGAATGGCTGCGTCTCAACTTTTCTTACGAAAATGAAAAAAATATCTCAGCAGGAATCAGACGTTTGGCCAAGGCGATCACTAAATTGAATCCGAAGGAGAAGGCCTTCGCTCAGCCTATATGCTGAGCTTCTTGTCGGTTTCGAAGATTCCGGCATCTGTGAGGAATATTTTCGGAGGCGGAATTTGTTTTATGAAATCATATGTCCCGAAGCCAACACCGGGGAAAAAATCATCTCCGGACTGGTGGTCCTGAACCCGGCGGAGTCGCGACGTCTTTTGGCCAAGGCTACCGTCGCCTGCGCCGAAGTTCAACGTGCGTACACCCACGGAACGATTATCATCGGCCGCGGAGTTACCTCTGCGTTTATTTGCGAAGAGCTCTTCAGGATCGAAATCGAACGCAAAGCTAATCAGACGATGGGCTCGGTTTTCGCCGGGTTGACGAACGCCAATACAGGGGCGCCTCCCTGCGCCTGGCATGTCATCAGGAAAGGGAAGGTCGTTGAGGGCGCGGATTCGAATATCGAAATACTGGATTTCGGTCCCGCGGACGTGTTCATCAAAGGGGCGAATGCCGTTGATCCAGATGGAAACGCGGGGGTATTTGCATCAAACCCGAGGGGCGGCACGATCGGCATGTGCTGGCCCATCGTGACGCCTAGGGGGAGTCATCTCATCCAGCCAGTGGGGTTGGAAAAGCTCGTTTCATCTGTCATCGAAGCGTCACGGCATTCAGGGATCTACAATTTCAAATACAGCACGGGTCTTCCGGTCAAGCTCATACCGGTGGTCACGAGTCAAGTCATCACCGAGATCCAGGCCTTCGGTATTTTGCTGGGCATTCGGGCGCACCACTTGGGATCCGGAGGGATCGGGGGATCAGAAGGTGCCGTCGTCCTCGTCTTAGAAGGCACCGAAGAGCGGATGAAGAGAGCTTTTCAGCTTGTCAAAGATATCAAAGGAGAGCCTCCGCTCAAAGCCCCCGACAAGCCCTTGATCGACCCCGATGAGGATTTTGGATATGACGCTCTGATCCAACTCGATTTATTGATTTCTCAGCAAGAAGGGAAGTCTCCTCCTCATGAAGGCTCTAGAGAAAATGTCCATTGGATGCGTAAAAAATAATCCAATTGGATTATTGACAAAGAAAAAGCTATCTCTTATTTATGGGATAGGCAGAAATCATGAACCCACGAAATAGGCTTTGGCCTTTCGGTTGGCATCAAGAAGTTTCCGAAACAAATATAAATGGAGGGCGATCAGCATGAAAAAAGGGTTATTTATTTTTTGGGCAATGACATTCTGTTGCCTCGGCGCGATCACGATGTTCGGGCAGGTCAAACTCAGCGGTGAAATATTCGGCTCCGTAGTCACCGAAAACGGAGAAACGATCCCAGGAGCGAACGTCACTCTTTCTGGAGAAAAGCTCTTTCAGAAAAGTCTGACTACGGTCTCCAACGAAAAGGGGCAATTCCGTTTTCACAATTTGAACCCCGGAAGTTACGATGTTGAATTCGAGGCCCCTGGATTCAATAAGATGAAGATCACAGGCTTGCTTGTCAGCGTCGGACAAACGACCCCGGTTTACGCGACGATGACGCAAAGCACTCTTCAAAACGAGGTGGTCGTCGTCACATCCAAGACCCCCCTCATCGAAACGAGAACGGTTCAACTGTCGACGAACTATTCGAATGATGTGGTCAAGAACATCCCCACACAACGGAACATGCTAGATCTGATGGAATCCACACCCGGTGTCAATGATCGCGGCGCCTACGGGGCGGGCGGCAACGCAGACTCCGATTATTATCAGGGCTCCTCCACGAGCGCATACCTATTAAACGGGGTCGACGTGAGCGACCTGGATAGCGGAGCGACGTGGGTGAACCCCAGTTACGATACGATCGAGGAGATTCAAGTCGTCGGGGTCGGAGCTTCGGCGGAATACGGCAATTTTTCTGGGGCCGTCCTCAATGTCATCACCAAAGCGGGAAGCAACGCCTATCACGGCGGGCTGAGCACCTATTATTCTGACAGCCGTTTGGCAGGCAATAATTCCGGAGGCGTCATCGACCTCAACCCCGATGATGTCAAATATAATCCCGAAATAGCTGGAAATTTCGGCGGACCTATCATCAAGGAAAAAATGTTCTTTTTCCTTGCGGGAGGTTATACGGGCCTGAGATCCAAGAAGTACGGAGACGCCGCCTACGCCACACTGCGACAACCGCACTTTCAAGGACGATTGGATTGGGTGCCCAACGCTAAGAACCAATTGTCATTCATGGTCAATTCGGATCCTTTGAACCATGACAATCTGGGCCTGAAGCCAGGCAGCGGAGAGGAGGTCGGATATAGCCGCCTTTTCCGCAGCACCGCCTGGCATGCAAGCTGGCAGTACTTAATGACAGCCAATACAATCTTCAACCTGAAATATGCCGGGTTTAATGGGAGAGATGCGACAGATCCGAATTCCCCCGATGTCCCCAGCATCAACGACCGTTCGGGCAACCGCGTCTATGGGTCATCAGGCTATATCATCAACAATCTTCGTTCCAGGAACCAAGTGAACGCGACACTCACCCATTATGCGGATGATTTTCTGCACGCCTCGCACGAATTCAAGTTGGGAGTCGAATATGAGATCTCGTCTGTTAAGAATAACAATGACGGGACGGGGGGAACCGGTTTGACAAATATCCAGGTCGTTTCCTTCTCTGGGCTAACCATCGCCTATGGATGGCTTGGATACAACATTCATACCGAAGGCAAGGTCAATAGAATAGGCGCATTTGCCGAGGACAGCGTTCAGGTTGGAAAAAAGTTGAATGTCAATCTCGGCCTGCGTTATGACGGGACGAGGCTCACGGCGAAAAATGTCAGCGGGACGATCACCCAGTTTAAAAATCTGGCTCCCCGTCTCGGCCTTTCCTATGATCTCACGGGAGACGCCAAGAACGTGCTTCGGGTGAGTTTGGGAAGATACTTTGACAAAACCGTGACCGGAGGGTTCACTTACGCCCTACCAGGCCTTGGAGATGTCTCCGCCTGGGCGGCGTTCTTGCCCGGCCCCTTTGTGCCGACTGCAGAGAATATTGCCAATCTCTCGAGTTATATCCTGAGCTGGAACTGGATGATCTTCAGTGGGGCAGGGAAGACCCTCACCCCCGTCGATAAAAACATCCACACGCCTTATACCGACGTTCTCAACCTCGGATACGAGAGGCTTCTGTTCAAGGATTGGGCTCTGAGTTTGGACTATATCTATAAGAGAGACCGGGATCTGATCGTCATCGATACCAAAACGCAGCACACCTATAAAGAAGTCCAGTTCACCGATCCGTATCTCGGTACTTCCATAACTCTCTGGGACCAGGTCGATAGACTCCCCGACCAATGGTATTACACCAATTCGACCTGGGCGAAAAGAAACCACCATCTGGCGATCGTCTCTTTGAAAAAACGTCCGAGCGATAATTGGTCGTTTATGGGTTCTCTCGTTTATCAGAACAGTCAGGGGAACACGGACAATACGGATGGACCCGTCGTTTACAATTGGGGACAGGACACGGATCCGATCTATACACAGAATCCTCTCCAATGGGGATATCTGACTTACAACCGGACGTGGCAGTTCAAACTCCTTGGAAGCTATCTGTTGCCGATGGGATTCTCGGTCAGCGGCAATTTTCGTATTCTCTCGGGCCTGAACTGGGAACCCAACGAAACCTTCGTCCTGACCGGGCTCTACCGTGATTCCTCCATCCGTTTTCCCATCGAGAAGAGAGGGAACCGGCGATTCCCGACGACTTATTTTCTGGACGGACGGATTTCGAAAATCTTTCGTGTCGGGCAGGCCTCGAATCTCGAGCTGATCGCCGACGTTTTCAATATCATCAACAGGGCCAACGGCAGACAATATTATGAAATGCTGGGCACCGTTTATCCTCTCTCCAAAGAGGACGCGTTTAGCAAGCCCGTGCACCTGTTTCCCGCCGATCACCTTGAGGCTTGGATTTCGCTTGACTTTCTAGTTTTATCCATCAAGGCGGTAGGATATGCGCCTGGAGGGAAGGGATCCTGAAGATCCGCTTCCCTCCGGCTCGATTTCAAAGGCCCTCCGAAAAAAGGTCCTATCATGAGAAAGATAATTGTTGTTCTGATCTTTTCGGTATCGTTCACGGTCTTAGCTCCCGGCCTGGATGCTCGGAATGAGATACCAGGATCTCGAACCGGTATTATTGTGGAGGAACAAAATCCTTGTCCAAAGGCCGACGTCACTCATCGCTATATCAAGGTCCCCCTCGTCTATTCCCGTCCCGAGTTGGGAACGTTTCAACTTTATTACGAAACCAACGGAGATTTCGACCCCGCCAAAAGAACTCTTTTCATCCTTAATGACGGTCAGCAGCAAAAGCCAGCCGTTGGAGCTCCGGATGAGCTGAAGAAGGAATATCAGCTTGATATGAATATCGTCCGTATGGAGCACCGCGGCATGCCCTGTTCCAAAGTCGATTATGTGTTCAGCAAAAAAGGAGTGGATTGGCCGAAAGCCTATGACGTTTTCCGCTCTGAAAATGTCATAGAGGACATCGACCGGATCCGCATGGATTTGCTGGGGGAAAACGGTACGGTCTTCCTCATGGGTGGGTCCGGAGCAGGGACGTTGGCCTGCCAATATCTGGCCAAATACTCTATTCACGTGGATAGGGCGTTCATCTATTGCACCTCCGATGACCCGGAATCGGCCAACCTGAGGCAACACGAAAAGTTTCTGCGTCTTTTAGAGAACGATGGAATGGCACAGGCTTATCAGGATATTCTCAAAAAGCGCACTGTTCCTCCAGTAGAATTCTTGTGGATCGTTCAGAGGCTCGGCTACGATTATCGGCCCGAGGAAAAAATGCAAATCAAGTTCATTCAGAGTCTCCAGGCTGGAGACAGATCTCTGTATGAAAAATACGCTAAGGACTATCAAGACGTCGAAAAATTCGCCGAAATGATAAACAAGACAACACCTTTCTCGACCGTCAGGATCTATGAAATGGGGATCGTGTGCTCAAACTCGTCTCCAACCGACCCGACATGCGGACTCGAGCCGCTCATTCGGCCCTTGAAGGAGCTTGAGAAAGCCGGAGCCATCCATCCCAAGGTCATCAACGTCAGGAAATCCTTGTCCACGATCAAAACCGAAGTTTTGCTCGTTGCTGCCCGCTGGGATAATATCCTGCCCTATGAAGAAATGGTGGACATGAACAAAAACATGCCGCATTCGAGGCTTGCGATCATGGACGACCTCCATTCCGGGAAGAAAATTAAGGCTTGCTTCCCCACGCTCTTCAGAGCCCTTTTTGAAAATGGCGTCTTTTCGCAGGAAGTCGACAGAGTTCTGGCATCCGGCGATTGCCCGGTGTGGAAATAGGAGGGATCAACCCTTGTTCGCGCTCCTCTACGCGGCACGCCCGGTCTGCTCGTTCAAATCAAAGCGCGTGAGGTTAAAGCGTCAGAGGGCCTAGGGTTCGGCGGTCGACCGCGTTCTTGCCTCCGATGTCACTGCCTTATGGAAACACTAGTCGTTACGTCGAAAAGAGGAAGAGAATGTTCGATACCCAAAATCATCAAAAGGCGAAGAAGTACTGGCAGATGGGGAAAATCTATGATTGGTCCGACGCCCACGAGCACCCCATGACGCACGCTCTTCATTATGGCAGTTCCGTATTCGAAGGTCTTCGTGCTTATCCTACAGACGACGGTCCTACTATCTTTCGCCTTTCTGAGCATGTCGACCGGCTTTTTCATTCCGCTTCCATTCTGGACATGACGATTCCGTACAGCAAGCCCGAGATCATCGAGGCCGTCAAGCTGGTTGTGAAAGAGAACGAGCTCGACTCCGCGTACATCCGTCCCTTGGCCTACTATTCTTATGGAGGGCTTGGCCTTGTCCCCAGTTTCTGCCCCGTCGAACTGGTTATTGGTGCTTGGGAAAGGGGCGCTTATTTCGGCGATCAAACGGCGCACGGCGTTTCCGCCTGCGTCCTCTCTTCGCGCCGGATCCATCCCAGCCAACTGGACACATCGGGGAAGCTGGGAGGCCTTTATGTTCAATCCGTCATTTGTTCCATCCAGGCCCGTGCCTCGGGTTGCGATGAAGGAATATTCCTGAATTTGGAAGGAAATATCGCCGAGGGAACCGGCGAGAATATTTTCGTCGTTCAAGGAAATACGGTGAAAACAAATGACGCCTCGGAATCGATCCTGGAGGGTATCACACGTGCGAGCATCTTGGAGATCGCCAGGGACCTCGGCCACAGAATTACCATCGGACCCATCACGAAAGGAGAATTTCTGAGCGCTGAGGAGGCGTTCTTCACCGGCACAGCCGCAGAGGTAACCCCCATCGTGCGCGTTAAGGACGGTTCCGTGGCCTCAGACGGAACGGAGGTTCGGACAATCGGCCTAGGCCTGGCAGGACCCATCACCAAGCGTTTGCAGGAGGCGTATCGCGACGCGGTCAGAGGAAAAACGAAGGAATATGTGAAATGGCTGACCCGGGTGGGATCATAAGGAGAATTGACAATGGCTAAGGTGATCGACAGTGCAACCCTGGAGTGGAAAAAGCTCGCCGAATCCATTCAGGCCAGAATAGTCACCGGAGAACACTGCACCGCCCAGATCGTGCTCCTTAAGAAGGGCGCAAAGATGGCCATCCACAGCCATCCTCAAGAACAGCTGGGGTACGTCCTTGAGGGGAAAGCGGAATTCGTCTATGGAAAAGGAAAGGAAGCATTCATGGTCGGGCCGGGGACGATTTTCTATTTTAAGTCAAATGAACCACATGGACTCTTGTTAGCCATACAGGATACAACCGTTCTCGATATTTTCGGACCCGCCCGCGATGATTATGTGTCTTTAGCCGTCCGCCTATTCGAATAAGTACATCCCAGGAGAGACAAAAATATGAACAGAGGTCGTCTGACGGTTGAGGAGGTGATCAGCCTCAAAGGAAAACGGAAATTATCCATGCTCGCTGCCTATGATCATCCCTTCAGCAGGCTCGCCGACCAGGCGGGCATCGACATGATTCTCGTTGGGGATTCTCTGGCCAAATACGTTCTGGGGCTCGGATCCAACAATCTGGTCGGCATGCCGGAAATGCTGCACCACGCGAAGGCTGTTTCCCGCGGGGCCTCCCGCGCCATGGTGATCGCCGATATGCCCTTTGAATCCTATCACGGCCTTCCCGAGGATGCCGTCGCCGATGCCAGACGTTTCTTGGACGAAGCCGGATGCGATGCTGTAAAAATAGAATGGTTTGACCGGTGTTTTGAAACGACTGCGAAGATCATCGGAAATGGGATTCCGGTCATAGGACACATCGGCCCGGCGTTGGAGCCGGGAAATGACCACGTCGTCTTCTCGGAACGAAAAGACGTCCGGTCGCGGAGCCTGTCGGCCAAGGCATCTAACCTCGAGAAGCTGGGGTGCTTTTCCATACTCTTGGACCACGTCGAGCCCGACACAGCGCGGGGCATAACGGACATGTTAAGAATTCCCACGATCGGGGTCGATTCCGGAATTCATTGTGACGGCCAAGCGGTCGTTCTGTATCAGTTGATCGGATTGGTTGACCCTGCCTTTCCCAAGCCGTTCAAGACGTACCTGGAGTTGTGGACGATGATCGAAGAGGCCCTTGAGGAATTTAGGCGGGACGTATCTGGGGATAAGTACCCGAAAATAACGCCCTCTCCTATGAACGAGCCGCGATCATGAAGACGGGAAGAAGATGAAGGCCGAGAACAAAGAAACAAAACTCAAAAGAGAGCTGAAACTCAGGCATTTTTTTGTCCTTGGATTCGGAAACATCGTCGGGGTTGGGTGGATCATTTACGTCGGCATTTGGCTGGCCCAAGCTGGGCCCGCCGGTTCGATTCTGGCCTTTCTGATCGGCGGCGCCTTGATGATGTTCATAGGGCTTTGCTATGCCGAGCTGGCGACGATGCTGCCCGTGACCGGAGGCGAGATCGCTTACTCCTATGAAATCTTCGGACTCCGAACCTCCTTCGCCGTCGGATGGTTTTTGGCCTTGTCGCTCATCACCTACATTTCCTTCGTGGCCATCTCGGCTGGATGGATAGTAAACACTCTAATTCCTGGCTTCAAGGGGGCACTTCTCTATTCAATTCACGGGGACCCCGTGCATTTGGGCAGTTTGATGCTGGGGCTGGGTGGGGTCGGCTTTTTTGCGCTGCTCAATTACCGCGGCATGAAATCTGCGATAAGGTTTCAAGAAATCCTCATTCTCGCCCTCGTCGTGTTTTCCTTGGTCTTCATCGGGGCCGGGATTCTGGGGGAAAAACGGCTAACCTAAGGCCGTTGTTCTCAAAGGAGGGCACTGGCTCCGCAATTCAATGCGTTCTGAGAGTGTTGATCACTGTTCCGCTGTGGCTGGGGGGGTTCAATATCATTCCCCAAGTCATGGAAGAGAAGGCGGAAAAGGCCTCTCTGAGGAGGGTCGGCCAAGTTATTTTGTTCGCCATAGGAGCGGCCGCTCTCTTTTATATCCTGGTCATACTTTCCGCATCGATGTCATCTCCCTGGAGGGGTCTCCTGAATATTGACCTTCCCGCCTACGGGGCGTTTCTGGCTACATTCAAATCCCCGATATTCGCTAAGATGGTGTTGTTTGCCGGCCTGTGTGGAATCATCTCCGTATGGAATGCGCTCTTCATTGCCTCTTCCCGTATCATCTTTGCGCTGGGTCGAGGAAGGATCATTCCACCGGCTTTCGGTCGCCTCCACTCCCGCCTGAAGTCTCCAACCGTAGCTATCCTCTTCGTCGGTGCCGGGGGATTTATGGGCGTTTTCATAGGGAAAAAAGCACTGGTTCCCATCGTCAACATAGGAGCGTTTTGTTTCGCCCTTGCTTATCTAACCTCCTGTCTGGGCGTGATCAAACTCCGGATCACCCAGCCCGAGCGAACTCGTCCTTATAACCTGCCAGGGGGCATCGTTACGGCGGCAGTAGGGGTCCTTGTCGCATCAGGGATGCTTCTTTACTCTCTGTATCTTCCCTATCTGAGCGCAAAGAATGCCGTTCCTTTGGAATGGGCTGTGATCCTCATCTGGGCGGCCTTAGGAACGTTGTTTTGGATTTACGCTCGAAAATACGGAATCGGGTCCTTATCGGCTTTAATCATTCCTTCACCCATTACAGCCAGTCCGATTACGACAATGCGACGAAGGGAATGGCCTTATGGGTATCGCATGGGCGTCCTCGGATATTCAGATTGGATTCCATATGGAACAGGGGTTCCATGATGTTGCGCGGGCGAAAATATAGGAATCAGTGAGCGAGGAAGAACGCCGCAAGCTTATTCTAGGCAAAGAAGATTTCGGTGCGAAATCAACAACGAGACCCAGATCCGGAGGAGCCGGTAGGATGTTTAGAGGAGCGTCATGAAGAAAGCAACGAGGAAAAAAACGCTTGTTTTAGCGGCTCTGTTGTCCTGGCGATGGGAGGTCTGAGTTTCGGACAGGAAAAGGAATCCGCGAAGGCCCCCGTGGAAGTGGCTGACATCCACGCTTCAAAATTCCCGGCATTTGTGAAATGGCTCGAAGAAAAAGCGATAGATCCCGTGGAGTATTGTGTCGAAAAATGCAAAACGCATCAAATCGTCATCCTCGGAGAACCTCATTACAAGAAAGACTACCTCGAGTTGTTCAAGCAGGTCGCGATTGAAGCCTATCATAAGGCTGGAGTCAGGGTGATTGCCATGGAAGCATGCAACGCCGAGGACAATGAGAAGATTGCCCGTCTCGTGGAAGGAGACTTCTATGATTCCGCTCTCGCTCTAGATATTGCCCGGTCCGAAAATTGGCGCCTCTGGGGATACGGGGAATATTGGGATGTTCTCGAGGCCGTGTGGAAACTTAATAGAAGTCTTCCCAGCGGAAGCGAACGGCTGAAAGTTATCGGCATCGACAAAAAAATGGATTATCAACTATGGACCCTCTGGCAAGCACAACAACTGAAAGATCCTTCCCTCATCGAAAAAGCTAAGGCCCAGCCGGATGTTTTAGAGAGAGATAACTGGCTGACGGCCAATGTCGAAAGGGAAACCATCGCCAAGAACCGGAAGGGGATTGTCTATATCGGATTCAATCATTCATTCACCCATTATGGACAACCTCGTCGGGACGAGAAAACAAAGGAAGTGATAGGGATATGGCCGAGGATGGGATATCTGCTCTACCAGAAGTACGGGAGAAAAAATATTCCAGATCGGATTTCATCTGGAGCACGACTCTCCTTCGGTGATCCGTAAGGACTATAAGGGGGGAAATCCCGGCTTCACACCTTTTATAGAAAAAATCATGGCCGCCAACGGAAACAAACCCGTGGGCTTCGACGTCCCGGGCTCTCCGTTCGCCGAGATCCGGGACAGCCGGGATTATTATTTTTACTGGCAGCCGAAAGTGACGTTCGCGGACATCAGTCGAGGATACATCTTCCTGAAGCCTTATAAAGACCTGGCACCTTGTCGCTGGATAGAAAACTTCGTTTCCGACGAGATGTTCGTCAAGAGCAAACCCTATCTGGAATACGCCTATAAACGAGTCTTTAAGAATAGCCGGGAGGTCAACGAATTATTCGCCTCGGGCAAGGTGCACCCCTAGCCATCGATCATTTCCATAAAGCGCAGTCATTTTCAGATAAGATTCCTTCGATATCCTTTGAAAAAAGTCCTCTTTCAAAAAACGCCTTGACGAGTCTGAGATGACAGTTCCGGTTTTTGACCGTGCGATGGGAATCATCGAATATGACCAGCCTCGAGCTGGGGATGTTTTTGCTCATTTCCTCCATATCTTCATAGGGAATGACGTGATCCCATCTTGCGGCCACAAGGAAGACTTCGGTTTGGATTTTCGAGAGAGGTCTTCTGAGGTTGACGATCGAAGGATGGATCATTCCCTCCTTGGCCAGTCTATTGAGCGGAGCGAAAAGTGGTCCGAATAATCCATAGTCGGGATCTCTTCTGGAACCTTCTATCGAGGGAAAAAACAATTCATAAAGCCTCACCGCGCTGAAAGGAGCGTATTTCAATATGGTCGCAGAGTAGTCCTCTATGTTTTGGTAGACTTTGGTGTATTTATCATATAAAGCGAAATCTTGGTCACTAAGGCTTTGGATGAGCTTGATCTGCATTTTATCAGAAGGAAGATAGTCGTATCCCATCCTTTGGAGAATCCATAAAAACTGCACTTCCGGTACGATCCGGCTCTTTAGCACGTCCAGATATTCAGTTAACACTTTTTCTTTTTCAAGTGATCCGAAGAAAAACTGGCGGTCTCTGTTGATCACCGTTTCAAGGTTGTCGGATCCTCGCTCGACGAATGCTCGGTCCACGTGCTGAGAAAAATCTGCCAGATATTGGCAGACCAAGATCGCTCCGCCCGATTGTCCGAAGAGGAAGATCTTTCCATCCTTTCCCAGAAGATCGATCCGGACACGATCGATGTCGGCAACGATATTCTGCGCGTTAAAGACGTCATAGGCTCTCTTCCAATCGACTCCGCTTCCCGTAAAAACATATTGGAGCTTAGAGCAGGGCATTCCTCTGTGTTCGAGTTGAACACAATTCAGGTCAAGATTGTATTTTTTCTTGAACTCATCCGCCGCACCCTGGGCGTACATCGGCTGCTGTCCGTCACGAAGGATGAAAACGGTTCTTTTAGAAACGTCAAAGTCTTTGTTCGTCTCATAATAGAGTGGGAAAGTTCCTAATTCCGGGTGGCCGCAGTCGATCGGGACGGAAATATAACGGTGCGTGGCATCCGCTTTTGGGCATGGATAATCCTCGGGAGGCTTCGGCCCTTCCTGCCAGATGGTCATTTCTCGATCAAGAAGGTATCTTGAAAACCACGCCGCCTGGCGCATGATCACGTCGAGGCGCAGGTTGGGCTCGTCCGGAGCATGCCCAGTCCTTGGATACCAGACGAGTTGAGCCGGGACGTGAATGTCCCTTAAGGCCCGATAAAATAGGGAGGCCTGTCCGGGAGGAACCCGTTTGTCATCTTGCCCATGTAGAATCAATGTGGGTGTCTTTGCGTTCCTGACATACGTTAAGGGGGAGAGTCTTGTGTAGAGTTCGGATCTTCCATCCTCATAGGGGCTTCCACCAAAATAGGCTTCAAAATGAAGCGGAGAATCTTGGCCACCCCAGGCTGATATGTTCTCAGTGATCCCGGCCTCGATGACAGCCGCCTTGAAAAGGTTTGTGTGGGTGATAGCCCAGGCCGTCATGTAGCCGCCATAGCTCCAGCCCATGATCCCCACTCTATTCTCATCGACCATGCCCTTGCCGATCAGATCTTGGACTCCAGCCATGATATCTTTGTAGGGTCCATCCGCCCAATCTCCCAAATTCGCGCACCTGAACGCGTTCCCTCGGCCCGCGGATCCCCTCGGATTTGGTTTGAAAACAAAGTAGCCCTGCCCCGAATAATACTGGCCCTCTGGATCAAAATCCTGGCGAAAGGCATCGGCGGGGCCTCCATGGATGGCCATGATCAAGGGGTATTTTTTTCCGGCCTGATACTCGGCTGGATAAAGCAGGAGGCCTTCGATATTCAGCCCGTCAAAACTCTTCCAGGTTATGAGCTCGGTTTTTCCGAGCTTCAGATTTCGGACGTTTGGATTGATATCTGTCAGCTTGTTGGGTTTGAAGCTCGATGTTTCGGCCCAATAAAGCTCAGCCGGATGGAGTAAGTCTGCAAAAGAGAAGACCAAGCGCGTTCGGTCTCTATTAAAACTGGGTGACATATAAGCATTGAAACCGACAGGCATATAGGTCCCTCTCCATGGCCCAAGCGGTTCTGGGATCCTGTCAGTGAGATTCATTCGATAGATATTGATCAGAGTCCCTGCCAAGGCGCAAAAATAGACGGAACTCCCATCCGGTGAAAAATAATAGCTTAGGGGAGCCAGATTCCGCCTTGGGGCTGATGTCTTCCGGAGTTCCTCCTTGGATGGAGATTCTCATCATTTTGTAATCACCGATGAGATTTTTGGCTTGGCGAGATTTATAGACGATTGAATGCCCATCCGGAATAAACTGGGGGGCTATATCTTCACCCGGGTTCGTGGTGATTCTCAGAGGCTTAGGCAATCGGACTTGGTCTCCTTCTATCTCTGCAGACCCGTTCAGCGTTCTTGCTTCAACGAGATAGATATCCGATTTGGGATAGTCGATCATCCTCGGACTCGGAGTCGCTGAGAAGGCTATCTTTTTTGAATCCGGACTCCAATCAAAGGAGCATGATTGAAAAATCATCTCCTCCGGTCAGTCTTTCCTCTTTCTTGCTCTGGCAATCGAATATCCAGAGATGATTCATCTGAAAAACCTCGTCTTCGACAATCGCGTCCTTTTTCTCTTGCTTGAGCTTGTCTTCCTGTTCCGGAAGCTTGTCTTTGGCCAGGAAGGCTAACCTGCGCCCGTCCGGGCTCCAGAGGTATTGGTTGATGCCTTCCTCGTGATTAAAGAGTTTGACCGGTTCACCGCCGTCGCTGTTGATCAGATATAGGCCTTTTTCTTTGTATCTCTCGCCGAGAAAAGAAAAGGCCGCGCTGTCCGGCCGCCACTGAAAAGAACGATCTTTATTCGCCTCTTGCGTCATTTGGATAGCCGCACCCCCTTGAAAGGCAATTTTCCAAGTCGTGTAATGCAGCTCATCCGATGTCCGATCGATCTCCTCGATGGTGTATAAGACTGTTTTGCCGTCCGGGGATATCAGGCCAAAAATGCCGTGATAGGCCTGTAGATCACTGAACTTCAATGTGCTGAGGCCCTGAGACTCTGTGGGCACGGCCGTTTGGCCGGACACCCAACAGCCGAGGGCGAACAAAAACAAAAATAAAATTCCTCTTTTCAGCAAGGGAGCCTCCTCGGACAATGGTCATCAATTTTGGGTTCATCCAGGGATGCTATGTCCATCAATGGATGACCCAGGGGCGGATTCTAATCTTCGGTCTCAGGATACTTCTCTTCTCCCGCTTTTACGGGCGCTTTTAGCCGATTCTCGGATGGAGGAAGAGGATATGCACAGGCAAGAGAAATGTATCACCTCTGGAGCGAGATTTTCAAGCATTTTGCTCTTCGTCCTGAAAGTCCCTTTTCATACACAACACCCATTTCTTTGATATTGAACTCGGATCATCATCTATTGTAGATTTGTCCTGCAATTCTAGGAGATCGATATCAATATTTCCTAATCGAGGGATGCATCTTGTTAAAAAAGATTTTGTCCTTTTTGTTTGTGTTCCTTTTGTTGCTGGGCGCTGGGCATATTTTTGCCGCCGGACCTGATGATCAGTCTATTCTTTTAAGAATCCGACGCCCGAGCATGATCTTGAATTTCAGCTCAATTGACCGACAAAGGATTTTTCTGCTCGAGATCCTCGACGGAAATTATGTGGCTTCCGTTTTCAACATCGTTTCTGGCAAAAAAGAGGTCCTGTACACAAGGGCGATCGAAAGAAGGATTGATCATTTCGGCTATTATATCTTTTCCCAACTCACCTTAAACTCCAATCATCGTCTGGCCGTCTTTAACGGATATAGAAACCTGCAGGATGGCCGGGGCGCCGCCCCGCTCATAATCTGCGATCTCATTAAAAAGACGGTTCAGGAAATCAATCCTCTGGAAAGAATCTCTAATTTCAAGTGGTCAAGGTCCCGGACCAATTCGCTCTATATTGCCGGGGCCAAGGGGACTGATCCAAAATTTAATCTCTTTGAATACTCCTGTGACATCAACTCTCCGCCTTCATCCGCACTCACCAAAGTGGAAGTGGAGATGCCGATCATCCTCAATTTTGAAATCATTGATGAAACGACCTCAGGGATCAGGTCGCTATTCGTGTCGGGCACCCGATCGAAAGAAGAGACCGGCCTGTTCAGAATCGATCTGGCTCCCAAAACCGAGTACAGCCAGATCCATTTGCCTCCGGATGCATTACAGAATAGAAATCAAGGTCTAGAGGGATTGATGTTCTTGGGGTTCGATCAAAAAAGCGACTCCCTCATTTTTTCGACTTACGGAGGTTACGATCATTGGGGAGGCGCGGACAGCGATTTGGGCAGCATGCTCTGGAAGCTGAAGGCGAATCCTCTTGGCTCTCCACGACTCATCGATTTGTTGCCCGGGGGAAATCCCCAAGTTGACACTGTTCTTCCTGTGAATGTTTCTTCCGGCATCCTGGAGTATCGCCAAAGCATAACCGATGAGAACGGAGAAAGATTCTTCGTCAGGAGATTGGATCTGACGACGGGCACAAGACGCGATGTCCAAATCCGGGGTTGCAGGATCGGCGCTTTCGAGGATAAAAACAATCGGGATCTGATCTTTGTCTCCTATTCGGCAGATAACCCCGGCTCCCTTGAGCAATATGACTTGCGTTCCGGACAAGATAGAACTCTCTGCGACAACAAAATCTCCTGGGCCACAAAGGGCCGATTGGTCCAATTGGAAAGAGTTCATCCTTCACAGAGATTAAGCCCCCAGGGTATCTATTACCGAAGCCCTTATGGACAGCCGAATTGCCCGGGAATTGTCTACGTTCACGGGGGCGCGCCATCCTTTAGGGACAGTGAATACGATTTTAATGACAAGGTGCAATGGCTTTTGTTAAAGGGCTATGACGTTATCCAAGTTAACTACAACGGGGTACCATACGGAAATTATGAAAAACCGACGACACTTCCGAACCTGTACGATATCCTATCCGGCAAGCGCTCCCTCGTCACGAAGGGACGCAATCCAGAGGAAAGAATCGGAATCATCGGCCGGAGCCTGGGAGGGTATGCCGTCAATGCGATCGCCGTTTTTCACCCTGATTGGTTTCGCGCTCAGGTCTCCGAGAGCGGCAACGCTAAAGTATCGTTTCCGCCCGACCGAGTCGGAGCTAAACCTGAGGAAGACCCCTCCTATTATCACGAGCACTCGCCCCTCAACTTCGCTCAAAATCTTGCGAATCCGATATTTATCGCCGTTGGAGGGAAAGATTTCCAGGTGGATCCGAAGGAGGGCCTCTCCTTTGCCCGTGAATTAGAAAACAAACGCGCAACAGAAAACGGTCCAGAAGTAAGACTTTTCTACAAACCCCAAGAGGATCATCACATTGGGCAAAACGACCCTCTAGTTTATATAGAATATTTCAGCGAATTCCTAAAATTCTTTGACAAGTATTTAAAACAATAAGAAGGGTGGACCCAGCAAAGCTCCTCGACGATGGCCTGCCCCCGATCAATATTCCAGCCCAGGAGTAAATTTTCCAACCTCTGGACTTGCCCGAAGTCGAGGGCGTCAGGCCCAGGCTGGCGGGACTGAAGGCTGCTATTTTCATTAGTATTAGCTTAACCTCAGATCATCGGATCTTTCATCCGTCGCTCTTCTTTTTTGGGCTTCTATGAAACATGATTATTATCAATTTGTTACGATTTCAATGAGGCCGCGGCTCTTTGTTTCTGTGGCCAATTGTGATCAGCTCTTTCCGATTTACAAACGTTTTGCGATGAGATAAGATTATTTGCCGACGCGCCTGTAGCTCAGCGGATAGAGCGACGGACTCCGGATCCGTAGGTCACAGGTTCGAATCCTGCCAGGCGCGCTCCTTTTCTCCATATGAATCAACGTTTTCTCATTCGCAGGTTTAATCACGTTTAGGCAAGTTTAAGCATTTTTTGTTACATATTTGTGACATGGCGGTGACATGGAGAGGGGGAAGCCCAGGGCGTCTGGCCGGAACCGATCTGGCGCCCAAGGCGGGGGGATGGGGACAAGGGTGCGTGCGGACGACCGGCGGTACATAACCGCGAAAACGGGTCCGTTTAAACCCGGAGCGGAGAATTGCGTATATCATTATCAGGAGGTTTTTGCATGAACAAACGTTACCATGGTTTCTTCGCGTCATTCCTCATTCTTGCGCTCGGCCTTTCGCCCGCGTTCGCGGCGACGAAGGCCCCAAAGCCGGTCAACCTCAAGGGATTCAGCGAATTCGTCGTCAAGACGATGGCCGAATGGAAGGTCCCGGGGATGGCCGTTGCGATCGTCAAGGACGGCAAGGTGATCTTCGCGGAGGGCTTCGGCTTCCGTGACGTCGAACAAGGGCTCAAGGTCACTCCGCATACGATCTTCCCCATCGGCTCCTGCAGCAAAGCCTTCACGGCGGCCAGCGTGGGAATCTTGGTCGACGAAGGGAAGGTCGGCTGGGACGAACCCGTGAGGACGTATCTCCCTGATTTCAAGGTCCAGGACGAATATGCGTCCGATCACATCACACTCCGCGACATGCTCAGCCACCGCACCGGCCTGCCCCGCCACGAGCTGATGTGGATGGGGGGTCAGTTCGACCGCCGGGAGCTTTATGACCGCCTCCGCTACCTCGAAATGAACAAAGAGCTCCGCACCACATTCCAGTACAACAACCTGATGGTCATGACGGCGGGATACCTTGTGGGCAAGGTCGACGGCTCGAGCTGGGAGGACTTCACGCAGAAGAAAATCCTCGATCCCCTCGGAATGAAAGAGACCAACTTCTCCGTCGCCCTGACGCAAAAGACCCCGGACTTTTCCTATCCCTATATGGAGATCAAGGACAAGGTCGAGCGGGTGCCGTTCCGCGACATCGCCGCCATCGGGCCGGCCGGCTCGGTCAATTCCAACGTCCTGGACATGGCCCAGTGGGTGATGCTCCACCTTGGCAGGGGAAAATTCGGAGATAAGCAGATTTTCTCCGAGGCCACATTCAGCCAATTCTGTACTCCACAGATGGCCATGCAGAGCGCCTTGCTCCCGTTCGCGGAAAAGGCCAGCGAATTCGGCCCTGAAAGCTACAGCATGGGCTGGCTTGTTGATGACTATAGGGGTCATTTGCTCATTCAACATGGAGGGAATGTCGATGGGTTTGCGGCCGTGGTTGCCTTTTCCCCACGGGAAAATATCGGCATAGTCCTTCTTTCCAACCTAAACGCCAACTTTGGCACCTACACCGTGGTCCTCAATGCTTACGAGCGCTTGCTTGGCTTGGACCAGACGGCCTGGAACGACAGGATTAAAGAGCTTCTGGCCAAGATGAAAGCGGAAGCCAAGAAAACCGAGGCCGAGAAGGACAAAGACCGGAAGCTGGACACCCGGCCGTCTCATCCGCTCGCGGATTACACCGGCGATTACGAGAATCCCGGGTACGGCACGGTTTCCGTCATCAAGGACGGCGACGGCCTGAAGCTGAAGACCCCTGTGCTGGAAGGCCCGCTGTCCCATTACCATTACGATATCTTCGACTTGAAGACCATGCTCCTCGGCAACGAAATGAAATTTAAGGTTGCGTTTACCATCGACCTTAAAGGCAACATCGCGGGCCTCTCCGTCCCGCTGGCGCTGGATCCTTCGGTCAAGGACATCGTGTTTACCCGCGCCGCCGACAAAGGGATGATGGAGAAGGGGTTCCTGGAGAAGTTCGTCGGGACCTATATCCTCTCCGGAGTCGAGATCAAGATCGTCCTGCGGGAGGGAAAAAGCCTGATCATGACCCTCGCCGGCCAACAGGATTTCGAGCTCATCCCGTACAGGGGGACGGAGTTCAATCTCAAGGGCATGCAGGGATACAGCGTTGAATTCAAGCAGGACGCTGCTGGCGTGGTCACCGAACTCATCTCTCATCAGCCCAACGGAACCTTCACCGCAAAGAAAAAGTGAGCGATTGCTCCCGTCTTCCTGTTCGCCCTGGTTTTTCTCGGGGCGTCCGCGACCTTCGCACAGGAGGGGCAAGCTAATAAGGAAGAGCCGGCCGTCGCCCCGGGTGGCGGTCCTCTCTGCCCCCGACCTGCCAGGCGCGCTCCTTTTTCCCCCTATGAATCAACGTTTTCCTTTGAGCACCGTTAGTCACGTTTAGGCAATTTTGGGCACTTTTTGTTACATGTTTGTGATATGGCCGGGAAGCTCACGGTGTCCGGCCAGTGCGCTTGCGTCCTTGACATATTGCGCTGCTACGACTAAAAAGGGAGAGACGGTGAATTTAGATTTAAGGAGGAGATAATGATCTGGAAAAAATCGGACGCGGACAACCCTATGACCCAGACTCCCATGCAACCGCCGCCACAGCCATCATTCCCGCGGAGTCAGCCGCCGCCTGCTAAGGAACGGGCTTTGATCGGTCCTTCTATTGAGATCAAGGGCAGCCTCTCAGGAGACGAGGATCTGTTTGTGGAGGGCCGGGTTGAGGGGAAGATCGAACTGGCTCAGCACAGCGTCACAATCGGCACGAGCGGGCGCATCAAGGCTGATATCCATGGGCGGAGCATCGTCGTTATGGGAGAGGTCGAAGGTAATCTCTATGGGTCAGAGCAGATTATCTTGCGGCAATCCAGCACTGTGCGAGGCAACCTTGCTGCCCCGCGTGTGAGTCTGGAGGACGGGTCGGACTTCAAAGGCAGCATCGACATGACTTCCAAACCTGTGGTGGAAGAAAAACCGTTACATACAGATAAGACTGCAGTGAAGCCTCCGTCACAGCAGGTGATTAAACAGGATAAGACCGGGGATAAAGTCTGATTCCGACGGCGCGAGATGGCCGCCGCCTGGCGGCCTGCAGCGAGTACTTTCGCCGTAGCATGCCATGACTCTGAGTGATCCTCGAGAAACCCAGGTTTCGCCCGCAGTGCACAAATCGCTCGGACTGAATGTGCTGTTGGACCCGCTGCGGGGCGATCGAAGTTACTCCATCCTGGACCTCGGCCCCGCCCTCGAAGCGAACGTCCGGTTCTGGTCGGAATTCCCCTGCCGGCTGTATATCCACGACTTCTATCGCAGTTACCAGGAGTTGAAAGCAGGGGTTGTGCCGGGGGAGGAGTCCGAGGAGGCGGTGTTTTCCGCGCTGCTTGCGTTCGGTGATGAAACGGTCTTCGACATTATCCTTGCCTGGGACCTTTTTAATTATCTCAATCTGCGGGAACTCGAGGCGCTCGTTCAGAGGTTGAGCCGCTGGTGCCGTCGGGGGACCAGGCTTTTCGCGCTGATCTCAACTCTGCCGAACATCTCCGTGTCACCGACGAAGTTCAGAATTCTCAACCGCGAACAGATGAGTTACGAAATACCAACCCAGGATACGAGACCAGCCCCACGCCATCAGCCGCGGGATATCGCCAAACTCATGGCCCGATTCACTGTGGTCAGTTCCTTCCTGTTGCATCACGGCATCCAGGAATACGTTTTCGCATTCAAATAGAAGGATCCGCGTTCGTTCCGTTTCTGTCGCCGCCTGCCGGAGATTAAGCAGGTTTGGAGTCAAGATTCTGGCGTCGGGCGCTTTTGTGAGATTCCGAGTGCTCGGCGGAGACAAATGAACTCTCAAAAAGAGGCGCCGCGAAACATATCACAACGCTTTTAATGAAGGTTGGGCAGAATATGCGTCCTGGTTGGGTTTGGAAATGGGTTTCTACCAGGATCCCTACAGTCTTTGCGGCAAGTATATGAATGACCTGTTTTTGACAACACGGCTGGTGGTTGATACCGGCATGAATGAGCTCCGCTGGCCGCGTTCTCGAGCGGTCCAGTATATGCAGGATAACCTCATCGAGTCCCCGGCTCAAATTCATACGGAGACATTGCGCTACTCCGTCGACATGCCCGGACAGGCCCTCGGCTATAAGCTCGGAAGTCTCAAAGTGTCCGAGCTAAGGGAAAAGGCTGAAAAAGCCCTTGGCGGAAGATTCGACATCAGGAAATTCCATGAGGCGCTCGTGGGAAGCGGCTCCATGCCTCTTCCCGTACTTGATAAACATATCGATTGGTTCATCGAGCGGGAACGAGCAAAAGCCAGGAAATGATCATCATCTTTAAGGAGGAGAAACATGAATGATAGATATAAGCTCAACGTGCCCAGGTTCAGGGTTCTTTCTAGAGATGATCTAGAACTCATCCACCTGTCTACTCTTGAGGTCTTGCGAAGGACAGGTGTCGCCGTCAAAGAGACCAGAGCTATCGAAATTCTGAAAAGAGGCGGCTGTCTTGTTGACGGAGAGAGAATTAGAATTCCCGGCCCGCTTATCGAAAAGGCCTTGAGAAATACGCCGCCCCGGATCTGCATGTGCGACCGGAACGGGAAGCCGGCCATGTTTCTTGAAGAAAATAATGTCTATTTCGGGACCGGCTCGGATACCCCAAACATCGTCGATCCGTACACATTGAACAGAAGACAGGCCGTCCTCAAAGATATCGAGAACGTCTCGAAAGTCGTCGATGCCCTCGACGAGATGAGCTTCATGATGTGCTCCGGAATCGCGAGCAACGTCAATCCCAAGATTTCAGATATCTTTCATTTCGAGGCGATGGTCAACAACACGGAAAAGCCCATCGTCTTTACGGCTTGGAATTTCGCCAACCTGAAGGCGATCATCAAAATGGCCGAAATCATCGCCGGAGGGGAAGCGGAGCTCAGGTTCAACCCATTCATCGCCCTCTATACGGAGCCCATATCGCCTCTCACCCTGGCCGCGGAATCCACCCAAAAACTGATGTTCATGGCGGAAAAGGCCCTTCCGGTGGTGTTCACGGTCGGCTTGCTGACAGGGGCGACCGGCCCCGTCACAGTGGCGGGGGGGATCGTCCAAGCCAATGCCGAGATGTTGGCGGGATATGTCCTGGCTCATCTCGTGAGAGAAGGCAGCCCCTTTATTTATGGAGGGGGCGTTTTCCCGATCGACATGGCCACGGGTCTCTTGAGCTACGGATCCCCCGACGGGATGCTGGCGACATCCGCGCTGACAGACATGGCCCGCTATTATCGACTGCCCATGTTCAGCTTTGCAGGCTGTTCCGATTCGAACATTTACGATGAGCAGGCGGCCATTGAAAGTTCTCTATGGATCCTCCTGTCATCACTCAGTGGAGGAAATCTCGTCCATGATGTCGGTTACATCAATAACGGGCTGACGACGTCCTATGAGCAGCTCCTGGTATCGAACGAAGTCATCGGCATGGTCAGACGGATCGCGGGTGGATTTGAAGTCAACCAAGAGACCCTGGCTCTCGATCTGATCGATCGAGTGGGGCCCGGAGGCGAATTCTTGACCAGTGATCACACGCTCAAACATTTCAGGGAAAATTGGCTCCCTCGGCTTGTTTCTCGTGTTCCTTTTGCAAAATGGGAAAAAGGGGAGAGAAAAGACATGGCCAGCCGGGCCAATGAAAAAGCTAAGGAAATTCTGGAAAATCATGTGCCCAGGCCCCTTGCAAAAGGTCTTAAAGCTGGCCTCAAAAAAATAGTGAGTTCAATGGATAAATGACCTTGAAAAAACGTGAACGAGCGCGGGATCTGTGGGGGCCAAAGAGGCTATTCTATAGAGGAGAAACTCATGAATATTTTTGAAGACATCTCGGCGTGCGTGCAAAAAGGAGATGGGGACCAGGTCAAGGCACTTGTGGAAAGGGCGCTCGCCCAGAAGGCCCCGGTCGAAAAGATCATGGACAACGGGCTGATTGCCGGAATGAACGTCGTCGGCGAGAAATTCAAGAATATGGAAATCTTCATTCCTGAAGTCCTGATCTCTGCCCGGGCCATGAACCAGGGGCTGGAGATCATCAAGCCCCTTCTCGCCAAGGCGAAAGTAAAATCCAGAGGAAAAGTGGTCATCGGAACGGTTCGGGGAGACCTCCACGACATCGGCAAGAATATCGTCGGCATGATGCTCCGAGGAGCGGGTTACGATGTCATGGACCTGGGATGTGATGTTCCCAAAGAAAAATTCATAGAATCTCTCCGGAAAGAAGTGGCCGGAGTGCTGGCCATGTCAGCACTTCTGACAACGACGATGATTTACATGAGAGAAGTCATCGAGGAACTGGAGAGGGCCAAAATCAGACAGAAAGTCAAAATCATCATCGGCGGCGCTCCGATCAGCCAGGCCTACGCTGATCAAATAGGGGCCGATGGGTACGCGCCTGACGCGGCTTTGGCCGTCGACCTCATCAACGGTCTTTTCAGAAAATAATTCGGTTCAGAAGCTTGATGGAAAAAGACCTCCTGCGGGACTCGGATCAAAGGCAGCGATGGTTCGTCCTCGCGCTCATGGGCTTTCTGCTGTATGGCGTCTATTACGCTTATAACTCCGTCGTTCCCCTGGCCGACTCCATCATCAAGGCTTTTGGAGTGAGCCGGGCCCAGTACGGCCTTCTCTTCAGCTACTATTCCATTCCCAATTTTGTGATCGTCCTCATCGGCGGCATCCTCGTGGACAAAATAGGGTTTAAAAGAGCCGGACTTCTCTTCGCTACCCTTTGCGCCGGGGGGATTTTATTAACCGCGGCAAGCCCGACCTTCAAACTCATGCTTATCGGCCGGCTGATCTACGGCCTCGGAGCGGAATCCCTTCTGATTGCCGAAACCAAGGTCTTAGCCCACTGGTTCAAGGGAAAAGAGTTATCGCTGGCCTTCGGACTCAATGTCACGGCGGTCCGACTCGCGGATGTCTCGACTCTTAATCTGGGAGCCCATGTCCCTCATTGGACCGGCTCTTGGCGCTTCGCTCTCTGGATCCCGGTGGCCCTGATGATAGCCGGCTACGGGGCGTTTCTGGTCTATCTTGCGCTGGACAGAAAGAGGGCGGGGGCTCTCCGCGGTCCGGGAAAAGAAGTGGACTCAGGGAAATTCGTCTTCAGCGAGATTTTTAGGTTTAAGCCGTCCTTCTGGCTCATTGCATTCCTTTGCATGGTGTTCTATTCGGCGGTCTTTTCTTTCGTTGCTTTCTCCAGCCTTTTCTTGCAGAAAAAATTCGGATTCAGCCCCGCGCAGGCGGGATTTTTCGGCTCCTTCGTTTATATTTCATGCGCTGTTTTTACTCCGCTCTTCGGCTTGGTGGTCGACAAAATCGGAAAACGGGCGACAATCATGATTGTCGGCTCGCTGATGTTTGTCCCCACCTACCTCCTCCTTGGTCTCACTTCATTCCCTCCGGCAATTCCGATGATCCTTCTCGGGCTTTCTTTCTCTTTGGTCGCCTCTGCCCTGTGGCCATCGATTCCACTTTTGGTTAAAGAATCCCATCTGGGCACGGCCTTCGGCCTGACGGCCCTCATTCAGAACGTGGGCTTGACGATTTTCCCTTGGATCGGCGGCAAGATGACCGACTTGTCAGGAGGCGATTTCCGCAACACGATGCTGCTCTTTGCATCTCTGGGGATCGTGGCCTTCATATTGTCTTTGCTTCTCAAGCTCGCCGCGAGGAAGGGCGAGGCCATGAAAATTGAGCTCCCCACAAAAATTGCCCAGACTTAGCGCTGTTGAGGCGATGCCCCCAAGAAGCGGGGAATTCGCCTAACTCCCCGACCGGACATGGGTAAAACGGGCAAAATGATAATCCTTCGGGGGCGACTCTCCCAACAGATGAAGGATAAAAAAATCGCAGATTCTCCGCGTCGTATATTCACCGTAGCCAGAGGTATGGTTTTCGTCGGGGAGGTAAATGAGATCGAAATCCTTGTCGGCTCGCTCAAACGCCTTAATGAGTTGCATGGTCGAGCCAGGCAACACGTTCTCGTCCAGTTCACCCATAAGAATCAGGAGATTTCCCTTTAATCTCCCGGCCTGTTGGCGGCCGTCGAGTGCGTTCCAGTTCTTCGGCACTTCGGTCGGTGTCGGCCTCAGCTCTGTCCCGTCGCTGTACACGGGCCGGCCATGGAATGCGGTCCAGTGATAATCAAGATAACCGTCATGCATGCTGCCGGGCGGCGATCCTGCGATGCCGACTTTGAAAAAGTCCGGAAACTCGAGCATCGCCCGGAATGCACTCCAGCCTCCGTAAGAACCGCCCATAACGCCGACGCGGCTGGCATCGATATAGGGAAAGCGTTCGGCCAGCTGTTTGATCGCGGCAACGTGGTCGTCAAGCCCATTGATATTGAGCATTCCATACGTTGCGTGCAGGAACTCACGGGATCGGAATGCCGTGCCGCGTGCATCGATGCAGACCGCGATAACGCCCAGCTCCGCCAAGGCGGCAGGCGACGGCGGCGGAGCCGGAACGCCAAAAACGGCCTGCGGAAAGTTACGCGGTACCACGGCGGTCAAAGGACTTGCATACTCGACGTCGACGACCGGGTAGTGCTTCTTTGAATCGAACGTGCTCGGCTTGTACATGACCCCCCAAAGATCTGTCGCGCCATCGGCCGCCTTCACGACAAACTCCTCCGGTGGCCGATAGCCCGCTGCGTAAAGCGCACCAGAGTCCGCCCTTTCAAATGTCGCGACCAGACGTCCATCAGCCGTCGCTCTGATCACGGTTTCCGTCTCCCGGCTGGGAGTTGAGAAGTTATAGACGACATATTGTTCGCTCGGAGACACCGCCTCATAGCCCACCGCTCCGTCTATCGCCAGGACGTCATTCCAAGGGCTAGTCAGCATATGGTCTGCTTTCTCCGGGGACAGGAGCAACAAGTCAGTGCCATCGAAATTCACCCGGTATAGGTAACGATAATACGGATTTCCACCCTCGCGCCCCCCGCCGGTGAAATAGATCCGCCGCCGGCTTTCGTCGACGTGAAGGATATCCCGCACCAGCCACGCCCCTTTGGTTATCTGATTCTTGAGCGCGCCTGTCTGGGCGTCATAGAGGTAAAGGTGGCCCCACCCATCTCGCTGGGAGAACCAAATCACCTCCCTGCCATTCTTGGTGATCCGAACGTTCGGCGGGTTATAGGATGTCGAATTGAGATCCGTCCGTGGCAGCAGATGCTCCTCCACAATGGTCCTCACGCCGCCCGTCCCGAGATCGATATCAAAAAAGAAGGTCGATTCCATGTTGTCGCCGAAGGCGACAGCATACAAATGACTGTTATCCGGGCTCCACCAAGTCTTGCGCAAGGCCAGGAGGTCTTGCTGCATCACCAAGAGCTTCCCATAGGGGAGCTCCAGTCGCCGGTGCGCCCCGCTGGGAATGTCGAAGACGAACCATTCGATTGACGCCGGCCTCTCACCCACCAAAGGGACCCTCACCATGTGCACCTTTGGGCGGAAGCTGCCGTCGTGAGGAGCCGTCTCGAGCAAGGGATATGGCGCCACATGCCTCTGGTCAACGCGGGTGACGATGACCTTGCGCGAATCAGGAGACCAATATGACTCGAGCGGCGGCAGAGGCTTGGCCGCCCGTTCTCTAGGGATCGCGACCGCCTTCCAACCGTCGTAATAAACCCCGTACCCGAAGTCCGGATGCCCGTCTGCTGTCAAAAATCGCTCCTGACCGCTTCCCAGGTCGCGCAGAACCAGGTTGCCTTCCCGAGTCAAGACTCCCCAGCGGCCGTCGGGAGAGGGCAAGACGCCGTCGGGGACAAGTTTGATGGGAACTTCCTTGCATTTGGGTGGCTTCAGACCACAATCATACTCCTTGGCGGCGACCGAAAAGTGGATCTCTTGGCGGTCACTCGAGTAGGTGAAAGAGTTGAAGGGGAGTCGGTCGGCGGAAACGTCGCCGCCGGTCGTCGTCGCTAATGCCAGCGCGACCGCCTGATGATCAAATGCGGGCTGCGTGCGGCCGGTTGCAGCTTCCACGAGCACGAACTCGTGCCCTCTAGATGTCTCGCGATTGTACCAGAACTCATCATTTGCCCCGATCCAGTGCGGGATGACGTTTCCGTTCTTGAGTTTGCCGACCAGATTATGACGAAGGAGACGCTCGACTCTGGCATAGTCCGCCCCGGTGGCCTGTTTGGGCTGGCCGCCCGGGGTCCGGTCCTCTTTCGCACAATGAACATTCGCAATCACAAATACGGCGCCCAACCAGATCAGGATAAACTTACTTGGGGATAATAGGGATCTTATTTTCCTATGAGTCATGGGGCTTCTCCTCTGACGAATTGACACGGCGGCTAATTTTCGCCGATTATTTCCCAAATTTCTTTTCCATGAGCTTCTTGATGAGATCCACGGCTGAAAACGCATCCGGTGCATAGCCATCGGCCTTGATCGCATAGGCAAACGGCGAGGTGACTGGCCCGCCGCCGTCAAGGCCCGCCTTCATCGCCCTTGTCGCGATAAGAACCTCTGGAATAAAAACCTCATTCTTTTGGAACTTGGCTCCCAAGGCATCCATGCTTTTGACCAGACCTTCATTTAATATTTCATCGGCCTCGATTTTCTGGGTAAGGGCTGATCTAATCAACTCTTTGAGCGTGGCCGAGTCGCCCCGTTCCAGATTGGCCGCGATATCGCTCAAAATGTGCATCGAAGGGACTAAGTCCGGGGTGTCACATATCTTTCCGGTCCGGACGAGGCAAATGTTAGCACAGGATATTGATTTTTGTATAATTTTGCTATATTTAATTTTCAAAAGTGCCGGAATGCATGTCCAGGAGCTGGTGAGCCGAAAAACATTCGAGTTCCTCTCTAAAGAATATATTCAGAAAACCGAATTGCCGCTCATCCTCGTGGATCTGAACGGGAACATCATCTATGCCCGGAATCGCTCCTGCCGAGTCTGCGGCCGATTATTCAAAGAAAAAAAGAACGCGCTCCTCAAAAATTGCCAACTGAGCAGGATCAGGGCTATCCAAGAAGCCTACAATTATGGCGAGGGCTATATTACGACGTGCCCAGCGGGCTTGATCGTCTTTGCTGTTCCGCTCGTTGGCGATAAAGAATTGATCGGTGGATATTTGAGCGGTTTCGCGATTTTCCCGGAAATGAAAAAAGATATTCGAGATGAGATCTCTGTCAATCTGAGCGAACATGGCGGCTCTTTGAACAAGCCTAGCCTGAGCCATCTCAAATTGAAGACTCTACTCCTTGAGGAGGTCAGGAACCACGTCTCTTTCTTGCTCATGCTGACCAAGAAACACAATCTCAATGATATCGCCTTCCTCAGGTTAAGAAACGAGAGTTATATTCAGCAATACAAAATCGCGAATTTTCTTGTGGATCTGAAAAAAACAAATTCAGATGTGGAACGAAGCATCCTGAACAAACACGAGGAAATTATCCAAAAGGTGAGGCTCGGTGACATAACCGGGGCCAGGGAGATACTGAATGAATTCATGGGGTCCATCTTCTTTGAGAGCGGGATGAACTTTGAAATCATCAAGGTCCGCGTGATCGAGCTTGTCGTCATCATTTCCCGGGCAGCCATAGAGTCAGGCGCGGAGGCTAAAGAGCTGCTCGGTTTGAATTATTCATATTTGACGGACCTGAACAAGGTGACAGACATCGAGGAGCTCCTCCACAAACTGGCCGAGATTCTTGAACATTTCGTAAAAGAGGTGTCGGCCATAAACGAAAAAAAGAAAAAAATAGAATTGCGGCAAATGGTGGAGTTCGTCCGGCAAAACTTTAAGGAAAAAATCAGCTCCGCCCAAGTCGCCAGGGCCGCGGGACTCAGCAAGAGCCGTGCTTTCCACCTGTTTCGGGAAGAAACCGGGTCATCACTCTTGGAATATGTCATAAAGCTGAGGGTAGATTATGCCAAACACCTTCTCCTGAACACGAACATGAGTCTTGCAAATCTGGCCATCGAAATTGGCTTTTTTGACCAGAGCCACTTCACCAAGACTTTTACGAAAAATGAGAAGATGACCCCTTCCCAATTCCGGCGAAAATATCGCGTGGGCATTCCGTTGAAGAGCATGGCATTCACGGACCTGCGGCCATGATGTGCCTGCTGCGAGAGTTCCCGACTATCTGACCTCAAACATTCCGGAGCATGCCCTCAGATTCAACCTTGGTGGGAATGGAAGGGTCTTTTCCGTAAATGTGATTGATCAATATCAGGACACTCGCGGGTATCTCATGGAGAAATTCAACGCCGATTTCATGGGAACCCTTATCGATGGATTTCACCCAAACGACTCGGCCTTCGACCCTGGCCTGTTGGTTGGATTTAGCCAAGTACAGCGTGATCGTGAGTTTAGAGTGCAATTGAAAAGGCGTGTTCGTAAGTATTCGTGCCCCGCCCAAAGAAAGGTTCCGGGTGAAAGCGTCAGAAATCACAAAATCGCCGGCACTGTTAGGCTTGATGACTTTGATATCAACCTTGTTTTCCTCATTGATTCTCTTTGACCTTCGTTTTTCAACCATTGACAAAACCTCCGGGCGGCACCTTCAAGTTGATTCTTTACAGCTATGATAAGAATTATCCCGGCCCTGAGTGAATCCCTCATTGGGGTGAACTGCGAGGTGATTTTTTTAGGCGCCGGCTCACCTTCCAAGGGGAGAAAAACGCCTTCGCCCCGGCCTCGAGAGAACGCCGAAGCCGGCTTTTGGGCCGGATTTATTCAAGCCTGGTCAAGGGATCTTGGCCAATAGAGCCAAAAGGATTCTGCTTGGCGCGCTTCTATTTCCCCGAGTTCTTCAAGTACTTCAAGAACTCGCTGTCGGTCGAAAGCACCAGCCACGTGTCCTTGGCCAAACTTGTCCGATACGCTTCCATGGTCTTCAGGAACTGGTAGAGCTCAGGGTCCAGATTGTAGGCCAGGGCGTAGATCCGGGTCGCTTCGGCGTCTGCCTTGCCCATGATCTCCTGCGCTTTCCTGTAAGCCTCGGACTGGATCCGTTTCAGTTCCTTTTCCTTTTGGCCTCGGATCTCTGCGCTCTTGCCGTCGCCTTCGGACCGGAACTTGGAGGCTATGCGCTGCCGCTCGGCGATCATGCGCTCAAAGACCTTCTTTTGGACTTCATCCACGTAGTTGACCCGTTTGATCTGAACGTCCTTGATCTCGACCCCGAATTCGGGCGTGATCTTATCGGCCTTTTCCAAAATGATCTTGGCGATCTTGTCCCTTCCGACCTCGATTTTGCTGCTCGTGACATCGAGAAGAGCCGATTCCACGGATCGCTCGAATTCGCGGTTCGAGGAGCGGACGATTTCGATCAGGTCGTAATTCGCGATGGCATTCCGCGCTTCGCCGTCGACGATATCATCCATGCGGGATTGCGCCCCCCGTTCATCTTGAACTCTCTGGAAAAACCTCAGTGGATCACTGATTCGCCAGCGGCAATACGTTTCCACCCAGATGTATTTTTTGTCTTTGGTCGGAATTTGGTTAGCATCGCCCTCCCATTCCAGCCAGCGTTTTTCGAAATAATTGGCTCGCTGGACAAAGGGCGTTTTCAAGTGGACGCCGGGCTTCGTTATGGCGCCGCCCATCGGCTCTCCGAATTGGGTAACGATGACCTGGTTGGTCTCGGAAACGATATAGACCGAATCCAAGATGATAATCAGAGCGACGAGCGCGGCGGCTATGAGGAGAATGTTCTTTATCGACTTGTTCATTTCTTCACCTCCTCGCTCAGATTGAGAAGGGGCAGGATGTTTCTCTGCTTGTCGTCGACGATGATCTTTCTCCCTATTTTCTGGAGGACATCATTGAGGGTTTCGAGGTAGAGGCGCTTCCGAGTGACCAGGGGCGCACGGGCGTATTCCTGATAGACAGCCGTGAAGCGGCTGGCATCTCCCTTCGCGTTATTGACGCGCTCCGTGGCATAGCCCTCTGCGCCGAGGATGGCCTGCTCCGCGACGCCCGTCGCCTTGGGAATCTCGTTGTTGTATTCCGCCCAGGCTTCGTTGATCTTTCGCTCTTTCTCTTGGAGGGACTCGTTGACCTCGTTGAAGGAAGGCTTGACCGCCTCGGGCGGGTTAATATCCTGGAAAATGAGCTGGCTGATGTCGAGCCCGATCTCGTAGAGGTTGCACAGTTTCTGGAGTGTTTCTTTGGCTTCGTGAGCCAGCCTGTCCCGGCCCGTCGTCAGGACCTCGTCGACCGAGTTGTCCCCGATGACCCGGCGGACGACGGCTTCATTCATATCGCGAAAGGTCGATTGCGCTTCTCGCATCTTGAAGAGAAACTTATAAGGGTCTTTGATCTTATATTGGACAATCCATTCGACATTGAGGACATTCAGGTCGCCGGTGAGCATAACGGCTTCTTTCTGGGCGTCGGATGTCACGGCAAACTCGGAATGCACTCCGGGTCTGGTCGTCCGGAACCCGAATTCCTGCTTGAGCTGCTGCTGAACAGGGACCTTGGTCAGCGCTTCGATGCCGAGGGGGAGCTTAAAATGAAGTCCCGGATCAGTTGTTCGGACGAATTTCCCGAAGCGGAGGATGACACCCATCTCATCGGGGCTGATCTGGTAGATCGAGCCGTAGAGAAGGACCACCACAACGATGACGAGGATCGCCGCCTGGACGTACTTCAGGGGAATTTTCGGAAGCTTAAATTCCATCTGGGGAAAATTTTGATTCATATTAACCTCCTATAGATCTATGTAATTGCAATCACGCATCAGCTCTAAAATGGCTTCATAAATTATTGTGATCTTATCATCCCGAACGAGGCGAGGCGGCCTCCCTATCCGATCCTAACTTTGAGATTGCCGCGTCGAAAGGCCTCCTCCCAGCGACACTAACGTTGGGCCTACGATATCACAGATGTTATGGTTTTCTCAAGCCTTACACGGAAGCTTCGTGATACTTGACAGGAAAATATCTATTGGTTAGCATCTGGTTATGTCTTGCCAACAGATTCGGCACACACTCTGGCTGCCCGGCCTTGTGATCGGGCTCTTCATTGCCCTGGGATTGGAGCCGGCCGCCCAGTCGACTGCGACCGACTCCTTCGACCTCGTCATAACCGGCGGCCGCATCGTAGACGGCACCGGCGCGCCCTGGTTTGCGGGGGACCTAGGGATTCGCGGCGATCGCATTGCCGCGATCGGCAATCTGAAGACCGCGAGCGCGAAGACGCGCATCGACGCCAGCGGCATGGTCGTGGCGCCCGGATTCATCGACTTGCTCGGCCAGTCCGAGTTCAACGTGCTGGTGGACAACCGTGCCGCCAGCAAGATCCTGCAGGGCGTGACGACTGAGGTGACTGGCGAGGGGACTTCAATTGCGCCGATCAACGATCGGGTCAGCGCCGACCACGCCGACTTGTTCAGGCACTTCAATATCGTAGTTGACTGGCGGACACTCGCCGAGTACTTCAAGCGTCTGGAAGAGCGAGTCCATCCGGCCATCAACTTCGCCACCTGCGTCGGCGCCGGCGGCATCCGCGCCTACGTCGTCGGCAAGGAGAACCGTCTCGCGACAGCCGCTGAGCTGGAGCAGATGAAGAAGCTGGTGGCCGCGGCCATGGAGGACGGTGCCGTTGGCCTGAGCTCGGCGCTGCAGTACATGCCCGACCGGTTCGCCGGCACTGACGAACTGGTGGCGTTGGCATCTGTGGCAGCCAGCTACGGCGGCGCCTACTTCACTCACCAGCGCTCCGAGAGCGCCGGCATCTTCACCTCGCTCGATGAGGTGTTCACGATTGCCGAGCGGGCGAAAATTCCGGCTGAGATCTGGCACTTGAAGACGGCCTACCAGGCCAATTTCGGGAAGATGCCCGAGGTGCTCGCGCGGATCGAATCGGCACGGTCCCGCGGCCTGGACATTTCTGCCAACCAGTATCCCTATACGCGAGCGTCGAACGGCCTCGACGCTTGTCTGCCCTTGTGGGCGCGGGAGGGAGGCGTGGACAAGATGATCGCGCGCTTAAAGGACCCTGACCAGCGCGAGCGGATCAAGAATGAGATGATGGACCCGAACGCCCCAGGCTGGGAGAACCAGTGGTATGGCGCGGGCGGGAGCAACGGGGTGATGCTGTCGGCGGTCCTCGACCCCCAATTGCGCAAATACGAAGGCCTAGCCTTTACGGAGATAGGCCAGCAGATGGGCAGGGACCCGCGGGATGCGGTCATGGACCTGGTCATTGCCGACCACGGAAACAGCCAAGTCATCACCAACATCATGAGCGAAGACGACGTCCAGGCGGCGCTCCGGAACCCCCTGGTGAGCGTGGGCAGCGACTCGCCCGCTCAGGCAGAGGATGGGCCGCTGTCGGAGTGGAGGTCTCATCCTCGCGCGTGGGGTACGTTTGCGCGGATCCTGGGCAAGTACGTGCGCGACGAACACTTGCTCCGGCTGGAAGAGGCAGTCCGCAAGATGACCTCGCAGCCAGCGACGCGCGTCCACCTCACCGACCGCGGCATCCTCAGGCCAGGCATGGCTGCCGACATCACAGTCTTCGATCCGGCGAAGATCCGCGAGGTGTCCACGTTCGAGGACCCTTCGCACTACTCGGTTGGTGTGCTGTTCGTCGTGGTGAATGGGCGTCTGGTCGTGTCAAACGGGAAGATGACCGACGAGCGTCCGGGGAAGGCACTCCGGGGGCCGGGTTACAGGCGGTAGCAGCGGGGCTCCAGGACGGAGAAAAAAAGACGAAGGGATAACGAACGCTTTGCTGTCGCATCTAAAGAAGAAACTCCTTTCTCCCCGAATCCAACTCCGAATCCTGCTCATCTCATTTCTGATTTCAGGCGGTTTTTTCCTGGCACAATCGACGCACCAAAGGGGTAACCCGGGATCTTCAGGAAGGGGAACGGTGCTGTTGCCGAACGGGTGGAAACTCGCTCCCGCAGGACGGCATATTCAACTGGATGATTTGCCACTGGAGATGGTGGAATCGCAGGATGGAAGGTACCTGGTTGTTTCGAACAGCGGCTATTCTCCACCGATCCTTTCTGTGGTGGACGTGGAACGCAACTACGTTCTTGATCGGGTTCATGTTGATAACGCCTGGCTCGGTCTGGTTTTCAGTCCGGATGGAAAGAAACTCTATTCCTCCGAGGGCGGCTCAAGCGGCATAGGAGTTTTTGCCTTCGATGATGGCAACCTAAGAAGCATGGCCACCTTGAAAATTCCGCGGCCAGCAGAAGAATCTTTCGTTGGCGGACTGAGCATGAGCCCGGATGGAACCCGCCTCTATGCCGTCCAAATCTTGGGAAACACTCTTGCGGCCATCGATTCTTCCTCTGGAGAGATCTTGAAAGCGATTCCTTTGAACGCAGAACCCTACACCAGCCTGGTGAGCAGCAACGGCAAGAGCCTCTTCGTCTCTTTATGGGGCGGGGCCAGGGTGCTGGAATTGAATACCGAAGATCTCGAACTTCGAGGCACAATTCCCGTCGGGGAGCACCCCAACGCGATGGTTCTTTCTCCTGATGGAAACCGGCTTTTTGTATCCTGCGCCAACACAAACAGCGTTTGGATCATCGATTTAAAAAAGAGGGAGGCGGTAGAGCAAATCTCGGTGGCCCTCTATCCGCAGGCTCCGGTGGGCGCAACTCCCTGTGGGCTTGGTTTATCCCCGGACGGCAAAACGCTCCTCGTGGCCAACTCCGATAATAATGCGGTTGCCGTCGTGGACGTTTCAAGACCGCAGGGAAGCAGCGTCAAGGGTTTTATCCCAACGGGATGGTATCCAACAGCCGCTAGGTTCAGCAGAGACGGCAGGCACATCTATATCCTCAGCGGGAAGGGACTGAGTTCTGTCGCGAATCCGCGCGGCCCGGAGGATCCGAACTATATCGGGGAGTTATTGTTGGGAACCCTATCCAAGCTGGAACCGCCGGATTCAAAGCAGCTCGAGATCCACACCAAGACCGTTTATGAATTAACACCGTATTCGGACGCGTTTCGGCTCTCTCCCGCACGCGCTCCAGAAAACTCTCCTATTCCAAAAAAGGTCGGAGCGCCTTCGCCCATTCATCATGTCTTTTACGTTCTTCGTGAAAATCGAACGTATGATCAGGTCTTTGGGGATATCCCGGAGGGAAACGGCGATCCAAATCTTTGTCTTATGGACCGGGAAGTCACTCCCAATGCTCATTCGCTCGCCCGCGAATTTGTGCTGTTCGATAACTTTTATGTGGATGCAGAAGTCAGCGCTGACGGACACGCGTTTTCGATGGGGGCGTACGCGAATGATTTCATCGAGAAAACATGGCCCATGAACTATGCCGGCCGCGGAGGAAAATACCTCACCGACGGCAAGGGAATCCCCCGGAATCCCTACGGAAATATTGCCGCCCCTCCGGGCGGATACATCTGGGATGCGGCCAAGCGTGCGGGCGTTTCCGTGCGAAGTTATGGAGAATTTGTGAAAAGAAGTGAGGATGAGGACAAAGATCCGGGGTGGGGGCCGGTTCAGCCGAGCGTCCCGGGTTTGGTTGGGCTTATCTGTCCGGACTATCCGCCGTGGAACCTGAAAATTCCTGACAACGAGCGCATCCAAGCCTGGCTGAAAGAGTTCAAGAAATTCGAAAAGGAAGGGGGCCTCCCTCAGCTCTCCATCATCTATCTTCCGAATGATCATACCGCCGGCACCAGGACGGGATACCCAACTCCGCGAGCGATGGTGGCCGAAAATGACCTGGCCTTGGGACGCATCGTAGAGACAATTACCAAGAGTCGATTCTGGAAAGAATCGGCAATTTTCGTCCTGGAAGATGACGCCCAGGATGGGCCGGATCATGTCGACGCTCACCGTTCCGTAATGCTGGCGATCAGCCCTTACGCCCGGCGCAAAGCTGTTGACAGCACCATGTATACAACCTCTGGAGTGCTTCGGACCATAGAATTGATTTTGGGGATGGAGCCGATGAGTCAATACGACGCGGCGGCGACCCCTCTTTATTCCGCTTTCCAACAAGAACCCGTGCTGGCGGAATACACGCATCTCCCCCCCCAAATCTCACTGGACGAAAAGAATGGCCCCACGGATTTCGGCGCTAAAGAATCTGCGGCTATGAATTTCAAGGATCCTGACCGCATCCCCATGCGTAGGTTGAATGAGATCCTCTGGAAGTCCTTGAAGGGCGAAAAATCCATCATGCCCCCTCCTGTCCGAGCTGCCTTTATCCATCCGATCGATAAAGAAGACGAAGGTCTAGAGAAATAGATCGGCCGCTTTCCGTCGTCCCGACATCATGGATGATAAATCAGGAACGTGTGAAATTATAAAGGAGGGCGATATGCAAAAACCGGAGCGTTCCTTCCGGAGGTTTCTTATCTTAGGGCTCATTTTTCTCATCAGCGCCAGGCTTAACGCCCAAACGATCCCGTTAGAGAAACGAATTTTCATCCTCTCGAAGACCTATGCTTCCATTGGGATCTATTTCGCCCATTGGGAAGACTCCAAAATAAAGCCCGAAAAGCTGGACGAGGTGTATCAAGATTTTCTGAAGAGGACCATCGGGACAGAAGCCAGGCGAGATTTTGATCTGCTGATGCTGGAGTTTATCGGCCTCTTCAACAACTCCCATACCAGGTATTGGGACGACATGCTCAATAAGGGAGCAAAGCCCCTCGGATTTTCCTGGGTCGTCCTCAATGGTCAATGGGTTGTCACAAGCACCTCCATTGTCGGTCTGAAGAAGGGAGAAATTATTTCTAAGATCAACGGGAAGCCCGTTGATGCAGTCTATGTTGAATATTCTAAATACATGAATGCCAGCAGCGAAAGGGCGAGACTAAATGCTTTCCCCTATTGGTTGCCCGTGTTCGTCGCGGACAGCTACAGATTAGAGTCCATAGACGAGCGGGGAAAAATCAATGAGTTAAGAGTCGATAGAACCAAGTTCGTCATCCGCAAGGAAAAATGGCAAACTGAAGGCGATTGGACTGAAAGGAGCAAAGTTGCCTATATAAAAATACCGTCTTTTGGCGAGCCGCGCTTTGAAAATGACGCCCTGGAACTTGTCAAGCGATATAAAAATGCGACCGCACTGATAATAGATGTAAGAGGGAATACCGGCGGATCTACCCCGAGCAAATTGATCCAGGCTCTGATGGACAGGCCTTACAGATGGTATGAAGAAAGTACCCCGATGATCCTGGCCAGTTTCAGGGAAGATTTTTATGACTCTCATTTCCTTAGAAGGTATGATTATAGCAAGCCTGAGAATACCATTTTCAGGGGCAAGCTGATTATCTTGATGGACCGGATGACCGGGTCAGCCGCGGAGGATTTCATTGTATCCTTTAAAGATAATGGCCGGGCCACATTGATCGGAGAGAAGACCCATGGCTCGACCGGGCAGCCGTACGTGTATGATTTTGGAGACGGAGTAAAGATATTTGTTGGGGCAAAGAGAGCCTATATGCCCGACGGATCAAAATTTGAGGGAATCGGGATCGTGCCGGATATAGAAATCAAACTGGAGAGAATGGATTTGGCTAAGGGCAGGGATAAGATCTTCGATGCGGCCCTTGAAGTCTCGAGGAGAAATGTATCTAAGTGAAGCTGTGGTTTTGCAGCATCTCGAAAATTCTCCTCGGTCGTCTAGGATAGCGCCGCTCTCAAGTGGGTTGACTTTCGCGAGCCATTTATATAAATTCGCAATACGGGAAGTGGCAAGCCCGATGTCGGCCTCGATTGACGCGGGTATCATCAAAGGAGGAAATTATGAGAAAGACGGTTTTTGCCGCGGGGGCTTGTTTCTTGTTGGTTCTCCTGCCAACTCTAGCCTCGCCGGGCGTCCAACTTAAAAAGGACATAGCCGCCAAGATTCCGCAGGCGTATATTAGCTCCGTCAGCCAGAGCTATTACTCATTAGCCATCGATTTGATTTTGAACGGGAAGAACTTTCCGCCCAAGGTCGGAAGCGGCAATATCCGGCGGAATATTCGACTCGTTTCCATGGGGGGAGCGGGGGATGCCAAGGGCTACGTCTTTTATGCGGGCGAGACGGGCAACTGGACTCCGGTAAGGATCGATGACGTTCTTCCGCTCGAGGTTTTGGCCGGCCGCAAATACAAAATCGGGTTGGTCCAGTTTGAGGCGCCCGGCCCGAATATAAAGACGCTCATCTCTAACGAAGTGGATTTCTTCCTTCTCATGAATCTGGACAGTGTCACGCCCAATCCGGTTCCCTATGGAACGACCCAGCTTGAGGTTACAACGGCCAACACGTTGGGGCCTCAAGGATCAAAGATCGTCAAGTTTGGCAGTTTTCCAGCTCAGGTGACGCAATGGGGCAGCCCAGCATCCAGTAAGTTCAAATTCATAATCCCTCACGGCCTTGCCGTCCCAGGCTCTTATCTGGTCTACGTGGAAGAAAACGGAAGCCCTGTTTCCAGGAAAGTCCAGGTCCAATTGCTTGGGCCTAAGAGCGGGATCTAAAACAACAAACTGGATCGGTCAGGATCCCGAGGCTTCTTTGTTTATTCGCTTTTGGATTTGCTGGATGAGATTTTGAGCGGCTGATACATCGGGCAGAATCTGATCAGGCCGGTCAACAAGGGTATGATCCCGAGCAGACCCCACCAGGTCTTAAATAGGATTCCCAGCACGCCGATTGCCAGTCCAATGGCGATACGAATTCCACGGTCAATCCCGCCGACGTTTTTTTTCATTGTTACCTCCTAAGCCTTCAATGGGCAGCAGCAGAATTTTCTCCTCGAAATGCCTTCTCGTATTCCGAAGGCAGAGAGTAGACACCACGTGCCGGCCGTCGTTTCTTCCCGGGACCTAGGCCTTGCCGCTTCCATGTTCCTTACTTCGAGGTGTTGGATATGACGGGCCCGAGGAAATCTCTCACCATGTCGCCAAGTTCTTCTGCTTTGATGAGGACGATACAGTAGAATTCTCCCTTCCTCTCCCAGGTTATCAGGGCAAGTTTGTCACCGGGGTTGATTTTGGCTTTTTCCCGGACGTCTTTGGGGAGGACCATCTGGCCGCGTTCGTCGACGCTGACCAGCGACTGCACTTGGCAATTGCTTCCCTCTCCCATCGCCGAGCAATAATCTTCGAGTTTTTCCTTTTTGGCCATAGCGGTTGCTCCAAAATCTGATATTTCTGATATTTCTTACTAGTAAGATATTTATAATAATTCAAACTCGTCTTGTCAAGCCAAAAATTAAAATATTTTTATGGGCCAGGGCCGCCACATAACGATTTCTTCTCGGGACAGCTTGTCGACGGCCGATTTTCCTTATAATATGGATGCCGAGATATGTTCGGGATCTCTGGACACGAGGAGAAGAAATGAACGCTGACAAGATTCCCCGTAGAAGCTCCCATCCCGGGGCGAAGTGCTTATGCGGATCAGGGCAGGGCCGGGGCAAGCAAAAACCGATCGTCAATGCCCATAACGAGTGGGACCCGCTCGAGGAAATCATCGTCGGCACGATCGAGGGCGCGCTTGTTCCCCCTTGGGATGTGATCATGGAAGCGACTGTTCACAAGAAAGAATTGTGGAATTTCTACAAAAAGTTCGGCGGCGAGCCCTGGCCGAAGGAAATGCTCGAGGCCGCAAAAAAAAACCTGGACGAATTTGTCCATATTCTGGAGAGGGAGGGGGTCATCGTCCGCCGGCCTACACCTTATGATTTTTCAAAACCGTATTCGACGCCGGATTTCATGATCAAGAGCAGCTGCCACGCCTCGATGCCGAGAGATGTCCTGCTCATCATCGGAGATCAGATCATCGAGGCGCCGATGGGATGGCGTTCAAGGTATCACGAAAACCACGCCTATAAAGACCTGTGCAAGGAATACTTCAAGAAGGGAGCGAGGTGGGTGTCCGCTCCTCGCCCCCAGCTTTCTCAGAAGACCTATAAAAAGGGTTTTATCCCTCCGCGGGAAGGTGAGCCGATGAGGACGGTCCTCACTGAATTCGAGCCGCTCTTTGATGCTGCCGACGTCATCAAGTGCGGCCGGGACATCTTCGTAGCCCGGAGCAGTTGTTGCAACCGTTTTGGGATCCGCTGGCTGGAACGGCATTTGGGCGACGGCTACGGAGTCCACGAGGTCGAAGTCTATGACACTCACCCGATGCACATTGACGCCACTTTTTATCCACTGGCCCCAGGCAAACTCTTGATCAATCCGGAGAGGGTCAAGAATCCACCCGAGATGTTTAAAAAAAGCGGCTGGGACATCCTGATCTGTCCCGAGCCTCTCATGCCCGATAGCCATCCGATGTACACCTGCAGTAAGTGGCTGAATATGAATCTATTGATGCTCGATGAAAAACGGGCCATTGTCCCCAAAGGAGAGGATACGACCATGAGGGCCTTGAAGGGCTGGGGGATAAAGCCGATACCGTGCCGTTTCAGCCATTTCGAATCCATCGCCGGGGGTTTCCATTGTGCTTCTGTGGATGTCAGGCGCAGAGGGGAGCTGAAGAGCTATTTTTAGACCTTTCCGGTCAGCTCTCGGCGTGGATCCCGCCGAGCTGACGCGGCCATTGCCAAATCTGCGCGTAATTTATATAATCCCACTCACATGACAAGCAAAAAGAGGGTCTTTATCGCTCTTTCCATGTTCCTGATCGTGTTCTTGATCGGCGTGGCCGGGTTCAAGATCTTTGGCGGCAAGGAATGGTCCTTCTTGGACAGCATTTACATGACGGTCATCACGGTCGCTACGATCGGATATGAGGAGGTCCACGACCTCAGCGGCAACGCCCCGGCCCAGATCTTTACGATCGTCTACATCATCCTCAGTTTGGGGACGATCGCCTTCGCCGTCACCTCGATCACGGCTTTCATCGTGGAGGGCGAACTGAAGACCCTTCTCGGGAGAAGAAAGATGGACAAAGAAATCGCGAAATTAAAGGACCATTACATAGTCTGCGGCAGCGACGAAACCGCCCAAACGATCATCCAGGAGCTGGCCTTGACCAAACGGGAATTTCTGGTCATTGAACCAGTCAAAGAAAAGATCGATAAACTGTCCTACTTGGGAAATTTTCTTTATCTCTTGGGCGATCCCGCCGAAGACGAAGTCTTGAAATCCGCCGGGCTGGCCCGGGCCAAGGGAATATTTCTTTCGCTTCCCAGCGACGAGGTCAACCTTTTTGTGACCATCACCGCCCGCAGCCTCAACCCGATGGTCCGAATCATAGCCAAGGGTATCGATGTGAGGTCTCATAGCAAAATGAAAAAGGCAGGTGCGGATTACGTGATTTCCCCCGCTTACATCGGGGGGATGCGCATGGTCTCGGAGATGGTCCGGCCAGCGGTCGTCACATTTCTGGATATGATGCTGCGTGACCGGGAAAAAGTCTTGCGCGTCGAAGAAATCACCGTGAAAAAGGGCGGGCCATTAGCGGGTCAGACTGTGGCCGCTTCCCAGATTAAAGAAAGGAAAGGCGCCCTCCTGGTCGCCATCAAGCGGGCAGAGTCGAACGAATATGAGTTCAACCCGACGCCCTCAGCCGTGATCAAAGAAAACGATATCCTGATATTGATCGCCAGCCCCGACGCGATCATTGACTTTTCCAAGATCGCCGGGAGTCCCTAGGCCTGAGGCTCGGGCGTGCCTTCTTCAGGGAGCACGGGAGTCTGCTCCGCCCCGCTCAGGGTTTCAAGCTTGTCCGAGAGTTTGATCAGGCGTTTTTCGGCCTCTTCGTATCTTCCCCTGGCGTTGGCCAGATGAGTCCCGACCTTTTCGAAGTCGTCTGTGAAACGGCCCAGGTCGCCCTGGAGGCGGGCCAATGATTGGAGGATGGAGAGGGCCGACTTTTCAACCTGGAGCCCTTTCAGCCCCAGGATAATGACCTCGAGATAGGCATAGAACGAATTGGGCGAGACGGGTATGACTCTTTTCTGGAGGGCGTAGGAAAAAGCGCTCTTTTCTTCGCCGAAACTTTCGTCCTTGAGGATCGTCTCATAATAGATGTTCTCAGCGGGGACATACATCAGGGCGAAGTCATACGTTCCCTCGTCGGGCAGGATATACTTGGTGGCGATAGCATCGACGTGCTTCTTGACGTCGATATAAAACCGTTTCTTTGCGGCTTCTTTCTCCCGGGCGTCTTCTTCGAGCAGGTATTTTTTGAAATTCTCGAGAGGAAATTTTGAATCGATGGGAACAAGATTGCTTCCGATCTTGACCACCGCGTCCACTTTTTCGCCGCTCTTGAACTTGTATTGCAGCTCGAAATTGGCCGGAGGAAGAACCTGGCCCAGCAAGTCTCCCAGGAATAGCTCTCCCAATCCACCTCGGAATTTGGGCGCCCTGAGGAGGTCTTCGAGGCTGGCGATGTTCTTGGATTTTTCGAGCACTTCGCGGGTTACGACTTCGACTTTGCCGAGATGCGATTGGACGGTTCCCAGGCTCTGTCCGATGCAGCTGGTCGTGTCCAGGAACTGGCTGGTCATGCTCTGGATCTGCTGGCCGATATTCCCGGTCGTCTTCAGGAATTGGCCGCTCAGGTTCTGGAGCTGCTGGTTCAGGCTCTGGGTGAGTTGGCCTATCTGCTGCTGCATCAAGGCTAGCGCCTGGTTTTCAGTTTGGGCGTGCCGGAGCTCCTGTATTTGAGAGGAGGCCGATTTCAGGCTGGATCTGAGTGTCAAAACCAGATAGAGGAGAAGAAAGGCAATGACCAGCCCAACGACGACGAGAAGGAGACTTGAACTCACGAGGCAACTATCCTTTGTTTGTCATTATAGAAGAAAGGTCCAGACCGTGCAAATCATGGTAGAAGTGAGCCGTGAGCACCGAGCTGCCGCCGCTCACGACTCGCCGCTCACAGCTCACTGGAACAGAGGTTTGACAATCTGGTCTGAGTTCTCTAAACTAAGGAAGATTTTTCGGCCCGTTAGCTCAATAGGTAGAGCAGCGGACTCTTAATCCGCGGGTTCGGGGTTCGAGTCCCCGACGGGTCACTCCCTTATTTCCCTTGATTTTCCCCTGAAGATAGACGAGTTTCGCAGCAGCCGTCTTTCCGTCCGTTTAAGCCGTTTTAAGCGCTTTTTAGCGTCCAACACGTCATGAATCTTGACAGTCCGAAATTCCCCTAGTAACATGATCAGCAGTCACTGGAGGGAGGGGAAGATATCAAATATCCGATTATTGGGCTCAAGCCGTCATTTCGCGAACAGCTAAAGACGCTTGAAGAAGCGGCTGCTGATGTGATCCCCATTTTGGCCCGGTACATGATTTTGCCGTCGAAGAGGACCTTGACTGTGTGAATCTAGCCGTGCTGGAGAGCAGTTGGTTGAAGAGGCATAAGCCAAAGCTGTTTCCTATATGGCAGACGAGTTCAGAAGTTTGACAGTTCAGGGACGGACGTCTAAAATATGATCAATGAGTTGAGAGGGAGGATCCCGGTTAATTGGCAGTTATTGACCAAGGCGTACCGCGGAATATGATAATCGACCAATCAAAGGAAGGAGAGAATCATGGCTGTTCCCCTTGATGCAATTCGAGCGATTCATAACGCATTCCGCAAAGACATGGCTGCGATAGATGCCGCTGCCTACACGGCCGCCCGCGGAGGTGGCGGCTCAGGCCAAGTCATTATGCGTTATGTCTTCTTAAACGAGGTCCTCGTCTGGCATGCCACCGGGGAGGAGGAAGCCGTTTTCCCAGCGCTCGAAAGTGTCGCCCCACTAGTGGCCGAAGCATACGAGCGGGACCATCGCGGACTCGACTCACTGTTCGAGTCGCTGCACAAAGTCGTAAACGCTTCCGATGCACTGGCGACCGCTCGTGTGACGGCCGCACTAAACTTCCACTTGGACAATCACCTGGACAAAGAAGAGGCACATCTCTATCGAATACTCAATGAAAGGGTATCGCTGCCAAACCAGGGGGCTATAGTCGGGAGAATGGCCCGGAAAATCCCCCAGGAGCGCTTCGCCGAAACGGTCGGCTGGCTTTATCCCCTCATAGGGTTTGATGATCGGGAGAACATGACTAGGATTTGGCAGCAGGCCTTGCCGGAGCCGGCCTTTGCAGGAGCGATCAAGCTCATTCAGGCGGCTATTGGCAACGACTGGGAGGAGCTGACCCGTCGGATCCCAGAGCTCAAGTAGCAACTGACTCCCGATTCATATCTCGACTTGGCGTCCTGGCTCAATGTGACATCTCTTCACTGCCATTATTTCCCGAGGAGTGGTGTCGATTCCGAGTTTTAGGGAAGGGGAATTAAGGGGCGCGTGCCCACAATTCCTTCGACCAAAGAATCGACTAATCGTTATATTTTAAGTCCAGGACAGTCTTGAAGAATTCGGTGTCCAACACGCCGGTCCAGTTGGTCTTGTCGAAAACCGCCCGGGTCATCAAGAAATGGCAGTATGATGTCCAATCCGAATCAACACCGCTGCGCCAGACATCGACATCGAAATAAACATGGTCCAAGGTCTTGAACTTCTTATACAGATCTCTGATTTTTGGGCCGATTTCGACGCCGACATCGTCGTCGATGTCCTTCTGTTCGATCGTATAAAAATGATAGACAATGAAGAGCTCGCCTTCGGACTGGGTCAAGTCAAAAATTCCGGAATGTTGGGCCCCGGCCTTCCCCATGACGTCCGCGAGTGCAGCCAGTGTTATGTTTTCCTGGGCCGCCCCCTTGCTTGCCTCCGTATCTGATTTGCACGAAAAGAGGGCAAAGCTGATGAACAAGACCAACGCCGCCAACCCAAATATCTTGAAGAACTCTGTCAATCTTGAACCGAGCATTGTTCACCTCCTAGAATCAATATTATTTTATTCGAATTCTGCGGTTTGGTCAAAGTCTTCGCGGAAGGCAACGAGGAGCGCATCTTAAATATATCCACACGCCGGCGGATCGGGTGGACGCGGATTTCGATTGGCGGCTTAGCCCGGGTCATTGCCGATAATGAGATTATTCCGACTTGGGTCAGCGGCGATCCTTATGGAGCCAGCGCCATCCGGTCGCCGCGCATGACAATGGCCTTATTGTCCCGCCACGGTTTCGCCGATGGCGGGCAACGGGAATTCGATCAGGCGCCTGTTCTTCCAATACAGCCAGCGCAGTCGCGGATCCTCCAAGGGGACGTTAAATCGGTAAGCAATCTCGAGCGGCCGGCCATCGCTCGTCAAGGCGCGGATCTCGGCCATGAAGTCAGGTCGCTCAAAGCGCTGGCCGATCGTGAAGTGCTGACTGGGACTGACCAGCAAGCTGTCCAGTGTCCTCGAGAAGAACCCGCCTTCTGCCGTGACAACAAGCGTTTGGGCGTCCGTGCGGCGCACCTGGTTCAAGGCAAACAGCGAAGAAAGCTGGGCCATGCGGCGCGGCGCAGGTGCGTTGCCGGTGGCTGTCCGGATCACGTGCGTATAGGTAACAAAGAACTCGTTCCCATTGACGAAGATAAATGTTTGTTGGGCGACTTCTGGTCCTCGGGGTGCCCGTCTCTCTCCCGCGGAGAAGAAAGTTCCGAATACAGGCAACGCCTCAGTACGGATGAACACTAAGGAGGCGGCCAGAGGAACATGAAGGATGAGCAGCAACTGCGCCACGCGGCGTCTCCAGCTACTGGGTTGAACCTTTTTCCAGGGCCACACGCCGGAGGACTCGAAAAGCGCCGCCATCAAGCCGAACGCACCCAGACCCGCAAAAAGTAGCAGCCGATCCATCGGGAATGCCGCGCAGAGGGGAACCAGGGAGAAAACCATTCCGAGTGCCCAAAAGCGTGCCTGAGAATCTCGCCGAAGCAGGGTCCATAGCAACCAGCAGACCGAGGCAGCCAGAACTGTGGCGATGATCGCCGCCGCGATCTGCCAATGGCGCGGAACGGCGACCCACACGTCCACGGGAGCTTGCAGCCACTGGGCGGTCACGAGTAGAGGCAACCGCTCGCCAAGGGCGCCGAGGAAGCCTATAGGCTGCTGAACGGGATCCAGGTAGAGTGAGGAACCGCGCACGCCATAGCCAAGGAGATCGTAGACCAGGCGCCAGCACACCGTGATCAAGATGTAGGGAGCAATCGGAAGGAAGCGTTTGAGCCATGAACCTTCTTCGCGCAGCAGTTGCCAGGCCGCGATGTACGCGGCAGCACCAAGCGTCGCCTCTCCACACGCTAGGCCCAAGGCGAACAAGACCAGGGCGAAGATCAGATGGCGGCGCACGCGGGTCCGGGACCAGGTTAAGTGCATGTGCAGCATGCCCACACCGAACACGAGACAGAGCAGAGCATTGCGATTGGCCACCCACCCCGCGACCATTGAATGAGCATCCTCGACGGCGAAGAGAAGCGCAGCCATGCCCGCCACAGCGGCGGACACATGAAGCCTGCGGTAAAGAGAAGCAACGAGCCATACGCCGAGCGCGAACCATAACAAGCTATGGAGATGCTGGAGGGCCGGAGCGTTGGGCCAGAGCGCCTAATCGAGGATATGAGTGAGCGCCGTGAGTGGCCGAACCAGGGATATGTTGATACCCGGATCCGTCCACCAAGGCAGGAGCCCGGTATCCGCCAGCGACGATACTAGCCTTGTCGGTGCAAAGGAGAAAAGATCCCAGATCCGATCGGACGCACCGCCCCATTCCCCGAGGCGCAAGAGAATCATCCGGTGGAAGTAGTCGTCTCCCACCAAGCCGACGCGCAAGGCCGGCAGCATCAGCACGAAGGCCAGCAGTGCGGCGAACAACGGCGCGCGCCGGTTTTCCAGAACGCTGCGGAACCGGTCTGCAAATCCACGCGATTGCTTAGCTAGCATTGGTGTGACGACGTCCCCCCAGCGACGGGAATGCTAAATGAAGACGCGTATAGGTGTCAAGCCAAGCTGAGAAAGTCGTGATGTTGGCTATGAATTTGTTATAATACGGCTGGGAAGGGCTTCCGGACATGGATAAAACCTTTGATCTGGCCATCGCCGCCGATTGGGAATACGACCGGGATTTCATCAAACTGCTCGAAGATGCCGCGCTCCGGGAGGGCCTGACCTGCCATGTCATCTGGCCTGAAAAACTCACCGAGGCCATCCAAAAAGCCTCCTTGGGAGAGATAAAATTCCGTTTCTTGTTCGACCGGGCCTCAACCTCGTCGTCTGAATTTCTGGTGTTGCAGAAATTGGCCGGGGACCAAGGCACGGAGGTTTTGGAACCCATCGAAAAAGTCCGCTGGGCCTCGGACAAGGCGACCATGCATCTGGAATTCATCGCCCACGGACTGCATACCCCCTACACGATCATTCTTCCTCCTCTCACCTCCGGCGAGGCATTTGACCTCGCGGCCAAAGACCTATCCCTCCTGGGGATTCCTTTTATCATAAAGCCTGCCAACACCACGGGGGGAAGCCTGGGAGTTGTCGAAGGCGCCCTCTCTCTCGAGGATGTCTGGCGGGCCCGCCAAGTCTATCCCACGGATAAGTACTTAATCCAAGAAAAGGTTCGGCCCTGCGAGAGGGAAGGGAGGAGATTCTGGTTCCGCGGATTCTATATCCTCGGGGATGTCCTCGCCGCCTGGTGGGATGACCAGACCCACGTCTATTCCGAGCTGAGGCAGGATGAAGTCGAGCGTTACAACCTCCAGGGGCTGTTTCCCACCATCGGAAAAATCGGGCAAGTCTGCGCGCTCCGCTTTTTCTCGACGGAGATTATCCTGACGGCGGACGAAAAATTCCTTTGTGTCGACTACGTCAATGAACCCTGCGACATGCGCCTCCAGTCCCGGCATTTTGACGGGGTGCCTGACGCAATTGTCAGACGGGTCGCCGTCCGGGTCGGGGAGCATGTAAGAAAATCGCTTTCGCCCGGCCCTCTTCCCGTCTTTTGACTTTCCAATTCTCTTTTGTTATAAGGGCTAGACGAGGGTAAGGAATGAATATGCGGGGATTTCTGGCCGTCCTTGTCTTGGTGGTCGTCATCGTCTATGCGCTCTTTTTTGTCAAAACGGGCCAAAAAAGCCGGATCCAGGAAGACGTAAACGCCCTCAGCCGGGTGAACGCCAAGCTGACAAACACGATCATGACCACCTTGGGGAGGGAGATCGATTCGTTTTCGGCGGGCGAGGGAAGGGTGCCGGCTGATATTCAGGAGTTCCTCCAGAGGCATCCCGTCACCACAGGACTCTTTGATGCCTGGGGAACAGAGATCAAGTATGAGCGGACATCGGACGACCATTTTAGGTTGACTTCGGCGGGGAGAGACAGAAAATATGGATCGGCGGACGACATCGTCCGCGAATTTTGAAAGGATTTCAGTCGTCCCGCGGTTTCAGACCGAGAGCTCGCGCATAATTATCGATGAGACTGGGGACATCGGTCCCTTCGGGGAGAGCGTCATAGGTTTCTTCTTCCAGTGCTTTGAGCAAGGGGATGCTGAGTCTTGTCGCTTGGGCCACAGCCTCCAGGGATAATCCCCTGTTTTCCCTGACTCCCTTGAGGTTTTCCCCCCGGTAGAGGATTGGCTGATCGGCGTTAGTCTCCTTCTGCTTTCGTGAGAACAGGAGTTTCTTCAGTCTTTTCCAGAGCCCCCTTTTTTCGTGGGCGCAGCCAATCTCGAGCTTTTGAACCGATTTTCGGAAGCGGGCCTTGGGCTCGTAGGCCGGCTGCTCTCTAGAAAGCACTTCGTCATATTCTTTCCTCTTATCTTCGAACCTCAGGGTCTGGTAGGCTTCCTCGATCTTCTTCAGGATAAGACCGCGGTCCTCCCCGGGGACCAGACCATAGGACGCCAACGAGTCCGGACGGTGCGCCGCGATTCCGAGGAGGTAGGCTCGCTCGATCTCTTCTTGAGAAGCGTTTCGCTCCAGGTTGAGGAGTTCATAATAATCCATCTCCTCGATTTTCTTGATGGCCATGTCCTTCTCTTCTCCTATGTCTAAACCTGGGCGTCGCGGGCGATCAATTTTTCCGTTATGCCCTTGATAGCATGGGAAGCGGGGGCATCCGGGAATTTGATGAGGAACGGTTCAAACTTCTTCAGGCACCAGTGAACTCGGTCATCAAAGGGCACGATTCCCAAAAAATCCAGGTCGACGATGAGGTACTTGCGCACCACCTCGACGATGGATTGACCGAGGATGATATCCTTGTCATCTCTTGCTTTGTTGACGATCAGGCAGGGCCTGAATTTTTTGATCGCCCGGTAGAGGAGCTGGGCGTTGTTTTTATCTTCAGAGATAATAGTGTTGAAGAAACTGTAGATCGATTGGGAACTGTCCTCCATCTGCCTGGCGATCTGTTTCACCACATCCTGGATCCGGTAGTAATCCATGTAGAGCTTCAGAAGCCTGACGATGCAGGACTTCAGGAAATAATAGGTGTTTTCGATCGAGGTGGGCTCCGGCGTCACGACCAGGATCCCGGGGTTGGCCACGAGAAAAAAATCAAGGGAATTGAAGGAGCTCCCGGTTCCGATGTCCAGGAGGACCCGTCTGACGTCGAGCGCCTTGATCTGCCGTATCATTTTCATTTTTTTGTAATGATTGAGGTTGGCGATGAAAAGAAGGTTTTCCGTCCCCTTGATGAGTTTGAGTCCCGGATAGGGCGTTGCGACAGCTGTTCCGGCAAGATCGCTGACCTTCTTCTGGACAAAATCGGCCAGGTCGGTCTTGGCCTCTCGGACTGCCAGGAACGTGTGCTGGTTGGGACCCCCCAAGTCGACGTCGATGACCATCACGTCGCCTTCTTGGGCTGCCAACTCCAGGGCCAGGCTGGAACACACAAAGCTCTTTCCCGTGCCTCCTTTTCCTCCGCCCACGGCCCAGACTGTTTTCTTAACCATTTTTGAACGGCCTAGATTATCAGAAATAAATGGGGGGCACAAGCGGATTTTCCTGCTTGTGTTTTTCTGCCGTTTCTGTTATGTTAACTAAATAGTTGCAAGAATTTAGGTCGAGGAGAGAGAGTTTTTGAAAACTTTTGGCAATGTCGATAGCAAGTTCAGATTTGTCATTCTGGCATCCAAGAGGGCCAAGCAGCTCTTAAGGGGCGCGAAGCCCAAAATCAAGGGCAGGTCCAAGAATCCGATCCGAGTCGCGCAGACCGAGCTCAGGATGGGTCTGGTTGATTACGAAATCATTCCGGCCAAAAGAGAAGAAGCCGCTTTGACAGAAGAGCAGGTCTTTTTGGGCGACGAGCTTCGGGGCGAGATGGACGGGGGCGGCGGGGACATCTCGGATAAAGAGGATGCAGGGGGGTTTGAGGACTCGGAAGAAGAGTCGGGCGAGGTGTCCGAAGAGTCTTCCGAAGAATCTGAAGAAGGATCCGAGGAGGGTTCGGGAGAAGACAAGGACTAGACCTTTTTCCCCCGGGCTTCCTGGATCAGCTGAATGTAATCCTTCTTGATAAGTTCCTTTCTGGGGATTCCAATTGATTTGGCGAACCTGATGATATCGTGGCGCGGGCCCTCCAGTTCCAGGTAATTTCCGATCTCGAGCTCATCCAGGCAAATCTTCAGCGGCCCTTTTCGGAATACAGTCCGATGTTTTTGATAGGCAAAGGTCAGCTTGAGTCCGAGGGAATCGAGGATTTTTTTGAGTCCTCTGGCGCTTTTGACCTCCGTCTCGAATTCCTCACGAATTTTGAAGGTCCTTGATTTTTGGGGCCTGCCCTTGAAGGTCAGATAAGCCTTCTTTCCTAGGGTCCGGACCCTCAAGGCCCGCCCCTCTTTGAAGAGGGCCCCACCGGAAAAATCATATAGCCCGTTTTCCTCGAAATATCGCTCCCGGTGGAGATGGGCGCCCAGCTCAAGAATCTTTTTGCGGAGCGCGACCGGGTCAGCAATGCGGACCTTGGCTTCCGTTTCTACCATCACCTGTTTCTCTTCACCACGAACTCGGCGAGCGAGGTGAGAGTCTCACGGTGGGGCGAATCGGGGAACCGGGCGATAATCTCTTGCGCCTTCAGCGAAAATTCCTCGGCCTTATGATGGGCGTATTCCAGGGCTCCGTTGGCCCTGACGATGTCCAGGATCATTTCCCGCTCGGTCTGGTCCAACTCCCTTTTCTGTAGAATGCCCGCGAGGCGCTGGCTCTCGGCCCGGTTGGCGCGGCTGAGAGAGCTGATCAAGGGGAGGGTGATCCGGCCTTCGCTCAAATCCGAGAGGACCGGCTTGCCCAGAATTTTCTCGTCTCCTGTGAAGTCGAGAAGGTCATCGATGATCTGGAAAGCAAGTCCGAGGTTCGTCCCGTAATCGATCAGCGATTGTTCTTCTTCGGCCGACGCCTTGCCCAGGATGCCGCCGATTTCGCAGGAGGCGGAAAAGAGTGAAGCCGTTTTTTTGTCGATGATCTCCAGATACTGAGGTTCGGTAATCTCCAGGTTGCCGCTCAGATAGTATTCGGTGAGCTCGCCCTCGATCATCGAGGTCGTGACATCGGTCAGGATCATGTTGACTTTCTCGTAGTTTGCCCGGAGGGAAAGGCCGATCGATTTGATGTACAGGTAATCGCCCAGAAGCACCGTGATGTTCGGGCCCCAGCGTTCGTGGACGGTTTGGTCGCCCCTACGCCGGTCGGAGTTATCGATAATGTCATCATGAATCAAGCTGGCCGTGTGAATCAGCTCGACGAGCGCGGACATAAAGATGTGATCACTTCCTTCATAATCAAAGAGCTTCGAGCAGAGGATGACCAGGGCCGGCCTCAAGCGTTTTCCCGATTTCTGGAAAAGATAATTGCCGATCTCGGCGATCAGTTGGTTGGAGGATGAAGAGGCATAGGACCTCAACCTCTTCTCGACGAGGTCGAGATCGGACTGGATCTTCCCATACAGGTCTTTGAGCTGAGGGGCGGGTTTTGTTTTGAGTTTGTCGCGGAGGGATACCGAGGACGTCATCGGTAGTTGGTGAACTGCATATTGATGCCCAGTTCTTGTGACCTCAGGTAGGCGATCACCTCCTGAAGGACATCTTTCTTGGGGGATGAGATCCTGACCTGGTCGCCTTGGATGGCGGCCTGGGCCTTGAACTTATTTTGCTTGACAAGCTTAACGATTTCTCTTGCCTTCTCGGTCGGGATGCCGACCTGAAAATTGACCTCCTGCTTGACGGTTTTGTTGGGCCCTTCCTGCATTTTTTGATAGCTGATGGCCTTGAGGGGGATGTGACGCTTGGCCATCTTCTGTTCCAGGACCTCCCTGAGCGACCTCAGCTTGTAGTCATCATCGGCGATCAGAGTCAGGGCCTCTTTCTCTTGGATGATATCGGCCCGGCTGTGTTTGAAGTCGAACCTGTTTCGAATCTCCTTGAGCGCGACCTGGACGGCGTTGGCCACTTCCTGGAAATCAACTTTGGAGACGATGTCAAAGGAAAAATCTTGAGCCATAGCTCAGGTATCTTAACATCGAAAGTCTTTTTTTTCAAACAAAAAGCGACCGAAAATTGAGACTCGTGGCTGCGGCCAGCTCCTCGAGAGTGAGATTCTTGAGCTCGGCCAGGGCCTTGGCCGTCTCGACGACAAAAGCCGGCTCGTTTCTCCTGCCGCTTCCCCGATAGGGGACAGGGGCAAGGTAGGGGGAATCGGTTTCTACCAGGAGCCTATCGAGGGGGATTTTTTTCGCCGCTTCCCGCAGGCCTTGGGCTTTGGGGAATGTCAGGATCCCGGAGAAGGAGACAAAAAAACCAAGTTCGATCATCCGTCCGGCCACCGCCCAGGATTCGGTAAAACAATGGAGGACGCCGCCGCGCGGAAGCCGTATTTCCTCGACGGCTGCGATCACATCGGCGCCGGCCTCCCGGCTGTGGATAATGACGGGGAGGTTCAACTCGCGGGCCTGAACCAGTTGGAAACGAAAGGCCCTCTTTTGCTCCTCGGGCGTAGAAAAATGATAATGAAAATCCAGACCGATCTCTCCCAGCGCCCTGATTTTTTTCTCGGCTGCGAGTTCCCTGAGCATTGAGCCATGTTCCGGCTTGAAAAGCCGGGCTTGATGTGGATGGATCCCGGCTGCGGCGATGAAGGTGGGGTATTTCTCGACCAGGGCGAGGGTTGTCTCGATGCTTCGCGAATCGGTGATTTCTGCCGGGCAAAGGATGGTCTGTACCCCCGCGCCAAAAGCCCGGCTGACGACTTCATCCCGGTCTTTGTCGAACTCCTCCATATCCAGATGAGCGTGGGAGTCGACGAGTTCGAAACGGTTGTCGCTCATAGCTCAAAACTCATAGCTCAAAGCGATTGGTTCATGGATTATTCCAAATGGAAAGCAAATGAACATCAGTCTCACGCCCGGGTAGAGGATACAGGTGGCGCGATAAGCTATGAGCCCCGAGATATGAACTTGGAGCTATATCTATTGCGCCATCTTGACTTTGAGTTGCCTAATCGGCAAGGCGCCGTAGCTCAGTATCTTCTGGAGAAATTCTTTCTGGCTGAAGGCTGTTCCCTTGAGCTTCTGGTAATCCTTCATCAAATCCAGGATCTCCTGATAGCCGATGTAGGTGAGAGACATCTCTCCCGGGTTGAGGACGATCTGGTTCCAGCGTCGCTCGGCCTCGGCCTGGGTCATGAAACCGCTGCGCATCATGTACGCCGTGACCTGATCTTTGGTGTAGGTGCCTTCGTGGACGTTGATATCCATCTGGAAGTCGATAACGTTCTTGAGGAGGAGTTTGAGTTGGTTGAGGTGCATCCGGAGGTCGTAGTTGGCATAGCCCGCATAAAGGAGCATATCCTCGACGGGGACCGACCATCCGCTGAGGACCGCCTGGTTGGCGCACATCCTTTTTATGACCGAAGGATCTTTCCGGGTGAAGAAGACGGGAATAAAGCTCCCGGGGTAAATATTCTGAACCGTCATGAAATCGATGTAGGAGTTGTTGTGCTCTTGGAGAAAGCCGATCACCTGTTCAGGCGACCAGTCGGAGGGAATCTCGCGGACGCCGAGGGTATACGATCCCGACGCCTCCCAGGCGCCGGGCGCAGTCAAGCTGTATAAAAGAGTTCCTGGCATGTAGGCCGGCATGGACTCGATTTGGAGGTTTTCGTCGGGAAGATCAAGCAACTTGGCCTGTTGAATGAAGGCCTTTATATTGCCCGCGGCCTGGCTGATCCGGTTGGCGATCTCACTCTTGCCGGCGTGGTCCGCTTGGATCTTGTCCAGCACGCCCTGGATAACTGCGGTGAGGGCCTGGTCCTTTCCCTTTTGCGCGGCCAGTTGATCCGGGTTGATATCCGGATACATGACTTTGTAGTAGGGGAGGCAGATCATGCCCATGGCGTTCCGGATGTTGGTGGCGTCGGCCTTGGAGCGGGGGACGATTTCCTCGAGGATCGGCAGAACTCCCTGCGCGGTCATGCCCATGAGTTTCTTGTGGAGATCAGGTCCGAGCCGGAAGTTGCCGGTTGACTTGGGAAGCAGGTCATTCTGGAGGTATTTCTGATAATCCTCGAGAGCAGCGACAACCGGACCGAGCTGGGTTTGCAGTCCGGGAGCCGAGCCAGCCTTGGCAGGCACTTCGGTTTTATAGAAATCGATGATCGCCGGCATCTGCTTGAGGGCGGCCTGGGTGTACTCCTGGGGCGGCGTTTTCAGATTCTCCTTGGCCTTCTTGATCAGCCCCGGCAGGAGCTTGGCCCGCGCGGCGAGGGCCGGCGAACCCGGAGACTTGAGGATCAAGCTGCGGATGGAATTGACGAAGATGTCATCGTAATAGAGAGGGTTGTCGAGCAGGAGAACCGCGTTCTCGAGCTTCAAGACCAGAAGGTCGAGAAAATCACGAACCATCTCATGCTCGACCTGCAAATCGGGCGACATTTTCGTCCGGTCTATCTTGGTGACGAGCTCCTGGATGAAGGCGTCGATGGTCGCCAGGAACTTTTCCGAAGAGCCCTCGCTCAGGTCCTCGAGTCGGTCATTATACTTGCTGAATCCTTGCATGGTCCCCTGGGTGGGGAAGAATTTGAAGTACGCATCCCAGAGCGTATCCCCGAACTTCTTGAATTTAGCGTCTTCCGCATTCTGCTGGGAGAGGAGCAACCCCGCTCCCAACAAGCCGATACAGACGATGACCAGGGGAATGAAGAATTTTTTCATGAAGTCCTCCTCTTACGCGTTCCTCTTTCTTATCTTCCGACCAACCGAATATCGGATTGGCCGAGCCTTCGAAAAATCCTAACACAAAAATCCGGCCCAACGCAACAATCCGCCCGTTCACCACCGGATCACGGCCGAAGCCCAGGTATAACCCGAACCAAATGCCGTCAGGACAACGACGTCCCCGGGCCGGATGCGACCCTCCCCGACAGCCTCGTCCAGACAAATCGGTATCGAGGCCGAGGTTGTATTCCCGTAACGGTCGATGTTTCGGACCACCTTTTCGACCGGAATCTTCAAAACCCGGGCCACCATCTGGCTGATGCGGTCATTGGCCTGATGAGGGATCAGCACAGCCAGGTCGTCGATGGTCAGGCCGTTGTGTTTGAGACCGGCCAGGACCGCTTCGGGCATCCGCTCGACAGCGTTCTTGAAAACGTTGCGTCCGTCCATATGGGGGAAGAACCTTTTCTGCTCGAAGAATTCGAAGCGGAAGGTCGGCTTGTCTTTGGGGCTCGGTTTTTCCATCCACAGGTCGGAGACATTCCGGCCGTCCGAGTAAAGATGGGTGGAAAGGATACCCCGGCCGTCCCCCGATTCATTCGGCTCGAGGATGACCGCGCCGCCGCCGTCCCCGAAGAGCACGGACATGTCCCGGCCTTCGTCAGAATAATCCAGGTTTGTGGATTGCACTTCGGCCGCGACCAACAGGATTTTTTTATACATCCCGGTCTTGATGTACTGTTCGCCCACCGAAAGAGCGTAGATGAACCCGCTGCACTGATCTCGAACGTCCAGGGCGCCGATGTTGGCAAGACCGAGTTTGGCTTGAACCAGGACTCCGATCCCGGGGAAATAATGGTCGGGGGAAAGGGTTGCGGCGATGATAAAATCGATCTCCGAGCGGTCGATTTTGGCGCTCTCGATGGCCCTCAGAGCCGCCTCGTAGGCCAGGTCGGAGCTTCCCACGCCGGGTTCGACATGGTGTCGCTCGTAGATCCCCGACCTTTGGCGAATCCACTCATCCGAAGTGTCCATCAGCTTTTCGAGGTCGGCGTTGGTGACGATCCTGGGCGGGACGTAGCGTCCGGTTCCGGTGATAACTGCTCTCGCGTTCATTGAAATGCGACGGAATTATAAATGAACGGTTTCCAAAAATAAAGGCATAATTTTCTTGACTCAGAAAAAAAGCGGAGGTACCATCCTGAACGATTGAGTCGCATGAACAGAAGGTTACGAAAAGCGGCCTGCGTCTTGGGGATCTTGCTTTTTTTCCCCTTTCTCTGTGCTCCTCAGGAAGATGAGCTCCTGAAGGTGGAGAGTTCGATCAACCCGCGCCAGCTTTCCCGGGGGCAGGAGGGCAAGATCATTCTCAAGCTGAGCATCAAAGAGGGGATCATCATCAGCCCCCTGCCGGATTTTATCATCGAATTCAGCCCTCAGGAAGATATCGTTTTTCCAAAAAACTTTTTCACCGCCTCGGACCTGAACTTGGGCGTCTTGGAAGACGGGGGAGAAAGTGCCCTGGACCTTTCCAAGCCGGTTGAGATCCCCTTCACGATCAGTCTGCAGGCCAAACGCGGGAGTCATATTCTCGACGGCCGGATCAAGTATTTCGCCCGGTCCAGGGACGAAGATTGGTGCCTGAAGAGCAACGCCAAATTCTCTGCCTCGTTTTCGACCTGGTCGTCGTTCGTCAAAAAGAAATAGCGCCCCCCAGGCCTTCCACTTCCATCAGAGCCATCCGTACTCTTGATACCAGGCGATCGTTTCTTTGATTCCCTGGGCCAGGGAATAGCTGATTTGGAAGGCCAGTCGGTCCTTGGCCTTGGTCGTGTCGGCGACCCATCCTTCCTGCGAGAGGTCCAGCACTTTGCTCGGGTTGAATTGGGCGGGTTTCTTTTTGATTCTGGCAACGAGGCCCGAGCATGTGGCCGCAAGAGAGGCGAGAGCGACCGGGACCTTCAAGGTGACGAGCTTTATCTCCATGACCTTTCCGGCCGCCCTGGCCACGGCTTCTTGGCTGTACGGCGTTGGGTCCGCAATATTAAATATCTCGCCGCTGGCGAGGTCCGCCCGCCCGCAGATATCCAGGGCCCGGACGAGGTCTTTGACATAACAGAGGCTGGCGAGCCTCTCTTGACCGACGAGCGAAGGCAAAAATCCCCACCTCAATGACCTGAAATAGTGAAGAAAGTCTTCATCGCGGGGGCCATAGACCGCCCCGACCCTGACGATCACCACCCGGAAGGCCTCCTTCAATTTCAAGGCCTCCTCTTCGCCCGCGCGTTTGCTTTTCCCGTACGGGGAGACAGGGTGAGGAGGATCGTCTTCTCTGAGCGGCCGGTCGTTCAGCGACGGGCCGACAGCCGCCAGGCTGCTCAGATAGACGACTCTGGGATAGGATTTCTGCGCTTCCAGGGCCGCAAAAAGACTTGCCGTGCCGTTTTGGTTTACAGTATAATAATCCACTGATCGGACGGCTTTGGTCGATCCGGCCAGATGAAATACCGTGTCCAGGCCGCTCGGCAGGGCAGGTAGGTTGAGCAGATCTCCTTTGAGCACATGGACGGCTAAGCCTTTGAGCCACTTGAGATTATTCGGGTCACGAACGAGGACGAAGAGATCGAGTCCTTTTTGGGACAGAAGAAAATCGACAAGATGGCTTCCGATAAAGCCGGTTCCGCCGGTGACGAGGACTTTCTTCATGGACTCCATTCTATGAGTTTCGGAGATTGAGGTCAAACCTCAGAGTCCCGCAAAGAAAGCGCGTCTCGGAGCTTGCCTGAATCCCGGAAGAATCATTCAGGAGGAGAAGATGAACATCTTTGAGAAGTGCTACAATTTCACTCGGGCCGACGAGGCCCAGGCCATGGACATGTATCCCTATTTTACTCCCATTCAGCAGGTTAAAGGGAACCGGGTTTGGGTTCGCAGCAAACCCATGATCATGGTCGGATCGAACAATTATCTCGGCCTCCTCGACCACCCCAAGGTTGTCAAAGCGGCCCACGAGGCCATCGACAAATACGGTGTCGCCACCTGCGGATCCCGTTTTTTGAACGGAACCCTCGACCTCCATGTCCAGCTGGAAGAGAGGCTGGCCAAGTTTATGAAAAAGGAAGCGGCCTTGACTTTCAGCACCGGCTTCCAGACCAATCTGGGCATCGTCTCGACAATCGCCGCTAAGGGCGATGCCATTCTCACCGACCGCATGGTCCACGCCAGCATCGTGGACGCCTGCCGGCTTTCCTTTGCCAATGTCTATAAGTACAAGCACAACGACATGGACGATCTGGAGAGGATCCTTTCCTCTCTTGATCAGAACGTAGGAAAGTTCATCGTCGTCGACGGAGTCTTCAGCATGGAAGGTGACCTGGCCAATCTGACGGAGATCGTCAGGTTGGCCCGCAAGTACGAGGCCAAGGTCATGTCCGACGAAGCCCACGGCATCGGCGTCCTGGGCAAGAACGGGCGGGGGACTCCTGAACACTTCGGCGTCGAGGACGGGGTGGACCTGGTCATGGGGACGTTCTCCAAGTCCTTTGCTTCCTTGGGAGGATTCGTGGCCGGGGAGAAAAAGGTCATCTCTTACATTAAACACAATTCCCGTCCCCTCATCTTCAGCGCGAGTATCACGCCTGCCTCCGTGGCCACAGTCCTCGCCACTCTGGACATCATCGAAACCGAGCCCGAGCGCCGGGCCCGGCTGTGGCAGATCACAAAAAAAATGAAATCCGGATTCGAGGCCATGGGTTTCAACACCGGGCGCACGCAGACCCCCATCATCCCGGTGGTCATCAAAGACGACGAACGCGCTTTCATGCTCTGGAGGCTCCTGCGGGATGGAGGGATATTCACCAACCCGGTCATCTATCCCGCCGTTCCCAAGGGAGAATCTATGATCAGAACAAGCTATTCCGCGACCCACTCCGACGAAGAACTCGACACCGTGCTGGCCAGCTTCCAAAAATGCGGCCGGCTCCTCGGCCTGATTTCCTAGATCGGATCGGAGCTCAAGCGGGAGGAGCCCTTCGATAAGAATAAGAACGGAAAAAGGAATGTCTTCAGAATGAAAAGGATTCTCGGAAGAGTATTATTTGTCCTGCTGGTTTTTTGCCTGGTTCTGGGCACGGCCGTCGGGGCCACGATTATCTTGCCGCTCGAACAGGTTAAGCCCGGGATGAAGGGGATCGGGCGGACCGTTTTCGAGGGAACCAAGATCGAGGAATTTGAGGCTGAGATCCTGGGCGTTCTTCCCAACTTCCAGCCCCACAAAAACCTGATCTTGGCGAGGCTCAAGGGGAGGGGGCTGGAAACGACTGGAGTGATCAGCGGCATGAGCGGCAGCCCCGTCTACGTCGACGGGAAGCTCATCGGAGCGATCGCCTACAGTTTCCCGTTCGCCAAAGAGGCTGTCGCCGGAATCACGCCCATCGGTGAGATGCTCTCCATACCGGAGTCCGGAGGAGCCGCCCCGTCTTCTCTTCTGCCCCAACTCGCTCTGAGGGAGAGGGTCTGCACGGCTGATCTCCTCGAGGTCGCTAAGACCCTTTGGCCGCAGGGGGATGTTTCCTCATCGGGTGACCAAGCGTTCTCTCCCATCGCCGTGCCGCTCGTCTTCAGCGGCTTTTCCGGGCATGCCTTTGAGATGTCCAAACCCTTTTTCAGTCGTTTGGGCTTTCGTCCCGTTCGGGGCGGCGTCTCGAGTCAGAAGCCCGAAGCCCTCAAACCCCCTGAACTGTCCATGCGCGAGGGAGACCCTGTGGGGGTCGACCTCATCACCGGAGATTTGAATTTATCTGCTGTCGGGACGGTGACCTATGTGGATGGCGCAAAGGTCCTCGCTTTCGGACATCCCTTCTACAACCTGGGAGCGGTAGACTATTCCATGTCCAAAGTGAGCATCGTCACTGTCGTCCCCAGCCTGGAGTCGTCCTTCAAGATGGCCACAACCGATGTCATCGTGGGGCGATTCAGTCAGGATCGTACCTCGGGTGTTCTCGGCGAAGTTGGCAAAACCGCAGACCTCATTCCGGTCAACCTCAAGCTGGCTGACGCCTTGGGTAAGACGAAAGAATACAAGATCAAGATTGTCAGGGACAAGATCCTCAGCCCGGCTCTCGTCAACATGGCAGTGTCCTCAATCCTCGCGGGTGAATCCAGGGCCTTGGGAAATCTCTCGCTTGATTTTACCGGAGATGTCTACCTCGATAACGGCCTGAGCGTTCACGTCGAAGATCTCTTTTCCGGCAATTTTGATTCTTCTTTGACCAACCTTTCGGGCCTGATGGCGGCTGTTGTGTACTACCTGACCAACAACGAGTTCAAGGATATTGGGATCCACCGGATCGATCTCGATGTCAAAGCCGCGGAAGAGGCCAGGTTTTCGAGCCTGGAAAAGGTTTGGCTCGATAAATATGAGGCCTCGCCGGGGGAGCCGATCCAGGTCAAAATCTCCATCCGGACATTCAAAGAGGAGAGCATCTCCCAGGACGTCACGATCGTCACCCCGCATCTTCCGCCCGGGACGGAATTTCAACTTGCGATCGGCGACGCAGCCTCGATGCATCAGATTGAAACGGCCCAGTTCAGGGTCCAGGATTTTGTGCCCCGGAGCCTGAGCCAGTTGATCCGGATCCTGAATAGCCTCCGCAAGAATGACCGGATTTATTTTAAGATTTTGGCGCCCAAGCCGGGTATCTTTCTCAAGGGAGAGGAGATGCCGAACCTTCCGCCCACCATGAAATCCATGTTTGCTTCACCCCGGGCCGCCGCCTCGGGTCCGACCGAGCTCAACAAATCCACGCTGTCCGAGTATCAGCTGCCCCTGCCCTATGTCTTCAAGGGACTGGCGATCATCCCCATTAAGGTCAAGAAATAGGAGAACGGGTATGAAGAGACGATTGTTAGGCGGCCTGGCGGGCCTGGTTGTGACGGCCGTTTCTCTCCTGGCAGTTGTTCCCCAGAGATGGGAGCTTCGCAGCTTGGGAGAATTCCTAAAAGGGAAGTTCGATGGAGTATCCGTATCCTCGGACGGCTGGCTGTCGTTGGCACCCCGGGAAGACAAGATTGCCGGCCCGGCCGAAGAATTTTACCTGTCCCTGCTCGCCGGGCAAGACGGAAGTCTGTATCTCGGGACAGGCCACAGCGGCAAATTGTATAAGATCGACCGAAGCGGCAAATCGGACCTTTATGCCCAGTTCCCCGAGATGGATGTCAGCGCCCTGGCCATGGACGAACAGGGGACACTCTATGCCGGGACGTCCCCCAACGGAAAAGTTTACAAGATTTCACAAAAAGGAAAACAGGAGGCCTTCTTCGATCCCAGTGAGAAATACGTTTGGGATCTCCTCTTTCGAAGCGAAGGCAGCTTGCTTATCGCCGTCGGAGAAAATGGGGGGATCTATGAAGTCAGCCGCCAGGGCGAGGGGACTCAGATCCTCAAGGCCGAGGAAAATCACATCCTCTGCCTGCGGCAGGCAGGAAACGGCGATGTCATCGCCGGGAGTGGGGGGGATGGCCTCGTCTACAGACTCGCTAAGGGCGGGAAGGCATCGGTCGTCTTTGAATCTCCCTATGAAGAGGTGAAGAGCCTGGCCCTTGACCGGGAGGGGAATATCTATGCCGCTGCCGGCGGGACATCGACGAAGGCCAAAAGAGAGGAAACTTCGGCGCCCATGAAGACAGATGCCTCCGTCACGATCACCGTCAGCCCGGGTGGTGGTGTCTCCGAGCCGGCCGGAATATTTGCCGCCTCGGCCAGGGAGCCGAGCGCCCTCTACCGGATCAGCCCCGACGGCCTGGCCAAACGGCTTTGGAATTCCGCGGAGGATCTCATCTACACACTCACTTGGAACGAGACAGATAAAAGAGTTGTCTTCGGAACCGGTAACAAAGGACGGATTTACGCGGTCGACCGTGACGAGAAAATATCCCTTCTCTTCCAAGAGGCTTCCGAGCAGGTCTACGAGTTCTTGCCTTCGGAGCAGAAGACTTATATTCTTTCGAACAACCCAGTCCGCCTGGGCCTATTCTATCCGGACCAGCGTTCCAGCGGCGAATACTTGAGCACGGCTCTCGACTCCAAGACCATATCGTCATGGGGGAAGATCGAATGGTCCGCGGACGTTCAGCCCGGAACCACACTTCAGCTCCTGACGCGGAGCGGGAACTCCAATGATCCAAATCCAACCTGGAGCGATTGGTCGCCACCTTATCAGAAAGGGGAAGAGCAGATCCTGAGCCCCAAGGCCCGTTACCTTCAATTCAAGATCTTGCTGAAGACCCAGACCGGGAAGATCTCGCCGGTCGTTCAGCGCGTGAATCTGTTTTATCTCCAGTCCAACCTTGCCCCGCAGGTCAACCGCATGGAACTCCTGCCCGCCAACGATGTTTATTTGAAACTGCCCGAACAGGAAGATGTGATCTGGGGGCTGGAGAAGAGCGTTTCCGAACAGGTCTCGAAAAAGGACGATAGCAGAGCCTCGATGCCCGCCAAAAAAGTTGAGCGCAAGGGTTTCCAGACAGTCATCTGGGACGCAGATGATGACAACGGGGACAGTCTTGTGTACAGCCTTTTGATTAAGAAAGAGGGCGAAACGCAGTGGCGTGCTCTCAGAGATAGGTGGACGGATTCCATCTTCGCGTTCGACACCCAATCTTATCCTGACGGGGTCTATTTCCTGAAGGTTGTCGCTTCCGACCTGCCCTCCAACCCGCCGGGGATGGAGCTCCGGGCCGAACGTATCAGCAGTCCCCTGGTCATCGACAATTCTCTCCCGGTCGTCAAGAATTTCGTGGCCACGAAAGCCCAGAATACTCTCGAGGTCAGCTTTCAGGCCGAGGACGAGTTCTCGTATATCGAGGAAGTCAAAATTCTTATCCGGCCCGACGATTGGCGGGTGATATTCCCGGTCGACGGCATCTGTGATTCGAAGCTGGAGAATTTCAAGGTCAGCCTGAAGCTGGGGCCGAATCCGGACAACCTGGTGACCGTGACCGTTAAGGACAGCCACGGAAACGTCGGCGTGTTCCGCCAGCAAATCTAGCTAGGAATTCAGCCCGGAGCCGTGAGCTGCCTTTTTTTAAAGCAGAGAACATCGCTTGAGCCCCGCCATGCGGAACGTAGTGCGGCCTGAGTCACGCGCCTATCTGCACTCAAGACTGTCCGGATACCTGGCCATTTGACGCAGCAGGTCATCGGGAGTCCCCTTCAGGAAGGGCGTGCCAGCGAATGATTTTTTTATCAGATCGTAGTTTGCTTCTCGACTGTAATCTCTGAATCGCGAGGTCACATCACCTTTCAGGTTCTCGAGGATATCAAGAATCTTGACTGGTGAACCGCAGGCAAAGTCGAATCGGCGCGCGTTGAAGCTGCGGATTTCCGGGGTTGATTTGGTGCGGAAATGAATTGTTCCCGATTTTACGTCATAGACGATGCGGAACATCGTCCGGTCCACGGCCGCTTTATCGAGGATCCGGAAAGCGTAGGCGACCGGCGAACCCGATGGCCTGGCGTCCCATTCCTTGACGCCCTGGGCGGCCCAAACGAACCGCTTGAGGGAATTGTTTGATTGCGCGAACGCGGGATTCTTCTCATCCCCACCAGTCCGTTTATAAAGATCCAGGCAGTAAGCATAGGTGTTGTTTGTTAAGGCGGCGACGGGAAGATCTTTGCCCTTATGGACACGCAGGAGTCCGCCGAGGAACTCGATGGCCGCGACTCCTCCTCTCCGGTCGCAGATCAAGAAATGAAGAGGGTTCGAATTGGCCGCATCGATCCTGATCTTTTTATCGCTCGAAATGACTTCGTCCACCGTTCCCGCCGTGTCCAGTTGGTATTGGATCCATTGCAATTCGATGAGCGTTCCGCGCTGGTCGGCGTTGGGATACTCGGTTTGGGCGAGCCACATCAATTCGACAACCAGGCCGGCCTCGTTCATGCCTCCCAAGGGAAACTCCCGGCCGTACTGGTTGAAAGTGACGCTGCCGTATTTGGAGAGCCATCTTGCCGGCTCGGAGACTCCCAAGGGCATAGCCGTTTTGGCGACGCCTCGTTTATTGACGATGATCAGGCCGTATTCGATCTCCCAATCGTAATTGCGCCCGAAGATAAAATCGGAGCCGTTCTTTAAGCAAAAGGTGGTACAGGGATAAACTCTCGAAGGCAAGAACATCCATAGACTGACCAAGAGGACGAATATGCACTTCGGTTTTTTCATGACGGGACTCCTTTCTCCGGAGGGCTGAAAGTTGACTCGCCCTCCGCGCAAGCTCTTTATTGCCATTTTTGCCGTCCACGCCCTCATTCGGGATGCTGATCAGTCCGATTTCCCCAAATTGGTTTTTTCATCTATCGTTTCAAGCATCTCCCGAAAAAGCCTCAAATTCCAATCGGGCTCTCGCGACGACGGGTGCCTGATGAAGAGGGGATAGTCTTCGCGCACCCTGTCTGCTTCGGCGAGATCAATTGTGGCCAAAACAATATCCTCATTATTTTCACCCAGGGCCCGAGCATAGTACCTGATATCATGGTGATTCCCGCCCGGGCCGAGGATCAAACTGTTTCCCAGAAAATTGGAACTTGATTCCCTCCCGGCGAGATTAGAACTGGCCACAAACATCATATTTTCAATGGCTCGGGCCTGCAATTGATTATAATAATATTCCTTCCAACCGGGGAATGAGTCGAGGGCAGTGATATGGATGTACAGCCGGGCCCCGAGGGCCGCGTAAAATCTGGGAAGTTCAGGAAACATATACGTGTCGTAGCAGATGCCAACCCCGATCAAGCCCCAGGGCGTATCAAAACAAAATGGTTTTTTTCCCTTTTTGCACCACTTGATTTCTAGTCCTGTCGGCACGATTTTCGCATAGGAGCCGATGATGCCGTCGGGTCCGATAACCGCCGCTGAATTATAAAAAGTGTCGGGATGGACCGTGTCTTTTTCGGGCAGCCCGAAGATGACATAGACATTGAATTTGTGCGTCAGAACGGCGATCTCACTCGTCGAAGGACCAGGAACCGTCTCCGCGTTCTCCCTGTGCATCAGGACTTTTTCTTCGACATCATAGCCCGTCAAGGCCAGCTCGGGGAACACGATCAGGTCTGCTCCACGCTTGGCCGCAGCCGTTATGTAGCCTTTCATCTTTTCCAGGTTCTTTGCCTTGTCTCCCCAAGAAGTCCGGAAGTTGACGCAGGCGACAGTCAGAATGTTCGATTTGGAAAAGCCCACGTCTGATAACAATAACTCTAACATCAGCCCGAAGATGCAAAACTTCAAGACCGACCTTATTCTCTTTTGGGCCCGCAGGTTCATCACCTTATCTCCCTCTCCATATTTTTTCCTGGAACAGAGCGAGGAAAGGACGATATCAGTCAATTCGACTTCTTTTCCAGTTTTCTTGCTCGCTCCAAATAATCCCTGGCCTTTTCCGGGTCGCCGAGCGAGTCGTAAATCCTCCCCAGGATCCGGTTGATTTCGGCCGTATCCCCGTACTTTCTGAGCCGTTCAAAATATTCTGCCGACGGCCGCAATTTCCCGAGCTTCAGATAGGAGTGGGCCAGGAGCGTAAGCACGGGAAAGTCTTTTACGACAGCCTCTTTTTCAAGAAGCCCGACGACTCTTTCATAGTCCTGTTTCATGAAAAAGGCCCGGGCGATGACGGGAACGCTCGTCGAATTCCACAGTTCCTGGGGCAATTTCTGAAAGGTGCGAACGGCGGCATCCGCATCGCCGCGGTTGAGATATTGCTGGCCCAATAAGAAGAAATAATTGAGAGCCGAGCCGGGCCCATCGGACCATTCAAAATCTTTGGGTTTCTTGATATCAAAAGACAACACGGAAATGACTTTGCTGAAGACTTCCTCGTTCTCGTCTCTTATGCTCAAGAAGTAATTCCCGCTTTTTATGTCTTTGGTCGGGTGCCTAAAGACAAAATAATTTGCTTGTTTGACGACATCTTTGATTTCGACGACTTCATTTTGGTCCTCGATGCTGACGAGCTCAACTTTTGGCCGTCGTTCTGTAAAGATCATTCCGGTGAGAGAATCGCCCCTGTCGTAAATCGAGCGGGGATCCAAAAAGACTTTGTAACCACCGCTGCTAAAGGGCATAAAATTGTCGGAGCTGAGGCTTTTTATATCAAATCCTACGACAACGGGGATCGTCTTGTTCAACGTCTTTATTTTTTCTTTATAGACAAGAAATTCATCCGCGGTCAGATTGGACAAGGTCACGATGGCGTTGAATTCCCCCTCAATAATGGGAGCAAAGTCTTTGAAGACCAGTCTTTCGTCTTCGAGCATCGCCTTCTTCTTCGAGTCATCGATTTTCAATTCTATTTTTTTTTCTTGTTGGTAGATGGTTTTTCCCGTCAGATCCTCTAACCTCAAATTTAAGGCGATCTCAGCCAGATTGAGACCTTCGGCCGTCTTGGTCGTATGGATTTCTTCAGGCAGGAGGGCGAAATTCAGGAATTTGAACCCCTTGTTTTCGCTGATGGCAATACTCCCCCGGCCTCCAATCTGTTTCGTTGTGTAGCTGACTTCGACATTCCCTTCCAGCGCAGCGAAGTTCTTGATATAACTCTTTTGCACCTCCTTTTCCGGGAGTTCATAGATTTGGGCAAACGTGGTCCCGGACGAGCCGATTCCGGAGCCCGAGGCCGGGTCTCCCTCTCCGGGAATGACAGATAATGTTGCCTGGGCGAGCTCCGGGAAGTCCATCCTCAATAGCTGGTAGGCCCTGTATTGTGATCCCGCCCCGGTCGCATCGCTGGGAGACAAGAGATCCATGGCCGTGTGGATTCCTGGCAGAAAGATCTTATAGTCACCGAGATTCCTGGGCTTAAAAAATATGAGATGAATAAAAGGCGGGAGGCCCGGCCTTCTCAGGCCATCATAGATCCACAGCTCGGTATCAAATATCTTTTCATTGCCTGAGAGGTTATGCTTTTCTGTGGGCTCTCCGAGGATAATATATATTCTTGCTCGATCGGAATTGACACCGCCCAAGCTGCGCTGCGCGTAATTTCTGCGTCGATAATATTCCATCAGGTATTCATTCTGAGGAGATTCAGGATTGGGATTTCTCGCTTTCCAAAATAATTCTTTGAATCGCTTCCTGTCTTCTTCAGCACCCAGGTTTTTAAAACCAGATTTTTCCGCTCTGGTCATGATGAGCTCGACTTCCGCGAGCCACTTTTCCCAGGAATCGGATTTTTCTGGTAGGACCATAGACAGGGAGGGAGCGACAAAACAATAGAGAAGAAATACAATAACCACTCGGGCTCGTTTCATATTTCGTTTCACGGCATTCTGAATCCGCACATGAATGAGCGCTGATATTCTATCATATGTGAGGTTCATTTTTGTGATATCAGGTGGGCGGTCGCGCGAAAATCTGCAGGATTCTAAGCTCTTTCACTGATCATCTGCAGCGGCTTCGTGTTAAGCGTCCGCCCTCTAGATTGTACGGTGCGGCCCACTCCCTAACCGATTTTGATCGTTTGACAGCGATGGGGTTTTGTGGTACCAACTTTTTGCGGAATGGCAAGAAATCCGGCCTCATCATGACAGAGCCTTCAGATCGATATTATTCTAAGTTTTTCGAAAAAGGACTCAGAGTCCTGGGTTTATTCAGCCCCAGTCGAGCGGTTCTCAGCCTGAAGGAGATTGCCGCGGCGATCGGTGTTGATAAGAGTTCCGCTTATCGATTCGCCAACACTCTTGTCAGGCTCAATTATCTGAAAAAGGACCCGGCGACAAAGGTTTTGACGCTGGCGCCGAAGGCGTATTCACTGGGTTTGAACCTGGTGAAAAGTTTCAGTCTCTTGCAGATCATCAAACCGCTGATCGACGAGGCCTATGTCGTCCATCAAATCACGATAGATTCGGCGATCTTGGAAGGCTATACCCTCCTCAAACTGTACCAGAGGTTGGCTCCGGATGCGCTCTCGTATCAGCTGCCCCAAGTTGAGAGAGCCATTCATTGCACCGCCCTGGGCAAGGCCATTGTCGCGTTTTTACCGGAGAATGAAAAAGAAGAGATTATCGATCAGCTGCCCTTTGTGAAAAAAACCGACAATTCTATAATGAATAAGGAGGCCCTGATCGCAGACTTGGAAGAGACCAGAAAAAGGGGCTATTCCATCAACAACGAAGAATATATCGTTGGTGTTTTTGCCATTGGTGCGCCCTTTTTTGATTTGGAAACGAACAGGCCCATGGGCGCAATCTCCTTTGATTTTTCTATTATTCAATATTCCCTTGCCCAAGCCGAAGAGAAATACAGCAGGGTGCTTCTCGATCTGGCTCATGAGATTTCGAAGCTGATTCCTTCTTTTTAGTCGCCCGTTCCAGGGGCCAATTAAGAGGCAGACGCTTTGTTCTGGATAGGGGAGGGCCGGAAAATTTGACCAAAACTATTTTGAAATATATGTTTTTTTTGCTTGACAAGGGCATTAAAGGTTATTATCATGCTAACGTCGTTAGCTAGGTGGCAACATCCGCCACTATCTTATCTAGCAGTCATGACGGCCATATGAACATGCAAAAGCGGGAGAAAGAGAAAAACCTTCTTTTGAGTTGGATGGCCATTTCGAGACTGCGCCTTGCCGAATATTTCCATTTTTGAGGAGGGGCCCGTATGAACAAAAGCAAAATGACCTGCCTTTTGTTGGTTTTCGTTTTTATCTTTTCCATTTCCTTTGTCTACTCACAATCCAAAGAAACCGGGGCCATCGTTGGCACGGTCAAAGATGACGAGCTGAAACCGCTTCCCGGAGTGACTGTCATTCTTTCGTCGCCTCACTTGATTGGCGGCCCAAAAACGGCGACCACAAACGAGGTTGGGAAATACAGGTTCGCCGCCCTTCCTCCGGGAACTTATGCGGTTGACGTGAAGCTCGAGGGATTTGTCCCGGCGAAAAGTGAAAAAATAGAATTAGCGGTGGGTATGACTTTGACCGCAGATTTCGTCCTCAAGGTCGGGGGGATCGAAAAAACAATTGAAGTCATTGGAAAACCTCCCCTCATTGATGTGCGAGGTTCTTCTACGGCGGAAATTGCGTTAGATCGCTCCTACCTGGAGAATATTCCAAATAGAAATGTAACCCTGGAGATTGCAGCCCTGGCTCCCGGCGTGACCAATACCGGCAGCGCCTTCGGGGGAGAAGAAAATTCGGGAATCCTGGCCCAATCAGACAGCGTCAATAATACGGAATCACTCTATGGCTCCGGAATGGCTGTGAGGCTTGATTATAACGCTGTTCAGGAGGCCAAGATCATGGGAGTTGGGGCACCGGCCGAGTACGATGGAATCGAGGGTATTTTAGCCAACATGGTCACCAAATCTGGTGGCAATACTTTTCAAGCTCACGGAGAGTTTATCTATGAGGGAAAATCTTGGAACAGTTCGAATACCAGCATAGAATCCCTGAAACCCCCGGTGGAGAGTTATTATGATGCCAACGCCTATCTGGGAGGACCATTGATAAAAGACAAGCTCTGGTTTTTCACCAGCTTCAGGCATGAAAGAATGAAACAAGATGTGACCGGATTTTCCTCGCCTATTGACGACAAAAAGTACAACGGTCTTTTTAAGGTCACAGCTCAGGCTGCAAAAAGTACCAGGATTCAGGGGTTCTTTGATCTGGAGAGATGGAAGATTGACAATTGGAATGCCACTTCGCTCACTTCTCCTGAAGCTGCGTACGCTTTCGATCTGCATAATAATGTCTGGAATGTCAGCCTCCTTCATGTTTTTTCAAATTCAACATTTTTGGAGGCAAAAATCGCGGGCTACAGCGGGGCGCAGGTTTTTCAGGGAAATCAGGGTAAAGATACCCCGTCGCATTATGATTTAGCGACCGGAAGGGTGACGGGAAATTCAACGCTTTACGGCGATATGCCCATCCGGCGCCTTCAGTTGAACGCCGCCCTTTCCCATCACGCGGAAGAATTCATCGCGGGAAGCCACGATCTCAAGATCGGGGTCCAGTATGAAAACGGAAATTCTCGGTTGCAGCAGGGATACAGTGGTGGCTTGCAGTACATCGATGTGCTCGGGTCACCCTATGTGCTGATCAAATGGGCCGGGTTCGAGTCGCATACAGATTGCCGGACTTTATCGTTTTTCGCCCAGGACTCCTGGAATGTGACCAGTCGGCTCACCATAAATCCGGGCCTGAGATACAACCTGTTTCGGGGGATCGGAGAGATCACAGATCAGACTATTTATAAAAACTCTGGCCTGGCCCCGAGAATTGGACTGTCCTATAACCTGTTTGGGGATAACAGCACCGTGCTCAAAGCCCATTATGGCTGGTATTATACGTCAATGAAAGGCAACTATTTTAAGGCCATCGACGATAAGTATCAGCCCCTCACCTATAGCATCTGGCTGGGGCCGGGCGTTGGGTATTTCGATTTCTTAACGGTGAACCAAGGGGGGTCCTACTCAATGGATCCTAACATCAAGCATCCTCGCCAGGAAGAATTCACGGTCGCGATCGAGAGGGAATTGATAAAGGACTTTTCTCTTTCCGTGACGTACATTCTTAGAAACGGGAATAATTTTATCCAAGACGTGAATTACACAGGAACATACATGGGGCAGCAGATCGTGGATCCGGGAACGGGCAAAACAATCACTGTTTGGCTCCAGACCAATCCTGGAAATAACAAGTATATCCTCACGAATCCCGAGGCGGGGGGTCCCTACGAGGTGGTCAAGGTTGATCCCAAGAAACGATACCAGGCCCTTGAATTGGTGCTCAATAAGAGATTTTCTAATAAATGGATGATGATCGCCTCTTACGTCTATTCAAAGACTCGAGGCACTTTTGGCAACGAATTTGGGGGATCGCAGCCGGGTCTCTATGGGGCGTACAATGATCCGAACAATCAGACAAATGCGTATGGCAGTCCAAATGACGATCCCACCCATATGTTCAAGTTACAGGCGACAACCATTCTTCCCCTCGGAATTTCGTGCGGTGTCAATTTTACCTATGTGAGCGGAATGACCTATACCAGAACACTCCCGGTTCTCTTGCCCCAGGGGCTTGTCTATATCAAAGCTGAGGAGCGAGGATCTCGTCGGCTGAAACCGTATGAGAGTCTCGATTTTAGAATAGAAAAGCAATTCAATTTGGGGGACAGCTATAGGCTGGGGGTGTTCGCTGACGCCTTCAATCTCTTCAATAGGAGTGTGGCCACGGCTGTTCTTGATTCAGTAGGTCCGAGCTTTGAGAGCCCGATTTCTCTGAGTGCTCCGAGAGCCATCCGGGCTGGAATAAGGTTCTTTTTTAATTGAGCCTCTGGGCCTGGGACTGAGAAAAAGTTCCTGGATACCGGATCAGGATCTTAAGAACACCAAAAATCTATTCGGCCTGATCATGAAACCAAAGGTCTATTTTCTTGTTTTTTTATTATTGCCCCCGTGCCTCGGCCTCTTCAGCTTCCCCGTTTTCATTGGCTCGAAGGACCCTTTTCTATCGAGGCCAATATTTGAAGTTAAAAAGAAAACCGTCATGATACCCATGAGGGACGGGGTCAAGCTGGCTACCGACATTTATTTCCCACAGGGGAAAGAACAGAGATGGCCAGCCATTTTGCGACGGACTCCCTATGATAAAAAAACAGAGGAATTAGAGGCCCAATATTTTGCCCGACGCGGATACGTCGTTGCTGTCCAGGATTGTCGAGGCCTGTTTGAATCAGAGGGAGTTTTCGAGCCTTTTATCGTGGAACCCAAAGACGGTTATGATACTGTCGAATGGCTTGGGACCCGGGACTGGTCTTCCGGAAAAGTCGGGATGATGGGCTTGTCTTATCAAGGCTGGGTTCAGCTCTGGGCGGCCTCCCAGAAGCCTCCCCATCTCACGGCCATCATACCGAGCTGCTCCCCCGCGGATCCGTTCTACGATAATCCCTATCTCTACGGAATTTTCATGCCTCCCACCATCGATCTCGTCCAGATCTTCGAAGCGGCGGCCGCGGGAAATCTTTCTGATGAAATGATGCACAAGATTTTGTACAAGAGACACGACCAAGTGCTGAACTCCCTGCCGGTTATTGATTTTGATAAAAAAGTCCTGGGCAGGGAAATCCCGTATTGGCGACGGTGGATCGAACACAACAGCAATGATGGCTATTGGAGTCAGGCAAACTTTCTGGCAACCCTTAAGGACCTTGATCTCCCGGTGTTTTTGCAAACCGGGTGGTTTGATCTCGGCGTCAATGGGACGAGATTGATCTATGAAGGACTGAAGCGATCCAAGAACAAGTGTATAAAACTGATCATCGGCCCCTGGGGCCACGTGGACAAATCATCCTCAAAATGGGAAGAATACGATTTCGGAGACGAAGCGGCGATCGACCTCCAGGTCCTTTTCCTAAGATGGTTTGACTATTGGCTGAAGGGAATAGACAACAAGATTTTGGAAGAGCCGCTTGTCCAATTATTTGGCATGTTTTCTAATCAATGGCTAAAAGGGGCGGCCTACCCACTGCCTGGCACGAGCTTCAAAAAGGTTTATCTTTCCAGCAGCCGAGGCGCCAACACGTCGCAGGGAGATGGAAAGCTCATTTTTTCAGTTCCCGATGAGGGAAAAGAAGTCGATCAATATGTCTATGATCCGGGAGACCCGACTCCTTATCCGGACTATTTCGTTCCTGGCGAAAAACAGACCGACCAGGAGACGGCTAGGCCCGACGATGCCGGAGCACTTCGGGCGAAAAAATCCGCCCACCACCAACGCATCACCGATTCTAGGAACGATATCCTGGTCTTCCAAACCGAGCCGTTGCTCCAACCCCTGACAGTCGTCGGTCCTCTCTCTGTGGTCCTCTATGCTTCTTCTTCAGCTGTCGATACGGATTGGATCGTCTCTCTGATGGACGCAGATGGAGGCGGTCGAATCCTTCATCTGACCTTGGGAGCAATCCGGGCGCGATACAGGAACTCATTGGGAGAGCCTGAATGGCTGGAACCGGAAAAGATCTATAGATATGACCTCGACTTGTGCCAAACAGGAATAACTTTTCAGAGGGGCCATCGGATCCGGATTGAAATAGCTTCAACGTTTTTTCCGTTGTTCTCGAGAAATCTCAACACCGGTGGGCACAATGAGAAGGAGACGGTCTATAAAAAAGCCGCTCAACGGATCTATCATTCCAAGAAGTATCCTTCGTGCCTTCTCTTGCCGGTCACAGACTCAGGAGATTGAAGATAAACAATCACGGACCCCGGCCGGGGGAAATAGTTCGGAGGGGGGAGCTCAAACGTGCCCTGGGACTCATAGATTGCACGCTCTTGGTCATCGGCGGCGTGATCGGCTCCGGCATCTTCTTGACACCCAGCCTTGTTGCCCAAACGACTCAAAATGTCAGCGCTTTCTTTTTTGTCTGGGTCGCAGGGGGAGTTCTGAGCTTTTGCGGAGCCATGACCTATGCCGAACTGGGAGCGGCCTTCCCCAGAGCCGGCGGCATCTACGTTTTTTTACGAGAAGCCTACGGCCAGATGCCGGCCTTTCTTTATGGTTGGTGCGTTTTTTTTGTCATTCTGACCGGTTCGATGGCGACGCTCGCCTCGGCTTTTTCCATATATCTGAGTTATCTTTTCCCGTTGACGCGGGTTGTGTTGAGAATTCTCCCGGTCTCCGTCATCGGCCTCTTGACGGTCGTGAATTGTCTCGGTGTGCGTTGGGGGGCCCGGGTTCAAAATCTCTTGACCGGAATCAAGATAAGTTCTCTCGTCGGGATGGTTCTCGTTCTCTTTGTCTCTGACAAGGGAACATTCCAGCATTTTTCTCAGTCCCCACGGGCGATCCCTTCTTTATCCCTGGGCGCTCTGGGCATCGCGATGATTGCAGTTCTGTGGACCTATGATGGCTGGCATCTGTTGACTTTTGCCGCGGGCGAAATCAAAAATCCGAAAAAAAATGTCACCATCGGCCTCCTCTTGGGCATGCTGGTCATCATTGTCTTTTATGTGCTGGCCAACGTGGCCTATCTTTATATTTTGCCCTTCCAGGTCATAGCAGGCTCGTCGAGGGTCGCGAGCCATGCGCTGGAGTCGGCGGTTGGGCCTTTGGGCGGGACCCTCGTGGCGGTCGCCATCCTCATTTCGATCGCCGGGGCAATCAACGGCAATGTCATGGGAGGGACGCGAGTTTTTTTTGCCATGGCCAGCGAGAGATTGTTCTTCAGGCCCGTGGCTTATGTTCATCCGCGATATAAGGTTCCCACGATTTCCATCCTGGCGACCGGAATTTGGGCCGGGTTTCTGACTATGATCGGCAGCTTCGAGCGCCTCTTCTCTTATGTGATGTTCGTCTCCTGGATTTTCTTCGCCCTGGGAGCGGGAGCGGTCATCGTTTTGCGCCGAAAGCGGCCTGATCTGGAACGACCGTACAGGGTCTGGGGATATCCCTGGGTGCCGGTGCTCTTTATTTTGGTGGCGACCGCCTTTGTTGTCAATGCCACGGTGAACAACTTTAAGAATGCCTCTTGGGGCCTTCTGGTCATCTTCACCGGCCTGCCTGCCTATTTTTATTGGAGCCGGCGTAAGCGCGCCGAGGAAACGGGACCTTGGTGAGCGGCTGCGTTGAAAGCGGTATCGGAGACTGGAAGTTTAGAGAAGCTGGGAGGAGAGCTACGAGAAGCGAGGATGAAGGGAGAAAAGAATGAAAACGATTGGCCTCATCGGCGGGATGAACTGGAAATCAACATCCTTGTACTATCAGATTATTAACGAAACGGTCCAAAAGAAGCTCGGAGCCCTTCACTCAGCCAAGATCTTGCTCTATTCTTATGATTTTGAAGAACTCGCCCAGCTTCAGAACAGAGAATCCTGGAGGGAATGGGAAAACAGCCTCAGCGAAAAAGCCGTCCTCTTGGAAAAGGCAGGCGCAGATCTTATCATCATGTGCTGCAACACGGCGCACAAGGCGGCGGATTCAATCCAACAAAAATTATCCGTCCCGCTTCTTCATATCGCCGATCCGGTGGGGAAAAAAATCATTGAAAAGAAACTGAATAAGGTCGGGCTCTTGGGCACCAATTTTACCATGGAAGAGGACTTCTACAAGAACCGGCTGAGAACAGGATTCGGCCTGTCCGTGATCGTCCCCGACAAGATGGATCGTGATTCAATCCACAGGATTATTTTCGAAGAGCTCGAGCTCGGGATCATCAAAAAGGCATCGAGAAAAGAGTTCATCAGGATCATTCATAAGCTGATGAAGGAGGGCGCGCAGGGAATCATTCTCGGATGTACGGAAATTTCTTTGTTGATCAAACAGGAAGATGTGGGAGTTCCCGTTTTCGATACGATCAGCATTCACGCGGCCCGGGCTTGTGAAAAGGCGCTGGAATAGGCTATTTTGTTGAGGGAGGAGGCCCATCATGTCAACTGATCAAAAGGGCAAGAGATGATTGGGATCGGACCCATGGCCTGGAGACAGGGGGAGTCTTGAGGAAAGCTAAAGGACTGGAGATCGCCGCGATCCAGATGCGGTGCCGAAAGGGCGATGTGGAATGGAATCTCCATCATTCGATGGAGCTCATTCATCGGGCCGCGAAAAAAAAAGTGGATCTGATATGTTTCCCGGAGAGCGTTTTGGATGGCTATGCTTGCGGAGAAGCCGGTCTCGCTCGACCTGTGCCAGGCAAGGAAACCGATGCGATGGCCAGCCTTGCGGCCTCATATCATGTCTGGATCATGTGGAGCCTGGCCGAGAGGGTCAAGAGGGGGATTGCCAATACCGCGTTATTATTTGACCGGGAAGGAAGGATCCGGCTGCGTTACCGAAAGGTCCACCTCTGCTTGGAAGCCGATGAACACATCGCCTATGTGGCGGGCAGGAGATTCCCGGTTGTCGCGGTCGAGAAGATCAAAGTGGGCGTCATGATTTGCTTTGACCGTCACTACCCGGAAGCCGCGAGGGAGTTGCGCCTCAAGGGAGCGCATCTCATTCTGCATCCAACGGCGACCGATTGGTTTAAGCCGGACCCGGGGAGCATCAATACGGCCATGATGCGCACGCGGGCCTACGAAAATCGTTGCTTCATACTCAGTGTGAACCAGGTGAATTATGGCGGAGGGAGTGCCCTCTTTGGACCTTGGGGCGAAATTGTCGCGAGCGCTGGCGAAGGGGAAGAAATATTATATTGGCCTCTTGACCTGGAATTGATCGAAAAAATGCCCGAAAACTTTTTCGAGCTATTGAACGCGCGCAGGCCGGATACGTATCACCGACTGACCAAGCCGTGCGACTCGGTAGGAGAAAGATGGATCTTCGTGATTTCGTTTTTGCAGGGAATTTCTTCTTTCATCGTGAGAGGAGTTCTTGATGAGCCAAAAGAGATCAGCCCTCAGCTTGGGTTCTCCTTTCCATTTTCTTCACGACCTCGATTTCTATCGGCCGTGCCGATGAACTGACGAAGAGAGTCGACGGTATTTTTTCAAGATGGGATTTCCCGACATCGCCGGGGCTCGCCCTGGGCATCATCAAAGACGGAAAAATCATCTATGAAAAGGGATACGGGATCGCCAATCTTGATGACAACGCGGCCATCTCCCCCCAATCCGTGTTCTACGTGGCTTCGGTCTCAAAACAATTTACGGCGGCCTGCATCGCTCTCTTGATGGAACAGCACAAGGTTTCTCTCAGCGATGATATTCGAAAATACCTGCCCGAGCTGCCGGATTATGGGAAACCCGTTCGAGTCCGGGATCTGGTCTACCACATGAGCGGCATCCGAGATTACTCCACTTTATGGGAACTGGCCGGCGAGAATATGGCCAACGTGCATAGCGCCGATGACGTCCTCGGCTTGATCTCCCGTCAGCAGGAGCTCAATTTCAGTCCCGGTGAGGAATATAGCTACAGCAATTCCGGCTACTTCCTGCTGGCTATCATCGTCAAACGGGTTTCCGGGAAATCTCTTCGTGAGTTTGCTGAAGAAAATATCTTTAGGCCACTGGGCATGAAGAAGACCCATTTTCATGACGATCGTCGAATGATCGTGAAAGACAGGGCCATCTGTTATTCGCGGGACAATGAGGCGAGTTTTAAGATCAGCTACCTTGGAAATTGGGAATTGGTCGGAGATGGAGGTCTTATGACGACGGTCAAGGACTTGACTCTCTGGGACCATAACTTCTATGCGAACAAGTTGGGCCGGGGAGGCCAAAGCATCGTAGATTTGATGACCTCGCCGGGCTCCTTCAATAGCGGAAGCCGAGGAGATTATGCGTTTGGTTTGCGCGTGACTAGTTACCGGGGTCAAGAGGTGATCCGCCACGCGGGAAGCCTGATGGGCTTCAGGTCTGAGATCATTCGATTCCCGGTTCAGAAATTTACGGTGATTATCTTAGCGAATCTGGCGGACATCAATCCTTATGCCTTGGCGCGGCAAGTTGCCGACATCTATTTAGAAAAAGACCTTGAAAGAGAAAAACCGGAGCCGGCCGCGGGAACAAAAGTTGGAGCCATCAACTTATCAGCCGAAGAGCTGGAAGAAAAAACCGGGTTCTTTCATCATCCGAATGTGGGGGATGTCCGCATTTCCCTGGCGGAAAAGAGTCTCACGCTTCAAGGGATGGGGGGCGGCTATAGTCTTGCGCCGCTCAGCCAAACCCGATTTGTGGCTCTGAATTCTTTCCCTGATATTTCCGTCGAGTTCTTCGAGAAAGCCAAAGACAAGTCTCGGGAGATAAGACTCGATGTCCTGGGGATGGGTTCTTTTGTTCTGAGATCCTTTGAACCCATCGTTCCAGTTCCTTCGGAACTCGAAGCCTGCGTGGGCACATATTACAGTGGAGAGCTCGACGCTACATACAAAATTGAAACAACAAATAAGGAGCTCTCTATAAGAGCGGGGAAGGGCTCCCCGTTCCTTTTGACTCCCAGTATAAGGGATAGATTTGTGGCCATGCAAGGATGGGTGACGTTGGACTTTTTTCGTGGCCGGGGAGGCGAGGTTCAAGGATTTTATCTCCGGGCTGAGGGGATTAAGAATATCAAGTGTATCAAGAGATAGGACTTTTCGAATCAACGAAATAACCTAAAGATCATGGGTTTTATGAGGAGGGCCCAGGATGCGAACTTTTGAAATGCTCATTCTCGTGACGTTGCTGCTGACCTTGATAGGTCTTTTCGTTGCCAGAAAGAAACGGCCGCACCTCCTTAGCTATTTTCCCGGCCTCGCGGTCATTTTGACTGTTTTTCATCTGATCGTGGAGAAAGCCCGCTGGCAGATGGTCCCGATCTACATATTAACCGTGTTTTTGTTTATCTTGAGTATAATTCTAATAAAGCGGCAAAGCCGGAAGAGAGTCGAACCGGCCTCGGAGGGGCGCAGGGTTATAGGAATTATCTTGAGCGCCTTTGGCGTTCTCTGTTTATTTATTTCTGCCTTGCCTCCCGTGCTCTTTCCCGTTTTCCGGTTGCCGAAACCAAGCGGTCCTTATAAAGTTGGGACGACGGTATTTCAATTTTTAGACAGGTCCCGGTTGGAGACCCTAACGGACGACCCAAACGACCATCGCGAGTTCATGGCCAGAGTTTGGTATCCCGCCGAGCCTCCACTCAAAGCCAGCCCGGTTCCTTATAGAAAATATTCACCCCCCATTGGATCAATTCTCCAACAGGGGACAGCGAGTTTCGGCAAACAACCTCCCGATTTTATTTTTTCGCACCTGGACTTATTGAAATCAAATTCCTATCTAGATGCTCCCGTGGCCAACACCCCATCGGCTTATCCTGTGATCTGTTTCTCGACAGGGTTCTTGAGCGACCTGGATGAGAACCAAATCTATTTTGAGGAACTCTCAAGCCACGGATATGTTGTGATCAGCCTCAATCAGCCCTTCGAATCGCAGTCGGTTGTTCAACCCGGCGGCCGGATCGTCCCATTCAGCCAGGCGCATGCCCAGGAGTTTCAAAGAACCACGGAGGAGACGACGCCACTCTGGAAGGAGTTTTGGGAATCGAAGAATTTAGAGGAAAGAGCGACGATTGCGAAACAGATACTCGAAAAGGGGACCTTCCTGGATAAGATCATTCGAATTCGGTCAGAGGATTATCGCTTTTTGGCCACCGAGTTGAATAGGCTGAATTCAGGTGAACGGAAGAGCCTCTTAGCGGGGAGGCTTGATATCTCGAAGCTTGGAATATTCGGCTATTCAGGGGGCGGCGCCGTGGCAGGCCAATTGTGTGCCGTGGACAGCAGATTTAAGGCAGGCATCAATCTTGATGGATTTCAGTTCGGTGACGTCATCCGGGGCAAGGTCGAGCAGCCATTCATGCTCATGTACAGCGAAGGATTTGCCGGGTCCAATGACAGTATGATTCAGAACTTCCGGAATGCCACCTACGAAGTTACGATCAAGGGGACCAGGCATATGGACTATTCAGACAATCCACTGATATTCCCGCTCTCTAAGAGAATAGGCATGTCCGGCCCCATATCCTCCAGGCGGATGCTGCGCATCACCAATGATTATATTCTGAGCTTCTTCGACAAATACCTGAAAGGAAAAGATGCCGCTCTGCTGGATGGCCCTCCTCTGCAGTACCCGGAAGTCATATTCAAAAAATTGGATAACAAATAAGAATGGTTTTTGTTATCAGGAGGACGCATGCGAAAGACATTGACTCCGTATTTTTTGTTATGGACGGTTATCGCTTGTCTGCTGATGAGCTGTTCTCATCATTATGATCTCGTCATTCTGAACGGAACTATCATCGATGGGACGGGAAGCGTGGGATATCGGGCCGATATCGGCATCCAAAATGGAATAATCGTCAGGATCGGAAATTCTCGAATATCACGCAGCGGACGCGTCATCGATGCTCAGGGCAAATTTGTCGTTCCCGGATTTATCGATATTCACAATCACAGCGATTCCGATATCCTGGATCCCCGACGCAGAAGCGCTCTTAATTATTTGACCCAGGGAGTTACGACTCTGGTCACGGGAAATTGCGGATTTGGCACGTACAACGTCGGCGAATTCTTCGGCGCGCTGAAAAAAGAAGGCATTGGCCCCAATATTATTCACCTGGTCGGTCATAACACGCTCAGGCAAGAAGTCATGGGTTACGCGAATAGAGATCCCACTCCAGAAGAGCTTCAAAAGATGAAGGCCTGTGTTGAAAAGGGGATGCGGGAAGGCGCAGCGGGTCTATCTACCGGATTATTTTATCCCCCCGGGAGCTTTGCCAAAACGTCGGAAATTATCAGCCTCTGTGAAATTGTCAAAAAATTCGGCGGATTCTATGGCACCCATATACGGGACGAAAGCAATTATTCCATCGGGCTCAAAAACGCCATTCGCGAGGCCATAGAAATCGGTGATGAATCTGGTATTCCGGTTCAGATATCTCATCTCAAAGCCTTGGGCAAGCCTGTGTGGGGCGAAGCCCAAGAGATCTGCGGAATCATCGAAGCCGCTCAGAAAAGAGGGGTGACCGTCTACGCGGATCAGTATCCCTACAATGCTTCGAGCACCTGGCTCGCGGCGGCGATCGTGCCTCGCTGGGCTCAAGCCGAGGGGAAAATGAGAGATCATCTCAGGAACGCATCCGAGTTGATCAAAATAAAGGGAGAGATGGCAGGCAATATCGAGCGACGTGGCGGACCGGACACGCTGGTTATTTCCTGGCTCCCGGAATTGCGCCAGTTCGAAGGGAAAAACCTTAAGGATATAGCTTTGTTATTAAAGAAATCCCCGGTCGACGCGGCCATTGAGCTCCTTCTTGAGGGAGATCCGAGTATCATCGCTTTTGATATGGTCGATTCGGACCTCGAATATTTTATGAAGCAACCCTATGTCATGACCTCTTCAGACGGAGAAGTCCCTCTCTTTGGCCAGGGGCTGCCTCATCCCCGGATTTATGGGACCTTTACCAGAAAGATTCGTGCCTTCGTCCTGGATCGCAAGGTCTTGAGCTTGGAGCAGGCGATCCGGGCGGCGACGGGACTTCCGGCAGTGATGTTGGGGCTCAAGGATAGGGGATTGGTAAGAGAAGGATTTATCGCCGATCTTACAATTTTTGATTCCTCGAAAATCCGTGACAAGGCGACCTATGAAAAGCCCCACCAGTATAGCGAGGGAATAGATTATGTCTTGATTGATGGCAAGACCGTCATTGACAACGGAGTATTTACGGGTATCTTGGCGGGGAAGCCCCTATCGAGATCGAAGTCATCAAATTCTCTTCGATGATTCTGCCGCGTCTCCTTCGGGACGATCTATTTTGCCTTAACTCTTTCCAGGTATTTGTCTTCGCGGGTATCGATCCGGATGACGTCGCCCTCCTTGATGAATTGAGGCACGGAGATGGTCAGGCCGTTTTGAAGCACCGCCGGCTTGGCGCTGGCCGATTTTGTCGCGCCGACCATCGTCGGCTCGGTCTTGACGACGGGCAAGTCCACGGTTGTCGGAAGCCGTACTCCGACCGGCTTTCCCTCGTGTTCCTCCACGGTGATGACGATATTGGGGATGAGATATTTGACGCCGTCGCCTATCGTCTCGGCCGATAGCTTGAGCTGTTCATAGTTCTCGAGGTTCATAAAGATGTAATCATCTCCCTCGCGATAGAGAAATTCCATCTCGAATTCTTCAAGGAACGCTTGTTCAACGCGATCCTCCGATCGAAACCGGTAGTCGAGGAGACTTCCATCCTTGAGTTTCCGAAGCTTGGCTTGGATCATCGCCTTCCATCTTCCGGGTGTGATGTGCTGAGCCTCCAGGACCCGGTAAAGGGTTTTTTCCATCTCGATGATCATCCCTTTTCGGATCTGGGTTGCGTTGATCATATTTCCTCCTCAATTCGAGACAACTCTTTTTTTACCCGACTGGCGGATTTCTGTCAATGAAAATTACAATCGTCAATCCGCCCCCTGTGTCGACTTCCCCGTGTTTTCTCCGGCCCCAAGCAAGATGAATCGTCAGCGTTTCCCTATTGTCTATAAGTCGTCTAGCGCTTACCATTGGCTGGTTTACTTTGAGGGACGGGGCGGGGGTAGGAGGGACGGTTCTTACCGACGCAGCGACGTTAAAAACCTGAATGGGGGAGAGGCCGATTGCGCCTGATCAGGTCCCCGTCGTTCTGACCACACTTTTCGCCATAGAGCCGGAGGCGGTTGCATTTTGAGCGGTTTTTTCTTATAAAGGAAATTATTCCGAACATGGTCGAAATTGGTTTTGTTGGAACGGGAGGCTCGGTCGCGACACCGGAACGAGACAATACCTCCCTGGCGATCCGGCTCGGCTCGAGACTCGTCTTGGTCGACTGTCCGGGGAGTGTCCTGGCCAAGATCAGAAAGCTCGGCTACGATCCACTGTCGCTTGATTCCATTCTTGTCACCCATATTCATCCCGACCACATCTATGGGCTGCCGGCGCTCATCCACAGCTTGATGCTCGAAGAAGGGAAAATTCGTCTCTACGGTTCGGAACAAACGGCCGCCTTCTGCGCCAGCCTCCTGGATCTTTTCGGGCTGCGTGAGAAAAAAATTAAGATGAGGGTCGAGATCCTAGTCTTGAAGGCAGGAGACCGCTTCCCTTCGCTCATCCCCCTCCACACCTCAGCCCTCGCTTTGGGCTGCCTGGCCGAAGATGCCCAAGTCGGATGCCTTATTCCCTGCCATTTCTTTGGCGAATTGGACTTCGCTCTGTCGGAGATCGAGGAAGAGATCAGGCAGAACTATACTGGCCGGCTGGTCATTCCCAGGGATTTCGACAAAATCGTCTTATGAGCGATACAGGTTTGAGAAGAATCTTATCAAGAATTCATAGGAGAATCTGATGAGGCCAACTAGACTGCTTTTCTTTATTTTCATTTGTGCTCTTTTTACGATCTCGTGTTCCAGAGCGGGAAGTGAAATGACTGATCTGGTCTTGGTGAACGGCTCCGTCTGGACGCTCAATCCTTCCCAGCCTTGGGCTGAAGCGGTAGCCGTCGGGGGAGAGAAAATCATGCGAGTCGGCTCGACGGCGGAAATCAGGAAGATGGCCGGAGAGAAGACGGAGGTTATGGATTTGAAAGGGGGGCTCGTCCTGCCGGGTTTCATCGATTCCCACACGCATTTCCTGGCTGGAGGTTTTTCGCTGGCAAGCGTCCAGCTTCGGGACGTGACCAGCCGCGAGCAGTTTGCCAGGAGGGTGGGAGAGAAGGCGAGAGAAATGGGGAAGGGGGAATGGATTCTCGGCGGAAATTGGGACCACGAACAGTTTTCACCGCCGGAACTGCCGAGCAAGGAATGGATCGACGCTGTTTCGCCGGACAATCCGGTTTTGGTCAGCCGCTACGATGGTCACATGGCTCTGGCCAACAGCCTGGCCCTCAGGCTCGGGGGGATCGAAAAAAGCACGCCCCCTCCCGCCGGAGGCGAAATCCTGAAGGACTCGAAATCCGGTCAGCCCACCGGCATCCTGAAAGATGCAGCCATGGACCTGGTGTCGGCGAAAATGGCCGAGCCTTCGCTCAAAGCCAAGATGGAAGCCGCCGAAGCCGCTCTCCATCATGCGGCCCAGTTCGGCGTCACCTCGCTCACCGAGATGGCCGACCCAACGAGCTTCGAAGTCTACCAAGAGCTGCTGAAACTGGGGAAGCTCAGCTCCCGTATCTACGTCTTTATCCAAATCGACGACCTGGACCTCTACGAACGGCTGAAACTGAAGACTCCCTTCGGGAACAATTTTTTGAAAATCGGAGGCTTGAAGGGATTTGCGGACGGCTCGCTGGGTTCGGCCACGGCCTATTTCTTTGAACCTTACACCGACGATCCCAAAGCCTCCGGGCTTCTAGCCGCCCAGATGTTTCCTGAAGGAATCATGGAGAAGAGGATTCTTCGGGCTGACAAGGCAGGGCTTCAGGTCGCCATCCACGCCATTGGGGACAAGGCCAATTTCATCATCCTCAATATCCTCGAAGAAGCCATAGCCAGGAACGGCCCGCGTGACAGGCGCTGGCGCATCGAGCACGCCCAGCATCTCCGGCCGGCGGAAATCGAGCGATTCGGGAAGCTCGGGGTGATCGCTTCGATGCAACCCTATCACGCCATCGATGATGGCCGTTGGGCCGAGAAGAAGATCGGGACAGAGCGCTGCCGCACCACTTATGCCTTCAAATCTCTCTTGGACAAAGGGGCCATTCTGGCCTTCGGGTCGGACTGGACTGTTGCGCCCCTGGACCCCATCGCTGGCATCTACGCCGCCGTCACCCGGCGGACAATTGACGGGAAAAATCCCGAAGGCTGGTTTCCCGAACAAAAGATTTCCCTCGAAGACGCGATCAAGGGCTATACTCTGAATGGAGCCTATGCGGAATTCTCGGAGAAGACAAAGGGGTCCATCGAGGAAGGAAAGCTTGCCGACCTGGTTGTTCTCGACCAGAATCTTTTCAAAATAGCTCCGGATAAAATCAAGGATGCCCGCGTGTCAATGACCATCGTCGGCGGTCGGATCATCTATAAAAAAGACTAGCCAGCTTCTCGGCCATCTTGTCAATTGTGTAAGCCAGGAGGAGTATCAGTCTGGCGTTGAGGTAGGCGCGCCTGATCCCGGCTTGCTTTCGGGGCGCGATGGACGGGGCACGGAGGTTCGGCAGACGAAATGACGAGACGACGAGACGACGAGATAGACGATTGCGTCTTTACAGAGCGGCTTCAATTCTTATATGATTGTCGCCAGAAAATTTATCTGCTATGATATCGCCTCATGCAAGAAAAGGAGGAGCCATGAATGTTGGTGTTTTGAACGAAAGCTACAAGATCGAAAACAGAGCCGGCCTCACTCCGAGCGGGGTGTCATTCCTGGTCGAAAAGAAGCACACCGTCTATATCCAGGCGGGAGCCGGTTCGAAATCCGGTTACACCAACGAGGATTATTCTTCCCAGGGTGCGAAGATCGTCTTCACCAAAGAAGAAATTTTCGGCCGTTCGGACATCGTTCTCAATATATCGCCGCTCAACCAGGAGGAGAGCCGCCTGGTCAAGGAAGAGCAAGTTCTTTTTGGGTTCCATCACTTGGCAGTATCGAAGAAGTCGATCATCGAAGACCTGCTCAGAAAGAAGGTCATCATGATCGGCTACGAGATTATCCAGCAGGATGACGAAACCCTTCCCTTTTTAGAGAATCTCGGCGAGGTGGCCGGCCAGATGTGCCTGGTCATCTCCGGGTATTATCTACAGACGCTTCAGGGAGGGCGGGGGATGATCATCGGCGGCGTGGTCAGCGTCCCCCCGGCCACGGCCGTGATCATCGGCAGCGGGCTTTTCGCCCGGAGCGCCGTGCGGGCGATGCTGGGCGCTGGCGCGCACACGATTGTGCTGGGACACAACATGGACCGCCTCCGAAAAATAGAAGAAATGACGGGGGGAAAGGTCATCACCATGATCGCCAGCAAATACAACCTGGCGAGGATCACCAAGGTCGCTGACATCCTGATCGGCGCCGTGCTGCGTCCGGGAGAGCGGGCGCCCGTGATCATCACCCGGGAGATGGTCAAGACCATGAGAAAAGGTTCGGTGATCATCGACTTGGGAATAGACCAGGGCGGCTGCATAGAAACGAGCCGGCCGACGACCCTGGAGCAGCCGACTTTTAGCGAGGAAGGAATTATTCACTACTGCGTTCCCAACATCACTTCAGCCGTCAGCCGGACCTCGACCAAAGTGCTCTCCAATTTGGTCGTCCATTATCTCCATCAGATCGGCGAATGCGGCTTGGAGAAGGCCCTCGAGCGAAACAGCTCTCTTGCTCGAGGCGTCTATATGCAGGGGGGGAACATCGTCAAAAAGAATATTGCCGAGAGGTTCGGACTCTCCACTCAAAACCTCCCCACCTCCTGAGGACTCCAATCTTCATGCTGGAAGAGATCATCAGTCGATTCGGCCGGGAACAGGAAGAACTCATCCATATCCTCCACCGGGTTCACGGAGAGTTTGGCTATATTCCTCCAGAGGCGATCTCTCTCATCGCCAGACACCTCCGGCTCTCGGAGAGCGAGGTCTTTGGAGTTCTCACTTTCTATAGAGCCTTCAGCCTTGAACCACGAGGCAAGTACCTCATCACTGCCTGTCTTGGCACGGCCTGCCACGTCCGGGGTGGAGTTCAGGTTGCGGAAGAATTGGAGCGCAGACTCGGCATCAAGGCCGGCCAGACGACCCCCGACAGAAAGTACTCCCTGGAGACCGTCAACTGCCTGGGGTGCTGCGCCATCGGGCCCGTAGTGGTGGTCAACGGGAAATATTATTCAAATGTGGCTCCGAAAAAAATCGATGAGATCATCCGCGAATATCAGACCGCATCATAGTCCATGATCAGACAGCTTACGGAACCCGGACAGCTTGGGGAATGGAGAGAGAATATCCTCTCCGTGCGGCCGGCCTATGCCAAGACGATCCTCGTCTCTTCGGGAACGTGCGGCCAGGCGAGTGGATCCCTGCTGCTCATCCAGGCGCTCGAGGAAGAGCTGGAGAAGAGGAGACTCAGGGAAACGATCGGGCTGGAGATCACGGGATGCCACGGTTTCTGTCAGCTGGAGCCGAACATCGTCATCTCTCCCGAGAACGTTTTCTATAAAAAGCTCGTGCCGGCAGACGTTCCCCAGATTGTGGAAGACACCATCCTTAACAATAAGGTCATTCCTTCTCTCGTCTATGTCGACCCCGGGACACGGGCTGGGATCAATCTTCAAAAAGACATCCCCTTCTATCGAAAACAGCTGCGTTTGCTGACCGAGAGCAACTTGCGAATCAACCCTACCAGGATCGAGGATTATGTCGCCCTCGAGGGTTACCAGGCTTTGGCCAAGGTTCTGTTCGACCTGACCTCTGAAGAGGTCATCGCCGAGGTCAGCGCCTCCGGCCTGCGGGGCCGGGGAGGGGCCGGATTTTCGACGGGCAAAAAATGGGAGATCTGTCGGAACGTTACTTCCAAAACAAAATACATCATCTGCAACGCCGATGAGGGAGATCCCGGGGCCTACATGGACCGAAGCCTGCTTGAGGGGAATCCTCACAGTATCATCGAGGGGATGATCATCGGCGCCTACGCCATCGGCGCCTCGGAAGGATTCATCTACGTCCGCATGGAATATCCTCTGGCGGTCAAGCACGTGACCCATGCCCTCGAGCAGGCGAGAGAGGCCGGCCTGCTGGGCAGGTCGATCCTGGGCTCGGAATTTCATTTTGACATACACATTGTCCAGGGCGCCGGCGCGTTCGTTTCCGGCGAAGAAACGTCTCTCATGGCCTCGATCGAGGGACGCCGGGCATTTCCCCGACAGCGGCCGCCGTTCCCGGCGCAAGAGGGGCTGTGGGGAAAGCCGACGAATATTAATAATGTCGAGACCTGGGCCAACGTGCCCCTGATCATCAACCGAGGGGCCGAGTGGTATTCCAAAATCGGCACGGAAAAAAGCAAGGGGACGAAGATCTTCTCGCTCGTCGGCAAGATCAACAACACCGGGCTGGTCGAAGTTCCGATGGGAATCAAACTCAAGGAAATCATCTACGATATCGGCGGGGGGATCAAAAACAACAAAAAATTCAAGGCCGTGCAAACGGGCGGTCCGTCCGGCGGTTGTGTCCCCGCCCAGATGCTCGACCTCGCCATCGACTACGACAATCTCGCTAAAGCGGGGTCGATCATGGGCTCCGGCGGCATGATTGTTATGGATGAAGAGACCTGCATGGTCGATATGGCTCGCTATTTCTTGCACTTCACTCAGGAAGAATCGTGCGGCAAGTGCGTGCCCTGCCGGATCGGAACGAGACAGATGCACGACATCCTGGTCCGGATCACCGAAGGTCGGGGAGAGGAAGCTGACATCACCAAACTCGAGGCCCTGGCCATGGATGTCAAGCTCGCCTCCCTCTGCGGCCTTGGGCAGACCGCGCCGAATCCGGTTCTTTCCATGCTCCGGTATTTCCGCGATGAGTACGTCGAGCACGTCAAGAACAAGAGGTGTCCCGCCCTCGTCTGCAAGGAGATCGTATCTTCCCCCTGCCAATACGCTTGTCCGATCGGTCAGGAAGCATCCGTTTACATCGCCCTGGTCGCGCAAGGGAAATTCCAGGAGGCCCTCGACATCATCAAAAAAGACAACCCCCTGCCTGTCGTCTGTGGGCGGGTCTGCGACCATCCTTGCCAGGGAGTGTGCACGGCCGGAAAAACGGACAAACCCATTCTGATCAGGGCCATCAAACGATTCGTCCTGGATTGGGCGACAGCCCAGGGACGAACCTCAACGCCGCAAATCATCCCCAGAAGATTAGAAAAGGTCGCCGTTGTGGGAGCCGGTCCAGCGGGCTTGACTGCGGGATACCGGCTGAGCCTGAAAGGATATCAGGTCACGATTTTTGAAGCCGCGGAAATCCCCGGGGGCATGCTGGCCACAGCTCTGCCCGAACACCGGCTTCCCAAGAAACTGCTCCGGCTGGACCTGGACAACATCCTGAATTCGGGCATTTGCCTGCGAACCAGGAGTGTGTTGGGCCGGGATTTCTCTCTCGAGAGTCTGTTCAGGGACGGATTCAAGGCGGTGTTTCTGGCCATCGGTGCGCACAAATCCATCAAAATGAAGATCCCGGGGGAAGACGCTCAAGGGATCATTCAGGCCCTAGAACTTCTCAAGGCCGTGAATCTTGGAAGAGAGATTGATCTGGGCAAAAGAGTGGGCGTCATAGGCGGCGGAAATGCGGCCATCGATGCCGCACGCGTAGCCATCCGCAAAGAACAATGCAAGAACGTGACGATTTTTTATCGAAGAACGCGCAGTGAAATGCCCGCTTATGAAGAAGAAGTCCAAAGCGCGCTTGAGGAAGGAATCGAGATCAGATTTTTGGTTGCTCCGGCCAAGATCCGGACGGAGAAAGGAAGAGTTTCGGGCCTCGAGTGCCTGCGTATGGAGTTGGGCGAGGTCGACGAAAGCGGGCGAAAGGCGCCGGTACCGATTCCGGGGTCGGAATTTGTGGTCGGGGTCGACACGCTGATACCCGCGATCGGGGAAAAACCGGATCTCTCTTTCCTCAAGGAGAAGGACGATCTGAGTGTCTCGAAATGGGGAACGATCTTGGTGGACAGCCTGACCGGGGCGACCAACAAGAAAGGTGTGTTTGCGGGCGGGGATGCCGTCACCGGTCCAAGCACGGTTGTCGAGGCCATGGCCGCAGGCAAGCGGGCGGCCGAATCCATAGAGAGATTTATCGAGGGGCGGGACCTGGAGAGGGAGGCTAGATTGGTCAGGCCTTCACTCTACGTTGAACCCGTGGTCCTCGGAGCGGAAGAATTGGCCCAAGCTGCGCAACCTGAGATGCCAAAGCTGACTCTCGCGAGAAGAAAGAAGAATTTTCTCGAAGTCGATCTGGGCTTGTCTCAGGAACTGGCGGTTAAAGAGGCCCGGCGGTGCCTGAGGTGTGAGCTCCAAACCAAAGATGGCCAGGCAGCAATCAGGCGGAGCAATGATTAAGCTAACGATTAACGGCAGAGAGCTTGAAGTCGAAGAAGGCTTGACCGTTTTGGAGGCGGCTCGGCATCAGGGCATCAAAATCCCGAACTTATGTTCCTGGCAAAGTCTGGCTCCCTATGGGGGCTGCCGGCTCTGTCTGGTGGAGATCAAGGGAAGGAGGGGATTTCCGCCCGCTTGCTGCACTTATGTCGAAGAAGGTCTCGAGATCTTGACCGAGACGCCTCAACTCCAATCGCTCCGCCGGCAAACCCTTGAGCTCATTCTCTCGGAACATCCTCACGCCTGCCTGATCTGCAGCGAAAAAAAGAACTGCGACGATTACAAGTCCACCATCCGCAAAGTGGGCGAAACGACCGGTTGCGTTTTGTGTTCAAACAACGGCCGCTGCCAGCTTCAGGATGTCGTCGAGGATCTGAAGATCGATAAAGTGAGCTTCCCGGCGCTGTACCGAGGCCTTGATATCCACAAGGAAGATCCCTTTTTTGATCGCAATTATAACCTTTGCATCCTGTGCGGGAGATGCGTCCGTGTCTGCCACGAGGTCAGGGGCGCTTCGGCGGTTTCCTTCCTTTTCCGGGGCGGTCGGACAGTCGTCGGCACCGTGCTCGGCCGTCCCTTGCGCGAGTCGGGATGTCAGTTCTGCGGCGCCTGCGTGGACGTTTGTCCGACCGGTGCGCTGGTCGAACGGTCGTCCCGTCCGGAAACTGTATCCGACTCCTGGATGCCGACCATCTGCCCGCTCTGCAGCTTAGGCTGTGAGCTGGAGGTCGGCCTCAAGCACGGCAAGATCTTGACAACTCGGCCCTCCCCAGAGGGGGCGGTCAATGAGGGCCAGGCTTGTGTCAAAGGCAGGTTCGCAGTCGGCGAGACCGTTCACGATTCGAAGCGAATCCTCTCACCGATGGTCAGGAAAGGAGAAGAGCTCGTCCCCGTTTCTTGGGATGAGGCCCTCGATTACGCGGCTTCCCGGTTGAAGGACGTGTCCCCAGACGAGATCGCATTCCTGGTCTCGCCCCAGATGACCATCGAAGATCTTTTCCTGCTTTATAAATTTGCCCGCGAGGGCTTAAAGGCGGAGCAAGTCGCCGGCCCGGCCGTTTTTTCTCTCGCGGCCAAGTTGGAGCGGATGGCCCAAGAACATGGGATCGGCGCGGACTTCGGTTTTGAGCTCAAGCAGCTGGCCGAGGCCGCAGTCCTTTGCGTCATCGGAATCGACCTCCCGACGACTCATCCCGTCCTCTGGCTTGAGCTCGTCAAAGCCCGACGCAGTGGCGCAAAGATCGTCAATATCTCTTCTCGCAAACCGAGCTTTGATCGTTTCGCCGATCTTTCCCTGAGTCTGAGAAGGGGAGGCGAGCTCTTCTTACTAGGCACGGCGACAAAGAGCATTCTGGAGCTCGTTTCAGCCGAAGAGACAGCCGGTCCAAGAGAGCTGGCCATGTTGAGGAATTCACTGGAAAAAATAGACGTCGCATCCGTCCAAAAGAAGACCGGCGTCAGCCAGGACGACCTCGGCCGGCTCGTTCGGATCTTCCTCGCTCATGCCCCCGCTTTCTTCCTCTTCGGACAGGAACTCGGCGACCAGCCCTGGGGAGAGAAAAATATCGCCGCACTCTGGAACCTGGCTTGTTTGGTGGGAGGGCGACTCATCCCCCTGAGCCCCGAGGCCAATTCCGGAGCGGCATCTTTTATCCATCGCCATTTTGAGACTTCGGATCAGACCTGTGATCAGGTCCTGGAAAACGTCAGCTCGGGCCGGGCTAAATTCCTGTACCTGGCTGGAATTTCGCCCCACGTCGAGACCAAGCCTCCGTTTCTCATTGTCCAAGACGCGTTCGAGAGCGAAAACGCGCGGCTCGCCGACGTCGTTTTTCCGGCCGTGACTTTCATCGAGACCGAAGGCCACACCGGCAACGTGGAGGGCAGAATCCAGAGGTTCAAAAAAATTATGGAACCTCCCGGACAGGCCAGGCCGGATGGCTGGATCATCGCTCGACTTGCGCGGCGCCTGAAGCTGCGCGGCTTCGAGCACGAAAATTCTTCGGAGGTTATGTCCGAGATCCGGAGGCGCCTGCCTGCCCTGTTGGGTGCGGAGGACGAAAAGAAAAAGAAAAGGAAGGCCGTGACCGGCCATGTGGAAAATAGAGGGTCCGACCATTTCATCCCGCTGGAATACAGCCGTCCGCCTTTGAAGTCAAACCCGGACTATCCCCTTTGGCTCGTCCCGGAATGGAACACGGACAGCTACAAGAGCTTCGATCTGAGCCGGGAAATTAAAGGTCTTCGGCTTATCCGCAACAGCGGGCGAGTCCTGATTCATCCCGAAGACGCTCAGGCCCTCGGCCTCCAAGAAGGAGACTCGGTCACGGTAACGTCTGCGCAAGGCGCCATCCCGGGAAGGCTCAGGATTACGGATTCCCTGCGCAGAGGTCTGGTTGTAATCCGGCTGGGCTGGAATAACAGCCCCCAGGGGTTCAGGTCTCCGAAGATACAGCCTGTCCGGATCGAAAGAGAAAACCGATGACCAAGATCATCCGCAGAAACCGATTGGTCCCCAACATCCACCTCCTCGAGGTCCAGGCCCCCGAGGTGGCCAGGATCTGCCGGCCGGGCCAGTTCATCATCGTCATGCCCGATGAAAAGGGTGAACGCATTCCCTTGACGATCGCCGACTGGGATCGGGATAAAGGGACCCTGACTTCGGTGTTCATGGTCGTCGGCACTTCGACCCACAAGCTTTCGCTCCTCAAGGCCGGGGATGAGATCCCCGTCCTGACCGGTCCACTGGGAAGGGCTTCTGAGATCGAACTTTACGGCACCGTGCTCTTGGCCGGAGGCTGCTTCGGCATCGCTGCGATCTATCCCATCGCCCGCGCCCTGAAAGAAAAGGGGAACAGAGTCATCATACTTGTCGATGTCAAAGCCAACTACCTTCTCTACTGGGAGGATAAACTGAGGCAGGTCAGCGACGAGCTGTTCGTTTCGGCGCGTGACAGTTTTTATGATTGTAAGCTCTATATTCCTTACAAGCTGGGATCTCTGCTGGAGGAACAGAAGCCGATCTCTCGCGTCGTGGCCATTGGCTGCACCTACTTAATGTATTCCTGTGCCGAAGCGACTCGCCCTTCAGGAGTCAAGACCCTGGTCAGTTTGAACCCGATCATGGTGGACGGCACGGGTATGTGCGGCGCCTGCCGGGTGAGCGTCGCCGGGAAGACAAAATTTGCCTGCGTCGACGGACCCGACTTCGACGGTCACGAGGTCGATTGGGCAGAGCTTTTCTCCAGGAGGAAATCTTATTTTGAAGACGAGATTCAGTCGCTCTGCGATTGGGAAAAAAAGAAATATCCGTGAGCTGTTTTAAGGGGTCAAGCGGACAGGAATGAGCGAAAAAAAGGAAATGCCGGCCGAGATGAAGGAGCGCCTGAAGGCGGCCTTTGATCAAGACTGGCGCAGGGAGTTGCGGAAATCGGTCCCCGTCAAGGAGAGGACCAAGGTCCCCCGCCAGAAAATGCCCGAGCGGGAGCCCGGGGTGCGGAACAAGAGTTTTCTTGAGGTCAACCTGGGACTGGAGGCTGAGCTGGCGAGAAAAGAAGCCAGGCGCTGCATGGACTGCGCCAACCCTCAGTGCGTCATGGGCTGTCCCGTGGCCATCGACATTCCCACCTTTGTCAAGCTCATCGAGATCGGCGATTTCGCCGGAAGCATCCGAAACGTCAAAGACACAAACTCGCTCCCGGCCATCTGCGGCCGCGTCTGCCCCCAGGAAACTCAGTGCGAGGAAGTCTGCAACCTCAGGAAGATCGCCGGCGAATCGGTGGGCATCGGAAATCTGGAGCGATTCGTTTCTGATTATGAGCGCATGACGGGAACCGTCTCGTTGCCCGAGATCCCTCCTCCGACCGGAAAAAAAGCGGCCATCGTCGGGGCGGGCCCGGCGGGGCTCACCGTGGCCGGGGAGCTGGCCAAGAAGGGACACAGGGTCACCATTTTCGAGGCCCTGCATATCTCGGGAGGAGTTCTCGTTTACGGCATCCCGGAGTTCAGATTGCCCAAGGGCATCCTTAGGTCCGAGGTATCCTATCTCGAGAAGCTCGGTGTCGAAATCAAAACCAATTTTGTCGTGGGCAAGACGGCGACTCTCGATGATCTGAGAGCCGATGGGTACGACGCCTTTTTCATCGGGACAGGTGCCGGGCTGCCCAACTTCATGCGAATTCCGGGGGAGAATCTGATCGGAGTCTATTCGGCCAACGAATACCTGACCCGGGTGAACCTGATGAAGGCCTATGAATTCCCGGACTATGACACGCCCGTCTTTCTGGGGAAAAGAGTGGCTGTCATCGGAGGCGGCAATGTGGCCATGGACTCTGTCCGATGCGCCAAGAGACTCGGCGCCGAAGAATCAGCCATTTTCTACCGCCGTTCTCGCCAGGAAATGCCGGCCCGGGCGGAAGAGGTCAAGCACGCCGAAGAGGAGGGGATCGTCTTTCACTTTCTGACCACCCCGATCAGATATATCGGAGATGACAAAGGGCGTGTCAAGGCCATGGTTTGCCTGAAAATGGATCTGGGCGAGCCCGATTCTTCGGGGAGGCGCCGGCCGGTGCCGGTTGAGGGCTCGGATTACACGGTTGAGGTCGATATGGTCGTCGTGGCCATCGGGCAAAGTCCCAATCCGCTCATTCCCCAGACGACCCCTGGCCTCAACGTGGGCAAATGGGGAAACATCGAGGTCGACTGGGCGACCATGACGACATCGAAAGAGGGAGTCTATGCCGGGGGGGACATCGTTCGCGGCGGGGCGACCGTGATCCTGGCCATGGGGGACGGCCGGGCCGCGGCGGCGGAGATGCACAGGTTCTTGAGCTCGCTGACGAGTGCCGCCCGATCCTAGACAAAGTCGCCGAGGATTAGATAAAATAGTTTGACAAAATTTGAAAAATCGCTTTAATAGATGGCTTTAGTCGGCGGTTGACCTCATTGGCCGATGGAGGACGATTATGAGTTGGGTCGACGATTATAAGAAAAAGCTTTGCACTGCTGAAGAAGCAGTCACCGAGATCAAGAGCCAGAATCGAGTCTATATCAGCGGCAACGCCGCGACGCCTTACCACCTGATGAAGGCCCTCGCCCTGCGCAAAGACGAGTTGGACGAGGTCGAGCTTGTCCATGTTCTTCTCCTGGGTGACGACCCCCTCTCCAGACCGGAGATGGAAGGGCACTTTCGTCACAACTCCCTGTTTGTCGGCCCAGCGGATCGAAAGGCCATTAACGACGGCCGGGCGGACTATATTCCCATTTTTCTCCATCAGATCCCCGACCTCTTCTACACCGGCCAAATGCCTCTCGACGTGGCCATCCTGCATCTCTCGCCTCCGGACGAACACGGATTCATGAGCTTCGGGGTTGAGGTGCTGGCTTCCAAGGCCGCGGCCGAGAAAGCCAAAGTCGTGATCGCCCAGATCAATGAAAAAATGCCTCGGCTGCTGGGCGACTCGTTCATACATTTCTCCAGGCTGGACAAGATTGTGGAGATCTCGGAAGAACTCCCCCAGCTGGCGAAAAATCCCTTCAGCGAGGTGGAGCGGAAGATCGGCCGCCATATCGCCGACCTGATCGATGACGGATGCACCCTGCAGTTGGGCATCGGCGGGATACCCGACGCCGTTCTCGCCGCCCTGAAAGGCCGGAGGGATTTGGGCATCCACACCGAGATGGCCTCGGATGGAGTGATGGAGGCGATCGAAGAGGGGACTATCACCGGGGCGAGGAAAACGTTCCATCCCAATAAGGTCGTGATTACATTTCTCCTGGGAACGACAAAGCTCTATGAGTTTGCCGACAACAACCCCATCTTTGAGGCCCACCCGACCGATTATACGAATCATCCTTTCAACGTCGCCCGCAATGATAATATGATCGGCATCAACTCGGCCATCGAAGTGGACATCACCGGTCAGGTTTGCTCGGATTCGATCGGGACATATATCTACAGCGGTTTCGGCGGCCAGGTCGACTTTATCCGCGGAGCCGCTCATTCCAAAGGCGGGAAGCCCATCATCGCTCTTCCCTCAACGGCCAAGGACGGCGAAATGTCCAGGATCGTACCCTTCCTTAAGCAGGGCGCCGGCGTCGTCACGACTCGAGGCGATGTCCGCTATGTCGTCACCGAATACGGGGTCGCGTATCTGTTCGGAAAAAATCTCCAGGAGAGGACCCGGGCGCTCGTCAACATCGCCCATCCCAAGTTCCGCCCCGATTTGATCCGGGAAGCCAAGAGCCGGAATCTGCTGCGCTGAGACCTCTGCAACGATGCAGCAATCAGAGCTGTTTCCTCCTGAAAAGGGTCGCATCGGGACGGATGAATCGGGTAAAGGGGATTATTTCGGGCCCTTGGTCATCGCCGGCATTTTTCTTCCCGAGGGGCAAGATGCTGTCTTGAAGGAGTTGGGCGTCAGAGATAGCAAGAGGATTTCCGATAATCGCGTCCGGGATCTGGCCGGGGTCATCAAGCAGGGCTACAAGCATTCCGTCGTCGTCATCGGACCAGAAAAATACAACCAGCTCTATGACAGGCTCCTGAACCTGAACCGCCTTCTCGCCTGGGGACATTCGCGGGTCATCGAAAACATCCTGGAGAGAGTTTCCTGCTCGATGGCCGTCACGGACCAGTTTGGAGATCCGCGGCTTGTGCTCAACGCCTTAATGAAAAGAGGGCAAAAGATCGAACTGATCCAGAGACCGCGCGCCGAGGAAGACCCGGCCGTAGCCGCGGCGTCGATCCTGGCCCGGGCCGAATTCCTGAAGAGGCTGCGGCTCCTCTCCGTCGAAGTCGGACTGGAACTTCCCAAGGGGTCATCGCCGTTGGCGGAGGAGGCGGGAGTCGAATTGATCAAACGCCAGGGGGTTGAGATCCTCGCCAAGGTGGCCAAAGAGCACTTCAAACTCACGGAGCGCATCCTTAAACTGGCAAATAGCGGCTAATGCAAAACACGATAAGTAACTTGACATGGTCAAGGTTGCGCCAAAGGCCACCCTCTGGCCCCCGGACCCCGATGAACCAGTCCCGTCGGTTCCCCCGTCGGATAAGCCGACGGGCCCCCCTCCGCTACGGGGTCCCGAGGGTGGCCTTTGGCGCAACCTTGAACGGAGATATCGCATGAGTTATTGCGTGTGTATTAGTCACCGATAAAAGCTCAGATGATTGTTATATTAAAGATCGCCGCGGTCATTCTCCTTCTCCTTTTTCTGGTCCGCCTGAAATGGAGCCTGGGATTGGTCCTGATCCTGGACTCGATTCTGACTGCCGTCCTGTTCGGGTTAAAGGCCAACCTGTTTGCCAAAAATTTTCTGGCCGCGCTTGTCTCCGTAGAAACGTTGAACCTTGTTGGGATCATAGTCCTGGTCCTGTACCTGGGGAACTTTCTCCAGCGCGGGGGTCATTTCAAGATGATGGTTGATTCGCTGAAGAACCTGGTCGGGGATCCTCGTTTGATCCTGGCCATTCCCTCGGCTTTTATCGGGCTCCTGCCGATGATGGCCGGGGCGATGATGGGAGCTCCGATCGTTGAGGAGGCGGCCGAACGCTGGAACCTGAGCCCCGCCTGGAAAACGTTCTTGAATTACTGGTTCAGGCACATCTGGGAGTACAGCTGGCCGCTCTATGTCAATTTGATCCTGGCTGCGGCCATCGTCAAGGTCCCGATCATGCAGATCTGCCTGGTCCAGTTTCCTTTTACGCTTGTTGCCGCCTCGGCCGGCCTGGTGATGTTGTTTAGGCACGTCCCTTTCATACCCAGAGAAAATACCGCCGGGCAAAAACGGTATGTCAAGGACTCTTTCAAGGTGTTCTTCAGCATCTGGCCGATCGTCCTGACAATCATCCTGATTTTCGCCTTCAAGCTTCCGATGCTTCTTTCTTTGGCCATCGCCGGCCTCCTGACCCAGATTTTTACCTCGATGCCGGTCAGGGAGAGGCTGGATATCGTCCTCAAGAGCTTGTCCCCAAGGATCATCATTTTGGTCGGGGCCCTGATGGTCTTCAAACGGATCCTCGAGGTCTCGGGGGCCCTAGATTCAGTCGTTCGGGTCGTCCGACCGGAAGGTCTCTCGGCCTACATCCTCCTCTTCGCGGCGCCCTTTTTTGTCGCCCTGCTGACGGGGGTCAACCAGGCTTTCCCGGCCATTGCTTTTCCTCTTCTCGTTCCGATCATGGGGAGCGGCCATCCTGACATGGCGCTGGTGATGTTTGCTTACGTCAGCGGCTTTGTCGGAATTCTTCTCTCTCCGGCGCATCTTTGTCTGGCCCTCACGGCGGACTATTTCAAGGCCCCCTTGCGGGACGTCTACAAGATTCTGATATGGCCGGTCACAGCCGTGTTTGCCTCGGCCCTGATCGGACTGATTTTGTTCCATATATTGTGAGGCCAAGATGACGGACCAGGACATCAAGCCGGGCTCTCTCGAAACAATTCGGCTTTATTTTGAGGACGCCTACCGGATCGAGTTCGAGGCCGAGGTCATCGCCAGGCTGGAAAGTCAGAGCCGGCCGGCCATCGCGCTCGACCGGACCTGTTTCTACCCTGAGTCCGGGGGACAGCCGTCGGACAAGGGCACGATTGAGGGCATCCGGGTTGCCCAGGTTCTCGAGGAAGGATCAGCCATTTTCCACTATTTGGAGGGGGATGTGCCGGCCGCCAAAGTCACCGGCCGGATCGATTGGACAACCCGGTTCGATCATATGCAGCAGCACACCGGCCAACACGTTCTTTCCCAGGCCTTTTTTGAATTATTAAAAGGGGAAACCATGTCGTTCCATCTTGGAGAGATTCTTTCCACGATTGAGATCGGCGTGCCGAAGATAACAGACGAAGAGGTCGAAAAAGTGGAGGAGCTCGCCAACAGGGTGATTTTTGAAGATAGGGAGGTCCGGACCTATTTTGTTGCGGAAGACCTCATTCACAGTGTTCCTCTGAGAAAACCCCCTAAGAAGAAGGGACTGATCCGGGTCGTGGAAGTGGCTGGTTTTGATTATTCCGCCTGCGGGGGAACGCATTGCCGCCGGGTGGGCGAAGTGGGAATGATCAAGATTACCAAGTGGGACAAGATCAGGGAAAACCTCCGCTTTGAATTCGTCTGCGGGCGAAGGGCGTTGAGGGACTACGCGGCCAAAAATCGAATCCTCCGGCAGCTCGGCGGCCAGCTGAGTGTCGGTGAGCAAGAAACCCCCGCTTGCTTGGAGCGGCTTCTGGGGGATGCGAAGTCGCTTAAGAAAAAAATGAAGAAGATGCAGGAGCGGCTGGCGGAGTTTGAAGCTCAAGAAACGACCCGAGAATCGAAGGCCGATGTGATCAGGGCAGTCCTGCTCGACAAGTCTCCCGAAGAAGCAAAATTCCTCGCCTTGAATATCATCAAACGAGGAAATTTTACCGTTCTCTACGGAGTCCGGGGAGAGGCCAGGGATCATCTGATCCTAGCTGCCTCGGATAAGTCCGGTCGAGATATGAGAAGACTGGTCCCGGCGATCAGCTCCATGATCAAGGTCAAGGGCGGGGGTAGTCCATCCCTGGTCGAGCTGGTCACCGAAGAGCGCACCGACCTGGGCGCCACTCTAAACAAGATCCTTGAACTCCTAAAATGAAGCGAGAAGTGAGGCGTGAGGGATAAGGGGGCCTTGCTCCGCACTCGTCGCGAAAAGGCCCAACCAGCCTCTCTCCCGTTCAGGTTTTTAACGCCGCTCCTTCGGCCCTTTTCTCGGCGGCTGCGTAACTCGCTCCCTTTACTCTCGTCCTTTTCAAGATGCCCAAGTCATCTCTCCTCGAATGGTCTACTTGTTTTGCCGCTCAAACATACTCGCCGCCCAAAGTGGTTCCCTCGAAAAGAGCCTTCGGATGGCTAAACCTTCAATGGTCGCTTCGGCCGGTTGTGCCTTTTCTCGCCCTCGCTCAGCTTGTCACCATAGTTCCCGGAGAGATCCAAAAATGCTCTGTTCTTTGCGAGATTAGTGACCGCTCGCCCCTTGGGGAAGCCATTAAGGAGGGCAGTTCGACATGGGTTAGTTGATTTTCTTATGCGTTGACCGTTTACCCCTTACCCCTCACCCCTTGCCATTTGGTTCTTACGGTTCACGTTTTACGTCTTGCGGTTCTCGGTGGACGGGGAACGGGGCACGGGAGACGAGAAATACGGTTTTTATTCGTAGCGGAGAGAGACAATCGGATCCAACTTGGACGCTTTTTGAGCCGGGAAAATCCCGAAGAAAAGGCCGATCGATACCGAAACTATAAACCCCATGATGACCGACCAGAGGGTGACCGAAGCGGGGAGGGGAGTTGCAAGCTTAACCAAAAAGGCGACCAAGAAACCCAGAATGACCCCCAGGATTCCCCCGGTCCCGGTCAAGACCATCGCCTCGATCAGGAATTGTTTCATGATGTCGCCGGAGCGCGCCCCGATCGCTTTGCGGATTCCGATTTCCCGCGTCCTCTCCTTGACTGAGACAAGCATGATGTTCATCACCCCGATGCCCCCGACGAGAAGGCCGATCGAGGACATGGCGATCATCACCAGGAAGACCGCGCCCGTGATCTGATTATAAAGGTCAAGAATACTTTCCTGGGTGTAGACGGAAAAGTCGTTGGGCTTCCCGAAGCCCACCTTCCTCCTCTGGCGGAGCAGGTTCGTGATCTCCATGATGGTTTCCGGCATAGTACCGTGGATTTTGGGTGCGGCGGCGATTTGCAGGTTATCGAGGTCATAAGGAAAATACTTGATCAGCGTCGTGACCGGGATAAAGGCGATGTTGTCGCGGCTGACGCCGAACATCTGGCCTCTCTTGCTGAGGACGCCCACGACCGTGAACTCTTCTGGCCCGATTCTGATCCTCTTGCCGAGGGCGTTCATGTGAGGAAAGAGAATATCCGCCAGCTCCGACCCGAGGAGACATGACCTGGAGTTGTGGGCGATCTCCGAGTCTATCAGGAACCTTCCCTCCCGAGGGAGAAAAAGCGAAAAGACCGCAGGAAACTTCTCGTTGATGCCGATGACGAATGAGCTGTCGCTCTTGTTATTGCCGTATCTGATATCGATCTGCTCGAAGAAGCTGGGCATGAGGCTCACGGCGACCGATTTGACCAGGTGACATTCTTTTTCGATCGCTTTGGCGTCATCATAGGTCAGGTGCTTTCTTTTTCTCATCTCCTCATTGAAGCGGCTCATGGGGCCGGGTTCGAACTTCTGGACGAGGATCAAATCCGAGCCGGCGGATTCAAGCTGTGCCAGAAAAGAGCGATTCAATCCTTGGATGATGGAGACCATTCCGATCACGGTCATGACTCCGATCATGATTCCCAGCAGCGTCAGGAACGAGCGGAGCTTATGTGTTTTGAGAGAGTCCAGAGCCATCCGGAAGATCTCCTGGAATATGCCTGTCCTCATTCCTCTGACCTCAAGGCGTCGATCGGGTTCAATTTGGAAGCTTTGTTGGCCGGATAGATGCCGAAGAAGAGACCGATGGAGGTAGACATGAGAACCGCGATCAGCATGGAGACCGGCTCGGCGCGTGAGGGAAGAGACGTGGCCGCCGAGACGATTTTGGCGATGGCCAGACCCAGGCCGATGCCGATGATCCCCCCCAGGGCCGAGATGGTCGATGATTCGAGCAGGAATTGAAACAGGATGTCTTTGCGCCGGGCTCCGATGGCCATCCGGATACCAATCTCCTTGGTCCGCTCGGTCACCGAAACGAGCATGATATTCATGATCACGATTCCGCCCACGAGGAGGGCGATGGAAGAGATGGCGATCATGGCAAAGTAGATGCCGGAGGTGGCGGTCTTGTAGAAATCGATAAAGGTCTCGGAGGTCTGGAACGAGAAATCATCTTCCTGGCGGAAGTTCCTCCTCCTCCAGGAGCGAAGGATGGTCCTGACTTCATCCTCGGCTTTGGCCATCAGTTGCTGCGACGAGGTATGGATATTGATGTCGATGCTCCTGTCGCTGCCGTAGGTTTTCTCGAAGGTCGTAATCGGAATCCGGACGAAGTCGTCCTGGCTGAACCCCAGGATCTTGCCTTTTTGTTTGGCGACGCCGATAACCAGGAAATTATCGTTCCCGACTTTGATCCATCGTCCCAGGGGGTCTACCGCTGAAAACAGCTTCTCGGCGGTTTCAGAACCGATGACACAAACGTTTCGGGAATGGTCCTCTTCATCTTTCTGGATGTGGCGCCCCCGGTCCAATTCCAGGACGGACCCGATGAGGTGGTCCAGATGGGTGCTCCCTCGGACCATGACGTTTTTCAGGGATACGTTTCCAAATTTGACCGTCCGGGACGTCTCCGCGGAAGCCCCCACCAGCTCGCAAGACCGGCAGAGGTTCCGGAGAAGCCTCATTTCCTCCAGGGTCAGATCCTTGCGCTTGATCTGTTCCTTAAATTCCTTGATGGAAGTCCCGATGCGCGAAAACTTCGTGATGGAAAAGTCGTTGGCGCCGAAGAAAGACATCTTGGTGTAGACATAGTTGTTCAGACCCTGGATGATGGAGATAACGGCGATAATGGTTAGGACGCCGATGATAATCCCGAGCAGGGTCAGGAAGGTTCTCAACTTATTGGACCAGAGAGAACCCAGGGCCATGGAAAAGGATTCGCCCAGGTTGATCTTGGCCATCGTTCAGACTGATATTTTACACCATCTGATACGAATTGGTGAAGAAAAGGTTCAAGACGTCCATCTCGTCCCGTCTATGTCTTCATCCCCTCTATCTCGTCATCTTGTCTTTCTCGTCAAAGAATAAGAAAAAACAAGAGAAATTAAAAATGTCTTGTGCTCTTGACCAGATGGACGAGAAGACGAGACGACGAGAGAGACGGTTTTTGCCTTGACAAGTCGCGGAAGGACCACCAAAATTAAAGAGAGAGGAGAAAGAACATGCCAGAACAACCCATCCGCGGTTCCTCTGAAATCCAGGTCCCTTGTGTCTACTTCGGAGAGGCCGGACCTATCAACACAAGCCGGACGATCGAGATCGCTGCCCGCCGCGCCGAGGAGCTCGACATCCGACACATCGTCATCGCCTCCGCCTCCGGAGCGACGGCTCTCGAGGCCTTGGCCGCATTCCGCTCCCGGAGCCTTGTTGTGGTCACCCATTCGACGGGCTTCCTGAGGCCGGATTTCCAGGAGTTGGACGCGGAGCGTCGCAAAAAGATTGAGGCCGCGGGGGCGAAAATCCTCACCTGTCAGCATGCGCTGGGTGGTGTCAACCGGGCCGTCCGGAAGACGCTGGGCACATATGAGCTCGATGAGATCCTGGCCTTGGCCCTCAAGATTTTTGGTCAAGGGTTGAAGGTCGCGGTTGAAATCTCGCTCATGGCCGCCGACGCGGGACTCGTCCCGACGACAGAACCGTGCCTATCCATAGGCGGCACCGGGACCGGGGCAGACACTGCCGTCCTCCTGTGTCCCTCAAACGCTCAGACTTTTTTTGATTTGAGGATTATGGAAATCTTGGCCAAACCTAGGTTAAAATAAAAACAATGGATAAATAAGGAGAATCATCAATGAAAAAAGCGGCTTTATGTGTCCTGCTCTTAATCGTCTGCCTCGGTTTGACTTCGAGGGCTTGGGCGCAGGCGGGCATCTACATAGGTGTTCATGCTGGCGTCGATACTCAAAAACCGAAAATCACGGGCATTCAGTTTAACAGCGATACCGGCTTCCTTTATGGATTTAGGGCCGGAGTGCAAATCTTAATGCTGGCGGCCGAAGTGAATTACTCTCAGGCAGCCCACAACCTTAGTCTCGAACGGGAATCTTCTTTCGGATTGGAACAACAGAAAGGTCGATTACAGTTACCTCGGCGTGAACCTGAAGTTTATTTTTTCGCTGCCGATCCTCCATCCTTATCTGACGGCCGGCTATGGCTCCTACAGCGCGAATATCCACGATATTGAAAAAAAACGGAACGGAGGATACAACTTTGGCGCCGGGGTCGAATTGAAGCTCGGCCGCCTGGCCATCTTGGCCGAGGGAAAATATAACCACGTGAACCTGGACATCCAGAACAACAGTTTGGGCTTGGGTGACTTCACTCTGGTCGGGGGACTGAATTTCTATTTTTAGTCGAGGAAAGCTCATCAGGTTAAACAAATATCTGGCCCAAGCCGGTGTGGCCTCCCGCCGCGAAGCGGACCGATTGATCGCGGAAGGCCGGGTTTTTGTCAACGGTCGGATCATCCAGGAGCTCGGGTCCCAGATCGACGCGAGCAAGGACCGGGTCAAGGTTGACGGCCGCGACGTCAAAAAAGAGGGGCGTCTGGTTTACCTGGTTCTGAATAAGCCAGCCGGCTATCTGGTCACTCTCAAAGACCCCTTTCATCGGCCGACAATCAAAGATCTTCTTCCTCCCTCTGGGGAGAGGATCTTCCCCGTCGGCCGGCTGGACTTTGAGAGCGAGGGGCTTCTGCTCTTGACCAATGACGGGGAACTCACATATCGCCTCTCTCATCCCGGCTTTGAGGTCAAAAAAAGCTATCTCGTCAAGTTAAAGGGAGAACCGGATGCCAAAGGCCTGGAGAGGCTGCGGCGCGGTATTTTCGTCGGCGGGCACAAAACCGCTCCGGCTCGAGTCACTCTCGTAACCCACAACCCGAAAAAAAGTCTGCTCCGGATTGAAATCCATGAAGGCCGCAAGCATGAGGTGAGGCTCATGTGCCTGGCCATCGGTCATGATGTTTTGAGTCTGAAAAGAATCGCCCTGGCCGGTCTGACCCTGGGGAAGCTCAGACCCGGAGAGTGGCGCTATCTCGGAGCCGCAGAAGTCCAGAAATTGAAGAGACTCGTGAATCTCGTCTGAGCTCAGACCTCTTTGGATTCCTTCTGGCCCTCCTCCTGAAAGGACTTCCAGCTCTTGGCCAGACGTTCGAGTTCCTTGTTGACGAGATAATTGACCGTTCCCTCTTCATAGGAGCCGTCTTCTTTCTTCCGGCCGGCCTCAACGCCCGTCAGGATCTCGATCCCGTCATCGATCATCTTGGCCGGATAGATATGGAACTTCCCTTCACGAACGGATTCGACGACATCCGGCCTGAGCATGAGATTCTGGACATTTTGCTGGGGCATGATGACGCCCTGGGTCCCGGTCAGCCCCTTGGCTTTGCAAACGTCGTAGAAGCCTTCGATCTTTTCGTTGACGCCACCGATGGGCTGAATTTCTCCCTTCTGGTTCAGTGATCCGGTGACCGCGATATCCTGCCTGAGAGGAAGGTTGGAGAGGCTGGACAGGATAGCGTACACTTCGGTCGAAGAAGCGCTGTCCCCCTCGACTCCGCCGTAGGATTGCTCGAAGGCGATGCTGGCCGTCAGGGAGAACGGGTGGTCTTGAGCATATTTTCCTCTTAGGTATCCGCCAAGGATGAGCACGCCCTTGTTATGAGTGGGACCGCTCATCTCAGCCTCTCGCTCGATATTGATGACCCCGGCCCGACCCATGGCTGTCCGGGCGGTGATTCGGGTAGGTTTGCCGAAGGCAAATTGGCCCATATCATAGACAGAGAGCCCGTTGACCTGACCGATCACCCCGCCCTCGGTATCGATCATGAGCGTCCCTTCCTCGATCATTTCCTGAATCTTGTCCTCGATGAGGCTTACCCGTTCGAACCGCTCTTCGATCGCTTTTTGCACATGAGCGTACTTGACCGAAGCGGCGTTGTCCTTTTTGGCCCAGTATCCGGCCTCCCGGATGACATCGGCGATGACATGGAACCGGGTAGAGATCTTCTTTTGTCTCCCTGCGATCCGCGTCCCGTATTCGATAATGGCGGCCATACCGTCCTTATCGAAGGGCAACAGATGGTCGTCTTCGGTGATCTTCTTGAGGAACCTGATGTAGTCGTTGATCTTGCCTTCGTCCCTGGGCATTTCCGAGTCGAATTCGGCTTTGATCTTGAAGATCTTCTTAAAATCCTCGTCCAATGCATAAAGCAAATTGTAGATGTAGGGGTCGCCGATCATCAACACCTTGACATTGCATTTGACGGCCTCGGGTTTGAGCCGGGTGGTGACAATGAGATAAAGCGAGGCGAAGTTTTGGATCTCAAAGATCTGGTTTCTGAGCGTCCTCTTGAGGGTCGTCCAGACTCCGGGCTCAATCAGGGCATCCAAGGCGTTGATCACAAGATAGCCCCCTTGGGCTTTGAGGAAAGAGCCGGCTTTGATCTTGGTAAAATCAGCCTGCCAGATGCCGAAGCGATTGGTGGCCAATTCGATCGACCCGAAGAGGTTGGTGTAGTTGGGGTTGGTCTCGATGATCACGGGAGCGCCCTTGAGGTCGGAATTGTCGACCATCAGGTTGACCTTGTATTCCAGGAAGGGATCGGCGAGTTCCTTTTCCTTGTCCTCCTTCTTGGGGGCTTTGAAAAGGTCGATGTTATCGATCAGGTTGCGCTCCACATCGTTCAGGTAGTCCTTGATCTTCTGGGAGTCGAATTTGGCCCTGATCTCGTCGATCGCCCCCCTGATGATCGGGGTGATGGATTCGGCGTCCCATTTTTTGAGCAGGGTCTGCGTATCTTCATCGATTTCCTTGAGCTTTTCGAGGATGTCCTCGAGCTCCGCGGTCAGCTCTTCGTACTTTTTTTTCATCGATTCCAGGGTTTTCCTGGGGAACTTGTTTTCTTTGACCAGGGCCTCGATCTTATTGAAGGGAGTGGGGACGTCGTTGATCATGGGGATGAGGTCAGGCCGGGTGAAAAAACCCATCTGGACCTGGATGACCGAAAAACCTTCCTTGGCGACTTCATCCTCGAAGTTCTTCAGGATCTCTTTCCCTTTTCTCTGCTGCGACTCGACGATGGCATCCCTCCTCTCCGTATAATACTTGCTCTTGAAGAGCTCGGGGATGTTCTTTTGAAGCATCTGGATAACGCTCGACATGGCTTCGTTGAATTTTCGTCCCTGGCCCGCCGGAAGGGTGACCAGGCTCGGCTCATCGGGGTACTTGAAGTTATTGACGTACAGAAGATCATCGGGCGTTTGTTCGCCCTTTTCCAGCTTTTCCAGGAGTTGTTTGATCGTCGTTGTCCGGCCTGTCCCGACCAGACCGGCGACAAAGATGTTGTAGCCAAGGCTCTTGATCTCCAGGCCGGTCTGGATGGATTTGACCGCTCGGTCCTGACCGATGATCTCGTCACAGGACTCGCATTCATCACTCCGGCCGAACGGGATGAGCTCGGGAGGACAATTCCATCGCAGTTTTTCAGGAGGAAGTTCTTCGAAAGATTGCTTTGCTTTCATTATGACTCCTTGCGCTTATACATATTCATTTTTTATCACAAATATCCAACCAACTCAAGACCAGGAGGGCTCTATAACGAAAAGGGTGGTAGGAACGATGGGGACTTTATCAGGCCCAATCGGCCTCTCTCCCATTCAGGTTTTTAACGCCGCTCCCTCGGCCCTTTTCTCGGCGGCTGCGGAACTCGCTCCCGCAGATCTCGCCCCCCTGAAGATGTCCAAGTCGTCCTCACTCTAGGGGAGGTTCATACTATGCCGCTCAAACATCCTCGCCGCCCGCCAAGAAAAAGGTCCCCCTCGAAAAGCGCCTCCGGATGGCTAAACCTTCAACGGTCGCTTCGGCCGATTGCGCCTTTTCACGCCTTCGCCCAGCCCGCGACCACACTTTTCGTCATAATGCCGAGCAAGAGGTGAGCACTGTGCAGCAATCAGCAAGCGGAAAGGAGTTAGAGATGAGAAGTGAGCGCCCTTACTCTTCACCCCTTAGCCCTTACGGGTCTGTTTATTTTCGTGCAAAAAAGCCAGCGATTTGCTAAAATGTTGAAAACTCGGAGGAGTCAGGCGTGAGTGGAGTCCGGATCGAACAGGTCGAGAGCAGGAAGTCTCTCGGTGAATTCATCAAGTTTCCCCGGAAGGTTTATGCGAACGACCCCAACTGGGTTCCTCCTTTGATCATGGACATGAAAGAGAGGCTGGACCGGAAAAAGAACCCGTTTTTTGAACACGCCCAAATGGAGCTCTTTTTGGCTTACCGAGGACCAGAGCCGACCGGAAGGATCGCGGCCATCCTGGATGAAGACCACAATCGCTTTCACGGGGATAAGGTCATCTTTTTCGGTCTCTACGAGAGTCTGAATGATTCCGAGACCGCGTGGGCACTGCTGGACAAGGCCGCTACCTGGGGAAAAGCGAAAGGGATGGAGGTCCTGCGCGGGCCGATGAACCTCTCGATGAACGATGAGTGCGCCTTCCTTCTGGAGGGTTTTGACTCCCCGCCTGTCGTCATGATGCCCTACAATCCTGCTTATTATCTGGATCTCATGGCCAGCTCCGGCCTGGTCAAGGCGAAAGACCTGTATGCTTTTTTTATGACGCGCAATCATGACATCCAGGAAAAGGTCAGAGCCATGGCCGAAAAGGCCCGGAAGGAGTTAAGGGTGAACATCCGGACGGCGAACCTAAAAAAGATCAACGAAGAGGCGGAAAAGATCGCCCTCATCTTTAACAGCAGCTGGGAGAAAAACTGGGGTTTTGTCCCCTGGACCGATCGTGAGATGAAATTCATGACCGGGAAACTCAAGCTCCTGGCCGATCCGGACCTCGTGGTTTTTGCGGAAGTGGACGGAAAAGCTGTCGGCTTCGCTTTTGGCTTGCCCAACTACAACGAGGTTTTGATCAACTTGAAAGGGCGGCTTTTTCCCTTCGGCTTCATCAGGTTCCTGATGAACAAGAAAAAAATCAAGGGCATGCGGGCGATCGTATTCGGAGTTCTCAAGGAATACCGGCAGACTGGGCTCAGTTATCTCCTCTACTCTGAATTCGAAAAAAACGGTATCAGGAACGGCTATGAATGGGGAGAAATGTCTTGGCAATTGGAGGACAACGATCCGATCAATCGGTTCAATGCCTCGATCGGCGGCGAGATATATAAAAGATATAGAATATTTGAGAAAAGAATAGCCTAAGGGTCGATGCGGGCGTCTGGGAAGTCGATCCTGTGAAATGAGAAAACGCAAAGCAGGGAGGTCGTCGCGTGGATTACAAAAACCTAGCCGTCAGAAAGGCCAATGGAATCGGCTGGATCACTATCAATCGTCCTGACAAACTCAACGCCTTGAACAGAGAGACCGTGGAAGAGCTGGCCAATGCCTTCGCCGGCCTCCAGGCCGATGCCGAGGTCAGAGTGGTCATCCTGACCGGCGCCGGAGAAAAAGCTTTTATCGCCGGTGCCGATATTTCCGAGTTTGCCGGGCTCGATGACGAGAGCGGGAAGAAGTATGCCCTCAGGGGCCAGGAGGTAACGAAGCTCATCGAGAATTCGAGGAAGCCGGTGATCGCGGCGATCAATGGCTATGCCCTGGGGGGGGGAACCGAGTTTGCCCTGGCTTGCCACATCAGGATCGCGTCGGAAAACACAAGAATGGGTCAACCGGAGGTTAAACTGGGCATTATCCCCGGCTATGGCGGCACCCAGAGGCTGGCCAGGCTGGTTGGCAAGGGCAAGGCTTTGGAGCTCATCCTCTCGGGAAAGACGATCGATGCCCGGGAGGCCAAAGAGATCGGACTGGTCAACAGGGTGGTTCCGCTGAACGAATTGACCTCGAGCTGCGAGGCTCTCGCCAAAGAGATCATCGCCAATGCGCCCCTGGCCGTCGGCTTTTCGATCGAGGCCGTCAACAAGGGGCTGGATCTCTCCCTGGATGACGGACTCAGGTTGGAGGCCGACATTTTCGGGCGGTCCTGCTCGACCGAAGACAGCGCCGAAGGGACGAAAGCTTTTCTGGAAAAACGAAAGGCCGACTTCCGAGGCCGATAAAGGAGAACGATATGGAGACTTTTCAAGGAAAGCTGCAAGCCAAGGGAATGAGGATCGGGATCATCGTCAGCCGCTTCAACCAGTTCATCTCTGAGCGGCTGCTGGAAGGATCGCTCGACGCCCTCCTGAAGCTGGGAGCTGATGACGCCAACATCAGTATCTACAAAGTCCCCGGGTCTTTTGAGGTCCCGATGCTGACCAAGAAGCTGGCCCGGAGCAAGAGAGTGGACGGAATCATCTGCTTGGGCGCTTTGATCCGGGGCGATACTCCCCATTTTGATTTTCTGAGCGCCGAGGTGACCAAGGGCCTGGCCCAGATCTCAATTGAAGACGGGCTGCCGGTCTCTTTCGGCATCCTCACCGTGGACACGATCGAGCAGGGGATCGAGCGGGCCGGGACCAAGGCCGGCAACAAGGGCTATGACGCCGCTTTTTCTCTGGTTGAGACGATCAATCTCCTAAAAACGTCCGGATTGAAATAAGGGAGTGAAACGGATTGATGGGCAGCCGGAGAAGAGCCAGGGAGTCCGCGCTCCAGCTCCTATTTGAGCTCGAGTTCAACGACGCGGAGCCGGGCCAAGCGATAAGCCGATATTGGAAGGAGAACAAAGGCTCTGCTGAGGTCAGGGAATTCGGCACCTGGCTCGTGACGGGAATCCTCTCCAAGCGGAGAGAATTGGACGAAACGATTCAGTCCTGCTCGGAGAACTGGCGGATCTCCAGAATGGCTCACGTGGATCGCAATATCCTTCGGATCGCTGTGTTCGAGCTTCTCTATCAGGAAACCGTCGCCCCGGCCGTGATCATCAATGAGGCGATTGAGATCGCCAAAAAATATAGCGGTGAAAACGCCTCGACTTTCGTCAACGGGATCCTGGACGCCGTTCGGAAAAAAATCGCCAAGAGCAACAAAAGCACAAAAGAAGGAAAACATGGACAAGCCGGCCCAAACTCAAAACAAAGAAAAATCAAACCCAGATCAAGAGCCAAAGCGGACTGACCAAGACCTGGCCCGGCAGGAAAAAACTCAGAAACTCGTCGAAGCCGGGGTGGACCTATTTCCCCACAAAATCAACAAGACCCACTCGGTCTCCGAAATCGTGGCCGGGTTTGTCCCCCTGTCCAAAGAGGAGCTGGAACAGAAGAAGTTCGAAGTAGTCGTTCCCGGAAGGATCATGTCCATCCGGCGAATGGGCCGGGCGCTATTTTTCCACATCTCGGACAGCCGGACCAGGCTCCAGGCCTATCTACGAGAGGATGTTATCGGAGCGAAAGAATTCGAAATCTTTTCTCTATTCGATATCGGAGACAGCGTGGCCGTCAGGGGCGTCCTGTTCAAGACCAAGACCGGCGAGCTGACGGTTCTGGCCCATGGCTACACCCTTCTGGCCAAATCTCTGCATCCTCTTCCCGAAAAATGGCACGGGCTCCAGGATACCGAGCTTCGCTACCGGAAACGCTATCTGGACCTGATTATGAACCCGGACGTCATGGAGGTCTTCCGGACAAGGAGCGCACTCATCTCCGAGCTGAGGAAATTTTTTGACCGGCGTGGGTTCGTCGAAGTCGAGACTCCGATGATGCATCCTGTGCCCGGTGGTGCATTGGCCAAACCGTTTAAGACGTTCCACAACGCCCTGGGGATCGACCTCTATCTGAGGGTGGCCCCGGAACTCTACCTGAAGAGGCTCATCGTTGGGGGATTTGAGAAAGTCTACGAGATCAACCGCAATTTCCGCAACGAGGGCATCTCGTTTGAACACAACCCTGAATTCACGATGCTCGAATTTTATCAGGCCTATATCGATTACAATGAGCTGATGGCCTTGACCGAGGAGTTGATCACCGGGTTGGCGGAGACGATCCTGGGAAAAGAAGAACTGCCCTTTGGGGATGAGATCATTTCCCTCAGGAGGCCTTGGAAAAGGATCACTTACAAGGACGCCCTTCTCCAATTCAGCGGCCTGGCACCGGAACGCTTGGCCGACAGGGAGGAGACGATCGAGTTTGGCAAGCAACTGAGCGGAGAAAAAGAAGGCTTGACCCTCGGAAGGGCATTGGATATCATCTTTGCCAAGACCGTCCAGCCCCATCTTGTGCAGCCGACTTACGTCATCAACACGCCCAAAGAAATTTCTCCGCTTTCAAAATCGACCCGTGAGAACCCGGAGGAAACCGCCCGGTTTGAACTGTTCTTAGGCCGCATGGAAATCGCCAACGCGTTCAGCGAACTGACCGACCCCGTCGAGCAACGGAGGCGTTTTGAGCAGCAGGCTGAGGACCGGAAAAAGGGAGCCGAAGAGGCCCACCGGGTCGACACGGATTATGTCGAAGCCCTTGAATACGGCCTTCCGCCCACCGGCGGAGAGGGGATCGGCATCGACCGCTTGACGATGGTCTTCACGAATCGAAAATCTATCCGAGAGGTCATTCTCTTTCCGTTGTTGAAACCAAAATAGTGAGCCGTGAGCTGTGAGCAGTGCGGAGGATTCAATTTCTTTGATAATAAACAGAGACACTCAAAATTTGCCAAAAAAAGGCTGCGGCGGAAGTCACAAATATCCTGTATTCTTTATACCGCTCACTTCTCACAGCTCAGTGCTCACTGATGTGATATGAAATACGAATTGTTCATCGCCCGTCGCTACCTGACGGCCAAGCGAAAGCAGGCGTTCATCTCCGTCATCACCTTCATTTCCGTGCTCGGGATCACGATCGGGGTCATGGCCTTGATCATCGCTATCGCCCTGATCACCGGATTTCAGGAAGACGTTCAGGATAAGATCTTGGGATCGACTTCGCACATCATGATTTCCGACCTCTCCGGCGAGGGCCTGAAGGATGATCCACAGCTCGTCGCCAAGCTCGGCCGGGTCTCAGGGATCGTCTCGATCACTCCTGTCGTCTACAATACAGTCCTCATCAGCGGGCCAAGCAAGAGCTCCGGTGCGGTCCTGAAGGGGATTGACTTCGACCAGGAAAAAAAGTCTTCGTCCTGGCTGAAGCGGCTTGAACGGGGGAAGATTCCCACTGATTCCAAAAGAGACGGCCTCCTTCTGGGCCGGGAAATGTCCTACGCCATCGGGGCAGGAATCGGAGACGAGGTAAGGGTTCTGACCGCCTCGTCGCGTCTTTCTCCGATGGGACTTTTTCCTAGAAGCAAGCGTTTCGTCGTCTCCGGGATTTTCAATACGGGCCTGTACGAATTCGATGCCTCGACGGCCCTGGTTTCACTCGCCACGGCCCAAAAATTATTCGGTCTGGAGGGAAGAGTCAGTTTTCTCCAGGTCAGGCTGGCGAACATTTTCAGAGCCGCTGAGATCGGAAGTGAAATCAAGGCCCTCCTTCCTCCCCTGACCTATGTAACCACCTGGATGGAGCTCAACAAATCCCTTTTTTCGGCCCTCAAGCTGGAAAAAAAGCTTATGTTTTTAACCATTACCCTGATCGTCATCGTGGCCGCTCTAAACATCATTGCGACCCTGATCCTGATGGTCATGGAGAAAACCAGGGATATCGGCATCCTCATCGCTCTCGGGGCAACCTCACGGAACATCAAGCGCGTCTTTTTTTTCCAGGGTGCCATGATCGGGTTGATCGGGACGACGATCGGGGTCGTCTTGGGGATTGCCTGGTGCTGGGTCGCCAATGCGCTGAAGCTGGTCAGGGTCCCAGTGGATATTTACCAGATCTCCTTCGTTCCCTTTCATCTGAAGGTCCTTGACCTGAGTTTGATCATCGGCGTATCGCTCTTGATCTCATTTCTTTCGACGCTATTCCCGGCCCAGCGGGCGTCCAAAATCGACCCTGTCAACGCGTTAAAATATGAATAACCTCATTCAGGCCGTCAATTTGGGGAAGGAATACGCCCTGCCGAAGGGTTCATTCCGCGTCTTCGAAGGCATCGATTTTTCCCTCGAGTCCGGAGACCTGGCGGCCATCATGGGTGTCTCCGGGGTGGGGAAGACCACCCTGCTCAACCTGCTCGGGGCATTGGACAGGCCGACCAGTGGCAGCGTCTTACTCGAGGGGGAGGACATCTTTTCTAAAACAGAAAAGGAGTTGGCCGAAATCAGGAACCGAAAGATAGGCTTTGTCTTCCAGTTCTACCATCTCCTGCCCGAATTCTCAACTTTGGAGAATGTGAGTTTCCCGCTCCTCATCGGGGGGATGGAGAAAAGAGAGGCTTTTCAGAAGGCCCTCCTGGTTCTCGAGGAAGTGTCCTTAGGCGAGAAAGCCCATCTGAGGCCGGCCCAGCTCTCGGGGGGGGAGCAACAGCGCGTCGCGGTCGCCCGGGCCTTGGTCAGCGAGCCCAAGCTCCTCCTGGCCGATGAACCGACCGGGAATCTGGACTGGAAGACCGGGGAAATGATCCTCCATCTCGTGCTGGACATCCACCGGAGGAGAGGATTGTCCTCGATCATCGTTACCCACAATGAGAAGATAGCCCAGTATTGCCGCAAGCTCTACCTCATGGAGGGCGGAAAATTGAAACTCTTATCGACTTCCTGAGGTTGGAACCTATGTGGCCGTTCTCCGCTTCCCCCATCCATTTCTGTCTGCGAAGTTCCCTGTCCTTTTGAAAAAATCGGCCTATTATGGTATAAGGAATGTGCCATGAAGAGGTTTGTGTTATTTTTGCTTCTCTGCGGCCTTCCCCTGGTCGTTTCCGCCCAAGAGCTGGTCGAGAAGATTGAGATCGCCGGAAATGACCGGGTCACTAGAGAGACCATCCTCTATTATCTCTCTTCCAGGGAGGGGGAATATTTTAACGAAGAGCTTCTGAAGAAGGATTTCAGGGTCCTCTGGTCGACCGGTTTTTTCTCGGACATCAAGATCGAGGATCAACCGGGGACACGCGGCAAGATCGTCAGGATCACCGTCGAGGAAAATCCCGTCGTCAAAACCATCTCCTACAAGACGGGAAAAAAGGTCAAAGAAGACGATATTGTCAACAAGCTGAAGGAAAAGGACGAATATATCCTTCCCTTTTCTTATCTCAACCCGGGCAAGGTCCAGAAAATAAAAAAAACCATCCTGGATCTCCTGTCCGAGAAGGGCCTCCAGGCGGCGAAAGTTGATAGCGAGGTCTCCAAAAAAACGAAAAACGAAGTCGAGATCATGTTCAAGATCGATGAAGGGCCCAAGGTCCGGGTCGGTGAGATCGAATTTGCGGGGAAAACCAAACTGCCGCCGAGCTTTCTCCGGGAGTCGATGAAGGACAATCAAACCCATGGGGTTTTCTCTTGGATCACGGGAAAGGATGTCTTCAAGCAGAACAAGCTGCCCGACGATGTGGCGGGGATCAAGAAGAGGTTCCAGGAGAACGGCTATATGGAAGCCACGGTCGGCGAGCCCCGGGTCGAGGAAATAACCAGGAAGACGATCTTCTTCAAGAAGCAGAAAATGATGAAGCTCATCTTCCCGGTGAACGCCGGATACCTCTATCGAGTCGGCGAAGTCAAGATCGAGGGAAATAAGGCCCTCTCCGCCAAATATCTCCGCTCACTGATCAAGATGGCCCCAGGCGATATCTACAGCACCAAAATCAGAGAGAAGAGCATCGAAACTATCGGGGAGACCTACCGCGACGGCGGCTACATCTATATCCAGGTCATTCCGGTCGAGAACCTGGACCCCAAGCACAAAGTCGTCAACGTGACCTACAACATCGCCGAAAACGATGTCGCCTACCTCAACAGGCTGGACTTCCGCGGCAACAACTACACGAAAGACAAGGTCATCCGACGGGAAATGCTCCTTCGGGAAGGCGACCGTTTCAGTTTCGCGATCTTCAAGGACAGTCTGCTCCGGATCAAACAGCTCGGGCTGGTCGAGCTCGAGAAGGACCCGGATATCAAACCGAACCCGAACGACCCGACCCAGCTGGATGTGACCGTGAACGTGAAAGAACTCCAGAGAAACAATATCCAGTTCACCGCTGGCTACAGCGGTTACGAAGGGACATTTGTCGCCCTGAGCTATGAGACGGTCAATTTCCTTGGGGCCGGCGAGAATTTGAATTTCACGGTCCAGACCGGCAAGAGGATCAAGAACTACATGTTCGGGTTCAGCGAGCCCTACTTCCTGGACAAGCCGATCGCTCTCGGGTTCAATATTTACAGCCGGTATATCATTTATCCCTACCTCTATAATCAGAAAAGCAAGGGAATCGATTTCACCTTCGGGGCGAGACTGGTCGAATTTTGGCGCGCCCAAGCGGTCTACAGTTTTCAGTTCATAGATGTCACGGTTCCACAGGGTTCCGCGAGCGCGGGCTATGACCCGATCTATAACCTGATGTACGGTGTCGGCCATTACAACGAGAGCAGCATCACGCCGAGCATCTACCGTTCGACGATCGACAGCCCCCTCACGCCGAGCCGGGGGACTCTCTACATGGCTTCGATCAAGTTCGCCGGCTCATTTCTCGGCGGCGAGATCTCGATCATCAAGCCGAACCTGAAATTCACTTTCTATCATCCGCTCATCGGAAAGCAAGTGGTCGGGTTCAATATTGAGTATGAAGCCGTCACCCGCCTGCACAACTCTCAGGTCCCGTTCTGGGAGAAATTTTACCTGGGAGGCGAGCGCTCCGTCCGCGGCTATGAGATTTATACGATCGGACCCAGGGACGCTCAGGGCACGGTCCTGGGAGGCGACAAGTCCCTTGTCATGAATGCCGAATACATCATCCCGGTGGGCGGTCCCCTCTACCTGATTTTTTTCCATGATGTTGGGAACGCGATCACCAGTCAGCAGAAATTCTCCTACGGCAGCATGTACACTTCCACCGGTCTCGAGGCGCGGATTTTTGTTCCGGCTCTGCGTATTCCCTTCCGGCTCATTTTTTCTTATAATAACAAAAAGATTTTTGCGACCGATTCCAATTTCGCTTTCCGATTTGCGGTTGGAACGACGTTTTAGCCATAGGAGGCAAGAGATGAAACGTGCACTTACCAGCAAAATTGCTTTGCTCGCCCTCGTCATCAGCGTTCTTGTTCCACTAACCTACGCCCAGCAGCCCGTCAAGATGGCCGTGGTGAACTCCCAGATGGTTCTGGAGCGGTCCGTCGAAGGGAAGAGGGTCATCGCCCAGCTGCAACAGAAGGACAAATCCAACCAGGCGACGCTGGCCAAAATGGACGATGATATTCGGACTCTGGAAACGAAGCTCAACACGCAGCGCCTGACTCTGACCGATGAAGCGCTCTTCAATCTGAACTCGGACCTCGATAGGAAGAGAAAGGACCGCCAGCGCTTCGCCGAAGACTCCCTCAAAGATATCCAGGAACTTCAGGCCAAGCTCTTTCTGAAAGTCCAAAACGAGCTCATCGCCATCATCGAACAGATCGGGAAAGAAAAGGCCTACGAGCTCATGTTTGATCTGGCCAAGAGCGGAGCGGTTTATTTCAACCCGGCCATCGATATCACCGAGGAAGTCATCAAACGGTACGATGGTTCCAAGACCGCGGCACCGACCAAATAGCGACCCGGTCGAAAGAAAACTCACTTGTTCAAGATCGACGCCATCCAGGAATTTCTTCCCCATCGTTACCCTTTTCTGTTCGTCGACCGAGTCCTGGAGATGGAAGAGGGGAAGAGGATCGTAGCCCTCAAGAACGTCAGCGCGAACGAGGCTTTTTTCCAGGGCCACTTTCCCAAGCGCAAGATTATGCCCGGGGTGTTGATTATCGAGGCCGTCGCTCAGGCCGGGGGCATTTTGCTCTTCCACTCGATTCCCGATCCGCTCAGCAAAATTGTTTTGCTGAGCAAGATCGACAACGCGAGATTCCGCAAGCCCGTCGTGCCCGGAGACCAGCTTCGGCTGGAGGCCGAGATTATCAAGCTGAAGACCAGGTTCTGCTTTCTCCGGGGAAGGGCCCTCGTGGATGGGGAAATCGTCGTGGAAGGCGATATCACGGCCAGCCTCCTGGATCGTGAGGAAATGAATGACCGGAAGTGATGTCTTTATCCATGCTTCCGCGTCGGTCCATCCCAAATCCCGTCTCGCTTCGGGCGTGTGGATCGGGCCCTATTCCGTGATCGGCGAAAAGGTGACCATCGGCAAAAAAACGAAGATCGATTCTCATGTGACCTTCAGTGGAATCGTGGAGGTGGGCGAGGAGTGCCATTTTTCTCCTTTCAGCTCCATCGGGACCGAGCCTCAGGATATCGGTTACAAGGATGAAGAGACCGTGGTCAAGATCGGGGACCGGAATTTTTTCCGTGAATTTATGACCGTCCACCGCGGCACGGTCAAAGGCGGAGGAAAGACGATCATCGGGAACGACAATTATTTCATGGCCTATTCTCATGTCGCCCACGATTGCCAGGTGGGAAATGAGACTATCTTCATCAACGGGGTGACCCTGGGGGGACATGCCGTGGTCGAGGATTATGCGACCCTGTCCGCTTTTACCGGGGTTCATCAGTTTTGCCGAATTGGGAAATACGCTTACATCGGAGGCTTTTCGGTCATCACCCACGATGTCGTTCCCTTTTCCAAGGTGGCGGGCAGTCGGCCTGTCCTCTTCTTTGGTCCCAACGGCATCGGTCTACGGCGCCGGGGTTTTACGAACGGCCGGGTCCAGGCCATCAAGGAGATGTTCAAGCTCCTCTTCCATTCGGATCTTAACACAAGCCAGGCCATCGAACAGATTCAGACTCGTTTTCCCCAAAATCCGGACCAGGCGGAGCTCGTCCGTTTCATTCAGAATTCCAAGCGAGGCATCATCAAGAAGTCGGCTGAGCAATGGCAAATCGACTTGGAATCCTAGCGGGCTCGGGGAACTTCCCGCTCCTGGCCCTCATCGAGGCCCAGAATCAAGGCTATTTCTGCGCGGTTGCCGGCTTCGTTGGAGAAGCCGACCCCGCCCTTGAAACTCGGGCCGATGTTTTTGAGTGGGTCGGGACGGGAGAGCTGACCAAGCTGCTCGCTTTCCTCAAAACCCATGGGACACGCGAAATCGTTTTGGCAGGGAAGGTCGACCCCCGCTTCCTTTATCGGCCTGAACGGGTGGATGAAGCGGCGGCCAAGCTCCTGGCCCAACTCAAAGAGAAGAGCCCGTCCCGAATCATCCAGGCCCTGATCGGATTCCTTTCCAGGCAGGGGATCGAGGTCAAAGACCCCACTTTTTTGCTTCGTCGTTATCTCTGCCCCGAAGGCGTTTTGACCGAATCTCAGCCCGCGGCCGAGGTTCAGCAGGACATCGATTTCGGATGGAGGAAGGCCAGGACCCTGGCCGATTTGGATATCGGGCAGACCGTCATCGTCAAGAACGGCACGGTCGTGGCTGTTGAAGGTGTAGAAGGGACGGACCAGGTCATCCTGAGGGGAGGGGAGCTGGCCGGACCAGGAACGATCGCCGTCAAAGTGAGCCGGACCTCGCAGGATCCGCGCGTGGATCTACCGGGCGTCGGGCTCAAAACGATAGAAACCCTGGCCAAGGTCCGCGCCGCGGCACTTTGCCTGGAGGCGGACAGAGTCGTTTTTTTTGAAAGAGCGGAGGCCTTGGCCCTGGCCAATGCTTCCCACATGGCCATCGTGGCCAGGAAATAGTGAATGCCGGGACCGGGGATCGGGAGTCATCCATGGAAACTGTAAGGGTCGGAATCATCGGCGTGGGTTATCTGGGCACCCAGCACGCCCGCATCCTGTCGTACCTGGAAGAGGCCGAGCTCAAAGCCGTGGCCGATATTGATTTCAAGAAAGCCCTGGAGATCGGGAACCGCCACGGCGTCAACTACTACCAGAATTACGAAGATATGTTCGACGAGATCGATGCGGCCATTGTCGCCACTCCGACCTCCGAGCACTTTGCTATCTCCAAGACCCTGATGGAGAACGGGAAAGCGGTCCTCGTCGAAAAGCCGATCACCGCCACGGTCAAGCAGGCAGAGGATCTGGTCGCTCTGGCCAAGGAGAAAGGGATCATCTTTCAGGTCGGCCATCTGGAGAGGTTCAACCCCGCAGTCGAGGCGGTGGAAGATCTGATCTCGGACCCGAAGTTCGTCGAAGTCCAGAGGTTGGGGTCCTTCTCTGCCCGGTCGCTGGACATTGATGTCGTCCTCGACCTGATGATCCACGACTTGGATATCATCCTCGCCTTGATCAACGACGAAGTCCTCAATATCAAGTCTTCGGGGATCCATGTCCTATCCGACAAGATCGATATCGCCAACGCTCGTCTGGAGTTCAAGTCAGGCTGTGTGGCCACTTTGACAGCCAGCCGAGTCCACCAGGGCAAGGTCCGGAAGCTGAGAATCTTCGAACCGACCTCCTACTATTCTATTGATTACATAGACCAGGAGGTCAAGATCTTCCCCCTCAACGGACGGCAGACGGATATCAAAACCCTGAAAATAAAAAAAGAAGAGCCGCTTCGAAAAGAGCTGAAGAACTTTCTCAACTGCATTACCGAGGGGAAGATGAACAAGGTTAGTGGGGAAGAAGGACTGCGGGCCCTCAAACTGGCCTACAACGTCCTCAAAGAAGCGGAAACATAAAGACGTCTGTCTCGTCGTCTAGTCTATCTGGTCAATAAAGTGAGAGGCGGGAAGCTCTATCCGCTGTCAGCGGGCAGGCGGGTCATTTCGGCATGGCGAACTTCGCATCGTCAAGGTTTGAATTATAGGTAACCTTGGAAAAAGTCATCTTCATGAATTCCGCCCCGTCGTGAAGAATCGTCATCGAGTGGGCCACAACCATGGGCTCGACCTTCTGATAGTCCGCAAAAAGCGTCTCGACGTTGATCTCTGCGCCGGACTGAGGGTCCACGGTCTTTGTCTTGGTTTTGGAGACAAGATAAGTCACCGGGTCCAGATAGAGCATCGATGTGCTCCCGTCGGGCAGAGTCTGTTCCAGGAGAAAACAGTCTTTGTCCTGGACCTTTTCTTTTCCCTTGGCCTCATACTTGATTCCGTACTTGTCGGGGTTGAGAAGGGAGTCGTTGCCCAGGGCCTGCTTTTTGAGATCTTGGGCCATGCGTTCGGGCATGACTTCGGTCGCCCCGGTTTGAGGGTTTGTCCACCAAGCCTTTTCGCCGTCGAAGCCCTGAGTGACCATCATCCCCATGACCTCAGCTTCGATGCGCAGCTTATTGGGCTCTTTCTGGTAAATGGTCATTGTTCCCTTCATACCGTACTGAATCATTTCCATCGTGCCCTGGATTGTTGTGTCCTTAACGGTTTCCAGAGCCTTCCGGCCGCCCTGGGCGTCGATCATTTTCTCGACCAGCTCCTTGGCGGATTGGCCGAAGACAGGGGACGAGACCAAGTACAGAAATAACAGAGCGATCAGGCCAACGACAAAATATTTCCTCATCGGTTCCTCCTCGAATGATTATTCCAAAACACGTTCAGTCATTGTAACGGAAACGAGCCCTTTTTCCAAATAAAAAAAACCGACCATTTCGTCGTCTCGTCGTTTCGTCTGTCTCGCCAAGAAAGTGAAAAGATCAAAGAAATTTGAAAATCGATCTTGTTTAGTCTTCGACGGGATGGACGAGAAAGACGAGATGACGAGATAGATGTTTGTTGTTGCTTTCGAATGGATATTTAGGTAAAAGAAGAAGCGTGGCCGGGTCCGCTATCTTCCTGGCCGGTCTGCCAATCTATCAACTTTCTGGGCGAAGGGAGTCCAAGAATGAAGTTCAAACCTCTTGAATACTTGGAGTGGGCCAAACGAGAGCCGGGAAAAGCCGCGATCAACCTCTGCCGCAGCGGGCTGGACGACCTTTCGATCAAAGACCTTAACCTGGATCTGGGCGAATTGGAAATTCGCGGCGAGCACAGCCACGGATACGCGCCTCTTCTGGAGGCTCTGGCGAGTCGCTTCGAGGTCGAGATCGAAAACGTCCTGCCGACCCTCGGCGCCTCCCAAGGGATTTTTTATGCGTGTGCGGCGCTCCTGGCGCGCGGAGATGCCGTCCTGGTTGAAAAGCCGGCCTATGAACCTCTGCGCGCGGTGCCCGAAGCACTTGAGGCCGAGGTCGGACGTTTCGAGCGACGCTTCGAAAACCGCTACCAGGTAGATCTTGAGGAGTTAAAGTCCGCCCTCACAGCCAGGACTAAACTCATCGTCCTGACGAATCCCCATAACCCCAGCGGAGTCCTGCTGGAGCCTGCCAATCTTCGGGGGATCCTCGCTTTGGCGGCCGAAAAAGGGGTATGGGTTTTCATCGATGAGATCTATATGGGGTTCCAGGAAGGGAAAAGGGGTCTCAGCGCTTTTCCTGGTGCGCCCCATGTGATCTCGGCCTCGAGCCTGACCAAAGTGTTCGGGTTGGGTGGGCTCAGGTGCGGGTGGCTGTTGGCGCCGGAGGAACTGGTGCGAAGGATGCACATCATCAGGGACCACATCAACGTCGAAGAGGTCTTTATCGGCGAGCAAATCTCGGCGCGGGTGATCTCTCTGCTGGATACGCTTTATCAAAAAATCAAGCTTCGGATCCAGGAGAACCAATCCCTGGTCCAGAAGTTCATCGAGGGAGAGAAAAGATTGAGTTGGGTCGTTCCGGCCCCGGGGCTGATCTGCTTTCCCCGGGTCGAATCGAATTTGGACGGCGACGATCTGGCCCGAATCTGCCGGGAAGAGTATGACACCGCAATCGTGCCCGGAAGTTTTTTCGAAGAGCCCCGCCATTTCCGGCTCGGCTACGGGATTTCCGCGGCCGTGCTCGCTCAAGGCCTGGAGAATATCAGAAGGGCCCTCGCGGAATCAAGTCCTTGAGGTGGGCCTTGATGTCAGTCAGGCCTTGTTCGGTCAAAAGCTCAAGCCAGGCGGCTCCGGCTGTCTCATCCATTAGCTCTGGGGTCTCCTGGATGAAAGTGATCTGACTGTGCAGGGATGAGTTTGTTCTCTTGCGAGCTGCGCCTCTTAGAATACAGATTGAGCCCGTCTTGAAGCTCGAGATAATCGAGGTTCGGCGCTAACCTGACTCTTAGCTGCGGTGCTCTATACAACGACCCCTATTTCTTATAAACTAAACGCAAGAGAGCAAGGAGAATCAAAGATGCCCAGAAGATTGACGCATTTCGTGCTCGAGGGAGTGCTCGTAGCCGGAATCCTTCTCCCGGCCCTTGCGTTGCCCCAGGATGCGGCTAGGAAGAACGCCTGCCTGGATAAGGATACGGCGGAGACGTTGATCGATCACCGGTTTGATGAGGTCCGCTCTAGGATCCAGAACGCTCTGCTGGAATACGGAGTGCCGTCGATTTCCGTGGCTGTTGCCAAAAGTGGAAAGATCATTTGGGAAGAGTCTTTTGGCTGGGCCAACCGGGAAAAAATGATCAAAGCCACTCCGAATATCCTTTACTCACTGGCCTCAATCTCAAAGCCCTTGACGGCCACCGGGCTCATGATCCTGGTCGAGCAAAAGCTGGTCGAGCTCGGGCGGCCGGTCAACGATTATCTCGGCCAGGCAAAACTCAAGTCCTATGAAGGAACTCCATCGACGGCCACGGTCAGGCATATTCTCAACCATACCGCGGGGCTCCCCCTTCATTGGCATTTTTTTTATGAAAACGAGCCCTACCGAAGGCCCAGCATGGATGAGACGATCCATCACTACGGCATCGTCGTTGCGCCTCCCGGCTCAGCCTATGTCTATTCTAACCTGGGCTTCGGGATTATTGACTACGTCATTTCGAGGGTTTCCCACTTGAGCTATTCTGATTTCATGAGGACGAAGGTCTTTCTGCCCCTAGGAATGACCCATTCCTCGGTCGACGTCGGGGCCGGCCTCGAAGCTTGCGTGGCCCAAAGGTATGATGGAAACCAGGCTCCGATTCCCGCCTATGATTTTGATCACTCCGGCGCCTCGGCCATCTATTCCAGCGCCCATGACCTCGTCCGCTTCGGCATGTTCCAGCTCAAGGACCACCTCGCCGAGCAGCGGCCGGTTCTGAAAGACGAGACAGTCAATCTCATGCAGAGCGAAACAGACACGACGGTGCCCGACAAAAATTATGGACTTGGATGGAGGATTGACAAAGATAACTATGGCTATCGGACGATATCGCACAACGGAGGCATGCCCGGCGTGAGCACGACGCTGAAGTTGGTCCCCTCCGAGGACATCGCGGTGGTCGTGCTGTGCAACGGAAGCGACGGACGAATCTATACTTTGGAAACTGAAATCCTCTCGGCCATGCTTCCCAACTACGCCGAAAAAGTCAAAACTAAAGAAAAAGAGAAGAAAGCCGAGGAGAAGCCGGTGAAATTCTCACCTCCCCCATCCCTTTTGGGTGAATGGTCCGGCGAGATCAAAACCTACAGCGGCGTCATGCCCTTGACCGTAGCCTTTGAGCCAGACGGCGATGTCCATGTCCGGATCAAGGACCAGTTGGAGACTCTCCTGAACCGTGTCCAGTTCAAGGATAACATCCTGAGCGGCGTCTGTTCAGGCGAAATCCAGACAGATGATGCCAAACTTTTTCCCCATGTCATCCAGTTCGGGATGGGGCTCAAGGGCGAAAGGCTCGACGGGTTTGTCAGCGCCATCGCCCTCAAGTGGTACGCTCTGTCTTCGTGGATCCATCTCGATAAAAAGAAGTGAGGAGGAGGGGACATGAAAGCAGTCATCGTCCTGGCCATGCACGGCGGCCTTCCCAATGATTTCCCCAAACAGGAGCTGGCCGAATACTTCAACCTGCATTCGCGCCTCGCCCACGCGGTCGGCACGGAGAACACAGCGGTCAGACGTCGTTTTGATGAGCTCGAGACCAGGATCAGGCGTTGGCCGCGCACTCCCAAGAATGATCCCTATTTTTGTGGATCTCAGGAACTGGCAGTTGGTTTGAGGCGGGCCAGCGGTCGAAAGGTCATCTTGGGGTTCAACGAATTCTGCGCCCCGAGCCTGGATGAGGCTCTTGACCAAGCGGCCGGGCAGAAGGCTGAAAAAATCATCGTCGTAACCCCGATGATGACTCGGGGAGGGGAGCACTCCGAGATCGATATCCCGGCGGCCATCCGGAGAGCCGAGGAGAGCCACCCTGGGGTTAAATATATTTATGCTTGGCCGCTTCCGGTCCGGGAGATCGCCGAGTTTCTGTCGGCCCAGCTGGGTAAGTTCGTCTGATGTTTCTTCCCGTTGTCTGGTGACGACGGGCATGATCCCCACCTGTGTTGATGTCGATCCCGACAAGAAAAAGTTTGTTGGGGGATGCCGGACGATCCGTGCAGCAACGTGGCAAGCGAAGCTCTCTTAAGCGCGCGAAAGCCATGAGGAGCAATTCTTGGGGTATGATTTTTTGAAAAGGGACTTCGACCTCAGAGACCCGGATACTGCCTCGGCCCTCGACGAACTTCCCTTATGGTCCGCCCCGTTCGGCCTGATGCTGCTCGAGTTCATTCCGATGTGTCCGGGGATGAGCGTTTTGGACATCGGTTGCGGCTCCGGGTTCCCGATCCTGGAGCTGGCTCAGCGCCTTGGGGGCTCCTCGTGTCTCTACGGAATTGACCCTTGGGAGCTGGGGATTCAGCGCCTGATCTCAAAGGCTCGAGTCTTCGGCCTGAAAAACGTGTCCGCGGTCAAGGGAACCGCAGAACAGTTGCCGTTCGGGGACGGCTTTTTTGATCTTATCGTATCGAATAACGGACTCAACAATGTCCAGGACATCGAGGCCGTGTTGGCTGAATGCTCCAGGACTTTGCGCTGGGAAGGCCGGCTTGTCTTCACTTACAATCTGGCCGGGACGATGTCCGAGTTTTATAAGGTCTTTCAAGAGACCTTGGCCCAGTGCGGAAAAACCAAGGGATTCGACGAGATCAAGGCTCATATTTTCGACAAGCGGCGGCCCCTGTCTTGGGTCAAGAAGCGACTCATTCTGGCCGGGTTTCAGGATGTCCGGGTCCACAGGCGCTCCTTCCGGCTCCGATATCTTGACGGTAGCGCCATGCTCCGATCTTTCTTCATCGGCCAGGGGTTTCTCGAGCCCTGGAAGAAGATCGTCGGTCCGGCGGATCTCGCACGGGTCTTCACTCGGCTGGAAACAAATCTCAACGCTGCGGCGTGCGAGAAGGGAGAGCTCTCGCTGACTATTCCGATGGCTTGCTTGGATTGCGGAAAACGTCCAAGCAAAATGAGCGCGTTTTAAATTCGGCCCAAAAAGCGATAAAATTATTATTGAGGGAAAAGTGCAATCTTGCCGAGCCCTCACCCATCTTTTTAGAAAGAAGGTTGACCATGCCCAGAGTCATTCATTGGAGAACGATCCCTCCGCGCATTGACGGATGTCCGTGAACAAGGTTATCCGGAGCCCGGATACGGACCGCAAAGACAGGGTCCCGCCCCATCAGAGGCTGATCAAGGACTGGCCCGTCCTGCACTATGGCGGGGTACCTCGGATCGACGTCGCTCACTGGGGCTTCAGCATATTCGGATTGGTCCAGGAGCAGCTTGGGCTGACGTTTTCCGAATTCGAGCGACTTCCGAAGACCGAAGTTTTTTCCGATATCCATTGCGTCACCGGCTGGTCCAGGCTGGATAATCTCTGGGAGGGCGTGAGCAGCCGGACCGTCTTAGATTTGGTCCGGCTCCCACCGACCGCAAGGTTCGTCATGATTCACGGCGCCGGGGGCTTTACGACTAACTTACCCCTTGAGGCGTTCCAGGAAACGGACGTTCTCTTTGCGACCAAGCATGACGGCCGCGACCTAACTCCCGATCACGGCTACCCGGTGAGGCTCGTCGTCCCCCGGCTCTATTTCTGGAAGAGCGCCAAGTGGGTCACGGGCATCGAGTTCATGGCCGAAGAAAGGCCGGGATTCTGGGAATCCAACGGATATCATATTCACGGCGACCCGTGGAGAGAAGAAAGGTACAGCTAGTGGACTTGGGCGAAGGGATCTCTCTGGAGCTTCGTGGACCGGAACGAGAAGGCATCTCGTATCCGACACACCGGATCCAGAGGGGTCTTCTCCTTTTTCACCAGGGGATTGACCTCTCAGGCGAGGGCGTGGGATTTGGAGTCCCTGTTTTGAAGGTGCGTGGGGATTCCGTCTTCCCGGGGAGGGCAGAAATAAGTCGGAAAGTGGGGGCGGGAACAACCACCCTGACGGTCGATTTTGAGCTCAATCTTGTTGAGCGCTTCTTCCTTTTCGGTACGAAGGAGATGAAGCTCCCGTTTATGTACTGCCTGAACAATTTTCTCTCCAAGCTTCATCGGGAGCACTCGGTCACCCGGGGGGTGATCGGAGGCGGGGGAAAGGTCCTCAAGCGACTCTGGAAGGTGAAGACAAGGTATGTGGAGCGTCCGGCACTCGGAGCCGTCAGGATCACCATGACCTGCCGGCCCGAGAGAAACCTGCTCTCCGTCGCAGCTGATTTCAGCAGGCTCAAAACCCGGGACATCCAGGAAATAGCCATGATGAACGAGCAAAGCGCTCACCATTTTGACCGATACGAAGATTCCGACGGTCTCAGACTCGAAGCCAACGCAATCGGGACCTGGGATGAGATCGTCGCCGGGGAGGCCAAAATGATCGCCGCTCGAGAGAAGCTTCTTTTTCAGCTTCGGAAAATTGAAGGCGCCCGTATGTTCCGCGGCAGGGAGGCCGTGCCGGGAAGGCTGGCGTGGAGCGGAATAGCCCATGTTTTTTCAGGCAGCCGGACTTTTTTTGATTATGAAATCTTCTTGGGCCCGGGGAAATGAGTTCGCTCGTTCTGGTCTATCCCTTCTTTAGGCTGAGGCGCGACCGGACCGTTTTCCGCTTTCCGCCCTTGGGCCTCGGCTACTTGGCCGCGAGCGCAAGGCGGCGGGGATTTAAAGTAGACCTTTTAGATTGCACTTTTATGGACAGGGAAAGTGCTCTGGCCAGGCTCCGGCTGATAAAAGCCGATGTTATCGGCATGTACGTCATGGTCACGATGCAGGATGATGCGCTCTGGCTGGCCCGGGAACTCCGAAGCAGCGGAGCATTTCTCGCCGCCGGCGGCCCCCTGCCCACGGTGTATCCCTCTTTTTTCCTGGACCACTTCGATGCTGTCGCCGTCGGCGAAGGTGACGAGACTATCTGTGAGCTCCTTTCGGCACGCGAGGCGGGACGGGCCCTGGAGACCGTGCCCGGATTGGCCCTCCGGAGGAATGGGGGCGAACTCGTATTCTCGGGAAAACGCCCGTTATCTCCGGACCTTGACCAGCTCCCTTTCCCGGCCAGAGATCTCTTTCCGAACCGAAGCTATGTGGACTTCTGGAAGAAGCGGTTCGGCGAGGCGAAAACGACAATCTTTACGACCCGGGGGTGCCCGTACAATTGTGAATTTTGCAGCAACGCCGTTTTTGGGATCTCTTACCGGGAGAGGACGGTGGAGAATGTCGTCGACGAGGTTGAGCAGGTTCTCTCGCAAGGCTACGGCAGCGTTCATTTCGCCGACGATGTTTTTACACTCGATAAAGAGCGAGTGTTTGGGATCTGTCGCGAAATTCGGCGTCGGAAACTCCACCTGCGCTGGGAGTGCCTGGGCCGGGTCGATTCCGTAGATCTCGAACTGGCCAAGGCTATGAGGGAGGCCGGCTGCCAACGGATCTACTTCGGAATTGAATCCGGCGACGACAAGATCCTCAAACTGATGAAAAAAAAGACTTCTGTCAGCCAGGCCCGCCGTGCCGTTGAGGACGCCCATAGGGCGGGAATCCAGACCGGAGGATTTTTTATCGTGTGCTATCCCGGGGAGTCCGATGAGACGGTTCTTTCCACTCTTAGTTTTGCCTCCTCGCTGCCACTTGACTACCTCTCTTTTACCGTGCCTTATCCAATCCCTGGAACGGCCCTGTACGAACGGGTGAAGGCCAGCGTTAACAAAAATTGGACTTTGCCCGACGGCTTCTTTTCTGATCATGTGCTGACTTTTGATGCAGATTTTTCCGAATTCAAGATGAAGTTTGCCATCCTGAAGGGCAACCTCCAATTCAAGCTCAGGAAGAAGTCCGGCCGTGGTCTTTCGGTTCTGGCAGGGCCGTTTGAGGCTGTCTCGGACGCCCTATTTCGAATCCTGAAATAGCGACGACACGATTGTCCCGGAATTGCCGATAGCTGGCTATCTTACCCTAATAAGATAGATCCCGAGGGGTGGCGAGGTTCGGGGGCCCTCCGACGACCGGAGTGTTTGAGGCCACGAGCTATCCTCCTTCAAAATCAGCAAGATCGTCCATGAGGACGGCGGGGGTGAACCGAAGCAGGACCCGTCGGGATTTCTATCGGCAATTTCGGGATTGTTGCCATTATGGCCGTGCAGGCGTAAAATAGCGAGCTTTGGGAGTTTTGACTATGGATGCCATCTGTGTTGAAGGCCTGACTAAGAAGTTCAACGGGTTCACGGCCGTGGACGGGATCAGTTTTGCCGTGCCCAGCGGCGAGCTTTTCGGTTTGCTGGGGCCGAACGGGGCCGGCAAAACAACGACTATCAATATGCTATCGACCCTCCTCTTGCCCACTTCGGGACGGGCCGAGGTGGCCGGCTTCGAGGTGATTCGCAACCGTGATGCGGTCCGCAAGAGCATCGGGATCGTCTTCCAGGAAACCGCCCTCGACGGAAAGCTCACCGGCCGGGAAAACCTGGATTTTCATGCCATGATGTATGGCCTCTCCAAAGAAGACCGGAAGGCGCGTATCCGGGATGTCCTGGAACTGGTTGAGCTGAGCGACAAGGCGGGAGTCCTCGTCGAGAACTATTCAGGGGGAATGAAGCGCCGCCTCGAGATTGCCCGCGGTCTCATGCACCGGCCCAAGGTTCTTTTTCTCGATGAGCCGACCCTCGGCCTGGATGCCCAGACGAGGCGGCACATCTGGGACTATATCAAGAATCTGAACCGTGACGCCGGAGTGACGATCATCTTGACGACGCACTATATGGAGGAGGCGGATTACCTCTGCCAGAGGACTGCGATCATGGACCTTGGTAAATTCGTCGCTTTGGACACTCCGTCAGGGCTTAAAGATATCCTGGGTGGGGACGTTGTCTCGATGGAATTCGAAAAGGGCATAGACAGTTTTGTTAGCCAGATCGAGAGGCTCGACTGGATCAAGCGGGTCAAACGGCACGAGGGAAGCTTGAGCCTGACCATGGACAAGGGAGAGAGGAGGATTCCCGAATTGATTAACCTCGCTCAGAGCGTGGGGGTCACGGTGGATTGCGTCCACCTGAGGAAACCCAGCCTTGAGGATGTTTTTCTACACTTCACCGGCCGGACGATTCGCGAGCAGGAGGCGAGCTCAGCCGAGCGGTTCCGGGCAATGATGGGGCCAGGTCATGTGTCAAGGGGAAGGCGATGATCCTCAACGGAGTGGCTGTCTACGTCCTCTGGCTCAGGGAAATGAAGAGGTTCTTCCGGGCCAAATCGCGGATCGTGGGCTCGTTGGCCATGCCGCTTTTTTTCTTGGTCTTTCTGGGCTTTGGATTCAGCCGGATGACGATCCCCGGGGTGTCCGTCGGCGTAAGATACGTGAATTTCTTGGTTCCGGGGATTATCGGCATGGGGATGCTCTTCTCATCGATGATGGCCGGAATGTCCGTTCTCTGGGATCGGGAATTCGGCTTTCTCAAAGAAATTATGGTGGCTCCCGTAAGCCGCGTCTCGATCGTCCTCGGCAGGATCGCCGGCGGTGCGACGACCGCCTTAATCCAGGCCATGATGATCCTCATTATCTCCCTTTTTATCGGGTTTAGGATAGCCAGTTTCGGCTCTTTCATCATGGCCCTGGCCTTTATGCTTCTCATCTCGACCTCTTTTATTGGGCTGGGCCTGGTCTTTGCTTCAAAGATGAAGGATATGCAGGGGTTCGGGCTGGTGATGAACTTCATCATCTTCCCGCTCTTCTTTTTGTCCGGGGCACTTTATCCTCTTCAGAACTTTCCCCCCGGGGTTCGCCTGCTGACCTATATCGACCCTCTGACCTACGGCATTGATGGATTGCGGGCCTCACTGCTTGGAGTCTCCTCCTTTTCGCTTCTTTTCGATCTCTTGGTACTCTTGGGAATGTCTGTTCTCATGGTCTCCCTGGGGGCCTATTTTTTCGAAAAGAGCGAGAGCGTTTAAGGTCCGAGGGGATCATTCAGGTTTATCCCGGGAGCTGCCGACCGGCAAAAAAGCTTCTGCGTCAAGGTTCAGGCAGGTGTCTGTCGGCCCTCCTTGCTCAATATTAAGATTGACATCTCTTGAGTTCTTCGTTATATTTATATTGGGGCAGGTTAAGAGAACCACTAAATCTAGTATCCAATATTGGATAGAGGCATATATTGGATATTCCAGTTCACGGGGAGGAGGATTCTCGGTTGTATTTCTCAGGTAGCTTAATCCATCTTTAATAGCGCCGGCCCGGCTCATGAAAAGAATCGCCATAAAACAGATCAGGTACTTTTTTGTTGCGTTTATCGTTCTGTTCTTTTTCGGGGGGCGCCCCATCGAATTCGGTAATGAAACAGTCTTTTTTCATGGTTACCTGATACCCAAGCCGGTGATCAAAATCGGGCTTGCCGTCGACACTTCGGACCTCCACATCCGCGCTTCCTCGGGTATGAAAGTTTACGAAGTTGGAAAAGAATATGAGCTCATCGCGGATGACATCGGCGAGCTCCGGATCAGGGGGCGGAAAGAGAGGCTTTCAGAGAAATTCGTGCTTCTGGTTGGACAGGCCAAAGACAGAGAAGAGGCCGAGAAGATCGCTCGTGACTTGAGAACCAAGATCAACAATGCGATTTACGTTGAGGAGGACCCAGAGTTCAAACTTAACGGCCTTTTCCTGGTCAAAGTCGGCGACTTCCTGGCCCGGGGAGATGCACTCAGCTTCATTGCGACTCTGAACTCCCTGGGATTGAGGGATGCCTGGATTTTGCGTGAAGAGGTCGTCCAGGGGGGCACGAGGCCGCGCTGGCTGTTAATCAACGATACCCTTCGAAACCTGGGTGATGAAGCGTATCTTTATTTTATTCCCAGCAATCCGCAGAGTTATCTCTCTCTGAACGGCAGGCCGTATCGAGGAATCGTCACGCTCAAGGCGACCCACCGAGGTGTCGTTGTTGTCAATATTCTTAACCTTGAGGATTATCTGAAGTCTGTCGTACCGGGAGAGCTTTCACCCTCGAGTTTCGGGGAGCTCGAAGCCCTCAAGGCACAAGCCGTTGCCGCCAGGACCTACGCCATCAAAAACCTTGGCCAATACAAAGACAAGGGTTTTGATATTTTAGACACGCCCCAATCCCAGGTCTACAGTGGAATGAGCGTCGAGTCTCCTCTAAGCAATAGGGCAGTGGAGGAGACAAGAGGCCAAGTCTCGGTCTACGGTGGGCATTTGATCGACGCGCTTTACACCAGCACCTGCGGGGGGCGAACAGAAGACAGTGACAAAATATTCGGCGGTCGGCCGTTGCCATATTTAAAAACCACAGACTGTATCTATGACCGTCCCATCGAATGGACCATCGGTACCAAGCTCCCGGGCCTTCCCGTCCGGCTCCGGGGCGCCGATTTCAGCCAGCCGATCGCCGCTTTAATCAGCCTGGATGTGCTCCCCCTGGAGACGGATCCTGCGTTCTGGACGCAGGAGGGGAATCCCGAAGAGGCGATCACCTGGCTCAAAAACGCTCTTACGCTTCTAGAGAGAAAGCCGGATAAATTCCCGCCCGAGATTGGTGCGCTGAATTCGCTCAACTGGGCCAAACTCTTAGTCAGCGCCTTTCAGTGGCAGGACCGGATCGATAACCTCCTGCTGCCGAGTGAGGTTGAGTTCTTGTTGAGAGATTTCCCCCAGATCAAAGGGCCCGGCCGAAACGCGGTCGCTTATTTGATTCAAGCCGGTATCTATCCCGCGGGTGATCCAGTCGGCCGTCTCGACCGCAGCCTGACCAGAGGGGAGCTGGCTTCATCTCTATATAAGTCGATCTTCAGTATCAAGGACTTCTACCACCATGGGATCTTCCGGGGAATAACGAAAGGCAAGGTTGAGTTCGGCGAAGAGTTCGAGCGCAGGCAGGTCCTCCTATCGCCCCAGGCGTTTCTTCTGAGGAACCTGGACGGACGGGATTCTTTTGCTACTCGGCTTTCCCTCCTGGGGGGGGAACAGATGCGGTGGCTGGAGAAGGATGATGCGATCCGCTTTCTCGATGTGACTTTTCCGCCGGACACCAATATTCTCGACCGTTCGTCGAAGCTTCACCGCTGGCATGCTCGGAAATCCCGAGAAGAACTCGAAACCAAGATCAGCCAATATTATCCCATAGGCAAGTTGGTGGACTTGGTCGAGCACAAACGAGGTGTCTCCCATAGAGTCATCCAACTCCTGGTCAAAGGCACGGGCGGTCAGTTTCTGGTCGAGGGTCTCAAGATCCGTTGGATGCTGGGCCTCAAAGACACACTTTTCGTCATCGACCGGGAACGCGACGAGGAAGGGAAGATCAGCCATTTCACTTTCTGCGGCAGGGGATGGGGCCACGGGGTCGGGCTCTGCCAGGTTGGCGCTTTCGGTATGGCCCAGGCTGGAGCCAACTACGAAGAGATATTGAAAAAATATTACTTCGGCACTAAAATAGACAAAATTTACTAGCCTGTAAAGTATGGAGATAAATTTTGAACAGAGAAGCGCTCAGAGAAGAGCTCAAAATGATCATCAAATCGAAGTCCTTGCAGACCGACGTGGAAAGGGTTCTCACTTCGGGAAGGACGAGCAATTATTATATTGATTGCAAGATGACGACCCTGGATCCCAGAGGCGCCAACATCATCGGTCGGCTCATCATTGACATACTCAAGGACTACGACATCGACGCCGTCGGAGGTTTTACCCTTGGCGCCGACCCCATCGTCAGCGCCGTAGCCGCCTTGAGTGCGGACACGGACCGGCCTCTTCCAGGCTTTATCGTCCGCAAAGAGCCCAAAAAACACGGCGAGCGGAAGATGATCGAGGGCCCCTTCAGGCCCGGCTGGAAGGTCTGCGTTGTTGATGACGTCGTGACCACGGCCGGTTCGACCCTCAAAGCCATCCAGGCCGTGGAAGACGAGAAAGGGACCGTCGCCCTGGCCCTGACCATCGTCGACCGGCAGGAAGGCGGAAGGGAAAACCTCGAGGCCAGAGGCTATAAGTTTATCTCTCTCCTCACCAGGGACGAACTGCTTAAGCAGTGAGCGGCGAGGCGCGAGCCGCCAGATCAATAGAAGCCTTTTCGTTTAAGATTGATATTTCGGTAGATCGGTTTTTTCCTCGCCTATTCTTAGGACAAAAAAATTGAATAAAAAGGGGACAGGCGGTTTTTCCTTTGCGCACCGTCCCCTTTGTCTTGTTTTAGACTGGTCTTACTCAATGTGCCTTGCGTTTCGAGCTTTCGGTTGACTGCTCACAGCTCACGGCTCACTAATTGATGACGTGATACTTCTTGGCGATCTTCGTAAAAGCCGCGATGGCCTTGTCCAGATCTTCCTTGTCGTGACCGGCTGAGATTTGAACGCGGATCCGGGAAGCGCCCTTCGCGACAACCGGATAATAAAAACCGATGACGTAAACGCCTTCCTCGAGCAAATCGCGGGCCATGTCCTGAGAAAGCTTGGCGTCATTGGGAAATTTGCCGAGCATGATGGCACAGATCGGGTGCTCACCCTTGGGGATATCGAATCCCGCGGCGGCCATGTTCTTCCTGAAATACTGGGTGTTCCACTCGAGCTTGTCGCGCAACTCCGTGGTCTCCGTGAGCAAGTCAAAAATGGCCACCGAGGTGGCGACGACAATCGGGGAGACGGTATTGCTGAAGAGATAGGGGCGGGAGCGCTGTCGATACAAGTCGATAAGCTCTTTGCGCCCGGAAGCGAACCCACCGGAGGCCCCGCCGAGGGCTTTTCCCAGAGTCCCGGTGATCAGGTCGATTTTGCCCATCACGTTCCTGTACTCAATCGAGCCACGGCCGCGCTTCCCAAGGAAGCCGGTGCAGTGGGCTTCGTCCACCATGATCATGGCATCATATTTCTCGGCCAGAGGGACGATCTCGTGCAGCTTGGCGATATCGCCATCCATCGAAAATGCGCCATCCGTGGCGATCATACGATAGCGCTTATCCTGAGTTTCCTTGAGCTTCGCCTCGAGGTCCTCCATGTCGGCGTGCTTATAGATCAAGCGCTGGGCCTTGCACAGCCGGATGCCGTCGATAATCGAGGCATGATTGAGTTGGTCGGTGATGATGGCGTCCTCTTCTTTGAGAATCGGCTCAAAGACGCCGCCGTTGGCGTCGAAACAAGCGGCATAAAGAATGGTTTCTTCTGTGCCTAGGAATTTCGTGATCTTGTCTTCTAAGACCTTGTGGATTTCCTGGGTCCCACAGATGAACCGCACCGAGCTCATGCCGTAGCCCCAATCGTCGAGCGCCTTATGGGCTGCCTTGATGACTTTGGGATGGCTGGATAGCCCTAAGTAGTTGTTAGCGCAAAAGTTAAGAACCTTCCGCCCACCCTTGACTTCGATCTTGGCCCCCTGCGGAGTCATGATAATTCTTTCTTCCTTGTAAAGGCCGGCGTCCCGGATGGACTGGAGTTCTTTAGTCAAGTCGTTTTTGATTTTTCCGTACATGCGAACCTCCTCTCTAGCGATAAAATTGCGGCCTCAACTATAGCTTTGAGTCTTGTTTTTGTCAACACATTTTCGTGCCTTGTCCCCCGTTCCGAGGGCGGATCGCCCATAGGATGTAATATGATGAGAATAGAGCTTGAGAACTCGATCGAAACGTCTAGATCATGGCTTTTGCCGCTCAGTGCTCACAGCTCACCGCTCACGTTGATTCGGGGCACCTGGTGCGGTTCCGCCTAGGCTCTCTTTCCGAAGAATCGTTTCAATAATTTTGCGGTTTCCACGGCGGCAAAAAGACACAAGGACATGGCCAGCATGAAAACGAGTTCGAGGATGGAAAGCGGTTGAGTTCTGAGGACGTGGTTAAAAAATGGAAGATAGATCGTGCCCATCTGAAGCAGGGCAGTGCCGAGGACCGTCCAAAATAGGAAGCGGTTGGAGGACAACCCGAGCTCAAAGACCGAACGGCTGAAAGAGCGGCAGGCGAAAGCATTCCAGAGCTGGCTAATGCAGAGGACGTTGAAGGTGATCGTTTGCCAGTGCCAGCCCATTTTGAGAGCCACTCCCTGGGAGACGAGGGTTATCCCTCCCAGCACAAGCCCGCCCCATATGATGCCCGTCCCTACCCCGTGGGCAAATACGCCTTCTTTGGGGTCTCGGGGTGGACGCGCCATTACGTCCGTCTCCGCCTGCTCTGAGGAAAAGGCAATCCCTGGGAGGCCGTCGGTGACCAGATTGATCCAAAGGATCTGAATGGGCACGAGAGGCACGGGAAATCCGAAGAACGGAGCCAGGAAGATGGTTGAAATCTCGCCGACATTGCTACTCAGGATATATTTAATGAACTTCAGGATATTGTCGAAAATTCTCCGGCCCTCCCGCACGGCCTTGACAATCGTTGCGAAATTGTCGTCCAGCAGGATCATGTCCGAGGCTTCCTTGGCCACATCGGTGCCCGTGATTCCCATGGCCACGCCAATGTCTGCCTTTTTCAGGGCGGGAGCATCGTTGACCCCGTCGCCGGTCATGGCCACGTACTCCCCCTTTTCCTGGAGGGCCTTGACGATCTTGAGTTTTTGTTCAGGGGCGACTCTGGCATAGACCTGGATGTCCCGGACTCTCTCCTCAAGTTCTTCAAGACTCAGAGCGTCGAGTTTCGAGCCGGTCAGGATGGAATGATCTTTCTCGACGATCTCCAGCCGTTGGGCGACGACTTTGGCCGTGATCGGATGGTCACCGGTAATCATGACCGGTCGGATCCCCGCCTTCTTGCAGATCTTAACGGCATCGAAGACCTCCCGGCGGGGCGGGTCGATCATCCCGACCAGGCCGACGAAGGTGAGGTCTCTCTCCACGGTTTCAGGCTCCACGGCCTCGGGCATCGTCTCCCACTCCCGCACGGCGAAGGCCAGGACCCTCAGGCCATCGGCGGCCATGGAGTCGATAACGGAATGAAGATGCCTTGAGTCCACGAGCTCCGCGCCTGTTGCGCCCTGGATTCTAGAGGCTCTCGAAATCACGGCTTCGGGCGCTCCCTTTGTAATGGCGAGGATGCCCTTTCCCTCCCAGGAGTGAAAGGTGGTCATACATTTCCGTTCCGTATCAAAAGGGATCTCGTTCAAGCGGGGTGATGTTTTTTCGAGCTCCGCCTTCCGGAAACCCGAAGCAGAGCCCATCCGCAGCAAGGCGATCTCGGTCGGATCGCCCTTGAATTTTCCTTCGGCCTCGCTGGCATCGTTGCTTAACGTGGCGATCCTGAGCAGCATCTCAGGACGTTCAGCGGGCAGCCCGAGAGAAAACGGCCGCAGCCTTCTTCCGTTCCAGTAGATCTCTTCCACATCCATTTGATTCTGGGTCAGCGTCCCTGTTTTGTCGCTGCAGATGTAAGTGATCGAGCCTAACGTCTCGACGGCTGGGAGTCGGCGGATCAGGGCATTCTCGTCGACCATCTTTTTAGCGCCGATGGAGAGGGAAATCGTGATGATGGCGGGTAGCGCTTCAGGAATGGCTGCGACCGCAAGGCTTACGGCGGTAATAAAAAGGAGGACGGGATTGCCTCCCCGTATGAGACCAATGACAAAAACCAGGGTGCAGATCGCGAGAAAGGCCAATGAGAGCTTTTTCCCCAGGTCGGCCATCCTCTTTTGGAGGGGGGTTTTTTCCTCCTCCTGCTCCTGGAGGAGGGAGGCGATCTTTCCGAGCTCGGTTTCCATCCCCGTGGCCACGGCGATCCCTCGGCCCCTCCCCAGGGTGACGGCTGTTCCCGAGAAGGCCATATTTTTTCTGTCTCCCAATGGAAGATGTTTTTCGTGGAGAGTCTTGATGGATTTTTCTACCGGGACCGATTCTCCCGTGAGGGATGACTCGTTGGTCTTGAGCTGGTAAGTTTCTGTGAGCCGGAGGTCGGCGGGCACGACGTTTCCTGCTTCGAGAATGATGATATCTCCGGGGACAATCTCCTCGGCCGGAATCCTGGTGGGCCTTCCCGCCCTGAGCACGCCGGCTTCCGGAGAAGCCATGGCCTTCAGGGCTTGCATAGCCTTCTCCGCCCGGTATTCCTGGAAGAAACCGAGGATGGCGTTGAGGAGAACAATGAGGATAATCGCCAGGGCGTCGATCAGCTCGCCCAGAAAGCCTGAGATGACCGCGGCACCGAGCAAAACCAGGATCATAAAATCGGAGAACTGGCCGAGGAACATCAAGAAGAGACTTTGTTTCTTTTTCTCCTCGAGTCGGTTGGGGCCATAATGAGCGAGGCGGCGTATAGCCTCCTCATCAGATAATCCCTCGCGGCCGGATCCTAGAACGGACAGGACATCATCAACGTCTCTCCGATAGGAATCAAAGGTCTGGTCGTTCATGAGTTTTGCAACCTAAGCTTCCATTTTAGCCAATTTTTTCCCGGGCTGCAAAGCTTATGCTATAATAACGCGCCATGAAAATAGGGGGGATAGCATGGACGTGCCTTCGGTCAAGCTAGGCTGGGGGGCCCCCGCGCCTGCCCCCTATCTCCCAATAAACTTGATTTGAGGAACGGGGAACAGTGTACGGAGGAGGGAACGACGATTTGTTTAGGCTGATCTCCGCCTCGTGGGCGCTTCAACCCTTCCCAAAGCCCCTCCTCCACCATTGCATGATGGGAAATGCTCGCCCTGATCTCTTGTCTGGTTGACAAGCGCACGGTCCAAATCTATAATTTTGGACCATATAGATTGAGAAAAATTTCGTTCGGAATCAAAAAGATGCGCCCACAAAAAATAGCTGCCCGGAGGGTCTCGGAAGTCAGAGAAAACCACTCGGACTCGTTCGGCCTCTTTTTCCGCGCGAAGAAGGTTCTCTACGAGGGAAAATCGCGCTATCAAAAGATTGAGATCATAGAAAACGAAGACTACGGCCGCGTCCTGTTTCTGGACGGACTGGTCCAAACGACAGACAAGGACGAATTCTATTACCACGAGATGCTCGTCCACCCTGCTCTTTGTTCACACCCGGGGCCCCGGGATGTTTTGATCATTGGGGGAGGCGACGGTGGAGCCTTGCGAGAGGTCCTGCGCCATCCCGTTCGGCGGGTCTGGTTGGTCGAGATTGATAAAAAAGTTATCGACGCCTGCAAGAAGTTTTTCCCCTGGCTGGGGCCGGGCCTGGCCGACCGGCGGACCCGGCTTGAGATCACGGACGGAATCAGGTTTATCCGGGAAACAGGCCAGAGATTCGACATTGTTATTATCGATTCTTCCGACCCCGTCGGGCCTTCGACTCTCCTCCATCAAAAAGGGTTCTATGAGCTGTTGAGAAGACGCCTCCGGCCCGGAGGGGCAGCCGTGGCCCAGGCGGGTTCGCTGCGCTACCACCTCCGCGAGCATCAGGTCAAATCCGAATTCTTAAGGCGGATATTCCGGAACGTCAGCTTCTACATCGGTCCCGCCCCGACCTATCCGGGGGGAACATGGTGTTACGTGTTTGTTTCCGACCGTCTGCACCCCATGAAAAAGCCCTCTAAGACGCCGCCCGCCGGACTCCGATATTATAATGGGGATATTCACGGGGCGGCTTTCTCCCTCCCTAATTTTTTGAGGCAGGTCATCGACTGATTTGGCCGTCCATGAGGCCCGCCTGATCCAGACACTTGAGTCGGAGTGGATCGCCGTGTGTTCAGCCGGCCGCGGCCCCACGCTTGGAGGGCGGGGATTAGGCTTCCAGATTCTGGACACGAACCCAGCCGGCTTTTGTGGATTCATTTCTCGAACCGGATACGAAGTCCTATCATGTTGTGACTGCGCTCGACGACCTGGGCCGCGAAAGCAACTATTCGGAGGAGGTCAAGGATGATGAAAACAACGGCTGAGGATTTGTTGCGGAGACGTATTTCTTGCTGGGCGGTGCCGCTGCTCCTCATCGGACTGGTCGGCCTTGGCCATCATTCTTTGGCCCAGACAAGAGAACGCAAACCAGGCCTCTCTTTCGGCCTCTCGGCCGGCCTGTTCTACCCTCAGGAGAGGGCTTTCCGCGTCCTTTATGGGACCGTCCAGATTCCGTTGGGAGTCCAACTCAGCTGCGAGCTTTCTGAGCGGGTCGGCGTTCTCGTCGGGTACAAGTATCTTTCCAGGTCGGGGGGGACCGTCCTCATCGGTCCCGGTTTCGTCCAAGTGACTCATCCCATCAGCTTCAAGAACTCTTCCCTACGGTTCGGCGCGACCTACAATGTCAAACTGGCGAACCGATCAGCCCTCTTTGTCGGTGGAGGGGCCAGCTACAATTTGTTTAGAGAAAGATGGCAAGTCATCTCGCTTTCCCGCGATGGAAAGAAGTTTGGTTTCTTTATCCAGACCGGAAATGTATACGACCTAGGGAAGAGATTCTCGATCTCGACCCTTCTTGAATATACAAACATCCCAACGGGGAAGGGGGCAAAGCTTCAAGAGGGAGTTAACCTCGGCGGCCTCGAACTCGCGCTCGGCCTCTCGTTCAGGTTGTAGCGCCTGAATTCAGAGGTCAGTAATTCAGTTTGCCTTCTCTATGACGCTTGCCCAGGACATCGAGCATGTCCTTGGTCATCTTGGCCAGGTCATAGTCGGGTCTCCAGCCCCATTCCTTGCGCGCGGCCGAGTCGTCAATGGACTGCGGCCAGGAATCGGCAATCGCCTGTCTGAAATCGGGCTTGTAATCGCAGGTGAATTCTGGGATGTGTTTTTTGATCTCGGCCGCCAGCTCGCCGGCCGAGAAGCTGATCGCGGTCACGTTGAAGTCGGAGTGATGTTTGAGCTTGGAGAAGTCGGCTTCCATCAGGTCGAAAGTCGCTTTCAAACAATCAGGCATGTACATCATCGGCAGCCGCGTATCCTCCCTCAGGAAGCAGGTGTACTTTTTGTATTTGATGGCTTCAAAAAAGATGGCCACGGCGTAGTCTGTGGTTCCCCCGCCGGGAAGAGTCTCGTAGCTGATGATTCCGGGATACCGACAGCCCCGGACATCCACGTTGAATCTCTTGACATAATAATCGCAAAGGAGCTCGGCTGCGACCTTGGTGACTCCGTACATCGTCTTCGGCTTGAGGATGGTTTCTTGGGGAGTGTTGGTCCGGGGCGTTTCGGGGCCGAAGGCGGCGATAGAGCTCGGGACAAAAATGCGGGCCATTTCGTGTTCCCGGGCGGCCTCCAGGATGTTGTAGGTCCCGTTCATGTTCACATCCCAGCACAGCTGGGGATTTTTCTCTCCGACAGCGGAGAGGATGGCCGACATATGGTAGATAGTATCTATCTTATACTTTTTGATGACTTCTTCGATGGTCTCCCTTTTGGAAACATTGATGAACTCAAAGGGACCGGACTCAAGGAGCTGTTTGGTCGGTTGGGTCTTGTGTCCGGTCGCCAGGACGTTGTCTCTTCCGTACTTTTTCCTCAGGGCCAGGGTCAGCTCGGAGCCGATCTGCCCGACGGAGCCTGTGACCATGATCTTTTTTGCTGCTTTCGCCATAAAATCACCTCCACTGGTTTTTATTTTTGATGAAGGAAATGCTTCGACCATAGCTTATACCAGAGGAGGTGGCCAAAATCAACCGGAAAAAGGAGAATGTGTGCTACAATCCGGGTGGAAATCAGCCGGCACTCAAAAGAGGGACAATCGAATGAACCAAGGCAAAAAAATCACGCTCGGACTCATCGCCATCTCGGTCATTATGTTTTTTGTGGCTCTGGCGACGGTTATCTTCTGGATAGGCAAGTGGGCGGCCAAGGCTTTTCCAAAGACCATGCCGGTCCCCGACGAGCTCTATAATGCCTTTGCTCTGCCCGATCTTGTCCTTTCCGCTCTTCTGCTTGCCGGTGCCATCGGCCTGCTGAGATTCAGGAAGCTCGGCTTCGCCGTCGCGCTCGTGGCACTGGGGATGTGGCTTTTTGACTCCCTCCTGGTCTTGGGTCTGACAAGGCTGACGCTCGTGAGCATCGTCGGGCCAAGTCTGTTGTTCGATGTTTTTGCGCTGGGCTATCTTTGGTCAAAAAGGGAGCTTTTCATTTCGTAATATTCTGCTTGCCATCTTGGCCTTATTCCGCTAAAGTCTTATACTTATTTTAAGAGCTCTCTCGCGGAGGAAAAAACATGGCAATTATACTGGATGGACACAATCTCACGATCGATAAGGTCGTCCAAGTGGCCAGGCAGGATGAGCCGGTCGAGCTTCATCCCGAGGCCAAGAAACGGATTGAGAAATGCCGGGCGCTTCTTGAGGATAAAATCCAGAAGCGGGAGATCATGTACGGTGTCAATACGGGAATCGGCGAGCTCTCCGAGGTCGTCCTGACCCAGGAACAGGTCGAACAGTACCAGAAATATATAATCTACAGCCACGCCGCCGGCTACGGTCAACCTCTGCCGATCGATGCCGTCAGGGCCGCCATGCTGGGCCGGATCAGCTGCCATTGTCATGGTCACTCCGGATTGAGGCTGGTTGTCACCGAAACCCTGAAGGAAATGCTGAATGAGCGAGTGACTCCGGTCGTGTGCGAAAAAGGCTCGGTCGGCGCCTGCGGTGACCTCTCACCGATGTCCCAGATCGCCTTGGCTGTCATGGGAGAGGGCGAGGCGTTTTATCGGGGGGAGAGGCTTCCGGCCAAGGAAGCGCTGCAGCGGGCCGGCATCAAACCGGTTATCCTGAGAGCAAGAGACGGCTTAGCGATCATCAACGGTTCCAACGTCATCACGGGACTGGGCGCCCTCGAAATCCACGATGCCGGGCGCTGGATCAGAACATCCGAGATCGCCGCTGCCATGACTCTGGAAGTGGTCAACGCTAACATGAAAGCTTATGACGAGAGATTGCACAAGGCGCGAGGTTATCCCGGAGCCCTCGAATCCGCCGCGAACATCAGACGTATCACCGAGGGGAGCGAGCTCTTGGGCCAGTTGGGCAAAAAGAAAGTTCAGGATGCCTACAGCCTGCGCAGTACACCCCAGGTGGTTGGCGCGGCGCGGGATGCTCTCAAGTGGGCCACCTACATGTTTGAGATCGAGCTGAACAACGCAGCCGACAACCCGGTTTTTTTCCCCGACGAGCAGCTCGTCCTGACGGGCGCCAATTTCCAGGGAACGCCCCAAGCCTTCGCTCTTGAGCTCTTGGGCACGGCCGTAACGACGGTCGCCGTCATTTCCGAGCGAAGGCTGAACAGGCTGATGAACCCCCACCTGAGCGTTGGCTTGCCGGCATTTTTGACGAAAGGAGCAGGCATGTTCTCAGGAATGATGCTGACGCAGTACACGGCGGGGGCTCTGGTCTGCGAAAACCGCGTTCTCTCTCACCCCGCAGCCACCGGATCCATTCCGGCCGCAGCGGACCAGGAAGACTTTGTCAGCATGGGAATGACGACCGCCCTCAAGACCAAGCAGATCATCGACAACGCCCAGGCAGTGCTTGCCATCGAGCTCATGGCCGGGGCTCAGGCGATCGATTTCCGCAGGCCCCTCAGGCCCGGCAAGGGAGTGCAGGCCGCTTATGAGATCGTCCGCAAATACGTGGCCCATCTCGATGAGGACCGGCCCCTCTATAACGATATCAACAGGATGAAAGAGGTCGTCCAGAATGGCGAAATTCTGGACGCCGTGGAAAAAGCCGTCGGGGCCCTGATATAAGGATGCCTTTGGGCGGCGCCATATACGTCATGACAATCTGTCATGGTGAGATGTGAGCCGTGAGGCGCGAAGCTAAGATTTCAACCGGCCGCGTTGTCTTGGTGACCGGCGTTGCCAAAGGCATGGGCAGGGAAATCGCCCTCCGGCTGGCCGAAGAAACAGCCGGCGTCGCCGTTCATTATCATCACAACGGGGTGGCTGCTCATAAAGTCGTTGACGAGATCCGGCTGCGGGGCAAGATCTGCGAGGCTTATTCCGCGGACCTGACAGCCGATCAGCAAGCCATGGCCCTCGTCAGGAAGGTCGAGAAAACATTCGGCCGGATCGACATTTTGGTCAACGTGGTGGGCCCTATCCTGGTCAAACCATGGAGCGAACTGAGCGCCTTGGATTGGGATCATGTTTTGAGAGGCAACCTTCTGAGCGCTTTTTTCTGCTTGAGAGCGGCCCTCCCCGGGATGAGGCACAGGCGCTGGGGGAGAATCATCAACTTGGGCTATCATCGTGCCGAACAGCTCCGCTCGTTTCCCAATATCACGCCCTACGCTGTCGCCAAGACCGGACTTCTCATCTTGACGCGCACCGTCGCTGCATCGGAGGCGGCTTTCGGGATCACGGTCAACCTGGTTTCTCCGGGTCTGATGGAAGGAGGAGTTCTCCCCCGCAGCCTGAAGACTCCCCGGCGAAGCCTGGGGACTTACAAGGATGTGGCTGATGCGGTCGCATTCCTTGCTTCCGACGGCGCCCGGGCTGTCACCGGAACCAACCTCATCGTTGCCGGGTCCTGGAAGATGTGAAAACGCCGGCCTGTCGATTGGGCTATAATCCTTTGTGGAATAAGCTTAATACACTTGATTTCATTTTCCGGGCCTTGATAATAGCCCTGTCCATGAGTCTGTTCCTGACGGGCTGCGAGACCCAAAAATCGCTGGCTCAAAAAAGAATAAAATCGGTTGAAAAGGGCTTGCTCCGAGCCGTCTTTCTCAAGGGTCAAAAACCGGAGAAGTTGGGTTTGCTCGAAAGAATGCAATTCTATAAAGTCCCAGGTGTCAGCCTTGCCGTCCTGGACAAATACCAGATCGAATGGGCGAAGTCCTACGGAATCAAGGACGCTCGGGGGGGCCAACAGGTGACAAGAGAAACAATCTTTCAAGCCGGGGCGCTCAGCCAGCCCGTTGCCGCAGCCGCCGCCCTGCACGACTTGGATTCCGGAAGGCTCGATCTGGACAAGGACGTGAACTCTTGGCTTCAGAGCTGGAAGATCCCCGCCAATCAATTCACCGCCAAAAACAAAGTCACTCTGCGCGAATTGCTCACTCACAGCGCAGGATTCCCATCACTCGTCTTTCCTGGATATTCCCAGGAGGAACCGATTCCAGACCTGAGTCAGATTCTCGCCGGCGAGAAGCCGGCAAAGACCCCCCCCTTGCAATGCGAATCTGAACCTGGAGGAAGGGTTCGCGATTCTGAGGTCGGTTTCACCGTCCTGCAACAGGTTCTCAGCGAGCTGGAGAAAAAGCCTTTCGAGGCCGTCGCGCGAGAGGTCGTTCTCAATCCCCTGGGCCTAAAGAACAGCACTTTTGGATTTCCGCTGCCCGAAGCGATGCGTCCCAACGCAGCTTCAGGCCACCTCAGGGACGGAAGGCCGGTTGAGGGCGGATGGCAGAATTATCCGGAGCTCGCGGCCAAGGGACTCTGGACCAACCCGACTGAATTTGCCGCCTTCATTATCGAACTTTTGCAAACGGCCATGGGGAAATCGGCAAGAATCCTTTCTCCGTCGGCTGCCCGCTCGATGCTGTCCGCCCAGCTCGAATACAAAGGATTTGGATTCAATGTGGAAGGCTCAGGCGAGGAGAACAATTTCAGCCTGCGGGGCAAGACCACAGGCTACGCGAGCCACCTCGTCGTCTATCCTTCCAGAGGCCAAGGTGCCGTGGTCATGACCAACAGCTCCAACGGGCCTCTCCTCATCGACGAGATTCTGAGGGCGATTTCGGCCGCCTATCTTTGGCCGCATTTCAAATCGTTGGAGCGCCCGCTTTTCAGGCTTGACCCGGGAATCTACAAGCAGTATGTGGGCAAATACCAGGTCGCGCCGGACTATGTTCTCGACGTAGGCTACGAAGATTATTATCTCATCATTCGGCCTTCCGGCCAGGCTCCTACGAAGTTCTACGTCGAAAGCGAAACGATCTTCTTCTCGGTCGATCCTTACGTTCGCATCCAGTTCCGTCGGGATGACGCCGGGAGTGTCATCGGTCTCGTCCTCTGGCAGCAGGATTTTGAGCAGGAAGCAAAAAGGCTATAAGTCCTTCTTTATCGTGATGTCTGCCGAGGTCTCGAGCCGCACGGGAATTGTTCCCTTTCCTAGCCCGACGGCGGGCCTAATCTCATCTCCCCCGAGATAGACCGGGTAATCCGAGTTGATTTTCCCGAACTCCGTCTTGGCTGAAACAGACACATCCGCGTCTTTGGGAAGGCCGATCTTGATCGGCTTGAAAGAGGTTCTGATATCGATAGTGCTTCCCGGGGGGAGCATCTTGATCTGAGACACCTCGACTCCGCTCGAGTCGCCGACCACCCTGATCGAACCCGAGGTCTGCTTCAGGATCACGTATTTGAACGAATTTTGGACATCGACGTTCCCCGTCGCTTGCTCGACCAGCACACTCGAGGACTCGCCGTCCACCTTAACATTTCCGCCGACTCGTCTGACCTCGATGGAATTGAAAGACGAGGCGATGGAAACCCCTTTCTTGATGTCCGTGGCGATCACCTTGGCGGACTGCGACTTGATATCCAGGGTTCCGCCGATGTTGGCTGCGCTGACCTCTTTGAAGGAGGAGGCGATCGCGGCATCGCCGTCGATTTCGCGCAAATTCACCGCGGAGGATTCTCCGTCGATCGTCACAGAGCCGTGGACGCGAGCGGCCGAGATTTCGTTAAAAGAGCTCTTGATCCTGGCCTCCCCGGCGATGTCTGCGGCAGTGACCGGGGCGGATTCGCTGATCACTCTCAATCCGCCCTGGACATTGGTTACCTTGACCGGCTTGAAGCTGCTCTCGATGACCACATCCTTCTTAACGTTGTCCACGGTCACCTCGGAGCTTTCAGCCCGGACTTCGAGGCGGCCCTGGATTCCCCGGATGTCGATGGCCTTGAACGAGGAAGCGATGCGGCAGTCTCCTGCCACATCGCTTCCTATGACGTCGGAGCTCTCTGATTTGATGGTGAGTGCCGCACCGATCTTACCGAAACGGACGGTCTTGAAACTGTTCCGAACCTCAGCGCCCCCGGAGATTTCTTCGAGAATGACCTCGCCGCTTTCGTTTTCAACGATCGCGGGACCTTTGAAACGGAAGACGTTCGCGGCGGCAAAACTGTTGCGAAGGCTCAGAGTTCCGCCGCAAGCCTCGACCCTCACTTCTCCGGAATCGTTCCTGATGTCATGTCTTCCGTTGACTCCGCTGACCATGATATTTCCGAAGCTGTTGTTCACGATGAGGGACTGGTCGGCGGGAACGTGGACAGCCAACTTGGCCGAGAAAGAAAAATTGAACTTTCCGGACTTCAGAAAATTCCTGAGGGCGCCGGAGAGACTCCATGTTCCTTTCTTTTGTCTCCACTCGAAGGGGGTGTGAAGCTTGATTGAAAAACCGTCGCCCGAAGGCTCTATGGAGAGTTTGGTGCCCTCCAGGAATTCCGTCAGCATCTCGGAGCTCGAATTGCCCACCTCCACGGAGCCTTCGATGACGATTTCATTCCGGTCCCAAGCGGAGATGGTCAGGTCCGCCTGCATGTCTTCGAGGCGGACCGTTTTCCCGGGAGCCGAGGCGACGCTTTCATGAAGAGATTTCGATTGCGTGGTCTTGGCCAGGCCGGACGGGGCGTTGTCCCGATTCGGCGCCGTCGAAGCGGCCGTCTGGGCATAGACAATCAGAAACACGGCGGAAATTGATAAACCCAAAATGGTTTTTTTTATCATTGAATTCTCCTTTTGCATTTTATTATTCATAGGCCAGCAAGTCGGCAAGTGCCTGCCTTTTGTCTTGCAGGGCGGCGAGCATGTAGCGACGGATATGGGCATTGGCCGGATTCGAAGCCAGCGCTTCCAGGCAGCGCCGGATCTGGGCGTCGATCGTCTCCAACTTGTCACGATAAAGAGAAACCATCTCCAGGTCCATTGCGGCCATTTTCGGGCGGGCCCTTTTTTCAAGCTCATCGATGGCCTGGACATACTCCCGCTCCTTGAGTTCGATTTTCTGGAGCGCTTCACCGGCCAGTATCCCCGACGGAGTCCCCCTCTGTCTCAACCCCAAAAAGAAGGCCAAGAAGATGCCGGCAAGGACGAGCGCCAAGGCCGGAACCAGAATGAACCATTTCTTCAGAAGCCGAGCCGGACGGCTCCGCGCCGCCGTTTCTTCTTCCCGGAGCATGGCTTCGATTCGCTCCCACAAGTGGGGTGCTGAGATAGGAGCTTTCAAAGAATCGACCTCGGCCTGAAGTCTCGCTTCCAGAGTCTCCTCCCGGCGCTTCTCATGGTTATCGAACTTCTTTAGGCTCATGTCTTTCCTTCTTCTTGAGAGGAGGGCGAAAGCCAGGTCCTGAGTTTCTGTTTGGCCCGATGGACATTGGCTTTGACGCTCCCCGGGCTGATGCCCAGGATCCGACCGACTTCCTCATGAGTGAATTCCTCGACCGCAAAGAGCATGAAACAGGCTTTCATCTGTCGGGGCAGCATCCCCACAGCCTCGGCCAGGCTATGCCGGACCTCGTGCGCCGAATGAACAGGAAGTCTGTTGATATCTGTGTCCGCGAAATCCGCTTTCTTTCTTTTCCGGAGGATGTCAAAGCAAGAGTCAGGAGAATGCGGAACAGAAAAGTGCTGAATCGGGAGCCGCTGCAGAACGAATCAATCCCTCGATAAAGCTTGAGAAAGGCGTCCTCGACTGCGTCCTCGGCATCCTGCTGCCGGCCGAGCATGCGCACCGCGGTCCTTAAGAGTGGCTGCTCGTAGCGGTCGTAGATCAACTTGAAAGCCTCGAGGTCGCCGTGCCGGCACCGCTCGATCGTTCGCTCCTCGTCTGCGCGGTCCATGGCCTCATTATATATCCGGTCCAAACCAGTTAGACGGGGAATCATTCCGTTTCGTTGAATGGGGAGTAGAAAAAACGAGGACTTATCTCTTCTCGAGGATTATTTTTTCTTTTCCGCCCGGTAATCCCTACCCGAGGACCGGTAGACAAGGTAGGAGACCTTGCCTCCGTCATCTCTGCCGAAGGTGAGGAGCCCGCCATAGTTTCGGTCATAGAAACGCGAATCGGCCACGGGCACGAGCCATGAGAGTCCCCCCATGCTCCAGCGAAGAGTCAACCGACCTTCACGCTTCTCCAGGGTCAGGGATGCGTTGGGCACGAAGAAATCCCCTCCGCCTTGGTAGAGCCCCAGATAAGATTCCATGACCCCGGGATCGACCTTGAGCTCCCTGTCCACGGCGAGCGTTTCGTAGGGTTCACCGAAGGCGATGGCCGCGATATCGTTGATCATGAAGCTCGCCGCGCCCGAATAGTTGTTGCCCAGGACGATGACGCAGCTCCCGTCATCCACGTAACGATGGATCTCTCCCTGAAAGCCCGGGCTGCGGCCGCTCATGCGGATGCAGCGGCGGTTGAGCCGGCGGCTTATGAACCAGCCGTACCCGACCGAGCCGTCGACATGCGGCCTGAACGCCTGGCTCTTGCTCTCGCTCGAGAGAATCCTCTCCGTGGTGAGGGCGCGATCCCATTTGTAGAGATCCTCGACAGTCGAGTAGATTGAGCCGTTGCCGGTCTTGATGGTCCAATCGAGGCAGGGAGTCTTGTCGAAGCCGTCGTAACCGGCCGGCGCATAGCCCGAGGCGACATTGGGAACGAGAATGGCGGGATCGCCGTCGTGAGCCGTGTCCCGCATTTCCAGGGGATCGAAGATGTTTTCTTTTAGAAACACGCCGTACGGCCGGCCGGATATTTTTTCGATGATCGCGGCCAGGATGTTGTAGTTGGAGTTGCTGTAGTCATAGCGGTTGCCCGGAGGGAAATTCAGGGGGCGGTTCTTGAACTTCTCAATGAGGCTCCCCGGAGTTTGGGGGAAGTGCGACCAGTCTCCGTACTCGGGGAAGTTGTTGATGTTGGGAATTCCCGAGGTGTGGACAAGAAGGTGATGGAGCGTGATCTTTTCGCCGCCCGGGTAATCGGGGATGTATTTCGTCAAAGCGTCGTCGACGCGCAATAAACCCCGCTGCTGGAGAATCAAGACGGCCGCCGCCGTGAAGGTCTTCGAGATCGAAGCGATATGGAACTTCGTCAGCGGCGTGTTGGGGACGGAGAGCTCATAGTTGGCCATGCCGTAGCCCTCCTTGAGGACGATCTTCCCTTGTTGAGCGATCAGGATCGAGCCACTGAAGACCTTCATCTCGAGGTACGGTTTAGCATAGGCTGCGACCTTCGCGGCGATGTCGGAGATACCCTCGGAACCGGCCTGAGTTTGAGGGGCACCCCTCCCAAGTACGATGAAAAACAATAAGCTCAGAGCCAGAAATGATTTCTTGTGATTCATGTCGGCCTCCTCCGCAGCGCTCGAGGCGAGTCGGGATCCGTGCCCGCGCGAACGTCTCGCTTATCAATACTCGGATTTCCTGAAAAGGTTTCCCCTCCATGGGATGGCGCAGACTCGGATGGATTTTGCCGTTGCGCTCCGGGTTACGAAGCTAGGCGCCGATAGTCCCGTCAGACTTTTTCTGCACCATAAGATAGAAGGTGAACATGTCTTCGAACGGCACGACCTCCCCGCTCCAGCGGTCCGGGCCGTCTGATTTCAGGTGGACAGGCGAGGTGTAAATAAAGCCGACCATCTGGGCCGATGAGGGGGGCGGATACCAATGGCCGAGAATCTCCCCTCTGGCAGGAGGCTTGCCTCGAAACGTGCCCTGGCCGTTAGGCAGTTAGAAGCTGAGTCCCGAGCCTTCAGCCTGAACAGGAAGGGTCCGGCCGACAAAATCAGCCGTCCAGCCGCTGGGTGTCCGTTGGATGACCAGCGGGCCCCGGGCATCGGGGCCGAACCACCGCTTTGCTTTCCAAAGGCCAACCAGCTCTTGGGCTGAATTGGATTCAGGGGTCGATCCTCCGGTCGCCACCGGCATTGATATAAGAAAGAGCACGATTGCGGCTGGAAACCGGTTTCTAGGGGACATGATCATATATCCGCTCCAACCTCGTTAGACGGAGATTTGGGCACTTCCGTTGGCGGCAAACCAAAAAGAGCTTGTGTTACCTTTTCTGCCCGATTTTTTTGAGCTGGGCAGTGAGAGAATTTCTGGTGAAGGAAAGCGACTTCTCGATGCGACCGAAGGCAGGGAAATTCTTCAGCAGGAGCCGATAAGTTTTTTCGGCATGGCTATAATTCCTTCGTCCCAAAGCATTGTCGCCGACTCGCTTAATCTCTTCGACCGCGGCGGCAAAACTGGCCGCCAAATTCTTATCCTCAGGATTTCTTTCTAAGGCCGACCGATAGGAATCGATAGCCTCCTGGAAGTCGCCGGCTTCGAGCTGCTGCATGGCCCGGGGGATCGGCTGCTGCCTGGGCGATCTACCATTATGGGCGCAGGAGGCCAGAAGTCCCAGCGTGAGCACAGCGAGGAAAAGCCTTTTTTTTGCAGCCTTTGGCATCAATAATTCCTCAGGTCTCAGCCAAAATCCCGCGCCGGCGGTTTCTGGGCTCGGTCTAATCCGTCCCCACGAGGCGGATCTGCACCTTGCGCACTTTCCCGTCTCTTTCTAGAGTCAATGTGACAGTGTCACCGATCTTATAGTTCTCGAGAGTGTTGTAAAGGTCATCGTAGGAGCGGATCTTCGTCCCATCAATGCCGGTCACGAGGTCTCGAATATAGAGCTGGCCCTCACGGTCAGTTCCGAGGCCCCTGATTCCGGCCCTGTAGGCTTCGCTCTGGGCGGGCACATCTTGGATGATCACCCCTTCGATCCCGAGGCGGCGGGCGTATTGGTCGGCGAGGATAGTAACCCCGATTCCGGGCCGGGTAACTTTCCCGAAGCGGATGATCTGGGGAACGATCTTCTTGATCGTGTCGACGGGCACGGCGAAGCCGACGCCACTCGAGGTGCCGGATCGGGAAACGATCAACGTATTCATGCCTATGAGCGCGCCGCTCGAATCGAGCAGGGGGCCGCCTGAATTCCCAGGGTTAATGGAGGCATCCGTCTGGATCATATCCCGGATGGACACGCCGCCGGCGCCCACGATGCTTCTTCCCAGGGCGCTCACGATCCCTTGGGTGACGGTGTGATCGAAACCGAAAGGATTCCCGATGGCGATGACTTTCTGTCCCACCTGGAGATCGTTCGATGACCCTGCTTTGACGGGAAAGAGCCCGCTCAGGTCGCCCGAGATGGCTAGGACAGCGATGTCCTTGTTCGGCTCCTTGCCGACGAGCCGGGCCTGGCGCTCCTCCTGGTTGGGCAGGGTCACTCTAAAGAAATCTCCCCCCTCGACCACATGATAATTGGTGACGATGTGCCCCTTGTCATCCCAGATGAAGCCGGAACCGCTTCCCTGGGGAACGGCTTCCTCAGAAAAATCAAAATTGCGCACCACCTGGATGTTGGTGACGAAAACGACCGAGTTCTTTGTTTTTTTTACGACCTCGATCGTGTTCCGCTCATCCTCGATGAGCTGAGCCCGGGAGAGCGGGGGGAAATAGGAAAGGAGAAGAAGGGCCGAAAATAGGGCTGAAGTATGGATTTTTGTCATGTTCTGCCGCGCCTGCTTAATCAGACTTCTTGGGACGGATATTGCTTGACTGCATCGTTGGGGATGATAAATCGCAGTATCGTTGGATGTCAAGTTGATAAACAGGCGACTAGGATGGGCGAGGTCAGGACGCGATCAGCTCACCGCGACGATCTGCCTTCATGAGCCGAAAACGGACGAATCCAGGATGTTCGCTGAGCTCTCGCGGGCCGAGGGCGTGGACCGGTTCCAAGGGCAGAGGCCAGACTGGGCGCATCCGGAGCGCGCCGCTCGAGTTCGCTCAGGGCAACGAAAACAGGGTCGGACCGAACTAACTGTTTTTTTATCAATTAGATCGGCCAAAGTAAATGCCGAAGAGCACAGTATGCTATGGCATTATGTGCGTCCACGCTAAAAATGATAAAATAATAATAAGGATTGCACAAAATATGAGAAAACTTATCGTCTTGTCTTTTTTAACCCTGGACGGGGTCATGCAGGCGCCGGGCGGACCCGAAGAGGACACCTCTGGTGGTTTCAAGTATGGCGGATGGACCGTTAATTACTTCGATGATTTCCTCGGCAAAGTCATGGCCGAACAGATGAGCCGGCCATTTGATCTATTGCTGGGCAGAAAAACCTACGAGATCTTCGCCGCCTATTGGCCGCACGTGAAGGACGATTTTGCAACCGGAATCAACGATGCACGGAAATACGTGGCTTCAAAGACCTTGAAAAAGCTCGACTGGACGAATTCTATGCTCATCAAGGGGGATCTCGTGCGGGAAATCAAGAAACTTAAGAAGCAAGAGGGGCCCGAGATACAAGTTCATGGCAGCGGCAATCTCATTCAAACGCTGTTGAAACATGATCTGGTTGGCGAGCTTTGGCTGAAAACATTCCCAATCACTCTCGGTAAGGGTAAGCGCTTGTTTGCCGAAGGCGCCATTCCCGCGAGCTTCAAGCTGCTCGAGAGCAAAATTTCGCCGAACGGGGTCATCATCTCAAATTATAAGCGTGCCGGAGACGTTAAAACAGGATCGTTCGCCATATAAGAAGCGCGCAAGGTAGAGCTTGTCGACCGCGAACGGTCCGGGAAAAAACCTGAATAAGGGAGGCGAGGGGAGTGTTATTTATTTCCGCCTCTTTGGCGAATGCGCTAATATTATTTAATAACCAGGCAGGGGAGGGCTCAACATGATGCGAAAGGGCATTTTTATATTGGCGGCTTGCGTTCTTGCCCTTGCCTTAAGCACGGTTTCTGCGGAGGCCTGCCCACTCCTCACTGGAAAATGGGACATAGCCTAACAAGTGTTTCTTATAATCAAGTCCTTCAGATAAGAAATTCGTTTTTTGCTGTGCTGGCCGTGTGAGCGTGCCATACGCCAATCTTGCCTTACCCCATCGTTGGGGATGATAAATCGCAGTATCGTCCGAAGTCAAGTTTAGCAAGAAATCGGGCAGCGGGAGAGGGAAAACCTCAGGGCTCGCCTTCTTGACCTTCCCCCGCTGAGCATTGGCGTGGAGGCCATAGTATCGGACCGTGACCTGGCCCTTGTCGGGGATATGGGAAGTGACCCGGGCAATGAACTCCAGGTAGTCCATCCGCTCTACCTCTTCGGCCTGTTTCCCATGCCAATAACAGACCTGCGACGGTTTCGACCTTATTAGCCAGGAGATATGATTCCTCGATCGCCTCGACACAAACCCGGCCGTCCATGTCCTCGGCGACGGGCAATCCCTTGAGAGAGAGCATGGTTGGACACATGTCGATAAGATGCACGGTTTTGTCCAGGCGAATATTCTTTTTGATGTCCGGACCGCAAATGATGAAGACCCCATTTTTGGCGTGCTTCTTTTTCATCAGGCCGTGGTCGGAGGCAACGATGACGATGCTTGTTCATCGGCGGCGGCCTAGAATGGCGCAATCATCTCGTCCATCGCCTGACAGTAGTTGTTGTTTTTATCGAGGTATTTCCTTTCCGCCTCGCTCATCTTCCTGCGAGGCCTTTCAACGTAAAAGAGATGGCCCAGGACATCGATTCCACTCAGATAGAGGGCAAAGACCTGAGGCTTTTCCCGCCGATAGAAATGGAGCCCGATCTCGGCGAATATGAAGTCAGACAGAATGGCCCATTCCGCCGTGGCGGCCTTGGCCGGGTCGACTTTCCTTGGCGTGCGAGGGATGATCTGTGGGAGTCTCCGGCGATAGTTATCTCCGGCCTGACTGATGAAAACCGCGGTCTCGCTGGCAAGAGACGGCGGCTAAATCATCTCAGGAGCGTCCTTAAAATACATCCCCTTCGCGGCCGGTATCCTATTCCAATCAAGGGCGTCGATGGCGAGGATAAGAATTTTGTGGGGATTTTTCGCGTCGGCGGAGCGGCAGGAAGGAGAGAGGCTCAAGGCCACGATGATGACAACCAGGGCTGAAAGTCTCTGTTTTTTGATCACTTGCCTCAGTGGCCATGATAAGGTTTGAAGGGGAAAATACAACAGATAGTCGTTTGGGCATCACTGTCCATAGGGTTCGGTCAATCGGGACCGAATTCTATTCGGGTGCTAGGACCGGCAACAAGATGTGCGACGCTCGCTCCCCCGAGCGGAAGACGCGTTGGACGGCCTTCCGAAAATCCGACTCCTTGGCCAGGAAGATGTTCGGCACGAAAGTTTGCGGGTTGCGATCGATGATGGGGAACCAGGTGCTTTGGACCTGCACCATGATTCTGTGACCCTTTTGAAAGACGTGGTCGGCGCCCGGGAACGTGATCGTATAGTGCACGACCGAGTCCGGTTCCAGCGGTTCCGCCTTCTCGAAGGAGTTGTGGTAGCGGCCACGGAAGACGTCGCCCGCAACCATCAACTGGTAGCCGCCCATTCCTGGATCAGGCTTGACGTCCTCGGGGTAGACGTCGATGAACTTCACGATCCAATCGCTGTCCGTACCGGTGGTCGCCGCAAAGAGATTAGCCACGACCTGTCCTGTGACAACGGTGTCCTCCGCGAGCGGGTCAGTTTCCCAGGTCAGAACATCGGGGCGATGATCGACGAACCGCTGGTCTTCGAGCTGCCACGTTCCCCAGCCGGAGCCGCGGCTCAACATCGGGCGGACGGGACGCGGCCGGTAGGGCACGGGGTTTGCGGGATCGGAGATGTAACTGTCGAACGCTGCTTCGGCTGAGGGAGGGGAGGGGGGAGGCGGATCGAACGACAACTTTCCATTCGCCTGGAAATAGAGCCGCTTCTCGACGATGTTGCGCTTCGGCGGCCAGGCGTCATGCCGCACCCACTCGTTCCGGCCGGTCCGGAAAGTCAAAGCCTCCGAGAGCGTGAGGTTCCCTTTTCCTTTTAGATAGTAGGCGAAGAACGGCGCCTGGACATCTTTGCGATAATATTCTCCCGTAGCGCTTCCGAATTCGATCCGGCCAAGCCTGCGCCCCTCACCGCCCCAGCCTCCGTGGTTCCACGGTCCGACGACGAGGAAGTTCTTATTCTCGGCATCGTGGCGCTCGAGAAGCTCATAGATCTTCAGTGGACCGTAGAAATCCTCCTGGTCCCACCATCCGGCCACGTTGAGCGTCGGCACCGTCACCCGTTTGAGCCACGGGGCGAAACCCTGCCGCTTCCAGAAGGCGTCGTAATCGGGATGGTTCACGAAGTCGTTCCAAGTCGGAATCTTCCCGTGGAAGAACTTCGCGTCGATACTTGAAAGCGGGCCAAGATCGAGATACCACATATATGTGTCGTAGCGATCGACGATCGACGAAAACTCGGGTTGTTCTTTTGACGCCTCCATTAAGTACGCGTACTCGAAGCCGTAGCTTAACCGGAACGCTCCGTTGTGGTGAAAGTCGTCCCCAAGCCATTGATCCGCCGGGGAGGCCTGAGGGGCAATGGCCTTTAGGGCCGGATGAGGATCGAGCATGGCCATCACGGTCAGCCACGCGCCATAGCTCGTCCCCGACATCCCGACTCGGCCGTTGTTGTTGGGCACGTGCTTGAGCAGCCACTCGATGGTGTCATAGGTGTCGGTGCTTTCATCGATCGCGTTCCTATCCTGGGGATCGCGCGGCTGACGGAGCATGACAAATTTCCCTTCCGATTTGAACCGTCCCCGGATGTCCTGGAAGACGATGATATAACCGTCCGCCGTGAGCTCTTTGGCAACGCTGACCAAGACCTCAGGTGTCAAGCCGCCGGTCCCATACGGCGTCCTCGAGAGCAGGATGGGGAGCCGTTCGGTGGCCTGGCTTGGGGCGAAGACCTGGGTGTAGAGGCGGACGCCGTCCCGCATCGGGATCATGTGTTCTGTGCGGGTGAGGATCGGGCTCGCCGGCTGCCATCCGGCGTGGAGCGAAACCCAAGCCTCGAAGAGGAGTAGCGCTCCGAGCAGGCTCCAAAGCGGAGCCCCACGTCGAAGCCGCAGTCTGGTTATCACACTCATAATTCCTTCTCCTTTCGCGGGTTTTCCTTCGATGTCTTATCTACAGATCCCGGTTTCGGCAGCCGCCGCACCGGGTTTCGCTCGAGCAGCTTCAGCGCCTCTTCGACGGCCCGCTCGAGTTGAGGATCATGCCCCAGGATCACCTCGGCCGGGAAGAAAGGCTATAAAGCGCAGGACGTTATCGAAAACGGCCGTGATCCCGCGGCCAAAAACGCGGGCCGGATCGTTATGCTCAAGGAGGAAATCACGGTACGGGACGGCGGCGGCGATTAATTTTTTGAGTGGCCGCGGGATATGGTCCTGGAGTGAAGGGAGCAGGGTTCCGCACTTGCCGCAGTAACTGCTATCTGAGGGATTCTCAGAATGACATTTCGCGCACTGGGTGGCCACTTTTGATCCCTTCGACAATTGTGGCTATAAACTATCAAGGAATGGGAGGATTAGTCAACTGAAAACACGCCCCGCAGTTCTTGCCACTTTGTCACCAAGTTTTTGTTTAGGACGGCCTATCTACGGCTGAGCGGGAGTAAGAAATGCGTGTTCTCCGGCCAACCCCCCAACCTAATGATCCATTGACAATCCGATGTCGTTGAATCATATTATATTAGGCAGGGACGAGCTACTGCAAAGAGGATGTTAGCAACAGATGGAAAGTCATAGCCATCGTCAGCTTTTTGGCCTTTGTTATCCTAGAATCATATTTTCCCCCCAGACATAGGTTAGATTAAGAGAGGAGGCAACACAAAAATGGGGTTACTGGCAATTTCGCGATTAATCGAACGGGCTCCAAGGACAGCCTTCGGTAGTCTGGTTGGACTGCTGCTTTTGGCCTCGACCCTCCCGGCACAAACTCCGGATATTCCCGGCAGTAAGGATCACCCTCTCATCTCCCGTTATCCGGGCTCGAATATCACCTTCTACGCCGTTAAGGAATACGATCAGTACAACTTACCCGTCGGCCGTGTCGGACCGGACGGCGTGCCCAAGACGCAGTCCATAGAGGGCAAGATAACGCGGCTTATCTATGCATATCCGCAAGTCCGCAGCAGCCTCGAGGTGTTCCGCAATTACCAGTCGGCTCTCAAACAGGCTGGCGTAAGCGCGATATTCGAGTGCAGCGGGGATGCCTGCGGACTCTCCCGCTGGAACTCGAGCGGCGACTGGTATGACATGTGGGTAGGCGCCGGGGATCATCAATACTCCGGCAAGCTCAGCCGCCCCGAAGGCGAGGCTTACTTCAGCGTGCATATTTCGGTCAACAAGTACGCGGTAGTCGACGTCATCGAGCCGAAGGCCATGGAGGGTGGGTTGGTGACGGTGAACGCGGCTGCCCTCGCCGGCGATATCGGGCGCACAGGTCATGCCGCCGTCTATGGCATTTATTTTGATACCGGGAGGGCGGACATCAAGCCGGAATCCGAGGCGACGCTGAAGGAGATCGCGAAACTGCTCCAGCAGGAGCCGACACTCCGGCTCTATGTTGTCGGGCACACGGACAGCACGGGAGATTTCGCTGCCAATATGGATTTATCCAAGCGTCGGGCCGACGCGGTGGTCAAGGCGCTCACGGGGCCGCACGGCGTGGCGGAGGACCGGTTGCAGGCCTTCGGCAGCGGGCCTCTGGCTCCGGTGGCATCGAACCGGACAGAGGAGGGGAGGGCGAAGAATCGGCGCGTGGAGCTGGTGGAGCGATAGCGGCGAACCGGAAAGGCAGCCGTTCCCTCGCGCTGGCGAGCGAGGAATGATGGCGGCTAAGACAGCCAGGCCGCGAGGCCGCAGAGAGCGATGCAAACTTTCCGATCCCGAACTGTCCTATCCTCTCCCTTCCGAACTGGGGGGAGACGGATTGAATGACCTTCTCGTCGGAACCGATGATGAAATATTGTCTGAGGCCCTCGGCGTCCATGCCGGAACCGTTGTCCAGTAAGAGCAAAATTTTATTCATTCCCTGGCTGGTCACTTCATCAACACGCCTTTCTGGAAGAAGAACCGGTCTCCCCGGTTGACGGCTGCTCCGACCTGAACCTTGACGTTTTTCTTAGCGACGTCCTCGACGAGATTCCCGTAAACCCATTCCTTATTGGCGGCGTGCATGGGGAGGACGGACTTGATTTTGAGCAGAGCATTAAAGGAGGTGACAAAGACAGGGACAGGCGGTGTTGAGGATGAGATAAGAGAACGGCCTTGCCTATTTTTTCACCTCGGTCACGGTGATATGGGACGGGTACCGCTTCGAGTGATGCACGACGTTGTGGGCCACCGCGCCCGCACTTTCGTCGTAGTTGTTCCCGCCTGTGTTCAGGTTGCGATCGAAACGAGGGAAGTTGCTGCTGGACACCTCGATCCGCAGTCGGTGGCCGGACGCAAAATAGTTGCTGGTTGTGAGAGGCTGCAGCGTGACCTTGTAGACTCTGCCAGCCTCCATCCAGACCGGCGGGTTCTCGTAGCTGGCGCGGTATCGCATCCGTTGGATCGACTCGTCGAGGTTGTAGGCTCGGCCATCTGGATAGACGTCGAGCACCTTCACCGTGAAGTCCGTGTCTTTGGCGTCGGACGAGACGTACAACGTCGGCTCCATCGGTCCGCTGATCTCGACTCCGTCCTTGAACGGCTCAGACGTATAGACCAGGACATCGGCGCGCGCTTCCATCTTGCGTTGATCGAACGAGCCGGCCGTTATGGCTGTGCCGGTGCAGCAGACGTTTCCGCCATACGATGTCACGGGGTTCGCCGGGTCGTAGGTAAAGGCATCAGGCTTGTCTGTGTCCGGCGCCGCCGACGCAAGAGCACCGTCACCAAAAAGCGAGTTCGCGCCGCCGCCGCTTGACAAGTAGAACGTCACCGGCCGGGCGCCGGCCGGAGGCCACGTATCGGACGTTTGCCATTCATTCCTTCCCATCGTGAAGTAAGTCACCTTGGCAAGCTTATCCAAGCGTTCGCTCTTCTCGCCCTTAAGGAACCGGTCAAAGAATCCGTAGACGACATCATTGTAGTCGTAGCGGGCATCGCCCATGCTTCGCTCGCCGACGATGGTGTTCTCTGAGGCGCGGGTATAGGAGCAATGAGCGACGGGCGCAATGATGGCCCACTGCTGAGCTGCGATCTCGGGCTTTGCCGTCTTCCGCACATAGTTGTAGAGTGCCAAATTCGGGCCCACTGATACATCATACCAGGACATGAACCAAAGTCCCGGGACATTGATAACCTTGTCGTCGTGGAAGAGGCCGCCCTTGTACCAGGCGGGGTCGTTCGGTGCCCGCTGGATCATGCGGCCGCCCGTGTCGACCGGCATCGTGTCAGCGAAGATTCCAGGCGCGCCGTCGACGGCTTTGAGCATGTCCTGGACGGGCAAGTGCCAGAGCGCCTTGGACCAGTCGACCTGAGGCGGTTGGGGAGCCAAATCGAAGGACTTCGACGCCTTGATCAGGTCTTCACGAGACATATCAGAAGGGAACATCGGCCGAAGCTGGTTCTGTTCGTAGTAGAGCCAGGTGATGAACAACATCTGGACAGCGCCGCCGCGGTACCAGTTGCCCTGTTCGAAGTAGGGCCGCACCCGTCCGACACCAGCGCCGAACCCCTGTACGTTCATGGCTGCGTACGCCGGATGCTCCAGAGCGGCGATGGCCATCTGGTACTCGGCCGTCGACGAACATCCCGTCGTGCCGATCTTGCCGTTTGACCACGGCTGACCGGAAATCCATTGGAGTGTGTCGAATCCATCCGTAACCGGCGGGCCGAGAATGTCGTAATTGCCTTGCGAGAAGAAATGACCACGTTCGTTCTGCATCACATAGGCATAGCCGTGGTGCACCGCCGTCAACACCTGGGTCATGTCTCTTGGCACGCCGTTCTGCACATCCCAGTAGTTGAAATTGTACGGGGTGCGCACGAAGATGGTCGGCACCTTTCCGGTTTCGCCCTTCGGGCGGTAGATGTCCGTCGCTAGCCGCACGCCGTCGCGCATGGGCATCATCACTTTGCGTTCAACGATGGCGATGGACTGCAACTCCTTCTCCTTTCGCCAGCGCTCGTCGGTCTGATCCAGTGTGAGACCCGCGTTCCGCTGGGCGAGGGTCGTGGCGGTAGTTGCTGCAATGGCTACGACTGTCGCGGCTAACAGATAACAGAAATTTTTGGGTTTTTTCATTCCTCTCCTCCCAATAGTTCGGATTGAAAACGCGTTGCTATATTCGAGGACGCTTCAGGTTTTCGTCATCTCGGCCGAGATGGCGCCTCTAAAGAACCCAGAATCGGGAGTGCCAGAGATTCTGTGTATATTCCTTTTTTCCATTTAGGCCTGCTTCTTCAATCGATCTCCGATGAAGATCATCAGCTGGGAGTATATCATAGCCCAGTCCCGGGGGCGCAAGGTCCATTTCTTCGTCGCCTCTTAAAGATAAGAATCTCCTTTTGGCTGCGCTGGCCGAGTGGGCGTTCATCCGCCACTTTTACCTCACCCTATCGTTGCTCATGATAAATGGGCAAGTCGTGGGATGTCAAATTGCGCCAAAAATCAGGAGAGGCGGGGTCAGAAGACGAAGGGAAGGATAAGAGCGCCGGAAATCTGCCGGACCTCTGCTCTCCGGGCAAGAAAGAATTAGGATAAGTATTCGGCCCGAGGTCTCATCAGCGATCAGGACTTCCTGATACCTACGCTATAAGTAGCAAAAAAGCGAACCGTAGGTCAACGCGTATTCCCACCAGGGAATCGAGTTAGCCGAAAAACGGGGAAGGTAAAGTATCGTGCCTGAGAGGATCCGAACCTCCGACCGTTGGATCCGGAGCATAAAGCCTCCAGGTCTATCGGCCGCCGGCGCCGGAGGCAAAGGGGCTTGAAAACCCCCATGAGGGAGTGGTACATTGATCGGAGGCGGGTCATAGTGCGGCGACACGTTATGCGCAACCGCACGGCAGAGAAAGATCAAGCTCATGCAAGATAGTTACGCGGGCGATATCGGAGACTTCGGCAAGTTCGTTATGCTCAAGACCCTAATGCGATTGAGCGGACGCCAGCTTCGCCTTGGCATCAATTGGTACCACGCCGCCATTCATGAATCGGGTTCTAACGACGGTCGACACACGAGATATCTGGGGACAAGTCGTTCTTCGAAGCTCTTCGAACAATGTGATCCAGCATTGTATGCGACATTGCGTGGCATCGTAAATAACGGAGAACGGTCGATTCTCTCGCTGGAGCAAACTTCGATTCTGCCAGCAAATACGGTGTTCTACTCTAGGCCGCTACCGAAGGGCATCAGAGGCTATAAGGAGAGGGAAGGCACAAGGTTGGAGTGGTTCGCTCAATCCTTGAGCGTGCTTGGTTCATCAGACATTCTCTTCCTTGATCCAGACAATGGGATACAAACACGAAGTGTCAAGAAAACCCAGAAACAAGCCGTCAAGTACGCGTTTGTCGATGAACTCCAGACTTACCTTGAGCAGAACAAGATAGTTATCATCTATAACCATCGCGACCGTTCTCCAGTCGACGTTTACAAACAGAGTTTTCGAGACATTCATAGCCAGCTACGCGGTCCAGTCGCACCAAGAGTCTTGCGCTTCAAGCGAGTGTCAGTTCGCGACTATTTGTTCTTTCACTTCGCGCAACATTCAAGTCTAGTAGACTCACTGTTCACAACGCTGGCGGCCGCACAGAACAATTTCCTCTTCGATGAGTTCAAACTCAGATAAGTGACGTGCGGCTGCGCATAACAATTGTAAACCGGCCCTCGCACGCAGGATAGGCGGGATAAACCCGCTAAGAATGGCTCAGTTGGGCTAACGCGGTCAAAAAACGAAAATCAGGGAAGAGAGGCGGCGGAGGCCTCTCCGCCACAAACGTCAGCTTCAGGTGGTTGATGATGCGATCGACCACAGAGACGTCGGTGAGGAAAGAGATGACTTTCATCTTCCCCCCGCAGTTGGGACAGAGCATCGGGTCAACCTCATAGACTTTGCGGATCATCTCGGCCCAGCCCTTGGAAGGGATGCACCGGAGCTTGTCCTCAACAATCCGGAGAGGAAAAGCCGCCAGGCTCACCTTCTTGACCTTCCCCCGATGAGCATTGGCGTAGAGGCCGTAATAGCGCACTGTAACCTGGCCCTTGTCGGGGATGTGGGAAGTGACCCGGGCAATGAACTCCAGGTAGTCCATCCTCTCCAGCTCTTTAGCCTCTTTCCCATACCGGTAGCAGACCTGGCCTTCCGTTTCATCAAAAGAGAGGAGTCCGCTCGGGATGCCGAGGACGATAGACTCCCGCCATGGCGGGAGAAAGGCCTCAAGAAACGGGCCATCGCTAAGGCTCCCTGAGGGAAGGGGAAGGGTCTTGGCCTAGAGGGGCAAAGCAGGTCAAAAAACGTAAACCGGCGGTGTCGCCTAACTAGGAGAATGGAAACATCGGGAAACAAGACCGCGTGGATGATATGAAGCCGGTCCCCAGGTTTATGCGCAGAGAAGATAGCGACAAGAGAACGCTACTCGGCGAACGCATCCTTGAGAAGCTTGCTCTGCCGCGTAAAGGCCATTTAGTGAGCTCGGACAAAACAACGGTTGTCCCATCGCCGCCGTCCCGGTCTGGAACCATGATTTCGCAGGGAAGATACCAGGTTCCCTTCGTGGCCTCCCAAGTCTTTTTATCAAAAATGACCCTGGCGGCGAAGTCGTCGTGCTGGGTGAAGACCTCGAACCGCGAGGCCGCGGAGAGCGATGCAAACTTTCCGATCCCGAACTGTCCTATCCTCTCTCTTCCGAACTTGGGTGAGACGGATTGAACGACTTTCTCACCGGAACCGATGATGAAATATTGTCTGAGGCCCTGGGCGTCCATGCCGGAACCATTGTCCCTGACAGTGATCCTGTCCGGGACGATCTCTACGTGGACCTCGGTCGCGTCGGCATCGTAAGCGTGATTGATGAGCTCGCGGAGGAGCTCGACGCTTTCGGTGTAAAGACGCTCTCCGATCGAGATAATATGCCGCTTATCGACGGTTACCTCGAGTTCTTTCCTTTCTTTTATCTGCATGTTTTTCGGATGTCCTCATTATTTCGAAAACCGCCATCGGGAGTCAAGTGAGGAGTGAGGCTAAGGAGAAAGGAGAACGACGAACGAAGAACGATGGACAATGAGAGATTATGAATTCACTGCTCTGCGCTCACTTTTTTTGACGAGATGGACGAGACGACCAAAAGACGAGACAGACAGCCTGGATTTTTTCCCTTGACAAATCCCCCCGCCTACTTTATCTTATAAATGGTGAACAAAATGGTAAACAAAACTCGGAAGGAACTTACACAAAGGCAGGGGAGAGCCCTCAAGGCCATCGAAGCCTTCATCCTCGAGCGCGGTTACGCCCCGACCGTGAGGCAACTGGGAAAGCTCCTCGACATCGCCAACCCCTCGGCTGTCTTCAAGCACATCCTGAGCCTGGAAAGGAAGGGGTATCTCCGGCGCGACAGGGGAGAGATGCACCTGGCTGGGTTCCCGACCGTCCCGGAGAACCAGGTCCGGGTGCCGGTCGCCGGGCTCGTCCCGGCCGGTGACCCACGGGAGTCTTTCGATGTTTCCGGTGACGCCATGGACGTCCCGGCCTGGATGGTCGGCCGCCGCCGCGGCAACATCTTCTGCATCCGGGTGGACGGGAAGAGCATGATCGACGCCTACATCGACGACGGCGACCACGTCATCCTGGAGCGGACGAATTCGGCCAACCCGGGGGAGATGATCGTGGCCCGGCTCGATGACGGTTCGGTCACGTTGAAGCGGCTCAGGCGGGACAACGGCAAGATTTTCCTCATGCCCGAAAACCCGAGCTTTCAGCCGCTCGAGGTCGGGGAGCTCAAGGTTCTGGGGAGAGTCATCGGAGTGCTCAGAAAATACTAAAGATAAAAACAGCTAATAGCTCATGGCTCAAGGGAAAAGGCGGAAAGCATGACTTTTTTGCTATGAGCTATGAACCATGAACCATCAGCTATCGATGAATCGCCGTTACATTATCCATATCGATATCGACGCCTTTTTCGCGGCGGTCGAGGTCCTCCTCAACCCGTCGCTCAAGGAAAAGCCGGTCATCGTCGGCGGCTTGGCCCACGAGCGCGGCGTCGCCGCGACCTGCTCCTACGAGGCCCGCAAGTTCGGCATCCACGCCGGGATGCCTCTCCACAAGTGCTACAAGCTCTGCCCCCAGGGAGTCTTCGTCCGCGGGAACAACCAGGTCTACCAGGCCTTCTCCGAAAAGTTCTTCAGCATCCTCCACGAGTACACGCCCGACGTCGAGGACGCTTCGCTCGACGAGGCCTACCTCGACCTCACCCGCTGCCGGCCTCTCTACCGCTCCTTTTCCGAGACCGCGCGGCAGGTCAAGCAGCGCGTCGAGAAGGAGACCGGGCTCAAGGTCTCGGTCGGCGTCGGCGCGAACAAGATCCTGGCCAAGCTCGCCACCAAGAAGGCCAAGCCGGCCGGTTTCTTCGAGATCGAGCCCGGCCACGAAGAGGAGTTTCTCAAGGGGCTCGGGATCGAAGACCTGCCCGGCATCGGTCCCAAGGCTCAGGTCGTTCTCCGCCTCCTCAACATCCACAAGATCGGCGACCTCTGGGGCCTCCCGCGGGCCACCCTGCGTTCGCTCTTCGGCCTGGGCGGCGAGGAGATCTACCTCCAGTCGCGGGGGATCGACAGCCGTCCCGTCTTCATGGCGACCACCCCCAAGTCCGTCTCCCGAGAGACGACTTTTCTCGAGGACCTCTGGGATCGCCGCCTCCTCCTTGCCCACCTGGCGTATCTCTGCGACCGGCTGACCATCGGCCTGCGCCAGGAGCGCCTCTACGCCCACGTCATCGAGGTCAAGGCCCGCTACTCGGATTTCAACACCGAGGTCCGGCGCCGCCTCATCTTGATGCCTCTCCAGGAGATGGAGAAGATCTACAAGATCGCCGAGGAGCTCTTCCTGGGGCTCATCGCTTCTTCGCGACTGGCGCTGCGACTGGTCGGGGTCAAGGCCTCGGAACTCGTCCGGGTCAGGCCGCTGGCGCTCTTCGAGCCTTACTCGGACCGGGCGGAGCGGCTCGGGCACGCCGTGGACAGGGTGCGGGAAAAATACGGCTTCGGCTCCATTCTCACCATCCGGGAAAAGATGCTCGACTCCATCTATGACTTCGAGCCGAGGCGGGGCTTCGTCCTCAAGACGGCTTCGCTCACCAAGTGAGGGTGAAGGGAGAAGGCTGAGAGGTGGAGCCAATGTTTGCCAACGGACGCTGGAGAAGATTGGCTAGCGGGGAAGTCTGGGAAGGATGGGGGGCAGGCGTGGGGGCCCCCCACCCGCAGCGCAAAATTCTTTGAATTTTGCCGAGGATGGGGGAGCGCCGTCGCGGGGCCCCATCCTTCCTCGAGCCCTGGATTGGAGGAGGCTAGAAAGGACGAGCATGTTTATCCCTCTCCGCATCCATTCTGTTTACAGCAAGGGCAAGGGTGGAGCGACCCTCGGGGAAGCCGCCACCTGGGTTTCGCAGAAGAAGATCCCGGCCGCGGCCCTGGCCGACATCGCCAACCTCTACGGTTGGGCGAAGTGGAAGCGGGCGGCCGAGGGGGAGAGGGCGGGGTTCGCGCCCCTTTTCGGCTGCGAGCTGGAGCTCGGGGAGAGACGGTTCCTGTTTCTGGTCGAAGAGCCGGGAAGGGTATTGGAGTCTGATGGAGATCTTCAACCGTAAAGAGATCAAAGGGACAGAGGGTCTGGTTGTCATCTTCATCCCCGAGGCGCAGGCGAACGGCGGGGCAGACCGGGCGGCAATCGAAGAAGTGAGGGGACTCTGCCGGGGAGAAGATTTCTACGTCGGCGGCGGATTTTCGAATTTCGGGGAAGCCTCGGAGCTGGCCCGGGAGAGCGGCCTGCCCCTCGTCTGGGCCAACCCCTTGAAGTTCGTCAGGAGCCCGGAGCGGCTCATCCTTGTCCACGCCATCGAGAAAAAAATTCCGTATCCGCCCGAGAAGGATAAATTGAACGGGAGAATGAAGCTCTTCGGCCCGGACCAGGAAGCTTTGGCCCTCAAGAAATTCGGAGCCGAAACCAAGGACGCCTTCACGCGAACTTTTGAGGTCGCCGAGAAGTGCGGCTTCCGCTTCGACAGCATCGTGCCGCCGCTCCCGGAGAATATTTTCCCGACGACCCTGAGGGACGAAGTCATGGCCCGGCTCCAGAGCCGGAAGGGCCTCAGCTGGCGGGAGAGGCAGCGGGCCCGCCGCGAGCTGGCCGTCGTCGAAAACGCCGGTTTCGGACCCTACTTCCTGATCGTCCACGACGTCATCCGGTTCGCCCAGCGGCGCGGCATCCTTCACAATCTCAAAGGTTCGGGAGCTTCCTCATTCCTGACCTACCTCCTCGGCATCTCCCATATCAACCCGATCGAGTTCGACCTCTACTTCGAGCGCTTCCTCAACAAGGGCCGGGACGACCCGCCGGACATCGACCTCGACTTCGACTCCCGAAAGAGGGACGAGGTCCTCGCCTATGTTCTGGACAAGTACGGCAAGGGGAAGACCGGCGCGGCCTTTGTCTGCAGCCTGAAGAACTTCCGGGCCCGCTCGGCCCTCTACGAAACGGCCCGGGCCTTCGGTGTCCCACCGGAAGAGGCCCGGTCGATGAGCAAGAAGATTCCCTTTTTCGCCGAGCCGGATTATCTCAAGAGGGACAGCCCTGCCCCCGGTTACTTCGAGGTTTGGAAGCTCGCCTCCGAGCTGGGTGGAGTCTACTGCGAGATTTCCCTGCACGTCGGCGGCGTCATCCTCACACCCGCGTCGGTGGAGAGGTACCTGCCGCTCGAGCAGTCGGCCAAGGGCCTTTTGATGTGCCATTTCGACCGGGACGCGGTCGAGGACCTGAAGCTCATCAAGCTCGACCTCCTCTCGGTAAGGGGGCTGGCGGCCATCTCCGGGACCGAGGAGATGCTCGGGCTCAAAGGCCTCCCGGTTGGCGACACAAAGACCTATGGCCTTCTCAAGAATGCTCAGACCATAGGCTGCTTCCAGGTGGAGAGTCCGGCCATGATGAACCTCCTCCGCCGGATGAAGCCGGACAATATTTACGAGCTGACCCAGGCTCTGGCCCTCATCCGCCCTGGGCCGACCGAGAGCGGGATGAAGGAAGCACTGCTGCGGAGCCGGGAGGGGAGGGGGACGTTCCGCGACCCCTTCCTAGAGAAGATTCTTCCGGAAACGGGCGGGATCCTCCTCTACGAAGAACAGGTGATGCAGATCGCCGAGCGGGTGGCCGGTATGCCGCCCGAGGAAGGCGACCTCCTCCGGCGGAGTCTGAAGAAGAGAGGGGGAGACCCGGCGCTCAAAGGCCGCTTTTTCCGGGAGGCGCGGGAGCGGGGCTACACGACGGCTGAGGTCGAGAAACTGTGGTTGACGATGGAGAAATTTTCCTCCTACTCCTTCAACAAGGCTCACAGCGCTTCCTATGCCAACATGGCTTACCAGGCCGTCTATCTCAAGGTCCACCACACCGTGCCGTATTTCGCGGCCGTGCTCAACGCCGGCGGCGGCTACTACGGGCTCGAGGAGTACGTCGAGGAGGCCAAGAGGCGCGGGGTCCGGATCCTGGGGCCGGACGCGAACCGGAGCTTCTACCAGTTCGAGGTGGAGGGCGGCTCGATCCGCGTGGGGCTGACCTCGATCAAGGGTTTGGCCCTCAAGACGGCGGAAAAGATCATCAAGGAAAGGGAGGGCGGGGAGTATCTTTCGGTGGAAGATTTCCTGGCCCGGGTGCCTCTCTCCAAGGCCGAGCTCCTATTGCTCATTCGGGCCGGCGTTTTCGATTCCCTCGAGCCACGTCGGACCCGCCAAATCCTCCGCTACTTCCAGGGGCTCGAGGACATGGAGGAGGTGGCGGACATCAACCAGGAAGAAAAGGCTCGGATGCTCGTCGATTCGCTCGGTTTTAGCCCGGAGGGAGACACCCTGGAGCTTTTCGAGGGGAAGAGGCCGGACCTCAGGATCGGGGATTTAAAAAAGCACGTGGGGCAAGTGGTGGAGATGGTGGTCCGGGTGGTCGACGCCCGCCAGAAATCGACCAGCGGCGGAGAGAGATTCTTCTATCTCTTCGAGGACGAGACGGGAATCCTGGAAGGCGTCGGCGAGGGTCAGTGCCTGGCCTTCGGCTCGCCCCCGGCCTGCTGCGTCAGGGGAGAGGTGCGGAGCGGCGGCAACGGCATCGTCAAGATTTTCAACTGTGCCTTCCTGCGGTCGTTTTAAAACAACAGGCAAAAGTGGATGGCCAGGTGAGAAATCACCCCCCATATCACCCCGGGCGGTGATTGACTAAAAGCAACAATAGCAGCATATTAAAAACGCGGGATTTTTTTGTCAAGCCACCGGACAGGAGGATCATATGCCTCGAGAAAAAGCGGTGCGTCATAAGTTGTACTTTTATGGGTTCGTCTTTTTTGTCGCAATCTTGGTTTTTGGCGTCTTTTTATCAAACCCCTTGTTAACTCAAGGCAAGCTGACCCCGATGCGCGGGCCATTGAACCCGGAATTCTTAAAATACATGCAGGCCAAAGCGGCCGGAAAGGCTGTATTTATGACGCCTGACGGTCACGGCCTGGGGTATATCCCTAGCCCTCATCAGGCATCGAATGTCCGGCCCGAACGGCGCGGTGTCTATGCTGTGCCTCCGGCATCCTACGATCTTCGCACACTCGGGCGCGTGACTCCGGTTAGGAATCAGGGTGGCTGCGGTAGCTGTTGGGCCTTTGCGACCTATGGCTCGGAGGAATCTATTCTCCTACCTGCAGAAACGGCCGATTTTTCTGAGCTGGACCTTATTCGCAACTGCGGATATTCCCTTGGTGAATGCAGCGGCGGAAATATCTATATGTCGATGGGATACCTCGGGCGGTGGTCGGGACCCATCAATGAAACCGACGGTCCTTATCCTTATTCCGAACCTGCAAACGGGATTTATGGCGGGCCAGCTGTGCGCGAGCATGTCCAGGAGGCCATTTTTTTACCGGAGCGGACGTCTTCCACGGATAATACGATCATCAAAGAAGCGGTCATGAATTATGGGGGGGTCTATGTGACCACGCAATGGTCATATTCAGCAGAGAACAACGCTTATCATAGCTATTATAATGATGGAACTTATTCCATCAACGGCGGACACGCGATCTGTATCGTCGGTTGGAAGGATGACTTTCCCGCGTCGCATTTTAACAAGGCGGCTCCGGGAAACGGGGCCTTTATCGTCAAGAACAGCTGGGGCACTGGCTGGGGCGAGGGCGGCTATTTTTATGCCTCCTATTACGATGCTTATTTTGGAAAAGGCGATTTCAGCGCTGCGATTCTTTCGGAGCCGACCGATGATTATGGCACCGTATACCAATATGACCCCCTGGGCTGGGTCAATTCTTGGGGTTACGGAAGCTCGACAGGCTGGGGAGCCGATGTCTTTACGGCAGCGAGCGATGAAAAACTCTCGGCGGTGAGTTTCTATGCCGCATCGGGCAATTTCTCTTACGAACTCTATATCTATACCGGTGTGACGGCCGGAGCACCAAGAACGGGCACGTTGCAGTACAGCACGTCAGGCACAAGAGATTATGCCGGCTATTATACGATCAGACTGCCCAGTGCGGTTCCGGTTTCCGAGGGCGATAGGTTCTCCGTAGTCGTCAAATTTGTAACCACCGGCTACGGATATCCAATTCCGGCCGAGGACTATTATTCTGGGTACAGCAATGGCGCAACATCAAGCCCCGGACAGAGCTTTATGTCCCCGGACGGGACCACGTGGGACGACGTCTCAGCCGACATAACCTATAAGACGAATATCTGCATAAAGGCCTTTGCGAACGCGGGGCCCGAACCGGCCATCACCGTAACTTCTCCGACGAACGGCGATTCCTGGTACAAGAATGATACCAAGACGATCGTTTGGACGAAGACTGGAGCTCAGACGGCGAACGTGAAAATCGAGCTTATGAGGGGCACGAACAACGTGCTGACGATCGCCGCCGGCACTCCCAATGATGGCAGCCATGATTGGAAGATTCCTAGTTCGATTTCACCCCAGGACGGCTATTTCGTAAGAGTCGCCACGACCGACGGCCAGGTCGCCGGGGATAGCGGCCTGTTCTCGATTTTGGGTCCTGTCCTGACTCTGACGTCGCCGACGGGAGGGGATTCTTGGTATAGAGGCGAAACCAAGACCATCTCTTGGACGAGCTCGGGAATACAGGCCGCCAAAGTGAAAATCCAACTCCTGCGGGGGACGACAGTGGTCATGACGGTCGCCTCGGGTGCCCCCAATGGCGGCGTCTATGATTGGAAAATCCCAAAATCTCTCACGGCCAGGACTGATTATTTTGTACGCATAAGAACGACCGACGGCCTCGCGACCGGAAGCAGCCCTCTCTTTTCGATCTCAGCGCCGTCCATCACTGTGACCTCGCCGAATTCGTCGAGTGTTTGGGCGAGGGGATCGAGCCAGACCATCACCTGGACGCAAGCTGGACCCCAAAATCCCAATGTCAAGATCAGTCTCTGGCGAAATGGCGCTAAATTGAGGGATATCATTCTCAACACAGAGAATGACGGAAGCTACGTTTGGGTCGTCCCCTCGAACCTGACCAAAGGTGCGGGCTATTGCATCCGAGTCAGGACCGTTGATGGCCTGCCCAAAGACGACGGCGATAAGTTCACTGTCAATTAGAGGCTGCGCGGAATCCTCAAGGCAATTGCCGGGATCTTCCTCAGATCATGATCTCCCTGGGAATCTGTCTGAGGTTGAAATTCGAAGCCATGCTGCGGCAGTAGGCGCCGGCGCAGAGCACGGCGAGGATATCTCCCTCCTTGGGAAGAGGCATTAACCGTTCTCGGCCGAAAACATCGCCGGTCTCGCACAAATTCCCGGCGATCGTGACGCGCCGCTTCTTGCCCCGGTCCAGGCGTGAGGCATTGACGATCTCATGGCGGGCCTGGCTATAGATCGCCGGTCTGGGCACGGTGTGATACGTGCCTCCGTCCACACAGGCAAAAAGATTGCCGTAGCTCTCTTTCATGTACTCGACCCGGAGAAGGAGGACACCGGCATCACCGACGAGGTATTTTCCCGGCTCGACCGCCACCGCTTTGACCCTTAAACCTGCCCGGCTGATTCTTTGGCCGATGTAACGCGCATATCCAGCCACCGGGAAGAGGGCCTGCGTCGCATAGTACCTGGGTCCAAAACCGCCGCCGAAATCCACGAATTCCAGAGTAAAACCTCTAGCTTCGAGCATGGAGGCCGTCTCAACCATCTTGTCGACTGCGACCTTGACCGTTTCAAAATCCTCTTTCACCCAGCCCGAGCCGAGGTGCTGATGGAGGCCGACAGGAAAAAACCCATAATCTTTCGCCTTCTCAAAAGCCGCGATGATTTTGCTTTCTTCCACGCCGAACTTGATCGGGGTTCCGTCGGACGACCGCTCGCCGGCGGTAACGGCACGGGGACTGAAGCCGCGTCCCACACCCGGATTCCAGCGGACGACGACGCGGATCTTCTTTCCGCCGGAAAACTCGGCCCTGACCTCTTTCATCAATTCGAGCTGTTCAAGCGCGTCGATATTGACCGTTAATCCGCTGACACTGAAAGCCTCTCTGAGATCACGGCGGCTGACGCTCGTGCAGGTGAAAATGATGTTCCGGGGATCAAAGCCTGCGGACCGGGCGGCCTGTATCTCGCCGGGTGAGACTGCGTCAATCCAGGCTCGCCGGCTTCTGAGAAGCCTGAGAATTTCTTTGTTGGGATTGGCTTTCACTGCGTAGCAGACGCGAAGCTCCAAGGGGGTAGCCGCCTTGAAGGCCGTCCTCAGCTGATCGAGGTTGGCTAGGATCTGATCCTTTCCGTACACATAAAGAGGAGTCCCGTATTCATCGGCCAGCGCTGAGGCTTCGCGGCCGCTGAGAAGCAGTCTGTTGTTCCGCACGCTGAGAAAATTGTTTTCCCACCAGTTCATGTTTCCTGTCCTTTTCTTTCACTTTCGTCTTTGCCGAAGAGGTCGAGCTGGTCCGCCTTCAGCTTTTTTACGATCTCGTCCAAAACAGGGTATTGTTTGAGCAGAAGCTCGGGCACGTCGAGCTTTTCTCCGGTGATCAAATTCTTGATCTGCAGCGCATTGGCCAGGGCCTGGCCTCGATAATGGTTGTTTGTAATAATATAGACCTGGCTGCTCTTGGTCCCCAGGTCTTTGATCCGCTGGATCCAGTTTTCGAGCTCATCCCGGCTGTAGAGGTAATTGTAGCGGTCGTCTCGGCCGGCGTCCTCCCGGAACCAGTCCTCATAGTTGCGACCATGAAGACGGACATAGGAAAAGCGCGGGTTGGTGACGATGGCCGAGGGGCCGATGGAATTCCGAAAGACCGGCTGGTCAATATTGCAGTAGCTGACTTCGTGTTCGGCCAGCAACTCATAAAATTCTTTTTTATCCCAGGACGAGTGGCGGACTTCGATCGTCAGCGGGAATTCGGAAAACAGTTTGAAGAGCCGAGCAAGATACTCGAGGTGGGCCGGGGAATTGATGAATGACCAGGGGAATTGGAATAACAGCGAGGCCAGCCGGCTGTGCGCCCTGAGCGGGTCGATCCCGATCTTAAACTCGTCCACCTCTTTTCGGCCGAAGTCTTTTCTCTGATGGGTAAAGACCTGATGGACCTTCACGGAAAAGAGAAATCCCGGCTGACCTTCAACTCTCTTGATCCAAGAATAAGAAAGATAGACGGGGGCGGGCCGGTAGAACGTGCTGTTGATCTCGACGATGTTGATGTACTGAGAGAGGAAGGTCAGTGGATGAAAATTCCTCCCCTTGTTTTCGGGATAAACAATCCTGTCCCAATCTTCGTAGCTCCAGCCGGCCGTACCAACATAATAATGCGTCATGCCGTCCTATTTTAAGAGATATGACGCAATTAATAAAGCAATGATTGGGCAGGTCAGCACTTCCCATCATGTGATCGTAGGGGGATGGCATTGGGGGCATTTGACTTTGTCGATTTGCTCGAGTATCTTTACGAAGTCGAGTTAAGAATGGACGCTAATTTTGCCGAGCGGGTATCCGCCGCCCATATCCGGATCAAAAAGGATATCCGACGGACACCGTGGGAATCCTCCGCTCTTCTCTGCGCCACTTTTGGAGCCAACATCTTTGTCAAATGGGAGAATCAGCAAATCACAGGGTCGTTCAAGTTCCGGGGCGCCCTGAACAGGCTTCGCACCCTGACAGATGCTGAAAAAAGGAAGGGCGTCGTTTCCGCTTCGACCGGGAACCATGGCTTGGCCATCAGCCATGCCTGCGGTCTCGAGAACGTGGCTTTGAACCTCTTTCTCCCCGAAAATGCCTCGCCGGCGAAAATCGAAAAAATCAAGAAGTATCCCGTGGCCTTGAATTTCTTCGGCCTCGATTGCGAAAAGGCAGAACGCCGTGCCCGTCTCTATGCGCGCGAGAACGGGTTGGTCTATGTTTCTCCTTATAATGACAGTGACATTGTTTATGGACAGGGCACGGCTGGTCTGGAACTTTTCGAAGACCTGCCGACTACGGAGGTTGTCCTGGTGGCCATCGGGGGCGGCGGCCTGATCGCCGGAATCGCTGGCTACCTCAAGAGCAGAAATCCCCGGATCTTGGCCTATGGAGTCCAGCCTGAGAATTCCCGGTGCATGAAGGCCTCCCTCGAGGCCGGAAAAATCGTAGAGATCGAACAAAAAAAGACCCTTGCCGACGGCGTGGCCGGCGGGATCGAACCCGGCTCGATCACCTTTCCGCTCTGTCAAAAGTATGTCGATGATATCATTCTGGTCAAAGAGGCGATGATCAAGAAGGCGATGGGCCTTTTCTTCACCCATCATGGTCAGGTCATCGAAGGAGCGGGTGCCCTTCCTCTGGCGGCCGTGATCGCTCGGCCGGGGAAGTTCCGTGACCGGAAGATCGCGCTCGTGGTGAGCGGGGGTAACATCGGGGCCGAGCTTTTCCGGAAAATTGTCCCGGCGGCGAAGATATCATGACAGCGCTTGGAGTGTTCAAGAAGACCATCCTTCTTATCTGGTCTCTCAGTTTTGTTTTCCCGGCCTGTCAGAGGGGCGGAAAAGAAATCTCTCCGCCCGGAGAGAAAGCCCTCTACACGATCGGTATCTTCCAGTTCATCGACTCTGTCACTCTAAACGAAGTCCGAAAGGGGCTCCTTCAGGCCCTTGAGGATGCAGGTCTCCGCGATGGGGTCAACGTCAGCTACAAGATTCGGAATGCGATGGGGGACATGTCCGAGGTCGAGAGAATCGCCCAAGAATTTTCCCAGAAAAAAATGGACCTGGTTGTGCCCCTCTCCACCCAGTGCCTCCAGGCGGCATTGATCGAAATCCAGAAGACCCCGATCGTCTTTTCGTCGGTGGCCAACCCCTATCTGAGCGGCGCCGGCAAAAGCGCTGCCGATCACCTGGCCAACGTGACCGGCGTCGCCTCGACGGGCCCAATCAAACAAATCGTCGACCTGATCAAGGAGGCTGTGCCCAAGGTCAGGAGGATCGGCATCCTCTGGACTCCCTCTGAGCTAAACTCCCAGTTTTATCTGGAGTTAGCCCAGGAGGAGGCAGGCCGGCTCGGACTCGAGGTCATCACCGTCGCCGTGACGAACCCGAATGATGTGCTTCTCTCGGCCCAGGAACTGGTCAACAAGAAGATCGACGTGCTCCTGCCGATTTCCGATAACACCATCAACGCTTCCTTCGGGGCGCTCGGCAAGGTTGCCGAGGAAAATACTCTCCCTCTTTTCGGCGGATTCCTCCTCTCCACTGAGTTGGGGGCCTGCGCGGCGATGGGTTTCGATTTTTATGACATGGGCTATAAGACGGGAGAGCTCGTTCTTCGAGTCAAGGGGGGTGAATCCCCAGCCCGGATCCCCATACAATCGATTTTGAAAGTCAATCTCTACCTAAACCTGCGGGCCGCCGGAAAACAGGGAGTCAGGTTCCAGGTGGACATCCTGAAGAGGGCGGACAAGATATACCCGTCGGATGAGAGAACCCAGTAAGGACGATAATAAAGGCGGGGGGCCCCTTCAGAAGAACGAGAAATAAGACCGTCCCCGGCCGATCTTGACGGCCCTTCTCATCTCCTCGAGCGTGAATTCTCCGGCCAGATTGCATCCCACTCCCAAATTTGTTCCCTGAGCCAGGAAACACAGGAGGCTCGAGGAAAATAGGCAGCCCGTGCCGTGAACATCCCGGCGTATTTTTTCATGCTCGAAAACGGAGATATCGCGGCCATCGAAGAGGACATCGATGGCCTTTCGAGGAAGGTGTCCCCCCTTGATCAGGCACGGGAAGCCGATCGTATCGAAGATCTTCTTCGCAGCTTCCTTCATCTGGTCCCGGTTCTTGATTTTAATTTCGGAGATGTGTGAAGCCTCGTCCAGGTTGGGAGTGAGCACGGAGGCTTTTTCCCGGATGGCCCGCAGATAGAAGCCGATCCGCCTTTTTTCCAGAAGCCAGGCGCCCGAGCTTGATCTCATGACGGGGTCCACCACACGAGGGATCTTTCCGGACTTGGTCAGGATCCTGGCAACGACCTCGGCGTTCTTGACCGTCCCGATCATCCCGACTTTGATCCCCGAGAAGGTCAACTCGGCGGACAAGGCGGAGTACTGCTCCCAAAGAAATGTTGGTGGGATAGGTCTGACCATCCTGACTCCCGAGCTGTTCTGGGCGGTCAGAGAAGTCAGCACGGCCATCCCTTCGAACCCAAACTCGGCAAAGACTCTTAAATCGAGACCGACTCCGGCTCCGGAAGACGGGTCGAAGCCGGCGGCCGATAATAGGATCTTTCTCACGCCCGAATAATCCTCTTCTGCCTTAGTTTAATGATGACACTCGTTCAAAGCAAGGGCCGCCGAGAATCGTTCTTTACGGCCGAGTCAGCCTATGGTAAGATTTTTCCGCAATCATGAAAGCACGGGCACGCATAGTCGTCAGCGGACGGGTCCAGGGAGTTTTCTTTCGCGACCACACCCAGCGTTGGGCGTCTTCGTTGGGTTTGGCCGGATGGGTGAGGAACCTCGGAGACGGCCGAGTTGAAGCGGTCGTGGAGGGGGAGAAGGAAAAAATCGAAGACCTTGTCGGGTACCTGAAGCAAGGCCCGCCCCTGGCCCGCGTCGAGGACGTAGTAGTCAGTTGGGAAGAGCCCAAAGGAGAATTCTCTGATTTCCGGGTGACCCGGTCTCAGTTCTAATAGGTCTCAGCTGGCTTTCCTTCGCTCCAAAAACTGCCGTTGACATTCTCGGGAGCAGAAAAAATGCTCCTTTCCTTCCCTGACCTCCCGAAGCGCTTCCTCTCTCGGGACGTAGGTGTTGCAAATCTCATCTTTGACCATGACGCCTTGGACCTTGGCCTGATCTCCCCGCGACGAAGCCGTGCTTTTCTTTCCGGCGTTTTGGAAGAAGCGGAGGACGGCATAGATGACATACATCACAATCGCGTAGAAGATCAGCCGGAGGAAACCGCGAATCATGCTATCACTTTAGAGGATTTCGAAAGATCTGTCAACGGAGAGAGTGAGCGTGACCATTGAGCGGTGACCAGTAAAAAAAAGACTTTGGAAAGGGCTTTGCTCCCCAAGCTCCGATCGGCGGCCCAAGAGGCCGGAGGGGGGGCCCCGTCGGCTTTTCCGAGGGGGGAACCGAGATGAACTGGCGACGAGATAAACCAGATAGACGAAATAACTTTTCCTTGATTCTTTAAACCCTAAAAAGTAAGATGAAAAATGATAAACTCAAGATTGGAAAAGGAGAAACCATGGATTTTTTGCTGACTCCGGAGCAAGCGCAACTCAGAGAGACGATAAAGAATTTTGCCCAGAAAGAAATCCTGCCTCTGGTCAAAGACAGTGACGAAAAAGGGGAATGGCCGGACGGCCTGACCCGAAAACTTGGCGAGATGGGCCTGCTCGGGATCATCATCCCAGCGGAGTATTCCGGCGCCGGGTATTCCAACCTGGATTATGTGCTCATCCTGGAGGAGATCTCCAAGGTCGATCCGTCGGTCGGGCTGGTCGTCGCGGCCCACAATTCTCTGTGCTCGAATCATATCAACCTTTTTGGCACCGAATCTCAGAAGAAAAAATATCTCAACCGGCTCGCTTCCGGACAAACCCTTGGAGCCTGGGGCCTCACCGAAGCCGAGTCCGGGTCGGATGCGGCGGCGATGAAGACGAAGGCCGAAAATAGGGGGGACCACTGGCTTCTCAACGGCTCCAAACTCTTCATCACCAACGGCTCTTTGGCCGAGATCACGGTCGTGACGGCCATGACGTCGCCCGGCAAGGGCCGGAATGGAATCTCGGCTTTCATCCTTGAAAAAGGGATGAAGGGATTTCGGGCGGGGAAAAAAGAGAATAAACTAGGTATTCGCTCGTCCGACACCTCGGAGCTGATCCTCGAAGATGTTAAGGTTCCGGCTGAAAACCTTCTTGGGCCGGAGGGATCCGGTTATCGCGCGGCGATGGCCATCCTTGACGGAGGGCGGGTGAGTATCGCCGGATTCTCACTGGGTATCGCGGCGGGAGCCCTCGAGTCGAGCCTCAAATACTCCAAAACGAGGGTTCAATTCGACCAGCCGATCGCCAATTTTCAAGCCATTCAATGGATGCTCGCCGACGGATTTACTGAACTCGAGGCGGCGAGACTCCTAACCTACCGGGCCGCTTTTTTGGAGGACCAAGGGAAGAAGATTCCCAAGGAGTCGGCCATGGCCAAGCTCTTCGCGAGCGAGCTCGCCGTGAGGGCCTCCTCGGTGGCCGTCCAGATTCTGGGCGCCTACGGTTTCACCAAAGACTATCCCGTCGAAAAATTCTACCGGGACTCAAAGGTGGCCACGATCGGCGAGGGAACATCGGAGATCCAGCGCTGGATCATCGCCCAGAAGGTGCTCTCGGAGTATTAGAGTCACCGGGACGAGTCAGGCCATGAACTTAGTCCAAGAGGTGCTCAAGGGGAATCCCCGAGCGATGGCCCGTGCCATCTCTCTGGTCGAAAACAATGACCGGGGCGCCCAGGACTTTTTGAAGGAGATTTTTCCTCACCGAAAAGAGGCCGTGATTCTCGGCATCACCGGGGCTCCGGGAACCGGAAAAAGCACACTTGTCGACCAACTCGTCTGCGCCCTGAGAAAGGGCGGTGAAACGATCGGGATCGTGGCCGTTGACCCTTCCTCCCCCTTCAGCGGCGGGGCCATCCTGGGAGACCGGATCCGGATGATGCGGCACAGCTGCGACTCGGAGGTTTTCATCCGCAGCATGGCCACGCGGGGCAACCTCGGCGGACTGGCCAAGGCGACCGGAGAGGCGCTGGCGATTTTCGAAGCCGCAGGCAAGAGTTTTATCCTGGTCGAAACCGTGGGCGTTGGACAGGACGAAATCGAAGTTGTGAAGCTCGCCGACATCATTCTGGTGATTCTCACTCCCGGAGCCGGGGATGACATCCAGGTTTTCAAAGCCGGGATCATGGAGATCGGTGACATTTTCGTCCTGAACAAAGCCGATGTGAGCGGTGCGGAGAAAATGGAAAAGCAGCTCAGGGCCATGCTCGAGCTCGGCTTCAAGGGTCAGGAGATGCCCCCGATCGTGAAGACCGTGGCCACGAAAGGGAAGGGGTTGGAGGTGCTCGCGGCCGAAATTCAAAACCTGCGAGCCCACAAGAAACCGGAATTCCAGGCCACGAGAAGGAAGAGACTCATCTCCTGGATGCTCCAAGATATTCTCCGGGAAAAAGTCTATCGGGCGATCAGCCAAAACATCAGCCATCAGGACCTGAACGCTTACGTGGAGAGGATTTTCGCCAAGGAACTTGACCCTTATACGGCCGCAGACGAAATCATCGCCAAGGTCAGGGGTAAAGTATGATGCCCGGGGATGAGAAAAGCCATCGGCGCCGAGCGAAACAAACAACCAGAGGTTGTCAGGGTCAAAGGGATAGCTAGAACAGGTTGTTATACTTTGACCAGAGGTCATTGCTCAGTTTCCGGTAGGCCTCCACTGCCTGATTTGCAGTCTCAAGGCAAAAGTCGGTTAGGAATCTTCCGGCTTTGGAAGGGCTCTCTTGAAAGAGCCGAAGCGCCTCCTCTTCCGTCTTCGCCTGATCGCCGAACGCCTTGTCTTCGATCTCCTTCCAGACCTTTTCGATGTCCCTGGTCATTTCCTGCCAGCGGAAGAGAGCCAGTTTGCTCACTTGCCGGAAGGCCCACCAGGCGCAGTCCGCTCTGAAGCCCCATCTTCCGTCTATAGAATATGAATCTGGCATCTTTGAGATCCCGCAATAAAAGGGAGTGTGGGGAGTCGTCACGGGATTGTCGTAGCCGAGCCAGACGAGGCCACCGATCGCATCCGGAAGCCAGGCCCGGGACTGGGTGATCTGAAGATAAGTGGCCGCCGCGCAGCTGATCGTTCTCTCACGTTTGATACGGAAGAGTTCCCTCAAGTCGCCGTTCATAAACGGAGACGCCACAGGGCTTTTTACGGTCTCCCCTTTTTTATTAATAACGGTCAGGTCCCTGGTCATGTCAAACTCGCTCCCTTCATAGGCGTCGCGGAAGATTGCCAGCAAATCACGAACGGTCACACTTTTTTCAGGCTTCACCGACAGCGGATAGTTTTCGGACTGGGGGTCGAGTTTGAGAGAAGGGGCGAGAAGGCTCAAGACCCGCCATTCCCGGCGTCGACAATAAAGGCTCGTCCGGCTCTCCGGGTTGTAGGCGTAACAAAACTCGAAAGGCTCTCCCTTTCCGGGCTTCCACCAACCCCTCTCCCGGGCCAGGCTTAGGACATTTTCGGACGCCAGAAAATGTTCCTTGTCCTCGAGCTCGATTTGCCTGATCCGGCCCGCATTAGCCGACATTCCTATCTCATCATCCGGGATTCGGACGGCGGCCCACACCGCACCTTTTTTCCCCTTTCCGGGCCCGAAAATCTCGAAGTGCCAGACCTCTTTAGGGTCGGCGAAGGTGAAGCACTCACCGTAGTCGTTATAGCCGAAACTCTTGGTCAGCTCGTCTATGGTCCGAATGGCCTGCCTGGCCGTTTGGGCCCTCTCGAGCACCAGGCGGTAGAGTTCGGGTGCGTCCAGGATGCCCTCGTCGCTTTTCAGCTCAATTCTGCCGCCGATCGTCGTCTCGCCGATGGCCAGCTGGTATTCGTTCATGATCGGATAGGCGGCGTTGAGATAGGCGAAGGTCTCCGGGACCTGGGGGATTTCTCCCGCGTCCAGCCGGTCGGGATCCTTTGGGCCCTTCGTTCGCTTCGGCTCGAAATAGACTTTGCACATCTCCCCGGGCTTGTGTTTGAGGCGTGGGACGATTGTCATCCAAGTGCGATCGGTGCCGCTATCGCAGGAGTGGGAGGTCATGGTCGAGCCGTCGGCCGAGGCCAGCCTCCCGACCAGGATACTCGTGCAGGAATCAAATTGGGGAATTGCCGAAGTTGGATCCGCCGGCCTCACAGCGGTCATCAGCAAGCCCGTCACGAGGGCACACAACACTCCGGCCAAGACTCGTTTTTTTAGAACGGTTTTCATGAATGAGCTCCTGCCTCGGTAATCCAAAAAAAACTTATAGCACACGCAATGAACAGGGTCAAATTGGGCAACACCCGCTTCTCTTTCTTTGCTTCGGCATTTGTTATAGAATTGAAAAATCACTTCAAAGCCGGGGGAGGCGCGGGAGAGCCGGCCCCGAGGAGGCAGGCCATGAAATTAGAGCGACTTTACCAGCGGGCGGTTGATGCCGGGATCGCAAACGACCTCCGGGAAAAAGACGAGATCCGCAAGATCCTGGACGAAGAGAAAGAGAAGTACGACAAACTCGGCGAAGACGAGAAGGCGACCTTCGACCGAGACCGGCTCTTTAACCCGTTCTCCGATACCAGGATCCTCGTCGGAGAAGGGAAGGCGGAGGTTCGCAAAGCGCTCGTCGGCATTGACATGGAAGTCGGCGAGGTTCTCCTCGCCCACCTCCTCAACCGCGACCGGGCCGCTAAAATCGACCTCATCATCGCCCATCACCCCGAAGGGATGGCTCTGGCCCAACTCTATGATGTGATGAAATTGCAGGCCGACCTACTGGCTGGGTACGGGGTTTCGATCAGCGTCGCCGAGCAGCTGATGGAAAAGAGGATCAACGAGATCGAGCGCAGGCTCTTGCCCGTCAATCACAACCGGACAGTTGATGCGGCCAGAATTCTGGGCTTGCCGCTGATGTGCATCCACACTCCGGCAGATAACTGTGTCACCAGTTTTCTCAAAAAAACTTTTGAAGAAAAGCAGCCTTCGCGACTCAAGGATGTGATCAAAATCTTGATGGCCCTGCCCGAATACAGGAGATCGGCCAAGCTGCAGGCCGCTCCAAAGATCGTGAACGGCGAAGATTATAACAAATGCGGCAAGGTCTACGTCGATATGACCGGTGGCACCGAGGGCTCCAAGAACGTCCTCGATAGATTGGTCTCCGCCGGGGTCAGCACGATCGTGGGAATGCACTTCAGCGAGGATCTCCTTGAAAGCGCAAAAAAGTCCAACCTGAACATGGTTGTTGCCGGTCACATCTCGAGCGACGTCCTCGGCCTTAACCTTCTCTTCGACCAAGTCGAGGAAGAAGGGAGAATCGAATTCGTCGGCGTTTCGGGTTTCGAAAGGATCAGAAGAGGACCGGAAGCTTAATCACGGCTCCCGGCGCCGATTTCAAGTCTTTTGCTCAATCATCATCCAGGGAGCTCAGGGCCCTCATTTCCTGGGCGAAAGCCCCGGCCTCCGCCAGGTCGCTTTCGTCGGGGTGGGTGCCGGCGGAGGCAGCCATTTCCGTCCAGGCCGAGTGCTCCGGGGAATTGCTGAGCGAACCGATGAGCTCAAGGGAGACTTTGCCCCGGCAAGAAAAATCCCCCAGGATTTTGGCCCTGGAGGCGAGGATCGTCGCGTGCTCGATGGCCTGGCGGGAGAGCCGTCCGCCCCTGAGTGAGGCATGAGTGCAGAAGAGGGCGATCTGTTTGCCGGCCGGCATTTTCTTCAGAAATTCGCCGACTCGATAAGGGACGCTGTGCGAGATAACGGGAAATCCGATGAAGACGAGGTCGTAAGTTTCGAGGCCCTTGACTTCATCGATGGGTTTGATTTCCTTATCTCCATCCAGCGCCGCATAGACGGCCTCGGCGACCTTTTTGGTGTTCCCCGTTTGGCTGAAATAGGTAACCAGGAATCTTGGCATGTGACGTCCCTTTCTTTAATTGTTCCACAAATCTGAGCAAAACTCCATTGCTCTTGACGGTTTACCCAGGGCATCGGACCCGAGTTCCGGCATTTTTATTTTTCAATCGGCAGTTCCAGGATGATTCTGGTCCCGTGGTGAAGTTGGCTTGTCACCTGGATCGACCCGCCGTGTTCCTCGATAATCTTCTTGGCGATCGGCAGACCCAGTCCTGTCCCCGCTTCCTTGGTCGAGAAATAAGGCTGGAAGATCCTCTCCAGCATTTCTTTTCCCATGCCGACGCCCGTATCGTTGATCTCGATGCGCAGAGTCCCATTCTTGCGCTCAACCTTGAACTCGATTTCGCCCTGGCCGCGAATGGCTTCGATCGCGTTGATGATGATATTTTTGAGGGCGACTTTGATCTTGCTTTTATCCCCGCAAAAACCGAAGTCGCGTCCCTCATAGACCTCGCGCAAAGTGATCCTTTCGGAGAGCAGTTTTTTGTACGGCGCCAGAGTCTCTTGGGCCGCATCCTTAAAATCGAATAACTCCCGCTGGAGAACCGTATCCCGGGACAGCTCCATGAATTCCGAGGCGATCCTCCTCAGGTTTTCAACCTCGCTCGTGATGTAGGACACGGATTCTTGCAGGGCCTTCCCAAAATCCCCTTTCTTGTCCTCATAGACCCGCAGCAGGTGCTCGGCCGAGAGTTGGATGGGCGTCAGAGGATTTTTGATCTCGTGAGCGACCCTCCTGGCCATCTCCGCCCAGGCCACCTTTTTCCCCATTTCGGCCAGCTCCCGTTGATGTTCCTTCAGACTCTGGATCATGGCGTTGAAGCCTTCGACCAGAGTCTTCATCTCGTCCTTGCGTTTGTACTCAATGCGCACCTCTAAATTCCCCAGGCTCACCTCCTTTGTTCCGGCTAACAGCTTCCCGATGGGAGTCACGATCATGGCTCCGATGGCCCGGGCGAAAATGAGGACCAGGGCGATGAAGAAAGCCGATGTGAAAATTAAGAATTCGATCAGCTCCCTGGTGGCCCGCGCGGTTTCCTGTTGTTCAAAGGGGAACGGAAGAGAAATAAAAAAGACGGAGTCTCTGAAAACATAGGGCAGGGCCGTCGTCTGAAAGGAATAATCGCCGATTCTTTGCCTCTGGGTGTAGGAGGGACTGTTTTCGAAGCGGATCTTGTAATATGTTTCGCCGTCGATCAATTCGGGCAGGAGTCCGGCATCAAAAAGCTCCCGGCGGCTCGAAGAGACCATCCTTCCGTCCCGGTAGAGGTTGACGTCGTTGGCAATGGTCGAGCTGATCCAGAGGACCAGGTCTTCGGGAGGCGAGGTGGGTGACGACTTCTCTTCCTGCTGGAAGGAAACGATGTCCTCCATGATGCTGCGGGCGAAAGCCGCGTGAAGCGTGGCTTCTTCTCTGTATTGCTGACTGAAGATCCGGTCAAAAAAACTCTGGGTGAAAAAACTGAAGAGGACAAGGGGAATAAGGGCGACCGCGACGAAGGAGGCATAGACGCGGATGGAGAAAGACCACAACGGACTGCGTAAACTGCCCCTCCGCTGAGCCATGTTCCCCAGAAATATGAGGAACAAGACCACAAAAAGGTACAGGGAAAAAAGCTTCAAGTACTCCACTGTCACGTTGATAAGACTCTTTCGGGGCGTATAGAACAGATAGATCCGGTCATTGAATTTAAAGGAGAGCGCATTCAGGACGGACTTTCTCTCTTTAAGGATTGACCAGACAGGCTCCTGTGCGTTGTTCAGCGTTTCCAGGAGGTCCGGTGATAGACCGGAGGAAACGTGGCCGGGATTGAAGCGGAGCCGTCCCTCGGAGTCAAAAATGGTGAACCCGAAGTCGATCTGGTTCAGGGAGGGGAGTGGAGAGCTTCTGAGCAGCTCAAAATAGGGATTGGCCGAATAAAGAAAGGGGAGCATGTCCTCATCCACGGAAAGGGAGAGCACCGTCCTCCCCAGGAAATGATCGCCGTCATACCAGTCTTTGTGGCCGACCAGAAAATCTTTCTCTTTGCCCATCATGAAAAGACGGTGGCCGGAAACCAACCAATTGGAGCTCGGAGCGAGGTCCAGGTCGGGCGCCTCCAATTTGGGGACATTGAGGGAGAAAGAGGAAATGACGGTTCCTTCCGCTCCAAAGATTTCTAGACTTGAGTACCAGTTGAACTTAGCGGCCAGAGTTTTATCCCAAACGCTGCGGGCCAAATCTGAAGGTCTGGGGCCCCGGAGGAGGGAGAGAATTGCGGATTTGTTTTTTTCGATGTCCAGGAAAGACTGCCGCAGCAGGAAATCGGCCCAACGGGGTTGGGTGACAACCATATCTCTTAGAGAACGCTCGAGCAGGGAGCGGGTGGCCGACGAGGTGTAATAGCTGAGAGTCGCATAGATAAAGAAAGTTCCGGCGGCAAAAGCTAAGAACAGCGTTCCAGTCTTGCGAAGAAGGCCGGGCCGGAAGGAGATCAAGAGGATGGCGGCAAGCAGGCCTATTTGCAGGAGTGAAAAGAGAACAGATTGAGAGGTCCGCCAAGCGTAGAGGGCTGCTGCCGCAATGCAGCCAAAGAGCGCCAGTGCGGAAAGGGGACGCGCCGAGAAAACGACGAGGAACTTCAGACAGTAATAGATGAGCAGGAACAAACTCATCGATAGAAAAAGAACGCTGAGATGAAGAAGAAAAGCGGGCGGGATGAAAGAAAAACTAAGGAGATTGAGGTTTGAATTGGAAACCAGTCGGCGAAGGAGGTTTTGGAATTCGGAAACAAAGAAAAAAGCGAGGACAAGAAAACCGACTTGCATCCCCAGGCGGGGCGCCCAAGCCAGCTTCCGGAGCGGCTTCTGAAATGTCTTTCGGGTATAGATCCCCACAATGACCAAGACCAAGAACAGGATCAGGGAAGTAAGGAAAATATCGGCCGGAGACTTGGTCAATTGACCAAACGAAAAAAAACTGGCCAGAGTTGGGGAAAAGGCGGCCAGGAGACGAACCTTCTCCAGCTGGCCGAGGGGGAAAAAGAGAAGCCTAAACCCGACCAGGGCCAGGATCAAAACGACCCCCGGTGCCTTTTTTTTGTTTTTAAGAAAGTCCGGTGAAGAAATCAGGTAAATAAATAGAAGAACGAATGAGAAGGCCAGCCCGAGATAGAAGACAAGAAGCAGCTTTTCTCTGAGCCCCGCCACCCGGGCTTCCTTGGAGAGGGAGCTGATTTTGACCGTGGCGACTATCTCTTTTTTTTCGTTTCGCAGGGGGAAAAAGAGCGTTTGGATTTCCCCCTTGGCGCGCGGCTGGCCGATGAACTCATCCTGATGGCGGGAAAATATCTTTTCGTAACCGGAGAGGTCCTCGCGGAAGTCCCAGTAGTCGATATCCCAGTTTTTCTGAAGCCTCTTCGGTAGGAAATGATATTCCCGGAGGGAAGGCGTCTTGAATTGGGGAAGAAAGGCCAGGAGGCGGTAGAAAACCAAGCGTCTGTTTTTGTCCAGCGGCGCAGTGGAGACGAGATAAACCGAGGTCTTGGCCCGGATGAGGACAGAGTTCTCGGAGTTCTGAAGGACAGCGACAGCGGCGGCGTCGGGTAGCTGCGTGCGGAGGTCGATCACACTCCCGAGCCAAAGACCGAGCTCCCCGGTTTCATCGTAATAGGCGGCTCCCTCGACCGCGGACCTAAGATTGAATCTTTTGAGCGAGGCGAAGATCTCTAGGGGGGTATTGGGGAAAAGCGACGATCGGGCCTGCCCGCGCAGCCTGGCCATCGAAGACAAGGCCTGGTCAAATTCCGCCCTGATGGCCGCAGCCTGGCCCCTGAGCGGCGCCAAGTTTTTTTGCTCGTCATCGGTAACGAGCCAGCGGGGAACAAAAAAAGAAACCGCGAGGGACAGGGTGGATAACAGCAGGCACACATGAAAGATATAGAATAGCCCGCGCCTTTTGGATGACAATCGGGCCAGGATCAAGGTTTCCCCACCTTAATCTCTGCGGCCTTGATTTCGGCGATAAACCATCGGGTTTTGCTGATCCGGGGCGACGGCTGCTCCGCTCCGGCGGGCCGGAGATCCGCCCTCGCCAAGTAGAAAAAAAGGATCAGCACGTGCTGGTCCGAGGTCTTATTATTTTTAAACGACCAGCGGGCCTTCAGGATGACTCCTCCCTCTTCAATAAAATAGGGGGATTCTCCTTCGGGGTAGAACTCGAAGGTCGTATAGGCAGAGAATATTTGCTGAAACAAAAAAAAGGCCTGCTGGGCCGAGATCTGGTCGGAAAAAGAAATGGGGTTGGGAAGAGAAATGCTGATGCGGGAATCAGCCGGCAGGAGTTCATAGAAGATCCGGGGATCATTCTGGAGAAAAGATCTCTCGATCGTCTTGGTGGGGATCGCTAGGAATGGAAGGATCAGAGACAGAAGGAAGATTCCGAACTGGGCCACTCTTCGAATCTTAACACAGGTATTTTGAAAGAGGCAAGGCGGCTTCCTCTAGACCCGCCTCTCTGAATAGGTTTTCTTTATTTAGCTTCAGGTTTTGGCTGATCTGGTGTCTGTTCCGTTTCGGCCTCGAGCTGTTTTGTCCGGGCGGCGTCTTTAATGCTGCTGATCCCCGCGACGAGGGCGATAAGACCGCCGAAGAAAAGAAGGATCGGGACGCAGCCGAAGATGAGCTGATAGAACTCTTTCCACCAAAAAGCCGCCACAAGGACGACACCGAGGGCCATGGCCAGCAATCCGCCAAAGAGAGCTAAATATTTGCCCATGCTTTTCCTCCCTTTAAAACATCCATCTGGGATTTTTCGTGGTGGATTATAGCAAAAGCGACTAGACCTTGCAAGCACAATGGAATAGAATAAGACCAATTCAGAAAAAGGAGGTTTTAGATCCGATGGATTTTTGGAGATTCTGTGGCCGAACCATTTTCGGCCTGTTCGTAGTTTGTTTCCTGACGGGCATCCCAACCTCGTCCGGACAGGTCAAATCCTTCGTCCTGGGGAGATCCGAAGTCGCGCCGGGAAGTTCCTGGGCGGGGTACCTCCCTGTTCCCGAGAAGGACGGGGTGGGGACATCGATCCCTATCATTATCTTCCACGGCGCTCTGAAAGGGAAAGTCCTGGCCCTGGTCGCCGGGGTTCACGGCTGTGAATATCCCCCGATGCTTGCCCTATATCGATTAAAAAAAACCATCGATCCCAAGAGACTCTCCGGGACCCTCATGATCATTCCCATTGCCCACCTCCCTTCTTTTCAGAGGAGAACCATCTATTACGACCCCTCGGATTGGAAGAATCTCAACCGCGTTTTTCCAGGTGACCCCCAGGGGACACTCAGCCAGCGAATCGCTTCTGTCCTGACCGAAAACGTGGTCAAGAAATGCGATGTCCTGATCGACCTCCACTGCGGCGACGCCAATGAGGCCCTCATCCCCTATACCTACTGGATGGTCAGCGGAAACCCAAAACTCGATGAGGAGAACAAGCAGCTGGCGCTGGCTTTCGGACTCCAACACATCATCATTGATGAATTCAAGCCCAAGGATCTGGCGGATTCCAGGTATCTCGGAAACACCGCTATTGTGCTGGGGAAGGCCGCGATCACCACGGAGCGCGGCTTCCTGGGACGAACGGACGGGGAGATGATCGAAGGGAACCTCAACGGCGTTCTCAACGTGATGAAGCTCTACAAAATGATCGAGGGTTTGCCGCAGACCGTATCAAGCCCTGTCTGGGTGGACAAGTATGAGGTCGTCTTTTCCAAGCACGACGGCCTGTTCTATCCCGGCCTGAAAATGGGAGATGCGGTGGCCCAGGGGCAGCCGGTCGGTTCGGTGACTGATTACCTGGGCAATGTCTTGGAAGAAGTGAAGGCGCCTTTCAACGGTGTGCTCCTGTACATCATCGCTACTCCTCCGGCCAACAAAGGAGAGCCCCTCTTCGAAGTGGGGAGAATCCAGCAGAAATGAGATTGCGGGCCGCGATCTTCGACCTGGACGGGACGATCGTCGAGACCACTTACGATTGGCCAAGGATCAAGGCGGATCTGGGGACGGGAAGCGTGCCCATTCTTTCCTATCTGAACGGCCTGAGCGAGCCCGAGAAATCCCGCAAATGGGAGATCCTTCGCCGCTATGAGGACGTAGCCACCCGGAGGGCCGTTCTCAAGGAGGGGATCCCGGACTTCCTCGAATTCCTGACCGAGAAGAGGATCAGAAAGGCCCTCGTCACCAATAACTCAAGAAAAAACGTCAGGACCATTCTGCGGAAGTTCCATCTCAGTTTCGATCTCGTCCTCTCACGAGAGTGCGGTCTCTGGAAACCGTCCGGCGCTCCCTTCTCCAAAGTCATCGAGGAACTGGGGCTCAATCCGGCCGAGTGCTTTGTTGTCGGCGATACTCTCTATGATGTACGTGCCGCCCTGGACGCCGGCATCGAGCGGATCTTCATCCTTCACGCAGACGGAGAAAAAGCCCCCTCCTTGCCGGCCGAAACCTTCGGCACAGTCGCCGCCCTTCGGGCCAGAGTCGACGAGCTCCTCCTGATTTGAAACTTTTGTGCCCCGGCGCTTGTTCTACCTAATGAACGGCGAGCCAGCGAGGCAAAATCAGGAGGATGTTATGAAAAACACACGTCCTTGGAAGTCTGTCTCGGGAATCGTTCTGCTGTTGGTCCTGGGCCTTGGAGGGAGCGCCGATCTTCTCGGCGACGGGTTCATTATCCCGCGGCCGAGGCCCGGCGAAGTGGTTCCGCCGCTGAGCGTCAAATATCACCGCGTCCGGGTTGAGATCGCCAATCAAGCCGCGAAAACATTCATCGACCAGGTTTTTATCAACAATCATAACCGTGATCTCGAGGGAACTTACATTTTCCCGCTCCCCGAGAAGGCGGCGATCTCCGAGTTCGCTATGTATATCGGAGACCAGAAGGTTGAGGGAGAGATTCTTGACAGCGACCAGGCTCGCCGCATCTACGAAGATATCGTTCGCCGGATGCGGGATCCGGCGCTGCTGGAATATATCGGCCGGAACATCTTTCGGGCCAGGGTTTTTCCTATCCCAGCTAAAGGGGAGAAGCGTATCCAGATCTCCTACACGGAGGTCCTGGGTGCCGAGAACCGCCTCGTCAAATATCGCTATCCGCTCAACACGGAGAGATTTTCTCTCCATCCGCTTCAGGAGATAAGCCTGACGGTGCGGATCGAATCCAATGTCCCTATCACAAACATCTATTCACCTTCACACCGGGTTTCGATCCACAAGGAGGGAGTGCACCAGGCGACGGTCGGCTTCGAGGCCGCAAACGTGAAGCCGGACCAAGATTTTATCCTTTATTACTCATTGTCTGAGGATGATATCGGCCTCTCCCTGCTCACTTGGCAAGATAAGCCCGAGGACGGCTATTTTATGTTCCTGGCGTCCCCCAGGTACTTGGAGGAAAAGGGCAGAGTGATGAACAAAAACCTGGTCTTTGTCCTGGACAGCTCGGGAAGCATGAGCGGACAAAAGATCCTCCGAGCCAAGGCGGCCGTCCGCTTTGTGATCAACCACCTAGACGAAAACGACAGGTTCTCGATCATCGATTTTGACGACGGCGTAACCCTGTTCACGCCGGAGCTCGTGCCGGCCGTCCCTCGGAATCGGGAAAATGCCCTGCTGTTCATTGACCGGATCGAGGATTCGGGCGGGACCAACATCAACGAGGCTCTGCTCAGAGCGCTCAGGATGACCGAGGCCGGGGACAGGCCCAACTACGTCCTTTTCCTTACCGACGGCCTGCCGACGGTGGGCATCACCGACACCGCAGAGATTTTAAAGAATATCAGCCGGGCCAGCGAATCCAAAGCACGTCTATTCGTGTTCGGCGTGGGGCATGACGTCAACACCGAGCTCCTTGATAAAATCTCTTCAGACAATCGGGGCACTTCCGTTTATGTGGGTGAGAACGAAGACCTGGAAGTGGCGGTTTCAAACTATTACGACAAGATGTCTTCTCCGCTCCTGTCGGATCTGAGCCTTACTTTCTCCGGAGTCGAAGTCGGCCAGACCTATCCCCGGACGCTGCCCGACCTCTTCAAGGGGTCACAGCTGGTCGTCCTGGGAAGGTACAGGGGATCCGGCCCGGTGAGTGTCGTCTTGACCGGCCATATCGGCAAAACTGAAAAAAAGTTCGTCTTGGAAAGACAAAGACTGGCCGGAAATGATACCAACAATTTCCTGCCGCGGCTCTGGGCCACCCGCAGGATTGGCTATCTCCTCGAAGAGATCAGGCTTCACGGCTTGAACACTGAGTTGGTCGATGAAGTCAAGAAACTCGGCCTGAGATACGGAATCGTAACCCCTTACACCTCCTTCCTGGTAACCGAGAAGGAACGGCTCGCCCTCGAGGCGGCCGCCCCCGAAGCTGCCGACGCCATAAAGGCCCGTCAGGTGACGGGCGCAGGCGCCTTCAAGGCGGCAAAGATAAGCCAGAAACTCAAGATGGAGGACCAGGCTTCTCAGGTTGAGTCCGCCCGGATCCAGTACAAAGAGGACAAGACCTTTTATTTGAAGAACGGCTTATGGGTGGACAGTCTATATAGAGAAGGCCAGCCAGTCAAAGATATCAAGTTCAATTCCGATGATTATTTCCGACTGTCGGGCGAAAAACCAGGGATCACAACATACCTCTCCGTGGGGAAGAATCTGATCGTCACCTTCGAGGGCGCAAATTACAGAATCACGGAATAGCTTTAAATCGCTGCCGGGCGACGGTCCGCGTCTGGAATGGGGGACGGCTCCGAAAACCGTCCTCCTTTTTTTGGCGAGCTTAGTCGGCCGTTAAGCCTTTTTGTAGATGACTTTTCCTCCGACGATCGTGCAGAGGACTTCGGTCGTCAGGATCTCCTTGGGAGCGATGGTAAAGATGTCTTTGGACAGGACCACGAGATCGGCCAGTTTCCCGATCTTAAGTGAGCCCTTGCGGCTTTCCTCGAAAGAGGCGTAGGCCGCGTCGAGGGTATAGTGCTTGATGGCGTCGGCCATGGGGATGCGTTGTTCCGGGAACCAGCCTCCTTGGGGAGAGTCGAATTCGATGTTCTTGCGGGTGACGGCCGAGTAGAGGCCTCTCATCGGATCCAGAGGCTCTACGTCCCAGTCCGTGCCGAAGGCGATCACGGCTCCTGCATCCTGGAGGCTTTTCCAGATATATGCGTTCTTGGAGCGTTCGAGCCCAATCCTCCGTTCGCAGAATCTCATGTCGGTCGTGCAATGAGTGGGTTGCATCGAGGCGATGACGCCAAGCTGCTTGAATCTCGAGACATCGGAGGGAATGATGACCTGAGCATGCTCGATCCGGTTCCGCAGGTCTTTCTTCCCGTGCTTCTGTTCGGCTCTTTCGACTGCGTTGAGGACCCAGTTGGCGGCTTTGTCGCCGATCGCGTGGACGCCGATTTGGAATCCATTGAGATAGGCCTTGTCCACGAGCTGGTAGAATTTCTCTTCGGGGTATTGAGGGAGGCCCAACTTCTCGGGTTCATCGACAAAGGGCTCAAACATCAGCGCCGTCCCGGAACCCAACGTTCCGTCGATGAAGGCTTTAAGGAATCCGACCCTGACCATGTCATCTCCCTGCCCCTGGCGAATTCCCTTGGCGATGTAGGTGTCTATTCCCTCTATCGGAAGCCAGGCATAAACCCGCAGCGTCAATTTTCCCTCCCGATTCAGCTTCCGGTAGATTTCTATTTCGTTGAGGTCCGACGAGGTATGGATCCCGGCGAGACCGAGTTTCGCGGCGTGGTCGAGCGCCCGTTCGATATCGTCCTCGGGGGAAGAGTTTTCGGATCGCACTTTGATTTTCACCAGACTCGTCGCCGCCTCGGTCAGGATTCCCGTCGGCTCCCCCGTCTTGGGATCCCTGAGGATCTCTCCGCCGAAAGGACTTTTTGTATCTCTGTTGATGCCCGATTGTGTCAGAGCCAGGCTGTTGACCCAGACCGAGTGTCCATCCACTCGCTCGATGACCACAGGATTGTTCGGCGAAACTAGATCCAGGTCTTGCCTCGACGGCCAGTTTCCCCCGGGGAAGAGCGTATGGTCATACTGGCTGCCGAAGACTGGGGCGCCCGACGGCAGTTCTTTGATCTTGGCGGCCACCATGTCTTGGATTTTGGCGATCGAATCCACACCGCGGAACGTGAGGGTGATAAGAGAATGACCTCCCGAAGCGAAGTGAGTATGGGCGTCGATAAAACCGGGGAGGACGAGCTTGCCCTGGGCATCGACGATCAGAGTTCTTGGACCCACATACTTTTGCGTTTCGGAATTGGAGCCGAGAGCAATAATCTTGTCGCCTTTGACGGCGACAGATTGGGCGGTCGGCTTAGCCTCATCGACAGTGTAGACCTTGCCGTTGATGAGGACCAGGTCTGCCTTTTCTTGCTGGGCAGCGGTCAAACAACCTAAACAGAGGACAAAAGAAACCAGCAATCCGATCAGATATTTTTTGCTCATGGTTTTTCAATCTTACCAAAATTGGCTCAAGCAAGTCTATCAAGGAAAATGGTAAGGGGTTTGTGGTCAGGGGTAATTAGGCGATTACAAAAAACGGAAAGCCGAGACGCTGGAATCTGGGTGGTTCAACTCGGAATATTAGATTAGAACGGTTGTAGGTCTTAACTCTTTGCCCCTCACCCCTTACTCCTGACCGTTCGCTTTTCACCGCATGTTTGTCTTGATTTATGAAAGGCAATCAGTGAAAATGGAACAGAAGTTACAAGAAGGAGAAATGATGAGAGAAAAGCTGCTGCTGATACCCGGCCCCAGCCCCGTACATCCCAGGATCATCCAGAGTCTTTCCCTGCCCACGGTCTCTCATGTCAGTCCGGAAATGGTCCGGGAACTCAAGGAGGCTCTAGAGAACCTTAAGAAAGTCGTATTCTGCGCAAACGGGGAGCCGTTCATCGTCTCAGGTGCGGGAACACTGGCCATGGAAATGGCCCTCCTGAACACGGTCGAAAAGGGCGAAAGAGTTCTTGTGCTTTCCCAGGGATATTTCGGCCAAAGAGTGGTGGACATCTGCCGCACTTTCGGGCTCGACTGCGATTTCATCGAGAACCCCTGGGGAAGGGGAGTTTCTCCCGACGAGCTCGAAGCCAAGCTCAAGCAGACCGATTATAAAGTCGTAGTTTCGACCCACGTCGACACGGCCACGGGTGCGTGCGCCCCGGTCAGGGATTACTCCCGAGTGCTGCGGAATCGGGGAATCCTCTTTATCGTGGATGGGGTCTGCGCCACGGGAGGCATCGAAGAGAGGATGGACGATTGGGGCATCGACGTCATACTCACGGCTGCCCAGAAGTGCTTCGGAGCCCCGCCCGGGCTGGCCATCCTTGTTCTTTCGGCCAGGGCCATGGAAAAGCGGAGGAAAATGCCGTCGATTCCTGCGTATTATGCAGACCTTCTCCGCTGGCTTCCGATCATGAAAGATCCGTCAAAATATTTCTCCACACCATGCGTCAACGAGATCAGGGCGTTTGCCGAGGGGACGAGGCTGGTGCTCGAGGAAGGAATCGAGCAGCGGTTCGCCAGGCACGCTTTGTTTGCCCGGGCCATCCGGGCGGGCCTCATGGCCTTGGGGTTCTCCCTTTTTACTGAAGAGCCATTTTTGGCCGACACGCTTTCGGTCGTCAGGTATCCGGCAGGAATCGAGGATGTCCTTTTCCGGACCCTGTACAACGAAAATGGCGTTGTCGTGGCCGGGGGATTGGGACCGACCGCGGGGCGTGTCTTTCGGATGGGACACATGGGCAACCTCTCCGTCTCCCAACTCACTTTTGCCCTCGGGGCTCTTGAGGCAACGCTCCAAAACATGGACTTCAAGTTCGAATCCGGAGCCAGCCTGACCGCCTCCCGCAACGTGTTGGAGGCTCACTGAGCTGAAAGCATGATGGCCATGAGGAGTGACGTCTATTTTGTCCGGGCAAAGGGAAACGAAGACGCCGGGGTCCTGGCTGCCAAAGCGGAGAGGGTGTTTTTGAAGATCGGGCTTCTCGAAAAGATTGAGCCCGCAGCTTTCGTTGCCCTGAAGATCCATTTCGGAGAGAAGGGAAACACCGGTCACATCAAACCAGGCTGGCTGCGTGGGGTCCTGGCGCAGGTCAAGGCCAAGACTTCACGGTTTTTCCTGACCGATTCTAATACCCTATATATCGGCCAGAGGGCGAACGCTTTGGACCATCTCCGCTTAGCCTGGCAGCACGGTTTCACTCCGGAGAACCTGCTCGGGGCCCCGGTGCTCATAGCCGATGGCTTGATCGGCAGCGAGGGTAAAGAGATCAAGGTCGACCTGCCCAAAATCAAGTCCGCCAGGATCGGAAGCGCTATCGTCAACTCGGACGTCCTGCTCTGCCTGACTCACATGACCGGGCATCTTGCCACAGGCATCGGCGGCTCGATCAAGAATCTTGGGATGGGGTGCGCGGCTAGGGCGGGAAAGCTGGACCAGCATGCAGAGCTTCATCCTCGGGTGAGCTCCAAGGCCTGCCGGAACTGCGGGATCTGCCTCGACTATTGTCCGGCTCGTTCCCTCCGCCAATCTCAGGGCTGCGTCATCATCGACGATAAAACCTGCATCGGCTGCGGAGAATGTGTGGCTGTCTGCAAGTTCGGGGCGATCAAGTGGCGATGGGATGACGACTCCGACCGGGTTCAGAAAAAGATGGCCGAATACGCCCAGGCCACCGCTCAGCTGTTCAAGGGGAGAATAGGTTTTCTCAATTTTTTGATCAAGGTCACCAAAGACTGTGATTGCATGTCCACGGATCAGCCGCGGATCGTCGAAGATATCGGGATCCTGGCAAGTTGCGACGCGGTGGCCATTGACCAGGCCTCGACGGACCTGATTTCGAAAGCCGCTAAAAAAGATGTTTTTCGTTCCGGCACCGGCATCGATTGGTCAGTTCAGCTACGGCACGGAGAGGAGATCGGGTTGGGCAGGGTCTCATACAACCTGACCGAGATTACTTAGACAGGACTCCTCAATACAATTCCCTGAGCTTGGGCACGAGGATATAAATTAGCAATACGAAGCTGATCGTGATCAGGGCTCCGATGATGACGGCGGCCGGCGCCCCCAGCCGTTGAGCGGCGAAGCCGGCCCACAACCCGCCAATTGGGATCGATCCAAAAAAAGTGAAACTGTAGATCCCCATGACCCGCCCTCGCAGGGAATCCGGGGTCAAGGTCTGGACGAACGAATTGCAGAGGTTAAAGATAAAGATGAGACTTGCTCCGACCCCGAAAAGAGCCAGGAGTGAAAGCGGGAGCCATCGGAGAATCGAGAACACGAGCAAAAAAACGGGGAACATGAAACTGCCCGCGGCAAGCATCCTGCCCCTGAATCGGGAACGTCCCAGCGAGGCAATCAGGAGAGCGCCAAATAACGCTCCCACGCCCCGGGCCGATTGGAGGAGGCCGTTGGTCTCTGCGTTTCCGTGCAGAATTTTTACGGCCCAAGCCGGAATCAACGTGGCGAAGGCCATTCCGAAAAGGCTGACGACCATGACCAGACTGACCAGTGTCCGGACAAGCCGGTGGTTGACGACATAATTCAGGCCCGCGTTGAGCTCTGAAAGGGTCGAGGTCCGGCGCGGCCGCTCGGCCTGGGGTTTGAGCTTCATCATATGCAAGGCCACAATGACGGCGATAAAAGAGATCCCGTTCACCGTGAAGCACCAGGCGGGGCCGACGAGGGCATAAACCACGCCGGCGACCGCCGGACCGATGGCCGTCGCTGTATTGAACATGGCAGAATTGAGAGCGATGGCATTGGTCAGGTCATCGGGCTCGACCATCTCGAGGACGAATGCCTGCCTAGCAGGAGCGTCAAAGGCGGTCGCCACTCCCAGTCCGAACGCGAGCAAGACGATATGCCATGGTTGGACCCAGCCCAAGAAGGTCAGCGCGGCCAGAATAAAAGCTAGGACCATCATCGTCGTCTGGGTGATGATGAGGATGGTGCGGCGGGGGAACCTGTCGGCGATGACCCCGGCATAAAGCATGAACATCCAGGTCGGGATGCCGGAGGCAAAAGCGACATACCCGAGATAAAGAGGGGAGTGGGTGATCTGGAAGATCAGGAAACCCTGAGCGGTCGCCTGCATCCAGCTTCCGAGAAGGGAGACGAGCTGGCCGCGGAACCAGAGTTTGTAATTCCGGTATTGGAGCGCGGCAAAGGTTTGACGCCAGCTCATCCGTCCTCGGAGTCGTGCCAAAAAGCTCGCCATAAGCCCTACAATCTAGCCGGTTTTGTCTTCTCCGTCAATGACGGCGTCGTCTTTCCGGTCTGACACGGCACCTCGGTGGTTAGGGCTCGCCGCTTAAGAGGATTATCCTAGGATTTTTTCGTTTTCCGGGCGCCAGGCCGGATCCACGATGCAGAGAAATCGCAGCTCCGACCGGCCGCTATTTTTGATAAATTGGATGGCGCCGGGAGGGATATAGACCGCTTGCCCTACCCTCACGGTTTCGCATTCGGCGTCAATATGCATAATCCCTCGCCCAGCCAGGATGTAATAGACCTCGGACGTCTTCAAGCGGTGAGGGCGCGTTGTCATTCCGGGCATGACCACGGCATGGGCCAGACTGAAGCGGAGATCCAGCCGCTCCCGGTTTGGGTTCAAGAGTTCCCGGAGGATGGCCCGGTCGCCTGAGACAAACCGTTGACTTTTTTTTAGATCTTTGACGAACATTGACTTGAGGACAGCGAAGAAAAATCGGGGAGAGGGGATTTGAACCCCTGACCCCAGCGTCCCGAACGCTGTGCGCTAGCCAGACTGCGCTACTCCCCGATGGAGGCTTTTCCATTATAACTATTTGAATCGCCGTTGGAAAGGTTTTTGTCAAATCCGGCCTCACGGCAAGGACTTCCTTTATCGTCCTCTCCCCGTCCCCCGCATTTGGACGTGACATCCAAGTGACGGGCGCGAACCGGTGGTCACTTGGTTGTGAACCGGGCGACGTCCGGGCTTTCGAGAAATTCCCATCCCCCCTTGACACCCGCCGCCAGTGCCCCGAGCTCGAGATGGAGCATCGCGATGCCGCAATCCAGACGCTTGGAAATCGTAGAAGAATCTCTTTTGGTGTCTGTTGACACCAGGATGGAGTCTTCTGCCAGGCTGAACCGCCAGGGCTGTCTGTTAGCTGCCGAGGGAGCGAGCCTTGCTGATTCTAAAGCATTTTTCATCCAGGCAGAATCCGCGCGGCCCTGGACGATCAACTCCTTGAGAGATTTCCTCTTTGCCGACCCGGCGATACCCCGAAAGGACCTTTCCGTCAAATTGAAGGGCTCACCTGCATACCCGAGGGGACTGACTGAAAGGACCTTCTCTTCCTCTTCGAGGGAAAGACGCTGCCGTACCACTGCCGGCTTGAAAAATCCCCCAACCCAGCAGGTGTCGAGCCCGAGAGACGTTGCCTCCAGAACTGCAGCTTCCCCAATGTAACCCGCAATCTCCTGCACCCGCGGAGAGGAGAGTCGGCCGATAAATGCTAGATAGAAAGGTGCGCCTGTGACCTTGCCGTAGCGGCCGACGATGCCCTTGAATATCCCTTCCGGGGGACTCTGAACAAATTCCACCCTCGCCTCGGCAAAGGGCCGGAACTCCCGGCAGACTCTTTCGAGCTGGTCGATCTTCTCCTGTTCAGGCAATCTGGAAGAAAAGTTGCGCCGCGATTGTCGTTTAAAAATCGCCGGATACCATTTGTCAAAGAGCAGCTCCATCTTTCGCCTCGTCGATTTTCAAGTTTATTTATTATTATCTCAAAACTTTCAAGCTCTTTCCAATCCGTTCTTGCGGATAGAAGCATTTCTTTTCTTACGAGAACGGAGCTTTGGAAATTGTCTTGCTCCCAAAGCTCCTGCTCCACCAGCACACGATTGGGATGTTCATATCGCGCGGATTCGGGTTGACTTTGGTCCCAAATCGAAGTAAGAATGGACTTTCCTACTTCGATATCAGGAGCGAAAAAGTGAACAAACCCCACCTCAAACTTTTTGGCCTTTGTTTGATCGTTGGCCTCTCCCTCATCGCCTTGGCCGATGAGGGGATGTGGCTTCCTCATCAGATGAAAGACCTAGACCTCAAGACCCTGGGGCTCCAGATGGACCCGGGGAACCTCTACAAGAAAGACGGAACGGGCCTGATGAGTGCCGTCGTCTACCTGGGAGGAGGAACGGGCGAATTCGTCAGCCCCGAGGGTCTCATTCTCACCAATCACCACGTCGCCTTCGGCGCCGTCCAGCGAGCCGCAACTAAGGAGAAGGACTATATCCAAGACGGGTTCGTGGCTTCTTCAAGAGCCGCGGAGATCCCGGCTCAAGGTTATGTGGCCGACGTCCTCCTGCGATACGAAGATATCACGGCCCAAGTTTCGGTGGGGCTCAAACCTGGCATGACGCCACGCCAAAGGTACGACGCTATCGAGAAAAGCCAAAAAGAACTCGTCGCCAAAGCCGAGAAGGCCGGAAAGGACCTGCGCTGCACAGTCTCTGCCATGTACAACGGCAACAGCTATTATCTTTATACTTTCAAGAGGCTCAAGGACGTCCGTCTGGTTTATGCTCCTCCTCTCGACCTGGGGAATTTTGGCGGGGAGGTGGACAACTGGATGTGGCCCCGGCACACCTGTGATTTTTCATTCCTAAGGGCCTATGTCTCGAAAGACAACCTCGGGGTTGATTATAGCGCCGAGAATGTCCCTTACCAGCCGAAATCATATCTTAAGATTTCCCTGGAGGGGTTCAAACAGGGCGACTTCACCTTTGTCATGGGCTATCCGGGAAGGACCTACAGGAACTCCACGTTGTCCGAAGTGAGGTTCGATCTTGAATCGATGAAGAAGAGGCTGGAACTTTTTAAAGAGGTGATCGCTTATTATGAGCAGGCCGGAAAAGACAACAAAGAGGTGGAGATCAAATACGCCTCGCTGGTCAAAGGCCTCTATAATTCTGTGAAGAATATCCAAGGCAAGCTCGAGGGGATGGATAAGATCGACCTCCTCGGAAAAAAGAAGGACCAGGAGAAGGAGTTCAGGGAATGGGTCACTCAGGATCCATCTCGCCAGAAAAAATACGGCGACATTTTGACCGCAATCGACGTGTTCATGCTCAAGTATGCCAAGAATTACTGGAAAAATGACATCCTCCAGGGCTTGGTGGGCTCGTTTTACGGCTCGACACTTCTGTCGCAGGCAGACACGATTTTCCGGACCGTTGAAGAAAGGCAGAAGCCCGATTTGAAAAGAGACCCGGCCTTCCAGGAAAGGAACCTGCCCTCCATTCGAAGGAACATCCAGCTCGCCGAACGCGGCTACGACCTCAAAACGGACCGCGAATACCTCAAATACCGGCTCAAAAAAATCCTGGTCTTGCCCGAAGCGGAGCTTCCGGCCGCCTTGAAGAATCTCGCCGCCAAGCAGTCCGAAAAAGCCGTCGATGATTTCGTCGACGGCCTCTATGACAGGACGGTCCTGGCAAACCCGGAGAGAAGGCTTTCTCTCCTCGACCTGAAGCCCAATCAGCTGGCCAAACTCAACGACCCGATCATTAACTTCATTTCAGACCTGGAAAAGCAGCTAAGGGGGGTGAGAGAGGAAAGCAAAGGGACCGGGCAGGAAAGGACGGACCTCAAAAAGGTCTACGAGGCGGCGCTTCTTGAAAGGAAGGCCGGGAAGCTCGCGCCCGACGCCAATTCGACTATCCGTTTCACCTACGGGCCGGTTGAAGGATATTCTCCCAAGGATGCGGTTTATTTTTTGCCCCAGACGACGCTCAAAGGGGTCATGGAGAAGAGCACAGGAGAATTTCCTTTCCGAGTTCCGGCCAAACTCAGGGAAATCTACAAAGCCAGGGATTTCGGCCGCTACCTGGATCCGCGGCTGGGCGAAGTGCCTGCCTGTTTCTTGAATACGACCAACGTCACAGGCGGAAATTCAGGCTCGCCGACTTTGAACGCCCGGGGAGAGCAGATCGGGATTATCTTTGACATGACTTGGGAGAGCGTCATCGGTGATTATTACATCATCCCCGAGCTCCAAAGGTCGATAAGTGTCGACATTCGTTTTGTCCTGTTCGTGACCGAGAAATATTCTGGGGCCAAGGCGATCATCCAGGAACTCGGATTTTGAGGTTTCGTTCCTATCTTTGCCTGCGGGGTCATGCCATGAGTAAAATTTCCACTAGTTTTCTCTTGCTGGTTTCTTTGACTCTGGTTTTGGGAGCCGCGGAAGAGGGCCGCTTCATGCGCTTTCCGACGATCTCCAAGGACAAGATTGTATTTACCTATGAAGGTGATCTTTGGCTGGTCAGCGCGCAGGGAGGGACCGCCGCAAGGATCACTTCCGCGCCTGGCTCGGAATCCATGGCCAGGTTTTCTCCGGATGGAAAACTCGTCGCCTTTGCGGCAAGTTACGATGGAACGCAAGGCGTTTACGTTATGCCGACCGAGGGAGGAATGCCTCGGCGCCTAACCTATAATCCGGGAGGCGCCCAAACCGTTTGCTGGTCGCCCGACGGCCAGAGAGTCGTCTTCCGGTCGTTTTTTGAGAACGTCATCAGCCGGGATCCCAACCTCTATTTTGTCAGCCTGAACGGCACGGCACCCCAAAGGTTTCCGCTCGACCGCGGCCTCCTCTGCAGTTTTTCTCCGGACGGCAAACGAATACTGTACTGCCGCAAGGGTCAGGAGGAGTACTATTGGAAACGCTACAAAGGCGGGTGGTACCAGGACATTTGGATGTACGATTTTGAGGCAAGGGCTTTTACGCCTGTCTCAGATTATGTCGGGAAGAACAGCTACCCGATGTGGATCGGCGACTCGATGTATTTTGTTTCGGACAGGAATAACGGCATCTCCAATATCTATGTCCAAAATCTCAAGGCCAAAGATATCCGCCAGGTCACTCATTATGAAGACGTTGATGTTATGATGCCCTCGACGGACGGCGACCAGATCGTCTATCTCCATGATGGCTACCTGCATCTCCTGGACGTCAAAACGGGGCAGGACAGGAAGATAGAAGTGCGGGTTCCGTCGGACCGCTGGACTCTCCGGACCAAGGTGGTCAACCCCAAGGACTATATCCACTTCATGGCGATCTCCGATGACGGCAAGTCCGCGATACTCGAAGCCCGGGGGGACGTCTTCAGCCTGGCGGTCGACCGGGATCAAGCGCTCAACCTCTCCATCAGCCCGGGAACGAGGGAAATGTATCCCCAGATTTCGCCGGACGGGAAGTCGGTGGCTTTCTTCTCCGACAGGAGCGGCGAGTACCAGCTCTACCTCCAAAAAATCGAGGGCGGGGACTGGACTCCGTTGACCACGACCCTCGACCGGACCAGCTACCGGCTCCTCTGGTCTCCAGACGGAAAGAAAATATTGTTCGGAAACAAGGACTTTGCTCTTTTTTATATCGATCTCGCCACAAAGAAGCTCACCAAGATTGATGAATCGAACCAGATGAAGAACGATGAGTTTTACTGGGAAATAAGCGATTACAATTGGTCCCCAGACAGCCGCTGGGTCTGCTACAGCCTCGTCCAATACAATCGCAATTCCCAAATCTTCGTCTACAGCCTAGACCAAGGGAAGAGATTTCCGATCTCAGACGATTTCTTCGACAACCTCAACCCCTGCTTCGATGCCAACGGACGATATCTCTACTACCTCTCCAGCAGGAATTTTGCCGTCCAGATGGATTTCTACGAGGACAATCATGTCATCGCCCGGCCCCAGCAGATCATGGCCGTCCAACTCAAAGCGGGGCAGAAGCCGCCGTTCGGAGAGGCGGGTCCGGCCGAAAAAAGCCCTGAAAAGAAGCCCGAGCTGGAGCCTTTCCGGATCGACCTGGAAGGCATCCGGCTGAGGACTTTCCCTTTGCCCGTTCCTGCGGGGAATTATTTTTATCTTCGAGCGGGCAAGGGAAAGGCCGCTTGGTGTTCCGTGCCCGCCTTCACCGAAGCTGAATATGAAGAGATTTTTAAACCCGGCGGCGAGAACAAGTGGACGCTTCATCTCTTCGACCTCGAAGAAAAGAAAGAAGTTCTCCTGGAGGGAGAGATTGCAGATTCCCGGATGTCGACAAACGGCGAGCACATGATCATCCAGAGGGGGACGGACCTCTACGTGACGACCGTCGACAAGGCTTTTCAGACCAAAGCCCCTGGTGAAAAGCTAAGGCTAGAGGGCATGGCCTACACCGTGGACTACCGCCAAGAATGGAACCAGATCTTCAGCGATGCCTGGCGTTGGTACAGGGATTTCTTTTATGACCCCGGGATGCATGGCCGCGACTGGAAGGCGATAGGTGAAAAGTACCGGGCCTATCTTCCTTCGCTCTCTTCGAGGGAGGAACTGAACTGGGTCCTTCAGCAGATGGTCGGTGAGCTCTGCGTCTCTCATACCTATATAGGCGGAGGAGATCCTGGGCCGCAGGTCCTCGCACCATCCCAGATATTCACAGGATTGCTCGGGGCCGACTTGGTCCCCGACGCCAAGGCAGGATACTACAAGTTCGAGAAAATCTACGGACCCACCGAATACAACCTCGACCTCAAAGGCCCCCTGGTCCGGCCGGACCTGGATATCAAAGAAGGCTATTATTTGTTGGCCATCAACGGAACAGAGATCAAGCCGCCCGATGACTACTTCAAACTTCTCCAGGTTGGTCCCGGGAAAAAGGTAACTTTGACCGTTAACCGTGCGCCGACGCCCCTCAACGCCAAGACGTATGAGGTCGAGCCGATCAAGAGCGACCAGAGCCTTCGCTATTTGCGCTGGCTTACGGAAAATATCCACAAAGTTGATAAGGCCACGGCCGGACGCGTGGGCTATATGCACATCAACGCCATGGGCTCGGGCGGCGTCGGAGAGTTTGACAAGTTCTGGCGGGCCTTCAGGTACAAGGCCGGGATCATCCTCGACCTGCGCAGGAACTCCGGAGGCTGGACGGAATACTTCTTGATCGACAAACTCGAGCGCCAATTGGTTGCCTCCAACGTCCTCAAGAACATGATCCCGTTCCGGTACCCGGGATCGGCGGGAAACGGACAATATGTCGTTGTCTCGAATGAGCACAACGGCTCGGACGGCGAGGCGTTTGTCGAGCATTTCAAGGCTCGCAAGCTCGGGACGGTCGTCGGAGTACCCTCCTGGGGAGGCCTGGTCGGGATCCTCAACGGACAGACGACGATCGACAACGGCCGTGTCGAGCAATCCAATAACGCCTTTTACGGTAGAGAAGGGAAGTGGTGGGTCGAGAACCACGGCGCCGACCCGGACATCGTCGTGGACAATGATCCGGCTTCGGTGACGGCGGGCAGCGATCCGCAATTGGACAAGGCGATTGAAGTCATCTTGGATCAGATCAAGAAGAATCCACTGATTTTTCCCGAGAAACCGCCCTATCCCAAAAAATAGCCATTCTAGAGCATTCTCCCGGGTGAGGGTTCTGCGGGACGGACCTCCTCCGATTTATGCTAAAATGGCCCCTTAACCATGATTTCCATTGATAATCTGTCTAAGAGTTACGGTCGGCAAGGCCTGTTCGACAACATAAGTTTCAAGGTCAACCGGCGAGAGCGAGTCGGGGTCGTCGGACGGAATGGCCACGGCAAAACGACCCTGTTTCGCCTGATCAGTCGGCTGGAAGACCCTGATTCAGGGACGATCACCATCCCCAAGCATTATCGGATCGGATACGTAGAACAGGAAGTCCATTTCAGCGAGCGCTCAGTCCTGGAAGAGGCCGCGACCGGCCTCCCCGCCGTCGGAAAAGACGAGACCTGGAAAGTGGAAAAAGTCCTATCGGGACTGGGATTCGGTCAAAGCGAATTCCACCTGGCTCCGGACGAACTGTCCGGCGGCTTCCAGGTCCGCCTCAACCTGGCCAAAGTCCTTCTGGCCGATTACAACCTGCTTTTGCTTGATGAACCTAATAACTACCTGGACATAACATCGATCCGCTGGCTGACCCGTTTTCTCCTCAACTGGCCGGGAGAACTTTTGCTCATCACCCACGACCGGGGCTTCATGGACAATGTCGTGACTCACACGCTCGGGATCCACCGCCGGAAGGTCCGGAAGATTGCCGGAGACACTGAAAAATACTACAGCCAGATTGCCCTCGAAGAGGAAGTGTACGAAAAAACCAGGGTCAACGACGAACGGAAGATGAAGGAGATGGATCTCTTTATTTCCCGCTTCAGGGCCAAGGCCAGGCTGGCGGGGCTCGTGCAGTCCCGGCTGAAGAGCCTCGCCAAGATGGAAAAGCGGGAAAAGCTTGAAAAAATCAAAACGCTCGATTTTGCCTTCGCCGAAAAACCTTTTCACGGGAAGTATGTCTTAAGCGTTAGACGGCGTCTCCTATTCGTACGATCCCGAGAGGCCTTTGATCGATGAGTTCACGATCTCGATCGGCGCCCGGGACAGGGTCTTCGTCATCGGCCCGAACGGAAAGGGAAAGACGACCCTTCTCAAGCTCATGTCCGGCGCCCTCAAGCCTCAACTCGGTGAGGTGACAAGCCCCGCGGCCGTCTCCGCTGGATACTACGAGCAGAGCAATGTCGAGAGCCTCTCTGATTCAAATACAGTGCTCGAAGAGGTGGCCAGCGCCAACCCCGAAATGGACTCCAAGAGCCCCCGCGCGATCTGTGGGGCCATGATGTTCGAAGGCGACGATGCGCTCAAGAGAATCTCGATCCTCTCGGGCGGAGAAAAGAGCCGGGTGACCCTGGCCAAACTCATCGCCACTCCGCTCAACCTTCTTCTCCTGGATGAGCCCACCAACCACCTCGATCTCGAGTCTTCCGATGCCCTCTTGGCGGCGATCGAAAATTTCGACGGCGCGGTGGTCATGGTGACCCACAACGAGATGTTCCTCCACGCCTTGGCCGACCGGCTGGTCGTCTTCCAAAGTGACGGCATCAGGGTTTATGAGGGCGACTACCAGCGTTTCCTTGAAAAGATCGGCTGGCAGGGAGAAAAGGACCTGCGGCCGGGAATTCAGCCGATGCCCAGAGAAGAGGCCCTTAGGGAAAAGTTAAAACGGAAGGAATTTCGACGGCTTCGATCGGAGCTCCTGGCGGAGCGGGCCAGGGTGCTCAAGCCGCTCGAAAACAAAATCGCCGGCTTAGAGCAGGGGATAGAAACGGCCGAGAGCGACTTGGCCAGGATGAACCAGGAAATTATAGAAGCCTCTCAGGCCAAGGAGAGCGCCAGAATCGTCGAGCTCACCAAAGCCATCCGCCTGGCCCAAGACGCCGTTGATTCGTTATTCTTGGAGCTTGAGAAAGCCACTCAGGAATTTGACGCCAGGAAGCCCGATTTCGACAAACGGCTTCAAAACCTGGAAGAAATAGCATCGTGAGACGCTGCGCCCTGCGCTTGTGCTAATCATTGCTCACAGCTCACTTTTTTAAGGGGCACGGGTAGGGCACGGAGTACGGTGTAGGGAGAGCAGGGCAAATTGACAACCGTTGGTTCGTGTGGTAAATCTCACGCTGCGAGAAGACGATTTGCTCCAGAGGAGGTTGGGATGAAGAAAAAATCGATCTCCAGGATTGCCGTAGCCTTGTTGATGGGAATGATGATGGCCGGGATCGCCCTGGCCGGGGAAAAAGTCACTCTTCAGGCGCTCTTTGATATGAAGATATTCTCACAGATCTCCATACCCCAGCATGCCTGGCTGAACAACGGAAAGGTCGTTCTGCTCGACGGGCGTGTTCCCCTCGAAAGGCAGACGTTGGAGTGGTATGACCCTCAAACTGGCAAGAGAACCCCCGTTTTTGAAGCCGAGAGATTCAGGACCGTCCTCAAAGAAGCGGCTGGGGAAAGTGCGCCGGCGTCTGTGCATTGGCCCGATGCCCTAGACCTCAATGGAGACGCCGCAGCCTATCTCCTCGGAGGAGACATTTATGTCATCGATCTGGCCGCGATGTCCGCGAAGCGGCTCACCAAGACCGATTCGGAAGAGGACTCGATATCCTTTTCTCCGGACGGGAAGTGGCTGGGCTTCATTCGGGAAAATGAGCTCTATGCCGTCGATTGGAAAAGCGGGTCCGAGAAAAGGCTGACTTGGGGCGCAACCAAGGACCTCCTCAACGGCGCGCTTTCCTGGGTTTATTGGGAAGAGATTTACGACCACCCGAGCGTTCCCTATGCTTGGTCTCCGGATTCAAAAGCGATCGCTTATCTTCAGACGGATGACTCGCCCGTCCCGCTTTCCACTTTTGTCAATTTCGAGCCCCAGACTCAGGCGGTTATCCGCCAGCGCTATCCAAAGGCCGGCCAGACGAACCCGACGGTTAGGCTGGGAATCGTGGAACTCGGCTCTGGCCAGACGATCTGGGCGGACTGTGGGTTTTATGAATATCTTGCCCGGTTCAACTGGCTCCCGGAAAGCCGGGAGATTGCCGTCCAGACAATGGACCGGAAACAGGCGGAACTGAGGCTCCTCTTCGCTGACCGGCAGACCGGCAAAAGCCGCGAGATTCTGGCAGAACGGCAGGCCGCCTGGATCAACCTCAATGATTCACTCTATTTCCTGAAAGACGGGAAGCGATTCATCTGGATGTCGGAACGGGACGGATATCAGCATCTTTATCTTTACGGACGCGACGGGAAATTTCTTTTGCAGTTAACTAAAGGGGAATTCATGGTGGTCCCCTCGGAAGGCGCCATCGTCAGTCGGAACGGCGGTCTGGCGGGAGTGGACGAAAAGAAAACGCTCGTCTATTTCACCTCGAACCAAACCGGTTTGAAAGAACGGCAGCTCTATAGCATAAAGCTCGACGGGAAGGGGATGAAAAAGCTGAGCGACGGCCAAGGTGTCCACGCGACGAGTCTTTCGCCTGACGGTCGCTTCTTCCTGGATGCTTTTTCGAGCGCGACCGTCCCCCCCGAGCTATCGCTTTTTAAGGCCGACGGGACGAAAGCGGCGACGATCACTCCTCCGGCCAAAGAGTTCGTGGCCTCTTTTGACCTCAATTACCCGGAGTATGTGACCTTCCAGACCGAAGACGGACTCGAACTGCCAGCCGCCATGACCAAACCTGCACAGTTTGATCCGGGCAAAAAATATCCCGCGATTGTCTATGTCTACGGTGGACCCGGGGCCCAGCAGGTCGTCGATCAGTGGACCGGCCGAATCTTCTGGCACAGTCTGCTCGCCCGGGAGGGCGCCTACGTTTTCATTTTCGAAGTCCGGGCAGGAATGGGGAAAAGCAAGGCCCTGGAGACCTCGGTTTATAAGCACGGCTACGGCATCCAAAACGTCAAGGATATCATGGATGGCGTCAAGTGGCTCAAGCAGATGCCTTCCATTGACCCAAATCGGCTCGGCATTTGGGGAGGGAGCGGCGGCGGCTGCACAACTCTTTTTGTCATGACCCATTCTGACGCTTTTAAGGCAGGAATTTCTCTTTATCCGGTCTCCGATTGGAATTATTACGATACAATTTACACCGAGCGCTATCAAAGCACTCCCCAGGAAAATCCCGAAGGCTACAAGGACACATCTTCTGTCCTGGCCGCGGCAAACCTCAAGGGGCGGTTGCTCATCGCCCACGGCACGTATGATGACAATGTTCACCCCCAGAACACGGAAGCCTTTATCAACGCTCTGATCGCTAACAACATCCAGTTCGAACTCATGATCTATCCCTGGCGAAAACACGGGATCGGCGATCCGCCGGCGCGAAAACACCTTTATACCTTGATGCTTGATTTCTGGCGCAGGAACCTGCTGCGATGAGGGATACTGCGCTAAGAACTTGAGCAGTCATCTGCCTCGCGCCGATATATTCAGCGAGCGTCGATGGGCAGAATGATAGAGAAAATCGTCCCTTTGCCCGGCTCGCTCCGGACCGTAATCCGCCCCTGATGGGCCAGGACGATGTGTTTGACGATGGCCAGCCCCAAACCCGTCCCGCCCAATTTCCTGGAACGGGACTTGTCCGCAACGTAGAATCGCTCGAATATTCGGTCCAAATGTTCGGCAGGGATTCCAATTCCCGTATCCTCAACTTCGACCAGAATGTCTTGCTCCCTCTTCCTCAGCGATACGCGCACACCGCCTTTTTCGGTGTACTTTAGGGCATTGTCGATGAGATTGATCAACATCTGTTCGAGTGCGAACGGGTCGGCGGTCATAGAGGGAAGCTCCGGATCGGCCAAGAGTTCAAGGGTCAAGTCCTTTTCCTTGGCTCTCAGCTCAAAGATCTTGATGATATTTTCGGCCAGGGTTCGGAGATCGACCCGTTCGGCCTGGATGACGATACCTTTTTCCTCCAGCTCGGCGAGAAGAAGCAGGTCCTCGACAATTTTGATAAGCCGGTCCGTATTTCTTTTAATAATGCCAAGATAGGATCGGTCTTTTTTATTGGCTTCAGACTCGAGGGTCTCAACAAATCCCTTGATAGCTGTCAGAGGTGTGCGCAATTCATGGGAGACGTTAAGCACCAAGTCTCTCTTGACCTTTTCTAGCCGTCTCACCTCCGAAAGGTCATGCACCGTGATGATGATGCTATCAGAGGACGGGAGGTAGGAGGCGCTGCAGAGATAATCCTTTTCGTTCAGCTCAAATTCTTCCTGAAGGCTGTGTTTTCCCTCCCTCACTCGTTTGACGAGATCCACAAATCGAGAGCTTCGCGCCGCTTCCCAATAGTATTTTCCCTCGACGACATCATTCCGGACGATCCGTTCGAAACTCTGGTTGGCCAGCGTGATCTTGTCCTGCCTGTCCAGGACGACCAGGCCCTCTTGGATAGAAGACAAAATGCTTTCCAGTTCCTCTTTACGCCCGGTCAGATCTTCAAATAGCCTTTTTATCTCGCTGGTCATTCCGTTAAAACTCTCAGCGAGGTCTTTGAGCTCGTCGTTTGTTCTTGGATACACTCGAGCGTTGAAATCTCCGGAGGCCACCAGCCGCGCGCCTCCGATCAAATCTTTGATCGGACTGATGAGGCCTCTGGAGGCAAAGAATGCGACGACCAGTGCGAGCACAATGAGGATGTTCACTGCGATGACGATATCTTTTTTCACCGCGGCCAAGAGATGTTGGATATCATCTAAAAATAGACTCACTCGAAGGGCCCCGACGATTCTACCCTCTTTTTCAAGGGGAACGCTCACGTAAAGCATGTCCCGTTTGACGGTATTGCTGAAACGGACCGACCGGCCTGGCTGTCCTTGGAGAGCGCTGTAGAGTTCGGGCCGATAGCGGTGATTTTCCATCTTTTTGGAATCTTCTTCGGAATCGGCGAGAACAAGACCTTCGCTGTCGATGACCGTAATTCGGGTTTTGATCACCTTTCCGAAATCCTTGACAAAACTATCCAGCTCCTCTCGACGCGCCGGATCGGCGAGCGGCAGAACCTTTAGTTTCAGAGTCTGAGCAAGATTCTCCAGATCTTGGGCTTGGTTATCAATGAAGTGTGTCCGGATGGTTTTGAAAGCGAATACCGGAATCAGAACGCTGAGAACCAAGACGATGACCAGGTGCCAGCCGAATGTCTTCAGAAAGAGAGGTCTTCTCATTCTTCCAACTTGTAACCGACGCCGCGAATATTCTTGATCAAAATAGCTGCTTCAGCCAGTTTTTCCCTCAAATTTCGGATGTGGACATCAACGGTCCTGTCGACAACCACCTTTTCGCTTCCCCAGAGGTGATCCAGAATCTGGTCGCGTGTAAAGACGTGACCCTTGTTCAGGGCCAGGAATTTCAGAATCTTGAACTCCGTCGAGGTCAGTTCGATCAATTGCCCACCGACCCGGACCTCGTACTTTTCCAGATCGATCGCGAGCTTCCCGCCGATATCAATCCTCTGTTCCTTTTCCGGGTAGTCTTTCCTGCGGAGCACGGCTTTGACTCTGGCGATAAGCTCGTTAACGGAAAACGGCTTGGTGATATAATCATCCGCGCCAAGTTCCAGTCCGAGGATCCTGTTGATTTCATCGCTCTTGGCAGTCAACATGATGATCGGGATCGAGGAGAACGCTTTATTCGATCGCAGATATTTGCAGATCTCAAAGCCGTCCGTATCGGGCAGCATGAGATCCAGAACGACCAGGTCGGGCCGATGCCGGTCCAGGGACTTCAGAAAGCTGGTTCCATCCAAAAAGCTATCCGTTTGAAAACCCGCTTTTTTAAGTTGAAGAGAGACAAGCTCCAGGATATCCGGCTCATCATCGACAATGGCAACACGTTTCATCAAAATCGTTTATGCTCCTTGTCCGGATTCCGGCGTTTCCTATTATAGAAAATTGAGCCCCAAAAGAGAAGAAAAACAAACCCTAAGATTCTTTCTCGCAGTGGTGCTTGATGGTCTTTCCCTCGACCAGGTAAATGACGTCCTCGCTGATGTTGGTCGCGTGGTCGGCGATGCGCTCGAGATGGCGGCCGATCAAAATCAACTCGATGGCCCGCGGGATTGTGGCCGGGTCTTCGATCGTGTAGGTCAGAAGCTCGCGGAAAACCTGGTCGTTGAGGTCGTCCACTTCCTGGTCTCTTTGGCAGACATTCCTGGCCAGACCCGAGTCCAGGTTAATGAAGGCCTTGAGCGAGTCCCTGACCATTTCCTGAGCCAAGGAGGCCATGCGCGGGATATCGATAAGAGGCTTCAGGAGGGGCACCTTGAGCAAGTCCAGCGTTCTCTCGGCGATATTGACCGCCTGGTCACCGATCCTCTCTAGCTCGCTGCCCATCTTCATCGCTGAGACGATCAACCTCAAATCCCCAGCCATGGGCTGTTTGAGGGCGAGCATCTTCAAAGCCATCTGTTCGATCTTTGTGTCCAACTGATTGATAGTCTCTTCTCTCTCCAGGACCTGGCGAACGAATCCTTCGTTTCGTTCTTTGAGGGCCCGTACCGAGAAGGCGATCGATTCCTCGACCAGGGTCGCCATCTCTAGCAGGGTTTGCTTTAAGAGGGCTAGCTCTTCGTCGAATTCTCTCTCCATGGCGCCTCCTCGCCTCATCCAAATCGGCCCGTAATATAATCTTCGGTGAGTTTGTTGGACGGGTTGGTAAAGACTTTTTCAGTTATATCAAACTCAATCAATTCCCCGAGCATCAGGAACGCCGTCATGTCGGAAACTCGGGCCGCCTGCTGCATGTTGTGAGTCACGATCACGACGGTATATTCTTGTTTAAGCTTGTGGATGAGGTCCTCAATCTTGGCCGTAGCGATCGGGTCTATGGCTGAACACGGTTCATCAAAGAGAATGACTTCCGGCTCGACAGCCAGGGCCCGGGCGATACACAGCCGCTGCTGCTGGCCGCCCGATAGGGAGAAAGCGTTGTCGTTCAGCCGGTCCTTGACCTCGTCCCAGAGGGCGGCGTGCTTGAGGCTTTTTTCGACGATTTCGGCGATGACCCGATGGTCCCGAAGCCCGTTGATCCGCAATCCATAAGCGATGTTGTTGAAAATCGATTTCGGAAATGGGTTCGGCTTCTGAAAAACCATTCCGACTCGTCTTCTCAGCTCGACCACATCGACTCTGGGAGAGACGATATTTTCTCCGTCCAGGATGATCTCGCCATCCACCCTGGCGCCGGGGATGACGTCGTTCATCCGGTTGATCGTCCTGATGAAGGTCGATTTCCCGCAGCCCGAGGGCCCGATGATGGCGGTGACCTTCTTCTCGGAGCAAATGATGTTGAGATTCTTGAGCGCGTGCGTCGAACCATAATAAAAGTTCAGATTCCGGATCTCGATCTTGACCTTTCCGTTTTCCATATCAAGTTCTCCGCTTCTTTCGCAGCCTGTATCTGAGGATGACCGCCGTCAGATTTAGGCCGAGGACAAGGCAGATAAGGACGAGAGCGGTTCCATAGGCCAATGGTCGCGCCTTAGTGATATCGTGATGCTGTGTCGCCATAACATAGAGATGATAGGGGAGGGCCATAAACTGATCCTTCAATGACCGGGGCAACAGCGGAAGAAAGAAAGCCGCGCCGGTGAACATGATGGGAGCGGTCTCTCCCGCGGCTCGAGCTAATCCAAGGACGGTCCCGGTGAGCATACCCGGAACGGCATAAGGCAAAACGTTTGTGCGGATGGATTGCCACTTGGTCGCACCGAGGGCGAGGGCGCCCTCCCGGTAGGAATTGGGGACGGTTTTGAGAGCCTCCTCGCTAGCCGTGATTGTCCAGGGAAGGGTGAGCAACCCCAGAGTTAGCCCGGCCGAGAGAATCGAAGTCCCGAACTTCAGAATGTTCACAAACAAGATGACCCCAAAAAGACCATACACGATGGAAGGCACGCCTGAGAGATTCCTGATCGAGAGCCGAATGAGGCGGGTCAGCCGGTTCTGCCGGGCGTATTCATTGAGGTAGATCGCGGCGAACATGCCGAGAGGAACGGCAAGGAGGGCCGTTATCAAAGTCACCAAGAATGTGCCGAAAATGGCGGGAAATATCCCGCCGGCGGTCATCCCCTGGCGGGGGGGCTTGGTCAGAAACTCCCAGCTGATCGCTCCCGATCCCTTGCGGATCACGTCATAGAGAAATAGAAGGAGAATCGCCAGGACGATATAAAGACAGCCGCGCAGGATCAGGAAACCGATCGTCTGGATCACCCGCTTCTTCATTGCTCTCTCTCTTGATATTTATGGAGAATCAGGTCGGCGACCAAATTGACAATGAAGGTCATGAGGAAAAGCACAAGCCCAATGGCGAAAAGGGCATAATAGTGCGTGGTAAAATAAGGCACTTCTCCAAGCTCTATGGCGATATCCGCCGTCATCGTCCTGATCGAACTCAACAGCCCGTGGGGAAAAGAGCGCGCGTTTCCGGTGGCCATGAGAACCGTCATTGTCTCTCCGATGGCCCTGCCCATGCCGAGCATGAATGAGGCGATGATACCGGACAGCGCGGCCGGAATCTTGACCCGGACAAGCGTCTGCCACTGGCTCGCGCCCAAGGCCAGCGACGCCTCGGTGTGAGCCCGGGGCACTGCGTTAAGGGAATCTTCCGAGATGCTGATGATCGTGGGCAAAGCCATGATGGCCAGAAGAAAGCTCCCGTTCACGGCATTGAGGCCGTTGCTCTGATGGAAAATCCTGGCGATGATAGGCCCGAAGAGAACGATACCCAGAAATCCGACGACGACGGAAGGGATCGCGGCCAGAACCTCGACGACAGGTTTGACAACTTCCCTGACCCTCCAATGCGCCACATCGGAGAGATAGGCTGCGACTCCGAGGCCGATCGGAACAGCGATGGCCAGGGCACCCAAAGTGACCATGAGCGTGCTGGCCACCATGGCCAGGATGCCGTATTCGGCTTCGACCGGGGACGTCGGGTCCCATTTCGTGCTCGTGAAGAATTGTTTGAGGGGGACTTCCTTGAAGGCGGGAAAGGCCGAGGTGAGGAGCAATCCGAAAATGCCGATGAGAACGACGACGGCCATGATTCCGTTGACAAAAAAGAAGGCGTGAATCGCCGATTCCTTGAGCCGGGAGGACGTTCTCTTCTTCATTGCCTTGGGTCCTCTTGTCTCTGCGCGCTCCATAATATTAGGAGGGCCAAGGAGAATTGTCTCTCCTCGGCCCTCTCGCTCTGAATCAAAGAGGGGCATATTTTATTGGAAATTCTTTTCGTTATTGGCTTGAGCGGAAGCGCCAATGGTGAAGAAACCCTCTCTCTCCACGATCTTTTGGCCCTCGGGACCGATCTCGAACCTGAGAAAATCCGCGACGCCTCCCGTCGGTTTCCCGTTTATCGCTTGGTAAAGCCCCCGTGCAATAGGGTAGTTGCCGGAATCGATATTGGCTTTGTCCAGGGGAGTGTAGGCCTCCGACTTGGCATCCTTGGAGATATTGAGGACCTTGATTCCAATTCTGACTTTTCCCGTGTCTTTATCTATAACATAACCTACGCCCACATATCCAATCCCTGCCTCGTCCTGAGTGATGGATTCGACGATCTGGGCGTTTCCGTTCATTTCTTTCATGTCGGGAGAATAGTTCTTGTTCTTGAGCACGTGTTCCTGCAGAAACACGTAGGTCCCCGAGTTCGACTGTCTTCCGTAGAGTGAAATCGCTTTGTCCGGGCCCCCGACGACTTTCCAGTTCTTTATTTCCCCTCTGTAAATCGCGCCGACCTGGTCCATGGTCAGCTTGTTGAGGGGGTTCGAGGCGTTGATAATGATGCTCAGTCCGTCCACGGCGATAACGAAAAACCGGGGCCGAACGCCTTTTTCCCAGGCCTGGTTGATTTCACTTTGCTTCCATTCCCTCGAGTGGTCGGCGATGTGACAGGTCCCATTGATGAGGCCCGAGATTCCTGTTCCTGATCCACCGCCTAGGACGGCGATCGGAGTCTGGGGATTCTTATCCATGAATTGTTCCGCCAGAATCTGGACCAGGTTCACTAGTGTGTCTGATCCCTTGACCTGAATCATCTTCTTCTGCTGGCTTGCGCCGACCAGAGGGCTCAGCACGAGACCCAGTAGGATCATCCCTACCAGAATTACGAGTTTGATCTTCATGATATGACCTCCTTAAATTTAGAATGACAGGAAAAACGTGAGGTTGAAGACCGCGTCGCTCTTCCTGGCTGAATCCGAATAGGTGTAATACCAGATATTCGGCTGCAGCTTGAAACTCGAGTGCACGGGAGCCCAATCCACGCCCGCGATGACGAGGTTGATCTCGTCATTGGCCAATGTGGTGTTCGGATTATAGCGGTCGAACCGGGCGAAAAGGTTGAGCTTATCCCGGACAGCGATCAACTTGCCAAAAGCAGAGAATCCGGAAACGTTGTAGTGGCTGAGATCGGTATTCTTATAGTTGCTATTATCATACTGGAACCAAGAGCCTCCCAAGGTAAGTCCGTTAATCATATCGAAATAGCCATCGAACTTATATGTGGTCGCGGTGCCGGTCGGGGCTTGGCTTTCCGAATCGGCGTATCCAACGAGGGACAGCCCCGCCAGGGGAACCAGCTGAAGCTGACCTGCGAACTTCTTGAACTTGTTGAGCTCAGGATGGGAATAGCCTTCACCGTTCATGACCATGAAGCCGTATCGAATTTCTTTGATCAGGGTGCCTGTCAGACTGCCGCCGATATCCGCGCTCGAAGCCCTGATGTCTTTTCCCGTGATGTCCTTGTACCCATCGACCAGAGTCTTGGCAACACTCCGATAACCCCATCGGTTTTCTTCGAGATTGAATGTGAGCGTTTCGGTCATTCCGATCTTCAGGCTGGAGTTGGGGAACAAGCCGGCGTAATCGAGATAGAGGTGTTTAACGAAGGGCCTCAACTTGTCATCCTTCGACGTCGTTCCTTTTGTAAGATCGACGGAGGTGAGATTCCCTGTGTTGTCCGCGTCATACCTGAACCTGAACTTGAGCACGTCGCTGATCTTGTTTTCGTAGGTGAGATACGCTCTTCTGAACTGGAACTTGTTGTTGAGGTCCTTCTGGGATAGAGTCTTGAATCCATCGTTGGTCAGGTTATAAGTGTAATCAAAATAAATCGTCGTATTGAAGGTCTGCTGAGCCGGAAGAGCCACCGCACCCAGGATCAACAAGGCGACCGTGAAAGCGAACTTTTTTGTTCTCATTTTTTCTTTCTCCTTTCTTTTTTTGTTTGTCCTTCCGGACAATCGATAAATTTCCTCCTCCATCAGGCCTGGCTTGAGGAGTCTCCTAGATTAGAGAAGACAGGATAGGCGAAGACTGTTAAGATTGGATAAAGACGGGATGAATATTTGATGAAGTTTCTAGCTCATTGACAGCAAGGTTAAAACCGGAATCTTCAGTGGGGGGGCTGATCCGCATGAGGCTAACTCCTGAGCCGGCAGCGCCCCCCATGGCAGCCCGCTCAGCTTTTCGCATTCCGCAAAGCATCGGCAAACTCATGAGGCAAGTCAGTTGCTTCAATAGCTTGAGCCATAGCTTCTAGATCATAAGGAACTCGGATGATTTCGGCTTCGACGGTGTTTTCCGTTATGGTCAAAATCGTGTAACCCGCTCTTGGATCACCATCTTTCGGCTTACCCACGCTCCCGCTGTTGATCAAGTATTTTCCTCCCAGGTTCTTCGCATAGGGGAGATGGGTGTGACCGCAAATGAGAACATCGATGTTTTCGCTATTCATGATTCGCAAATTGGATTCATCAGGACGGTTCTCAAATAAGTATTCATTGATCTTGCGAGGACTGCCGTGCACCAATAGGACTTTTTGATCATAGATATTGAACTCCAAGCTGTGCGGCAAACCCCTCAAATAAGCCTTATTTTCCGCGGTGACGTGCCCTTTCATCCAGGCTAAAGATCGGTCGCCCCATTCTATCTCTTTCTGGTTCTTATAAGCACAGCCACAATCATCGCGGTCATAGCCCACTCCTTCATCATAATTGCCCATAATCGTGGGAATGTGATTGGCCCGGATGAGCTTGATGGCCTCATTGGGATAAGCGCCGTAACCGACTAAGTCGCCGAGACAAAATTGCATATCAATATCACGGCCATTGATATCTTTTAGGACAGATTCCAGGGCACTCAGATTTCCGTGAACATCTGAAAACGTAGCGATTTTCATGGCTAACCCTCCGCGCCGGTATTTGTTATCTCCCTAACCTTACTCCAATGTTATCCCAAGTTCAATCGGCCGGCCTTAGGAATGGCGGGGAAAGCTGTTCAGATTTCGGACATCACCCGAGTTTAAAAGCCTATTCTCGAGTTGGGAGTCTGAATTTGGACCGCCCGAATTCGAGGCAGTGATGTTAAGTCCGCAAACTCGGAATGTCCAAGACCGAAGATCTGGCCCTGCCTGGCCATGACATTGAGCAGCGAGCCCTCCTGGACCCCAGAAGTCGAGCGGGCCGCCAACGCGAAAATCTGTTTTGACCCGAAGATTGCCCTGTGGTATAAAGTAAAGTCTCTTTGGATCAACGGTGATCGCGAAACCTAAGAATCTGAGTTCTTCCCTCCACGTTTCGTTGTGCCTTTTGTTTATCCTGGCCGCGCTGGGCTTCGTTTCCTGTCGAAGAGGAGGCTCAAAGAAAGAGCTGATTGTCGCCGGCTCAACCAGCGTCCAGCCCTTTGCCGATCGTTGGTCGGAAATCTATATGAAGAAGTATCCTGGCCGGGTCGTAAACGTCCAGGGAGGAGGGTCCAGCGCCGGCATCCAGGCGGCCCATTCAGGCGCTGCGGACATCGGAACTTCCTCGAGAGATCTGAAGCCGGAGGAAAAGGACCTCACCGAAACCGTGGTGGCGAGGGACGGACTGGCCATCATCGTCCACCCGAACAATCCTGTCTCCGACATGTCGCTCAGCCAGGTGAAACAGATATTCTTCGGTCAACTCAGGAGTTGGAAAGAATTCAATGGCCTGGCAACGACGATTGACGTCGTGACGAGGGAGGAAGGTTCCGGAACGCGAGGCGCCTTTCAGGAGCTGGTCATGGGAAAAAACCGGATCTTCAAAGGCGCGATCGTCGAGGACTCCAATGGAACCGTCCGCGAGATCGTGGCCGGCGACCCCGACTCGATCGGCTACATTTCCTTGGGCCTCGTCAATGAGAGAGTCAAGTCCTTGAATCTCGACGGAACAAGAGCGTCGGACGAGAATATCCTCTTGAACAGGTACAGGCTGGTCCGGCCCTTTCTCTTTGTTACTAAAGGTCCGGCCAAGGGCGAGGCCAAAGACTTCATTGATTTTGTCCTTTCCGCCGAGGGACAAGACCTGATCAAAAAAGAAGGATTGATCCCGGTGACGCAGAGATGAACCGCCTGCAGCGAAACGAGAAACTGACCCGATTGGCTCTCTTGATGATCGCCTTTTCGGCCGTCTCGATCCTGGCCATTATCACCATTTTTATTTTTTCCCAAGGCACGCCGATCATGTTCAGGTACGGCTTCAAAAAATTCCTCTTCGGCCTCGATTGGTATCCGACCGAAAAGAGCTTCGGTTTGCTGCCGATGATCACTGGTTCTGTTATGGTCACCGCGGGCGCGCTGATTCTCGGGGTGCCTTTTGGTTTAGCCTGCGCCATTTTCCTGACAGAATTTTCTTCCAAGCGGTTGAGGAGGGTGATCAAGCCGGTCATCGAGCTTCTGGCCGGCATTCCATCCGTCGTTTACGGGTTTATGGGGGTCGTCATCCTCGTGCCCTTTATCCGGGAGACGCTGGGCGGGCCGGGTCTTTCTGTCCTTGCGGCTTCGATCATCCTCGGCATCATGATTTTGCCGACGATCATCAGCATTTCGATCGATTCCCTGCTGGCCGTGCCGCCGACATACCGGGAAGGGTCGATCGCCATGGGAGCCACCCGCTGGCAGACCGTGAAGATGGTCCTCTTTCCGGCCGCCCGCTCGGGAATCATCGCCAGCATCATCCTGGGCATGGGGAGAGCGATCGGCGAGACCATGGCTGTCATCATGATCGCCGGAAATGCCATCAGTGTTCCCAATTCCATCCTGGCGCCGGTCAGGACCCTGACCTCGAATATCGCCTTGGAGATGGGGTACGCCAGCGGTGAGCACCGCGAAGCACTGTTCGCCACAGGAGTCATTCTGTTTGTGATCATCATGATTCTCAACACCATCGCCAACGTGACTTCAGCCAGGCGGATCAGGAAGAAATAAGTGTATCTCAATCCCAGAATCGAGCAGAAGGCCGTCAAGGGGATTCTCTGGTTGTTCACCTTGATCACGGTTCTCATCCTGATTTTCATTGTGGTCTTTATTTTACGGAAGGGTCTTCCGGAAGTGAACGCGGCCTTCCTGACGACGAATCCCGTGGACATGGGGAAGTCGGGCGGAATCTTTTCGACGATCGTGGGGACGATGGCCCTGACGTTGATGGCCATCCTGGTCGCGACTCCTCTCGGAGTCGGAACGGCTATTTTTCTGACCGAGTACACTTTTGAAAATCGCCTCACTCGGGTCATTCGCTTTGGCGCGGAATGCCTGGCGGGAATTCCATCCATCATTTTCGGGCTGTTTGGGTTTATCTTGTTTGTAACCAAGCTCAAGTTCGGCTGGTCGATCTTGAGCGGCGGTCTGACCCTGGCTTTCATGACCCTCCCGACGATCATCCGCACGAGCGAAGAGGCGATTCGAAGTGTGCCGGCCTCCTTTCGCCAGGTCAGCTTCTCGCTGGGCAGCACAAAATGGCAGACCGTGACCAGGGTTGTGCTTCCTTCGGCAACACCGGGCATTGTCACGGGCATCATCTTGAGTGTCGGCCGGAGCATCGGTGAAACGGCGGCCGTTATCTTCACGGCCGGAAGCGTCTTGCGGATTCCGACATCCCTCTTTTCTTCCTCCCGGACGATGGCCGTGCATTTTTACATCCTGGCGAGGGAAGGAATATCAATGTCCCACGCCTATGGGACGGCGGCCGTGCTCGTGATCTCAATTCTCATGATCAATCTCTTGACCTACTATCTTATGGAAAAATTCATCAGGAAGTATTCCTAGCAGCATGTCCGAATCAGTTGCAGGGAGGGCCGCGATCAGGGCAAAGGCGTTCAGTTGCTTTTTTGGTCAGGCCCGATATTTGAAGGATATCAGCCTCGACGTCTGCCGAAATGAAATTCTGGGGATCATCGGTCCCGCGGCCAGCGGCAAGTCCACTTTTCTGCGCTCGCTCAACCGGCTCAACGACCTCATCCCGGGGACGAGAATCGAAGGGACAATCGAGATCGATGGACAGAATATTTACGCTCCCGATGTCAGCGTCGTCGAGCTGCGACGGAGGCTCGGAATGGTCTTCGCGACGCCCGTGCCGCTGCCCAGGTCGGTCTACGAAAATGTCATTTTCGGGAACAGGATGGCGGGAATGAAGAAGCGGCGCCAGCTCGACGAGCTCGCTGAACAGAGTCTCCGCCAGGCGGGGCTCTGGGAAGAGGTTTGTGATCGCCTTCATTCCAGCGCTCTAAAACTTTCGGGGGGTCAACAGCAGAGGCTCTGCATCGCCAGAATCCTTGCCCTTCGGCCGGAATATATCCTGCTGGATGAACCGACCTCCGGGCTTGACCCGATCTCGACGATGAAGATCGAAGAATCTCTTCGCCGCCTGAAGGAGGACTATACGATTATCCTGGTCACGAATAACACCAAACAGGCTGCTCGGATCGCCGACCGGACGGCTTTTTTCTTGAGTGGAGAGCTCGTCGAAATGGGGCCGACGGAGAAGATCTTCACGGCGCCTGAGTGTTCAAAAACGAACGATTATATTTCGGGAAGATTCGGGTGATGAGCAGGAAAATAAGACCATGAGCATCATCGAGGTCAGGGATCTTTCGCTGTTTTACGGCAGGTTTCAGGCTCTCAAAAATATCAACCTGAACATCGAGTCGAATAAAATCACCGCGCTGATCGGGCCGTCGGGATGCGGCAAAACAACATTTCTGCGTTCCCTCAATCGGATGAATGATCTGATCGAAGATGTGAAAATCAGCGGCACCGTCATCATTGATGATCAGGACATCTACAAGCCGGGAGTCGATTTGCTCAAGCTTCGGAAGAAGGTCGGGATGGTCTTCCAGAGGCCCAATCCTTTTCCGCTCTCCATCTCTGATAATATCACCTACGGCCTGAGGGTCCACGGAATATTGAACAAGGCGGTCCTCGAAGAAAGGCTCCGCCGGAGTCTGGAATCCGTGCACCTCTGGGAGGAGCTCAAGGACAGATTGGATTGTGACGCACTCGCCCTGCTCGACGAACAACAGCAGCGCCTCTGCATCGCCAGGCTGGTGGCCATCGAGCCTGAAATCCTGCTGATGGACGAGCCCTGCTCGGCGCTTGACCCGATTGCCACCGAGAGGATTGAGGCCCTGATGCATGAACTGAAAAAAAAATACACGATCGTCATCGTCACCCATAACATGCAGCAGGCGGCCCGGGTTTCAGATAGCACCGGCTATTTTCTCCTGGGGGAATTGGTGGAATTCGGCGAGACGGTTCAGATCTTTACGAAACCCGGAGACTCCCGGACCGAGGATTATGTCACCGGACGATTTGGATAAGACGATAAACAAAAAGGAGGTTCGAATGGAACGCTACCTGGACAAAGAACTGGCGGAGCTCAACAAGGAGACTCTCCACATGGCCAGCCTGACCGAAGAGGCCATCGTCAAATCGAACGAAGCCCTGCGAGAACTCAGCGTTGAAAAAGCCAGGCGTGTGATTGAGGACGACACGAAGATCAACGAGATGGAGCTCCGCATCGATGAAAAGTGTCTGGATCTCATTGCCTTGCACCAGCCCATGGCGATCGACCTCCGTTTTATCACCATGTCGATGAAGATCGGCACAGACCTGGAGAGGATCGCGGATCTGGCCGTGGATATCTCCCAGAGGGTGCTGGAATTGGCCGATAGACCCCAGCTAAAACCGTTGATCGATATCCCCAAGCTCGCCCGGCTCGCCCAGGGCATGGTTAAGGATGCCATCGATTCTTTTGTCAACAAGGATGTGAAGCTGGCCAAGGAAGTCATTCTGCGCGACGACCAGGCCGATTTCCTGCGCAACCTTGTCCAGACAGAGCTGATGTGCGATTACATGTTGAAGGATTCGTCCACCATAACCCGGGGGGTGGCCCTCATCCTCGTAGCCCGCCACCTGGAGAGGATCTGTGACCACGCCACGAACATCGCCGAGGATGTGATCTACATGGTCGAAGCCAAAGTGGTCAAGCACCGGCCCGAGAATCTGCGGGAAACTTGAGGCGGGAGACGCCTTGTCTCGGCGCTGGAAAAAGAGTACATTAAACCCGGATCGCCTGGAATGTGACAAGAGATGAGTTATCACGCTACTTTTCACAAAAAGATCACAGATCAAACGGAGACCAGGGTCGTCGTTCCGGTCATCGACGCCCATCTGCACTTTGTCGATTTCGTCCAGGAATCGGACGGGATCCACGGTCTCCTCAAGGCGATGGATGCCGGCGGTATCCTCAAGGCGGTCGTCTTCGGCTTGCCGGTCAAGAAAAAGTGGGAGTCTTTCGAGAAGAAGCCGCCTCATTATTACCTGGATGATAATTCCCCGTGTTACTATTTTAATCAAACGGACGAAATCCTGGCCGGAGAATTCGAAAAGTTGACTCCCAAGGTCCGCGGGCGGTTCGCCCCTCTCATCTGTGGCTTCAATCCGACCGATAAATATGCGGTGCGAGATGTCGAGCGCATGCTCGCAAAGTACCCTTTTTGGCGGGGAGTGGGGGAGATTCTCTGCCGTCACGATGACTTGACCAACCTGACCAAAGAGGAAACGGCCCGAGTGAATCACGCCGCGCTCTTCGACATCTACGAGCTCTGCGCGGCCAAGGAACTTCCCGTCCTGATCCATCAGAACAGCACCTCGGTCTCGATCCATGACGAGTACGAACACCTTCACGAGCTCGATGAAGTGCTCAAGGAATTCCCCAAGACCAGGTTCGTCTGGGCGCATGTCGGGATGTCGCGTCGGGTTTTCCACAAAAACTATCACGAGATGATCGTTTCTCTATTCAACAAATATCCAAACCTCACAGTCGATATCTCTTGGGTTGTCTATGATGATGTCGTTTGCTTGAATCTGGAGCCGAAAAAACACTGGCTGGAGGCGATCAACCGCTTTCCGGATCGATTCGCCATCGGCAGCGACCTCTGCGGCCATTTTGAGCATTTGGGCCGGACCATGGCCCGCTACAACAAGCTTCTCGAGAGATTGCCCCCGCGGGCCCAGAACATGATCGCCAGGGACAACGCCGAACGGCTTTGGTTTGGAAGACCGGACCAGCCCTGATATCTTGCCCTCGGCTGGAGACGAGGGCGGAGGAGATTGCCATGAAGAAGTACGGGCTTCTGGCTCTAGGCTTGAGTTTCGTCTTCTTTGCATCCTGCCTGGTCGCCGTGGTGGACGAGCAGAACGTCGAGGGACTTCCTCTCAGTCGGGAGTTTCACAAGGTTCTGACCCAGGAGCCGGGGGGAACCGTCGATCTTGCGAACCGGAATGGGGACATCACTATTTCAGGCTGGGAAAAAAATGAGGTCGATATCACGGCGAGGGAGGTTTGGAATCAACCGCAAAAACGGGGGATCCGCTTCTACGGAATCGGTCGAGCTCGGCCCGACGTCCAGGTGGATCAATCCGAGGACAAGATCAAGATTTGGGCAGAAGAGCCCGGCGCAGAGAAAGACAGTATCGGGCTCAATTATGACCTCTTCGTGCCGCATTCGATTGACCTCAAGACGATCAGCAATCGGAGGGGAAGAGTCCGAATATCTGATCTCTATGGGACAGTGGTTCTTAATCTTGATGAGGGCCAGGCCGAGTTAGAGAATTATTCGGGGTCACTCGACGCCTCGGTGACCAGGGGTTCTGTTGACGCCGAAATCCTTGATCTGAGGGCCGAGGACGTGGTGAAGATCACGGTCCGCGAGGGGGATATTACACTCTATCTACAGCCCGATGCGGGGGCCAGAATCGAGGCCACCGTCCCAAACGGGACCCTGGACAGCGATTTTGATCTCAAGGCTGAGCAGGGTGCCAGGGTGACTCTGACCGCGCTCAACGGGAATATCAGAATCAAGAAGGCGGATTGAGATTGAAGCCGGCAAAGGAGCATGATGATGGATGAAACTCAAAAGATCGTCCGGACGGCCGTCATCATTGTCGTTGTCGTCGGCATAGGGTTTGGGATCTACTATCTGTTAAGCCACAGGCCGGCCAAGCATCCGGCTTCCTCCCAAAAGGCTCCGATCGAGGCGCCTTCGATTCCCGCGGAAAAACCCGGGGCTGAGGAAGAGAAGGAGGCATTCAAACTCCCTCCGGTCGAACTCGACAAGAGCGATGATCTGTTGAGACGGCTGGCTCAGGAACTCTCCTCCCATCCTCGCCTCTCAGCCTGGCTAAAAAGCAAGGACCTGATCCGCAAATTCGTGGCCGCCGTCGATAACATAGCTAACGGACAAAGTCCCAAAACCCAGATCGATTTCTTCGTCCCGCCGGGGAGATTCGAAGTCGCCAAAAGGGACGGTCGATTATTTATCGACCCCCGCAACTCCGAGCGATACAACCTTGTATCAGACGTCTTCATCTCTTTGGACACGAAGAGCTGCCTCCGCCTTTTTCGGGGGCTGAAGCCTCTCTTTCAGGACGCTTACAAAGACCTGGGCTATCCGACCGAAGACTTCAAAGACACTCTGATCAGAGCGATCGAGGAGCTTCTCCGAGTCCCCGCCGTCGACGGTCCGATCGAGCTGGAAAAAAAAGTTGTGAGCTACAGAATCGTCGACGAAGAACTGGAAGGCTTGACCCCGGCCCAGAAACAATTCTTCCGCATGGGCCCGGAAAACGTGCAGGTGATTCAGACCAAGCTGCGCGAGATCGCTATCGGCCTGGGTTTAACCAAAGACCAGCTTCCTCGACCGTGGATCTACCGCCCCAGGAGCTATTGAGAAACCGGAGGTCATTCCCATCTGAAAGGGTCGCTACGCCTGAAATCCGGGACGAGGTGCTCTTCTGATTTGAACCGGACTGGCTGAGTATACAAATGCTCAAAGCCCAGCTCTTGCGCCCTGGAAACGACGGTTTCATATTCCCCCGGAGTAAGATCTCGCTGGAGCTCTTGGGGTGCCCGAAAGCAGGGGTGATACTGGCTCATCAGGCTCAAGCAGACCGCCGGCGAGAGGCTTCTTCTGATCCATTCCAGAACGGCCAAGGAATCTTCGACCTGGCCGGGAAGGACAAGATGCCGCAGGATGAGCCCGCGGCGGGCGATCCCCTCATCGTCGAGGACGAGAGCAGGCTGCTGCAAATACATTTCTTCGACGGCCGCGCTGGCCCACCGGAAATAATCGGCGGCGCCCGAGTACTTCTGTGATATCACAGGAGAAAAATACTTAAGGTCGGGGAGATAGAGGTCGATAACCCCCTCGAGGAGCCGGATCACGTCCGCTTTCTCGTAACCGTTAGAATTGTACACCACCGGAAGTTCGAGCCCCCCGGAGGTGGCCAACCGCAGCGCCCTCAGGATGGGAGCGAGCACGTGGCTGGGAGAAACCAGGTTGATGTTGAGCGCGCCCTGGTCTTGCAGCCCAAGCATCAGGTCGGCCAGTTCCTGGTCACTCACTTCCTCGCCTTCCACGAGCCAACTCAATTGATAGTTCTGGCAAAACAGGCATTTTAGGTTGCAGCCAGTAAAGAAGATCGTGCCCGATCCGCCGCCCCGCGCATTCTTTTTCGCCTTGTCATGAGTCCAATCGGAATGGCCGCTGATGGCCGGCTCTTCGCCGTAATGGAGAAGGGCTCGGGACACCGCCGCGGCACTTCCGGTCTGACAGATCCCGGCGGCCCCCCCGCTTCGATCAACCCGGCATTCGCGGGGGCACAAGGCGCATTCGGTATCATAGCCAGACAGCTTCTCTAGCGCCCGGTCGATCCTTGCTATCTTATCTTTCATGAGCGACCTATTTTAGCATGATGAGCAAGCGTCTTTCTCAAAAAAGGCGGTGAGCCGTCATAACATCATAAATTCGGAATGACCGAACGGACGTTTTCTTTAGAACCGCTCAAGGGGTTACATCTCGAAATAATGTGACGGAGCAGAAGGCAGGAGAACGGAGATTCCTCGGCTGGATATATTCATCTCTTCGACGAAGCCTTCCCGTGGCACCGCTTCTCAGCTCCCAGATCACCATTATTGGCGCCAAGTGGAAGAATCGATCGGTGCAAACGCTGAGAGAGAAGGCTCAGCCATAAGATTTTCGATTTAGACTCTTGGCTGCTCACTGCTCACGGCTCAGTGCTCGCGTTCTTAAGCTTGATTCCCGAGCACGACAAATTGTATAGTATGGGATCATTTTTGGCGGACAAAATGCCTCACCCAGGATGGCCGGAGGGTCCATGGAGCTCATCTCAAAATTCATTGACCTGATCGTGCACTTAGACAAACACCTGGGACACCTGATCGATCTCTATCATGTTTGGATCTACGGGATCCTCTTCGTCGTCATCTTTTGCGAAACCGGACTTGTGGTGACTCCTTTCCTTCCGGGAGATTCCCTGCTTTTTGCGGCCGGCACCTTTGCGGCGATCGGGAAACTCAAGGTGGTCTGGCTTTTCGTGATTCTGGCCGCCGCAGCGGTCCTGGGCGACACGCTGAACTATTGGCTTGGCCACTATGTTGGGCCCAAGATGTTCCAAAGGGAGAAAACCCGGTTTTTTAAGAAGGAGTACCTCGATCGGACCCATGCATTCTACGAAAGATACGGCGGGAAGACGATTATCATCGCCCGCTTCGTCCCGATCATCCGCACCTTCGCTCCTTTCGTGGCGGGAATCGGGAACATGTCCTATGGGAAGTTCATAAGCTACAACATCATCGGGGGGGTGGGCTGGGTCGCAGTGTTTGTTTTCGGAGGATATTTCTTCGGGAATATTCAACTCGTCAAACGAAACTTCAGCCTGGTAATCTTTGCCATTATCATCATCTCTGTTCTGCCCGCGGTCTTTGAATTTCTTCGGCAGCGGCGAAAGAACAGAGGATCCTAGCCGGAGAGCCGGCTCAAGATTCTTCTCAACAGGGGAAGCCGTATCGCACGATAATCCGTCAGATCGGTGTGCAGGGGAGTGAGTGAGATGTAACCTTCTCTGACCGCGGCCACGTCGCTGGATCTTGTTCCAGATGATTCCGGCCGGCCGGCGCCGATCCAGAAGTAGGAATTCCCACGCGGGTCCTTTTTTTCAACGATCTCGGGGTTATATTTTCTCTGGCCCAGTCGCGTCATTTTCAGCCCCTTGACCGGAACCGGCGGAAAATTGATGTTCAACGTGAGTCCTTTGGGAAGTCCGGAGCGAAGCAAATATCCGGCCATCTGACGCATGACTCCGGCCGCGAAGACAAACGGGAATCTCCCCTCGTCATCAGAAAGCACTGATGCGGCCAGCGAAGGAATCTCAAGAAAAGTGCCCTGGATGGCCGCGGCCACGGTGCCGGAATAGGCAATGTCCTGCTGGCCCAGGTTGGGACCATGGTTGAGGCCCGAGATGAGAAGATCCGGCTTTCGGGGAAGGATCCTTTCCAGGGCCAGATAGACGCAGTCGGCCGGAGTTCCGTCCACCGCAAAAACGGACCTCTTTATCTTCTTCATTCTCAGCGGCCGATGGAGGGTAAGGGAAAGCGAGGTGGCACTCTGTTCCCGGTCCGGGGCGACAATGATGACCCGGCCCAGATCCTTCATTTTCCGATAAAGAGCACTGATTCCTTCCGAGAAAAAACCGTCGTCGTTGGTTAACAGAATGAGGGGCCCGGGGGTTTTGATCGAAACCATCAGGATTTGACCATGATCAAAGCCATCTTGAAGCGGGTCAGGGCTCTCAGGGCGTGAGGTTCGTTTGCGGGCATGATGATCATCTCTCCCATGTGGATGGCATGGGCCTGGCCGGAAATCGTAACCTCGGCTTCGCCTTCGAGACCATGGACGAGGGCGTCGAACGGGGCCGTATGCTCGCTGAGCTGCTGCCCGCGATCAAAAGCAAAAATGGTTACGCTTCCGGCTTTTTGGTGAACGACCTCTCGGCTGACGATCGCGTCCGGCTGGTATTGTACCAGGTCGTTCAATTTCAGGACCCGGGCCTTGAGGCTCTGCTCGGTTTTTTGTTTTTTTATCGCGCTCATTTCAGGCTCTCCTCCGGTTCGTGTTCATCTCAATATCTTTTTTCTTTAGGCGGGTTCAAGAGTCCCGGGGATTACACCCGCCCGAATGACAGAACCAAGATGAGGATGGTCGGGACGGGCGGATTTGAACCGCCGACCCCATGCACCCCAAGCATGTGCGCTACCAAGCTGCGCCACGTCCCGACTGAGGTTTCTAATTATACCAAATAACGATTCGAGATCTTAGGACTATTTCCCTGACCTGGCCAGGGCAGCAGCGATCTCCTGAAGGTCGTCTCTGACCTGGAGGAGGACCTTTTTGATCCGGTCAGGATGAACCTGGGTCGAGGATCTCATCCCGAACTCCTCCTCGATGCGCCGCTTGACGCCGGCCACGGTCAATTTCTTCTCCTCGAGGAGCGTCTTGATCCGGCGTATAATCTCGACGTCCCTGAGTCTGAAAATCTTCTGGCCCCGCGAATCCAACCCGGCGTGAAGAAAAGGGAACTCCTTCTCCCAAGCCTCGATCGTTCCGATCGCGACTTTGGTCATCCGGCCGACCTCGTCAAGCCTGTAGATGAGCTTTTCTGCGGGTTTCTCCGACTTTTTCACGCTGGCTTGGTTGGTTTCAATTCTCACTGGCCTAAGATCAGAACTCAAATTACCATTTAATCGCCTTTTCGTCAAGACGAGGAAGATGTCTATCTCGTTTTGGCGTCTGTCGACATCTCGTCAAATACAAATCTCAGATTTCAGGGGTTAGTTTGGCTGGGATATCTGCTATAATCTAAATTGCCATGGCCGCTGACAAGAAAACCAAAGAGGCGCAGGGGCCTGCCAAGGGCCGAGATGCCATGGGGTCGGAGCAAATACAGAAGCGAGCGAAAGTCCAGGACAGCCAGGTCCCGCTGGCCGAGCGCATGAGGCCGCGGACGTTCGAAGAATTCTACGGCCAGGAGCACCTGCTGGGCAAGGGGAAAATCCTGACCGAGCTCGTCCAGGCCGACCATCTCGTCTCGTTGATATTTTGGGGACCTCCGGGTTCGGGCAAGACGACGCTCGCCTACATGCTGGCCCAGCGTTTCAATTTCCCTTGCCTCTTTTTCAGCGCCGTACTCTCCGGAATCAAAGAGGTCAAGGAGGTCATGGCCGAGGGGGAGAGCCACCGCAAAATGTACGGCCAACCAACGGTTATTTTTATCGATGAGATCCACCGCTTCAACAAGGCCCAGCAGGGCGCCTTCCTTCCTTACGTGGAAAGAGGCGACATCATCCTGTTCGGCTCAACCACCGAGAATCCCTCTTTTGAGGTGATCGCGCCGCTCCTCTCCCGTACAAAAGTCCTTGTCCTCAACCCGCTCTCAGAGGAGGCTCTGAGCAGAATTATCCAGGATGCTCTGGTCGACAAGGAGCGAGGGCTGGGAATGAAAAACCTCAGCCTGGAGGAAGCAGCCCGGAAGATGATCATCGACTACGCCAACGGGGATGCCCGGCGGGCCCTCAACACGCTGGAGATCGCGGGCAACTTGGCGAAAGGCCCTGGGATCACCGTGACCGAAGTCCAGGAGGCTCTCCAGAAGAGACTCCTCCTCTATGACAAATCCGGAGAGGAGCACTTCAACCTGATCTCGGCGCTGCACAAGAGTTTGCGCAACAGCGACGTCGACTCTTCACTTTACTGGCTCGCCCGCATGGTCGCCTCAGGCGAAGACCCGCTCTATATCGTTCGGCGCCTGGTCAGGTTCGCCTCCGAGGATATCGGCCTGGCCGATCCTCAGGCGTTGGCCATCGCCCTTCAAGCCAAGGAGGCCTACGATTTTCTGGGGTCCCCCGAAGGGGAGCTGGCCCTGGCGGCGGCGGTGATCTACTTGGCTTCAGCCCCCAAAAGCAACCGGGCTTATGAGGCCTTCGGCAAAGCGATGGAAGATGTCGAGGCCAGTCCGCACGAACCGGTTCCGCTCCAGATCAGGAACCCGGTCACCGGGCTGATGAAAGACCTGGGCTATGGACAGGACTACCAATATGCCCATGAATTCCCTTTTTCTACGACAGACATGGTGACTTTTCCCGAGAGGCTGAAGGGCAGAGTCTATTACGAGCCGGGGAGTTTCGGGCTGGAAAAAGAAATCAAGAAGCGCATCGAGTGGTGGAAGACGATCAAAGAAAAAATGAGGGCCGGTAAACAGTAAGGCGTTAGGGTTTCTCCCTACCCCTTGCTCCTCACCCCTCACAGCTCACTGTTCACTGGGTTCTTTTTCTTTCATAATATAGTAGATTTCCCAGCTGATGTCGCTGGCCAGGCAGTCGATACAAGATCTCTTGGTCGTGGCCAGCTCATCGTCCGCGATCTTGTCCCTGAGGATCTTCTTGACTTTCTTTTTGATCTTATACAGCAAGATGTAATTGATCATGGCAACTTCTCCAGAATGATAACAGCTTGGGGTTGTTCTGTAAAGGAACGGAGGAGAGGAAGGCGGAAGGCCTCAACTTTTGAAGGATTGGAAAAAATGATATGATAATCCGCCTGAATAGCGATGAGGAAAAAATTGGCTTGTTTATCCCTGGCGATTGTCCTTTTCTCCGTTCAATGCGCGCTCTTCAGGGAGAAGATCCCCCCTTATCCGAGTGGACTCATTTTCCCGATCGAGGAGACATTTTCGGTCGCCTATGGGGGGGAAATCGACGGCCTGATCCTACGGGACGACGGTCTGCTGTATTTTTCGACCAGAAACGGTTTGGTCTTCTGCCTGGACGGCCTCAAAAAAAGGATTCTCTGGAAGTTCAAGGCCGAAGCCGATTTCCTCACCGCCCCGTGCCTGGGTGCGCACGGCCTCACGATCAATGATCGATCCAACACGCTTTATTATCTCGACCTCCAGGGTCATTTGATCTGGCAGAAGAAGATCGACGTGGCCATAACCTCCGAGCTCAGAGAGAAAGAGGGGATCATCTACGCCGGCCTCGAATCTGGCGAACTGCTTGCCCTCGATTCGAACCGAGGTGAGGAGAATTGGCGGTTTAAAGCGGAGGGCGCCATCCGCGCCGCCCCGGCTTTTTCTGGACAGCAGGTGATCTTTGGCTGCGACAGCGGACGGCTGTACTTCCTGACTGAGAAGGGCAAATTGGCCGGCAATTTCAGTGCCGGCTCCGGGATCCGGGTCGCTCCCGTGGTTGACGACGATCGTCTCTATTTTGGTACAGGGGACAACTACTTCTACTGTTTGGGACTGGCCAGACAATCTAGAAAATGGCGGATCCTGATGGGCGGCCAGATATCGATCCCTCCCGTCGTGGACAAAAAACGTCTCTATTTTTTCACCTCCAACAACGTTCTTTATTGCTTGAATAAGCGAAGCGGCGACATCCTCTGGTGGCAGCCTCTTCCTTCCCACAGTGTGTTCCGGCTGGAATTGGCCGGAGACAAGATCGTCGCCTCCTCCTATTCCACGCAGCTGGCCTGCTACGACACTGAAACGGGGAAAAAAGCCGGAGATTACAGCGCGCCTCTGGATCTGAAGTCAAACGCCCTTTGGCTCAACCCCTATCTCTTGGTGAATGTCTATAACCCCCAACGAGAGGAGGGAGAGCTCATTTACTTGTCGAAACAGGTCAAGGTTATCTTGAGTCCGATGAAGGAACCTCCCGGGATAATGGGCGAAGAGACCGTTTTCACGGCCACAACATTCGGGTTCTTCCTGCCTAAGTTTGAGTTTTATTTGAAGGAAGGGGAAAAGAGCGAGGTCGTCCAGAAAGAATCGGACAAAAACACGTTTATCTGGTATCCTCAAAAGGAGGGGACCTACATGGTGGGCGTGCGGGTTGGCGATGGCAAGGAAAAGGCGGAAGCGGAAGTTCCCTATACGATAGAGAAAAAAGTGGCGGCCGAGAAAAAGGAAATCAAGGCCGATCAAGATAAAAAGAGTTAACGAAAGGAGAATCAACCATGCACCGAGACGAAGCTCTCGAACTCTTAAAAAAGCACCTCAAAAACAAAAACCTGGTGAAACACTGTCTGGCTGTCGAGGCCTGCATGAGGGCGATGGCCGCGCGGCTCGGTCAGGATGTAGAAAAATGGGGCTTGGCCGGAGTCCTCCACGACCTCGATTATGAACTCACGGAAAAAAGTCCCGAGCTGCACACGACCGAGACGGTCAAGATCCTGCAAGACCTGCAAATTGACCCCCAAATCATAGAGGCCGTTCAGGCCCACGCCGGCAAAGTCCCCTGCCAGAACGCCATGGATTGGTCAATTTATTCCGTTGACCCACTGACCGGATTGATCATCGCCGCGACTCTGATGCATCCGGACAAGAAGCTCGGCTCAATCGACCTGGAATTTGTCAAGCGGCGGTACAAGGAAAAAAGCTTCGCCCGGGGGGCCAGGCGAGAGGAAATCGAAGAATGCCGGAACATCCCGATGGAACTGGATGAGTTCATCTCCACCTGCATTAAGGCGATGCAGGGGATTGCCCAAGAGCTCGGGCTCTAAAATCGGCTGTCTCGTCCATTTTGTCTATCGCGTCCAAACCCGGAAAGAATCCTAGTTTTGGTTCCTCGCTCTGTTCATAACGAGATAGAAGGCCGGCGAGAAGGACATCGTTTTATTTTAGGATGTCCGCCCTGAAGCCGACCTCGAGATAACGGCCCCTCCACGGAAATCCTGGTTCTGTATAGAAATAAGTGTTGAACGCATTGGCGATCTTGATAAACGGGGAGAACCTGCCCAGAGAGTAAGAAAGGACCGCATCCAGGAACCTGTAACGGGGGATGTCGAGGAGTTTTCTGACATTACTATCATACCAGTATGACTTGGAAGCGTAGAGCCCAGAGAGGCCCAAGTGCAAGCTTGGCAAAGGCATGATATCGAGCTCGAAGCTCAGGTTGTGCTTCGACAATACATCCAGCGGCCTGTTGTCGCTGATGTTCTTATGGTCCAGGTAGGTGTAATTCACCGTTGCATTCAGCCACTTCCATGATTTTTGCGCTTGGATCTCCGCTCCATTCAGGCGCGCCTCTCCAATGTTGAAGTAAGTGCGCAGCCCGTTGGGCAGCCTGAAACTGTTGATCATGTCTTTAAGCTTGGTGACGAAGACGGAGCCCGTCAAGTAGAGCCCCTTGCCGTAGGTGGCCCCTAACTCCCAGGTCGAGGCGAATTCGCTGTGGAGGTTGGGGTTTCCTTGGCTCGGAGAGTACAGGGAGCTCATGGATGGGAACTTGGATTTGTTGGCAAAAGAGATGTGCAGATCCAGGTTCTCCGTCGGTGAATACTTCAAGCCGACCAGGGGGTTCACTCTTGAAGTGCTCCCGCCTGTGAGCTTATCGAGGTAGTCAAAGCTCACGCCAGCGATGATTTTCCATTTTTCGAAGACGGTGATATGGTCTTCGATACCGCTAGAGAGCGTCCCCTGATGGAACTTTGTCCAGGGGAGGTTGATGTCGTCCTGGGTCTTGACCGAATCTCCCTGATAATAAACGCTGACCTTGAGCGAATTCCAAGAACTCAAGGTGAAATCCCCGATGCCGAAGACGCCGTAATCGGCGTTATTGAAGGTACTCTCCGATTGCCGGATGGTCATGGCCTGGTTCTGAAAAAAGTCGAGGGTGTTGTTGTACCGGACGTAGAAAGCCCGGAAGCGAAGGGAAGAACGCGCTCCCAGAGCCGTATAACCGCCCGCATTGAGAGTGTACCTATCCCAGTCCGGAAAACGCCAATAACGAGGCCTGCCGGAATAAAGGTCCGGCGGCATGCCGTATTCCGAATGATAGTAACCGCCGTTGACCATGATCTCGGTCTTGTCTGAAGGGACATAATAAAGCTTCAGATTAAGGTTCGCCCTCTTGTAGTCGCTATTCGCCCTGACCTTCTTAGCGCCGTTCGGATCCATGTAATTGTAACCATCAGAATCCTGGTAGTAGGCTGCCGCGGCAAATCCGAAATTCTTCCACTGGTAGGAAGAGTCAACTCCCGCGCTTTTCGTTGTCCTTTCACCGTAGGATCCGGCGAGGGCCAACTTTGGGTCAGGACTGGGTCTCCGGGTGATGACATTGACGATCCCGCCCAGCGTGTTGGGACCATAGAGGACCGAGGAGGGGCCTTCCGTGATCTGAATAGACTCGATCCCCCCGGCCGAAATGGTTTTGAGATCGAAGGAGCCGTAATAGGGGTCGATAACCGGCACTCCGTCTACGAGGAGGGCAATCCGCTTGTTGTCAAAACCGCGCAGCTTTAGAGAGAATTCGTTCTTGTTGCCGACGGTGACCATGGCTCCGGGCGCATACTTGATGGCTTCGGAGAGGTCGAGGGGCTTCAGCTGATCGATCTGTGTCGAGCTGAGGCTGATCACCATCGAGACGGGGGCCTCTTTGGGCGCTTTGCCCACGACCAGGATCTCCTCGGTAATCTTGGGGACCTTCTCCTCCTTTTTTTCTTTCTCCTTATTCTCCTGGGGGCGGACAAACAGGGGAACCCACAACAAGATCAAGAAGGCAAGAAAGACAATGAATTTTGGTTTGTGTGTGTGGATAGATAATTTCATGATATCTCCTTTTCAAGCACGGAAGGTAAGGCCGTTTCCAGCCTTGCCCTATCGGTCAAGGGCCGTGGCATCTGAGGCGACGCTTTAGAGCCCGTGACTCGGAGTCCGGCGCATTATAACAAATGAAATCTTCTTTTTCAAGCCCAAAAACCCTCTCGCGAGATGGACGAGACAAATGATTTGTGCTATATACTCCGGGAAGAGATGAGGCTCATGAAAACCGTGGCCATCGTCGGCCAATCCCAGAGTGGCAAGACGAGTTTGATCCGGCGGCTGATCCCGGAGCTCCAAAAAAGAGGCCATTCCGTTTTCGTCATCAAGCATTGCGGCCACGGGTTCACCCTCGATCTGGAAGGGAAAGACTCCTGGGAATTCTCACGGGCGGGAGCAGCCGGAGTGGGGATGGTCGGTCCCGGTGAGCTGGCGGTCATCACAAAAGGAAAAGCAGATATTGATTTCCGGCAGATAACGCGAAGGCATTTTCCGACGGCCGATTTCGTCATGGTGGAAGGCGGCCCCGGTATTCGAGGCTTGAAGAAAATCGAGATCCTCAGGAAGGGTTTCGACGACAGACCCGCTTCTGCGCCGGGGGACCTTCTGGCCGTAATTTCAGAAGAGGAGGGCCCCTTTTCGGTGCCCCGCTTCGATCCTCGCCAGGCTAAAGAGATCGCTGATTTCCTGGAGCAGAGGTCCGATCTCGGGGACTCGCCTGTTTTTTTGGAGCTCGACGGCGACGTCCTTGCTCTCGACCCGTTCGTCGGGATCCTGTTTGAGAACATACTGATGGGGATGGTCCGGTCCTTGAAGGGGGCCGCGGCAAATCCAAAGAACATATTGTTGTCGCTTCGGAGGAGGGATCAAGAAGATGAGGAGCTATAAGAATTGGATGTGGATCATCTTGTTCGGCTCAGCCTGGGGACTGGCTGAGGTGTTTGTGGGAGAAAGTTTGTGGGGAAAGAATCTCCCCTTCGCTTCGGTTTGGCTTTCGGCCTTCGCCTTTTTTGTCCTGGCCATCGCCAGGGGTGTCGTCAATGAGCCGGGCTCCTCGGCGGCCGTGGGTGCTTTTGCGGCGGTCTTTAAGCTGGCGAACGCGGCCCCATTCTATTGCCATCTTCTGGGGATATTCATGATCGGTGCGGTTTTTGACGTGTTCTGTTCGGCTTTCCTAAAGCGAGAACGAAAGGGGTTATTCCGTGGAGCCCTGACCGGAATCATGAGCGCCTATGGCGGCAACGCCCTCTTTGCGCTCATCATAACCTATATCATCCGATACCGACCTTGGGTCGCCGGAGGCTGGCCAAAGGTCTCCCACCACATCTTCGTCAGCGGAAGTTGGATTGCCCTGGCGGCGGCCGCGCTCGTGCCCCTTGGATTTTTCCTTGGCGCAAGGGGCTGGCAGATCGTCGAGCGCCGCCCGAACTGGGCCTATGGGGGCGCTTTAGCCGGGCTGGCCGTTCTCTGGGCGCTGGGGAGATTGGTGGGATGAAAGATTCGCCATCCTCGATCTAAGATGAAGGATCTCGAAAAGAAGTTTTTTGCCAAGCACGACCTCAGAGTCCTGGCGGTTCTTTCAAAGAGCGTTGTCGGCATAGCCGGCGCGGGCGGAATTGGGTCGAATGCGGCCGTGACTCTGGCGAGGTTGGGAATAGGGAAGTTGATCATCGCCGATTTTGATATCATCGAACCTTCCGACCTTAACAGACAGCAGTATTTTATTGAACAGATAGGAAGGCCCAAGGTTGAGGCCCTGGAGGAAAATCTAAAGAAGATCAATCCGTTTTCCCAATACGATGTTCACAATGTCAAGGTCGCGGCTGACAACGTTGCCGGGATTTTTTCGGAAGCGGATATTCTGGTGGAAGCCTTTGACAAAGCCGAGATGAAGCAGATGCTTATTGAAACCTGGCTCTCACTTTTCCCCGATAGGCCGGTCATCGCTGCTTCTGGATTGGCCGGGTTGGGCAAAAACAGGAAACTCCATCAGAGAAAGCTGGGAAATCTTTATATCTGCGGCGATGAAGAGACGGAGTGTGAAGACTGTATCTCTCCCATGGCTCCCAGGGTGGCCATCGTAGCGAATATGCAGGCCAACCTGGTCCTTGAGTTGCTGATAAAAATCAAGGGAAAAGAATTGGAAAAGGGAGGCTCAGTTGCTTAAGGTGAATGCCGGCCAGCTGGCGGTTAAGCTTCCGGGAAGCAAGGGTAGGAACAATTTCGGTGCAAATCAAACTTTCACCGTAGTAGCCAATGAGAAATTCCAGCTTAAAGTCGAAGAGGACACCGCCTATATCTGCCTGTATAGATAAGATCTATCGTCTATCTCATCCCTCCCTGTTCATCTCGTCAAGAAAAAACTTTTTCTTCTGCTATTTGACGAGATAGATCAGATAGAGGAGAAAGATGAGAGGGACGCGCTGAAGGTCAGGTGACGTCGCGCCGAGTCCATTCGCCGTTGATCAAACGCCACATCCTGCCGGTGGGATTCTTGTCCCCCAACTCTTCCGGAAGCCGGCCAGGCCGGACATTGTCATAACAATGCAGGGCTGTGAACCGGAGCAGGGAAGCCGGCATCCCCACCGACGTAAAACCAGGGTGGCCCGTGGCCGGGAACGGGCCGCCGTGATTCATTGCCGGAGTGACAACAACGCCCGTAGGCATTTTGTCGTTCAGCAGGCGGCCGACTTTCCGGCGCAAAATCGGCGCGATTTTTTCATAGAGGAGATCGTCATGGCCCCGGCTGTGGCTGTAGATGGTTCCGGTGAGATTACCGTCCAGCTGACCTGCGATCTCGGCAAGTTGGGCGTCATGACTGAACAAAACGAACAGGGAAACATTTCCAAAGGCTTCCACTTGGAGCCCCTGTGGGTGTTTAAGGAATTGTTGACCGGAAACACAGAGCAGAGTATTGGAAAAGCTATAACCAGGCCCGGGAAGCTCGCGGCCTCCGGTCACAATCGCGGCGCCAAGTCCGGTCATTTTCTCGAGCGCGGCCTGGATATTGTCTATCGCCCGCCGGTTGACGAGGAGCCCGGGCGGATCCGTCTCAAAAAGCTTTTCTATGATGCCAAGAAAGGACTCGCTCTGGTCGCCGCCCTTGACGATCACGAGTCCCGGCTTCGTGCAAAATTGCCCAGTCCCCATGGTGCAGGACGCGAATATCTCCTGGGCGATTTGCTCTTTCCGCTCTGCCATGGCTCCGGGAAGGACAAACACGGGATTCAGGCTGGACATTTCAAGGTAGACGGGCTTGCCGGCCGTGTCTGCGGCCGCCTTAAGGCGCAGCCCCGCGGCCCGGCTCCCGGTGAAGGCCGTCGCTCCTATCAGCGGGTGAGCGGCGAGCCTCAGACCGTCTTCGGGACTGAAGTGATAGAGCATCTGGACTGTGGCTCTGGGGAGTCCGGTCTCCTTCAGGCCGTCTGAAGCAATCTTCGCCAGGAGCTTGGTCGTTCCCGGGTGTCCGGGGTTAGCCTTGGCGATGACCGGATTGCCTGAGGCGATGACCGCGGCAAAATCCCCCCCGGCCGCGGGATTGAAAGCGAAGGGGAAATTGTTTGGTCCAAAGATGACGACGGGGCCGCCGAGTGGGCCGTGTTTGGAGCGGATATTTTTTGTTGTATCGAGTGTCGCCCGGCACCAGGAGCGGTCCCGACAGACGGCCGCCGCCTGGCGGAGCTGGTCCGTCGTCCTGAGCAATTCAATCGTGCGAAGGCGCGGCTCCATGGATAATCCGGTTTCCACATGAGCTGTTTCGGCCAGTTCCTGGCCACGGGATTCGAGCAGATCGGCGCACACCCCCAGAAACTGGGCGATAGAATCCGGCGAGAACGAGTCGAGTTCGTCGACTGCCTCGTGCCCAGCTCTTAGACAGGCCTCGACCTCTTCAAAACTCGAAATCGGGTAAACGTCGGGCAGGGTCCCCCCGGTCGCGGGGTTCACGGCTTGAAAAGTTCCACACAGCGGAGTGGATGGTCGCCACACTCCATTGACGAGGACCGGCTGAAGCGTCATGATATCTCTCCTTGATCCCAGCAAAGAGGATTATAGGCAAGCTGTTTTTCGCTTGTCAATGAACCCCCGGCTCCCGATAGCTTTCCTTTAGTTGATTCAATACCCGTTGCCAATGACTTCACCTTGTCTTTCGCCTAGAATGACTCTATAATTCTGCTTCTGATCGAGGAGAAGAGGAGCCGTTATGAGCCACTATCTTGTCATGGGAGCGGGGAAAATAGGTGTTGTCCTGGCCAAAGACCTGATCGAAAGCGGCCCAGGCCATAGGGTGAGCCTTGTCGACATCGATGGTTCTCGGCTCGACGCGGCCGCGCGCTGCATCGGCAGCGATCGATTGTCGACGGAACTAAAGAACATGGAGGATGATAAAGAGCGGGAGTCCGTGATCAGAGGAAAGGACGTCGTCCTGAACGCCATGCTTCACAGACACAGCCTTCCCGCCCTGATGACAGCCGTCCGATGCGGGACCCATTTTGTGGACTTGGTTGGGGAAGCGCCGATAGCTCGGAAGGAATATGATCAAGAGGCCAGGCGGAACGGGGTTATTGCGATCTCAGGCGTGGGTGTTTCGCCCGGAATAACCAACATCTGCGTTGGTAGGGCCGTTTTCTTGCTCGATGAAACCCACAGCGCCAGGATCTATTGCGGCGGCAATCCGGTCCAGCCGCGGCCGCCCTTGAGCTACCGGATAGTCTACTCCATCGATAGTTTGCTCAATTTTTATCAGCGCCCAGCCGTTATCATCAGAAACGGCCGCACAGAGGAGGTACCCGCGCTTTCGGAGGTCGAAGCCATCGGCTTCGGCCCTGATTTTCCGGAGATGGAATGCTTTTTTACCGACGGGCTGAGCTCACTTTTTAACACCATGCGAGGCAGAATCCATAGAGATCTATATGAAAAAACGGTCCGCCACCGAGGACACGCCGAAGGTTTCAAGACGCTGATAGACTGCGGCCTCTTTTCCCGCGAGCCGATTTCAGTCGCCGGGATGCGAGTTGTTCCCCGCGAGGTTCTGGAATCTCTTCTCGAGGAGAGGATGAAGCTCAGGGATGAGAGCGACGTGACCCTGTTGAGGATCGTGGTGGAGGGATTAAAATCGGGCCGGGCCCAAAGACATACTTTTGAGATGATCGACTATTTTGATCAAGCCAAGCGGTTCACGTCGATGGCCAAGACAACTGGGTTCCCGGCTTCGATCGCCGCCCAGATGATCGCAACCGGCAGGATCGTTGGGCGTGGCTCCCTCTTCCCGGAGAACGTCTTTGACCGTGACCTCTATCCGGACTTCATGGAAGCCTTGAGAAAGAGGGGAGTGCTCATCTCGCACTCTGTTGTTTCCGATTGAAGGGCAGCCGCCCAACGGCTAATAGATTATCCGCCTGAGTAGATGGGCGAGATGGCAATCCGGTCCCCATCTTGAAGCTCTTCTTCCGGCGCCACGGCTCTTCCATTTCGAGTGACAATCTTGGGACGGTCCTTTTTAACTTGAATGAGCGAGATAAGAAAGCTCACGGTCGCACGATCCGGGACGTCGAGGTCCTTTTCGCTAAAACCGGCCTCATACATCAGGGGACCGATCATTTTCACTTGGACTCTCATGAGAACGGCATTATAGCAGAAATCGATCTGCAATTGGAGCCGATCTTCCTTCTTGACATTGATCTTTGGGCCAAGCTATATTAGGCTTCCCAGAGGGAGATTGGATGCCACATTCAGAAGCCCGGCTCTAGAACAAAATTGCCGGCGTCCCTATCTGAGGCTTGAATGTCACCGTAAAACCTGGAGGATAAAAACATGTACGGCTGGACCGGCAATATTCTCAGAATCGATTTGACATCGAAAAAGGCTAAGAAGGAGACGTTCGACGAGGCGTTCGCCCAGAAATGGGTCGGCGGGCGAGGCTTTGCCTCCAAAATCCTCTTTGACGAGCTTAAGCCGGGGATCGACCCACTTGGTCCCGACAACAAGTTCATCGTTAGCGTTGGACCCATCGCCGGGATCCCCGCCCCCAACACAGGAAAAACTGTTGTCGCAGCCAAATCGCCCATGACCGGGGGCTACGGTGATGGAAATCTGGGAACGCGCTTTACCGAGCAGATCCGAAAGGCCGGTTTTGACGCCCTGATCGTGGAGGGCCGGGCCGACAAGCCGACAATCCTCTACATCGAAGACGACAAAGTTGAATTTCTCGCGGCCGATGAAGTCTGGGGCAAGGGGACCTATGAAACCAACGACTGGATATACTCCAAATACGGGAAGAGCGTCGGCGTCCTTAATATCGGCCAGGGTGGGGAAAACATGGTCCGCTTCGCCGTCGTAAGAAGCCTCGAGGGGCGCGCGGGGGGCCGGCCGGGGATGGGCGCCGTCATGGGCTCGAAGCGGCTCAAAGCGGTTGTCGTCAAAGGGTCAAAACCGATTCCCCAAGTTGACCAGGAGGGAATGAAGAAACTCGGAGCCGGCGACCTTCGCAAGGTCCATGACCTCGACCAGCAGTCCGGCTGGTCAGTTCAGGGCACGAATGGCGTCCTCGCTTGGTGCAATGAAGTCGCCGCCCTACCGGTGCGGAATTTCCGGAAAACCCATCATCCCGATGCCTGGAAAGTGGATGGGGAGCGCCTGAATAATGCCAGAGTCGCCACCTACGGCTGCCCCAACTGTACCATGCGCTGCGGCATTGCCATTCACGATCACGAGGGGCGTGAAGCGGAGCTCGACTACGAAAATGTGGGCCTCCTGGGTCCGAACCTCGAGATCTTCGACCTGCCTCAGGTCGGCAGTCTGAATTATTTGTGCGATGACTACGGGGTCGACACGATGTCAGGAGGGTGCGTTTTGAGCTTTTACGCCGATGCCATTGATCATGGCGCGATCTCCGGCGACTTCAGATTTGGTGACCCGGAAAAGGCCAAGGAAGTCTTGCGCCGGATCGCCCACCGCGAGGGAGAAGTCGGGAACCTCCTGGCTGAGGGAACGCTGAGGGCCTCCAGGGTCATCGGCAAAGGCACAGAAGCCTATGCCATGCAGGTCAAGGGCCTGGAAGTCGCGGCTTATAATTGTAAGTTTATCCCGGGGATGGCCTTGGCCTTCGGTGTCAGTCCGATCGGGGCGCACCATAAGGAATCCTGGATCATCAGTTTTGAAATTAAGCAGACTTCGCGTGATTCTTACGGCCCGGAGAAAGCCCAGAAGGTTATCGAACTGCAGAGGATCCGGGGGGGGCTGTTTGAGGCCATTGTGTCCTGCCGTTTTCCATGGATTGAACTCGGCTGGGACATCAAGAACTATCCTCTCTACTTCAATAAGATCACGGGCCTGAACTGGGATGTCGACAACTTCTGGACACTCGCTGACAGGATTTATTCGATGATCAAGCTCTTTTGGCTAAGGGAATATCCGCAGACCGACAGGAGGCGAGACTATCCCCCCGCCGTCTGGTTCGACCCTGCCAATGTCGACACGGAAGGACCGATCGCCGGATTGCATTTGGAATACGACAAATACGACGGACTCCTGCAGCATTATTATGATATTCGCGGATATGACAAGCGAGGCATCCCCACCGAGGCCACGCTGGCCCGCCTCGGTATCAGCGCCGAGGGCGAGGCAGCCAAAAAATACGGAAAGCTGACCTGAGAAAGAATCAACCGCTCTCCATCTCGCGCTGAATCATCTCTCCGAAGCGCCGGATTCCCTCCCGGATCTTTTCGGGAGTGACGAGGCTGAAGCTGGCGCGCATGCAATTTTTGAGTCCATTTTGAGTTGAAAAGGCATCGCCCGGCACGAGCAAAACCTTCAGCTCCCCGCAATACCTGTCTATCATTCGGCGGCTGTCGCAGATCTCGGGCAGCACGAACCAGATGAACATGCCTTCTCTCGGGATATTGTATTGAACTTGGGGAGGGAGAAACGCTTTGGCTGCTTGGATCATCGCATCTCGGTTTGTTCGGTAGAGTTCACAGTTTTTTTGAATATGGCGGCGGAAGCTCTCGTGGCCGATGGCCTGGAGATATTTGGCGAGCATCTCCTGGATGAGCATGCTGGTGTGGAGGTTTGAGGATTGCTTGAAGAGGACGAAAAGCCTGGCCAAATCAGCCGGGGCGGAGACATAGCCGATCCTCAGGCCCGGGGCGAATACTTTGGAAAAGCTGTCCAGGCGGATGACGCGGCCCTGGGTATCCAACGATTGAATCGTCGGCCTCAGAGGCGTCTCTTCCAGCTTGATCAATTGATAAGGATCGTCCTCGAGAACGAGCAGGTCAAAGGTGTTGGCGATATCGATAAGGTGCCGCCGCCTCTCTTCCGAGAGGGACACTCCGCCGGGATTGTGTCCGTTGGGAATGGTGTAGATAAACTTGGGCCGTGGCTCTCCTTTTTTCCGGATATTCTTCAGGACGTTTTCCAGGAGATCCGTGTCCATTCCGTCAGCATCCAAAGGGGTGGCGACGAAATTTTTTGTAAAAGCCCTGAAAGCCGAGATGGCGCCGGGGTAGGTCGGTTCACAGACAATAACGCTGTCCTGCTGATCCAGGAAGAGATAGGCCATGATGAACAGCCCCTCCTGGCATCCGTTGAGAACGACGATCTGCGATTCCCCCAGGGTGATTCCGTCTTTTTTCTGATGCCAGGCAAGAATTTCCCGACGCAGTCCGACGTGGGCATCGGAAGGACCATACTGCGATGAGTTTTCCAGGTCCTTCCCCTCGATGGCAATTTTCTGTCCGCTCTTGAATTCGACATCGACTTTCTTAAAAACGAAGGTCTCGGGGTTGGGATAGCCTCCTCCCAGGGAGATCATGCCCTCCAACCCCATAAACCTGATCAGCTCCCTGATCGCCGAAGGCGCCAGATTTTTGGCTCGGCGCGCGAGTCTTTCTTGGAATCGCATGAAGCCTCTCTTTTCCTGCGGGGTGGAACGACTTCGCCCCGGTCCCGACGGGTTCGATGAACAAGGCCATGAATATAGAAGAAAATGCGCAAGAAATCAATCACCAGAAGTGAGCACTGAGCAGTAAGCACTGAGCGGTGAACCAAGTTCTGATTAATAATTTGGTTTGGTTTAAGAAAACACCTTAAATGGCCTCGTCCCAGTCATGACTGAGAGGGTCTCATTTGGGTCGCTCTCGTTTTTCTGAGAAAAAACAGTGTGGTTTTTTAGTCTGCTCACCGCTCACAGCTCAGTGCTCACCGTTTGGCAAGGTTGCTTTGAGAACTTTTTGACCTATTTTGCGTATTTCAATAAGGGCGTTAAGTTGCTATCATAAATAAGGGTCGACGCTTTGGGAGAAGAAAACATGACCAAGAGCCTGAGACGTTCATTGAATAAAAGGATGGTCGCCGGAGTCTGCGGCGGGTTGGCCGAGTACTTTGACCTCGATGTCTCTCTGATGAGACTCATTTTTGTTGCGGTTGCCCTGCTCACGGCTTTGATTCCCTTGCTCATCTTCTACATCGTCGCCTGGATCATTATCCCTGTTGAGACTCCCGAGTAAGGGCGATGCCCGGGCTAATCTCGTTCCCTCCCCAAACCTCTTTTTTCAATTGACTTATCAGGCGATATTCGTTATAAACTATTCAGATTTTCTGACCCGCCATGACCAAAAAGGAAGAGCTGAGCTTCCGTCATATCGCCGTCGAGGGCGTTTTTCGGTCGGGGAAGACCAAGCTGGCCAACATCTTGGCTCAAAACTTCGGCGGGAAACTCGTCCTCGACCTCGCCGAAAACCCCTACCTGAAGGACTTCTACAACGAAAGAGAAGGAGCGGCCTTTCTAACCCAGCTTGTTTTCTTGGTGAACCGCTATAATCAACAGGTCAGATTGGCCCAGAGGGACCTCTTTGTCGACCGCATCATCTGCGACTACCTGTTCGAGAAAGACAAAATTTATGCCTACCAAACCCTTTCCGACGACGAGTTGGTCGTCTATGAAAAGATATTCGGCGTTTTGGCCGACAGGGTACCCCGGGCGGATTTGGTCATCTACCTTCAGATGTCTCTGCCCACACTTCTGAGGAGGATCTCCAAAGAGGGGACCCTCCTGGAAAAGAACGTTTCGGAAAAATATATCGAGGACCTGATCGAGGCCTTCGATTATTTCTTCTTCAATTACCAGGCGACCGCGCTGCTGGTGATCAAGGCTGACGACTTGGATTTGTCCCGGGAAGAGGATATAATGGATATCCTGGAACAAATCAAAATCATGAAGAAAAGCCCGCTCTATTATGTCCCCCTCAGCAAAACCACCAGGAGTCTGAAGAAGTAGAGCGGAGTTCATAGACTTTACCCCAATCCCGTGATTCAAGGCGGGATGGGGAGAAAGGATTGAGCATGTCCGAGACAACACTCCCAAAAATGACGATCCCCTCGCTCCAAGTCAAAAAGGAGCAGGGCGAGAAAATTGTCGCCCTTACTGCCTACGATTATCCAAACGCCAAGATCCTCGACGAACAGGGGATCGACCTGATCCTGGTTGGAGACTCCCTGGGCATGGTGGTCTTGGGCTACGAAAACACCTTGGCCGTTACCATGGAGGATATGCTCCTCCACCTCAAGCCTGTGGTCCGGGCGTCCAAGCACGCCCTCGTCGTGGGCGATATGCCTTACTTTTCTTTTCACCTTTCTCCCGAGGAGTCCATCTATAATGCTTCCCGTTTTATCAAGGAAGCAGGCGCGACTGCCGTCAAAATCGAAGGCGCCTCCACGCGTCGACTGAAGCTCATCGAATCCATGGTCGAGGCGGAGATCCCGGTGATGGGCCATGTCGGCCTGACACCGCAGTCAATTCATCGTTTCGGCCAGTTCAAGGTGAGGGGGAAGAACGCTGAGGAAAGCGAGAGGATTCTTGCCGCTGCGCTCGATCTGGAAAAGGCTGGCGTTTTTTCGGTCGTCCTGGAATGCATCCCTTTGGAGTTGGCCCAAACCATTACCGAAAAGCTCCGGGTGCCGACGATCGGCATCGGGGCCGGACCCCATTGCGACGGCCAGATCCTTGTTCTCCACGATATGCTCGGGTACGCCAATGGCTTCCTGCCGAAGTTCGTTAAAAAATACGCCGACCTAAAAACGGTCATCGGCGGCGCGGTGAAGGAATACTCAGAGGACGTGCGGGCGGGCCGATTTCCCGATGACTGCTACTCCTACCATTCGCAAGCCGACTCCAAGAGCCGAAACAGAAGGATAAGACAAGGCGGGAGGCGATGAAAACCATCTGCGCCCCCGGCCAGATGACACTCGCTTCCAGCGGGATTCGGGCGAAGCGAAAGACGATCGGTTTTATTCCAACCATGGGATATCTTCATGAAGGCCACCTGAGTTTGGTCCGCGAGTCCAGGAAGAAGACCGATACAACAATCGTCAGCATCTTTGTCAACCCCGCTCAGTTCGGCCCCGGCGAGGATTTCAAGGCTTACCCCCGGGATCTGGCCAGGGATTCAGCGCTGCTCAGGAAGGAGGGCGTCGATTTCCTTTTTTTCCCTCGTGCCGAGGATATGTATCCTCTGGGCTATCGGACTTATGTTGAGGTTACCGGCCTCCAGGATAAGCTCTGCGGCCGAGCGCGGCCAAGCCATTTCCGGGGGGTCTGCACCGTCGTCCTCAAACTTTTTGAGATTGTCCGGCCGGACGTCGCGTATTTTGGCCGGAAGGACGCCCAGCAGGTCCTGATCATCAAAAAAATGGTCCAGGACCTCGACCTCGGAATCAGGGTCGAAGCCCTGCCTATCGTCAGGGAGCCGGATGGGCTCGCCCTCAGCTCGAGGAACAGATACTTGGGTCCCCAAGAACGGGAGGCCGCTCTTGTTTTGTCCCGAAGTTTGGCAGAAGTCGAAGGGCTGATCTCTCGAGGGGAAAAAAGGGCCGACCGGATAATCGAGAAAATCAAAGCGTTGATTGGCCGCGAACCCTTGGCCAGGATCGATTATGTGGAAATCGTAGACGGTCGGGAACTCGACCCCGTCCGCTCGATTCGAAAGGGCACACTCATTGCTCTCGCGGTGTTCATAGGGAAGACGAGGATCATCGACAACCTGGTCATCGGCCCTTAGCTTTTACTTGGCCAGATCTGCCGGCTGTTCCAGGATTTTGATCAGATCCCTCATAAACCGGGCCGCTTCGGCGCCGTCGACCACCCGGTGGTCAAAAGAGAGGCAGAGAGGCAGGGTTTTCTTGACCTTGACCGCCCCATTTTCTACTCTCGCTCGCTGGGCGATCTTCATGGTTGCCAGAATGGCGACCTCGGGGTAGTTGATGATCGGAGTCGCGGCCTCGCCGCTGATCGCTCCCACATTGGTAATCGAGAAGGTTCCGCCTTTGAGGTCCGCCAGGTCGAGGGTCCTGGCTTTTGCAGCTTCGGCCAGCGCTTGGATGTCCTGGGCCAGCTCATAGAGCGTTTTCTGCTCAGCCGCTTTGACGACCGGGACAATCAGCCCGTCGGGAACGTCGACGGCGATTCCGATGTTGTAGTATTTTTTGACGATGATTTCCTCTTCTTCATCGTCGAGGCTGGAATTGAACATGGGATGGAGACCCAAGGCGGCGATGAGGGCCTTGATGACGAAGGGAAGATAAGTCAGCTTGATCCCTTTGACTTCGGCTTCTACCTTCAAATCCTCCCTTAGTTTCGAGAGCTCGGTCACGTCGGCCTCATCGAAGTGGGTGACATGGGCGGCCGTCGAAACAGACTCGGCCATTCTCTTGGCCGTAGCCCGCCGGACCCCGCGGAGAGGAATACGGTCGATGTTGCCGTAGAAATCGAATTTGGTTTTGACTTTCACGGCCGGTCTTTTCTCTTCCGTGGCAGGCCTTTTTTCTTTGGCCGACCGGACATCCTCTTCGGTGATTCTGCCGCCGGGACCGCTGCCGCGGACTGTTGCCAGATTCACTCCCTGGTCCTGAGCGAGTCTCCGGACTTTCGGAGTGGCCAGAATCCTGCCTGGGGCAGGAGCTTCTTGTTCCGGCGCCGGGGACGGGAGAGGTTTAGGTTTCTCTTCGGCCGCTGGCCGCCCCGGTGGAGCCGCTTCTTCGGGGACCTCGCCTCTCTCGCCGATCGTGACCAGGACTTGGCCGACCTTGACGACGTCTTTTTCTTTGAAATGCAGCTTGAGAATCGTGCCGCCATAGGGAGATGGGATTTCGACTATGGCTTTGTCTGTCTCTATTTCACCAAGGGGTTGGTCGACCTTGACCTCTTCACCCTCTTTAACCAGCCACCTGACAATCTCTCCCTCGGTGATGCCTTCGCCGACATCCGGAAACTTGAATTCTTTCGCCATCGTCACCACTCCATTAGTTTTTTGATGCCCCGGAGCACGAGCTCAGGGCTCGGATAATAATAGTCTTCACTCTTGGGAAGGGGAACGGTGATGTCCTGACCGGTGATGCGGACCACGGGCGCTTCCAGGTTCAGCATGGCACGCTCGGTGATAAGCGCCGAGATCTCCGCCCCCAGGCCGCAGGTCCGCGGCGCCTCATGAACGATCAGGGCCCGTCCCGTCTTCTTGACAGACAGAAGCACTGTTTCTTCATCCAGGGGAGAGAGGGTCCGAAGGTCCACAAGCTCGGCGGAAATTCCCTCTTTTTCTGCGGCCTCTGATGCCTTCCGCACCACGGACATCATCGCGCCCCAGGCGATCAGGCTCAAGTCCTTGCCCTCTTTCACGATTTTTGCCTGGCCAATCGGGACCTCGTAAGCATCATCAGGAACTTCTTGTTTTTCGGCCCGATAAAGCTTGGTTGGTTCGAGGAATATGATCGGGTCTCCATAACGCATGGATGCGATAAGCAGTCCCTTGGCATCATAAGGAGTGGACGGAGACACAACCGTGAGGCCGGGAATCTGGCAGAACAACGCTTCCGTGCTCTCAGAGTGATGCTCCAGGGCCTTGACCCCCGCTCCATACGGGGTCCGGATGACGAGAGGTACTGTGTACCGACCTCTCGTCCGGTTGCGCAGCCGTGCCGCATGGCAGATGATCTGATTAAACGAAGGGTAAATAAAACCCATGAACTGAATCTCGGCGACCGGTCGCAATCCGAAAGCGGCCATACCGATGGCCGCCCCGATAATGCCCGACTCCGCAAGAGGTGTATCGATGACACGATCAGCCCCGAATTTGGCGAGGAGTCCGTCAGTGGCCCTGAAGACTCCCCCGTCGATTCCGACGTCCTCGCCCAGGAGAATAACCCGTTCCTCCCGTGCCATTTCCTGGGCAAGAGCCTGGTTGATGGCCTGGACCAGGTTGAGCATCATCGTCCCTTCTCCTTCAGGAAGGCCTGGAGCTCTTCGAGCTGCAGGCTGAGCTTTTTTGGCATCCGTTTATAGGTGAACCGGAAGAGATCCTCAAGGGGAGGAAGAGGCTCTCTCTCTGCCTCCTCGACCGCCCGCTCGACCATCTCAGCAGCTTGCTCTTCGACGCTTTTCTCGAAGGCCTCGTCCCATATCCCTTTGTTCTTCAAATAAACGCGGAATCGCTCGAGAGGGTCCTTTTTTTCCCATTCCTTGACCTCATCCAAATTCCGATACTTGGAGGCGTCGTCGGATGTCGTATGGTCGGCGAGCCTGTAGGTGTAGGCTTCAATCAAGGTCGGACCTTTCCCCGCCCTTGCTTTTTCGAGAGCCTCTTTGGCCGCGACGTACATGGCCAGGATATCGTTGCCGTCCACCAACACGCCCTGGAAGCCATAGGCGACCGCCTTCTGGGCCAGCGTGAAAGACGCGGTCTGCCGCTTGCGGGGATATGAAATAGCGTACTGGTTGTCATAGCAAAGGAAGACATTCGGGGTCTTGAAAACACCCGCGAAGTTCAGGGCTTCGTGGAAGTCGCCTTCCGAGGTTGCCCCGTCGCTGAAAGTGCAGACGACCACAATTCCCGCCCGTCGAAAGTTTGCCGCCATGGCTGCTCCTACGGATTGGGGAAGCTGAGAGCCGACGGGGATGGCCAGAGGAAAGATGTTGATGTCGTCTGGAGAGCGCATGCCTGCTTCGTTCCCCATCCAGTAAAGGTAATAGTCCTTCAAGGGGTAGCCGAGGACGATATACATGCCGAGGTCCCTGAAATAAGGGAACAGCCAATCGGTCTTGTTGAAAGCAAAGGCGGCGCCGACTTGGCAGGCCTCCTGGCCCCGGCTGGGGGCGTATGTGCCCATCCGTCCTTGCCGCTGCAGCTTGAGGGCCTTTGTATCGGCCGTTCGAGTCGCAACCATCAAGGAATAGATTTTTTTTAGGTCGGCCTCAGCCAGCTTCGGATCCAATTCACTCCTGAGCTGGGCTTTCTCATCCAAGATCTGGAACATTTCCCCCTTGAATGGGTCATACCTCTCCAGCATCGTTCACCTCCCCGTGCCTGGAAAACTCCCGATTCCGGACGCGGGCCAAAGACTGGGGATTATTTCAAAGCCCAATTTTTGAGCTTCTCGTAGTCAACCTCACCGCAGAGGATATCGTTGGTTTCGGTGTTGAAAAAGGTTGGGGTCCGGAGCTGGCCGCCGCACTTCGGGGCCAGGATCGTACGGTACGACCTCATCAGGTCCGCGTTCTTTTCGTTGTGCCAAACTTCCAGGCGCTCGATTTCGACGCCTGCGTCCTTCTCGAGTTTATCGACGAAAGGCAGCATGATTTTGCAGTGGGGGCACTCCTTGGCATAAAACATGACCAATTTTTTCATTTTTTCCTCCTGACAAAAAGTCCGCACCAACACTCACCGTCGGGTTTGCCTTTGTAGGTTTCGTGAATGATGAAATTGCAGGGACAAACGAGCTTCAGATCTTCCTGAAAATCTTTCGTCGCGAGGCGGCAGGGACAGTACTTGAGTCCGTGGTTCGTTTCATTATTGAAAACCCCTTCCAGAAGCAGGCTGACTTTTTCTCGATCCGGGTTAACCCGGAATTCATTTTTTTCGGCGAATTTTTCAATGGCCCGGGCAAAGTCCGCCTTGGTGATAACGACCTCGGTCAGGCTCATCACCTTCCGGGCCTCGTCCGAGCTGATTTCAACATAGGCGTCTACGGCCAGGCAGGTCGGGCAGATCTCGGGAGGCTTGACGCCATAGTGGACATCATTACAGATGAAACAGCGCCAATATTTTTTCATTTAAACCTCTTCGTTGGTTGAGACCAATTTCGCTATTTATATTTATTTGACCAGAAATTTCCGGACCTGTCAAATTCCTCTCGTGCGCCGTCCTCCGTGCCCCGTACTCCGTCAAAAACAGTGAGAAGTGAGCGGTGAGCACTGAGCAGCAGAAATGAGCCGAACCGTCCTTAAACTCCTAACCTTGCCCTCTTCATTATTCTTTTGATCATGGGGGTAGGGGCGACGGGGGACGAGGTACGTCTATAGCGTTTTTAGATATGCAAGAAGGTCAGCCATATCCTGATCGGAGAGGGAGGGGAAAGCGGGCATGGCAAGGTAAGGGAACTTGAGCTGGCGGACAATGGACTCAGGACTGGCCGGCCGATGGCTGACCGGAAGCTGTTTCCTCGTGAGGATCCCCTTCAGGCCGGGGCCGACCCTGAAACTCTCCCGGTCGGTAAAATGGCAGGCCGAGCATTGGCTCTGGAAGAGAGAAGCCCCCTTCTCTACGTCACCCTGGAGAACGGCGGGAGATGATCCCTTTGTCCAAACGGGAAAAGACGCGGGCCCCGTCGTCCTCAGAAAATAGTACCCGGCTGACGAAGCCGTCAGCACGAATGACAGGCTGAAGACGGTCATCCCGAGCGCAGGCACGTATTTCATGAACAGCTTGTAAAACCGGACGATTGTCAATTTGAGGAATACAATGATAAGCAGAAAGAGCGAAAGAATGCTGTGAAAAACTGCCCGGGCCGTGATTTGATCCCCGCCCGCGAAAAGATAGCGGATACAAAGATAGCTGATGACGAGCAGAAGGAGCACGAAGGCATAACCCGACCACTTGTGCACCCTCCGCAAAGTGACAAGGTTCATCTTTTTTTCGGGCTTCCCCATCTGAATCATCATAACCAGGTAAGAGCTCAGCGCGGCGGCAAAGAAGATGAGTGCCAGAATCGACTTGATCAAAAATATCGACATGTCGGTTTATTCCAGGTGGTAGTTCGGAGCTTCCTCGGTGATGAAAACATCATGGACATGGCTCTCTTTCAAACTTGCCTGGGTGATCTTGATGAACTTGGCATTTTCCTGGAGCTCCGCAATCGTCTTGCAGCCGGCGTACCCCATGCCGGCCTTGAGGCCGCCGACCAGCATCTGGAGGGTAGAGGCGGCGTTTCCTTTGTAGGGAACGCGGCCGACGATACCCTCGGGGACGAGCTTGGAGTCGCTGAGCTGATAGTCCTGGAAATATCTGTCCCGGCTTCCTTCCCTCATTGCTTCGAGCGAGCCCATGCCCCGGTAGGTCTTGTAGGACCGGCCCTGGTAGATGACGACCTCCCCGGGCGATTCGTCGGTCCCGGCGAGGAGGTTTCCGATCATGACCGAGCTCGCCCCGGCGGCGATGGCCTTGGTGACGTCCCCAGAATACTTGATTCCCCCGTCGGCGATGAGCGGGATGTCTTTTGGCTTGGTGACTTTGAATACATCGGCCACGGCAGTGATTTGAGGCATCCCGCAGCCGGTGATGACCCGGGTGGTGCAGATCGAGCCGGGGCCGAAACCCACTTTTACGGCATCGACGCCCAGGCCGATCAGTTCTGCGGCCGCTTCGGCGGTTCCGATGTTTCCGGCAATAAGCTCGAGTTCGGGGAATTGGCGTTTCAAAAGCTTCACCGTGTCGAGGACACGCTGAGAGTGGCCGTGGGCGGTGTCGACGATAACGACGTCAACCTTCGCATTGATCAGGGCACTGACCCTCTCCACGGTCTCCTCTCCCACTCCGACCGCCGCTCCCGCCCGCAGCCGGCCGACCCCATCTTTGGCCGCGCTCGGATACTGGATCCGCTTCAAGATATCTTTGTAGGTGATCAGGCCCTTGAGATGGTAGTTCTCATCGACCATCAGGATTTTTTCGATCTTGTGGATGTGGAAGAGCTTCTCCGCTTCTTCGAGTGTCGTCCCGACGGGGACGGTGATCAGATTCTTGGTCATCACCTTCTCGACGGCCAGGTTGAGTCTCGTTTCGAAGCGGATGTCGCGGTTTGTCAGGATGCCGACCAGCCGGTTGTTTTCATCGGTGATGGGCAGGCCCGAGATCCTGTACTTCTTCATCACGTCTTTGGCTTCGATGATCTTATTTTGCGGCCGCATGCTGATGGGATCGACGATCATTCCGCTCTCATGGCGCTTGACCTTGTCCACTTCCTCAGCCTGTTTGTCGATGGTCATATTGCGGTGGATGATTCCGATGCCGCCCTGTTGGGCCAGGGCGATGGCCATCTTGGATTCGGTCACGGTGTCCATCGCGGAGCTGAGCACAGGGATGTTCAGGTTGATGTTCCGGCTCATCCTGGTCGAGACGGAGGCTTGGGCGGGGATGACGGCCGACTTCGCGGGAAGAATCAGGACATCGTCAAAAGTCAGACCTTCCTTGAGCTCTGCGTCCAGCATGGGTCCTCCTTCATCATCTCCGTTTTCTTTTTTTGGGAATCATGGAGCGGGCCTGCTTCAGCCTTCCGGCGGATGCGCCTTGCGGCCGCTGATAGTAAAGGGGTTGCTCCTTGCGCTGGGGGATCTCCTGTTCGACCACAGGCTGGATGAGGAACAGATAGCGCATCGCATCCTCCTCGATCCGGTCCATCATCGCCTGGAACATGTCATAACTCTCTTTTTTGTACTCCACGAGTGGGTCTCTCTGGCCGTATCCGCGCAGGCCGATCCCTTCCTTAAGGTAGTCCATACCCAAGAGGTGGTCCTTCCATTGCGAATCGATCACCTGGAGGAGGATGATGCGCTCGAATTCCCGCATCTGGGGAGAACCGAGCATCCGCTCTTTCTCTCCGTAAGATGTTTTCAGCGCCTCCAGGATCTTTTCCCTCAATTCTTCAAAGGCGATCCCCTCCCAGTCTAGGGAGAGAGTCTGGACGTCCAGCCCGAATTGCGCTCCCACAGCCTTTCTGAGGGCCTCTCGATCCCATTCTTCGGGGGGCTTATCTTTGTTCGCATTCAGGTCGAGAATCCAATCGACGAGCGTTTCGATGAGCTCCTGGAAATACTCCCGCAAGTCTTTCCCCTGGAGGATTTCTTTCCTCTGCTTGTAGATTGTCGTCCTCTGCTTGTTCATCACATCGTCGTATTCGAGGAGGTGCTTGCGGATGGTAAAATTCTGGCCCTCAACCTGCTTCTGGGCCCGCTCGATGGCTTTGCTGACCATGCGGTGCTCGATCGGCACTCCTTCGGCCATGCCGATCCTGGACATCAACGACGAAATTCTCTCGCTTCCGAATATCCGCATCAGGTCATCCTCGAGACAGAGGTAGAAGCGAGAGGAGCCTGGGTCGCCCTGCCTTCCGGCGCGGCCGCGCAGTTGGTTATCGATCCGGCGGGCCTCGTGGCGCTCCGTCCCGATGATGTGGAGCCCGTTCATAGCCGTGACTTTTTCGTGGTCATCTTGAGTCAACTTCTGAGCTTCGGCCAAGGCTTTTTCCCACTGTTCGGGAGTGGCCTTGGCGGGATCGACGCCTGATTTTTTTAAGCGGTCTTTGGCCAGATGCTCGGGGTTTCCTCCCAACAGGATATCGACACCTCGGCCGGCCATGTTGGTGGCGATCGTCACCGAGCCGATTCTTCCGGCCTGGGCGATGATCTCGGCCTCCATCTCGTGGTACTTGGCGTTGAGGACGACGTGCTTGACGTTTTTCCTCCGCAGCAAGCTGCTCAGGTGCTCGGATTTTTCGATCGATACCGTTCCGACCAGCAGGGGTCGTCCCTTCTGGTTGGCCTCGATGATCTCCTTGGCCGCGGCCTCCCATTTTTCTTTGGCCGTCCGATAAATGACGTCGGGATACTCGTACCGGATGAGCGTCTTATTGGTGGGAATCTCGACGACGTCCAGCCCGTAGATCGTCTGGAATTCTGTGGCCTCGGTGGCCGCGGTTCCGGTCATCCCGGCCAGCTTCTTGTACATCCGGAAATAATTCTGGAAAGTGATCGAAGCCAGGGTCTGGTATTCTTCTTCGATCCGGACTTTTTCTTTGGCCTCGAGGGCTTGGTGGAGGCCGTCGCTGTAGCGCCTCCCGGGCATCAATCTTCCGGTGAACTCATCGACGATGATGACCTTTCCCTCTTTGACCATATAATCGACATCTCTTCTGAACAGGTAATGGGCCTTGAGACTCTGGTTGATGGAATGGACCATGTCCATATGAGCCAGATCGTAGAGGTTGGCCACGCCGAGGTATTTTTCCGACTCAGTCACTCCCTCTTCGCTGATCGACACAGTCCTCGTTTTTTCATCGACCTGAAAGTGCTTTTCTTTCTCGAAACGGCGGACGAGATTATCGACCCGGTAATAGATAGCCGTCGACTCATCCGTCGGGCCGGAAATGATCAGCGGCGTTCTGGCTTCGTCGATCAGGATGCTGTCGACCTCGTCGACGATCGCGTAGTGGGGCTCACGCTGGACGAGGTCGGAGAGGCGGAATTTCATGTTGTCGCGCAGAAAATCAAATCCGAATTCGTTATTGGTTCCGTAGGTGATATCCCTCCGGTAGGCCGCGTACCGGTCGGAGTCGGGCATGTCATGCTGAATCGTGCCGACGGTCAGGCCGAGGGAACTGTAGATCGGGCCCATCCACTCGGTGTCCCGTTTGGCGAGATAATCGTTGACCGTGACGACATGGACTCCCTTTCCCGAAAGGGCGTTAAGGTAGGCGGGGAGGGTGGCGACCAGGGTTTTTCCTTCGCCCGTCTTCATCTCGGAAATCCGCCCCTGGTGAAGGACGACGCCGCCGATGAGCTGAACATCAAAGTGCCGCATCCGAACGGTGCGGTTGGCGGCTTCGCGGACAACGGCAAAAGCCTCGGCGAGGATATCTTCGAGGGAGGCTCCCTGGCTCAGCTTCTCCTTGAATTGGGCCGTTTTCGCCAGGAGTTGGCTGTCGCTGAGTTTTTCGACGGCGGGGGCGAACTGGCCGATGGCGGCGACATAAGGATTGAGCTTTTTGAGGTCCCGCTCGTTCTTGGTGCCGATAAATTTCTCAATGAACCACTTGTACATTTCCTATTTTTTAACAGAAAGCTCCCTCCTTGTCAATTTGCCGAAAGAGTGGGCACAGAGCTGTGAGCAGTGAGCCGTTATTTTGAATTTGTAGTCAAGAAGGCCTAATACAAAAAAATCTTATGAACTCAGGATATTATAAATTTCAAGGCCTGTTTGTTCGCATAACGTTATGACCGTGGTGCCGGTTGTTCCGTATCACTGCTCAGTTCTCACAGCTCACTACTCACTCTTTATTGTTCTTGGAGTCGGTCTTTGAGCAGCCGGAGTGACATCGGGTCGACCCGGTCGAAAACATTGAAGACCGGGAGCTGGGCCGGAGCCATTTTCTTGAGCGTTTTATAGACGGGAGGAGTCACCAGGAGGACGTCGACCGAGCTGAGGACAGACGCGGCCTCTGATTCGTTCCCCAGATAGGAGGTCGAGAGCTTCAGATCGCTCCCCAGCTCGGCTTTGAGGAGCTCCTTATAGAGCTGGATCGAATCTTCGTCCCTGCAGATGAAACCGAAACTGGCTCCCTTTCCGAAGGCCTCAATCTGGCGTCTCGTCTCGGGAGACATATTGGTGATCAGGATATGGATGTCGACGGGGAAAGCGCCGATGATCTCGCGGACGTCGTTCACGTGAAAGCCGGTCGTGACAATGGCCTTGAGTTTCTTTTCTTCCTTGAGGATTCTCTGAAGTTCATCTTTCAGGTCTTTGAGCAGAACGGCGTCGACTTTCAACTTCAGATAATCTTCGAGAAACCGGGAGATCTCGTACACCTGAAGCTGATTGCACTCCGTGAAGATGACCAACTGCCTGGCTCTCTCGGACGTCACCTCCTCGAAGGCACGATCGAGCAGGGTCCTTATTTGGTCGGCGCTCTTCCCGGTCTCGAGCAGCCGCCTGACGGCGGTTCTGAGGGCGACCAGGGGACCGGGCTCTCCCGTGAGCGGCACCTCTTTGGTCGGAGCGGCTCTATGAAGAGTGGCGAACGTGCCCTTCGCTCTCTGCATCGAGATGAGGCCTTCCTTCTCCAATTCCTTATAGGCCTTGCGCACGGTCTCGAAGTTGATCGAAAGATCCCGGGCCAGCTTGTTGACACCGGGGAGCTGATGGTTGTCTTGGATGACCCCGGTCGAGATGTAGTATTTGATCTGGTCCTTGAGCTGAAGATAAAGCGGAACCTTGTTATTCTTATCGACGAACCAATTGATCATTGTCTTTACCTCGGATTGGATTCCTCCCATGCCTTGACTCTCATTTTAATTTAGCCGGGGGAGAAGTCAAGCCCTTTGTACGCATTCGATTCCCTCCTTGCCCTTGGGGACTATGTCAGCCGAGGCTCTCGGTCAGGACGCGGACCCAGTTCCCACCCATAATTTTTTCTATCATTGTCGAGCCATAGCCCTTCTTTTCGAGCACGCTCTGGATAGTGAAAAAACGCCGGACATTGTTCAGCTCCGGAATCACGCAGTGCTTGGGGAGCTCGTCAAAACCCAGGACTCCGGCGTGCTGCTTCCACCATGGGAAATAGTTCTGGACGGCCTTAGCATTGTCGTTTTGGACGCTCTGGGCGGCGGGGTCCCCGGCGAGGGTGAAGTCATTTGAGATGCCGACAGAATCGATGCCACCAACTTTGATGACGTGCTCCAACTGGGCAATATACGAATCGACCGTGGGCACGGCCTCGGTGGTCAGCCAAAAAGACATGGAGAAGATGCCCACGACCCCGCCCGAGTCGGCCACCCCTTTGATCACCGAGTCGGGAGTGCAGCGGGCGTTATTGACCAGGGCCCGGCAGCCGGTGTGGGAGATGATGACCGGCTTTTTGCTGGTCTTCAAAACATCGAGGGACATGACCTCATTTCCATGGGAAAGGTCGGGGATGATCCCCAGGGCGTTCATTTTTTCCACGGCTCTGAAGCCCAACTCGGTGAGTCCGGTCCAATCTTTGACCAGGCAGCCGCCGGCGAAGATGTTGCCATAATGATGAGTGAACTGGAGGATTCTGAGCCCGAATTCGTAGAACGCATCCATGACCTCGAGGTCGGCCGTGATCGGCTCAGCGCTTTGAAATTGGAGAAAGACCGCGACCTTTCCGCGCTCGAACGCTTCCTTGATCTGGCTGCCTTTGGTCGCCAAAAAGAGGCCTTGGTCGTTTTCATTCAAAAACTTATGGGTCTGGGCCAGAGACTTCAAGCTGGCTGTCAGCTGGCGGACATATTTTCGCTCGATCATGATTCCGGCCGAACAATCCCAGACAAAGCCGCTCAGTCCCGATTTTTTGAGATCTTCTTTATTTCCGCTGAGGAATGTCAATCCGTCAAAATAGAGCGGCTGCGTTTTCTCCTGTCCCCGGGCGAGCGGGGAAGCCCCAGAATTCATTAAAAGGGCGGATCCCGCCGCTGCGGTCATCGAGGTTGAGATGAAATCCCGTCTCTTCATGGCTTCCTCCTCTATCAAAAATATTTTCCCACCAGGGGCTTTAAGATCACTTCCGGCTCATAGAGAATGCCGTCCTTGACAACCCGATGGACCTGTCGAACGTTGCTGATGCTGTCCAGGGGGTCGGCATTCAGAATCACGAAATCGGCGAGTTTTCCCTCCTCGACGGTCCCCAGGAGGTCGCTCCTCCCGAGGGCAAAGGAGGCGGTGACGGTGGCCGCCTTCAGGACTTCCATCGGCTTCAGTCCGGCTTCACCAAAAATCTCCATCTCGCGCCAGAGACTGTAGCCGGGCAGCAGCACGAAGTCCACATGGTCTGTACCTGTGCTGAGAAGGCAACCCATTCTGTGAGCCAGACGAATGAATTCTTTATTCTTTTCCAGTATTTTTTCTCCGTTGGGAATAAGCGGCTTCTTCAGCCGCTTCTCGACCTCGGCCCAGGCTTCCGGCGTGAAATATTTTTTTTGCTCCTCCATGTGGTTCCTGACCGGCTCCAAGGGCTCGACCACGACGGCGGTCGGAGTCAGGACGACCCTGGCGCGGGCCGCCGCCCTTAAGACATCAAGCGTTTCGGGTCTGTTCAGGTCCAGACTCGAATACCAAGCCTCTCGGTCTTTGGGGCCTTTCTTCTCCAGGTCCTGCGGCCGAACGTCAGGCATGGCCAGGACTCCATGAAAAAGCTCATCGATCCCCATCTCGATGGCCTCTTTGTAAGAAACGGCATCGACATGTCCGATCACTTTAACGCCGTGGGCGTGGCCGTGCTCGATCGCGGCCCGAAGCAGGTCTCCTTTCATGGCTGCATAGATCTTGACTGAGGTCGCTCCCAGACGGATCCATTGTTCGACCTTGAGGCGAACTTCCTCTTCTGTCTTCACCGGGTTCATCCACCTGACTGTCACCGGGTCGGCTTCGATATAGGGGCCGGAGAGGAAGAATCTCGGTCCCAGGAATCTTCCCGAGTCGATCCTGTAGCGCAGGCCCATATCTCCCTCGGGTTCCATCGAGCCGGGGCTCCTCACCGTCGTGACCCCGGCCGCGAGGTAAAAGGCTGGCATTAGATCGCTCGTCGTGTGGCGCATCGTCACGCCGCCGAAAAGGTGTCCGTGTGTGTCAATCAGACCGGGAATGATATATTTATCGTCGTAATCAACGACCTTGACGCCGGGCTTGGATTTCAGGTTTCTGCTTTCACCGACGGCCAGAATTTTGCCGTTGTTCACTTCGATGAAAGCATTCTTGATAGTCCTTCCGGTCGCCGGATTGATGAGAAGTTTGCACTTGACGAAGAAGTGTTCCGGCGCCGGTTTGATCCTCTTCGTTTGCGCCGATGCGTGGATAGAAATCACCAAAATCAATAAAGAAGCGAAAACTGAAGCCAGCCTTTTTTTCTGGAAGGCCTTGGAAGTATTCACGAATTCCTCCTTCTTCGTTTCCGGAGTGATCGGCGGCGAGCATACCGGTCAAACGTCATCTTAAAAAAAAGACTTGACTTTGGTCAATCATAATATGATACATTATTATATATTTTTATATATGTAAAGCTGCGAATGACGAAGTTTTCTAAAGCCTGCATGCGAGGAGGTCACTTTATGAAAAAAATGGGTTCGGTTTTGGTTCTTCTCTTGTTTTTGTTTTCTGGTTTGGTTTTTTCTCAGGTCCGGACCGGGGTCTTGACGGGACGGGTAACAGACGAGCAGGGAGAGCCCCTGCCCGGCGTTAACGTTACTGTCACCAGTCCCGCCCTGATCGAGGGAAAAATCGCCGGCGTAACCAGCGAACGCGGTTTGTACCGATTCTTCAATCTCCCTCCTGGTATCTACTCACTAAAGGCAGAAATCCAGGGGTTTTCTGGCTACGAGCAGTCCGACATTAGGATCAGACTGGGACTGACCTCGACGGTTGATTTTCAGATGAAAGCCGGAAAGATTGAAGCTGAAGTCAAGGTTATCGCTCAGAGCCCGATCGTGGACGTTGAGAGTAACAAGCTCTCGACCAACTTCACCACGGAAATGCTGGCCAAGCTTCCCTCTCAAAGAAACCTGGAAGCCTTCTTCAAACTGACTCCCGGAATGATCGTCGATTTTGGTGCCGATCCGAAATACCCTGAGCGGGCCGCCTTCGGTAGCGGCTCCCGGGAGAACTACTACAGCGTCGACGGCACGTATCTCACTGATCCCGGCGCCGGGACCCAGATGATTTATTGGAACTATGACATCATCGAGGAGGCCCAGGTCGAGGGAACGGGCCACGATGCCCAGTACGGGAACTCGGCTGGCGCCGTCATCAACGTCGTCACCAGATCCGGTGGCGATAAGTTCAGCGGCCTGGTCAATTTCTATTATCGCGATAAGAGTTTGCAGTCCGAAAACTTCAAGGGAACCGGATTGAGCGCCTCGACGAACGCCATCAAAAACGAGTGGGAAGGGTCCTTGAACCTGGGTGGTCCCATCGTGAAAGAAAAAGTCTGGTTCTTCTTGAGCGGCGACCACCTCCCCACCAATTCCACGACGGTCGGCTTTCCGGCAGACATCAATCGCAAGCAGTACTATGGCTTCGGCAAGATCACGAGCCAGCTGGGGACCAAGAACAAGCTATCCTTTATGTATAATTACAGCCGCGACACGCTCAACCATATGTTTGCCAGCCAATTCAGAACGCCCGAATCCACCTTGAATTCCCTGCAGTGGACTTCGGCGTTTAACCTTCAGTGGAACTACATGGCTTCAAACAATTCTCTCTTGGAAGTCCGGGGCGCGTTCGTGGATAGAGCTACGACCTATAATTCCAATGCCGATGGCCCCATGTACTATGAGCTGACAACTGGAATGATGACCAAGAGCGCCGGTTTTCACAACACTCAAACCCGCCGGCGGTATCAGTTCCAGGCTTCCTACTCTCATTGGGCCGAGGGCTTTCTGGGTGACCATGACCTCAAGGCCGGGGTCGAGTTCGAACAGGGCGAATCGGGCTACAACGGGTATATGCAGTCTTCCGTTCCCGGTGGGCCTTCTTTCATTTACACGTACAATGGTGCACCCTACCTGTATGAGATCGCGGTCCCATCTCACCTCGTATCGAACAATATTTTCCGCGGCTACAGCGGGTACGTCCAGGACACCTGGAAAGTGGGAAGCCGCCTAAATTTGAATTTGGGCGTGCGTCTCAGCAATGTTCAGAGCATCATCCCGATCCAAGAGAAAGTCACGAGTCCCATCACGGAATACAAGTTCACGAATCTCGAGCCGAGGCTTGGCTTTGTTTATGACCTGTCGACGGGAAACCACCAGATGGCCATCAAAGCGCATTATGGCCGGTACTACACGAATTCAATGGCTCTGGGCCTCTTGAATCCAAATTCTCAAACCTATTACGACTATCTTCTCATCGGCGGAACGCCTATCTTAATCGGCGTCTACGGACCGACCGATGCCGCGGCCGATCCCAACCTCAGACGGCCCCACTCGGACGTCTTCGTTCTGGGGTTTGAAACCAGCATAACAAAGCACCTCTCCTTCAAAGTGAACGGCATTTATAAGAAGGCCAAAGACTTTATCGGTCCCATCGACAACAACATTACCGCGCAGTGGTACGATCCGATTCAGGTGACCAATCCGATCACGAACTCGACCATGACCGTCTACAATAGGAACGCCAACGCGCCGTTCGTTTCTCTCAATTTTTATACGAATCCGGCCCAGGCCAACCGACAATACAAAGGAATCCAGTTTATCCTCGAAAAGAGTCTATCTGATCGTTTCCAGTTTTTGTGCTCCTATACGCTGAGCAAAGCAGACGGGTTGGTACCTCTGGGAGTCTGGGGGAGCGGAGGCATGACGGCATCGGGCACCTGGAACAATCCGAACATGTACATCAACACTCGAGGCAATCTCGACCTCGACAAAACCCATGAGATTAAGTTCAGCGGCGTCGTTTATGCACCTTGGGGAATCGTCGTCGGTCTAAACTATATCGGGCAGTCGGGCGCGCCCTACGCTAGGTATTTCATCGTCAGGAATTTGAATCAGGGAGCGTCGACCTTTAACGCGGAGATACCGGGAACACAACGGACTCCCTTCCAAAGCATGGTCGATATCCGGGTCGAAAAGAATTTCCCCGTCGGCCGGGTAAGGCCGAGCATTTTCTTTGAAGGGTTCAACTTGTTTAATAGCAACACTGCGATCGGCACCGGCGCTCAATTCGCGAGTCCGACCTACGGCCAGACAACCGCAATCCTGCCGCCCAGGATTTTCAGAGTCGGCCTGGGCTTGAATTTTTAGAGTTGATCGCTTCCAAAAAAGTAGGTATTCGCGGGCGCTCACCTGAGACCGGGTGAGTGCCCGCTTTTTTTTCGAAGCTCCTTTCTCTCGCACGGAGACAACATCCTATGCAAAACAGAACGATTGTCGGTTTGGGAATCATTCTGTCTCTTTCCATTTGTTTACCTTGCAGACTGGTTCCTCAAGAAAAAGTCGAGGCCGGGCAGCGCCTGGACACTTCAGATGCCAAAGAAGTATCCCGGTGGATATCCCAAAACGGCATCCCCCTTCGAAGCGTTGAAGCCGGTCATGGCTTCAGAGATCTTCAACCGCTCAAGAGAATATTCAAGGACGTCCGCATCGTCGCCCTGGGGGAAGCGACGCACGGCTCCAGGGAGTTTTTTCAGTTCAAACACAGGATGCTTGAGTTCTTGGTCAAAGAAATGGGGTTTACAGTTTTTGCCATCGAGGCCAGCTACCCCGCCTGTCTCAACATCAACAATTATGTGCTCTATGGAAAGGGAGACCGGGCTTCGGCTCTGGCCAGTCAAAAATTCTGGACCTGGGATACCAACGAAGTCTCGGACATGATTGATTGGATGAGGGACTACAACAAAACGGCGCCCCAGGGAAAAAAGGTGGAATTCCTGGGCTACGACCTCCAGCACCTGGACCAGGCTTGGGACCTTGTCACCTCCTATTTCCGGAAGGTGGCCCCCGAATACTCCGCGACGGCCGAAGCCGCGATCGCCCCGCTCCGAATCGATCCGATGAAAATCAGCGAATGGGCCGCGAAAAAGCAGGCGGAAAAAGAAGAGATCCAGACCAGGCTCGAGGGGATGCTCGGCCTCTTGGCCTATCACCAGTGGCGCTTTATCCGTCTTTCCAGTGGAGAGGAATATGAGCTGGTTTTACAGCACGCCCGGGTTTTGCTCCAGATGTTCGATTCCTATTCCCGGCCGATGATGGACGAGAAGCACCCACTCAATTCAGCCTCGGCAATGCGTGACCTTTATATGGCTGAAAACATCGAATATCTTCTTAATAGCCATCGACCTCAGACGAAAATGGTTGTCTGGGCCCACAACGGCCATATTTCCCTCTCGGGTTATGGTGGCGGAATCCAAGCCATGGGGACCCTTCTCCGCCGGCTTTATGGGAGCTCCTATTATGCTTTGGGAGTTGCTTTTAACCATGGGTCGTTTCAGGCCAGGGACATGGACGAAAAGAGCGATCAGCACGGGGCGCTGAGAGAATTCAGAGTTCCGCCGGAACCGGAGGGATCGGTGGGCTGGTACCTTTCGAGAACGGGTCTCAAGAATTTTGTCCTGGATTTTCGCTCCGAGCCCCGGGAAGGGCCGTTTCGGGCGTGGCTGAAGACGCCGCATCCGATGCGTTCGATCGGATCCGGGTTCTCGACCAAATGGGGTCCGGAGTCTTATTCTGCAGCCACGTCTCTCATTGATAATTATGACGGGATCGTTTTTATCGACACAACAACAAGGGCACGGCCAAATCCGACAGGGGAGAGGGGACCGTTTAAGTAGAAGGAGAGGGCCTTCTAATTGAACAGGGCGATCAGCCCTCCCGTGTGCCAGAAAAGGACATTGTCGCGGGGCGAAAACAAGCCCTTCCGGCAGAAATCCAGAAGCGCGGCCGCCGTCTTGCTCGTATAGACGGGATCCAAGAAGATCCCTTCCGACCGGGCGAATAAAGAGGCCGCGGCTTCCGCCTCCGGGCTGGCCACCCCATAGCCGTTGCCTATGTGGCCATCATCCACCCAGAGCTGATCAGGGGTGAGCGAATCAGCCAAGCCCAGCCTGTTCAGCATCGGATTGGCGGCGCCGATGATCCTTCCCTTGATGCTGGCAGCGGGATCATCCGGGCTTATGCCGGCGATGCGGAGACGGTCCCGCTTGAAGAGTTTCTTCCCCACTTCCAGTCCGGCCTGAGTCCCGCCTGATGAGCTCCCGATAACGATGACATCGAACGCGAGGCCCAGTCGGATTTCTTGGGTCAGGAGTTCTTCAAAGGCGGCGGTCATGCCGAATGATCCGATCTCGTCCGACGCTCCCAGGGGAATCTGGTAAACAGTCTCGCCATCGGCCTCGAGGCCGAGGGCAATCTCTTCCATCTTCGCTGAACGCTCATCCCTTGATCCGACTCTTACGACTTTTACACCGAGAAGATTCGTCAGGAAAAGGTTTCCTTTGGGTTGATCGGGGAGGTCTCCGCTCAGAATGAGGATGCATTTTAGGCCCAGCCTCCGAGCCACCATCGCCGTGACCCGGGCGTGATTGGACTGGACGGAGCCTATCGTGAGAATGGTCGTGGCCTTTTTCTTGATGACATCGGCCATAACATATTCGAGCTTTCTTATTTTATTGCCTCCGATCAGGAAGCCGGTGGAATCGTCACGCTTTATATAGATCTGGGGAGAGCCGGGGAGTTCTTTCCGGATTCGATCGCATCTCTCGACAGGAGTCAAAAAATTGCCGAGACTGAGCCTCGGAATGTTCTTGTACTTCTTTAAAGGTCCCTGGTCTATTTTCAAAAGCCTATCTCCTTTGGACTTTAATTCGGCACGAGCTTTATATATTTGTATATTATTATATATCAATTATTTTGATGTCAATAAGAATCTTTGGACGCCTTTTATTTCGATTGACTTGGTTTCCTAAATCCTTAAGATAGCTAATCGTGCCTCCCCGGAAACGTCTCCCTCTCACCATCTTCATGGTGCTTCTGAGCATCTTTCTTGCCTATGTTCTTTATGAACTAACGCCTATCAAGAACGACATGACCGATTTTCAGGTTTGTTTTCAAGGCGGACAAAGGGTTTTGGCCGGAGAAACTCTCTATCGGCCTTCGGACGGCCATCTCCAGTACAAATATTCACCCTTTTCCGCCCTGTTCTTCTCTCTTTTCACCCTTATTCCGTACGAAACGGCTAAGATTCTCTGGTATTATCTGGAATGGTTTTTTCTGGCCGGAGCCTTTTGTCTTTCGCTTCGGCTCCTCCCGGTGCGAAACAAATCGGCGGTCTTCTTGATCGGATTTTCTTTGCTGATCTTGGCGAAGTTCGCGGGCCGGGAATTCGAGCTCGGCCAGATTAACACCTTGATCATTTTTCTTCTGACTTATTCGCTCGGCCGCAGTCTCGCGGGAGAGGAGGCTAAGGCTGGACTCGCCTACGGCTTCTCCCTTCTATTTAAGCCGTACGCCTTGATTTTCTTTCCCTATTTTTTGCTCAAAAAAAAATTCAGGTTGGTCGCCGTCGGGGTCGTAACCCTCCTCTTCGGATTATGGGCCCCGGCCGCATTCTATGGTTTCAGCGGGAATCTCAATGTGCTTAAGGAATGGGTGAGCACATTATTCAACTCGACGCCGGCCCTGCTCACAGCCGGAGACAACGCCTCTCTTTACGCCTTTATCCTCAAACACACAAAGGTAGCATCCAGAACTCTGTCCGATCTTTTGATCCTTCTGACCGTTTTTTTCTTCGCCTATCTTTTTCTGAAAATGATCAAGCGGGGGGGCGAGGTCGACCTGGTCCGGCCCGAGGTCCTGGAAGGTTCTTTTCTCTTTGTCTTGATCCCGGTTCTTTCCCCTCTGGGCTGGTACTATAATTATCTCTACGCGGTCCCCGCCGTCATGCTGCTCCTGGATTCCCTCGATCGCTTTAAGCCTGTCTGGAAGTATATCCTGATCGCCGATTTTCTCGTCATCGGGGGAAGCCTCCAGGAGATCCTGGGGAAGACGCTCTTCCATTTTTACACCCGCCATTCTCTGGTGGTTCTCAATTTTCTGGTGTTGATGATTTTCCTTTTTTATGGCCGGGCCAAGAAATACTTCTGAAAAGCCTGCCCGGAGAGGGGCTCACTTTTTTCCTAGGATTTCATCGACCAGAGGCCCGGCAGCATATACTTTTCGAAGGGCTTCGAGGATGCCGAGTCCGTGGACCATCACCGAGCGCGAAGTCTCTTCCTCATAGACGAACCGGGTGGGGAGCGATTGGATGTTTCCGTCAAAGAGAACTCCCACGAATTCTCCCTTTCGGTTGACCAGCGGGGAACCGGAGTTTCCTCCGATCGAGTCGCAGGTCGCGACGAAGTTCAGCGGGGCGCCTAGACTCAAGGTCTCTCGTTGAGCGATAAAGCTCGGAGGCAGCTCATAGGGCGGCTTGGCCCCGAACTTCTTGGAGCGGTCATACAACCCGGCAAAGGTCGTTTCGTAGGGAATCTTCCTGCCGTTTTCGGCGTAACTCTTGACGACGCCGAAGCTTAACCTCAGGGTGCCGGTGGCATCAGGAGCTATCGAGGTCCCCCTGAGCTTGAAAATCGCCTGGGCGATCAAAGCGCCGTTCTTGTTTTCGACGGCCTCGACTTCCTTCTCGTAGCGTGAACGGAGGCCGCGCGAGATGGGATCCAGCAAAAGGGCCAGTTTGATCATCGGGTCCTCGGAGAGATAAACCGCTTCGATCCCGCCTTCGATGTACTGTTTTCTGACTTCCAAGCTTTTGAGCTTGGTGCCCGAGATGAGCTTACCGGCCACGTCTTCCGGTTGTCGCTCTCCCAACAGCCATCTGATCTCCTGGGTTCCGGCCAGCTCTTCCCGAAATTGCTTTAAGGAATCAGTCAATTTGTAGATCTCGAATTCATCATAGATCGGCGAGGGGGAGAGAAGTGAACGCTCGAGCGAGGCCAGATTGGAATCCCGGAATTCCCTGAGCCGCTCGGAGTTGGGCTTGCCTTTTTCCTGGGCCAGCCGGACGAGCGACCGGGCGATCCCGAAATAGACGGTATTGAACGCCTGCCCTCTTTCCAAGCAGGCCAGAGGCTTGAAGAAATCCGAGAGCCTTTTTTGGGCCTCGGCGATTTCATCCCAGGCTTGGCCATGAATTTTTTGAAGGTCCGGGTTCTTGGAAATAGCCTCGCGCAGCTCCTTCTCTTCAGCGGATTTCTTGTCCATAAGCTTCGCGTCCAGGAGCCCCGATTGATATCCGGTTGTCGCCTTCAGGCTGTTTTCGATCCCGAAGAGATTCCGCAGGGCAATCCTCGTCTCCTCGGCGCCCCGGCTTGAGTAATCACGGAGAAGGGCCTGGCGGCGTTTGTAGTTGGCGATGGTGAACGGGTAGCTCACGTCGCGCAGGAACTCGAGCTGAGAATAGGTCAAAAGCCTCCCCGTGCTCCCCGGGTTTCCGGAGCAGAAGACCAGATCGCCCTCCCGAAGCGGCTTGGCACTCCACTTGAGGAAATGCGGCGTATCCCCGGGTTTGCCGTTCTCATAGACCCGGAAAAGCGAGATATCCAAATCGTACCTCGGATAGGTGAAGTTATCCGGATCGCCTCCGAAAAAGGCGATGGTGTATTCTGGGGCAAAAACAAGCCTGACATCGGTATAGACCTTGTATTGATAGAGATGGTACATCCCACCCGAGAAGAGGTTGACCACGGCGCATTTGAGACCGGTCTTATCCGAATAGTCCTTCTCCAACCGGGCGATGACCTTTTCCCGCGCCTCCGCCGCTTCGGCCGGGCCGGCGCCCTGCCTCTCTGCTCCCAGAACTTGAGGCGTCAGATCCTCTATCTTTTCGAGGACCCACAATTCGACCCCGGGACATTTGAGCTCTTCTGACCTGGAGCGTGCGTAAAATCCCGTCTTCATCAGATCTCTTTCTTTGGTGCTGAGGTTTTGGATGAGCCCCTGGCCGACATGGTGATTTGTCAAAACGAGTCCTTCGGCCGAGACAAAAGAAGCCGATGCGCCGCCGAAGCGGACCGAGGAAAGCCGGAGGTGGCTCAGCCATTCGGGCGTCAACTCAAAATTGTACTTGGATTTGAGCCATTTTGAGGGCGGATCGCTATACAGCCACATTCCCTCATCTGCGGACAGAGGGGCAATCAGCGCCAGGACAAGAGCAAACAGGCAGGCCTTGGATAAGTATCTTCTCATCGGATCTCCTTTCAGAATTCTGTTTTCGGCCCCCTTCATCTTAGGTTGCTTTCTGCTGAAAAGCAATATGAGTCTCTAAGTCAAGATTGGTGAGCGATGAGCCCTGAGCCGCAAACCTTTGCTTCGACTTTCCTCCCTAGGAATTTTATCGGATTACTGTTATTATTGGACGATCATGGTTATTGCCATGAATGAATCAAAAGAGGTATGCTGTGAGACCATGGACGCAAAAAAAGAGGCCTTCACCCTGATCGAAGCCCCGCGCGACACACCTCTCAGAATCAAGGCGATCCTGGGCGGGGAGGGGATAAGGCGCCGCCTTTTCTGTCTCGGTTTCCACATCCAAGACCTGATTGAACTGGATTCCGAGGCCATCCTCAGGGGGCCGGTCCTGGTCAAGAACCTGACCGCCGACACGACAGTCGCCCTGGGCAGGGGGATTGCTCAAAAGATCGTGGTTGAAATTGCCCATGAGCAGAGATAGAAATCCCGTCGTGGTTTTTGTCGGACAGCCCAATTCAGGGAAGAGCACTCTTTTCAATTCGATCGCCGGGCTCAAAGCCGAGACCTCAAATTTCCCGGGCACGAGCGTCAAGCACACCCACTCCGAGGTCAATATCGAAGGCCGGCTCCTGAAGGTCATCGACCTCCCGGGTACCTATTCCCTCTGCCCCGCCGACCCGGCCGAAAAGGTGGCCCTGACCCATCTGTTCCAGGAGAAGCCGGACCTCGCGGTCAACGTGGTCGACTCCTCGGTCCTGGGGCGAAGCCTGGAGCTGACCCTCGAACTCATCGAGCTGGGTCGTCCCATGATCGTGGCCCTGAATATGGTCGACCTGGCCGAAAAGAAAGGCATCAAAATCGACGTCTCGGGTTTGGCCAGACTTCTCGGCGTCCCGGTCGTGGCCGTGATCGCTTCGCGCGGAATCGGAGTCAAGGAACTGCTCGATCAGGTTTTCATGACACTCGATCAAGGGCAGTCCATTGAACCGCCCCGCTGGTCCAAGGACGTGGAAGATAAGATTGAAGAGCTCGAGCGCCTTCTCCCTCCGGACTATCCCGTCGTTGCCAACAAAAGGTTCACCGCGATCAAGATGATCGAAGCCGACAAGCTGTTTTGTAACGAGATCCTGAAGGAGCTCGATCCCGTTTTGAAAAGTCATCTCGACCGCATCAGGGGGGAGATCGAAAGCGACCGGAACGCGCCGGCTTACGAGGTTGTCTCCGCGGAGAGGCACCACCTGGCCCTCAAGGTCGCGGAGGGAAGCAGCCGCGTCTTTCGGGGGAAGCGAGTGAGCTGGGACAAGAGGGTCGACGATATCATCATGCACCCTTTCCTGGGCTACCTGATTTTACTGGCCGTCCTCATGGCTTTTTTCTTTCTCATCTTCAAGATCGGAAGCCCTCTGGAAACATTGCTTCTCAGACCCATGGGTTCCTTCCGAGACTATCTGGCATCGATCCTTGGTTCAGGTCTTCTCTTCCATCTGGCCGACGGACTGATTCAAGGAATCGGGGGGGGCGTCGCCATCGTATTGCCGTATTTTATCCCGCTTCTTTTATTCATGGCTTTTTTAGAGGATCTGGGCTATCTGGCGCGAGCCGGGTTTCTGCTGGACGCCTTCATGCACCGGATCGGCCTGCACGGCAAGTCGGTTTCACCCTTTATCCTCGGTTTCGGCTGCAACGTCCCGGCCATCGTCTCAACGCGTATCCTTGAGTCGGGCCGGGACCGGATCATCACAGCCCTCTTGATCCCGTTTATTCCCTGCTCCGCCCGGACGACGATCATTTTGGCTCTGGTCGCATTTTATCTTGGTCCCTGGGCGGCACTCGCGTTTTATGTGTTTAATATTTTGTTGGTAGCCTTTTTGGGGCGCCTCATCACCCTGTTCGCTAAGACGCCCTCCCCCGGGCTGATCCTGGAGATCCCTGCCCTGAAGCTCCCTTCTCTTCGGAGTATAACCAGAAAAACCTATTTCCAACTCAAATCGTTTATGAATTTTGCCTGGCCGCTTCTCATCGTCGGTAGCGTCGTCCTGAGCTTGCTCCAATTCTTTCACCTCGACCGGCCGATCAACACGTTCCTCTCCCCTCTGGTCGTGGGGGGGCTGGGATTGCCGAAAGGTTTAGGGGTGACGCTCGTCTTTGGATTCTTGAGAAAAGAGCTCTCCTTGATTATGATGCTTCAAGCCTTGGGAGTGAGCTATTCCACACTTCTGACGGCCGTCACCACACACCAGCTTCTCGTGTTCACGGTATTTGTCAGCTTTTTCATCCCTTGCCTCTCGACCTTCGCCATCCTCTGGAAAGAGGTCGGGAAGAAGGTCGCCTTTCTCTCCGCGGGGTTGAGCATCGCCGTAGCGATCATTCTCGGCTGGCTGGTCAAAATCATAGTCTGAGCGAGCCCGAAGCGATGAGCCGTGAAAAACGATTTGATAACGAAGCGACGCCCTCAGTCTTCCACCGATTCTGTGTATAACCCTGTTGAAAAGTGAAGGAATTCCGCCTTAATAGGTTGATCTGAATCGACTTCCAGCACATTGCACATGTTTCGGGCTTCACGGCCCGCGGCTCTATCTTTTTTGACGAGTCGCCGAGTTCCGGAAGGCGACCTACTTCACCACCTCGACGATCATGGCCATGCGTTTCGGAGGGGCAAAAACCGTCTTGGCCAATCGTTGCAGGTCTGCGTCGGTCACGCGGTTGATCTCCTCGCGCAGTCGTATCCCGTCTACCTTCATGCCGTAGCGGCGGCCTACGCTGAAGGCGAGACCATACAGGTTTTGCAGCCACGCTGCGTCTGGGACGTCGACTGTGCCCAGCATGGCCATGGAGTTGATCGTTCGCAGCTTATCTTGCGGAGTGACCTTTTCTCCCAACACGACCTGCAGCCGGCGATCGAGTTCGTTCAGGATCAGTTCCGGATCTTTGCCCGGTGGTATGGGGGCTTGAAGTGCCATCGTCGAAGGGTCGTCAAGCGGGGGGTAGTACAGCGGCGGGACTTGGCCGGGCCGGAGCCCGCCTTGGTCGCGGGCCCACAAGCGCGAGACGATCAGCAAGAACGGCGCGTAATCGGTGCTCCCTGGCCGGGGCGCCGCGTAGCCGGTCGTGACGACGCCCGGAGTCCCAGGTATGATGGGTTTGACCCGGAGGAGATCCGTGGCACCGGCTTTGATCCCGGACGCGGCCGGACCTGCCTGCGGGGCGTTGCCCGAGGGAATAGCGCCGAAGAGCTTTTGGATCAGCTTCCGCGTCACGGCGACATCAAAGCGTCCCGCCAGGATCAAGGTCGCGTTCTTCGGTTTGTAGCAACGGCTCCAGAGTTGCTGCAGCTCTTCAACCGTGACCGCCTGAATTTGCTCGGCGGTGCCGCCGGGCCGGCCGCCCCTGGGAATCGGGCCCAACCGCATTCGGACATAATTGACGCCGGCCAATGCCGGGATGCCTCCGTACATATTCTTCAGCTCCTGTACGAGGCGAGGCACCTCGCGCTTCAGGTCCTCTTCCGTCATTCCCAAGGCGCCCATCCGGGCAGCCGCATCCTCCAGTTCCGCTGTCAACTTCCCGGCCGTGACCACGCCTGCGAACACGGTGAAGTCGAACCCGGTCTCCTGGTTGTACCCTGCCGCGTATCGCTCCTGGATTGCCGCGAAATCGCGTGGCGGGGCATCCCCCGCGGCAGCGGTGCAATAGAGGTGTTCCAGTAAGTGCGCCCTTCCCGATTTGCCCGCCGGATCCACGTTGGCCCCAAAATTAAAAAGGACTACGACCGCCACCTGATCTGCTGAGGGCACCGGGCGCAGGATCACGGTCAGTCCGTTGTCCAAGTCATATGGTGGGGGCAGTTCGGCACCCCGCGCGCAACTTGTGGACACTCGGACCAGGAGGATGACCAGACAGAATACCCAGAGGATGGGCCCGCCAATTTTGCCTCGTCTCATCATCATGGACACTAGCTCATCCCCCGCGTCCCGACCTTCCGGGTCGGAGCTGGGGTTTTTTGTCGCCTGATCAAATTCTTTTCAGCAGCTCCTCGGCCACCTTGGGACCTGTGATCTTGGCAAGCTCGGCGAGGCCGGCCTTTCTCATCGCTGCGGTGCTCCTGTAGAGGGAGAAGAGCGCGGCCTTCCGCTTTTTCCCCAATCCGGGGACATCGTCGAGCACGGATTCGAAGCTCCTCTTTTCCCTCCGTCGCCGGTGAAAGGAAATGGCGAAGCGGTGCGCTTCATCGCGAATATTTTGAAAGAGCTTGAGGGCCGGGGAAGTGCGGTCAAGCCGAATTCCCCGCCCGTGGTCCGGCGAGAAGATTGTCTCCTCTCTTTTGGCCAACGAAACGACGGGAATGTCAGCGGCGCCGACTGCGGCCAGGGCTTTGAGAGCCGCCCGGAGCTGACCCTTTCCTCCGTCCACGAGGATCAAATCGGGCTTCTCGCTTCTTTCCCGCAGGATCTTGGTGTATCTCCTCCTGATCACTTCTTCGAGGCTGGCAACGTCATTGGGCCCCTTGACGGATTCAATCTTGTACTTCCGGTATTTTTCTTTTTGGGGAAGTCCGTCTTCGAAGACCACCACCGAGCCGACGGATTCCTCGCCTCCGGTGTTCGAGATGTCGTAGCCCTCGATCGTTCTCGGAAGAGTTGGGAGGCACAGGGCGATCATGGCTTGATGCCACGGCGAGGCCTCGTCCTTCTTTTTATAGAGAAGGATTTCGGCGTTCCGGTTGGCGAGCTCGATAAGTCCCCTGTATTTTCCTCTGACCGGGGTCACGATCTCAATTTTCTTGCCCTTTCCTTCGGAAAGCAAAAGAGCCAGCTCATCCCGCCTGGGAGGAGCGAGGGGCATCAGTATCTTGTCCGGCCTTTCTTCTCTTCCACTATAAAAGTCATGCCCGAACTTAGACAGGATTTCCTCCGGGCGAACGGACCCTTCCTGGCGAAAAAAGATTTCCCTGGATTCCCTGACCTTGCCCTTGCGCATGAAAAAGATGAAGATGGCGACGTCACTCGACTCGCGGGCAAAGCCGAAGATATCCAGATTTTCAAGGGCCGGGGAGATGAATTTGGGCCTGGCTTTGATCTCCTCCAGAGTGTGGATGATGTCCCTCCAGCGGGCGGCCTCTTCAAAATTCTGCTGATCGGAGGACTGTCTCATCTTCTCCTTGAGGACGGCCGCGAGTTTTTCGGTTTTGCCCTCCAGCAGGAGAAGGGCATTCTCGACGCTTTCGCGGTAATCTTTTTCCGAGATATATGCGACGCAAGGGGCTGAACAGAGTTTGAGCTCGAACTCCAGACACGGACGGCCGCGTTTGCCCGGGACAGGCTCTTCGCACCCTCTCACCCCGAAATATTTATTGACCAGGTGGATCGTCCTTCTGGCTTCATTCGGCGGCGCAAAGGGGCCGAAGTACCGGGCGCCGTCTTCCTCCACTTTGCGGGTGAAGTAGATGCCAGGGTAGTTGTCCCGGACGGTCAGTCTCAGGTAGGGGAAACTCTTGTCGTCTTTGAGCCGGAGGTTGAATTTTGGCTGGTATTGCTGGACAAAGTTGTTCTCGAGGAAGGCCGCCTCTTTTTCTGAATCGGTCAGAATAAAATCGATGTCCGCCGTTTCGCTGAGAATATTGTTGACTTTGGGATCGGCCGTCGCCTGGAAGTAGGATCTCACCCGGTCCCGCAGGGACCTGGCCTTGCCGATATAGACGACCTGTCCCTTTCCGTTCTTGAAGAAATAAATGCCGGGTTTGGTGGGGAGCCCGTCGACTCTTGACATCAGGTCGTTGTCCACCTAACTCAACTCCAGCTCTTGTTTTTTCAACCTGGTCAGTTCGTCACGCAACTGGGCGGCTTTCTCGAACTCCAGATTCCGGGCCGCCTCCGACATCAGTCCCTCCAGTTCGTCCATCCGCCGCCGGCGTTTCTCGGGGGAGAGGCGGAATTCTCGGTCCTCATCGATTCGGGTATAATCAAGATAATCCCGCTCGTAGACGCTGGAGAGGACTTCGTCGATCCTCTTGTGGATGGACTCCGGGGTGATGTTGTTTCTTATGTTGTAATCCTGCTGGATCCTCCGCCTCCGCTGGGTCTCCTCGATCGCCAGTCTCATCGAATCCGTCATCGTGTCAGCGTACAAGATGGCCTTGCCAGAGAGATTGCGGGCGGCGCGGCCGAAAGTCTGGATGAGCGAACTCGCCGACCGCAAGAAGCCTTCTTTGTCCGCGTCGAGGACGGCGACCAGCGAGACCTCGGGCAGGTCCAGTCCTTCGCGCAAGAGGTTGATCCCGATGATGGCGTCAAACTTGCCCTTTCGGAGATCTCGGAGGATCTTGACCCGCTCCAGTGTCTCGATATCCGAGTGCAGATAGCGGACCCGCACACCCAGCTCGTGATAATGACGCGTCAGATCTTCGGCCATTTTTTTGGTCAGGGTCGTGACCAGCGTCCGTTCGTCCTTTTTGGCGCGATCGGCGATCTCGACCAGGAGGTCATCAACTTGCCCTTTGACGGGTCTGACCTCGACCTCGGGGTCAATCAAACCGGTCGGTCTGATGATCTGCTCAACCACGTCCTGGCCGGTTTTCCTGAGCTCATAGGGCCCCGGTGTCGCGGATACGCAGAGCACCTGGCCGACCCTGGTTTCGAACTCGCCGAAGTTCAGCGGCCGGTTGTCAAGCGCCGAGGGCAGCCGGAAGCCGTGCTCGATCAGAGTTAGCTTCCGCGAGCGGTCTCCGTGATACATCCCGCCGATTTGGGGAATGGTGGCATGGGACTCGTCGATGATGGTTAGAAAATCGGGCGGAAAATAATCCAACAGGGTGAAGGGAGCATCCCCTGGTTTCCGCTGGCTCAGATAGAGCGAGTAGTTCTCGATTCCGGGACAGTAGCCGAATTCCCGGAGCATCTCCAGATCAAACAGGGTGCGCTCCTCGATTCTTTCGGCTTCGATCAGCTTGCCCTGGTTCCTGAAGAACGAGACCCGATCTTCCAGTTCCAGCTCAATCGACCGGACGGCCAGGGAGAGGACATCATGAGGCGTGGAGAAAAAGGTCCGGGGGTGGACGACGATTTTATCAAAGCTATCGATCGTTTTGGCCAAGAGAGGGTCAACGGAGGTGATCTTCTTGACTCCGGCCTCATCGAGCTCGATGCGATAGGCGAAATCTTCGTAGGAGGGATAGACCTCGATGATGTCGCCTCTAACACGGAAGGTGCCGCGTTTGAAGTCTCCTTCCTGGCGTTCGTACTGAATTTCCACCAACCGCCTGAGGATCTCTTTCCTCGACGCCGGCTGGCCCGTTTCGAGACTGAAGGACATTGAATAATATGTCGCCGGCGCCCCGATGCCGTAAATGCAGGAGACGGATGCGACGATGATGACGTCCCGACGTTCGAAAAGCGAATTCGTGGCGCAGAGGCGGAGCCGGTCGATCTCATCATTGATCGTCGCTTCCTTGGCGATGTAGGTATTCGTGGCGGGGATGTAGGCTTCAGGCTGGTAGTAGTCATAATAGCTGACAAAGTATTCAACGGCGTTTCTCGGAAAAAAGCGGCGGAACTCCTGGTAGAGCTGAGCGGCCAGCGTCTTGTTATGGGAGATGACCAGGACGGGCCGGTTGGCTCGTTGGATGAGGTTGGCCATGGTGAAGGTCTTCCCGGAGCCCGTGACGCCCATCAGAACTCTGTATCCGGCCTCCCCATTCAGGCTCTGGGCGAGCTTTTCGATGGCCTGGACCTGGTCCCCTTTGGGCTCAAATTCGGAGCGCAATTCGAACGTCTTCATCGGTCTCATTATAACAGAAATTCAATTCGGAGAGCGTCCCCCGGCAACCGGCGAATTTGCATTTGGGCCCAAACTCATATAATCTAAAAATGTGGAGGAATCATGAAAAAAGCTTTCTTGATCTTAAACTTAATTGCACTTCTGACCTGGCTTTGCATTTGCGCTCCCGCTGCCACGCCCAACCCAGGAGGCCAGCAGACGATCGCGGAGGCTCAATCCGAAGCCTATGACGGTCCCAAAGCCCGGTTGGCCGTGGGAGAATTTCAGGACAAAACGGCCAAGGGCGGGGGGGAAGGCGGATGGATGGGCATGTTCGGCATCAACTTCAAGGAAATTGGGGATGGGATGCGGGACATGCTGACGACGTCCCTGTTTAACACCAACAGGTACATCGTCCTCGAACGGGCTCAGTTGGAAGAGGTGCTGAAAGAACAAGACCTGGCCACGGCCGGAAGGATTAAAAAGGGAACAGAAGCCAAAACCGGAGAGATCTATGGCGCCGACCTTATCGTGACGGCAGCAGTCACCGAATTCGAAGGGAATGCTAAGGGAATCGGCGGCGGGACCAGAGTTCTGGGGGTGACCGTCGGCGGCGGCCTCAAGAAAGCCCACATCGCCATCGACCTTAGGATCATCGACGCGACGACCTCTCAGATTGTCGCCGCGACCACGGTGGAGGGGGCGGCTTCGAGTTTTGCGGCGGGTGGCGCAACTAATATCGGAGGCAAGCTGCCGGTTGCCCTGGGCGGATTTTCCAAGACGCCGACAGAGAAGGCTATCCGGGCATGCATCCAGAAGGCGGTCGACTATGTCGTCAGCAAAACTCCGCCTGATTATTATAAATACAGGAAATAGGCGTAGGGACTTTAAGATAACGACGTAGATAATCAGGAATCAGAACGAACCTTTTGCATTTTAATGCTTCCTTTGAACTGAGCTCCCTCCATGATCGAGATCTTGGAAGCATAGATATCGCCCTTCATCTGGGCCTCTTTAGCGATAAAGACGCGGCCGGAAGCCGTGATGTTTCCTTCGACCAAGCCGGAGATAGTGACGTGCTTGGCCCGAATGTCGGCCTTGACTTTCCCGCTCTTATCGATGACCAGATTCTGGTTCCCAAGGTCGATCTTGCCCTGGAATTGCCCCTCGATGATGACGTCCTCTTCGGACTTGAGCTCGCCGCTGATGGCCGCCGCGGGGCCGAGCCGTGACGCCCTTGGCGACACGCCCTCTGCAAGGTCGATTCTATCTTCTTTGATCTTTTCTTCGGACATAGAGGCCGCCTTTATTCACCTCAGAGTGAGTGATTATAGATTTGTCTTGGCCGTGTGTCAATGAAGGGACGGACGGCCGGCAAACACGATAGGATAGAAAAGGGCTTACAATTTTGCCGGGAACGTACTAAAATCGGGCAAGAGAGTTTGATACTTGAAGCCTGCCGCTTGGCCTCTTCGGGGCGGATCTTTCGCCCGGCCGGCCATGAACTTGGGCCCAAAGGGGAACAGAATTAAAGAAAGGCTATGACCATGGAGTTTATCGGCATACTCAACGATGTCCTTGGCCCTGTGATGCGAGGGCCTTCCAGCTCCCACACCGCCGGCTCATACCACATCGGCCGGATCGCCCGGTCCCTCCTTGGGGAGCCTTCTGCTTCGGTGACCTTCACCTTTGATCCGCAAGGCTCCTATGCCAAGACCTACCATCAACAGGCTGTGGATCTTGCCTTCGCCGCCGGTATCATGCAGTGGTCTCTGACCGACGAGCGCTTCCCCCGAGCCCTGGACCTTGCGGCGGCTGAAGGACTCAAGATCGGATTCCAAACCGCTCATCTTGAAAGCGCAGAACACCCCAATACGGTCAAGATTCGGCTGTCCGGAAAAAGCGGACGGGAGCTCACCGTCATCGCAGAATCCATCGGCGGCGGGGGAGTGGCCATCAAAGAGCTCGAGGGATGGCCGGTATCGTTAGACGGCAAGAGCCATGAACTCGTTGTCTTGTGCGATGGGGAGGAGGAGACCGCCGTTAAGAATCTGCTCCCAGTTAACCGGAACGCGGATTCTCTTGTCGTCCGCCGAGGGAGGGGAACCGAGGTTCTTTTTCTGGCCCACGGGGCATTTCGGTTCGAACCGGAGACTCTCCAGAAAATCAAGGCCCTCCGAGGAGTCAAGAATATCTGGACCGCGGAACCGATATTCTATGTCCGGCGGGGGGAACCTCTTTTTCTTAACTCTTCCCAGATGGTCTCGCTGGCTGAAAGCAGGCACCTGACTCTCGGCCGGATAGCTCTCGCTTATGAAGCTCAGGTTTTGGGGATCCCTGAAGCAGAGGTTATGGCCGAGATCGAGAAAAGATACCAGATCATGAAATCGAGCCTGATCCAGGGAATCGAAGAAAAAAATATCCGGATGCAGTTGTTGCGTCCCACGGCGGGAAAAATCAGGCGCTCCGAGGCGGAAGGCCGGCTTCCGGTCGGCGGCCTCCACGTGCGGGCGGCGGCCGGGGCCATGGCGGTCATGCATGTCAGCAACAGCATGGGGGTCGTTTGCGCCGCCCCCACCGGGGCATCTTCTGGGGTCATCCCCGGCATTATTGTCACTTTGGCAGAGGAAAGAAAATTGTCGCGCGAACAGATTGCCCTGGCCTTGCTTGCGGCCGGAGCGGTTGGTCTAGTGATCTTGCGTCGGGCGACTTTTGCGGCCGAGGTCGCCGGCTGCCAGGTGGAGATCGGCGCTGCGGGCGCCATGGGCGCGGCGGCGGTCGTGGAAATGGCGGGCGGAAGCGCAGCCCAGGCGGTGGATGCTGCCGCCATTTCACTCCAAAATACGATGGGTTCGGTCTGCGACCTCGTCCAGGGCATCTGTGAAATTCCCTGCCACACCAGAAACGCCGTTGCGGCGTCAAGCGCCTTTGTTTGTGCCGACCTTGTTGTGGGCGGCTATGAAAATCCGGTTCCGCTGGATGAGACAGTTGACGCCGTGTACTCGTCGGGAAAATTGTTGCCCCCGGAATTAAGATGCACCGCCCTGGCAGGGCTGGCCGTCGCCCCATCGGCGCTTGGTTTACGCAGGTTAAGATAAAGCCGCTCATACTGATGGTTCATAGCCTAACGAAACCCCTCATGGGTTTGTTTTATCTTGTATTCAACAATTCACAGCTCTCTATTTTGAGCGAGGTTCACGGCTTGAAAAGAGTGACGGAAATCATTAAGATAGGGACCGAGAAGCATATTCGAAAGAAGATTGCGGGCATAACTCAACGGTAGAGTGCCAGCTTCCCAAGCTGGGAGTTGCGGGTTCGAATCCCGTTGCCCGCTCTTCCTCCCAATAAAGAGGTACCCTATTTTCCCCAGCACTGTTTGCTGTATGACTAATGCGGCATCTCCATTCAAGGTTGCACCGGAGACCACCCTCTGGCCCCCGGACCCCGAGGAACCAGTCCCGTCGGTTCCCCCGTCGATAAGCCGACGGGCCCCCCTCCGCTACGGGGTCCCAAGGGTAGCCTCCGGCGCAACCTCAACCATGTCAAGTTGCTTATCGCGCCCCAAAATTGCCGATAGAAATCCCGACGGGTCCTGCTTCGGTTCACCCCCGCCGTCCTCATGGACGATCTTGCTGATTTTGAAGGAGGATAGCTCGTGGCCTCAAACACTTCGGTCGTCGGGGGGCCCCCGAACCTCGCCACCCCTCGGGATCCATTTTATTAGGGTGAGATAGCCAGCTATCGGCAATTCCGGGTCGCGCTTGCATTAGTGAGATCTTTGCCCCTCACTTCTTTCCGCTTACTATTTGCCCAATACATCTGTGATGATGACTTTATTTCTTGTCCTCTTTGGTTTATCCTTATTCTTTAGGACAAGGACGATAAGAAAGGCGTGTTTTGAAAACATGGGATTTGATCATCGATCGGACGCCCCTGAAGGGCTCCCTCAACATGGCCATCGACGAGTATCTCTTTTCAGACCTCGATAAGAAATCCGGAACATGCGTCCGCTTCTATCGCTGGAAAAAACCGACGGCCTCTCTCGGTTACGCGCAGACTTTGAACAAGGTTTTGGACCTGGATTATTGTCTCCATCACGGAGTGGACGTCGTAAGACGGCCTACTGGCGGGAAGCTCGTCCTCCATCACCGAGAGGTCACCTATTCCGTTGTCTCGGACGACATCGGGGCCTTCGGCTCCACTCTTTCTGAATCCTACCGATTGATCTCCCTAGCCCTCGTTAACGGGCTGGAGAAGATGGGGCTGGAGCCAGCCTTAGCGAGGTCGACTCCCCCGTCCTATATCAAGAGTCAGATGCCATGTTTTTCTCAACCCGCCCGGGACGAGGTCGAGATCGGGGGAAAAAAAATCGTCGGCAGCGCTCAAAAACGGGTAGGACCGAAGTTCCTCCAGCATGGGTCCATTCCCCTGGAAGAGGAGGAGGCACTCCTGAAATCCATTTCGGCCCGGGGAAGGGATCTGGAGCTGAGGCTGACCTCACTCTGCCAAGCCCTGGGAAGGAGGGTGGATTTTGACTGGGCCGTGGAAAGGCTCGTGATTGGCATGGCTGGATTTTTCGGGATCCACCTCAAACCAAGGTCTTTCAGCGCCGAAGAAATGGCCGCCGTCCTCAAGATCCAGGCAGAGCGCTACGAAAATGACGCTTGGACCCTCCGCGGGAATTCCAGAGCCGGAGTTGACTTTGCTTAATTCCTGATGATAGTATTTCTGCGGAAGCGGAGGTTGTGACCAGATGAACGAAATCGAGGAATTGGGCAAGCTGGACGTTAAGGGTTTGCCTCCCCTGAAAACCATGGTCCTTGACGACCTCTATCAGAGAGTCTTGAAAAACCTCTACCTCGAGCTCGGAAGTGGACCGGCTCTGTTTCTGATTTCTCCTTCATATTCTGTCCTTCACCCGACGCCAAACGAGTCGGTCATGGAATTTATCGATAAAAAAGAGAGCCTTCTGGGTTATCTGAAAGAATCGATCATCCAGAATCTGGCCATGTATTCAGTCCTCATCGACATCAGCAGTTATTTCATTGAGCAGAACAATTGCCTCGTCCTGGCGAGGTTGAGGGAGCGTGACTCCGAGGGCAGGCGCTTCGAGATCAAATTTTACACCCACTCCGCGGCCGAACTCATGACTCACTACGAGGATAAAATCTACATCGGGAGGGACTTCCTCGACCTTTTCAACCTCAAAAGAAAGTATCTCGGGGTCAAAGAGTTCGTCCTCTCCCTGAAAGACCAGTTCGACACCCTGCTCGACAAGGCCCAGACCAAGCTCAAGAGCCCGATGGAGTACAAATCTTTCTTCCAGGAGATCACGGAATCGATTGACGAGCTGCGGACTGAGAGCCTGCTGATCCTCCAGTCGCTGCCGCCCCATCTGGACTTCAACAAACTCGGCGTGAAAGATCTGATCGATATGAATTCCCAGTACCGGACGATCAACCACTTTTTGATCGAGCTCCACGACGAAGTGGAGGAATTCGAGAACATCCTGAGGTTCAAAAAGGAAGCCGATTTCGTCCGTTACGTAACCAAATACAAGAAGGATATCACCAACCTGATCTCCTACTTCAACATCAAAATCAACGGAACTCTGACCAACAAAATCTATAACCTCAAGGGAAAGCACCCCGCCTAAAAAAAAGGGCCGGCGCGTTTCCCGCGCCAGCCCAAACTTCGAATTCTTTCGAATCCGGCTCGGACTTTACCGTTCGATCCGGATGTCTCCGTAGGTGGTGGACAGCAAAATCGAAGGCTTGTCTCTTTCGCTGGCAAAGGCCCGGAGCGTCGTCAGACCGTTTTCGTGCCGTGAGTCCGGCTTCTCCAGGAGAGTCCAATTGATGCTCCCGCCCCTGACTTGGCCCTCGAAGGGGTATCTGTCCTGGGCCGGCCAATAGAGGGTGATATCGCTGTAAACGTCTCTGACCTCAATCGGCTGGGTCAGGGCCATTGGTTTGAGAATGAGACCTCCATGGGCCAGAGAGATGGTCGTCTTTCCGGAGAATTCGGCCAGTTCGATATTTTCGTAGGAAGAAGTGAGTTGGATTTCGCCGGCCACGACCTTGTTGGCGAAGATCTCCACGTTCCTGCCGTCGACGGTCAGGTTGCCCTTCAGATCAGAGACTCGGACAACGGCATAGCTGTTTTTGATGAAGAGGCTGTCCCGGGCGCCCTCGATTTCTATATCCCAATGGTGCCCCCAGATCTTGGAGGGTCCCACATCGATTAGGGTCAGCTTTTCATAAGAGCCTTCGGTGTCGACCCCGGCTGCCAGCCCCTGACCGTGCAGCTGGCTGTGAGAGCTCCTCACTTTGACCAGCTGGCTGATCGTTTCGAGACGAATGTTGCCGTAGGCATGGTCGATTTTTGCCTTCCCCTGGACGTTGCTAAGGAAGACCGACGAATGTCGACTGTCCACCTGGCAATTTCCCCCGATGTTTTCAACCTCCAGGTCCTCATAACTGTTTTCCGCGGTCACGTCGCCGGCGATATCCGAGATGGAGACCTTGCCGTGCGAGTTGATCAGAGATACCGCTTTGACCTGGGCAATTTTCGCCGTCCCATATGTGTTCTCGATTTCGACCGCCATGCTCTTGGGAAGTCTCAGCCGGAAGTGGGTTTCAAAATTCCGCGTTTTGAAGTCGGTCCGGTTGGTGGAAACCTTCAGCAGGAGCTCTCCCTTATTGATGGTCATGTGCAGTTTGTCGGAGACGCTCCTGGCCTGTTCCTCGTTGCGACGCCAGATTTTTTTCTGAAGTGTGACCGTCACCCGCTCTTCATCCGTCCCTTGAATCTCGATATCGCCGTGGGCATTGGTGAGTTGCAGCCTCGCCGCGAGGGGAGGTTCGACCACTTGAGATTCCTCATATGTGTATTCCTCGCCCGTAAAGAAGAAATCATCCTCCCAGTTGATGCCGAAGTGGATTTTGCCTGTTTGAGCATAATAGAAGATGACTCCGGCGACAATGATCAGGATCAAGAGTACAATCTCTTTGCCCTTCATCGGCCTATTCCTGGTTCGGCTTAACAGGCGGGATTTCTTCTTTCCTTTCTTTCAAACCGTAATACAGCTTCCATGCGCCCCAGACAATGAGCACGACCGGCCAGAGCCTGGCCACCGAATCCCAGACGTTGATATCATAATTTTCCAGGAAGAAGATAAGCCCGATGACGATCAGAATGATCCCCCACACCAGAGCGTCTTTGCGTCTGTTCTTTGCCATATGAGCCTCCTTTAGTCCTGCTTCTTTTTGGAAATGTAGTCGACAACAAGCTTTAGCCCGATCACGATGACAATCAGCGGCCAGAGGTCAAAAAAGGTGTGGTAACTGATGATATCGTAATTCGCCAGGAGAAGGACGGTCCCTAGGCCGATGAGCACGAGCCCCCAGAAAACGGAACCTGCTTTGGCCTGTTTGGCCAAATCTTCTTCTTCCACCTCTTCCTCTTTGCCGAGCAGGGCCTTCCGGTTGATGGCCTTGGCCACGTTCACGGTATCGACGATCTGAAAGATGTAGAACCCGGCCAGAATCAGAGCTGAGAAAGGCTGTCCGCCCGCATGCGCCTGCATGGTCACGAGCCCGGCAAAAATCAGCATGTAAAGAAGGCCCTTCATAACTTGATTGCAGTAAAGGAGACCCGTCCCCGGGAAGAAAAACGAGAGCACTCCTGCCCCAAAGGGTGATTTTGGCGGCTTCTTAACGACGATTCTTTCTTCCATGTTCATACCTCCAGTGTTCTATAAAATTCAATCCTTGGGCTTCTCCCAAAACTTGAGCTTTTTCAGGGACCCAAGGAACGTATCCTTGTACGAGCCAAGGCTGTCGGTGACTGAACCGGCCTTGGCATAGAGCTTCTCGACTGTGCTGTATCCGAGATGAAGCTGCCGGTCGACGACCCGGTCAAACTGCTTCTTGTTGGGATTGAAGAAATAGACCGAGACCAGGATTAAAAAGATCGTGGCCACCGTCAAAACGGGCTGCAGCGAGGGACGGAGAAGGAAGTCCAGGCTGAAGGAGAACCTCTTCTTCTTCTCGGGAATGGCGTAGAGCCGGGAGAGGAGCTCCCGGCTGACTTCGAGCTCGGGAATCGCCCGGAGAGAGGCACTCGTCTCCCTCAAGGCCGAGAGGAGCTCGGCACAAGAGGGGCAGGTCAGAAGATGCGCTTCCACCAGGAGGCGCTCTTCGGCGCCCGCGTCGCCTTCGGCATATAAAGATAAAAGTTCTTCCGGGCATTCACAATTCATCGGCGCTCTCCTTTCTGTCCTGAAGGATTTTCGCCAGCTGCAACCGCCCCCTGCTGACCCGGGATTTCACCGTCCCCACCGGGAGGTCGAGCTCCTCAGCGATTTCCTCATAGCTTTTGCCCTGGATATCCCTGAGGATGACGGTCAGCCTGATTTCCGAAGAGAGGACGTTCAAGCCATTCCAGATCAATTTTTTGTTTTCTTCCCTAATCAGGTTGGCCTCCGGGCCTTCGGTCGGCGCGGCCGAGAGGAGCCGGTCGTCGAAATCATCTCTGTTTTTCTTCTCCCATTTCGTCCGTCGGTATTCATCGATCAGATAGTTCTTGGAAAGGATGATAAGCCAGGCCGTGAAGTTCTTGGCGAAATCGTACTTGGTCAGGGAATGATAAACTTTGAGAAAAATCTCCTGGGTTAGGTCTTCGGCTTCCTGATAGCTCCCGGCAAACTGGTAGGCCAGGTTGAAAATCCGTTTGGAATAGGTGTTAACGAGCATTTCCCAGGCTCCCGCCTTGCCTTCCAAGCAATCTTTGATCAATTCTTCCAGTTGCACTCACTTCACCTTGGTAGACGAGACCACACCTGGGAAAGTTCCGTTGGCTGTATTCTATTTTTTGCCCGTTTGGGTGTCAACAAAACAGGGAAATGGCGAGCCGGGAACCGTGAGTTCTGAGCCTTAAAAGCCCAAAATTAGAGATCTCGGGAGTGCAGTCCACCCGGAATTGCCGATAGCCGGCTATCTCTCCCTAATAAGATAGATCCCGAGGGGTGGCGAGGTTCGGGGGCCCCCCGACGACCGGAGTGTTTGAGGCCAAGAGCTATGCTCCTTCAGAATCAGCGAGATCGTCCATGAGGACGGCGGGGGTGAACCGAAGCAGGACCCGTCGGGATTCTGTCGGCAATTTCGGGGTCCACGTTTCCCTTGACTCAAAGCTTCGGATGTGGAACTATACGTTCTCGTTTTTGTCCATGCAAATCAAGAGACTCTTCGTCGGTTCATTATCAGGAGGATAAGATGCTAGGGATCGTGGGCTATGGGGCTTATATTCCCCGCTTCAGGATCAAGGTGGAGGAGATCGCCAAGGTTTGGGGCGCTGACGCTCCGAGCTTCAAGAAAGGGTTGATGCTCGAGGAGAAATCCGTGCCGGCGCCGGATCAGGATACCATCACCATGGCCGTCGAGGCGTCGAAGAACGCGCTCAGGCGGGCCAAGATCAACCCTGCGGAGATCGGCGCAATCTATGTCGGCTCTGAATCTCATCCGTACGCCGTGAAGCCTTCGGGCACTGTGCTGGCCGAGGCGTTGGGCGCGACTCCCGTCGTCCACACGGCAGACCTGGAATTTGCCTGCAAAGCCGGGACCGAGGGGATGTATATCGCGCTCAGCCTGGTCAAAGCTGGCGAGATCAAGTATGGACTCGCGGTCGGAGCGGATACATCGCAAGGCGCTCCGGGCGACGCCCTGGAGTACTCAGCGGCGGCGGGCGCTGCGGCTTATCTCTTCGGCAAGGAAAACGTCGTCGCCGAAATTCTGGAAACCTATTCGTATACGACCGACACTCCTGACTTCTGGCGCCGGGAATACCAACTCTATCCCCAGCACGGAGGCCGCTTCACCGGGGATCCGGCTTATTTTAAGCACGTCATCGGCGCCGCCAAAGGCATCATGCACAAGGCCGGCATGAAGCCGGCCGATTTTAAATATGTCATCTTCCACCAGCCCAACGGCAAGTTTCCTTTCCGGGCAGGGGAGTGCCTTGGTTTCGAGAAAAAGCAGATCGAGCCCGGCTGGCTGGTGAACAAGCTCGGCAATACCTATTCCGGCTCATCGCCCCTCGGTCTCACGGCGACGCTGGATATCGCCGCCCCGGGGGACGTGATTCTGATCGTCTCCTATGGATCCGGAGCAGGGAGCGACGGTTTTATTTTCAAGGTCACGGATCGGATCGATGAAGTCCGCGATCTGGCGCCGAAGACAAGGTATCTCCTTGAGAAAAACAAACAGTACCTCGAGTACGGCGTCTATGCCAAGTTCCGCCAAAAAATCAAAAAGGCAATCTAGGAGGAGAGGATGAGAGAAGTTGCTGTTGTCGGCATCGGAATGACCAAGTGGGGCGAGCTCTGGGAGAAATCCCTAAGGACGATTTTCACCGAAACCGCGCTTTTGGCCTTGGATGATGCAGGCGTCGACCACATCGATTCGATGGTCATCGGCTGCATGTCCTCAGGTTTATTCACTGGCCAGGAGCACCTGGCATCCCTCCTGGCCGATTATCTGGGCCACGGGCCTGTGCCCGCCGTGAGGGTCGAATCCGCTTGTTGCTCGGGAGGGGCGGCCCTCCGTCAGGGGTTCATCGAAGTTGCCTCCGGGATGAGCGACGTCGTGCTCGTGGGAGGCGTCGAGAAGATGACGGACGTCAACGGCCATGAGGCCACATACGCCCTGGGAACTGCCGCCGATCAGGAGTACGAGGGGTACCACGGAATTACCTTCCCCGGTCTCTATGCCCTGATGGCCGTGGCGCATATGCACAAGTACGGGACGACCAGGGAACAGCTGGCCCTGGTGGCCGTCAAAAATCATCACAACGGCTCGTTCAACCCTCTGGCCCAATATCCTTTTGAGGTCTCCGTCAATGCGGTTCTGAACTCGGTCCTGGTCGCCGACCCTCTGAGAATTCTCGATTGCTCGCCCATCACTGACGGCGCCGCTGCGGTTATCTTGTGTCCAGTCGAGATGGCCAAGAAGATGAACAAGCCACTGGTCAAGATCCTAGGCTCCGGCCAAGCCACGGACACAATCGCTTTGAGCTCGCGCCAGGACATAACCTGGCTCGAATCGACTTATCTTGCTGCCAAAAAGGCCTACGCCATGGCCGACAAAAAGCCGCACGATATCAATTTCTTTGAAGTTCATGATTGCTTTACCATCGCGGAGATCATGGTGATGGAAGCCCTTGGCATTGTCGAGAAGGGCCAGGGAGGAAAGGCCGTGCAACAGGGCTTGACGGCGCTCGAAGGGAAGTACCCTGTCAATCCGAGCGGAGGACTCAAAGCCAAGGGGCACCCTGTCGGCGCGACCGGGGTCGCCCAGGCCGTCGAAGTCGTAAAGCAGCTCCGGGGCGAAGCGGGCAAACGCCAGCTCAAAGGAGCGCGATTGGGAATGACCCAGAATATGGGCGGCACCGGAGGAAGCACGGTCTGCCACATCTTCGAGGGCAGGTAAGAGGAAGGAGGAGACGATGCCCACACCATCAAGAAATTGGCGGGAAATGCCTCAGAGGTACAGGTTGGAGGCGGGGAAGTGCTTAGGCTGCGGATCGATCAGCTTTCCCCCGAGGATTGTCTGCCCCCAGTGCGGCTCACGGAAATTCGAGGCCGTTAAGCTCTCCGATCGCGGAAAGATCATGACCTATACAATTATCCGTGTCCCTCCTCATCAGTTTGTTGATCAGGCGCCCTACGCCGTGGCGATCGTTGAGCTCGATGACGGAGTCAAGCTGACGGGCCAGGTCGTGGACTGCAATTTTGAGGAACTTTCTATAGGGAAGCGGGTGGCCATCGAATTCCGGAAGATCATGCAGGAGGGCGAAGCCGGCATACTTTGCTATGGCTACAAATTCGTTCCAGAATGAAATACAGCTCATAGCACATAGCTCATAGCTCATGGGTCATAGCATATTGCTATTTAAGCTGATATTATTGAATTGCATTTGGCCATGGGCCATCAGCCATGAGCTAATAGCCGAACGGAGCAATTATCATGTTTCGGATTGAAAGCAAGGTTGATACCCAGAGCCCCGAATACAGAGTCAACTCCGAGCAGATGCACAGGGTGGTGACTGAATACAAAGATCGCCTGTCCAAAGTCCAATTGGGCGGACCGGAAAAATACCGCGAGCTCCATAAGTCCAGGAAAAAACTCTTAGTCAGGGAGCGCCTGGAAAAGCTCTTCGACCCGAATACCCCGTTCCTGGAGCTTAGTCCTCTGGCCGCCTTCGGGATGTACGATAACGAGGCTCCCGCCGCCAGCATGGTCACGGGGATAGGCGTCGTTCATGGGCGTGAGGTCCTGGTTGTGGCCAACGATGCCACGGTCAAGGGCGGAACGTATTTCCCCATGACCATTAAGAAGCATATACGGGCCCAAGAGGTGGCGCTGGAGAACCGTCTGCCTTGTATCTATCTGGTCGATTCGGGCGGAATTTTTCTTCCCCACCAAGCCGGGACTTTTCCAGATAAAGAGCACTTCGGACGGATCTTTTATAACCAGGCAAGGCTTTCCGCCCTGGGAATCCCCCAGATATCGATCGTCATGGGATCATGCACGGCCGGGGGGGCCTATGTTCCCGCGATGAGCGACGAAACGGTCATCGTCCGCCGCCAGGGCACGATCTTTATCGGGGGCCCGCCCCTGGTCAAAGCGGCTACGGGAGAGGAAGTGACCGATGAGGACCTGGGCGGAGCGGACGTCCACTGCCGGATTTCGGGCGTATCGGATTATTACGCTCTCAACGACGCACACGCTCTGGAGATCGCCCGAAATATCGTCGAAACCCTGGATCCTGCAAAAAGATTTGCCCTCGACGTGGCGGGCCCGGAGGAGCCTTATTATGATCCGCATGAAATTTACGGCATTGTCCCCCGGGACCTGCGCAAGTCTTTCGATATCAAAGAGATAATCGCCCGCCTGGTCGATGGATCACGGTTCCAGGAGTTCAAGGAGCTTTACGGAGCCACCCTCGTCTGCGGTTTTGCCAGGATCATGGGCTATCCGGTAGGCATACTGGCCAACAACGGCGTCCTCTTCTCAGAGAGTTCTCTGAAGGGCGCTCATTTCATTGAACTCTGTTCCATGCGCAAGGTGCCTCTCGTCTTCCTCCAGAACATTACTGGGTTTATCGTCGGCAAAAAGTACGAACATGGAGGAATTGCCAAGGACGGGGCCAAGCTCGTCCATGCCGTCGCCAACGCCGACGTTCCCAAGTTCACGGTGATCGTGGGAGGGTCCTATGGCGCCGGGAACTATGCCATGTGCGGCCGCGCCTACGACCCGCGCCTGCTCTGGATGTGGCCGAACGCCCGGATCAGCGTCATGGGAGGCGAGCAGGCGGCGAACGTCCTTCTGACGGTTAAGGTCAAAAGACTTCAGGAAGAAGGGACCCAGATGACCCCCGAAGAAAAGCAGAAGATGATGAAACCGATTCTGGAAAAGTATGAAGAAGAGGCAAGTGCCTATTACAGCACGGCCCTGCTCTGGGACGACGGCATCCTCGACCCTCTCGAGACGCGGCAGGCTCTCGCCCTGGGAATCTCGATGGCCCTGAACGCCCCGATCCCGGATTTTAAGGTCGGCATTTTCAGGATGTAAACAAAGCGCAAAACGCGACATGCTACCATCTGACTATAAGACGATACTTTACAAAAAGGACGGGCAGGTCGCGCGGATCTTCCTCAACCGGCCCGAAGTCCATAACGCCTTCAACCTGACCATGATCCGAGAGCTCGTCGACTCGTTTCAGAAAGCGGCGAGCGACCCGGCCGTCCGTGTCGTCGTTTTGTCTGGGATCGGAAAATCATTCTGCGCCGGGGCCGACTTGAACTGGATGCGCGAAGTGATCCGCTATTCGTTCGATCAGAACCTGGCTGAATCGCTGGAACTCTCCGAACTGGACTATCTCATTTACACTCTCCCCAAGCCGACAATCGCCCGGGTCAACGGAGCGGTCATCGGAGGGGGCACGGGCTTTCTTTGCGCTTGCGATATCGCCGTCGCTTCGGTAGACGTGAAATTCGGACTGAGCGAGGTCAAAATCGGTCTCGTGCCGGCCGCCATTTCTCCTTATGTCTGGCGCCGGATCGGAGAAAGCCAGGCGAGGTACTATTTTTTGACCGGTGAGCGAATAGAAGCCGGACGGGCGAGGGACATCGGATTGGTCAATGAGGTCGTGCCCGCGGAAAAGCTCGACCAAAGAGTGGACGAAGTCGTGGCCTCGCTTTTGTCCTCCGGCCCGGAGGCCATGTCGCGTTGCAAGGAGCTTTTGCAGAGGATGCCGGCCATGACCTTTGAGGAAGCAAAAAAATATACGGCTCAAATGATTGCCGAGTTGCGCGTCAGCGGAGAGGGGCAGGAGGGGATGGCCGCATTTCTGGAAAAAAGAAAGCCAAAATGGGCAAAGTCATGAACGGTGAGCAGTGAATATGTTCAAGAAAATTCTTGTTGCCAACCGTGGTGAAATCGCCGTCCGCATCATCAAAGGTTGCCGCGAAGCGGGGATCCGAACCGTCGCCGTTTATTCCGAGGTCGACAGGGCCAGCCTTCATGTCCAAATAGCCGACGAAGCTGTTTGCATCGGTCCTCCCCCGGCCGTTGACAGCTATCTCAAGATGGATCGGATCATCCAGGCCGCCCGCGACACGGGTTCGGAAGCCATCCACCCCGGCTACGGCTTTTTGGCCGAGAACTCCGAATTCGCTCGCCGCTGTGAAGCGGCCAAGGTGATTTTTATCGGGCCGAACTCAGACGCGCTTGAGCTCGTCGGAGACAAGGTCCGCTCCAGGCAGGCGATGGAAAAGGCCGAAATCCCCATCATCCCCGGAATGAAGTCCATCGGCAAAGATTACGCCGAGTTTGAGGCTGCCGCCCGGACGATCGGCTATCCGGTGATGGTCAAAGCGTCGGCCGGCGGCGGGGGCAAAGGCATGCGCATTGTCTCCAGGGAGGCGGGACTCAAGCCGGCGCTTGAAGCTGGCATGCGCGAGGCAAAATCGGCTTTCGGTGACGATTCGGTTTACCTCGAGAAATATATCGAAGAGCCGCGACACGTGGAATTTCAGGTGTTAGCTGATAATTACGGGAATGTGGTCCACCTCTTCGAAAGGGAGTGTTCGATCCAGCGCCGACACCAAAAGATCGTTGAGGAGTCGCCTTCTCTGGCGCTGGACCAGGAGCTTCGGCAACGGATGGGCGAAACGGCCCGGAAGGTTATGAAGGTATCGAACTATAATAACGCCGGGACAGTGGAATTCCTGATCGATAAGAACAAAAATTTCTATTTTCTCGAGGTCAACGCCAGGCTCCAGGTGGAGCACCCGGTGACCGAGCTCGTCACGGGCGTGGATCTGGTTCATCAGCAGCTGCGGATCGCGGCCGGAGAAAAGCTCACTCTCCGTCAGGAGGACCTTAAACAACGAGGCCATGCGATCGAGTGCCGGATCTATGCCGAGGACCCGGCCAACAATTTTCTGCCCTCGTCGGGCAAGATCCTCTTCTTCCAGGAGCCGAAGGGGCCCGGAGTGCGCCACGACTGCGGCATCTACAGCGGATGGGAAGTCCCGATCTATTATGATCCCATCCTGGCGAAGCTCATTGTCTGGGCCGAGGACCGGGAATTAGCCTGTCTGAGGATGAGCGCCGCTCTCGATGATTATGTCGTCCTGGGAATCAGCACCTCCGTCGGCTTCTTGAAAGACGTCATCCGCAATCCCGAATTCCGTGCCGGGAAGGCGACGACCGCGTTTATCGGAAGGCACTTTGAAAGCTGGCGGGAAGGGAAGAAGGACGAAGCGGCGATCAAGCTCGCCCTGATTGCGTCCGCTTTTGATGAGCTGGGGAAGGAAACAGGTGAGATTCTCAGGGACAAAAATGTCGCGGGCTCTGAGGGCAGAGACACTTCTTCACCATGGAATGTCCTCCGGGGATGGCGGATCGGAGGTACAGAGTGAAGGATTTTGAATTCCTGATCGACGGCGAAGTCCGCAAGATCTCACTCCAGAAGAAAGACGGTGGATTCGAAGTCTTGTTAGACGGCAGGAAATTCGAAGCGGATATCCAGGTCATTTCGCGTCACCTTATCTCTCTCTTGATTGAGGGACAATCCCATCTGGCGCATATCGGCCGGGCCAGGAATAAAAAATGTGTTTTGGTCGGCGGACATCAATTCGTCGTTCAAGAGCCCCAACGGGTTGAGAAAGAAAGCGCGACGGCATTTTCGAAAGGGGAGGAGAAGGGGCCCCAAGGAAACCTGCTGATCACAGCTCCCATGCCCGGCAAAGTCATCAAGATCAACGTCGCCGAGAAGGAAGAGATTCGGAAGAACCAGACGCTGGCCATCGTAGAGGCCATGAAGATGGAGAATGAGATCAAATCATCGATCGAAGGGTTTGTGAAGAAGATCTTTGTGGCCGCCGGAGAGCTGGTCGATTCCGCGAAACCGTTGCTCGAGATCAGCCCCAAAGCAGCAAGTAGTAAATAACAGTGCGATTTTGCCAGGCTCCCCCGAGCTCCTGGGCTCCTTGATGATGCGGCGTCAGCGATGTCTGCGGCGGAACCAGCCTCCGGCAAGTTTTTCCGCTCGTTTGTCCGGGGGAGCAAGGCTGGCTTTAACGACCGGACAAGAAGGACATGTGCGGCATTCTCCAGGAAGAATTCCTTCGGCCATTTCCTTGCGTAGATTTTGCATCCTCTTGCTGTTCCAGAGTGCTTCCAGGCTCTCTTGACGCCAGTTCCCGAGAGACCTCGACATGTAGCAGCAGCCGGCCGTTTCTCCGTTTTGATAGGGCAAGATAAAATGCCAAGGTTGGATGCACTTGATTTTATCTTCTTGCTTGTCCTCGGGAAGGAACGCTTCGAAGGTTTTTGCTTCTGAGACCTGGTATTGACAATCGAGAATGATGCCGCAACCGGCCGCTGTCTTTTCTGCCTCACGGAGCACTTCCTCGAGCTCATGATTCGACAGCATCTGCTCTCGGTAATCAAAAACAAAATCCTCCTTGGTGACTCTCCACTCGCCTTCGATCTCGTTGAGAGACCGCAGTTCGACGACATCCACACCCAGCCAAGCGGCCAAGCGGATGAAAGCCGAGACCTCGTGGCGGTTGACTCGCATCGGAATCATGACCATCCCTGTTTTGGCCGCGGTCCCCTCGGGGACGGCTTCCCGTCGGCGTTGGCAATAATAGGCAATGTTTTCAATGACTTTGACGAAGTGCGGGCCGCGGATCCTGGCATAGGTTTCCGGAGTCGCGGCGTCAAGCGAGAACGTGATGGTCAAAAATTCGAAATAGGGGACCAGTTTTTCCGTAAGCTCGGGAGTCAGGGCGAGACCGTTGCTGTTGATCCCGAACGGTTTTTCCCAGGCGGATAGCAGTTCGAGGACAGGAATGAGGTCCTTGAGGACGAGCGGTTCTCCGACGCTGCAATTGATGATTTCCGAAGCGAGCTGAATGGGCTGTCCAAAAGCCGTAAGATCAGCGGCCGTGAGTCCGGTATGGAAACGAGGACCCGTCTCGTCTTTAAAGCTCAAACACATGGAGCAGGAAGGCTTCATGTTGCAAACGCCGATCAGATCAAGGTTAAACGTGACCGGCCTTGATCGAAGGATTGCTTTCCTCGCCAGAACCTCCTCGTCATTGAGTTTTTTGTTCTGAATGACCCGGGCGGGGATTTCGGACTTTGCCCTCCGGAGTCGGTACTCTGCGGAATCCTTGATGGACCTTGACACGAATTTCCTAGGGTACTTTTTTTCACGCAAGATCTTGAGATAGTAGCGAACTCCATTAGAATCGGGCTCTCGCCCAAGAAGTTCCCGGTAGATGGCGTTGATGAACCTCTCGTCATCCAAAGAAAAAATTCGCTCTATCTCCATCTTGTCCTCCGGCCATGCCGGTCGTCGTCTTTACGGGTTTTCTTGTCATTATATCCTTATTTTGAGGCTTTTCCCATTTGCGAGAGTTGACAATTCCTAAATTAAATAAATATAATCACAAAAAAGCGTCTCGCCGTGAAAACCATGGACCGTGAAGAAATACTCAAGAAGATCGAGGAAATCCGAAGGGAAGTCGCCAAGGACCAATTCGAAATTCTTCGCGGCAAAATCTTGGAAAGAAGGTTTCATCTCCACTCTTCTCATCGCGGACTTTTTTTTAAGAACATTCTTCAAGGACTGAGGAAGAGGTTGATCCTTGAAATAAGCCTGATTCTCGAGCCGATCCTGGACAACCAGAAAGAAATCAACCTCAGGTTTCTCAAGGAACTCGAAAAACTCAAAGAGACCGTTTCCACCGTGAAAAACGAACCGGTCACCAAAGACAATGACAACCAAGGTCCAAAACCTTCTGGCAACAATCCAGAATAAATTCAGCTCTTCCCGAGGCCGGGCTTCTTTGAAAACAATCGCTGTCTGTGCCGCTCAGATCCCGTTTTTTAAAGGAGGCGCCGAGGCCCATGTCAGCGGGCTTTCCCGGGAGCTGGCCAAAAAACAATTTGAGGTTGAGGTCATCAATATCCCTTATAAATGGTATCCCCATGAACAGCTCCTGAGGAGCATCGACGTTTGGCGGATGCTCGACCTCAGCGAGTCCAACGGCAAGAAGATCGATATGATCATCACCACGAAGTTTCCGACTTATTTCGCTGAACACCCGCGCAAAGTCCTCTGGCTTTTTCACCAATACCGGCAGCTCTATGATCTCTTTGATTCGCCGTATTCGGATTTTGATCCAACCAAACGCAGCGATAAAGAGCTAAGGGACCGGCTCGTCGCCATGGATACCGGGGTCCTCAAGACCTACAAAAGAATTTATGCCAATTCGAAAAATACCGCGGCCCGTCTAAAAAAATACAACGGAATTGAAGCGACGGCGCTCTATCATCCTCCACTCTTGGCCGGCCGTTATTATCACGGAGAAAATAATGGCTACATCTTGTCAGTCGGCCGATTGGACCGTCTGAAGAGGGTGGACTGCCTGATCAGGTGTCTGGCCCAAGCCGATCGACGGCTGAAGTGCAAGATCGCGGGCACGGGAACCGAGGCCAAGGTCCTGATGGAGCTCGCCCAGCAGGTAGGCGTGGCCGACCGTGTCGAATTTTTGGGCTTCGTTCCGGATGATCAGCTCCTTGATCTGTATGCCCACTGCGCCTTCGTTTATTTTGCTCCGCTCGATGAAGATTATGGCTATATTTCTCTCGAGGCCTTCTTATCTCAGAAGCCCATTCTCACGAGTGTTGACTCCGGGGGCCCGTTGGAATTTGTCGAAGACGGCCGGAACGGAATCGTCGTCCCATCGATGGAGGAAAAGGTGCTCGCCCAGAGATCCGAGGAGCTGTTTTTCGACAACAAAAAGAGCCAGGAATTCGGGAAGGCTGGATTCGAAAAAGTCAAAGATATCACTTGGGATTTCGCTATCGAGACGCTGATCAACGGATGACTTTAATGAAGATCGCCGTCTTCAGTCCTTTCCTCCCCATCAGGTCCGGAATCTCGGACTACACGGAAGTGATGCTTCCGGCGCTCCGGAACCACTTTGAGATCGACCTCTATTATGATCCGAGATATCCGCCGACAAATCCACGCCTCCGTTCCCAATTTAAGCTCTTTCCTTTTGCCGCGGAGTCCTTTCAACCCTCGGATTACAACGCGCTCGTCTACCATATGGGGAATTATTATCCCGCCCATCGTTTCGTTTATGATGCTCTGAAAAGATTTCCAGGCATCGTGGTCCTTCATGACTTCGTCCTTCAAGGATTCTATGCCAGGCGCTACGAAGTCGAAGGTAACTTCGAGGAATACCAAGGCCTGCAAGCAAAATACTATGGAGAAAAGGGGCGGCTGATCGCCCAAATCGTCGCCGATCGGATCACAACCCCGGTTTGGGAAACCGAGGAAGCCTTGAAATTTCCGCTCAATGAGGAAATACTCGAACTGGCCACGGCGCTGATCGTCCATTCCGATTTTGCCAAAGATCGCCTTCAAGACCTGACGACGAAACCAATCGCGAAGATCAACCATTATGCACCCTTGCTCAAACACTTGGATCGGGAGATTGTCAGGAGCGAATGGGGTGCCGACGCCGGGCGAATTCTCATTTCGTCGTGCGGCTTCGTGAACAGGAATAAAAGATACGAGCTGATCGTCTCGGCGATCGAAGAATTGAACAATCCTCGAATCGTCTATGTGATTGCGGGAGAGGACAGGGGAGGCCTCTTAAAGAGCTGTCTCGAGAGTGCGCGGACCCGAATCCAGGTTCACGGTTATCTCTCTCTCGACAAGATGGAACGCTTGATCGCCGCCTCCGATATCTGCATCAACCTCCGCTACCCGACCATGGGCGAGAGTTCGGGCTCTCTCTTGAGACAGATGGGATCCGGCAAGGCGACGCTGGTCACCAATTGCGGATCCTACGCGGAATTCCCGGATTATTCTGTCCTGAAGATAGATCCGGAAATCGATGAACGAGCGATGGTCACGAGTGTCTTGGCAGCCCTCATCGAGGATCGGGATTTTTGTCTGTCCGTCGGAAGAGAGGCCGCCGAATTCGTTCAAAAAGAATGCAATCTTGAAAAATGTGCGCGTGAGTATGCCGCTTTCATTAAAGCCCAATCACGCTCGGCTTGATAAATGCGTCCTGAAGAAACCGAGAGGATTTCAATGGTTAAAATGGAAGAGATAGACCGAGAAATTCAGCGATTAAAGAAGGAGCTGTCGGTTAAAAAAGAAACCGTAGATTCCGTTGAGACGCTGATTGGAGAGCGGATAGAGATAGATCTTTGGGGGCTCGGCGAGAGAGATTTGGAAAAAACCATGTGGGATTCCTTCTCTTTCCTCGAACGAAACAAAGATTGTCTCGCCCCCGTGGCCATCACCTCCCACCGAAAATACATCGGCGGGATTATCGTCGCGGCGAAGAAAATCGTCCGGGCCATGGCCCGGTGGCATGTGGAACTGACCATGAGAAGACAGAGTGAATTCGACCGGGAGCTCATCCAGATTCTCCTGGCGATGCTCTTGCGCCTGGAAAGAATGAAAGAGAGAATCAGCGCTTTGGAAGCCTTGACACGACCGATGCCTCCAACCAAGCCGGACTGAGTTCGAGGGCTTAACGACCTTGAATGATTATGCCCGAATGCGGAGAGCGGCAGAGAAATCGCCGCGATATTTTCTGCGTCTTCTAGAAAGGTTGCTGGCTCGAAACAAGAAAATCCCGCAGAACGTTCTGAACTCCCTGGCCTTGACGATGATGGGGGCCGGCTCATCCTCGCGCGTCCTCCGTTTTCTGCCGCGGCTCGTCAACACCGTCGCGGTTGATCAGGGACTGCAATCGGCCTGGAACATGCTCTCTTTTCTCGAGCTCGCTCTCCATCACCGCAAACCCTCGGTGGGGCTTTATGATAACGCCCTGCATTATATAGGAGGAGCGCAGAAGTACGGCTGCACCATGGCCAGCGCCCTGCAAGATGATTTTGACCTAACCTTGATCGCCAACAGGCCGATCGCACGCTCCCAGCTCGAAAACTGGTACGGCCTTGACCTGTCGCGCTGCGGGATCAAGATCGTTCCGATCCCTTATTTTGACAACAAGAACCGCTCTTCTGACCTCATCGACGCGGGGGAAGTCGACACGGCCCAAGAAAACCCTTTCCATTTGATCAGCCTGGAAAGCGGCAACTATGATGTCTTTATCAACAACTGTATGTTGGAGATGGTTTACCCCCTGGCCAACGTCTCGATCTTCATCACCCATTTTCCCGAGCGGAAGAAATCCCTTTTCTTCTATGTCCACCTGTACACCCAGATTGTCGCGAACAGCCTTTATACGGTTCAATGGATCCGGCAAAGGTGGAACCTGGAACCTCATCAGCACCTCTATCCGCCGGTCGATATGGAAGCGCCACGAGTCCCTGAGGATAAAGAAAATGTGATTCTCTCGGTCTCTCGCTTTGATCCGGGTGGAAACAAGCAGCAATTGAAAATGATCGAACTTTTCCAGAGGATCTCGAGGGACCATCCCGGGATCATGAAGGGCTGGAAACTGACCGTGGCCGGTGGGAGCATCGGGGACAATCCCTACCTGGAAAAAATAAATATCTTTTTAGCCCAAAATCCTTCTTCCCGCATTGACCTAAGGACCAATCTCACGGCGTCTGAGATCAAGACCCTTTACCAGAGAGCCAAAATCTTTTGGCACTTTTGCGGGCTTGGTCAAACAGACCCGGCCAAGGTCGAGCATTTTGGGATGACCGTGGCTGAGGCCATGCAGAACGGCTGCGTGCCTATTGTCTTCCGGGGGGGAGGCCAGACCGAAATCGTGGAGGACACGGTTTCCGGGTTTCTGTTTTCGACGGAAACCCAACTGAGCGAGACAACTCTGGAACTGATGGCCCGTCCGGAACTCCTTCAAGAGATGGGACAGAAGGCATTTGAGAGAGGAAAACGGTTTCGCCGGGAAATTTTTGTTGACGCGGTCAAACGCTATTTTCGAGATCTCGTCAGATCGAAATTCCCGGCTTTTCCGGGGTCTTGACCCCCAAATAAGCAGAATCTATAGGGAAGCTAGGATAACCGCCGAATCCTTCTTGCAGCATTTCCTGTGTGATTTCCTTCATTTGATATACCCGAGCGCTTTGAGTTTATCCAAAGTTCCCTCGTCCACTTTTCGTCGTCTGCTTTTTATTTTTCCAAGTCCGAACTTTGCCAACTTCGCGTTCGAGGAGATGTATTCCTGAATTCTTTTTGCCAATACCGATGCGTTCTTCGTATGGCTCTCCCAAAGGTCATTTTGTTCCCCAGGATCATCGGCCAGATTGAAGTATTGATGATGCGCGTCCAACCGCTGGGTATATTTCTCAGATGAAGTCTGGACAGCAATATCCACTCGCGGATCGTCTCTGATAGCAATCCGTTCGCTGAATATCTGTCTCTGTTGATCTCTTTTTGTTGTTCCCTGCAGGTATGCCAAGAGAGACCTGCCTTGACAGTGGGGAGGAACTGGAATTTTTAAGTAATTCAGGACCGTGGGCATCAAGTCAGTCAAGGCCACCGGATTCTGGATTTTTTGTCCGGCCCATTGAGCATATGGGAATTTGATGATCAGAGGCACGGAGAGGAGTTCGTTGTAAAGGGTATGGCCGTGGTAAGCCATAGTTCCCCGTTCCATAAATTCCTCGCCGTGATCCGAGGTTATTAGAAGCATGGTGTTTTCATAAAGACCTTTCTCTTTCAGGAATTGAACCACCTGCTGCAAATATGAATCAACATAGCGGATTTCTCCGTCATAGAGGTCAAGGATGCGCTGGAAGAGCTCCGGATCAGTGACTTTGACATTTTCGTCGGTCCATCTGGCAACAGTCCCCTTGTAATCAGGGTTGAATATCGTATCGTACGGGGGAGGAGGATCATAAGGCATGTGGACATCATATGTGTGCAAGAATAGAAAGAATGGGCTTCCCCGGACCTTCCTGATCCACTGAATGGCTTTCAGAAAAATTGTTTCCGTTCGGCCACCCTGATCGTCATAGATGTCCATGCCTCGGTCAAATCCGTAAACAGCGCTCACCTGGCCCCCGCCCGTAAAACCCGCCGTCATGTATCCTCTGCCTTTCAAGATCTGGGGCAGAGTCAGCCAATTCGGAGACAGTCTCTCTTCGTATTCGTGAGTGAGAATTTGATGAACGCTTGGCCATAAGGAAGTCATCATAGTCATATGGGAGGTCACGGTGTAGGGGGCCTGGGCTATGGCTTTGTCAAAGACGGCTGATTCCCGCGCCGTCGCATCCAGAAAGGGACTCGTCTCCTTCTTGTATCCATAGATTCCCAGATGATCCCTTCTCAGGGTATCGATAGAGACCAGGATGATATTCGGTTCCTTGGGCTGGTTCAGAGATGTGATTCTGGGATTGGCCAGGAGCAGGTAGCCCAAATTGACCTGGTCTGTTGCCTTCGGGGAAGATAACAGGGATGATTCGAATCGCAAGATTCCCTTCCTATTCTGAAATCTGGACAGATCGATTTTCACTTCCTGCCATTTCCTCTGTCGCTTATTTTTAAAGGGCTGCAACTTTTTCTGATACAAAATATGTTTTTTGTCGTTTTCCACAAAGGAAGCCTGAAATTGACAACCGCAAGAATGATTTCTCCAAACGTACTCATCGATTCCGATCGCAAACTGCAAGGTCGCCTTTTGGGGAATAGAGGACATGACTTCCGCGCAGGCCGGAGGAGGCAAAAACAGGGACCGTCTGGATACGCTGCCGATCTTTCCCATAAGAATAGAGGGTTCTCCGTTCACTTCATTCAAGGAATCATCTTGACGACGGGTCACCATATATTCTTGGATAAACTCGTGATAGTCGATTATGACACGTTTGATCTGAAGGCTCTTGAGGAGGAGGCTTCGCTGTCCGTCTCCGTTGAGGAACGTGATGCCGATCTGATGCCATCCTTTTTTTAGCTGCAGCGGGAAGACGTATTTGTCCAATTCAGAGCGGACATCCACCACTCCCAGTTCAGTATCATCTGCTTTTAGCCTTAATTTTGATGTTTCCCCGTTTAAAATCGTGCCGCGCGCTTGAACGATGATTTCATTTTCGCCCTCCGGGAAAAGGAGCTTTTGGGATACCGTACCAGACGTCTGCATGAGAAGGTCAAAATATCGTGGTGAAAATTTATTGGCCCCTTCCATTTCAACGGGTTGAATGTCCTGGGAGAATACGAATGATTGTTTTCTACTGGAGTCTTGTCTCCCCACAAAAATGTTCATATGGGCGATATCTATTTTTCCTTTGCTGGCAATGTCTCCGATGAGATCTCGATAATAGAGATTTTTTTTGATTAGATAGGATGGACCTTCCGATTGTTCGGTTCGGCAGGACTGCGTCACTGGGCAGGCCAGAATCAACGCTAAAACAAGGATTCTTAAAGAGCACATGGAGTAGTTTCGCATGATAAACGGTTTTTGTATTGTATCATAACATGATCGTCCAATGGGCCAAAGCTCAGGACGGGTCCGCTTCCCGGGACCTATTGGCCGTCCGGGTTCTAGCCTTCTTTTGCGGCGGGGCATCTCCGCTTCCTCTTTAGCCTTGGCCAAAATCTTGCTGTGGACATTGAAACCGGCTTCGGGATCGAGCCCGGGGGGGTCTTCTCTGAGACGAGGTCTCGTTGCAAAAAGCACCCTATTGAGATATATTATTTGAGCCCAAAAAAGGGTGTGCGCCCGTAGCTCAGCTGGATAGAGCGTCTGACTACGAATCAGAAGGTCGGGGGTTCAAATCTCTCCGGGCGCGCTTTTTTATTTCTCCTTAAATATCATGTATTTAGCCTAATTTTTGATCTCTAGCAGCAATCAGAATGGCTCATTCTGGGCGTGGTTAATTTCACAAATCCTGACGCTCGGTTTTGGCCCAAAGCCTGTCAAGGAGGGTTTTGGGCAGACGCCCGGATCCAACTCAGCCATTTTAACGTGTGGCTTGGAGTTGTCTTCGAACCCTGCGCAGGCGCAGCTCATCGGCAATGAGGGTCGGCATGCTGCACAAATAGCAGTCGTTGGGAAGGGCTGCTGATTCGAATGTATCCACTCCATGCTTCAGACGGATGTCGGCGATCTTTTGGGCTATCTTTACATACCATTCTGCATAGGGAGCACGGAATCCTTCGTAGCGTGTACCCTTGACAGGGCTCCAGACCAAGGGGATCGCGCCGATGCCTCGCTCCGAACACCACTCCACCCCCTCGAGAAGACTCTCTTCGGGCTCCTGGAATCCGGTTACGAAATGCGTGCTCACCCGGCCCGGGCCATAGACCTCGCTCGCAACTTCCAGGGCTCTCAACCAGTGATCTCGTCCTTGAACTTTGTCCTTCCCGGGGCAGTACTTTTTAAACAGATCCGGATCCCAAATCTCCAGGTTGTAAGCAACGGAATAAGCTCCGAGCCTCTTATGCTCCTCGATGCTTTTGAGGTCCTTGTCTTCGGGCGCCGTGCGGATCACATTGACGGGGATGTCGTCCCTTCCCAGAGCCTCCTGCTGGGCCCGGATGATCTGCAGGATGAGCCGGTCCTCTCTGTCCACCTCTTCACCGTCCTTCGTCGTGTACCGGTTTAAATATCCCCCCGTCAGCAGGATGTGCCGCAGGCACCCTTCGTCGAAGGCTGCCTTGGTGGTTTTAAGGATCTGATCATACGTCCGTTTGGAAACCTGGAGGTCGTCCTTTGTCCAGCTCATGTTGGGGACGATGTTGCAGAAGCGGCAGCCGTCGTCGGTCGACCAGTACATGCAGAACGGGGCATAGTTCAAAACAAGGCAGTCCTGGCCTCTCTTCGGGGCGATCCGCCGCATGATGATTCCCGGCGATGCCTCCAGGCTGTAGTAGTCCGGCCGGGGAATTTGTCGGCATTCGATCACGATTTTGTCGCCGTGCTTAAGCATCATGCTGCCGTCTTCGACCGTGCAAACCCATCGGGACTCACTGTTCTCTCGGACCTGGATGCATGTATCCATGGGCAGGAGCAGCTCTTCGGGAAGGTAATAGCGATGCTCGCTGAGGTTCCAATCAAAGAGCCATCGGGACTGCTCTTTGTAGACATCGCAAATGCCCTTGAGTGCGGATTCGTCGAACCTGAGGCCATCTGTCAGCAGACTGGCCTTCACCCAGATTTCCTTTTCCAAGCCCTCGGGAGTCGGGTCCTGGGGTGGCTTCACGAAGGGAGATTCCAGGGCGCCCGCATAATATTTCGCTTTGTACCAGTTGTCGAACTTTTGGTTGAGATCCCCAAAATATCCGTTACCCCCGATGTTTTTTGGGCTGGTTGCTGTCATTACATTTCCTCCTTCCTTCTTTTATCGACGGGTGATAAGAGCTCTCTATCCGCAGGCTTGCCATTTCCCCCCTTGGCCCAAGCCAACTCTCAAACATGAAAAAATCTTATTCCCGGGCGGCGGCTTATGTCAAGAACGAAGAAACACCCTCGGCCGTAGGCTTGGCCCAGAAAGTTATCTTGTCACACGTCGGCGCGGTGCTTGGTCACGAGCCCATCAATCTGCCCGCGCGCCGCGGCAGAAAGAGCCCGAGGCTGGTGTGTAGTCATGATCTGTTTCGCCCTCTCGTTCAGGGCCGTGCGCAGATCCCGGCTGCCGGACCGCTGCCACTCCTCAAAGCGCCTCCTGTCCAGGAAACGAGGGAACCAGAAGACGCGCTTGAAGTTCGCGAGCGTATGCTCTTCCAGGAGGAAATGGCCGCCCGGCCCGATCTGGTCGATGAGTCCAAGCGGAACGGTAGCAGCGGTGAATCTGAGCGGGCGCAGCATGCTCTTGACCAAAGCGATTGCCTCATCCGCGAAGAGGATAGACTCAAATGAAGATGTCGATCCAAACTCGAGATAGCCGCAATCATGGATGATGTTACAGCCGTTCAGGGTCGCATCATAAATCGAAAGGGCATATTCCAATCCCGCCTGCGCGTCCAGGACTTTCGAGTCGGTCGAACCCGCGATGCAGAAGAAGGGCAGCCCATAAAAATGGGCCATATCGGCCAGCGCGGCGTTGATGGCGTTGAGTTCAGGGCTTCCGTAGCTGAAGATGCTCGTTCTCATGTCGAGCACGGAAGCATCACCCCCGAAAATAAACTTGGCTCCGGGTTGTTTCCTCTGAAAGATGACCAGGCCGGCCAACGATTCGGCCACGGCCTGCACGAGGGTGCCCTCCCGCGTCGCGGGACTAGAGGCGCCCATCATCGGACTGGCGATGTAGATGAAGGGAATGCCATACTCACAGCAGAGGAGAGCCTTGCTGAGCCCCATTTCCGTGTGGACGAGCGGGGACAACGGCTCCGAATAGAGAATGAGCGGAGGCCTCTCTTTGAGCGCATCCATCCCGCCGACAGCGGCGGCCGCCATCTCGATCATCGTCATCATGTCGTTCCGGCCGTGCCCTGTCACGATGATCGGCTTGCCGGTGTTCGAAAGCATCGCATCGTACTGATGAACAAAATTATGTCCCGAGGGAGCATCGGTGGCGATCCCAAATGACATGACGAAATCGATGTTTGGCAAAGCATCACAGAAACGCGCCAGTCCTCCGACGTCTTCCTTCGTGGATTGCCTACGCTCGCCGGTACAGAGATCAATGGTCGTAGGACAATCGGATCCTGTGCCGTAATAGCAGGAACCTGAGGCGAGAACCATGGCCCGTTCGCCGGCCCGGTTGTATATCTCGATCTTGCTGGGCGCGGCTTCAATGGCCTCCAATACGAGCTTCCGGGCGATTTTAACTCTCTTGGGATTGCTTGTGTCGCAACCTGCCAGAGCCAATATGTCCAGGGCCTCCCGGGATTGGACCTCGCAGCCGGTCTCCTCGATCAGTCTCAGGACATACTCGTTCACCTTCCGGATTTGCCCCGCGGTCAGTCTGCGGTATTTCGATCTCGGGCGGCGTGGGACTTTCATGCGGATTCCCTCCTTCCCATTGGATTCCATTCATCCCTATCGGCGTGGGAAACCGTCGACAGAGATGGCAAAATATCACAGTCATCCTGCCCCGTCAATTTAAGCAGGCCGGATAAGGACTCAACCCCTCAGCCACGAATCAAATTAACCCAGCGTTCCATCGGATGGGCATTTTTTTCCGACCACCATCATAAGCCATTGACGGGAATTCCTCAAGAATGATATGTTCTAGGCCAATGTCGGGCCGTGGAACTGTCGGCAAAGGAGAAAAAATCGCTCCGGTGAAAGATCCGGGGTCGTTATGGCTTATGGATTTTGAATTGTCAAGCTGACCCGGGAGGAGTTAGGATGGGTGAAAAGGCGATCGCCATTATCGGAGCGGGAGTGGCCGGGCTCGCGGCCGGCTGCTACGCCCAGATGAACGGCTACAAGAGCACAATCTATGAACTGCACGACAAGCCCGGCGGGCTCTGCACCGCCTGGAAGCGGAACGGATATACCGTCGATGGCTGCATTCACTGGCTCGTTGGGTCGAAACCGGGTTCTGCCCTCTATGATGTGTGGGATGAGCTGGGAGCTGTCCAGGGGCGGAAATTCGTCTATGCCGATGAGTTTCAACGTTACGAGACGAAAGACGGCAAGACATTCGTTCTCTATTCGGACATCGACCGTCTCGAGCAGCACATGCTGGAGCTGGGACCGGAGGACGGGGGGACGATCCGCGAGTTCTGCAACGCCGCGCGTGACTTCACGCGGCTCGACATGCCGGTCCTCAAGCCGAACGAATTGATGAGCCTGTGGGACAAATTGAGGCTGACTCTGACGATGATGCCGAAGTACAGGCCTTACTTCAAGTGGAATCGGCGCACGATGGCCGAAGTCATGGCCCGGTTCAAGAATCCCCTCATCCGGGCCGGCATTCTGAGTGCCTGGCCGGACATTTTCCCTGCAGGGTTCCTGCTGATGACCATGGCCTGGCTTCACAATAAGTCAGCAGGCTATCCTGTCGGAGGGTCGCTGGAGTTTGCCCGGGCGATTGAGAGGCGGTACTTGGGTTTGGGGGGAAAGATCGAGTACAAGTCGAGAGTGTCAACAGTCCTCGTTGAGAAGGGCAGCGCGGTGGGAGTGAAGCTGGTTGGCGGGGCCGAACACCGGGCAGATCATGTGATATCCGCCGCCGATGCGCACGCGACTGTCTTCGACATGCTTGAAGGAAAATATATGGATAACACGCTGCGCGGCTATTTCGAGAAGCTGACTCCATTCACGTCGCTCGTCTTTATCGGACTGGGGATCAACCGGAAGTTCGATGATCTTCCGGCGTTAGTCTCCACTCTGCGGCTGGAACTGCCTGAACCGGTCAGAATCGCCGACCGAGAGACCACGGCCATCGGATTTCACGCCTTCAATCATGACCCGACGCTGGCGCCGCCGGGCAAAACGGCGGCCGTTTCGATGTTCGCGAGCAGCCTCGAGTGGTGGCAGAACCTGGCCAAGGACCCGAACCGCTACCGCGCGGCGAAGGAGGAGGTCGCGGACAAGGTCATCTCTTTGCTGGACCGCCGTTTTCCCGGACTTGCCGGTCAAGTGGAGATGCGCGACGTGGCCACCCCTGTGACGTTCGTGCGCTACACGGGCAATTGGCAGGGCAGCATCCAGGGCTGGACGGCAACACCGCGCACTTGGATGATGAGGTTCCGAAAGACGCTGCCAGGACTGAAAAACTTCTGGTTGTGCGGGCAGTGGGTCGAGCCGATCGGCGGGCTGCCGCCGTCCGCCCTTTCTGGCCGAAGCGTGGTTCAAATCATCTGCCAGCAGGACGGCCGCGAGTTCACGACCAGCCGGGCAGATTCGGGTCCATCGAACAGATAGGAGGAAAAGGGATGAACATTATGACCGGGGCACGCATAGCCGTTAATACCTGCTTGAAGGTCAAGAAAGGAGAGAAGGTGGTCGTCGTCACCGACGTCCTCAAGGCAGTGATCGGAGAAGCCGTTTATCGAGCCGCTAAAGAAGCCGGGGCGGAAGCCATCCTGGTCAAGATGCTTCCGAGGACGAGGCACGGGGAAGAGCCGCCGGAGCCAGTGGCGGCCATCATGAAGAGCGCCGATGTCGTGATTGCGCCGACATCATTCTCGTTATCCCACACCCAAGCCCGAAAGCAGGCCAACGAAGCCGGCGCTCGGATAGCTACCATGCCGACGATCACAGAGGAGATGATGAGCAAGGGCGGGATGACTGCCGACTTCAATCAGGTGAAGCGTCAGGCAGACCGTTTGATCGGCACGATCGGGAATGCCAAGGAGGTCCGTGTGACCACTCCGGATGGCACCGATATCAGGTTCTCGGTTACGGGGCGGAAGTGGATCGCGGACACCGGACTTCTTTTCGAGAAAGGCGCGTTTGGGAATCTGCCCGGGGGCGAGCTTTACCTTCCTCCGGTGGAAGGGACCGCGGAGGGAGTTATCGTCGTAACCGGGACGCTGGCGGGAATCGGCATCTTGAAAAAGCCGGTGAAAATCATCGTAAAGAAGGGTTTGGGCAAGGAGATATCCGGAGGGGCCCAGGCGAGGGCGCTTGCCTTGATGCTGGCCCAGGCCGGCGCCAAGCTCGATCGTCCGGACAACGTCTACAATATCGCAGAATTGGGCATTGGATTGAATCCAAAGGCTAAACTGATGGGAAACGCCCTCGAGGACGAAAAGGTCGGAGGGACCATCCATCTCGCGCTCGGAGATAATTCCACCTTCGGCGGGAACATCAGGGCCGGAGTCCATATCGACGGAATTATTCTTAGACCGACGGTCGAGGTCGACGGCAAAAGATTGAAAATCTGAGCTGATATATCTACGGTCTTTCGTCCCGTCGCCCGAAGCGCCTTTACTTGCGCTAAAGATCAATGCTATATTTTTAATTGGGGGAAAGGACAGGTAGTCCACGTTTCGCTGAGATGCCCAGCGCGGGCCGGGCGGATTTATTTTCTCCCCTAATCTTGAAAGGAGACGTACCATGAAAGGTCGAAGGGATTTCCTGAAGGGATCTTTGTTATTTGCGGGCGCGGCGGTCGTCGGGAGCGCCGGAAAGGCACAAGCCGCGACCAAGTTTCCTCCTGCCCTTGTCTACACCAAAGAGGCGCCGGGGCGGTGGGCCGGCAAAGAGGGCGCCCATGCCCCTGTCGTCACGGTGGAGGGGAGAAATGTCAAAGTCTTGACTCCTCATCCCATGACCGAGAAGCACTTCATCGTCAAGCACACCCTCATAACCCCAGAAGGCCAGCTATTTGGGGAGAAAACATTTACGTACACTGACGCCAAAGCCGAATCCTCCTACACTTTACCTGAAGGATTTACAGGTACCGTATGGGCCACGAGTTTCTGCAATCTGCACGACCTCTGGCTCGCCGAATTTACAGTCTGAGCTGACGGCGCATTCTTCTTATTCGTCGGCTGCCCGAATAACGCTGGCCTGAAAAGGCCGAAACGGAGCAAACTCTGTTGGTCCTTGAATTCGAGAAACAGATCTCGGCCAGGCGGGTCCTTAATGCTTGCTTGACTCAGGCGTGCTTGAGGATGTTGGGAGCCCGAGCTTATTGGCTCGTCCCGTGAAGCCGAATCCTCAATCGGATTTTGACTTGACTGGGAATGTCAGCTCAATTTTGTCCCGCAATTGCTGCAAAACGCATCTGTGGGCTTGACCTGATTCCCACAATTCGGACAGAATCTCTTCTCGGCAGGCGGTTGAGGCGGTTTGATTTCTCTCACCGGGGACACCGGGCTTGCGACCTCCTGGGGTGTTGTCAGAGCCCAGATCAAGGCGCCGACCCAGCCGATCAGCGTCCATCCGAGGAATATGTTCAGGAAGAGAATGGGGACAGCATTATGATGTCTTCGGGCGAAAGCCACAATGGAAGGAATGAAGTACGGAATGAAGAGGACGGCGAGAATGGACAAAGGGATCGCCGGGAAGAAAAGCCAGTGATGGGTATGCGGGTATCCCGTCTCGACTAAAAATGATATGGAGGCAATTGGGAGGATCATTTTTCCACCTTCTCTGGGTACAGATTATTCCAAATATCCATGAGAATTGTCAACCATTGGGGCTTGAGGATCATCGATTCACGGGGTTCGAGTTTTGGCTTATTACATTTGGCGCGGGTAGGAGTATAATATAATATCATGTGAGGGTGACAGATGACTCAATTGATCAAAAACGGGCGCGAATTCCACGAGGCTCTTAAGGTCAGGGAAAGAGTCATCGTTCTTTTCTATACTTCCTGGTGCCCGCATTCTGCAAGGTTCCTGCCCATCTTCGAAAAGCACGCCGGGAAAAACGAGAAGGGCTTCATGCGGGTCTTGGTCGATTCGGAGGAAAGTCTGTCCGAAAAGTACTCCGTGGCCGTGGTGCCGACGCTGATTTTCTTCGAAAAGGGCCAAGAATCGAAAAGATTGGACGGCATTCCAGGGATGGGCATTGATGAATATGAGCTGGCATCTCTGATCAGCGCCTGCAGCTTATAAGCGGAGGAGGTCATTCCCATGGCCCCGAAAAAGAGCGGACCCCGAATCAAGGTGACCAAGGACGGTCCCTACCTGGTCCTGGGCCATGTGCCACTGGAAAAGGAAAGAATCGTCTGCGACCAAAAGGGCACGCCTCTCCAGTGGGAAAAAATGGGCAAATATCCGGACAAAGAGACGTACGCCCTCTGCCGTTGCGGTCAGTCCAAGAATAAGCCTTATTGTGATGGAACGCACCTTAAAATAGGGTTTGAGGGCACAGAAACGGCAAGTCGGGAAAAATATCTGGATCAGGCCGAAACCATCACCGGACCGAACCTTGTCCTGACCGACGTAGAGAAACTTTGCGCTGTCGCCAGATTCTGTCACCGGGTCGAAGATGCCTGGGAGCTGACGGAGCATTCCGCTGATCCCGAATCCAAGGAGATCGTGATTCAAGAAGCTTGCGATTGTCCCTCGGGGAGATTGGTGGCTTGGGATAAAGAGACGGGAAAGCCGATCGAACCTGATTTCGAGCCCTCGATCAGTTTGACCGAGCATTCCGGGATAGACGCCAGCGGACCGATTTGGGTGAAGGGGGGGGTGCCTGTCGAGTCTTCAGAGGGAACCGAATATGAGATCAGAAACCGGTTGACCCTGTGCCGTTGCGGCCGATCCAAAAACAAACCATTTTGTGACGGCGGTCACCTTGGGAGTGGTCCGCAGAACAAACCAGATAAATGAAAAGGCCATCAAAGGAGGTCGGCGTGATCAAAGAGAAGGCTAAGATATGTCCTCTTTTGTCGATTTCCTGGGCCCAGAAAGGCTCAGCCAAATCGCCCGCCAATGCCATGACGGAATGCCTCAAGGAAGAATGTGCCTGGTACTATATCTTTCGTTACCCCCATATCGAACGCGTCGAGAAGGGTTGCGCCGTCCAGATGCTTCCTCAGGTCTTGAACGTGACCCTGCGGAAATAGCGAACTATTTCGTCTCGACCCAGTTTTCCATGAAGCGCCGATCTCCGCTCTTTTCTCCGCCCGCGAGGAGCGATTCGAAAATCGCCTTGAGCTGAGGATAGGGCAGAGTGCCGATGACCATCCGGTTGTTGACGATCATGGTTGGAGTCGAGCGGATCCCGTGGGCAAATTTGTCCGAGGTCTTTTCATATTCGGCGCCGGTGTCGATGATCTTCTGGACGAGATCCCTGGTAGCCTGATCGCCCAGGGCTTCCCCAAGCCCGTACTTCGCGGCCATCTGTGCCCGCCACTCAGGATCCTTGGCCCTTTTGAAATTAGAAAAGATCTCATCATGGATCCGGTTGAATTTCGTGGGATCGTAGGCGGACATGAGGGCGAGATCACATGCTCCCGGATGCAAATCCTTCTCGACCACGTTATTGCATTTGGCCTCGAGCGGGAAGAACTGGAAGGCGATGTTGATCTTCCCTTTGTATTCTTTCTTCAGGCGATCCAACTGCTGGTAGAGGAGGAGGCAGTCGGGGCAGAGGAAATCCGCATATTCGATGACCCGGATGGGGGCATCTTCGAAGTGTTCGGTCGCCTTGGCCGTCCAGTAGGGCGAAATGAAGCTGGGATTGCTGACTTTGGCGAGGGTGTAATATTCTTTCACCACCCTGGCGGCCACTCCGCCAAGTTGGGCGTCCCTCTTGGCCGCATAGAACTGCTGGAATCCGTAGGCTCCGGCGAGAGTGATGAGGGCGAACACAACGAGAAGCTTGACGGAGGGCCCGAAAAAGCCGATCCAGGGTTTCTTCTTCTCCCCGGCGAGGCCGTACTTCCAGAAAAGGACGAAGCTCAGGATCGAGAACAGATAATAGCCGCTGCAGAGCAAGCAGAGGCTCTTGAGAAAAAATACAGAGTAGCTGAGGAGCGCCACGACGCCCAGGGCATTGAACAAGGACAGGAACTTATTCGTGCGTTCGAAGGGTTTCGAAGGGAAGAGGGCGCCCAGGGCGACGAGCGCGCCGGCGATCAAGCCGAAATAACCGAGTGGAATGCCGCGGAATTGAGCGATCGCGGAATAGGCAGAGGCGTCGCAGTTAAAGAAGGCGCTGAGGTCGCAAAAGGCTCCCTTGAAGATGGATTCGGGAAAATTGGCGCCGTAGAAATGCCGGATCGTTAGGACCGAAGCGGAGATCATGCCGGCTCCGGAAATGAAGCTCCAGATACGCCGCCAACCCGTGCCTTCAAGCGTTAGAGACTCTGCCATGAGCCATCTCCTTCCTCTCTGGAATGGCGCGTATTATAGCACAAATACGGTGTGTCTTGACTTTTAGCCGGGTTCATGAAGAATGAGGCTCAATCCGGTTAAAGGACCCCATCCAATGAAAAGACAATGTCTTTCCCTTGCGCTTGGCGCATTTCTTGCTTTTTTGTATTGCCTGGACGCTCCACTCAGTTCTTGGGCAGCCGGGGTTGGAGCGGATAGTTTTTCTAAGGGACGAGCCCTTGAGCACGTCAAGTATCTTGCCGGAACGATCGGGCCCCGTCCGATGGGTTCCCCGGCCGAGAAAGCCGCCTTGACATACGCAGCCCAGAAACTTGCCGAATACGGTTGCCAGGTGGAATGGCAGCCGGTTGCTCGTTCCAAGAATGCCAACACCGCGAGCTTCAACGTCATCGGACGCCTCCCCGGTCTCACGAGTCGGGAGATCGTCATCGGGGCGCACATCGATTCAGCCTCGCCGGAAATCCCGGGTGCCGATGACGATGCTTCCGGTGTGGCCGTTACCCTCGAACTGGCAAGAATATTTGGCCAAACAAAGCTTGAATCCACCCTTATCTTTGTGGCCTTTTGCGGCGAAGAATCGGGATTGGTCGGGTCAAGGCACTTTGTCGAACACTATCCAATACAAAACGTGGCCTTGATGCTGCAGCTCGATATGGCGAGTGACGATTCTCCCCTCATGCTCTGGATCGACACGCGCAAAAGCCAGAGCCCCAAATGGCTCGTTTCGGCGACGCTGGAGACCTTCCACGCTCTCGGCTTCAGGGGTATGGATTATCCGACCCATTTTCAGAGCCTGAACAAGGCCTTGGGCGGGGCGGGTTCCGACCATGAGCCCTTCATGGAGAAGGGGATTCCGGCCATCGGATTTGTCAGCGATGTGACCTATCCGATTCACACCCGGAATGACTCTCTGGAATATTTTAAAGCCGACGGACTGGAGCGAAGCGGCAAATTGATCTCTGAACTCGTCAAGAAGTTCGACTCCGGCGTGCCGAAAGAAAAGAGCGGCCGCTACATGCTTATCCTTCTGGTTGGGAAGCCACTATTTGTCAGCCCGACGCTCCTCGCAGCCTTCATAATTTTCAGCCTGATTTTATCCCTGGGTACGGTTATCCGCTTGAAAAGGAGTTCGGCCAGCTCTGAGGAAGATAAGAAGATTCGAAAGTCCTGGCCAAAATTGGCGATTCTCCTCTTAGTGATCGTCATCACGACCATCGCCTCGCTCTGGGTCATGCAACTCGTCAAAGGAAAACGGTTGCCCTGGTTTGCCCACCCGGGCCCTTATCTCGTGTACGGCTTCATCTTTCTAGTTCTCGGGATATGGCTGGCCCTCCAGGTTTCGCGGAGATGGCGGCTCCGAAAAAACCCATTTTTCTATTTCATCAGGGCGGCTCTCTACCTGGCGGTTATGATTATCCCAATCTGGTTCTTTCTTGGTCCCCGCCAGGCTTTTTATCCGGCGAGTGGCCTTTTGTTGCTGAGCCTTGGCTGCCTCGCGCCTTGGAATTGGCTCAAAGGGCTCCTGTGGCTGCTGTCGCCCGTCTTGACCTTCCGGCTCCTCGTCGTCCCAGAATATTCTGCGTTTTTATACCGAAGTCTGGGGCAGTTCGCGTTTCCTTCCCTTCAAACGCCGGCGGCATTCGCGGCGGCGATGACCGTTTTCGGGCTCGTGACGTTCCTCTGGACAATGCCCTACCTCTTGGGTTTCGCCGCCGTCTACCGAAGCTCCCCGGGCGATATGTTCTGGTTGAAGCGCTTTCGGCGGCCCCTTGCGCTTATTCCGATCGGAATTATTATAATTGGAGGAGCGATCTATCTCGTTTCTCTTCCCAGCTATGCTCCTCCCTGGCAGCAAGTCGTGACTGTGACCCAGAAGTCGGAGACCGCGAAAAACAAAACGTCGATCGAATTCTCAAGCGCCGACTATCTGAAAGGAATTGTGGCCCACTTTGCCGGGCGGAAAGAAATAGTCCGAAGCAGAAAAGTCATCTATAAGATCGATTATCCGCTCGAGATGGACTGGATCAACGAACAGACCGATCTCCTGCCTGAAGTTAAAGGGGAAGAAAAGAAGATCAACCTGAAAATGAAGTTGAACTTCAAAAAGCAGCCTTATGAAGTGACCTTGAAGCTCGTGTCGGATAAGGAGATGAGTGTAGAGAGCTCAAACCTCACCTATGTCCGGGCGGGCAAGAGAGGAGCCGCAATCAACTGGTATAGCTTCCCCGTGGGGAGCCTCGAGCCGGAGATAAGACTCAACCTTCCCAGGGAGGCCAAGCTCGAAGCGGAGGTCTCCGCGACTTTCCTGTTCACGCCCTTGGCGATACGTTGCGAAGGGGAAAATAAGGATTTTGTTTATCGTTCCCTCATCATCCGGAAGCTGGACCTCAGCAAGGAAAACCCGCACTAGGGCTCAGGGATCCGAGATGCCCAGGGGCCGGGATCGCCAAACGGGTCAACCGGTTGAAAAGAGCTGAGTTAAGATCACTGACGGGCACAGGGTTCGAGGAACGGGGCACGAGGGTGATTGACATTTCCCCCGAATCAAAATAATATTTGGGACAATGTATGAGCAAGAAAGAAAAGGGGTTCCATGAACAAAACTGTCAAGATCATTGTTTACATTTTGCTTTTCGACGTTGTGGTCATAGGCCTTGGTTGCAAAGGGCCCTCGGGGGGCTCCAAGTACGACTGGGTGACAATTGATCAGAACTACACCCCCAAGAATTATATCGAAGAGTACATCAAGAATGATTCCGAGGCCAAAGGTTTTTTCCCCGTCTACATGAGAAACTTCGGCCGGGATGTCTCCGTGCTCAAAAAGTTCAAGGGGTCGAATTTTGCGGGCCCGAACGAAGCCGTCCTCAACATGACCTACAAGGGGATGGAAGACTGGATGCTCGTCGAGATCAAGTACAATAATGAGAAGGGAAAGGAAGTGCGCCGGACGATTCTCTATGTCATGCTCGGAGGAACCTGGAGAGTCGGCGACAGCGGGACACTGATGAATTGATTCGGGGAACCCTCCTCGGGTACTCTCTGTTTGGATACGTCCGTTGCGGAGAACGGGGGGCAGCCTTTCGCGATCGCCTTCTTGCTCATCTCGGTCGCCAAGGCCACGGGACCTTACGTTTCCTAGAAAGCCCTTGAACCACCCCTTTCTCGAGGAGCTCATTGCTCCCAATTGGAAGGAATTGCCGCTTCATGTCAAGAATCCGGAAAGATGGCTTGTAGAAGAATGCTATAATGCCGCCATAAAGTCTCCGAGGAGGAGCCATGGAGAGACGCGATTTCTTAAAATATGGGAGCGAGGCTGGAAAGGAGGGAGCTTGATGAATCACCGTGCTGACCGGGTGATGTCTTCCGTTCTTGGGGCGGTTGGCGGGACACCCGTCGTAAACCTGACCCGCTTGACCAGGAACGAAAACGGGTCCATCCTGGCAAAGCTGGAATATCTCAACCCCGGTTTTTCCAAGAAAGACCGGCCCGCTCTTCAGATCATCGAGGATGCCGAGGCTGAAGGACGGCTGCGTCAGGGCCAGCTCGTCGTAGAATTGACCAGCGGCAACATGGGCACGGGCCTGGCTATCGCCTGCGCTGTCAAAGGCTATCAATTTGTGGCCGTCATGTCGAAAGGGAATTCGAGCGAGCGGGCCCGTATGATGTCGGCCTTGGGGGCAGAAGTCGTCCTCGTTGATCAGCTCCCTGACTCGGTCCCGGGTCGGGTGTCAGGCGGCGACCTTGAGCTGGTCGAATTGGAAACCCAGAAGATCGTGCGGGAAAGGGGGGGCTTCCGCGCCGACCAGTTCAGGCTGTTGGGGAACTTCCGTTCCCATTACCTCCACACCGGGCCGGAATTTTTGGGACAGGCGCGAGCATCGGGTTTTCGGATTGAAGCTTTTTGCGAATTCCCAGGGAGCGGGGGCACGTTCGGCGGTTGCGCGGCCGCGTTCAAAGAGGCAGATCCCGCAATTCTCTGCTTTGTCGTCGAGCCAAGGGGGGCCGCAGCACTGGCAGGGGAAAAGGTGGTTCATCCCGACCACCGCATCCAGGGAGGGGGATATGCGATACCCCAGCTGGCGTTTCTCAAGCCTGAGTTGATCGACGGATACCTCCAAGTCAGCGACGAAGAAGCCATTGAGGCTACCCGACTCCTCGCCCGGAAAGAAGGGATTTTCGCCGGGTTCTCTTCAGGTGCGAATCTTGCCGCCGCCTTCAAGCTTCTCCGCGGACCCTGCCGAGGCCAAACCGTGGCAATTATTATCAACGATTCGGGCCTCAAATATTTGAGCACCGATTTGTGGCCGTAATCGCTATGGAATTAGGCAACCAAGGGAATCTTCCTTGCCCAGCGCAAGAAGATTGAGTTTTTTGGGCGGAGACATCGGAGTGAGCATGAAAAGAAGAGACTTCATGAAGGTATCGGGAATTTCGGCTGTGGGATCGGCGGCGCTGGCCGCATGTCCGTCACAAAAGTCAACGCGGGGGGAGGTCACGGAGGGCGAAAAGGGAATTCATCCGATCCTCCCAAATGACCATCCCTATGTTTTTATCGACTCGTGCATGCAGATCTGGCCGGACGCGGACTTCGCCCAGGCTCACCGGCACGGAGTCACGGCCTACGCGGTCACGGCCTGGGACCCTCATATTCCGCTCGATCAGGCCCTCGAAGGGCTGATGTATTGGCATCTCATCGCGCGGAAGCACCCCAACATCATTATCGCGACCAAAGCGGAGGACATCCGAGGCGCAAAAAAGAACAGTCTGGCGGCGTTGATTCTGGCCTCCCAGTGCGGAGATTTTATCGGGCAAAAACTCCACAGGATCGAGGCTTTTTACAGGCTCGGGCTGCGCCTGTTGATTCTGGCCTACAGCTCCACGAACCAGCTCTGTGACGGCTGTCTGGACCGGACCGACGGCGGGTTGACATCTTTTGGCCAATTGGTCGTCGACGAGTGCAATCGTCTGGGAATGTTGCTCGATTGCTCCCACCTCGGCAGGCGGGCCAGCCTGGAGATTATCGAGCGAAGTCGGCAGCCTGTCGTCTTCAGCCACTCCAGCGCGAAAGCCGTGGCAGAGAATCCGCGCAATATCGATGACCAGCAGATCAAAGCCTGCGCGGCCAAGGGTGGCGTGATCGGACTTTCGCCCTGGGGTCCGATGGTCCTCAAGAAAGGAGCGACTCGACGTCCGAGACTCGACGATTTCATGGAACATGTCGATTATGTCGCTCAACTCCTCGGCTCGGTCGATAACATCGGGATCGGGACTGATATGAGCCTGGGGACATATCCGGATCATTCGTATGATCCGTGGGGTGAACCGATCTACAAAGATGTCACCGGAGTTTATGACGAGAACATCAGCGCGAACATACGGTCGCCGCTGCGGATGGTCGAGGGGTTCAGCAATTACGCGGAAGTGTTAAATCTCATCGCCAAATTGAAGAAGCGCGGACACGGAGACTCCGACATTCGCAAGATCTTAGGCGGGAACTACTTGCGCGTTTTCGAGCAGGTCTGGAGATAAAGGCTGTGGAGCTCCTCGGTTCAATCTAATCCGAGACCGGCTTTTTAGGCAGAAGCTGGGCGCAGCGGATCCCACGCAGATTAAAGCACTTAACGCAGGAGATGCATTCGGATTTTTGGATTTCTCCCTGCCGCAGCTTTCTCACCAGAAAGGGCTCACGGATGAAAGGACGGCTCATGGAGATGAGGTCGGCTCGACCTTCCCGGACGATCTTCTCCATAACGGAAAAACTCCGGATTCCGCCCAAACCGAAAACAGGGACTTTGACAGCCTCTTTGATCTTGGCCGCCTGATCAACAAAATAGCCTTCTTCCTCTTCTCCCCTCAAACCCGGCCAAATCGACCCCTTCCCGGCCTCGGCCATTCCTCCGCTGACCTCGATTGCGTCGATTCCGGCGCTCTCCAGGATCTTGGCGACCTCGATGCTCTCTTCGTTCGACAAGCCCGTCGGAAGAAAATCGGTCGAGTTCAGCTTGACGATAAGAGAAAATTCTGGCCCCAAGAGGTCTTTCGTGCCGCGGACGATCTCAACCAGCACCCGCGCCCGGTTGGTGATGGATCCGCCCCATTCATCGCGGCGCCGGTTGGTATGGGGGGAAATGAAGCTGCTGAGAAGATACCCATGGGCCACGTGGAGCTGGGTCCCATCAAAGCCGGCCTCTTTAGCCCGCCGTGCCGCCTGGACGAAGTTCTCGATCAGAGCGCGGATCTCCTCCCCGGTCATTTCCTTGGGTGTCGTCTTGGAGCTCGGGTCATAGACGGCTGAGGGGGAAAGCGGCGTGCAGCCGCACAGTTTGGGTTTGGTCTGTCGGCCGGCATGGGCGATCTGGAGGAAAACCCGCGAGGCAAAATGATGAACCGCCTCCGGGATCCTGGCTAATCCTCCGATAAATCGGTCATCGTAGACCGCTATCTGGCGCGGACTCGCCTTTCCCGCAGGGTTGACGTAGGCGTGACCGGTAATGATCAGACCTACTTCTCCTTCGGCCAAATCGCGGAGCAGAGCGACCTGTCTGTCTGTGACTTTTCCATCTTCATCGGCGAGGAAGTCATGCGTCGCCGAGCGAGCGAAGCGATTGGGGACCGTGACCTGGCCTACCCTGATGGGTGTAAAAAGGATGGAAGTCGTTATTCTTCTTCCCATGGTTTCGAACTCCTGAAAACTCAGGCTTGGTTCAGTCATTATACCAAAAGGCCCAATTTTGCTATAATTCCCCTCCGACCAGGAAGGCATGAGATTGATGCTTGAACGCAAGTGGTATGAAGATTTCTTTTATGGGGTCGCCGTCGAGTTCTGGAGGAAAGTCGTACCTGAGGAATTCACCCAACGAGAAGTCGGATTTCTGGAGCAGGTCTTAAACCTCAAAAAGGATAACGCCGTTCTCGACGTCCCCTCGGGGACGGGTCGGCATTCGCTCGGGCTGGCTCAACGCGGATACAGGGTTACTGCGCTTGATATTTCAGGAGAATCGATCGACTTTCTTAAAGCTGCGGCTGAAAAACGAAACACCAAGATTGAATGCCTGCCGGGCGACATTCTCAAGATCGAGCTGGCGACGACATTTGATGGAGCCTTCTGTCTGGGCAATAGCTTCGGCTATTTTGACCACCAGGGCACGGTTCTATTCGTCGAGAAGGTCGCCCGCTGGCTCAAGCCGGGCGCCAGGTTCCTCATCAACTCGGGGGCGGTCGCCGAGAGCATCCTGCCGAATCTTCGGGAAGAAGGGGCCATGGCCGTCGATGACATCACCTTCGTTTTCCATAATACTTACCACCCTGAAGACAGTGTTTTGGAAACCGCCTATCAATTCATCCAAAAAGGGGAGACCGATTGCCGGACGGGATGGCAATACGTTTACACCCTGGCCGAAATCAAGAGGCTCCTGACGGGTGCGGGATTGAAGACTCTGGCGCTCTATAGCTCGAGCGAAAAAGACACATTTAAACTCGGCGACCCGCAGCTCTATCTGGTGGCCGAGAAAGAGTGAACAGGAGGTAGCGATGAAAAACTGGGTATGGTTATTGGCCGCCGCATTCCTTGCAGGCGGTGTGGCTGACTCGAAAACGCGAACTGAAGCGGTGGAGGGCAAGGAGCCGGACCACGTCACGGTCCAGCATATCCTGATCGCGTTCCAGGGCTCTATTCCCGAATCCAAGGTCACCCGCAGCAAGGAGGAAGCGCAAAAATTGGCCGAGCAGCTGTTCGAGCGGGCAAAAAAAGGCGAAGATTTCGATGCCCTCGTGAAGCAGTATACGGATGACCAGTATCCGGGGATCTACAAAATGTCCAACGCGGGAATCACTCCCGACGAAAGTCAGCAAGAATATTCCCGCACCCGTATGGTCAAGAATTTTGGGGATGTCGGCTTCAGCTTGCCCGTCAATGGAATCGGGCTGGCCGTCTATGATTCTCAAAAGAGCAAGTACGGTTGGCACATCATCAAAAGGATAAAGTGAGCGAGAGCCAGGAGCACACCGTTGGGGGGCGCCCACCACGGTTGTGCCAGGAAAACGTGACGGACAAGGCGGTGAAGGTGAAAAGACACGCCAGGATTCTCGTCGGCATCGTATGGCTTTTGATTGCGGCTGCGTCTCCGAGCTATGCCCAGCGGCTTCCTCTGGCAAAGCCTGAGGACGTGGGGATGTCTTCCGCCCATCTCAACCTCATCAATGAGCTCATAAAAGAAGCGATCGGCCGGAAGGATTTTCCCGGCGCCGTGATCGCCGTGGGAAGAAAAGGCAGGATCGTTTTCAGGCAGGCATTCGGCGAAAGCGAGTGGGTCCCCGAGCACAAACCGATGGAAATTTCCATGCTCTTCGACCTGGCCTCGCTGACCAAGCCGATCGCCACAGCGACCTCGATCATGCTCCTGGCCGAGCGGGGCCGTCTGCGTCTCTGGGACAAGGTCAAGGATTTTGTGCCCGAATTCTCTGCTTACATAGAAGCGGGGGGCAAGCCGGGTGAAGATGCTCGGCTCTGGCATCTGCTCACCCACACCTCAGGTCTGCCGCCTTATACGGATGCCAAGGCGGCCGCGGAGAAGTGCGGCGAGCCTTGCCCGGTCGAAACTCTGGTCAAATATATTGCCCAGCTCAACAAGAACAATCCGCCCGGAAGGATGTTCGATTACAGCTGTCTTGGTTTTATCACCCTGGCCTACATCGTCCAAAAGATTACCGGCCAGACGATCGCCGAGTTCGCGGCCGAGAACATCTTTAAACCGCTCCGGATGGACCACACGTTTTATAACCCCCCCGAAGAATATCAGGGCCTCTGTGTCCCCACCCAGGTCTCCGAAGGCAAGCCGCTGATCGGGGTTGTCCATGACCCTCTGGCGCGGCTGCAGGGAGGCGTCTCGGGAAACGCCGGGCTGTTCTCGACGGCCGATGACCTCTCCACCTTCGCCCAAATGATGTTGGACAAAGGGATCCTTGGCGGAGTCCGGATTCTGAGCCCCCTCGCCGTGGAGAGGATGACCTCGGTCTATGCCCGGGTGGAATTCTCGGGACGTGGCCTGGGCTGGGATCTCCACTCTGATTTCGCGACCGTGGGAGGGGACATTTTTGGTCCCAATTCCTATGGGCATTCCGGCTACACCGGGACATCGATTTGGATCGATCCCGAAACTCAGACCTTTGTCATCTTTCTCACCAACCGCGTCCATCCCGATGATAAAGGCGACATCATCTCGATGCGCAGCAAGATCGCCAACGTCGTGGCCAGCTCGATAAGATAACTATAACTGGGGAACGTCCCCCAGTCTTTGCTTGTTTTTGACTTGGAATTTGAGATGTGTTATAAGGCCGTCGAGGGCTGGGAATGGTCATTCTAAAGGAGCGAGAGATTTATCAAGAAGCAGCGAAATGCTTCGAGCTCCTGACCAAGTCCATCCGGACCTTCGAAGACTATCTGAGCAGTGCTGCGGCTCAGAATGCGCCCGAATACTATCAGGCCCGCCATTATCTCAAAGAAGGCAAACATTTTTTTGATGCGACTCTGAGTGAGGCTCGTCGGCTTCTCGGCCCCATCTCAGCATACGCGACGCCAGAGTACGAGCGGCAGCGCGCCGAGTTCCTGGAGGAAAACAAAATCGTCGCCAGAGCTCAGGATTTTGAGGAATTGAGGCAGGAACTGGAAACCGACGAGAATCTCAAGGCTTTCCTGAGTGACGAAGAAATAGATATCTTGCTTCACACCTATTACGAAACCCAGAAGACGGGCCATAGAAAGTTGTCGAATATCAAAATACGAATCCTGGCCGCGAAGCTTCATTCCCTGGTGGCCAGAGCCCTGGATCTGCAAAGGGAAGCCCTCAAAAAGCATCAACCCTAGCTGGCGAACCGGGCGCCCCCTTTCTGGGCCTGCTTAAACCATGTCGCGCGCCTCTGGGCATGAATTCGAGACCTATCCGGACAATCCGGGCGGGGGATTCTGGTTTCCTCCTGGCCCTGTTGTACTTAGAAGTTACTTATGAGAGAATATAAAAAAACTTGCGAGGAGGTTCCCCATGGCCCGGACGATAGGAAGAAGAGAGTTTTTTAAAGACTCCGCCAAGCTCGGAGTTACATTTGTCATCGGTGGTTCGTTGGGCTCTTCGGCTCGCGCGAACTCCGCCTTTACGGCGGCTGACCCGCGCCCGGACGTGGCCGTTGTCACGGGCGCTGATTACGGAAAAAATACGATAAAGGCGATCGAGATGCTCGGAGGCATGGAAAAATTCGTTCTCAAAAACTCCCGGGTTGCCCTGCTTCCCAACGTGCAGAGCCGACATCCTGGGGCCTTCACCAAGCCCGAAATCGTCCGTTCGGTCATCCGCATGTGCAAGCGAGCCGGGGCCAAGGAAGTCAACCTGCTCAGCTGGCAACCTCTCAAGCAGTGGGAGGACACTGGCCTCGGCCAGGTCGCCAAGGAAGAAGGCGCGAACCTCAAGCTGTTCGAAAAGGACGAGGCTCTCTTTCAGGCGGTGCCCATCTCCAACGGCGTGGCCCTGAAAGAAGCCAGAATCCTAAAAGAGTTGTTCAACAACGACCTTCTGATCGATATGCCCATTACCAAGGACCATGCGGGGAACAAGTTCACCGGCACGATGAAGAACCTGATGGGGTTGAATTCTCCCGGCTGCAACCGGACATTCCATAAGGAGCATTGGGACACCGACCCGAATGATATCGCCCATTTGGAGCAGAGCATCTCCGACCTGAATCAGGCGGTCAAACCCGCCTTGTGCATCGTCGACGCAACAGAAATCATCAACACGAACGGCCCGTTTGGTCCCGGCGAGATCCTCAAGCCACAGAAAGTGGTGGCCGGCGTCGATCGGGTGGCTGTTGACGCTTTTTGCGCAGGCCTCCGTGGACTGAAAGCGGAAGAGATTGTCCATCTCAAACGGGGCGCCGAGCAGGGACTGGGGATCATCGATTTGAACAAACTCAAGATCAAGGAAATCAAGCTTTAAATCTTTGTCCAGCCGTCCGTACAGAGCTTTTTATCTTTGTCAGCACGCGGGATCGGAGAGGGGAGCCGTGTTTGTGGATCCGGGGGCCGGACTCTGCTCGCAGCCCTGGGGGCACATCTATATGCTGATTATTTGAACACCTGCTTCATGATATCCACCAGTCCAAGGGCGAATTCAATTTGAATCAAGGGGATATTCTTCTCTTTGGAGATCCTGGTGAACCGGCCGTCCTTGTTGCTATCGTTGGTGACCACCAGGTAGTTGACAAGAGGCGCGACGGCATCGATCATCCTCTCGTTGTCGCTTCCGACCGGGCCCCTCTTTGATTCGCCTCCGACATGCACCCCGATCATGAAAATCTTGTTCTTCTGGCAGTAGTCGATCACCTTTTTCAGCCGCGTCTCTTCTGTATCCAAGGTCAGCCCGGACGCTCCCATGCCCTTCAGACTGGCGCCGATAGCGAAGATAACGGTCTTGTAAGGCGTGCCCTTGGAGAATTTGGCCGTGTCTGTCGTTGATTCGATGTGAAATCCCGGCGTTGCCTCTTTTCCGCCAAGCCCGACGCCTGCGGCCAGCATTTCCGGGGTCGGAACATCGCAATAATCATATTTGATCCCGGCTTCTTCCATGACGATGTTGAGAGTTGTCACATCTTGGCTCTGCCCGGCCGAAGTCGTAAGCACGGGAAGTTGGGCACGCGGAACATTCTGGGCGACCAGGCCTGGAATTATGCACAATAAGGCGACGATCATTGCCATCCTCATTCGTTTCATCTCGACCTCCTCTCAAAGGATCACTCATCACCAATGACCAATGATCTATGGCCAGTGACTCGTGAATTCTTATTTTTTGGGTTCCGGTTCCATCAGCATCTCGTAGGACTTGGTCACTCTCTTCCACGACTCCGGAACGTCAAGGGCATGACGGCCGTAGGCCCTTTTCGCGACATCGTATAAATAGAGGCGGTTGTATTTCACCAACAGGTCGTCTCCGAGTTGCCACCAGGACTTGACGACGTCTTGGGCGTTATTCAAGCAGTAACCGGTTAAAAACTTCGAGGCCTTGTCTGGAGATTGCTTAAAAAGATCAGCAGCCTGCTTATCGATCTCGGGGATCTTGGCGACGACCGAGGCCTCATGCCTCGTTTGGGCATCATGAACGTCTTTGATGGCCTCTGAATAAATAGGCTGGACGTGGAAGTTGACATAATCAGAAGCCCAGCGGGCCGAATCGCGGTTGAAGACCCAGTGATCGCCGACGGCCAAGGATTTAGGCAGGTCGCTGATTCCCGCATAAAAGGGCATATAGCAAGCCGTGTCCTGGGAGCCGAAGGAAATCCAGACGATCCCGCCGATCGGGTCGGGCAGCCAGCCGCGGCTTTGGGTGACACTCGTGTACTCGGCGCGCCCGTCGCAGATAAGGCGGGTTTTTCGGTAATAATTGGGGTTCTTGAAAGGCCCACCCCGGATACCCGTGAGCGGGTCGAAGATCGTCCCCTGGGACTGATCGCGGGTAAAATTCATGACATCCTGGACCGAGATCTTCCGGTCCGGCTTGACCGAGAAGGGGAAATCCATGTTCGGCGTTTCGGGGCTGATTTTTTGCGAAGGAGCCAAGAGGTCAAAAAACCTCCACAGCCTGGATGTCCAACCCTCCGTGCTCAGCGCGCTGCCCTCGGTCGGCGAGTAGGCTCTCTTGAAGCTGAATGGCTTGCCGCCTTTCGGGTCATAGAGACCGCTGTCGACGGCGTATGAGACTACGTTAGGCGATGCCATAAAATCATCGGGTTTGCCAAGGTCGATTTCTCCTATCCGAGATTCGTTCGGACAGACGCTGACCTGGTCGTCGGGAACGCGCTGGGCACACCAGACGGCGCCCGGCTTTCCGCTCTTGGGAGTCCAGAGAGGACCCACGGGCATGATCTCGAACACCCAGACTTCCCGAGGGTCGGCCACGGCGAGCATCTCACCGTCATCGTAGAATCCGTAGCCGTGCTTTTCCGCCAACTCGCCCATGGTCTTGATGGCATCTCGAGCGGTTTTCGCCCGCTCCATGGCGATCAAGGTCAGCATGGTGAGATCGAATGCGGGAGTGGGAGTGGGATTTATCATCTTTTTCTGGCAGCCGATGCTTGACTCGCCGATCGCCACCTGGTTCTGGTTCATGTAGCCGAACATGCCGTGGTGGTAGCCAAAGGTGTGCGGCAGCTCCGGGATTTCAAGGCCGGTGAAGTTTTTCTTATAGAGATCCCACTTGAGGCCTTCGCTGGGGGGCCAAGTCTTATACTGATCGATATGGTAAATCTTGCGTTTTTCGCCGGGCTTGTGGTCGGCCGCGGGAACGTGACGCCACGTCCAGTCGCAAGAGCCGCAATCGGCCGTGTGCGTCGTGATGGTCGAACCGTCAACAGATGCGTCTTTTCCCACCATAATGACCGTGCAATTCCCCTCATCCCTGAGAGAGGAAGGATCAAACGGCTTATTTCCGGCACCGAAAAAAACCATCGCCCCGACCAGGATTGCGATGGCCGCCGTGATCCCTGCTAATCCGATGAATGTCCTAGCCTTCATTTCTTGCCTCCTCCAAATAGGCTCTGTATCTAATCATCCTCGCGCTCCCTCTGAGCGTCACACCCCTCAAGTGCAGCTATGGCTTCTGCCCTTTTCTTCTCGGGATTATGAAAATAATGCCCGACGCCGTTCTTGACCAATTCTGAGTACCGAGGGACGGCGCCGATCTTGATCGCCCGTTCTGGAGTCTTCTTTGAATACTGGCGCAGGATCTCCAGGGCCACCGAACAATGCTGCCCGACTCGTTTTTCCATCGGCCAACCTGTTTCATTATAGGGAACGAAGAGTTTCTTCTTCTTGGACAAACTCAAAAGGAACGGGTCCTTGCCGTCGAGGAGCAGCTTGACCGTCTTTGGGCCGGTCGGCTGGTCCAGGAAAGGGAGAGGCGCTTCGAGCAGGAACGGCAAGGTATTTGAGAAATCCCCGATCTCGCGATGCGAGAGCCCTCGGAATCCCGCGGGTGAAGGTTCGACGTGGGTCTCGAATCCCTCCGTGGCCTTGACCGTCATCGAAGCCAGCGTGGCAATCCTGGCCGATTTTTCGGGCGCCACGATACAGTTGGTAACGGGAAACATGGTTTCAGCGCCATGGAAGTCGATGGCGATGTCCACTCTTTCTTTTCTCATCAACTCCATGGCCGCGTAGGTCACCCGCTCCATGAGAGGGCCGTCGGGCCTCCCCGGCCACGTCCTGTTGGTATTCCTCACATCGATGAACGAAAGCAGCTGTCTGTCAGGATAATGGATATAGACATCCGGGTCGGGCCACTGGTCGAGAGGCGACGCCTCCCGGTTTCCGATGCGGAATTTCTTTGCCCCCCAATCCGTTTGAATTTCATAATAGAGCGGATAACCGTCGCCCGGACGGGTGTTGCGGCTGGCCGAGTTGTTGAACTCGGGAATGATGATCAGCGTCCCCCGCTCAACGGCGGCGTTTTCGAGAAAGATGAGCGAGGCCAGGAAGCCAGCGGGTTCATTCGCGTGGGTGTTGGCCATCAGAAGAGCCTTGCCTCCCGGCTCTTTTCCCTCCAAAAAATAGACGCTTGTGTCGGTCATCGTTCCCTTGATTCCTGGGCCGTAGTCGCTGAGCCGGGCGATCTTCGTAACGGCGGCACCTGGGACAAAAGAAGTTTCGAAATGGCGGTGACGGTAGAGGGGGAGTGCCCCGGCAAAAACCGTCGCCCCAACGGCCAGAGCCAGGATGGATTTTGTCCTCCACTCGCGGGGAATCCAAGTCCTCATATCACTTCACCCGGAGCAGCCTTAACAAGAGTGGGACAAGGACGACCAGATAAAGAAGCATATCATCCCGGCTTTTCTTTTCTCGGACAAAATTCCATCCGAGGAGACCGATCAGACAAGCGCACAAGACATAATAAGCGATCATGATTACGGACATCACATGCTCCATCTTACCAAAAAGGCCAGCTTGGCGCTGAAGACGACCATGAGGACTCCGACAATTGTGATAACGGCCCAGGGAAGCCAGGTTTCTTTGATGAAAGAGAAATATGTTCCTTTGTATTCCGATACGATCATGCTCAAGCGGCCGATGAGGGCGGTGGGGGGAAGCCCGTCACCCAGCGGCCAGAGCAGACTCAGCCCGGCGATGGCAACCGTGGCGTGGAGGCCGATCGAGTCCAAGAACCAGATCAAGGGAATGCCGATGATTGCGGCCGCGCCGTAGGTGAGCACGCCCTCTGAAACCGGCATGATTATGGCAAGAAGGAAAAAGAGCAGAACAAGGGGAGTGCTGAGAACGGCGAACGAGATAAGTCCTCTGACACCGGTCGCGGTCATGATCTGCTGGAGCATGCCCACAATGACCATTGTCGCGAGCAGTGGGAGAAGCCTCTTCACAGTATCCCTAGAAAGAATGAGTATATTGATGCGTTTGGGGCTGACGATCAAGGCGATGATCGCGGCCAGCGTGAATTCCAGGGCCAGGCCGAAGATGGGCGAGGAGAAAGGCCAGATGCGGTAGGCGGCCACCAGGCCGAAAAAGCTAAAAAATGGAAGGAAAACCCTCCACCAGGTCATTCGGGGCGGAATGGCCGGGATCTCCCGAAGGGCTCGTTCAAGATCCATCTCTCCCTCTTTTTTCCATCCCAGGTAGAGAATGGTGAATGTCCCCAGGAGCAATACCGGAATTCCAAGCGGGAGGACGAAGCCGACATACGGGATCGCCGTCCCGGCGCACAGAACCATGGCCCAGATGTTGACCGGAGGGGCGGCGGCGCTCAATCCCGCAGTGATAAAGAGTATGGCTGCCACCCTTTTCTTCGGGACTCCCAGGCTGCTCAAGGCGACGGCGACCGGCGCTCCGACGACAAGGAGCGAAACGCTCCCCGCTCCGGTCAGGGCACCAGGGATCAGGACGATGATCATGAGCAGGATCAGGACGATGGCCCTTTTGTTGTAAAAGACCTTGAGCGTCCCGCGGACGACAAGGTTGACGCTGCCCGATTCACTCATGATGGCCATGAAAGTCGTTGCCGAAGCAAACAGAAGGACGACATCCAAATAGGTGAAAGCCCCCTCGACCAGGTGTCGAGGGAGCTCGGCGAGAGGCGGAGTTTTCGTCAATGCGCCGGCCAGTCCACCGGCGATTGCGGCGGCCAGCATGCTTGTTTCAACGGAGAGCTTTTTCCATTTGGCCAGCGCATAGGCCGCGATCATCACGGCCAGGATGAGTCCAATCCAAGCAGGCGTTGAATTCATTCCCGGCATCTTATCCTAATGACCGGGCAGGGTCAATGAACCCAAGAAATCGAATGGCTCATACCAGGAATATTTAGAAGAGGACCTGACAGGGGATGCCTCGCTTGACGAGCTCGGACAAGAGCCTTGTCTTTTGCTCCTCAAAAAAACAATCGGTCAGTGCGTCAGACAGACCATGATGTTCGTAGAATCTTCTCATGGTATAGACGTAGTTCATCCGGTCGATCAGGACACGGTCAACTTTGCCCTGCAAGAGCTCGGCCAGACGAGCCGGGTTCCCGGGCAGCAGTGGGCCGACGAAAACAAACGTCCGGACACCGCGGGCATGGATTTGTGCCAGAGCTTCGATCCGTTCGCGGACCGAGGACGCGCCTCGCTCGAACAACCGGCTGATCCGTTCGTCTTCAGTGGTTATGGTGAAACCGACGTCGATGTCCTTAAACTGGACAAAAAGATCAAGGTCACGCTCGACCAAGGCCGATTTGGTCTGGATGTTGACCGGGAACTGCTTTTTAAGCAGCTCTTCAAGGCACCGCCTCGTCAGCGTATAGGTGGCCTCCAGACGTTGATAGGCATCGCAGACGGAGGAAATCCAGACGGTGCCCGGCCTTGCTCTTTCCAACTGCTTGCGCAAAAGCTCGGGGGCATTAATTTTGACGTCGACAAAGCTGCCCCAGGGCTCGCTGTGGCCGGAGTAGCGCCTCATGAAAAGGCGGGCATAGCAGTACGCACAATTGACGGTGCAGCCGGTGTAGGCATTCACGCAATAGTCATAGATCTTTGACTTATTGAGGATGCTCTTGACCTGAACCTCGGTGACTTTTAACATGGATCTGAGCGCTTTCCTCTTCGTTCCCATTTTACCACTGCCCGCAACAAAGCCGTCTACATCACAACTCATGCGACATCTCCGTTCAAGGTTTCACCGGGGGCTACCCTCTGGCCCCCGGGTCCGGCGGAGAACCGATTTCTGGTGTAAAATACAAGAATGAAACGCGATAAAAGCCGTTCTCCGGTCTTCCTAGAGGGGCGGGCCGCCGAGGAAGGGAAAGAAAGCATCTCCCGCCCTCCTGGGGTCCCGCAATCAGGAGGTTCCGACGCCGAGTTGCTCGATGCCTATTCCAGGGCTGTGGTCGCGGTGGTCGATGCCGTGGGGCCCGCCATCGTCAGTATCTCCGTCGGTCGTCAGTCATCAGAAAATGAGTTCGAGGCCTTGGGGGCGGGCTCGGGGTTTGTCATAGCTCCCGACGGCTATCTCGTCACCAACAGCCACGTCGCGACCGGCGCCAAGAGGATCGAGGCCTCCTTCATGGATGGGAAGCGACTCGAGGCCCGCCTCGTAGGCAAAGATAGCTCCACTGACCTGGCCCTGCTCAATGTCACCGCCTCCGGCCTTGCCTATGCAAACCTGGGTGATTCTTCTGAACTGCGCGTAGGACAACTTGTGATCGCCATGGGGAATCCTTATGGATTCGAGTCTACAGTCTCGACGGGAGTCATCAGCGCGCTCGGGCGGACCCTGCGGAGTCAAGAAGGAAGGTTGATCGAAAATATCATCCAGCACACGGCGCCGCTGAACCCCGGGAATTCGGGCGGCCCGCTCCTGGACTCGCGGGGTCGCGTCGTCGGCGTGAACACAGCCATCATCGCCATGGCCCAGGGTATAGGTTTTGCCATTCCCTCCTCTACGGCCAAATGGGTCGTTTCTCAACTCATTAGCCAAGGGAAGGTCAGGCGAGGATTCCTCGGGATCGTCGGCTATCGCCGGCAGCTGGACCGGAAGTTGGTTCGGTTTTTTAATCTGAACAAGAGCCAGGCCGTAGAAATCGCCTCGACCCACCCACAGGGTCCTGCCCGATCGGCGGGAGTGATGAGAGGAGACTTGGTCGTGGCCATCAACGGAAGGGATGTGGCCAGCGTAGACGATATCTATCATTCCCTATCGGAATGGCGGGACAACCAGCCGCTGCGCCTGTCCATCATCCGCGGCAGGAACCGGATCGAAGTCGCCGTCGTACCCGTCGAGGCGGATTGAGGGTGGCGTCGGTTCGGATATGCGGCGTGAGGCGTTCCGCTTCAGAGTTCCTTTAGATAGATGTTCCGGAAATAGACGGGAGACAGACTGTCATGGTTCTGGAGTCCGATGTAGCCTTCGTCGGCAAAATCTTTGACTTTTCCCCTCGCTTCGGCTTCCCAGTCCACCGCGACAACGCCGTTGAGCTCGACCTCGATGTGTTTGCCTTTGAATGTGATCTTGAAATGGTTCCATTCTCCTGCTGGTTTGAAGGAATCGGTCTTGGGAGCCTCGGCGTCGTAGACCGAGGCGGTCTTGCTGACGCCCTTTCCGGCGTCGCAGATCTGAATCTCAAAAGAGTGATAGATGTAGTCATCGCTCGTGGGAACCTGGGGGACCCTCAAGAAAACCCCGGAGTTGGTATTTGCCTGCGAGCATTTGTAGTCCAGCTCCAACACGAAGTCTTTGTACTTTTTAGCGCTGTACCACAGAAGCCCCATCCCTCCCTGTGACTTGAGGATTCCGGCCCTTTCGTCCAACTCAAAATGTCCGGGTCCGTAATGGTTCCAGCCGTGCTTTTCGTAGCGTCCGTCATAAGCACTGAGGAGTTGCTCATAGTCCTCGTAATAGGTTATTCCTTTGATGAATTCGATACCTTTTCTGACCGAAGGAGTCGGATTCGCGACCTCTTTCTCATTCTCGTATTCGACTGTCAGGCAGCCCTGGTAATCCTGGAGGGTCAGCTCGGCAAGGATATCGTGGACGTTCGCCTTGCCCATCCCGAAGGGAACATCGTCGGTGTTCTTGGTTCCGAAGCCGTTCCTGTCCTTGAGATGGACGTCGATAATCCTTCCCTGGAGAAGCCGGAGACACTCGACCGGATTGAGCCCGAGCCGCATCCAGTGTCCTGTATCGGCGCAGGAGCCGATGCGTTCGTCCCGGCCTTTGACATGATCGAGAACGGTCTGGGGCAGCGCGTATTTGGCCGGCTCGGGGTGGTTATGAATGGCGATCCGGATATCGTACTCCTTGACCAGTTTTTCCAGGAGAGTGAAGTCGTCGTCTTGAGGCTCGGTGACGATCGTCCGGATGCCCATTTTTTTGGCAAAGTCAAAAACCTTGCGCATACTGGCTTCGGTCGTCCCGATGTCGACGACTCCATAGGCCGCGAGCGAAATCCCGAAGTCAGCCAGCTTCCCCTTCACCACCTTGATCTGATCATCGCTGAGGTTGTGATCGAATTTGATGTTTGGATCGCCGGCGTCCAAGCGCTGCTCCGGATATGGCTGCAGATAGCGGATTCCAAGCTCCTTGCTTTTGGCCAGAGCTTCAAAAAAGCTAAAGTGACGGAAAGTCCAGCACTCCATGGCGATCGGTATTTTTTTGATTCTAACTTCAGCATAGTTCGTGTCCATGACTTGCTTCTGTATTTCTGGCGGTACGGACACAGATTTTGTATCGGCGGTCTGAGGCCATGAGGCTGACCCAAGGAAAATTAGGCATGTGATGGCTGCCAAAGCAATAAATTCTTTTTTCACGACTGCTCCTTTATTTCTATTTCTTTTTCCTGGGATTCCACATCCCTCGGGCGACGGCCGGGATAAAGGAATCGAGGCCAGCCGGGGGGAAGGGAAGAGTCTTCTCTTGTTCCGCGCTCATGTAAGCTGTCATCAGGAGCTCCATCACACCGAGGCCGTCGCTAAAATTCTCCTGCGGCCGTCGTCCGGCGATAAACGATTGGATCATGTGACGATTCTCGGCCGTGTACCCGTATTCGACGCATTCATCGCTGACCACGGGCATGAGCCCGACTTCGGCGTTTTGTTTTTCGACCAGGTCCTCTCCTGCCTTTCCCCTGACGTTTCGGCTGAAAAAGACCTTGAGCCCGGAGTCGAGCGTGTTAATGGCCAGGGAATACTCAGGCCCCAGAAGCTCCATGGTCAATCGGAGTCCGGCCCCAACGTAGCACCAGGAAGTCGTGGTCTCGACGACCAGGATCTCGCCCTGCCCGTCCCGGTATTCGACCAGGGACCGGGCGAAATCTTCGGCCGGTCTCCGAAGATAATCGGTTTTTCCGCCTGAGTTATCGGCCAGGATCTTGGCATAGTGAGGATTCTGCCACTTGAGGCAGCTGGTGAAAGCGGTCACTTTGACCGGAGTGAGGACATCCCGTGCGGCGCCGGGCGGGGTGAGCATGAAACGCGCCTCTTCAACCGAGTGGCACATCATGTCGTTAAGGACGCCCCCTCCCTGGAGCGACCCTTCCCAGAACCAGGGCATGTGCGGGCCGCTGTGCTCCTCGGCCGCCCGCGCCAAATACGGTCTGCCGCAGAGTTTTGCGCCTCGGGCCCACACAATTTCTTTTCCTCGCACAACGGCCGGCGAAAAAACCTGGTTTTCCAGGTAGCCGTCGAGCAGCTTGGCCTTTTTGGCCAGGTCGAGCATCTTGGCGGCTTCTTTTACGTTTCTCCCCAGCGGCTTTTCACAGGTGACCCCCAGAGTGGAACCCCTGCCTTTCTGAACCGCCCTGACGATCTCTTCCATCACCTCAATGCGGGTGTAGTTTGGCGAGCAGATCCAAATTGCCTGGATGGCTGGGTCAGAGGCCATAGCGGTCACGCTTTTAAAAACCTTGGCCTCGCCGACTCCAAGACTCCTGGCCAATACCGCCGCTTCAGCGGCTCTTTTTTCTTCCAGATCCACGACACCCAGGACGTCGGCATCGCGGACCCCAACCCAGGAACGGATGTGAAACCGAGTGATGAAGCCGCCCCCAACAAAACCAACTCCGATTCTTTTTTTGGCCATGGTTAACCTCGTCACCTCTCCGCCACGACAGGAGCGCGCTTTTCCCTAAAGAAGAGCACAAAGGCGACAGCGCAGATCAGGGTCAGGATGGTCGGCACGAGGAATACGCTTCTCCAGTTGGTGACGGACGCCTTGGTAAAGAGAGACTGGACCCAACCCGAAAAATTGGCTCCAAAGAAATTCCCCAGCCCGAGGATAATGACGGCGATCAGGCCCTGCGCCGAAGCCCGGATATCCTTAGGAGCAATTGTGTCCACGTAGATATAGGCAGCGGTGAAAAAGAAAACATAGCAGAAGCCGTGGAGGGAAAGCGAGGCGACGACCAGCCAGGCAGGCGTTCCGATGACAAAAATGATATAGCGGAGCGGCCAAGCCAGGACGCCGATGATCATGGTCTTCTTGATTCCGTACTTGGGAAGAAACTTGGGCAGGAGGAGGGCCATGACGAAGATCTCGGCGAACTGGGCAATGGTCATCACCCATGGAACCAGGGAATCGGAGACGCCGATCCGGGAAGATGTCAGATATGGCGATGTCAGCACATAATAGAACTGAAGTTCGGTGGCGACTATAAATGAAATGATGACAAAAATGGAGAAGTCCCTATCCTTGAGCATCTTGAGCGCTTCGAGGAAGGCCCATGGCTTTGTCCCCTCTTTTTTCGGCGGCGTGTGAGGAAGCTTGAAGGAAAGAAAGCCCATGATGATGGAAAAAACCCCCGCCAGAAGCAAAGTATCTCCTTTGAGGGCGAGGCCCGAGGTGGATTTGGCCAGGAGCCTCCAGCCTGACAGGAGCCAGCCTGCCGCGATCCATCCGATCGTCCCCCAGACCCGGACCTTTCCGAATTCCTTCTCCGAGTTCTCCAGGTTGATAAAGGCGATGGAATTGGTCAGGGCGAGGGTGGGGGCATAAACCAGACAATAGACGAGCATCAGCCACATCATCGAGGAATAAGATGTCATGGTGGAGGTCAGGAGGAGAATCACTCCTCCGGCGAGTTGCATGAAAGCAATGACCTTTTGGGTGGGGAAATACCGGTCGGCGAGTTGGCCGCCTATAAAAGGGGCAATAATCGTGGCCAGGGGAAGAAGGCTGAAGATCCAACCGAGCTGCGTCCCGCTAAAGCCAAGGTTGTTGATCAGATAAGCCGAGAGAACCGGAGCCCAGGCGCCCCAGATGGCATATTCCAGAAACATCATCGTCCCGAGCCTGGATTTTGCGCTCATGATACTCATCCTGGTTTCTCCTCCTTTTCCGTTATTTTGGCCCTTAAGTCATAAGGCATAAGATCTTGCTTGGCTGGGCTTCGCGGCGTGGGATTTGAGTCTGCAAGTCGATGAAAAAATATTAAAATTCGGGTGCTTTGTCAACCCAAAGTAAGTAAGCCGTGATCGGTGAGCAGTGAACACAAGAAGCATCTCTATTTCTGTGATAAAGGGGCTTTGGAAAGGGCTTGCTGCCTAAGCTCCGATCAGCGACCCGAGAGTCCCGTCTTTCTCGGCTATCCTGGGCCAAGGCTCCAGACCAACCACGCTCAAGGGAGATGGGGCCCCGCGACGGCGCTCCCCCTTCCTCGGCAAAATTCAGGGATACCTTTCCCAACTCTCTTGAACAAGGCAAGTACTCCCAGAATTTTGCACTGCGGGTGGGGGGCCCCCACGCCTGCTCCCCATCTCCCAATAAACTTGATTGAGCAACGGGGAGCGGGGGACGGTCCGACGATTTGTTTAGGCTGATCTCCGCCTCATGGTCGCCGCAGCCCTTCCCGAAGCCCCCTACTATCAGATGATCAGAAATGCTTTTGTGAACAGTTAAGAATAGGAGAACAGCTCACATCTCAGTGCTCAATGATAGATGCCTGAAATGAGATAGTAATAAAAATTGATGCAGTCCTTATAGCCCTGGATCGATATGCGTTCGTTGACGCCGTGGATTCTTTTTAAGTCTTCATAGGTAAATAGGAGGGGCATGAACCGGTAGACATTGGGCGTCAGGGGAGTGTAATGCCAAGCGTCGGTGGCCCCCATGACCAGGGCGGGACAGATAACCGCACCGGGGAAGAGACCGGAGATCGTCCGGGACAAATACCTATAACTTTCCGTCCCGGTATCAGAGACAGGCGAAGGAGCCCTAGCCCCTTCGAGCATTCTGAGGCTCACCCTTTTGTCGCCGATGACTTTTTTGACCTGCTCAATGACGGACCCTGGCGTTTCGCCCGGGATGATTCGGAAATTAACCACCGCTTTGGCTTCGGGAGGCAAAACGTTATCATTGATTCCTGCTTGGAACATGGTAACGGCCGTCGTTGTCCGGGTCATAGAACTCATCAGAGGATCTTTGGTCAGCCGTCCCAACACAAATTTATTGAACAGCCAGAGATTGGACAAAAGCATTTTTTGAAAGAACGGCATCTCCGGAGCCAGTCCGTGGAGCATCTGGCCAAACGACGTTTCCAGCCTGGCCGGGAACGGATGATCCTCCAAATTGGCCACGGCCCGGCTTAGGATCCCGATCGTTGTGTGTCTCCCCGGGACTGAAGAATGCCCTCCTTCCTGATGGACAGAGAGCTCGATCGTCAGATAGCCCTTTTCAGAGATGCCGATGAAGGCAATGTCCCCTTTGATCCCCGGCATGATGCCCTGGGTCACGGCCATTCCCTCGTCCAGGACAAATTCCATCTCCTTTCTTTCTGCCCGGAGAATCGTGACGATAGCGCCCGCGCCCTTGTTTCCTGACAGTTCCTCATCATGTCCAAAAGCCAAATAGATGCTCCTCTCAGGCTCGAAATTCTTCTTCAGGAGAGCTTCGCAGGCCTCTAAGATGGACATCAGGCAGAACTTATCGTCGAGAGTCCCCCGTCCCCAGATGTATCCGTCGGCGATGGCGCCTTCAAACGGCGGACATGTCCATTGGGCCAGGGTCCCCGGCTCCACCGGGACGACATCCATGTGGGCCATGAGCAACAAAGGCTTGAGCGCAGGATTCTTCCCTCGCCAACGATAGAGGAGGCTGTATCCCTCGACCTCCTGCCTGGACAAATGGCTATGGACCTGGGGGAACGTTTTTTCCAGAAATTGCCTGAACTCGGAAAAGGCCGCAGAATCCGGGGGTGATGGTTCGCCGTAGGAGATGGTCTTTATCCTTACGGCCGAGGACAAGTGATCCGAGACCGCATCATCGAAGGCAATCTTGTCGAGAGGCCGGATCGTGGAACGAATAGAATGAGCGTTCACCGTTCTGATGATAACGATTCCCATCAGAACAACGATCAAGGCAAGGATCAACACAAGAATTCGCTTCACGCCGGCTGCAAAGAGTTGCGGAATTGTTCTTTGAGACATTGGGTCGTCTATTTGTTTTTAGCTTTTTTCAGCATCCTGAGCAGCTTCGGGGGGATGGTCTTTGAGAAGTAAATTCGATTGAGCTTTGCGATCTCAGTCGTCCCGCTGTCGTCAAGTTCGAAGACTTTGATCCGATCGTTGTAGTCCACGATCTTGCCGCTGATAACCTCGCCATTCTTGAGAAAGAGGTAGTGCTCGGATTTTACGATCTTCTCCAGTTCTTCGGGAAAGTACCACTTTTTGTCGACGAAATTGATCATCCATATCGCCGAGAGGCGAATCTCGCGGCCGTTTTTGAGTTCGAGAACGGAGCGAGGGGCGGAGATGTCCGAGAATTCGCCGATGATCCTGGAACCCTTATTCAAAAAGATGACCACCTTGCCGCTCTCCAGTTCTTGGGGGACGGCTAGGGCTGCGGTTGAAAGGATTGCCCCGACCAGGAGAGCAAATCCAGTGCCTAGAGGATTCTGGAATCTTGGCATGTTTTTTTAGCCGTCCGGAAAAATTATCATCCAGTTCCACTTTTTTCGCAAGGGCTTTAAAATCGGTGAGCGGCAAAGAATAACCCCTCACTCCAGACTGATTTCATGCGATGGACAAAGATACTTTTTTATGATATTTTTTTGCCCAAAAGAAGAAGCTTGTGCCCTTGACGAGACGGGGAATGAGAAGAACAACCCTTATCTGGTCGATCCTGATCATGACCGTGATGCTGTTTCTCGCTCGCCCGGTGGAAGCTCAATCAAAGAATTATTATTTTCCGGAGGTCCGGATCGAGGTCCAGATCGCCAAAGACGGATCGTTCGCCGTCGATGAGTTCCGGACCTTCGATTTCCGGGGGAGTTTCACTTGGGCAAACCTCTGGATCCCGCTTCGGGCCGAGCGCAAAGGGTATGTTTATGATGCCAAGATCGATGACTTCAGGGTGCTCGACGAGAGGGATGAACCCCTCAAATCTGAAGTCTCTTCGAACCCCAAAACGTTTCAGGCGAAATGGTATTATTCCGCCCGAAACACTCAGCGGACTTTCCATATTCACTATCGGCTTCGAGGCGGAATCACCAGCTACCCCACCGTCTCCGAACTGTATTGGCAGATCATAGGGTCCGGCTGGGAAAAGCCCACGGGAAAGGTGATGATCTCCGTTCACCTCCCGGAGGATGTGTCCAGCAAGAATGATCTCCTCGTCTACGGGCACGGTCCGCTTTCGGGCTGGGTCGAGATCGTAGATCTGAGGACGGTCCGTTTTACGGCAAGCAATGTCCGTTCCGGCCAGGAAGTTGAGATCAGAGTTGTCTGGCCGGCCGGATTGGTTGAGGGGGTCCCTTCCGACCGTCAGACCCGAGCTTCGATCATGGCCGAGGAAGCGGGGTTCGTCCAGGATACGATCGAACGCGTCCGGAGGGGCCAGGAGGATCAACAGAGGCGGTCCAAAAGGTTCGTGGCCGGACTCTCGGCCTGGGCCGTATGGCTCTTCCTGGGACCCCTCTTATGGTTCTTCTTCTACATTCGTTATTGGGGGAGAGTCGGCAAAGATTATAAATTCGATGACATCCCCTCCTACATGCATGAACCTCCCTCGGACCTCTCTCCGGCCCTGGTCGAAGTCCTGCGGCGCGAGGGCAGGACGATCACCCCACGCTCGTTCACGGCGACTCTTTTCGACCTGGCGCGCAAAGGCTTCTTGGAAATGGAGGATCGGCTCGAGGAGAAGAGAGGTTTTTTTGGGCCCAAGGAAGAATATGATACGATCATCACCTGCAAAAAGGACCCCGCCGGGGGCTCCGCCCTGCGACCGTATGAAATTGACCTCCTGGAATTTCTTTTCGAAGACGTTGCCGGGGCGAGCGCGGTCAAGGGAGCTCAGGTCCACCTGGACGAGCTGAAAAAATACTTCAAAAAGAAACCGCAAGCCTTTCAGACTTGGTATCGCTCATGGGCGATGGAGATTCGGGTTGAGGCCAAGGGGATGCAGTTCCTTGAACCGAAGAGCTTGCTGACCCGCAACATATTCATGGCGGTCACAATCCCGATCGCCGTCCTTACCCTGAACCCTCTCCTGGGAATAGTCTCAGGGTTTCTGACTCCCTACATCAAGCGGAGAACGCGGACCTGGGCGAGGGAAAATGAACTCTGGAAAGCCTTTGACCGCTTTCTCGATGATTTTTCGAGTTTCCAAGATCTTCCGCCCGAAGCATACAAACTCTGGGAGCAGTACCTCGTCTTCGGCATTCTTTTCGGCAATGCCAAAAAAATCATCAAGATGCTCCCCGTGATCCTGAAAGACGAGCGGGCTGCGGTCCCGGTCTGGTATTTTGGTTACAGCCAGGCCGGGTTCATGTCTTCCGGCCGGCTCGACAGCATGATCCACAGCATCGAATCGATGTCGAGCTCTGTCCAGCAGGCGAGCACGTCGGCAGCCCACTATTCGTCGGGGGGAGGGGGAGGTTTCAGCGGCGGAGGCGGGGGAGGAGGGGGCGGCGGAGGCGGGGGGGCCGGCTAGGCCCGGCTCCAAGGAAAAGGCCGGCCCAAAAACGTTGCTCTTGCGCCTCCCCATCGTCAGCCCCAATGTGGAGATCCCAGTGATGGAATCTCTTCGCCCCGGCCGGGCGTTTTATCGTATAATTTATTGAGGAGGTTGATATGTCGGAAAGATCAAGAGTGGCGACTCTCCTGTTTTGTCTCTGGTTCGGACTCTTTGGCGGGCACCGGTTCTACGTCGGGAAAACGGGGACCGGGATTATCTGGCTGCTCACCTTGGGAGTCTTTGGCGTCGGCTGGATCGTCGACCTGGTCATGATTCTGGCCGGCAATTTTTGTGACAAGAACAACAAGCCGGTTTTGGCCTGGACTCGGGCAAGCGATCCTGATGGCAAGGTCGTCCTTTATTATACGTAAAGTGCGCTGGCCAAGAGCCCATTCTTTTTAACCGGAGGACGGAAAACATGATTCGTCGCAAATTAGAAAGATAAATCATCCGAAATGAGGAGGCTCGTCATGCCTGAGAAAAAAGAGACAAAAGGGTGCCGGACGGAAGAATTCAAGCTCTCCGGCGGGGAGATCATCAACAAGATCAAGGAGCTGATCCATGAGGGCAACAGCCGAAGGCTCATTCTCAAGAATGAAGAAGGGAAGGTTTTCATGGAGATACCTCTGACCGTCGGGTTGGTCGGCGTCGCCCTCGCCCCGATCCTGGCGGCGGTGGGTGCCATCGCGGCCCTCGTCTCCAAGCTGACCCTCATCGTTGAAAAGATCGAAGACTGAATAAACTCCCGAGTCATGATGCCCATGGCGAAAGCCTGCAGCGCCGATCTATGAATTCCGAAGAACCCAACCCAGACCGGAGCAGGGAATCCGGCAGTTGGTATTCTAAAGTCATACTTGGCATCATCGTTGCCGCAACCGGGGTGGGGGCGGGAGACCTGATCACCGCCGGCCTGGCCGGGTCTGAGCTCGGCACGGCCATCCTCTGGGCGGCGCTGGTCGGGTCGTTGCTCAAATGGGTCCTTAACGAAAGTCTGGCCCGCTGGCAGATGGCCACGGGGACCACCCTTCTCGAAGGCTGGATCCAGCATTTGGGGAAATGGGTCCGCTGGCTGTTCATGATCTATTTCGTCCTCTGGTCCTATTTTGTGGGCGGTGCCCTGATCAGCGCCTGTGGCGTCGCCGGGGCCGGCTTTCTTCCCATCGGAGATCCTCAAACCTCCAAAATCGTCTGGGGGATTATTCATTCGCTTGTCGGATTGTTCCTTGTCTGGGTCGGAGGCTTCAAGGGTTTTGAATATGCGATGTCTTTCTTCATTGCCGTCATGTTCGTCGCCGTTCTCCTGACCGCCGTTTTGGTTGCTCCCCACTGGGCCGCTGTGGCCAAAGGACTATTCGTCCCTGCTTTCCCGAAGACCGGCAGGGCCTGGCTTGTCGGTGTCCTCGGCGGGGTCGGGGGGACGGTGACTCTTCTCTCTTATGGCTACTGGATCCGCGAAAAAAAAAGGGCCGGTTGGTCGGGAGTCAAAGAATGCCGGTTGGACCTTGGGGTCGGTTATACCCTCACCGCTTTCTTCGGCGCGGCCATGATCATCATCGGATCAAGAGTGGTGGTCACCGGGAGGGGAGACACGGTGGCCCTCGTGTTGGCATCCCAGTTGGCCAAAGTCCTAGGGCCGGCCGGCAAATGGATTTTTCTCGCCGGATTCTGGGGAGCAGTCTATTCCAGCCTGGTCGGGGTTTGGCAGGGCGTCCCTTATCTCTTCGCCGATTTTCTTTACTTGCGGCGCGGTGTCGTTCTCGAGCGTCATATGGAAGTGGACATCACTCGGACTCCGGAGTACAAATACTACCTCCTGGGCTTAACCTTCGTGCCCATGACGCTCCTATGGTTCAACCTCAAGCAGGTGCAGCTGATCTACGCTATCATGGGTGCGCTCTTCATGCCATTTCTGGCGTTTGTTTTGCTCCTCCTGAACAACCGGACACACCTGGTGGGGGCAAAATTCAAAAACGGACCGCTGATCAACCTCCTCCTGATCGTAACCCTCGCGTTCTTTGCGTATGTGGGTTTCAGCGAGATCGCCGGGGCCGTTTCGGGGAAATAAAGATAGCTCGTAGCTGATAGCTCACGACTGATAATCAAGATCAAAGGGATCTCCTGTGTTAGCACGACCCATGATCCCTGAGCTGCTTTTCCAGGATGTCTGTGATATAAATGTTGAATCGTCATATTCTTGAGGAGGGCGACATGGCCAGAAAGTGTATTTATATGATCGCTTTAGTCATCTTCTTGACCGGCCAGGGGCTTGTTCTTTCCCAATCGGCCGAGACAAAAACCAAGCCGGAGCCGCAGAAACAGCCGGCGCAGACTCCAGCCGCGCCGGCGGGTCCGATCACCACGGAGGACCTCAATCAGTTCGGCTGGCGCCTCGTCGGGCCTTGGGCCTTTTCGGGAAGGATCACCAATTTCGCCGTGCCCCGCGGTCAGAGCCAGACTTATTATGTCCTGGCCGCGACCGGGGGCCTCTGGAAAACCGTCGACGGGGGCATCCATTTCGACCCTATCTTTGACAAGTACGGAGTTATGTCGATGGGCTTTTTGGCCATCGCCCCCTCGGATGCCAACATCCTTTATCTCGGGACCGGAGAATCCCTCCATGCCCGAGCCTCATATCACGGCAAGGGAGTATGGAAGTCGACCGACGCCGGCAAGACCTGGAATTCAGCCGGGCTCGACAAGTGCTATTTCATCCCTAAAATCGAGGTCGATCCAAAAAACCCGGACATCGCTTATGTGGCTTGCGAGGGGAAACTTTATGACAACGAGATGGATTGCGAGCGGGGGCTCTACAAAACGACCGACGGCGGAAAGACCTGGGCACGCGTGCTCGACCTCAAGGACAGGGGCGTCGGCGATTTCGTGATCGACCCCCGCAATTCCGATATCGTCATCGCTTCGGGATACAAAACGTACCGCCGGACCTGGACTTTCATCGACCGCCAAGAGGACAACTCATTCTACAAATCAACCGACGGCGGGAAGACCTGGAGGAAGTTGACGACCGGCCTCCCCCAAAATCGAAAAACCGGCCGGAACGGACTCGCCCTCTACGAGAAGAATCCGGCCATCATTTATGCCCGGGTTGACGATGAGCTGGTCATCGGGTTGAGCGAGCAGGAGGAAGCGCCCCTCTTCAGGGCGGGGGACGTCTTCAAAGACGGCTCTTATTTCAATAAATGGAAGGCTTCCAAGATCAATCCAGAGTTGGCCAAGCTGGTCCAGTTCACACCACTCGCGGCCGACTCGGAAAAAGACCTGGCCAAGAAATTGAACGACCTCGTCAAGGACAAGGAGTTTGCTAAGAAAACCGTGGTCGACTTCGCCGCCTTCAATCAAGCCGCCCTGAAGATCTACTCGAAGGATAAGGCAAAAAATGAAAAACTCCTCGAGGCGATCGGCCAGATCGATCAGACGTTGAAACGGGAGGCTGAGAAAAAAGACATCTACAAGAAAGTCAACCCGCTCGTGCTCTTTGCCTTCTTCGCGGATTCCGAGGGCGTGCAATTCAAGGACGGTCAGATCTCCATCCTGAGTCCGGAAAAACTCAAGATGAATGCAGACTTCTTCGATCTCGTTTCCTATGATCCCAAGAAGATCAAGGACGAAAAAGATTTGATCAGCCGAATCCGGGAGCTTTCACAGGATCCGGAACTCACCTCCAAGCTCAAAATCGAAGCCAAGAAGATCATGACCGCCGCTCTCAAGACGTACAAAGACAAAAAAGAGATCGTCGACATATTCAAAGACACCGAGGACCCGGCCGAAGAACTCGACCAGACGAAGGGCCGCTACCGGACGATCAACCGGTACATCCTTGAGGTTCTCTACGGCGATGATCTGGCGGTTATGGAGCCCGATAAGAAAGCGGGCATCATCTACAGATCCGATGATCAAGGAGAGAGCTGGAAGTCCATGACCGATTACCGCTTGGTAGGCGGCAGCGACGTCGTCAACCAGGTCGAAGCCGGCTACAACGGCCGCCTGATTATCGATCCCAACGACGACAAGGTTCTCTACGCCCACGAGACCCAGACTGTGGTCTCCAAAGATTCGGGAAAGACTTTCAAGCTCACGAAGTGGGAGGACGACGGCAAAGCCCACGTCGATTCGCGGGCCGTCTGGGTGGACCCCCTGAACTCGAAGCACATCCTCAACGCCAACGATGGGGGAGTGAGCGAATCCTGGGACGGGGGTGAGCACTGGTCGCAAAAGGACACGATCGGGGCCCAGCAGTTTTATGATGTTTCCGTGGACAATGAACTCCCCTACAACGTCATGGGTGGAACGCAGGACAACGGCTGCTGGCTGGGTCCCTCCCAGAACCGCAACCCCAACGGAGTCTATCCCGCGGATTGGTCCTATCTGCCCTCGGGGGACGGCTTCTATGCGCTCCGGGACAGCTGGAATCCTGAGTACATCTATTGGGAGAGCCAGTTCGGCTATTCGAATCGCGGCAACCTCAAGTCGGGGGAGACGATCTCGCTTTCCAGGCGCAACACCCCCGAGGAGAATGCCGCGGGCAACCCTCCCCAGCGCTACCAGTGGAACTCACCCATCGTGCTTTCGCCTCATAACCCGGGCGTTGTTTTTGTCTGCTCTCAGTATGTTCACCGCTCCCTCCGCCACGGGGACAAAGACAGCTGGGTGACGATCAGCCCCGACCTGACCAAGGGAGATAAAGAGCGAATCGAGTTGTCTAAAAAGACGAATCTTCAGTATGCGACAATCTTCACCTTCGCCGAATCGCCCAAGAAACCGGGGATCTACTGGGCCGGGACCGACGACGGCAACCTTCAGTTGAGCCGGGACGGAGGCGTGACCTGGACCAACATAACCTGGAATTTCTATGACAAAAACGGAAAGCAAAAGGCGGGCATCAAAGGTGACCACATTCCCTATGATCGCTGGGTCAAGCGGGTGCTTCCCTCACAGCATGACGAGAACACCTGTTATGTTACGTATTCAGGATACCGGACCCATAACGAGGACAAGACCTATGTTTATGTCACCCGCGACCTGGGCAAATCCTGGGAGGACCTGAGTCAAACGATGATGAATCCGGTGAACGACATCGAGGAAGACCCCGACAATCCTGATGTCCTTTATCTGGCCACGGATTATGGCCTGTTCGTCAGCATCGACAGGGGAGCGAACTGGATGAACATCTCCTCGTCCGCGCCGAACGTAATCATCAAGGACCTGGCCGTCCAGAAGCGAGACCGCGACCTGGTGATAGCCACCTACGGGAGGGGGATCTACATCGTCGACATCGGTCCGTTCAAGGAATTCAAACCGGAGACTTTTGCTAAGAACGCCCATCTCTTCAGTATCGAGAATGCGGTCCAATGGAAGCGGATCGACAGCCGAGGCCAGACGCTCGGAGAATTTGCCAAAGCCGAAAATCCTTCCCCGGGGAGCACGATTTATTATTATCTTAAACAGCCTGCGTCTTCCGTGTCTGTGACGATCAGAGACCTACAGGGGAACCTCGTTCAGGAACTCAGGGGGAAGACCGGGAAGGGGATCCAGAAGGTGTTCTGGGGTTTGAAAAAAAAGGTGGACGAAGAAAAGCTCGAGAATCTGGACAGGGAAGAGCGAGAGAAACTTCTGAAGCTTGAACCGGGGGCGTTTAAAATCGTCCTGACGGTTGACGGGAAAGACTTGGAAACCAAAGACCTGGTTGTCGTTCCTGATCCGAAATATCAGTGAACAGCGAGCCTGAGCCGTGACCGGGTCGAAGAGGTCGTCAGCTTCGACGGGACCAAGACGATCGTCCGGTAGGAAGGAATGAGAAGTGAAAAGCTGGGTTGCATTATCCTGGCGGCTCTGTTTATATTAGGAAGAGGCCAGGGGATAAAAAAAATGGAGTTGAGCGACTTCTTGCCCCAAGAAATCGGGAAATGGAAGGCTTCAGGTCAGGATCAGGTTTTCTCGCGGGCAAACATCTTTGATTATCTGGACGGCGGGGGAGAGGTCTATCTGGCCTACGGGTTTCGGAAGCTCTTGGAGCGGGAATTCTTGAAACCAGGAGAAGGTCCGATCGTGGCCGAAATTTATGATATGGGCCGGGCCGAGGATGCTTATGGCATCTTCACCCACGACAGCGACGGCGAAAAGACGACGATCGGCCAGGGTGGCCTCTACGGCGCCGGACTGCTCAGGTTTTGGAAAAAGGAGTATTTCGTCAGGATCATGGCCGAAAAGGAAACAGATGATTCGAAGGAAGCGGTCATGGCGCTGGGGTCTGAAATTGACGGGGCGATCCACGGGGAGGGGGAGAAACCGAGGCTCATCGCTTGTCTTCCCGGTGAGGGACTCATCGAAGCCAGCGTCCGCTATTTTCATACCCAGGTTTCTCTCAACAATCATCTTTTCCTCGGCGATGCCAACATCCTTGATCTCAACCGGGAAACCGATGCCGCCGTCGCGCGCTATCTCGATCGGGGGCACAAACCCCGGCTTCTGATCGTGAGGTATAAGGACGAATCCAGGGCCGGGGCCGCCTTCCGAAAATTCAGCCGCGAGGCGCCAGCCGCCGACCGGACTGAAGCAGCGGGCCGATCAGCTGAAAGAACGGGGGTGTTTATCGTCGCTGTCTTCGAAGCCTCTGATAAGAAAAACGCAACGAATCTGCTCAACAAAGCTATATCAAGGATAACGGAGGTGTTCGGTGGAAAATAAGATTCTCAAAGATCGGACCGTAACCCGGCGAGACTTTGTGAAGGGAGCGGCTCTCGGGACTCTGGGCATTGCCCTCGGCCTGGGCAAAACCGACGTCCATGGCCAAAGTACGGCGAGCCAAGTCGTCCTGATCCGCCGGGATGAGGCCGTTGATGCGCAGCACAATGTCAACCCCAAGGTTGTAGCCGAAATGATCGATGCGGCTCTCCTGGCCTTCAGCGGCGAGAAGGATGTCCTCGAGGCCTGGCGTCAGTTCATCCGGCCTGAAGACACGGTCGGGGTGAAGTATACCCGCTGCAGTTGGATGAGGATCCATACCGAGCAGGCGGTTGTGGACGCCATCACCAAACGACTTACGGATGTGGGAGTCCAAAGCAATAGGATTTACGCCCAGGACGGGGGACTCCCGGTGAAGGAATGCACCGTCCTCATCAACGTTCCGACAATAAAGGTTCACACCCTTGCCGGGCTGGCTTGCTGTCTTAAGAACTACATCAATTTTTCTCCCCAGCCGAGCGCCTACCATGGTGATCGGAATGATAAACTAGGTGAAATCTGGCACCTTGCGGACGTTAAGGGCAAGACCAAGCTGATCATCGTCGATGCTCTCCGGCCCTATTTTGGGCCGGGTCCCCAGATCAACCCGTTACACCGCTGGGACTACAAGGGGATCATGGTCGGCACCGATCCTGTAGCCTTGGACGCGACCAGCCTGGGCATTTGCGAGGTGAAGCGCCGGCTGTTCAAAGGAGAGGATTGGCCGATCTCGCCGCCGCCAAAGTTGATCGCCGCAGCGGACACGGTCTACCGTCTGGGGACGAGCGATCCGGCCAAGATCAAACTCATCAGACTGGGATGGGAACAAGACGTCTTAATATAGTGAGCACTGAGCTGTGAGCAGTCTTGAATTCTGGAGCAGGTCAAGAGCGGCCGGGCCGAGCCTAGAAATTTTGGGGTGGAGGAAAGGTCCATGATATTAAAGAATTCAAAACGATTCGGTTTCTGCTTGCTGATGGTCGCTTTCGCGAGCCTTTGTCTTTCGGGTTTCGACCAGAAGCCCAAAAAGAACGTGGAGACTGCTGCGAGCAAACAGCTGGCCGCTTTCATCGAGGCTTTTAATTCCGGAAAACGCGCCACCTTCCGTTCTTTCATCAAGGAGAATTTTCAAGACAAATTCCTGGCCATCGCCCCCCTGGACGAGCACGTGAACATTTTCAGCGAGATCTACGACCAGACTCGGGGTTATGATCAGGGCCCGATTCTTAAGGCTTCAGATACCGAGCTAAACGCTCTTGTCCGGAACCGCTTGACCGATCAGTGGTCGGAGTTGATGCTCAAGGTCGAGGCGGCGGCGCCCTTCAAGATCTCCGGATTGGGCATCAGGCCGGCATCACCGCCTTCAGACGTGCCGCCTCCCCGGGCCATAAGTTCAGAAGAGGCCGCCGCCGAACTCGAAAAATTCTTTTCTAAGCTCGTCGAAGCCGACGTTTTTTCCGGATCGGTCCTGGTGGCCAAAGATAGTCAACCGTTCTTCACAAAGGCCTACGGCCAGGCCGCAAAGGATTGCGGGCAGGCCAACCGGGTTGATACCAAGTTCAACCTCGGCTCGATGAATAAGATGTTCACCGCCGTGGCCATCGGCCAGCTCATCGGGAGAGGCAAGCTCCATTTGGATGATCCGGTCTCCAACTTTTTGGGTCCGGATTGGCTGAAGCCGGAGTTCGCCAAAAAAGTCCAGATCCGGCATCTTCTCTCGCACACCTCCGGACTGGGCAGCTATTTTAACGAGAAGTTTGACAAATCATCTCGACTCCTGTTCAGAAAAGTGGACGACTATAAGCCGCTGCTGGCCGACGAAAAACTGGCCTTTGAGCCGGGCTCGAGATGGCAATACAGCAACACCGGATTTCTCTTGTTGGGCGCGGTCATCGAAAAAGTGTCCGGTCAAACCTATTTTGATTACGTCCGGGAGAATATTTTCAAGCCGGCCGGCATGATCAACACGGATTCGTACGAGTTGGACCAGGTCGTGCCGAACCTGGCGATCGGCTACGCCAAGGTCTTCAAAGACGACGGAGGCTACGGCTTCCGGAACAATCTCTTCGATCACGTCCTCAAAGGCGGTCCCGCGGGCGGCGGCTTCTCGACAGCGGAAGACCTAATGAACTTTAGTGCCGCCCTGCGGTCCTACAAGCTCCTGACGAGAGAATCAACCGAGCTCTTGATGTCTCCCAAGCCCGAGATCAATTCACCAAATTATGGCTATGGATTTTCCATTGAAACAGACAAGAGGCTCGGCCGCATTGCCGGCCACTCGGGAGGGTTCACGGGGATAAGCTCTGACCTGGATATGTACCTTGACAAAGGCTATACGGTGGTCGTTATGTCAAACTACGGCGGCGCCAGCAACGGCCCCGTCCAGAAGATAAGGGAGCTGCTAGCCAGGATCAAATAAAAAATCACCTTGATTGATTTTGGTTACTTCAGTTTTTCCTGGCCGGCGAACTGGCGATATGGAGAAATGTAGGGGAGAATTTCTTTATCTCCGGGTGAAAGATTGTCTTGGACCATCCCGGCCAGAAGCTCTCCTAAGCCGGGGCCGAGCATAAAACCCTGCCCGCACATCCCCACGGCCAAGAGAAGTCCTTTGATTTCCTTGGACCAGCCGACGATGGGGAATCCGTCCGGCGTCATCGGATAGAGTCCACGCCAGGTCCTCCGGACACGGATATTTTTCAACCGCGGCATCAGGCTGACCATCCGTCTCGCGATCATGGGCAGGAAGGCGCTCGTTTCCCGCGTGTCTTCTCCCCAAATGTTGGGGCATGGGGTGATACAAAAGATGATCTGTCCGGTATAATGCTGGTGGAAATAATAGTTAGCCGACCCGGCGACAGGTCGGATATCAATAACCATGGGGTCAAGAAAACGGGCCACGGGCTCGGTGACCGCGGCTTCGTGGGAATCGGGATTCACTGGGATTTCAAGCCCGGCCAGCCTGCCGACGGCGCTTGCCTGTCCCCCGGCCGCATTGATCACAACTTCCCCTCCGTATTCTCCTTTGTCCGTCCTCACGCCCCTGACGGATCCGCCTTCGACAAGAAATCCGGTGACATTTTCGGAAAACCGGAATTCTGCGCCCATCCGCCGGGCGTGGGAATAAAAAGAGTGGATAGCAAGCAAAGGAGAAGCGTGGCCGTCGTCAGAGGAAAAGGCCCCACCTCTGAGCCCGCGGGGATTGAGGTCGGGAATGACCTTCAGCATGTCCCCTTCGCTCAGCCAATTGATGTTAAGGCCGTAGGAGCGCTGGACCACAAGCAGATCTCGCAGGATCAGTTCCTCTTCACCCCGGTAGGCGACGAAGGCGTATCCGCCTTTGCACCACTCCACGTCATCGCCGGTGCGGGTTTTCCAGCCGGAGATGATATCCAGGCTCCGGAGGCAGATTCGCATCTTGGCGGGGTCGGAGTGAGTTGCCCTCAGTCCTCCGATGGCCCTCTTATTCGAGCCCTGGCCGACACTCGGCCCCCGGTCCAAGACGAGTGTTCGGATTCCCGCTTGTGCCAGAAAAAAGGCGGTCGGGGTGCCCACGCTTCCGGCGCCGATGATGATAACGTCGTAATTTTTAGGGGAGGCGGCCACGCCCGGCCTCCTTTTCTCCTGGGACGCCGGCGAAGGCGCCGAGAGAGACTTCCATGAACAGGGGCCGCTTGAGTTGGTCGACGACCTCCGCATCAGGGAATCCTTCTTCGCGGAAGAGCCGATGGATCAGAGGGGTGCAGGTCTTGGCCCCGCAGGCCCCCATGCACGCCCTTGTCACGGCCTTGATTTCGCTGATGTCTCTTGCTCCGCCGCGGATCATGGCCCGGATCTCGCCGGCCGTCACGCGTTCGCAGCGGCAGATGATCGTGTCATCGGCCATTCGCTTCACATATTGGGCCAATGGCTCGCTGGCTTTGCGCTCCTGAACGCTGATGCCGGCAATGAGTTTAGCGATCTGTTTGGGCGCCTTGACCTTGACCAGGACCGTCCGGTCGTTGGCCTTGATCGCCCGAACATCCAGGACCTCGACTTCCCCCAGAGCTGCACCCTCGGTGTCCCGGACGGTTGCCGCATCGCCAATCTTGATACTGTCATTGAGAAATTCGTAGGGCACGGACACCGTGGGAAATTCGGGGTTTTGACGATAATCGACGAGCGTGATAGCCAGACCCGGACAGACGACGACGCAGCGCTCGCAACCTGTGCAGCCCTTGTTCCCCTCCGGGACATCAAAGAGCGGGAGGCCGCGCATATCGTCGCCATGAAGGTGGATCAGGCTCTGCTTGCAAACGGTGGCACACGGGTCGCAGGGGATTTCTTGGACGCAATGGAGCACGGGAAAGACGCCTGCCTCGGCGTCAGGGATTTTTTCTGGGCCCGTCTTACCCGGTTTGGATTTGAGGATGTCCCCGGTCTTGTACCATTCGGGGGAGATCTCGCCGATATCATAACCCAAGGCGCGGCCGACCTCGAGGCCCCTGATCCTTCCCGAGAAGATGGCCGCGGATGCCTCGGCGATCTCTTCCGCGTCTCCGGCAGCGAAGGCCTGCATCCCGAACTCTCTGGCCTTGAGATAAAACTCATTGACCGGGTCGAGTCCGACGGCGATCAGCACAGTGTCGCATCCGAAAGAACGCTCGGTTCCCGGCACCGGCTCAAACCGCTCATTCACCCCGGCCACCGTCACGGAATCCACGGAGTTATCGCCGTTAGCGCTGGTAATAGTATGAGATGTGTAGATGGGGACGCCGAAACGGGCCAATTTATCCCTGTGGACTTTGTAGCCTCCACATTCGGGAAGAGCCTCCACCAAGCCGACAACAGAGATGCCTGCTTGGAGCGCATGGTAGCCGGCGATAAGCCCGACATTCCCGCCGCCAACGATGAACAGCCGCTTGGCCGAGCGAACCAAGTCGCGATTGACAAGAGTCTGGAAGGCTCCGGCACCGTAGACTCCGGGCAGGGTATTTCCCGGAAAAGCGAGGTTCTTTTCCCTGGCTCCGGCCGCGACCAAAAGAACCCGGGGGCGGACAAGGATGTAACGTCGTCCCTCGGCCAGGATACCGACCTTCTTGTCACTGAACACGGCCAGGACGGCGCTCTGGAGCCAGATCCGAACCGAGGGAAAAGAACGGACTTCGGCCTCGAGACGGGTGGCGATATCGATGCCCCGGGTCCCGGCGTAGACGGCTTCGACGGAGCCGAAAAAGCGGTGGGTCTGGAGCACCAACTTCCCCCCCAGGCGATGCTTGTCGTCGACCAGAAGGGTTTCGATTCCCAGCCGTCCCAGCTCGATGGCGGCCGAAAGCCCGGCCGGACCTCCACCGATGACCAGGGCCGGAACGGAAAACTCTTCTACCTCTTCGACTTGGGGCTCATCGGCGACCTCGGGAAGCACGGGTAGCCCCTCCACGGGCTCAACGTGCATTCCTGATTGGACGAGCTCCATGCAAGACTTAACAGGCCTCCCCTCGGCCAGGACGAGGCATTGGGCGCATTGGCCGTTAGCGCAAAAGATGCCCTGAGGCGCATTATCTTTCTGGTGATGGCCAAAAATCCTTACTCCGTTCGCAAAAAGAGCCGAGGCGATCGTTTCACCCGACCTGGCTTCGAACTTCTGACCGCCCCAAAAGAAAGGGACGCTTTCCCGGTTAAGGGTGGCCAGGATCGGATGCCGTTCGATGCGGAAATCAGGCAACGAAACCTCCTCGATCATAACGGGCAATTATAGCACAAATGACCGCAAGGGATGAGTGGCTAGAAGTAAAGTGTCAAGAGGGAGACGGGGCCCCCACGCCTGCCCCCCATCTCCCAATTATCACAATTTAGATCGGGGCGGGGACAAACAACGTTGTCTTAACGGGTTTGCAGATTGTTCTAGGAACGATCTCAGCGCGGCGAGGCCCCAGATTGAGGACACATGTCTGGCTCGCGCTTGGGAACGTTCTATTTTTTTACGAAAAGCAGATTCTTGACCCGGCCCGCATCCAACCTGAAGCCGGATATTTTCTGGCCGCTTTCTCGAATAAATCTCAGAGCCATGTCCTCGACGGAAAATTTGTCCTGAAGTGTCGGGACCAGGGAGCCGTGCGGAGCGTTCCTATGAATGAAACGCAATTTTCCTTCCTTGACGGCCAGCCGGAATGTGGTCTGGAGCTCATCACTATAATAATCGCCGGCGTAGACGGCCAATTGCTCCGGGGAGAGCTCGAGCGTCGGGATGGATTCATAAATCACGGGCTTTTCTTCCTGCATATAAAAGCTGAGTCTGCGGGGCTTTGTTCCCTCGGTTTTTTCGAATTTGACCATCATGCTGACCGGTGCCTCGAGGGCGTGGAATTCATCCTTGTTGAGAGCCCCTAGGGCAAAACTCATACCCATGATACCCAGAAACAGTTTTTCGTTTTTAAGCTCCACCTGGATCAGCCCTCCGCTCTCACTTTGAACATAAAGACCGGCTTTCGCTTCAAGCTCCTCCACGGCAAGCTGAATGTACTTTCGTTCCCCGGCGGGCTTGAGGGACGCGGCCGATTTGTCCTTGATGAGTTTATCGGCCAAATAGATATCGGCCACCTGGTAACTCAACTTTGACGGGTTGAAGCTGGCCAAGTTGGAGAGGCAGATCACGGAAAACTTCTGATCGGGAAAGCGGAGAATCTCGGCCCTGTATCCGCCCAGAGCGCCGCCGTGTTCCACAGTCTGGAGACCCTTGTAGCTGCCCACGATGAGGCCGAAAGCATATTCCAGTTTTTCGCCGTTGTTCAAAATCCCCGGCGTGAGCGTCATCCGATGGACATCGGGGCCGCCGACGCGCATGGCATAGAAGTCCTGGTCCCAAAAATAAAGGTCCTCGACCGAACTGAAGAGCCCTCCCGACCCGACACAATCGAACGTCGAGATAAAATTGCTAAACGACCCCTTCTCCGCGGGAAAATAGCCCCACGCCCTGTTCTTGATGAGCATCGTGTAATCATCGTGGAAGTGAGTGTGGGTCATGCCCAGAGGCCCAAAGATATTTTCTTGGGTGAAATCGCGGAAACTCTTGCCGCTCACCCGTTCGACGATGACGGCGAGAAGAAAATAGCCTGAGTTGCTGTAGAGATACTGGTCACCCGGTTTGAAATTGAGCTCTTTCTGCCGCGCGACGAGCTCCAGCACATCCGGCTTGTGGTAGCTCCCGATGTCGAGACCCGCGATACCGAGGAGGCTCAGATAGTCGCGCAGCCCGCTCGTGTGATGAATCAACTGGCGGACCGTGATCGGAGAGCCATAATCAGGGATCTCGGGCACGTATTTCCTGATATCATCGTCGAGGGAAAGCTTTCCCTGATGCGCCAGAAGGGCGATCGTCATCGCCGTGAACTGTTTGGAGCAGGACCCCACATAAAAAACGCTCTCGGGGGTGATAGGGATGCCGTATTCGAGGTCGGCGCTTCCGTAACCACGCTTATAGATGGTCTTTCCGTTTTCGATGACGGCCAAGGCACAGCCAGGCGAGACGGGTTTATCCCATGGGGCAAACAACTTATCGACCTTGGATGTCCTTTCATCTGCCCCGGCCAAGCCGGCGAAGATGATCAGTGCGGATAACAGAATGGCTATCTTTTTCATGGAGGCGAAATTCCCCTTTGTCCAAACATGAAAACAGAGTATCGGATTTTATCTTTTATCTCAAGTCCAAATAATGTAAAATGCAGCCGGCTGGCGTCGGATGGAGCGAGACGTTCCCGAATACGGCATCACGAGACTCATCAGAGATGGCGATCTCGTCCGGGACGCACGCCTCTGGAAAGATGTGCCGGCCCTGCACATCTCCAATTACCTCTGGCTTCACAACAATTACGAGCCCAGGGCGGAAGTCAGGCTCTGCTATTCGGCCGCCTATCTTTACGTTTATTTCAGGGTCGAAGAGCGCCAGATCAGGGTCCGCTTCAGCAAATTTCAGGACCCCGTCTATAAAGATAGCTGTGTCGAATTCTTTATCGACCCCTTCCCGGGAAAGCCAATGGGGTACATCAATATCGAGACCAATGCCCTCGGAACCATGCTGATCGCCATCGGCCGCGACCGCGAGAGAAGAACGCCTCTCCGGCCGTCGGACCTCAAGGGCTTTGAGTGCGAAGCTTCGGTGAAAAGGCCCACGGATGGTTTTCACGGCGCGGACTTTTGGACTCTTCGCTACAGACTCCCTTTTTCCCTGTTCAAGAGATATTATGGTGACGAGATCTCGCCCGGTCACCGGGCAAGAGGGAATTTCTATAAATGCGGGGACGAGACGAAGTATCCGCATTATGGAGCCTGGAGTCCGGTCATGACTCCCTCTCCAGATTTTCACCGTCCTGAATTTTTTGGAAAAATCATATTCAAGTGAGCTGTGAGCCGTGAGCAGAAAAGAAACGCACGATCCGGCGCCGGCTCATGACGAAGAGTTTCAGCTTCATGATGCAGGAGAATAAATGGACAGACGAAAATTCCTAGAGACCTTGGGATTGACGCCTCTGGCAGCATACGTCTCTACCGGGAAAACTGGTACCCTTCAGGTTCCTTATGATGAAGTCAAAAAGGCCAATAAGTCCGGCAGCCTGGATCCCCGGGTCGAGGTGAGCCTCGATCACATAGGTTTCAACCTCGACCAGATCCGAAACAGGGTCAAGGTGCCCGTCATGGCCGTTGTCAAAGCCAACGCCTATGGTCACGGCCTGGTTGAGGTTTCCCGCTACCTCGAAAAGAGGGGAGTCGAGGGGCTAATGGTCGGAAAGCTCCAGGAGGCCCTGGAGCTTCGGGACCAGGGCGTGAACGGCCTCATCTTGAACTTCGGACCGTTCGGAAAGGATGATTGCGAGGCGATCGTCAGGAGGAATTTGTGCCAAAACGTTTACACGGAGGATGTGAATTATCTTGAGGAGGCGGCGCTTCGGTTCGGCCAAAAGGCCACCGTGGACATCCACATCGATACGGGAATGAACCGCGTCGGTGTCCCCTACGACCGGGCCCTGCCGCTCATCGAAAAAATCTCCTCCCTCCTTCACCTCCGGATCCATGGGGTGTCTACGACTTTGACCGAAGACCCGGAGTTCGATAAGGAGCAGCTCAAGAGGTTCCTGGACGTTTGCGGGCGGGCCGAGGATAAGGGGATCTCGCTCGGAAAAAAACACGCCGCCAGTAGCGACGGCCTCTTTCCCGGACCAGAATTCTATCTGGACATGGTGCGTCCGGGCATTACTCTCTACGGGTACTATCCGAATTCTGAAACCCAGAAAGAGGACTCGCTCGGCCTTCGGCCGGCCCTCCAATTATTCGCCCATGTTACTTTTATCCAGGAGTTGGCTCCGGGCGAATCCCTCTCTTATCATCGCGCCTTCAAAGCCCAGAAAAAGATGCGGGTTGCCACCCTGGGCATCGGCTATTCGGACGGTTTGCCCCCCCAGGTTCGGGACAAGGGACTCGTTTCAATAGGCAACAAGAATTATAAAATCATGCCTCCCCTGACCGCAAATCATCTGATGATCGACCTCGATAATGACGCCTCGGTTAAGCTCGGAGACGAGGTCTCTTTGATCAGCAGACAAAAGAATTCAGACCTGACGGCCGATCTCGTCGCCGAAAGGGCCGGAATATCAGACTACAAGCTTCTCATCTGCCTCAATCCATTATTGCCGAGAACATACAAGAAAAGTGAACGGTAAATGGTAAGGGGTAAGGGGTAATTATGAGATGTGGGGAGTCAGACGTATTTGTTTTTACCACTTACTATTTACTACTTACCACTTACTGATTTCTAAAAATGAGGAGGGGACATGATTTCAGCCAAAATGGCCTTCATTCGAGAACTGTCGGTGCCGTTCTTGATGTTTTTCTTTTTGCTGGCCACGTTCGCCTATGATGCGGCCAGGACCGAAAAACCGGTCCTTTACGGCAAACACTGGGTGGCGATCACCGGAAAGCCGGTTGCCGCGACTGCCGGAGCCATGATCTTTCAGAAAGGAGGCAATGCTGTCGACGCAACCTGCGCCATGCTCGGCGCGGTCTGCACGATGTGGGACGTCCTGAGCTGGGGAGGGGAGACCCAGGCGTTGATTTATAATCCCAAGACGAAAAAGGTTATCGCCATTAACGCCCTCGGTGCGGCGCCGACCGGAGCGACCCCCGACTTTTTCAAGAAAAAGGGGATGAAATATCCCCCCGCCTACGGCCCCCTCGCGGCGGTCACACCCGGAACTCCGGCCGGTTTGATGCTGATGCTGGCCGAGTATGGCACGATGAGCCTCAAGGATGTGCTGGCCCCATCGATGCAGTTGGCTGAGGGATATGCCATCGACCAGCCGCTCGCCGAGAGCATTGAAAGGAGCAAAGAGAGAATCAAGGAGTGGCCGTATTCCAAGAAGGTTATGCTGCCTCATCTGGGGCAAGCACGTGAAGCGCCCTTTCCGGGCGAGGTCTTTCGTCAGCCGGACCTGCTCGACACCCTGAAAAAACTCGTCGCCGCTGAGCAGGAAGCGCTCGCCGCAGGCAAAAGCCGCAAGGAAGCCATCCAGGCCGCCTCTGACCGTTTCTACAAAGGGGACATTGCTCAGGAATTTGTCCGCGGCTGCAAGGAACAAGGCGGTCTCATCACGCTCGAAGACTTGGCCAAATGGCGTCCCTACATTGAGGAGCCGGTCATGACCACTTACAAGGGAATCGATGTTTACAAGCTCTCCTGCTGGGTCCAGGGGCCGGTCCTGTTGCAGGTTCTTAACATGCTCGAAAACCTTGACCTCAAGTCCATGGGCTTTAACAGCGCCAGTTACATTCATTCCCTTTACCAGGTTATGAACTTAGCTTACGCCGACCGTGACTTTTATTATGGCGATCCCTATTTCCCTCCCGAGGAGCCCCTCCATGGTCTTCTCTCCAAGGACTACGCCAAGGAGCGCCTCCGGCTCATAGACTGGGAAAAAAATGATCCACGCGCAAAACCCGGTGATCCGTATCCCTTTGAAGGCAAAAAGAACCCATTCCGCAATGCTCTCGACAAATGGACTGTCGCTTCCGGCTCGAACCAGGAAAGTCTCCGCACCGGCACGACCTCGATCCAGGCCTGTGATGAGCAGGGCTGGGTGGTCTCGGTGACTCCGAGCGGAGGTTGGGTCCCGGCCACGATCGCAGGTGCGACCGGAGTCGGGATGAGCCAGCGTATGCAGAGTTTCGTCCTGGATGAGGCCGAGAATCCCTTTAACGTCGTGGTTCCCGGAAAAAGACCCCGGGCGACGTTGACTCCCAGCCTGGCCCTTAAAGAGGGGAAGCCTTACCTTTCTTTCGCCGTTCAAGGGGGCGACACCCAGGACCAAAACCTGCTCCAGTTCTTTCTGAATGTCGTCGAGTGGGGCATGAACGTCCAGGAAGCGTGCGAGGCTCCTAACATCACGAGTTTCCAGATGCACAGCTCTTTCGATCTTCACGAAGCCGCGCCCGGGAAGCTCGAGCTCAATGAAAAGATTCCCCCTGAGGTTCGCGAGAAGCTCAAGGCGATGGGCTACGAGCTGCTTTTCAACAAGTATACGTCCGGCCCGATCAACGCCATTTTCTTCGACCAGAAACATGGAACTTTCTGGGGCGGATCGAGCAACTATGGAGAAGACTACGGAATCGCATGGTAAAAATACGGTAAAGGGTAAGTAATAAATGGTGAGGGGCAAAAAGCTTTATACAAAGGAGGTTGGGATGATAAAACGGTGTTTGACCGGAATGGGTCTTGTCCTCTTGGCCCTGGCCATCCAGCTTGCCTGGGGAGCTCCTGAACAAAAGAACAAACTTCTCACGGCCGAAACCTTCTTCGATATGGAATCGGTCGGAAACCCGAGCATCTCTCCGGACGGCCGGAACATTCTTTTCACTCGATCCTGGCACGATAAGATAAGCGACCGAACGAGGAGCAACCTCTGGCTGGTCGATGTCGAAGGCCAAAGAGTCCGGGAAATGACTCATGGAAATTGGCGCGACTTTTCGCCCGTCTGGTCTCCTGACGGCAAGAAAATTGCGTTCTTGTCCGAGCGCGATGAGACCACGCAGATTCAGGTGATGTGGCTGGACACGAGAGAAGTCGCTCAGCTCACCCACCTGGAGCGCGAACCCGGAAATCTGGCCTGGTCGCCCGACGGAAAACAGCTCGGCTTCACCTGTCTCATGCCGGATGAGAAACCCGTGCTCCCGGTGAAGCTCCCTCCCGCGCCCAAAGGCGCCAAGTGGGCCGATCCCGCGACGATCATCGATCGCCTCTCCTGGAGGATGGACGGCCGCGGGTTCTTGCCAAAAGGATACGCCCATATTTTTGTCCTGGGCTCCGAGCTCGGCGGGACCCCCAAGCAGGTGACGTCGGGGGAATACGGTGATGGTGACCTCCAATGGTCGGCCGATGGAAAGAAAATCTTTTTCTCGTCCATCCGCAAACCCGATGCCGAATACCTGGACAACGATTCGGAAATTTATTCCGTGGATCTCGCCACCCTCGAAGTCAAGGCGCTGACGGATCGGAAGGGGCCTGACGCGCAGCCCCGGCCATCTCCGGACGGAAAATGGATCGCCTACACAGGCTATGATGACAAAGGTCTCAACAACAACGTCTCGAATCTCTTTATAATGGACGCCGCCGGAGGCTCGAAAAGAGTCCTGGCCCAGGACCTCCCTGATTCTCCCTCGAACTTGACTTGGTCGGCCGACAACTCGGGAGTATATTTTCTCATGGACGAGCGGGGAGAATCGCAGCTGAATTTTGTCGGGCTCGGCGGGGGATTAAAGAAGATCACTTCGGGAGTCCACTACCTTCAGGGACTCTCTTTAGCCCGCAACGGTCAGGCGGCGTCGGTCGTATCCACCTTCCTCCGGCCGGGATACCTGGCCACCTTCCATCCGGCCAAGCCGGCGGTTATTAAGGAGCTGGCCGATGTCAATGCGGATGTGCTGACGGAGATCCGACTCGGCGAGGTCGAGGAGCTGCGTTTCAAGTCCCCGGACGGGCTTGACCTCCAGGGCTGGCTGCTCAGGCCGGCCGAGTTCGACCCGGCCAAGAAATACCCTCTGCTCCTCTGGATCCACGGGGGTCCCTGGGCGATGTACAACGTCGCCTTCAACTGGGAATGGCAGAATTTCGCGGCCAACGGGTACGCGGTCCTCTACATGAACCCGCGCGGGAGCACCGGATACGGGCAGGAATTCGTCAACGGCATCCAATATTCCTACCCAGGAAAGGACTTCGACGATCTGATGGCCGGAGTGGATGCCGCCCTGGCCAAGGGCTTCATCGACCGGGACAATCTCTTCGTTTGCGGAGGAAGCGGCGGCGGCGTCTTGACGGCCTGGATCGTCGGCCACACCGACCGGTTCCGCGCTGCGGTATCGATGAGGCCGGTCATCAACTGGCACTCTTTTGTCGGGACGACGGATTTCCATTTCTGGTACAAGGACTTCAAAAAATACCCTTGGGAAGATCCAATGGAATATGCAGCCCGTTCGCCCTTGCATTATGTGGCCAACGTCAAAACCCCGACCATGCTCATGACCGGAGAAGCCGACCTGAGGACTCCGATCAGCCAGAGCGAAGAATTCTACCGGGCGCTCAAAATCCTCAAGAAGGACACGCTTCTTGTCCGAATGCCGGAGGAATACCATGGCTGGCGTCGCCCTTCTCACCGCCTCCTCCAGCAGCTTTACCTCCAGGCCTGGTTCGAAAAATACAAAAAGAAGTGAGCTCTTCGTACAGAGCAGTGAGCAGTGAAAACCGCGGGAACCCGCGAAATCGAGGAGGGAGACGATCCATGATAGACGCATTTGATGGGGCCAAGGCCATCGCTTCGCTTCAGCCTCGGATCCGCCAACGCTTTCCACAAATCGAAGCGGACCAATTCGGCAACAAGAGGATCTACCTCAATAATGCGGCGGGCAGCCTGGTCGTTGATGGCGCGATTGAGGCGCTCTCGGCTGCGGCCAAGAGCCTGAATCCTATGCCCGCCACCGTCTCTCCAGGTGAAATCGCCACTTCCCAATTCCACGATAGGGTTAGGGCGATCGCGGCCGATTTTTTGGGCGCGGCGAGACCGGCCGAAATCAGCTTTCATTTCTCGACCACCAACGCCCTTTTCAACCTGGCCTTTGCCCTACAAAACGTCATCAGACCGCATCATAGCTTGGTCGTAACCGACCTCGATCACATGGCCAACGTCAATCCCTGGGAGAGAATCTGCGGCCGCTCTCACGGCTGCGAAGTCCGGCGGGCGCGGATCACTGATCAAGGCACCATCGACCTCGACCATCTCTTGTCGCTGCTCGACCCGAAAACCGCGCTGGTCGCGCTCCCGATGGCTTCCAACGCGTTTGGAACGGTCGTCCCGCTCAAGGAGTACATCCCTCGAATCAAGGCGAAGGTGCCGACCTGCCTCGTCGCGGTCGACGCCGTCCACCACGCCCTCCACGGGCCGATCGACGTCCAAGAGATCGACTGCGATTTCCTGGCCTTTTCGGGCTACAAGGTCTTCGGTCCGATGTTGGGCGTCCTTTACGGAAAAGAAGAGCTCCTGCGGAAAGTCGAACCCTACCGCGTGGAGACAAATCGAAACGAACCGCCCTACAAGTTTGAACAGGGGATGCTTCCCAATACCTCCCTGGCTTCGCTCGAGGCCGCCTTGGAATACCTCCTCTGGCTCGCCCGGGAGATTGCGCCGGCTGATGATACTGGTTCCGGAAAAAGTGACAGGCGAGCTCGGTTCAAATTGGCCATGCAGGCCATTGCCCAACACGAACGGACCCTGACCAGGTTCGTGCTCGAAGGATTCCGGCTCCTCGACAGCCGAAAATTCAGGTGTTATGGCCAGACCGATCCCGAGAGCGCCGTCGAACGCGACCCCACGTTCGCTTTCGAGATTATCGGCGGGAGCGCCGCGGAAACCAAGAGACGGCTTTGGGAAGAGTTTTCGATCCAAATCGGCGACGGCACCCATTATTCGGCGGCCGTCCACCGCCACTATGGCCTCAAAAGCATCTGCCGGGCCAGTTTCGCCCATTACGATACTCTAGACACAGCGCGGACGTTCCTGGAATCTTTGGGCAAGCTGATCCCAGTTTAAACGCCGGCCGTGAGCTGATCGGCTCTTCAGGGCCAAGGCTCCACGCTACAAGGCTCGAGGGAGATGGGGCCCCGCGACGGCGCTCCCCCATTCTCGGCAAAATTCAGGGAAAAGTGCTCGAACTTTCCAGATTAGGGCAAGCATTCCCAGAATTTTGCGCTGCGGCTGGGGGGCCCCCGCGCCTGCCCCCCATCTCCAAACAAACTTGATTTATGACCAGGAACGAACGACGAAAGACGGACAGACGGTATGCGGAGCTGAGCTCCGCCTCAAGGTCGGTGCATCCCTTCCGCAAGCCCCTCCTTAAACATCACATGATCGGAAATACTTACCTATCAGATTCGAGTACTCGCTTTTTTGTTGTACAATAGTGATGGGGTTGTGGACATGTGAAAAAAAGATCAGGTCTTATGATCAAAACCGGGCAGGCGATTGGATTCCTTGTAATCGCCGCCCTGACCGTGTCCGGGCCTGCTCGGGCAAACCAGGAGCAGGGACCCGACCTGACCGCACTTCTCGACAAAATCGCCCAGCGCATAGAATCCCATGCCAAAAATGAAAACTGGACTTTGTCTGTTATCACCACGATCACCCGGATGGACAAAAACTGGAAACCCGAGAAAGTGACCCTGGTCGATCGCAAGGCGAGAGTCAATCATGGAGACGTGAGCGAAGAGATCATCAGCGCGACCGAAACAGAAGACGGAGGAAAGAAGGATATCACGGATAAATATCGCAAAGAATCCGCTGAGAGAAGAGCGAGGGAGCAGAGGGAGCAAGAGGATAGGAAGCGAAAGGGGACGGCGGAAAAGAGAAGGCAGCGCCTCCGCTTGGATATGACGGAAGAGGACTTCCTCCCCTTCAGCGCTAAGAACAGGCCGCACTATGAGTTTGAGCTCGTTTCGGAAGCCGCTCTGGATGAAAGATCCGTTTTCGTCGTGGCCACGAAATCCAAAGCCAAAGAAGATATCCATTTTGAAGGCAGGTACTATGTCGATGAAGAAACCTTTGACGTCCTCCGTGCGGAGGTCAGTCCCGCCAAAAACCCGCGCTTTGTCAAAGAACTCGAGATGACCATTGATTTTCAGCTCTTGCCCGGTGGATACTTTGTCTTGAAATATTCAAAAACCAGGGTCAATGCCGGATTCTTCCTCAAACACGTGCGCATGGTCATCGAAGAAGTCTACTCCCAATATGAGATTCCGTCCGCTCAGTGAGGCGCGAGCCGAGCGGCATCGTCTTGTGTTATAATACCGCGCGAAATGATCGCCGAGGCGGAACAAAAGGTCTACGACCTGCTGGCTGGTTTGGGCATCGTCTATGACCGCCGCGAACATCCTCCCGTTTACACTGTGGAGGAGGCCGAGCGCCACTGGGCCGGCATCAGCGGGGCTCATTGCAAGAACCTCTTTCTCCGAAACAAAAAGGGAAACCATCATTATCTCGTTATCCTGCTGGGCTCGAAGAAAGCCGACCTCCGCCGCCTGGAGCAGGAGCTCAGCGAGGACCGGCTCAGCTTCGCTTCTCCGGAAAGACTTCTCCGCTGCCTCGGACTCCAAGCCGGCGCGGTCTCTCCCTTCGGGCTGATCAACGACCTGGCCAAAGAGGTGAGGGTGGTTATCGACCAGGAACTGAGGACCTACAGTCGGGTCAATTTTCATCCCAACGTCAACACCGCGACCGTCGGCCTGAGCTTTCTTGATTTTGAGAAGTTCCTGACCTGGTGCGGCAACACGGTCCAATTCATAAGCATCTAGGACCCTCCATGAGATGCTGAGAGGAGGAAGGATGATCTCCGGCATTTCGATAGAACCTTTTCGAGGCGATCTGGAAGGGCTCGAGCGGATGGCCCACACTTCCTGGCGGGATGAATACGGGATCTCTTCGTTTCCCAACTTTTACAAGCCTGCCTTCCTCAAATACATATTCGGCCGAGTCGACGATAAGAACCTGCTCATGGCCGCTTACAAAGGTGATGAAATCGTCTCCTTTTTTGCCAACCTTCCTCACCGCTTCCATTTTCAGGGGAAGGTCTATCGCGGCGCTTTGACTTGTATTCTTGTTACCCGCAGAGAGCAATTCCGGCAGGGAATCGCCGAGGCCATGATCCGCCAAACGCTCGACTATAACAAAAAAGTCCGTTACGATTTCGCCCTGCTCACCCTCGAGTCCGGCCACCGGTCGACGAAGCTCATCCAAAAGCTCGAAAAGGCTGGAGGGCCGCTGAGTTTCATCAAGAAGCAGCACGTCCTGGGGAGGATTCTCGACCTTAAGAAAGCGACCGTCTCGGAAGGTTTGAAATGGTACGAAATTGCGGCGATCAAGATCATGGGGGCCCATCTTCCCCCCAAACCCAGGGCGGGAATTCAACTCCGGGAGTACCGGCCGGAAGACATCGAGGATTGCCTGGCGCTCCTCAATCAATACCAGGAGAGTGTGAGGCTGGCCCGCGTTTGGGACAAGGAAGAGCTGGCCTGGGAGCTTTCCTACCCGGATGTCTCCCAGACTCTGGTTTTTGAGAAGGAAGGGAGAGTGAAGGGGCTGATCAACTTTATTTACTATGACCATCTCGGGAAAACGACGGAGCGCTGGGCCTGGTTCAACCACGTTGCCTTTCCCGACCTGTCCCCGCCCGAGCGCTATGCTTTTATCCAATCTTTCTTGAGCTACGTGCGCGATGCCGGATGCATCGGGACGCTCGAGTGGACAAAGAAATATTATCCCGTCGGCGTCCTGTACCGCTCCCATTTTTTCCCCTACCCACGGTCGGTCAGCCTGTGGGCCTGGAACTTCAACCCCGAAGTCAAAATCGAGAATATTCCCGACGTCTACGAAGTTCAAATATAACTGGGGGACGTTCCCCAAGGGGACACCCTTGGCGCACGAAGCGGCCAATAAAGCTAGCAAAAAACGGTGAGCAGAAAACCATAAGCAGTGAAGGGCAAGTAACAAAAAAGAATGTGAGGCTTGTGGACGCTAGAAAAAGAACTAATCGGATTGATCGAAGACGGCAAAAATCTCTTCGGCGTTTTTGGCGCTTAAAAGACGCCGCCGGACGCTTTCGTTTTTCATCAGGCTTGAGATGAGCGAAATGACCTTCAAATATTCATCCACGCACCGAGCCGGCGCGAGGACGAGAAAAAGAAAGTGGACCGTGTTTCCGTCAAGGGCTTCAAAATCGACGCCCTTCCTGCTTCGGGCAAAGACGAGGACGATCCTGGCGGTGGCTTCGGTCCTGACGTGGGGGAGGGCGAGTCCGTATCCCAGCCCGGTGCTGGTCAGAGCCTCTCTCTCGAGCACGGCCTGAAACACTTCCGCCTCTTTTTCGGCCGGGATCAATCCCTTCTCAATCATCAACTTGAGCAGAAGTTCGATTGCCCCTTTCTTGTCCTTCGCCTCAAGCTCAGGCGCGATCTGGGAGACCGGAAGGTACTTGGTGAGCTTCATCTTACAGGATCTTCCTTAACGCACTCTCTGTTTCCCGAGTCGTCATGGCGATCACGGTATCTTGGGCCAAGATCACCGAATCGCCCTTGAGCAGAATCGCCTCGCCGTTTCTGATCGCCGCAATCAGAAGTGAGTTCGCCGGCAACCCCAGGTCTTTGACCTGGCGATTGACGGCCGTGGAGGATTCGTAGATCTCCGCCTGGACGATCTCGAGATTTTTGAAAGTGAGGAGCGGAATCAGAATATCGATATTAAGCTTATGGCCGATGAGGGTGCTGATGTGTGTCGTGGTGTTGATGGTCAGATCCACACCCAGGCTCTTGAAAAGCTCCTCGTTCTTAGGGTCATTGACAACGGCCAGAGTTTTTGGGACGCAAAAAAGGAGTTTAGCCAGCTGGCAGCTGACGAGATTCTGCTCGTCTCGGCCGGTGACGGCGATCAGCAAATCCGCGCGGCTGGCTCCGACGAATTTCAGGCAGCCGACCTCGCATCCGTCTCCATGAAAGATGGCTTCCCCCAGTTCCTTGGCCAAAATATTGTACTTCGACCGGTTCCGTTCGATCAGAAGCACCTCGTGGGTTTCGGCGATGAGGGCCTTGGCCAGGTTGTAGCCGATTTTGCTTGCGCCGATGATGATGATATACATCGCCTGCTCTCCGCCCTTCAGCTCTTCTCGGATGTGAGCCCGAGCTCCTTGAGGATCATCCCCAGTTCAATTTCGCTCGGGCAAATCGTCTGCAGCCCCAGGTCGCGGTAAGCCCCGGCCTTGATCGGGTCACGGATGCGGACGAGGACTTTTTCTCGGCCGAAGCGCTGGCGGACCAGCTGGGCGGCCATCAAATTGGCGATGTCATCCGAGGTCAGGACGACGACTAAGTCGGCTGAGTCCGAACCCGCCTCTCTCAGGGTTTCTTCGTCCGTAATTCTTCCGCTCACCTGATGTCCCGGAAATGTTTCATCCAGACCGGTAAAGGAATCGGGGTTAGCGTCCACGACCGCAACGTCCCATTTCTTCCCGGAGAGGAGATTGGCGAGCATCGACCCGACTCGGCCGCAACCCAGGATCACTGCCTTCATCAAGCCTCCTCTCCGCTATTCAACCCGCCGGTCAAGGATCACTTCACACGGGGCTCGGCGCAGCACTGCCTCAGACGTCCGCCCGATGATCTTCTCGGGCTGGCCCGTGACCGGCCGAATCCCCATCACAATCAGGTCAGCATCTTCCTCCCTGGCCAGCCGGATGATTCCTTCGCCGACATTCCTGGCTCGTTCGACTCTCGCCTGGAACGGCAGGTTGCTGTGCTTGACGATGCCCGTCCCGCGGTCGACAGCGTCTTTGGCGATTGTCTCAGCCTTTTCCATGTTCGCGTTCAAGGGCAAAGTGAAAGGGATCTCGATCACGTAGGTGACGAGAATCTCCGCATTCTGGATCTCTCCAAGACGGCAGGCCAGTTCCACGGCCCGTTCCGCATAGCTCGTGCCGGTCGTTGGAACGATTATTTTTTTGATCGCGGAAATGGCGACCCGCGCTTTGGCCGCCGAGAGAGATATTTGAGCCGGGGGATGGAGCATCCACCAGAGAATCGTAGACATGCATCCGCAAAAAACAACGGCCAGCAGGACTCCCAAAACGGTCACTTGCGGGGCGGGATTCACGGATTCCTCTTTTTTTGTTTTGCACGCGATTTCACGATAAAAAATATTCCGCGATTCAGCACGGGGCAACTTTAGCACAGACAATTTCTTTTGTAAACAGCGACAAAATTGACAATTTTTACGATTTAACTATAATCTACCACGAATTTCGAGCCCACTTAGGGCTCGCTGCTAGAATGGCCCAGAAAAGGGATTCCTTTTAAAGATGACGAATAACCCTCAACCAGAATCGGCGCAAAAACTCCGGCGCGACGTCACGGTCTGGGGGTCTTTCATGTGGGGGTATGCCGACGTCGGGGCCGATATCTATGTAGCCCTGGGGTTGGTCATCGGCGCGGCCCAGGGCGCGGCCCCCCTGGCTTTTGCCCTGGCCGGGTTGGTCTATATCATGATCGGACTGGCCTTCACGGAGCTGGCTTCTTCCTACCCGGTGGCCGGCGGAGGCCAATATTATTCGCTCCGGGGCTTGGGCGATTTCCCCGGATTTCTCGCCGGTTCAGCTCTCCTCCTCGACTACACGATCGACATCGCATTGTTTGCAACCGCGTCCACGGGTTACCTTAACTTTTTCCTGCCCTACTTTGGAATAACCCTAGCAAAGTTTGCTGTGAACTTGGGGCCTTTCCATAATGTCAATCTCCTCTGGCTCATCGAGACCATGGTCATGGTCATATTCCTGCGCTGGCTCAATGTCCGGGGAATCCGCGAATCGTCCAAGATGAATGAGGTCATTGGCCTCGTCGACCTGGTCATGGAGATGTCCATCGTGACCTTTGGTTTCATCTTGGCCTGGCGTCCGGAATTGCTCGTGGACCAGTGGAAACATCAATTTCCGAGCACGAAACAATTCATGTATGGATTCTCTCTGGCTATCATCTCCTTTGTCGGCTTGGAAAGCATCTCCCAAGCTGCCCAGGAAACGCGGAGGCCGGCGACGGTCATCCCGCGGACGTCCCTCGCCCTGATATTCACCGTATTTATCTTGGCCGTCAGCTTTTCTACCGTTGGTCTCGGCATCCTTCCCTGGCAGGAATTCCGGGCCCATGAAGCCGATCCAATCGCTTACCTGGCTTCTCACATCCCATATCTGGGGATCATCGCGGGGCCCTTTGCGGCCTTCCTCGGCGCGACCATTCTCTTTATATCATCTAATACGGGAGTTATGGGAGACTCAAGGTTGATTTATTCCATGAGCCATTTCAGATTGGTCAGCAAATGGTTCAGCCATGTTCACCCCAAGTATCATACTCCGAGCAATGCCATCATAGGCTTCGGTTGGGTTGGACTCGTCCTCACCATGGTCGCATTTTTGACCCCTCGCGTCTTGGACACCCTGGCCAACCTCTACGCCTTTGGCGCGACATTTGGCTACATGCTGGTATTTATTTCGCTCATCCGTTTAAGATTTCTGGACCCCTATTCCCCCCGTCCCTACAGAGTTCCGCTCAATATCAAGTGGCATCGACGCAAGGATGGGGTGGTTATCCAAATTCCCATCCTCGGTTTTGTTGGATTTATCGGAGTGGCCAGCATTTTTTGCACCGTTGTGATTACTCATCAGATCGGCCGGATCGTGGGCCCGTTGTGGCTTCTCATTTGTATAGCCTATTACATGGTCTACCGGCACCGCAACAAGCTGCCTCTTTTCCGAAGCAGTCCGCACGATTGGGAGCAGGAACAGATCGAGGTGCTCGCGAGCGCGGAAGAATACAAATCGCTCGAAGAATACAAGCAGGCGCTCGTCGAGCGCGATAAGAAACGCGGGGTGAAATCCCGCTGGGAAGAAAAAGTCTAAGATGCAAAGCCGGCCCAGACGGCCTGTCCCGCCTCCCGAGAAGTTGTCCGTAGCTGGATATCATTCATATCATCTTTGCTTTTTTGATGATTCCCTTAGGGCTTATAATCCTTTACCGGACCGTGACGACCATAAAAACTGTCACCGGCTGGTTGGTCGGCGCCGCATTTTTGGCGTTCGGGGTTTATCGTCTCTATATGGCTTTTACCCGGTACAGGATGCTTCGACAAATCCGGCCTAAGACATAACATCCTTTATTTTTTTCGTTTTATTTTTTTGCTATAATCGAAATCCTGAGGAGGGCCCATGATCAAACCTGTTGTAAGGGGCATACCGGCGTTCGTGCTCATTCTTGCTCTCGGGTCTCCCGCCGTCCGCGGAGCCGGGCAAGGCGAGAACGCACCTGCCGCGTCCACTGATAAGGTCGTCACCGGGGAATGGCTCTCCGCCAACCTGACGAATCCCAATATCAGGATTGTGGACCTGCGCGATGAAATCAGAAGCTACTGGGAATCTCACATCCCAGGCGCGCTCTACATCGACTCTCCGTCTTTGCGCTGGCCCGAGAGGGGAGTCCCGGGAAAGCTCATGACACCACGCGGATTGGCCCTCCTTCTGGGCGAAATGGGGATCGGCCCGACCACGCAGGTCATCGTTTATACGGAGATCAATAATTACCGAGGGACCTACCTCATCTGGGCGCTCGATTATATCGGCCACAAGTCCTCCGCGATCCTCATGGGAGGGTTCGATGAATGGAAGAAAAACAGCCGGCCGGTCACCCAGGACTACCCCTCCATAACTCCCTCAGAGTACCGGCTGCCCTCCAAGTTGCACGAAGAAGTGCGCGCGACGCTCCAGGAGGTCAAGGGACGCAATCCCAGTTCGACGGTTCTCCTCGACGTCCGGACCTATGACTTGTACTCAGGAGAAAAGGGCCCCTGGAAAAGGAAAGGTCATATCAAAGGGGCCATCCACCATCTCTGGGCGGCCGACCTCAAAACAGACGGGAGTTGGATTTCCCCTGAAAACCTGACAAAGGTCTATGCTGAATTGGGAGTGACGCCTGATAAGACCGTCTACGTTTCCTGCGGCCAGGGGCTGATGGCTTCCCACGTTTACTTTACGTTGCGTTATGTCCTTGGATTCCCGAAAGTGAAAAACTATGACGGTGGCTTTAACGAATGGTCCGCCCATGACGAGCTTCCCGTTGAACAAACCGCCAAGAAGTAAGATGCGGAGAATAAGCCTGAAGAGGATGGCTGCGATGATCAGGCTTAAGCTTCTTGGGTCTCCATAAAAATACGCAAAGGAGGGGAAAATGCTTAAAGAATTCAAGGAATTTGCGATGCGTGGATCCGTGCTTGACATGGCTGTCGGCATCATCATCGGCGCCGCGTTCGGGGCTATCGTCGCCTCATTCGTCACCGACATCCTGATGCCGCCCATCGGCTTGCTCCTCGGCCATGTTGATTTTTCGAACCTCTTTCTCACCATCGCACAGGGAAAGGTTGCGGGCCCCTATGACTCACTCGCCGCCGCTCAGGCCGCCGGGGCCGTAACCTTCAACTATGGGCTCTTCATCAACAAAGTCATCAGCTTCCTCATCGTGGCCTTTGCTCTTTTCCTGGTTATCCGCTCGGTCAACCGCTTGAAGAAAAAAGAAGCCCCTGCGCCTGCTGCCGCGCCGAGCGCCAAGGATTGCCCCTACTGCTTGATGTCCATCCCGCTCAAGGCCATCCGCTGCCCCCACTGCACATCTGAATTGAAATCTTAAGAATAGTAAGGAGTGAGGGGTGAGGAGCAAGGTGTCAAGATTCGTCCTTGTTCCGGACGAACTAAATAGCGCTCAAGAGCTTTTTGACTTCCCGCTTCCAAAATCTTCAGGAGAGACGGGGCAGCCGGGAAGGGTGTCCCCTCGGGGAACGTCCCCCAGTTCAATTCACTCCCTTGCCCTTGACTAACCAATTATGCAACCATATAATTGTGCGGCCAATTGGGCAAAGCAGGGAAGCGGAGGTCCTGAGTCCGAGGTCCCCTGTCTTATGCTGAGGCTTGAAAGCCGATCAGGGACCGCCTTTTTCTTGATTATGGTCGGCTAGAGAAGCCGGGCACTCGGCCTTGATCTGACTAGCGGAGTGTGGGGATTCATATGAGAACTGATTCTAAAACGCTTGAAGCCAAACGAATGACCGGATTGTCGTTGGAGAACTACCCAATCCTCCACGAACGCCACAGGCTATTCCCGGAGATCTTCAATGACAGGGGGCATAAAAGAATCCTCGATATCTCAGCCGGCATGGGGGTCGTGGCCCGCAGAATTGTTGAGAATTATCCTTGCGAAATGCACTGCAATGAGGTGGATGAGACCTGTCTAAAGGAGCTCAGAAAACTCAACGTGCATATCACGAGTTTTGACCTGGACACCGGAGAGCCAATCCCCCTGGAAACGCAAGGCTATGACGCCGTGATCTGCCTCGCCACGATCGAGCATCTGATCAATCTCGATGCTTTCGTCAACGATCTTCATCGCATTCTGAAGGACGACGGCAGGCTCTATCTCTCTGTGCCAAACTACGCCTCTCTCTACTGGATGATCCCTCTTTTAAGGGGGAGGACGTTCCACGACCCGTTCGGCGAAAAATCCAGGTACGAATTCTACGCCCATATTCGTTACTTTACTCACCGGACGTTGCTCGATTACATGCGGCACTTCGGGTTCGCTCCCGACACGGTTTATCTCCCCGTTCCCAAAGGAAGCAGCCATTTTCTTCGCATCCGCGACCGTTCGAAGATCCTCGCTTTCTTGACTCAATCGTTTTTCCGCGCCCTCTACTTGGCATCGGCCCGGTGGCACCAGGAGCCCGTTATCTGTTTCGCCAAGGAAGCCACCCGGGTGAAAATGAAGAAACGGATTTTGTAGTCAGTGCGGCCGATGAAAACAGGTTACCAGACCGTCATTGTCGTTTATTCCCACATCGTCGGCCTGGCTGTGATCCGGGCGCTGGGGCGGCTCGGAATTCCCCTTGTGGTGCTCCATTACCTGCCGGTTGAATTCGGGTATGCCTCGAAGTATGTCAGCCGTCATTTCCGAATCAGCGCGCCCACCGTTAATGAAGAAACGTTTATTTCCGAAATCCTCAGCCTGGCGGACCACTATGCCGGCGCCCTGCTGGTTCCCACGGACGATTTTACCGTGGTCGCTTTAGCCAAGAACAAGGATCGCCTGGAAAAGCACTTTCGGGTTGCCGTCGAGGACTGGAGTCTGGTCCGGCGCACGATCGAGAAACAATCGACCTACAAGCTGGCCGAAGAATTGGGAATCGCTTGCCCCAAAACCAGCCTCTGCGAAACGGCCGATGCGGTCGAGAAGCTGATGCCCGAGTTTCGTTTTCCCTGTCTCATCAAGCCCTGCCAGGGCCATCAGTTTTTCGACCTCTTCCGGAGGAAGGTTCTCGTCATCAAAGATCCTTCCGAACTCCGAGCCAAGGCTCAGGAGCTTTTTGAGCTGAAGATCAATTTCTTGCTCCAGGAGATTATACCCGGAGAAGCCTGCGAAGGCGTCAACTATAATTCCTACTTCGTGGGCGGGGAGCCGGTCGCCGAATTCACGGCCGAAAAGGTCAGGGTCGATCCGCCTTTCTTTGGCTCGCCCCGGGTCATCGTCAGCAAGCGGATTCCTCAGATCATCGAGCCCGGAAGAAGGCTTTTAAAAGCCCTGAACTATAGGGGTTTTTCTAATGTGGAGTTCAAGCGCGACGTCCGGGATGGAATCTACAAGCTCATGGAGATCAACCCGCGTCCGAACCTCTCGGGATCGCTGGCTGTCGCCTGCGGCATCAATTTCCCCTGGATCATGTATCGCGATCTCGTCGACGGCGAGAAGGAATACAAGAGCAATTTCCGGGAGAACGTCTATTGGATCGATCTGACCAAGGACGTGATGAGATTCTTCGTCTCCCGGAAACGGGAAGGGTACTCCATCGCCGAATATCTCAAGCCGTATTTGCACAAAAATGTCTTTGCCATTCTTGATAGCCGGGATCCTCTGCCGTTCCTGAAGCGGTGCCTCAATCTCTTGAAGGAAATGATCGTCACCCATGGCCCGGCTTCAAAACACCTAAAAGCCATCCATGAAAATGTCCCGCAATCCTGAATCCCTGCCCCGAGACCTCCCCAGAGGCGTGGTCATGCTGGCCGGAGATTTCCAAGCGCTGGGGGCCATCCGGAGCCTCGCCGAGCACGGCGTGCCTGTCGTCCTCCTGGATGACGAACCGAACATCGCCCGGTTCTCACGGTATTTGAAAGGCCATATCCGGATGCCCGAGTTGAGGCGGCCGCACCACTTCGATCAGCGCCTGATCGCCCTGGCGAAGTCCCATTCCCTGAAAGGCTGGGTCCTCCTGCCGAATAACGATGAGCTTGTGATGCTCCTCGCCAAAAACCGGGAGTCCTTATCGGAATGGTTCATCGTTCCCATTCCTCCATGGGCAAACGTCCGGAAATTTTATTATAAAGATGAGGCTTATGAGCTGGCCCAGAAAATCTCAATCCCAGTGCCCAGGATCTATTCCGGCCGGACCGTGGAGGAAATCCTGGCTCAGAAACCGGTCTTTCCCCTGGTCCTGAAACCGAGGGCCAAGGAGCGCTACTATCCAAAGGCAAGGAAAAAGGCTCTGCGGGTTAACTCGGAGGGCGAGCTCCGGAGAGAGCACCAGGCCATGGCCATGATTATCGACCCGGGTGAGATCGTCGTCCAGGAGTTCTTGCCGGGGGGAGGGAAAAACCTTTATTCCTATGCGGCCTTCTTTGACGGTCAAAAGATCGTCGCCGGCATGGCCGCCAACCGGCGCCGTCAGCACCCCAGGGATTTTGGTCATGCCACGACCTACGCGATCTCGGTTGACATTCCGGAATTGAAAAACCTGGCTGAACGCCTTCTCCGAGAGATGGGATTCTTTGGGATTGCCGAAGTCGAATTCATGAAGGATGAACGAGAGGGTGTCTATAAGTTCATTGAGATCAACGGCCGGATTTGGGGATGGCACACTTTGGCCAAAGCGGCCGGCGTCAACCTGCCTTATCAGCTTTACCGGCATCTGACGGGGAAGATGGTCAAAACCGCCTCCCCGAAGATCGGTGTCAAATGGGTCCGCCTCATCACCGACGTCCCGACAAGCATGAAGGACATCTTGACCGGGCATATGACCGTGAAGGAATATCGGCGTTCCCTGTCGGGTCCAAAGGAATATGCCGTCTTTTCCCCCAGAGATCCGCTGCCGTTTTTTATGGAATTTCTCTTGATCCCGTACCTCTGGTGGAAGCGAGGCTTCTAGAAAAGGAGAGAAGTGCGATCCATGTGGCTTTTATATCTCGCGGGTGATGCCGCAATCATCGCCGGGCTGCTGCTCCTGGCCCGGAAGATGGAGCTTCGGCTCAAGTGGGCCCTTCCTTGGGCCCTGTCCATATCGGCCTTGTGTTTGTGGCTGGCCTCTCGCCTCGGAACTTTGGTGCCAGGTTTGTTCTTCGGCCTGGAGCTTCTCCTGGCATTCTTCTTGGCAGTCGCAGCTTCAGTTCTTACCGTGCTGGCCATATTCTTTCGTGATCCGCGGAGGACGCCGCCCGCCGAGGCCGGGACTATTCTATCTCCCGCCGACGGGAGGATCATCTATGTCAAAAAGTTGGAAGGAGACCGTTTTCCCCTCGCCGTTAAAAAGGGAAAAGACATCCCCCTGACCGAGTTCACGGGCGAATCGTTTCCTCTGGAGCGTGGGCTCCAGATCGGGATCATGATGAGCTATCTCGATGTTCACATCAACCGGGCGCCCATCGCCGGGACCGTGGAGCGAATGAAGAGGATTCCAGGAGTCTTCCATTCGCTCAAGAACACGGACTCTCTCCTGGAAAACGAGCGGGTCTTTTCTGTGATCAGCGGCCCGGAGCTAAAGATCGGGATGGTTCAGATCGCTTCGCGCCTTGTCCGAAGGATCGTCCCTTTCATTCAGGAAGGGGATGACGTTCGGCAGGGCGAAAGGGTCGGAAAGATCCGTTTCGGCTCCCAAGTAGACCTGATCATTCCGAACCGGGGCGACCTGGTTGTCGCCGCCAACGTCGGGGACTACGTGAAAGCAGGGTTGTCAATCCTGGCCAGATACGGACAGGGGCAGGCCGCACAGCCGAGAGAGTGAACGATGCCCATTCGCACCTGGGAAAGTGAAGAATACCACCCTTTCTGGCAGCGCTCGAACAATGCCTACCTCGACAGGGTGGAGCGCAGAATTCTCCGCGGCCTCATGGGAACGGGCGGTTGGTTCATCGACCTCGGCGGGGGGTATGGACGGCTCATGGACCTCTACAAGGACGCGTATCAAAAGGTGGTGATTTCCGATTACTCCATGTCCATGTTGGAAGACGCGAATCGTCGTCTGAGCCGAAACGGCATCCGCAATATCTCGCTCGTCGCCGCAGACGTCAATCGTCTGCCTTTCATCGACGGCGTTTTTGAAGCGGCCATGATGATCCGTTTGATCCATCATATCGAGAACCCGGGACCCGCTATCCGGGAAGTCCGCCGAATCCTCAAGCCTGGCGCCTTGTTCATTTTCGAGTACCAGAACAAGCGTAACTTCAATTTCCTTATCAAGGCGCGCCTCGGCCGGATGAAAGGGAAGGATCTGACGTCTCTGGCTCCTTTCCTGGCCGGGCGTCTTTACTGGAATTTTCATCCTCGGGCCATGGAGCGCATCCTGGCTGAAGGATTTGACATCGATCGCGTTCTGGGCGGAGGCATTTTCTGGAACAGGAAGTTCCTGACAGCGGTTATTCCCAAATTGGAGGTCATTGATTCGGGCCTGGCCCGTTTCCTTGGCCGTCGCAGCTTGACCCACCAGCTCTTCCTCAGGCTCCATGCCAGAAAGGATGAGTCGAGGCTGGAACGGCGGAGCCGCATCCAAGAGGATTCCGTGGTCGGAATCCTGCGGTGCCTGGTTTGTGGACAGTCAGAATTGGAGCATCAAGGGAATCGTCTGACCTGCTCTCACTGCCACCAGTCTTACGCCATTCATGATAATATCTATGATTTCCGCCTCGAATCAAAATAGCGTCGGCTCCGTCGGCTAAGATATTCCGAAGACCAGCCAATAAGTGAAGCTCCCTCCTTTACAGATCTGTTGATAAATAATAGAATGGAAAAAAATGAATTTCTTGCCCTTTTTTTATAAACTGAAGCCGCTCATTCCACGATCTCTGCAACTCGGTGGTCGCCGCATGCTCGTTCGCTTGAAAAGGAAGAGAGCCGCCCATGTCTGGCCCATCGACCCCGAGAGCGGGCGAGCTCCGCAAGGGTGGGGCGGCTGGCCGGAAGGGAAGAGGTTTGCCCTGGTTCTCACCCACGACGTCGAAACAGCCGCCGGGCAAGATAAAGTTAAGCCGCTTGCCCGAATCGAAGAGGCGCTCGGCTTCCGATCGTCCTTTAATTTTGTCCCGGAACGATATGCCGTGTCCGCCGAGATCAGACAATGGCTGCGCCAGAACGGATTTGAAGTCGGTGTGCATGACCTGAACCACGACGGGTGTCTGTATTCGTCCGAGGCGGTTTTTACGGAACGATCGCTCAGTATCAACCGCTACATCCGGGAATGGGAAGCTAAAGGATTCCGCTCCGGCTGTATGTACCATAACCTCGAATGGATCGGCCTGCTGGACATTGAATACGACGCTTCCACATTCGACACCGATCCGTTTGAGCCCCAGCCCGACGGGGTCCGCACAATTTTCCCATTTTGTGTCCAGCGAAGTCGCGGAACCCCCTATGTCGAGTTGCCCTATACGCTGGCCCAGGACTTCACCGTATTTATACTATTCCGGGAACGGACCATTGCTCTTTGGACTTCCAAACTGGACTGGATTGTCGAACACGGCGGGATGGCCCTCCTCAACGTCCATCCGGATTATATGAATTTCTCGGACCGCGGAGCGGGCTGGGAAGAGTATCCGATCGACAGGTACCGGCAGTTTCTGGAATATTGTCTCAATAAATATCCAGGGGAGTACTGGAACGCGCTTCCGGAACAGGTCGCCCGTTTTTCCCTCGGCTGGGCCATGGATCCCTGCCGAGCCGGAGAGGGGGCAGGCCTCCGGCAGACATCTTTTTTAACCGATCATCAGGATACCTAAAGAGGGAAGGGGATAAAATTGAAGATCAGCATCTTCGGCCTAGGGTATGTCGGAAGTGTCAGTCTCGCCTGCTTGGCCAAGAATGGCCACGAAGTCATCGGCGTTGATGTCAACCGGACGAAAGTCGATTTCATCAACCAGGGGAAGTCGCCGATCATAGAAAATGGGTTGGACCAGATTATTGCGGAACAGAGGGCCAGAGGCGCCATCCGCGCGACGACCGATGTCGACGCCGCGGTGCAGGAAACCGACGTGACCTTTGTGTGCGTGGGGACTCCCTCTACCAGCCAGGGCCATTTGAACCTGGACAGAATTTACAGGGTCGCCCAAGACATCGCCGCGGGAATCGCCAAAAAATCGCGCTTCCACGTCGTCGCGATCCGGTCAACGGTTTTGCCGGGGACGAACCAGAAGGTCACAGAAATCGTGGCCAACGCTTCCAGAAAAGACGCCGGAAAAGACTTTGCCGTCGTTTCGAATCCGGAATTTCTGCGTGAGGGAACCGCCATCAAAGATTATTATCATCCGGCGTACACGCTGATCGGATCATCGGATCCGCGGGCCATAGGGATGATGAAAGACGTCTACAAGGGCCTGGAGGTGCCGATCGTTCTGACCGATATTCGCATCGCCGAGCTGATCAAGTATGTCAATAACTCCTTTCATGCCCTGAAAATCAGCTTCGCCAACGAAATCGGGAGCATCTGCAAAAAATTGGGAATCGACTCGTATCAGCTGATGGACGTCTTCTGCCAGGATACGAAATTGAATATCGCCCCGAACTACCTTAAGCCCGGTTTTGCCTACGGCGGCTCCTGCCTCCCCAAGGACCTGAAGGCCCTGTGCACGATCGCCCATGACCATTATCTGAGATGCCCCGTGCTCGAGAGCATTGATATGAGCAACGAAATTAGGAAAAATCATGTTCTCGATACCATCCTGGAGTTCGGCAAACAACGCATCGGTTTTCTAGGCCTCAGCTTTAAGGAGGGAACCGACGATCTGCGAAGCAGCCCGATCATCGATATCCTGGAGAAACTGCTGGGCAAAGGTTTTGATATCAAGATCTATGACCAAAACGTCCAGATCTCCAAGTTGGTCGGCGCCAACCGGGAATTCATTTTGGAGCGCATTCCTTTTATTTCCCGCTTCATTACCGAGGACATCTCCGACGTGGTGGCCAATTCCGACATCATTGTTGTCGTGAACAAGGAGCCGACGTTCCCGGAACTCCTCGAAGCACTCCCCAAAAACAAGATCATTTTCGACCTGGTCAACATCGACTTTCGAGGCAGACCCGAACGTGAGAACTATTTCGGGGTCGCCTGGTGAACAAAAGGCACATCCTCTTCATCGTCGAGAACAACCCGGCCCCTCCGGACAAGCGCGTTTGGAACGAAGCGCTGGCCGCCCGGGAGTTCGGGTATGACGTCTCGATCATCAGTCCGTCCGATCATCCCGGCGAGCGAAAGAGGTTTCTCCAGAACGGTATTCAGATTCACCGCCATCTTCGGCCTGCCGAAGGAAGCGGCAAACGGTCGATGATTCTGGAATACCTGAATTCGGTATTTTGGGAATTGTTCCTTAGCCTGAGGATTTTTTTGACGCATCCCTTTGACGTCATCCACGCGGCCAACCCTCCCGACCACATCTTTCTGATCGCCTTGCCGTTCAAACTCTTTGGTGTCAAGTATCTCTTTGATCATCACGATATCACCCCGGAGAATTATGTGGCGAAATTCGGAAAAAAGGATTTGCTTTTCAAACTGCTCCTGGTCATGGAGAGGTTGACCTTCAAGACCGCAGATCTGGTGATCTCCACGAACGAGAGCTATAAGAAAATAGCATTGCGGCGCGGTGCCAAAAGGGACAAAGATGTTGTTGTCGTTCGTAACGGGCCGGTCCTGACCCGCCTGCCTGAGGTGTCTCCCAATCCGAAACTTCGGGAGGGTTTTGCCTATCTCGTCGGGTATGTGGGCATCATCGCCCAACAGGAAGGCATCGAGAACCTCCTCCGGATCGCGTCCCATGTCGTCAATCAGAAAAAGCGGATCGATGTCAAATTCATCGTGGTCGGAAAGGGACCGCATCTGAGACGCGTCATCCGGCAATCCGAAGAAATGGGCCTGGCCGAATACGTCCGATTTACGGGATATATCCCGGAAAAAGACCTCCACGAGATATTGGCCACGGCCGATGTTTGCATCAACCCGGAATTCAGCAATGAATTTACGGACAAATCGACCATGCTCAAGGTTATGGATTATATGATGTTCGGTAAACCGATCGTCCAGTTCCACACGATCGAGGGGGAATTTTCGGCCGGGGGAGCGGCCGTCTATATCCGCGAAAACAGCGTCGCCAAGTTCGGCGATGCCCTCGTCGACCTTCTGGATAATCCAGACCGGCGTTCGGAGATGGGAGCCCTGGGAAGGAAAAGGATCGTCGAGGAACTGGCCTGGGACCGGCAAAAAAAGGACTTGAAATTTGCCTACCAGAGGATCCTCAACGCAGGGTGAATGATATCATGGCAAACATGGAAGAGAGCCTCAACCGAGTGGAAGCCTGGGTCGAGCAGCACAACTGCAAAGGCTATGAACCCTTTGACGGATTGACATCGTTTTTATATCCTTTGACCTTCAAGAAAAGACTGGCCTGCCAGATTTTGCAGCAGTCCGTGCGTCGTTTCCCCGTCAACCTCAGACCGCTTCTTGGGATCAGGCCGCTTGATTCGACCAAAGGGCGGGGGTACATGGCCTGGGGTTATCTCAAACGCTATCAACTTCATCATGATGAAAAGTATAGGGACAAAGCCTTTGCGTACCTGGATTGGCTTGACACGAACAAATCTCCCCTCTACCCGCGGCACAGCTGGGGGAACCATTTTTTCTATGCCAGCCGAGGCGGCTATATCCAGAAGCACGAGTCGACCATCGTCTGGACCGGGCTGATCGGACAAGCCTTTCTCGAAGCCTATGAGTTATTTGGACGCGAGCGCCACCGGGAAATCATCGAGAGCATCGCCGAATGGATCATGGCCTTGCCGCGGGAGGAAACGGACAAGGGACTGTGCCTGAGTTATACCATGTCGCGTCAGGGATCTATCCATAATTCAAACATGATCGGCGCCGCGTACCTGGCCGGGGCAGCCCGGGTGACCGGTCACGACGAATATTCTCGAATCGCCCGGCGGGCCATGGAATATAGCTGCGCCGGACAAAGGCCGGACGGCGCCTGGTACTATGGTGAAGATCCTATGTTTCATTGGATCGATGTGTTTCACACCGGCTATAACCTGGACAGCCTGAAGCGGTACCAGGAATCGAGCCGGGATCTATCATTTGCCTCCCCTCTTGAAAAAGGATTTGAGTTCTTCAGAAGTCATTTCTTCGAGTCGACAGGGCGCGTGAAATATTATTTCGACAAGGCCTCGCCGATCGATATCCAATGCGCTTCCCAGGCAATCGACACCCTCGTTTTTTTTTCCGATTTCGATAGGGCGTGCCTGGACCTGGCAAATAAAACCGCGGAGTGGTATACTGCCCGCATGCAGGATGAGGACGGTCATTTTTATTTTCGCAGATACCCATTCGGAATCGCCAACAAAGCACCGATGATTCACTGGGGACAGGCAACCATGCACAAAGCTCTTGCCTATCTGCGCTTATTCAATCGACCCTGACCCGGTTCATGGCCATGAGCACTTCGCGCCCATTATTCTTCCGCAGAAACGTCGCACGACTAGCCGCGATGACAAAAAAATACCCGCCTTCATCCTCCCTAAAGGCGATTCCGTCCGTCCGAATGACGCGATAAAGAAAACTTATAGTATATTGCCACCGAGGGCTCGGAGCGGGCAGCCCTCATTCGGAATAAGGAGTTTTGGATGATAAGATTTTTTGTTCGTTCTTTTGTGGGACTCGGACTTTTGGCTATGGTCCTTTTCCCCTCCGGGCGTTCATCCCAGGACATTGGAATTCAAGATGACCTGTGCTCTCCCTTGCTGCAGGCAAGTGTCTTTCCGGCGGATCGCCTGATTGATTGGAGCCGCGCCGGCGTGTATGCAAACGGTGTGAAAAAAATTCCGACTTATGTCGTCGCCATCAACGCCAAGAACGCGCCGTACAAGGCCAAGGGCAATGGCACCGCCGATGACACGGCGGCGCTTCAGAACGCCATCAATGCTTGTCCGGCCGGAAAGGCCGTTCTCATTCCGCAGGGAACCTATCGAATCAGCGGGACTCTCCAGATCAGAAAGGGGATGGCCGTCCGGGGGGCGGGCCCCAGCAAAACGAAGATCGTCCAATATTCATCGAACCCTATTTTTCGGATATCGGGCAGCAGCGCCGGCGCGGTGACGGACGTCGTATCCGGCTATTTGAAGGGTTCGGATACGGTCGTTTTGGCCAACTCCGCTTCTTTCAGAGCGGGCGACATCGTGGCCATCGACCAACTCAATGACTCGTCTCTTGTCACCCAGGTCGGGGTGGGCACCTGCACCTGGTGCGGCCGCTATGGAGTCGGCGGGACCCGGGCCATGGGTGAGACCAAGCTCATCCAGGCGGTCAACGGCAACACGATCAAGTTCTCGCGCCCCCTCTACTATTCCTACAAAGCTGAATTCCTGCCCCAGCTTGTCAGGGTCGCGGCCTCCCCGGTTCAGAATGCCGGGATCGAAGACCTTTACATGAAATTCACGACCGGGCTTTCCAACGGAAGCGGGGTTGTCATGTCCAATTGCCTTTACTGCTGGGTGAAGAGGGTCGAAAGCTTCAATCCCCCGCGCAAGCACGTTGAGATCCAGTCGGGAGCCTTGGGGAACGAGGTCAGAGATTCATACTTTCACGATGCCCAGTTTTTCACGAGTGACCGGGGATACGGCGTGAATATCTACCTGCAATCATGCGACAATCTTGTCGAGAACAATATTCTCTATCACCTCCATTATCCCATCGCCCTAGAAGCCAGCGGAGCCGGGAATGTTCTCGCCTACAACTATATTGAGCGAACGGAACACTATGAGGCGGATTGGTATATTCAGTCGATGGGGACTCACGGCGCCCACACCTACATGAACTTATGGGAAGGGAATATCGCGGGCATGGTCGACTTTGACAACTACTGGGGGTCGGGCAGTCATCAGGCGGTTCTCAGAAACCACTTCACCCGGCTGAATCCAGGCACGCCCGTCAGCAATAACGTAGTGGCAGCGATCGTCGATGCCAGCAACTATTATGACACCTTTATGGGCAACATCCTGGGAACGCCGGGATGCGCGGGCGTGGTGGAACAGATTCCCTACCGCAGCGCTTGGCAGAATCCGGTCATCTGGAAGATCGGCTACAGATGTTGCTCGGCGACGGGGAACCCCACAGATCCTAAAACCGCCCAAACGTTGATCCGGCACGGCAACTATGACTATATCTCTAGGAGTCTGACTTGGGACCCGACGATCTCCGATCACAATATTCCCAATTCGCTGTATTTGGCGTCAAAGCCGGCCTGGTTTAAGGCTCTGCACTGGCCGCCTTTTACCCCCGACCGTCCTGGTTTCAACCCGAACAAGCTCAACAAGATTCCGGCTCAGGTCTGTTATGAAAGCGGGCCCAAGAAAGGGCTCCCGTTCAACCCAAAATTGCACTATTAATTCATCAGTCCCTCTGCTCCTCAGGGTTTAGCTCCGACCTGGGACGATTCCCTCCTGCCTGACTTTCTGCTATACTACGAACAAGTAGGAAAGGAAGAGGATTCCGTGATCAGGCATTTGGCTCGTTTCCTTTATGAAATCGCGCTGGCCGGTCTCCTCCTTTGCCCTTACAGCTGCTCACCTCAGGATACGGGCAATCCGATGACTCCCCCTTCTCCGCCGCCGACGGACATCATTCCAGCGGACCGCCTGATTGATTGGAACGGGGCCGGCGTGTTCGTGAACGGCCTCAGAGGAATCCCCAACTACTCCGTCGCCATCAACGTCAAGAACGCCCCCTATAAAGCCAAGGGCGATGGTGTGACCGATGACACGGCCGCGATTCAAAACGCCATCGACGCTTGCCCGGAAGGGAAAGCCATTCTCATCCCCCAAGGAACCTACCGAATCAGCGGAAGTCTTCGACTCAGCCGGGGGATCGCCGTCCGTGGAGACGGCCCCGATAAAACAAAAATCATTCAACATTCAGTGAACCATATTTTTCGGATTGCGGGGCCAAGTGCCAGCGGTGTCGCGGATGTCCTTTCCGGATACACCAAGGGCTCAGATACGGTTGTTGTGGCCGACCCGGGCTCGTTCAGGGTGGGCGACGTGGTGGCCATCGACCAGCTCAATGATCCTGCGCTTGTGACCCAAGTCGGGGTCGGGACCTGCAACTGGTGCGGGCGCTATGGAGTCCAAGGGACCCGGGCGATGGGCGAAGCCAAACTCGTTCAGGAGATCACCGGCAACACGATCAAGTTCCACCACCCTCTTTATTACACGTACAAAGCCGATTTCCTGCCGCAGCTTGTCAGGGTCACGGGGAGCCCGGTCCGGAACGCCGGGATAGAAGACCTTTACATGGAATCCGTGGCCGGAAGCGGCCTCGGAATCGTCATGTTCAATTGTGTTTATTGCTGGGTTGAGAGAGTCGAGGGCTATAACACGCCGGGCAAGCATGTCGATATTCAAACGGGAGCCCTGGGCAACGAGGTGAGAGATTCCTATTTCCACGACGCCCAATTTTTCACGAGTGATCGGGGGTACGGCGTGGATATCAGTTTGCAGTCATGCGACAATCTCGTCGAGAACAACATCCTCTATCATCTCCATTTTCCAATTGCTCTTGAGGCCAGTGGAGCGGGAAATGTGATCGCCTACAACTACATTGAGCGAACGGAGCACGATGAGCCCGACTGGTACATCCAGGCCATGGGGACACACGGGGCCCACACCTACATGAATCTGTGGGAGGGAAACATCGCCGGCATGATCGACTTCGATAATTACTGGGGTTCGGGCAGCCACCAGCTCGTCCTCAGAAACCACTTCACCCGGGAAAACCCGGGAACGCCCGTCAAGAGCAACATTGTGGCCGCGATCGTCGATGCCAACAATTATTATGACACCTTCATGGGCAACATCCTGGGGACGCCGGGCTGCTCGGGTGTGGTCGAACAGAATCCCTACCGGAGCACCTGGCTCAATCCAGTCCTCTGGAAAATCGGCTTCCGCTGCTGCTCGGCGACCGGGAATCCCTCCGACTCGGCGACGGCGAACACTCTGATTCGGCACGGCAACTATGACTATATCACCAACGGGCTGACCTGGGATTCAACGATTTCCAGCCACGATATTCCTGATTCCCAGTATTTATCCTCAAAGCCCGCCTGGTTCAAGAGCCTGCCCTGGCCTCCATTCGCGCCCGAAGCTCAGGATTTTGATCCCAACAAGCTCAACAAGATTCCGGCTCAAGTCTGTTACGAAAACGGACCCAAGATCGGGCTTCCCTTTGAACCCCGCAAGTATTACTGATCAGATTCCCCGATGAAAAAAATAATGCTGGTCTCGAACCGGGTGATGCATTATCGCGTCAGCATTTACAACTATTTTTTTGAGAACTTTCGAGCTCGGGGCTACGACTTCGTGGTCAGGGCCGATGAGCTGCAAAGAGGCAATCCGCATCCGCTGAAATTCGACTTTCGGGAACTGCCGCTGAATTTTTTTCTCTACCGCAGAGAGATCAGGAAAACCAGGCCGGACCTGGTCGTCCTTTTCCTTCACTTGAAGGACCTCATGATCTTCCCATTGTTATACTGGCTGAGATTCAAAAAAATTCCGGTTCTCTTCTGGACGAAAGGGGCGAATCTCGATGACCCGGAAAACAGGCTCAGAAACATGATGTTTCATCATGTGCAGAACTTGTCCCGCGGCCTCATTCTGTATTCCCCGCATGAGCTGCGCTTCATCAAGGAAAAGAATCATCACAAAGTCACCTATGCCAATAACACCGTCAACTATCTCGATTATCCCGCGGTCGAGGATTCCAAGGACGATATCAAAAAGGCCCTCGGCATCCGCTTTAATAAAGTCGCGTTGTTCGTGGGGCGAATGGACGCCGCGGTCGGAGGCAGAAAAAAGGTCGATCACGCCATCCGGATATTCCAGACGATCGACCGGCCCGAGTACGGCCTGGTCCTGGTGGGTTCCGGTCTGAGCGATGCTCTCAAAGAGTCGATGAACAAGAACAACACGGTTTATTTGGGGGAGGTCCATGACCCGGGGAATGTCCAGATCAGCCGAGTATTTAAGATGGCCGATGTTTTCTTGATGCCTGGACACGTCGGCCTGAGTTTAAACCAGGCCTTTTATTGGGGGCTTCCCGTATTGACCGAGGAGGGGAAACAGCCGCCGGAAATCCACTACCTGGTCAGCGGACGAAACGGCTACATCGTCAAGGAAAACGATATCCCGGCCCTCAAAGGAAAGCTGCTCGAATTGTTCGCAGAGGATGAGGAGCGGCGGAGGCTCGGAGAGAACGCCAGAAACGATATTCTCAAGAACGCGTCGATCGAGGGGATGTTCAGCGGATTTCTCGAAAATATTGAAAGGCTGGAAAGACGGCCATGAGAGAAAAGGGGAATGGGGGTGGGGAGTTTAGTCCATTCGAGATTTTTTTGAAGAGGCTCAACAACTATTATCGACGCAAGCGATCCTCTCTTTTCGGAAAAAAAATTGTCGCTTGGTCGAGTCCGCATCCCTTCGTCTCTTTCACTTTTGATGATTTTCCGCGTTCCGCTTATCGGCGCGGCGGGAAAATATTAGAGAATTACAAGATCAGGGGATCCTATTATGTCTCCTTCGGGCTCTTGGGAAAAATGGCTCCGCCCGGCGAAATGTTTCGTCTGGAAGATCTCCAGGAGTTACTGAGTCTTGGTCATGAGATCGGATGCCATACCCATGATCACCTGGACGCGTGGCATGCGGGAGGCCGTGTCTTCGAAGAATCACTTCTAAAGAACCAAGAGGCAATGAAAGGGCACTTCCCCGAATATCAATTTCGGACATTCTCCTATCCTATAAAAGAGCCGCATCCCAGGATAAAGAAAGTCGCCGGGAGACATTTTTGGTGCTGTCGGGGGGGAGGGCAGACCTTCAACGGCGATAAGATCGACCTGAACTCACTCCAGTCGTGCTTTATCGACCACCGAAACAGGGAGGACCCGGGATTTTTTAGGGAGCTGATCGAGAAAAACGCGAAGAATAGAGGCTGGCTCATCTTTTCGACTCATGATATTGACCAGAATCCATCCGCTTACGGATGTTCCCCCGGTCTTTTTGAAGGGATTGTCAAAAGTGCTGTCGAGTCGGCGGCGGTCATTCTCCCCCTGGCCGAGGTCTACTCCCGAGTCTTCGGGTCCCAAAGCGCTGATCCTGCCTGACGGCCAACCTGTGAGCGCATCAGGAGACGATGTTTCTTGAGATGGTGCGAAGCATATAAAACGGTCTCGGCCCTTTGAACAGGATGAGGATGAAGCACGAATAGAGCGCCCCATAGAAGACAAATCCAAGGCCAACCCTGACGAACGGATTTAGCTGATGATAAAACATCGCCAGAGGACTCACCAAGTTGAACAGCGCCCAGAAGATGAGCCCGGCGATGAACGCGGCCGTCCAATACTTCCACAAGATTGAGAGATAATAGGAAACCGGGATCTTGATCGGCCTTCCCGCGTACCATAAGGCGGGAATGAAAAGAACATAAAACAGAGCGGAGTAGGCCACGGCGACCCCTAGGGGGCCGAACATCATTCCCACGATGTAGGCCGCAACGGAAGCGATGAATGCGACGATACTCCATTTGAGCAATCTGTCAGCCCGTCCCAGAGATACGTGCAGCCAATTATTGGTATTGTAGATGACAACCAGGCCCACGGCCGGGCCGAAAGCGGCGAAGATCTCTCCGGCTCTCGTCCAGGGAGTGCCCAACAGGAGGACGATGATATCCTTGCCGATCAGAGTCAGGATGACGCTGCCCGGAAATGCTACGAACGCGAGCAGAGAAAGAGACTTGCCAAAGGAATCCAGGTAGGTTTTGGTGTCGTCTCTCAATCGGCTCAACGCGGCGAATCCCACGTTCGAAAGGGCCGTCGTCAATTGATTGGGCAAAATTTGCGAAAAATGATAGGCCCGGTCATAGAAGCCGAGGGAAGACTTGCCGTAGACTTTTCCAATAAGGATCTTATCGAGATTTTTGCGGAAATAGTCCATCAGAAAGTTCCCATAGGTCCTCAAGCCGAAAACGACCATTGGGGTAATGTTGGTTTTTCTCTCAGGGAGGGCCGGACGCCAGCGGCAGAGCAACCAGGCGAATAGAGCCGTCATCAATGGCCAGGTCACCCTTCTCAGAACGAGGGCCCAGTAACCGATTCCCTTGACCGCTGCGACGATGGCTATCCCGGTGCTCAGGAGCGACGCGGACGATTGGATTATCAAGAGGACATGAAACTTCATGCTTCTGTTCAACAGAGCCAGGTGACACGTGGTCAACCCGCCAAAGAGGATGGTCAGGGACATGACCACTGAGATGGTTTTCAATTGGGGTTCTTTATAGAACCAGGCGATGAGAGGGGAGAGGGCTATGAACGCCAGGGTGCACGCCAGCATGATGGCGAAATTCAGCCAAAAGAGCTTGCTCATTTCCTGATGGGTGATGTCCTTGCGCTGGATGACGACTTCGGTGAAACCGTTGAGCCCGAAATTCTGGATGAGCAGACTGAACGCCGCGACCATGGTGATCAGGCCGAAATCGGCCGGAATCAACAGGCGGGCCAGGACAATCGTGCCGATCGTCTGAATCGCATAATCGGACATCTGGGCGGTGATGGAAAATCCCGCTCCCCGGATGGCCCTTTTTTTTAAACCCGACTGGAGGTGGCTCGTGTCAAAATGGGCTTCGTACGGCCTTTTTTCTGGGGCGTCGGCGCTCATGACGGCAAGTCCCGGCTCTGAACCTTGGCGATTTCTGAATAGAATATTAACAAGACGATAGCTGGTTAAGAATATCGAATACGAGTTTCCCTGTCAATCATGTCTTTGACAAGCCCTCGCCTCATGATATATTATCCGTGTGCGCGCGGGGCTGAAAAATAGCTGTCAACGTCCAGGTTTATCCCTCGAACGGTATCACGATCTCTATTTCCCAGCGAGCACAAGGAGAAGCGCCGGATGAGTGTCTTTACCGAGGAAATCAGCATCAAAGGCCGACAAGTCAAAGTCCGGGCGGCGCGAGTCCAGAATAAGGACATCATCATAACGGGACGATTCATCAAGATGGCTAGAATCAAAGACGAATGGGATGCGGACGTTGAGAATCCGGCGGCCTTGGTCAAAGATCTTAGGGCGAACAAGGCCGGGGCTGATCTCTTGACGTTCTGGCAACGGCTGCCGGAGGTCCAACCGAAATTTCAGGGATATCATCTCGAATGGGATAATGTCGCTGCGCTTCCGATTACGAGTTTTGAACATTGGTGGAACGAACAGATCCGCTTCAAGGCCAGGAACAAAATGAGAAAAGCGGAAAAAGCGGGAGTCCAGGTGCGGGTGGTTGATTTCAGCGACGAGCTCGCGCGCGGGATCACGGCCATCTATAACGAAGTCCCGATCAGACAAGGCCGGGCCTTTTGGCATTACGGGAAGGATTTCGAGACCGTCAAGAGAGAGAACGCGACCTACCTCGATAGAAGCATTTTTATCGCCGCCGATTTTCATGGGGAGTTGATCGGGTTCATCAAGTTCGTCAATTATGGAAAATTTGCCTCCATCATGCAGATTGTTTCGATGCTGAAACATCGTGACAAAGCGCCGACCAATGGGTTGATCACCAAGGCCGTGCAGGTCTGCGCCCAGGAACAAATCCCCTATCTCGTCTATTCGAAATTTGTCTATGGAAAAAAAGGGCCTGATACGCTGACGGACTTCAAACGGAGCAGCGGTTTTGAAAAGATTGATATCCCAAGGTATTACATTCCCTTAACCTGGAAGGGAGCGATCGCCTTGAAATTGCGAATGCAGCATGGCGTCGTGGAGATGCTCCCGGAAAAACTGGTTGTGCGCCTGCTCGGCCTCAGGAACAAATGGAACAAGAAAAAAGAAGCGGCCAAGGACGATGATTCGGAGCGGGGACCGTCGTCTTGACTTGACAAGTGGAAAGAGAGTAAATTCAGAGCAGGTTATTGGAGGGCGAAAAGGAGAAAAAAGGTTAAGGAGTTCGTCGGGTTGATACGGCTATTTTCTTATTGACAGCAAATATAAACATTCCCCCCTATTTTCTCCTTGAAGTGTATAGCAATAGCCACGCGCCGATCTATCGGCGGTAGCTTGCATAAAAATTGATACTATATAGCAGGGAAACAAGGCCCGGCCCTTTCCGCCTTTGCCGATGAACATAAACTTATGAGCCAGCCAAAAGATCGTCTCATTGTCTGCATTTGCACCTACCGGAGACCTGCCATGTTGGCCCGCCTATTGGAATCCCTGCACGGCCAAGAGACGGATGGGTTGTTCAGCTTTTCGATTGTGGTTGTTGATAACGATGACAGACAGTCGGCTCGCGAGACGGTTGCCCAGATCCAAGAGAATTCTCCCATCCACATCTCTTATGACGTTGAGCCGGAGCAGAATATCTCGCTGGCCCGAAACAAGGCCCTCAAAATCGCCGAGGGTGATTATCTGGCCGGCATCGACGATGATGAATTCGCCGATCGGCGCTGGCTGGCAGCCCTCTATCAGACAATAACAAAAAGTGGCGCCGATGGCGTCCTGGGCCCGGTTGTGCCTTGCTTTGAAACGCCCCCTCCCTCGTGGGTGGTCAGGGGCGGCATCTTCGAGCGACAATCATTCCCCACGGGAACAGTCATAAAAAATCCCAAATACACCAGGTGTGGGAACTTCCTGATTTCCAAAAGGATCGTCCGGGAAAACGAGGATTTATTTAACCCGGAATTGGGAAGAACGGGAGGCGAAGATGTCGATTTTTTTAATAGAATGATTGAAAAGAATTATAACTTCGTCTGGAGTCAGGAAGCGACGGTCTATGAAACGGTCCCTGCCGCGAGACTCAAAAGAGCATATGTTTTAAAGAGGGCCCTGTTGAGAGGGGTGGTCAGGGCCAACCAAGTTTCTCTTCTGAGTCCGGAATCTCTAAAATCACTTGTCGCCTTTTTGTTTTATACACCCGCCCTCCCTTTCCTCTTTCTCTTTCGGCGTCATTTGTTCATGCGCTATTTGGTCAAAGATTGTGATCACATCGGCAAATTGCTGGCTCTGTGCGGGATCGATACGGTGAGGGAGCGGCCCGCGGGATAACCTCATTGGCTCAAATTGCTCTTCTCCTCTGTCTGGTCTTCATTCTGGGCGCTCTAAAAGACGACTTCAAAGAGTGCCACGGGGTATCCCCTTCACTATGGGTTCCGTTCATTTGGTTGGCCGTGTGCGCCTCGAGGCCCTTTACCTATTGGATACATCCCGGCAGCGTGCAGGCCTGGGCGCCGGATTTTGATTATCTCCAGGGGAGCTCGACAGAGCGGACTTTTCTGATCGTCCTAATGTCTGCGGGCTTGATCATCCTTTATCGGAAAAGAGGTCAATTTGCTTTCTCTTTTCGGGACAACATCTGGCTCTATCTCTTTTATCTGTACGCAATTATAAGTGTCAGTTGGGCGGATTACCAAGGAGTATCTGCCAAACGCTGGATCAGGGCGACCGGCGATATCATTATGGCCCTGGTGATATTGACGGAAGATGACCAGAAAGAAGCCGTCGAGCATATCCTCCGGCGGTGCGCCATCTTCATGATTCCGCTCTCCGTGCTTTTTATAAGATATTATCGGAACCTCGGGATCGTGTTTCATCGTTCGGGAACCCCCCTTTGGGTGGGGGTGACAACGAACAAGAACACCCTGGGCCTCCTGTGCGCTTTCATGGGAATTTTCTTAATCTGGCGACTTCTCAAGAACCGGCCGAAATTGAATGTCTGGGATGCGTGCCTCTTGGGTCTCACTGTCTATCTGCTCATCGGAGCTAGGAGCGCGACCTCAACGGTCGTATTTGCCGTCGGCCTCCTCATCCTGTTTTTCGAAACCTTCCTCAAGGACAATCCCAAGAGGTTCAACGTCCTGATCGTCACCTCCGTCTGCCTGTTGTTTGTCCTTCAGGGCCTCTTTATCAGCGTTCGCAATGAGTCTGTTTCAACGGTGTTTTTTAGGGCCACGGGTCGAGACTCCACATTCACGGGGAGGATTCCGCTTTGGCAGGAGCTCATGAGAATCGGAAGCCACAGACCGCTCCTTGGCTCCGGTTATGGGAGTTTTTGGCTCGGTCATTTGACCCATAACTTGTGGGATACCTTCGGTTGGAGGCCGACCAACGGCCACAACGGCTATCTCGACGTCTTCATGGATTTGGGTCTGGCTGGACTCGTCCTCATGATTTTTTTGATATTTCACACCTACACTAAGACCAGGAATTCCGTGGAGGAGAATTGGGGCATCGGCAAATTACAGCTCGCCTTCTTGATCATGATCTTATTCCATAATATCACCGAAACTTCCCTGGCGTTGCCCACAAATCTCCTTTGGTTCCTCTTCCTGTTGTCGGCGCTCGCCGTCAAAAAGCCAGCCGACGTCCTCGCCCCGAGTCAGGCGGCTCTCCCTGCAATCAATGAGGGATAACCAGTTAGGATCGACATGCCCGGAATAGTCGGTATCATCGGTCCCGGCAAGCCCGAGGAGAGGGGGGCGCTCCTTCGCCGAATGGTTCAGGAGATGATCCACGAACCATTCTATTCGTCGGGAACCTATAGCAACGAAGGGATCGGGCTGTGGATGGGATGGGTGAGCCATAAGGAGTCCTTTTCGGAAGGCATGCCCGTCTGGAATGAGACAAACGACCTCGGCATGGTTTTCTCGGGAGAAGACTTCACCGAGCCCGATGAGATCGAGCGCCTCCGGTCCCGCGGGCATAAGTGTGACCCGGAGAACGCGGGCTACCTGATTCACCTCTATGAAGAAAAGGGGATCGGGTCAATCGAGCGGTTGAACGGCCGGTTCAGCGGAGTCGTCGTGGATCTCCGAGAGCCGAATGTCGTTCTGTTCAACGACCGATACGGCCTGAATCGGGTTTATTATCACCAGAACCAGGACGGGTTCTATTTCGCCTCCGAGGCGAAAGCGCTTTTGAAGGTTTTGCCCGGACTGCGTCGCTTGGACCTGGCAAGTCTAGCTGAAACGTATTCCTGCGGCTGCGTCCTCGAGAACAGGACTCTCTTTTCCGGGATCTCGTTGCTTCCCGCCGGGTCAGCTTGGTCCTTTGTGCCCTCGAAGAGTCCGAGAAAAGATCTCTATTTCAAGCCGGAGACTTGGGAGGAACAGGAGCCGTTAAGCACGGCGGACTATTATCCCCGACTCAAGGAAACCTGGATGCGCGTTCTTCCGCGCTACCTGCGGGCAAAAGAGAAGATCGCGGTCTCACTGACCGGCGGCAAGGACAGCCGGATGATCATGGCTTGGGCGCCGGCTCTCCCGGGAACCTTGCCCTGCTATACGTTCGGTGGCATCTATCGCGATTGTGCGGACGTCAAATTGGGCCGGCGGGTGGCCGAGATTTGCCGGCAGCCGCATCAGGTGATCCGGGTGGACAAGGCTTTCCTCGACGAATTCCCCGCTCTCGCAGCTCGAACGGTTTACCTGACCGACGGAGTCATGGATGTGACCGGCTCGCCGGACCTTTTTGCGAACAGAATCGCCCGCCAAATCGCCCCGGTGCGATTGACGGGGAATTACGGACAAGAGATTCTTTACGGCTCGGTCGCCTTCAAGCCGATAACGCTCGACAACCGGCTTTTCGAGAGAGAATTCGACACGCTCTTGGGCCGGGCCGCCCAGAATTATGCTCAGGAGATCGCATCCCGCCGGGGGTCATTTATCGCTTTCAAGCAGGTTCCGTGGCACCATTACTCCCGCCTGGCCGTGGAGCTTTCCCAGTTAACCCTTCGTTCGCCTTTTTTGGACAATGACCTCGTCGCCTTGACGTTCCGGACTCCCCCGGAACTGGCCGCAAACATCGGCCTGCAGCTGCGCCTCATCGCCGACGGAAATCCGGCCCTGGGCAGGATCGGGACGGATCGCGGTCTTGTCTATAAGCCCGTTCCCGGGCTCACGAAAGCAAAGCACCTCCTCAAGGAATTCACGTTTAAGGCAGAATACGCCTATGACTACGGGATGCCTGGTTGGCTCGCCAAGCTTGACCGGGTATTCAAGCCTGTGCATCTGGAGAGGCTTTTCTTGGGGAGGCACAAATTCTATCATTTTCGCATCTGGTACCGAGACCAATTGGCCTCCTATGTCAAAGAAATTCTCCTCGATCCGCTGACTCTCTCCCGGCCCCACCTGAGTCCGCAGCGGGTTGAGTCGATCGTCAGAGACCACACGGCAGGCTCGGGGAATTTCACAACTGAGATCCACAGGCTTCTGACGAGCGAGCTTATTCACAGGCAATTTATCGATTGAAAGGGGATGACGGGGGTTCGATTTGACTTTTGAAAGCAAAATTAGAGATAATATCAGTGCATCAGCTAATTCCCTAAATACGCCAAGGAAGATTTAGGAAAAGGAAGACGCAAGTGTTGAATGTTCCCTTTGTGGACCTTAAGGCCCAATACCGATCTTTAAAGTCTGAGATCGACCCGGCCATCCAGTCTGTAATCAGCGAAACGGCGTTCATCGGCGGAAAATACGTCGACGCCTTTGAGAAAGCCTTTGCCCAAAAATTCGGCGTAAAACATTGCCTGAGCTGCGCCAGCGGCACGGACGCCATCTACATTTCCCTGAAGGCCCTGGGGATCGGTCCCGGGGATGAAGTCATTACCGCCGCCAACACCTTTATCGCGACCTCCGAGACGATCACTCAGGCCGGCGCGAGGCCGGTTTTTGTGGATATTGATGAATATTTCCACCTCGACCCGGGCCTGCTCGAGGAGAAGATCACGAAAAAGACCAAGGCGGTCGTCCCGGTGCATCTCTACGGGCAGCCTGCGGCGATCGATGTTATCCAGGGCATCTGCGACGCCCACGGCCTTCCCCTCATCGAGGACTGCGCCCAGTCCCATTTCGCCACGTTCGGGCCCCGGAAAACGGGGACATTCGGACTGGCCGGGACATTCAGCTTTTACCCAGGGAAAAACCTGGGCGCTTACGGCGACGCCGGGGCGATCATCACGAATGACGATGCCTTCGCCCGGAACGCGCGGCTCTTCGCCAACCACGGGTCACTCCAAAAACACGTCCACGAAATCGAAGGCATCAACAGCCGCCTGGACGCCATCCAGGCCGTTGTTTTAGCCACAAAACTGGGTCACATCGACAACTGGAACAGCGCCCGGCATGCGCACGCCTTAAAATACAACGCATTCCTGGAGAGCATTTCCGGCATCCAACGTCCGAAACTCCGGGACAACGCCTTTCATATTTTCCACATTTACGCTATCCGGACGCACCGCAGGGATGAGCTGGCCGACTATCTCAAATCGAAGGGAATTTCAACCGGGATCCATTACCCGACGGCCCTTCCTTTCATGCCGGCCTATAGCCACCTGGGACACAAAGCTTCAGATTTTCCTCGCGCGTACCAGTACCAGGGAGAGATTCTTTCTCTGCCCATGTACCCGGAATTGTCGGACGAGCAAATTGAATATGTCTCCAACTCGATAGGGGAGTTTTTCAATACACAAATAAAGCGTTGAATTCCACTGGCATTGGCCAAGAATGCTAGCTGGAATGAAGATATATTTCGATAGGAAGCGGGCAAATGATCAATGTTGGAATCATCGGCTATGGCTACTGGGGGCCTAACGTGGCCAGGAATTTCCATTCCTGTTCCGGAGTTAAGCTCGCAGGTATCAGCGACCTTAACAAAAGGCGCCTGGATCTCGCGAAGAACCACTTTCCTTTTCTTCAGGGTTATGAAGACCCTCGCGATCTCATCCGATCTGAAGAGATCGGTGTCGTCGCTGTCGTTACCCCGGTCAACACACATTATGAACTTGCCCGGGAGGCCCTGGAGAACGGCAAGCACGTTTTCGTGGAGAAGCCCTTTACGTCTACCCGGGGCCAGGCCGAAGACCTCATCAACCTGGCCGCCAAGAAAAAGCTGAAAATCATGGTTGATCACACATTTTTGTTCACCGGGGCCGTAAGGAAAATGAAAGAGGTCATCGATTCCGCCGAACTGGGGAGGCTCTTTTTTTATGATTCGGTGCGGGTCAATCTGGGACTATTCCAACACGATATCAATGTGGTTTGGGATTTGGCCCCCCACGATTTTTCCATAATGAGCTACCTCATCAAGGAAAGGCCCATCGCCGTCAGCGCCCATGGCTCCGTCCATTTCGGGGGAGATTTCGAGGACGTGGCCTACATCGCTCTTCATTTTGAAGAATCGAACTTCATTGCTCATTTTCATCTCAACTGGCTCAGTCCGGTGAAGATCAGGAGCACCTTGATCAGCGGCGACCGGAAAATGCTCGTCTGGGACGACCTTTCATCCGATGAAAAAATCAAGATTTACGACCGGGGGGTGACGTTTAACGGGACCGACAACAAGAACGGAATTCATAAACTTCTTGTCAGCTATCGGTCAGGGGACATGTATGCACCCAAGCTCGATTCGACCGAGGCCTTGCAGCGCGAGGTAGAATATTTCGTCCGCTGCCTCGAGCATGATGAGGAGCCTTTTAACAACGGAGAAGCCGGGCTCCAGGTCGTCCGTCTTCTTGAAGCCTCGGATGGGTCGATCAAGCAAGGCGGTCGCAAGATCACGCTGTGAGGTAGCTCTTATGGAATTCTGTCGAATATCACCCGATGTCAGCCTGGGCAAAGATGTCAAGATTTTCGCTTTCGTCAACCTCTACGGGTGCACGATCGGCGACAACAGCAAGATCGGGACTTTCGTGGAAATTCAGAAGGGCGCCGTCATAGGCCGAGATTGCAAGATTTCCTCCCACACCTTCATCTGCGAAGGAGTGGAGATCGGGGACGAGGTTTTCATCGGGCACAACGTCACCTTCATTAACGATCTCTATCCGAGGTCGACGACGGCCGGCGGAGCCCTTCAGACGGAAAAGGACTGGAGCGTCGTCCCGACTTTCGTCCGCAAAGGTGCTTCGATCGGCTCGAGTGCCACCATCCTGGCGGGTGTGACAATCGGTGAGGGAGCCATCATAGGGGCGGGCGCCGTCGTAACAAAGGACGTCCCCGCCTGGACGGTAGCGGCGGGAAATCCGGCGCGGATCCTCAGAAAAATCGAGCTTGATCCGGGCGCCTAAGGTAAAGAACATGCTGAAAGAAAAGCAGGATCTGGTCAGGAAATCGCTAATTTTCGTCGACGGGCTCGTCGTCTCCATTGCCTATCTCCTGGCCGTCTTCATAAGGAGGCAGATCAACCTCGAATTCATCGCCTCCTGGTTTCCTTCCATGTCCGGCTTGATATCCGAACCCAACTTCACCATCAACCAGTACATCGTCTTCCTGATCGCGGTCGCGCCGCTCTGGTGCTGGATGCTCTATGCCCAGGGGATGTACAGGTCAACGCGAACCATTTCCTACTTCAAGATGTTCTGGATCATCTGCAAAGCCTCCGCCATAACGGTTCTCGCCTTCGGGACCATGCTCTTCCTCTTCAAAACGACGTTCATGAGCCGGCTCTTTTTCTTCCTGTTCGCGGCCATCGGGTTCGCCCTGATCCTGATCGAACGAACCACGATTTATGTGATCCTCCGCACCGTCCGCCGGCGAGGGCACAACTACTGGCGGCTCCTGATTGTGGGGACCGGCCGAAGGGCCGCCGCGTTCATTCACCGGATCCGGAACCATCCCGAATGGGGCTTTCAGATCCTGGGAGCGATTGATGATGAACCGGGGAGGGGAGTCAAGACCGTGGATGGAGTTGACGTCATCGGGACGATGCAAGACATTCCCCGGATCCTCCACGCCGAAGCGGTCGACGAGATCATCTTTGTCGTTCCCCGCTCCCGGCTGAGCTACGTCGAAGAGGCTCTCCATGCCTGCGAGACAGAGGGGATCGTGTCGACGATCACGGTCGATCTTTTCGATATGAACATCGCCAAGGCCGCCATCTCGGAAATCGACGGCGTCCCATTGCTGCGCTTCAACACGTCCAAAGCCAAAGAGTGGCAGCTTCTGGCGAAAAGACTCTTCGATCTCGTCGTCTCGGGCTTGGCCATCTCCGTCCTCGGACCCTTGCTTCTCTTGACCGCCTCGCTCATCAAGTTGACATCCCGAGGTCCGGTCTTTTTTAAACAGCAGCGGCTGGGGCTTCACGGGCGCCGATTTACCCTCTACAAGTTCCGGACCATGCGGGACGGAGCCCACACGGTCTTGTCCCAGGTCAATGACCTGGCCGAGATGACCACCCCCGAGTACCGAAGCAAGAAAACCCGCTGGATCACGCCCCTCGGCCGGATCCTGAGAAAATTCAGCATCGACGAGCTCCCGCAGCTTTTCCTCGTGTTCGCCGGACACATGAGTATCATCGGCCCGCGGCCGACCGTGCCCGATGAGGTCGAAAAATACAAAACTTGGCAGAGGCGCCGTTTCTCGATGAAACCGGGCATCACCTGCCTGTGGCAGATCAAGGGGAGAAATAACGTCGCCTTCGAAGACTGGATGAAGCTCGACCTTGAATATCTCGACAATTGGTCTCTCTGGCTGGATATGAAGATCCTGGTCAAGACGGTTCCGGTTGTCCTCTTCGGGATCGGAGCTTATTGACAGCATGCGTTCCGCGAAATCACGATTCCCCATAGGCCTCGTAGTCTTATTTTTGCTGTTCGCGGCTCCCGATCACGCCTTCGGGTGGGGAAACACCTGGCTGGGAACGAACCTGGAGCGGATCGTCAACGCGACGCGATGGCGAACCGGCTCTTTGAGATACAACGCGGCCTTCCTGGTCGATAACGCGGGCTATGACTCTGATATCTACTATGCGTCGACGTCCGATCCGGTCCCCGATTACACGTTCATAGCGGGACCCAACCTGCGTTTTTTCCTTCCCCTCAAGGAAAAGATCGTCTTTGACATTTCCGAGTCCCCCCAGTATGCGTTCTTTCTGCACACCACCAAGGAGCGGTCCTGGGACAACACGTTCAGAGGACAGGTCCACTTGGTCTCCGACAGGTTTTATCTCCAGGCCGGCGAAGGACTGTCAAGCACCCGTGAGCGCCTGAGCACAGAACTGAATGTCAAAATCAGGCTCCGCCAGTCCGATTTTGTCGGCTTGGGCCTGTGGCAATTGTCCAAGGGAACCTCGGTCGGACTTACAGTTTAGAAGACTCTCCTTTGATTATGGGAACGTGAATTTTGGAGGTTCCAATATAAGGGAGAACCTTAACAGGAACGAAAGCTATATCACTCTCAAGACCTATTTCCAAAAGACCGCTAATATGCGGCTGACACTGGATGGCGAATACGGATCCTATATCTTCACGGAAAAGATCTCGAAATCCAAAAACTCCCGAAGCTTCTCGGTTTCAGGCGGCGCCGATTTCCGGCCTGCGCCGGAGGTCGAAATCGAGACGAGGGGCATCCAGGGGAGACTCAACCTGGGATTGAAGAGATTTGACATTCTGGATCGTCAGAAGAAGGACTATACCGGATTGGTCGGGAACACCAATCTTGCCATCGGCCTCGTGTCCTTGACGACGGTCCGTGGGTTTTTCGCCAGGGATGTTCAATTTTCTGCGTTCGCCGATTACACCTACTTTCTTCAGACGGTTTACGGGGCGGGGCTCGCCCACTTCCTCACCAGGAGAATCCTCGTCGGCTATGACTTCGTTCTCGGTCGGAACACTTATCCGGCGCCGGGAAACACCGCGGGGGGAGTCGTCCTGTCCGACCGAAGCGATCAAATTCAGAACCCATGCTTTTAGGGTCAACCTAAGAATGAAGAGAGACCTCGAGCTTAATCTGGTGGCGGGCCTCGGGAGGAGGCAATCCAACATCACCGGCCTTGTCGGCAACAGAAATTTTTTCGGGTTTAATTTGATCTATGGTTATTTATCGGCCGAAAACCTCATCCTGGTGACGCCGAGGTATTGATAAGGGGGGCAGGGGAGAGGGCTAGACTTCGCATCTCCGGCGGGTTATAATAAAATCAATTTTGCGAAGACAGGCTTCTGTTTCGCGAAATGCAGAAGAGGAAGCTCATGAGAAAATCGTTTTCAGTTTGCCTTTTAATAATCGCCGTCGGCCTGCTGATCTGCGCCGTCACGCCTGCCAGGATCCTCGCCTCACAGGAAGAAAAAGCCCTCATGAATGATTATAAGATCGGGTCAAAAGACCTGCTTGAAATCACAGTTTTTGAGCTGCCCGAACTCAACCAGACGGTGAGGGTTTCTGAAGACGGCTCGGTGACGCTGTCTTTGCTCGGGAAAGTGGACGTTGCCGGGCAGACCGCCCAGGAGCTGGAAAAGAAGCTGGCCTCTATCCTGGAGGGCAAATACCTGAAGACGGCGCACGTCACGGTGTTCATCAAGGAATATCAAAGAGTGGCGGTCCTGGGCGCGGTCGGGAAGCCGGGGATGTACGAACTGGTTGGCCCGACGACCCTTCTTCAGGTCATCTCCGAGGCCGGAGGGTTGACCTCCGAAGCGGCCAATGAGCTCTATATCTATAGAGAAGGGACCGACGGCAAGAAGAACAAGATCACGGTCAGCCTGTCTGAATTGGTCATAAAGGGAGACCAGGACCTCAATCTTGATCTCCAGGCAAAGGATATCGTCAACGTCCCGATCGATCGGATGCTCACCGTCTTCGTTTTTGGCGAGGTCAAGACCCCGGGAGCGCTGCAATTCAGGCAATCCAAGAAGATCACGCTGTTGCAGGCGATCGCCCAGGCGGGGGGCACGACGGAATGGGCTTCGAAATCGAACCTGGTGATCAGCCGCAAGGACCAGAAAACCGGGAAAGAAAGAAAGATCGAGGTGAACCTCAAGAACATCATCCGCGGAAAAGCCTCCGACATCGTCCTTGAGGAAGGAGATGTTGTGATTGTCCCGTAATCCATCTCCAAAACAAAAAAGAGGAAATGATGGCAGTCTATAACACCAATAACGAATTCAAAGCAGGACCATTGGCCTGGGCCCGGAACTATTTGCATGTGCTTTTCAAATGGAAATGGACGGGGTTGGCAATCTTTCTGCTCATCTTCCTTTCCGTGACCCTCTTCGCTTTTTTCAAAACTCGGGTCTACACGGCCAAAGGCAGCATCTGGATCGAGAATGAGCCTAACATCCTGCCCTTCCAGGACGTTCTCACCTTCGAGTCGGGGAGCTATCTGCAGAGCCAATCGAGGCTGCTCCAAAGCCGGGCCCTGGCGATCAGCACCATCGAGAAGCTCAAGCTCTACGAAAATTCTCACTTTGCCGCGAAGCTGGCCAAGGGGAAAAAGCCTCACGATCTATCAGATCCCATATTTAAGGAGAGGCTGACTGAAAAGTTTTTGAAGAAAATCTTCGTTGAGAGTATCCAGGGGACGACTCTGGTCGAGGTGAGGTTCATGGACCAGGATCCCAAGTTTGCCGCGGAGACCCTGAACGCGCTCTTCGATGGCTACGTCGACATGCTCATCCAGCAGAGGTACCAGGCGACAGAACAGGCCACGGAATTTCTCAACACCCAGATTGCCTCGGTCCGAACGGAGATCGCCGATAACGAAAAGAAGCTTAACCAATATGGATCGGAAAAGGACATTCTGCCTTTGACGGCTTCCGAGGCACCCACCGTCAGCAAACTGGCGGACGTGAATAAGGCCTTGACAGATGCTACGATCGACAAGATCAATAAGTATAATTACTACACCCAAATCAAATCGGCCGCCCTGGGGGACATTCCTGAAGCCATGAACAACGCGCTCATCCAGCGCCTGCGCGAGCAGTACTCCACCCTCAGCCGGGAGTATGCCAAACGACTGGCCACCGTGAGACCCGAGTACCCGGAGATGCAGCGCCTGAGATCGGAGCTCGATTCGGCTAAGGGCGCCCTCCAGGCCGAAACCGAAAACATGATCAGCGCCGCTTCTGCTGATTATCAGGCCGCGCTCAGGAAGGAGGCGTCCCTGCGGGGTTTTGTCGATGAGCAAAAAAGGGAAGCGTTCAAAGTCAACAGCAATTCCATAATGTATAACAGCATCAAAATTGAACTCGAGAATAAGAAAACCCTTCTCGAATCGCTCCTCAAGAGGAGAAGCGAAACCGATGTCTCCTCCCGGCTCAAGGGTCTGAAAGCTTCGAATGTCTGGATTGTGGACAGGGCGAATTATCCCCTCCGTCCCACCTCCCCGAACAGGAAGCTCCTGGTCGTCATCGGATTTCTGCTCGGTCTCGCCGGAGCCTTGGGGGCGTCCTTCGTTATCGAACACCTGGGCGACGCCGTTAGAACAACTCGAGAGGTCACCAGTTTTACGGGGCTGCCGATTCTGGGGACCATCCCCTCGTTCGATACCGGGACGAATGCGAAGACGCCGAAGACCGAGTTCGCGCGGCTTTTTAAGCTCATTCAGGGAGACAACGGATTGAGGAGGGCCGTGTTGCCCGGCCATTCAAGCTGGATAAGAAAACTCCTCCACAACGAGAAAGACCGCACCAACGCGCCGGAAGCGACACCGAGAAACGAGATCGAGCTGATCGCCCATCGCGAGCCCGAATCGATCCAGGCGGAGAGCTTCCGCTCGATCAGGACGACGCTCCTCGTCTCCTCGCCGCCGGGCAAAATCAAATCCATCCTTTTCACGAGTCCTCTCGCCCGGGAAGGAAAATCATCGACCGTTTCAAACCTCGCCGTTACGCTGGCCCAGGCCGGCAAGCGGGTCGTGATCGTCGATTCCGACCTTAGAAAACCGAAACAGAACAAAATCTTCGATGTCAACCAGGGAAGCGGCTTGACCCAATATCTGAGCTCTCACATCGACTGGACGGAGGTTGTCAAGGCCACCTCCTTCCCGAATCTCCTCATTATCGAAAGCGGACCCATCCCGTCCAATCCCATAGAGCTTCTGACCTCGGACAAAATGGACGATTTGGTCTCGTTCTTGAAACGGAATTTCGATTACATTTTGTTTGACGCTCCACCCATTCTTATTGTTTCCGACGCCATCGCGCTCGGTCCCATGATCGACGGCATCATTCTCGTCGCCCGGGGAGGGAGGACGCCCGTCCAAGCCCTGAGACAGGCCAAGCAGAAGCTCGATGCCCACAAGCTCAAATGTCTGGGCGTCATCCTGAACAGTGTCGACCCCGTCGAGATGGATGGGTATTACGCCCGGCAGTACTACCAGTATTATCAGAAATAAGAGGCATTCCTAGCTAATTCTGAAAGATCGTTACTTTCCTCTTGCCTTCCCGCCTGTTTTCCCGCCCTGAGCATCCAGCCGTCCGGAGTTCTGATTATCAGGATACCGGCCAAGCCACCCAGTACCCCACTTATCGAGCCGTTTGACTATACGTGGGGGGTTAGGCTGGGTGACCGCAACTTCATCGGTTAAATCACCCCCAGGGGGGATATCGATTCCCCCTGGAAAACGACTAAATTGATACCGAGTAAGGCGTAATTATTATAAAAAATATTTTATGGCTACTACTTTTTTTTTGCGTAATCGACTACTATATGGAGCGGTGGCATCGTGCATGACACAAAAATCTTAAAGTTAGGTTCTGTTTTTCTATTTATGGCCGTCCTTGGCGGGGGAGTCTGGTTTCTCTCCGGAAATACAGGAGGACACTCCAGTCGCGGACAAAATCATTCGAGCTCAAGACGCCCCACTTTTTAATCCGGCCCCGCCGAGTACCTTGCTAAAGGCCGGGACAACGCGGGTTTCTCTAACCGTCCTCTCAACTCAGCCAACACAGTGCCGGTATTCAGTAAATCAGATATTAGACTATTCAAAAATGAAGCCGTTTGTGACCGGCCAGGGCACAACAACTCACAAGACGGCAATCGGGGGCCTCAGCCCAAATCCTTCCAGGGTCAATGATGTTTACGTCCGTTGCGCAAGCCAGCCGGATTTTCTTCTCCACCTCCAATACCGTTCACTTCCAAAAATAAACCCTCGTTATCCCCGGACAGGGAATTTATGGGGGGCAATGGAATTTCATCCCCAAAGGGATGCCCTATTGCGCCAGAATCGACCTTTGGCTCGGCGCCTACTTTACGCCGGATCAAATCGTTCAATTGCGCGCGCTTAATCCCAATAGTCTTATTCTTGACCGACATAAGTACTATCGACAACGTACAACCTGCCAGATGATTACTATTTGAAAGATGTGACGGGCAAGAAGATCGAAGTCTGGCCGGGAATTTTTCGCCTCAACATAACAAAGTCCTACGTAACGGATTATCAGGCTCGCGTTGCCTATCAAAAAATCCTCGACAAAGGCCTTATGGTCGACGGGTGCTTTTTTGACAACTTTCAGACCTCGCAATCCTGGCTGAAAAATGATATATATGGGAATACGGTCAGGATCGATTCCAATGAAGACGGAATTGAAGACGATCCAAAATGGTTGGACGAGACCTGGCAGGCAGGTGTGGTTAAGGGAGCTGGAATACTTGGCGGAAATGGATGCCCTATGCCATAGTTAGCGGTCACGTTTCAACAGGGGCTCAGACGGTGTTAGGCGCTCTTCAACGGCGAGCAACATCGGGTTTATGACCGCGGATGCTATTGGATGGACGCAGGCTTTTTGCGGATGTTTGGAGCGAATACCAAGACTGGTCCAACTTTGGCCGTCAAACCGGCCATCAGTATGGTAGAATCATCGCCCCCAGGATCAAATTTCTTACGGATATGACTATTCTCCCCTGAGCAAGATTCCCGCGACAACACTGGAGTTTGCACGGACTTATTCGCCTTATGTTCGATTCGGCCTCGCCTTGACTTTGATGAACAACGGATATTTTGCTCACGAGTTCGGCGACAACGCCCACGGCCAGGACTGGTGGTATGACGAGCTCGATTTCGACCTGGGTTTTCCCTTGTCGGCGGCAAAAAGGATTACTTTGCCTGGGCAACTCCCGAGCACAGATCTTCTTGAAAATGGTACGTTCGAGAATCCTCTTGGCGGAAATTGGAATTTCTATGGTAAACAACGCGGGCGGGCTGCCAGGCGACGTCAGAACGCACCGTATTAACAAAATCTCAAGGAACGGCCTCGGCCCTTATAACTGTTAGCAACGCCGGACAACCTTCGCCTTGGAATGTTCGTTTTTTTCAAGAACAACGTAGCATCCGCGAAAAGCAACCGTATGACTTGACTTTTTGGGCAAAAGCCAGCGCGAAAGGAGAGGATCATAACGATAAGGTTAGAGAAGGGAGTCTCGGATTATCGCAACTATGGGCTCAAGGGAGAGGTTTCTCTGAGCACAACTTGGAGAGAAGTATGTCGTCAGCTTTGAGGCCACGGAGACGGCAGCCGATGCAAGGCTTTTCTTTTTGACGGGTGACACGATTGGCAATGTCTGGCTGGATGATGTGCATCTGACCGCACGTCCCCTGGACGTTTATCGGCGAGACTTCACGAACGGTATCGTTCTTCTTAACGGCACAAACCAAAAAGTAACCGTGCCCTTAGGAAAACTCTTTTATCATCTCAAAGGCGATCAGGCCCCTCGACATCAGTACATTCTCGATGACGATGGGAATCAGTTGTTCTCGGACCGGCAGTTGGGAAACTATAACCATCGACAGCGGTGAATCGAAAGCTTCCGGACCCTTTTATCATGACTGGGGGCCGGGGTGCCACAGGCTGGCGGCGGGGCAGCAAGGGTACGCCGAATGGGACCTCGCTCTGAGAGAGGATGATACCTATACCATCCAAGCATGGTGGCCGGCTGGTCCGGATTCTTCGAGCCGGAGCCACCAGGTCGTTTATGAAGTCATGGAGGGTGGGTCCGTCGTCTCTATGATGACGGTTGATCAAACAACGGGCGGCGACCAATGGCACACAATTGCCACTCTTCCGCTTTTCGTTTCCACGTCCCCGCGCGTTCGAATCCGCAATGTGGGCTCCGGTTTAATAATTGCCGATGCCCTACATGTTTTCTCAGCAAAACGCTTAAATGACGGAAGCGGGATTTCAAAAGTCGATCTTGAGCCACTGGATGGCATAATTCTCCGTAAAACAGCTCCCACCAAATAATAGCCATGCAATAACGTTTATCGAGCTGCCGTTATCTCATTTGTTGCTCTGGAGTTACAGAAATTCGTCTTCCCTGGCATGCCCCTATTCATCTGACTTCCCTTAGAGTTAAAGCATCGGGATTGGGAGGGAACAGGTATCGAGGCAATTTTTCAATATAAAGCCAAACGAATTTAAGAAACTCTCGGTCAGTCCATAAACTCAAACTGATCTTAGTCGCGGAGGAAAATTAATACCGAGATTATTTTCGCAATTGAAACCCTGGGCAAGCCGCTTAATAAGCTTCTTGGTTCCACGTATGCTTCAAAATGTTTGGGCTCTTCTTGTCCTGCCTGCCCGTTCCGACACCTCTTGACAGGATTATCATGGTTGGAGTAAGATTTTTGAAAATGGGGAAGGGGGTAATTGGAATTGGCGTGTCGGCTTTGTTATCGAATTTATTAGGAAATTCTTATAGCGTACGCTCTGCCGGAAGCAATGCGAAAAGAATTGGGTATTCTTAAACACGCCTTTCCGAGGGCTATGTTAAGATTGTTGCCGGGGAAGATCAGTTGGTGGCAAAATTCCGATTTAGGTCTCTTCCGTAAGTAAAATGCTTAATAAGGCATATATTATTAAATAAATTATTTATGATCGCGCATATTTGGCAGCCTCATGAAGTCTAGAGAAAGGCATGCTTCGAGATGGGCGAAGACCTGTTTAGAACCAATGCTATATAAATGCAGACGGCTATTTCTTTCAAAAACAGTGACTAAATACTAGGATATCGACATACCCCAAATCCTAACCTGCTTGAAATCGACATTACCTATTTATGTAATGTAAAATGTTTTAACTGCGATCGCCACTGTTCTCAGGCACCGGACACCACTTGTATGCCGGTTGCACAAATAGAGCAGTTTCTTAACGAATTAATATCCAAGGAAAAAGTCTGGGAGAGAATTAGAATTCTTGGGGGCGAATCTCTTATTCATCCGGATATACAGATCATCCTCCATATGTTTTCAAAATACCAGCGGGATATTTCGCCCGAAACGTTATTGGAAGTGGCAACCGCGGGCCACGGTGCACACGTTCAATCTGTCATTGAGCAGATTCCAAAAAAGATTAAAATTACGAATACTAATAAATCGGGACAAGACCAGGTTACGTTTGCGGCAGCAAACATTGCTCCGTGCGACGACCCGCATTTTGTCAATGTTGATTATCACAATGGATGTAGAATTACCGAATTGTGCGGCATCGCATTAACGCCATATGGTTTTTACCCGTGTGTTGCCGGCGCAGCAATCGATCGGGTTTTTGGTTTTGATATTGGATTAAAAGATCTCCCAAAAAACAAAGATCGGTTTGTCCAACAACTGGGTACACTCTGTCGTTTGTGTGGTCACTTCCGTACTGGACGATGTATCCAGACAGCTGAAGAATCAATGGAACATAGCAATCCACAGTCTCGAACATGGAAGGAGGCGTTAGAAAAATACGCCAAAAAAAAGCCGGTACTTATCCGGTACTAAATTAGTTTCTTAATTGCCTATTTTATAAGAGTGAGGGAAGAGTAGGTTATCTACTTTCATAATAGTTGAAAACATCGACAGTTTTGCGGTATTTACAAGAAGATAGAAGATCGCAGGTGAATTCCTCAGTACCAGAGTCCCGCAAAGGACGCTAAATAAAGTCGATGTTTCTTGTATCTGCCAGAATTATTTTATTCAATTAAGTAAAAAACCCGATCCGCTAGTGGTCGTAATTGCAAGTGAAGACCATTGACATCGTATTGTGCTGTGATTTACTATCTTTCTCGATAATTACATGAAAACAATCCGGCCAAATATATGCTCTGTGCTGCCGATAAAAAATGAAGGTCGTATCGCCGGTCTCTGGGCAAGAACCTCTCCTTCATACCAAATCGAGGTTACATCGAACCCGTAAGCAAGACGCAAGGTTGGCCGCTTATGCGTTTTTTTAGAACTGGAATTGGCTGAGAACGGATCAAGTTCGTGCGCGGAAGTCCCCAGGACGCGCGGGCAGCTAGAAAGACCCAGGGAGGTCGCCTAATGAGAGATATAAAGACAGCGAAACCAAGGAGTTCGATCTGTCTAATCGTCTGTTACTTCGGCAACCTTCCGCGGTATCTAAACTGTGTGTTGCGTTCCTGTGAATGCAACGGCGACATTGAATGGCTTATATTCACAGATGATAAAACCGAATGGCGCTATCCGTCTAACATTCACATTAAACACACAACGCTTGCTGATCTACGGGAGGAGTTTTCAAACAAGCTGGGTTTTGGCGTAGTGCTTCAACATCCGCACAAATTGTGCGATTTCAAGCCTGCTTACGGATTCCTTTTTCCAGAATACTTAAAGGGGTTTGATTTCTGGGGCCACTGCGACCTGGACGTAATCTTTGGGGATATCCGGCAGTTCCTTGCGGAGGACATACTCGGAGAGTACGATAAGATTCTAGTACGTGGTCACTTGTGTCTGTACCGCAACACTCCCAAAGTGAATAGTTACTTCATGTTGCAACCTCCTCCACAACTGGCCGATTACAGGAAAGTGTTCAGTGATACCGCAGTGGTTCCATTCGACGAGTGGCGTGGCATATATTCGATACTGCGATACCACAGCATTCCACAATATCAAGAGGAGATTCTGGTGGATGTCGTACCTCCGACGCGCTGGAGGTACACCCGGTATGAGGGTACCCAGATCCCGAATTACCCTCGTCAGGTCTTCTATTGGCACAAAGGAAAAGTTTTTCAGGCCTATCTCAACAATGACCGCGGCTCCGACAACGACCGCGTCGGAACGGTCGACCGGGAATTCGCCTATATCCATTTCCAGAAACGTCCGCTACCCACCCCGCACTTCGATCCGTTTTCAGTGGACGGCTTTTTGATTACCCCGGAGGGTTTTGTGCCTTACGCGCGGGAGTATCTATCGGAAGACGATTATCGGAGATTAAATCGCAGCCGGTTTCGGCCGGCGAAAGAAATCTTGCAGAGGGCGTCTAAGAGCTTTTTGCGCCGTTTGGGCCTTTGATATATCAACTCTATCATGATCTCTGCTCACGAGAATTCCCGTTACGATAACTTAAAAAGTTCCTAATTCGGCGCCTGATTAGTTCCATTTCTTTGGGCCAAGATAATCTTATTCTCTTGACCCAATTTTTATGTAACTTGACATCCCAAGACGCCTCGATCTATTATCCCCAACGACGGGAGTGGGCAAAATCGGTTCCATGAATGCTTCAGAGGGGATGGCTTAGCCTAATTGGGATTAAATTAGAAAAACTCGAAGAGAGGGTAGAGTGTGATTGAATGTTGCTACATCTCAAGATAGAGAAGAATAGTGCGCCATAAACTGGAGTGACTTGATAAGAACAACTCTAATTCCGCTCAAGGCAGAACGGTAGGAGGTAATATGCACATATTGGGGATCTCCGCCTTTTACCACGACAGTGCCGCTTGTCTTGTTCAAAGCGGAAATATTATTGCGGCTGCTCAGGAAGAACGATTTACACGAAAAAAACACGACCCAAGATTCCCAAGAAATGCGATCAAGTACTGTTTGGAGGAGGGAGGGATTGGGATTCAAGATGTGGATCATCTAGCTTTTTATGATAAACCCTTTCTGACTTTTGAGCGTCTCCTCTTGAGCTATCTGACAGTGGCCCCCAGAGGCCTTTCATCTTGGCTAAAAGCAATGCCTTTGTGGCTCGGACAGAAACTGTATATCCCCAAGGTCATTGAGAAAGAGACCGGCTATCAAAAGGATGTTCTTTTTACTGAGCATCATGAAGCCCACGCAGCTTCCGCTTTTTACCCATCACCTTTTAGTGAGGCAGCCATTTTAACGGTTGATGGAGTGGGAGAATGGGCTACCGCAAGTTATGGGTTTGGCAAAAATAAAGATATTACACTCTTAAAGGAACTCCATTTCCCTGATTCGGTGGGACTGCTTTACTCTGCCTTTACTTATTTTACGGGCTTCAGGGTCAACTCGGGCGAATACAAATTGATGGGTCTGGCCCCTTATGGGGTTCCCCGATACAGAGATCTCATCCTCTCAGAATTGGTAGATTTGAAAGAAGATGGTTCCATCAGGTTAAATCTTGACTACTTTGATTTCTTAGGCGGTCTGAGAATGACTAACCGGCGCTTTTCAAGACTTTTCGGTGGCCCTCCTCGCAGGCCTGAGACTGAAATTACACAGAGGGAAATGGACCTTGCAGCAAGTATCCAGGTTGTAACCGAAGAAATCTTGCTAAGGATGGCAAGGCATCTTCACAAAGAAACGAAACAGCAAAATCTCTGTTTTGCAGGTGGGGTCGCCCTTAACTGCGTAGCTAACGGTCGTATACTGCGTGAAGGTCCTTTCAAAAATATCTGGATACAACCTGCCGCTGGTGACGCCGGTGGAGCCCTCGGCGCAGCGTTATCCGTGTGGTATCATTATCTTGGGAATGAGCGGCCAGATCCGAAGGGAGACGATAGCCAGCATGGGTCGTATCTTGGACCTTCTTTTTCCAATGAAACGGTTAAGGCCTTCCTCGAACACCGGGGGTTTCCGTATCATGAAGTTTCGGCCGACAAGCGGGCGAGGCTAATCGCTCAGCAGATTGCTAATGGGAAGATCGTGGGATATATGGCCGGACGCATGGAGTTTGGACCAAGAGCTCTAGGAGCAAGAAGTATCCTTGGAGATCCCCGGCGGTCGGATATTCAGAGTGTGATGAACCTCAAAATAAAATATCGAGAGTCTTTTAGACCATTTGCGCCCTCGGTACTTGAAGAGAAGGTCTCTGAATACTTCGACACAGATAGAGCCGAGTCCCTACATGCTTTTGGTCGCCTATGTCCGCCAGGAGAGATGTTTCCCTCAACCTGCCGAGTAGTGGATTGTCAATGCTGGACCGCCTTAGGGAGAAAAGAAGTGACATACCAGCCGTCACTCACCTGGATTATTCGGCTCGTCTTCAGACAGTAAATCAGAGGGACAAGCCGGATTATCATAAGGTCATCTCTGAATTTGAAAATCTGACAGGCTGTGCTGTGGTAGTCAATACCAGCTTTAACGTCCGTGGGGAGCCGATTATTTGCACCCCCGAAGATGCATACCGATGCTTTATGCGAACGGAGATGGACGTTCTTGTGATCGAGAATTTTATCCTTTTCAAAGGAGAACAACCTTCCTGGAAAGAAAAAAAGGAGTGGCGAAATGACCTCATTCTCGACTAATGCAGGCAAAATCCGTCGATTCGGAGTCGTCGCATTCGTTTTTTTTGGATGCCTCTTCGCGCTGGGGGTTTGGACCAAAAAACCTATTCCCACTTATCTCTTCGGTTTCTTATCCGGCGGTTGGGTTTAGTTTCATATTGTTGCCATCCCGCTTGCAGCCTGTCTACGGCGCTTGGATAAAAATAGCTCATGTCTTGGGCAAGATTGTAAATCTCTTAATTCTTATCCTGGTTTATTATCTAGTGATCACCCCCTTTGGCTTTTTCAAGCGTCTTTTTAGTGGAACTCCCATACCCGTGAAACCAAACAAGGAGGCTTCTTCATATTGGGTGCTGCGCCCTGAATCCATACAACCAAAGGCACGGTATATAAAGCGATATTAAGGAGGACAACCATGTCGAACCAGTCCACCATCAGAGAATTTTGGGAGTTCTTGAGAATTAGAAAGCGATATTGGTTACTGCCAATTTTGATCGGATTAGGTATTTTGGCGGGACTGATCGTCTTCACGGAGAGCAGCGCCATAGCACCTTTCATTTATGCTTTATTCTAGACTTGATATCCTCCCCATAGTATTACTATGATCTCAATGGGATTTCGTAAAGCTAAACATTTCAATTTCTTTTTAGTGGTGTCAGCGTTCGGGATATCCCTTATAAGTTTTGGCTATTTCCCCGCGCCCTTTCTTTGGATAGCACTGACCTGGTTCTTGGTTGCTTTATTCGCTTCCGCAGCGAGTACCAATTCGACTATTAAAGCCATATCAATAAATATCGGCGCAGTAATCATGGCACTTGGGATTTTTGAAGGATATGAAGCCTACCTAAATCACAAAGCAGCATATAAATTGCCAATGAGGTATGAAGAAGGCTATTTTGCTCCACACGATTTCTTAGGCACCGCCCCGCATAAGCCGCGTGAGGGTTTCCAACATTTTTCTTCAAGCCGATATTTCAAAAAGGAAATCCTATACGATGTCGTCTATACGATAGATTCAAATGGATTAAGGATAGGTCCCTTTACAAACAATTCTAATAACAGTGCGCAATGCGTTTTGTTCTACGGCTGTTCATTTACGTTCGGAGAAGGTTTGAACGACGACGAAACAATGCCTTATCTCGTTGGGATCAAGTCTAACGGAACATATCATACTTATAATTTTGGATTCCATGGTTATGGGGCCCATCAAATGCTTGCTGCACTTGAACACGGTCTTGAAGAAAAAGTGGTACCTTGTAAGCCAAAATACGCTGTATACGCGGCGTTAATGGATCATATTAGGCGCTCAGCCGGATTGGTGCCTTATGATAAGAATGGGCCCCGCTACACCCTTAATCAGAATGGAGAAGTTATTTTGACAGGTCGTTTTGTTGATTACGAAAAAAGCTTCATTTCATGGATAAAGAAACGATTAAGAAAATCATATATCCTACGGGAAACAATCCTTAAAGAAAACCCTTTCAGTAGTGATAATATAAGTCTATTTGTCTCTATTGTGGATAGGGCTAGGACCATTTTTGAAAACCGCTACCCCGGAAGTCAATTTTACGTGCTTTTTTGGGATAAGTTTGTTGATCAAGGCGGAATAGGAGATCGGGAAAAGGTGCTGCATGCGCTTGATGAAAAGGGAATTAGGGCACATTTGATTAGTAATATCCTCCAAAATGATAAATCCGAATATTTAATTAAACTTGATGGGCATCCTAATGCATTTGCGAATAAATTGATCGCTGAGTATGTGATTGACAACATCCTTGGAAAATAAAGCAACTTTGATTCTGCAATCGAAAAAGAAAATATCAAACGTCATCCTGCTCCTATCGAAATGAAGAGGCTACCGGCTGGTGAGTGAGCATTTTGATAGGCAGATGACCCCAACAGCCCTGCCCTTGGGAGAATCCAGGTGACGTGCAAAGCGGAAACATTCGCCTTGCTCACGATCGGAAATGTCCATGTCGCTCTCATAAATTGGCCCAAAAGGTTGACTTAAATTCTTCTTTAATGTTACAGTAAAAAGCAACTTAACTAAATCATGGAAATTATTTAATATAAATAACTTGCACTATAAGGCATGAATTTTGCTTTTTGATGACGGGCGAATGCGTAGCCATTCTGCGTCATGGATTAATTTAGTACACTATGAAACGAATTAATTACAAAAAATATAGTTCTATTTGGCCGATAGTCAAAAGACACTGGCGAACCACCTGGCCGTATCTTAATGTTCGGAAAGCTGGCAATATTTTGGTGTCAAAAATGAGCGCAATAGCAGGCGGAGAAAAGCTGAATTCCTACCCTTTTTTCATCAAGATTGAGCCTACGAACAGGTGCATGTTAAGATGTTCCTGCTGCCTGCACTCGGCCGCCCGCAACGAACCTTTAGAAAATATTGAATTGGGAGATATGGACTTTACCCTGTTTAAAAAAATAATCGATCAGTTGGCCCCATATCTTTTAAAAGTCTCTCTATATTCGGAAGGGGAGCCTCTTATTTATCGGCGCATCGCCGACATGGTCAAATACCTGAGCGATAACAATATTGCGTCTGTTATAAGCTCGAACCTGAATTTCTTACCCCCAGCTTTAGCTAAGGAGCTGGTCAAAAGCAGATTAACTCATCTAATAGTCAGCTTGGATGGCTATGATCAGGAGTCATATATAAAATACAGAGACGGTGGCAATTTTGATCACGTGATTACTAATATTAAGATAATTCAAGCGGAAAAAGAAAGGCAAGCTTCGCGTCTTCCATATTTGGAAATACAAACGCTCGATTTACCCTATTTTGGCAGGGAGGATCTGGGAAAAGTAGGCTCATTGGCCCGTGAATTGGGCGCAGATTTTTTCTTGGTAAAGGAGGACATATCAAGCTACTATGGCAAGCCGCGGCCAAAAGCAAAAAAGTGTTTTTGGCTATATGCCAGCCCCCAGTTTAAATGGAATGGATTTGTCCAGCCCTGTTGTTATTATTATGGTGATAAATGTGCCGATTTCGGCGACGCAAAGATTGATGCTGTGATCGATATCTGGAATAATGAAAAATACAAATCAGCGCGCAGATTTTTTAGATCCGGTAAAATGGGGAGACAAATTATAAGCTGTTATAATTGTAATTTTTTTAAGAAAGGATCAAACTAAATGACGGAATCGGAACTTATCATAAAATTCTTGGGTCTTTTTTTTGGCGTTCTCGCGAGGACGATAGTCCCTTGGCTGCGGAAGCTACGTGAAGGCAAAATACGTCGTTTCCGCAACAAATATATTTATTCCGCCATCGACTCCATGATCCTAGGTTTTTTCATCACGCTTCTGATCTTTCCTCAATTTATAGCCAGCGGGGCTGGAAAGGCTGAACTATCCCTAGAATCCGTGATCAGGCTTTTCTGCTTGGCCTTTGGTTTCGGGTTTGGATGGCACAGCATCGTCACTGAGGCCGCGAGTTGGGCAGGTGCTTTCAAGGAACCTGAACAAAAAGACGGTCTTAAATAAGAGAGCCGTCACTTAAAAATAATAGAATACCCAAAATATTGTGGATGAGTTTAGGCTATCACCTAAGGAATGTAGTAGCCTAGAAATATACAATTCACGGGCTCGCATTTATTAGCTCGGTATCTTGACTTTTTTCTGTAACTTATATATATAATTAATAGAAGCCAAGTTGGTTTTTTAGAGAAAAAATTGCTGCGGGGATCGCTTTTTCGCGAAATCGATAAGGCTAATTTTTCCATTGCTCCGAGTCTTCGTTCTGCACGGCAAGTTTAATTTTTCAACGGGGAAGAACTCAAACGCCCAAATAATTGGCCGGGTGTCTTTCCCGTCTCCAAGGGCGGTAGCTTATATTTTTGAGCATAGCCCGATTTCCTCTCTATCGTCCTAAGGACTCCTAGACATCTTCTGAGATATTGATCTTATGGGTTTTTCTCTCGCAGCTAATAAATTGATTAAATCCGTTAAAAAAGAAATTCTGTCTATAAGCCAGGATGGACATCTGAAGGAGGTCTTTGCCGGAAGCTCAATCGCTTTCGTTTTTAACGTGATTGGCATTGGCGGCCGATATGTTTTTGCCTTTATAATATCTCGTAATTATGGAACAAAAGGCGTGGGTCTTTATAGCTTGACACTTTCGATCTTGATCGTTTTTGAAATGCTGAGCACAATGGGCTTTCAAGGTGCCATACTCAGATTTGTCGGACAATACTATGCCGAGAACAAATACGGCGCTATACGTGGACTTTATAAACAGATGCTTGGGTTATCCTTGCCAGCTTCTCTATTCCTGGCCCTACTTTTTTGGCTTTTTTCTTTCCAATTATCAACCGCAATATTTCACGATGTGCTTCTTAAAATCGCTTTCCAGATAACGAGCCTGATGATTCCATTTTATATTATTGGCTCTCTTAATATCGAGCTCATCAGGAGCTTAAGGAACATTTTGCTTTCTGAATATTTGAGAGATTTAAATAAACCTTTTTTGGGCATCTTAATTTTGGTAATTATCCGTCCGATTCTGTCTAATTTGTATGTTCCCATCGCAGCCTTCTTGCTTGCATCTTTAGGCGGTTTTTTTATATCAACCTTCTATATTAGAAAGAAACTGGCGCCTTATGCTAAACAACAAATAAGATTATTATCTAATAAAGAATTGACCGCCGCTTCTTTTCCAATGATGATATCTGCTTTTTCTTTTTTTATAATGGGTTACATAGATACGTTAATGCTCGGCATGTATTCTACAATTGAAAATGTCGGCATTTATAATATCGCCGTGAGACTCGCCTCGATAACCAGCTTAATTCTTCTTGCTCTCAATATCATGGCCGGACCCAAGATATCGGAGCTTTACTGGTCAGGCAACTTCCAGGATCTAAGAAGAGTAGTTAGATTTTCGACAAAACTTGCTTTTTGGTTTTCTTTGCCCCTATTGGTGGCTTACATTTCGATTCCCAAGTTTTTCATGGGGATATTTGGCAGCGAATTTACCAAAGGAGGATCCGCCTTAATAATTTTGGGAATTGGTCAATTTGTGAACGCCACCTGTGGCATCGTGGGAGAATTTCTTAATATGACCGGGAGACAGCGGATATTTAGAAACATTGTCTTGTGCGCAGCTGCCATCGATATTGTCCTCTGCTATTTCCTGATCCCGAAGTATGGAGTAAACGGAGCCGCCGTGGCTACAATGATCAGCGTTATATTCTGGAATATTACTTCTGTCTTGTTGGTCAATAAAAGCGATGCTATCAACACATTCTACGTTCCTTTTATTTCTAGATAAAACATTGCACATCCTTTTCAAGATGAACCGTTTTGTTTGATAGATCTCTCTCAAATCACTGATGGCAAGCCTATGATAATCTCAATGATTCCGAGCTGAACCATTGCTTAAAATCAACGTTCTCGAGGGACAAATTGGGAAATTTGTCATAGCGGTGATCTTGGCGATCCTCATGGGTCTTTCATTGATCTGGGCAGATAAAACCGGTCTGGGAGTGCTGTTGTTTTCTCTTGTGTTCTTAATCTATATAAGCGCAATATTCAAAAATAGTTTTCAAAAAGCAAATAGCTATTTCCTATATTTTATTATTTTCACCATACCAATGCCTTTTATATTAAAATTCAAAGGCAAGGATGCAATAACTCTGACAACATTATTAATCATAGTTCTGTTTGCCATAGCTATAATTGCCAATTACCGAAGGGGCATAAGAATAATAAGGGGCTCAAAGATATTCTATTTTGTTCCCCTGGCAATTATGGCAAACATGATTGCTTCTTTTGCCCTAAATCCGTTTCCTCTTGAGAGTTCTATACGATTCCTTGTTGCCAATATCAGCGGTATCATCTTATATTTCTTGATATTGGACTTTATCAAGAAGCAAAAGGATTTTCTAATCATCATAGATGTTCTTCTCTGCTCCCTTATGATTCAATCAGGAATTTGCTTTTTGCAGCTTAAGTACCCGGAATTGGCGCGGACCATTATCCTGCCCTTCGCCACGAGAATTGATACAGGGTACGCCGCTTCAGTGGAGGGAATTGTCCGCGGAGGTGGAACAATCGGAGATTATGAGCTGCTGGCCGAGATATTACTTATAGGAGCTATCTTGTCTTTGGGTCTGATTTACAGGACGAGAAAATATGTTTATTTTGTTCCTTTATTGTTTTGTTTAGGAGGGATCATTTTTACAAAGACAAGATCCTCCATAATGGTCCTGGTTATATGCTTTTTATTGGCCTATTTATTTATTTTGCTTTCTCGAAAAGACTATAAAAATACCTCAATCAAAACTGCGGGGCTAATATTATTTTGCTTTTTCGTCCTGTACATGTTATTTCCCCAGGAGATTGGATACTTCGTCACGCGCCTGGATTCTTATTTTCGTTCTTCCAACCTCATTTCAGCGAAAGCTATTCACAGAGATCAGCTCTGGCAGCAGGCGACGAATCAATTCTTACAGAGGCCTTCCCTATTGGGGTCCGGAATGTATGATATAAGTGCCTATAGGGTTTCGGGGGGGTATTTCCATTCGCTTTATTTGAGCATTCTCTATACGTTAGGAATAATTGGCCTAGCACTGCATGTCGTTCTATGGCTGAGCATGTTCAAAAGGTCTTTATTTGAATTGTTTAAAAAGAAAGAAAAAAAGTATTGGTATCTTTTGTTTTTTTTGTCATTAGGTGTTTTTGCCCTCTTGATAGACGAGGTCAAAGTTGAATATCTAAGATCCCCTCAAACCATTCAATTTGCCTGGTTTCTCTATGGCCTGTTAGTGGCTTTATTAGTCAAAAGTAGTGCCTACAATGAAAATCTTATGGTTCCCTCGACTTCAATTTGATATTGACAAGCTGCACATCACGACCTGGAGGGAAATGTGCAAAGAGCTCGAAAATCGTGGCGTTGAAGTAAGGTTGGCCGTGGTGGGGAAAGACGTAAACAAAGTCCTGGGGAGAGATTATATAAGGATTCCCGTAATAAAAACAAGATTCCTCAGAATAGCGACCTTTTGGATATTCGGTTGGCTGGTATTTCTCAAACATTATTTTTCTTATGAACCGGATGTGATAATACTTGATCTATTTACCTTTATTTTTAGCTTTCCTTTAGCTCTGTTTTTAAATCGGAAATGCATTTATATTGTCGATAATAGAACGCCCTTCTATAATGTGTCAGCTCAAAAACCTTCTTGGTTAGATAGAGTGATGAAGCTCTATACCAAGTGTTGTTTCCTATACTGCAAACATGTTCTTGACGGGATGACCGTTATTACAAAATATTATCAAAAAAAGACCAGCTTAGAACATCATTTTAATATTGAGAAGATTGGGGTTTGGCAATCAGGGGTCAATCCGGACTCGTTTTCATTCGATAAGTTCACGGACGTCGAGGCGCCCTCAATTTTTAAGAAGAAGCTAATTTTGATGCAACACGGCGAAATTTCTCAGAATAGGGGTTTATTCGAGAGCGTCCAGGCGATGAACTTGTTGCGCGATCTAGATATTGCGCTTATCCTTGCCGGGGATGCGATTGGCAAAAATAAGACAAAAGAGAAACTCGAGGAATTAATAAGGAATCTCGAGTTGGAGAGCTTGGTCCATATCCTACCTCCTGTCCCATATCAACAGGTGCCAAGACTCCTAAGTAGCTGCGATTGTGCTGTTCTTGCTTATCCAAATATAGAATACTGGAACAATAATAATCCCATTAAGCTCCTTGAATATTTGGCGATGGGAAAAGTCGTGATCTGCACCGATATGTGGACATTTCGAGATGTGTTGAATGATAAGAGATGTGCTGTCTACCTCAAAGATAATAGGCCTGAGACGATCGCCGCGGGGGTTAGGTATTGTTATAAGAATCGGGAATCATTAAGGGAATGGGGCAAAGACGCGCTGGATATCGTCAATACCCGCTTTACTTGGCAGCATCAAGCTCAAAACTTGTTGGTTTTCGTAGAAAAAATCAGATTAAGTCGAGCAAGCGGGAATTAAATACTATGGACGGCTATCAAATCGAAAATTTGGGCGGGAATCCGTCGGCCCACACAGTGGGGCAGGGCATCACTATCGCCGGCTGAGAATGAAAATCTTAATAATCAATAAATTCCTCTATCCCAAGGGCGGCGATGCCATAGCGGCTTTAAACACGGGCCGGATGCTGCAGGATAATCATCATCAAGTATCTTTTTGGGGCATGGATCATCCCCTAAACCCGCAATACCCCAACAGGAGGATGTTCGTTTCTTATGCAGATTTGAATGGCGAAAGGAAACAGCTGCGCCGGACAAGGATAGCTCTGAACGTCGTCTACTCTCTTGAGGCCAAGAAAAAACTGAGAGAAGTCATTCTCGCCGAAAAGCCGGACATCGTTCATCTTCATAATTTCGCGCACCAGATTTCTCCATCCATTTTGCCAGTTCTAAAAGAATTAAATATTCCTACGATAATGACCATGCACGACTTCAAGTTGGCCTGTGGGGCTTATGGTCTCTCCTTTAATGGTAAATTTTGTGAAAAATGCAGTGGGGGAAGATATTATCAATGCTTTTTAAATAAATGCATCAAGAACTCCATGACAAAGAGCCTGCTCATCACCCTCGAAATGTACTTGCACCATAGAATCCTCCATAGTTATGACCAAATAAAGATGTTCATTTCTCCCAGTCTGTTTTTGAAAGAGAAATTAAGGGAATTAGGATTTCATGGACCCACAGTTCATTTGCCCAATTTTATCAAAGTCGACAAGTATGAGCCAGCATACGGAGCGCAGGAAAACTCTATCGTCTATTTTGGCAGATTGATAGCAGGAAAAGGACTCTCGCTTCTATTAAGAGCCGCCGAAAATATCGATAACGTGGGGGTCAAGATTATCGGGGAGGGCCCTTTGAGAGGAAGCCTGGAGGGAGAAGCCAAAGGCCGAGGTCTGGAGAATATTCGATTTTTGGGCTATCTTTCAGGGGAGGAATTGAAAGCTCAAATCAAAAAATCCCTATTTGCCGTTCTTCCCTCTGAACATTACGAGAATTATCCACTCTCAATTATTGAAAGCTTCGCTCTGGGAAAACCTGCCGTTGCGTCGCGAATCGGAGGTGTTCCCGAGTTAGTTAAAGACAACGTCACCGGTCTTACTTTTGAGCCGAACAATGTTCTTGACCTCGAGCTCAAAATAAGAGAAATGCTCGCGAGCTCAACGAGGATCTCCGAAATGGGGAAAAATGCTCGGGCTTTTGTAGAAAGAGAACTCAATCAAGAAAAGCACTATGATAGATTAATGACAATTTACCATCAGGCGATACTGGAGAACAGATCGTTGGCGATGACAAAACGAAGGCCATAGCTAATAAGGCACTATCTCGGTTCAATGAGCAACAAACTACACGCTTCTATCATTTTGACATATCGCTGTAATGCTAAGTGCAATATGTGCAACGTTTGGCAGCACCCAAGCAAATCACAGGAGGAGATCGGGCCGGATGTTCTGGAAAAGCTCCCAAGAATGTTTTTTACGAATATAACTGGTGGCGAACCTTTTGTTCGTCAAGACATCAAAGAAATCGTGGGGCTTTTACTAAAAAAGACAAAGCGCATTGTTATCAGCACAAATGGTTATTTCACGGACAAGATCATCGATCTGTGCCGAATCTATCCAGAAGTGGGTGTCCGGATAAGTATCGAAGGTTTGCCCAAAGCAAATGATGAAATCAGGGGCATTCCCGATGGCTTTGATCGAGGAATGCGAACTCTTTTGGCATTACGGGCGATGGGAGTCAAGGACATTGGATTTGGGATGACGGTTCAAGATAGTAATGTTCATGATCTCATTCCGCTGTATAATCTGTCAAAATCGTTGGGTTATGAATTTGCGACAGCCACACTTCATAATTCTCATTATTTTTATAAACTGGATAATAAAATTATAAACATTAAAGGCGTGATCGCAGAGTTCGAAAAACTAATCGATCGACTTCTCCGCTCTAGGAGAATCAAGGACTGGTTTAGAGCTTACGTGAACTTCGGTCTAATAAACTATGTAAAAGGTAATAAGCGGCTGCTGCCTTGCGATATGGGGCAAGATGGATTTTTCGTGGATCCATGGGGAGATATACTGGCGTGCAATGGGATGGACATAAAGGTTCCGATGGGGAACCTGAGAGAGCAAGCATGGGACGAAATATGGAATAGCGAAAAGGCCAAAGAAGTCAGACAGCAAGCAAGAAACTGTCAAAAGAATTGTTGGATGATTGGGAGCGTGGCACCAGCGATATGGCATCATCCTAAAAAACCTGTTTTCTGGGTGTTGAAAAACAAATTAAGTCGATTGGCCAAAACCCATGACAAATAGGGTCGGGGAGTTAAGAATCACGGTTTTGGGCACAAGAGGTTTTCCTAATGTCCAGGGTGGCATAGAGAATCATTGTGAACATCTTTATACGAGTCTTATTAACAAAGGCTGCCAGATCACAGTTTTTACAAGAAAAGGCTATGTAGACACGGAGATGGCATATTACAAGGGAGTTCGACTTGTGCCTCTGCCGTGCCTACGAAAAAAGTCGCTGGAGGCAATCTCCCACTCTTTATGTGGCGTTTTGGTCGCCAAAAAGAAGGGCTGCGATATTCTTCATATCCATGGCATCGGCCCTTCTCTGCTAGTCCCAGTTGCCCGAGTCCTTGCAATGAAAACGGTAATGACAAACCATGGACCTGATTACGCTAGGCAAAAGTGGGGAAAACTCGGCAAATTTGTGTTGCGGCTAGGAGAGTATTTTGGAAGCCGCTGGGCCAATGCCATAATTTGCGTTTCTGACTGGATAGCTGACGATATCAGAGCGAGATACAGGAGGGATATATTTAGTATACCAAATGGGGTGGTTGTCCCGGAATTAGATCAAAACACGAGCACTCTTAGGAGACATGGCCTGGAAAAAAATAGGTACATCATGTCCGTTGGACGTCTTGTCCCCGAAAAAGGCTTTCATGACCTAATCGACGCCTTCAATAAGGCCAGTTTGGACAATTGGCGCTTGGTGATAGTTGGGGGTGCTGACCATCCTGACAAATACAGTTCGGAATTAATAAGGAAAGTGGCTGAGAACGATAACATTGTTTTGCCCGGATTTTTAGCGGGAGAGCCGCTCCAGCAATTGTACAGCCATGCTGGACTCTTTGTCCTGCCGTCATATTATGAAGGATTGCCCATCGTCTTGCTTGAAGCACTGAGCTACCGATTGTCCTGCATTGCGAGTGATATTCCGGCCAACAGGAAAATTGAGCTCGCACCGAACAGGTTCTTCGGGGCAGGAAATGTCGAAGAGCTCTCGAACATGATAAAGTACTTCACTAATAACCCCTTGACAGAAATAGAAAGAAGCATTCAATTAGAAATCTTGTCCAAGAAATATGACTGGAGCGTTATTGCGGATGAAACCCTTAATGTTTATAAGGCTGTGATCGGCGCATGATTTTTAATTTGTTTGATTTGGGGGTAAAATATATCGATAGCGGAAGAGGGAAGCTATAATGTTAAAAGAAAAAGAAATTATCCTTAGAAGGGCCACAGTCATTCTGGATGGGATCGTTATATCAGGTGCCTTTCTTCTTTCGCATTTTCTCAGACAGCACTTTTACAAACTCTATGATTTGCAGTTCCTGCCAAGTCCAAAAATCATAGTCGCAACTGTTGCGCCGCTTGGGTATTACTCGGTGATTCTCCTTTTTGTTGTCCCTTTCTGGTGTCTGATGCTCTATCTGAACGGAATGTACAAATCAATGCGGACGAGAAAACTCTCTTCGATCGTGTGGATAATAGTCAAATCTTCTTTTTTCGCCTGTCTTGCTTTTGGCGCGGTCGTTTTTATGTTTAAGCGGGAGTTTGTCAGCAGGATATTTTTTGTTGTTTTTATCACCTTAGGTTTCTTGTTTATTTTGGGAGAAAAGCTATTTATCTATTCGTTCATGCATAAGGTTCGAAGGCGAGGATACAATTTTAGAAGGCTTTTGATCGTTGGAACTGGAAGACGCGCCGCAAACTTTATTGAAAGGATTCAAGATCACCCGGAATGGGGGATGAAAATATTGGGGGCGATCGAAGACGAGCCCGGACGAGGAATATCGCTGGTCCAGGGCGTCCGAGTTATTGGAATACTGAGGGATATCCCCAATATCCTCCACAGGCTGGCCATAGATGAAGTCGTTTTCGTGGTTCCCAGATTAAGATTGACTCATATTGAAGATTCCATCCAAGAATGTGAGATACACGGCGTGAAGGCCACGATTGCGGTGGATTTGTTTGATCTAAAAATAGCCCGTTCTTATCCCTCGGAGCTCGATGGGATCCCTCTTTTAACGTTTGAAACCACGGTCGCCAGGGAATGGCAGCTCTTTGTCAAAAGGGCCATGGATATTGTCCTATCCGGGATGGGCATCATCGTGACCAGCCCACTCCTTTTAATTACGTCTATTCTCATAAAACTCACCTACTCCGGGACCGATATTGTTTAAACAGGAGCGGGTCGGCCTGAATGGAAGAAGGTTTATTCTCTATAAGTTCCGCACTATGTTTAAGGACGCTGTTTTAAAGCAGTCGGATTTAGAAGAGCTGAACGAGATGGACGGCCCAGTATTCAAGATTAAGAAAGACCCACGGGTAACTCCGGTAGGGAGGATTCTAAGAAAAGTGAGCTTGGATGAATTTCCCCAACTCTTCAATGTCTTTGCCGGGCACATGAGTTTGATTGGCCCTAGGCCGCCGCTCCCAAAAGAAGTAGAACAGTACCAGAGCTGGCAAAGAAGAAGGTTGTCCATGCGCCCAGGGATTACCTGTCTATGGCAGGTCAATGGAAGGAACAAGGTCGATTTTAATGAATGGATGAAGCTGGACCTGCAATATCTCGATCATTGGTCCTTATGGCTGGATTTCAAGATCTTGATAAAGACAATACCCGTCGTGCTGTTTGGAATAGGAGCATATTAAAAAGCTCATAGCTCATGGCCAAACAAGAAGTTCATGGGTCATAGTTTATAGCTCATAGGCAATCAAACAGAATAGCTAATAGCTCATGGATCATAGCTAATTGCTGATAGCCAATCAACCAACAACCTGAAATGAAAAGAAAGATGTTTCGCAGTTTCAGCCATGGGACTTTTGCTAATTTTCTGCAGTTCAGTGCAAAGCTACTCATATGGCGATACGTGGATGGGGTATCAACTCGAGCAAAATGTCAAAGCAGCCGGATTAAGAATCGGGCCGTTCAGGATCAGGACTCTTCTTTATCTGGGCGACGCGGGTTACGATTCGAATGTCTATCGGACGCCGAGCAATCCTATCAAGGATTATTCGATTACGGCGGGACCCAGGTTTTACGTCTATTTGCCGATAAAGAAGAAGATCGTCTTCTCCATTTATGAATCTCCTCAGTATGTCTATTATGCGAAAACTAAAGGGGAACGAACCTGGAATAATTATTTTAACAGGCAGGTCCATTTTATCTTGAATAAATTCTTTGTCACTTTGGGAAAAGGGTATTCTGTGGCCCGGGAAATATGGAATACAGAAATCGATATCAGGCCTCAGAGAAAAGAGGATAGTTACGAGGGATCGATTCTGTGGCAGGTTACGAAAAAGACTTCACTTCTTGCCAAGTACAGCGCGGGCGAGGTATGACTATGAAAGCCTCGCTTTTGGGCAATTCAACATTAGCCAAATTCTAAATCACGTGGAAAACCGGGCCAATCTCATGGCATATTATCAGCTTACTTACAGGACGACTTTTGTCCTAAACGTTGAATACGGATATTTCAATTTTAAGGAGCCGCAGAGTCTGAGAGATTCCAGGAGTCTTGCGGCTTTAGGGGGGTTCGAGTTCTCTCCAATTGGGGTTTTTAGCGGAAAGATGAACCTGGGGTACAAATATTTTGATGCGCTCAAGGCCGGTGTCAAGGATTATCGGGGGGTAGTCGGCGATACAGAAATGTCGATCAGGCTGATGAAGCCGTTAAGCGTCAGAGCGAATTATAAGAGGGGAGTGGAGTTTTCGGTCTGGTACGATAATGCCTATTATATTGAAAACAGGGCTGGAGCGGGGGCTTCGATCTATCTGTTCAGGAACATCAGGCTGGACTATGATTATTTTCGAGGAAGAAACAACTACCCCCAGAGCCAGCTCATCGCTCCCGGCTCGTTCGGAAAACGGAGGGATGATTATGAGATACAAACCGTCGGAATTTATTTCAGGCTAAAAAAGAATGTGGGTTTAGGGGTAACAGCGAATCAGTGGATACGGGATTCCAACCTTGTTTATGAAAACGGAAAAAGGATATTTATCGGGGCAAATTTAACATATAATTTTTAAATTCCATTTTCTGGTTTAATCGGGAATTTGATAAAATATCTCAGAAACAAGAGGAAGGATCAATCGGTGAAAAAGAAAAACTGCCTGAGTTTCTTTATCGTTTTTATGATTTCGTTCGTTTTCACGTTCGCACATTCCCACGTTCCTTCGTTGTTTGGACAGCAAGAAAAAGAGACGATAGTTAAAGAATATAAGATAGGACCGAAGGATTTGCTGGAGATCACGGTCTTTGAGTTGCCGGAGCTGAACCAGACGGTCCGTGTGTCGGAAGAGGGGTCGATCACGTTGCCTTTGTTGGGAAGGGTCGTGATCCAGGGGTCGACCAAAGAGGAACTGGAGAGGAAAGCTGGCCTCACTCTTGGAGGAGAAATATCTAAAGAAGGCGCGGGTGACCGTGTTTATCAAGGAATATCAGGCCAATCGGGTGGCCGTGATCGGGGCGGTGGGGAAGCCGGGTATGTATGAACTAATCGGCCGGGTGACCCTTCTTCAGATGATCTCTCAAGCAGGAGGGCTGACCGACCGGGCTTCGAACGATCTTTCCGTCTTCCGGGTTTCTAGCGACGGGACCGAGGAGAAGATTGCCATTGATCTGGAGGATCTGATCATCAACGGCAACCAGAAGCTCGACATCCCTCTCCAGCCTAACGACGTGGTCAGCGTGCCGATCGACCAGATCATCAATGTCTATGTCTTTGGCGAGGTGAAAAACCCTGGGGCCGTTCAGGTGAAGCAGTCAAAGAAGATCACCGTCTTGCAGGCTATCGCCCAGGCCGGAGGGACGGCCGAGGGTGCATCGAAGTCGGGTGTCGTGATCAAAAGAAAAGATAAGAAGACAGGCAAAGAGATCAAGATAAAGGTCAATCTCAATGACATCATCAAGGGAAAAAAGCCCGACATCGAGCTGAAAGAAGGGGATGTGGTGTACGTCCCGGAAAGCATATTTTAACCGTGACAAGTAACACGTGACAAGTGACACGAAATAAGCGAGGATGATTAATAAGCCGCATAAAAAATTAGATCTATGGCAAAGGTCGTTAGACCTAGCAGCTCAGATCTATAAGACGACAAAGGATTTCCCAAAAGAAGAGAAATTCGGGCTGACCTCACAAATGCGAAGGGCCAGCACCTCGGTTATATCAAATATCGCAGAGGGAGCAGCAAGGAATTCCAAAAAAGAGTTCATTCAATTCTTATTCATAGCCAAGGGATCTCTGAGCGAACTTGATGCCCAATGCGAAATTGCCAAGAAATTAGATTTTTTTAGCGATAATTGTTATGAAGAGCTGGGAAACCTTGTGGTTTCCGTGGACAAAATGTTAACTGGGCTGATTAAGTCTTTAAATAAATGAACAGCGAGTCGCGTGTCACTTGTCTCGTGTCACGGGATCGTTGGAGTATGCGATGAATGACTCTGAATTTAGGGAAAATGTGGAAGGATCCGAAACAAACTTGCGCGATTATTGGACGGTCATCCTCAAGAGGAAATGGACTATCATTTCCTTCGCGCTCGTTTTGTTTGCCGTCGTGACCGTCGCATCCTTCCTGATGAAGCCGACCTACACGGCCAAAGGGACTCTTATGATTGAGCGGGAGCCGAATATCCTGCGCTTTGAAGAGATGTTCCAGATCGAGACGCTGAACGATGATTACTTCCAGACCCAGTACAAGCTTCTGCAGAGTAGGACGGTGGCGGAGGACACGATTGACAGGCTGAAGCTCTATGAGAATGATGCTTTCCTCGGAAATTTGAGAAAGGATCCAATGTCTTCAGATAAATCCAATCCCATCTTCCGAGGAAAACTGATCGATACCCTGCTGAAGAGAGTCGATGTCAAACCGATAAGACAGACAAGGCTGGTTGAAGTCGCTTTTAAAGACCACGACCCAAGATTCGCTGCTGATGCCCTGAATGCTCTTTTCGATGCTTTTATCGATCTGAACATCCAGAAGAAGTACCTGGCCACCGAGCAGGCGAGCGAATTCTTGACCAAGCAGATCGCCGCGGTCACGGCAGAGATCCAAGAAAGTGAACGGAAACTCGGGGAGTACGGCGCGGCCAAGAACATCTTCGCCCTGAGCGATAAAGAAACGACCATCGTCGAGAAGCTCGGCGACTTCAATCGCGCTTTGACCGAAGCACAGATCGACCGGGTCAAAAAGGAAGCCAATTATAACGAAATCAAAGTCGCGACGCCCGATTATCTTCCCGAGGCCCTTCTCAATCCCTTGATCCAGAGGCTCAGGGAAGACTATGTGAAGTTGAGCCGGGAGTACATGAAAAAAGAGGAGACCTTCAAACCCGAATATCCAGAGATGCAGCGGCTGAAGACTGAGCTCGACTCGGCCAAGGAATCGCTTAAGAATGAAACGCAAAACTTGATCAAGGGCGCCTATTCGGATTACCAGGCGGCGTGGAAGAAAGAACAGTCCCTCGCGGAAGCCTTCAACGCCCAGAAGCGGGAAGCCGTCCAGCTCAACAGCAACGCGATTCTCTACAACAGCCTGAAGATCGAAATAGAGAATAAGAGGAGTGTTCTCGAATCGCTGCTCAAGCGCCAGAGCGAGACGGATGTCTCGTCCCGGCTGAAGAGCCTGAGGACGTCGAACGTCTGGATCGTGGACCGGGCGGCCATTCCGCTTTATCCCTCGAGCCCCAAGAAAAAATTGAACATGGTGCTTGCGCTCTTGATCGGGCTGTTCGGGGGGCTGGGCTTGGCTTTCCTGTTCGAGTACATGGACAACACTGTCAAGACTTTTGAGGATGTGGAGAAATACACCGGGCTTCCGGCGCTCGGAATGATTCCGGCCTTCATCCCAAGCGGCATCAAGAAGGTCAAGGAGAAAGAGAAGTCCAAGGCGCTCGAGGTCAAGATCAAAGACAAGAAAAAGAGGAAGAGCAAGAAGAGCAAGCGTGACTCCAGCCGATGGCTCCTCGATACCAAGAAAGAAGAGAAGGAAGCCTTAGGAACGAAAGGGGCAGGTCCTGGCGAACAAAAGGGAGGAGAAATACCAGACATAAAATTGCCCGAGATAAGATCGATCGAACTCATCACCCATTTCTTGCCGAACTCGTATATCTCTGAATACTACCGATCCGTCCGGACGACCTTGCTCCTTTCGGCGCCGGATTCGAAGCGGAGGTATCTGGCCGTATCGAGCGCGCTCCCGGAGGAGGGAAAAACCGCGACCATCTCGAATCTGGCGGTCGCTTTGACCCAAGCCGGAAAGAAGGTCCTCCTCGTGGACGCTGACCTCAGGAAACCGAAACTTCACAAGATCTTCAAGATCAATAATGTCGATGGGCTGACGAATTTTTTGGCGACCACGATCCCCGTCAGCCAGCTCGTCAAAGTGACCCAAATTCCTAACCTTTATTTGATCAACGCAGGTCCCGTGGCGCCCAATCCTGTTGAACTCCTGGGCTCAGAGAAGATGGCTGGGCTCATCAACAATATGAAGGAATTCTTTGAGTATATATTATTCGATACGCCCCCTCTGCTCTCACTATCGGATGCAATTGTGTTGGGGACGAAGCTCGACGGAGTGATCTTGGTGGCCTGGGGAGGCAAGACGTCGCGGGACGCGCTCAGGCGGGCTAAAGAAAGGCTCGACCTTCACCACATCAAATGCGCCGGCGTCATCATCAACAACATCAGCCTCAAAGAGCACGATTATTATTTTATGAAGCATTATTATCATTCCTATGACAAACCGCAAAAATTGATCTGACACACGTTAGGGGGAAAGAAGAAATGGGAACACGTTATTCAGAAACCCTGGATGTGACCAAGAACATTCTAAGAGAATTTGTCACCGAAAGTTTCCTTCCGTCATCGGGCGTCGAGGCCTTTGATGATCATGATTCCTTTATGGAGCAGGGGATTATCGATTCAACGGGGTTCCTGGAGCTGTTGGAGTTCCTTGAAGAGAAGTTTGATATCAAGATCGAAGATGAGGAGCTCGTCCCGGATAATCTAGATTCATTGGATAAGCTCGTATCTTTTATAAAGAAAAAATTATCGCATGCTGGTTCATGAATTCTTAGAACAAAGCGCCAGGAAGTTCCCTGATAAAGTCGCCCTCATCTCCGAGGGAAAAAGACTGACTTATAAGGAAGTCGATGATTCGGCAAATTCATTAGCCTGTGCTTTGATCCAAGGCGGATTAGAAAAACAGGGCCGGGGGGCTGTCTATCTGGCGTCTTCGCCCGAAGCCGTCGTCGCCATCTTTGGAATTTTAAAGGCAGGGGGGATTTTTTTAGTTATAAATCCCCAAGTGAAGGCCAAAAAAGCCCAATATATCCTTAATGATTGTCAGGCCAGAGTTCTGGTCACGGATGCTGAACATTTGGCAGAAATCAAGGATATTCTCCAGGGGTGTCCAAATCTGAAGTCCATCATCTTAACTGACCAGGAAAATTATAAAGAACAGTTGTTTGAGGCCGTTGGCGCGCAAATATATTTTTATCCAGAAATCACAAAACATCATTCTTCAAAATATCAAGATAGGCGTTGTATCGATATCGATTTGGCGAGTCTCATTTACACTTCTGGTTCGACGGGGCTGCCAAAAGGCGTCATGTTGACCCACCTCAACATGGTCTCCGCGGCGAATTCTATCACGGAATATTTGGGGAATACTCCTGATGATATCATCCTCGACGTCTTGCCTCTATCTTTTGACTATGGGCTTTACCAGGTCTTGATGTCCTTCAAATTCGGCGGAACCGTGGTTCTCGAACGAACCTTCGTTTATCCCTACAGGGTCATCGATTTGATTCTTAAAGAACGGGTCACCGGATTTCCCATCGTTCCCACGATCGCTGCCATCCTTTTAAAACTTAAGAATCTAGATAAACATAACTTTTCAGGCTTAAGGTATATTACGAATACCGCTCAGGCCTTGCCGCCCCGATATATATTTGAGCTTAAGAAAATATTTCCTGGAGCCAAGGTTTTTTCGATGTATGGCCTGACAGAGTGCAAGAGGGTGTCGTATCTTCCCCCCGAAGAACTTATGATCAGGCCCACGTCCGTCGGAAAGGCAATCCCCAATACTGAAGTATATCTCGTTGATAAAGAAGGTAATAGAGTTACAAAGCCCGAAGAGATAGGCGAGCTGGTCGTCCGCGGTGCCAATGTCATGGCAGGTTATTGGAATCTTCCCGAGGAAACGGAGAGAGCCCTAAGGCCGGGACCAATCCCCGGAGAGCGACTCTTATATACAGGAGACCTTTTTAAGACGGATGAGGAGGGTTTCCTCTATTTCATCGCCCGGAAAGATGATGTTATTAAGGTCGCGGGAGAACGAGTGAGCCCCAAAGAGATAGAAAACGTGCTGTACGAGCTTGATGATATTAGCGAAGCCGCGGTGATTGGTGTATACTGATGAAATCCTGGGTCAGGCAATAAAGGCGTTTGTTGTCTTAAAAAAGGAATCAAAGATGTCAGATAATGGTATCGTCGCGCACTGCTCCAGGCGTCTGGAAAGCTTTATGGTTCCAAAATATATCGAGTTTCGTGAAGAATTGCCGAAGTCTTTGCACGGGAAAATAAACAAAAAAGAATTGTGTTGATTAATTCTGCAAATAATCACTTTTTCTCTGGTAGTCTGAGATCGATGAAAATGGGAAGTTAAATATTGAAGTTTCATAAAGACATTCTTAAGATCGACTGCAAAAAGGAGACAGAATACATTTCCGGTTTTATCCGCCAAGAAACGCTCTCGATGAGGCGAGAGGGAGCTGTCATCGGATTGAGCGGCGGGGTCGATTCAGCTCTTGCCGCGGAACTCTGTGTCGCTGCCTTAGGAAAGGAGAAGGTTGTCGGTTTGATCCTTCCGGAAAGAGACTCAGATCCAATAAGTCCGGTCTACGCTTTGAAGCAGGCCCAGAAGATGGGCATAAAAGCGGACGTCATTGACATCAGTCCCACTCTTGAAGGCTTTGGGACATACGAAAAGCGGGATAATATCGTTCGGGAAGTCTTCCCAGAATATGATTCTAATCATAGAATGAAGATCACCCTGCCTCCGGATCTCTTATCTAAGGATGCCTTCAATTTTTATACTCTGACAATCGAAGATGGCAAAGACCATAAGAAATCCTCTCGACTAAACAAGAATGTTCTGGCCGGAATCATGGCGGCCCAGAATACGAAGCAGAGAACGCGAATGATGCATCTTTATTATCGGGCCGAAAAGATGAATTATCTCGTTTGCGGCACGACAAACAGATCAGAAAACATGCAGGGATTTTTTGTGAAATACGGGGATGGGGGAGTGGATATCGAGCCGATTGCTCATCTCTACAAGTCGCAAGTTTTTGAGCTTGCTGCCTACAGGGGAGTCATTCCAGAAATCATCCAGAGAGCACCCAGCCCGGATACGTATAGTTTTCATGTCACCGATGAGGAAATTTATTTTCGAATGCCCTATGAAATTCTTGACCTCCTCCTCTATGCTTGGGAAAATCAAATCCCCTTGGAAGAAACAGCCAAAGTAATGGATTTGACCCGGGACCAGGTCAAGAGAGCTTTTAGAGATTTTACGGCCAAGTACCATGCCACGGAGCATTTGAGAAGGCTACCTTCTACGTTGACTGCTAAAGTCTCTCCAAGGCAATAGTGTGCGGAAAGAAAGTGATGATCTTAACGAGAAGAGTCATCAATGAAGCTCTGTCAAAATTGTGTACTGCCTGAAAGTTTCCCAGGTATCAAATTTGATGGGGAGGGAATGTGTAATTTCTGCGTTGAGTTTAAAGGCGAGCAAAATCTCGAGGAGAAAAGGCAAAGATACCGGCAGAAATTCGAGGCGCTGATCAAAGAGCACAAGGGCAGGTCAAATTATGACGCTTTGATGAGCTACAGTGGCGGAAAAGACAGCACCTATACGCTTGCTATTCTGAAGGAAAACTATGGGCTGCGCGTCCTTGCTCTGACTTTGGACAATGGTTTTCTTCCCGAACAAACCTTTCGCAATATTCGGACTGTTGTCGAAAATCTGGGAATTGATCATATTTTCTTCAAGCCCCGATTCGATGTCCTTAAGAGAATTTTTGTTGCGGGCGCGAAAGAGAATATTTATCCGCCCAAGACGCTGGTCCGGGCGAGTACCATTTGCACATCTTGCATGGCTATTGTCAAATTTAACGCGCTGCGGCTCGCTATCGAGAAGCAAATCCCATTCATTGTTTTTGGTTGGTCGCCAGGTCAAATACCGGCGGCGTCATCGATCATGAAGAATAATCCGCAGATGATAAGAGCCATGCAGAAAGCCGCGTACGAGCCCCTGCAAAGAGTCGTTCGGGATGAGATCAAGTCTTATTTTTTGGAAGAGGAACATTTTAAGAGGGCCGAGGATTTTCCATACAACATAAGTCCCCTGGCTTTTTTGGATTATGATGAGACCCAAATACTTAAAAAGGACGCACAAATGGGATGGCTGGCTCCTCAAGACGTTGACGCCAACTCGACCAATTGCCTGCTCAACTCTTATGCTAATGTTGTTCATAAAAAGAGACATGGTTTTCATCCTTATGCTTTTGAAATGGCTAAATTGGTTCGAGAAGGTTATTTGGGCCGTTCGGATGCCTTGGGAAAACTCGAGTTTAAAGAATATGCCAAAACAATAGAATTCGTTAAAGAGAAATTAAATCTCAGATCAAAATCCCGTTGAAGATAGCGCTTACGTCTCTTCCTTCATAGAGTGCCACTCAGGATCGGTGTTCCTCATGAGTATTCTGCCGGGATTTCCTGCGACGAGGCAGTTGTCTGGAACGTTTCGAGACAATATACAGCCGTTAACTACAATAACATTGTCTCCAATCGTGATATTTCCATAGATAACGGACCCAGTTCCAACCCACACGTTGTTGCCGATAGTCGGCACGCCGGCTCTCACTTTCGAAACTCCCCGGACCGATGGTGACATTATGATTAACCAAAAAATTTTCTCCTATCTTAACTGACCCAAAATAGATTGTTCCGACATGCGCAATAACGAATCCGGGGCCAATGGAAGCCAGGTCGATATCAACGTGATGGAAAAATTTCATAAGATAATTCAATATAGGTGGAGGAATCTAAAGGGGAAACCTAGAATGATATTTTTTTTCTTGAGGCGTCGTGAAAACTGGCCAAATCGATAGATCGCTGTGCAATGGAGCCCGAAATTTGTTATCCAGATCTTAATTTGTTTTTCTAAATGAGGGTTTGGTTTCGCGAAACTGATCTGTAGTATCGTTTCAGATCAGCTTTAAAGGCGTGTTTGTATTCCGGCATTGACGATTCTAGATGCGATCACCCAATCACGCGGCGAATCACTTTTGCTAATTCCGATGCAATGTAATATTTTTATTAATATTTGCTATAAATGTCAAATGTTTGTTCTGTTACTGCGGATATCTGGGCTGATTGCTCAAACAGGGAAGGGAGAGGGGGACTCTAGGAGGCTTGCTAAATTTCAATGAAAATAGGCTTAATATATCCATCAAGAAGCCGAAAGCATACATATTCAAGTTCCAATCCTGAGCTTCAATATTTTTTCGAGTCCAATCATTATGTGCCCTCGTTTTATCTTCCAAGCCTTTCTTTATTAACAATCGCGGCGTGCACTCCTCAGGCGGAGGAGATTCAATTGATTGATGAGAGAACAACCCAGATAGATTTTGAAGAACCATTTGATATCGTCGGGATAAGTATCATCACGGAGCAGGCCCGGAGAGGCTATGAAATTGCCACGGAATTCAGGAAACGGGGCGTTTTCACGGTCTTGGGGGGCATTCATGCCAGCGTCCTTCCGGATGAAGCAAAGCAGTTTTGCGATGCGGTTGTCGTAGGGGAAGGAGAGGTTTCTTGGCCAAATTTGATCAAAGATTTTAAACAAGGGACTTTAAAAAAGTTTTATCTTAATCCTGGGCAAATAAATTTAGAGCAGTCACCTGTACCCAAATATGATCTTATCGATATCGGCGCATATCCATTCATCCCGATTCAAACGACCAGAGGATGTCCCCTGGATTGCTCTTTTTGTACAGTGAGCAAGGTCTATGGACCGAAGCTGCGGAACAAAAAAACTGACCAGGTTTTAAGGGAATTGGAAGCTATCTTAAAATTATCGAAAAACCGCAGAATCGTATTTAATGACGATAACATGTTCCTAAACAGGGCAAAATCTCTCGAACTCTTGGAGGCGCTCAGACCACTGAAAATCAGGTATTTTACAGAGTCAGACATTTCGATAGCAGAAGACGAGCGGTTGCTGGGGTTAATGGGGAAAAGCGGTTGTGTAACGGTCTTTGTAGGATTTGAGAGCCTCGTGCCGAAAAACCTCGGCTCTATCCAAGGGAACAAATGGAAACTTCATCATCTCAAAAGCTATTCGGAAGCCTGCAAAAAAATACAGGATCACGGAATTCAGGTGTTGGGCGCGTTTATCCTGGGCTTTGACCATGATCGCTTGGAAGTCTTTGAGGACACGATAAAATTTGTTCTGGACAACAACATTCTGGGACAATTTCACTTTATGACACCTTTCCCTGGTACAAGGGTGAGAGAGACCTTAATTGATGAGAAAAGACTGGCCGCAGACGACGATCGATGGGATCTCTATAGCTGCTTTGATGTCGTATTTTCGCCCAAGTCGATGACCAAAGAGGAATTGGAAGATGGGCTGCTCAATGTCTATCGAAGAGTGTACGCGCGGGATGCTTATCTAAAAAGGGCTCGCCACATGATGGAGACTTTTAAACAGGGGAGACAAAAAACGAAAGGTTTCTTCTGAACCGCGTCTGGGCGTAGTTTTTTTAGTGGAAACGGCAGAGCGCTCGGTTTGAAATAGCGCGTCCGTAACGGCACTCGAAACGGCAACTGGGGGAAAAAAGACATGGAAGCGGTAGCTATGAATAGAACTATGCACTTCGATTTCAGCGCTTTTTTTTAGATGCAGAAATGATGTTATGGATTTGGTCGCAGATGTTCAGGGCGGGAATAGGGGATGAATATCTCCAATTGTGGCATTTATAAAAAAGTGATATAAAATAGCCAAATGAGTCGTCTAATTAAGAGGAAGCCAAAAAAAATGCGCGACGATATGCTGAATAACGTAATTAGCAATTTTGATAAGCTATCTTTGAATGATAAAGAATATGTTACTGAGGTCATAGAGAAGCAGTTGATTGAAGCGAAAAGAGATGCCACCGCCAGGAGAACGAGAGGGGCGCTAACAAACCTTAAGAAAGGAAACGTAAAAAAGGGGAACATAAAAGATCTACACAAGGATCTTGAGCTTGATTGATGTCATCTGGGATAAAAGTTTCAAAAGAACTTACAAGAAAAAAATAAAAAATGATGACGAACTCAAAAAGAAATTCTGGAATGCTATAACGACTTTCTCCAAAGATCCGTTTAATCCAATGTTGAGGACTCACAAACTCACTGGCAAACTCGAAGGTTCATGGGCCTTTAGCTGTTCTTATGATTGCCGTGTAATATTTCGATTCTTAAATGAAGACAACGTCTTGTTGATTGACATTGGAAGCCACAAAGAAGTTTACTGATTGCCTTCAGGCGATGAGCTTCCGCCCCGTCCTTGAAATCCCCGATCAAGCTTCTCTGTTTAGTCTTTGGCTCCGGACTTGCTGGCTCGCTGTCGAGGGTGTCCCCTTGGGGAACGTCCCCTAGTTCAATTGTTGCATCTATAAAAAAGTGAGAAAAAATCGCTAAGTGCGTCGTCTAATTAAGAGGACGCCAAAGAAAATGTGCGGCGATATGCTGAATAACGCAAAAAAGGGGAGGATCCCTCGGTTGCAATTTAAGGGGCGGGAGGAGGTGTCGTGATGGAAGACGAGAAAAGAAAATGCGGCATGGGATGGATACCCGATTATCCGGATTTCCGGGATTACACGGAGGAAACGGAAGAGGTTAAGGAAATCCTGAGGCCGACGGGTTTGCCGGTCGGGGCAGGGAAGGGCGGGACGCGGCGGAAAAAAACCGCTTTGCCCTCAGCGGTCGACCTTCGCGAATTCTGTTCGCCTATCGAGGACCAGAAGATGCTGGGGGCGTGCACGGCCAACGCCGGCGTTGGGGTGATTGAGTATTACGAGCGAAAATCGTTCGGTAAGCACATCGATGCCTCGCGCCTCTTTTTGTATAAGGTCACCAGGAACCTGATGAAGATGAAAGGCGATACCGGCGCTTATTTGCGGATAACCATGGGGGCGATGATCTTGTTCGGCGTGCCGCCCGAGGAATACTGGCCGTACACCGACGATACGGATTCTTTCGACAAAGAGCCGCCCGCCTTCTGTTATGCCTTCGCTCAGAACTACAAAACGCTCAAGTACTACCGTCATGACCCGCCGGGATCAAAGCCGGAGGCAGTCCTGGAGCGGCTCAGAACTTACCTGGCGGCAGGTCATCCGGCGATGTTCGGGTTTACGGTTTATAACTCGGTCGACCAGGCTGCCGAGACCGGTCGCATCCCTTTTCCCTCGCCGAAGGAAAAGATGGAGGGTGGGCACGCGGTGGTGACGGTCGGCTACGATGACAAGATGAAGATCAAGAACAAATACTCCAGCGGGCGAGACCGTTGGGGCGCTTTTGATCCGGAATTCCTGGGGCAAAGGATGGGGTGAGAAGGGATACGGCTGGCTTCCCTATGAGTACTCTGAGGCGCGGCCTGGCCGAGGACTTCTGGTCGGTCCTGAAGAAGGAGTGGCTCGACACCGGCCTCTTCAAAGCCTAAAACTGGGGGACGTTCCCCCAGTTTATGCGGTTTCGATCAGGATCTGGAGGATCTCAAGTTCGTCGGAGTCGAACCAGATTTTGTAGCACGATAGGCACTTATCGACCGGCACAAAATACTGGTAGCTGTACGGCCTCGGGAGCATCTTGTAGCCGCAGTGTGGACAGGTCAGCCGCCCGGATTCAGCGTCGTTGATTTTCTGAGTCTTGACAGGGTTGAGCAGGAACTTCTGTTTGAAATCGCCAGCCTTCTTCATCAGCTCGTCGGAGAAAGTGACTTCGCGGCGGGCCAGGATTCGCTCCATCGTTCTTATTTCAACGAGCTTCCCCGAGCACTTCGGGCAGACATTGACGGCCACGCCTTCATAAAAGCTCTCGGCCAGCGGAACGTGACAGCGAGGGCATTTATTCTCGTCCGACGGCCTGATGGGCTGCTTTCTGGCCAGCCTGTGGAGGGCAATCCTGATCTGGGGGAATTCGCGGGCCGGCGCTTCCACCTGCTCGTGAAGGTTCTTAACGGAGATCAATGAGCTGAAGAACGGAAGACAGAGAAGCTCGCCCATAGGATAGGGTCCCTGCCATTTTCCGGAGTGATCTCGGACGAGCCAGATTTTTTCATCATCGGGAACCGGAGGCCCACCCGTTTCACCCGTCACTCCAGCTTGCGCCGCGCTTGAGTCCGCCGCCCCGTCCCCGGCCGAGCCCCGCGCAATCCCCTGAGCCTCTCGCATCGCCTCTTCATACGAATGGAGGACGCCCCTGGCCGCGAGCCGACTCTGTTTCATCTCCCAGACTTGACTGATGATCTCGTCGGGCTTTTTATTCGCCATGGCCGCAAGCAATCCGACCCGTTTCATCACCGGCGGGTGTGTGCTGAAGAGATTGGCCAGCAGGCCTTCCGATTCCTCATCGGAATCCGGGGGGACGATGAAAAGCGGGCTGTAGGCGGAGCTGAAATCGCCGATCAGAAGCTTCTTCAGGTGGGCCTTGTAAATGGCCCGGGCGAGAGGCACCGGACCGCGGCAGAACTCGACGCCGGCGGCGTCGGCCAGAATTTCGCGCTCACGGCTGATGAGGGTGCTTAAGAGGCGCATCACCAGCGCCGAAAGCGTGACCGCCAAATAAAGAAGGACAGGCGGCGCGCCTCCTCCGCCCCTCGCTCCGATATTCTGGCATTGGCCATATTGCTCGTCCGGCTCGGGCTCGAGGGATTCGCGGATCTTTTCGAAGAAATTGGCCAGCGAGCAAACCATGGTCACATAAAAAGCATCGCCCCGAGCAATATGAGCGACCTCGTGGGCGGCCACGGCCTCGAGCTCGTCCCGGGTGCAATCGGCCAGCAAGCCCTCGGTGACGGCCACGGCGGGAGTTTTGTCGGCCTCGATGAGGGCCATGGAATTGATAGCGAAGGCCGGAAGGACGTAGCCCTTCACCCGGGGAATCCCGCTGGCGATCCGCATCTCTTCCAGGGTGTCCAGAAACTGCTTGTGGTAGCGGTCGGCGGCGTCCGGCGGTTCGGCACCGAGTCTCTTGAGGATATAGGCGGCGCCAAATTTTCTGGCGTCATAGAATTGGAAGACCGCGATCAGGACGGAGGCTCCGGCGACGGCGGTTATGAGTTTCAGGAGAAAATGCCCGGAAAGCAGGGAATGGCTGGGGGAGAAGAGGCCGACGCTGGCCACGGCCGCCAAGGTGATCAGCCCGATGGCGAAAAAATAAAAAACAAAAAGGACAAGGATGAGAAAGAGGGTTTTCCTCCACTGGGCCCGCTGGATTTCCCAAAAGTCTTTCCTCTCGTCCCCTGGCATGGCGGAATTATAGCATACTGGGGGACGTTCCCCAAAGGGACAGTCTTTCAAAAACCATGACAAGAAAACGCGATCGCAACCTGAATTGCTTGTATCAGAACCTTTTCTGTATTAATATCGTATAACAATCTTGGATACCTAATTTTGCGCTTTATTTAAAAAAAGAATTAAAAGAGGGAGGGTGTCCCCTTGGGGAACGTCCCCCAGCAGGAGGTAAAAGTGAAGAAAGTGTTCTCAAGGATCAGTGTTCTGTGCGGCGCACTTATTGTTATTCTCGCGCCTTTCGCCGGAGCCGTCGACACGCGCGACACGCGGATGCTCATGGAGCCGGCGATTTCCCAAACTTACGTCGCCTTTGTCTACGCCAACGACCTCTGGCGGGCGAACCTCGATGGCACCGACGTCCGCCGTCTGACCTCGGATTCGGGCATCATAAGTAATCCGGTTTTTTCACCCGATGGAAAATGGATCTCCTTCAGCGCCCAGTATGACGGCAACGCCGATGTCTATATCATGCCGGCCGAGGGCGGCATCCCCAAGCGTTTGACCTATCACCCCGGTCCGGATCTCGCCCAGGGATTCACCCCGGACGGGTCGGCCGTCCTTTTCGTTTCCCTCCGGGATTCGTACTCGGGATTCCTGAGGCTATTCAAAGTCTCGGTCAACGGTGGATTCCCCGAAGCCTTCGACATTCCGATGGTTTTTAAGGCCGTCATGTCTCCCGACGGAAGCCGAATCGCCTATAACCCGCTGATCAACAGCGTCTCCTACATGCAATGGAAGCACTACCGCGGCGGGACGACGGCCGAAGTCTGGATCCTGAAGACAAGCGACTATTCGTTTGAGAAGATTTCCCAGCCCGAGGGGCGGTGCAATGATGCCGATCCGATGTGGCTGGGCGACAAGATATATTTCCGTTCCGACCGAAACGGCGAATTCAACCTCTATTCCTTTGACACCAAATCCAAGGAAATTAAACAGCTGACCAGCCATGCCGATTTCCCCGTCCTCAGCGCCTCGGCCGGAGCCGGCAAGATCGTCTATGAGCAGGCGGGTTATCTTCACCTGCTGGAGCTCGAGACAGCCAAAAGCTCCAAGCTTACGATCGGTGTCGCCGCCGACCTCCTGGAGCTCCGTCCCCGTTATGTCAAAGGGCCCCAATATATTCGTGATGCCTCGATCTCTCCGTCGGGCGCCCGCGCCGCCTTCGAGTTCCGCGGCGAGATCGTGACCGTCCCCGGGGAGAAAGGAGATTATCGCAATATTACCAACAGCCCGGGAGCGAACGACCGGAATCCCGTTTGGTCGCCTGACGGAAAGTCGATCGCCTACTTTTCCGACGCTTCCGGAGAATACCAGCTCTACGTGAAAAGCCAGGACGGAAAAGGCGAGGCCAAGATGTACAAACTCATCGGCGCTGGCTTTTATGACGCGCCGGCTTGGTCTCCCGACAGCCAGAAGATTTCTTATGCTGACAACTCCAGGACACTCTACTGGATCGACCTCCAGACCGGTGTCTCCAAGAAGATCTGTTCTCTCTATTATTACAAGCCGGTGCGCGGGCCCCGAACCCTCCCGTCCGCCTGGTCGCCCGACTCCAAATGGGTCGCCTACACTCTTGACGACGCGGCGTCTTATGATACGGTCTATATTTACTCGCTCGAAAAAGACAAGTCATTCGCCGTCACCGACGGCCTGAGCTACGCCAGCGAGCCGGTCTTCGATACGAGCGGGAAATATCTTTACTTCTTCACGAGCACGGACGCGGGACCGGTCATAAATTGGTTCGACCAGTCTAACGCAGATATGCGCGCGACCAACTCCCTCTATGTTGCCGTTTTGCGTAAAGACATTCCCTCTCCGCTGGCCAAGGAGAGCGACGAGGAAAAAGCCGCTCCAAAGGAAGAAAAGAAAGAGGAAAAACCCAAGCAAGCGGATCAGCCGAAAGCTGGTGACAAGGCCAAAGAAGAGGGGAAAAAGGTGGATGAGAAAGCGGCTGTGGCAGTTTCGATCGATTTTGAAGGGCTCAACCACCGGATACTCGCCATTCCTGTTCCTCGGGGAGACTATTCGAATCTTCAACCCGGCGAGGAAGGTCAGGTCTATTACCAGGCGGAGCCCCCCCTCCGCAGGAGGAGTGTCTGAAGAATCCGGCCAGGGCGGCGGACTCGCTTCGGTTCATCGCTATGATATGAAGCAGCGCAAGGACGAAGTCGTCGGACCGGACGTAAATTATTATCTCCTCTCGGCCGATAAGAAAAAGATGCTCTATGTATCGATGGGTTCATGGGGAATCGTCGCTTCGGCGGCCAAAGCCACGCCGGGCCAAGGGAAGATCGCCGCAGACGCCATCGAAGTGCGCATCGAGCCCGCGACCGAGTGGAGCCAGATCTTTAACGAGGTCTGGCGGATCAACCGCGATTATTTCTATGATCCCAACATGCACGGGGCCAATTGGATGGCCATGAAAGAGCGATACGCTGCTCTCTTACCCCACCTGAGCTGCCGCAATGACCTGAACCGGGTGATCCGTTGGCTTTGCAGCGAACTCTCGGTCGGCCACAGTTTCAGCGGAGGAGGGGACCAACTGATGGCGCCCAAACAGGTCCCGGGAGGCCTGCTCGGTGCTGATTATTCCATCGAGAACGGAAGGTACAGATTTAAAAAAGTCTATGGCGGCCTCAACTGGAATCCCGAGCTTCGCTCGCCGCTCACCGAACCGGGCGTCGACGTCAAAGCCGGAGAATATTTACTGGCCGTCAATGGAAAGGACTTGAGACTCCCGACAAATATTTACAGCCTGTTCGAGAACACGGCCGGGAAAATCGTCGAGATTACCGTCGGGCCCAACCCGGACGGAACAGGGTCTCGCACCGTCCAGGTGGTGCCGGTGCGAGACGAAGAACCCCTCCGCAACCGAGACTGGGTAGAGGGAAACCTCAAGAAGGTCGCGGAGGCCACGGGCGGACGGGTCGGTTATGTTTATGTCCCGAATACGTCTACGCTCGGGTATGTCTATTTCAAGCGCTACTATTTTCCTCAGGTTGACAAGGATGGGATGATCATAGACGAACGGTTCAACGGGGGAGGCTCCCTGGCCGATTATTACATCGATTGGCTTAACAAAGCCTTTCGTGGCCATGTGGGCGACGAGATACGGAGCCGATTATAAGACCATCCACGCTTCTATCCAGGGCCCCAAGGTCATGCTCGTCAATGAGATGGCCGGATCGGGGGGAGACCTGCTGCCCTGGATGTTCCATAAATTCACCGTCGGGAAGCTCGTCGGGAAAAGGACGTGGGGCGGCCTGGTCGGGATGTTGGGCTTTCCCATCCTCATGGACGGCGGCTTTGTCACGGCGCCCAACCTGGCCATCTGGAGCGAAGACGGTTGGGTGGTCGAAAACGTGGGCGTGCCGCCGGATGTCGAGGTCGAAATGTCGCCAGCCGATGTGCGGGCCGGCCATGATCCTCAGCTCGAAAAAGCGATCCAGGTCGTGATGGATGAGCTCAAGGCCAACCCGCCCAAGAAATTGAAGCGGCCACCTTATCCGGTTAGGGTAAAATAAAGACGCGCCTGGCGCGCTGGGGGACGTTCCCCAAGGGGACACCCCGCCGCGCAATTTCCGCTGGTTGCCAGGGCCGGAAGCGGGGTTCGTTTTCGTCTTGGAATGTGGACTGTGCTCTTATTTGCTTGCCGCCGGACCCCTGACGCCAGGGGCGGTACCATCCGGCGCCCAGACAATCCTAAATCCTAGGAATCATAATCCCGGAATCTCCGGCTCTTCGTGGGAACTAGAAGGTGCGCAAAGGCCGCGCATACGATATAATAAAAAAATGTTTTGCTTTACCAAAAGGAAAATATGATCTCCACCTCCCCGAGAGACAAGAACACCCTCCTCCTCGCCGCCGCCTGTTTGATGATCTTTATAGCATTCTTCCTGGCCGGCATCTGGCCTCTCAAATTCCATCCAGAGAACGAGGTGAAGTGGATGCCTTACGAGAAGGGAGTCCATTTTTATGGACAGGGCATCATCTATAACTCTGATCCGTTCAACCCGCCGGACCATCGATGTCTTAATAACGACGCCATCACCATTGCCTTTTGGGCCCGACCAACATATGACTCAACCTGGGGCATATCAAGGCTCATCGCATTTTGCGATCAACAAAAGTCCGAAAGCTTTTATCTTGGGCAATGGAGATCCTCACTCATCGTACGGTATCGATATAAAAATATCACGAGCATCGTCGATGAACATAGGGCCTATAAAGAAATCGGTCTGGCCAATGCATTAACCAAGGATGTCGATCATTTTATTGCCATGACATCAGGGAGGGAGGGTACCACACTGTACGTGGATGGGAGACCAGCAAAAAGTTCTCCTGATTTTTCTCTTCCTTCTGAGAACATCGCCCTGTCTCAATATATTGTCCTCGGAAACTCGCCTTCAGGCCACGCTTATTGGAAGGGAGACCTGTCCGGCCTGGCCATTTATAACCGATCTTTAACGGGGAGTGAAATCTCTCAGAGTTACTTGTCCTGGAAACAGGGTGGCCATCCAGTCGCTAATGAGGAAGGGCTCATCGCCCTTTATCTGTTCGACGAAGGGACCGGAGGCCGAGTGATAAATCATGGAGGGCCAGCTCCTCAGCTTGAAATTCCGGCAACATTCAGCCCCCTCCATAGAATTGTTTTGTTGCCTCCCTGGAAAGATTTTCGATTAAGCCCCGCATATTTAAAGGACGCCTTTATCAATCTCACGGGTTTCATTCCACTCGGCTTTTTCTTCGCGGCTTTCCTTTTAAAGGCCACCTCCCTCGCCAGGGGGCGGGCTTATTTCATGACCTTCCTTCTGGGAGTGGGAATCAGCCTGGTGATCGAACTCTTGCAGGCTTATATGCCCAGAAGGGATTCGAGTCTGGGCGACCTGATCTTTAACGTCGCGGGAACAGTTTTGGGAATAGCCATTTTTTCCTTTTGTTTGCCGTTCTTTACTTCGAAGAAGTGGATCTGATGCCGATAATGGAAGTAAGGAATCGCGGGTGACGTATTCACGATTGCTGACCCCGCTCCGAATCGGCAGCCTCACCCTTCCGAACCGCATCGTCATGCCTCCCATGGTCACTTACCTGGCGGATGATGAAGGCTTGGTGACCCCGGCCCACCTCGAACACTATGAGCGCTCTTCCGGACCGGGATTGGTTATCGTGGAAGGGACAGCCGTTTCACCCGAAGGCAGGATCAGCAAGCGTCAGATCGGAATCTACAGCGACCGCCACGTTGAAGGGCTCGCCCGTCTTTCCCGGATCATCCATTCCAACGGAGCCGTGGCTGGGATCCAGATTCACCATGCCGGAGCGCTCGCCCTCAGGGAAACGGGAAAACGAGGAATCGCCGGGGGCGCAGCGAAAGTGTTTCGATTGCTAGTGGTGATGCTTTCCGACTTGAAGAGGCTTCAGGAGTCTTTCAAATGTGCTGCCCGCAGAGCGGTCGAGGCCGGATTCGATATCATCGAGCTCCATGCCGCCCACGGGTATCTGTTCAGCCAATTTCTCTCCCCGTTGAAGAACTGGCGGATCGACCGGTACGGCGGCAGTCCCGAAAACCGAAGACGCTTTCTCCTCGAGGTATATCAAGTCGTGCGTGCTGAAGTGAAGGAAAGAGCTCTGGTCACTTGCCGGCTGGGGGTAGCGGATAAGTCGCGCCGGGGCCTCGATCTAAAAGAGGGGTTATCTGCTGCCTCCCTTTTGGAGAAGGAGGGGGCCAAGCTTCTTGACGTATCGAGCGGAAGCGGCACACCCGGGCATGTTCGGCCCGAGGGGAGCCCTTATTCGGCCCGTCTCCATCTCGCCCAGGCGGCTAAATCAGCTGTGAGTGTTCCCGTCATTGGAGTGGGAGGAATCCGTCATCCGGATCTGGCCGAGCAGGCCCTCCAGGATGGCATGGCGGATCTGATCGCCGTGGGCCGTGGGATCCTAGCAGATCCTGCCTGGGCGCGCAAAACAATCGAAGGCAAACCTGAGTCGATCGCGCTTTGCCATGATTGCAATTTCTGCTTTCATCATACAAACCCCTCCGAGTGCCCTGCTCGGAAGGCTTAGATTCGGGCGGGCCGTTTATCTATCGCGCACCCCAAAAGCGCTTGGCTGCCTGAGGAGCGGCGGGCGGCGTCGGGGGCAAGAGATTCAACCAACGATTGTCCATGTAGTCTGAAATGCTGAGCTTGAGAGCCTCGGCGTTGGATTGCGCCGCGATCACTGCCTCGACCGCCTGCCGACTGCCCATGATGCCTGCCAATGAAATCAAGCGGAGGCTCTGGCGGTAACCCTCTTCAAAATCTTGCGCCCGGATCTGTATCGATGTGGCGTCGGCCAGTTTTTCCGCCCCGGGGGACAAGGAAGCGAGGCGCGCCTGGGCTTCATCCTGAAAGGTTAAGGCAAACCGGTAGGGCCCGGGCCAATCCGGAAGGCGGGCCGAGTCGAGAGCCAGGACGGCTTCCCGGGCGGCATTTTCAATCCGGCGCGAGACCTCATCCCTGGGGAAGGACTCGGCCAGGGACCTGCTCACGGCGTGTTTGACGGGGGCGAACTTGACCCAGGGGAGGAAGCGGCTCATCTCCTTCTCGAGCTGATCGTCGCCGCTGACCATGATCAGGGGGATCTTGTAACGCGCTGCGCCCATGGCAAAAATCATCGACTCATTGAAGGGCATGCTGTTGACTTTGTACTGAACGTCCTCGGCGGTGTAGGTGTGCGAAAGGAATCCGACCTGATTTCCCGCGCCGGCGTGCATCGCGATCGCGACGACGGCGTCGACCGACTGGTCGTAGCTGTCCATATAGATATCAAAAGGGCGGTCGCGCGAGATCATCTTGGCCGGAGCGAGGAGCTGATCCTCCAGGACATCGGGGCTGGTGTCATTGCCTGACCCATGGCCGTCCACGACCACGATCTCCGTCGCTCCTCCAGCTTTTAATCCCGCGATCGCGGCATTGACGTCTGCGGTCAACGATTTCCGCCCCTCCTCATATTCCGGTTTATGCAAGAAACTCGTGTGCTTGACATTCGTCGCTCCTGTCACCCCTTCCATGTCGTACAAAACCAGGACTTTAAGGGGACGGCGCTGAGTCTGAGCGATTCCGGCGAGCAAGAAAACGCTCAACATCATCACGATAAGAGATCGGACTTTCATGATAACCTCCGTGCCAGTTTCTTGATCGATAGGCTTATGGCTGGAGGCAATATAGCATCCCATCGGGGCGATGGTCAACACTATAGGAGGGTGTCCCCTTGGGGAACGTCCCCCAGTTGTTTTATGGTATAATTCGCCGTTCGTTATCCAAGGAAGTCCCATTGGCAGGAAGGAGGCAATATCATGAAACCTTCGATTCGCTCCAGGTTGGTGTTCTTTATCGCCGTTTCTCTGGTCATATTTCAGGGCACGCTCATCAGCCAGTCCACCGACAGGTATTTTGATCAGGCCGAAACGAATTCCAACGAGGTGAGGCTGACCGTTTTCTTCCCGGTCGAGGGACTCATCGAGACTCTGGTTGAGCTCAAACAACTGCGGTTGATCACCCTTGATCATCTGACCGTCATCGGTGTCTACCATGAAAGAGAGTCCGAGGAATCCACGAATTATCAGAAATCAAAAGAGTATGTCGAAAAAAACAAGTTGAGTTGGATGAAGTTCCATAAAATAAGCGGCGAACTTAGCCAGAATAATCTCTTCCAGAAGAATCCCTGCACGGCGGAATTCCAGGAAATCTTTAACAAGTCGGATGGCGTCATCTTTTTCGGGGGGGCCGATATCCCGCCTTCGATTTTTGGAGAGAAGACAAGCCTCCTGACTTCTATTCAAACTCCGCACCGGCACCTTCTCGAGGTCTCCTTCATCTATCATCTGCTCGGGGGGTCTCAAAATAATCAACCCGTGCCCCTGCTGGACTCGAGGCCCTTGTTTCCTGTGCTTTGTTTCTGTTTGGGCTGCCAGACGCTCAATGTCGGAACCGGAGGGAGCCTGGTCCAGGATATCTGGTCCGAAACTTATCAGAAGACCGTCTACGAGGATGTGGGCGCTCTCCCCAAAGAGAACTGGCACCGGAATCCGTTCTGCTCTCTTTATCCGGAGAAGAATTTTTCCTTTTTTGTCATGCATCCCATCAACCTCGCCGCGGACGGGAAGTTTTGCACCCAGTTCGGATTTACCGCCAAAGACCACCCCTATGTCCTCAGCGCCCACCATCAAGCCGCCGGTAGGCTGGGCAGGGGACTGAGAGTCGCCGCCACCTCCACGGACGGAAAGGTGATCGAGGCCCTTCAACATGAAAAGTACGCAAACGTTTTGGGCGTTCAGTTCCATCCCGAATACACGTTCGTCTGGCACCAAGAAAAAAAATACAGATTTACGCCTGCCGATACGGAAGCCATAAGTTTCAAGTCGATCCTGGAAAGCAATCCCCCGAGTGTTGCGTTTCAGAAGAAAATCTGGTCTTGGTTCTGCTCCGAATTGGAGGAATCCCATCACCGGAGGACGCAAACAAAATGAACCCTCTATGAAAACTCCGCGGCGTCGGCCGATCCTCAGAGTCATGAAAGCCCTCATCTTCGATATGGACGGACTGATGATCGATTCCGAACGGCTCTATTTTCAGTCCGAACGCGACATCGCCGGGAGGTTTGGGAAAGAGATAAACGAAGTGATCCTCTGGCGGATGATGGGAAGAAACCCGATCGAGGGGCTGGAGATACTGGTGGGCGAACTCAAATTGCCCCTCGCCCCCCGGGATGCCGTGATCATGAGAAACGAGCTGATGCGGGAACTGATGAAAAACGATCTTCGGCCGATGCCGGGATTGTTCGATATCATCGATGCCTTCTATGGAGAGCTGAAACTCGCGGTTTCGACGGGAGCCCAACAGGAATTTTTAGAACTGGCCATGAACCAACTGGGAGTGAGGGATAAATTCGACGTTCTTCAAGCCTCGGACGACATCAAGAGAGGCAAGCCCGATCCGGAGATTTTTATCAGGACTTGTGAAAAGCTTGGATTGAAGCCCGGGGAATGTATTGTTCTTGAGGATTCCGAAAACGGTGTTCGGGCCGGGCGGCGGGCGGGATGTTATGTGATCGCTGTTCCTTCTGAATACACGCGAGGACAGGATTTCGCTGTGGCCAGTTTTATCGCCGCCGACCTATATGGCGCCGCGGAGCACATCAAAGCTCTGCTCAGACACTCCGGTCAAAAGCCGTCGTCCCGTTAGGGCGGCAATCAGAGGTCGACCAATCGTTCAATCGAACTGAATCTGAACTTTCATCAGGTCGAGCCGTTGCATCTTCAGATCCAGGAGCTCTGGAAATCTCTCGATGGGATAGCGCAGGGAGACGAGCTTGTCGATTTTGATTTTTCGGCTGGAGAGCATGTTGATGGACTGTCCGAAGTTCTTGCGGATAGCAAAAGAGCCGATGATTTTCCAGTCGTAGAGAAAAACTTCATAGGGATTGATCGTGATCTTGGATTCCTTGGGACAGACGCCAAAAACAAGATAGGTGCCGGCCCTCTTAAGAAACTTCAGGGACCTTTCGACAATTTCGGGGATTCCGGTCGCGTCGATGACGTAATCGAAGCCCCGCGGCGCGATGTCCTTGAGCTTTCCGGATTCGGATCCATCTGCCGCGAGCGCCGTGTCCGCTCCCAGCTCCTCGGCGGTTTTCAATTTCTTCCCGTCCACGTCCAGGATGACCACCTTGGCTCCTCCGAAAGACTTAACGGCCTGCAGGAGCAGCTGTCCGATCGGACCGGCGCCGACGATCAGCACCTCGCTCCCAAACCTGATCTCGGCCATGTCCATCCCGTGGGCGATGCAGGCCACGGGTTCGGCAAAAGCGCCTTCCTCAAAACTCATATTTCCCTCGAGGTGGAATACGTTTCGGTAGGGAACGGCGACGTATTCGGCAAAGGCACCATGAGCATTTGACCCCGAAACCCCGATTACTCGCAGATTCTCGCAGTGATTCTGAAGATTTCTTTTGCAGAAGTAACAGGATTCACAAAAGACATTTGGGTCGGCCGTGACGCGGTCGCCCTTTTTGAAATACTTGGTTTGTCCGCCGGCCTGTTCCACCACGCCGGAGAATTCGTGGCCGGGAATGACCGGGAAATCCGTGAAGTATTCTCCCTTGTAGATATGGATATCCGTCCCGCAGATGCCCACGGCTTTCACCTTGACCAAGACCTCATCCTCTCTGATCTTAGGGACCGGTACCTCCCTGATCTGGACTTTTTCTTTCCCGATAAAAACGGCTGCTTTCATCTTTTTCTCCTTTAAATGAATCGTGGCTTCCCTCACAACCGCTCCTCCGTTTGGGGATCAAAGAAGACGGCCTTGCCGGGATCAATCGAGATGTCCAAATGCTGTCCGTTGCGAAGACGAAGCTGGGGCTGGGTCAGGCTCACCAGGACGTTTCGGCCGCAGCGTACCTCCAGTATCCCTTCTTCCCCAAGAGATTCATAGACCTCGACGGCCGCCGCCACAGAATCCTCAGCTGAGTCCATGGCCGGAGAGATATGCTCGGGACGAAGGCCGAGGACGACGGGCCCGCCGTTCGCAATAGTTTGCGGCCTGGAGAGCAGGCGCGGAAGGACGGGCAGGCTCAGGCTCCTGTCTTCGGATAGGAACCTGAATCCGGGGCCCTCCGGGAAAAGACTTCCAGGGACAAAATTCATGGGCGGCTCTCCTACGAACCCCGCGACAAACATGTTCTGAGGCCGAGAGTAGATTTCTTCCGGCGGACCCAACTGTTGGAGCCGGCCTTCGTTCATGACCGCGATTCTGTCGGCCAGGGCGAGCGCCTCGAGCTGGTCGTGAGTGACATAGATCATCGTTTTCCTTGTGTTCTGATGAAGCGCCTTGAGCCGGACGCGAACCTGGAAGCGGTGATCCGAATCGAGATGGGAGAGAGGCTCGTCCATCAGGTAAACGTCGGCTTCCCGGATGATGCAGCGGGCAAGGGAGACCATCTGCTGTTCGCCTCCCCCCAGCCGGCCCGGTCTGCGATCCAGAACCTCCTCCAGCCCGAGCAGCCGAGAGATTTCTTTGAGGCGGGATTCGATCCCGTTCCGGTCGAGTTTTTTGGCCCGGAGAGGGAAAGAGATGTTTTCTCGAGCCGTCAAAGGCGGGTACAGGGCATAGTTTTCAAACGCCAGAGCCACGTTCCTTTCCCCCGCCGCTAACTCAGTAACCCTCCTGGAATCGATGAAAATATCCCCGGCGGTTACGGTTTCGAGTCCGGCGATCAGCCGCATGGTTGTCGTCTTGCCGCAGCCCGAAGGCCCCAGAAACACCATGAATTCTCCATCCCGGCAGCAGAGGTCAATTCCTTTCACCGCCTCGATTTCCTTTTTTCCAGAATAATATTCTTTACGGACTTTCTCGAGCCTGATCTCCGCCATGCTTAAGCCTCTTTAATCCTCTTTCCCAGGCGGTCAAAATAGATGACCTTTTCCTCATCGACGGAAATAGACAGCTTCTCCGTTTCTTTGAGCAGGCGACCTGATTCCAAGATTCCGGTCAGCGAAGTCTCTCCAATCTGCATGTGATAGAGATGTTTGTTTCCCGAGTGTTCGGACAGAAAGCTCGAGACTCTGAGGGCCCCGGCCGATTGCTCCTCGACGAATTTGATCGATGCGGGTCTGATCCCGGCCGTGATCTTTTCTAGATTTGTCCTCTCCAGCCGCCCCTTGAGCGGCGGCGGCAGGGGGAGGACGATCTCTCCGTCCCTGGTCCTAAAAAGGAGCCGATTGTTCTGGCTTAAGACCGTGCCTTCGACGAGATTTATCTTCGGCTGACCAAAAAGAGAGGCGACAAAAGCATCTTGCGGCGATAAATAAATCTCGTCTGGGGTTCCGACCTGACAGAGTCGGCCGTCATTGAGCACTGCGATTCTATCTGCCAGCGAAAGAGCCTCCAGATAATCGTGGGTGACAAAAATGACGGAAGTTTCGAGCTTATCTTTGAGCTTTTTGAGTTCCCGGCGCATTTGGTGGCGCAGTTTGGCGTCAAGATGGGAGAGGGGTTCATCCATCAAAAAGACTCTGGGCTTCCTGACCAAGGCTCGTCCGAGAGCCACTCTCTGCTTCTGTCCGCCGCTGAGCTCCGCCGGATGCCTCAGCAGCTGGCCCTCGATCTCCAGCAAGTGTGCGACTTCTCCAACCCGGCTTTTAATTTCGGCCGGGGCGATCTTTCTATGACTCGACTTCAGAGGAAACGCCATATTCTCAAAAACCGTGAGATGGGGATAGAGGGCATAGGTCTCGAAGATCATCGCCGCGTCGATGGCATCCGATTCACCGGCCGTAACCTTTCTATCGCCGATCAGAATGTCGCCTTCGGACACCTCTTCGATGCCGGCGATCATCTTGAGAGTCGTGGTCTTGCCGGCGCCCGCCGGCCCGATCAGGACAAGAAACTCGGCGGATCCAACTCGGAGCGTCAGGTGATCTACGGCCAGGACGGGGCCATATTTCTTGCTGACGTTGACGAGCGATACCGAAGCCATATCCTAACCCCTGACCGCCCCCAGGCTCAGCCCCCTGACGAGATATTTCTGAATAAAGAAGGCAATGAAGATCTCCGGCAGGATGGTCACCATGGAGGCCGCGGCCATTTGTCCCCAGAGCACGGATTCGTAGGAAATGAAACCGAGCGTCCCGACCGTCACCGGAAAGGTCTCTTTGGCTCCCAAAACGAGCCCAAATATGAAATTGTTCCAGGCGAAGATGAAAGAGAGGATGGCCGTCGAGGCCAATCCCGGTTTAACCAGGGGAAGGCTGATCTTGCGGAATATCGAAAACCATGAATAGCCATCAAGTCTCGCTGCCTGTTCAATCGACTCGGGGATGTCTTCGAAATAGCCGCGCATGATCCAGATGATGAGCGGAAGAGTGATGAGCTGGTAGACGAGGATCATGCCGAGGTACGTGTTGTAGAGGCTGAGGGTCCGATATATGACAAAAATGGGAATGATCACCGCAATCTCCGGCGCAAACCTGAAGCTCAAGAAGGTGAAAGCGATATCTTCTTTGAGCCTGAACTTGAACCTGGCGAGGGCATAGGCGGCCGGGACTCCCACAAGCAGGGAAACAAGCACGGCGCCCGTGGTGATGATCAGGCTGTTTTTGAAAAAGAGGATGAAGTCGGGCCGGCTCGTTTCCGTCCCCGCAGCCTTGAGCCCGAAGAGAATCGCTTTGTAGTTCTGGAGCGTCGGGCTGAAAATGAATTTGGGCACACTGGCGATGATCTCCTTATCGGTTTTGAGGGACATCAGAAAAATCCAAAAGATGGGGAACAGGGCAAAAATGAGGAAGAGCGCGATTCCGCAATAAACGAACAAGATCTTCCGCCTGTCCTTCAATCTTCGGCGCGGGGCGTTTTTCATCTATCTTCCCAGAGCCCGCCTTGATGATCTTGTCCAGAATCCGACTAGAATCCGGCTCATTACGAAAATCACGAGCCAGAGAACCATCATCATCGAGAGCGCCGACCCCATGTTGTAATGGCGAAAAGATTCGAAATAGGCCTTGACCTGGAGAAGCATGGTCGAGTTTCCCGGGCCTCCCTTGGTCGTGGCGTAGACGATGTCGAAGGTCTTGAGCGAATCGATGGTCCGGAACAAAGCGGCAATAAAGATGAACGGCTTGAGCAGGGGAAGAGTCAACCTTCGGAAAATGAACCAGGAAGAACCTCCATCAAGCAGGGCGGCTTCATAGGGCTCTTGAGGAAGGGACCGCAGGCCGGCCAAGAGGATCACCGTCACGAAGGGGGTATAGATCCAGGTGTCGATGATGAGGAGGGAAGGAAGAGCGGCGGCATTCGTTCCCAGCCAACTGAACCGGCTGAGCCCGGTGACAAAATTCAAAACGCCGTTGGGCGCCATGATGACCTTCCACATTAAAGCCGCCACGACAGGAGGCATCATCAACGGGAGAATGATGAGAGAACGGGCCACCTGAATCCCTTTGACATCGTTATTCAGAAGCAGAGCGCCGGCGAGGCCGAGTGCGATCTGGAGGATCAGCGAGGCCCCTGTATAACCCGCGGTGAGTCCGAGCGAACTCCAGAATGAGGCGTCGTTAAAAATTCGCAGATAGTTCTTGAACCCGACGAACTCTATCGCAGCGCTTCCCAGCCGGTAGTCGGTGAGGCTGTAGTACAGAGAAAGGAAAAAAGGATAGAGGATGCCTATGGTCAAAAGAAGAGCGGGAAGAACAAAGAAATAGGGGACCAGCCGGCGTCGAAGGCTATTTTTTGTAGGCATTGGAACAATCGCGTCGATCTCGGCCGCGGCGGCGTCAAGGGCCTTTTGGGCGTCCCGACCGCTCCAGATTTCCTGAAGCGCCCTGGCCCACCTGTCTCCCACCGCGATAAAGGCCTTTTGGGGTGTCCATTGGATGGCCGCATAAGTATTCAGGTTCAGGTCAACCACCTCGCGGTAGTCCCCAATTGTCTGTAATTTTCTTAACTGCGGGGTCTTCCCAGACTGACTTTCGGGTCGGATTCATGTTTCCCCGGAGGGCGGTCGCCAGAAGTTGCTCCCGGCTTGTCGCCCAGACCAGAAAGAGCCAGGAAGCGAGTTTCCTCGGGGAGGTTGAGTTGATAGCCAGGCACCAAGACCAGAGATCCGATCTGACGAGGTTCCCGGGGCCGGCCGGAGGAAGGGCGTACCCGACCTTGCCGACGACACTCGACGTCGCCGGGTTTTCGTAGCTCGCGGCAAAGAAATCGCAGTCCGGGTACATTCCGAATTCGCCAGAGGAAAACTTCTGCTTCCCGTCATACCATGTGATGTTGGGCCAATCGGACGGGCCGAAATCCTTGATCGTCTTGATCCAGAGCCGGGTAAACTCCACGGCTTGGGGAGAGTTGATCCGGCATCTCATATCCTCGTCGAAATCGACACACCCGTAGGAAGAAAAGCCGGTGATGAAACCGGTGTTAATCGTGGGCCAGGTTCCGAGTCCGCGGGCGATGATGCCGTATTTCTTATCGACGAGACTCAGGCCCTTGGCAAAGGAGTAAAAGTCCCGGTAGCTTTGCGGCGCTTTCAAGTTGGCCTTCTGGGCCCAGTCTTTTCTATAAGCGATGATATAGGTCTCCACTTGGATCGGAACTGCCCACAGGCTCCCCGTTCCCAGGTTGTTTTTGCCCGGTATTTTGTTCCAGCGATTGGCGGCCAGAAGGGAAGGGTAGAAATCTTCAATTCTGTAATCCTCGGGGACATAAGCTTTGTCGTTGATAAATGTCTCCAGCGGCTCGACCCATCCTGAATCGATATATCCCCAATTGAGCTGAGGCCCGGTCATAAAAACGTCCAGGTTCCGGCTCCTCGTGGAAAGACCGATGACCAGCTTTTCAAAATATTCTTCTTCTGCCAAGATATTGTAATCGACCTTGATTCCCGTCAGCTGCTCGAATTCGGGGATTTCGGAGATGAGGGCTTCAGTGTAAGGGTGTTTGTTCAGGCTGATATAAAGGCTCTGGCTCTTGCAGGCTTCCCAATTGAAGCGGCCTTCTGCGGTGCGGATCGCACCTGAACCGGAGGAAGGGAGCGGGGATTTCTGGCAGGAAAAGCCAAATATCAAGACCAGGCAAAGGCAAAACGCTTTCTTCATGCGAACCTCAAGCCGTTCATGAACATCCCTCCAGCCAATGCTCCTAGATTGAGGCAGAGAGGTATTTTTTTATCTTAGCGAAGCGGCAATGTCAAGATGAAGAACCGCTTGACATATGGACATATTCAATTATATATAGACGACGGTTATACAAAGGAGGAATCAGGATGAGGAAACAAGCCAGGCTGATTCTTTTGCTTTTAGTTTTGTTTGCTTTCGCCGGGTCGCTTCTTGCGCAGGAGACCGGCGAAATCGTGGGCAAAGTGACGGATGACGAAGGAGTCGGACTTCCGGGTGTGTCCATCACGGCGACGAGCCCTAGTCTTCAGGGGAAAAGGGCTGTCGTCAGCGACAACGCAGGCGCCTACAGGTTCTCGTTGCTTCCGGGGGGGACCTACACCTTGACTTTTGAGCTCAAGGGTTTTGCGACCGTGACAGAACAAAATGTGGGCGTTAAGCTGGGCATGACGACATCAACTAAAACCATTCTAAAGCCGGCGACGGTCGAGGCCCAGCTCACTGTAATTGCAGAAGCGCCCTTGATCGACAAGACAATCGCGGACACCGCCTTCAACGTCGGCGCCAAAGAGCTTGCCCAAATGCCGATCCAGGGGCGAACGATCAATGAGGTTATGAATTATGCGCCGGGTGTGACAGGGGTCCGGCACGACACAACCTTGGGCACCGGTGCAGGAGGAACCGAATACGGAGCCGGAAGCTTCAGAGGAGAAGGGGCTTCAGGGAACAACTGGTTCGTGGACGGACTTTCCAAGAGAGGCTCCGCAAATCACGAATCTGGAGTCAGGGTTAACTATGATGCCTGGGACGAAGTCCAGGTCATCTCCGATGGATTTTCCCCCGAACTCGGGAGCACCTACGGCGGAGTTATCAATATCGTCACCAAATCAGGCGGAAACAATTTTCATGGAGAACTGGGCACCCTGATATGGGATCATAACCTCAGGGCCTCGCGCCAGCCACAGATCGCCGTTGCGGTTGAACCGGTCACATCTCAATACGACTTTTATGGCAACATCGGAGGCCCAATCGTCAAGGACAAACTGTGGTTTTTTGTTTCAGATAACATGTGGCGTAAAGCCGACGATGCCCAGGGGTGGCTCCGTTGGTTGGCTGACAATTCCGCCTGGCAAGCGGAGGGTGAACACCAACAATATCTTCGGCAAGGTGACTTATTCTCTTCTCGAGAACCACACCCTCTCTTTCAGCGGAACCTACGATTCGTACCTCAGCCAGTCGGGCGGATTCGGCCTTCCGGAGTTGTACACGGCCCAAAATTACAAAGATTATGCTTATCGTCTCACCTATAAAGCCATCTTAGGCGCCAATACACTCTTGGAGGCGGCCATCGGGAGATCGAGTCGGGACCAAAACGAGGAGCCGCTGAGCGGAGATATGGATTCTCCCCAGATTGTCTACAACGATATCAACCAGTCCACCAATAATGTTTGGGGGAGGAGCCAGTCACTCGACCAGAGAACGGACTTCAATTCGAGATTCACCCAGTATCTGAATGCAGAGAAATTCGGGAATCATGAATTCGGCGCGGGATTCTCTTACTACCATATCTATAGAAAGGCCCTCGTCGATTATGCGGGAAAGGCCTGGCAGGTTATCCCGAGTGACTTTTGGAAAGACGGGACGATCCTCACTTTTGACTCTCCCGGTCATCCCGTCGAGTTATCACAATACAGAAACGAGAGCTACTGGAACAAGGGGAACGGAATCTCATTTTATCTCAAAGATAAGGTCACGCTCGGACGTCTCAGCCTGATGCTGGGGATTCGTTCAGAAACCCAGATGATTTATGATGATCTGGGTAATAAAGTTCCGGAAATTAGTTGGGGATTGAACAAGTTTCTTTCCCCGCGGTTTTCACTGGCTTGGGATATGACCGGAGATGGGGTGAATGTCCTTAAGCTCGGACTTGGGCGTTTTTCCGATACTATGATCTGGGACCTGATGGGTTATTTCACCCAGGGCGGACAAACGACATTTGTTATGTACAAATGGATCGGTCCGGAACCGACATATGCGACCGACGAGGCCGCTCTCAAAAATCCCGACAACTGGCAGTACAACTGGCAGCAGGGAGGGCCGGGAAACAGTCAGAGCCTATAAAAGAGTGAGGGCGGGGACGGGTCCGGATTTCATGAACAAAGCAGTCCTTGAATATGACCGCCGGATCGGACCGAACTGGGCGGCGAAATTTCGCGGCGTTTTTTCCAGGCACGGCAACATGCTCGAGGATCTCGGCTTCTATAACTACGAGACGTATTGGTACGAGTTGATGAACTGGGGCGAAAAAAGACGGAATTATTGGGGCTTTGAGTTCGAGCTCAACGGCCGGATCGGAGACAAGTTCTTCCTGAATAGCTCCTATGTGAGATCCTCTTCAAAGGGGAGCACGCCCGGAGATTCGGAATGGATCGGGAACTGGCAGTGGTATATGTACAACACAAATGGGTGTTTCGGCGACCATTTTTCCGGACCTTCTGACGGACCGTTTGCCGACTTCTCGGTCTGGTCTTACGGAATGGGCGGCTGGAATTATGGGGATGAGGGTTGGTATGGGTACCTTCCCTACAGCTGCGATCACGTTGTCAAGGTCCTGGGCACTTACATTGCCCCCTACGGTTTTACGGTCAGCGCCAACTTCGAGCTCTATTCAGGGTACCACTGGTCGATCTGGGGGCTGCAGTGGGGATACGAATCCTATGTGACACTTCCGTATGGACGCGGGACGGAGACGATCCCGACGCACACCTATGTGGACCTTGCGATTGAAAAGGATTTCCGGCTGATATCGGGTGTGAATCTGGGATTGCGGCTCAACGTGAACAACCTCTTCAACTCTCAAAGGCCCATTTCCTACGGAAGCGGAGAAGGCAGTTTACTGTTTGGCCAGGTCTGGGGCAGACAGTTTCCGCGTTGGTTTCAGTTGCAGGCGAGCTTCAAGTTCTAAGATATTAGAACGCCTAGGACAAGGGTCCCCCACGGTTTGAGGGGCCCTTTTTTTTGCCTAAACCGTGCATTCCTCATGAACCGGTCAGTTCAATATCGAGCTCGGAAACCTGCACAGGCGTCCGTTGGCCCGGAATTTGTTGACAGATCACACAAGCTATGGAATATTGAAGCACGACCATTCATTCGCCCGGAGGTACAGATGCCAAAGAACCTGTTCAAAGTTTTGATATCTTCGATTCTCGTGGCCGCTTTGGGAGCGAGCATCTCGGCGAGTCGACTCCCGGGCGTAAAGGGGACCCAGGAAGATCAGGTTTTGGGAAGCGGACGTTTTGAGCGCGAGGGTTGGATCTATGTGCATCTGGAGGGTTCGCCCGGCCGGATGGGCTTTCAACATGGTTACCGGCTGGCCGAAGAAATTGCCGACGTCGTCCAGGTGTTGAAGCCTTATTGGCTCAAGACAACCAAGCGCAATTGGGACTTCTATCGCCGAGCTGCCCAAGAGATGCTCTGGCCTAAGATCGACCTTGAGTATCAACAAGAGATCGATGGCATCGCCGCCGGCGTCCGGGCCAAGGGGATCGACCTCGACCGATGGGACATTTTGGCCCTCAATTGTGTCTGCGAATTGCCCGACTATTACGTTTCTTGGTTGGATAAGAAAGAAGGCAGGAAACCCGTGACAACCGCTCCCGGCTCCTGCAGTGCTTTTGTGGCCACGGGGAGCTATACCAAGGACGGACGCATCGCCATCGGTCACAATAACTGGACAAGCTACGCGGTCGGCAGCCGTTGGAACATCATATTCGACATAAAACCTGAAAAGGGCCATCGGATCCTCATGGATGGTTTGCCGGGAGTCATTGCCAGCGATGACGACTTCGGCATCAACTCCAGCGGAATCATGGTCACGGAGACCACGATCACGGGTTTCGAGGGGTTCGACCCGAACGGAAAACCCGAGTTCTTCCGAGCCAGAAAGGCGCTTCAATACAGCTCCTCGATTGATGACTATGTCGCCATCATGCTCGACGGGAACAACGGTGCCTATGCCAACGATTGGCTCCTGGGAGACAACAAAACGGGGGAGATTGCTCTGTTCGAGCTCGGCTTGAAAGAGCACAGTCTCCGGCGGACGAAGGACGGGTACTTCGTGGGGGCCAATTTTCCTGTGGACCCGAAGCTTATCAAAGCGGAGACAACTTTTGATGTGAATGATCCTCAGAGCTCGGCCAACGCCCGGAAAGCTCGCTGGGAAGAGTTGATGAAACAACACAAAGGGCAGATCGATATCGAAATTGCGAAAAAAATGGAATCCGATGCCTATGACATCATCGAAAAGAAAGAGGGTCCTAACGAAAGGTCTCTCTGCGGCTGTGTCGATAAGTCCCCGAGAGGAGTGCCGGAATGGTTCTGGGGAAAATTCTATCCGGGAGGAACCGTTCAAGCGAAGGTGACGAACGGAAAATTAACCGAAAAGATGCAGCTCTGGGCGGCGATGGGCCACCCCTGTGCTCCGGATTTTATAGCGGATGCTTTCTTCAAGGACCATCCCGAGTACGATTGGATGCACGGGATTCTCCGCGATCTGAAAACCCATCCTTGGACTCTCTTCCAGAGCGGAATGAAGAATTAAAAGAAGTGCATCGCCCCAAATTGACGAAACCCTGGTAGGTCTGCATGATGAGATCTAATTCAGAGATCGTTGTTGACGCCTTAGAACGCGTCGGGACGCAGTATGTCTTCGGGTATCCCGGAGGCCAAAACGCCCGGTTTATCGAAGCCCTCCACGGAAGCAAGGTCGAATTTGTCCTCGTCACCCATGAGGCCTGTGCGAGCTTTATGGCGGATGTCTACAGCCGGCTTACGGGCAGGGTGGGGGCTTGTTTGTCCACGCTCGGTCCGGGCGCCACGAATATGACGACCGGCGTCGGAAATGCGTACCTGGATCGAGTTCCGCTCTTGGCCTTGACGGCGAAGATGGGGAAAATTTGGAACAACCGAACTGTTCAGATGCAGATCGACCATCGCCGGCTTTATGCCCCGCTCACCAAGTGGAGCGCGGACCTTGTCCCCGGAAAAATCTATCGCACGATGAAAAAAGCCGTTGAGGTCGCTCTTTCTGAGCAACCTGGTCCCGTCCACCTGGATTTTCCAGAGGATGTTGCCGAAGAGCTCTCGGACGAAACCTGCCGGGATTTCCGGCCCCAGCCGAAGCCCGTCGCTCCTTTTGATCAGGCGGCTTTGAGGAAGGCCGAAGACCTGATCAAAAAAGCGAATTTTCCCCTGGTCGCTGTCGGCCTGACCATGAACAGGGCGGGGGCGACATCTGAACTTCGAGAATTCATTGCCAAGCACCGCCTTCCGGTTGTCTGCACCCTGATGGCCAAGGGCCAGATGGACGAACAAACAGCTCCTTTTGTCGGCGTCCTCGGAAGGGCGCGGAGGGATATCGTCGCTGAATGCTGCCAGCCCGCCGACCTGATCGTCGCGATCGGTTACGATCCGGTTGAATTCAACTACGAGGAGTGGCTAAGAAAGGACGTTCCTCTCATCCATATCGATACAGTGCCGGCGGACATCGGCCGAGGCTATTCGGTTCCCTGCCAGATCATCGGCGACATTCAGGCCATTTTGAAGGGGCTGCTCAAAATCCCCCCCTTGGAGAATAAATGGAATTGGAAGGCGCTCAAGAGAAGCCGCGAAAGACTCCTCCAGGCACTGACCCTGAATCGGCCGGGATTTTCCCCTCATCAGGCGCTTATCTCTATGCGCGAGGCATTGCCCAAGGATGCCATTTTGGTCTCGGACGTAGGAGCGCACACTCATATCATCGGCCAGCTTTGGGATACAAAGGGACCCGGGAATTTCCTCGTCTCCAATGGCTGGTCGTCGATGGGATTTGGAATCCCCGCGGCGATTGCCGCCAAGCTTGTTTATCCCGGCCGGCCAGTCTTTGCCTGCCTGGGAGACGGTGGATTCTTGATGATGGTAGGAGAAATCAACACGGCGGTCAGGCTGGCTTTGCCCACCGTCTTTGTCGTTTTCAGGGATCGCTATCTGAGTTTGATCAGGGTCAAACAGGCGCGCAAGGGATATCATCAAGACGGGGTGGAAATCTTCGGCTCCAATTACACCCCGAGCGACAACTTTTTCGGGGCCAAGGTGATCGTCGCCGAAGATAAGCACACATTTCGCGATGCCCTGGATTTCGGGCTCAGGGCCGCCGCTCCGCTGATCATTGAGGCGGTCATCGACCCCACTGAGTACGATCACATCATTTGATGGAGGAGAAACCCATGACTCCGCTCAGGTGTGCAAAATGTCGCGGGAAACTTTGCCAGGCAAAAATTGAGGACCAATCGGCACTTCCTTCCTTTTGCCCGATCAAGAAATCGCCGGGTTTGGTCAAGGACGTATCCCGGAGATATCAGCAGCAGAAAATCAGCAATTTTTATGTGAAGGCCGCCCTTACCGAAAAGGGATGTTATGACGAAGCCGAAGCCAAGGAGGGCCGGACGCTTCCTTTGCGACCTAGGATTAGGGAGCTGGCCGAATTCGCGAAGACGATCGGTGCCAAGAAGATCGGCCTCGCTTTCTGCAACGGCCTGGCCGAGGAAGCGGCTCGCGTCGTGGCCATCATGGAAAAACACGGGATCGACATCGAGTCGGTTGTCTGCTGTTGCGGAGCGGTTGACAAAGCGGAGCACGGTGTTCCGGCAGAGTATAAAATCAAGGGGCGGGATAAATTCGAAGCCTCTTGCAACCCGCTGCTGCAGGCTGAGCTCTTAAATCAGGCCGAAACGGATTTCAACATTCTTGTGGGTCTCTGCGTCGGACACGATATGCTCTTTACGTCGAATTCCAAAGCGCCGGTCACTACCCTTATTGTCAAAGACCGCTACACGGGACATAACCCGGTCATCAGTCTGTACACGAGATACCACAAGGACATCGTCTAGCTTAGCCCTTACAATTATCCGGCCCAGGATCGAGGGTAAAAGGAAGAGCGCGCCCGGAGGGATTTGAACCCCCGACCTTTGGATTCGAAGTCCACCGCTCTATCCACTGAGCTACGGGCGCACCGCTTTTGATATCCCGATTGGTCATACGGTTCGCGGGGGAGTTGAATTGAGAAGCGCTGTTGCCGTTCACAAAGAAGAGCATATGCAGGCCACGAAACGATGTCAAGGTCCCGGACAAAGCGGTTGGCTTCTTGCTGCACAGGGGAATTGGAAGGGCACCCCAGCTTTCGCCAGGCAAAAAGAAAGAATATAAATTCTTCTTGACATTTCCTGAAACATATCTGCTACTAAGCTAGTAATGAATTACTCCGGCCTAAAGGCCGGAGTAATTCATTTTTCAGTCATCCAGAGTTCGATTGAGGCGGCTGAACAAGATTATGCCGATATTCTCTTGGAATTGGGAAAGGACATATCCAAAGTTATTTAATGTGGAAAGTTGCAGTCTTGTTGGCGGTTTAGGGTGGGAAGTCTTGAAACCGGAAAAGACGCCGACATCCTCATACTGAGAGGACATCCTTTACAAACGGAGTCCATTCCAGAGGCAGTTTTTATCGATGGCAAACTGGTTTATCAAAGAAAGGTCGATAAACACCTCAGGCTGAAACACTAAAAAGGAGGATAAAGAAGCAATGAGCAAAAAAGAGAATCAAATGAGGGGAAAAGGGGATCTGGATTTCCATCCCTGGGTCAAAGAGCTCGGGGGAATGGTGACTGCTTGTGATAAAGATGGCATCATCATCAGCATGAATGAGGAGGCAGTCCGCGCCTTCAGCGACCAGGGCGGCGAAAAACTTATCGGCAGGAGCATTTTTGACTGCCATCCGGAGCCGTGCGGATCAAAACTGAAGGCCCTCATGGAAAGCCGTAAGAAAAATATTTACACCATCCAGAAAAACGGCTTGCGAAAGCTCCTCTTTCAGGCGCCATGGTATCGCGACGGGGAATACTCGGGATATGTCGAACTTGATTTTGAGATCCCCTGGGAAATGCCGCATTTCAACCGGGATAAGAAATGATTTAGGAGAACAAGATGAGAGTGGTAAGATACTCGCTTCTCATGCTGGTTTTCTCTTTGACAATCTTAGCTTGCGCAAAATCAGGAGAGAAAATGGCTGATGTAGTTCTTTTGAACGGTTCTATCTGGACGGTCAATCCAGCCCAGCCTTGGGCAGAAGCGGTGGCGTTGGATGGCGAAAAAATTTATAAAGTGGGCCGGACGGCGGACATCAAAAAGCTGGTCGGAAAAGAAACCAAGATCATCGAGCTCAATGGCGGCTTGGTCCTTCCCGGTTTTATAGATAGTCACACCCACTTTCTGAAGGGCGGTTTTTCTCTGTCAAGCATCCAGCTCAGAGATGTGACCAGCCGGGAACAATTTATAAAAAGAGTTGAAGAAAAAACGAAAGAACTCGAGAAAGGGGAGTGGATTCTTGAGGGATATTGGGATCATGAGCAGTTCTCTCCGCCAGAGCTCCCGACAAAAGAATGGATCGACGCCGTCTCTCCCGAGAATCCCGTCTGTGTGAGCAGATATGACCTTCATATCGCTTTGGCAAACAGTCTGGCTCTCAAGCTCGCCGGAATCACGAAAGCGACGCCTTCTCCAAAAGGCGGAGAGATTCTGAAAAGCCCCAAAACAGGCGAACCGACGGGAATATTGAGAGATGCCGCGGTTGACCTGATGATACGGTATATTCCCGAGCCGTCGTTGAAAGCCAACCTACGAGCCGCAGAAGCAGGACTCCGTCATGCCCGGGAGCTGGGAGTGACTTCGCTTCATGATATGGCTGACGCCACGAGCTTTGCCAAGAGTTTTGAGGTCTATCAGGAACTCCTCAAGGAGGGTAAGTTAACCAGCCGTATTTATTTTTATATTCCCATCACCGAGAGCGACCTCTTTGAGAAACTGAAATTAAAGACTCCATTCGGTAACGCCTTCTTGGAGCTTGGCGGATTGAAAGGTTTTGCCGATGGCGGATTGGGCGCGAGCACGGCTTATTTTTTTGAACCGTATTCCGACAATCCCAAGAACAGCGGACTTCTCGCCTCAGAGATGTTCCCTGAAGGCGTCATGGAGAGGAGGATTCTAGAGGCAGATAAAGCCGGTCTCCAAGTGGCTATTCACGCGATAGGCGACAAGGCCAATTTCATCATTCTCGATATCTTCGCTAAAGTCGCAGCTCAAAACGGGACGCGTGACAGGCGCTGGCGAATCGAACATGCCCAGCATCTGAAGCCCGAGGATATCGAACGATTCGGCAAGCTCGGAGTGATCGCCTCGGTCCAGCCTTTTCATGCTATTGATGACGGTCGCTGGGCCGAAGAAAAAATCGGCAAAGAGCGCTGCCGGACCACTTATGCTTTCAAGTCCCTTTTGGACAAGGGTGCCATTTTAGCCTTGGGCTCGGATTGGCCCGTGGCTCCCCTAAATCCTCTGGAAGGAATTTATGCGGCCGTCACCCGGCGGACGACCGATGGCAAGAATCCTCAGGGCTGGTATCCCGAACAGAAGTTATCCCTGGAAGAAGCCATCAAAGGTTTCACCTGGAACGGCGCCTATACGGAATTCTCTGAGATGAATAAAGGATCCATCGAAATAGGGAAGCTGGCCGACCTGGTTGTCCTGGACCAAAATCTTTTCAAGATAGCCCCCGAGAAAATCAAGGACGCCAAGGTGACCATGACCATACTTGGAGGCACGATCGTTTATAGCAGATAGGAGGCAGAAGGGCTCTCTCTTGGGCGTTGGTGTTGACAGCGGGTTTTGGTGGTGTTAATGTTGAGTCCGAGGAGAAGGGGAATGGTGGAAAAAGATATGCGGCCGGCCCAATTCGGGACGCCTGTCTCTCAGAAGCTTGTCAGCCTCATCGAGCAAAACGCCCACGATCTGACGATGAGCTATCTCAAGGACGTCAAACAGGAAACTAGCATGCCCACCTACCGAGCCTACGATGAGGCCGAACTCTACAAGCGAGCCCACAGGGTCTACTCCCAGCTCGGACTGTGGATCTCTCAAGAAGCGACCAAAGCAGAAACAAAGGACTATTGGACGGAACTTGGGAGGCAGAGGCGCGAAGAAGGCTTTGCGCTCTCCGAGATCATAAGATCGCTGCACCTCATCAGGCGCCACCTCTGGCTCAAAGTCCAGGACGAGGGATTGCTCGATACGGCTCTCGACCTCTACCAGGCCATGGAGCTTCACAACCGGGTGATGGTGTTCTTTGACCGGGCCGTCTATTATGCGGCGGTTGGATTTGAGACCAGGTTGTAAGCGCTAACCAGGGGGTCGCCAGCGGTGAACAGGCATTGGAGATCGCCAATTTATGGCCCGATCCTGGCAATCTGTACGGTCCTGGCGTTAGGTTTCCTTCCTCTTCAAAAGCCAAGCCGCTCAATCATTCTCGAGGACTTGACCTGGGTGGAAGCGGAGGGAGCGCTAAAAAATTATGAGGTCGTTTTAGTCGCGCTTGGAGCACGGAGCAAAGAACACGGTCCCCATCTCCCTCTCAACACCGACTTTGTTCTGGCGGAGTATCTCAAAACAAAAGTGATGGAGGCGATGCCCGTCGTCGTGCTGCCGACGCTGGAATACGGATTTTATCCCTCGTTTCTCGAGTACCCTGGGTCGGTATCGATCAGGGAAGAGACATTCAAGAATACGATCCTGGACATATGCGGCTCCATCAGCCGGTACGGGCCGAATAAATTCTATATTCTGAATACCGGGATCTCCACCATCCGTCCGCTCGAGCAAGCCAGGAAAGAATTGGAAGCCCAAGGAGAGATCCTCCGTTACCTGGATCTGAGAGATGTGGATAAAAAACTGCCTGTGGGTCTGCTCAAACAGGAGGGCGGATCGCACGCGGATGAAGCAGAGACCTCGATGATGCTCTACGTAGCACCGGAGAAAGTGGATAAGAGCAAAGCGGTCAAGGACTATGATCCTCGGCCTGGACGAAGAGGGCTCAGCCGCGATCCGAAGGGAGAGGGGAGCTATAGCCCGAGCGGAATCTGGGGCGATCCCACTTTGGCCACCAAAGAAAAAGGGAAGATAATCGTCGAGACGACGGTAGCGGAGATTATAAGGCAGATCAGGGAGATGATGGGCGATTGGAAAAAAGCCAAGTAGCCGGGCTCTACATCCATTTTCCTTTCTGCGGCGAAAAGTGTCCCTATTGCCACTTCTATAGCGTCCCGTATAGGCCCAGGCTGGCGGACGCCTGGTTATCGACGCTTGAGAAAGAAGCCTCACGGCTGGCGCTGCCGAGCCTGAGCTTCGATACCATATATCTGGGCGGGGGAACCCCTTCCCTGATAAGTTCAACCGCCATTATTGAGCTCAGAAGATGTCTGGACGAGAATCTCCGACTCTCCCCTCAGGAATTTACACTGGAAGCCAATCCGGGCATCACGACGGTCCACGCTTTGAAGAAGTGGAAAGAGGCGGGAGTCAACAGGGTCAGCCTAGGGGTGCAGTCCTTCGATGATAATGTCCTGAAACTGCTGGGACGGGACTACACATCGGCCGGCGCCGAAGCCTTTTATGGTTCCTTGAGACGACTCTTCGACAACATTAGTATTGACCTCATGATCGGTGTTCCACGGGAAGACAAAAACAACGCCACAATGGCTCTGAAGCGTATTAGAAACCTCCAACCTGATCACGTATCGCTCTACATTCTTGAGAATCTGGAAGGTTTACCTTTCGAAGCGGTAGCCCGGAAATATCCGGTCGATGATGATTCTGTGGCCGACCAGTATGACGAACTGGCCGACGGCCTTAAGGCCTTGGGTCTTGTCCACTACGAAATCTCCAACTTCGCCCGCCCCGGAAAAGAGAGCCGCCACAATCTCAAATACTGGCATTATGAGCCCTTTCTTGGTCTCGGGCCGTCCGCCTGCTCGCACCTCGGGGACAGGAGGTGGTGCAATCAAGCCGAACTCAAAGCATGGCAGCTTTCCGTCGGCGAAGGAGAGAAGGGGAAGAGCGAAGTTGTCGAACTCAGCCCTGCGGATAGAGTCAAAGAAGCGGTCATTTTCGGCCTGCGGCTGATCGACGGAATTGAGCTCTCAGAGTTCAAGCGTCGTTTCGGTGTCGACATTGCGAGTCGCTATGACGAGGTCATAGCCGGGCTTCGCAGCGACGGCCTGATCCTCCTCGAGAAAGGCTGGCTCAGGATTCCCGAAAGCAAACTACTCGTTTCCAACCAGATTTTGAACCGCTTTATTTAGCATCGTCAATCGCTCACAGCTGTCAGCTCACGGCCCACATCGTGAGCCATCTACTTCTCCCCGCCTAAAAATGTTATGATATCTGCAATAAACCTAGCGGTTGGAGGCATCATGAAAGCAAAAGGGATTTTGGGAATAGTGGTCATTTTCGTTCTTCTTTCGCTCAATTCCTTGGCCCAACAGCCTGAGGCACGGGTGCTCAGATTTCCGGCTGCGTCCGAAAATCAGATCGTTTTCTCCTTCGGAGGCGACCTCTACAGCGTTCCGCTCGCCGGGGGGGTCGCCCGCAGGCTGACCAGCCACGAAGGCTACGAAGCTTTTGCCCGGTTCTCTCCGGACGGAAAGTTCATCGCCTTCACCGGGGAATATGACGGCAACCGCGAGGTTTATGTTATCCCCGCCCAAGGAGGAATTCCCAAGCGGCTTACCTACACTCCTTCCCTGAGCCGCGACGACATCTCCGACCGTATGGGCCCTAACAACCTCGTCATGGGTTGGACCCACGACAGCAAGCGGATCGTCTTCCGTTCGAGGATGCGGGAGTGGGACGACTTCATCGGCCAGCTCTTCCTCGCCTCGGTGGATGGCGGCACGCCGGAGTTGATCCCACTTCCCCGCGGCGGCTTCTGCTCCTTTTCTCCAGACGACAAGAGGCTCGCCTACAATCGCATCTTCCGGGAGTTTCGGACTTGGAAGCGCTACCGCGGCGGCATGGCCGACGATATCTGGATTTACGACTTCGAAACGAAAAAACTTGAAGACATCAGCAATAACGCGGCCCTGGATATAATCCCGATGTGGAGCGGAAACACGATTTATTTCCTCTCCGACCGCGACGACAACAAGAAAATGAACCTCTACGCCTACGATCTCGGCACCAAGGAAACCAGGAAGCTCACCAACTTTACCGAGTTCGATATCAAGTTTCCGTCCTTGGGGCCCAAGGTGATCGTCTTCGAAAACGGGGGATTCATCTTCAAGTTTGAACTCGCCTCCGAGCAGACGGTCAAAGTTCCGGTGACCATCGCCGAAGACCTGGTCTCGGCGAGGCCGAAGGTCGTCAAGGTCTCCGACCAAGTCACAAATTGGGAAATCGCCCCGGATGGGAAACGGGCCCTGTTCGGCGCGCGAGGCGAAATCTTCACGGTCCCCGCTCAGTATGGCAATGTTCGCAATCTCACCAATACCTCCGGGGTCCACGAGAGGAACTCCAAGTGGTCCCCCGATGGAAAGCTCATCGCCTTCATCTCGGATAAAAGCGGCACCGATGAAGTCTACGTTATGAACCAGGATGGGAGCGATGGGCCCCAACAGATCACCCGGAACGGGGATACTTATAAGTACGAGATCTCCTGGTCTCCGGACGGGAAGAAAATCCTCTGGGGGGACAAGATGCTTCGACTCAGTTACGTCGATATATCGACCAAACAGGTCACCGAAGTCGCCAAAGCCGAGCGCTGGGAAATGCGCGAATACGGCTGGTCGCCCGACAGCCGTTGGATCGCCTACGGGAAGCCCGAGATCGAGATGATGAGGAAAATCTATCTCTTTTCGCTGGAGACAAAGAAGAGCTATGAGGTGACAGACGGCTGGTACACTTCTTCTGATCCCTCCTTCAGCTCGGACGGTAAGTACCTTTTCTTCGTATCCGACCGCGACTTCAACCCGATCTACAGCTCCACCGAATTCGAGCACGCCTATCTCTCGATGGCCAGAATTTATCTGGTGACCCTGGCCAAAGACTTGAAATCGCCCTTCGCGCCAAAGAGCGATGAAGTCTCCCTCAAAAAAGAGGAGAAACCGGCGAAGGCCGAGGCCACCCCCGCGGGCGAGGCAAAGAAAGCGGCCGAGGCAAAGACCCCAAAAAAAGAAGAAACGACCAAGATCGACCTCGACGGGATCAAAGATAGAATTATCGGCCTGCCCATAGAAGTCGCCAATTACTGGCATATCGTGCCGGTCGGGGACTCGGTTTACTATATGAAGATGGCAGACAAGGACAAGGCCCCTTCGCTCAAGCTCTACGACCTTGCGGAGAGGAAAGAAACCGATCTTGGCGAAATCCAGGGCTACGAGATTTCGGCCGACGGCAAAAAAATGCTCGTCCTCAAAGACAAGTCTTTCGGCATCATCGATCTGCCCAAAGCCCCGGTCAAGATCGAGACCAAGCTCGACCTCTCGAACATGGATATGGCGCTCGATTTGAAGCAGGAATGGAAACAGATCTACGAGGAGTGCTGGCGCCAGATGAGAGATTTCTTCTACGCCCCGACAATGCACGGAGTCGATTGGGAGGGGATGAAAAAACGCTACGAACCCTTGGCCCAGGCGGTCGTCCACCGGGCCGATCTGACTTATGTCATCGGAGAGTTGATCGGCGAGCTCAACTCTGGCCATACCTACGTCGGTGGCGGAGACCTGCCAAAGGTCACGAAAGTGAAGCTGGGGATGCTGGGCGCTCAATTCGAGCGCGACCCGAAATCCGGCTATTATAAGATCGCCAAGATCCTCAAAGGCCAGAATTGGGATAACACGTTGCGCTCACCGCTCACCGAGCTCGGAGTCAACGTCAGAGACGGCGAATACGTGATCGCCATCAACGGAGTGTCCACCAGCAAGATGACAGACATGAACGAAGCTCTCTATAACACCGTGGGGAAGCAAGTCACCCTAAGGGTAAATGCCGCTCCCGATGACAAAGGGAGCCGCGAGGTTGTGGTCGTCCCGATCGAGACCGAAAACTCCCTCTACTATTTTTCCTGGGTCGACGATAATACACGGAAAGTCGAGAAGGCCACAAACGGCGCCGTGGGCTATATCCATCTCCCCGACATGGGGACGGCCGGACTGAATGAATTTGTGAAACACTTCTTCCCCCAGCTCCGCAAGAAGGCCCTGATCATCGACGTCCGAGGCAACGGAGGAGGGAACGTCTCGCCGATGATCATCGATCGCCTGCTCAAGGAGATGGTCTTTTTCGAAGTGGCCCGCAACGCGGCCCCCAATCCAGATCCAGCCTCCGCGTTTCTGGGGCCAAAGGTCTGTCTGATGAACGAATTCTCAGCCTCCGACGGTGACATATTCCCCTATCGCTTCAAGAAAATGAACCTCGGCAAGCTTATCGGCAAAAGGACCTGGGGCGGAGTCGTCGGCATTCGTGAGCCCCTGCCCCTGTTGGACGGAGGACAACTCTTCAAGCCGGAATTTGCCCCTTACAGCGCGGATGGCAGGGACTGGATCATAGAAGGGCGAGGAGTGGAGCCGGACATCGTCGTCGACAATGATCCGGCCAAGGAATACGCGGGGATAGATGAGCAGCTCAACAAGGCGATCGAAGTCATCCTCGATGAGCTCAAGACCAGAGAGAGGGTTGTCCCTGCGGTTCCTCCCTTTCCAAAGAAAGACAAATAGAAGGGAGGACGACAAGTTGAGTGAAAAAGTCAAGGTGAGCTGCCTGAAGTGCGGGACGACAAACAATTATCCCATGGATTCCGTGGGCCGAGTTGTCGTCTGCGGCCGCTGCCGAACACCTCTGCCGATCCCGGGCAAGATCCTCGGGCCTTCGCCGGAAACGGTTTACAGCCTGCTCAATTCCGGCCGACTGCCTATTTTGATTGAGTTTTACACCGACACCTGTGTGGCCTGCCAGGTCATGCAGCCCATCGTGGAACGGCTGGCGATGCGCCGGGCGGGGGAGGTCATGGTCCTCAGACTGAGCGCCGACATGCACCGCGAGTTGGCCTCCCGGCTGGGAGTCCAAGGGGTGCCGACGTTTGTCATTTTTTATAACACGATCGAACGCGGTCGTGCGTCGGGTGCCATGAACGAAGCCGATTTCAGCCTTTGGGCAGCGAGTCTGACATAAAATCGAGAGGAGGGAGTGCCGAAGAGGGGACTCGAACCCCTACTCCCGATTACCAGGAACTAGCCCCTCAAGCTAGCGTGTCTGCCAATTCCACCACTTCGGCGTTATGGGCAAAGTCAGTTCGAGAGTTATTTCTTGGTCTCTTTCTTGGTCTCACCGGCAGCCGGCTGCTTCTCCTGGGGAGCGGGTTTTTTCTCTTCGGGCTGGGGAGCCTTTTTTTGGGGCTCAGTTGCCGCGGGAACTTCTTTTGTTCCCTTGAGCACGGACTTGGTTTCTTTGGCCGATAGGACCCACAACCCGAGCGAAGTGAACATGAAAAGGACGGCACAGATCGTGGTGAGCTTCGAAAGCAGGGTCGCGGTGCCGCGCGGTCCAAACGCCGTTTGGCTGCCGACGCCTCCAAAGGCTCCGGCCAGATCAGCCGCCTTTCCCGACTGGAGGAGAACAGCCGCGATCAGGACAAAACAGATGATCACGTGGACAAGTGTAATCAGAGCGCTCAATTCCGTTCCTTATAAGCCTTAATCGCTTCTCTAGAGATTTGGATGAAGGAAGAAGCTTCCAGGGAAGCTCCCCCTACCAAGAATCCATCTATATTCTTTTCTAGGGAAAGAATATACGCATTGGAGGGCTTGACCGAACCTCCGTAGAGGATTATAACACACGCGGCGACGGAATTTCCATACTTTTTTGAAAGCTCCCCTCTGATAAAAGCGTGCACTTCCTCGGCCTGTCCAGGAGTCGCCGTCCTCCCCGTCCCGATGGCCCAGACGGGCTCGTAGGCCACAATGACCTTTGCTAATCCATCCCCGGCAACGTCAGCGAGTCCGTCACGCAGCTGGAGCGCGACTTTCGCCGTGGTCTCGTTCCCCTCCCGCTCCTGCAGCGTCTCGCCGACGCACACGATCGGGAAAAGCCCATGTCTCAAGGCGGCCTTTATCTTTTTATTGACCGCAAGATCCGTGTCGCCGAAATACTGGCGGCGCTCCGAGTGTCCGATGACCACATATTGGCAGCCGGCATTCTTGAGCATGGGAGCCGAGATCTCGCCCGTAAAAGCTCCTTGATCCTCCCAGAAAAGATCCTGGGCGCCAAGCTGGACCGAGCTTCCGGCGATCGTCTTCCGGACCTCGCTCAGAGACGTGAAGGAAGGAATGATCACCAACTCAGTCTCGGGCAGGTCGATGCTGCCCGCTGCGATCGAGGAGGCAAGATCCCTTGCTTCGGGAATGGTCAGGTTCATTTTCCAATTTCCGGCAATAAACGGAAGACGGTCTTTCATCTTACTCCTCTCCCTATTTGAGGGCCTCGATCCCGGGCAAGCGTCTCGTAGGCCAAGAATTCGAGACTCGCGCCTCCGCCGGTCGAGATGTGGCTGATCTTGTCGGCGACTCCGGCTTTGTACACGGCCGCCACCGAATCTCCCCCGCCCACGATCGAAATGGCCGACGACGCGGCCACGGCCTGGGCGATCTTGATGGTTCCGCGGGCGAAAAAATCCGCTTCGAAAACTCCCAACGGACCGTTCCAAAAAATCGTTTTGGCACCGGCGATAACCCGGGAATAATCCGCGATGGACCTGGGCCCGATATCCACGGCCATCAAATCAGCGGGAAAGGGAAACTTGTCGACCGTTTCCATCCCTTCGGCGCTGGCGATGGACCGGGCCAGAACGTGATCGGAAGGGAGGAAGAAGGCCACCCCCCGATCCTTGGCTTTTCTCATGATGGATCGGGCGGTCTCCAATTTGTCGTCCTCGACCAGAGATTTCCCAACGCCCAGTCCCTGGGCTTTGAAAAAGGTATAGGCCATGGCTCCGCCGATGAGGATTTGATCTGATTTATTGATCAGGTTCTCAAGAACCGGGATCTTGTCCGAGACTTTGACCCCGCCGAGAATGGCCACGTAAGGCTTGAGAGGGGATTGGATCGCTTTGGTCAGGTACTCGACTTCCTTCATAAGGAGATAGCCGGCGGCTTTCTCCCGGACGAAGTGGGCGATGCCGACCACGGACGCGTGAGCCCGGTGGCAGGATCCGAAAGCGTCGTTGACGTAGCAATCGATTCCCTTCGCCAACTGCTCTGAAAAGGCAGGATCATTGACCGTCTCGCCGGGATGGAAGCGGACGTTCTCGAGGAGAAGGATCTGGCCTTCGCCGAGACCCACCTTAAGCCTTTCTACGTCCTCGCCAACGACACCCGGCGCCAGCCCGACCGGGGCCGCAACCAGCTCCTCGAGTCTCTTCGCGACCGGAGCCAGACTCGCTTTGGGATCGAACTTGCCCTTGGGCCGGCCGAGATGGGAGGCCACTACGAGCTTGGCCTTGTGCGAGAGCAGATAGTTGATCGTCGGCAGCGCCGCCCTGATCCTAGTGTCATCCCGGATCTCACCCGTCTCTTTGATCGGGACGTTGAAGTCTACGCGGAGAAAAACACTCTTGCCTTGAAAATCCAGGTCCTCGATGAACTTCATAGGAGCCTCTGGTCACTTGGAAATGTACTTAATCAGGTCGCGAAGCCGGCAAGAGTAGCCCCATTCGTTGTCGTACCAGGCCAACACCTTGGCCAGGTTTCCATCGACCACCTTGGTCACCAACCCGTCCACAATCGCCGAGTGCGGGTTGGACAAAAAATCAACCGAGACCAACGGTTCCTCTGTATATTCGAGGATATCCTTGAGCTTACCGGCAGCCGCTTTCCGGTAGGCCTCATTGATCTCTTTTTCGGTAGCCTTTTTTTTGAGCACGGCCACCAGGTCGACAACGGAGACATTGGGCGTGGGGACGCGGATGGAAATGCCGTCGATCTTGCCCTTGAGCTCCGGCATGACCAGGCCCACGGCTTTGGCCGCGCCCGTCGTCGTAGGGATTTGGGAGACCGCGGCGGCACGGGCCCGGCGCAGGTCCTTATGGGGAGCGTCCAGAATCTTTTGATCATTTGTGTAGGAGTGGATAGTCGTCATAAAGGCCTTTTCGACGCCGAATTCCTGGTGCAGGACCTTGGTGACGGGCGCCAGACAGTTGGTGGTGCAGGAGGCATTGGACAGGACATGATGCTTGGCGGGATCGTACATGCCTTCGTTGACTCCGAGCACGAGGGTGATGTCCGGGTCGGCGGCGGGGGCGGAGACGATGACTTTCTTGGCTCCGGCCTGTTCGATGTGTTTGATCACATCCGGCCTCTTCGTCCATTTTCCGGTGGATTCGATAACCACGCTCACACCCAGGTTTTTCCAAGGCAGGTTGGCGACTTCCTTCTCGGCCAGCACTTTGATTTTCTTTCCGTTCACGACGATGGCGTCCTCGACGGCTTGGACGTCACCCTTAAAGACGCCCAGGACTGAGTCGTACTTGAGAAGATGGGCCAGGGTTTTGGCGTCAGTGATATCATTGACGGCGACGAACTCCAATTCCGGATCTTGATAAGAGGCCCGAAGAAGGTTGCGGCCGATCCGGCCAAATCCGTTGATACCTATCTTGATACTCATCTAAACACCTCCGCTCTTCTTACGATTATGGATGCAAACAAAACTAACACAAATCGCGCTTTTCTTCAAGGCGGCTCAGGGTGGTTGTCTTGAAGCAACTGGGGGACGTTCCCCAAGGGGACACTCTTCAGGTCTCGAAGCTATTCAAATGCTATCCATACGGCATGTTTTTGCCTGGAGATGAAAGGGTGTCCCTTTGGGGAACGTCCCCCAGTTTCCGGATTGGGTTAACGATTTGCTGTTTTTGTGTTAAAATTCCCCAAGAAGAGGGCTGTTGAGATCGATAGCCTAATTATGATGTCCCACATTCTGACGAGCGCTGACAATTGATTCGGGAAGGTTTCTACGAGATTAGCGATGCACGTTTCCCGGTTACGATTTTGAAGCCGCGAGCCATGAGCTGTGAGCTCTTAGCCAGGAAAAGGTTGTGTGAGGTGCGCCAATGAAAGTCCTGACCTCGGGCCAGATGAAAGAAATTGATAGGAAGACGATCGAAGAAATCGGGATTCCGGGGCCCGTGTTGATGGAAAATGCCGGCCGTCAGATCGTCAATGCTATGCAGACCAGGTTGTCAGACCTCGATCAAGAGAAAATCATCGTTGTCGCAGGGAAGGGGAATAACGGCGGAGACGGGCTGGTCGTGGCTCGCCATCTTCTTAACTTGGGTTGTGTGCCTGAGGTTCTGCTCCTGTCCTCTAAAAAAGACGTCAGGGGAGACGCCGCCCTGAACCTTCGTGTGGCAGAAAAAATCGGAATCAAGATATTTGAGATCAGGTCGGCGCAGGAATGGCGGGGAGGCAGGACCAGATTGGCAAAAGCCACCGTTATTATCGATGCTATTTTCGGGACGGGGCTAGTCCAGGCCGCCGGGGGTCTTTACGCGGCCGCGATCAACGATATCAACAGAGCAAAGGCATTCAAGGTTTCGATCGATATCCCTTCTGGGCTTTCATCCGATACTTTCCGGCTGATAGGCCCGTGTGTCAAGGCGGATCTGACGGTCGCTTTGGCGGCACCCAAGGTGGCGCACGTGTTCCCGCCCGCCGAGGAGTGCGTGGGCGAGCTCGTGATCGCCGAGATCAGCATTCCTCGTTGCCTTTTTGGGGATGAAAATTTGAAGCTTGAGCTTATCGAAAAAGAAACTCTCCGGCCTTACTTTCGCAGAAGAAAACGCGACAGCCATAAGGGAAGCTACGGTCATCTCCTCATCATCTCAGGCTCTATGGGCAAAACCGGGGCCGCGGCTATGGCCGGAAAATCTGCCTTGAAGATGGGCGCCGGGCTCGTGACCGTGGGCACACCCGCGAGCTGCCTTCCCATCATTGCCCGCTCTATGCCCGAATTGATGACCGAGCCGCTCGCCGAGACTCTGGAAAACACGATCTCGGAAGGAGCACTACCGCGCGCCCTTGACCTCCTAAAAGACAAGGACGCCCTGATGATCGGTCCGGGGATCTCCACCCACCCCTCGACGGCGCAATTCTTGCTCAAGCTCATCCCTCGGATCAAAATACCGGTCGTGATCGACGCCGACGGATTGAACAGCCTGTCCGCGAAGCCCGACCTTCTCCGTTTTCTTTCTGCGCCGGCCGTCCTCACTCCGCATCCCGGAGAATTCGCCCGGCTGCTAGGCGTCTCGATCGAGGAGGTCCTCGATCATAGACTGGAGCTTGCCCCGGCTTTTTCTAAAAAGCACGGCGTTTTCCTGGTCCTCAAAGGGTACCGCACCCTGATCGCAACCCCGGACGGGCGTGTCTTTATCAACCCCACGGGGAATCCGGGCATGGCCACGGCCGGCTCGGGCGACGTCCTGAGCGGCATGATCGCCTCGGAGATCATCCAGGAAAAAGATCTCCCGGGCGCAATCCTGGCCGCTGTCTACCTCCATGGTCTGGCCGGCGACATCGCCGCAGCCCAATTGGGAGAGAAATTCATCACGGCCGGAAACATCATCAGCTCTCTTCCCCGGGCGTTCAAAGAGATGGGAGAGAGATGAACCCCGGGACGGCACCGAGAGGCAAGGTCGCGCAGAAGACGACCCGGTCTGAAGCGGAGACTTTTCGCCTGGCCGCGGCACTGGCTCGCGGATTCAAAGGCAAAGAAGTTGTCCTCTTAACCGGTGAGCTGGGTGCCGGGAAAACTGTTTTTGCTAAGGGCATCGCAGCGGGGCTGGATTGCCAGGACCACACCCAGGTCTGCAGTCCGTCCTACACCTTGGTCAACGTGTATAAGGGGAAATTCCCAATTTTTCATATCGATCTCTTCCGCCTCCAGGAGGGGATTGAAATCGCAGAGCTTGGGTTGGAGGACTTCCTCGATGAAGGTGTAATCATCGTCGAGTGGGCTGAAAAGTTGGGCTTCCCATTGGAGGGCATCCGGGTTTGCATCGAAATCGGGACAGAGGACGAGCGGAAAATCCAGATCAGCTTTTGATCTTCGGGCCCGAAACGAGAGCCTGTCTCAATTCCCATGCGGCCTGCCTTATATCTGGCCGGCCCAGCAGGGCCGAAATGACGGCCACCCCGGCAACCCCGGTTTCCATGACAGCGGCAGCGTTTTGGACATTGATTCCGCCCACCGCCAGGACAGGAATTTTGACGGCTTTTCTGATTTCCAGAAGCCCCTTGGGCCCGAGTGCCGGAATAGGGGTGTTCTTGGAGAGAGTCGCGAAAACGGGACCGGCGCCGACGTAGCTCGCACCATTCTTTTCGGCATCTCGAGCTTCTTGTCCGGTCGAAACGGAAACCCCGATGATCCCTTCAGCACCCATGATTCTTCTGACATCGGTGAGGGGGATATCCTCCTGTCCGATGTGGACCCCCGGAGCTTGGCAGGCCAAGGCGACGTCGAGCCGGTCGTTAATGATCAGAGGAATTTCGCTTTTTTTTAAGAGCCTGGAAAGCGCTTTACCGGCCTCCACAAACTCCCGCGAGCTCCAGGCTTTGGCCCGCAGCTGGACTAGAGTGACCCCCCCGGCAACGGCCTGCTCTATGACTTCCGGAAGATTTCTTTGTCCGATCGCGTCCGAGTCGGCGATGAGGCAAAGAGTCCAATCGATACGAATACCCATGGCTTCAGTGACCACATTCTAGCAAGGATCTTCTTTAAATAATAGCCTTCGCAAACAGCTGATGGCTCACAGCCACCTGGCCACTGGCCATGAACCATGGGCTATCTTGGCAATTTGCTATGAGCTATCGGCCGTGAGCTGTTTTGGTGATCAGCCGCTTGATTTGACAACGTCTGCTTTTTGCTCTTAAATGAGGGCAACTCGCACCGGAAAGGAAGAAAGGATGAAGGTCGATCTCAAAGAAAAAATCCTGGAGGTTAAAGATTTCCCCAAACCGGGCGTAGGATTTAAGGACATCACCCCGCTTGTCCAGGACGCAGTCTCTTTCAATCAGGCCATCGACGCTCTCGCGGCCTGGGTAAAAAAGAAGAACCCGGATATCATCGTCGGCATCGAGTCCCGTGGCTTTGTTTTCGCCGCCGCCCTGGCTCGAGAGCTCAGGCTGGGGATGACCCTCATTCGCAAGATCGGTAAGCTTCCTCGAAAAACCGTGAGCGTCCGCGCTCCCAACGAGTACGCCGTCGAACATTTCGAGATGCACGAGGACGCGGTCAAACCCGGGCAGCGGGTCCTGATCATCGATGACCTTATCGCCACCGGCTCTTCTTCCGTCAGCGCGATCGATCTCGTCGAAAAACTCAGAGGCAAAGTTGTAGGTTTCGGCGCCGTCGTTGAACTCGGTTTCCTCAAAGGCACAGAAACTATTAAAAGGGCCCACCCGGAGGTCGACGTTTTCACCCTAGTCAAATATGATAAATAAATATCGGGAGCTGGCTTTGGGAAGTCACGCCTGGAATAAAAGGAGTCGCGTTTTCGCCGTCCTTTCGCTGGCCCTATCTCTCGGCTTCGGACTCGAGGCCCACGGCCCGAATCCGGCATCGGACCGATCTCAAGACGAGTGGGTTGCCAAAACGCTCAAGAAGATGTCCCTCGAGGAGAAAATCGGTCAGATGATCGCCTGCCGGTTCTCGGGCAATTTTTATAATCGAGACAGTGATGACCTCGCGGAGCTTCGCTCTCTCATCGTCAAATATAAAGTCGGAGGGTTCATCCTTTTCGGCGGAACGCCTTATGAAACTGCGCATCTAACGAACAGCCTACAGAGCTTGGCCAAGATACCACTTCTCATCAGCTCGGACCTTGAGAGAGGGCTCGGAAACCAGGTCTCCGGGGCCACCCTCTTCCCGCCTCTCATGGCCATCGGGGCAGCCGATTCCGACGAGCTGGCCTATCAGATGGGCCAAACAACGGCGGTCGAGGCCAGGGCCATGGGGATTCACATGACCTATGCCCCTGTGGTCGACGTAAATATCAACCCGGACAATCCGATCATCAACACCCGCTCCCTCGGCGAGGACCCGGAGATGGTCAGCCGGCTGGCGATCTCCTTCATCCGAGGGTGTCAGGAAAACGGCCTGATTGCGACGGCGAAACATTTTCCCGGCCACGGGGACACCTCCGAGGATTCGCATACTCTCCTTCCCACCATCCAGGCCGAACGAAGCCGGCTCGACCGGGTGGAACTTCTGACCTTCAAACGGGCGATCGAGGCCGGAGTGCGGGGGGTCATGACCGCGCATCTCTATGTGCCGGCGCTTGACCCGACCCCGAATCTTCCGGCCACGCTGTCCTTTCCGATCATGACGGACCTGCTTCGAAAGGAGCTCGGATTCAAGGGCCTCCTGGTCACGGACGCCATGAATATGCGAGGAATCACCAACACTTATTCCTCGGAAGAGGCCGCCCTCAAGTGCATCCTGGCCGGGGTGGACATCGTCCTTCTTCCTCCCGATCCTGTCCGGGTCGTCCAGTTCCTGGTCGAGGCGGCGAGGTCGGGAAAGATCCCGCCGTCCAGGATCAACGATTCGGTCAAAAGGATCCTCGAAGCAAAAGCCCGACTGGGGCTCCATCGTCGCAAGCTTGTCGACGAAGAGGCCCTAACGACGATCGTATCAACCAAGGCGAGTCTCGCCCGAGCATACTCGGCCTTTGAGAGCGCGGCGACGCTGGTCCAGAACGATGGAAATGCGCTCCCTCTTCGGCCGGGAAGTAAAATTGCCGTATTCTCCTTGAGCAGCGACTCGGGTGATTATTTTGCCGGGCGTGCTTTTGTAGAGGCTGTTAAAAAACGATGTCCCGAGGCCCCGGTCTCCTACGCAGATGCCGACACTGGAAAGGAGTCGCTCGAGAATGCCGCCGGAAGGGTCATGGGCTCGGAGGCTATCGTCTTTGCCCTGTTCTCGACGGTGCGCGCAAGCAAAGGGAGCGTCGATCTGGACCTGCGTCAGATCCGTTTGATCAAACAGTTCGCCGAAGGACCGAAGCCCGTCGTTGTCATCTCCTTCGGCAGCCCATATTTTTTAAGAAACTTCCCCGAGATAGCTGCCTATATCTGCCTCTACAGGAATACCCCCCAAACCCAGGACGTCGCAGCCAAGGCGATTTTCGGCGAGATCGACATGCGAGGGAGACTGCCTGTTTCCCTCCCCGGCTTGTATCCTTTCGGGCACGGAATAATCCTGCCTAAAAAATAAAGACGGCGGCGAACCCTTTTCTTTTTGATTTGGGTCCTGTTTTTTGGTACCTTAGCCATGGAGGAAATGATGTCCGTTTGTTCAATCAAAGAAATCAAAACACGGGTTGCGGAATTTCCAAAAAAGACGTTTATTCACCTGCCGACGCCGTTCAATAAATTGGAAAACCTGAGCGCGGAGCTGGGAGGGCCGGAGATCTATATCAAGCGGGACGACCTGACGGGCCTGGCCTTCGGTGGCAACAAATCCCGCAAGCTCGAATATATCATCCAGGACGCCCTCAAAAAAAAGGCCGAGGTCATCGTCACCTGGGCCAGTTTGCAGTCGAATTGGTGCATGCAGACTGCCGCCGCCGCGCGCCGTTTCGGGCTGAAGCCGATCCTCATTCTATTCAAGTCCTATGACAGTGGACCCGGTCTCGACGGAAACTTACTACTGGATTACATTTTGGGTGCGGACATCCGGATAAGGGAGGCAGAGAAGGGGAAAGTGGTTTCGGCCGAGTATGCGGCGCAAATCGTGGAAGAGGTCGTCAACGAGGTTAAGGAGTGGGGCCACAAGCCCTACGTAGCGCCCTTGGGTGGGTCATGCCCCGGAGGAGACATGAAATTGCCCTTGGGCGCGATCAGCTATGTCGCCGCCTTTACAGAGATGCTGGAACAAGCCGGCGCGCTGGGCGTCGACGTGACCCATGTTGTTCATAGTTCTGGTTCAGGTGGGACCCAGGCAGGCCTGTTGGTAGGAGCCAAGGCATTGAAAGAAGATTGCCGGGTGATCGGGATCAGCGTCTCCGACGATAAGGAAAGCTTCGGCCGGGAGGTTCTCGGGGTCGCCCGGGGGACGGTCAAGGCGCTCCGTCTTGAACTCCCCATCGGGAATGAGGACATCCGGGTCATGGATGAATATATCCAGGAAGGCTATGGGATCGTCAACAAGCAGGTTGCCGAGGCTGTGCGCCTTGTCTTTCAAAAAGAGGGGATTGTGCTCGATCCGGTCTACACGGGCAAGGCCATGGTCGGACTCATCGACCTGGTCAAGAAAGGCTATTTCTCAAAAAAGGACAAGATTGTCTTTTTCCATACGGGGGGCACTCCCGCGCTTTTTCCCAACCGGGACAAAATTGTCGAGTTTCTAAAATAAACGTTGTTGCAGGGAGAGCAGCAAGGAGCAGATATGAAATACGAACGACCGGTCTTCAAGGACGTCCTGGAAGCGAGAAGCGTCATCAAGCCTCATCTTCCCAGGACGCCCCTCTACTATTATCCCCAGCTCAGCCAGCTTCTCGAAGCCAAAGTTTATGTCAAACACGAAAACCATTTGCCCAATTGCTCGTTCAAAGCAAGGGGAGGCATCAATCTTTTCTCTCATCTGAGCCGGGAAGAGCGAGAGCGCGGAGTGATCACGGCCTCGACAGGAAATCATGCCCTGTCCATTGCTTATGCCGGCCGGCTGTTCAACGTCGCGGTCACTATATGCATGCCCGAGAAATCCAACCCGGTCAAGGTCAAGGCAATCAAGAGCCTGGGCGCGGACATCATCTTTTTTGGGACGATCTTCGACGACGCCAGGGATTATGCGGAAAAGCTGGCCGGAGAGAAAAGAATCCGCTTCATCCATCCGGCCAACGAACCCCATCTGATCGCCGGCGTGGCGACCTATGCCCTGGAAATCTTCGAGGACTGTCCGTCCCTGGACTATCTCATCGTGCCGGTGGGAGGTGGGAGCGGCGCTTCCGGCTGCTGCCTGGTGAAAGAGGCGCTGAACCCTCAGGTCCAGGTCCTAGGCGTTCAATCGGCCATGGCCCCCGCCGCCTATCTGAGCTGGAAAAAGAAAGAGATCGTGCAAGATAAGATGGAGACCGCCGCGGAGGGATTGGCCACCAAGATCGGCTACGTTCTGACACAGGAGATCTTGTGGGATTTTTTGAATGACTTCATCCTCGTCACCGAAGAAGAGATGGTGCAAGCGATTCTGCTTTACCTGGAAACGGTCAGAAACCTGGTCGAAGAGGCGGGTGCTGCCCCGCTGGCCGCGGCCCTCAAGATCAAGAGCCGACTCAAGGCCAAGAAGGTGGCTCTCGTTTTGAGCGGGGGCAATATTTCAACGGAACGCCTCAAAACCATCTTAGGTTGAGCAAAAATTACCGTTCTGCCGGGATCGTCCTCCGATCCGCCCTTTGATACGGTTTAAACTTATTTTTTTATCTTCGACCGCAGACTCCTCAGCCCTCGCTCCTTGCGGTTCAATGATGTGATTTTGTCTTCCAGATTATCGAGGTCCGCCTCTAGGACCCTAATCTCCTGTGATTCCAAGGGCTTCAGAGACTTGAGGCCGCTTCCCGTGATGATGAGAACGATCCGGTCCGACTTTTTGAGCGAGAGCCTGTCGCGGAACTTAAGAACTGCGGCCAGGGTTGTCGCCGACTCGGGCTGACAGAATATGCCCTCCTCCTGGGCCAGCATTTTTTGGGCAGCGAGCATCTCTCTATCAGAGACGGCTAGGATCAGGCCGGCCCGCTCCCGGATCCATTTGAGGACGAGGTTGCCGGCAGCAGGAGCGGGGTTGGAGATGGCGTGCGCAATGGTCCGGGCTTTGGAAAGGCGATGATAATTTGATTTCCCTGACGCGAAGGCCCGCGCCAGAGGAGAACAACCTAGGGCCTGAACCCCCACGATGACCGGATAAGCGTGAATAAGTCCTGCTTCGAGAAGGTCATCAAACGATCTCATGATCCCGAGGAGATGACCGCCGGCGCTCAAAGGCACAAATACAACATTGGGCGCCCGTTTCTCGAGTTGTCCGAAGACCTCGAAGCCGGTCAGCTTGTACCCTTCAATCCTGAACGGGTCGATGGAATTCATGAAATAGATGCCCGTTTTTCGTCCGAGCGAAAAACTCATCCAAAAAAGCTCGCCATAATCTCCTTTCACTGCGATCAACCGGGGTCCATAAATCCCGGCGCTGAGCAGGCTGGAGACACTGGTTCCTTCCTTGAGGAGCACGAAGGTCTCCAGACCGGCGCGGGCCCCGTATGCGGCCGTGGAGGCTGCCATGTTGCCGGTCGAGACGGTGCCGATCTTCTTTATGCCCAAGGAAACAGCCTTCTGGATCGCGACAGCCGTCCCCCTGTCCTTGAAGCTGAAGCTCGGGTTGAGGGCCTCGTTTTTGGCCCAGAGAGGAGGGAGACCGAGCTTCTCGCCTATCTTTTTCAAGCGAACAAAGGGAGTATCGCCCTCGCCCAAACTGAGTTTGGGATCAATCTTATTCAGGGGTAAGAAGTCCAGGAATCTTTCCAGGGGCAAGGATTTGTCAAAACGGAAGCGCTTTCTACTGCCCGTTTGATAAGAGTAAAGCAAGGGTGTGTGACAGATCGGGCAAAAGGGAAAGAAGATATCCAGGGGGAATCGCTTTTGACAAAACATACATTCAAGTTCTTCCATACTCAGCTCCTCATATCGGGGCAAACAAGGAATCACCTTATAATATTTCCCGCGAAACGTAAAATGAAAGATTCTTTGTCATTCTCAAAGTGATTATTTTTGTGTCTCGGGCTTTTGGTCTTAAGTCGTTCCGCTCTTACGTGTCACGAGTCCGACGTCGCGATTTTTCGGATGGTTGCTAATTGAGGAGAACAACGCTAAAATCGTCGCCTGGAGCGATTTTGAGGCATGAAGACTGATGAGTACTTTATGGCCAAGGCACTGGCCGAAGCTCAAAAGGCCGCCCTGGAAGGAGAGGTTCCCGTCGGAGCCGTGATTGTTTGCGCCGGCAAGATTTTGAGCCGGGGCCATAATAGCTCCGTTAAGAGCGCCGATCCCACGGCCCACGCAGAGATCCAGGCCATCCGCCGGGCCTGCTCGAAGCGGAAGAACTACCGCCTGCCCGATTGCGAGTTGTTCGTCACTCTCGAGCCTTGCCCGATGTGCTTGGGAGCTCTTATCCAGGCCCGTGTCAAGAAGCTCGTTTTCGGCGCCCTTGACCCCAAGGCGGGCGCGGTTGTGTCGGTCATGAGGTTTCCGTGGGCAAAAATGAACCACCGTCCTGAGATCCATAGCGGCGTGCGCGCAGCAGACTCTGCCCGCGCCTTAAGGGACTTTTTTAAAGATAAAAGAGGCCAAAACAAAATAAATGCCAAGCCGCCAGGGCCCGACGCCTGAAAATACCCTTTACATTTTGCAGTTTACGCCTTAGGATGGACATTTCTAGAGCGCGGAGAGGTGGCCGAGTGGTTGAAGGCGACGGTCTCGAAAACCGTTATTCTGAGCAATCGGAATCGCGGGTTCGAATCCCGCCCTCTCCGCCAGTTGGAAATAAAAGAATCCACGCAACCGCTACGCAGGCAAAGCATGGTTTGGCCGAAGATCGTTAATTAAAAAAATCCGGCGCTAAAGCACGCTACTCTTGCCAAGATTGAGAGTGGTGTCGTCATCAAGGCAAGCGTGCAAACAGTCGCCAAGATCGCCAAAGCGTTGGGCGTTCCAATGGAAGATTTGGTAAAATAAGAGTAACTTTTTATGAAATCAAAAAAATCCAACATTAGAATGGACAAACCGACACCATCTCTTGTGGCTGAGACGGAGGCGCTGAGGGAGGCATACGCCGCACTCAACCGGAACGATATTCCAGCAATGGTTAAAGCATTTGACCCGCAGATCGAGTGGACCGAACCAGCCGAATGGCCGGGAGCCGGGACATATCGCGGACGCGCAGCAGTGGAGGCACACCTCTCGCAATCACGCGCGAGTTGGGCCGAAGGGAGTTGCGAGCCGGAACGGTTCGTTGTCGCCGGCAATAAGATCGTCGTGTTCGTTAATGTGCGCGCGAAACTGAAACACGAGACGGAATGGCGTGAAGGGCGTCTGGCAGATGTCTACACCTTTCGCAACGGCAAGGCCATTCAGTGGCTCGTATTTACTGACAGGCAACAGGCTCTCGAGTGGGCTGGAGTCAAGCCCCAGGCGGAAGATTTGGTGAAATAAATTATCATTAACTAATGAAAAAACTATGAGAAAAATAATCGTCACAGAAATGATTACGCTAGATGGAGTCATACAAGGACCTGGTGGCCCCGGCGAAGATACGTCAGGCGGTTTCAAATATAGCGGTTGGGTCGCACCGTATGATGACGAAGTTGGTGGTAAGTTCGTGCAAGATGAGCTGAAAGAAGCTGTAGAGTATCTGTTAGGAAGAAAAACATTTGATATTTGGGCAGGTTTCTGGCCACAACACGCAGACATTTGGCCGGGGATCAATGACGGCACAAAGTTCGTTTTGAGTAAGACCCTGAAAAAGACAGACTTGGAAAAACACCGTATTTATCGAAAGTTTGGAAGATATCAAAAAGCTCAAAAATTCAGATGGTCCTGATATTCAAGTTTGGGGCAGTAGTCAGGTCGTTGGGCTGTTACTCAAGAATGATTTAGTGGACGAACTCCGTCTCAAAATTTACCCGGTGATTCTTGGGTTCTGGAAAAAAATTGTTTGAGGGTGGCGCGATTCCGGCAGCATTTACGCTAACGGAGAGTTTGATTACCGCAACCGGCGTGATTATCGCCGTCTACAAGCGAGCCGGCGAAGTCAAGACGGGTACTGTCGGGGCTTAATGTGATGTGGTCGAATTTACCGCCAAAGAAAAATTTGGTGAAATAAAACTATGAAAAAACTCCAATTTTCAATCGAAATAAAAGCTCCCCGAGAAAGGGTTTGGAACATCCTTTGGGAGGACAAGACATTTCGCGACTGGGCAAGCATTATTGACGAAGGAACGTATATGGTCGGAGAAATGAAAGAAGGAAACGAAGTGCAGTTTATTTCCTCTGTAAACGGTTACGGCGTGACGAGTTTGATCGAGAAGCTTGTTCCAAACGAGTTTGTGTTATTCAGGCACATGGCGGATACAAAGGAAAGCGGAGAGCAGGAACGGGAAAAGGAATGGACTGGCGGAACGGAGAGCTATTCGCTTGCGGAAAAAGATGGCGTTACTACTTTGACAGTTACATTTGACGTTCCGCCCGAGCAGGAAGAAACGTTTAAGGTCAGATTTCCCAAAGCTTTGGAAAGGGTGAAAGTTTTAGCGGAGAAAGAGGATTAAGAATTTGCCGCCAAAGAAAAACTTGAAATCGTCCTTTCCGCTCCGGTTCAAGGCGAGGCGGATGGGGCGGAGATCGATCCAGTGACAACGAGGTCTTTAGAAAATGGGAAAAAGTATATTTCCTCAGAGGAATCCCGCCCCGGTGTATACCACTCTCGACGATTGGATTGCACGCGAGGCGATTCCGTTCTCCGTCGATTCGCCCGAGACCTTCAACGCCGCCGTCGACAAGGTGATCGCCTCACTTGGCGACTCGGTGGAGTTGCTTGGCTTTGGAGAAGCGCTCCACGGCGGCGAGGACATTCTCATCCTCCGCAACCGGCTCTTCCAGCGCTTGGTGGAGGCGCATGGCTACAGCGCCATTGCCATCGAGAGCAGTTTCCCTCGGGCGCGCGTAGTGAACGAGTACGTGGCCGGTCGCGGCCCGGCATCGTATGAGGCCGTGCAGGACACCGGATTTAGCCACGGCTTCGGCCGGCTCGACGCGAATCGAGAACTCGTGGAGTGGATGCGGCGATACAATGCCGATCCTTCCCATCGCGTCAAACTCCAGTTCTACGGCTTCGATAGTCCGACCGAAATGATCGGCAGCGATAGTCCACGCCAGGTCCTGCATTTTGTTCTCGATTACCTCGCCTCGATTGATAGTGCCAGCGGCCAGGAGCATCGCGAGCGCATCGACCCGCTTCTTGGCCAGGACTCCGATTGGGAGAACCCCGCTGCATCGATGGACCCGACGAAGTCGATAGGCCTGTCACCAGCCGCAACTGCGCTGCGGATTGAGACGGAGGATCTCATTACAGAACTGCGCGTACGCCGTCCCGAATTGGTGGCAAAGAGCGACGAAAGCCGCTATTTGGAAGCCGTGCAGTATGCAACGGTCGCACGGCAGTTACTGAACTATCATGCGGCGCTCGCGCGAAAGTCGAGCAAACGGATTGTCGAACTTCTCGGCATTCGCGACGCGTTGATGGCGGATAATCTGGCGTACATGGTGTCCCGTGAGCGTGGCCGGGGGAAAGTGTTGGCCTTCGCTCACAACAGCCATCTGCAGCGCGGAAAGGCACAATGGCAACTCGGCCCTGACTTACTCATATGGTGGCCGGCGGGATCGCACCTCAATGAGATGTTCGGCCCGCGCTATGCCGTCATCGGTTCGGCAGTGGGCGTTTCTGATGCCAATGGCATCGGCCAGCCCGAAGCCGGCACTCTTGAGGCGCGTCTGACTGCCGCGCCGGGGCCGGCGCGGTTCATTCCAACTCACAAAGGCCAAGGGCTTCCAACCTCGGCCATCGCCGCTCTTCCGACTCGCTCGGGCAGCATGAAGAACCCGACCTACTTCGCACTAACTCCTCAAAGCTTCACCGATTTCGATTGGCTGGCTGTCCTGGATTCAACGGCATACAACCGCGGTGGGCCGCCACTGCAACAGTGAGACGCAAACCCCAAGCAGTAAAACTCTTTGAAGTTCTGGCAGCCGTCTGTACAGCGGGACGTTCGGGTCGATGAGACGGGCGAATGAAACGCCCCGCGAGCCAAGTGTGCAAACGGTCGCCAAGATCGCCAAGGCGTTGAGCCTCCCCATGAAAGAATGTGTTATCATAGTTAGGAATTAATTAGGAAAAAACATGAGAAAAATTACTACATTTACTTTTGTGTCGGTGGATGGCTTCTATGCCGGGCCACACGGCCAGATAGATTGGTTTAAGAGAAATAGTAAAGACGCTGAGTACGATAGGTTTGCCCAGGAGGGATCGGAATCAGGTGGTACACTGATTTTTGGTCATACGACATATGAAATAATGAAGAGTTACTGGCCCACAGCGGATGCGATGAAGAATGATCCGAATATGGCAGAGGTTATGAACAATAGCCCGAAAATAGTTTTTTCAAAAACACTGCAGGATGTGGAAGAAGGGTCTCATTGGAAGAACATTAGGCTCTTGCACGAGATGCAGCCGGAAGAAATGGTTAAGTTAAAAGAGCAAGAGGGCAAAGACATGGTGATACTAGGAAGCGGCACCATCGTCCAACAACTTTCAAACCTCGGCCTCGTCGACGAATACGGACTTCTGGTCATTCCCGTTATCTTGGGTGCCGGTAAGTCCTTATTTAAAGATGTCAAAAAGACGAGCTTAAATCTTATCGAAGCAAGATCGTTTAGAAATGGAATCGTCTGGCTCCGCTATCAAACTTCATAAAAAGGAGGAAATTTCATGAAAAAAGCAGCGGTCAGGCTGGTCTCTCTTTTTATCCTTATCTCTTTCTTGTTCTACCCTGTTTTCTCTGCTCCCAAAGACGAGAAAAAGGTCAACCTCAAGGGATTTGATGAATATGTCACCAAACTCGTCGCGGAGTGGAAAGTGCCGGGCATGGCCGTTTCCATCGTAAAAGATGGGAAAGTCATTTACGCCCAGGGATTCGGATTCCGAAACGTCAAGCAGGGACTCAAGGTCACACCGCACACGCTCTTTGCGATCGGTTCATGCAGCAAAGCCTTCACCGCGGCGGATATGGGAATCCTGGTGGACGAAGGAAAAGTCGATCTCGATAAGCCGGTCCGGACCTACCTGCCCACTTTCAAACTCTTTGACATCGTCGCGACCGAGCACATGACTCCACGCGACCTCCTCTGCCACCGCTCTGGTTTGCCCCGGCACGACCTGATGTGGTTTGGATCTCCCTACACCCGACAGGAGATTTTCGACCGTCTCCAGTATCTCGAGCCGAATAAAGAATTCCGTTCGGTCTGGCAATACCAGAATCTGATGTTCATGACCGCGGGCCTTCTGGTCGGCCAGGCCGCTGGCATGAGCTGGGAGGATTTTACCCGGACCAGGATCATGGAACCGTTGGGCATGAAAGAGAGCAATTTTTCCGTGACGGCCTCCCAGAAGACGCCGGATTTTGCCCTTCCCTACGCGGAGATAAAAGATAAAGTTGAAGAAATTCCCTTCCGGAATATCGACGCCATCGGACCGGCGGGGTCAATCAACTCCAACGTCCTGGACATGGCCAACTGGGTTCTTCTTAACCTCGGCAAAGGAAAATTTGGGGATAAGCAGATCGTCTCCGAAGCTTCGATGGCTCAGATACATATGCCTCAGATGGCCATGCAGCAGCCGATCCGGTACGATGAAGTCCTTTATCCGAGCTACGGAATGGGCTGGGGGATCGCAGCTTACCGGGGCCATCTCCTGCTCGAGCACGGTGGCGGAATTGACGGTTTTATCGCCATGGTCTCTTTCATGCCGCGTGATAATTTCGGCGTCGTCATCCTGACGAATATGAACGAGACATCGGTTCCCAGCATCGTGCTTTATAACATCTGCGACCGGCTCCTCGGCCTCACCGAAGTCCCCTGGAACACGCGCATCCGCGAGCAGATGAACAAAGCAAAAGCTGAGGCGGAGAAGCAGAAAAAAGAAGAAGACAAGGACCGCAAGCTCAATACGAAGCCCTCTCATCCTCTCGAAGATTATGCCGGCGACTATGAAAACCCTGCCTACGGCACTTTTTCTATAATCAAGGCGGGCGACGCGCTGAAGGCGAAATACAATTTCCTGGAGGCTCCTCTGGCCCACTATCACTATGACATTTTTCAGATGGCCGCCGAGCTATACGGAACGGAGATGAAACAGAAAATCTCTTTCACGACCGACTTGAAGGGAAATATCGCCAGCCTTTCGGTTCAGCTTGAACCCGCGGTCAAAGATATTGTTTTCTCCCGAGCCGCCGAAAAAGCGATGATGGAGAAGAGCTTCCTCGAGAAGTTTGTCGGCGAATATGAACTATCCGGGGCCATCGTCAAGGTCCTCTTGAAAGGGGAGAAGACTCTAGTTTTGGCTCCATCCGGCCAGCCCGAGTATGAACTCATCCCTTACAAAGGAACCGAGTTCAACCTTAAAGGCATGTCGGGATACAGCGCAGAATTCAGACTTGACCCGTCAGGAGCCGTGACCGAGATCGTCTTCCATCAGCCGAACGGGACCTTTACCGCCAAGAAAAAATAGCCGCAGGCCCCGGGGAACGGAGGACGGATTTAGGGGCAGGAAGGGCACGGCGTACGGATGTAAATTGACCTTACTCCCATTTTTTGATAACTTAAGTGTTCAAATAAAAACAAGTCTTGCGAACTGCGGACGAACTAAATTGATGAAGGAGGAACAAATGAGCCTGAACAGATTCTCAACCCCAATTTTGGTTGTATTTATTTTGCTTCTTATCTCGTCCGGCAGCCTCTCTTATGGACAAATATTGACAGGGAGAATAACGGGAGTAGTCCTGGACGATGAAGGTTCTCCCCTTCCCGGAGTCACAGTCGAAGCTTCAAGCCCTGCTTTAATGGGACGGCAAACCGTTGTCACATCAGAAAAAGGAACGTACCGATTGGCCAATTTGCCCCCGGGCGTATACCAAGTCAGTTTCGCTCTGCCGGGTTTCCAAACAGTGGAAAGAAGAGATATTAAGGTCACGATCAATGCCACTGTTTCTTTGGATATATCCATGAGACCGGCGACATTGGAGAAAACCGTAGAAGTCACCGCCCAGGTCCCCGTCATCGATGTGACAAGTTCCGGGATGTCCACCACTTTTTCCGCAGAAAATATCGGCAACCTTCCCACCGGAAGGCATTCTTTTGCCGACATCGTCAAACAAGTTCCGGGCATGCTGGCTCAAAATGAATCTGGCGAATTGAGGTGGTCTTTCGCGGGCTCGGGAGTCCAAGGAAATGCCATTTATTATGATGGAGTAGACCAAAGGAGTCCAGAGTTGGGGATTCCCTGGACCAACCCGGGTCAAGATATCTTTGAGGAAGTGGAAGTCTCAGGGGTAGGCGTTCCCGCCGAGTATGGACTGATAACGGGCGCCGTGATCAACATTGTCACAAAATCCGGAGGGAACACGTTTGAAGGAGCCTTATCTCACTATGGGCAATACAATTTCCTCACCGGTGATAACAATCCTGATCCAGGAGTGGAGTCTTTCAAGCGGTTCTATAGGTATGACCAATCATTTACTTTGGGTGGCCCTGTGGCGAAGGACAAACTCTGGTTTTTCGGTAATTACACCATGCGAAGGAGTAAGGAATCTCCTTGGCAATCAGATCCGAATTATGCCCGTACGAACAAACACGACGAAGTCTTTTTCAAACTGACATCCAACATCGCTAATAAACACAAATTGGTGGGGAGTTTTGCTTTTGAAAATGAGGACTATGGCGAGGTTCCTGACCAATGGAATCCGATCGAAACATTGATTAAAGAGATCTGCAAAACTTATAACTGGAACCTGCGCTATACCTGGCTGATAAGCAACAATTCCTTTTTTGATATTAAGTATGCCGGATGGTATAGCCCGGATGAGTGGAATAAACCGGTCGACGGCGCCGATATCAACCTGCGAAGTCATATTGATGACGCGACGGGAGTGAGATCAGTAGCCCCAGAGTGGTCGACCGTCTGGTATATAAACAACCATCAAGTCAATGCCGGCTTCTCCCATTTTGCCGATGATTTCTTGGGCGGGGATCATGACTTTAAAATCGGGGCTCAATACACCAGAGGAGGGCTCGAGGCCAAGACGGGCTACTCTGGAGGCGGCACCTACATTGATTATAATGGCGAACCCTATCTCTTGTATGTCCAACAACAATATATGTACGGGGGCAGAGTAAACAGAGTCGGGTTTTTCTTCGATGATTCCATCAGGATTGGCAAAAGGCTGACGCTGAATCTGGGAATCAGGTATGACTACCAGCGGGCTGATTATCCGGCCTTCCCTCGATTGGATGGCTGGAACAAAACCAGTGTAAAAGCCCCGGGGATTGAAGACCTGATCACCTGGAACGTCGTTTCCCCCCGAGTCGGAATAGCCTTCCAATTGACTCCGGATGGAAAAACTCTGCTCAAAGCGCATTACGGCCGCTACCGTGATGCCCTGCATATCGGGAACTTCGCCGTACCGGGACCCGGAGTAACGGATTGGTATGGGTATGAATGGGTCGATGGGAATTGGGAGCTCTTTGATTATGTTCCCGGAGAAGTAGGCTACATCATGGACCCAAACATAAAAAATCCCTATGCCGACCAGCTCTTCATCGGATTGGAGAGAGAGCTGTTTTCGGATTTTTCCGTGCGGGCAGATTAACGACAATTCTTGCCGAGCCGAGAGGTGCTGAGAGATATCCCGACTTCTATACTTTATCCTTGAGAGTGCAGAAACAGTTCGCACTTTCCAGGTCCCTGAGGCTGAAGGTCATGCTGGATGCATTCAATGCTACCAATGACGCTACCTTCAGGTCCTGGTATTCAAATAATAGATGGTACGACAGTTTCAACCAGAAGTGGGACCTGCCCGATCCGAGGAGCGTACAGCTGGGATTAAAGCTGGAATTTTAAGCCCTTTCCCCGTCTAAAAGGACCTAAGGCTATCAATGTCCACGGGAGAGAGTCCATATCCAGCCTAACTTGAAAAAAGTAAAAGGCTATCGGGAAGCCCAAACGCCAAGTTTAAGATGAGGAGATAAGAATGGTCAAAGAAAAGCGAAAAACGGTGGTGAGCTCCTGGAATGAATGGGATCCACTCAAGCACGTCATTATCGGTCGGGCTGACGGAACCATGGTTCAAGCGCCCGAAATAGCCGTCCAGCGAGATTGGCCCGAAGACGGGTATCCATTAGGAAAATACGGGCCGTACTCTCAGGAAATGATAGATAGGGCTAACGAGCAGCTGGACAATTGCGCCAAGATCCTCGAGAGCCGGGGCATTCGAGTGGACCGGCCAACCCCTATCGACTTCAGCCAGCCCGTTCAAACGCCCGACTGGAAACAGGGATCGATGTTCGGCTGTACGCCTTGTCGAGACTTGCTTCTTACGGTCGGAAGTGAAATTCTTGAAGCGACGATGTCCTACCGGAGCCGCTGGTTCGAGTATCTTTGTTACCGTCCCTTGTTTGAAGAGTACTTCAAGGAAGACCCGAATTTCCGGTTCGAAGCCGCGCCAAAACCTCGTTTAACGGAAAAAACTTATAAGAGCAAAGACTGGTGGAGTGAATGGAATTCCTTGACCGAAAAAGAGCAGTGGGAACGGGCCGAAAAGAGCGATTGGATAATCACTGAAAAGGAGCCGCTCTTTGATGCGGCCGATGTCGTCCGCTATGGCCGGGATCTTTTTGTCCAGAAGTCCATGGTGACCAATGACGGCGGCATTGACTGGCTGCGGCGCCACTTCCCCGACCATCGAATCCATAAGGTGGGGCGCAGAGAATTGCTGCCCTGGCATATGGACACAACACTTGCCCCGGTTCGTCCCGGGTTGGCGATCATGAATCGGGAGAGAATTCCTCTCGATAAGAGGGAGTTCGAACTTTTCGCCAAGAATGGCTGGGAGATTGTCCAGGCCCCCAAGGCTCTTCTCCCGAAGAAAGAGCCCTATGATTTCTGCAAGCTGGTGGTTAAGCATGAATACTCTTGTCCTGGACCCGAAAACTATCTGTGTTGAAGCGAGTGAGTATCCCGACCATGGAGATGTTCGACAAACACGGCTTTGAAGTCGTTCCCGTCCCGTTCTATAAAGTCGCCGCTTTTGGGGGCGGACTGCATCTGCTGCACTGCGGATGTTTACAGAGAAGGAACCTGCGAGGATTATTTCCCGCATCAAATTGAGGGTTTCTGAGCTCCTAAGGCCGATTCTTTCTTTGCGCGAATCGACGTATTGATTTGGGAAAGCGAGAAAAACAATAGGGATTTGACGATGAAAGACAGGAAAAGAATTCTGGATAACACAATCAGACGATGCCGGGAAAGAGACATCATTATCCCGACTTATGAGGAGATGTCTCATCCCGAGAAGATCCCTCAAAGCTTAAAGGATGAGCTCAAAAGAATCGGCCTTTGGGATCTCCATTCTAGGAACCTTTTCCGGATCACCTGGAAGAATGAACCGGTCAAGAGCGGGGGCGGCTTTGGGGAAGTGAATCGCCTGGAAATCCCTCCGGAACTGTCCGGTGTAAGGGCCCGCATATTTATACTGCTCGGCAAATATTTCCCGACCGGAGCTCATAAAGTCGGCGCCACCTTCGGCCCTTTGGTTGAAAAGCTGGTCAGAGGAGTCTTCGATCCCACCCAACACAAGGCTCTCTGGCCCTCGACCGGGAATTACTGCCGCCTGCGGATTGGCCTTCAATGAGCTCCAAGTCCCGGCTGTGAATGCCCTGGAGGGGATCGATCGGAGACGATTTTTATGCCCGGGTTCGATCTTGCGAGTTAAGGTCGATAATCAGGCGCCTATCGGATACGGAATGCCAGAAGAAGCGGCCATCATGTTCTATCGAGGCATGGCGATTCAAACGCAAATCCCTCCTGCAGGATGGGATAGGAGAGTCGTGGCCAGATTTCCCGAAAATGATATCCTTTTAAGCGGTTGGCTGTTCGGAGGAGATGTGCTTGGGCGCAAAGCCGCAGTGGTTGATGTACAGAACAAGAAAGGCCACATCATTCTGATCGGCTTCCCCTGTCAGCACAGAGCTCAATCTCAAGGAACATACAAATTTCTTCTTAATGCACTCCTTTATCCGGAGGCAAATTAACAAATGGCATGGCGCTATTGAAAACTGGAGACTTGCAGAAAAGTTTCAACATAACGGTGAACGCTTTGAGCGAAATAGTCTAGCCCAAGTTCGACAGTAAAGCTCTTATACTCCCAATTGTGCATAGTATGTGTCGGTCCCTGTCCAATCGCAAATTGACCTCACCTCCGATTTTTGATAAGGTAATACTTTCGATCCGCTGGCCAACAGCAAGACCAGGAGGAGAGGTGTCCGAGTGGCTTAAGGAGCACGCTTGGAAAGCGTGTGTGCGTCGAAAGGCGTACCGCGGGTTCGAATCCCGCCCTCTCCGCCAGATGAGCGGTAAGCGGCTCTCAATCCAGAACAAAGGCGCGAGAGCGATCATTTTTCAGCAAGGAGTGACATCATGGACAGCAAAGACCTCATCCTTCTCGAAGACCTCTACGGGGCGCACAATTATCATCCTCTGGATGTCGTCATCGACCGGGCCAAGGGCATCTGGATGTGGGATGTCGAGGATAAAAAATACCTGGATTTCCTGAGCGCCTACTCCGCTGTCAACCACGGACATTGCCACCCTCGGATCGTCAAGATCGTCCAGCAGCAGGCAAAGCTCTTGACCCTGACCTCGCGGGCCTTCCGGAACGACCAGTGGCCGCTGCTCGCCAAGGAGCTCTGTGACCTGACGGGATACACCATGGTCCTGCCGATGAATTCCGGCACGGAAGGCATCGAGACGGCGATCAAACTGGCCCGCAAATGGGGCTATCAGAAAAAGGGAATCCCCCAGGACAAAGCCGAGATCATCGCCTGCTCCAACAATTTTCACGGCCGCTCGGTCACCATCATCAGCTTCTCGACCGAGCCCCTCTACCGCAATGATTATGGGCCGTTCACACCTGGATTCAAGATAGTTCCCTTCGGAGATATTGAGTCTCTCCGAACGGCCATCACGTCGAACACGGCGGCCTTCCTGGTCGAACCCATCCAGGCCGAATCCGGCATCCTCATTCCTCCCGACGGCTACCTCAAGAAGGCCAAGGAGCTGTGCGAGGAGAACAATGTCCTCTTCATGGCGGATGAGATCCAGACCGGTCTCGGAAGGACAGGGAAGCTCTTTGCCTGCGAGCACGAGGGCGTAAAAGCGGACGTTGTCATCCTGGGCAAGTCGCTCGGGGGCGGTGCCTATCCTATCTCGGTCGTCCTGGCGTCGCGCGAAATTCTCGAAGTCTTCAAGGCCGGGGAGCACGGCTCGACATTCGGGGGGAATCCGATCGCGTGCGCCATCGCCCGGGAGGCCCTCAAGATATTTGCTGACGAAAACTTGATTGATAACGCCGTTATCCAGGGCAAATATTTTCTCGACAAATTGAAGACCATCAAGAGCAAGCACATCAAAGAAATCCGGGGCCGGGGACTTCTGATCGGCATCGAACTCAAGCCCGAGGCCGGCGGGGCCAGGCGGTTTTGCGAAGAGTTAATGAAGGAGGGGTTGCTTTGCAAGGAGACCCACGAGAACGTTATCCGCTTCGCCCCTCCGCTGATCATCCGGGAGCGGGATCTCAACTGGGCCTTCAAGCGGATCAAGTCCGTGTTCAAGAGGGCCCAAAAATCTTAGCCCCGGACTGAGCCCGGCCGACATTCCAAAACCAAGAAAATTGATGTATACTTTTTAGTAGGGAGAGTGATTCGTCTCTCTCCCGTTAAGGAGCCAAAAATGAGAAAACGCTGGTGGTTGCTGTCCTCAATTTTATTGGTGGGCGTGAGCTGTCTTATGTATGTCCCCTCGAGGGAGGAAGGCTATTCTAGTCCCGAAGGTGCATACTCCCGCAGCCCACAAGAGAGTTTTTCCGATGTCGACACGTCCTACTTTTACCAGTATCTATCGCCCTACGGGGATTGGGTCAATTACAGCCCCTACGGCTATTGTTGGGTCCCGAGGCACATGGGTTACCGTTGGCGCCCGTACACCCACGGCCACTGGTTCTGGACCGATTATGGCTGGACCTGGAATTCAGATTATGAGTGGGGTTGGATTCCCTTTCATTACGGCCGCTGGGGTTGGGACGATGACATCGGCTGGTATTGGGTCCCCGGCGCGATTTGGGGGCCGTCCTGGGTCTGCTGGAGGTCCAGTGATCTTTATCTGGGTTGGGCTCCACTGCCTCCAGGAGTTGAATTTGAAGCCGGCCTGGGAATATCCTCCCTTCCTTTCGATATACCGGGAAATTGCTGGATATTTGTCGAAGGGCGCTATTTCGCAGAGCCGAACGTGGTGGACTACGTCCTTCCCTTCGAACGGAGCATCACGATCATCAACTATACCCAGATTCATAACAGGATATATGTCCGCAACGACAGAGTCTTCAACGAAGGGATAGGCGTTGACGAGGTCCGAAGAATCACACGTCGGACCATCTCCAGGTATGAACTCAGGGATGCGGCGCGGCCGGGACCCGCCCGGGTTGAAGGCGGCGCCGTCCAGCTCTACCGACCGAAAATCCGAAGAAATGAAGCCGCCAAGCCGCAGCTCTATATGAATAAGGATGAGGCTCGTGAAAAGCTGGCTCCCGTCAAGATCTGGGAACCCCTCAAGCAAAGAGTGCCCAAAGAGGAAGAATCAGTGGTCCGGGAACGACAGATCCAGGAACAGAAGCTCCTCGAAAAATCACAGACCGTAGAGATCAATGACCTCCGTCGTAAGGTCTCACAGCAAGAAAAACAGGTCCGCAACCCTGTCGAAAAAGAAAAGGTCAAGAAGGATAACGAAGCGAAAGTCTCCCAGCTCAAGAAAAGCCACGAAGTAGAAAAACAGAATCTCAAGGCGAGGCAGAAAAAAGACGAAGAGCAGGTTAAAAAAAAGAAGACAAAAAAAGACTGAAGCTTCAAAGAAGAAAATCCGGGAATCCACTAGAGTAGGTGAAGGAGGAACACGATGAAAGAGAAAGGTTACCGCTCGATGACTTCTGCGAAGGGTCTCGACCGCCGTGATTTCATGAAGATAGGCGGGGCCGCGAGCATCGGCTTAATACTCGGAAGCCGATCTTTGGTCGGCCAGGAAGAGAAACCGCCCGTCGCGGCGGCAAAACCCAAGACCAATGTGTCCGATGCCTTCAAAGTCCCGAGGACCAAGCATTCGATTCCGGGCCCTTTCCCCGGCAAGGTGGTCGAGGTTCAAGATGCTGCGGCCACAAAAAATGATAAGCCTGTCCCCGAAGTCGTGTCTGCGATGTTCGAAAAGGGACTATCCCGCTTGACGGGAAAAAGCGCCAGGGATAGCTTTGGCTTGTTTTTCACCCGAGACGATGTCGTCGGGATCAAAGTCAACCCGGTAGGGCCGGGGACAATCAGCACTCATCACGAGGTTGTGAGCGCAATCATCAATTGGCTTGTCCACGGTGGACTGGCCGAGCGGAACGTCATTATCTGGGACCGCTTTGATTTTATGCTCAAGGATTCCGGTTTCACGCCGGATCGATACCCGGGAATCGGGATCGAGGGCCTTCAGACTATGGATGAGGCCGCGGCCATGGGCAAGTCCACTGACAACAGTCACTGGTTGAAGCCGGACGGCAGCCACGTATCGGCCGATAGTTTTGACAAAGAGGTCTATTATTGGGCCGACGTCGAAGGGCCCAAAGACAACGCCTACCTCAATCAGCATGTCTTCAACGGCAAGTATTCTTATTTCGGCAAGCTTCTAACCAAAAAATTGACCAAGATCATCAACGTCCCGGTATTTAAGAATGCCGGGAACGGGATTTCCATGGCCACCAAGAACCTCGGCTACGGAGCGGTCTGTAATACCAACAGGCTTCACAGGCCCCTGGGCTTTAACGTCAATACCGAGGTCATGGCCTTTTCCCCAATCCGCGACAAACTGGTCCTGAATCTCACCGACGGGCTGCGGGGCCAATGCGAAGGGGGTCCGGAATATGAAGCGAAATTCGCCTACTGGCTCAACACCCTCTACTTCGCCACCGACGCTTTCGCCCTGGACATGGTCTGCCACAAGGCCATTGTGGCCAAACGGAAGAGCATGGGCGTAAAGGTCAATGAACATCCCATGTACACCGACTACCTCCAATACGCGGAAAAGCTTGGTATCGGGGTCACCGATCCGGCCAAGATGCAGCATATCAAGGTCTAGCCAAAATACCCGGATGGATATGCCATGCTGAGGAAGATCATCGTTTTGAGCCTTCTTCTTTTTGCCGCCCGGCTCGCCCTATCCTCCCAAACCGTGCTTCCTCCCGATAATCTTGTTCCCGGCTGGACAAAAGCGGAGCCGGCGAAGGAGTTCGGGAGAGGAGATCTTTTCGACTATATCGATGGCGGGGCGGAGATCTTCCTCGAATTCGGATTTGATAAGCTCCTGGTCCAAAGCTATAAGAACGGGGCCTCCGAACTCGTGTTGGAAATCTATCAGATGGAAAGCCCGGACTCGGCCCTGGGAATCTATCTGATGAAATGCGGCCTCGAGACCCCCGTTGAGGGAATCCCCGACCGGAATTCCGGAGACAACACGCAGTTCACGATTCTCAAGGGCCGCTCTTTCATCCACGTCAATAATATGGAGGGCGGTGATTCACTGCTTGCGGACATGGTCGGCTTGGCCAGTGGACTGCTCAAGTCCATCCCTCAAGAAAAGACGTCCGTGATATTCGATCAGTTGCCGCAGGAGGGAAGAGTCAGAGGCTCTGAGCGGCTCATCCGGGGCCCCTACGCCTTGGAGTCGATCTTCACTTTTGGCGAGGGAGATGTTTTTAAACTCGGTGGCAAGATCTTCGCCGTGGCAGCTGACTATCAAGATAAAAGCATGGGAATTTCAACCAGGCTCGTCATCAACTATCCGGACGAGGCTTCGGCCTCGGCGGCCTATCAAAACCTCCTGGCCAATTTGGACCCATACTTAAGAGTCCTGGAGAAAGGGGAGAGGGGGTTAGTCTTCTTAGACTACAGCAAGGAATTCGGAATCGTCGAGAGATCCGGATCGAGGCTGGATGCCAGGCTGGCTCTTTCAGCGAAGCCGAAACTAAGCTAGTCGTGACCGGGCTGTGAACCCGTCTTCCCGATGCATTTTCAACCGCTCCCCCCTTTGGCGGCCCGCAACGAAACAATTATAACCGCTCCTAGAATAACGGCTCCTCCGACGACCGTCCGAAGGGATGGCACCTCCCTCAAAAAAAGAAAGGCAAAAACGATCCCGTAAACCGGCTCCAGGGAGCTGATCAGGCTGGCTGTTTGGGCCTTGATTCGCTTCATGCCGTGGATGAACAAAGTATGGGAACCGGCCGTGCAAAGGACTCCGAGAATAATCAAGAGAACGATGAAACGGGCACTGAGCGCCGATCGACGGCCGAAGAAGAAGAAGGGCGCGAGGATCAGAGTCGCAAAAAAATCCTGAAAAAAGGCGACCGCCAGGCTCGAGTATTTCTGGGCAAACTTCCTATTCATGATCGTCAATACGGAGAAGCTCAACCCGGCCGCGAGCCCCCAGAGAACGCCCTGGAGGACGGCATCGGAGAGATCAAACCGCGGGACGATCAGGAAAACTCCCCCGACGCATACGAAGGCAAAGACGATGTTGATCTTCTCCAAAGACTCCCGGAAGATGAGAGGTTCGAGGAAGGCTGTGAAAACGGGGAAACTCGAGGTCGAAAGAAGCCCGACGGCGACGGTCGAAACCTGGATCGATTTGAAGAAAACGACCCAGTGCAGAGCCAGGATGGCCCCCATGAGCGCGAAAATGAGGACATCCGTCCTGGGGCTGATTTTCGGGTGTTGATTGGTCAATCCGAGAAGAAGAGCCAAAGTCAGGCTGGCAAAAAAGACTCGGCCCAGGACGATGAGCGTCGGAGGCAACGGCAGCCATTTTCCGAACAGGCCCGCCAGCCCGAAGAGCAAGACCGCGATTTGAATCTCAAAGAGGCTCCTCTGTTTGTTCATCCTTGGGGCGCCTCTTTCGCGGTTAACAGGCAAACCACTCCTCATCATGAGGCCTAGGCTAACACACGCTGAAATTTAGTGTCAATATCAGGGGAGCATTTGTTTTGAATTTGGCGTTTGATTTCTCGGGAAATTGTGCTAAGATATCGTTTACATAAGAAAGGAACAACACTTCCTTATCGAGCCTTGATCACAACCTTCTGCCATGTCCTATTTAATTTTTGCCAGAAAATATCGGCCTAAGACCTTTGAAGAGATGATCGGCCAGAAGCCGGTCGTCCAGACCCTCCAGAACGCTATCAAAATGAACCGGATCGCCCAGGCTTATCTCTTCTCGGGCATGCGCGGCGTTGGGAAGACGACGGCGGCGCGGATCCTGGCCAAAGCTCTGAACTGCCAGCACGGCCCGACCCCGACCCCATGCAATAAATGCGAGTCCTGCGAGTCTATCAGCGAAGACCGCTCGATCGATGTCCTCGAGATCGACGGGGCCTCGAACCGGGGAATCGAGGAGATCCGGACCCTCCGTGAAGGCATAAAATACAAACCGATCCACAGCCGCTATAAAGTCGTTATCATCGACGAGGTCCACATGCTGACCAAGGAGGCCTTCAACGCCCTCCTCAAAACCCTCGAAGAGCCTCCACCGAGCACGGTTTTCATCTTCGCCACAACGGAATTTCACAAGGTCCCGCCGACCATCGTTTCCCGCTGCCAACACTTCGAGTTCAAAAAGATTTCCCAGAAAGAGATCATCAATCACCTGCTCGACATCACCCAGAAAGAAAAGATCACCATCTCTCCCTATGGCCTGAACTTGATCGCCGTAGCAGCCGAGGGAAGCCTGCGTGACGCCCAGAGTCTGCTGGACCAGGCCGTGGCCTTCTGCGGAGAGGTCATCAACGATGACGACCTGAAGGAGATCCTGGGGATCATCAGCCGGGACCTGTTGTTTGAGTTCTCCAGCGCCATTTTTGAGGAGAAGCCGGACCAGATCTTCGCCCTGGTCGAAAAAGTCATCGCCAACGGGTACGACCTTCGGTATTTTTATAAGGAGCTGATCCAGCATTTTCGGGCACTCCTCCTGGTCGCGTCGCTCGACAAACCCGAAGACCTGCTGCCCCTCGATTCAGAAGATCTCGCACGCCTCAAATCGGAGGCTCAAAAGGTCGGCCCCGAAGACCTCCTCCGTTATCTTCTGGCCCTTCAGCAGGGCGAGCAGGACCTCCGGTATTCTTCGCATCCTCAGATCTACCTTGAAACGCTCCTCGTCAAACTTTGCCACTATAAAAAAATCACCCCCCTGAAAGAGCTGGTCCGGGAGATGAGGGAGATACAAAAGGGGAGCGGCGGAGAGCCGGCACCCTCCAAAAGACCCCTCGCGCCCGCCCAGGCCGGACCATGGGATAAGCCGCGGACCGACCCCGAGGCCTCCCGGTCCGGATCCCAAGCGGCAGCCGGATCGGGCTCGCCCACGACCGAAAAAAAGACGACCACGGCAGGTACTTTTGCCAGGATCATGGAGGAGCTCCAAAAGGAGAAAGCGGCCCTGGCTGCAATCGTCGGGCAGTCTTCCTCCCACGAATTCAAAGGGGACACCCTGGAGATCTTTTTCGAAAGCGGCAAGAAGTTCTACCGGGATATGATCCAGAAAGAGCTCAAGTGGCTGGAAAAAGCGGCCGCCCAGGTCATGGGAAAAAAGATCGAGGTCAAATTGTCCGCCCCCGACGTTGAAGAGAGAGGCAGGAGGAAAAAGAGATCGAATCGGCCCTGAAAGACCCGACCGTCCAGCATTTCATGAATACCTTCAAGGCACAGGTGCTTTCGGTCCACCCGATCAAGAGGGGCGAACAGACGAAATAAGAACCAGGAGAGGGGAGATGAAAGGAATCGGCGATCTGCAGAAGATGCTCAAGACGGCCAAAGAGATGCAGGAAAGATTGCAGCGGAGCTTGCCGAATTAAGAATCGAAGGAAACAGCGGAGGCGGCATGGTGACCCTGGTCCTCGACGGCCAGAAGAATCTCATCACCCTGCAAATTAACCCCGAGGTGGTCAACAAAGACGATATCGGCATGCTTCAAGACTTGATCATCGCCGCTTTCAATGACGCCGCCACCAAAGTGGACGAACAGCTCTCGCAGAAGCTCGGAGGGTTGGGGGCGGGGTTGAAAATACCGGGGCTATTTTGATGTTTGAGTATGCCCAACCCCTCGGCAACCTGGATCGACGAGCTCAGAAAGATCCACCGGGCGGCCAAGACGGCCCAGAGGATCGCTTTCTATCTCCTGGCTCTGCCCCAGGAGGAAGCCGACCGCCTGGCCGATTCGATCAGGGACGCCAAGAGAAAAATCTTCTACTGTTCGATCTGCAACAACATCACCCACGTCAACCCGTGTCAGATCTGTTCGGATTCGAACCGGAGCGACGACCAGCTCTGCATCGTCGAAGAGCCGTTCAATATCTCATCGATCGAGAGGACGGGAATCTACCACGGCCGCTATCATGTGCTTCTGGGGACGCTCTCGCCGCTCAAAGGAGTGGGGCCCGACGAGACTGAGAGGGCTGGAAAGCTCATCCAGAGGGTCGAGAAAGGCCGCTTTGCGGAGATCATCCTGGCCACCAACCCCACCGTCGAAGGCGAGGCCACCGCCCTCTATCTCTTGAGAGTCCTGAAAAAATTCGGGATCAGGATGACCAGGCTGGCCATGGGCCTGCCGGTCGGGTCGGACATCGACTTCGCCGATCAGGTGACGATCAAGAAGGCCCTGGAAGGGAGAACCGAGCTGAAGGATCAGCTTCAGTGCGCCAAAGCAACCTGAAACCACTGCTGAAGGAGACCTAGAAAGGAGGTCCAATGAAAGAAACGATCGAAATTCGCTGGCACGGCCGGCCGGACAGGGTGTCGTCACGGCCGCCGTGACGCTGGCCGACGTCCTGTCGACGGAAAAAGGGAAGTATGTCCAGGCGTTCCCGGAATTCGGCGCCGAGAAGCGCGGAGCCCCCGATTCTGGCTTTTAACCGCATCAGCCAGAAGCCGATTCGCACTCATAGTCAAGTTTATTATCCCGACATCGTGGTCGTCACCGACCCCAGCCTTTTGGGCCTGGTGGACATCAGCGAGGGAGCCAAGGATGACGCCGTCTTCCTCATGAACACGACCTTTGAAATCGAGCTGATCAGGGAGAGACTCTCCCTGGGGAGCAGAAAGATCTACGCTCGGGACGCTTATGCGATCGCGACCGCTGAACTGGGAAAGGCCATTCCCAACGTGCCGATGGTCGCGGCCCTGGTCAAGCTGACGGGCCTGATGGAGATCGACAAGTTCAAAGAGAACATCAAGCTCTCACTGGCCAAGAAACTGAGGCCGGAGGTTGTGGAGATGAACCTGCGCACGATCGACCGGGCTATCAGGGAGGTCAAGGAAGGATGAAAAAAGAAAGCTGGAAAGAATTAACCATCGGGACCATCAACCTCAAGGCCGGAAATTCCGTCTCAAACCTGACCGGCACCTGGCGTTCCGGCAAAAAGCCTGAATTCATCGAGAAAAACTGCATCCAGTGTCTCTTTTGCTGGCTCTTTTGTCCTCATTTCGCCGTCCGCCTGGCAGGGGAGAAGATGGTCGGTTTCAATTACGATTACTGCACCGGCTGCGGCATCTGCTCCGTGGAGTGTCCGCCCAAGGAGAAGGCGATCGTCATGGTGAAAGAGGAGATCAAGCTCGCCGAAGGGAGGAAAAAATGAAAGCGCTCAAGCCCTTGAACGGAAATCAGACGATCGCCGAGGCGGCCCGGCAGATCGACCCGGATGTGATCGCGGCTTATCCGATCACGCCATCGACCGCCATCGTGGAGAGTATCGCCCAGTTCAAAGCAGACGGCTTGATCAGCGGAGAGTTCGTCTGCCCCGAGAGCGAGCACAGCGCCATGAGCGTGTGCATCGGCGCGGCCTCGGCCGGGGGAAGAGTCATGACGGCCACGGCCTCCCAGGGACTGGCCCTTGATGTGGGAGATGCTCTATATCGCCGCCGGCCTGAGACTGCCCATCGTCGCCGGGATCGCCAACCGGGCCCTGAGCGCTCCGATCAACATCCACGGCGACCACAGCGACACCATGGGCGCCAGGGACTCGGGCTGGATCCAAATCTACTCCGAGAACTGCCAGGAGGCCTATGACAACTTCATCCAGGCCTTCCGGATCGCCGAACACATGGATGTCCGGACGCCGGTGTTCGTCGGCCTCGACGGCTTTATCGTCAGCCATTCGGTCGAGGTCATCCAGGTCGAGGATGATGACGCGGTCAAGAAATTCATCGGCGAGTACGTGCCCGTTTTTCCTCTCCTCGACACAAGCCGTAAGCTCACGGTCGGCCCGATCGATTTCACAGACTATTATTTCGAGCACAAGCGAAGCCAGATCGAAGGCATCGAGAATTCCCCGAAGGTCATCGAGGCCGTCGCGAAAGAGTTCGGCCGCACCTTCGGCCGCGAATACGGCTTCTTCGAAGAATACAAGCTCGACGACGCCGAGATCGCCATCGTGGTCATGAGCTCCGCGGCCGGAACGTGCAAGGACGCGAGTCGACGATCTCCGGAAGGAAGGGTTGAGGATCGGACTTCTCAAGCCCAGGATCTTCCGGCCGTTCCCCAATCAGAAAATCGCCGAGGCCCTGAAGAAGCTCAAAGCGGTCGCGGTCCTCGACCGGTCCTCTGCGCCCGGCGCCTTCGGAGCACCTCTTTTCACCGAGATCCGCTCGGCCCTTTATGATTATGAGTCGCGGCCCAAGATGGTGAATTACGTCTATGGCCTGGGCGGTCGCGATATCAAGGTGGAACACTTCAAGGAAGTCGCTTCCAAGCTCGCCCGGATAGCCGAGACAGGAAAAGTGGAAGAGATATGCGGCTATCTCAACCTGAGAGAGTAGAAAAGGAGAACGACCATGGCCATGCCAAAACTCAAAGACTTGACCCACCAGGAAGATAAATTGGTCGCCGGGCACGGAATGTGCCTCGGCTGTGGAATTCCGCTCATCTTCAAAGTCGTCCTGAGGGCGACTGATGACCCGATCATCATCTCCAACGCGACGGGCTGCCTCGAAGTCTGCACCACGATCTTTCCCAGGACGGCCTGGAATTGCACCTGGGTCCACAGCGCCTTCGAGAACGCAGCCGCGACCATTGCCGGTGTCGAGGCGATGTTCATAGCCCTCAAGAACAAGGGGAAGATCCCCAAGGACAAGAAGATCAAGTTCCTGGCCACGGGAGGCGACGGCGGAACGTACGACATCGGCCTCCAGGCTCTTTCCGGAGCGGTGGAGCGCGGGCACCAGTTTGTTTATGTTTGTTATGACAACAACTGCTATGCCAATACGGGCGGCCAGAGGTCGGCGGCCACACCGATGGGCGCTTCGGCGACCACGGCCCCCGCAGGGATGAAGAGCCCGGGAAAATTGCAGCACCGGAAGGACCTGAGCAAGGTCCTGGTGGCCCACAATATTCCTTACGTCGCCCAGGCGAGCCCGGCCCGCTGGCAGGATCTCTTCACCGAAGGCCCAGAAGGCCTTTCTGGTTGACGGGCCGGCCTTCCTGAACGTGATGTGCATCTGTCCGACGGAATGGAAATACGAGGCTTCCATGGGTGTCCGCCTGGCCCAGACGGCGCTCGAGACCTGCGTCTGGCCCCTCTACGAAGTCGAAAACGGAAAGTACAAGATCAGCTACCGGCCCAAAGAGAAAAAGCCGGTGATTGACTGGCTCAAACCCCAGGGCCGCTTCCGCCATCTCTTCAAAGAGGAAAACGCCTGGATGCTCGAGGCGATCCAGAAAGAAGTCGACAAAGAGTGGGACGAGCTGAATAAACTCGAGAAACTATAATACTGAGCGACGGGCTCTTTGGTGCCGCGTCTCTAGGTCAACCTTTTTTGCTTTTGCCCACCGCCTCGTGAGCCCGGAAGCGCATCGCCGACCAGACATCGTTGATCGAGATCAGGCTCACGCCGTCGAAGCCATGCTTTTCGACGAGCTTCCAGAGAATGTCGCGGTTCAAGTCCGTCTTCACTTTAGAGCTTTGTTTGGGATAAGAGATCCAGAAAAGACCGTCCTGTTTGAGCACCTTTAGGGCCTGGGGTATCAATTTTTCTAGCTCCGCCTTGTTATTCGCGAAGAGATGGACGAAGTCGAATTGTCCCGCCAAGGCAGAAGTGCATTCGGCCCCTTCGGGAAGAGGCCCCAGGTTTTCCATATACTTGAGCGGCGGGTTGATGACGGCAATCCGCTGTCCCGGCTTAATCAAGAGTTTCTTGGCAAGAGAGTTAATGGTCATGACGGTTTCTCAAATCGATGCCGGGCCGAGTTCAGTTAATAGTGAATGTCGCGCTTTCATAACAAATCTCCTCCTCAGCTATAGAACTTAGAGATTCGATGGCCCCAGATACAAAAGGAAATGCCAGACGAATGGATGAGATAAAACTTGGCTGTTGACGGGGTCCTTGCCCATTCCTCACCCCTTAATTTTTTGCCCCTTTTTTATATCCCAAAAAAAATTGAAAGTCAATCACAAGAACTGGGGGACGTTCCCCAGGGACACCTTCGATCTTTATGTGCAAAGGCACGTGCTGCGGCAGGCAGGGTTGCACCGCGTTTCGTTCTAAGGGTGCCCCCTAGGGAACGTCCCCCAGTGCGGCCAGCTTTTTGCCGACGAAGACGAGGACGGCTTTCTCGGGCTTGAGGTATTCTTTGATAAAAGCGTTGACCTGATCCAACTTTATAGCATCCAGATCGTCAAAAAAACGGTTCAAAAAATCATATCCGAGACCCAGGCCTTCGAAGGCGATCATGTTACTGATCCGACCCTCTTTAGTCTCATTCTGCCTCAAAAAATCGCCTTTGGCGTTGGCCTTAGTCATGGCCAGTTCATCCTCGCTGATCCCGTTTTCGTAAAGCAAAAGGATGGTTTTCCATAGGGCTTCTTTGGCCGATTCTCTTTTCTTGGCGTCGGTTTCCAGGTAGGCCTCTAGCAAACTGCCTTTTTTCATCATCCAAGCCTGGGCATTGACCGAATAGGCGAGCTTTTCTTTGCCCCTGAGCGGCCAGAGCCTGGAACCGATGCCTTTGCCCAAGAGGTTTTCAACCAGGGAAGCAAGGAGGAAATTCTCGGCCGAGACTTGGGGCAGGGAAAAGCAGACAGATACCAATGTCTGCTTGGTATCTTTTTCGACAAAGAGCTCCTTCTCGGCAGCGGCCGAGGGACGCTCCGGTGGGACCTGAGCTCCAGCTTCGGCCCTCTTCTCCGAGGGAATCTTTGAAAAGTATTTTTGAAGGACTTCCAGTATTCTCGGCTTGTCCAAATCCGAGGAAACGGCGAGGATCATCCGGCCGGCCGTGAAATATTTCGCATAAAAATCCGTGATGTCTTTTTTCTTTATGGTCTTGAGGGATTTCTCATCGCCAAAGACAGAGCTTCCGTAACCCGACGACCCGAAGATAGCGGAGAGGTTCTTGAGGTGCCCGACATTGACGGATTCGTCCTGCTCCCTCTCTCCGAAGTGACCCATGAAGCTCTTGATGCGGTCGATCCGGATTCCCGAAAACAGGGGATCTCTCATGATCCCCGAGACGATCTTGACAGTGTCCTCAAAGTTTTCCGAAAGACAGTGAAGAGTGATCAACGTGAAGTCCTCTCGGACGATCAACCCAGTACGCGAGGCCTGGCTCATCATGCTCTGGACCTTATCCTCGTCCGGTACTTCAAGAGCCAGACGCCCTACGAGAAAGGCCAGGCCCTCCAATCCCGGGGGTTGGGCCTCCTTCCCCCCATCAATAAGAACCTTGAGGACGGTCAGAGGGGAAGAATCGTCCTTCAAATAGATGACCGGCAGGCCGTTAGCAAGGACGATTTTCTCCGGGCTGTTTTCGGCATCCCTCAAGGGAGGCGATAAAGAGAAAAGAGAAATAAGGAACGGGAGCAATCCCAAAGCGACGCCGCCCCGAAGGCGCTTCTCCGGGACCGGTGCGGGACGCCTAACTTTTCTTCTGGGGCGTGACCGAAACGACCACATATTCTCCCCTGCCTAGATATTTTCCCGCGATCGCTCTCAGGTCCGACGAGCTCAGTTTCTCGATATTCTTGAGATAGCCCACTTCAAAACCGCCGCGCTTCAAAAGCATGTGCCTGGCGAGGGCGGCGGCCAAATTCAACCCCCGCTCCTGTGCTTGTTGAACATTAAATTTGATTTGATTTTTGGCGCTTTCGAGATAATCAAAGACGTACCTCTGATCTTCGTCGGGATATTCATCTCTCGAGTAATTCTGCTCTCTGGCTCTTTTCAGGAAATTGATGGTCTCACTCGTGGCCCGGTTAATATTCTTGGGGTCCAACGTGAACACCAGCCACATGACCCCTCCGTATTCAAATGCGGCGTAGTTCATCTGGATCGTCTGGACCAGGTCAAAACGGCCGCGGAGAACGGGGTTGAGCATGGGATTGATGCCCCGCCCCACGATCTCGGTGAGAACGTCGGCCCCGAACTGGTCGGGGTCATTATAGTCCGGCCCCGCGGCTCCGACCAGCAGGTAACCTTCTTTGACGTCCAACTCCTGTCTGAGCTCGACTTTCTTATCGACCGGCGGGAGCTTCGGAAATTGGACCGGAGCCGGCGATTCCCCCTTGATTCCCCCAAAGGCGGCTCTAACTTTTTCTTCCATGTCTTTGATGGCGAAATCTCCGACGAGAGCCAGGGCGCAATTCCCCGGGACGAAATATTTCTCGTAGCATTGCTGCACGATTTCTAGGGTCAGGGTCTTGATCGTCTCTTTGGAGCCAAAAACAGAATTGCCGTAGGGATGTTTCTTGAAAACGTTCTGAAAGAGCAGGATGGTTGCGAATCGGATCGGATCATCTTCGAGTTGACTGATCTCCTCCAGGATAATCTCCTTCTCTTCATCCAGGCCACCCTGCGAAATGCGCCGGCCGAAAAGCACGTCTTTCATCCGGACGAGTCCAAAATCTGTCTCGGTCGAAGACAGGCACATCTCGAAAACGACGAGATCCTGACTCGTGTTTCCGTTCAGATAGGCGCCGTGCCTCCTCAGGTCCAGTTCAAGGCCCCTGCTTTCAGGGTCGTCCGAACCTCGAAAAAGGAGGCAGTGCTCGAGGAGGTGAGCCAGACCGCTCGTCTCGGCCGTTTCATCCTTGATCCCGAGGTTCACGGCGGCCTCCAGGCTCAAAAGCGGCCAGTTGTGCTTTTCCACGAGGAAGACTTTGAGGCCGTTTTCGAGGACAACGGACTTGCCCGGGCTCCTATCCTGAGCCGCCGCAAATCCGGCAACCAAGAAACCGAGGATAATGGCCAAGGTCACGTTCCGGGACGGCCGGGCATTACTCATTTTGCAATCCGTTAATGGATTCTACCTAAGGCCGAATATTCTTACAAGTCCAAGGCCGTGGAACGGATGCCCGCTTTGATTTGATTTCAGAAACTGGCACTCCAGTTGAGCACGATGTTCCGTTTGGCAGCGGGCCGGAAGAAGCTGGCGTTTGATACTTCAGTGTACAAGGCGTTCGTCAGGTTTCCAAAGACGACGGCGATCTGTTGGGGAAAGGCGCTTTTCTTGAAAAACGATGCTCCGAACCGGAGCGTGTGCACCGTGAAGCCGGGGATGATGCGCCCGATCGGGTTCAAGCCGAGGTCGACATCTTTCCTGGCCCCGCTTAGACGCGCATAATATTCTATCCAGAAAAGTCCGTCGGGTGACGCGTATCGCACATTCAAGTTCAGCCTGGAGCCAAAGGTATCCGTATAGGGAAGCTCGGGATTGGAAAGGTTTTTGGATTTGAGATAGGAATAATTGGCCCCGAGGGTCACTCCGAAGTTGAAGTCGTACTGGCCGAGAATCTCGAGGCCCCGGAATCGCAGACGATCGATATTCACATTTTTAAATTCAGGGAGCTGGTCCAAGAAACGACCCGTGGGAATAACGGCAATCCCATCATAGACGGTGTTATGAAAGTAGGAGGATTCCAAATAAAAACCGCTCAGCCGGTAACGAAATCCCGCCTCAAGGTTGAGGTTTGTCTCGGGTTTGAGATGGGGCGTTCTGATTTGAAACCCGCTGCCGTCAGGGGTCAGCCCGTTGAAAAAGCGCTCGGTCAGATTGGGGGAGCGAAAGCCTCGCCCGGCCGAGAACACCAGGTTCAGGTTGTCTGTCAATCCGGTGATCAGATTGGCCGCCCCGGCAAGTGTCCCATCGTTGCTGCTCACGATCGGGTCAGAAAGGCCTGGCGTGGCCTTGGTTTGGGCTCGGACATCCTGATACCGAAGCCCCAGAACGAGAGAGGTCCTGCCAAAAACGAGCCACTGGTCCTGGAGGAAGACCCCGAGATAGCGGATGTAAGCATTGGGAATGTTGGGTGTGTTATTCGTTGTGGTGAGAGGCGGACCGAACCCGAACAGCGTCGTCGTGTTGGAGTCCGTGTTCTCGGAATTATCCTGAAAGAAATCCAGTCCATAGGATAGGATATGGGCACGCAAGACGACCTTGGTCAGCTCAAGCCGTGTCCCGTAGGTCCTGACATCGGTATCATTCTGGGACTGGATACGGAGTCCCGCTCCCGGGAAAAACGGTATGGTAACGTTCGTGTCGAAGAGTCGCGAATTTTGGACATAGTAGCCGGTCAGACTGATTCCGTTTGCGAGGAAAGAACGGAGCGCCCGGTTTTCGAATTTCAGGCTCAAGCGGTTCAGGTCTTGGTTGGGATAAAGAAGCCGGATCGTGGGGTCGCCGGGAGCATAAACGATGGGGTCGACATATCCAAAGCCAGCATCCCGGGCATTGTATTTCTCATATTTGAAAGAGATATCGTTGTCTGCGGCCAGCCTGCAGCCTAAGAACAGATTGAGGCTATAATCCTTGACGCCTGAGTCCAGGACCGGAGTGTTCTTTTCCAGGGTGATATTTCCGAAATTGCCCGCCGGAGCCTGGTACTCACGGGAATTCCGGAAGTTCCCGTTGAGCATGAATCCGAAGTTGTTGGAATTGCCCATGATATCAACAAAGCCTTTGTTCTGTTCATCCGCAGAGCTATACCGGTACCCGACATTCCCGTGGAGGTGAGTGCCCTTCAGAGAATAATCGGGGGCGGAAGTGATGATATTGATCACCCCACCGATGGCCTCCGAACCATACAGCACGGAAGCAGGACCTCGGACGACCTCGACACGCTCGACCCCCGCAACGTCCACCAGCGCCGGAATCTCTCCGAAATCCTGGGACCGGCGCGAGTTGCTCATCCGGATTCCATCCGACAAGAGCAGAATTCTCTGCCCCCTCAGGCCGCGGATGACAGGCCGGCTCTGATTGGCGCCCACGCCGACGATGTCCATGCCGGGAATTTCCGGCATGAGCTCGGAAACGTTATTGGGGGATTTTTCTTCGATCCTCTGCTTATTGACGACGCTGACGGGACTGGGAGCGTCAAACACCGTCGTCTTGGTGTGAGTCGCCGTTACCGTGATTTCCTTATGGATAACAGGGGCCTTATTATCTTTTTCTTTCTCGCTTTCTTTCTTCTTCTCTTTCTCTTGGTGGTCGGAGCCTTTCTCCGTCTGGGCGGGTTTATCATTGGACGCAGTTCGCCCGGCGCTCTGCGCTGGCGAGAGGAACCCGGCCGACGACAAGGCCAAAAGGGAGATCGTGGTCAAAATGAGCCGCGATGGTTTTCTCTTCATAGCAGCAACTCCTCTTCCATCCATTTTGAATCGATGAAAACTCCACTCTTGAGAGATTCGCTGATTTCCATGATAAGGGAATTGGGGCCGTTATCAATTCGGTATGACAATCTTGTGACAAAGGCGGGAAAATCGCCGGTGCCCGATCAAGGGAGAGGCGAGCCGGGTTCAAACCTGTAGCCGTGACCGCGTACGGAGAGAAAGTGCTTCGGTTTCTCCCGGTTATCTTCATAGAGCTTTCTAAAGCGGAGGACGAAATTGTCGATCGTCCTCGGCGTCGGCGCGACGTGCATTCCCCAAACCTCTTCCAGGATGTCGGCCCGGGAGAGGGTCTGGCCAGGGTGACTGGCGAAAAACAAGAGAAGTCTGATCTCTTTGTCGGAGAGAAGGGTCTCGCCCAGGTTGCTCTCCGAAACCCGAGTGGAGATCATGACTCTGAATTTCCCTATCATCAAGACTTCACTCGAGCGGAGAAGACGATGCCCTTGGCTGCGGCGGATGATCGCCCGGACTCTGGCCAGCAGTTCGTCGAGGTTGAAAGGCTTGACCATGAAGTCATCAGCGCCGCTGCGAAATGCCCGCAGCCTGGCCGGTATCTCGTCTTTGACAGTCAGGATGAGCGCGGGCGTAGCGTTGCCGAGATGACGAATTTGGGTCAGCATTTCGACTCCCTGCATTCCCGGTAAGACGATATCCAAGATAAGGATGTCGTAGACTTCCGCCTGCATGTTCTTCATGAATGATTCGGCCGTGGGAAACCCGCGCACGATGTAGCCGTTTTTCTCTAGGTGGAATCTGACCATGTCCCGGATCAAGGCGTCGTCCTCAATCACGGCGATTTTGTCAGCCATTCCGGTGCACCTTGAGGCGGAGACAAAATCGGGCCCCCTTTCCCGGTCCCTGACTTGAAGCCTGGAGATCTCCACCCATCGCCCTCGCCAGCCGGCGTGATATGTACAGCCCAAGGCCCGTGCCGTGACCACTCCCAGGGAGCTCACGATCAGAATGCTTGAAGGCCTCAAACAGATATTCAGATAGCCGCGGATCGAAACCCGGGCCGTTGTCCTCAAACGAAATGATGGCATCGGCCTTCTCTCTGAAGACGTTCACCGACAGAACCAAGGGGCTGTTCCCGTATTTGCGCGCGTTCAGGGTAATATTGTCCAGGATCACCTTAAGGGCTCTGCTATCCCCACGGACACGGAGCTCGGACTGAGGGCCGAACCTCAAATTCAATTTCGCCCCAAAAAGATGGAGAGCATCTTGATGAAAATAGTCGTCCAGGTACTGGTTCAGATCAAGGGAGCCCATCCGGAGCTCGGAAATACCCCGGTCCAATCGATAGCCGGAGAGGATATTCTCGGCAAGCTTTTCCTGGCGATCGACCTGATTCAGGGCGAGGTCCACATAGCGAGCCATTTCTCCCATTGACTCAGGCTGGCCTTTCAAATTCTGGAGGAAAGATTTGATGCCGGTGATCGGAGTCTTGATTTCGTGGGCTGTGCGCTGCCAGAATTCCCGCACTTCGCGCAGGCTTCGCCTCTCCAGTTGGATGTTCCGGTAGAGGAAGAAGATGCAAACGAGCACGATCAAGGCCAATAGGCTTGCCTCTCCGATGAGCATCACCTTAAGGCTATTGGTCTTCGAATCGATCTGGTCCAAGATTCCGCCGCGCGGTCTCAGACAGAATCCGCTGAGGCTGCGCAGCGGAATTGAAAAACGACCGCCGGCCTGCCCGCAACCGGCGATCTCAAACCGGCCATCCTCGGCCAGGATCCCGGGTTTGAGTTCGGCGACCGGCTTTTTGTCCAGTTCTAACGCTTGGATCCTCATCTCCGCCGTGATGATCTCATACCTGAGCTCCCTCCTTTCCAGGATGGACCTCTCGATAAAGACCGACCACCATGTCAAGAGCGAGGCGAGAGAGAGAATGGTCAATCCGAACAGAAGATGGTTCCGGTGATGCCTGATGAATGATGAGATTCGTCTTATCACAAAAGACTCAACCAGGCGACCAATCCCGCCTTCTTTATCAGGCCGATCATTTCCCATTCGTGAAAAATCAGATCGGGCTGTGGGGCTGGCTGACTGTTCGAAACCGGATCCAAGATCTTCATCAAACTGAAACCTCAAAACAAAGACTTTTTTATTATAACCGCCCCGACGGGATTTTACAAAAGCGATGACAATCATAGCGCCCTTGGCCCGGGAAATGCCGTCTGGGAGATGAGCCGCAGCTTCTCTTGCAAGTCTGTCTATGATAAAATCCGATTCAGGCAAAGGAATTCAGCCATGAAAAACGTCCCCCAAGCAAGAATCCTGGTCGTCGATGACGAGGAAAACATCCGGAAATCACTGAAGATGATCTTGGAGTATGAGGGGTACACGTTCCTCGAGGCCTCCTCCGGGGAAGAAGCGCTGGACCTGGCCACCGAAACCGTGGGCCTGGATCTTATCCTCCTGGATATCAAGCTCCCGGGCAAGGACGGGCTGGAGGTCTTGGCCGAGCTTAAGAAGAGACCCTATTCTCCGGAAGTGATCATAATCTCAGGCCAGGGAACGATCAAAACCGCGATCGAAGCGACCAAGCTCGGCGCTTTTGATTTCATGGAAAAGCCCCTCCACCGGGACCGCGTTCTGCTGAGCATCCGGAACGCCCTTTCCCAATACATCCTGCGGCGGGAATGCGTGGACCTGAGGAAGAAGGCAGATAAGAAGTATGAGCTCATCGGAAACCATCCGCTGATGAAAAACCTCTGGAACGAGATCCTCAAAGCCGCCCGCTCAAACGCCAACGTCCTCATCTACGGTGAGAGCGGAACCGGGAAAGAGCTCATCGCCCGGGCCATTCACGCCAAGAGCCTGCGGGCTAAGGAGAGGTTCGTCCAGGTTAACTGTGCAGCGATCCCGGAAGAGCTGATCGAGAGCGAGCTCTTCGGGCATGAAAAGGGATCTTTCACGGGAGCGACCGAGAAAAAGGAAGGCAAATTCGAGCAGGCCGACGGCGGCACGATCTTCCTGGACGAGGTCGGCGATATGAGCCTGAAAACCCAATCCAAGGTGCTGCGGGTGCTCGAGGAAGGAGAAGTCCAGAAGGTCGGCTCGAACAAGATCAACCGGGTCGACGTCCGGGTGATCGCAGCCACCAATAAGGATCTGCCCAAAGAGATCCGGGAAGGCAAGTTCCGCGAGGACCTGTATTTTCGGCTGAACGTCGTCCCGCTCTCGTCACCGCACCTGCGCGATAAGAAAGAAGACATTCCACTCCTGGTCGACTACTTTTGCCGGACCTATGCGGACGAGAACAATGCCAAGGCCAAAAGATTCTCCGATGAGGCGCTCCAGGCGATCATGAAATACCCTTGGAAAGGGAATGTGCGCGAACTCAAAAACGTGGTCGAGCGTTTGATTATCATGACTGAGGGGGATATGATAGAGAAGCTGGATCTCCCGGCCGAGATCCGCGGCGAGAGCAGGATCGAGCTTCCAGAGGCCCGGGAGTTCAAAACCCTCAAAGATTTTCGGGACATGGCCGAGAAGGAATTTATCCTGGCCAAACTCGAGGAGAACAACTGGAACATCTCCCAGACGGCCCGCGAGATCGACACGCCGCGGAGCAATCTCTACAAGAAGCTCGAGCAATACGGAATCAAGATAACGACTGGAGTGGGCGAGGCGGTTGCTCCTTCCTCGGATGAGGAAGGGGAGGAAAGTCCGAACTCCAAAGGGCAGGATGGTCGCTAACAGCGACTCCGAGCGATCGGAGGAAAGTGCCACAGAAAAAACACCGCCCCTTACGGGGTAAGGGTGAAAAGGCGAGGCAAGAGCTCACCGCCCTGGTGGTGACATCAGGGGCAGGGCAAACCCCATCCGGAGCAAGACCAAATTGGCCCCATCACGGGATGGCCCGTCCCTGGGGGCGGGTAGGTCGCTCATCCCCTGGAGCAATCCCGGGGTTAGACAAATAACCGCCCCTCGTCGCAAGACGCAGGAACAGAATTCGGCTTACGTCCCACTCCAGTTGTTCTAATTCAGATTGACTCTTTGGAAGGGTCCCTGCCAGGGGGCAGAAGTAAGGAAGTTTGTCCAAAGTGGCCCGCCGCTTCTATTCCTTTGGCATTGTCAAAGAAGGCAAATGGGGGCTCTATAACGAATAGTGTGGTTGCGGGCTGGGCGAAGGCGTGAAGGGGCGCAATCGGCCGAAGCGACCATTGAAGGTTTAGCCATCCGGAGGCGCTTTTCGAGGGGACCTTTTTCTTGGCGGGCGGCGAGGATGTTTGAGCGGCACATGATGAACGTCCCCTGGGGGCGGAGGATGACTCGGACATCTTCGAGCCAGAGAGATCTGTAGGAGCGAGTTCCGCAGCCCCCGAGAAAAGGGTCGACGGAGCGGCGTTAAAAACCTGAATGGGAGAGAGGTCGATTGCGCCTGATAAAGTCACCGTCGTTCTTAGCACACTTTTCGTCACAGAGCCGGCAAATGGTTGACAGGGCCTTTTCGTTGTGATAAATAATTGGCTGCAATAGGTTGGGGGTAAAAAAAGTTAGCAAGTCAGCTCTAGCCGAATGCAAACCAGCAGGCCACTTTATTTATTCCCGAATCTATAAGTCTCAATAGGGGAGGGGTTTTATGAAAATCAAAGTTTCGGTTCTTTTGGCTGGGTTTTTTTTCGTCTCGCTTATGTTCTTAGCCTCGGGATGTGCACAAAAAGTCAATAATCCGGCCGACGTGCAAGCGATCAACAGAGTGTGGACGATTATGTCAAAGCCATGAACGCCAAGGATGCCAATGCGGCTGTCGCCATGATGTCCGACAATATGGTATACGCCGATCTAAACGTACCTGCGCTGGCCGGCAAGGAGACCATCAGAAAGATGCACCAGGATTTTTTTGAGGCAGTTCAGCGTTGTCGAGTTCAGCTGCACCGTTGTCGATGTACGCGTCACCGGCGGCTTGGGAGTCGCGAGAGGTACCTGGACTGCCAGAAGCTCACTCCGAGGTCAGAGTATGCTGGCGCGAGTCCAAGATCGCGGAAGCTGGATCGGCATTTTCGAGCGTCAGCCCGATGGATCCTGGAAATGGGAGTCGGTGGTCTGAATAGCGATCAGCCGTTGCCGGTAGCACGCCGGACGGAGTCGAAGAGGCCGCCTTGCTGCAGATCGAGCAGGATTGGATGGACGCCATGGTGAAATCGGATCTGTCCACTTTCGAGCGATTCCTGGCAAAAGAGTGGACCTACAACGCTGAGGGCCAGATCATGAACAGGCCCCAAATGTTTGCCGAAATCAAGAAGCGGAGCCTACAAATTCGAGTCGGTCAAAATGAGCGACTTTCGTGCCTTTATTTTCGGCGATGCCGCTATGGTTACGACTACGGCAACGATGAAGGGAAAATACAAGGGCGTGGATTTGCCCAGCCCGCAGCGAAGCATCGACTTCTTTCGTGAAGCGTGACGGACGCTGGCAGGCCATAAGTACTCAGAATTTCACCATCAAGCCCTGACGGACCGCTGGTCCAGAAATTCAGGCGCTGGCCGCCGGACAGCACAGCTCTTTTCAGATTAAAGCCCGTGGTGACGTCTGCAACCTACTTAATCGCCACGCCCATCGTGTCTCGGTGCATGTCGATCAGCGTTCTCAGGTAGGGCCCGATCTCGTCGGGATCACTGAATCCGGCTTGCCGCGCGGCAAATCACGTTTTTCCTTGGAATGTCGGCGCTCTCGGCCCAGTGTTTCAGGTCACGATAACATCCGAGCGTAAACAGATCCCAGGTGGCCCCTTGATCGCGGACGAAAGATCATGTTCTCGGGTCGCCCGGTGCCGGTCTGATAGAGCGTTTTCCATCTCGCGTTCCTTAAACAGGTCCTCCTTGCTTTCCCGGAAGTGCGATGAAAATCTCGATATGATAGTAGGATGAGCCCTCGAACGCTTTTTTCACTGTTTCGAGCGGAGGACCCATCACGAAGATATCTTCGCGCCAGGCTGAACATGAATTAAGTTTCTGCATGAACTCTTTTTGAGAAACGGAGGCCGACGCGGATGCTTGACTTCGCTTGGAGAGCCTTTCTTTCGAATAATATTCGGTGTAGCTCTCCCATGGGGAACAGAAGCATGAGGTCCCATTGGTCGCCCTGCGTGTGACGCCACCAGAAAGGGCGCTCGTCTCCCGACGCATCAGCCACGACCATCCAGCTCTTGTAAAGTGCGATGAGATCAAGGAGCTTACCCGGCGCCGCCCGTACAAACGTGGTCTTATACAAGTAAGCCGGCTCGGGTGATTGCGGTCCTCCAGGTGCGGGGGCGGCGAGAGGGACGAGGGCTTGAAGCATTAGAAATAACAGGATCCTCGAAGTTTTCTTCAAACGTTTTTTCATAATTCCTCCTTAAACGAACCGACCGGGCGATGCCGATTTGGCTATTATAATATCAAACCTGGGAAATTTGATAAGCCTCCCCTTTTTTCTATTTCCGCCGCGGGGGCCGGATCGAAAAAGAACAGGACTTTGGCGGAACTGCCCTTCCGCAACCCCATCTGGCCTTGACAGCAGTTTTCAACAGGGAGTATCATTTCATTCAAAGGAAGAGGGAATGGCGGCGAGGCTTTTTCCCGGGACAAAGCAGGGGAATGAAATGAGAAAACCGATATTCCGAGCGATCGTTACCGGGCTGGTTTTAGGTTGTCTGGCTTTATTGACGGACATCCTCGTTGCCCGAGACCCCTCCCCGAGGGGTGGCCGATTTCGAGCTGACGCCCCGGCCGCGCCTCAAATCCTGGAAGCTGCTGCATCCACTCGAAGTTGGGCCAGGACAGTGCAGGTTTCCTTGGGAGGAAACGATTGTGCTTACAACCAGGGCCATGCGGTCCAGCCGACAAGTGACGGTGGGATTGTGGTAGCAGGCATCGGCGGATTCGACAGGCCTCTTGGGAAGGCGAAGACCTGGCTATCATGAAGCTCCGCCCCTCGGGAAAATTGGCTTGGCAGGTGGGCTATGATCCACTCACAGGCGAAACATATAACGTCGGCCGGTCCCTGGTTCGAACAACCGATGGCGGATATCTCGTGGCCGGATGGACAGGCGAGGCCTGGGATATGTTTGGCGACGCGTTTGCCATGAAGTTGACAGGAGGCGGCCAGGTCAAATGGTTCAAGACTTACGGGGGGAGCGCAAACGACCACGCTTATTCTGTTCAGGCGACCGGGGACGGAGGTTACATAATTGCAGGCAATACCGAGTCCTTTAGCTCTGTGGGGACCGACGCCTGGATCTTGAAGCTAAATGCTTTGGGAAATGTCGTCTGGCAAAGAGCAATTGGAGGCCAGGCGAATGAGTGCCTTTATTCGATCCATGGGATGCCGGACGGGGGCTACATCGCCGTCGGGGCGATTCAAAATGGGCCAACGAGTCAGGCCTGGGTGATCAGGTTCGGTCATACTGGCATCGTGAAGTGGCAGAAGATTTACGGCGATGCCTCAAGCAGCTGGGATGAGGCTCGTTCCATCTGCCCTACGGGTGACGGCGGATATCTCGTGGCGGGATCCAAGGGAGTTAGGGACCCTAACGGGAGTGGGCTCCTCTGGTCGGACATATGGGTCTGGAAACTGGATCGTTCCGGCAACATCATCTGGCAAAAAGCTTACAGGGAAAACGCTGTGACCCAAGGAACCACGGTCGTAAAGGCGGCCGGAGGCGGCTTTTTGGTAATTGGCTCGAACCTGGCTTTAAGACTCGGCCCGACTGGCGATCTGCTCTGGGAGAAGGGTTTTGGCGAACAGACCGGGGATGGTGTTTCGTTCGACGGGGCTTTTCAGGCGGATAACCGAAATTTCGTGCTGACTGGGAGCATAAACAAGGGCATACTTGTGGTAAGTCTGGATCCGGACGGAAGTGGAGGGTCCTCCTGTCCTTTGCTCCAGGCAGCTTCTGTGATTGTGAGCGAGACTTCCGCCCTGCCAACTCCCACGTCCTTCTCCTCTCGAACTACCTCGGCTATCGCGACAAGGATTGTTTATCATCCTTTCAGTATGTCCAGCCAAGTCGGCACAGTTTGCGACTTTTTGCCCTAATGAATTTCGGGGATTTCGTTCGGAAGCAGGGAATTTATTTTGTCGCGGAATGATCTCATGATATCCCTCCGGCGCCCGGCCAGGTTTTTCCTCCTCGTTGCGACCGGGCTATTTGCGGTTTCGTTTTTCATGAAGGACAATTTGCCCGGGAGAACTTTGCTCCTGGAAACCTTGCTCCAGGATCCGGTCCAGACGGACATCAATTTGCCCGGGGCCTTTGACGTCACCAGAAAGGGAGTGACCTACACGGTGACTCCGTTTTTCAATTATGAACTCTGGGGAATGATCGTCTCCTATCACCATGCCGGTTCGTTCGTGGACATCTCCCACAAGATGTGGAACGATTATGTCAACGCGAAGGACATCTGTGTCGTCTGGGGAAAGAACATCGAGACGGCTGCCTACAGCCGGATGAATTTCAAGAACCGTGACTTCACCTGCTTTTATTCCTATCCGGACGAAGCCACGGGTAAGATTTTTACAGAAAACTGTCTATCCAATAACCATATCCTTCCGGCTGACTCTCTCGTTGCCAGGGCCGTTATGCGCGCAAGGAGGGGGGACCAAATCCACCTAAAAGGATGGCTCGTATCGTACGGACAGAAAGGCTCTCCCTACAAACGGATGACAAGCACGACCCGCGTCGACCGCGGCAACGGCGCCTGCGAAACAATCTTCGTTAAGGATTTCGAGATCATAAGAAGGGCGAACGCCGAATGGCGGCTTCTTCACACCGCTTCACTGATCCTGATGATCATCTGCACAGCCTTCCTTCTCTTCACTTGAGCCGCATTCATCATTGCCGGGCTTGACTTCGCCTCCCCACAAAATCTATGATCTCGATCAGGCGAGAATGATTGGCTGCTTCATTGAGATAACGAGGAGGAAATGAAGATTCCCTATGGGTTTATGATTGCTACATTCATGCTCTCGATCACGGTTTTCGTGCCGTTAACCCAAGTCAGAACATCCGAACCGCGCTCATTAGCACAACGTATAGACGCCATTTTTGCCGGTCTGATATCGAGCCGGGAGCCCGGGGCCGCCGTGCTGGTCGTGAAGGACGGGCGGATCGATTTCGAGCGTGGATATGGCGTCACCGATTTAACCTCGCGTCATCGGATCGATGCGGGGACGAATTTCCGCCTCGCCTCGGTCACAAAACAGTTCACTGCCATGGCCGTTATGCTGCTGGTGCGCGACGGCAAGCTGAGCTTTGAAAGCCGCCTGACCGACATCTTCCCTGATTTCCCAGAATACGGCAAGGACATTACAGTCCGCCATCTGCTCAACCATACTTCGGGCCTGATGGACTATGAAGACCTTATGCCGAAGATTGAAGCAAACATTCCTGTGGAGCAAATCCAGATCAAAGATGATGCGGTTTTCGAACTCTTAAAGCGCCAGAATTCGACAAAATTCGCCCCCGGCGAGAGATGGGATTATAGCAATTCTGGCTACGTCCTGCTCGGCTTGATCGTCCATCAGGTCTCGGGCAGACCCTTCGGCCAATTCCTGCACGACCGCATCTTCGCTCCCCTCAAGATGACGCGCACATTGGCCTACGAAAGAGGGAAGAATGAGGTCGTCAAGAGGGCATTCGGACACACCAAGGAACCCGATGGATGGCGTCAAACAGATCAGAGTCCAACGTCAGCGACCCTGGGCGACGGAGGCGTGTATTCCTCGCTCGTTGACCTCGCCAAGTGGGATAAATCCCTGCGAGAGCAGACTCTCTTGAACTCCGAAGAAATGAGGCCCGCGCTGACACCCGTCAAAGTGAAGATAGGCCGCATAATTCAGCCGGATGGAATCCCTGCGGAGTATGGATTCGGCTGGTTCTTGAATCCCTATGGTGGACATGCGCGCATGTGGCATTACGGAGAGACCGTGGGTTTTCGGACAGCGATCCAGCGCTTCGTCGATGATAAGCTTACCATCGTGGTGCTCTGCAATCGGTCAGACGTCGACGCCGGTGCATTGGCCCTACGGGTGGCGGAGTTGTACCTCAAAGGCTCGCGCTAGGCTGATCCGGCCGTCGACAAGCATGCCCCGCCGCCAGGCCGAGCCGGGTTTGACAGTCTCCCCGAATTATCTCAGCGCCTGTTTTTCAGCCGCATCCATCGTCTGGGCTATGAGCGTGACAATCGTCATCGGGCCCACGCCGCCGGGGACAGGGGTGTAGGCACTGCATCGCAACATAGCCACTTCGAGATCCACGTCGCCCGCGCCGCCGGGATGATATCCGGCATCGATGACCACCGCGCCTTGTTTGATCCAGTCTCCTTTTATGAACTTCGGCTTGCCCACGGCCCCGACAACAATATCCGCCTCACCGATAAGGCCAGGCAGCCCCTGTGTTTTGGAGTGACAGATGGTGACAGTCGCGTTTCTATTGAGAAGCATCAGAGCCATCGGCTTGCCGAGGATAGGGCTGCGCCCGACAATCGTGACTCTTTTCCCTTCAATCGGAATTTGGTAATGATCAATGAGCTTCATGATCCCGGCCGGTGTGGCACTTCCGTAGGCAGGCTCGCCCATGGCCATACGGCCGAATCCGAGGCAAGTGACGCCGTCGACATCCTTCTCAAGCGCAATGGCTTCGAAGGCGGCCCGCTCATAAATCTGCCGAGGCACCGGGTGCTGGAGAAGTACGCCGTTGACCCGGGGATCCTCGTTCAGCCGCCGAATCTCGTCCAGGAGCTCGGGAGTGGTCGTGGTCTCGGGAAGATGAACCTGTTTCGAGTCCATGCCGACGCGGAGACACGCGTTCCCCTTCATCTTGACGTAGGTCGCGGAGGCTGGATCGTTGCCGACCAGGATCGCCGCAAGCGTCGGGACTTTGCCCGTTTTTTCTTTAAAAGCGGCGACCCGGCTTTTCAGGGATTCTTCGATAGCCTTGGCGAGCGCTTTCCCATCCAGGATCAACGGAGCCGCCAATGTTATCCTCCTGTCCGAAAGATCGGGAGAGAATGATCCGCCGGCGCATCGGGTGCGACTCTCCCGCCCGCGCTGAATTTAAGCACCCCTGACGATGAAAAATATACCATTCGCATTCAATCGGAGTCAAGGCGGAAATCCCGGCCCCGGGCTTGAACCAAGAAATCCGGCGCCCTATCGGCATGCACTTGAGTTCCGATCAAGTTCGATTCGTGTTATCATGGAAGGCCTAAAGGAGGTTGAACTTGCCGTCCCAGGTTCGACACTCGGCGGGCTCCCGCACAAATGAAGGACTTGCCCTGGCTCATCCTCGATATTGGCGCGACCTGGAAAGTTTCCGCACGGCCTGTCCTCTCAACCAATTCTCAATTGAGACCATCGACGTTCCCTTTTATGACGTGGGGAAGGGCACGGAGGCCATCCTGATTATCCACGGCGCTTCCCAAACCGCCGAATACACTTTTCGCAGGATCGTTCAATTCAAGGACGAGTTCCGGGTCATCGCGCCGACAATCAACGGATTCCAGGGGCTTGACGAACTAGGGCAGGGTTTGACTCGTCTCCTCGACAGCCGGCGGATCGATAGGGTCCATGTCCTGGGAGGAAGCTTCGGAGGAATGATCGCTCAGGCCTTTTTCCATCGCCATAACTCCCGGATCGACAGACTCGTCTTGGCCTTCACGATGCCTCCCTTGCCCGAGTACAAGCGGATATTCAAATGGATTTGTTTTCTCCTCAAGACCATGCCGCCGCCCCTTCTAAAGTGGTTGACGAAGAAGGAAATGGTCAAGATGCTCAAGATCGACCCTTCGTTACCGGTCGAAACACGTGAGCTCCTGGATTTCTACAGGGCATATTTTCTCCGCATGCTGAGATCGGTCGTGAGCAAGCGGGACCTTATTGCCCAGTACCGCCTAGCCGCTGAATTTAACGGGAGCGAAATCTATCGACCCGCGGATAGCGCAGACCATGCCGGCAGAATTCTGATCATCACGTCAAGAGACGATCCAAACTTCAAGTATCACGAACGCCTCAAAGCGCAATATATCAATCCGGAAGAAGTGGTATATGAAACCGGGGGACATGTCGGTTCTCTCGTTCACGAAGAGGACTATGTGGGCAAAATCAAGGCCGTGTTGAGAGGCCGCTAAAAGCGAATCTGCCGTTAATGGATCCGAGGTATCCCTGAGGCCCCACATGATGACCACCTGTGATAAAATCCATATATGAAAAGCAAAATTGCTTGACTCCTCGCAGAAGAACCGGCCTTCGAATAAGGATCTCTGTCGCGCTTCTCATAGTAACACTCTTGGCAGTCGGCGGCAGACCGGCTTCAGCCGCGGATTCATCGCGGGATTCCAATCAGGAAAACCCTTATTCCAGGGCCGGTCAACACACCGCTGTCCCCCCGTGGACCGGTCTCGGACGCAATGCGCTGGCGAGTTTCTCCTTCCCAAAGGCGCTTTTACATCTCTCTGCTATAGCCGGAACATTGCTGATCATTGAAAGCGGCTTGGACACCCGGGTCCACAACTTCTTCACCCGTAACGCCTTTTTTGATAAATATTCGCATCCCGGCGTTTCCCAGGGAGCCGTGTTTCCCGCAGCCTTGGGCTGCGGCGTCTTATTTTCGGGCTTGATCGGCCATTCCTCGCAACTCATCTCGGCAGGCAGCTCCGTTTTGCAGGCATCGCTTCTGGGGGTCTGCTATTCGAGCGCCTTGAAAGCCTTGACAGGGCGTCCCGGTCCAGAGCCGGTGATCTACCCTGACAGCAAGGCCAGCGAGACATTTCGCTTCGGATTTCTGCGCGGCGGCATCTACCACGGCTGGCCGTCCGGCCACCTTCTGGCCAATACCGCTGCTGTCTCCAGCCTAGTTTCTTTTTACCGGGACAAGACGTGGCTGAAGATCGCCGGAGGCGCTTATCTCGGTTACCTTTTCCTGAGTGTCATTTCTCACAGAAAATCCTCGATGCACTGGTTTTCAGATACGGTCGCTGGAGGCCTGATGGGCTTTGCCCTTGGCTCCACCGTCGGGAGGGATTTCCGCAGGCGCTGGGAGGGCAAAAAAGAAGACCGCTCAGGCTTATCATTCCACATCGTTCCTCAAGTCTTTGGAATCTCTCTTTGCATCGGAATGTAGCAGGATCCCCCGGCTATGGAAATTCTGTTTGGCTGATACTCTCGCCTATCTCAAATAGCGGCCTCCGTTACCTGGCAGCGCCAACAGGGAGCAAAGAACCAACCCAGGTCCGAGCACCCAAAAAGAATAGCCTGATTCCCGGACCTATTTTTTGCAGCCCGGAATGGACGAGGCTTTATTATTCTGCTCGTTTGATTCGCTGATGTTCGCCGTTGAATCCACAATCGCCGTCACGAGGGTCTTTTCTTTGATCTTCACATCGCTTTTGAACATAAGGGTCCCTCCCGGCGGCTCAAGGGCGTGGTTCGGGTCTAGGGAAACGAGGGGGATGCAGGCCCATGCCTTATCCTGGAGATAGATTGAGACCGCGCAATAATCCATGAACTCATAGTGCCAAGCTTTTTTCGGGACCAGGCCCGGCCCCATATTCTTGAGCTTCAGGGTCAGGAAGCAGTTCTCATCGACGGCTATCTCTTCGACCACCAGGTCGGGAAGGTCGCATGGCGCAACGTAAAGGCTGTGCCGAACATCATCGTCTCTGTGCGACTCCCGAATGGCGTCATTGTAATCAAGTGCGATATCGACTCGGATGGTGTTATAAACACTGTAGGCCGTGAGATAGGTTGAAGTGCCTCCGGCCTTCTCCGCGCCCCCGTTCAACCTTGACGTCGGCCTGTTGAGCGCCACATCTCCCTGGTTGACCCCGTCAATGGCCACAGAGGCCAGGGACTGCCAATCCTTGGGAATATCACCCTGGCCATCGTTTGTGACCTTAAAATATAGGACTCCGCCCTGGCAGCCGATTTCGCTCAAGCTGAGGTCGGGAAGTCCCTTTTCCTTAGAGCAGTCTGCCATCACAATCAAAGCGAGCAAGAAGGGAAGAGCTAAAACCATTCTCGTTTTCATGGAAGGTATCCTCCTTCTTTCCCATATGCCATCAAGAAACATGCCAATTCTTGATCCAAGGGCGGGCAGCCGGCCAAGATGAAAACTCGACCGATAAGCCTCTTTGTGAGCAAAAATAGCGGCTAGGAGTTCCGCGCCGCAAAACTAGTCTTGTCAAGAAGGACAATCCACCACACGGGAAGGCGCCGCCGATTCGACGCCCCGTTCAGTTTTGCCCAGAGATAATCTCTGATGCGGACCGTTGCGAGGAACTCCACGGCGGGATCATCGGCGTTTGCGATATTTGTGTGTTGACTCGATCAGCCGGGGCAAGATATTATTGAAGAACAGGATCTTTATGAATCTGCGGTTCTAGAGAATATAATACGATATTCGTAAAGGATAGATAAGCATGGTCGATAGCACAGGTTCTTCAAAGCAGGACCTTTCGGGGCTAAGGATTGGGGATCACGCCCGTGGCAACAAGGGCGGGCGGAGGATCTGGCGTATTGCGGGCCTGGGCTTCTTTGGACTCCTTCTGGTCATCGCGGTGGTAGTGTCGCTGCGTTCCAGGATCCCCGTCGTTGAGGTGGCAGTTGTTCGGCCCGCGGGCGATCCCGCAACCGTTGCCCTCCTGAACGCGAGCGGCTACATTACACCCCGGCGCAGGGCGACGGTGGCTGCCAAGATTACGGCACGAGTCGTAGACGTCTATGTTGATGAGGGGATGGCGGTCGATGAGGGGCAGCTCCTCGCGCGCCTCGACGATTCAGACGCTCAGCGCCGTTTGGGCGCGGCCAAGACGCAGCGTGATGCGACTGCGGCCCTGATCGAAAACCTCCAGGTCAATCTCTCGAACGCGGACCGCGAGGTCCGCCGCCAAGAGGACCTCCAGAAGCACGGCATCGCCAGCCAGCAGGCCCTCGACCTGGCGCGCACGACGGCCGAAGGTTTAAGGGCCCAGATCGGGGCGGCAAACGAGCAAGTGCGGGCCGCAGACGCCCAGATCGCCGTGGCTCAGCAAGATGTTGACAATTGCACGGTGCAGGCGCCCTTCTCCGGTGTCGTGGTCTCCAAGGACGCGCAACGGGGCGAGATGGTTTCGCCGATCTCAGCCGGAGGGGGCTTTACGCGCACCGGCATCGCTACGATCGTGGACATGGCATCCATCGAGATCGAGGTCGACGTCAACGAGTCGTACATCGCCCGGGTCGTCCCGGGACAGCGAGTTGAAGCCGTGCTCGACGCGTATCCGGACTGGCGCATACCCGCCAAGGTGCGGACCGTGATCCCCACCGCAGACCGGCAGAAAGCCACCGTGAAAGTGCGAATCTCGTTCGATAAGCTGGATCCTCGGATCCTGCCGGATATGGGAGTGAAGGTTTCTTTTCTGGCGGGCGAGCAGCCGCCCGGCCAGCCTCAGGCGCGCGCGGTCGTGCCGCGAGAGGCCGTGCGGCAAGCCGAGGGCAGGGATGTCGTGTTTCTTTTCCACGATGGACTCCTGGAAAGGCGCGCTCTGAGTCTGGGAGCGGTCAGGGGCGGCGACGTGGAAGTCACGGCGGGTCTTTCGCCGGGCGATAAGATCGTGGTGAAGGGCCCCGAAGGTTTGCACGACGGGCAGCGTGTAAAGGTGAAATGAGCTGGGCCCGGAGGCGGGACCCAGCCCCGCCTTCAAGCCGTTCAAAAAGGAGAACAACATGGTGAGGGTTGACGGCAAAGGCAATGGGACAAGCCTCGTCCAGATCCAAAAGTTGGATAAGAAGTACCTCCGCGGCAGCGAGGAGATCCACGTCCTTCAGGGTTTGAACCTGGACGTGGATAAGGGCGATTTCGTCGCTTTCATGGGCCCCAGCGGCTCTGGGAAGACGACACTGCTAAACCTTATCGGCGGGCTCGATCTTCCGACCTCCGGCAGCATCACGGTGGCGGGCGACGAGATCACGCACATGTCGGCCAGGAAGCTCACAGCCTGGCGTGCGCGCCACGTGGGTTTCGTCTTCCAGATGTACAACCTGATCCCCGTGCTGACCGCCTTCCGGAATGTGGAGCTGCCGCTCCTTCTCACCAAGCTATCAAAAGCCCAGAGGCGCGAACACGTCGAAACCGCGCTCGGGGTCGTGGGACTCTCCGACCGCATGGATCATTACCCGCGCCAGCTCTCCGGCGGCGAAGAACAGAGGGTCGCGATTGCCCGCGCGATCGTCGCCGATCCCACGTTTCTGCTTTGTGACGAACCGACGGGCGACCTGGACAGGAAGAGCGCCGAGGAGATCATGGACCTCATCGGGCGGTTGGTGGCCGAGTACGGCAAGACCGTGCTCATGGTCACCCATGATCCGCGCGCCGCGGGCCGCGCCCAGGTGTCACTCCACCTCGACAAGGGCGTTCTGGTCGAAGCTCCGACAACGGGGAGCACACCATGAAATTTTTCCGGCTTGTCTGGGCCAACCTCCAACGCAAAAAGGTGCGCACAACATTGACGATCGGCTCATTTGTGGTCGCCCTTTTCCTTTTTGGGGTCCTGGTGGCGATTCGCTTCGCCTTCAGCTTCGGGAGCGACTTGGCGGGCGTGGATCGCCTCGACGTGATCAACAGAATCTCCTTGATCATGCCGCTTCCATACTCCTACCGGGACCGGCTCCTTCAGGTGCCGGGCGTCTCGGAAGTATCGTACGCCGTATGGTTTGGTGGCGTTTATCAGGACGAGCGCAATTTCTTCCCCCAATTCGCGGTGGACAAGGACACCTGGCTCAAAGTGTATTCGGAGTATGTCATCCCAACCGAGCAGCGAGACGCCTTCCTGCGCGACCGTCAGGCCTGCCTAGTCGGCCGCAGCCTGGCCAAGCGCTTCGGCTTCAAGGTCGGTGACAGAATTCCTCTCCGGGGCACGATCTGGACGGGAACATGGGAGTTCAATGTCGCCGGGATTTATGACGGCAACCGCCCGGACGTGGACACCTCCGCCCTCATATTTCGTTTTGACTACCTGGACGAGCAGCGGGCATTCGGCAAGGGCACTGTCGGCTGGTATGTCGTGAGGCCCGCCAACCCGGATGACGCAGTCAAGGTCGCAAAGGCGATCGACGAGCGGTTTGCGAATTCACCCTATGAGACGCTCACCCAGACGGAGAAGGCGTTTGCCGCTTCCTTTGCCAAGCAGGTCGGGAACATCCAATTCCTGGTCCTGACCATAGGATCCGTGGTTTTCTTTACGCTTCTGCTGGTCACGGGGAACACCATGGCGATCGCGGTGCGCGAGAGGACGGGCGAGCTCGCCGTGCTGAAGACGATCGGCTACTCTGATACCGGAGTGCTCGGGCTCATCATCGCCGAGTCGGTCCTCATCGCCGGACAAGGGGGGTTCATCGGACTCACCCTTGCCAGATTCATGATCCCCGGGATCAGGCGCGCCGTCCCCATGCTCGCAGGGCTTCGCCTCCCGCTGTTCACTTTGGGCTTGGGCTTCTTGCTGGCCCTCGCGGTGGGGGCAATCGCGGGACTGCTGCCTGCGATTGGCGCTATGAGGCTTCGAGTAGCGGATGCACTGAGGAGGGTGTAAAATGGCCATCCCGCTTGCCTACAACGCCCGGAGCGTCCTGAAACGGTGGACCTCGGCCATCGTGGCTGTCCTCGGCATCGCCGGCACCGTAGGTGTGTTTGTTGCCGTGCTGGCCATGGCCAACGGCTTTCGGGCCACTCTGGTGGCCTCAGGATCACCGCGCAACGCGATTGTCCGGCGCGCTGGAGCGGACTCAGAGATGGTGAGCGCGGTGACCCTGGATCAGCTTCGCGTGGTGGAAGACGCGCCGGGCGTCGCCCGGGATTCCCACGGACCGCTTGTTTCAGGGGAAGTCGTGGTGATCGCAGCCTTTCCGCTGGCCAAAACTGGGACCATGGCCAATGTCCAGGTGCGAGGGGTCTCTCCCCGCGTGCTGGAGGTGCGTGACAACGTGCGCGTCACGGCCGGCCGATTTTTCCAGCCCGGGCTCGGGGAACTCGTCGTCGGGCGCAACGCCGTGAAATCTTACAGCGGCCTCTCCCTCGGGAGTACCGTGCGTTTTGGCGGCGGGTCCTGGAAGGTTGTCGGGACCTTCGACGCCGGCGGGAGCGCTTTTGATTCCGAGGTCTGGTGTGACGCCAACGTCCTCAGCGAGACCTATAAGAGGCCGACAAACATTTTTCAATCGATCACGGCGCGTCTCGACTCGGCCTCAGCCCTGACGGGATTCAAGGATTCGCTCACGTCTGACCCGCGTCTTTCCGTGCAGGTCGACCGCGAAACGGAATATTACGAAAGGCAGTCCCGGGCGCTCACCATGCTGATCCACATTTTGGGCTTCCTGATTGCAGCCGTGATGGGAATCGGCGCGGTTTTCGGCGGCCTTAACACGATGTACTCTGCGGTCGCAGAGAGGTCCCGGGAGATCGCCACGCTACGGGCGCTTGGATTCGCTTCCTGGACGGTCGTCTTCTCCTTCGTGGTGGAATCAATCTTCATATCCCTGGCCGGCGGTGTCCTGGGTTGTTTAGCGGTGCTCCCGATGAACGGCTTTACGACCGGAACTATGAACTGGCAGACGTTCTCCCATCTGGCTTTCGCGTTTCGAATTACGCCCCTGTTGCTCGCGCAGGGAATTGTGTTCTCGCTCTTGATGGGTCTCGTGGGGGGGCTTCCTCCAGCCTTACGGGCCTCCCGCCGGCCCGTCGCCGCGGCGCTTCGAGAGCTCTAAATAAGTTGCTCCGGATGGATATCTATAGCCTGGGATCATCGAGGTGAATTCTTAGGACCATGGCAACACAACCCGGTGATGTGCAGTACCCGGGGTCTCCGTTGGCTATCCGAATCCGGGACCTCGGCAAGACCTATGTCGTCACCGAGCGAGAACCGGGCGTGCGAGCTGCGCTGCGGAGTCTTTTTCGTCGGCGCAAGAAGGAGATCCGCGCCGTGGACGGCATCTCTTTCGATCTGGCGCCCGGCGAGATCGTAGGCTTCTTGGGGCCCAACGGCGCGGGCAAGACGACAACTCTCAAGATGCTCTCCGGGCTCCTGCATCCAACGGCGGGGGCTCTCTCCGTGCTCGACTATGTTCCCTGGAGGCGGGAGAAGAGTTTTCTGCGGCAAATCACTCTGGTCATGGGACAGCGCAACCAGCTCGTCTGGGATATCCCTGCGGCGGATTCATTCGAGCTCAATCGCGCGATCTACAAGATTCCGACCGCCGATTATCGCCGGACAATTGAAGAGCTCACCGAGCTGCTCGAGCTGGGCCCCTTGCTGCGGAAGCCGGTCCGCAACCTCTCCCTGGGGGAAAGGATGAAATGTGAGATCGCAGCCGCGCTCCTGCACCGCCCTCGGGTTGTCTTTTTAGACGAGCCGACCATCGGACTGGACGTGACGATGCAGCGACGAATCCGATCTTTCCTAGGCGAGTACAACCGGCGGTTCGGGGCAACTGTTCTCCTGACCAGCCATTACATGGCGGACGTTGAGGCGTTGTGCCGGCGAGTCATCGTCATTCACCACGGGAAGCTCCTCTTTGACGGAGAGCTTGCCGACCTGGTGCGCAGTTTCAGCGCGCACAAGACGATCGTCGTCCAACTGCGGGACTGCCAAGCCGACCTTCATGCCTACGGCGAGGTTGTCTCTTGTGCGGACGGCCGGGCCACGCTCCGCATTCCCAAAGCGGAGACGGCCCGGGTCACGGAGCGACTCCTCGCAGATTTGGCGGTGATCGATCTCACGGTGGAGGACCCGCCCATCGAGGAGGTGATCGAGCGGGTCTTTGCCCAAGAGGTCCAATGAAGGGCCTGGCCGAAATCTACGCCCAGCAGTTCAAGACCACTCTCGCGTCTTTTGTCCAATACCGGGCGGCAATATTCATTTGGATGATCGGCCACGTGCTGGAGCCTCTCATTTTCCTGGTCGTGTGGTCGGTCGTCTCCCGGTCCGCGGGGGGGAGTGTGGGCGGATTCACCGCGGCCGATTTTGCGGCGTACTTCATCGCCATGATGCTCGTCAACCACTTCACTTACACCTGGATTATCTACGAGTTCGAGTACCGCATCCGTGAGGGCTTGCTTTCATTTGCACTCCTCCGGCCACTTCACCCGATCCACACGGACATCGTCGACAACGTTTCCTCCAAGCTGATCACGCTCCCCATGATGCTTGTTGCGGCGGCGATCTTGGCGCTCATATTCCGTCCCGCCTTCCATGCCGTCCCGTGGGCCATCGCGGCGTTCATCCCGTCGCTCCTGCTGGCGTTTGTGTTGCGTTTCTTGATCGAGTGGACACTGGCCCTGGCCGCTTTCTGGACGACCCGGGTAAGCGCTGTGAATCAAGGATATTATGTCGCCGCCTTATTCCTGTCCGGGCAAGTTGCCCCGCTCTCCCTTTTTCCGCACATCGTCCAGGTCGTGGCGGCCATTCTGCCCTTTCGCTGGATGATCGCCTTCCCCGTCGAGCTCCTGCTCGGACGGCTGACGCCGGCACAGGCCTTGACGGGCTTAGCCGCGCAAGCAGCTTGGCTTGGTGCCAGCCTCCTATTCCTCCGGGGAGTTTGGCGTGCCGGCGTAAAGGCCTATTCGGCGGTGGGAGGATGAGGTACGTCCGCCTGCTTTTCGTGTTCATCCGCACCAGCATTTTGGCCGAGCTCGCCTACCGCTCGAACTTTTTCCTTCAGCTTTTTGAATCACTCCTGGACCTGGGCGCCGCCTTGACCGGTCTGGCCGTGATTTTCTCTCACACCGACAACTTGGGCGGTTGGCGGCCGGATGAGGTGGTCGCCCTGTTGGGAGTCTTTTTTCTGGTCGGGGGAACGATCCGTCTCCTCGTCCAGCCGAGCATGGAGGGTCTCATCGAATCCGTGCGTGAAGGAACCCTGGACTTCACGCTCACCAAGCCCGAGGACGCCCAGTTTTTGGTCAGCATTCAGAAAGTGGAAATTTGGAAGCTCACCGACATCGCCCTTGGAGTGGGCGTCCTCGCGGTGGCGCTCGTCCGACTTGGAACAAGGGTTTCTCTCTGGCGGGCGGTGGGGTTCGGGGTCACGTTCCTGGCGGGCGGTGTTATCGTCTACAGCTTCTGGCTGATCCTGGCGACCCTCTGTTTCTGGTTCGTGCGGGTCGAGAACATCCTCGTCATTTTCCAGAGCATGTACGAGGCCGGCCGCTGGCCGGTCAGCATTTATCCACGCTGGCTGCGCTTCTCGCTCACCTTCCTGGTGCCGGTGGCATTCGCCGTGACCGTGCCTGCTCAGGCGCTGGCGGGGCGGCTCAGCTGGCAGATTCTTCTCGGGGCATGGGCCCTCGCCGCGGCTTTATTCACCATCTCGCGCGCCGTCTGGCGGGCGGGAATCCGCCGCTACTCCGGCGCGTCTGCCTGATCTGTGAATGACGATCAATCATTCAGCAACGATGAATCGCCGAGGTCCTGTTCGTTATCGTTAGGTCCTTTACAGGCCCCAACCTTTTTGCTAACATAAATTTATTGGTAAATATTTTCTCATGAGGAGGACAAGATGAGATCTAGAAGGATTTTCTTGACTATCTTACTCGTCGCTGTTTTTGTCAGCACTCTCATGGCTTTCCCCCAGCAGCAGAAGCAGATGTCCCAGCAGGAGATGATGGCCCAGATGATGAAGTACGCCATGCCCACCAAGGATCATGACTTCCTGAAGAACTACGTCGGAAACTGGGATGTCGAGGTCAAATCCTGGACGCAGCCTGGTGCCGAGCCCATGATGAGCAAGGGAACCATGATGGGAGAGCTTTTCTTGGACGGCCGCTTTGTCAAGTGTAACTTCGAGGGTTTGATGATGGCCCAGCCTTTCAAAGGGATGCAGGTTACCGGTTATGACCTCTTCCAGAAAAAATACGTCGGTTTCTGGATTGACAACATGAGCACGTGTTTCTATTTGACCACCGGGACTCTCGATGCGTCGGGAAAGGTTTTGACCGAGACGGGCATGTGGCCGGATCCCATGACCGGAGGGGCGAGTAAAGTCAAAATCGTGACGACTCATATGGATGGAAAGTTCAGGTTTGAGATGTTCATGACGGGACCGGACGGCAAAGAATTCAAGTCCATGGAAATAATGTATTCCCGGAAAATGTAACCCGGAATTAGCCTAAACAGACGGACAGGAATAGACGCCGCAGAGGCGGCTCAACTAGAATTGATCTGTGCTCGAAAGGAACACGGACGCTGAGGACCGAAGGGGTCCTATCTCTATCCCGTTTGTTATTTTGATTTTTCTTGCGGCCAATCGAACCGTCCTGCCCGCGTTGACGGCCGCGGAGGAGATTTCTTTTTCGCCTCGTCCGGGTCTAAGGCTCACTTATCATCTCGCCAGCAATGTCAGCGCGAAGGGAGGCAACTTTGCCGGCCAGGATCTTTCTTTCGATGCGCTGGCCTCGGGCGATATCGAATTCTTGATCCGGCAAACGACGCCGGAGAGGGTGTTTGCGGCCTTAGCCAGCCCCGGCATCCAGGTTGACCTGCAAACTCCTTCCGGCCCGGGCCATTTCGTGCTCAAGACGAAAAGAGGGGTTTCTCTTCAAACCGTTTTTGACCACCGGGGAAATCTAGAGGAGGCGACGAATACCGAGGCTCTCAACACGCCCGCCGTTATGAACTTTTCTATTGTCCAGATCCTTCGCGATTATTTTCCGGTCCTCCCCGGGCGGCCGGTCTCGGCTGGCGCCGCCTGGGATGACCAGAAGAGGATTGTTATCCCTTTCCAGGGAATGGATCTGGTGATCTTTCTTCATTGTAGGTCCACACTCCTCGAAGTCCAAGCGACCGGAACCGGAAAGGTGGCCAGGATCTCTGCCGAATATTCCCTCGAACTCGGTGGTTCGAAGCCTCTCGGGGCGACGACAGGGTCTTTTCGAGGGAAGGGGATTGGGTCCGGAACACTCAATTTCCAGGTGGAGGAGGGCTATTTTAACGAGTACCGGCTCGACTACAAGATCGATGCCGCCTTTGTCATAGCCGATCAACATGCGAAACTCTTGGAGCTCCCCTTCAGCCTGAGCGTCTTTGCTTCCATCCTCCTGACCGAAAAATCCTCGCAGCCGAGTCAATAGTTCAATCGACGCCGGCCGTCGCCCGTGTTAACGGACATCGTCGGTCCAAGACACTTTCACGTGTCAGCCATCAAAGCAGCCTGGAAAGCCCCGGGCAGCAGCTGCGTTCCCGGGGAATATAGAGAATTCAAACAACTTCAATAGTTCGAGGACGAAGGGAAAAGGAGGTCTGCGGCGAAACAGAATTTGGGGGCTAGAATACAGGCAGGGCGGCTACAGCTTGCTTGATAAAGATGAGGACATTTCCGGGGAAGAGACCGAGTTGGAGAACTCCATAAAGGCAGAGGAAAAGGACAAGATAAAGAGCCGGATTTTCGAGATTGATGTCGACCTCTCGAGATGGAGTCCGCATATACATGTAGACGACGATTCTCAGGTAATAGTAGACCGAGACTAGACTGGCCAGGACGGCGATGATCACCAAGGGGACAAGGCCCTGTCTGACCGCGGAGCTGAAGACAAAGAACTTGGCCAGGAAGCCTCCGGTCGGGGGAAAGCCGGCCAAAGAAAGAAGAAAGATGGCGAAAGTGGCCCCGATCCAAGGATATTTAAAGCCTACGCCCGAATAATCTTCGAGTTCCAGATATTCGGTGTCCTTCTTGCTCATGGCCATGATCGCTGCGAAGGCTCCGATGTTCATGAAAAGGTAGGCGGCTAGGTAGAAAACCAGGCTGGCGCTGTCGCGGGCGAGGATCGCAACCAGCAGGTACCCGGCATGGGCGATGCTCGAATAGGCCAGAATGCGCTTCAGATTGGTCTGCCGAAGGGCCATCAAGTTTCCCACGATCATGGTCAGGGCGGCGACGGCCCAGAGAAGCCAGAAGACAGGCTGTGATTTGAATCCTTCACTCCAATAGGAATAGAGGAGGCGAACCAAAACGGCCAGGCCGACGGCCTTCGTTCCGACCGAAAAGAAAGCCGTGATGGGAGTCGGCGCTCCTTGATAGACATCCGGCGTCCACATGTGGAAGGGAACAAAGGCGACCTTGAAACCGAAGCTCACCACGATCAGGCCCAGGCCCAGCAAGGCCATCAAGTCCAGCCCCGCTTCGGCTCTGAAAAAGCCGATGATCGCCGGGATCTCAACCGACCGGGCACCGGCGAAGAGGAGGGCCAGTCCAAAAACAAAGAAGGCCGAGGCGAAGCTCCCCAGCAGAAAATATTTGACCGCCGCCTCAGACGACTTCGGGTCGGCTGTTCTCAACCCGGCCAAGGCGTAGCTCGAAACCGAAAGGACCTCGAGGCCCAGGAAAATGACCAGGAGATTGTTGGACGAAACCATGACCATCATCCCCGAGACAGCCAGCAGCAACAGGGCATAGTATTCGCCGTGATTGGCCGCCTGAAGGGAGATATATTTCAAGCTCGCGAGGACGATCAAACACACCGCCACGATGAGGATGAGCGTGAGAGCGAGCGAAAACTTGTCCAGAAAGAGGTTTCCGTTAAAATAGGTATAGTCTGAAGTCCACGAATTGAAGCAGAGAGCTCCGCTCGCGATCAAGAAAAAGAGCGAGAGAAAGCCCAGATAACTCTTGTTCTCAGTGTGGAGGAAGGCTTCTAAGATCAAGATCAGCAGGGCGCCGACGACGATCGTCAGCAGCGGCGCTAGGGCAAAGAGGTTGTTCATCGGACTCTGTCTCTGTCTTTCCCCGGCTCATCGGTCTTCGAGGGCAGAAGGCTGGACGCCGGGGGGGAGAGCGTCTGATCCGCTTTCTGGGATCGAATGAAGACTTTTTCTCTTTGATGGATGCGGTTGACCAGATTGGACACCGAGGCGTCCATCTTGCGCAGGAATGTCTGCGGATAGATGCCCATCCAGAACATCAGGACGACGATCGGGCACCAGGTAGCCGATCTCCCGCTTGTTCATGTCCTGGAAGGAGAGGATTTTCTGGTTGGATGATCGGGCCGTGCATGACCCGCTGGTACATCCAGAGAAGGTAGGCGGCGGCCAGGATGACCGTCGAGACGGCCAGAATCGCGAGGACCTGGTTGGCCTTGAAGATGCCGAAGAAGCAGAGGATCTCGCCGACGAAGCCGTTGAGCCCGGGGAGACCGACGGACGAGAGCATGGCGATCAGGAAGAAGGCCGAGAAGACGGGCATCTGGCGGCTCACGCCGCCGAAGTCCTTGATCAGGCGCGTGTGCGACCGCTCGTAGAGGATGCCGACGATCAGGAACAGCGCCCCGGTGCTCAGCCCGTGGTTGAGCATCTGGTAGATGGCGCCCTGCGTTCCTTCGACGTTCAGGGAGAAGACGGCCAGCATGATCAGGCCCATGTGGCTGACGCTCGAATAGGCGACGAGCGACTTGATGTCTTTCTGGATCGAGGGCCATCAGCCCGCCGTAGATGATGCCGATAAGGGCCAGGACGCCAGGCACGGGCAGGAATTCTCCGACCGCGTCCGGGAAGAGGGGAAGGGCGAACCGGAGGAAGCCGTAGGTTCCCATCTTCAGGAGGACGGCGGCCAGGATGACCGATCCGGCCGTCGGCGCTTCGACGTGGGCATCGGGCAGCCAGGTGTGGAAGGGGAACATCGGCACCTTGATGGCGAAGGCGAGGGCGAAAAGGCCAGGAAGAGCCAGGTCTGGAGCTGCGGATTGAGGATGAGCTTCTATAATAGTCGAAGATGTTGAGCGAATAGACGCCCGTGGCCTTGTAATAGAGCGAATAAAGGACGAAGATGGCCACGAGCATGAGCAGGCTGCCCGAACATCGTGAACAGGACGAACTTCATCGTGGCGTAGATCCGGCGCGGTCCGCCCCAGACGCCGATCAGGAAATACATCGGGATGAGCATCGCCTCCCAGAAGACATAGAAGAGGAAGAGGTTGAGGGAGACAAAGACACCGATGATCCCGGTCTCGAGGAGGAGCATGAAGATGAGGTACTCCTTGACTCTCTTCCTGGATGTACGTCCAGGAGGAGAGGATGGCGATCGGCATGAGGAAGGTCGTCAGCAGGACGAGGAAGAGGCTGATCCCGTCGATCCCGAGGTGGTAGTGGATGCCGTAGCCGAGCCAGGCGCGCTTTCTCGACGAACTGGGGGTCGGCGAGTCTGGCCGTCGAAACTGAAATAGAGGACGAGCGAGACGGCGAAGATCGACCAGCGTCACGGCCAGGGCGACGCCCGGAGCAGTCCTGTTTTTTCTTTGGGCAGGAAGATCAAGAGGAGCGCGCCCGCCAGCGGCAGGAACGTGACCAGGCTCAGATATCGGAAAGCTCATTTTCTAGAACAACAAACAGCCGATAAAAATGACCACGCCCAAGAAGAAGACGAGCGCGTAGTCCTTGATGAAGCCGCGTCTGGAGATAGGCTCAGGGCCCGGCCGAGTCAGCCCGGCGACCGCGGCCGAGCCGTTGACCGCTCCGTCGATCGACCTTGAGGTCGAAGTGGTCATAGATCGCATCCGGAGCCCTTGATCATGCGGGTTGACGAAAGACGGCGTTGTAGATCTCGTCGACGTAATACTTATTGATAGAGAAGCTTATAGAGCCACGGGAAACGGGCCACCAGAGCGTGCGGCGATCTGGGTTTCTTGCAGATAGAAGATGTAGGCGACGAAGATTCCGAACAGCGGCGACCGCGACCGAAGTCAGGATGAGAAGCCATTCGTCCCCGACGCGACAGGTCGACTTCGCGACGCGGCCGTGATGACGGGCTCGAGGAAGCGGCTGGAAGAGGTCGGCCTTCTCTCCGAGAACCACGGGCAGGCCGACGTAGCCGGCGACGACCGAGAAGAACGCCAGGATGGCCAAGCGGCACGGTCATGACCTGGGGGGATTCGTGGAGATGTGCCCGGGCGTGCGGCGTCGATCCGCTCCTCGCCGAAGAAAGTCGAGGAAGATCAGACGGAACATGTAGAACGCGGTCAGCACCGCGCCCATGAGGCCGAGCGCCCAGACGAAATACTGGCCTTCGGCGAAGGCCTGGGTCAGGATGGCGTCCTTGGAGAAAAAGCCCGAGAAAAAGGGAACGCCGGCGATGGCGATCGCTCCGATGAGGAAAGGCGGGAAAGGTCCGGGGCAGGTACTTCCGCAGCCCGCCCATCTTGCGCATGTCCTGCTCGCCGGAGAGGGCGTGCATGACGCTCCCGGCGGCCAGGAAGAGGAGGCTCTTGAAAAAGGCGTGGGTGTAGAGATGGAACATGCCCGCGGCGTAAGCGCCCACGCCGCAGCCGATGAACATGTAGCCGATCTGGGAGATCGTCGAGTAGGCGAGGACCCGCTTGATGTCGTTCTGGGTCAGGGCCATGGTCGCGGCGAAGACGGCGGTCAGGGCGCCCGACGAGGGCGACGACCTGGGAGGCCGTCGCCGGAGAGCGTGAAGAGACGGGTTCATCCGGGCGACCATGTAGACGCCGGCCGTGACCATGGTCGCGGCGTGGATGAGGGCGCTCACCGGGGTCGGGCCCTCCATGGCGTCCGGAAGCCAGACATAGAGAGGGATCTGGGCGGATTTTCCGGTCGCGCCGACGAAGAGGAGGAGCGGCGATCAGGGTGGCCAGTCCCGGGCCGAGAAGCCGCCTGCCCGACGGCGGCGTTGATCGCCCGGAACTCGACGCTCCCGACGCCGCGAAGACGATGAAGAAAATGCCCGAGGATGAAGCCGGCGTCGCCGATCCGGTTGACGATGAAGGCCTTCTTGCCCGGCGTCGGCCGCGGAGTGCTTCTCGAACCAGAATCCGATCAGGAGATACGAGCAGAGCCCGACGCCCTCCCAGCCGACGAACATGAGGACCATGTTCGAGGCCAGGACCAGGATGAGCATGGCGAAAGTGAAGAGGTTGAGGTAGGCGAAAATAGCGCGCGTAGCCCCTGTCTTCTGGCCATGTAGCCGACCGAATAGACGTGGATCAGGAAGCCGACGCCCGTCACGACGAGGACCATGACGGCGGAGAGGGGATCGAACTGAAAGGACAGGTCGGCCGAGAAGCGGCCGGCCGGATCCAGCGGAAAAGACGTCTTGACGAGCGGAGAGGATCTCGGCCGGGGCGCTTGAGCAGGCCGAGAAGCGAAACAAGCGAGATGACGAACGAGACAAGAACGGCCAGGCAGGCCTGGCAGGCGATCGTATTTCTTGGGAAGCCGGCTGCCGAAGACGACCAGGATGAGGGCGCTCAGCGCCGGGACGAACGGAATGAGCCAGAACGATTCGCGTCATGTCAGCCTTTCATCAGGTTCATGTCTTCGGTCTTGATCGATTTTTTCTGCCGGAAGACGAGGAGGATGATGGCCAGACCGACGGCCGCCTCGGCGGCGGCGACGGTGATGATGAAGAAGACGATGACCTGGCCGTCCAGCGAGGCCGGCGACCTTGGCCAGGGCGAGGAAGGCCAGGTTGGCGGCGTTGAGCATGACCTCGACGGCCATGAACATGGTGATGAGGTCGCGCTTGACGAAAAAGGCAACGATGCCCAGGACGAAAAGGACGAGGCTCAGGACGAAGAAATAGCTCGTCGGGATCATTCTCGTCCCTTCTTCTTCGCCAGGACGATCGCGCCCGACGAGGGCGGCGATGATCAGGATCGAGGTGATCTCGAAAGGATAGAGGTACTTCGGTGAAGAGGAGCCGTCCGAGGTCACGGCCGGCGTCAGCTCGACCGCCGGCGACTTCGGCCACAGCCAAGGAAGGATCGCCCCGGACGGCCAGGAGGAGCTCGACGAGGAGGACGAGAGCCAGGACCGCGGCACAGGACGACGTCCACTTTTTCTTTCCGGGCGAGGATCGCCTTCCCGGAGGTTGATCATCATGATGACGAAAATGAACAGGACCATGATGGCCCCGGCATAGATGATGATCTGGACGACGGCGATGAAAGGGGCATCGAGCAGGCCGAAAAGGCCACCCAGAGCGGCGAAGGCCAGGACCAGGAAAAGGGCGCTGTAGGCCTGGTTCCTGGTGACGATCATGGCCAGGACGGAGCCGACAGAAACAAGAGCCAGGAAGAAGAAGAGGAATAGACCCATTTTCTTATGGTTTCTCATTATATTTAGTGTGACCCGGGAACGTCAAGAAAATTCTCGAGTCGCGCCTCGCCTCGCGGGGACGGAATTTTTTTTGACAATTAGATCCGGATTTGGTATAATGACTTCGGTACCGCGGGGTAGAGCAGCCTGGTAGCTCGTCGGGCTCATAACCCGGAGGTCGTTGGTTCAAATCCAACCCCCGCTACCACCTCTGTTCCTGGTTTCCTGGATTTTTGGGCGATCATCCCCATTTCTTATTTCTGAACCTGAGCTGCGCCGGTAGTTGGAGCAGGATAGCTCAGCCTTCTATGATCCATACTCACCCCTTTGGGGGATAAGATCCCCTCAAAATTAACCCCCCTAATCATTCTCAAAGGCTATTCCGAAATCCGCCTCCAGCGCCGACAATAAGGCGGAAGCTTAAAACTCGGTTAACCGGTCAGAAACCGCTATGATCAAAGTAACCCGGCGGTTAGAAAAAAAATCGAAACGGAAGGATGTTCTCAGTAATCTAAACGAGTCTGCAAAACAATTCTTTCTGGACTTAACAGAACACCCTCGGGTCGGCGCAAGCATCATCCAAGACGCGCGCATCGTCTTTGCCAATCAGGCGCTGGCTGACATTCTTGGCTATGGCGTCACGGAGCTGGTTGCGTTTTCGCGGGATGAAATTGTCCGTCTCATTCATCCCGATGATCGAGAGCAGGCTCTGGGACTGCTCCAGATTGACCTCAATGGAAAAGTCATTCAGCCAAAGTATGAATTCCGGCTATTCAAAAAAAATGGCGAGGTGTGTCAACTGGAACATTTTCCCCTTAAAATCGAGTATTTTGGGAAGCCCGCCCTGCAAACGATATCGATCGACATCAGCGATACGAAAAAAAGGGAAGAAGACCTGAGAAAGAGCGGGGAAGCAACTCAAGCAATCCTAGACGCGGCCGACGAGTCGGTATTCCTTACAGACAAGAATGGAATCGTGCTTGCGTTGAACGAAACAACTGCCAAGAGATTAGGAAAGAGAGCAGAAGAAGTTAAGGGCCGTTGCGTGTTCAACTTTCTGCCCCCCGCTGTGGCTGCGGTCAGAAAGGCATATTGTGATGAAGTCCTGAAATCACGAAAGGCAGTTCGTTTAGAGGATGAACGTCAAGGACGGCGTTTTGAGACAAACATCTACCCTGTTCTCGCTAGAAATGGCGGCGTGACGATGTTCGCGTTCTATGCTCGCGATATTACCGGCCGCCTAGAAGCACGGAAGGCGCTCCTGGAGAGCGAGGAGCGCTATAAATCCTTATTCGACCGCTCGCTTGATTGCGTTTATATCCACGACTTCAAGGGAAAATTAATTGACGCCAATGATGCAACTCTTAACCTGATTGGCTATGCTAGAGAGGAAATGCCTTCACTGAAGTTAACTTCCTTTCTCAGCGAAGACCAAATCCCCTTGCTTAGACAAACACTGCAAGAAATAAAAAAAACGGGCCAACAACGGGGCACCACCGAATTCAGGCTGAAGCGCAAGAATGGTGAATATGTTGAAGTTGAGACCAACGCGTCTCTCTTATGCCGCAACGGTGAGCCCTATGCGATCCAGGGAATCGCGAGAGACATATCCGAGCGCAAACAGATAGAACGGGCTCTCAGAGCGAGCGAAGAGCGGTTCCGACAGGTCTTCAATCAGATGGAGAGCTGCGTGGCTATCTACGAAGCCGTCAACAACGGTGAGGATTTTATCTTCAAGGACTTCAATCCGTCGGCTGAAAGAACGGAGCGAATCGCTAAAAAGGACCTCCTCGGCAGGTCGGTATCACAGGTCTTCCCCGGAATCAAAGAATTTGGGCTGTTGGACGTCTTTCGGCGGGTCTGGAGGACCGGAAATCCCGAAAGTTGCCCGGTCAGGCTTTACAAAGATGCTCGGATTTCCGGCTGGAAAGAAAATTATGTTTGCAGGATTCCCTCCGGAGAAATCCTGGCGATCTATTATGACGCCACGCGTCAGCGACAATCAGCCGAAGCCCTGCGCCGGAACGAGATCAGATTCCGGGCCATTTTTGAGAATTCAGTCGATCCGATCGGCGTCTCAAAAGCGGGAATTCATGTTCTTGCTAACCCTGCCTATCTCAAACTCTTCGGTTACTCTCTAAATGGAGAATTGGTCGGAAAGCCGATTCTTAACCTGATAGCACCTGAGCAACGCAGGCGGATCAAGGAGAACTTCCGCCTCCGGGCCGAAAGGCAGGAAGCGCCCAGGTCTTACGAGACTCGCGGCTTGAGAAAAGACGGCTCAGAGTTTGATATGGATGTGCATGTCTCCACGCACGAAATGGATAATGAAGTTTTCACGGTGGCCGTAGTCCGTGACATTACCGACCAGAAAGCAAAAGAAAATGCCCTTCGTGCGAGCGAAGAGCGCTACCGCCAGTTATTTGACAACGTGCCGGTCGGACTCTACCGCAGCACGCCTGCCGGACAAAACCTGGACGCAAATCCCGCCTTGGTGAAAATGCTTGGCTATCCTGATCTCAAATCCTATCTGGATTTGGACTCAGTTTCCGATTATCTAAACCCCCAAGATCGGGAACGATGGATTACTCAGATGGACAGTCATGGCGTCGTCGAAGACTTCGAACTTCAAGTGAAGAGGCGGGACGGCTCCGTCATCTGGGTGAAAAATAGCGCCCGCGCCATAAAGGATGAACATGGGAGAGTCGTGCATTACGAAGGAGCGTTTATAGATATTACCGAGCGCAAACTGGCGGAAAAAGCCCTGATGGAAAGTGAAGAAAGGTTCAGAAGCCTGTTTGAGAACGCGACGATCGGCCTCTATCGGACGACGCCTGATGGGCAGATTCTGTTATCGAATCCGGCTCTTATCCGAATGTTGGGTTTCAGGAGTTTTAGCGACCTCGCGCGACGCAACTTGGAGATAGGAGGTTATGAGCCCAATTATCCACGCAGTGAGTTTCGCCTGCAGATTGAAAACGAGGGGGTCGTGAGAGGCTATGAATCCGCCTGGACGAGACAAGACGGAACGACCATATTTGTTCGGGAGAGTGCGAAAGCCATCAAGGACAAAACCGGAAGGGCGCTGTATTATGAGGGGACTGTCGAAGACATTACGGAGAGCCGGTTGGCGGGATTGAAGCTCGAAGAGAGCTACGGAAAACTACAGAGAGCAATGTCGGGTGTCGTGCAGGCCATGGCTTCGACGGTCGAATGGAGGGATCCTTACACGGCCGGACATCAAAGGAGGGTCGCCGACCTGGCCCGTGCCATCGCGACGGAAATGGCCCTGCCGCAGGATAAGATCGAGGGCGTCTACATGGCTGGAGTTATTCACGATATAGGAAAAATATCTGTTCCCGCTGAAATCCTCAGTAAACCCGGAACCATCAACGAAAATGAATTCGCCTTGATAAAGAGTCACCCCAAGGTCGCCTATGAAATATTGAAAGAGATCGAATTCCCCTGGCCGATCGCTGAAATTGTCCTTGAGCACCATGAAAGATTGGACGGTAGCGGATATCCAAGAGGGCTCTTGGCCGAGGAAATTCTTATCGAGGCAAGGATCTTGAGTGTAGCCGACGTCGTTGAGGCCATGGCAACGCACCGGCCTTATCGACCGGCCCACGGGATCGACAAGGCCTTGAATGAGATATCTCAGAAGAAGGGGAGCTCCTTTGATCCTGAGGCCGTCGAAGCCTGCCTAAGACTTTTTGGTGAGAAAAGATTTGAGTTCGAAAAAGGCTAAAGATCCGAACCTTCATACCTATCCCATCGTTGAGGGAACGACCGCGCGCCTACTTCTTTGGCAAGCCCAATTTTGCTGGAAATTACCGGCCGCTTGACATCCGTCTTTTTCCCGATATATCTTTTCTTCAGAGATAAGCCTGAAACCATTCAACTCGACGATGGATCACAAGTTAACAGAGCGGCTCTTTAGACTTCGAGAGAACGGGACAACCATCCGAACCGAAATCTTGGGCGGGGCGACTACTTTTATCACCATGGCTTATATCATAGTCGTCAATCCAGCCATCCTGAGTTTCGCCGGAATTCCGCAGGGACCAAGCACTGTGGCGACGATCCTTGCGGCAGCCTTTGGCTCCCTGATGATGGGTATCTATGCGAACCGACCGATCGCCGTGGCCCCCTACATGGGTGAGAACGCTTTCATTGCCTTCGGACTGGCCATGATGGGAATCGGCTGGCAGCAGCGATTGGGAGCCGTGTTCATAAGCGGACTGGCCTTCGCGCTGATCACCCTGTTGCGAATCCGCTCCTGGCTGGCGAACTCCATCTCTTCGAGCCTAAAACACAGCTTCGCCGTGGGGATCGGGCTTTTCCTGGCTTTTATTGGCCTCTATGAAACCGGGATCGTGACCAGTTCCGTAGCCGGGATGCCGCCTCAAGCTTTGATCCGGGGAAACGCTTCGGTGCTCACGGCGCCGGACGTGCCGGTCAAGATCGGGAACCTTCGGTCTCCCCAGGTCCTCCTGGCAATCTTCGGATTTCTCCTGATCAGCATCCTGTTGCAGCGCAGAATCCGCGGCGGAATCCTGCTGGGAATAGCGGCCACCGCTGTTCTGGGATTTCTTGCGGGGGTGGGTGAAGCGCCGCGGGCTGTGCTCGCATTGCCTTTCGTCGGAGAGCTCAGCCTGGGGGCCATCGCCCTCAAGCTCGATATCCTGGGGATGCTGAAGTTGAGCGTCTTGCCCATCCTGCTCACGCTCTTTCTGATGGGATTCCTCGACACCTTGGGGACTCTCGTCGGGGTCGGCGCGGCCGGAAACATGCTCGACGAAAAAGGAAACTTCCCCAGGATCGAACGCCCTATGATGGTTGATGCCGCGGCTTGTATGTTCAGCGCCCTGGTGGGGACATCGACCAGCGGGGCTTACATCGAATCGGCGACCGGCATCCGGGAAGGCGCCAGGACCGGACTCGCCGCTGTCACGACGGCATTCTTATTTGTCGCTTCACTCTTTTTCATTCCTTTGATAGAGCCTTTGCAGCGTCTGCGCTATGCTTACGGGCCGGCGCTCATCGCCGTGGGTGTGCTCATGATCGGCTCGGTCAAAAGAATTGATTTTGATGACCTCACGGAAGTGGTTCCCTCGTTCGCCACGATCGTGGTCATGATTTTTACCTACAACATCGCCAACGGGTTGACGGCCGGGCTCGTCTTGTACCCGATTTTCAAACTCCTGGCGGGGAAGCGGAAAGAGCTGAACGGCGGATCCATCGTTTTGGGGTTGCTTTGTCTCGTGTATTATGTTTTTGGCCTGCCCCACTGAGACCTCGAGCCCCGAAATCCCGGCCGGTTGATTAGCCCAGTAAGCATCTCCAATCAGGTGACAGTGAAAGGGCTGCTTCGGAAAGTGCTGCAGCGACCATGCGGCGGAGATCAGCCCAAACAAATTGTCGGTCCGTTCCCCGTCCTAAATCATGTTTGGCTGGAGATGGGGGGCAGGCGTGGGGGCCCCCCACCCGCAGCGCAAAATTCTGGGAATACTTGCCCCACTCAAGAAAGTTCGGGCTCGCTTCCCTGACTTTTGCCGAGGATGGGGGAGCGCCGTCGCGGGGCCCCATCTCCCTCGAGCGTGGAGTGCCTGGAGCCTACGGGCACGGAAGAGCCTAGAAAAACGGGACTCTCGGACCGCCGACCGGAGCTTTGGGAGCAAAGCCCTTTCCAAAGTTTCTGATTGCAGAAAAAGAAATGCTTCTGTTAGACCGCCATCTCTTGACTTATTCCTTACGGCTTCACTATTATAGAAACTTGCTTGGAGGAGGAGCCATGACGCTCAGAAGACGGCTTTTCAAGAATGGGTCGACCCTTTTGGCCCTGGCCATGTTTATTTTTTGTTTTGTTGGCTCGGCCAGAGGCGGGAAAGAAGAGCCCGGGCAGTCTAGTCACGGCCTGCGCCTCGGCCTGAAACTCTCGGCCGGGGCGGGGTACCTCTTCAACGGCACCGGGGACCTGGAGAGATTCCGCTCCGGAAGAGCGCAATATGCCAACGACTATGGCCAGAATCAAGGTTACGCCTCGGCCTTCGATTGGAAGAAACTCTCGGTCATCCCCGACTTCAGTGCCGAGATCATCCTCAACGTCGGCAGGCACTTCGGAATCGGAGTAGGCACCGGATTTTGCAGCGCGACGTCCAAAGGGAATTATTCTATCCAGGGAAGCACGACCCAAAGTCCCTGGTGGGGCACCTTCACCGAAACGGAGACCGATGAATTCGCTCAGAACTACAAGATCCAGGCCATTCCCATAAACCTCAACCTCTATTATTCCCTTCCCCTCGGCTATTCTCAAAAATTCAACCTGTATTTTTACGGGGGCGTCGGTTACTATTTTGCCAAGCTGACACATGATTTCAAGGATGATTATTCTTATACATATGAAGACGACTCCTGGTACTACTTTAACGAAAAAGAGAACTATCAATTCAACAGCGCGGCCAAAGAAACGAGCAAGCAGAACAGGGTTGGTTTCAGGAGCGGCCTCGGTCTTGAAATGAACCTTACCTCCTTCATTTCATTTGGCTTCGAGGTATTCGGCCGGCTGGTGAATTTCTCCAATTGGACCGGCGATTACGCGGACTCGTGGACGGCCCTCGACCAGCTCTGGCAGGAGCGCCTCGGCTGGTATTATGATCAGACCTCGGCCGGATCCTCGAGCGAACACGGAAATCTCTATACCTATAACGTCAAAGACAACCAACTGGCCAAGAATTATCCGGTCATGTGGATCTGGCAGAGCCCGCCCGAGGGAAGCGACATCAGCGGGATCAAAAAGGCGGCCATCAACCTCAACACCTTTGGCGCCGTGTTTTCGCTTCGCCTTCATTTCGGGCGATAAAAGACGTCATCCCGTCGTCTCGTCTATCTCGTCAAGAATAGAATAAAAAAGTTTTTGCAATCTTCGTTTTCTTTTCAACCTAATGCAAACGCGATAAATAACTTGACATGGTTAAGGTTGTGCCGGAGGCCGCCCTTGGGACCCCGTAGCGGAGGGGGGCCCGTCGGCTTATCCGACGGGGGAACCGACGGGACTGGTTCCTCGGGGTTCGGGGGCCAGAGGGTGGCCTCCGGCACAACCTTGAACGGAGACCCGGCATCAGTTATTGCGTTTGTATTAATTGATGTGACTGAGGAAATGAAAAGAGAAAGGGCGACGACTTGAGCGACTCTAGAAATCCACTTCCATACCTAAGCTGGATTTCTCGGCTTCCTGGAGGACCAGTGCGGCAACGGCGATGTCCTGAATAGCCAGTCCGACGGATTTGAAGAAGGTCACTTCCTGCCTTGTTTCCCGACCCGGCAATTGGCCGGCGGCAATCTGCCCGAGCTCCGCATAGATGTGGTCCGGTCCGATCAATCCTCGCCGCAGCGGAATCATCAAATCCCCGGCTTCGGCCAGTGAGGCTTGGCGGGAGTCGACGATGACCTTGGCACGGCTGACCGTTTCGGCCGGGATTTCTTGCGCTTCCGGTGTGAATGAGCCCACGCCGTTGATGTGCGTTCCGGGCCTCAGATCAGAATCGGCAAAGACAGGCTTTGACGATGTGGTTGCGGCACAGATGATGTCCGCCTCCTCAATGGCCTGCGACGAAGAGCGTGCCACGAAAATTGCCTCAGGGATAGGTTGACCCAGGGTTTTCATTTCGGACACAAAGTTCTCCGAGGCCCTAGTGTTGGGGTCAAAGACCCAAACCTTTTCGAGGCGTCGAACCCGGCAGATGGCTTCCAGTTGAGTCCTTCCCTGGACGCCCGCGCCGAAAATGGCCGCAGTGCGGGCGCTCTTGCGGGCCAGGAGTTCCGTGGCCAGGCCGGAGACGGCGCCGGTCCTGAGGGCGGTCAGGTAGGTTCCATCAAGGAAGGCCTGGGGGACCCCTGTGCTCGAGTCGACAAGAATGACCAGGGCGTGGATGATCGGAAGGTCGCGCTTCCTGTTGTCGGGGAAAACGGAGACAATCTTCGCGCCGAGGGCTCCGCTGCCCTCAAGATAGGCAGGCATGAACAAGGTTTGACCCGAGTGTGCCGGAACAGGAATGGCGGATCGCAAGGGGACGTTGGCTTTCCCCGCCGAAAGCTGGATGAAGGCATCCTTAAGAACGATGATGGCCCGTTCCATGGGAACGGCCTGCCGGATGTCCTTTTCAGAGAATACCTTGATTTTCATGGTGGTCGTGACTCGCTTTCATGTGACTCGTTTCGGATTTTAACTCAGGCGGGTTGATTTTTCAATTTGGAAGAGGAACTTGACGCCTAACGTCAGCTCCTGTGTCCACAACTCCTGTTCATAACCTCGCCGTCAACCCGGGGGAGCGAGGATTATCCGACTGGACGCAGGGAAGGAGTGCCTACATCCTCGATATCTGCTCCGTCCTGGTTCGAGCCGGGATTGAGTTTGATTTTGGTGGCTATATCTGGTATATCGATCATGAGCCCAATAAAATAACAGAAGGAGAAGCAGATGTTTGAGCCAGAAATTTATGCTCGAAGGCGAGATCTCCTAAGAAAGCAAGTTAAATCGGGACTGGTCCTTTTTTTGGGGAATGAGGAGAGCCCGATGAACTATCCGGCGAACACCTACCATTTCCGGCAGGACAGCAGCTTCCTTTATTTCTTCGGCCTGGACCAGCCCGGGCTCGCGGCCGCCATAGACCTGGATGAAGGCCAGGACACCGTTTACGGCGAAGATATCGGCCTCGAAGACGTTATCTGGACCGGTTTCCTTCCCACGATTAAGGAGAGGGCAGCCTCGGCGGGTATAAAACTGACCGCCCCGTTGGAAAAGCTTCGGGAAAAATTGGACGCCGCCCTCGCCGGGAAGAGACCCGTCCATTATCTTCCACCCTATCGTCCGGAGACGATCTTGAAACTAGAATCCTGGCTCGGAGTCCCTGCCGCCGAGGCCAAGGCCAAGGTTTCGGCGGAGCTTATCGGAGCCGTGGTCACCCAGAGGTCTGTCAAATCGCCCGAAGAGATATCGGAAATCGAAAAGGCGCTGCGTATCACCCACGACATGTATAAGGCCGCCGCCCGGATGGTTAAACCGGGCGCCTACGAACGAGATATCCTCGGAAAAAAGGAGGGGATAGCCTTGGCCGCGGGTGGAAACCTGGCTTTCCCTCCGATCGTCACCATCAACGGCCAGATCTTTCATAATCAGTATTTCGGAAACAAGCTCACCAGGGGAAGGCTCCTGGTCGTCGATGCGGGCGCCGAATCGGCGCTGCATTATGCGTCTGATATTACAAGGACGTATCCAGTAGCCGGCAAGTTTACCCAGAAACAAAAAGAAGTTTACGAGACTGTCCTTGCGGGCCAGGCTTCGGCCATCAGGGCGATCAAGCCGGGTGTTTCCTACCGCGAAGTCCATCTCCAGACCGCCAAAGTCATCGCTTCTGGGCTCAACGCCCTTGGGCTGATGAGAGGTGATGTCGACGAAGCTGTCCAGAAAGGGGCGCACGCCCTCTTCTTTCCTCACGGCCTTGGGCATATGCTGGGCTTGGACGTCCACGACATGGAGAATCTCGGTGAGAACCAGGTTGGCTATGATGACAAGGTCAAGAGAAGCGGCCAATTCGGATTGGCTTATCTTCGTCTGGCCAAAGAGCTCCGGCCGGGTTTTGTCTTCACCGTTGAGCCGGGGGTTTACTTTATCCCCGCCCTGATCGATCAATGGAGGAAAGAGAAGAAATTCCCGGAGTTCATCAACTATGAACTGGTGGCGAAATATCTGGACTTTGGAGGAATCAGGATCGAGGACGATGTCCTGGTCACAGAGACGGGGCACAGGGTTTTGGGCAAACCCATCCCTAAGAAACCACTAGATGTCGAGGAGGCGATCCGAGGATGAAAGTCGCCCTCATCCAGCAGCACGCCACCGATGACCTTGAGGACAATCTCAGCCGGGGAATAGAGGCCGTCCACCAGGCAGCCAAGGCGGGAGCGAACCTGGTCGCCTTTGCCGAGCTGGGTTTTACACCATTCTGGCCTCAGTTCCCGGCGACGGCCGATGCTGCGACCAAAGCGGAACGCATTCCCGGTCCTATGACCGAAAAATTCTCCGGCCTGGCCGGACGATACGGAATTGTCATCGTCCTAAACCTGTTCGAGAGAGACGGGGACAGAGCTTTCGATTGTTCTCCGGTCATCGATGCCGACGGGCGGCTCCTGGGACGGACTCGTATGGTCCACATCATGGAAGGACAACAGTTCCATGAACGGGGGTTTTACGCGCCTGGAAATCTCCATGACTTTGTCTATCAAACCCGGTTCGGCCGCGTCGGGATTGCCATCTGCTATGACCGCCACTTTCCGGAGTACACCAGACAGCTCGGCCTGCTCGGCGCGGAGATCGTCGTCATCCCTCAGGCGGGAGCCGTGGGAGAATGGACGGAAGGCATTTTTGAGGCTGAGGTTCAGGTCGCCGCTTTCCATAACGGCTATTTTGCTGCCCTGGTCAACCGAGTCGGGAGCGAGGGAGAGATGCACTTCTCAGGAGAATCTTTTGTCGTCGACCCCGCCGGACGCGTGATCGCCCGCGCGCCGCAAGCCGAAGATTTCATACTATATGCTGATTGTGACTTTCGAAAAATCGCCACTTCGGCCGCCAAGAGGCATTTCTTCGAGGATCGCAGGCCTGAATTTTATCGGTCCAGGAATTGGCTCAAGAGATGAAGAACTGGTACGTGCTCAACACCAAGCCCAAGAAGGAATTCCAGGTCGAGAGGCTTTTCGAGCAGGGAGGGATCGAGGTCTACAACCCGAAATACCGCCAGGGAAACAGGATCAGGCCCTTTTTCCCGAATTATCAGTTTATCCATTTCGATTTCCCTCAGCAATATCAGCTGGTCAAGTATACCCGGGGCGTCAAGAGGGTGGTCGGCAACCGCGAAGGCCCGATCCCGCTTCCGGAGCGAGTCCTGAATGAGATCAGGTCTCGGGAGGAGGCCGGATTCATCGAGCTCGAAAAGTACGGCGCCGAGCCCGATCTCGGGGACGAAATTGAAGTCGTCGAAGGGCCCCTGAAGGGTCTGAGAGGCATCTTCCAAAAGGAGATTGACGAAAAGCAGCGGGTGCTCATTCTGCTCAACTATGTCTCCTATCAAGGACAGCTGCTGATCGAAAAAAAGAAGCTCAAGAAAGTATCCGGTTGAGGAGAAGGCCGCGATTCCAAGCACAGAGGAAATGATGAACATACCGCTCTTGGATTTAAAAGCGCAATACGGATCCATCCGCGAGGAAATCCTCCCGCGGGTCCTGGAGGTCATCGATTCTCAGATTTTTGTCCTCGGCCCGGAAGTGGAGGCCCTGGAAAAAGAGGTCGCGGCCTACAGCCAGGCGGGATTCGCCGTGGGTGTCTCTTCAGGTTCTGACGCTCTGATCATCTCGCTCATGGCCATGGAAATAGGCCGTGGCGACCTGGTCATTACAACTCCTTTCACATTCTTTGCCACAGCCGGGTCGATCGTCAGAGTGGGGGCCAGCCCCGTGTTTTGTGACATCGAACGCCGGAGCTTCAATCTGGATCCCGACAGACTGGAGGAGCTGCTGGACGCCCTCGGAAAAAAGGGTGAACTGCCGAGAGTCAAAGCCATCCTGCCGGTCCACCTCTACGGCCAGTGCGCCGGGATGACGGCCATCCTAACGCTGGCCAGGAAGTACGGCCTCGCGACGATCGAGGACGCGGCCCAGGCCATCGGCGTCGACTATCCCTTGGCGGGCGGGATCAAAAAAGCGGGGTCAATGGGCGATCTGGGAACATTGTCTTTCTATCCCTCTAAAAACTTGAACGCCTTTGGTGACGCGGGCATGGTGATGACGAACGACGAGGCCATGGCCAAAAAAATCAAGATGCTGCGCACGCACGGGGAAAAACAAAGATATTTTTATGAGACCGTTGGCGGCAATTTTCGGCTCGACGCCATCCAGGCCGCTGTCCTTAGGGTGAAACTCAGGCGACTGGAACACTGGCAAGAGGAGAGGAGGAAGAGAGCGGCCTATTATGACCTGATGTTCGATAATACCGGGCTGAGTCGAAGGGGGCTGCTCCAAACACCCGAGGCTCTCTATAAGCAGAGCGGCGCTACGAACTATCACACCTATCATCAATACGTCCTGCGGACCAGTCGCCGGGACGAACTCCAAACCTGGCTCAAAGAAAAGGGAATCGGGACTGGGGTTTATTATCCGCTGCCCCTTCATCTGCAAAAATGCTTCGCCGAGCTCGGACACAGAGAGGGCGATTTCCCGGAAGCCGAGAAGGCCGCGCGCGAGGTCCTGGCGATCCCCGTTTATCCCGAGCTCAGGCAAGAGCAGCAAGATTACGTTATCGATAATATTAATAAGTTTTATATTAAATAGGGACGTTCCCCAAGGGGACACCCTTGAGACCCCCCATCTAACCTTCCATCCCAATCAGTAAGTGATTCCTACCTGGAAGCCTTAAGGATGTCCCCTTGGGGAACGTCCCTCAGTTCTTGGTCGCTCCGAGAGCTGCCATATCAGTTTCTTTGCTGCCCGGCTGGTTCAGCTAAGGATATCGGCTTCCGGCTCGGTTTTCCCTAGAACCCGAATCTCAAACCGGCCTTCAAACTCAAGCCGCTGAGGTTGATATCGAAACGTGGGAGACCTCTCATGAATTCGTCCATATGCCCGTCGTCTGCCCGGAAGTGGAACTGTCCATCCGGTTGGTTGAAATACCAGAACCCGTTCATGGAGTTTCCCCGTTCATCGAGGCCAAGTCCGGGGTGAAGATCGGGTTTGAAGCCCTTGAGGCTGACAAAACGGTAGCTCGCCTCGCCGACAACAAGAATGTTTTCAGTGATCCTGAGGTCGGCTCCCAAGCCAAAATGGGGGCCGAAGGCCTGCTTTCTCTGCACGGTAACATCCCGGTAGCTGCCGGGGTAGTATCCGATCCCCCCAAGAAGGATGATACCGGCAGAGTAACCGAGCGGTCTTCTCAGATAGCCGGTCAGGGTCAGCGGGGTGCTCCGGAAACTGTGATCGAACCCCATGGAGATACGGCCGTTGTCTCCCATCATGCCGCCCATCATGCCGCCGGATCCCGCCCCATGCATCTGGTTGGAACTGCTGAGATATCCGAGCCCCAACCCGAGTTTGAAGCTCGGAGAGACGGAGACCAGAAACTCGGCCCTCAAATCAACCATTCCTCCCTGAGATTCAGAGCGGCCGTAGCCCCCCAAGAGGCCGGCGCAGAACGATCTCTCCTCGGCCCGGTTTGTTTGCGCCCAGAGAGAAGACATGGCCATCCCTCCGCAAAAGAACAAGAAGAGAGCCATGAACAAGAAAGGCCTCAAGTGAATCTTCATATCTTCCTCCAGCCTGTTTTTATCTTATTCCGATTTTTGAAGGTTTAAATACTACTTTAACTATATATTCTATAGGACCTATAGAATTAGTGTATACTACACAGAGTAGAATGTCAAATTGCAGACCTCACTTTGAACGAACTCCAAACGGCTTCGGCTGGCGCACGGTTCCTGGAGATAAGAGCGTGCGTTCCTAATGTCCTCTTAAATGCGGGAGGGGGATCCGGTTGACATCAACCGTGCCGTGCTTCATCTCATAGCGCCATTTCCAGATGGCGTAGATGGGGGGATAAACCAGCAGCTCCATGATGAAGCTCGTGAAGACCCCGCCGATCATGGGCGCGGCGATGCGTTTCATCATGTCCGATCCCGTGCCCATGGACCACATGATGGGGACAAGCCCCATGAACATCGCCGTCACGGTCATCATCTTGGGCCGGATGCGCTTGACGGCGCCGTGGATGATCGCCTCCTTCAGGTCCTCGAAAGTCTTCATCCGTCCCTGCCGGACCTGGTCATAATAGGAGAGGTCGAGGAACAGGAGCATGAAGACGCCCGTTTCCGCGTCCAGTCCCATCAGGGCGATCATGCCCACCCAGACGGCGATCGAAATGTTGAAGTTGAGGAGTAGCAGGAACCAGACGGCGCCGATCGAGCGAGAACGGCACGGCCAGCATGACGATGCCCGCTTTGACCGGCGATTTGGTGTTCATGATAGAGCAGGAGGAAGATGATGAAGATCGTCAGCGGGATGACCACTTTCAGCCGTTCCTTGACCCGCATCATGTTCTCATACTGGCCGCTCCACTGGAGGGAATATCCTGCCGGCAGGTGAGCTTTTTCCTGGACGATTTTCTTGGCCTCGTCGACATAGCCTCCCACGTCGCGGCCTGTGATATCGACGTAGACATAGCCGGTGATCATCCCGTTTTCGTCCCGGATCATGGACGGGCCGAAGGCAGAGCTTGATGTCGGCCAGCTGCTCGAGCGGGATCTGGGCCCCGGACATGGTCGGCACCAGGACGCGCCGCAGCTTATCCAGATCGTCTCGCAATTCCCGGGCGTAGCGCACGTTGACCGTATACCGCTCCCGGCCTTCGACCGTCGTCGTCACGGGCTCGCCGCCGATGGCCGACATGATGACCATTTCGACTTCCTTGACGGACAGCCCGTAGCGGGCGATCTCGTCGCGTTTGATGATCGAAGTCGACGAAATACCGCCCGCTCACGCGCTCGGCGAAGATGCTCCGCGTCCCCTGGACGTCTTTCATGATCCTCTCGAGCTGCTGTGCCGATCTTTTCGATCTCTTTCAAGTCCGCGCCGAAGATCTTGATGCCGACGGGCGTGCGCACGCCCGTCGTCAGCATGTCGATCCTGGCCTTGATCGGCATGGTCCAGGCGTTGGAGACGCCGGGAAACTGCATCTTCTGGTCGAGCTCGTTGACGATCTCTTCCCAGGTGATCCGGTCGCGCCAGATGTGCCGGAACGGCCTTTGCAGGATCCCGGGAAGCCCGGAATACCAGCGCTTGACCTTCCGCCACTCGCTCTCCGGCTTCAGGACGACGGTCGTCTCCATCATGCGAGAACGGCGCAGGATCGGTCGAGGTCTCGGCCCGGCCGGCCTTGCCGAAGACCCGTTCGACCTCGGGAGTCTCCTTGAGGATCTTGTCCATCGTCTGCAGGAGACTCTGCGTTTCGGTCACGGAGATGCCCGGCAGGGTCGTCGGCATGTAGAGGATCGTCCCTTCGTTGAGCGGCGGCATGAATTCCGAACCCAGCTTGAAATAGATCGGGACCGTCGCGACCATCAGGAGCAGAGCCGCGATGATCGTGGCCTTGCGGTACTTGAGGACGAAGCGGCAGGCCGGCTCATAGATCCGGAAGAGGATCTTGCTGATCGGGTGCTTCTCTTCCGGCATAATATTTGCCGACCGTGATCGTATTCGCGATCCGCGAGAGCCAGCTGCGGCCGGAAATGATGGTAGTCCATCCGGGTGAACAGCATGCGCATGGCCGGGTCGAGCGTGATGGCGAGCAGAGCGGCGATGGCCATGGCCAGGTTCTTGCTGTAGGCCAGCGGCTTGAACAGCCGGCCTTCCTGGTCGACCAGCGTGAACACCGGCAGGAAGGCGACGGCGATGACCAGCAGCGAAAAGAAGACGGACGGCCCGACTTCCTTGAGGGCGTTCAGCCGGACCTCGTGAAAATCGCCCTTCCGGCCTGCCTGCCTGCCAGAGCTGCAGCTTCTTGTAGGCGTTCTCGACCTCGACGATGGCCCCGTCGACGAGCACGCCGATGGAGATGGCGATCCCGGAAAGGGACATGATGTTGGAGGTCAGCTTCATGCCGTAGAGGGGGATGAACGCCAGCAAGACCGAGATCGGAATCGTGAGGATGGGGATGATCGCCGAGGGAAAGTGCCAGAGGAAGAGCAGGATGACGAAGCTGACGATGATCATTTCCTCGATGAGCTGATGCTTCAGGGTGTCGATGGACCGCTTGATCAGCTCGGAGCGGTCGTAGGTGGTGACGATCTCGACGCCCTTGGGGCAGGGACGGCTTGATCTCTTCGAGCTTCTCCTTGACCCGGTTGATGACGTTCAGGGCGTTTTCGCCGAACCGCATGACGACGATGCCGCCCACCGTGTCGCCTTCGCCGTCGAGGTCGGCGACGCCGCGGCGGATTTCCGGGCCCGAGGACGACATTGGCGACGTTCTTGACCAGGACCGGCGTCCCGGTCATGTCATTGCCTGATGACGATGTTCTCGATGTCCTCGACGGATTTGGCGTAGCCCCGCGCCCCGGACCATGTACTCGGTCCCGGTGAATTCGACGAGCCGCCCGCCGACGTCGTTATTGCCGTCCCGGATCGCCTCGACGACCTTCATCAGGGGGATCTTGTAGGCAGCCGAAGCGCAGTCGGGATCGACGTTGACCTGGTACTGCTTCTGGAAGCCGCCGATCGGAGGCGACTTCGGCGACGCCCGGAACGCCCTGGAGCCAGTAGCGCAGGTACCAGTCCTGGAAGCTGCGCAGCTCGGCCAGGTCGTTTTGCCCGGTCTTGTCGACGAGGGCGTATTGATAGACCCAGCCGACGCGACGTCGCGTCGGGCCCGATTTCCGTCTTGACGCCCTCGGGCAGCCTGGGCATGAATCTTGCTCAGGTATTCCAGCGTCCGGCTGCGCGCCCAGTAAATGTCCGTCCCGTCCTGGAAAATCACATAGACATAGGAAAACCCGAAATCCGAATAACCGCGGATGGCCTTGACCTTGGGCGCTCCGAGCATGGCCGTCACGATGGGATAGGTGACCTGGTCTTCGATGATGTCGGGGCTTCGGTCCCAGCGGGAATAGATGATGACCTGGGTGTCGGAGAGGTCGGGGATGGCGTCCAGGGGGATGTTCTGGATGCAGTAGACGGCGGCGACGATGGCGGCTAAGGCCAGAAGGATGACGATGTACTTGTTCTTGGCCGAAAACTCGATGATTTTCTCAATCATGCTGGTCTTCTCTCTTTCCTTCGACGGACCGGCCCTGAGTCATCTGTTTGAGAGCGGCCTTCAGGCTCGACTCGGAGTCGATGAGGAAGTTCGCCGAGGTGACGACCTTTTCCCCTTCGACCACCCCGCCCAGGACTTCATAGACTCCTTCGCCCTTGACGCCGAGCTTGACCTCCCGCGGTTCGAAGTATCCTTCGCCCTTGTCCACGAAAGCTATCTTCTTCTCGCCGGCGTCGAGGACGGCGTCCGCCGGAATGGCCAGCCTCGAGCCGTAATCCACATGAATTTCGAGGTTGGCGTACATCTCTGGCTTCAACTTGAATCCGGGGTTCTGCATTTCGATCCTGACCTTGATTCGTCCGGGTTTCCGGATTGAGGTACGGGTAAACATAGGTGATCTTTCCCGAGAATGTCTCTCCCGGAAAATAGGAAAGAGAGATATTGGCCTCCTGCCCCGGCTTTATAAAGGGCAATTCATATTCGTAAATCTCGCCGATGATCCAGACTCTGGACAGGTCGGCGATCTTGAAAAGGTTCTCTCCGGGCATGATCTTTTGTCCCTGCAGGACCTCCTTCTCGATGACAAAGCCAGAAATCGGGGCGTAGAGCATGAGAGTTTTCCTGACTTCACCTGTCCGCTCCAGGTTTTCGACCTGCTCGTCGGAGATATTCCACAGCTTGAGCCTCTCCCGGGCTGATTTCAGCACGGAGAGACCTGAACCACCCGGAAGATCTTTCGCCTTCATGGCCAAGAGATATTCCTGCTGGGCGGCCACAAGATCGGGACTGTAGATGTCGAGGAGCGGATCTCCTTTCTTGACGAACCGGCCCGTGGAATTCACGAAGAGGTCCTCCACCCATCCTTCGAATTTCAGAGTGACCAAAGATATGTTCGGCTCCGCATAATCGATGCGGCCCACGGCTTTGATAAGCTTGTGGATCGACTGAATTTTCAATTTCTCGGATTTTGACTCCGATGAGCTGCTGGCGTTCCGGGCTGATCTTGACTGTGATCCGGCCTCCGACCTCGGACACCTCGCCGCCTTCTTCGACTTCAAACGGCACCATCTCCATGCCCATGGAATCCTTCCCGGGCTTGTCGGAGATCTCATTGGGGTTCATGGTCGAGCGATACATGGTCTTTTTTTTGGCTGCGCGCGGTGTTGCTTTTTCTTCCTTTTCGGCGGGCACAAGGTTCATCCCACAGATAGGGCAGGTGCCAGGCTTGTCAGACGTGTAGTTGGGATGCATGGGGCAGCGATAAAGCTTTTTATCGGCTTCAGGTTTATTCTTCTTTTCGAGCCTTGCTTCGTCACCGGCGGCCAGCTTCTCTTGGGATAATCCTGTTGAGGCCTGGTTCTGGTTCCCGCTCTTGCACGAGAAATAGAGGACGACGATTGGAAAGAGCAAGAACGGACAGATCCACTTAATTCTTTTCTTCACCTTTTCCTCCCCATTTGACGATCTCTTGCGCGGAGATCTCTTCCAGCTGGGCGATCGAGCTCCAGAGTTGAGTGAGTTCCCTATAAAAGACCATCTGATAAGAGAAAAGCGTATTGATATCATTAAGCAAGGAAAGAAAATCTATCTTATTCACCCGATAATTGGCCAGGGACGATTCCACGGCCAGAGAGGCCTGAGGAATGATTTTCTCTTTGTAAAGCTGAATCAGGTTTTCTGATGTTTTAGCCTTGAGAAAACTCTCGGTGATCATGAAAGAGATGTCATTTCTGGTCGAAGTCAGGTTACTCCTTGAGCTTCGCAGTCCGGCCAGGGATTCCTCGAGCATCTTAGCCTGCTTGGTCTTATAATAAAGAGGAATCTCCACGCCGACCATGACTTCATACATGTCGGGTAATTTTCCCTTGAAATTCCACCCTCCTTCGACCACAAAATTGGGGTACCGTTCTTTTTTTGACAGGTCCACCATCTTTGACCCCTCCGCGACCATCAGGGCCGCTTCTTTCACCATAGGAGAGTTCTCAGCGGCCAACTTTTGGATGTCCTGGAGCGCCAGCTCCAGCCCATAGACCTCCATTTCTTCGGGCATCCCAAAGGGCTTCTCGGGAGGAAAGTCAAGCAGAAGGTTGATCTTCGCCCGCAGGGAATCGATCATCTGCCTCATCGGGGTGATCATCTCATCCATCCGGGAAATCTCCACCTGGGCCTTAAAAATATCCGATTGAACGCCGCTGCCGACGGCATATTTCGTCTCGGTCAGGCTCAGAGCTTTTTCCAAGAGAGCCTTTTGCTTCAACAGTATCTCAACGGATTTATAGAGAGAAAAGAGCTCAAAATAAGACAGCTTGACGTCCTTCAGGACTTCAAGCTCAGCCGCGTTCAGGTTTTCTCTCTTCCGCTCATACGCCTTCTCGGCGATCTCTCCCTTGAGGCGCAGCTTCCCGGGAAAGGGGAGTGCCTGGGTAAAGGAGAGTCCGATCCCGCTCATGACCTCCTCGCCGATGGTGATTCTATTGAGTCCCATGTTCTGGAAACTCAGCCCGACCATCGGATCGGGCAGACTTTTTTGCTGAGGAATCCTATAAACATAAGCCTCGACTTCGTCTTTGAGAGCTTTTATTTTGGGATTCCTCTCGCGGGCGAGATTGAGCAGCTCGTTGAGCCGGATCGTTCCCTCCTCCGCAAAAAGCAGCGAGGAAAAGAACACAACAAGGACTGTCAAGGAGCCTTTCTTCATTTCCGCCTCCGTTGATTTTTTATGCTTTAGGAATGAAGCCGATAGACGACGCAGGATTTTTCATGATCGAGAAGGGCCGCTGCCGAACCTTTCTTTATGGGCACAAAAGAAAAAAAGAAAAGGACAATGATAAGAACCAGGGAGATGGCGACCCGACTCAACGCGGGGGCGAACTTGACCGGCTGTCCAAGGAGGACCTTTATCCTTTCCCCGTTCTGATCATAGAACCAGGAAACGGTCAAGCTGTGTCTTTTCTGAATTCTTAAGAGGGCGCCGGCCATCTCTAAAGCGTCGACCTTATGGGAGAGGCAGTGAGAATCAGCCATGATTTCCGCCGCCAGCCGGAAGGATCGTTTCAGGAAGTTAGTGATTGGGATGAAGAATAAAAAATCTGCCAGAAAGGATATGAGGAGGGATTTAAGGGGATCTTTGGTTTTCTGGTGTTGAGATTCATGAAGCACGACCGCTCGAAGTTCACTTTCCTCAAAGGTCTCGCAGAGTGTCGCGGAAAGGTAGATCTTGGGGTTGAGGAATCCCGCAGTGAAGGCCAGGGGATTTGGGTCTCCAAATATCCTGACCGGGCTCAAGTCCGAAAAAAGCTGCGCGCTTTGAATAATCCTCTTTTCTACGGAGCCTATGTATTTATTTGTCTTCGTGATCCGTTTTGCAGTCTTGATGAGAGCCGCGAGCAATGCGGAGGCCAAGAAAACGAGGAGAAGGAGCCGCGCGGACTCCATCAAGAAGGGGAGGAAGGGAAGAATGCCAAGACATCGATAGGTGCAGACCAGAGAGGCTCTCTCTTTGACTGAAGACAAAATGGAGTTTAGTTCAACGCCACCCCAGAGTTTAAAGAAGAGAAGCCAGGAAGCCGAGAACATAATCACGAACAGAGAGACGGATGCGACCCTAATCGTCTTTGTGGTTCTCATGCCTCTTCTCCTCGATAAGCTGGGTCAGCCTATCGAGTTCGTCGGGTTTCATTTTCGAGAAGATATCGGAAAAAGCCGAGATGGCAAAGTCAGGTGACAGCTCATAGGCGCCTCTGATCAATTCTGAGGTCACCCTGGCCTCAAACTTCTGTCTGGAAACCAGGGGAGAATAAATCGTAGGTCCCGAATCCCTGTCTTTTCTGACAAAACCCTTTTCCGAGAGCCGGTCCAGGACAGTCAGGATCGTCGTCAGTGCCGTCTCTTTCTTTTTCTTGAGGGCCTCGTGAACCTCTTTCCCCTTGAGCGGTCCTTTTTGCCAGAGGAGATTCATGATTTCAGATTCGATCTCCCCGAAGAGGCGGTTCAGCCCTTTCTTTTTCGATCGGAATACTAAGTTCACGAAAACTATTTTATTCTACACAGCGTAGAATGTCAAGCCCGGCCGTACCCACCGCCGCCCGGAGTCTCGATTCTCAACACATCACCGGGTTTGGCCTTGAGGTTGACCTTGGAGGGAAGCGAGGATCTTTTTCCTCCCGATAGCAAGCTGTTTTTCCCGCGGCCGCCGCTTTTTCCGCCCCTGAGGCCGTAGGGCGCGAACTTTCGCCGTTCGGAAATGATGCTGACTTGGGTAGGAACAACGAATTCATACTCCCGGATAATCCCTTCGCCGCCGTTATGCGCCCCTTTCCCGCCCGAACCTCGCCGCAGGCAATACCTCTTGATCTTGAGGGGAAGGTAATTTTCGAGCGCTTCGAGCGGTGTATTCAAGGAGTTGGTCATATGGGTGTGAACGCCGCTCAACCCGTCGGCCATGGCGCTTGCCCCCATGCCGCCTCCGATCGTTTCATAGTAGGCGAAATTCTGTCTCCTGACCGGGTCGAAACCTCCAAAGGTAACGTTATTCATCGTCCCCGAGCTGGCGGCTGGGATCTTGTCGGGGATCGCCAGGGCCAGGGCGCCCAGGAGCACATCGACAATCCTCTGCGAGGTTTCGACGTTGCCCCCGGCCGTGGCCCCGGGAAAAAGGGCGTTGACAACCGACCCCCTGGGCGCGATGATCTTCAACGGCTTTATCAAGCCGGTATTGAACGGGATGTCCTCATCGATCAGAGATCTGAAGACATAGAGAACGGCCGAGCAGGTGACGGCGAAATTGGCATTGACCCCGCCTTCGACCTGGGGCGAAGAAGCGCTAAAGTCGAGAACGGCTTCGTCTTGACGAATCTTGACTTCGACTGCGATTCTGACCGGATCCTCAGAAATGCCGTCGTCATCGAGATGATCCACAAAAGAATACCTGCCGTCGGGGATGGCCCGGATCGTTTCCCGAAGAATCCTCTCGGTATAATCCTGGATCAGGCGCGTGTAGCGGAGGATCTTCGGCAACCCAAATTTCCGAAGGGTTTCAACCAGCCTGAGCTTTCCTTTCTCGTTCGCAGCCAGCTGGGCCAGAAGATCACCCTTTCTCTCCTCGGGCGTGCGCACGTTGGCTAAGAAAAGGTCAAAAACTTGTTGGTTGAGTCTCCCGGCCTCGACGATTTTCAAGGGCGGGATGATCAACCCTTCCTGAAAGATCTCAGTGGCCAGCGGCATGGAACCCGGAGTCATCCCGCCGATATCAGAATGATGGGCCCTGTTGGCCACGAAAAAGGAGAGCTTCTTGTCAAAAAAAACCGGGGAGATGCAGGTCACGTCCGGAAGATGCGTCCCTCCCCGATACGGGTCGTTCAGGATCACGAGGTCGCCCTCACCGAAGGAGACGGCGCGGAGGGCCGCCTGTACGGAGAGAGGCATGGCGCCGAGGTGAACGGGGATGTGAGACCCCTGAGCGAAAGTCTCGCCCTTTCGGTTGAAGAGGGCGCAGGAGAAATCTTTGCGCTCTTTGATGTTCGGAGAGAGCGCGGTCCGGCCGAGCACGGCTCCCATCTCTTCGGAAATGGAGACGAAGATGTTCTTGAAGAGCTCCAATTCTACGGGATCAAATTTGCTCATCGACAATCAGGCCTCACGGACGATCAGGTTCATATAGCCGTCCACCCTCAGGCGATAGCCGGGTGGAAGAAAAGTCGTGGATTCCGGGTCGACGACGAGGGCGGGGCCGAAAAACGCGTTCCCGGGCTCCAGCGCCCCTCGGTCAAAGACGACGCCGCGGTGTTCCTTTTTCCGATAATAGATAGGCTGTTTCCGAAGCATCGCCCGGCCCGGGTCCATGGATTTTTCAGGCAGCCGGCTCAAGCGAATCTTGCGGCTCAAGCCGACGGCCTTGACCCTGACGTTCACGACCTCGACCGGCCTCTGGGGATGATGATAAGAATAGAGCTTCTGGTGCTCGCGGTGGAAAGCGGAAAGATAGCCGCACTCGCCGAGGGCGGTCAGGTCGCAGGGTATGTTGATCTCGTAAGATTGACCGAGGTAACGAAGGTCTAGGGAAGGGAACAGGGATATCACCCTTTTCTCGAAGCCCTCGGACCGCAGGTATCGCATCGCCTCGCGGCCGAGGACGGCCATTCTCCTTTCGAGTTCCCCGGCCCGGATTTTGTCGACGGTCCTGAGGATCGACTGCGAATAATCTTTGACCGAATCGGCCAGGAGAAGCCCGAGGGCCGACAGGACGCCAGCGTTCCTGGGGACGATAACTCCGTCCATCTGAAGATGGGTCATCATTTCAACGGCGTGCATTCCGCCCGCGCCCCCGAAAGAATAGAGGGAAAAACTCCTGGGGTCGAAGCCCCGTTCGATCGAGATGACCCGGATAGCTTTTTCCATGTTGGCATTCGCGATATCGATGATACCCAGGGCCGTTTGGAGGGGCGTCTTGCCGATGGTCCTGGAGAGCACGCGGACGGCTGCGGCGCTTCTCTCGGGGGAGATGCGCATTTTCCCCCCGAGAAAAAACTCCGGATCCAGCCGGCCCAAGTAAAGGTTGGCATCGGTGACCGTTGGGAGATCCCCCTTGCCGTAACAGGCGGGACCGGGATCAGCCCCGGCACTCTGGGGCCCCACCCGTAGCGATCCGCCTCTATCGACAAAGGCAATCGATCCACCGCCTGCGCCGACGGAATGGATGTCAATAATCGGGATCCGGATCGGAAATTCTCCGATAGAGCTCTCATTGGTGCGCCGGATCCGGCCGTCGACGAGCGAGACGTCGGTCGAGGTTCCCCCCATGTCGAAGCTGATAATGTTGCGGAAGCCCGCTGCCCTGGCCAGCCGAGCCGCCGCGACGACCCCGCCTGCAGGCCCTGAGAGAGCGGTGCGAATGGGTTCCGTCTTGGCTTTGGCCGGAGAGATATACCCTTCGTTGGATTGCATGACTCGGATCTCGGCGGCGGCCATTTTCATCCCCAAATTGGTCAGATAATGATTGACGACCGGCATCAGGTAGGCATTGACGGCCGCTGTCGAGGTGCGTTCAAATTCACGATGTTCAGGGAGGATGCGGCTGGACACCGAACCCAAAATTCCGGACTTCTTGAGCTCGCGTTCCACGACCTCTTCATTGGCCGCGTTGGCATAGGAATTGATCAGAGAAACGGCCACGGCTCCCACTTTCGAGGACTGAATTTTTTTGAGGATCTTTCTGACTTCAGCGGGGTTCGCACTTTTCTCGATATCGCCGGACGAAAGAGTCCTCTCATCGAGCCCAAAACAGAGGCGGCGAGGCAGAAGCGGAACCCTCGTCTCTCCGCGCAGCCGATAAAGTCCGCGTCTGGTTTGCCGGCCGATCAGGAGGATGTCCTCAAACCCCCTGGTCGTGATCAGGGCGATAGGTCCCCCCTTTCGTTCGAGGAGTGCGTTTGTAGCTACGGTCGTGCCGTGGATGATGAACAGGGAATAATCGGAGGCCAGCAATTCCTTGAGTCCCTCGATGATCGCTCGGGAGGGGTCTTCGGGGGTCGACAGGATCTTCTTGTTGATAAGCCTCCCCTCCAAGGCGATCACGAAATCCGTAAATGTCCCGCCTGTGTCCACGCCGATCCGGACCAAGTTCCGGCAGCGCGCCCCCTGCGATCGAATGTCCTTCATTCTTGATAAAAGTATCTCTGGCCCGGGCGTAAAGTCAAGATAATAGATTCAAGCTCATGGCTCATAGTTCATGGCTCACAAACCTGAAGGCAGGCCCGTGAGCAGCAAGAATAGTCTTTGGTTCGTAGGAATTTTTAAGAAAGAGCTGGGCGACTTGTCACGTGTCACGATGAGCGGGGCTAAGAGCTATTAGCTATAACCCGTGAGCTGTATTTAGTGACACGTGCTGCAGGACTTGCCCGAGCAGGTCGAGCAACTGCTCGAGGACGAAGTCAACCGGCTGCCGCCTCCGCCGATTCCGAAACTGGAAAAGAGCTTCCGGACATCCTCGCACTCACAGGCGGGACAGGCGATCGCTTTTCCGCTCCCCGTCCGGACCAAGGTCTCGAAGCGATTCCCGCATTTCTTGCATATGAATTCGTAGATCGGCATGACGACTGTATTTTATCCGATACGGCGAAATTCGTCCATATCTCTCGGACAAGCAAAGGGTAAGGAGAGAGGAGTAAGGGGAAACAATTGCTATTTGAGCACGGCGACGGCGTCGATTTCCACCTTGACATCCTTGGGCAATCGAACGACCTGGACGGTGGCTCGAGCTGGATAGGGCGCCTTAAAAAATTCTCCGTAGACTTCATTCATCTTGGCGAATTCATTCATGTCCTGAAGGAAAACGGTCGTCTTGACCACCTGATCCAGAGACGTGCCTGCGGCTTCCAAGACCGCGGCCAGATTCTTGATAACCTGCCGGGTTTGCTCTTCGATCGAACCCGTATTGAGATTTCCGGTCGCCGGATCGATCGGGATCTGCCCCGAACAATAAACAAAACCACCGGCAATGATCGCCTGGGAATAGGGACCGATAGCTTTGGGAGCCTTCTCTGTTTTGACCTCTTTTTTCATCGTATTACTCCTTTCTTGACTCGAAAATCCCCTTCGGACAAACAGGAAAATACCACTCAAGGCGAGAAAGACTTCTCTCCTTCTCATTTCGGAGCCTCCTTGATTCAGGACACCACCTTGAATTTGACAGGCCGGCTTTCCAGTGTTTTTTGTCCGGCTCGGGCCGTAGCTCTTATTGTATAAGAACCCGGCTTGATAATCCAAGAAAAAGTATAAGGGAAGACCGCTCTGGCGATTCTCTGGCCATTGACCCACCATTCGACTGGGCCTGTTTCCCGGTCCGAGCGAACCCGCGCCCTGAAGTTCAGGGATTGAAATTCCGCCCGCAGCACAGGGTCGATCCTGAAAAAATCCCCCTCTCGGGGGAAAACAATTACTATCGCGGCCGTTGAACGGATTCCTATAGGCGGCTGACTTTCTCCTAAGTGGACTTGGGAAGGCCGGTGAATCGAACACGGGAGGCGCGGTTCCGTCCCCCGGATGAAGACCTCATCGATTCCACCGGGGCAAGCCGCCGCGGCAATCCCGCCGGAGACGGCACAAATCCTTAGCCGGACAACGTTCCCCGGTTCCTCGAACGGCGGGGGATCGCAGTCCTTGTGAAGAAGCAGCATGATGTCCTTGTAGAGAGGACCGCACCCCGAAATCCCGGAGACATTGTGCATCGGCTCTCCACCGAAATTCCCGACCCAAACGCCTACGGAATAACGTCGAGTGAAGCCGACCGTCCAGTTGTCCCGGAAATCCTTGGACGTCCCGGTCTTTGCGGCAGCGGGGAAGGGAAGGTTCAAAGGAGAATTGTAGCCGAATGCGGGAACCCGGGCATCCTTATCGGAGAGGATGCTGGTGATGACGTAGGCGACGGATGGCGAGAAAACCCGCTTTCCCTCAGGGAAACCGTCTGCATCCTCGGTCCTGTTACCTTTGTCCGTCATTCGGAGCGAGGATTTCTCCCGGAAGAAGACCCCTCCCCGGGCGAGCGCGGCGTAGGCCCGGACGAGCTCCAGAAGCTTGACCTCACCGTCCCCGAGCGTCAACCCCACGCCGTAGAACCCGGGGTTCTTCTTGAGGCTTTCAAAGCCCAGGGATTTTAAGCGTTGATAGAGAATGTCCGCTCCCACCGAATCCAGCACCGAAACAGCCGGGATATTATACGAGCATGCGAGGGCGCTCCTCATCCGGATGGGCCCATGATAACGGCGGTCGTAGTTCTGGGGGAAAAAAGCCCCTTCCAGAGTCAGGAATTGGGCCGGCACGTCCTCGAGGATGCTGGCCGCGGTCATCCCTTTCTCCAGGGCCAGAGCGTAGGTAAAGGGCTTGAGAGTCGATCCGGGCTGCCGGAGAGAGAGCGCCCCGTTGACCTGCCCGTCATGGGCTTCGTCGAAAAAATCCCTCGACCCGACGAGGCTCAAAATCTCACCGCTCGCGTTGTCCAAGACGACAACCGCTCCGTTGGAGATGCCCCGCTTCTCCAGCCCGCGGAGGTGGTTCTTGAGAAGGAGCTCAACCCTCTCTTGAAGATGATAATCGAGAGTCGTTTCGATGACCGATAGATCCTGTCTCTTCGAAGCCGGAAGCTGCTCGAGAACGAAATTACAGAAATGGGGCGCGCGGAATCTTTCGGAAGCCGGCAGCAGCCTGAGCTTTTCCGAAAAGGCCCTTCCCATTTCCTCAGTGGTGATGAAACGCAGCCTGCACATTCTCTTCAGGACATCTCTCTGGCGTCGGAGGGCATCGCCAGGAGAGCGATAGGGGTTGGACTCGGTAGGAGCGCGTGGAAGCCCGGCCAAAAAGGCGGCTTCAGCCAGGTCGAGCTGCGAGGACGGCTTGTCAAAATATAGGCGCGAAGCGGCTTCGATGCCAAAAGCCTGGTTGCCGTAGGAGATCCGATTGAGATACTGGACGAGAATCTCCTCTTTGCTCAGCATCCGCTCAAGCCGCAGAGATCGCCAGACCTCGAGGATCTTGGAAGGAAGGTTCCGCTCCTGGTGATATATGTTTCTGACCAACTGCTGGCTGATCGTAGACGCACCGGAGACAACCTTTCCGTGTCTGAGGTTTTGCCAAGCCGCCCGGAGAACGGCCAACACGTCCACTCCGGAATGAAAGAAGAATTGGCTATCTTCCGAAGCGATCGTCGCCCTCAGCAGAAAAGGAGAAATCTCTTTCAGCGGAATCCATCGGCAGCGCCCACCTTCGTCGGACAGGACCTCCCGGAGGGGAATGCCCTGGCGATCGGTCAATCGGAGAGAGACGACCCGTCCCGGCCCAAGCCTATCCAATGGAATAGGGATATGCAGAGACGCAAAAAAGAGGAGCGGCAGCGAGAGCAGAACCAGGACCAGAGTTTTTTTTCGGCGTATCATTTCACAATTTTGAAGATCGCTTCCGGCGTCCTGGCAAAGACTTCCGGAGCGTACATCTCTTCCACCTTTGTTCCCGGGGTCTGGAAGAGGCCGAAGGTTAAGGCGCGGGCAAGGTAGCGGTGCGTGTGGACGCCCGCCCTCAGGGAGTCCGCGAAGAGCAAGACGCGGTCGTCATGCATCTCGATATGATTGAATCCCTGCCAAAGGAGCGTATCTTTTTCCTGGTCAAGCTCTTCGAGGATCCTCTGCTGTTCCTGGCTTTCAGTGGCAAAGCTGGGATTGACTGCCTCGAAGCCAGCAGGGAGCGGGTCTTCGACCACGACGAAAAGGCTTTCTCTGGGGACGATGACCTGGATCGTGACCGCGACCAATGAGCCCGACCTAACCGATTCCAGAGGTTTTCCATCCAACGATTCGACCTTCTTGAGGAGCGCCATGCCTTCATCTCGAGGCTGAAGCTTCTGATTGGGGACGTAGGTCATCCTGGCCCCATAAAAGACGGTTCCTTTCCCCTCTTTATTGATTCTCAAGGGCAGAACCGCGCCGGACTTGAATCCGATCAAAGGAGATTCGGATCTGGCCATGGGCTGATCCGGTTTGGTAAACGTCTCTGCGAGCATCGATCTCTCACCCAGAGCGATGGTCACCTTGAAGTCCGGTTTGGTCTTCTCTGCGGATCGATAGTACTCGTTCAAGGCGTAGAAGACATAAAAGTTCTCCTGGGTAGAACTCCAGCGGCCGGCCTTTCTTTTTTCGACCAGCCACGCTCCGGCCTGAGGAAGAAGAGGAAAATCAGACCCGACCTCGAGCAGAGCCTGGAGGACGGCCGAAGTTGTACGGATATTTGAAGAATAGATCCAGTCCGATTGGGACGACTCCTGGTCTTCAAAATGGGCCCCTGTGGGGGTCACCTTCACCTTATTCACCAGCTCCTGAACGAGTGTGTTTTGGGCTGGCAGCGGTCCCTTCCCAAGATGGAGAGCCTTGAGGAGAAGCGTCTGGCCAAAGAGAGAAAGCCCGGCGCGCTCGGTGTATAACTTTTCAGAATAGGCGGGTTCCGACTGGCCGAGGAGAGCCAAATCATAGAGAGCGAAAGCCTGCGCGGTCTTCCAGTTCTGGAGGTTTAGGGGATAGACGTTTGCCCTCGGAGCTTCGCGCAGGAATTTCTTGAGGTAGGCGGCAGCTTGCTCCATCCTCCCCTTGTCTATTTCATAACCTGCCCGTTTGGCTTCTGCCAAAGCAAACACAGCATAGCAGCTGATATAGGGTGAGGAAGAAGGCGAGTCTGGCCAGAGGCCAAAGCCTCCATCATCCTTCTGGCAGCCATAAGCCTCCTTAAGAGTTCGGCGGACTTGTTTTTCGATTTCCCCTTTGTCGAAAGGACTCAGCTTGAAATCGAGAATGATATCAGAAGCCACAAGGAAGGGGAGGGAGGCGGAAAGTCGCTGCTCGAGACAAAGATAAGGATAATCGGCCAAATAGTCCAGACACCCTTTCAGCCCGGTGATCGCCGAGGCGGCAGCCTGAACTTCCAGGCGGCCGAGGTCTGGGTGAACGGCTTCCGGGATGGCCACTCTTTCTTCAGCAGAGGTATTCGTTTGACCCATCAAGGCGACGGTCTCGGCGGGACGAGGGGCCTTGAGGGGGAGAGAAATCTCGAGCCCGTCGCTCTCCTCTCCCATCAGAGCTCGAAAGGAGAGCAGGGCTGTCCCCGCTTTTTGGGCCGCAAAAGAGAAGAGGACCTCTTTCGACCGGCCCGGTTCTAAAGTGAAACGGCGAGTTCTTTCACCGTCGCGCAGGGCGATTTCCTTGGCCTCCACTTGCACCGAGATGCTGCCAGCTTTCTCACTAAAGTTGTGGACAACCGTTCCGCCCTCAAATGTGTCGCCGACCCGCGCGAACCTCGGCAGAGACGCCTGTAAGAGAAGCGGCTTGGTAACCCTGAAGGTGGTTTCTGCCTGGCCGAACTGAGAAGCCTGGGTCTGGGCCACAGCCATGATTCGGAACGTCGTGAGATTGTCTGGAAGTGCGAATGTGACCGAGGCGGCACCATGATCATCAGTCAGAAGGGAAGCCTCCCAGTAAGCGGTGGACCTGAAATCGCCGCGGAGTTGCACTTCCGCCAAGCTGGCCGGGGCCATCATGCTTTGGTCTCCGCTTCCCCCGACCTCTTCTCCCTTTTCTCCGTACTTTCTCTGACCCACAACGTGGAGCCGACTCTCCGAGGTCTGAACAGAGAGGGGACTCTGGCCATAGAACTGGGCGAAGGGATTGGGAGTCTGGTATCCGATGAGGTTCAAGACCCCCACGTCGACCACGGCGAGTGTGACGCTTGCCCTGACCGGGACGTTCTTAAAGTCTTTGACATTGAGCTTGAGAGTGACCTGGTCTCTCGGTCGGTGAGTCCGCTTGTCGACCTCAAGGTCCAGTCTGAGCTGTCTCTCGATTGGATTCACATTCAGTTTGACGTAGCCGATCTTGAAAGAGGGCTTGCCGACGTCGGTCTCCTCTCCTGCCTGGGATCGGGAAGAGCGGCCCTGGACGAGCAGCACCGAAACAAAAACATTCGGCAGGTAATCAGCGCCGATCGGTATCTCGATCTGGCTGGAGCTGCCCGCGACTTCCAAGACTTTGCTTTCCAGGATGAACTCCCGTTCGATCGTTACCAGGGCTTTGGCCCGTTCATAGGGAGATTTGACCAGGATCTTAGCGACATCTCCGGGCCTGTAATCTTCGCTATCGGCGACCAACTCAACCGTATCGTCATCTCTTCTTTCCCAGGGCACGTAGTCCTTTCCCGTTACATAAAGATAGGTGGATGTCGTGACCTTGTTTCCCCGGGAATCCAGGCTTTCCGCCAGTAGAAAATAAAAGCCCGACTTTTCGGGCTCAAAAGCGGCCTCAACTGGATTTTCACTGGACTGCAACTCTAGGTGCGCAACCTCTGCATCCTCTTTTTGGGTCAGCCATCTGTAGGCACCGCCGACACTCGCCTTTCTGACCGAATGCCATTCCCTTCTGATGAGCTTGAGGAGGACGTTTTTCTTGGCCAGGGGAGTCCCGTCCTGTGCTACAGCCAGGACAGCCACGGTCAATTTCTCTCCGCCTTTTAAGAACGAAGTCGAGGGCTTGAGTCCGAGGTAGAAGTCACCCCGATGGACGACGGTCTGGATCCGGCTGGAGATGGAACGCCGGCTCGGACTCTGAACCGTCGCCTCCAGGGCGGCAAAGACAGAATCCTTCTCCTTTTCCGGGACGAGCGGAATCTTAACTTCAAGCCGGCCATCCGGGCCCAGGGTCGAATCAGCCGACGAAACCAAGCGGCTCCCTTCAGTCCCCGCTTCCTCGGCGGTCCAATCTATTTCGTTTCCAAAGACGTACCCCTTATGCCCGGGTGGGCTGTAATCGGCGGGATTGAAACGAAGGCGCCAAGAGACTTTCTGTCCGGACATGGCTCCCCCGAAAAGATAATTCGCTCCGATTTCGGCCCGGTATGCTTCCCCGAAGACAAAATGGTCCTGGAGTGAGCGCAGATGGACCTCGAATTCGGCCGGGCGGAAGGCCTCGAGGCGAAATGATTCATTGAGAATTACCTCTTTTTCAGTCGGGGTCTCGGGGGGGACCTTGACTGCGATCTGGTAATACCCGAGGGCGGCGTCCGCCAAGGTATCGATCTTAAAGTCAAAGGAACCGAATGCATCCAGGGCCAGCTTGGTCTTGACCACGCTCTTCTGGAAGGGATCCAGGATTTCGCACTCGACCTCTTTCACTCGCGGCAGCTGCCACTGGCCTTTTTCCCTCTTCCTGATGATGCCTTTGATCTGGACCCTTTCTCCAGCCCGATAGATCCCCCGCTCGGTGAAGATTGAGCCTTGGATTCTTAACGGCTGTGGGTCCCAGTCATAGGCGATTCCGAAGCGGTAGGGGTCGATCCCGGTGCCCCATTCGGAATAAATAAAAGCAGTGTCCGGGCCGCGACTCGCAAAAACCCATTGCTCGGGTTTGTTGTACGCGTCGCGGGCGTGAAGGCCGAGAATCTTCCAGCCAGGGGATGAGGCGATCCCCAGGCCGTCTGTTTTGCCTTGCCAGCGGACGATATTTCCATCATCGCGGACTTCGATCGCCGCACCGGCGACCGGCATTCCCGTCTTCAAATCTGTTACCCAAATAGTGTTGTTTTCGGGGGAGAACTTGGCCGAGATCCCGAGGTTCGTCACCTGGAGGAAGGCCTTGGGAAAACGCTCCCATTTTTCCTCCGACCTTGTGTCCAGCTGGAAAAAGACAAACCCAAGACCATTGGCCAGGAAATCCTTGAGTTCCAGGGGTACGATTTGACGTTTGTTCCTGGGGAGGTTGAGCCGGAGCAACCGCTCCTGCTGAAAGAAGGCCGGCTGCGGAGTTATTTGTTCGCTCGACCAGAAGATCTTCGGCGTCAGGAGCAGGGGGATAACTTCCTCCTTGCCGACCCTCCGGGCTTGGAAAAAAAGCTCGGTTGCATTCACCACGTGGACCGGATAGCGCAGCTCTCCGTACGCTTCGACGATGCCGTGGCCGGTCGTCATGGAAGCCGAGGCAGGAAAGGCGGAAGTCTGAAATTTGAGCCGGGCCTCCTTTCCGAGTTTATTGCCGTATTGATCCACGAGGTCTTCATCTATTTTGACCGAATATTCGGTCTCGGGATGAAGCGGCAGGTTGAGCCAGAGTGTTTCGCCTCCGTAGTCCCACTCTGAATAGTGATCGGGAATGGCAATTTCGGGATCAAAATGGACTTTTTGGACGAAGTCTTTATAGTTTACCCCGTTGCTGAATTGAAATTTCAAAGGCTCGCTGGGGCTGTAATTGGCTTCTGATTCCAGACCCAAGAAAGCGAACGTCCGGAAGGTGGCAAAACTGAATCCCGCGTTTTTTTCCAAGCCTAAACGACCTTCTTTGGCCGGAAGCCCGGTCTTGAGTTCAACAAGGTAAGAATAGTCGGGCCTGAACAGTTCATTCGGTTTCAGCAGGAGGGTCATCTCGGGAGAAACCCTGATCTCAACCTCTTCCAATTTTTGAGCGCTCGGAAAATCGAGAGTGAAGTCGAGTGATTCTCTCTTCCCATCCCGGCCCAGGCTGCTAAGGGAAATGAAATCTCCCGCCTTGGATTTAAGAATAGGCTGATTGAAAACAAGCAGCACCTGACTGTCGAGCCTGAGGCCTTTTTGCGTGTCCTGGGGAAAGTGCTTCACCAGTCGGGGGAGGATGGTCTGGAAAGTCCAGCTATAGGCGTTATTGAGCGCGAAGCCGTTCGAAGACCTGGTCCCGGCGGGCACGGTGACCTTGATCTCGGAGGCGTAAGGAAATCGCGCGTCCGGAATAAAAGCAAGGGTTTTGGTGCCCAGCCAACGATGCTTCCCGGAAAAGGCCGGCTCCATCACCAGGAAGGATGAGCCTTTACCCTCCGCCAATCGCTCCAACGGAACCATGGGTTGGTCAAATATGACCACCAGCATTTCCGATTCATCCGGAGCGGCCGTCTGCCCCTTAGGACTGACGTTCAAAATGTGGAGTTCGCCGGAAGCCGGTCCCTGACCCGCGGGAGAAGAACCACCCGTTTCTTTTTCTTTTTTCCTGCAGCCGGGAGACAGAAAAAAAGCCAGGATGCTCGCCAAAACCAGGGCCAAAATGGCTTTTTTCCCCATGATTCCACCTCCCTTTATCAAAACTCGGGATCTTTTCATCCTAAAAGATTCCGGGGGAAAGATCAAGGAACTAGGACGTCCATCTCGTCATCTCGCTGCCCGCCTGTCTGGCCGCCGGCGAGATAGACCAGATGACGAGACAGACGAGATAGACGGGAAAGCTGGCTTTAGCTCAGCCGCGCCAGTGCCGCAGTTAAGAATCTCCAGAAATTTTCGACCGACGCGGTGTTGACCCGCTCCTCCGGGGAATGGGGATGGCGGATGGTCGGCCCGAACGAGATCATGTCCATGCCGGGAAACTTCTCGCCCAAAATGCCGCACTCCAGGCCGGCATGGACGGCCACGACCTCACTCTCTTTGTTGAAAACCTGATGGTAAACTTCTTTGAGCGTCTGGAGAAGCTCCGAAGCCAGGTTTGGCGCCCAACCCGGATATCCCGGCGGCTGGGAGATCCTTGCGCCGGCCAGATCACAGCAGGCCTCGATCATATTACGCGTCGCCTCGAGAGCCGAGGCAACCGAGCTTCGGCTGCTGCAGACGACCTCGGCCCTGTTCGGCAAAGTGCGGATGATCGACAAATTGGTCGAAGTCTCAACGAGGCCGTGAATCTCTGGGTGCATGGCAATCACCCCGTGCGGAAGTGAAATCAAAAAATTGATCAGGCCCTTCTGCGCCGCCTGAGTCAGAGGATCGGCTTTCTCCGCCCCTGTTTTTTCAAAAGAATATGCCAGGTCTTTTTCGACGACCTTGTATTCGGACTGGATTTTGGCGGCCGACTTCTTTAGGAACGCGGCAAACGCCTTCATCCGCCCAGGCTCGAGAAGCATGTCCGCCCAGGCTTCCCTAGGGATGGCGTTTCTCTTGTTTCCCCCTTCAACTCCGACCAGCTCAAACCGAAAATTCTTCTGCGCCTGCCAGAGCAGACGGGCCAGGAGTTTCAGAGCGTTCCCACGGCCCAGGTTAATGTCCAGGCCGGAGTGACCTCCCCTGAGGCCGTAGAGCCTGAGCCTACAGAGGAGCTTGCCCCTCCTTTTTGCCCGCTTGAGCGGAAAGGCGATCTCCGAGTCCGCTCCCCCCGCGCACCCGATCGTAAAAGTTCCTTCGTCTTCTGAATCGAGATTGAGCAGCCGCGTGCCGGAGAGAGCCCCCTTCTGGATCCTGGTCGCACCGGTCAGACCAGTTTCCTCGTCGACGGTAAAAAGAAACTCCAAGGGCCCGTGCGTGAGCGACGCATCCTCCATGACCGCGAGGCAGGCGGCGACGCCGATTCCGTTATCCGACCCAAGGGTCGTCCCCTGGGCATGAACCCACTCGTTCTCCACGACGGCCGAAATCGGGTCCTTGTTGAAATCGTGACGGACATCGGAATTCTTCTCGCCGACCATATCGAGATGGGCCTGGAGGACCGTTCCGGCCGCATTTTCGTGGCCGGGGGAAGCCTTCTTGACGACGATGATGTTCCCGACCTTGTCACGCCTTCCGTTGAGATTCAATCGTTTCGCCACGGTGAGGACGTATTCACCCAACGCCCTTTCATTGCCCGAACAATGGGGGATCTTCAATATTTCGGCGAAATGTTTCCAGAGCAGGATCGGCTTAAGGGTTTCAAACATTGCTGACCTCCGTCGACGACCGGACATTCATAATAAAAACAAATCCTTTAAAAAAAATAATGCCACAAACCGGGGAGGTGTTCAAGCCCAAATTTGCCTTTACCTCCGAATTAATTTACAATTCTTATTGTCTTTCAATGAAAAAATCGGCTCTTGTCCTTCCCCTGATTCTCGCTTTCCTGGCTGCGTCTGCCTCCGGTATCGGGCACCCGGATCGGCTCGTTTCGGGAAAGATCAAGATCGTTACGACCATATTTCCGATGATGGAATTCGCGAAGGAGGTTGCGGGCTCAAAAGGGGAAGTCCGGTTGCTCCTCCCTCCCGGAGCGGAGGTCCATACATGGCAGCCCAGGGCAAGCGACATCCTCACCATCTCCCGGGCCGACCTTCTCGTCATTGTCGGAGCTAACCTGGAACCCTGGCTTCCCGGTATCATCAAGAGTGTCGCCAACCGAAGCTTGATAACCTTGGATGCCGGCCGAGGGCTTGATTTGATCAAAGATCAAGATGAAGATTCCCCTGGTGGATCTGATCCTCACTACTGGCTGGACTTCTCTTTAGACCAGAAGGTCGTCGACCGGATCAGGGATCTCTGCTCCCGATTGATGCCCGACGAGGCCGGGACATTTAAGCAGAATGCCCTCCGCCTGAACCAGAAGCTCCAGGACCTGGACGAGCGATTCAGGAAAAGCCTGGCCAACTGCGGGCGACGGGATTTTGTCTGCGGAGGGCACGCCGCCTTCGGCTACCTGGCCCGCCGGTATGGACTCAAGCAAATCTCTCTTTACGGGTTGAGCCCGGATTCTGAGCCGACTCCAAAGGAACTCGCCCAGGTGATATCCTTCGTCAAGAGAAACAAGACGAGGTTCATTTATTACGAGAAGTCTGTCAGCGACAAACTGGCCAAGATGGTCGCCTCAGAGGCCGGAGCTCAGATGCTTGTCTTGAGCGCGGCTCACAACCTGACCAGAGAACAGCTTCATTCTGGGATGACTTTTTTCACAGTCATGGATGAAAACCTGGACAACCTGAAAAAGGGACTCGCCTGTGACTGAGAGAGAAGAGTTGATCCGCGTCAGTGGTGTTTCCTTCGGCTACGATGGGAACTCCGTCCTCAGGGATGTCAGTTTTTCGATCCTGGCCAGAGATTTTTTGGCCATCCTGGGGCCCAACGGCTCGGGCAAGACGACATTGATCAAGCTCATCCTGGGCCTGCTGAAGCCGCAGGAGGGCGAGATCCTGATCATGGGAAAAACCCTTCTCCAATTTTCTGATTGGACCAAGATCGGCTATGTCCCCCAGAAAGCGACCCATTTCGACCCCTCTTTCCCGGCCTCAGTAAAGGAAACAGTGGCCATGGGCCTTTTCTCAAGCAAGCACTTTGCCCGGCTCTCGAAAGAGGACGACCGGTCCATTCTGCAGGCCCTGGTTCAAGTCGGGATGCAGGAGTTCAAGAACCAGCGCATCGGCAGTCTCTCCGGCGGACAGCAGCAGCGGGTTTTTATTGCCAGGGCCTTGGTCAACCATCCGTGTATCCTCTTTCTCGACGAACCGACAACGGGCGTCGACGCCGAGACCCAGGGCAAGTTCTATGAGATGCTCGACGGTCTGAACCAACAAGAAGGAATCACGATCGTGCTCGTGACCCACGACATCGGGATCGTCGACCGGCACGTCAACCAGGTCGCATGCCTCAATCAGAAGCTTGTCTATCACGGTTCGCACACTGAATTCTGCAAATCTGCGGCCTTCCGGGAGATGCTCGTCGACGGGCATCACGTAATCTCTCACCTACACTAATTCCCGAAACGCGCCCATGGCAACACTGCTCGGATACTCATTTCTACAGAGAGCACTCCTGGCAGGCGTCTTCATATCCGTCAGCTGCGCTCTCCTCGGCGTTTTTTTGCTGCTGCGAAAAGATGCCATGATCGGGCATGGACTTTCCCACTTGGCGTTTGCCGGGGTCGCCCTCGGTCTCTTCCTCAATTCCATGCCGGTTCCGATTGCCATCGTCGTTACGATCCTCGGAGCGCTGGCCATCCGGGGGCTCAAAGAAAAAGCCGGTCTCTCCGGAGACGCCGCCATAGGCATTTTGAGCAGTGTCGGCATGGGGACGGGAATTATTCTGGTGACGATTTCCCAAAAATTCAATGCCGGGCTGTTCGGTTACCTGTTCGGCGAGATCCTGGCCATCGAACCCTCAGAAGTTTGGTTGTCGGTTATACTGGCTGTCGTCGTCATCCTGAGCCTGCTCATGAACTACCATAAGCTGATGTACATGACATTTGATTGGGAATCGGCGAAGGCCTCGGGTATCAAAGTGAGCCGGCTCGACCTTTTGCTGACGCTCTTGACCGCCGTGACTGTCGTCCTCGGGATGAAAGTGGTTGGGATTCTTCTTGTCGCAGCCCTGGTCGTCATTCCCGCTGCATCGAGCCTTCAACTGGCCGGGAGTTTTAAGAAGACCGTCGTCGGCTCCTGTTTGATCGGCATCGGGTCCGTCCTGGCAGGAATTCCCTTAGCCTTTATTTTGGATCTTCCCGCCTCGGGCACGGTCGTGCTCCTCTCGTTCGTTTTCTTCTTGGTCTGCACCCTGGCCGGGAAGAGAAAATAACCCCTTCAGACAAGCCGCGCGAGCGTCCCTTGAAATACTGACAACGCCTCGGTTCCATAGAGACAGAAGACAACTTCGTTGGGGAAATCATTCGCTTTGAGAAAATCCATCGTCACCTGAAGCATGATCTCACTGCACCTTTCCAGCGGAAAGCCGAAGACTCCGGTGCTGAGGGCCGGAAAGGCCATCGACTTGATTTGCCTGTCCCTGGCGATTTTGAGGCTGTTCCGGGTTGCCTCCGTAAGTTTTTCCTCTTCCTGGCCCTCTCCTTGGATGGGGCCGACGGCATGGATGACGTAGCCTGCCTTCAGGTTCCCTCCGCTGGTGATGACCGCTTGGCCGACCTTGATCGGGGCGAGCTTTTCACATTCTTTCTGGATCGAGGGGCCGCCGAAACGCCTGATGGCGCCTGCGACGCCGCTTCCCAAGACCAGCGAGGAGTTTGCAGCGTTGACAACTGCTTCCACTTGGAGCAGGGCAATGTTGCCCTCGACCAATCTTAGTTTTTTTCCGTCGTGGCTCCACTCATCCATGGCAATCTCCTTTGAGCTCGCCAACTGACGAGAAGGGCTTTCATATGTGCCCCTCCCTTTATTTTTGCTCGAAATTTTTTTCGACGATATCCTTGACCGCCCTTGCGCCCTGCAATATCTTTCTCTTAAGTGCTGTCGCTTCCCGTTTGATCCGGGCCTTGAACTGCTTATCCCGCATATTGGGCAAGTTAATCCGGACGTTGAAGTAGGCCCCTTCGGCGCAGACTTGGGCTGTTAAGCCGGCTACGCCTGCGTCGCTCAGAGAGTTCTTGTTGCCATGAAGCGTGACTGTCTGAGCCAGGTCGACCAGGTCGGCGCACTTTTGGAGGACCTCGAAGGGGACCAAGGTGGCGCCCTTAAGGGCTTCTTCGACGGCGATGTCTTTCTCTGTCCTCTGGTCCTCGGTCGTTTTGGGAAGCCGGTAAGCCTCCATGACCTTATCAAACGCCCTGGTGTCGAGGTCAACGGCCCGGAGAAGCTCATCCTTGAGAGCTTGGGCCTTGAGGGCGCAGGTTCTCATTTCCATTTCCCGGCCCTCATACCCCTTTTTCCCGACCGTGAGGTTGGCCACCATCGCCGACAAGGCGGCCGAGAGAGCCCCGCAGAGAGCGGAGGCGCTTCCCCCGCCCGGGGTGGCAGAATCCATGCTGAGCTCGTCGACAAACTCTTGCATGCTCAGGGGGAGCAGGGATTTTCCTTCTTCGAGGAACTGGTATTCGATGATCTTCTTCTGGGGCTCAAAAGGAGCGACATCGCTCAGCCCCAGGGATCGGACGGCTATTTGGATCAGTTCTTTTTCCGGGGCTCCGGGACTTTTGCCTTGTTTTTCCAAATAATACCGGCCCGCCATGAGCATCGCTTCTTTCGGGATGAGCCCCACCAGCTCGCTCCCCGTCACCCGCAATCCCAGCTTCTCGGCCTCCCGGACGGCCTCGTCAAAAACGAGATGAGGCGGTGTGACCTTATAGTTCGTAAAATTGATCGAGATCTGGGCGATCCCATAGTCCTCGATATACCAGCCGACAGCTTTGACATCCCTGAACCTGCCGGGGATCTTGACGGACTGCCCGGCTTCGTCCCGAACCAAGTTGCCCTCTTTGTCCCGCTTGGCACGACCGCTCTCTCTCAGATTGAGAGCGATCTCATTGGCCAATTTCCTGTCCCGGGTGTTAAGGTTGATATTGTAGGCGATCAAAAACTCCCTCGCCCCGACGACCGTGGCCCCAGATTTGGGGTTGAAGACCGGCTCCCCGTAGTCTGGAACCCAGGCCGAGTCTTTCAGCTTCTCCTCCAGCCCCTCGTACTCTCCGGCGCGGATATTAGCCAGGTTTCTTCGCTCGAGTTTTTGAGCCGCCTCTTCATAAAGATAGACCGGGATGCCCAGGTCCCGGGCCACTCGAGCGGCCAGCGCGTGGGCGATCCGGACGCAGTCCTCCATGGTCACCCCGGAGACCGGGACGAAGGGGACGACGTCCGTGGCCCCAATACGGGAATGAGCACCCTTTTGTGTCTGCATGTCGAGCACCTCGGCCGCTTTCTTTACAGCCTTAAAGGCGGCTTCCTCAACCCCCTCTGGGGTTCCGATGAAAGTGACCACGGTCCGGTTGGTCGATTCTCCGGGGTCGACATCGAGGAGTTTCACGCCCGGCGTGGACTCGATCTCCCGGGTTATGGCGTTGATTTTATCCCGATCCCTGCCCTCGCTGAAATTGGGAACACATTCGACGAGTTTCATTCGCTGACTCCTTTGCTGATCGTGGACTTCAGAACTCCCTTGGAATCGTAGATCTCGACTTTTTGAAAATCTCGAAGATAATCAAAGACATAATCTTTGTTCCCGACAATCACGATGATCGGAGAGAGCAGGGGATAGCGCTGGACGACTTCGAACACTCTCTCCGAATTCACCAGCATGACATTTTCATAATAGCGGCTCCAGCGTTCTTCGCCGAGGTTAAAAGTCTGGATCTCCGCGATCGTTGAAGAAAATCGGTCCAACCGTTCGTTCTTGAGGGGAAAATTCCCGATCAGAGAGGTCTTTGCCTGTTCAATCTCCGAAGTTGCGATTTTCTCCCTGGAGACCGCTTGGATCTCTTTCAAGATTTCCTGGACCGAAGCGTAGGTCGCCTCCGGAGTCACCCGCGCCCGGACGAAAAACAGGCCGCAGGATTTATAGAATTCGGCCTCGCTGAAAGCGAAATAGGCAAAAGCCTTGGACTCGCGGAGGTTCATGAACAGACGGCTGTTGGGAGTTCCCCCCAGGACCTGGTTAAAAACGATGAACGGGAAATAATCCGAACTGTAAATCGGAAAGATGCTATTTCCTAGGTAGATGGTCGCGTCTTTCGCCTGGGGGAGATCCAGAAAACAGACCCGAATCTGGTCGTTGGCTTCGGGAGGCGGCGGGTAGACACGCTCCAGCGGCTTATCCACCCAGGTATTGAAATAATGACTGACTTTCCTCGTGGCCGTTGTCAGATTGAGTTTTCCCGCCAGGACGATGAGGGCGTTTCCCGGTCTGTAGAACTTTTCAAAAAAGGCAATCAGCTCTTTCTGCCCCAGGTTCTTGATCACATCTTCATTGTGGGCGGCGAGCCCATAAGGGTGATTGGCGAAGAGAAGACGGACCAGCTGACGCTTGGCCACGAAATCGGGATCTTTCGCCTTTTCGAGGAGGTCATAGAAGAGCGTCCTCTTGACGGCATCACCCTCTCTATCCGGAAATGTTGGCTGGAGGATCATCTTGCTCAACAGGTCGAGCGCCTGATCGAGGTAGCTTTCAAGAAAACTCAAGCTGAACACCGTACAATCCAGTCCCGCGACTGCAGAGAAATTGCCCCCCATGGCCTCGATATCCTCCTCGATGTCCGAGGAAGAGAGAAATTGGGTTCCCCGGCCGACCATCTGGGCCGCGAACGTAGCCAATCCCGGAGTCTTGGCGGGGGAATCGGCCTCCCCCGCAAAGATGACCAATTGGACGCACATCTGGGGAAGATTTTCTTTTGTGCCCAAAGCCAGGCGGAGGCCGTTCGATAACCGGACGGATTCGATAAGGGGCAATCTCAGGTCCTGGAACGGATCAGGGGAAGGGGGTGTTTTCCGAAATCTCTCTTGCCCAAAAAGATGGGCCAAGGAACAGAGGAGAAAACAAGCGATGGCAAAAACAGGCGTGGCGCGGCGAAATCTGTTGAGGGCGGAGCTCTTCATCGCGGCTTGATTTTCAGGAGGATGCTGTTCTCCTTGGTAAAATACCTGTTCATGAGATTGACTATATCCGAGGGGGTGACCTTGAGGCTCGTTTCAAGATCGGCGAAGACGTTATCAAGATCCCTCTGATTCAGATAGGCCTCAGCAAAAAAGAGCGCTCTGTCCTCGCTCGTCATGGTTCGGCCGAGAGTGTCCATCTTAAGCATATTCTTAGCTTTGGCCAGCTCCTCATCGGAGACAAAGCTGGACCTCAATTTGTCGAATTCAGAAAAGATGGCCTGCAAGCAGCGTTCGGTCATGAGTTCGTTGTTGACCGTGGCGAAAATCTTGTAGGCCTCGAGATTTTTCCGCTCATCGATCCCGCCGCTGAGCTGAAAAACAAGGTGCTCTTTTCTCAGAAGACGCACATAGAGCCGGCTGCTCTTGCCTCTGAGAAGAAGGTAATCGAGGACCCTGAGCGCGAACAGGTCGGGCGGCCGCGGCGAGAAGATCCGGAAACCCAGATGAAAAGCCGGGGAGGGAGCCATGGGATCCTGGAGGGTCTCGGCGATCTCCTTCTTTTCGTCGAACCGGGATGGGACGAAGGGCGGAATCTCCTTCCGCGCCGGGATGGTCTCAAAATATTTGGCGATGAGCTCCTTGGCTTTGACCTTGTTGAAACTTCCGGCCAGGCAAAGAACCGCGTTGTTGGGCGCATAGTAGTTTGAATAGAATTCAGCCACGTCGTCGAGGCTTATGTTTTTGATATCTTCTTCATTCCCGATCATAGGGTGGGAATAGCTGAAATCGGGAAAGAGGATCTGGTCAAAGCTGAAAGAACTCTCGAAGAAAGGCTCGTTGGCCCTGCGCTGGCGCAGCTCGACGCCCAAGGCCTCTTTTGCTTTTTCGACATTGGCCGGGGTGATCTCCAGCGATCTCATCCGATCTGATTCCAGCCACAGGACAAGGGCCAGTTGATTGGAAGGGACTCTCTGATAATAAAGGCTCTTGTCGATCCTGGTGTCGGCGTTCAATTCGCCTCCGATCCTCTGGATAAAGCTGACGTGTCTCATCCGCCCAACGTTTTCGGAACCTTGGAACATCAGGTTTTCCAGGAGATAGGCGAGCCCGGTCTTCCCTGTCTGCTCGCTGACCGCTCCGGCCCGGTAACCGACGACAACCGAAACGATGGGAAGCGATTCATCCTGGGCCAGGATCACCCCGAGCCCGTTCTTGAGTTTGTAGGAGGTGACGGCAAATCTCTCGGTCTTTTGGGCCTCCAGGAGAGACGGACAGTTCCCCAGGGTGAAGGCCAGGATAATCAGAAGGATAGAACGAATCCTTATGGACATTCGGAGCAAAACACTCCTCTCGGTCGATTTCTAAAATAACACAAACGAGGGAAAAAATAAAATCTCTGCACTCCGTGCCCCGTTCTCCGTACCCCGTAAAAAACGCGAATCGCAAGAACCAAAGCGCAATAACAGGATAAGAGATGTGGAGCGGAGGATCAGAGTCGCAGCCGTTTGGCGCTCGACTCTTCATGTTCATCCCTTGACGTTTGTTAACGGGGCACAGGGGACAGGGGACGGGGCAGGAACAAAATCATTGAAAAGACGGTTTTTTTATGCTATTTTCTCTGTTACTTTTTCATCATCGGTTGAACGGAGGTGACGGATGAGCAAAAAAGGAAAACATTTCTTCACCTCGGAGTCTGTCACGGAAGGTCACCCCGATAAGATCTGTGATCAGATTTCGGACTCTATTCTGGATGACTTGGTCGCTCAAGACCCCAAGAGCCGGGTCGCCTGCGAAACCCTTGTCACGACTGGACTTGTCTTGATCGCCGGGGAAATAACGACCAACGGCTATTGCGATTTCCAGAAAGTCGTCAGGAAGACGGTCCGCGATATCGGCTACACCCAGGCTATTTATGGTTTCGACTATGAAACGTGTTCGGTTATCTCATCCATCCACGAACAATCGCCTGATATCGCGGTTGGTGTCATAGAGACAAAAGAGCATGAGCAGGGGGCAGGTGATCAGGGGTTGATGTTCGGGTATGCCTGCCGGGAAACCCCGGAATTGATGCCTCTGCCGATCGTGCTGGCCCATAAACTGGTCAAGAGGCTTAGCCAGGTGCGGCGGGAGAAGATCCTCCGTTATCTCAGGCCGGACGGAAAGTCCCAGGTGACGATCGAATATGACGGTGACATTCCGCGCCGGGTCGAAGCCATCGTGCTCGCCGCCCAGCACAATTCCACGGTCAAGATGGATGCCCTGCGGGCCGAGCTCAAGAAAGTCGTCATCAACAAGGTCATCCCTCCGGAGATGATGGACCGGGACACCAAGATCTTTATCAACGGGACGGGGCGCTTTGAACAGGGCGGCCCGCTGGCCGACACGGGAATGACCGGCCGTAAGATCATCGTGGATACCTACGGAGGGGTGGGGAGCCACGGCGGCGGCAGTTTTTCAGGCAAGGATCCTTCCAAAGTGGACCGCTCGGGGTCCTACATGGCCCGCTATATCGCCAAGAATCTCGTGGCCGCCGGAATCGCCGATAAGCTCGAGGTCCAGCTCGCTTATGCGATCGGCGTTCCCGTTCCTGTGTCCATCATGATCGATTCTTTTGGGACAGCCAGGACCCCGGAGGATAAAATCAAGGAGCTGATCCGGTCGCACTTCAGCCTCTCGCCCAAGGGAATGATCAACGCGCTCGATCTGTACCGGCCCATCTACAAAAAGACGGCCTGTTTTGGGCACTTCGGCCGGTCGGAGCCGGAATTCACTTGGGAGAAAACGGACAAAGCCGAAATGCTGCGCAAAGAAGCCGGGCTTAAATAAACTGTTCGGGAGTGGGCCTTTCGGCCGGACTCGAGTGCTGAATCCCACTTTCAAGGGATAATCAAAAGGGGAAACCGAAATGAAATATGACGTGAAGAATCTAAAACTCGCCGCCGAAGGCAGGCTAAAAATGGAATGGGCCGAAAGGTCGATGCCCGTTCTCGGTTCGATCAGGAAAAAGTTCGAGAAGGAAAAGCCACTTCGGGGAATTCGGATCTCCGCCTGCTTGCACGTGACCAGCGAAACAGGCGTCCTGATGCAGACTCTGAAAGCGGGCGGCGCCGAAGCGAGGCTGACGGCCTCAAACCCACTCAGCACCCAGGACAGCGTCGCCGCGGCCTTGGCGAAATACTCTGATATCCCGGTCTTCGCGATCAAGGGCGAAGACCATAAAACTTACTACTCCCACATCATCCGGGCTTTGGAGCACAAACCTCAGATCACGATGGATGACGGCGCCGATCTCGTCAGCACCCTGCACTCCGAAAAACGCAACCTTCTGAGATACATCATCGGCGGAACCGAGGAGACGACGACCGGGGTCATTCGCTTGAAGAGCATGGCCAAAAAAAATGTCCTGCAATATCCCATCATCGCCGTCAATGACGCCAACACCAAGCACTTTTTTGACAACCGCTATGGGACCGGCCAGAGCACGATCGACGGCATACTGAGGGCGACCAATGTCCTTATGGCCGGTCTGAATTTTGTAATCGCGGGCTACGGCTGGTGCGGACGGGGCCTAGCGACGAGGGCGAGGGGAGCGGGAGCCAAGGTCATCATCTGCGAGGTCGACCCCCTCAAGGCCTTGGAAGCCGTCATGGAGGGCTACGAGGTCATGCCCATGAAAGAGGCCGCGACCAGAGGGGATGTTTTTGTCACGGTAACCGGGGACAAGGGCGTCATTCGCAAGGAACATTTTCTCAAAATGAAAGACGGCGCCATCGTGGCCAATTCCGGGCACTTCAACGTCGAAATCGACATCCCCGCCCTAGAGAAGCTGTCCCGGAGCAAAAGAAGGATCAGGGCGTTCGTTGACGAATATGCCCTGACCGACAGCCGCAGGATTTGCCTGCTGGGGGAGGGACGCTTGATCAACCTCACCGCTGCCGAAGGCCATCCGGCTATGGTCATGGACATGAGTTTTGCCAATCAGGCGCTGAGCCTGCGCTATCTCGTCCGGGAGGGGAAGAAACTGGAAAAGAGAGTCTATCCGGTCCCCCAGGCGATCGATGAAGAAATCGCCAAGATGAAATTGGCCTCGATGGGAGTAAAGATCGATACCCTCAGCCCCGAACAGAGAAAATATCTTCTGGACTGGGAAGAGGGGACCTGAGGTATCCTATTTGGTCTTCTCCTTGATCATCTTGAGATAATTCTCGACTTCTTTTTTCATATCGGGATCCATGGCTTTGGTGGAGATGCGCAGAAAGGCCCCTTCCGCTTTTTTATAGTCTTGGGCCTTGAAACAGGCAGCCCCCAGATAATAATTGAAATTCACGTCGTCGGGAACGATCTTGACGGCCTTCTCGTAACTCGAGATAGCATCCGAAAGTCTGTCTTTTTTTTCAAACAAATACCCCGCCACGCTTTGGGCGATTGCGTTGCGCGGGTTGAACTGGACCGATCTTTGAGCCATCTCCAGCGCTTCGTCGATCTTGTTCTCGGTCAGGTAGAGCTTGGCCAGGTTGAGGGCCGGAAGATCCCTGGAGCTGTAGTTCTGATCACCCATAGCTTTGTTGAATTCCTCGCTGGCCTTGTCCAGAAAACCCTGCTCCTGATAAACCATGCCCAGGTTGTTCCGGGCTTCACTGAACTGAGGAGAGACCTCCAGACACCTTTGGAACGAGCGTGACGCCTCTTCCAAGTTACCCTTCATCGAATAGGCCAGACCTCTGGCGTTGAGAGCAACAAAGTATCGGGCATCGAGAGAGAGAGATTTATCAAAGCACTTGATCGCCGCATCTATTTCGTTATTGCGCAAGTGAACGGCCCCCAGATTGTATTGGTATTGGGGATCGTTCTCTCTTGATTTTTGGATCTTCTTTTGGGACGATGCGCAGAGCATCAAGCCGAAGCTAGCCAAGAGGATGAGGATGACTCTAGATCTCATTGCTGACTCCTTTCGAAGCTTCATTCTTCAGGCCCATTCACTCCTCCTGCCTGAGCGCGCGGGACATGAGATCCTGGATCGCCTTGTGAAGCGGTTTATTCTTATAGAGGACTTGATAGACCTGGTCGCAGATGGGCAACTCGACTTTTCTTGCTTTCGCCAGCTCATGCACGGAGAGAGTCGTCAGGATTCCCTCGGCGATCATCTTTGTGCCGGTCACGATTTCCGAGAGTGACTTCCCCTTTCCGAGCTCAACTCCCACCGAGTGGTTGCGGCTGAGCTTCCCGGTGCAGGTGAGGACGAGGTCCCCGATGCCAGCCAGGCCGAAAAATGTTTCTTTTTTCGCCCCAAGGTCGGTCCCCAGGCGCGCGATTTCAGCCAGCCCCCTGGTGACCAGAGCGGCTACGGAATTGTAGCCGAAGTGGAGAGAATCCAGCACTCCTGCGGCAATGGCAATGACGTTCTTCAGGGCGCCCGCCAGCTCCACCCCAACGACGTCTTGGCTGGCGTAGGACCGAAAACTGACATCGGACACCAGATGTTGGATCTGCTCGGCAAATTCAATCTGTTTAGAAGCGACCACGACCGCTGTAGGATGGGCTTGGGCCACCTCACGGGCAAAGCTCGGCCCTGACAGGACAGCGATGCGTGACTTTGGGATATTGGTCAAAATATTTTCGGCCAGCTCGCTCATCCGCTTCAGAGAGCCTTCCTCTATGCCCTTAGTCAGAGAGACGACACCCTGGGCGAAGGAAAGGTGCGGAGCCATTTTGATATAGATCTCCCGGCAGAACTGAGATGGAACGGCGACAAAAACGATCTCCGCGGTATCGAGAGCCTCGGCCAGGTCCCTGTAAAAATTGACCTCCGGGGAGAACACAAAACCCGGTAAGAACGCCCTGTTTTCCCGGGTCTTCTCGAGCCGATTGTAGACTTCATCCTCGCGAACCCAGAGCCTGGTCTTGATCTTGAGCCGGCTCAGATGAAGGGCAAAGGCCGAGCCCCAGCTTCCTGCTCCTATGACACTCGCTCGGGTCCACCTCATAAGGAAGTCCTTTCTCCGAATTTCCGCTCCCGTCCAGCCAGCAGACGCCTCAGATTCCCCCAGTGTTTGAAAAAAATCAGCGCGAAGATGATTGAGGCCAGGAGGGCCAGCCTTCGCGGCTCTCTGAAGAGAAGGACGAAAAGCGGAAAAGAGAGAGCGGCCAGCAAGGATCCCAAAGAAACAAAACGTGTTATCACAATGACAAGCACAAAGACGAGCAAACTCAAGAGAAGGGGTTTCAAGCCCAGGACCGCATAGGCTCCGACGGTGGTGGCCACCCCCTTTCCTCCCCGAAATTTAATATAAACCGGGAAGCAATGTCCGAAGACAACCGCCAACGCGCAGGCCAAAGCCAGGTCGAAATCAGCGAACAGCTGGACGGCTAATAGAGGAGGAAAAGCTCCCTTCAAGATATCTAATACGGCGATGGGGACCGCGTATCTCCAACCCTTCAGCCGCAGAACGTTCGTCGCTCCTGTGCTATGGCTCCCATAGGACCGGATATCTCTTTTTTCCGAGACGCGGAATAGAAGATAGCCGAAAGGCACGGCGCCCAAGAAATACGCGAAGAGGAGGAGAAGGACTTTCATTTCAGCTCTTCTTCGGCAAGGACGGAATACTCAGCTCCGGTGGGTTTGAGGACACTCCGGAACAGGGTTATCTTCTTCACAGACATCTCACCCAAATCGGCATCTTTTTGCCGGTCCAACTCACCCAGTGCCGCATCCAGGCCGGCAGGCATCTTAACCCGGCCAAGGGTCAGATGGGGATGAAACTCCCTTGTCTCCTTGGCGAAACCGATTTTCTCGAATTCGACTTCGATATCCTCCTGAAGTGCAGCCAAACCGGGCTCATCCTCTATGCCAACCCAAAAAACGCGAGGATTCTTGCTCCGCGGAGGGAACTGGCCGGTGCCCTTGATCCGGAGCGGGAAGGACCGGTGGCGAGCGGCAATTTGATGGAGAAGGGCCATGACCTCGCGGCTTTCTTGTTCGCCGATCTCTCCCAAAAATTTCACGGTCAAGTGAAGACCCTTTCGATCTACCCATTTCACATTGGGGGTTGTCTTTTGAAGCTTCTGCAGCAAGGCGAGCAGGCTGGTCTTGATGGATTCATCCAGGTCGATGGCGATGAAAGTCCTCATGACCTCCCCTTGATATTGCGATCTTTACTCTCGCCCCTTAGGAGGCGGCGTCTCAAAATGTCCATGGCTTTCTGGCTGGATTGATACTTGATCAACTCTCTTTTCCCAAGAAATAAGTTTCGGCTCACCTCTGTCTTATCCTTCCAGGCCAGGGCTATGAACACCAGGCCGACCGGCTTTTCGGGTGTTCCACCGGTCGGCCCCGTGATCCCGGTTATGGACAGGCCGTAATCCGCCTGGGACTTTTCCCTGACCGCTGCTGCCATTCGCACGGCGACCTCGGCGGAGACGGCACCGCGCTCTTGAATCAAAGAGGATGGGACCCCCAGGAGCCGGGTTTTGGCTTGGTTGCTATAGGTGACCAAACCCTCCAGGAAGTAATCGGAACTCCCGGGAACGTTGGTCAGCCGGTGTCCGAGCAGTCCTCCGGTGCAGGATTCGGCCACCGCCAGCGTTTCGGAACGGGCCCGGAGAAGCCTGCCCACAACCTCCTCCAGATCTTCGCCCCGATCGGAAAAAATATTTTCACCGAGTCTCTCGAGGAGTTTTTTTTCGGCCCGATCCAGGGAATTTTCTGCCCCGGCCTCTGTTTCCTGAAGCGCGGAGGTCAAATCGATCTCCAATTGGCCGGGATAGGCGAGTGTCGTAACCCGAATAGGCTTGAGACGAGGATAAAGACCGGCGATGAGTCTCTCCATTTCCGACTCGGTCAATCCTGCGATTTTTAGAACACGAGTAGCACGGAATCCTTTTCTTAATCCCAGGAGATGCGGCCAGGCGGACTGCTCGAACATGGGTTTGAGTTCATGGGGAGGCCCGGGGAGGAGAATCCAAGTCCTTCTTCCCTTTTTCAGCCAGAGTCCGGGAGCCGTCCCGTTTTTATTTTCCAGAATTTGAGCTCCTTGGATGATATAGGCCTGCTTCTTGTTTGAATCAGGCATCGTCATTCCCCGCTTGGCGAACCTCGCCTGAATCGTTTGGAGCACAGCCGGCTCGAGGACGAGGTCACGATTGAGCACTTTGGCCAGAGCCTCTCTGGTCCGGTCGTCCTCGGTAGGGCCAAGGCCGCCCATCGTTATGATCAGCTCGGAGCGGCCCGCGGCTTGGCGCAAACAACGAGTCAGGTCACCCCAATCGTCTCCGATGACTGTTTTGAGAGAGACCTCAAGCCCGAGGTCATTGAGTTTCTTTGTAATATAGAGAGAATTCGTATCCTGGAATCGGGGGGTCAGGAGCTCTGAGCCGACTGCCAGGATTTCGATCGTGGGGTCGACTCCTTTTCTCATCGGAGAAGCACATAAAGATTGATGAGGATGGCTGCAAAAATCCCGCCGGTAAGGTCGTCTGCCATAATACCCCAGCCCGTCGGGAGATCCTCGAGTTTTCGTATGGGGTAGGGTTTGATTATATCAAAAAAACGGAAGAGGACAAAAGCGGCCGCCATATAACCCCAGGAAGCCGGACACAAAAAAAGCGCCGCCAACTGGCCGCAGGCTTCGTCGATGACGATACACCTCGGGTCCTTAATCCTGAGTTCGGCCGAGAACCGGCTGGCGGAAATGACGCCGACAAAAAAAACTGCGATCAGTATGAGCGCCTGGAAAACCCATCCAAGCCTGAAAAGTGCGAATTTATAGATCAGGACAACGAGGGCGCTGACAACGGTACCAGGAGCAAGAGGGAAGATGAGACCTATCCCTAGACAGGTGGCAATATACTTCCAGACCGCTTTCATGGGCTAAATTTTCCGTGCAAATCATATACGTCCCGGGCCACTATTTCAACTCTTTGAACAGAATTGGCAACTTTTGTCAGAGGGCGACGGCTTTCAATAAACACGACGCCGTCAACTTCCGGGGCCTGGAATCGGCCCCGTCCCACAAGGCGGGGGGGGAAAGAACCCTCCCGTCCCTCGACCAGGACCTCGACCGTCCTGCCGAGGTATTGCCTGTTCTTTTCATAAGAAATCCCGGCCTGGATTTCCATGAGCTCTTCTTTTCTTTCACCTTTTTCTTTTTCGGAAATCGGGTCGCGCCAGGTGAAGGCGCCAGTCTGGTCTTCGCGCGAGTAAGTGAACACTCCCAGGTGATCGAAGCGGGCTTCCCGGACGAATCTTTTTAGGGAGTTAAACTCCCGCCTTCCTTCGCCGGGAAAGCCCACGATGAGGGACGTCCGGACGGCGACATCGGGCATCCGCCTCCTGATATTGTTGAGCAAGCGAAGGGCTCTTTCTCCGTCCATGGCCCGCCCCATTTTTTGGATGATCATAGGATCCGAGTGCTGAAATGGAATATCCAGGTAACGGCAGATTTTAGGATCCTGCATGACCTCCAGAAGGGCATCAGAGATTTCTTCGGGGTATCCATAAAGAATCCGGATCCATTCCAGGTTGCCGATCCCAGCCAACTTCCCGAGCAGCGAGGCCAATCCGTCCTTCAACCCCAGGTCCCGCCCAAAATATGTCGTGTCCTGGGATATGAGGTCGATCTCCTTCACCCCACGCTGGGCCAAATTGTTGGCTTCCTGAACGATCGAAGTGACGTTTCGAGAACGGTAGGAACCCTTGATGAGGGGAATAGCGCAAAAGGAGCATTGGTGAGAGCATCCCTCAGAGATCTTGAGGTACGCCCAACCAAGAGGGGTCGAGATGGCCCGAGGCGAAGCATGATTCAAAAGAAAAGGGGAGGAGGCACGGAAGAAGGGCATCCCTTCCGAAGCCTCGACGATCTTGTCGAAATCAGCGACCCCGAGCCACTCATCGACCTCAGGGAATCTGGCCTTGAGCACGCCCTTGTATCGCTCCACATAGCAGCCGGTGGCGATGATCCTCTTCTTAGGGAATCTAGTTTTGAGCTCGACGGCTTCAACGAGAGCGTTCTCGGCCTCCTCTTTGGCCGGCTGGATGAAACCGCAAGTGTTGAGGATGATGAGGTCGGCGTCCTCAGGCGAGGAAACGAATTGATAGCCGGCCCTGTCCAGGTAGCCGAGCATCACTTCGCTGTCGACGAGGTTCTTGGAGCAACCGAAGGTGATCAGTGCCGCGGTTTTCACTTTTGAATGATTCCCCGAACTGAATTTGAATAATGGCGAAACGGACGGTCCATCCAGTGCTCGGGCTAGGGGTAGATGCGGTAAAGGAGGCGTGGGAAGGGGATTGTCTCCCGGATGTGCTTTATCTTGCAGATCCAGGACAGCGTCCGCTCAAGCCCTAGCCCGAAACCGGAGTGGGGGACGCTCCCGTACTTTCTCAGATCCAGGTACCACTCGTAGGCTTCCCGGGGAAGGTTGTTTTCTTTGATTCTCTGTTCGAGAAGGGCATAGTCATGGATCCTCTCGCCCCCGCCGATGATCTCTCCATACCCTTCCGAGGCCAGAAAATCCGCTCCCAGGGCAAGGTCGGGCCGCTCGGGATCTGGCTCCATGTAAAAGGCTTTGATGTGCGCCGGGAAATGGGTAATAACGACTGGGTCGGAGTACAATTGGGAGATAAGAGCCTCTTCAGGAGCTCCAAAGTCTGTGCCCCATTCAATCGTGGAGCCCTTCTCCTTGAGAAGCGGGAGCGCCGCTTCGTATTTCAGACGAGAGAAGGGTTTTTTGACCTGCTCGAGAGGACGGGTATCCCGCTCCAGGATATCGAGTTCTCTCTTTCTTTTTTCTAGAATGCGTTCGATAACAAACAGGATCAAGTCTTCTCCCAGCTCGATGATGTCCTCAAACGTCGCGTACGCGACTTCCGGCTCGATCATCCAGAACTCGATCAGATGCCGCCGCGTCTTCGATTTTTCGGCCCGGAAGGTCGGGCCGAAACAATAGACCTTGCCGAAGGCCATGGCCGTTGCCTCATTATAGAGCTGCCCGCTCTGGCTGAGATAGGCTTTCTGGTCGAAATAGGCCGTCTCAAAGAGAGTCGTTGTCCCTTCGCAGGCGCTGGGAGTGAGCAAGGGAGTGTCCATGAGCCTGAAACCGCGGCCGTCGAAAAAATCCCTGATGGCCTTAACCAGCTCCGCCCGGACCTGGAGGACGGCGTGCTGCTTCTGAGACCGGATCCAAAGGTGTCTGTGTTCCATCAAGAACGGCGTGCTGTGTTCTTTGGGCGTGATGGGATAATCCTGAGCGATCTGAATGATTTCGATCTCCTGCACGTAAAGCTCGTAGCCGCCCGGGGCGCGCTTTTCTTCGCGGACTCTGCCACGCACGATGAGTGAAGATTCCTGGGTCAGATCATCGAATTTCTTAAACAGGGGCTCGCTTTTTTCAGCCCCGAAAATGGTCGTCTGGATGATCCCGGTGCCGTCCCGGACGAGGATAAACCTCACCTTGCCGCTTGACCTCTTATGATAGACCCATCCCCGGACCTCAATTTCCTGGTCTTTGTAGCGAGCAACATCTTCGATATAAACCCACTTCATCATGGCTGGATTATAGGTGACATCTTCCGGCGCGTCAATCCTTTCGTTTTCGAGCCGCAGGGCTAGAAGATTGATTTTTAAAAAAAGATAGTCTATCGTGGTTTTGATGGCCGAGATAAAACCTTTCTATCCGGTGAAACTCATCTGCGGCTTGATCGCATCTCAAGAGAAGCACTTCGGGAGAGCGAAAGATGCGCTCCTCTCTCTCTTCGGAGACATCGACCAGGAAAGCAGAGAATTCTCATTCAACCTGACCGAGTATTATGAAAGACAGTTGGGACCGGGGCTCAAAAGAAAATTCTTGAGCTTCCGCATCCTCATCCGGCCCGAAGATCTGAGCGGGATCAAGCACCGGACCAACCTCCTCGAGGAGGAAATCCAAAAGAATTTCCTGGAGGATCACCGCATCATCAACATCGATCCGGGGTACATCACGGCATCGGCGCTGATCATGGCCACCGCCAAGGACTTTTCCCACCGCATCCCTCTAGGGCAGGGGATCTATGCGCACCTCGAATTCCTGTTCAGCAAGAGCGGCCTCAAAACACTGGAATGGACCTATCCGGATTTCAGAGGGAATGCCTACAGCGAATTTTTCTTGATAGTCCGGAAACTCTATTTGCAGCAGCTCAAGGCTTTCAAAGCAGAATCATAGCCGCCCCAAAAGAACCGATGTTTCATTTTCACGCAAGAGACTGGAGGTGGACAAAACAGGCAGCGATGAGAGGGGCGAGATGGACGTCTTTAGCCCATTTTGTCGTAAGCCTTCAAGATCTCCCGAATCCGATCTTCGCAAGGCAGAAGTTCAGGCTGATGCGATGCGAGGATCGTTTTGACCCTTTCCTTGGCTTTGTCAACGGCGCTGGGGCGGCCCGATCGGACCCAATCTTCCCGGGTCCCGCGCAGCATAAGGTTGGGCTGCCAGATTTCTCGGAGATGGGCCCGAGTGTGATCGGCAGCCATGAAATGGCTGCGAGGACCGATCTCTTGGATCGTCTCCAAGGCGAGAGTTGTCTCATTGACCTCAAAACCCCCGGCCACCCTTCGGACAAGCTCAAAAGTTTCACAGTCCAACAGAAGCTGTTCCAGAGAAAAAATGCGCGCCGACGCCAGCAGGCCCGCGCCAGACATCATATCCGCCCGGCAGAAGAGGCTGATCGCCGCCGAGAGGCCGTTATCCACTCCGGCCTGCCAGTCGCTCTGGTTGGCGCCTGTAGCAAAAGTTCCGATGCTCGAAGGGATTCCATAAAACCTGGCCAACTGACATCCGGCAGCTTGAAAGAGGAGATCCTCGGGGCCGCTGCAGACGACTCCGCCCCCTCTGAGCTCCATCATGGTGCCGCAAGAACCGTAGAACGTCGGAGCACCGGGAAAGAAGAGCTCCAGGAGGACAATTCCGGCCAGGGCTTCCGCATTCGCGACGACGATGTTTCCGGCGACGGTCGCCGGCGCGGTGGCGCATCCGATGGTCATGACCACAAAACCGGTCGGGACGCCGGCTCCAGCGAAAATGAAGGCGGCCTCCAGGGATTTTCCTTCGTAAGAAAGAGGACTGATGCTACACTGAAAATTGGAAATGATCGGCCTGTCCCGCAGCTCTTTCTTTCCGCCCGCGATTTCGGCGGCCATCTCCACCGACCCCTGGGCGTTAAAGGGATCGACGGCCGTCATCGCCTGAACGTGCTTGCTCGACCAAGTCAGCAAGGCTGCCAGTTCGTGCAGAGGCTGTGTCCGAGGCGGGCAGTCCCTGGCGCAGACACCCGGCCAAAGGAAGGAGATCTCAGGCAGGGCGTCAGCCACTCTGGACACATCTTCGAGGTCCGATTTTGAGGACGGGCGGATCTCGCCGGACTCTAGATCCAAGATTTCGGTGACGCTTCCATCAAGGCTTAGATACCCGTGCCGCCGGTCAAGGTTAATGTCGTTCATGGGGTTCCTGGCAAAAAGCGAAAAGCCGGGCGGAGCTTTCTTGATGGCCGCCTCGACAATCGCGGGAGGGAAGTAAACCCGATCGGAATTTCGGTCAATCCTCAAGCCCTCATCCTGGGCTTGATCTTGCCTCTTCTTACTCAAGGGCATGAGCAGCCCTGTTTGCTCCATGACTCGCAGGGTTGCCCCGTGGATCGTTCTGACTTCATCCCCAGTCAGCAAATCAAACTGAGCCTTCCAGGTTGCCGGTCTGATCATGGGCAAGACCTCCTCCCATTAATGCCGCCAGGTTTGCCCGGGAGAACTTCCGAGGGCCGTCCTGCGTTGGTTATTAAGGAAAACAAGATAACTAATTTGATATGGTCAAGGTTGCGCAGGAGGCCACCCTTGGGACCTCGTAGCGGAGGGGGGGCCGTCGGCTTGTCCGACGGGGGAACCGACGGGACTGGTTCCCCGGGGTCCGGGGGCCAGAGGGTGGCCTCCTGCGTAACCTTGAACGGACATGTCGCATTAGTTATTGCGTTTGTATTAGTATGTCTCTTCATCGGGTTTGCGCTTGTAAGTCTTGAGGTAGGCCTCGAGCTGTGGGTCATTCCCTGCGATGGCCTGAAAAGAGAGGTAGGAGGCCCGGAAATCTCGCGACAGAGGATCGCAAATCAGGGCGTCCAAACCGCGCTCTAGGGCGAGAGTCAGAAAAGTCCCTTCCAGAAGATCCCCCCCCGGAAGGGCAAAAGAAATATTTCTCAAACCCGCGATTGTCTTGAGACCGGGAAGGTTCCTCTTTATTTCGATGAGCGATTCAAGGAACAGCGAGGGCGCCAGGGGATCGACCGCGAGAGGGCGGGCGCCGGGGTCGATAAAAATGTCCTCGGGCAGGGCGCCGTTTGTGAGCAGCAGATTGCCAAGTTTGTCGGCGCATTTCAGGATGAGCTCAGGAGTTCGGGCGGGACCTTGATCATCCAAACAAAGGACGATCACGCGCGGCCTGAATTCCCGAATCAGAGGAAGCAGTTGGTTCATCTTCCCCGTCTCGGCGGTGAGGGAGTTCAGAAAGGCCCTTCCTTGATGGACCGCCAGGCCCGCTTCCATGGCCGCTGGGCTGGGAGTGTCCACAGAGATCGGGATGCCGAGGTCTTTCTGCAGACGGGGAATCGCCCAGCGAAGGGCCTCTATTTCCTGATCCATGAGGCCGGCGGCATTGAGGTCAAGACAGTCCGCGCCGGCCTGTTTCTGCCGGAGCCCTTCATCGAGAATTAATCTCTCGTCCTGTTTCTGGAAAGCCTCGAGAATCTTTTTCCTTGTGCTGTTCAGCCTTTCTCCGATGATCAGCATTTCGGCGGCGCTTTCTCAAAAAAAAGTCAATAGGCGTCGGGATTAAAAGACGAGATCTTCCGAAGCTTCTCGATGATTTCGGGCAGCTCGCGCAGGACCGTTGTCACGTCCTCTTCGGTGTTAAATCGCCCCAGGGACATCCGGATCGAGGACCTGGCTGTCTCGGGCCTCAGTCCGATGGAAAGGAGCACATGAGAAGCTTCCTCCGCCTCCGAGCTGCAAGCGGAACCCGTCGATACATAGATTTCTTTTGTGGCCAGAGCGAGGAGAATGGCCTCAGCCTCCAGCCCGGGAAACGCGAAATTCACTGTGCTCTTGATCCTGTTTGACGGATGTCCGTTGAATTTGACTTTAGGAATCTTTTCCTCGATGCCGGCTCTGAGCTTCTCGCCGAGCTTGGAAATTTGTTCTCGATCTTTTTTGCCTCGCTCCCCGAGAATTCTCACCGCCTCCGCGAAGCCGACGATCCCGGAGGTATTTTCCGTCCCCGCACGCATCCCCCGTTCCTGATGACCCCCGTGGAGGAAGGGCTGGAGATGTGTGCCTTTGCGGACGTAGAGGGCCCCGACGCCCTTCGGACCGTAGATCTTGTGGGCCGAAACAGAGAGCAGGTCCACGCCCAGGTCTTCAACGTTGACCTCCAGCTTGCCGAACGCCTGAACCGCATCCGTATGAACAAGGATATCTTTCTCTCTGGCTATTTTTGTTATCTGCTGGATGGGCTGGATGGTCCCGACCTCGTTATTCGCCTGCATGACCGAGATCAGGGCCGTCCGTGGGGTGATGGCATCCTTGAGGAAATCGAGGTCCACGGTTCCGTACTGATCCGCAGGAACATAGGTTACCTTAGCGCCCTTTTTCTCTAGATAGTTGGCCGTCTCGAGGATTGCCGGATGTTCGATCGTCGAGGTGATGATCTCGTTTCTTTCGGGAAGAGCGTCGATCACACCGATCAGGGCGGCGTTGTCCGCTTCGGTACCCGATGCCGTGAAAAAGACCTCGGCCCGGTGGGCCCCCAGGGCTGCGGCGATTGTTTCCCTTGCTTCGGTGATGATGTCTTTGACTTCGCGACCGAGAGGATAGATGGACGAGGGGTTGCCAAAGTAGATCTTCATAAACCCGGCCATTTTTTCGGCGACCGCCGGGTCCAGTGGCGTCGTGGCGTTATTATCCAGGTAAATCAACTTTTCCAACCTCTCTTCACGGACTTCGGGAAGCTGAGCTCAGGCCAGCCGGGCCCTCAGTATCTTGACGACCTCTAAACCTGCCCTTTTCTGGCCTTCTTCAGCCGCGGCGCCGATGTGCGGAGTCGCGATCACGTTGGGATGGTCGATCAGCGAAAAATCCTCAGGGGGCTCTTTTTCATATACGTCCAAAGCTGCGGCCCGCACTTTGCCGGAATTCAGAGCCTGCAGCAAGGCTTTTTCATCCACCGTCCCCCCGCGCGACGCATTGATGATGATGACGCCATTCTTCATCTTCTCCAGCTCGGGCACGCCGATGACGTACTTCGCCTGCTTGGGAATATGGAGCGAAATGATATCGGCCTTGGCCAATAGATCGTCCAGGCCGACCTGCTCGAGGGGAAGCTTTGTCTCGATCTTGATGACGTCGTAGGCGATGACCTTCATTCCGAAGGCGATGGCCCTTTCGGCGACGGCCTGACCGATCCTTCCGGCCCCGATGATTCCCAGAGTCTTGCCGTAGAGCTCGGTGCCGGACAGAGTCTTTTTCTCCCATTTGTGCTGTTTCAGTCCGACATTGGCCCGGCCATGCTGGCGGACGGCAGCAAGCATCAGACCAAAGGTGTGCTCGGCGACCGAGATCGTCGTTGCCGCCGGCGTGTTGGCAACCGCGATCCCTTTTTCTTTAGCTGCCGGCGTATCCACATTGTCTAAGCCGATTCCAGCCCGGAGAATGAGCTCCAGGTTGGTCGCGGCTTCAATGACCTTCCTGGTAATTTTTGTCGCGCTTCGGACAATGACCGCGTTGAAACCGGGGATGGTCTTGACCAGTTCGGCTTCGTCCATTCCCGTTTTGATTGTGATCGCGAAGCCGGGGATCGATTTTAGCTCCTCCAGGGCTTCTTTGTCCAAAGAATCAGCTACCAGGATATTTTTCATTGCCAGTTCTCCTTAAGTATGATCTCGGCAGCCTTGATCGAGCCGCCTTGTTCAAATTCATAACCGAGGTCGCTGAGAGCCATTTCCAGGGCGGCCAGGGCGGTGATAATGTCAAATCCGCCCATGTAGCCCAGGTGAGCAATCCGCAAAAATTGACCCTTGTGAGGATCCTGGGCTCCCGCAACATAGGCTCTAAATTTACTCTGCATCGTCTTCACCAGCTTGATGCCGTCAATTCCGGGCGGGACCTTTACGGCCGTCAGCATGTTGCCGGGCTTTTTAGAGAGAAGCTCCAGCCGGAGAGCCCTCACGCCGGCCCGGGTTGCCTCGGCCAAGATTCGGTGGTGCTCGTAGAGATTTTCCAACCCGATGGACTTGATTATCTCAAGCGACTTCTTCTGCTGGGTGATCAAAGAAATAGCCGGAGTATATGGAGTCGTCTGATTTTCCAGGCTCTTGCGGAACTTGCGGGCGTCGAAATAGAAACGGGGGAGAGTCGCCTTTTCGACCAGATTCCAAGCCTTGGGGCTGAAGGCGATGTAGCCCAGCCCCGGGGGAATCATGAAGGACTTTTGCGAGCCGGACACCAGGACGTCGATCATCCAGTCATCCATCGGGCATGGGGCCGCGCCGATGCCCGAGATTCCGTCGACGACCAGGAGGGCATTTGTGGGGGCAACAACTTCACCATAGCCTTTGATATCGTAGATCGTGCCTGTCGATGTTTCTGATAACGTGGCCAGCACGGCTCTGACGCCGGGTTGCGCTCGGAGCTCAGCCGCGAGCCGCTCCTTGCTGAAATCGGCTCCCCATTCAAGAACAATCTCTTTGACATTGACGCCGTAGGCTCTGCAAATATGCCCCCAACGTTCCCCGAATTTTCCTCCGTTGATCGCTAGGACCGTGTCTCCGGCGTTAAGAGTGTTGACGATGGCCGTTTCCATCACCCCGCTTCCGGAACTGGCCAATACATAGGCGTCTTCTCTGGTGCCGAAGACATACTTGATCCCGTCGGTCACTTCCAGGAAAATCTTGGAGAATTCCGGAGTCCGGTGGTGGATGATCGGCAGAGCGGCGGCGGCCAGGACGGGCTCCGGGACAGGGGTGGGCCCGGGAGATAAAAGGTAGTATTTTTTTATCAAGAAGTGCTCTCACCAATTATCTAAATCAGATCCAAGGCCATGCGCACAAGCGAAAAGCAACAGCCAAGACCAGGCTACTAAATTAACAAAATCCAGGAAAGGAGTCAATCACAGCTGCCACAGAAGCTGGGTCAACAGGGCCGTCCTTTGAACAAGTGACGGGAGGAGAAGGTGCTCGGTTTGGGCGTGCATCCCGTCTCCGTCAGGGCCCAAGCCATCGAGAGTTGCGACGCCCAGACTGGAGGCGATCGACCCATCCGAACCGCCGCCTGCTTTTCCCGCTTCCAGGTTTATATTTAAGCCGGAGGCCATTTCTCGCGCTCTGAGGAGGAGATCCCATGAGGCTTTTGTTTTTTCCATCGGTGGGATGGCGCCCTCAAGGCTGAATCTGACCGTGGCTCCCCTGGTTCTGGGCTTCAGCTGCCTGAGGAAATCGATGATCTTTTCTTTGTGCCGGTTTTCCCAGAAACGGAAATCGAGAACCGCCCAGGCCCGCTCGGCGACCATATTGTCCCGTTCGCCTCCGCTGATCAGACCTATGTTGATCGTTGTTCCTTGGATTCTGATCTGTTTCAAACGGCGGAGCTGGAAAATGAGTTCTTCGATGGCGTTGATTCCCTTTTCCGGCGACCCGCCGTGGGCCGGTCTTCCCCCCGTCTCCAGCCGCACGTTCAGCCGCCCCTTCCGTTGGAGCTTCAGGGCGCCACCCGGAAGGGCCGGTTCCAGACAAAGGACGAGCGAAGATCTTCTGGCCAGGTCCTTGATCGTTTTGGTGGAGGCCTGACTTCCCGTTTCTTCGGCCGAGTTGACGAAAACGACCGTTTTCTTGCGGGGCCGAAGGTTGAGTTCTCGCATGGTCTTGAAAGCGAAGAGCGTCATGACCAAGCCGGCTTTCATGTCCAGCACCCCCGGGCCGAAGACCTTCGGGCCGGAGATGTAAAAAGGCATCCGTTCGATCTTTCCCACCGGCCAGACGGTGTCGGCATGCGTCAGGACGAGGATCTGGTCCCTTGAGGCGCTCCTATCCTTGGCCGAGGACTCGACGACCCAAAGGTCGCCGATGTCTTTCTGAGGCAGGCGCGTGACTCTGGCGCCCATCTTCCTGAATTCCTGGACGACGAAGGTCGTGCAGGCGTCAACGGCTTTTTTGTCCGAAGTGGGAGATTCGAGATGGACGAGCTTTTTCAACAGGTTCGCCATCTCTCCCTGGCGGGATTTATAATAGAGGTTGAAATCCATTACTCCTCCTCTGTTTGCGTCGATAACTGTATCATAGTGCAAAAGTAAAATCACTCCAAAATATTTAATCTGAAGAATAGAAGTAAGGTGCGAGGAGTGAGCCCACCTTCGCTGTCTTTTCGGGAGTTCCGTGCCGCGGCAATCGTTCCTGGTTTTTCGTTCTTCACTGCTCTGCGCTCCCGGCTCACAGCTCGCCGATTTCTATGACAAGACAGACGAGATTGATTTCGGGCCGGATTTGCCGTAAATTAGCCGTCTCAGAGGTCAATGATGAGCCGCCGAGTCCTGACACTTCTCGCGATCTCTCTGGGACTTATGTGCTTGGGAATGCCTCGGATAAGAGGAGAAATCTATTACCCGTGGAAAGACGCCTATATCGGCGCCCTTGACGGCAGAGCCTGGAGCGGCCTTGTGCTCATCCCGGGCAAGGAGTCGGCCTTTGCCTTCCGCTTCGACGTGGAGAAAGAGAATCAGACCGCTGCGAGCGAAAACCTTTTTTTCATGGTCTCTGAAGTCGGCCCCAACTCTCCCGACGGTCAGTACGCCCGCGTCAAGTTTGATCTCAGCCTTCCTTTTCTTCCTCTCGACCAAGCCAAGGACACCCCGATCCTGATCAAGCCCTCCGCCAAGCGTGATACTCTTGTCCTGGAGTGGTCACGGATGGATGAGCGAACGGTTATCGGCAGGGTTCGAGGGCCCAAGTATATCAAGCTCGTTTTGGTCCATTATTCCCCCTGGGATTTTTCTGAACACTACAGCATCCTTGGAGACGGTCAGGTGGCCGGGAGGAGCGGCGAATCCAAAAGATCAGTCTACCTTCTCTGGACAAATCGTCTGCCCGAGTCATACACGGCCTTGGAGGGTCCCGAACTTGGCATGTCTTTCGCGATGGATGCCCAGCGAGAGCTCTATTTTGTCGCCGGCACGGGAGAGGAGGCCGGGTCTCTTCGTAACCACATTTACCGCTACAAGAATATCAACACGATAGCGACTATCCTCGAAGAGGAGGAGAGCCGTTACTTGAAGAACCGCGTCTCCATCAAAGGGCTTTATGAGGGAGTTCCCGAGGCTGTCACCAACAACCTTTTCTGGAACGTTCTTTATCAAGCCGGAAGTCACCAGCTTTACTCGCCCGCGGGCCGGCGCTGGATCTTTTCCAAACCGGACGGAACGAGCGGCCACTGGACTGTTTTCGAATGGCAATCTTTCTTCAATGCTCTGGAATTATCTTTGGAGAGCCCCAAGCACGGTGTGGACGCTATCAAGGCCGTTCTGGCAACTCAGTATCCTAACGGAAACATTCCGAATTGGAGGGGACGCTACGGCGGGACTCCCGACCGTTCCCAGCCGCCCGTCGGATCGTACATCGTTCTCAAACTCTTCCAGAGATTGGGGGACATGGAGCTCCTGCGTACCTCCTTTCCTTACCTGGAGAGATGGCATGCCTTCTGGAAGGCGAAGAAACCGAACGGTCAGGCCCGGCGCGACGGCAACGGCGACGGTCTTCTCGAATGGGGGTCCGACCTGGATCAGGTCCCTAAGAAGTTGCCGACCTGGGAAGAAAACGCCACCGGCAAAACGCGGGCCGCTTGGGAATCGGGAGAGGACGATTTGCCAAACTGGGACGACGCCTCGTTCAATGAAGAAACGGGGACTCTGACCATGAATTGCGTTGACCTCAACAGCCTTTACGCGCTCGACGCCTGGTGCCTGGCTCAGATTTCTATCATCCTGGACATGAGGGAGAATTTCGAAAGGTACACCGAGGAATACGAAAAGATAAAGGAGCTGGTGAACAAGAAACTCTGGAACGAGCGGGAGGGGTTTTATTTTGACCGCCACTGGGATGGTCGGTTTTCCACCCGGAAAGCGGCGGCGAATTTCTTCCCCCTTCTGGCCAGAATCCCCGATGAGAAGCGGGCTCTTCGAATGCGAGAGCACCTGCTCAACCCCAAGGAATTCTGGGGAGAATATATTATACCCTCCATTTCCCGTGACGACCCGGCCTTCAAAGACCAGCAAAACTGGCGGGGAACGATCTGGCCTCCCACCAATTACCTGGTCTACCAGGGCCTCAAGGCTTGCGGGTTTGACGCGGTCGCATCTCAATACGCCAAGAAGAGCTCCGAACTTTTTCTCAGGAGCTGGAAGAACTTTCAGGTCTGCCCCGAAAATTTCGACTCCCGCACCGGCGAGGCCGGAGGTCAGAGATACCAGGGCTGGGGGCCGTTGTTCGCGCTCATTGCCCTCGAGGAGTATTTGGATTTCACGCCCTGGGAGGGCTTCAGGTTCGGCATGCTCAAACCTGAGGATGACGGGACTTTATCCAGAATAACCATAGAAGGCAGGCACTACGATGTCGAAGTTTCATCTTCCCTGACCCGCCTTTATGAAGAAGGGAGGGAAATCTTCAGAGCCGACGGAGGGGCCGTCATCCGGCACTTCCTGTACGCCGAAAATCAGGTCTCCTTTGAAATCAAATCGCTCGAAGAAAGGACAATAACACTTCAGTTCCTAAAGAGAGGAACCTACGAACTCTCGATTGACAACAGGGAGAAAGACATCTTCAAAGGGAAGTCCTTCAAATTTACCTCTCCCGAGGGCGACCATTCCGTATCGATCTTGCTGCTTGAAGAAGAGCAAGATTGACCCTTGAGAACAAACAGTTATCTTTTTGACAAGACAGACAGGCGACGAGACGAATAGAAAGGATTGAATTTTTATTTTATCGCCGTGTGAATGGCGACAGCGCCAAAAAAAAGACTCTCGTAAGAAACCTTCCTGAAGCCGGCTTCGCGTAAGATTGTTCCCAGGGCCTCGGGGTCGTAAAAGCGGGGGATTGTCTGGGAGAGGTAAGAGTACCCGGCCCTGGAGCCTGAAATGAACAATCCGACCGGTTTTACGGCCAGTCCGATATAGAGGTGAAATAGATTGCGTATGATTCTCGAGCGAGGTTGGCTCGTTTCCAGGTTGATGAACCGACCGCCCGGCTTGAGGACCCTCCGAAACTCCTCGAAATGCTCCCTCAAAACCGTCCTCGAGAGGTTGATGTTTCGGGTCGCAAAAGAGATGGTCACCAAGTCGAAAGTTCCGTCGGCGAAGGGAAGGCGTGAAGCTTCGGCCAACGCCAGAAAAATCCTCCCCCTGCGGGCTTTTTCGGCCGCCTTGGCTAACATCCGGACGGAGAAATCGAGGGATATGACGATCGTTCTTTCCCCGCCCACCGCGGCCAGATTTTGGGCCATTTCTCCTGTACCGCTGCACACATCCAACCACAGTCCCGCTTTGGATCGGGCGGCGTCGCGGGCGGCCCTCCTCCTCCAGCACCTGTCCAGGCCAAAGGTCAGGACGTGGTTGACCAGTTCGTACGTTTCCGAGACTTCCGAGAAGACCCGCTGGATGCCCTTCCTCATTGAGCTCTATCGTTCGCCAGAAAATGAGACCGTCGAGCTAAATAGTAAAAGGAGATAAGTGCCCCCAAAAATCCAATCAACAAGAAGGAGGTGTGGATGCCGAAACGGTCTGATAGAAAGCCGGCGCACAGAACGGTCATGGCCCCGGAGAGCATCTGGACATTCGAGGCCAGGCTGAAGGCTTGAGACTGGTCGGCCCGCGATACGGTGCTTCCCACCCAGGACTGAAGCGACGGATAGGTCAGGAAGAGAAACGCACCATACAGAATAAAGGCCGGCAGGACGATCTCTTTTCGCGGTGCAAATCCGATCAACAAGAGACAGGCCGAGCCCCCGAACAGACCGCAGAGGGTGACATTGAAGCGCCCCAGCCACCGGCTCCAGGTGCCATAAACATAGTTGACGAGGGTCCCCAGGGCCATCCAGATGCCCAGATAGAGGCCGGTTTTGCCCATCGGAATTTGGAACCTGTGGTTGAGAAGGGAAGGGGCGAAGGAGATCGTCGTCGCCCAACAGAAACCTCCATAGATAAACCCGAGCAGGTAGGGTTTGATCTGGTTCAAGGTCTTCAGCCAGGAGGACAGGCCTCCCCGTCGGAGCTCCTCTCCCTTGGTGGATATATTTCTCACAAACCAGAAGCTCGCGAGCCCGATCAGGACGACCAGTACGGCCCAGAGGTTGATGGGAGTCTTCCAACTGAATTTCTGGGCAATGTATCCGGCCAGGACAAAAACCACAAAAACGCCGAAGTTGCCCGAAGCGCTCTGAACGCCCATGGCGAAATCCAGCCCCTGGCTTGGATTCGTTTTTGAAACCCAGGCGACGCCGATGGGATGGTAAAAGCTGGTAAATACCCGCATGAGGAGATAAAAAACCAGCAGAAGGGCGAAACTCGAAGAAAAAGTGATCAGGACCAGGGAAGCCGAAATCCCGGCGAAACTCACGAACAGAAGCGTTTTGTACTCAACGCGGTCGGCCAGAGTGACCACCATGACTTGGACAAATATCGTAACCATAAGTCCGAGGTTGGAAAGTATGCCCATCTGAGAGTAGCTGGTGATCAAGGAGCGTTGGCTGTAGAGGATCGGAAAGGCCATCGGCGCAACCACCGTTGCGGCATCATTGAGCGAATGAAAGAGAGAAGCTGAGATAAGGACTTTTTTTTTCATCTGAACAGAAAGAGAGTTTATACAACCCTTCGCGAGGTTGTCAAACATAGCAACAGTGAGCGGTCAGGGGCTTCAAACAAAGATCAAGAGCGCGACTCTTTCGAATTCCAAAACCTCTCCCTCTTTTTTCTTTGGAAAGACAAGAAAAATGACCGGGCGGAAGGGAGTTGGCCAAAAGCACCAGCTGAATTAAATAAATTCCAGTCTATGTTGCTCCACGCCGGTCCCCTTACCCCTTACTCATTACCCTTGACCGTTACGTATTTCATGGCTTTGACTCTTTCCTCAAAATAAACTAATTTAGGACGGTTCGATGGATACCTGAAAAACGGAGGAGGATTCATGAGTCCAAAATATTCCCGTCGGGACTTCCTGAAAACCGGAGTGACGATCGGGGCTGTTTCAATGATCTCGGGGGCTCGGACCTTGACGGGGGCACAGTCAGGCCCGGTCAGAGCATGCGTCATCTCGAGCGCAAACGGACTGAGGGCCACGGACAAAGCCATGGAACTGATCCGATCCGGTGGCGACCCGCTCGACGCGGTCATCGCCGGAGTGAACATCATCGAAGAAGATCCCAACGATATGTCGGTGGGTTACGGAGGACTTCCTAATGAAGAGGGCGTCGTCGAGCTGGACGCGTCCGTGATGTACGGCCCGACCCACGGCGCGGGGGCGGTCGCCGCCCTGAGAAACATCAAGACTCCCTCTAAAGTGGCCAAGCTGGTGATGGAACGGTCGGACCACGTCCTCCTTGTGGGAGAAGGTGCCCTCAAGTTCGCCAAGGCTCACGGGTTCAAAGAAGAGGACCTCCTCACCGATAAATCGCGCGAAATCTGGCTGCGCTGGAAAGAAAATCTTTCGGACCGCGACAACTGGCTGGCGCCTCAGGTCAAAGATAATCCGCCAGGTCTGGATACGATCGCCTGGACGCATGGGACCATCAACTGCATCGCCATCGATGGCAAAGGGGATCTGGCCGGAGTGACAACAACCAGCGGTTTGTCCTTCAAGCTGGCGGGCAGGGTTGGCGATTCACCGATCATCGGCGCAGGATTATACGTCGACAACGAAATCGGAGCGGCTGGCTCAACCGGCCGGGGCGAGGCCAATATTCTGAATTGTGGAAGCTATGCCGTGGTAGAGTTCATGGCCCGCGGAGCGTCGCCGGAAGAGTCATGTCTCAAAACCTTGGAGAGGATCGTCAAGACCACTAAACTCGTACCCCGGCTGCTCGACGCGGACGGATGGCCCCGGTTCGGATTGAATTTCTATGCTCTGAACAAAAAGGGGGAATTTGGTGCCGCCGGACTCTGGAGTGGCGGCAAGTTCGCGGTCCATGACGGAAAAGAGAACAAGCTAAGGGATTCGGCTTTTCTCCTCAAGAAAAAGGGATAGTTTCAGCGCTCTTCGAGAATGATAACCGGAATCCCCGCAGCCGAGACTCGCTCTGCGATCCTCAGGGCATCATTCCTGTCGCCGGCCCTGATCCGCACCCTAAAATAGGTTTGATAGGAAGTCCGAAAGATGGAGATATAGACGCCGTCATACTTTTCTTGAAGCGTGCGTTGGAGTGCCAGTGCATTTTCCTTCATCACGAACGATCCCACTTGAACGCAGCAGGCCGGAGAAGAAGGGAGGGAAGAAACAGCGCCCAACACCTCGATCTTGACAGGCGCGGTGCCGGTCCCGACCATTCCGAGGACCCTGGCGGCGGCGAAGGAGAGGTCGATGATCCGGTTCCCAACAAAAGGACCCCGATCATTGATCCGGACGACGACGGACTTTCCGTTCTCCAGGTTGGTCACCATGACATTGGTTCCAAAGGGCAGAGTATTGTGGGCCGCTGTGAGATCGTACATGTTGTAGATCTCTCTATTCGAGGTGGCCTTGCCGTGGAAATCCGGCCCATACCAGGAAGCCAGGCCGGTTTGGACCAGGGGCGGGGCGAGCGATCGCACCCGGGCGCAGGAAACCGCGGCCAGGATAATCAACAGACCCAGGATTTTTTTGCTCTTCAAGCCTCTCTTGGAACTCGGGATCGTCCGGTCCTCCAACTCCTTTCAGAGATGGCGCTGCAACCGTGCTTTTAAACAAACAAACGCTTCATGCGGCGTCGAACAGAAGCGAAAGAGTTCCTTATCCTGAGGCCCGATCAAGCCCAAGGCCACCAAGTCATCCCAGTGGATGATCTTTTTCCAGAAGTCTTCACCATACAGGATCACGGCCAGGTCTTTTTTGGCGATTTTTCCAGTTTGAATGAGAGTCAGTGTCTCAAAAAGCTCATCCATCGTCCCGAACCCGCCCGGAAAAGCAACGACGGCCTTGGCCTTGCTGACCAGCCAGAACTTCCTCATGAAAAAATAATGAAAAAGGAAGGACAGCTCGGGTGAGATATAGGGGTTGGGGGCCTGTTCTTCCGGGAGCGAGATGTTCATCCCGATCGTCCGTCCTCCCGCCCGTGAGGCACCACGATTGGCGGCCTCCATCAAGCCCGGCCCTCCTCCGGTGCAAACGACGAAATTCTTTCCCCTGGGCTTGAGCTTGATCGCCCACCGGGCCAGCAAGAAGGCCAATTCTTCGGATTCCCGGCGGAACTTGGCAAAAAAGACGCTCTGCTTCTCCGTCAGAGCCCTTGAAGAGCCAAGGAAAAGGACAGTGCTGTTGACTTTGTGAATGTCCAATCTGACCATGGGCTCGAGATATTCGCTGAGAATTCTCAGTGTCCGAGCCTCCGGGGAAGCCAAGAATTCGGCGTTCTTAAAGGCTTCGACCGGATTTTCGGGCATGTCCACCTCAACTCTGAGGAGAGAATTCTATCCGAATCAGGCCGCCAATACAAGAACGCTTTAAGATAGTGAGCTGTGAGCACTGAGCAGTGAGGAGTGGAATGCATGATCAAAATGTGCCAGGTTCATTCTTATTGAGGATCTCAATGGTTTTGATTCTCTTTTGCATAGGACATTTCCCCACCGGTCCCGAAAAACCGGCGAACCTGACTGCTCACAGCTCACCGCTCACGGCTCAATGGTTGTTATTTTTGACTTGCCGCTTTCCATATGTTATCAATAGGAAGTAACCGCCGCACAGGAGATCCGATGCCTAGAGATCTATCGCCCCTATCCGCCATGGTCTATCCGGGACGCTTTATTATCCTGGGCAGGGACGAAATCGGCGAGCAGGGCATAGTTGTCTACGGAATAACGGGAAGGTCTCCCTCCAGTCAAGCTAGGAAACTGGAGCTCGTCGGGGACCGAATCATGACCGAGTGGACCGATCAGGATGTCCTAAAAAAAGGGAATCCCGAACTTCTCATCTATCCGGCGATCATTTTCTCGCGCGGCATCGCGGTCAGCAATGGGAATCAGACATCCAGCATCGATGAGCACTTGGGAAAAACAACCGAGCCCAAAAGAATCCTGCGCCGGGCCCTGAGGGATTGGGATTATGAACCCGACCCCCCTATTTTTACCCCTCGTATCGGCGGATGCCTGCTTTCCTCCTTTGAGGCGGCACTTGGAATCGTCAGGCGCGGCGAGGATGGGAGTTCCCAAAAAACGGTTTTCGATTTCGTATTAAGCCCGGGTCAAGGGAAGATGATCAGCACTTATAGCGGTGAAAACAAAGACCCGCTCCGCCCCTTCAGTTCGAGCCCCTTGGATCTCACAATTGCCCAACGTACGGCCAAAGACCTGGCCGAGGCCGTTTACAAAGCTCTGGAGCCAAAAAACGGCGGGCAGGATCTGCGGGTGGCTATCGCCTGCGCTTTTTCTAGAAGCCTCGGGAAGGAAGCTTCCGGAATTTTTATTATCAACCGCGCTTCAAGGATGACAAAATCCCATGGATAAAGTGGATAAGGCTTCTCGTCGGCAGTATTCAACCAAGGTCAAAGAGGATTTCCCGGAGACTCTGAATTTCGGCGGCCAGGTCTTCGTGAAAAAACTCTCCATGCGCTATGGCGAAAACCCTGGCTATCCGGCCGCATTCTTCCAGGAACCTGGAACTTCAGGACCGAACATGGCCACCATGGAGGTCCTCCAGGAGGGGACCAAAGGTCTGAGCTATATCAATGTGGGAGATATGGATCTGGGGCAGAGACTCGTCCGCAAATTGACCGAGGTCCGCCCGGCAGGATTGGTCTGCGCTTTGATCAAACATGAGATGCCCAGCGGAGCGGCCATAGGCACGAATCCCGTGGAGTCCTTCGAAAAGGCCTGGAAGTGCGATCCGCTCTCGAATTTCGGAAGCGTCGATGTTTTCGGTTTCAAGGTCACGGAAGAGCTGGCCGGGCTGCTCATCGAGAGCCCCAGGAATATCGAGGTTGTTTACGCCCCCGACTTCACCCCCCCAGCGCTGGAAGTGCTGGCCGGGCGAAAAACTCTCCGGGTCGTCAAAATGGGAAGTGCCCTGACCGAAGCCTCAGTTGATAACGGCCTGGAGTTCAAGCGCGTGGCCGGCGGACTCCTTGTCCAAAAGAGATTCAACTCCAGGATAACCGGACCGGAATCTGTGGATGTGGTCTCCGCGAGAAAGCCCCGCCAGGAGGAAATCCAGGCTGCACTGCTCGCCTGGACTGTCTCCTGTTTCACCCGCTCCAATGCCGTCGTCATCGGGCAGGCTGATAAGGTCCACGGAGTAGGTTCCGGCCAGAGAAGCCGGATCGACGCGGCAGAGGACGCCATCCGTTTCTCTCGACGCGGATACGGACCCGAGGGATGCGTCATGGCTTCAGACGCATTTATGCCATTTGCGGATGTTGTCGAACTTGCGTCCGGGAACGGCATCACGGCGATCATCTATCCGCTGGGCTCCATCCGCGATCAGGAAGTGATCGAAAAAGCTGACGAGCTCGGGCTGGCCATGATCGTGACCCGCCGACCCGGAGAAACCGATTGTGAACGCTGCTTCCTCCACAGGTGAGATTTCGCGGCAGGCAGTCAAACGATGTCGTTAAAAGAATATAAAACAAAACGAGATTTCGCCAAGACTCCCGAGCCGAAGGAAGGAAAACGGAAGCCGGAGAGGGGAAAGTCGAAGGGTCTTGTCTATCTCGTTCAGGAACATCATGCCTCGCGTCATCACTACGACCTTCGGCTGGAAGCAAAAGAGGATGACGAAATGGTGCTCAAAAGTTGGGCGATCCCCAAGGAACCCCCGCTCGAGGAAGGGATCAAGAGGCTGGCCGTCCAGACCGAAGACCACCCGCTGAGTTATAAAGATTTTGAGGGGAGGATCCCCAAGGGGACCTACGGGGCCGGGATGGTCAAGATCTGGGACCGGGGGACCTATCTGCTGATGGAAAGAGATGCGGCCAAATGGCTGGTCCGCATCAAAGGGAGAAAGTTGAAGGGGATGTATGCCCTGATCAAGCTCAGGTCCAAGAATCCCCAGGACAGGAACTGGTTGCTCTTTAAGCACAAAAAGAATCTGGGCTGAGAGTGCGGATCAGGATTCTAGAAGGGAGGGAAAAATGACTTCTGAAGAAAAGACGATCGCCTGCGACATCTGCAAGAAAGAAATCCCCAAGGCGGCTGCTCTTCATCCCGAAGGGGAAGAATACGTGCTGAATTTTTGCAGCATCGAGTGTCTGGATTATTGGAAGGAAGAGCAGGAAAAGAACCAGCAAGAGAAAAGAAGAGAGAAGAAATAGCCATCTCGTCTCTCACTTCCGTTTGGTTACCCCCGCTTAAGGGTGGAATTTTTTTCGGCTGGGATGACCAAGGAAGCTCATCCGTCTGCCCTTGAAATGTGCTTGCTAAGGGACTTCCGGAGCGAGGAGTCATCTGAATGGGAAATCGGCTAATCAGCGTGAAGCACAAAGCATCCGTGCCCATCCTTGTATTCATGATGCTGGCCTGTGTGGTGGCAGACCTCGCAGCCCTGAAGAAAAATCAACTGTTGCCTTTCTCAGAGTTCGTGGAGAAGGCGAAAGCGGCCGGGCTTCGCCGGGAAGGAGCTTATGAATATTTGAGACAGTTGACGGCCATCGGGCCGAGGCTGCCGGGTTCGCTCCAAGCGGCGGCAGCCGTTGAACTGATGCGCCAGAAACTCACGGACCTTGGGCTCGACCTCGTCACCCTCGAAGCAGTTTCCGTCCAACGGTGGGTCCGGGGAGCGATCCATGAAGCCAGGATTGCACAATCCGCGCTGACGGGCACTCGGGCTTTAAAAATCACTGCTCTCGGCGGGAGCGTTGCTACTCCTGAAACGGGCCTATCGGCGCCGGTCCTCCAAGTCGCGTCATTTGAGGAATTGCACAAGAAGGGAGGAGAGGCCAAGGATAAGATTGTATTTTACAATAAGGCTATGGACCGGAGTTATCTGGATACTTTCCAGGCTTATGGAGAAGCCGGCCCATATAGAACCCAGGGAGCAATTGAAGCGGCCAAAGAGGGAGCGCTGGCGGTCCTGGTACGGTCGCTGACCTTGCGGATCGATGATTTTCCTCACACCGGGATGCTTCGCTACGCGCCCGGGGTGGCCAGGATCCCGGCTGCGGCCATCAGCACAAGCGATGCAGATTTCTTGGCTCATCTCCTTGAAAAAGACCCGGGCCTGGTCATAAACTTGAACCTCGAATGTGAGGAACTAGCACCGGTCATATCGGCGAATGTCTTGGGCCAGATCACGGGAGCAGAGAGACCCAAGGAGATCATCCTTCTCGGCGCTCATCTGGATAGTTGGGACCTGGGGACTGGGGCGCACGACGACGGAGCGGGCTGCGCTCAGGTGTTAGAGGCGCTTTCCCTCATCAAAGACCTCGGTCTCGCGCCGAGGCGGAGTGTGCGGGGCGTTCTCTTCATGAACGAAGAATTCGGCGGCTCGGGCGGAAGGGATTACGCCGGGCAAGAAAACCGTAAAAAAGAAAAGCACCTCGTGGCCATAGAATCCGACCGAGGCGGATTCCTGCCACTGGGGTTTTCCGCCGGCGGCAGCGCCTCCGCACTGAGCAAGCTCAAGACCTGGGAACCCACCTTCAAACCCCTGGGACTGATTTCCGGCATCCAGCCCGGAGGAGGGGGAGTCGACATCGGGCCCTTGGCCGCGCAGGGAGTCTGCATCATCGGCCTGATCACAGACTCTCAGCGCTATTTTGACGTTCATCATTCCGCCCTGGATGTGCTCTCCTCCGTCAATCCAAGGGAGTTGGAGCTGGGAGCCATTGCCCTGGCCGCCCTGGCTTATGTCCTCGCCCAAGAGGGGATCTGACCATGGTCACTTTTCTATTCGCCGTGCACAATCACCAGCCGGTCGGCAATTTCGAGTTCGTCATGGAGAAAGCCTTCCGGGACAGCTACCTGCCCTTTTTGCGCGAGGCCAAAGAACACCGGGCTTTCCGGTGGACGCTTCATTTTTCCGGCCCGCTTTGGGAGCACATGATCGAGAAGGAAAGGGAGTGCTGGGACATCGTCAGCGAGCTGGTCCAAGAGCGCCGAGTCGAGCTTTTGGGCGGAGGGTTCTACGAGCCGATCCTCTCGCTCATTCCCACTGAGGACAAGCTGGGACAGGTCGAGATGATGAACCGCTTTCTTGAGGAGAACTTCGGGACGAGGCCGAGGGGCGCTTGGTTGGCGGAAAGAGTTTGGGAACCCCATCTCGCAAAACCCCTTGCCCGAGCCGGAATCGAGTATACCCTCCTTGACGAAGAACACTTCCATTATGCCGGGGTCGAGAATATCCATACCTCTTACATCACTGAAGAAGAAGGATTTCCCCTGCGGCTCTTCCCGATCGACAAAAAACTGCGCTACCTGATTCCTTTCCGCGGTCTCGACGAGATCAGAGCCCATTTCCAGGAAATCGCCGGGGAAGGCGGCACAGCCATTCTCGGTGATGACGGCGAGAAATTCGGCCTCTGGCCAGGCACTCATAAGTGGGTTTATGAAGAGGGCTGGCTCAGAGCCTTCCTCTCCTTTCTGGAAAAAGAAAATATCCGCACAGCGACCTTTTCCGAATATCTCGACGATCACCCACCCGCGGGACGAGTGTATCTGCCGCCCGCCTCCTATGAAGAGATGATGGGATGGGTTTTGGAGCCGGAAGAGCATGAAATTTTTGAATCCCTGAGAGGCCGGATCCCGCCCCAGGCCACACGCTTTTTGCGGGGTGGATTTTTCCGCGATTTCCTTCTCAAGTACCGGGAGAGCAACCATCTTCACAAGCGCATGATCCTCGTCTCCCGCGAGCTGGAGAAGAAGCCTGATGAGGCGGAGGCCCGCCAGCTACTCTACCAGGCGCAGGGCAATGATCCGTACTGGCACGGGATTTTTGGAGGTCTTTATCTGCCGCATCTCAGGGGCGCAGCCTACCGACATTTGCTCCTGGCCGAAGAAAAACTCAACCTCGAGCCAGGTTGGAGTGAATTGGATTATGACCTCGACGGCAAGGACGAATTCCTTCTAAGAGGTCAGGAGTTCAACCTCATCATCAAACCGTCTTTTGGAGGGAGCATCGTTGAGATCGATGACCGGACCATCTCACGGAACATCTGCGACGTTCTTTCGCGACGGAGGGAAAGCTACCTCGTTGCCCGGGGAGATAAAGAAAGTGAGGGCAGGAGCATCCATGAGCTGTCCAAGGAGATTCCTCCCCAGGCAGAAGAGCTCCTGCATCCAGACTTGTATCCCCGTTTTTCAGCTCTGGATCATTTTCTTCATCCCGGGACAACGCAGAAAAGCTTTCGGCGGGTCGACTCCAGCGAACAGGGCGATTTCATCAATCAAGAATACAACCCGCTTCTGACCGGAGACAATTTGGTGTTGGAGCGCGAGGGTAAAGTCCGGATCGGGAATGAGGCCGTTTCGATCAGGCTCAAAAAAACGATTCGGCTCGTGGAGGGAGAGATCCGAGTTGCTTATGAAGTCGAGAACCTCTCAGGCAGAGACGTCGCTCTTCTGTTCGGATCAGAGTGGAATTTTTCTTTCTTTCCCGAAGAGACAGAATTTACCGATCCTCCAATTGTCATTTTCCTGAAATCGGTTGAATTCCAAGCTTCCCAGCCGGATGATTTCTGGCATTTTCCGCTTCAGACTCTTTCCCAATCAGAGGAAGGGTATGATATAATTGTCCAAGGAATTTGCCTGCTTCCTCTCTGGCGAATAGCGCTGACCAAGGGCGAAAAGTTCTCGGCAGAGGTTAGAATAATCAGGATCAATGACCGATAAGTACTTTACTCTCGTCCTCCACAGCCACATTCCGTTCGTGCTGGCCCACGGAAGCTGGCCCCATGGAATGGATTGGCTCTTTGAGGCCGCGGCCGAGAGCTATCTTCCCCTGCTTGATGTTTTTTGCCGACTGCGGGATGAGGGCATCCCCCCCCGGGTCAATATCAGCTTCACCCCCGTTTTGGCCGACCAGCTCAAACGCCAGAGTTTCAGAGATGGCTTTGCCGCCTACCTGAAAATGAAGCGCGAGATTGCCCGCACGGATCGCCTCCACTTTGAAAAAACGGGGAATAAGAGCCTGGTCTCTTTAGCCATTTTTTGGGAAGAGTGGTATGAAAAGCTCAGCCGGAATTTTTCCGATAAGTTCAAATCCGATCTCATTGACAGCTTCAAGTCCCTCCAGGACGAGGGGTCGATCGAGATCTTAACCTCGGCCGCGACGCACGGATATTTCCCTCTATTGGGAGACGACGAGAGCGTCAGCGCCCAGGTTCGCCAGGGCAAACATGTCCACCGCTCCTTATTTGGCAAAGTGGCGAAAGGTTTCTGGCTCCCCGAGTGCGGCTACCGTCCGGCTTACGAATGGAAGCCGCCGGTGGGCCAGAAAGAGCCTTATCACCGGCGGGGAGTCGACGAGCTTCTGGGCGCCCAGGGGATCGCCTATTTTTTTGTCGATGCGCACCTCCTCAGAGGGGGAGAGGCCAAGGGGGTCTACATGGAAAGATTCCCCGCCCTTGGGCTGCTCTGGGATAAATTCCAAAAGTCCTATCAGCCCCAAAAAGAAATCCCCCGGAGCCCGTATCTTCCCTATCTAGCCTTCCCCTCCGACGTGCCTTTCTTGGCCAGGGATGAGGTGACCGGGTCCCAAGTCTGGAGCCGTCACGCGGGCTATCCCGGCGACGGTTGGTACTTGGAATTCCACAAGAAACATTTTCCGGGGGGGATGAGGTACTGGCGCATTACGTCGAACGCGACCGACTTGGCTGAGAAGTCGCCGTATCAGCCCGAAAAAGTGAAAGAGCGGCTGGAAGAAAACTCTTCGCACTTCGTCAGCCTTATTCATCAATCCCTGAAAGAAAAAGATGGGGGAGTCATCGCCTCACTCTATGATACGGAACTCTTCGGACACTGGTGGTTCGAAGGCCCGGAGTGGCTCTATCTCGTGCTCAAAAAACTCAATGGGACAGCGGTGCAAAGCCTGACCGCCGCTGCGTCCCTGGAAAGACTCGCTCCCCAAGCCCGGCTTTCCCTCCCCGAAGGATCATGGGGACAGGGTGGATTCCACTGGATCTGGCTCAACGAGGACACCTCTTGGATCTGGGAGAAGGTCTATGCGATCGAAGACGTCTCTTCCAGACTAGAGAAACTTCCTTGGCCCAAGAACCAGCGGGTTCTCAGGCAATTTTACCGGGAAAAATTCCTGCTTGAGAGCTCGGATTGGCCGTTCTTGATTTCGACCTGGACGGCCAGAGATTATGCCGAGAGCCGGGTGGCCGAACATTATCTGAGGTCCAAAACACTGGGCCAATGGCTCCAGGCTCCGGCGCCTCTGAGCGAAGAACAGAAAGAACTCCTTTCTCTCTGGGAGCAAGAGGACCTCCTGTTTGATACGATCGAGACGAGCGATGGAACAATTATCTGAAAAAACGCTGGTCATGATTCTCTGCGGGGGAAAAGGGGAGAGGCTCTACCCTTTGACTAAAGACAGGGCCAAACCCTCTGTCCCGTTCCTGGGGAGCTACCGGATCATCGACTTCAGCCTCTCCAACGCGCTCAATTCCGGCCTGCGCAGGATCGCCCTTCTCACTCAGTACAAATCCCTGTCTCTGGAGAGGCATATCCTGAACGGTTGGAACATCTTCCATTCCGAAAGCGGAGATTTCATCATTTCCCTGCCGGCCCAAGGAAGGGTTGGAGACCACTGGTACGAAGGCACTGCGGACGCCGTTTTTCAGAACATCTATACCATTCAGCAGGAAGCCCCCAGCGCCGTCCTCGTCCTCTCGGGCGACCATGTTTACAAATCCGATTACAGAAAGATCCTCAAGTTCTATCTCGAGAAAGAGGCCGATGCGATCATCCTGGCCAAGACTGTTCCGGCCTCAGAAACGGGCCGGTTCGGAGTCATAGAGGTCGACCAGGAATCCAGAATCATCGGCTTCGTAGAAAAGCCGAAGAAGCCGCCCGTCGCCCCCTGGAACCCCGGGCTTTCGCTCATCTCGATGGGCGTTTATCTGTTCCGAACGGCCGCCCTGATCAAGGCCTTGATCCAGGATGCGCGAAACCAGGCCAGCGGCCATGATTTCGGAAGGGATATCCTGCCCAAGCTCGTCCAGGGACAGAGAATCTACGCCCATCTATTCGAAGGCTACTGGGAAGACATCGGGACAATAGACGCTTATTGGAAAGCTAATATGTCTTTTCTCTCGCCGGAATCTCCCTTTCAGCTCATGAATCCGGCCTGGCCTATCCGGACCTATAAGCCCCAGTATCCCCCGACGCTCTTCCTCAGCGGAGAGATTACAAATTCGATCATCGGCTCCGGATGCGTCATCTCGAGCTGCACGATCCGGAATTCGATCATTTCACCGGGAGTTAGGGTGAAGGAGGGGGCGGTTGTCGAGGATTCTATCATCCTGGAAGGTGCCCAGGTTGGCTCAGGGGCCAAGGTCAGGCGGGCCATCATCGACAAATTTTCCATCATCCCTTCACAATTTGCGCTGGGTTTTGATGACCTGAAGGACGCCAGGAATTTCAAGCTCAGCAAGCTGGGGATCCGCGTCGTCCCCAAGAATTGGATGCCCGGATGATCGATAAATACGATTTTTTTTCCTATCAATTTCAGAGGGAAGCCTCCAAGGAGCTCCGGCTGCTGTCGATTGTCTCTCAGACTTTTTTTCAGCCCTTCTCTTTCGAGGATAACCTCTTGGTCATCCTGACCGCGTTGACTTCCGGTTCCGGAGTCGGGTTCAACAGAGCCATGCTCTTCCTCGCCGACCGGCAAGTCTTGCGAGGCCAGATGTGGCTCGGGCCGCGTTCGCCGGAGGAAGCCAAGAACATCTGGGAAATCCTTTCCACACCGGGAATCGGCTACCTCGAAGTGCTGGAATATAACAGGTCCCTGATGATCGAAAGCGCCGATGTCTTGACCAACCGGGTCAAGGGTTTGAGCTACTCTCTCGACGAGGAAAACGGGCTTCTTCCCGTTCTGCCGGCCCAGACAAAAAAAATCATGCTCGTGCGGGATGCCCGGAACGAGCCTCTCGTGGATAAGAAATTCCTGGAAATTCTGGGTGCGGACGAGTTCCTCTGCCTCCCTCTGGTCGGGGGCGGCGAGCTCGTTGGCGAGATAGTCCTTGACAACGCCATCATCAGATCGCCGATCGCGACCCGGGACGTTGAGCTGGCCAGCATCTGCGGACTGATCGCAGGCAACTATATCTATGCGACCACTCTCCACCGCAAGCTGATCGAGATGGAACAGTTCGCGGCCATGGGGGAGATGGCGATGCACATCACCCACCAGTTGCGAAATCCCCTGGTCACGATCGGCGGTTTCACCGACCAGATCCTTCGCGGTTCTCTTGACCCCGGGAGAACAAAGAGGAACCTCGAGATTATCCGGGAGGAAGTCAGACGGCTCGAGGAGATCATTTTCGAACTGGGCCATTTTCTGAAAGTCGAAATTGCGACCCCCGAGCCGATCAGAATCTCGAAGATCATCAAATCGATCCTCCGCAGCCCGGAGATCAGAAGAAAGAGCCGCGGCCGCGCTGTCAGGATCGAGCTGGCAAGGGATAATCCGCCGATTCTCTGCGACCAGACTTATGTCAGGGAAGCGGTGCGGAACATTATCGACAACTCGCTTGACGCGACTCCCCAGGGTGGAAGCGTCACCATCAGCGCCCGTCGCGAGGATAAGAAGTGGCTCTGCATCAGCGTCCGGGACAACGGCAAGGGGATGCCCGAAGACGTTTTGAAAAAGATCTTTGTTCCTTTCTTCACCACCAAAGAAAAGGGGATGGGCCTCGGCCTCATCTTTGTCAGACGGGTCATGGATGCTTGCGGCGGCAAGATCGAAGTCGAAAGCCGGGAAGGCGGGGGAACCCTGTTCCGGCTATATTTTAAATGCTGTCCGACTGGGGGGGAGAAATGAAAAAAATCCTGATCGTCGAGGACCAAAAATCTCTCTGCCTCCTCTATGAGGAGGAACTCTCCAAGGAAGGCTATGAGGTGGTGGCCGTCAATGACGCCGACTCGGGCTTGGCGGCGCTCCAGAAGACCCAGTTCGACCTCATCATCACGGATATCCGCATGCCCGGCAGGGACGGAATCGAGCTTATCACCCAGATCATGGGCCTGAGAAAGGACATCCCGATTATTATCAACACGGCCTACCAAAGCTATAAGGGCGATTTTATGACCTGGGCCGCGGACGCCTACGTCGTCAAATCATCTTCTCTGCGGGAACTCAAAGCTAAGATAAAGGAGCTTCTCAAGAAATAAGATGTCTCAGCTCAGAAAGGACCTGATCAGCGGACGATGGGTGATCATCGCCTCCGAAAGAAGCAAACGGCCGGATGATTTCCGTCCGCCGCGCGAAGAGGCCAAACAGGCGGCCGAGCAAAAAATGTTCTGTCCGTTCTGTGAGGGCAGCGAATCCAAGACGCCCCCTGAGGTTTTTTCGTTCAGGAAAAAAGGAGCCCAGGCCGACCATCCTGGCTGGCGGGTGAGGGTCGTGCCCAACAAGTTTCCGGCCTTGGGCCGAGGGCTTCCGCCGCCCAAACCACAAAAAGGTCTCTTCCAATCGATCCCCGGTGTAGGCGTCCACGAGGTGGTCATCGAAAGTCCGGACCACGACCGGGAGCTCAACGAGCTTTCGGTGTCTAATATCAAGGAGGTCCTTCTGGCCTTTAAGCAGAGAATTGAGAACATCGAAGGCGAACTGCATTACCAGTACGTTCAGATCTTTAAAAATAAGGGCAAGGACGCCGGTGCGTCCCTGAGCCATCCTCACTCCCAGATCGTGGCCACCCCGATCGTGCCCAAGAGGTTAAAAGAAGAGTTGTACGGCGCCGAGCGGCTGCACAGCCAATACAAGGGGTGCGTTTTTTGCCGGATGATCGAAGAGGACCTGAACAAGTGCCGTGATCGACTCGTTTTCCAGAACAGGCATTTTGCTGTCGTGACTCCGTTTGCCTCACGATTTCCGTTTGAAATGGCCGTTTACCCCTTCCGTCATTCGCCGCACTTTTCAAGTCAGGGGCCGGAAGAAATCGTCTCCTTGGCCAATGTCCTTAAGGAGGTCCTCACCCGGTTGGGTATCTTGCTCTCGAACCCTCCTTATAACTTCATCATTCATCAGGCCCCGAACCTCAATCTCTCCAAGACCAAGTGGCCCCGAGTGGAGAAGAGCTATCACTGGCACATGGAAATCACTCCCGTGCTCACTCGAGTCGCCGGTTTCGAGCTTGGCACAGGGTTCTATATCAACCCCGTGCCTCCTGAAGTGGCGGCCAAATATCTTCACGGATGCCGGCTGCCTCGTTCATGATCCGTAAGAAATCAGGATTCCAGACCGCGATCATCGGAGGCGGAGCAGCCGGCCTCGCAGCCGCCATAAGCGCCCGCCGCAAAGGGCACTCTGTCATCATTTGCGAAAAAATGCCCCGCCTCGGAAAAAAAGTCCTGATCAGCGGCGGCGGGCGATGCAACCTTTTGAACGAAAATTTCAACGAATCTTTTTATTCGTCCAGCCAGCCGGAACTGGTTCGGTCGGTCCTTGCCCGGTTTGGGAAAACCAAGATTTTGGATTTTTTTAAAGAACTCGGCCTGGAGGTCCGCGCCGAGGAGGGACGGCTTTTCCCGGTGACCAACCAAGCCTCCTCAGTTGTCAAGATCCTCGAGCTCGAACTCGACCGGCTTCAGGTTGGCATTGAGCTGAATTTTGAAGTGGCTGAGATGGAGACATCGCCGGCCGGTTTCTCTTTGATCGCCAAGGACGGACGCCGGGTCGAAAGCCAATACGTTATCCTCGCCGGCGGAGGGCGATCTTACCCCGCTCTGGGCTCGGACGGAAACGCCTATCGGCTCGCGGAACGCTTCGGCCACAAAACCATCGCGCCCGTGCCCAGCGCTGTCCCTCTGGTCATTAAAGAAAGATGGTGCCATCTTCTGCAAGGACAGCGGATCACATCCAAGGTGAAAGGCCTCATCGAAGGACGCGTGGCCGGAGAAGCTTCAGGCGAAGTTTTGTTTACTCAATATGGTCTTTCCGGGACGGCCATTCTGGACGTCAGCGAGACGATTTCGATCGCTCTGCACCGCGAAAAAAAAGAAAATCTGGGAGTGTCCTTGGACCTCATTCCCTTTCTATCCGGCGAAGAGCTCGCAGACGAGCTGGCCAGGAGGGCCGGCCACGGCTTCAAAGAGGAGGATCTCTTGACCGGACTCCTGCCCAACAAGTTCGCCGGGCTCGTCAGGGAGGTGCTCAAGTCCGGTCCCAGCGGCCTAAAGGATAAGCGGTTCCCCGTTTTGGGGACACGCGGCTGGAATGAAGCGGAATTCACCTGCGGAGGCCTTGATGCCCGTGATGTCGAAGCCCGCACCCTTGAATCAAAACGCCAGAGAGGTCTCTATCTGGCCGGTGAGATCCTTGACGTCCAGGGGCCCCGGGGAGGTTACAATTTGGGCTGGGCCTGGTCTTCAGGTTACGTTGCGGGATTGACGGAATAAAACTGAAGGCACTGGGGAAACCCGTGCTAGTGCGAGCACGATAAGGATCATGGTCGGATCAAGGTGGCCATGGGGGTCACCTTAAAAAATATATCGCAGTAATTTTTTAGAAGAATGACGAGATGACGAAACGACGAAGTAGACTTCTCATCCTCGCCTCAAAATCAAAGGCAAGGCAGGATCTGCTCAGGCAGATCGGCCTCAGGTTCCGAGTCGAGGAGTCCCGAGTCCGCGAAGATAGAGGGCTAGCCGGCCGGACCAGCGACCTCGTCCGCCAAAACGCCCTCAAGAAGGCGAGGGCCGTTGCGGCCAAGCACGATTCCGGCGTCGTCATCGCCGCCGATACGGTTGTCCGTGTGGGCAGGACAGTCATCGGCAAACCGAGGAGCGTCCGTGAGGCCGTGCGCACGCTCCGCCTTCTTTCCCGGCAGCCGCAATGGGTCTATACGGGAATCGCCGTCGTCGACATCGACAATCGCAAGGCGCTCACGTCCTATGACAAAACCAAAGTATTCATGTGCCCCTTGAGCGATGAACAGGCGCGCAATTACTTCAGAAAAGTGTCTCCCTTGGATAAGGCCGGGAGCTTTGACATCCAGGGTCTCGGAGGTGTTTTTATTGAACGGGTTGAAGGCTGCTTTTATAATGTCGTCGGCCTCCCCCTGGCCAAATTGGCCCGGCTGCTCCGCAAGGTGGGGGTTGACCTCTTCTAGGCACAGGCGATCTTCCTGTAGAGCTTGATATACTCCCGGACGGAACTGTTCCAGGAATAATCACAGGCCATCGCGTTGGCCAGAAGAGCATCCCAATCGTCTTTCCGGCGATAAAACGAGGTCGCCGTCTCAACCGACTTCACCAGGGCAGGGGCTGAATATTCTTCGAACTTAAATCCATTTCCGGACCTTGCGGCCGGGTCGTATTCCTCGATGGTGTCGTCCAGTCCTCCCGTTGCTCTCACCACTGGAACAGCTCCATATTTTAGCCCGTACATTTGGGTTAGGCCGCAGGGCTCATAGCGAGACGGTATGAGAAGCATGTCGCTGCCGCCATAAATCGTGCGGGCCACTTTATCGTTGAAGGCAATCATCAAGCCCAGCCGGCCGGGATGGCCCTTCTGGGCCCTTCGAAGGGCATCCTGGATTTTCTCATCTCCTGTTCCCAGGATGACCAGGTTGACCCCCAGGCTGATGATATCATCCAGGGCCTCGCTGACGATGTCCAAACCCTTTTGCCCGGCCAGCCTGGAGACCATCCCCATGATCGGCAACTCCGTCGAGCTCCCCTGCAATCCAAAGATCTTGGCCAGTTCCTTCTTACAGACTTTTTTCCCTTCCCTATCGGTCGGAGAAAATCTCGCCGGCAGGAGCGGGTCCGTGGCCGGGTCCCAATCAGAATAATCGACGCCGTTCAGAATGCCGAAGAGGCTATCCTTTCTTTCCCGAAGAAGCCCCTCCAATCCGTAACCGAACTCCGGGGTTTGGATCTCGCGGCTGTAACGCGGGCTGACGGTGCTGACCGCATCGGCATAGAGGATCCCTGCTTTGAGAAAATTGACTCGGCCATAATATTCAAGGTCGCGCATGTTGAAAAGGCGATCGGGAAGGCCGATTTTGCCCAAAACGCTCCGCTCGAACAGCCCCTGGTAGGCCAGGTTATGTATCGTGAAGAGAGATCGAATCGACTTGTAGAAAGGGTCGTCCCCGTAAGAGTATCTCAGAAAGGCGAGAGAGGACGCGGTCTGCCAGTCATGGCAGTGAAGAACCTTTGGCGAAAAATCCAGCGCCTTGAAGGTCTCCAGACAGGCCCGTGAAAAAAAAGCGAACCGCAAGGCGTTATCGGGAAAGTCGCCGGCCGAGGTTCCGTAAAGGCCATCGCGGTCGTAGAATTCGTCATTATCGATGAAATAGATACCGAAGGGCCCGCAGTATTTCCAAACCGAGAAGGGAAAGCTCTTCTTGCCTAAAGGCATGACACGCTCATCGATGACTTTTTGGAGCTTGAGTTTTTTTTTCTTAACTTCCCGGAAAAGCGGCATGAAGACCTGGACTTCTTCTCCGGCCTGCGCTAGGAATTTGGGCAGGGCGCCGGCCACATCGGCCAGGCCGCCCGTTTTGGCAAAGGGAGCAACCTCAGAAGCTAGGAAAGCGATTTTCATAAGCCGCATTTTAACATAGCTCACAGAGCCAGTCATCCGTTTCTTGCCCGTCTCCGGCCGGATTGGCTTTGTTCTTTGAGGAAGCGGCGAGCGGAACGCTCTTGCCAATCCGGGACCGGAAGCCTTAAGATAGGGCTGCGGGGAAAGAACCGATGAAAGCGGGATACGAGAAGCTGAGCCAAGTGACAGCGGCGATTCTGGAAAAAGAAGGGAAGATCCTTATCGCCAAGAGAAAGAAAGGCGGTCCATTCGGGGGAAGCTGGGAATTTCCGGGCGGCCGGGTAGAGCCAGGGGAGACCCCGGAGGTCGCCTTGCAAAGGGAGCTCCGCGAAGAACTCGGGATTGAAACTCGTGTCGGAGAGCTCTTGGCCACTTCCTTTTATAATTCGACCTCTCTTTCGATCGAACTCCTGGCCTATCGGGTGACTTATCTTTCCGGAAGAGTTAGGTTGGCCGATCATGAGGAAATCCAATGGGTCGTGCCGACCAAGCTCCAGACATATGCTTTCGCAGCGCCAGACCTTCCGATCGTCCGGGCTGTCGTCGACAGCGCCCTGCGGGGGGAGTCCCGATGAACCTTCCGGGTGTCATCTTAAAAAAGGGGAAAGAGAGAGCCATCAAGAACCGTCACCACTGGATCTTCTCGGGCGCGGTCGAATCCATGCCCTCGTTTGAAAACGGGGACATCCTTCCGGTCCAGAGCGCGGAGGCGGAGTTCCTCGGCTATGCCTATTTCAATACCAACTCCTCGATCGTGGGCCGGATGCTGAGCTTCGATCAGACGCCGCCCGAAAAGGCCATCGAAGAATCTATCGAAAGCGCCTTGGCCCTGCGCCGTCCGTTCTTCAATGAATGTACGAACGCCTATCGTTTGATCAACGCCGAGGGCGACGGTCTGCCCGGACTCATTGTCGACAGGTATAACGATATCCTGGTCATCCAGGTGGCGACGCTGGGAATGGAAAAGCTGAAGGGGTTTGTTATCGAGATCCTGCTAAAGAAGATTGCACCCCGCACGATCTACGAAAAGTCAATCCTGCCCTCGCGCCGTGAGGACGGACTGAACGATTTTGAAGGCCTGATCTGGGGAGAGCCGGTCGAGACAGTCGAGATCCTCGAAGACGGGCTGAGATTCCTGGTCGAAATCCCTGGTTCCCAGAAGACCGGCTTTTTCCTTGACCAGCGGGAGATGCGTAGGTTAGTAGGCTCGCTGGCCGAAGGCCGGAAGGTGCTCAACGCCTTTTCCTATACGGGGGCATTTTCCGTCTATGCCAGGCGGGCGGGGGCCGTCCTTGTCGATTCTGTTGACACCTCCGAGCGGGCCGTCGAACTCGCCAAGAAAAACCTCCACCTCAATGGTTTTGACGCCGGTGAAGATCGATTTTATGTCCGGGACGTTTTCGATTATCTCCGGGGCGAGACTCCGGCCTACGACTTCGTCATTCTGGACCCTCCCGCCTTTGCCAAAAAAAGGGTCGATGTCATCCAGGCCTGCCGGGGCTACAAAGACATCAACCGCCTGGCCATCAAGCGGGCCGCTCCGGGAAGCTTTCTATTGACGTTTTCCTGCTCGTATTTCGTGGCTGAAGACCTTTTCCAGAAAGTCATTTTTGAAGCCGCCCGGGAGGCCTCCCGCCGCGTCCGGATCATGCAGAGGCATCACCAAGCCTTCGACCATCCGGTCAACATTTTTCACCCGGAGGGCGCCTATCTCAAAGGTTTTCTATTATATATCGACTGAGAACATGAAGGAGGACCCATGGGGATGATCTACTCCATCAGCCGAATCGGGACTTTTGAATCCTGCCAGCTTCAGTACAAATACGCCTATATCGACAGGCTTCCCTCTGAGCTCGAGACGATCGAAGCCTTCATGGGCAGCATGGTCCACGAAGCGCTCAAGGAGTTTTATGATCTCGTTAAAAACCGAGTGATCAAACCTCCGGAATGGCTGCTTGCAAAATACGGAGAGATCTGGAAAAAGAATTTTACTGATTCGATAAAAATAATAAAAAAAGACCTCTCGGCGGAAGACTATTTCCGGAAAGGGGCGACATGCCTGAGCGATTATTACAGGACGTACCATCCCTTTGACCAAGCCAAGGTGGTCAAGAATGAGGAGTCGATCTTTTTCACCCTTCGTCATAGCGAGGCCGAATACTCTTTTCGGGGGATCCTCGATCGGCTGGACTGGAATGACCGAGAGAAAATTTTCGAAATCCACGATTATAAGACCTCCGGCAGTCTGATGACCCAAGAAGAAGCCGACCAAGACCGTCAGCTTCCTCTCTATCAGATCGCTCTCCAGACCCGCTGGCCGGAAGCCGAGCGGACGAAGCTCATCTGGCACTTCCTGGCGTTCAATAAACAGATTGAATCTTCGCGGACCCAAGAACAGCTGGCCAGGCTGCGTCAGGACCTGGTCCTCAGAATCGGGGAGATCGAGGCCTGCACCGACTATCCTTCTAACCGGAGCGCCCTGTGCGAATGGTGCGCCTATCAGGACATCTGCCCCGAATGGAAACACCTCAAGGCCATGGAAAAGCTGGACGTAAACGAATACCGCAACGATCCAGGCGTCGTCCTGGTATCTAAATACGTCCATCTGGAATACAAGAAAAAAGACCTCCGGGAGGAAATCGCCGCCATCGAGGCCGAGGAACTGAAGATCGAACAAGCGGCCATCGAGTTCGCCGAGAGAGAAGGAATCCGGGTCATCGACGGCCCTGAATATCAGCTCTGGATCACGATCAAAGACGAGGTCTGCGCTCCCACCCGGAAGGAGGATGAGCCCAGATGGCAGGGGCTCAGGGATTACCTGATCCGGGAGAACAAGTTCGTTGAGGTCGCGACGATCAACAACAGCATGCTGAACGCCAGGATCAGGAGCTGGCCGAAAGAAGTCTTTAAACAGATCGAAAAATTCCTCATCAGGCGGGCCTCCAAGGCAGCGAGCCTCAAAAAGAAAACCTAGCGTTTCTTAATCCAGAGGGCGATATCTCCAACCACGACTTCGGCCACGTGGCTGGGCCGGCCGTATTCTTCAGGACTGCTTTTCCCTTCTCCCTCAATAAAGAGATGGTTGGCCTTCGGATAGAGTTTGAATTCAATATTGGGGCGTCCGGAGAGTACCCTTTTCCAGTTATCGAAGTCTGTCAAGGTAACCTGGTAATCCCTTCCCCCCTGGAGGATCAGAATCGGCTGCCTGAGCCTGCGGGCTGCGGCCGCAGGATCGTACCTCCGGAGATCCAGCCAGTACTCGGGCGGGACCCCGAACAGGAGTTCGTCGGACGACACATCGGTGAGTTTGAGGGCCTTGACCTTTGCGGCCTGGGCTTTGAATTCGTCCAACTTGGCCTGCTTTTCCGGAGTCATTTGGCCGTCGAGTGAATAAATGTAGGTCATCTGCTCCAAGATGAGGTCCTCGATCGGCCGCGTCGTCCCGGCCATGATGATGAACCCCGAGATGCCGGGCTCTGCCGCTCCGATTCTGGGCACGAGCATGCCGCCTAGACTGTGGCCGAGGACAAATAGCTTTTTGGGGTTGATTTCGGTTCGCATCCTAAGGAGCGCGACCGCTGCCACGGCGTCATCAACCGTTTCTTCCTTGGCGGTCAACGTTTTGAGCAGCTTCTTATCTGTGTATCTATGGCTGTGCGCCTTGGTTCTCTTTTCGTAGCGGAGGACGGCGACCCCTCGCGACGCCAATCCCCAGGCCAGGTCGCAAAACGGCTTGTTGGGGCCGATCGTTTCGTCCCGGTCGTTCGGACCCGAGCCGTGGACAAGGACGAGGGCAGGGAACGGGCCGGCCCCTTTAGGAAGAGTCAGGGTTCCGGGTAGGGCCCACTCGCCGCTGCCGATGACGACCTCAACCTCCCTGAACGAATCGCGGTTAACGTAAGCCGCCGGCTTGAACTCGGCGGGCCTCGCCTTGGGGACAAAGAAGTAGCCAGCGATCGCCTCTGACCGGTCGAAGACAACTTTGGCCTCGAGGGTCACAAAGGAAAATTCCACGGTGATGAAGACGATTTCGTAAGGCGCAGACTGTTCGACCCGAACGTCACCCTGTTTCTTAAAGGCTCCGACTTGGGTCTGAAGATCTTTCCAGAACGGCTCCATTTTCTGAGGCGGCGACATTTCTTTCATGGTCGCGTCGAAATATTTTGCCGCCGATTCAAAATCGCCGCGCTCGAGACAGGCCACGAACTCCTGGGCCCTATGAATGATCTCTTGCACTTCCTGGCCTAAAGGCTCCTGTCGGGCCGATAACGGACCAAGGCCATTCAGGATGACAAGAAGGAATATGGCGATAACGGTTGATTTCATGGGCCCGACCTCCTTGGGGTGACCTTTCAGATGCAGTATATATGATCCTTGTTTCCACAACAAACGCTGGAGTCCCAAAGAAGTTAGCGGTGTTGTATCCGCTTTTCAGTTTTTATATAATCCATCGCATAAATGAATTCGCTGGGAGAGGGCAGCATGGACCAGGAAGAAGAACTCAGAAAGCTCTACAAAACCAATGTCATCATCGGCGGCACCGTCATCTTGTCAATGGCCATATACGCGGTGATCGTGGAGGTTATTAAGGCGAAAGCCAGGCCATTCCAAGGCCTTGCCAAGGTCTCGAACCTCCAGGCCCTTCGTCTCTCCTTTTACGGGCTGGCGATCCTGATGATCCTGGCGTTGCGGTTTCTGCAACCACTCCTTTACAAGCACCCAACGACCCCCGATCACAAAAAGCTCCTGATGAGATTGAACACGGCTGCCCTGATCACTTACTTTATCGCCCAGACTCCGGCCATTCTGGGGCTGGTCTTATTCTTTCTCTGCGGACTCTCCCGGGATTTTTATATCTTTCTTTTCATCTCTCTTCTTATCGAGCTGATGTATTTTCCGCGGATGAGACACTGGGAGAATTGGCTGACGAGCAAGTCTTCTTCTTTCTGATCCGGGTTCACTCGTCCGATCGGAGATTGAAATTGTCGAAGGCTCCGCGTTCCCCCGCCGGGGGCGGAGCCAAGGGAGGCAGGCGATGCGTCTCATTAGGTTACTTGGAATCACCGCCCTTTGTGTCTTGGCCGGTTCGGTCTGGCTTCCGGCTCTTTTTGGTCGAACAGAAACTCGTCCAGAAGAGGGGAGGCCGGTCCTCCGATACGAGATCTGGGTGGAGCTCGACGATGCGGCCAAGCTCCTCCGCGGGCGAGAGGAGATCTCCTGGCTCAACAAGAGCCAGGACAACGTCCCGGATATCCTCTTTCATCTCTATTACAACGCCTTTAAAAATGGGCTCAGCACGGTCATGCAGGAATTAAGGGAAGAGAGCCTTCAGATGGTCATGGGAGAATCGAGCCCGCGGGAGGGAGAATGGGGCTGGATCGATGTGACCGACATCAGGCTGTCCGACGGCACAGACCTGAAACCGAGCTTGAGATTTGTCACCCGAGACGAGCCTGTTCATCCCCAGGACCAAACCGTCGTTCAGGTTTCTTTCCCTCAGCCGGTCAAACCGGATGAGGAGGTTCATTTGCATATCGAATTCCAATCAAAGATCCCACGGACGGTCCTCCGCTCCGGTTATTACCAGGATTCGTATTTCATCGCCCAATGGTTTCCAAAACCAGGCGTTTATGAAGAAGGGAAGGGATGGAATTGTCACGAGTACCACCTCAACTCAGAGTTTTTTGCCGACTTCGCCGATTTTGTGGTCCATATCACCGTGCCTGCCCAATATGTCGTTGGCGCCTCCGGGAAGCAGACGAGCGCCGTTTCGGATGAGCAGAAAAAAACAAAGACCTACACTTTTGAGCAAACCGATATTCATGATTTTGCCTGGACGGCCGACCCGGATTTCATCAAGGTCGAGCGCGATTTTATCGCCGCCCAAGAAGTCAGCGCTCAGGAATACGGAGAAATGGCCTCCAAGCTAGGGCTCCCCGTGGAGCAGATCGAGCTTCCTGATGTCAAGATGATCCTGCTCATCGAGCCCGAACACCGGGGCCAAATCGACCGCCATTTCCGAGCCCTCCGCATGGCTCTCAAGTACTATGGCCTCTGGTACGGGCCTTATCCTTACGAAACCATCACCATGGTCGATCCGCCGTTCAGGACGGCCAGCGGAGGGATGGAGTACCCGACACTTTTCACGGCCGGAACCTCCATTCTCAAGAGCAAGAACGTTCTTTCTCCCGAGGGGGTCATCGTCCACGAATTCGGTCATGGCTATTGGTACGGTCTGGCCGCAAATAACGAATTCGAAGAGGCCTGGCTGGATGAGGGAATCAATACCTATTCCACTGGGAGAGTCCTGGACAAAGCCTTCGGTCACGGAGAGCTCATGCTCGTCCCGGATCGCATCAACGGAATTCCGATCGGCTGGTTTGTCCATCACGGCGAGTTCGCTGACTGGGAGTCGGAGCGGGTCCCGGCCCTCAATATTGTCTCGTACGATCCCATTGTGACTCCATCCTGGAAGTTTTACAGCCGGATGAGCTACGGCTTGAATGTCTATATGAGGGCCGCCGTCTGCCTGAACACTCTGGAACGTCTGCTCGGGGAAGGCTTGATGGCCAGGGTCATGAGGACTTTTCAGACACGCTATCGTTTCAAACATCCTCACACTCAGGATTTCATCTCCGTCGTCAACGAGATCTCAGGCAGGAACCTGAACTGGTTTTTCGAGGAGCTTTTCTTCAATACCCTGAATTTCGATTATGGCCTGGCCGATCTCAAATCTTACGAAATGCCTTCCTCGTGGCCCGGAGTTTTCGACGTGGGCGGCAAGAAGCAGGAGCTGACCGAAAAGACGCTGGCCGAGCTCAAGGGCAAAGAAAAATCGGACCAAAAACAAAAGACCTTCGTCACCGAAGTCACGGCGCGCCGCTATGGAGAAGCCAAGGTCGGGGGAGAAACGAAGATCAAGCTAAGAGTCGTCTTTGAGGACGGATCCCAGCAAGAACGATTCTGGGACGGCCGGGCCCGCTGGGCCAAATTCATTTTTGAAAGACCTGTCCGGGCCCGCTATGCGCAGGTCGACCCGGACGGAATTTGGCTGATCGACTCCAACCTGGCCAACAACAGCCTCAGGCGCGAGGCCTCGAGAGCCGGGATCTTTCGTTTTGTGACCAGGCTGCTTTTCTTTCTCCAGAATTATCTTCAGGTCTTGGCAGCCCTGAGCTAAGGGAAGGAGCGGACAATGAATATCTTGAGCATCTTCGGCCGCGGCGTCCGACTGGCGAACAAGAGCACGAGAATCTGCCTTTACCTCTGGCTCGCAAACTTGATCTTCTCTGCCCTCATCCTCGCCCCCGTTTATTTTGCATTGGCAGGAGGGATGTCGCGTTCGCTGAGCGGCGATCGACTGATCGGAGGATTCGACCTGCTCGTGTTGGGCGATTTGATCTATAAATATCTGAGTCTGCTTCCGAGCGCGCTGGGTTGGCTCCTCGTCGCGTCTCTTGTCTATTTCGGACTCATGATCTTCCTTGACGGCGGGATGATCGGCCGAATCTTGGCCCGCGAGTCTCCCGAGGGCAAAACCAACCTGGCTTTGTTTTTTGAAGACTGCGGAAAGTACTTCTTTCGCTTCCTGCGTACTTTCTTGATCTCGCTCGTCGCCTTTGCCCTGGTCCTGGGCATCTTTTACAGGACGCTCGCCGGCCTCTTTAACGTCTGGACCAAGAGTGCTTCTACGGAATGGCCATCCATCATCTCTTCAAACCTGAAAACGATCATCTTTATTCTCTTCTTCTCAATCGTCCGGATGTTCTTTGATTATGTCAAGATTGGCCTTGTCGCCGGCAACAGCTCCCAAACCCTGCGGGCGACCGTTTCCACATTCTCGTTTTTGGGTCGGCGGTTTCTCCGAGCCTGGTTTCTTTACCTCTGGGTGGCCGTTTTCTATTTGCTCGTTACCTTGGGGTTTCTGTTCTTGGGCAAGCTCTTCCCCGAGCGGACCCCGGCCCTCCTCTTTGTGATCTTCATCGGTCAGCAGATCTTCGTTTTCTTCAGGATGTGGACAAGAGTCCTGTTTATTTCGACCGAATTTCATTTTTTGAAAGCCGCCAAAGAACCGTGAAAGTGGACAGATCCTGGGAGAATTGATAGACTAATCTGTAATTTTCTTAGAGAAGACAACGCCCGGAAGTGAAAATCCAGTTTCTCGGAGCCAACCAGCAGGTCACCGGTTCTTGTTACCTGTTCGAAGCGGCCGGCGTTCGACTGCTCGTGGACTGCGGTCTCTTTCAGGAGCGGTCCTATTTGGCAAGAAACTGGGATCCGTTTCCGGTTCCTCCTGAGACTATTGATTTTGTTCTTTTGACCCACGTCCATCTCGACCACTGCGGCGGCCTGCCGAAACTCGTCCGGGAGGGTTTTTCGGGTGATATTCTGACCACTTCGGCCTCGGCCGAATTGCTCTCCATCGTCCTCATGGATGCCGCCCGCATCCAGGAGGAAGATGCGGCATTCAAGAAAAAACGCCACGAGAAGGAGGGGCGTCAGGGCGCTCACCCTGAGATTCCCCTGTTCACGGTCGAGGACGTTCAGCAGACCCTCCCGCAGGTTGAAGAGACGTCCTATTCGACTCCTGTTTCCCTCAATGACGATCTCCAGGTCGTCTTCCATGATGCCGGACATATCTTGGGTTCCGCCATGCTCGAGTTCATGGTCCGGGAAAATGGAGCCATCCGAAGGGTCCTGTTTTCGGGCGATATTGGGCAGTGGGGCAAGCCCCTGATAAAAGATCCCTCCGTTTTCAAGCAAGCGGACTATCTGGTTATGGAATCGACCTACGGCGGCCGCGACCACAAAGACCCAAACGACATTGAGACCATGCTCAGCTTGATCATCAACCGGACCGTGCAAACCGGCGGAAACGTCGTCATCCCCACCTTTGCCGTCGAGAGGGCGCAGGAGTTGATTTTCTATTTGAACCGGTTGAACCGGGCCCGGCGGATCCCCAACCTGCCGAGTTTTCTCGACAGCCCCATGGCCGTCTCCATCACGGATGTTTTCGAACATCATCCCGAGTGTCTCGACAAGGAGACGCTGGCTCTAATCCAAAGGGGGGAGAAGCCGTTTGATCTGCCCGGATTGAAGCTCGTCCGGCGGATCGAGGGATCGAAATCCATCAATTCGATAAAAGGATCCTGCCTGATCATGTCGGGCTCTGGCATGTGCACGGGCGGCCGGATCAAACACCACCTGGTCCGCAATATTTCTCGCCCGGATTCGACTGTTCTTTTCGTCGGATATCAGGCGCGTGACACTCTGGGCCGGCAGATTCTAGAAGGAAACTCCCCCGTCCGCATTTTCGGCGAATTTCATCCCGTCAGGGCCAAAATCGACCAAATTCATGGATTCTCCGCCCACGCGGACCAGGGGGCTCTCCTCGGCTGGCTGGACCATTTTGAATCGCCTCCCCGGCGCGTGTTCCTGACTCATGCCGAGGAAGAGGCTGCCTCCGGCTTCTCCCTGAAGCTGCGGGAGTCGTTGGGCTGGGAGGCCACAATTCCGAGCTACAAGGAGATCTGGGATCTCGAGTGAGCTGTGAGCAGCATGATCACCCCGAACTCATTCCATAAATAACCTTGCTCTGCCGCCTCTGGGTTCCAGGATTTATATGAGCAATGTATAACGGCTCAGTGCTCACAGCTCACTAATCACCGAATTTTGTTTCCGGAAGCGCCGTGACGCCGTTGGCTTTTGCGTAGTTCAGGATGATGCCTTCAAGCTCTTTCTGAACATTCTTATCCACCAAGGCGGGAGGATTGCTGTGGAGTATTTTTTCGACTTCCTCCGCTGCCCTGGCCTCCATCGATTTCCTGCCTTGAGCGACCCACGCTTCATAGGTGTCACGGTCGCTGATCTTGGGGTAAGTATGCTCCTTCCGATACCATTGCTTGGTATGGGGAAGGGAAAGGAATTGCATCTCGGCCGAGAAGCCCTCGAATTTATCGATGGCGATTGGCTCTTCACGTTGGGCGATCCCGGAAACGAGCCGGTAGGCCATCCCGCAGATCTCGTTGTCAATGACCAGCTTTTCCAGGCTCATCGAGCGGATGAAATCGAGCATTCCTGCCCCGGAAATGACATTGATGCCCGCCAATGCGCCCAAGACGGCGCCGACGCCGGTTTCAAGGCCAGCCTGGGAATCATTCGCCTTGGCATCGCTCAAACCCATATAACTGTGCGTTGGAAGATTCAGGGATTTGGCGATCTGGACATAGGCGGCGTCGATCATCATCGTCTCGATGGCCCCCATCGGCGTAGTCCCATAGCGCATGTCGAAACTGGAAGGGCAGCCGCCAAAAATGACCGGGGCTCCCTTCTTGGCCATCTGGCTGATGGCGATTCCGCAGAAACTCTCGGCTACATGTTGCACCAATGTGCCCGAAATGGTCACCAGCGAGGTCGCTCCTGTCATTCCCATCGAGATAAGCTCCGAGGGTATTCCCGCCTTGGCCGAATCGATCAGGCTCTGGGCGGTCAGGTTGCTCCACTTCAGGGGCGGGGAAGGGCAGGCGTCAAAAATCGCCAGCGGCTTGGCCGCCAGTTCATTCGCGCCACCGCGTACCGCCGCGAGAAGTTCTTTCATCGGCTTGAACGATTCCACCCGGAAGATCCCTGTGACAAAGGGCTTGGTGGAATAGAGCAGACCTAGATAGAGGCGATAAATGTCCGCTATTGGGTTGGGGACATCGGAGCTGATGATCCCGGTGCTCTGGAAATGGAGGTTCTCCAGGCACTCGGTCAGCCGATAGAATTTGATGAGGTCGGCCGTCTCGGCTTTTCTTTCCTCGCCGGTGGCGAGGTCCAGAACGGCGACGCCGGCAGATCCGGGATCAAAGTGGACCTCGTCGCCTCCTACGGCAAACTCTTTTCCTCCGTCCCGATCATACATCTTGATAACGGAAGGGGTGGAGGCCAGGCATTTTTCGACGAGCGCGCGCGTGATATGGACCCGGTGAGTCTTCGCTTCAACTTTCATCCCCGCCTCTTGGAAGAGGCGCACAGCCTGCTTGTTCTCGACGAATATTCCTTGCTTGTCCAGGACGATGTAGGCCTCGTCGATGATCTTCTCAATGAATTTTTTGCTCAGGAGCTCCAGTTTCGGCCTGATTGTCTTTATCATCTGTTCTCTCCTCTGAGTCCCTTCTTCAGCGCAGCGAGAGCCTCTTTTTCTCAGCTCCCTTTGAGTCTTTTTGCGACCTTGACTGCGATCATGGCGTTTTCGGCGTATCCGTCGGCGCCGATCTCCTCGGCCCACCTTTGGTTAGCGGGCGCGCCCCCGACAAGGACGACATATTTCTTCTTCAGATTTCTCGACTTGAGCACCTCGATCACCTTTTTCTGCCCGAGCATGGTCGTCGTGAGCAGGGCGGAGAGACAGATGAAATCGGCATTTTCTTCTTCTGCCTTCTCTACGAATTTCTCCAGCTTGACGTCCGCCCCCAGGTCAACAACGTCAAATCCGTTCGCCGAGAGCATCGAGGCCACCAGATTCTTTCCGATGTCATGGATGTCCCCTTCGACCGTCCCGATAACGACTTTCCCTTGTGATTTGGTTACGATCTTGGCCTTGTCCAACGCCGGCTGGAGGATCACCATTGCCGCCTTCATGCACTCGGCCGAGGTGATGAGCTCGGGAAGGAAATATTCGCCCTTCTCCCAGAGCTCTCCCACTTTCTGAAGGCCAGGGACATATCCTTTTTCGATAACTTCGGTCAAGTCGAATTTTCCTTTGACGGCTTCTCGAGCCAGATCCTCTGCCGCTTTCTTGTTGCCCTCAACAAGGGCCGTCTGGATGCGGGATAGCAATTGTTCTTTGGTCATGATGGCGCTCCTCTCCTCTGTGTTTTTGGCTCAGGAGAATTGTTTGAGCCGAGCGTTCATAGAGAATCATATCTTATTCAACTCTGGAAAAAAATCAAGAACAGAGATGAGTGAGTTCACAGATATTAAAGAAGAGGCGATAAAAGACAGCTTTCGCCGGTTGACACTTGGAATGGATGAATGTATAAGAAATCCTATGGGCGAAAAGATGAAAGTGATTTCCGCGAATTCGGCCATCGGCACGGTGTCGACTTCGACTCAAATTCCAAATCAGGAGGCGGGTATCATGCCTTCTAAAACTGTCAAGTCCCCGGGTCTTCTGGAAGGCAGGGTTGCTCTTGTCACCGGGGCGGCGTCGGGAATCGGCCGGGCCACGGCTCTGCTTTTTTCAAAAGAAGGGGCTGCGATTGCTCTCGCGGATGTCGACGAGACCCAGGGCCGGCCGATCGCAGCGATGATTGAAAAGAACGGGGGCAGAGCGATATTCATAGCAACGGACGTCAGCCGGGCGCGGGATTGTCAGCGCGCGATTAAAACGGCGATCCGGGAATTCGGCAAAATCAATATCCTCTTTAACGCGGCCGGAGTGATCCGCCGGGCGACGGTGGTCGAGACGAGCGAAGAAGACTGGGACCGGGTTATGGCCGTGAATGTCAAGTCCGTTTTTTTGCTCTCCAAATACGCCATTCCGGCGATGGCCAGTTCGGGGGGGGGAGTGGTTATCAACATCGCCTCCGGCTGGGGCTTGGTCGGAGGGAAGAAGGCCGCCGCCTATTGCGCTTCCAAAGGCGCTGTCATCCAACTCACTCGAGCGCTGGCCATCGACCATGCCGCGGAAAACATCAGGGTCAACGCCATCTGCCCGGGGGACACCGATACGCAGATGCTTCGCTCGGAGGCTGCGCAGCTCGGAGAACCCGTGGAACGCTTCCTGAAAGAGGGGGCCGAACGACCTTTGGGCAGGATCGGGCGTCCCGAGGAGATTGCTCAAGCAGCCCTTTTTCTGGCGACTGACGCTTCGTCGTTTGTCACCGGGACCTACCTTGTGGTGGACGGTGGAGGGACAGCAGGTTAGGGGGAGTCTATGCGTGGATTGATGAACAAACGGGTGCTTGTCACAGGCGGAGCGAAGGGCATCGGCGCGGCGACCGCAGCTCGATTTTTGGAGGAAGGGGCGAGGGTCGCCGTGCTCGATCGGGATGAGCCTGGGCTCGTACAAATCAGCCGATCCCTGCCTGCGCTTGCGGGCACACTCGTCGCCGACGTCGCCAAGCCTCAGGAGGTGGAACGCGCCTTCGTCGGGCTCGATAAACTCTGGGACGGGTTGGATGTCCTCATCAACAATGCCGGAATCAGTATTCGCCACCCGTTTCTAGAAATCACAGCGGCCGAGTGGCTCCAGGTTATGGAAGTCAACCTCAACGGCGTCTTCTACGTCGCCCAAAAAGCCGCCCAACGGATGAAAAGAAGCGGGGGAGGCGTCATACTCAACATGGGTTCGACCAACGGGATCATGGGCTACTTTTGGTATGCCTCCTATAACGCCTCTAAGTCTGGCGTCATCGAGCTCACTCGCTCTATGGCTTTGGAACTGGCGCCGACGATACGTGTCAACGCGGTATGTCCCGGCTATATTTTGACGCCCATGCAGGAAGCCGAATATACGCCGGAGATGTTCCGTCAATGCCAGAGCAAGATCCCCGCGGGAAGGCTTGGACGGCCCGAGGAGGTGGCGGCTCTCTTCGCCTTTCTCGCTTCGGAAGATGCGCAATTCATCACCGGCCAGTGCTTCGTCATCGACGGCGGCGAGACAGCAGGCGGCCTGGCCAGCCAGGCCAAATAGCGACTCCCGCCGGTTTTTATTTTTCTTGACAAACAAATATAAAAAATAGTAAATAAAGTTCGGTCAAATAAATAGTCGGGGAAGAAGTAATGTTAGGGGAGGTCCTATGAAACATCAGCGTTTTTTCGTCTCTCTTTCCGTTTTTGCTATTTTGTTTTGTTTGGTCGGCACCCTCGCCTTTCCGCAGAGGCTGACCGGAATCCTAAGAGGAACGGTTAAGGATGAACAGGGTGAGCTCCTGCCGGGAGTTACGGTCGAAATAGCAAGTCCGTCCCTCATCGGCGGGACAAAGTCGACGGTCACCTCCGCGACCGGAACCTTTTTGTTTGCGTCACTGACACCCGGAAAGTACGAGGCCAAGTTCTCACTCACAGGATTTCAGGGAATCAAGAGAGAGAACATCGTGGTCTCCGTGGACAAGACGATTACGGTGGATATCGTCTTGAAGCAGGCGGGGATAGAAGAGACAGTCAATGTCATTGGCGCGGCCCCGGTGGTCGATGTGACCAAATCTGGCACCTCGACGACCTACGATCAGCAACTGCTGGAGAACCTGCCCAAAACACGTTTTACCTATATCGACATCATGGCCTGGGCTCCGGGCATTTCGTTGAATGAAACGGGAAGCGAGGAGTGGCATTCGTCGTTCGGTTCGGCCTATTCATCCGACAATTATCTGGTTGACGGCGTCGATACCTCGTTCGACGCAAACGGCACGACCTGGGTCTGGAACAATCCGGATATCTATCAAGAAGGCGAAGTCGTGGCCATCGGAGCTCCGGCCGAATACGGAGATTTCCAGGGCGCGGTCGTCAATGTCGTTACGAAGTCGGGTGGAAATGCTTTCCACGCAGAGCTCAACACCTACGTCATCCCAACGAGTTTTGTGAGCAACAATGTCAGCGGGGTTGACTTTCCCGCCGACCTCACGCAATATCCCTTCCATATCAAGCAATCATCCGACCTGAGCTTCGAAATTTCCGGGCCGATCAAGAAAGACAAGATCTGGTTTTACAGCAACTTTCAACGCAAGAGATATGATTACTCTCAGCTGGGGACTCCCCCTGATACCCCAACCAAGGCCGCCTATGACCGGGGTTTTGCCAAGTTCACCTTCCAGTTGAACAAGAGCAACAAGCTCGTCGTCTCCTATCAGCACGAAAAATCCGAGCTTCCGGACGTGATCTCCGTATCCCAGCCTTACGACGCTTGTCCCCATGAACCAGGATATTACGGCGTTCCCAATATCATGCTGACCTCCATCCTGGGGAAAAACACGATCATGGACCTGAAGCTCGGCGGCTGGGCCGCCCGTGACAATTGGCTTCCCATGGATGGCAAGCTCGACGAGTCCGCTCACATCGAATTATCCAATGGCTACATCACACATGGAATCTATGCTTGGTCGAACACGACCTATGTGAAGATCCAGGCCAACGCATCCATCTCCCATTTCGCCGATGAGTTTATCAAAGGGAGCCACCAGTTCAAGGCCGGCGTCCAGTTCACCCGTTTCAGCAGCAAGGGGCATGCTTCCTATTCCGGCGGCGTCGCTTACTACGACTATTACGGGCAGCCTTATTACGCTTATCGCCAGAACCCCTACAATTATTTTACTGCCATCAAAAAGGTTGGAGCCTTCTTTGACGACGCCTGGGAAATCACCAACCGACTGACCCTCAACCTCGGTCTCCGTGTTGACCACCAGGAGGGAGACATCCTGGACGTCGAAGAGCTCGGAGCCAACGGTCAGCCGACCGGTCAGACCATCAAGGGGATCAACAACGCCATTAACTGGAACACGGTTTCGCCGCGGCTGGGGTTTGTCTATCAGTTGACCTCCGATAAGAAGACGATCTTAAGAGCGAGCTACGGGTACTATTACGACGGCCTGGCCATGAATACCTTTAGCCGCATCAACCCCAGCGTCCCCCCTGTATATGGATATTGGTGGAATCCCGATACACAACAATGGGAACTCCAGTGGTCTCAGAAAACTTCAGACCAATTCAGAATCGGCGATGTCAAGAACAGCCTCTGCCGCCAATTATCCTTCGGGTTGACGCGTGAACTCTTCACGAACCTGTCCCTAGAGCTCACTTACATCTATAAGTATACAAACAATTTCAACTCCTGGTACAACACTGCAGCACAATATGCGCCGGTTTCTTATTTTGATGACTTTTCCGGCCAGGCAATCACGGTCTACAATCAAACCACCGACCGGAGTGCGGATTTTTTCACGCTCCTCAATCCCCCCGATTACAAACAAAAATACCAGGGTTTCATCGTCGCCGTCTCCAAGCGGCTATCCAATAACTGGCAAATGAGCGCATCCTACGTCCTCTCCAAGGCCTACGGAGTCTCCAGCGGGACGAGCCAGCTCAACCAGAGCGCCTGGACCGGAAACCAGAACCCCAACCAATTCATCAACAATTCTGGCTGGGACGGACTTCTCCAGAGCGACCGCACCCACATGTTCAAATTGCAAGGGACCTACTTTTTGCCCTTCGACTTCAGCATCAGCGCCAATTTCATGGGCCTCACCGGAAAGCCTCTGGCGAGGACAATCACGGTCTTGGGTTTGGACCAGGGAAAGATCACGATTCTGGCGGAACCGAGAGGCTCAAAATACAGGCTCGACGATTGGTACAATCTGGACCTGCGAGTTGAAAAAAGAGTCCAGTTCTCGCCGGTCATGGGCGTTAAAATCGCTGCCGATCTCTTCAACGTCCTCAATACTCATTCTATGACCCAGGTATTGGCGACGATAGGGAACGCTCCGGGCTTCATGGACCCTGCGGCCATTGTTCCTCCTCGCAGGGTTCAGCTGGCTATCCGGCTTTACTTTTAATCTGAGATTTAAGGGGACGGGCTTTTTTAAGCGAGAAGGAGCCCGCCCCTTCTTTTTTTATTTCAGGACCTCAGCCATCCTCTTAATGTAATCAGGGTTCGTCCCACAGCAGCCGCCGATCACATCTGCCCCGTTTTCTTTGATCATGGGAATATACTTGAGGTAGTCCTCTAATCCCTGAGAGTAGGAGACCTCGCCTTCCGCAGATAGGGCGGGTTTGCCCGCGTTCGCTTGGGCGATGATAGGCAGCTTGGTCTTTTCTCGGATATCTTTGACCAAGTCGGCCATATCCGAGCTGTTGAGAGTGCAGTTGGCGCCGACGACGGGAACCGTTTCCTTTTCGAACGCCTCGAGACACTGGACAACGCTGTTGCCCATCATCGTGAAAAATCCTCTCGGCACTCGATTAAAGGTCATCGTCACGAAAGTGGGAAGTTTGGCCGCCTTTCGCGCTCCCCGAAGGGCGGCCAAAGCCTCGCGGAGGTCGTACTGAGTCTCGATCAAAAGGAAATCGACTTTGCCATCGGCCAAACCTCTGGTCTGCTCGGCAAAGGCGTCCTCGAATTCCATTTCCGAGAATTCGCCCTGGGGCTTCAAGAACTTTCCGGTTGGGCCCATGCTGCCGCCGACAAAGCGCCCCTTGGGCTTGACTTCGTTGGCATTCAAGGCCGCGGCCTTATTGAGCTCGTAGCAGCGCTTCTCCAAGTGGTGCGAGGCAAGCTTAATGCTGTTCCCGCCGAAGCTGTTTGTCAGCACCGCGTCCGATCCGGCGTCGAAATAGCTTTTATGGATAGCCTTGACCGCTTCGGGTTTTTCGACGTTCCAGGCCTCCGGACAAGCTCCCTGAGGAAAGCCGTGCCTGATGAGCTCCGTCCCAAAGCCTCCGTCCAAGAGGACCACGCGCTGTTTTATCAAGTCGAGGATCGATGCAACCATCTTTTCCCTCCTAAAGGGTTTAGGATTAACCCCGATCACGGGGCAATAAGCTTTCCCACTGTTGGAAATAACCCGATATCCGTGTGTGGCAAAAACAGGGCTCCGGTGTATTCATGCATGTAACCGGGCTCGGTATTGAGCTCGAGGTAGGTCATTTTTTTGGCGATGGCATTCACCATCTCTCCGTTCTGCTCGGAGAGAACAATAAGATAAGCTCCCCAGAGCGATGTATTGCCGAGATATTGGAATTTTTCCCTCGGCAAGTCCGGCAGAAGGCCGATTCGGATCGCATTTTCGATATCGAGGTGCTGGCCGAAGCCACCTGCGATGTAGAAGGCGTCGATCCGGTCAAAGGTCAGGCCAACGTTTTTCAGGAGGAGCGAGCAAGCCGAGAACACGGCCCCTTTGGTCCGGACGAGGTTGGTGATATCCCTCTCCGTGATAACGAGGTCCCTTCCCCAATGGCAGTTTTTTGCCTCTTCGACGAGAAAACCAAGTCCGTTCCCATTGCGCACAAGCCTGGGTCCAAGCTTTGGTTCATTGAACTTGCCGTTTTTGTCGATATAACCGCAGACGAAGAGCTCGGCCATGAGGTCGACGAGACCCGATCCGCACAAGCCTCTGGGTTTGCCGCCGCCGATAACCCGATAAATGACCTCGCCGTTCGGTTCTAATTTCAGAGCTTCGATTGCGCCTTCACTGGCCGGCATGCCGCTTTTCATGCCCCCGCCCTCAAAGGCCGGACCGGCCGAGCAGGCGCAGGTGACAAGCCAGTCCTTGTTTCCCACCACAAGTTCTCCATTGGTGCCGGCGTCAATGAAAAGCGAGATCTTGCTGGCGTCGCGAAGGATTGGCGTTGCGAGCAGACCGGCGGTTATATCCCCGCCGACATAGCTTCCCACCGCCGGCGCGCACTGCACTCTCGCTCGGGGATTCATGGCCAGCCCCAGCTCCCGAGCGGCCACCTGAGGAACCTCGTTGAGTGTCGGGACGTATGGCTCTTCACGGATGTATCGAGGGGGGATCCCCAGGAAAAGGTGAGTCATGGTCGTATTGCCGGCGAACGATCCGTAATAGATATCTGAAGGGGACACGCGGGCGTCCTTAACGGCCTTGGCGATGAGGTGGTTGATCGTGGAGACGACCAGTCCCTGGAGTTCTTCGAGTCTCGCTGGCTCGGCCGCGTAATTGATCCTTGAAATGATGTCTTCACCGCACTTCAGCTGCTGGTTATAGCTTGAAGCTGCCCCGAGGATCTTTCCGGTGACCAGGTCGGCCAAGTAGAGGGCGACTGTTGTCGTCCCGATATCGCAAGCCAGGCCGCAGACTCTTCTTCCGGCCCGATGAGGTTCGATGTCCAAGACTGTCCAACGTTGTTTCCCTTTGAAAAGGACCGTATCGACGACGCCGTCTTTGGCCCTGACAGACTCGGCCAGGTTTCTCAAGACCGAATATTCCCAGTCCGCCGCCTTGATCCCGGTTTTCTTTAGAAGGGCGCGTCCGACACGCTCAAGGTCGCCGACGTGGTCTTCGAGGGTGGGTCTGTTGAGGGTGAGCCCCACTCTCTTGACCGGAGGTTTGACTTCGAAAACTGCCGATATTTTATCTTTATTCTCCTGGATAAACTTCGCATCCAGGGGCGTTTTGATCGATATCTCTTGAAACTGCGGCAACTCCACCGTCAGGTTTTCAGTCACCTCGGTCTGGCAGGCCAGAACATACCCCTGTCCGGCGAGGTCGTCCGAGAGGGCCGCAGAAGGCCGGCCCTTGCCCCGGCCGTTCAAGATTCGGACTACGCAGTCCCCGCAAGTTCCTTTGCCGCCACAGCTGGATTTGAAAGGAAGACCTGCCTTCTTTATCGCGTCCAGGAGGAAGGCACCGGGAACAACAGACACGGCCGTTTCGAAGGGCAGGAAGTGGACCTTCAGGTTTTTTCCCATGCGCTCCCTAAACCTCTCATACCAAATTGACGCTCTTGACGAAGGCGGGTATGTCGGCCGCTTCCTGGCATCCGACGATAACCTGCCAGCCCGGGAGCTTCTCCTCGAGTTCGCCGCTGATCTGGGCGACGAACCCGGGGATGACAATCTTCCTCGTTTTAACCTGCTCCTCGAGCTTGATATCTTTGACGAACTTGGCAATCTTTTCCGGGACAAACTTGCCCCCCGCCCAGGCCGTGAGGACCGACTGTCCTTCTGTATCGCAGACGACGAGATGGGCCGATGTTCCGGAATTCTCGATCTCCCCGGAGACAATGAAATAGGTCAAGGAGAAATTCGTGGTGATGAAAACGGGCGACTCCGGTGTCGGTTCGCCGATGGCGTAGATTTTGGGGTCGACCTGGATGGGCTTTTGCGGGTCGGTGTAGATATTCTGCCGAAGAGTGAAAAGCGTGTAGAGCTGAGCCCTGTTGAATGCCGGAAGAACGATCACCGAATTGTATTTGCAGACCAAAATCGAAGCCCGCGAGAGCGAGTCAAAATCGTCACCTCCATTGAGGACTGTGAACAAGGGGTAGCCGAAAGGCTTATAGCTCTTCTTGATCGCGCTCCGACGCAAGATCGTGTTCCGTTGAAGTTGCTCACCCAAATTCCCGGAGACGAGGTTAAGGAGAAGACTGCTCAGACAAGCCGCCCGGGCCTTCTCCGATTGTCTGTTGAGCTCTTCAAAGGACGTTCCTGTCAGGATGAGACTGGCCCCGTAGGCCTTGGCCAGGTCGATAGCACTATCAGTCACAGGTTTCCGCAAAAATATGCCCGGCCGGTCATTCTTAAGAATGTCGAGCGCCGGCCTTAAGGCGTTTTCGTCGGCACAATCGAGGACAATCCCCTTGGTCGAGTTCTGCTTGGCGAACTCGACGATCTTCGTGAAAACACCGATGTCTGCGGCGTCATGCGTTATAAAAAAGAGGTCCGCCTTCAACAATTCGCCTACGCGTTCGACCTTATAGTCCTCGACTTCTTTGATTTTGGCAAAATTCTTGTCGGCGCCCTCCGAAGTCCTCAGCCCGATCCCGATCCCGGTCCGGTGAAAGAAAGTCTTTTCATGGCGGAAGAGAACCGTTTCCTCTCCCACCTCGAGAGGAGCGGCTCCCCCGATTTTGACCAGCCGGATCGGCGGCTCACTGGCGGCCCCCAGCGCAGCCTTGGCCTCCGCCGAGGCGAAGGGACAGGCGCTGAGCTCGGCTTTTTTCTGGGCCAGTTTCATGGCGAAGGCCATGCAGGTTGGGACCCCGCAATCGCCGCAATTCGTTTTCGGGAGTAGCTTAAAAATCTCAAGTCCGGATAGGGCCATCTCAGCTCTCCTGCTTGGAATCGAACATTTCCTTGATCTTTTTTTTGACCTCATCAACCGCCCGGGGATGATAGAGGATGAGGAGGTCCGCTCCGGCGACGAGCAGAGTCATGGCCGTCGCGATTTCCCAATATGCGCCCCTGCGTTTTTCCTCTCCCCAGTTCGGATAATCCTTTTCCGGGGCGCGGGCCTCTTTGACTCTAGCGCTCTCGTACCCGGGAGTAATGAGCATGGGGTGGCAGAGCATCTTGTCCCCGGCCAGACCGTCGTTCCGGATGCGCTCCATGATCGAATAGGTATATTCCAGCCCGTAGCCGAGGGCACCCGTCAGCGGGTCCATGACGATCCGCTCCGGCGGGAAGTTCAGGTCAGCCAGAAGAATATTGAGTTGTTTGGCCATGTTGACATCGATCGGAGTCTGGGCGACGAGGCAATGATGATAAGCCATGCAGGCCGCGGCGATGGTTTTGTAGTTGTTCGTTTCGACATAGTTGATGAGGCAGTTCTCGCCGGCCGCCACTTCGCACACTTTCTTCATCACCTCATTGACCTTCTCGAAGTGACTGTGCCCGGAGATGATCAGGGGCACCTTGACGGCTGCGAGCACTTCTTTGACCACGTCGGCGGCTTCTTCCGCGCTTCGATTGCCCTTTTCGGGATGGGTCCCTTCCAGGCGAATGCTGATGAGCTCGGCATCGAACTCCTCGACGCAGCGTTTGGCCATCTCGCCGGGCCGGTCCAGGACATCCTGGAAGAATTCGCGCAGAGAATCAGGAAACTTGGCCGGCGGTTTGTCAAAGACCTCCATGGCCACAAGCGGACGACGCGGGGGAAGGCTCTCGAAGAAGAGGTAGGGAAGCCCCGTGCTCCCGCCTATGGTCACAGGATGGGAACGGCTTCCGCCTTGTTCGGCGGTCGCGCCGATCGTCACTTCGACAATCTTTCCTGGACTTTTTTCTTTTGGTATCTCAAACGTCATCATCTCCCTCACTTCAAATCGAGTTTGATCATCATCTGGCTTAAGGCTTGATAGGCTGTTGAGTTGGGCGAGATTGACCAGATCGGAACCCCTTCTCGATCCATCTCCAGGAGCTTCTCATCCTCTGGGATCGCGGCCAAGAGCTCAAGCCCCTCGGCCTCGATCGTCTTTTTGAGGGCGGGGGATTGGGAAGGAGCGGCCCGGTTGAGGATGAGATATTTTTTTGTCACGCGGGTATCGAGCTCGGAAAGGAGGCGGCTGATTCTTCCCGCCGTGGCTATGCCCCTCGTCGAAGGGTCGGAAACGATGAACAAAAAATCTACGGTCTGTCGGGTCCGCCGGCTGAGGTGCTCCATCCCCGCCTCGTTATCTATCACGACGTAGGCGTAGTTCGCGGCCAGTGTCTGGAGCACATCCTGGAGCAGGTTGTTCGCATAGCAATAACAGCCGGGGCCTTCGGGCCGGCCCATGGCCAAGAGATCGAAGGGTTTGGTTTCCACCAGGCTCGACTGGATTTTGTATTCCAGGAACTGCTGCTTCGTCATCCCGCCCGGCAGGCTCGAGATCTTTGTCTTCATCTCCTCGCGAATGTTGCCGATCGTCTCTTTGAGCGGGACCCCCAGCAGATCGTTGAGGTTGACGTTCGAATCAGCGTCGACCGCCAGGATCGGACGACCTTTGGTTTCGCTGAGCCAGCGGATGATCAGAGAGGCCAGGGTAGACTTCCCGGTCCCGCCTTTTCCCGAGATGGCCAAGGTGATCATTTTTGTGGCACCTCAAAACAGGGGGGGCATCGCCAGAACGGGATGGTTCATCCGCGAGATGTAGGCCAGGACCTCCTCCTCCGTCGCGGCCACGGTCTCATCGGCGATCATCTCGACAAAATTCGGAATTCCATCCCGTTCGCCGATTTTCTTGAGCACGGGAGCCAGTTCTTCCTTCAACTCTTTGTTCATCCAGACGATTCGCTTCGCTCCTCCCTCGGCGCTGATGAACTTCCTGCTCCCGATGTAAAGTTTGCTATGGCCAATGAACCCGGGCGTCTGGACGCCACCGCCGACCGTCCCCGCCAAGGTCGAAAATTTCATCCCGGAAGGCGTCATTCCCGGAAAATTTCTGTAGACAATCATGATTCCGTTGGTCGAAGGCAGGATGCAGGAGATGCATTCAAAGCAGCCGCAAGAGGTCATCGGGTTTTCGATCATGCTGTAGGCGTTGAAGGCCTGGAGAGTCTTGTGAGAACTGCCATAGACAAATTCATTGATGCCCTGCCACTGTCCCTTGACCGGGTCAATCGACGGCCCTTTCTTGAGCGGCTGGTTGGCTCCTGTCGGGTTGATCTGATAGGCCGCCTTTCCGTCCAGCCAGTTGTAGGCGCCGCAGAGGCCCGAGCGCTCGGGAGTGATGACGCAGACGTGGTTCGGCGCGAAGGACTGGCAGAGCGTACAAGAATAGAAGGTGTCCACGGCCTCGTCGGTCAGGCTGCCGATCCGTTCATCTCTGTGCCTGTAGACCTGGCGCGCCTGCTCGATGTGAGCCTGGACTTCGTTCTCGCGGGTGTAGATTTTGATCTGGACTTTGTCGAAGATCTTTCCGAACTCGGCGTGGAACTTGGCATGGATGATCGAGCCGAGGTGACTGAACTTGAAGCCCTTCTCTTTGGCCTCCTTGCTGATCCGGACCCAATTGATATCCCGCTGTCCCATGTGGAAGACACCGTGAGCCATGTTGATGAAGTCATGGATCCGCCTCTCCAGGATCGGCTCGAAATCGGGCTGCATCTGGCGTCCGGCGACCTCGACCCAGACCCCGAGGGGAAGCTGACTTCCTTCTTCGACCTCGTCGATCTCGGGGCCGATGACCTCGATCTTACCGTCCTCCACCTCTTCCAGACTTTTTGTTGTCAAGAACTCAAAACCGGGCTTGGATGTCCCGGCCAACTCGACGAACATCTCTTCCTTCCGGATCCGCTCGCCCTGAAAAGCAGGACCGAAGGGAACCGGGATCGGAACTTTGGTGACGGTGATCTTGAGGCCGCGGACCTCGATCGCCTTGGAGACGATCTTATCATGCGGAACAGGCGAAACGACGTGCTCGTAGGTGCAGATGCCCGTCGGCAGAATACAATCGATGTCCGTGTCGGCTATGGTCGGAAAGCCGAAATTGATCGCCCCGGCCGCCTGGGCATGCTTTTCATCATCAACCGGGCCAAAAGCCAGGACAAAAGCAAAGATCCGATTTTTGTTATAGCGCAGGACCCTCTGGAAATCCCCCGGCTGGGCCCCGCCAAAGGAGAGGGCCGCCCTGGTCGAAAAGCCCAGGGCGTGGATAGTGGCCGTGACGTCATCGCCGAAGGGGACGAGCCGGGTTTCCCAACCCATCTCGATCCCTTCTTCGGCCAGCTGCTGGGCCATTGATTTGCCATCCGTGGCCGCCGACATGAAAACGTAGAGATTTTTCTCCTGGAGCTCACGGGCGATCTTGACCGCGATCTCATTCGTCGGGCAGTAGCCGACGCAGGCGGCGAATCCGGGCGCCGTATTGTCGACGAACTCGATTCCCCTTTCCCGCATGATCACATCGTTGGCCGCTCCCAGCCAGAGGCGGCCGTCACGCGGATTCGTCTCGGGGAGGTAGGGGAGCGGGCTTTGGGTGTACTTGATCGCTTCGATGATCTCATCTGCGAAAAGCGTCGCCATGCCCGCGTCCATCGTATGTCCCAGGTAGGGAAGCCAGAGCCTGTCATCCGGGATCGGAGGGAGGAGCCTCTTGGCTTCCTCAAGGAGCTCCCTGAGTCCTCCCAGCGTTTCGATCTTCAGGCCGAGCATTCCATAGGAGATCGGGAGGTAGTAGCCCGTGTTGGGGAATTCCACTTTCGTCTGGGGGCCTTTTTCTTCCAGAGCCTTGAGCAGCTCTCCCTCGGCCCTGGTCACGAGCTTGTGGGCCCCGCGAATGGCTTTGGTGGCGATTATTTTCGACATGGTTTAAACTTCCAGTTGCCGGCGCATTTCCATATCAAAGAGGACTCGCTCTTTGCCCTTGCCGATGCCCAGCTTTTCCCGTTTTTGATTGATGTGGTCGATGATCATCCCGGCCATCTTATGTGTGTCCGGCTCGGCCGCCCACATCCCGCCGAAAATATCCTTGAACTCTTCAAAAATGTGGGCGCTGAAAACGGCGCTCCCGCGGACGGGGAGACCGATCCCGAAAACGGTGAAAACGCCGGAGGCGACAAAATACTGGCCGATGGCGATGGCCTTTTCGCTCATCCATTCCGGCGCCGCGCCGGCCACCGGGAGGTCGCTGATGTCTTTGCCCAATCCGCCGACTTTGACCATCTCGGTCAGAGCCATGAGCAGTCGGCTGTTGTCCACACAGGATCCCGAATGAAGGACGGGCGGCATCCCCACGGCTTTGCAGACTTCGGCCAGACCCGGGCCTGCATATTTCTCCGCCGACTCGGGTGTCAGGAATCCGGCCTTGGCGCAGGCGATGGCCGAGCAACCGGTTTGAACGACCAGGATATCGTTGGCGATCAGCTCCTCCACCAAACTGACATGGCACTGGTCGGGGATGACCTTGGGGTTCGAGCAGCCGACGACGCCCGCGACGCCTTTGATCCGGCCGTTAACGATGTTGTCATTCAGCGGGACATAGGAGCCGCGGAAACTCCCGCCCAGCATATACATGATAGCCTCATGGCTGAAACCGGCGACGAGGTCCATTTTTTTGTTAGGAATGTCTACCGGGCCCCGGTTGGCGAAGTTGTCGATCGCCTCCGTGATAATCGTCTTGGCCGCTTCGTAGGCTTTTTCGGGATGGAAATCGACGTGTCGGGCCCCCTCGATCCTGCCTTTTTCAGAGGTGGTGATGAGCAGGGTATGAAAATTCTTGCACAGCTGAGAAAGGGAAGGCATGATGCACTGAACATCAACAATCATGGCCTCCACTGCACCAGTGGCCACGGCGAGTTCCTGCTGGAGGACATTGCCGGCAATCGGCAGGCCGTGGCGGAGCAGGATCTCATTGGCCGTACAACAAATTCCGACAAGGTTAATGCCGGAGGCGCCCCTCGATTTGGCGAGATCGATCAGCTCTTTATCCTTGACCGCGACCGCCAGCATCTCAGAGAGAACCGGCTCGTGGCCGTGGACGACGATGTTGACGTCGCTCTTGGAGATGACTCCCAGGTTGACCTGGCCGCGCACCGGTGAGGGCGTGCCAAAGAGGATATCCTGGAGCTCGGTCGCGATCATCGACCCTCCCCAGCCGTCGGCCAGGGCCGTGCGGGCGCCCTGGAGCATGAGACTTCGGTGGTCCTGATCCACTCCCATGCTCGTCCGGTGCATCATCTCCACGACCTCGCGGTCGATGCCGCGGGGGACGATGTCGAGGGCGCGCCAGAGGGCCTGTCTTGTTTCGGGAGCCCGTTTGATGAAGGCAATCTCTCCCTCCTGCTGACCAAATGTGGCCAGGGCCCTGCGGGCGACCTCGAGGGCAAGATCCTCTTTCGATTTGTTCTCCGTCGGCAGGTCAAAAATCTGCGCCACCCGCCTGAGCTTCTGGACATCCCGGATGGCGTAGCCTGCCCCGGGGTGCTGAGCGGCCAGGGCAAGCGTCCGGGCGACCTCGCGGCCGTGGTCGGAGTGAGCCGCTGTTCCGGCCGCGATCATCCGGCAAAAATTCCGGGCGACGATCACCTCCGCCGTGGCGCCACAAACGCCTTTTTGAGGCTTCTTGCCGGTCGGATTGATCCGGCAAGGCCCCATATAACAGTGACGACAGCAGAGGCCCTGCTCGCCAAAGCCGCAATGAGGCTTCTGCTGTTCGGCCCGGTCAAAGACGGTTTCGATATTCTTCTTTTCTAAACCGTCAACAGCGGGCGTGTGCGGGCTCTCCGTTTTGATTTTGTCGCTCATCATTCACTCTCTTCTTACGAATTCTAAAATATTTCCTGTCTCAGATAACAGTTAGACACGCAAGCGCCGGCTGACTTCGCAGAGTTCGGAAAACACTTTTTCGGACAACTCCACGGGGAGCGATCCCGTCCCGCAGCTCGGGGTGACCAGGCATTGTTCCCAGATCAAGCTTTTATCGACTCCCTTGGAGGAGAGATTGTTGACCACGGTGTTCAGCTTCAAGACAAGACTTTCCGCCGACTCCTGGCCTATCTTGGCGGACGTGGGCACGACCCCCCAGGCCAGGATTCCGCCCCGCTTCAGATACTCCCCGACCTTGTCTGCGTAGTAGGCAATCGTCTCGCCGAATTCAAAGGCGTCGAAGCTGATAATGTCGACGCCGGCGTCTATCAGGATCGTCCATTCCGTGTTGCCGCAGCAATGGACCCCGGCCAATCCCTCTTCCTTATGGACGGCCTCGATGACCTCATGGAGGTATTGGACGACGTCGGGCCTCTGGACGCTGACATAGGTCGATGACCCGAAAGCCGAGAGGATGGGTTCATCGATGAAACAGATCTGGGGGCGGCCCAGGAATTTAAACTTGTTGAGAAGCCAGCGGGCTTTCATCTCGGTCCCCTTGACGATGACATCCCGGAGAACCTCGTTATAATAGACGGCCCGCTTGTTCTCATCCACCCGGCCCAGACCAATGGTGATGGGGCCCGTGACCTGGTTTTTGAATAACTTCAGGCAAGAGGGCTTCTGGGTGCTCAGCTTCTTTTCCATGGCATAGAGGCCCCGGCTGAAATCCGGGGAGATCCGGAAGTGCTCCAGGTTCTCCGTCATATAATTCTCGTAGAACTTTTCTAGCTCCGAGGTCATATCTTTGCTCGTGTCAAAGTACATCCGCTGCGTGGCCCGGTCGAGAACGACGCCGGGGAGTCCTTCGCAGTATTGGATCTCCATACTCTCCCTGAAATCCGTGTGCGGCAGCTGGGGCCAGAAGGGTATTTCGGGAATGCTGTTCAAGACGACATCGCAGGCGGCCGCGGGGTCCGTGTGGGGCAGGCTCCCGATGGCCGTCGCCAGGCATTGAGGATGAAACGTCATGGGCATACCTCTCTTCCAGATTCTTGAGAGTCCAGTTTACTCCGGGGAGTCCCTCGGTTATAGGACCAACGCCGCGATAATTTGTAAAATTATGCTAAATTTGCGGGCAAAAAATAGAGGGACCATACCAGAATATCTAAACGGGGTGGCCGTTTCTTGGAGTCGCGCCGGCCCGGTCGATGAGCGCCCGGGTGATGGCCAGGAATTCGCGCCGCAGGGGCTCGTCCAAAATGTCGATGAGCGTCTGGAACTTGAGGTCGGCGTCCCTGATCATCTCGCTGTAAGGCAGGAGACCGATGATCAGTCCGGGAACGAACTGGGAGACGATCCAATCTCGCTGCTCCCTGTTCTGAATTTTGTTGCCGATGACCGCAAAGGAATGAAGGCCGATCTCATCAGCCAATCTGAAGATGGTCCGGGCCGTGGCCACGCTTCGCTCGCCCGGTTCGACCACGATGACCAGGGTGTCTATCGCCCGGGCCGTGCCGCGGCCCAGATGCTCAATCCCGGCCTCCATGTCCACGACCACGGCCTCGTCCCGGTTGAGCAGGATTTCAGAGAGAAGGCTGCGGAGGAGGACATTCTCGGGACAGGCACAACCTTGGCCTCCCTTCCTCACCGCACCCATGACCAAGAGTTTTATCCCCCGGAAACGGATCGAGAGCCCCTCCGGGATATCGTCTACCCGTGGGTTGATCTTGAAGAGCTGCCCGAACTCCTTCGGGTTGGCCCCGGTCCTATCCCTGACAAGGTCCCGCTGTGCCGAAACGGGAATGATCCGAGATGCTTCCGCCGCTGGAATCCCGAGGGCGGAAGCCAGGTTGGCGTCGGGGTCGGCGTCCACGGCCAGAACTTTGTAGCCTGCGGCGGCCAGGTAATGGGACAGAAGACCGGCGATCGTCGATTTCCCCGTTCCGCCTTTTCCAGAGATCGCGATTTTCATCAAGGATCCGCCTCTGGAAATTCGAGGGATTCGATAAACTTTTTCTGGAATTCCGGGTCTGAAGCCAGGGAGACGTGGGAGACCGACTTGATCATCTTTTTGAGGAACGTCCGGCTCGGAAGGGAGAGCAGCAACTCCTTGGCTCCGGACAGAGAAGCGTTCCCGATAAAGACGATTTTCTTCCGAGCGATCGCAGGCAGGAGACCGATGGCTTGGCTGTTTCGGACATTAAGATAGTTCCCAAACGCGCCGGCGATCAATACTCCATCGAGGTCTTCTGGGCTCAGGCCGCCCTTCTCCAGCATCATCTTGACACCGGTCTTAACCGCAGCGATGGCCAGCTGAACTTCCCTGACATCTTTCTGGGTGATGGAAACTCCTTCTGCAACCGGGAGAATCCTTGATTCGGGGACGATCTTGCCTTGAGGAGTGATATCTCCCTTCTGTTTGAACAGGGCGAGAAGGTCGATCAGGCCCGTGCCACAAATCCCGATGGGAGCGTGGTCAGCAATTGTGAAAACTTCAAGCTCCTTTCCGAATTGCGCCTTATAAATCGCGCCGGGAAGGGCCAGCATCCCTGCGCTGATATTCATTCCTTCGAACGCCGGCCCGGCCGCGGTCGATGTCGCCCACAGGGATTTTCCTTTCTTGAGAACGATCTCGCCGTTCGTGCCCAGGTCGACAAAAATAAAATTCCCCGGCCGTCGGGCCAGGTCCGAGGCCAGGATCCCGGCAGAGATATCCCCGCCGACAAAGCTCTTTATATTGGGGACGATGAAAGCCTTGGCCTGTTCGTTAAGCTCTAGTCCCAGCTCCGCAGCCCGGAGTTCGTCCAGGTTGGAAAAAACTGCGTTAAAAGGAGCAACGGCAAGGGTTTTAACCGGAAGCCCCAAGAGAAGATGGTTCATCGTTGTGTTCCCGGCCACGACGACCTCGTAAAGGCTGCTCTCGGGGATATGGTTTCGCTCTTCCAGCTCGTGAATGAGACCGTTGAGTTGCCGGATAATGCTCAGCCGCAAATCCTCCAAGTTCTGATCGCTCAGAAAAGCATGCGAAATCCTGGACACAACGTCCGAGCCGAACCTGGACTGGCTGTTGAGCGCTGTGGCCAGATCGGCCGTTGCGCCCGTATGAAGGTCCACAAGTTCGACCACCACGGTCGTGGTTCCCAGGTCCACGGCGATCCCATAATTTTTGTCTGTCGTATCGCCGGCCTCGAGAGCGAGGATCTCCTTATCATCGAAAATGACCGCGGTCAGCCGGCCCTGAGTTTCTTGGAGAAGTGCCGGGAGCTTCTTGAGAAGCGGGAGAGACACCCTCAGCCCTTTTCGCTTGAGCCCCTCTTCGACCAGTTCGAGGGCGGACGCCGGATTCAATATCCGCGGCGAGGGCACCTCGAGGAAGTATTTTTTGACCGGCGGATTCACGACGACCGACATCCGCTGGCCCGTCGTGAGGATATTCGTCTCCCTGAACAAAGACCCGCGGGGAATCTTGACGGCGAGGCTTCCATGAATCTTGTAGAGGCACGAGAGTCTTGAACGGGCCGGCAGTTTTTTCTGCCGGATCAAGAGCGCTTCTTTCTCTGTGGGGGGCGGGATCTCTCCGCTGACGATTTCGACAAAACACTTGCCGCAGACTCCCCGTTTGCGGCAGTAAGTGCTCAGCGGAATTCCGGCTTCCTCGATTTTCTCGGCGAGACTATCTCCCTCACAAACAGGAAGCCTCAGGGCGGGTGAGACAATTTCAAGACTGAGTTTCTTCATCGGAGCAGGCTCCCGACCAGGCTCACGGCCGAGGCCGCGTCCGGGGCGTAGCCATCGGCCTTGATTTCGTCAGCATAGGATTTGGTAACAGGGGCCCCGCCGATGATAACCTTGACCTTCTTCCTCAGCCGGGCCGCCTCCAGGGCATCGATCACTTCTCTCATGTAACTCATCGTCGTGGTGAGGAGCGCCGAGAGGGCGACGACGTCGGGGTGTTCTTTTTTGGCTGAACTCAAGACGCGCTCTTTGGAGACATCGACGCCGATGTCCAGGACCTCGTAACCCGCGCCTTCCAGCATCATTCCGACGATCTTTTTCCCGATATCATGGAGGTCTCCCTTGACTGTGGCCAGGACCACCTTGCCCTTGAATCGGAAGCCGGTCTGGGTCAAGGCCGGCCTCAATATTTCCAGGCCGGCGTTCATCGCCCGGGTGGCGATGAGAACCTCGGGGATAAAAACCTCGTTCCTCTTGAATTTCTGGCCGATGGTGTTCATCCCCAGGACTAGGCCGACGTTTAAGACCCGATCCGGCGGGACGGACGATACCAGAGCCCGGCGGACGAGTTCCTTGACGGCGGCCGAATCTCCATTTTCAACAGCAGAGGCGATGTCCTGGAGGAGCTTGATCATCGTGCATACTCTACCATATTTGCTCCGTCAAGGGGTAGCTTTTTTTACCCATCTCTTGTATAATTTGGCTAGATTTGCAGGGCAAAAAGAAGCGGTCAAGATGCAGCTCAAGACTTACATCTCCAAAGAAAAGTTCACACGGCTCGCCGGAGAATACCAGGCAAAAACAGGGCTGCCCCTGATTCTGGTCGACCCGGAGGGGAAAATCGTGCGCAACGGAAGGAAGTGCGCTTTTTGCCGGAGATATGTTTCCGGCGGCAAAACCCAGCTTCTCCTGGCCTGCCGGGAGACCCTGGCGAAGGCGGTCCGAGAGTCCCACCGCTGGGGGGAGGGATACATCACGACCTGTCCCTTGGGTCTTATTCTCTTTGCAGTGCCGATCGTCTTCCATAAGAAGCTCATCGGCGGTTTCCTGAGCGGCTTCGCTATCTTTCCCGAGATGAGGAAGGATTTCCGGGAAGAAGTCCAGGAAAATCTGAAGAGGCTCTCGGGGTCGTCCCGGGCCCTCCAGGTTAATAGATTTGACGTCAAATCCTTCTCGCTCAAGAAAGTCAAAGGCTACGTCACCGACCTCCTAGCGCTGACCGGCTCCGCCCAGATCAACGACCTGAGCTTTTTGAAGAAACGGAACGAACAGTATGTCCAGCAATACAAGATCGCCAATTTTCTCGAAGATCTCAAGAGAGACAACCCCGACATCTCCCGGAAGATCCTAGATAAGCAGGATGAGATCATCCGCAAGGTCAAGCTGGGAGACTCCAGCGGGGCCCGCGAGATCCTGAACGAATTCCTGGGCTCGATCTTCTTCGAGAGCGGCATGAATTTCGATGTCATCAAGGTCCGGATCATCGAACTCATCGTGATGATCTCCCGGGCGGCCATCGAAGCCGGGGCCGGAGCGGAGGAACTGCTCGGTCTGAACTATTCTTATCTCACCGAGCTCAACAAAGTGACCGACCTCGAGGAGCTCCTTGACCAGGTCAAGTCGATCCTCGAAAATTTCATGGACAAGGTCGCAACGATCAAGGACAAGAAGAGAAGCGTCCGACTCCAGAAAATGCGGGATTACATCAACCGGAATTTTACCCGCAAGATATCCGCCCGAGATGTCGCCCGTGAGGCTGAGCTGAGTGTCGGACGCGCCCTCCACTTGTTCCGCGAAGGAACAGGACTCTCCCTTACGTCCTACATCAACAAGATGAAGATCGAGTACGCCCGCTACCTGCTTCTCAACACCGAGATCGCGCTGGCCGACCTGGCCGACGAGCTTGGTTATTTCGACCAGAGCCACTTCACCAAGAATTTCAAGCGACTCGAGAAGATCACCCCTTCGCATTTTCGCCTAAAGTTTAAGACGGAACTCTGACGACGAGATGACGAGAGAGACGTCCCTGTTTGACAATTCATGAAGATTGGTATAAACAAAAATACTAACATGGAGATAAGGCCGTCCCCGGGCTCGGAAAGCGGGACGATTTTTCGAACTGCCGGAGGAGAAAAGAGAAATGACCAAAGCGATGAACCGTCGGGATTTTATAAAAACTTCCGTCCAGGCCGGTGTCTTTCTGGGCGTCGGCGGAAAGGCCTTCGGGTCGGGCAAACCGAACGCTCCGCCTGCCTTTGATATGATCATCAAGGGCGGAACGGTGGTCGATGGCCTGACCGAAAACGCCCTCAAGGTCGACCTCGGAATCATCGGAGAACAGATTCAGGCCCTGGGCGATCTTCGCGGCGCCATCGGAAAACTTATGATCGATGCAACCGGCAGAGTCGTTTCACCCGGGTTCATCGACATCCACGCCCACTCGGACGCCGCCCAGGTCCTCCTCAACCCGAAGTGCGAAAGCAAAATTCGGCAGGGCGTGACGACCGAGCTCACCGGAAACTGCGGAGGCTCTTCATTTCCCTTGAAGCCGGAAGCCTCTGATGAAGAAAAGGAGTTCTTGGCAAAAGTCAATCTGACCAGAGATTGGCAAAACCTGGAGGGATATTTTGCCCGTGTCAAAAAGGGAGGAGTCGCTTTCAATTACGCGACTCTTGTCGGGCAGGGGACCATCCGGAGCCTGATCATGAATGAGGACCGAAGAAAGCCCACGGCCGACGAGTTGGACAGGATGAAAAAGTTTGTCGCCGAAGCCATGGAGCAGGGAGCCGTGGGCATTTCCAGTGGTTTGGAATATACCCCAAGCGGATTCGCTTCGACCGAGGAGATGGTCGAACTCTGCCGGGTGGCTGCGCCATACGGCGGATTCTATGCGACCCACGTCCGGAGTGAAGACCAGGCCGTCGTCGAAGCGATCGCCGAGTCCATCCACATCGCCGAGTCCGCCGGGCTGCCGCTCCAAATCTCCCATTTTAAATCCTGCGGGAGGACGAATTGGTGGAAAGTGCCCATGCTCATCGACCTTGTCGAGAAGGCCCAACAGAAAGGCCTGAAGGTAACCGCCGACCGCTATCCGTATACGGCCTACAGCACCGGCCTTTCTATAAATTTCCCCCGCTGGGCGATGGACGGCGGAAGCGAAGCCCTCGTTAAGAGGCTAAAAGACCCGGAGCTGAGACGGAAGATGCGGGATGAGACCATGGAAAAGATGGAAGGGACCTCCTGGGAGGACATTCTGATCGTTGACGCCAATAACGAATCCGATAAAAAATTTATCGGCAAGCGGATCAGCGAGGCCGCGGCCGAGATGCATCAGGATCCGTATGAATTTTCCTGCGACCTGATCGTCGAAGAGGGTGGCAATGTCGACATTGTCGGGTTCGGGATGAACGACGAGACCACGGAACTCGTCCTCCGACACCCGCTCGTCATGCTCTGTTCGGACGGGTTCGCTCTCGCCCCTTACGGCCCCCTCCATCGCGGCATGCCCCATCCTCGGAACTACGGGACCTTCCCTCGTTTTCTCAGGATGTATGTCCGGGAGAAAAAGCTCGTATCTCTCCCTGTTGCCATTAAGAAAATGACTTCTATGCCGGCGGCCAAGCTCGGGCTTAAAGACCGGGGGGCGATCAAAAAAGGCAACTTTGCCGACATCGTCGTCTTCGACCCCTTGACGATCGCGGACAAAGCGACCTACACCGAGCCAGAGCAATATCCGGTGGGGATCGATTATGTGATCGTCAATGGCAAAGTCGTGATCGACCACGGCAACCACACCGGGGTCCTGCCGGGAAAGATCCTTTACGGCCCCGGAAAAAAATGACAGGGAAGACCCCCAGGCTGGAGATCGATCTGGCCAAGATCGGCCACAACGTACGCAAATTGATCGAGCTCTACGGCGCGAAGGGCATCAAGACCTTCATGGGGGTAACCAAGGGCGTCTGCGCCGATCCGACGATCGCAGCCGTGTTCAAGAAAAACGGCATATCCGTCCTGGCCGATTCGCGAATCCTCAATCTTCGGCGGCTGCAAGATGCAGGCCTCCCCGGCCCGTACCTTCTCCTCCGGCTGCCCGCCCTGAGCGAAGCCGAGGATGTGGTCCGGTACGCTGATCTCAGCCTCAATTCCGAGACCGCGGTTATTCGGAGGCTGTCGGCGGCGGCGCTCGAAATCCGGCGCGTGCACAAGATTATCTTGATGGTTGAGTTGGGCGATCTGAGGGAAGGAATCATGCCCTCGGATCTGGACGCGGCGGCCCGCGAAGTCCTCCCTTTAAAAGGAGTCGAGCTCGCCGGCATCGGGACGAATCTCGGCTGTTTCGGAGGAGTCGAAGCCGATGAGAAAAACATGTCACTTCTCTCGTCTCTTGCCGAGGGATTAGAAAACAAGTTCCGCATCGAGCTCGAGTACGTTTCGATCGGCTGTTCGAACGTCTATTCCTGGCTCAAGGCCGTCCGGGAAACCAAGAGGATCGACAACGTCCGGGTGGGAGACTCACTACTTCTCGGAGGACGCGACCTCAGGGAGCACGGTATTCCCGGCCTTCATTATGACGCCTTCTCGCTCATCGCCGAAGTCATCGAAGCGAAGGTCAAGCCGTCCGTACCCTGGGGAGCGATCGGGCTGGATGCCTTCGGAAGCATCCCGAAATTTACGGACCGGGGCGAAATAAGAAGGCTCATCCTCAACGCCGGCCGGCAGGATTTCTACTTCGGCCTGCTCTACCCACGGGTGGATATCGAGATTCTCGGCGCCAGCAGCGATCATTTGATTGCCGATGGAAAGAGCTCCGGGCTCGAAGTCGGCGATGAGGTCGCCTTCGACCTCGATTACGGGGCCATGCTCGTGGCCGCAACCTCACCTTATGTCCAAAAAGTCTATCTCAACGGAGAGGGCAGCTAATAAAAATCCGAAGGGAGGCCAATCATGAGAAAATCACTCGCCCCTTTTCTCTGCTTTCTTTTGACCTACGCCTGGCTCGCGGCTGAAGGCAAAAGAAAATTCAGGGTCGACGACAATTTTAGATTCAAGTCCATCTCCGACATCCGCATCTCGCCCCAGGGCCAGAAAATCGCCTTCGTCTTGACCGAGACCGTCCCTGTCGAGGGAAAGGAAGGCGAGCTCAAGCGGACTCATGATATCTACATGGTGACCCCGCCTGATGGCGAGGTCCATCGGCTGACGAGCCACGAAAAAGGATCGTCCAGACCGCGCTGGTCACCGGACGGAAGATATCTCGCCTTTGTCTCGAGCCGAACCAAAGAGAGCCAGATCTGGCTCCTGGATATGGCCCTGGGCGGTGAAGCGAAGCAGCTCACCGACTGGGAGCCTGGGGTGGGCGAGTTCGCCTGGTCGCCTGATTCCAAGCGGATCGCCTTCATCTCGACCGACCCCAAGGATCCCAAGGAAGAGAAGGACAAAACCAAAAAACCGAAAAAGGACGATCCTTATGTCATCACCCGGACGAAATATCTCTATGACGGCGAAGGCTATTTTGGCGATCCCCGGGAATGGAGCCATGTCTGGGTCCTGTCCGTTGACCAGCCCAAGGCGCCCAAGAAGCTAAGCGACGGGAATTTTGATGACCAGACGATTGAGTGGTCGCCCGACGGCACCCAGATCGCTTTTGTCTCAAACCGTACCGGCGACGACGACAATAACGATGACGAAGACATCTGGGTTGTTCCCGCACAGGGCGGAGAAGTCAAGAAACTGACGATGAACCAGGGCGCGGACAGCTCCCCGCGCTGGTCACCTGACGGAAAATTCATCGCCTATCTTTCTTCTCCTGAGCCCAATAATTTCTACAAGCTCAGGCACCTGAAGATTATGCCCGCCCAGGGCGGAGAGCCGCGCGCTCTGGGTCAGGACCTGGACCGCGAAATCACCCATTTCCTTTGGAGCCCGGACGGCCAGTTCCTCTATGCGATCGTCCCCGACAAAGCGCGCGAGCCCATTTACAAATTCTCAGTCAAGAAAGGAGAGCGGGCCGAAGTCATCGGAGGCGAGAGGCGGTTCGCAGGACTAACGATCTCGAAAGACGGCAAGCTTATGACCTTCACCTGCGAAGACAATGATAACCCCGAAGAGCTTTTTACCGCTTCGATTGACGGCAAGGCCCTGGTCCAGAGGACCCACCTGAACAAGCCGGTCATGGATGAGCTACTCATCGGCTCGACCGAGAAAGTCCAGTTTAAGAATCCGGACGGTCAGATAGGGGAGGGGTTTGTCATCAAACCGCCGGACTTTGACGCTCAAAAGAAGTATCCGCTCATTCTCAAGATCCACGGCGGCCCGCAGGGAACGGATGGCAACTATTTTTACCCCGAGGGACAGTGGTATGCGGCGAACGGTTATGTTGTGCTCCTTGTTAACTACCGGGGAAGCTCGGATTATGGGGAAGATTGGCAGGCCTCGATCGCCGGCAATTGGTATTTCAAAGAGTATGATGACCTCATGGCGGCTGTGGATGTGATGTGCCAGAAGGGTTACGTCGATGCCAAGCGGCTTTTTGTGACAGGAGTCAGCTACGGGGGAATCATGACCGACTGGATCGTCGGCCACACCGACCGGTTTGCGGCGGCGGTTTCGGAGCGGAGCACGGTTGACAACGCTTCCTGCTTTGGTGTTGACGATTGCTATTTGCAGTACGAAAAAGATTTTGGCCTGCCCTATGACGAGGCGAATCTTGCCATCTATCGTAAAACGTCCCCAATCTCATATATCAAGAATTGCCGGACTCCTATTTTGCTCATGCAATGCATCGAAGACCACCGCTGTCCCTTGCCGCAGGCGCTCCAATTTTATATGGGTTTGAAGAAGCTCAAGCAGGCAGAAGTCCAGATGGTCCTTTACCCCAGAGAATCGCACGGTATCCGCGAATTTCCCCACCTGGCCGACCGGCTGAAGAGAATCGTCACCTGGTTCGACAATTACCAGAAAAAATAGAGGAGAGACGAACCGGCTTGATGATCGCGATAAGGAGGGAAAGCGATATGAATACATCTCAAGAGTCAAAACCTGATCCGCGGCTCTCAAAAGCGGAGTCGAGCAGCAAGCGTGGAGTTATTTTGTGGGTGCTCGGATCGCTGGCCGTCGTCGTTTTGGTCATTGCCGTCGTGGTTGCCATCAGGATAGCTCACAAGAACCCCACGACGGCAACTCCTGACTTCGCAACCACACGCTCTTCGGATCAGCGATTATACAAGGTTTCATTCAAGAGCGCGCTCGAGCCGATTCCCATCAACGAAATCCACACCTGGACGATCCATCTGGAGACCTCGGCTGGAAAGCCCCTGGAAAATGCGAAAATCCTCGTCGATGGTTTGATGCCGGAGCACGGCCACGGCTTGCCTACCGAGCCTCAGGTTACTAATTATCTTGGCAATGGCGACTACACCGTGGAAGGTATGAAGTTCCAGATGGCCGGATGGTGGCAGGTGAATTTCCACGTTGCTGCGGACGGGCAGAGCGACAAGGTAACATTCAACCTGATGCTGAAATAGGCTGATGCTCAGACAGGTGTGACCCTGAGAACCCGGCATCCTCTGATTTTGGTCCTAGTTCTGGGCGCATTGGCCGCCGCCTTCCCCGCTTGTGGGGCCAACCCGCATCACTGGAGCGCCGAAGAAAGGATGACCCTCCGGTCACTTTGGATCGGAAGCCTCAAACCGTTGCCGTCCGATCCATCCAACAGGCATGCCGACGATCTGAGGGCGGCCAGGCTGGGCCAGAAGCTATTCTTCGATACCCGGTTCAGCGGCAACGGCAAAGTTGCCTGTTCGACATGTCATCACCCCGATCAACTGTTCCAAGACGGCCTGCCTCTGGCCATAGGTATGGGCACGACCACGAGGCGCACGCTGACGATCATCGGCACGGCCTACAGCCCCTGGCTCTTCTGGGATGGCCGCACGGACAGTCAGTGGTCGCAGGCAACCGATCCAATGGAGAGCCCGGATGAACATGGCGGCACGCGCGGACAATATGCGCACTTAATCGCCGATTTCTATCGAACGGAATATGAAATCATCTTCGGCCCTCTGCCTGACCTGTCCGATACGCGGCGGTTTCCGCGCGTGGCAGGTCCGGTTGATAATCAAGCGGCCAGCAAGCCATGGAACGCAATGCGGCCTGAGGATCGCATGTCTGTGTCGCGTGTCTACGCCAACATGGGCAAAGCCATTGCTGCCTATGAGCGCAAGATCATGCCCGGTCCCTCGCGCTTCGATCAATACGTTGAGGCCGTCCTCAAGGACGATCTAAGGAAAGCCAGATCCATGCTTATGCCCCATGAGGTTGCGGGGCTAAGGTTGTTCATTAGCAAAGGGGAGTGCACAAAGTGCCATAACGGCCCGCTCTTTACCAACAATGACTTTCATAACACAGGCGTGCCGGCCGCACCTGACCTGCCCGCGGACATCGGCCGAGCGAAGGGTGCAATCCAGGTGCTCAAGGATGAGTTTAACTGCCTGGGTCCGTTCAGCGACGCGAGCAGGGACGATTGCCCCGAGTTACGCTTCATGGTGGTCGCTGAAAAGCGCTTGCTGGGTCAGTTCAAGCCGCCGTCGTTGCGAAATGTGGCCGAACGTGCGCCCTACATGCACGCCGGACAGTTTAAGATCTTGGAAGAGGTTCTGGGCCACTACAACAGGGCGCCGGCCGCGTCAGTCGGCCAAAGCGAGCTTAAACCGTTGGGTCTAATGGACACAGAAATCCCTGATCTGATCGCTTTTCTGAAAACATTGAGCGGCCCACTGGCGACCGACCCCATGTGGCTTGTGCCGCCGAAGAAATAACACGTAACTTCTGCTTCAGGCGGGAAAAAAGAATCGAGAACTATATTGGGCGCGGGCCGAATCAAGGTTTGCCTTCATCCAAAGCCGCGTGCACCTTTGACATCCATTCGCTGATGGCGATCTTTTGCGGGCATTTTTCCTCGCAGGCTCTGCACGCCTGGCAGGCGCCTGCCCGCTCGGCCTCGGCCACAAATCTCTTGTATAAAAACCGTGCGGTTCGCATGTCGCTATGGATGGAGCCATCACTGTACAGTTCAAAGATTGAGGGGATATTCACGCCGTGCGGGCAGGGAAGGCAATAGCCGCATTTTGTGCATGGGATCGGAATAAATCGCCTGTATTTTTTCCGAACCCGGTCAATGAGCCTTAATTCTTCCGTACCCAGGGAATTTATCTTCGCCTTATTTGCCCAGAGGATGTTGGCTTTTGCCTGTTCCATCGAGTTCATCCCGCTTAAAACAACGGCCACCTCGGGTTGATTCCAGACCCAGCGCAGGGCCCATTCCGTGGGGGAGATATTCTTTCCGAACCTGTCAAACAGATCCTTGATCGGCTGCGGCGGATTAGCCAATCTTCCTCCCAATAACGGTTCCATGACCTCAACGGCGAGCCCTTTTGAAGCCGCGTATTTCAGCCCTCTCGTCCCAGCCTGGTTTTTCGTGTCAAGATAGTTGTATTTGATCAGGCAAAAAGTCCATCCGCCGTAGCCATCAATGATCTTTTTGAAGGAACCGTAATTATCATGAAACGAAAATCCCAGGTGGGAGAACCGGCCGCCCTGGATCGCGCGTTCCGCTCTTCGCAGCAAATCGAATTTGAGGATGACGTTTTCCCAGCGTAGAGCGCTCAGACCATGGAGAAGATAGAAATCGATGTGGTCGGTCATGAGCTTCTTTAGCTGTTCGTCAAGATAGGTATCAAAGTCCTCTGGCTTTTGGATCAGCCAGAGAGGAGATTTCGTCGCCAGTTTGACCTTTTGCCGGTATCCGTCTCTAAGCGCCTTTCCTGTGACGATTTCGCTATTTCCGTTATGGTAGGGATAGGCGGTATCGACGTAATTGACGCCGTGGTCGACGGCATAGCGGATCATCAGGATCGACTTCTTTTCGTCGATGTTGCCGCTCATCGGATGTCCATCGGTCGTCGGCAGACGCATACACCCAAACCCGAGCGCCGAAGCTTTCCAGTCGAGCTTTCCGAACATACGATATTGCATCGGTATTTCTCCAGATCTGCATACGGGGCAACACCAATCAAGTCCTGCCCCGAAGTCGAGGGCGAAAGCGAATTATAGGCTCAGCTCCCTCAACGCAGCCGACGCCGTGTACAGTGTCCCAACGCCGGCCAAATAATAGGCAACCCTCAGCACTTCGGCGATCTCTTCCTTTGTTGCTCCGCAATTGATGGCTGCCTGGGCCAGCGCTTTCACGCCTTGGTCCGCCCCGTGGGCCGCATCAAAAGCCAGAGCAACCAGAATCTTGAACTTCCTAGGGAGAGGCTCCGGGTGAGTAAACGAATTCGCTTATCTCATCCAGGTGCTTCCTAATGCCAGGATCGATTTTCTCCAACGCTGATAACGGATGCTCTGCCATTTTATGCCTCCTTGAAGATGATATGGTATTCTATCACGCCAAACGAAATTGCGAACTACCTATTCTGAAACCGGACTCTCTCTCTTTCAGCTGACTTGACAATTCCTTTTGGGGCGATTTATTATCATTCACGCTGGGAGAAAGGGAAAACACCTCAACGCCGGCCGTTGGGCCGCCTTGCTGAAGAAGCAGCCTCCTATCCCTCATTCTTCCCTAAAGCGGCATCCGGGGAAAACATGGAAAGTGATCCAACCAGGACGCTGAAATTGGAGACGGTCAAGCTCCAACCTGGGCAAATCCTGGCGAACAAATACCGGATCACCAGAGAAATCGGCCGGGGAGGGATGGGCGTCGTTTACGAGGCCGAGGACATAAGGCTCGGGCGCACGGTCGCCCTCAAGTTCCTGCCCCCGGAGCTGACGGCTGACCCTGAAGCCCGCAAGCGCTTCATTCAGGAGGCCCAGGCTGCTTCGACCCTTGATCACCCCCACATCTGTACCATTCACGAAGTCGACGAAGCCGAGGTCGGCGGTCTGTATATCGCGATGGCTTGCTACAAGGGGAAAAGCCTTAGGGAAAAAATAGACCATGGTCCGCTCGAACCGGCTGAGGCGGTCGAGATCGCCCTGCAGGTCGCGGAAGGTCTCGCCAAGGCCCATGAAAACGGCATCGTTCACCGCGATATCAAACCGGGGAATATCATGATCACGCCGGACGGCCAGGCAAAAATCCTCGATTTCGGACTGGCCAAATTGGCCGGTGAAGTCAAATTGACAATCCCGGGGACGACATTAGGCACGATATCGTATATGTCTCCCGAACAGGCGCGCGGGGATCAAGTTGACGAGCGAACCGATCTCTGGTCCCTGGGGGTCGTCCTTTATGAAATGGCCTCCGGTGAGCTTCCCTTCAGCCGGGAAAAGGACCAGGCGGTCCTTTACGCGATCATGCATGAAGAGCCGCGGCCCGTCCGCAAACTGCGCCCTGGTTTCCCGGACGAGCTGGCCCAGATCATCAACAAGGCATTGGCCAAGGAGCCCGATAAACGTTTCTCTTCCGCGAGGGAGATGGCCGATACCCTCCAGGAACTCAAAACGCGGATGACAGCAGGCAGCTACCCGACCGCCCGGGGCTTGACCTTTCGCCGTTCCCGTAAAGGCCTGCTTCTGGCAGCCGCTTCGATTTCCATCGCCGTTCTTGCCCTTGCCATCTGGATGCTCAGCAGGCCAAGCCTGGCTTTTGAAAACCGGGATAAACTCATGGTGGCCGACGCCGACAATCTCACGGGTGACAAGGTCTTTGACCTGGCCCTGCGGACGGCCATCGAGGCCGGCTTACAGCAATCGCCTTATGCATCGGTTTTCGACAAACCTCAGATCGCCGAAACCCTGCGCCTGATGAGGATGGATCCGTCCGCCCGCGTCGATGAAAATGCTGCCTACGACATCTGCCGCTTCGCCGGGGTAAGGGCGTTCATCCTTCCCCGGATCCTATCCGCCGGGCAGGCTTACGAGCTCGAAGCGATCCTGATCGACCCGGTGAAGCGGAGGCACGTGGACCGCATCCGGCTGTCGACCCGAGGCCGGGAGGAAGTCCTCCTCAGCGGCATCGATAAGCTGACCAGGCAGGTCCGCTCCCGGCTGGGCGAATCCATCAAGTCCATCGAAAAGGCTGATGTTCCCGTCGCTAAAGTCACGACGTCCTCCTGGGAAGCGCTAGACTATTTTTCCCTTGCCCAGGTCAAGCGGCAGGACGGTAGGTTCAAAGATGCTGTATCCCTTTATGAGCTGGCACTTGAAAAAGATCCGGGCTTCGTAGCGGCCCGGGCTTCGCTGGGTCTTGTGCTCATCCAGTTCATGGGACAAGGAGAGAAAGGGAAAGAGATGCTCCGCCAGGCGCTGAAGGACGCCCAAAGCCAGGGGCTCCCGCAACGTGACCAGCTGCCGCTCAAGGCTCTCCATCGGCAATTTGTCGACGGGGACCTCGAGGGAGCGCTCGCCGAATACCGAACGATTTCGCAGTTGTTCCCGGATCTCATGCCGCCTTTCAACAACGCCGGACGAGTCCTCCAGGCCCTCGGCCGATATGACGAGGCCGCGACCATGTTCGAGGAGGCCGCCAAGCGTGCCCCGCGGGCCTCCATTCCCTTGCAAAACCTCTGGTTTCTCCATATGAATTTCAGAAAAGACGCTCAGGCAGGGGCCGCGGTTGGGCGGCGTATTGTTGAACTGGCCCCGGCATTGGCGAATTCGCACAGTTTTCTCGGCTATAGCCTGGCCGTGCAGGAGAAATACGGAGAAGCAGAAAAGGAACTCCGGAAGGCCTTGGAGATCGAGCCAGACCATCCCTATGCCCTCGCCAACCTTGCCCACGTCCTCTTTGCCTCGGACAAAGCTGCAGATGCCGTTCCCTTCTACCGGAAGGTTGTTGATCGCGTCAAAAAGGCAAAGACAGGTGGAACTTTGGTCTGGGATTCCATCGCCCTGGCAATGGCGCTACGGGAAGCCGGGCAGGCGGCAGAGGCTCGCAAAGTCGTCGGCGAAATTCGAGCAGACCTGGAAAAGAAGCTGCACGGCTCGACGCCCGCACCAGGACAATGGATCGCACTCGGCGCGCTCGACGCGGTTGCCGGTGACCTCGCCAAGGCGGATTTCTATCTAAGAAAAGCGCGGGCGGCTGAAATCATAGATGCTAACGACTTGATTGACCTGGGAGAACTCTATGCTCTCGTCGGCAGGCCCAATGCGGCGATCGAATTCCTCAAAAAATCACTGGAGGCCGGTTTCTCCGATTATTATTTTCCCGTGATCCTCCCCGAATTCCAGTCCATCAGGAAACATCCGGAATTCCGAGCCATCTACAAGCTCGGTAAATGAATCCGTTGCCACAATCCCGGAGCATTCTAAGACACGATTGATTTGCAGTTCAGCAATCTTGACAACTTCTTTTGTGATATCTTAGTATCCGTTGCGTTCCTCTATTGGGGGGAAATATACCTCGCAAAAAAGGAGCCACTCATGAAGAATATCATGAACAGCCATCGGATTCTGACTATTTATTCAGGAGTCCTGACTCTTGCCTTTGCGATTGCCTTGTTCATGGGAGCGGCGAAGAGCCGGAAGACAAGCTTCGAAGAAATTGACGTTCAGAGAATTAACGTCGTCGAACCGGACGGAACAGTCAAGCTGGTCCTCTCCAGCAAGGCGCTATTTCCCGGCATCCTGTACAAGGGCAAGGAATATCCGCACCCCAACAGGAAGACGGCCGGTATCCTCTTCTTTAACGACGAAGGCACCGAGAACGGCGGCCTCATCTACGGGGGCTCAAAAGACGCGAACGGAAAGGTCAGCTCCTACGGGCACCTGAGCTTCGACCAATATGACCAGGACCAGGTTTTCACGATCGATGCCTCAGAAGAAGAGGGGACCCGCAGCGCGAGGCTCTCCGTATGGGACAGGCCGAACTACTCCATTATGGAGCTCCTCGCACTCCAGGACAGGATAAAGAAATTGTCCGAGGACCAGCGGAAGGCCGAGTACTCGAAATTCTTTTCCCAGCACGAATCGGCGCATCCCCGTCTTTTCCTCGGGAGAAGCGATAACGGATCTGTCTCGCTCCGGCTCCACGATAAGCAGGGACGCGAACGACTCATCCTTGAGGTGACTCCAGACGGCTCTCCGGTCGTCCGCTTCCTTGACCAAAACGGCAAGGAAACCGGCCGGCTGCCCGTATTTCCGCTACCTTGACAATTTCTCTTGTTGCTTTCCATTATCATAGACGCTGGGAAAAGGGAAAAATTGCCGTTGGAGAGGAACATTTGGTCGTCTCGCTAAAAAAGGTCAATTTTCGCCGCAATGTCGGAGAATGCTATGGAAGCCCAAGAAAAGAAGAATCAATTCACTCCCTCAAACAGGGCTCTCGCTTCATTGCCACCCTGATGATGCTCTGTTTGTGTCTGCCCTCTTGCTCGCGCCGGCCGACACGAATCGACAGGACATACGAAGATGGAGTGGAAGTCGTGATAAATCATGTGGAGCCCTATAGGATCAAGGGCAAGGGGATTGCGATCACGCTCGAGGAGGAATTCCGGATCGATACGGAAAGGGAAGATCTGCTGGCAAAAGGGATGGGGTCCGCCGGAGAGTTTGATGTTGATGCCGCGGGAAACATCTTTATCGTGGGGTTCAAAAACAAAGAATTCTTTGTCAACAAATTCGATAAAAGGGGCAATCTCGTCCTCTCCTTTGGTCGGAGGGGACAGGGACCCGGAGAACTCGACTGGCCTCTCGGGGCTCACGTTTTTGGCTCGGACGGGTTTGCTTTAACGGACGCTTATAAAAAGGTCCTAGTCTACGGCAGCCGCGGAGAAGTTGTCTTTGAAGAGCGTCTGCCATCGGCCTACATGCTGGCCGAGATCCTGGAGAACGGTCGTTACCTGACATTTGGAGATAAGGGCGTCCCCGGTCTTGACGGCTCGTCTCTTGCCGTTCTTTCCCTGTGTTCTCCGCAATGGAAAGCTATCCAGGAACTGGACGTTTATAGGTGGCCGTCGATGGAAGCCCAAACTCGCAGCCTTGTTCCCACCTTCATGTGGAGGGTGTCCGGCAGCCGCATCTATGTTGCCAACGAGGCCCGAGGCTACGAGATATGGATCTTCGGCCTGGATGGAAAACTGCTCAGGAAAATCCGGAAGGAGTATACGCCCGTCGCGCCGTCGGATGAACTGAAGAGGGCATGGCTCGGTTCGAACTATGAGCAGATTCTGCTGATGGGCAAAGACTATTTCCCGCCAAAGATGCCTCCCTTCAATTCCTTTTTTACGGACGAAAGAGGGCGAGTGTTCGTTATGACTTACGAACCCGGGCCTAGACCCGGGGAATATCTCTACGACGTCTTCGATCCTGATGGGGTCTTTATAAGTCGAATGAGTCTGAAGAGAGTGTGGGCTGGTATCTATTTAGGCGCCAAATATGCAACCGTCAGGAATAATCGCCTCTATTTTTATCGCGAGAAAGAAAACGGCTTCCACGAACTCGTCATTTCTACTCTAAGTATGAAATGATAAGTTTGAAGTTTTATTTAACAACCGCTAAGAAAATCGCGTTGAAGAGCAGCTTGAACGTTCCTTTTGTCTGGCCGCGGTGATGAACGCTCATTCCGAGAAGGATAATTTTTCCCTTTCCCAGCGGAATCTCGACGGCGGCCGCCTTGTTGTAAAGATATTTTTCTCCGACCATCCAGCCGCTGAGCATGAGATTCTCGGCGGGATATCTTGCCACAACCGCCGGTGGCTCTTTTTCCGTGAACGCGGGCAGGACGTCGAAAGTCGGACTCTCGGCGAAGAAAGCGGCGGCCTCTTTAGGCATTCCATAAGCGACGGGGTTGTTTTGGTCAAAAACCGCGCTGACGAGAAGCCCCGAGGCGAAGAAATCCTCGGGCTTGAGCGATTTCAGGACGTTCCTCAGGGGAAGCTTGAATTCATCAATCGCCAGGTCACATGCTGAACCCAAGGTTATGAGCGTCCCGCCCTGTTCGACAAAGCGCTTGAGGTTGGCGACGCCGGCCTTAGTGATTCCGCCCACATAATCCGGAGGCATGGTTCCCTTCATCCGACCATTGAGGATGGAACGGGCCGACTGGCTCGGCAAGATGATGGCATCAAAGTGATTCCCCAGCTCTCCCGCTCTCATCTCAGCGTCATGGAGAAGAGAATAAGAAAAACCGTGATTTTCCAGGATAAGCTCGGTCCAGCCTTCATCCATCGCCGGCGCCCAGGACTGATAAAGACCCACCCGGGGGGATCGAAGCTTTGTGAGTTTGAGATCGGGAGGTCTATCGATTTTTTGAATATTCAAATAAAGCTCTCGGGTCGCTTTCTCCAGAAGGGAGTCGGATGCTCCTGTGGAGGGCACCATGAAATCCCCGGCTGAAAAATCCAACCCTCCGCTCTTGAAGGGAGCCTGAGCTCGAGAAATATCGAGTCCAGCTTTGAGAAGACGATTCACGGCCGTGAATGAAGCATTCGGCTGGCACGAGATAACAAATGAATGACCGCCATGTCCTCCGATCCTGCCTTGGGGCCATTCCATAGTCCCGACGCGCTTCATCTTAACTTCGAAGGCGGTATTCATCGTCACGGCATTGACGCCCATCTGGAGAGGAAGGGTCCAGCCTAGGACGTCATAGGTTTGGAGTGGAGGGATCTTCAGCTTGATCGGCTCGACGATGCTCTGCCAGAGAGAAGGATGAAACCTCAGGTCAGGATAATGCTGGAATTCAAAGAGGGTCTTCAGGAATCGCCCAAACGGCTGGCTGGTCGGAAGAATGTACGTTCCCACGGGATAATCGATCCCATCCGACCGGAAAGGAACTTCGCTCTTATAGACTTCGATGTCGAGTGTGATCAGGTTCTGAATAAGCTCGCCTGTGACTCCCGGATCCCTCTGCTCAAAAGGAATGATCCAGCCGTAGGGCGGCTCTTTGGAGTAGCGCTCCATGGTCTCTTTTCCCATCGCGTACTTTGCGTAGAGCAATTCTTCGCGATGCTTGGCCGCCAAGTCGAGGACGGATTTCGACGCGGTCAGGCAGTATTCGACCGCGTCCCGGAGATGCCACCATCCGCCGCGCCATGGATTGGTGAAGAACATCGAGCTCACGAAATCCTTGTATTCCTCGGGGAAGTCCTCGGCCGGGAAAAATTGGGGTGTTGCATAGTTGAAAAGAAACGTCTCGGAGAAAGTCGAGATGATGTTATGAAAATCGCAGACTTGCGTAACGTAGCCCGGATACCAAGTATCGAACAGAAACCGAGATACGACACCCTGTTTGCCCTCGGTTTCGAAGCCCAGGGCCATGGCCGTCCCGATCAGATTCTGCCAGCGGAGGAGCAGGGGATGGAGGTTGGGGTTCGTGGGCTCGCAATCGGGCGGAACAAAGATGAGTGTTGGATAAGGAGATTCCTGGTGATGGTTATAAAAAATATGGGGATACCATTCGTGATTGACGACCTGATTGATATTGCGCGTCTCCGAGACGCTGAGCATAAAAGAGTCCCTGTTATTGTCGTGTCCGATATACTTCTGGTAAAGCCAGGGCAGGGGGCAAGTTTCGTAGGGCGTCCCGAGGTTCTTCTGATACCAGCGCGCGACCATATCCATTCCGTCCGGGTTGGGGAGGACAAGCATGGCTACGACTTCGTCCCTGATCTTCTTGAATTTCGGAGATTCTTCCACGGCCAGATCATATGTCAGCTGAAGGATGTGCTGGGCCGGAGCGACTTCGGTGGCGTGGAGCCCGCCGTCGATCCAGACGATGGCTTTCCCCCGAGCCGCCAGGCTTTGGGCTTCGTTCTCGCGCACGCCCCTGACCAAGGAAAGTCGCTTGGAGAGTGCCTTGATATCCTCAAGCTTGGCGAGGTTTTCCTCAGAGGAGACGGCGGCAAAGACCATCGCCCGACCTTCTGACGACTTTCCGTACTCAAAAAGCTTCACCCTCTTGGTCGAACTTTCTAAGGCTTTCCAGTAAGCGACGGCCTGCTCGTAGTCAAGGAGATGGAAGTCCGCTCCGACTTTGAAGCCAAAAAACTCCTCCGGCGCAGGGATTTCCACGCTTTCCGCCCCCGCTAAGACCTGACCTATGCAAAGGCAAGAAAGTGCAATTACAAACAAGCAAAATTTCCGCGCTGATATTTTCATTAGTCCTTTACTCCTCACCCCTTACTCCTTACTGTTTTTCAATTGATCGTATGATCCGCTCAAACTCAGCCTCCAATTTGGGATCGAGTGGCTCGGGCTTATGTTTCTCGAGTATGCTTTTTGCCCTATCCCGGGCCCAGCTGCGGGCGTCGTCCTTCTTCATTTCCCAGGCGCTATAAGGCCGCCGATCCATCAAGCTGTTGAGCCAGAGTTCTCTCGTATGCTTCCTGGTATGTTGGTGGGTCAGGAAGCTCCCTCCCGGCCCGACATCGCGGATGGCCTGCAGGGCGAGCCTCTCCTTGTCAACCCGGATCCCCTCCATCATCTTGGCTACGATGCCGAATATCTCGCAATCCATGATCATCTGCTCGAATGACCAGATCGTACTCCCGTTGAGCTGTCCCACGCCGGCGAGCATGTCTGCCATCACGGCCGAGGCCATAAAAGTGGAAAGCGAGTTCTCGACACCAGCTTGCCAATTAGGCTCTTTAGCGCCGGTGGCAAACGAGCCCATGGACAGGGGAACATTGTAGAAGTCGGCCAGCTCATTGCCTGCCGCCGCGAAGAGAAAGTCCTCCGGCCCTCCTCCAGTGTAGGCGCCGCTCCGAAGGTCCATCACTGACTGAGCGGCGGCATAGAAGACGGGAGCGCCCGGATAGGCCAGCTCGATCATCGCCAAGGCGCTCAACACCTCCGCGTTGCCGACCACAAGGTTTCCTGCCATTGTCGCCGGCGCAGAGGAGGCGCAGGAGGCCATGGTCATGAATCCGACCGGGAGGCCGGCCTCGGCACCGGCCAGGGCCGCCTCCAGGCTCCCGGCGTCCTGAGCAAGTGGGGAAACGGAGCACTCCATGATCGAGAGCAATGGCCGGAGCCGCAGGGCTTCGCGGCTGCCCGCCAGGCACACCGCCATCTCCACCGCACCCAGGGCTTCTCTTTCATCGTAGACGCTTTCTGTTTGGACGTGTTTCGTCGAATTCTTCCAGATGGCCGAGAGCTCGTAAAGCCCACGAGTTTCGGGAGGGGCGTCCTGGGCCGAGACCGGGACCCAATGAAGGGCCACTTCATCCAGATAGTCAGCTACTCTGGCGATGTCGGCCACATCCTTGAGACAAGAACGCCGCCTCTCGCCTGTGACGAGATCCAAAACTTCCACACCGCACCCGTCGGTTCCGACGTAGACATGATTCCCGTCCAGTGCGAGGTCGAGGCCGGGGTCACGCGCGGCGAGAACATAAGTGGGCGGAGCTTTTTTCAGCGCTTCTTCAATAAGCCGCCCAGGCACTTTGACGATCATTGAGCTCCTGTCCACCTTGGCGCCGGCCTCTTCCCAAATCTTCATCGCTTTGATAGAGGGAAACCTCACGCCAACCGCTTCGATCGTCTCGAGCGTTGCCAGGTGGATTTTCCGGATGTCTCCGGGGCTTAGAACACTCAGCTTAAGACGAGGGTTTGAAATCGATTTTATTTTTCCTGGCATCGTCGTTCCTTCTCTACCCCTAGATTTCTGATATATCACTTAATTCTGCATTGGAAATAACCAGGCATCCTCGGGGAAGGATGGGGCCCCCGGCCCGCCCCTGTGCAGGGGCCCCATCCTTCCCAGGCGCAGATTTTAATCACCATGATTTTCGCTCATCCTCCTTCTGCGGTGGCTCTGGATTTCGCCGCCTTCCTCCGCCAATAAAAATAGGCCGGGATGCCCAGGCAGAGAATAAAGAACCCGATCAGCGATTTCCTCGGCTGGGCGATGACCGTATTCAAGAAGATCCAGATATTGATCCCCACCCAAAAAACCGGGAGGATCGGATAACCCCAAGCTCTATAGGGCCGCGGCCTGTCCGGTTGTTTGTGCCTGAGGACAATGATGGAGAGACCGGTCGCCGCAAAAAAAATGACCAAAGCAAAAACAACGAATTCATAGAGATCCTGGTATGTTCCGGTCAAGCAGAGAAGGCTGGACCAGATGGCCTGACCGATAAGAGCAGCGGAGGGCACATGGTACTTCGGATGGATTCGGGCCATGCTCTTAAAGAAAAGGCCGTCTTCGGCCATGGCGAAATAGACCCGCGGTCCGAAAAGAATGTTAGCACTCAAACAGCCGAAGATGGAGACAAGGATGGCCGCCGAGATGACGGAAGTCGCCGCCGGTCCGAAGAGTTGAGTGGAAGCCAGCTCGCCGACCCGGGCAACGCCCTTCATCTTCTCCACAGGAAGGGCCAGGACATAGACGACGTTGATGAGGAGATAAGTCACAGTGATCGCCAGCGTGCCCAGGATGAGGCCCAGGGGGAGGTTCCGCTCCGGCTTCTTGATCTCCTCGGCCGTACAGTTGACGGCGTACCAACCGTCATAGGTCCACAGGGCCGCCATGAGCGCCAGTCCGAAGTATTTGATCGTCCCGAGTCCAAATCCAGGGCCCCCGGAAAAAAGTTGACTCAGGCTTGTTACCCCCGCTTTCTTTCCAAGGAGGAAGCCGAAAAGCACAATGGCAAAGACCGAGCCGATCCTCAGAAAAGTGAAAACATTCTGGACCACGACACCAGTCTTGATCCCGATATAGTTGACTGCGGTGAGGAGAATGATCGAGGCCGCGGCGACCAACTGGCCGGCCGAAAGAGAATAGGGGAGGCCGAATAAACTCGTCTTGATCAAAACCGCCTGGTTGGAGATCGCGGGGAAGAAATATCCGAGGAATTCGGCAAACCCGACGGCTAGGGCGGCAATCCCGCCGCACATGATGAACCAAAAGAATCCCCAGCCGTAGAAATATCCGGCGAAAGGTCCATAGGCTTCGCGGATATAGATGTATTGGCCGCCGGCTTGAGGATACATCGCTCCCAGCTCGGCGCAGGAGAGAGCCCCGCACAAGGTGATAAATCCTCCGACAATCCAGACGAGAAGGAGCAGACCCGGAGAGGGAAGTCCCTGGACCATAAAGCCAGAGGTCATGAAGATCCCGGAGCCGATAACCGAACCTATAACCAGAAAGGTTGTATCGAGAAGATTCATCTTCCTTAAGAGATGAGGCTTGCCGGCGTTTTCAGTGTTGGCCATGATTTTATTTACCTTTCAAATCCTCAAGACCTTGGCCAGGACATCCTCGGGCATCGGCTTGACCGTCCGGCCTTGCCTTCCGGATAGGGCCGTGGCCTTGGTCAGGGAATTGAGGATGGATTCCTGGACCGCCTCGGAACAGGCGGCGGAGATCCTCTCTAACCAAGAATCGTCGACCATCAGGTAATCAAAAACAAAGGGCCTTTCTCCGACCATGCTCATGGCATTCGCCGTAGAAAAGAAGATTCCGGATACAGACTCGGCCGGGTTCATCTTAACCTGCGTTGGCCCCAAGCCGGCTAGAACCGAGCGTAGGACCTGGCGAATCTGGTGAGGAAACAAGGGGACGTCCGTTCCCATGACCAGCGATAGGGAGCCCTCGGCGAAATCGCTGTTCCCGTGGTTGGACGCCGCCAGGACGCCACAGGTGAATTCTTGTCTGCCGATCAAGAGCCGGCGTGAGGATGTTCCGATTCCGCCCTTCCAATCAAAAGCACGCAGTCCGACGCCCACGCCCACCGAACCCTGCTCCACTTTTCCGTCTTTGGCGTTGGAAAGGGTCTGCAAAATTTCTTTCTCATCAAAAGAGAACTTAGTCATTTCGTTAAGATAAGAGTCATTCAGGCCAATGACCACGGGCGGCCAGACTTCGTCACGGTTCAGAGAAAAGCCGTAGGAGAGAACTGCATTATAGGCCCGGCCGACATTGAACGAATTCGTGATCACGACGGGAGAATTCAGATAGCAAAAATCGTCCAGGACCTCGTAGCCTGTCATCTCCCCATTTCCCTTGAGGCAAAGATTAGCGCAAAAAAGACGAAGCGGCTTCTCCATCGGATAGGGGATGACGGCCGTCAGCCCGGTCCTGATCGCGGCTGCGCCGCCGGCCGGCCCGGGGAGGTCTTTTTCGATCGTCAGATGAGCGACCTTAACGCCTTTGACATCGGTGATCGCGTTATCCATGGATCTTGGCTCCAATTCTTCCGTGCTTTTTCATGATCTCCTCGACCTGATCAACCGGCAGGCCGTAGGATGTATTGCCGTCGCGGCCGACCGTTGTTTCGGCCATGCACAAAGCATTGAGGATCGCCTCCTGGGTTGCATCGACCGTGGCCTGATAAAGGGGCGTGATCGAAAGATCGTTGATTCCCTTGAGGCTGTGGAAGTCGGTCTGCCCGGCTCTCGGAATTCGGTAGGCCGTGGAAAAGGCGAGGATGATGTCGCCGCTTCCCGTGCTCGAGATCGCTCCTGTCTGAGCTAACCCCATGGCCACTCTTTTTCCGATCTTCCTGAGCTGAAAGGGAAGGAGGGGCGCATCCGTCGCGGCCAAAAGGATGATCGACTTTGTCTTCCCCGCCTTTTCTTTGAAACCGACGATCTCATTTCCGACCGGGACTCCATCGATCCGGAGCTGGTTCCGGCCGGCTGTATTCGTCATGACCAGGACGCCCACCGTGTTTTGGTTCTTTGTGCGTCGCGAAGAAGTGCCGATCCCGCCTTTGAAACCGAACGACGTCATCCCGATGCCTCCGCCAACGGCGCCTTCCGCGACGGCCCCGCTTCGCGCGCTTTCGATGGCCTTCACGACATCCGCTTCCGTAATTTGGCGGCTCTCGGTGTGGCTCAGGAAATCGTCAAAGCATTCGGCTACTACCGGATAAGCCATCGCCTCCTTGTCACCCATCTCCGGGTTCAGCCCGCAAAGATATTTTGTCGCCGCGCTGAGGACGATGCCGACGTTATACGTCCCGGTCAAGAAAACAGGCGTCTTGAGCAACCCTGTATTTTCGAGAGCCGCGATCCCGGTCATTTCGCCCCAGCCGTTCTGGATGAAGCAGGAGGCAAACAAATTTTCCCGGTAGACGTTGTCGGAATGAGGAAGGATGACGGTGACCCCCGTCCTCACCGCTCCCCGGCCTTGGCCTTTGATGATTGTCGTCTGACCGACCCGGACGCCTTCAACATCGGTGATGGCGTTTAAGGGGCCGGGTTCGAGACTCCCGATCCGGATCCCCAATTCGCGAAGCCGACGTCGCTTGCCGCCAGAGGACGCGACGCGCTTTTCAGACTCTTGCAGGATCTCCTCGATCAGGTTTGTCCCGGGGAGAATGGAAAAGCTCAAAATCGAGTTCCGTAGAAAATCGCGGCGTTCCATTTTCTATCTCCTTGAATGATACCGCTAGTTCCACATCGGCGTGATTTTTCCAATTGTAGGTTTTCGCTAAAAAAAAATCAAAACATTTTTCCCGACGTTCCGGACAAAGCCTTAGCCTGGCGCGGGCTCGTATAGACGGGGAGCGTCAATCTCTAAAAAGTCAGAGGATGCATCTCGGAGGCGATCGATCATTTAGGAAGATAAAAAAAGCTTGACATGATAGGACAAAAATGCAAAATTGTTTTCGGCTAGCAAATTAAAAAGGGGAATGACCCCATTCCTATGCGTATCCGGGATAAGAGATTGAATTTCCGTCCAGGCTATTTATTTCTTCACTTGCTCCGGAAAGGGGGTGATGCGCTGATTCAAGCAGTCGTTAATCCATTTGGTCTCAGGCTCTATTAATATCAAAGGAGGATTCATTGAAGGGTACTAAATTTTTAAACATCGTCTTATTGAGTTTTATGGTCATGCTTCTCGTCGCCGATCCAGCCTTCGCCCAGAAACGGACCGGGACGATCCGCGGCACGGTCAAAGATGAGGCCGGGGAGCCTCTGCCCGGAGTGATGGTAGAATTGAGAGGCGAGGCCATGATGGGCATCAAGTCGGCCACAACCGATGCCGGGGGACAGTTCATTTTTCTGGCTCTCCCCATCGGTGCAGACTACTCGATCACGTTTACGCTGCAAGGGTTTCAGCCTTTGACAAGCAAGAACCATCAAGTCACGATCGGGGGAACGATTGTTGTCGATATCGTGCTCAAGCCAGTCAAACTTGCGGCGGAAGTGACGGTCATTGCCACATCACCCCTCGTGGATGTGGAAAAATCCAGTTTCTCCTCTACCTATGACTCTAAGACCCTGGATACGCTGCCCACCAGGAGGTACACGTTCTTCGACATGGTCCAGGCCTCGCCTGGCATTACGAATGCTAGCCCCGAAGATTCTCGGGCCAGTGCCTTCGGAAGCGAGCGAAAGTCGAATGCCTATTACATCAATGGAATCGACATTTCGGCTCCCTCCACAGGTGCGGCTTGGCCCTGGCCGATGCCCGATATTATCCAGGAGCTGGAGGTTACCGGAATAGGCGCTCCTGCGGAATATGGCAATTTCGAGGGAGCCGTCATCAATGTCGTCAGCAAATCAGGTTCTAATACTTTCCACGGCGCCGTTAAGTATTTCATGCAGACGGATTCGTTAACGTCCAGCAATACGCCTAATGAGAAATGGCCCTTCCACCGCGACCACTGGCATGACGCCGTCTTCGTCCTGGGGGGACCGATCGTTAAGGACAGGCTGTGGTTTTTCGCCTCCGTCCAGCATCAAGTGGACAGCAGTTCCGGGGTTGGGGCAGATCCCCAATATCCAGTCGAGTACAGGATGGCGCCTACGGGGGATGTCAAGATCGACTACCAGCTTAACAAAAGCAATAAGTTAAGTTTCTTTGCCCACTATGAAAATTATAAAAGCCCCTCAACGACCACGCAATTCTCACCCATTGAAACGGTCAGCTTTGAAGCGGCGCCGGCCGTTGCACCCACTCTGGAATGGCTCCATATGATAAGTGACACGACCTACTTTGAGGTCAAGTACGGCGGCTTTTACACCTACCTGAAATGGGACCCTGTCAAGGGCAACATGACAACCCCAGGGCACACCGATTGGGGAACCGGGTACGACTCAGTCAACGCGCGGACTTTTTACCATTGGAAGACAAACCGCACCCAGGCCAATGCAAACATTTCGCATTACGCCCACGATTTCTTGAAAGGCGATCACGAGTTCAAGGCCGGAGTCCAATACAGTCATGGATATTCTGATTTCATCTATGGTTATATCGGAGGAGTGGAATACTACGACTGGATGAATGAGCCCTATGTCGCTTATTTTCGCAACCCTTCCCACTACGGCGGGATGACAGATCAGTTGGGGATTTTTGTCGACGACAGTTGGCAGATATCAGACAGGCTGACCGCTAACCTGGGGCTGCGCTTTGACTACAACCATGCTTCTATCCCCGCCTTCGATGAGCTCGACATGTTTGAAAAGCCCACCGGAAACAAGATTCCCGGGATCCCCAATGTGGCGAACTGGAAACAAATATCCCCCAGAATCGGGATAAACTACCAACTGACATCGGACAGAAAGACCATCCTTCGGGCATCTTATGGCCGCTACACGAAGGGCCTGATCATCGGAGACATCGAGGCAGCCACGCCTGCCCAGGGGATACTTTCCGTCTATGCCTATAACCCCGCAACTCAAGCTTACGATCAATTGATCTACACAAGGAATCCCCTGACGGATATAGGTATCGACAAAGACCTGAAGGCGCCTTATACGCACCAATTCTCCGTCGCCCTGGAGAGGGAAATCTTTCAGGACTTCTCCCTTTCGGCAACTTACGTCTACAAAATCAGCAAGAACCGGATCGATAGGCTCAATACGCTCGCCCAATACGAGCAGATACCGTTCGTCGACCCCAGCACCGGGAACACGATCATGGTCTACAACCAGCTTGAGCCTCTTCAGAATTTCTATCAGATTACCAATCCGGGAGATGAGATAACCTACAACGGCCTGATGCTCGTCGCCAACAAGCGCTTCTCCCATAATTTCCAGCTCTATTCTTCGTTCACCTGGTCGAAGGCCTGGTGGAAGCCTAAGGGCTATCGTGACAAGAACGAACTCATCAATTCCGAAGGCCCTTTAAGAATCCTGGAAGCCCGCGATAGGAGGTGGATGTTCAAGATGGGCGGCGTTTACATGGCCCCCTTCGGCATCGTCCTCGGAACGAACCTCATCTACCAGCAGGGCTCACCCTGGGAGAGGACAGTCCTTGTGCCGGGGCTCAACCAAGGTCCAAAGTTTATCAGGCCTGAGCCGCGTGGGAGCCGCCGGACGCCGGAACAACTTTATTTCGACGTTAAAATTGAGAAAATATTCAGGATAGCGAAAAAATACTCGGTGGAGCTCAGTGGCGACATCATCAACGTTTTGAATAAAGATACCAATCTGAACTATGCAAGCACGCTGATTGAGAGCCCGAGTTGGATGATTCCCACCAGCATAATAATGCCCAGAAGAGCCATGCTTGGCTTGAAACTTGTCTTTTAAGGATTCTGCCGGATTAGAAATCGAGGGAGGTTCTTATCCCCTCCCTCGATTTCGTCCCTCCGGAGGGGGAGACTTCTTTTCCTGGACAAGCGAAGTATGTGTCTGATTTTTTTTATGAATTTTGGTAAAAAACTCCCGTCCCCAAGTCTTTGCAGACATTCATTCGTCCCTTAGATTCAGCCGTACAGGTCTGTCCAGGGAGTTTTCCCGAGTTCGAATTGAAGAATCGGCCTTTTAAAGCAAGGAGAAAATATCGATGAAATCCCCGAGACAAGGGCAATCTGTGGCCATGGTGATTTTCATAAGGACAATGATCTTTTTATTTTTCTTCGCCTCCATTGCTTTTTCAGAAAACATCCCAACCCCCAAGGAAGTCGTCGGGTTTGAGCCAGGCCAGGACTATCATCTGTTGACATACGAACAATCCTTGAAATATTACCGGGCCTTAGAGAAGGCAACAGATATGGTGAAGCTCGAGTTCATCGGGAATTCGAGCCTGGGTAAGGAAATGATGGCCGTCATCATCTCCTCGTCAAAGAACATGGCCAATCTCGAGCACTACCGCGAGATATCCCTGAAGCTGGCTCACGTCAAAGAACTGGCCCCGGAGAGCGCTTCGGCGCTGGCTCACGAGGGCAAGGCTATCGTCTACATCGACGGGGGAATGCACGCCGCCGAGGTGGCCCCCGTCCAGGCTCTTCCCAACCTTGCCTACGAGCTCTTGACATCGAACGAACCCTATATCCAGAGCATCCGAGAGAACGTGATCGTCATCCTCCTCAACGCCAACCCCGATGGTCAGAACATGGTGGCTGAATGGTACCTGCAGAACCTGGGAACTCCTTATGAGCTCAGCCCGATGCCCTGGCTCTATGACAGATACACGGGTCATGACGACAATCACGATGCCTACATGCTCACCCAAAAAGAAGTCCTCAACAAGCACACGTTTTTGATCAAGCGGTGGCACCCGACAATCACCTACGTCAATCATCAAACCGCGCCTTTCCCCGCCCGGATCTATGTCTATCCGAGCGACGACCCCATAAACCCCAACGTCAATCCCCTCATCGTCAGCTGGAGAAACCTCATCTCGGCCCACATGGGTCTTCACTTAGATTTTCACAACATGCCGGGAACGATCGCTATGTCCCCCCTCTACGCACCCCAAGGGACGTGGAACGGGTGGGACACATGGTATATCGGCTACACCGATACCATCGGGGACTTTTTCAATTGTGTGACCCAGATGACCGAAACAGCCGGATCAGGTTACGCCACGCCCAGGTTTTACACCTTGCGAGATTTTCCCCCGTGGGCCAGGGATCTGCGTCCCAGTACCCTCTATCCCAACCCCTGGAAAGGGGGCTGGTGGCGCCTCAAGGATGCGGCGGATTACATCAAGATGTCCTCGCTGTCTGTACTGGAAGTTGCAGACAAGTTCAAAGACAAGCTCCTCTACAGCGTCTACACGGCGGGGAAAAACACCATCGAACGCTTCTCCCAAGAGCCCCCTTATGCTTATGTTATCCCCTCCGCCCAGAGGGATCCGCTCATGGTTTCTTATATGCTGAGTCGCTTCGAACCTTACGACATTGAGATCTTCAGGGCTCAGGATGATTTTGTCGTCAATGGGCAGAAATGCAAAAAAGGGAGTTATGTGATACCCATGAACCAGGCCTATGCCTTGTATGTCAAGGCGGTCATGGAGGTCCAGCATTATCCTGAGCTCTATCAATACCCCGGGGGTCCTCCCACCGAACCCGATGAGATCGTCGCCTGGACTTTTCCTTATATTTTCGGAGTGAACGCGGTGGCTTCCGAGCAGCCGCTTGAAGTCAGGCTGGAGAGAGTGAACAAGATTGAGCCGCCGGCCGGAGGTGTGGAAGAGAAGGGTGCGGCGGCATTGCTCCTCGGGCATGAATCGAATGTTTCTCTTCGGGCGGCGAACCGCCTGATCAAATCAGGAGCCAGGATCTCCTGGGCCAAAAAGTCTTTTTCTGCTCAAGGACGATCTTATCCGGCCGGGACGATGGTCATCAACCCCATGGGGGTCGATTCCGGCAAGATCGGGGGCTTGGCCAAAGAGCTCTCCCTGAAATTTGTCGCCCTGGAAAACAAGCCCGAAGTTCCCGCCTTTGAGCTCAAGCCCATTCATATCGGGCTGTATAAGTCATGGGTGGCCAACATGGATGAGGGTTACACTCGTTGGCTTCTTGAGCAATATGAGTTTCCGTTCGAAAACATATATGATGCGGACATCAGAGCGGGCGGCTTGAACGGGCGCTTCAACGTCGTTATTCTCCCCAGCGAGCCAAACGCCCGTCCCATGAGCGCGAATTTTAGAGACGAGAGAGCGATCAAGAATATCCTCGAGGGCCACGCTTCCGGAACCGTGCCGCCTCAGTACACCGGGGGCATCACCGAGGCCGGTACCGAGAATCTCCGCCGCTTCGTCGAGGACGGAGGAACCCTGGTCTGCGTCGGCACGTCCTGTCTGTTTGCCATCGACCAATTCCGTTTGCCGGTCAAGGACGCGCTCCTCGGCCTTGAGACAAAGGATTTCTATTGTCCCGGGTCTCTCGTCAGGATCGTCAACGTAGCCGATCATCCGATATCCTACGGCATGGAAGAATCATGTGCCGGATTTTTCTGGAATAATAACGGCTTCGAGATTGAACCCGGCCGCGGCGAAAAAACAGCCCGAGTGATCACCAGGTACGCCGATAAAGGCCTGCTCATGAGCGGAAGGCTCATCGGAGAGAACCGGATGGCGGGCAAGGCGGCAGCGGTCGAGGTTTCTTACGGCAAAGGAAAAATCATTCTCTTCGGATTCCGGGTGAACTTCAGGGCCTCGACTCCGGTGACTTTCAAGCTCTTCTTCAATGCCCTGTACTATGGACCCAGCGTGAGTTGAGTCTTTTCCCTGTTTCTCAAACAAGGAGGGATATCATGAAAGGGAAGATCGCCGGCACTTTGTCCTTTTGTTTATTGATGACTTGTTTCTTTTTAGTCTTCTCCCTGGCCAGTTCCCTCGGAGCGGCCGAACAGCAGAAAAATCAGGTAGCCCTCAAAGAGATATCAATCCCCATAATCTACGGGAAGGGAACTCATTATGAGGTGGGATTCCAGATCGGGACACAGCTCAAGAATAATCTCGTCCAGCGCGTCGAACGGATCAAAAAGAAGGAAGAATGGAAAAGGATTAAGCCTGAGGCTGAACTGTTTCTGCAATATTCGAAAAAGTACGTGCCCGAATATGTCACCGAAATCAAAGGAGCCGCCGACGCCGCCGGCCTCGAGCTTGAAGATCTCTTCCCCACGATCTGTGAAGAGATCGGCTCCCGGGGCTACGAATATACAGCCGGGTGCAGCGATCTGATCGCCTCGAATGACGTGACCGAGGATGGTTCGGTCCTCGCCGGCCATAACAACGATACCTCGGCCTCCTCACAGGAATCTGTGACGATCACTCATTACGAGGTCGAGGGCGAGCCCCAGATCATTGCCCTGGGCTATGGCGGCCTGACGATCAGCGTCGGCTACAATTCTGCCGGAATCAGCCTGACCGGAAACCAGGTCAACTCGAACGACATGAGGGTCGGCGTCCCGCGCATGCTCCTCGTCCGAAAGATCTTGGCCGCGAAAAGGATCGGAGAGGCGATCGATGCGGCGATTCTAAAGGAGAGGGCATCCAACTACAACCAGGTTATTACAGACGCGAACGGAGAGATCTACAGCATCGAAGGTTCAGCCACCGATTACGAGCCCATCTACTCCACAGACGGCTATTTGGTTCATACCAACCACTATACCTCACCGTGGATGAGGCGGTTTGAACTGGACCCGAACCGAATCATTTGGTCCATGATCCGCTACAACAGGGGCGTCAGACTGATGAAGAATAGCCGGGGAAAGATCACCGTAGACAAACTCAAGGAATTCCTTTCCGATCATGTGAACTTTCCCGAAGCCATCTGCCGGCACGGCACGGGCACCAAGACGACCTTTTCCATCATCATCAACCTGAATACGCTGAAGATGTGGCTGGCGAGAGGAAACCCCTGCGAAGTCAAATACAACGAGTACCAGCCTTTTTCTAAAGGGAGATAGGGACCGGCATCAATACAAAGACCCCCAGCGAGTTTGTGTTGCTAGCTCTTTGAATCGCCCTTTTGACCCTTGAGGACGTTTGCCAGGGCCGCCTGAAGTGTCCCGTCGGCATTGCTGACGGCCTTATCCAAAAGGGAAATCTGCTCCTTGGCCCGAACCCAATCTTTTTCTTCCACGGCCTCGGTAATCCCGGGAATGACTTCTGGATGGTAATTGAACTTGCAGGCATAGATGAGGTGCTTGTACCAGGGGCGTTTCGGGATCCCGCCAGGAAAGCCAAAATCTCTTTCGGTTTGCATGAGGGCGGCGTTCAGGGACTGTAGAATTTCGGGAGAGCCCGGACTTCCATTGGAGAGCAGTCTTTCAACCTGACCATTCAGTTCGTGGGCGGTCTTTTGAAAGCTCTCGATTCGGCCGCTGAGGCGGTTGAGGTCGGAGGAAATTGGTTTTTCGGCTTGGCTTTCGATTTCTTTGACGTAGGACCCGATCTCCCTGGCATAGGCTTCATAATCAAAAGGATAGATCTGGGCATTGGCAAGTCTCAGAGCCGTCATCCCCCAGATGGTCGCCATGGTGGCGTGATAGCCGAATTGCGGGTCACCGAAATGGGACATCCAGTAAAAGTCGTCATACTGGGAGTGGTAGACCCCGTACGGGCCCTCAAAACCCATCCCGATGACGGGCATGCAGACGAAATTCAGAAAGGCTGTGTGGTCGCTTCCGCTCCCGACCCTTGTCTCGATGAATTCGGTTCCGCCCCTTCGATTCCTTCCCTGTCTGGTCTTGATGGCATCGTAAATTGGCTTTCCGCTCAGGGGATCCGCGACTTCTTGAGTGATCTGCAGAATAGAATCTCTTAAGGAAGGAACGGCGGTCGCTCCAAAATTTGGTCCGGAAACGGCGGAATCGACGTTGACATAGACCACTCCATCTTTCTTCAGCTTGTCCGCATATTGCTCTGCCCATTCTGTAGATCCAGTGAGGGTAATTTCCTCGGCATCCCAATTGCAGAATACAATGGTCCGCTTCGGCCGATGGCCCTCCTTGGCCAACCTTCCCAAATTTTGGGCCAAACCCAGCAAGGCCGCCGTGCCGCTGCTCGGGTCGACGGCACCATAAACCCATGCATCACGATGGTTCCCCAGGACGACCCATTTTTCAGGCTCCTCGCGACCTTTGATCTTGCCCACAACATTCCAGATGGAGCCAACGGGGCTTTCCATCTCCACCTTGAGATGGACCTCGGTCGGGCCCGGTCCGACGTGGTAAGTAAAAGGCAGCCCTCCCTGCCATTCCGGCGGGACGGCGGGACCCCGCAGATTCTCCAAGAGAGGCCGGGCTTCTTTGTGCGAGAGGGGAACGGCCATGATTTTGGGAAGAATTTCCGACTCCCCGGGCTTCAGCCGCTTGGCTTCCGGGATCGAGGCCCAACCGGGGGTCAGGGGATCTCCGGGGACGATGAAATCAAACGGGATCCCGCCCCGCTGAATATGACTCGCCGGCCCCCAAGGCCCGTCCGGAAAGACATCACCCCGGGCGTAGCCATCATCCTTGGGATCGGAATAAATGAGCAGTCCGGCGGCGCCTCTATGTTGGGCCGTCAAGGCTTTGAAGCCTCTGTAGCTGTAGGGCTCCGAGTAGCGGACCAGGGCGATTTTGCCCTTTATATCTATCCCCATCTTGAGAAGCTTGTCATAATCCTCCGGGTCGCCACCGTGGGCATAGACAACCGGCGCCGTGATTTCACCGGAGATCGAATAAGCATTAAATCCGATACTCACTTTGCTGTTAGAAGAATCTTTGTCGACCGCATAACCTTCTTCCTTGAGAGTGGCTCTAAAGCTCGTTGGTTCGACCATCTCCACGACAATATCTTTAGGATAGGAGAGGAGGACTTGGTATTCAACGAGCTCCACTTCCTCAAGGCCGAACTCTTTGAACTTATCCCTGACGTACAGGGCCAGGTCATAGTTTTCCTTAGTGCCGGCGATATGGGGCTCCTTGGTCAGGAATCTCAAATGCTCTTTATAGACCTCGGGATCAGACAGCCTGGCGAGCGCGGCTTCGGTTTGGCGCTCCTTCCTTGAGCCGTCGGTCGTAAATCCTCTGATTCTCTGCCCGGTCGATTCGCCGTTCGTCTGCAGAAATAAAAGGACGACGAAGCTCAGGAAGATTCCCCAGTTGAGATTTTTCATAGACCGTCCTCCTTCATTTTATTTCTTTTGCCGCAGTTGCCTTTCCCCCGACTTGAACCCGTTTGATTTCTTTCTTTTCGGTGTCGAGGCGGACGAGTATTTCCGAGGGTCTTCTGAGGCAATAACCCTGTTCGAAAACGAGTCTTTGGGTATGTCCCTGAGCAATCCTTCCGTGCCTGAATAGATAGCAGGCGAGCGCGCCGGAAGAGGTGCCTGTCGCCGCCTCTTCCGGGATCCCGTACAAGGGAGCGAAATTCCGGCAATGGGCGGCGGATTTGAATTTTGTCTCCTCCGTGAAGACATGATAGCCAACACTCCGGTGCGTCTTGCTGATTTTGGCGATTTGTTCAAAATCGGGTTTGAGGCTAAAAAGCCCCCGGAGCGTGGAGATCGGAATCATGATATCGCGGAGTCCGGTTGAGACAATTTGAACGGGCAACTCCGGCACGAGCGAATCGACGCCCGTCCCCAGGGACAGGGCAACTTCGTTGCCAGCTATTGTTTTGTCGAACGATGGCAATGTCTGTTCCATAAAAACCGTCCCGTCCTTTTGGACTTCCACCCCCAGGATACCGGCTCGTGTTTCTTGTCTGAAGTTTCCCGCCGGAATCCGTCCGAGCTGATGGAGAAGAGAAAAAGCCGCGATTGTGGCGTGACCGCACAGGGCCACCTCTTCGGTCGGGGTAAAAAAAGAAATCTTGAAATCCGCCAGATCAGACTTCTGGACGAATGCGGTTTCCGAATAACCAACTTTAGCAGCCAGCTTTTGCTTAAATGGTTCGCTCATCACATCCGCATCGAGGACGACCCCCGCCGGGTTCCCACCTGTCTTCGTTTTGGCAAATGCGTTCAAAGCAAAGACTTTGATACCTTCTTGCTTCATGGCCTTTCCTTTTCGATCTCCAACAAGTGGCGACAAGGCCGCTCTTCCAGATTATTGGAGCGGCCGGCAGATTCAGAGAACCGTCTGGTCCGGAGCCCGATGATTCGATGCGCTGAGCTCCTGGGCTCCTATTTTTCTTCGAAAAAAGAGGGATGAAGAATCCCCTCTGGGCTGCAGAGGCTTGGCAGGCATCTCAGGCCCGATCATGGTCCTGACAGATGTTATTTCAGAGCCGGAGAAGATGTCAAGCCGGAGCTTGACATGTGCACAAAGTGTGTGTCATAAATCGATTACGTTTTTCAGCGATTCCCAAAAAAAGGAGGGCATCATGCCTCGAGCCCATTTTTGTGCGGCGCGATTTGTGATTGCTTTTTTGCTCTGCGCTGGAATCTTGGGTGCAGTCCCGCCCCTGCCGCAAACCCACCCATCCCAAACGTCCCAGACAAAAACCGGATGGGATCGCTACCTGAATTCCAACGAGATATACAAGATCATGAAGGAACTGGAACAGCGCTATCCGCAGCTGGCCAAAGTCTACGTCATCGGCAAGAGCTATTTAGGGAAAGAGCTTCATCTCATGGAAATTACCAACCAGGCGACGGGACCTGCTTTGAGCAAGCCCGGGATCTACATAGACGGAAATATGCACACCGGAGAGCAAACGGGGGCCATGTTAACCCTCTATCTCATTAATTTCCTGCTAACCGAATACGGAAGAGATGCCCAGGCCACGAGGCTCGTTGACACGCGAACATTCTATTTGCGGCCAAAATATGAGGTTGACGCCTCGGACTGGTGGCTGGCCAACTCGGGGGATACCGACTATGGGGGCAGCGTTCATCCTCGTGACAATGACCTGGATGGGAAATTCGACGAAGACCCGACTGAAGACCTCAACGGCGACGGTTTCGTAAACACCATGCGGATCAAATCTCCTTTTGGCGGATGGAAGATCTCCGCGACTGACCCCAGGGTCATGACCAAGAGGAAAGATAACGAGTTGGGGGGGACCTATTATATCCTTCTCCCCGAAGGTATGGACAATGATGGAGACGGCCAGTTCAACGAGGACGGAATCGGGGGAATTAACCTCAGCCACAATTTTTCTTGGGGAAACCTCAATCGGGAACAGATTCAGAGCAGCCCCTACACCCTGTCCGAGCCCGAGACCCAGGCGACCATCAAGTTCTGGATGGAGCATCCCAACATATGCCAGGCCGTTGACCTCCATACCTCAGGTTCGCTCGAAGAGCTCCTCTATTTTCCGGGGGGCGAAGAAATGCCCGCTTCCGACCTGGAGCTTTATAAGCGCCTCGCGACCGCATATGCCCAATTTACCAACCGTGAGGAGGTTCTTCCTCTCATGAAGACTTTTCCCCAGCCGATCTGGAAACTGGGGATGGGAGACCCTGAGCCGTTCATGTATTATAACTTGGGAATACTGGGATGGTGCGAAGAACTCTGGGGGGATGATTATGCCAATCCCTTTCTCAGAAAATATGATAAAGATAAGGATCAGAAGATATCCCAGGAGGAGTTCCTCGATTTCCTCGAAAAGGAAGCCGGAGGAAAGTGGTTCGTCCCCTGGAAGCCATTCAAACACCCCCAATTGGGAGACATTGAGATCGGAGGCTTCGTTGAAAAATTCAGTGGTCAAAACCCGCCTCCCAATTTGCTGGAGCGGGAACTCAAATTCAAAGCCTCTTGGTACCTTTATCTTGCGGAGATTTCTCCGCAGGTGAAAATATCGGAAACAAAAGTCTCTCCATTGGACGAAAACGTGAGAAGCGTAAAGGTGACGGTCGAGAATCAAGGTCTCCTCCCCACCAATATCACCGATTGGGCGATCAAAGTGGGCTTGGCTAAACCCATTGTTGTCAAAATTGACCTCACAAATGCCGTCTGCTTGGACGGAGAAAAGGAAATTCGTCTGGGTCATATCCCGGGAAACGAAATCCAGTCGGGAAGGAACTCCGTGAGCGATCACAAGCGCACGGCCTCCTGGATTCTGAAGAAGACCGGCGGCAAGAGTGAGATCGTTATCAGCCTGATTTCTGAGAAGGCCGGCCGGGATAGCAAAAAGATTTCTCTGGACTAAGAAAGAATTCTCTTTCCTGGATAAAAAGTGAAGCTGAGATGAAACACAGAGATATGGCGCTCGTCTTGATTGGCTTATTGCTTCATTTGGCCTGCTCTGCACCCGAGAAGAAGGCAAAAGAGAGACTCGCTTCTAGGAATATCGACTATTCTGAAAAGAGTTTTTTGGATTCAGTGGCCAGAGGTCAGACCGAGATCGTCAGTTTGTTCCTGGCATCAGGCATGTCGCCTAATACTCATCGGGGAGAGATGACGGCATTGTTGGAGGCGTGCAGGAGAGGGAAGACTCACAACGAGATTGCGGCCGCGTTGATTGAAGCCGGGGCAGAGATCAATTCCAGAGACCCTTACGGCGTTACTCCTCTCATGTTCGCGGCCATCAGCGGGTCTCCGAAGACCATGGAATTGCTCATGAGCAAGGGTGCAGATGTGCGTGCCAAAGATGAGGATGGTCGGACAGCTCTCGTAGAAGTCCTCACGACAGAGAACGAGATGCCTCCGGAAATAGTTGAAGAGCTTGTCCGTGCCGGCGCGGATGTCAATGTCCGAATCTATGGGGGAATGACTCCTCTTATGATCGCCGCCGGGGGGAATCCGAGAACCCTGAGGGCATTAATCGAGGCCGGGGCTGATCTGAAGGCCAGAGACGACCAAGGAGCAACACCCTTGAGATGGGCCAAAGACTCTCCGGAGAATTATCAGCTGCTCAAGAACGCCGGAGCCAAGGAATGAGTCAAGAACCCGGCTCCGTCCATCCAGTCTTGGCCCGACGAGCGTTTCTCCGCCTGGCCGCGGGGAGCGCAGCATACACTTTTGTGATGCCTAAGAGTCTGATATCTCGAGAGAAGCTCCCGACCAACACATCTCTCGTTGAGGGCAAGATCTATCTCAAGCACCAAACCGGGGAGCTCGCCTGGGAAAATGTTCGACGCCTGAAGGCGCTCCACGACGGACTCCGGGATGCCAATCTTCTGGATTCTCTTCACCCCATCACCCCACACAAAGCGGAATCAGAATGGGTGGCTTTGGCCCACCGGAGAGAGTACATTGAAACGGTCAAAAAGGACGCCGAGAGCGGCGCCAAAGTGCTTTCGACGGGGCACACTCTCCTATCGAAAGATTCTTACGATGTTGCCCTATGGGCCGTGGGCGGAGTGCTCGCCGCCTGTGACGCGGTCATGAATGGGAAAACCCGGAACGCTTTCTGCGCCGTCCGTCCCCCGGGACACCATGCCTCCCGTGATAAGGGCATGGGATTTTGTATTTTTAATAACGCCGGCATCGCGGCCAGGTACCTGCAGAAAAAGCACCGCGTGGGAAAAGTTTTGATCATCGACTGGGATGTTCACCATGGAAACGGTACCCAGGACATCTTCTACGAGGACGGGAGCGTTTTTTACTTCAGCACCCACCAATGGCCCTGGTACCCTTTTACCGGGAGCGAACAAGAAACCGGTAAAGGGGAGGGGAGAGGGACGACTCTGAACGCCCCCCTGCCGGCCGGCTCCGGAGATACGGAGCTGATCGAAGTCTTTGAAAAGAAGTTGCTCCCGCAGGCCCTCAAGTTCAAGCCGGATTTCGTTTTGATCTCGGCCGGGTTTGACTCGCGGACGGCCGATCCTCTGGGACGGTTCAGGGTGACAGACGATGGGTTCAAAAAACTCACCCGGATCATGCTCCACATAGCCGCCGAATGTGCGGAAGGGCGCTTGGTTTCAATCCTGGAGGGAGGTTATAGCTTAAAGGGGCTCTCGACGGCGGCGCCGGCTCATATCGAGACCCTGATCCAAGGGTAGATTAGACAGGTCCCAACGGGTTCCAGAACTCAGTTTTCTAGCACCGTGTGAGACAAGAATACCCCTCGTTCGGCCAGACCTTTCTTAAAGGCCGGGAACAACCCGCCGGCCAAAACCTGCTCGGGAAACAGGATGCCTTTCTTCGCAATCTTTCCGGACACTATCATTTGGCCCACGATCGAGGCAGGGAAGGCGGTTGTTTTGGCCATCGAAGTGTATTTTTTTCCGGGATCGAAACGGTCGATCATCTCAAAGACGTGGGTCTGGGATTTCCCCGATTTTCTTCCCGTGACGATGATCCTCAACAGCGTGACATCCGTGTCCTCACCCAACCTCAACTTGGGTTCCAACACGGCTTCAAGCAGATTTCGGGGGACGATTTCCTTCGAGCCAAAAGGCACCGCTTGGGTCGAAAAAAGCCCGCATTCCATTAACGCCTTAATCCCTTGGATATGACCTCTGTGCCGGACCGTTTTTTTCGAGAGTTCCCCTTGGATTTTCCCTTTCATGAAGAGCACAAGGGAAGACAGCCCACGAGTATAGAAACATTCCATGTCTGGAAAATCGGGCGGAAAAGAGATGGGTTCGACGCCGGAGAGGGGCGGCAGCTCCAATTCCCGCCCATTCTTCAGGAGTTGGGCGTTTTTTTCATAAAAATTGAGGAAGCTGCTGAAGGAATAAACGATTCGGTGATTGAGAGGAGGGGCCGGATGGAGGGGAACGCCTCCCACAAAGATGCGGGCATTATCCGTTTCGTCGAGAAGACGAACGGCTTGGGCGACGCAGGCATTGGTGATTCCCGGGGAGAGACCGACGCCCGAAATGGCCGTGACCCCGTTTTTTTTGGCCTCGCTGTCGAGCTCGAGCCTTTCCAAAGGGGACTCTCCGACCAAGTCCACATAGGGGACCCCTTGCCTAACCGCAGTTTCCAGGGAGGGTAGGCTCTGTTCATGAAGAAGAGCAGAAAAAACAACATCCCGGCCCTTCATAACATGACTTCTCTCTGACCCATTCTCCATGTCGTTTTTTAGAAGAATGAGCCTCCTGCTGGCGATGAACCGCTTTGCAATATGGAGTGCGCGCGCCCCGTCATTCACCAGGGTAACGGTATTGTCTTCGCCGCTTTCGATGAGATCCTTGGCCAGGACAGTCCCCATCCTCCCGGCCCCGAGGACAAGAAAGTGAGCCATTTATTGAATGTCGGCTTGAAATGTTGGGCGTTTTATTCTTTGACGCCTTTTGCCTTTTTGTATTTCTTGCTCCGCTGGTGTCTCTCCAGGCCGGTCGGGCCGATGCTTATTTTCTCGCCGCGGAGCAGAACCGAAGTTCCCTCTCTATTTTCCAGATAAGGAAATTCTCGACGCAATGCATCTTCATCAGGACAGCCGCCTTCCGCCGCCTCGGGCTCTGTATAGACCGAAATAACTCCTTCATAATTGCGGAGAATCACCCGGCGATCGCTCCTTGACAAAAGATAGGTGGGCATGACGGGAGTTTTCCCTCCTCCGCCCGGGGCATCCACGACAAAGGTGGGAATGCACAGGCCCGAGGTGTAAGCCCTCAGGTTCTCCATGATTTCCAGACCCTTGCTGACGGACGTCCTGAAGTGGCCGATGCCCTGGGAAAGGTCGCACTGGTAGATGTAATAGGGGCGGACCCTTATTCTGACCAGATCGTGGACCAATTTTTTCATTACAATCGGAGAATCGTTAACCCCCCTGAGGAGAACGGATTGGTTGCCCAGCGGGATGCCTCCGTCGGCCAACATCTCGCAGGCTCTCTTTGACTCCGGGGTGATCTCCTTGGGATGATTGAAATGGGTATTGACGAAGAGAGGATGATACTTCCTCAGCATCGTGATCAGCTCTGGGGTTATCCGCTGAGGCATGACCACGGGTGCCGCGATCCCCAGGCGCACGATCTCCACATGGGGAATCTTTCGCACCCGTTGGATGATATCCTCGAGGAAATCGTCGGACATGGTCAAAGGATCGCCGCCCGATATCAAGACGTCCCGCACCTGAGGTGTTGCCTTGATGTACTCGATCCCCATGTCGATATCCTTCTTGGGCATGGACTTATCGGTGTCTCCCGCTTTCCTCCGCCTCGTACAGTGGCGGCAGTACATGGAGCACTGGTCCGTGACCAGGAAGAGCACTCGGTCGGGATACCTGTGAGTGATGCTGCGAACAGGTGATTCCAAGTCTTCATGAAGCGGATCATACATATCTTCTTCGCTGATCTCGACTTCTTTGCCGGTGGGGATGGCCCTCTTGCGGATCGGACAGTTTCTGTCGGAGGGGTCCATAAGACTCGCGTAGTATGGTGTAATCGCCATCCGTAGGGACCTAAGGGAATTATTGACGTCCCTCTCTTCTTCTGCGGTCATTTCGACGACCTGTTTCAATACGTCGACTGAGGTAATACGGTTCCTCAGCTGCCATTTCCAGTCGTTCCATTCGTTCTGCGAAACGTCTTTCCAGAGCGGGATTTCTTTATAGTTTCTTTCCCCGGAAACCTGGCCGTTCTTTCTTATCATTTTTGACTCCTTTTTTGGCTCTCGGCTTCGAGATCCCTTTCCCCCGGTGACGGTCCCCGAGGAGAGACTGATTTTTAAAAATGAGCTTAACACATATGATCAGCTACGGTCAAGAATTTGACTCCGTGCGTCGGCTGTGTTAAAAGACGGCCAGGAGGGGTGACCATGAAAATCATCGCGCCTTCGAGACAAGGAAATTTCAAGAAAACCGGTCGCTATGCGCTTTTTCTTCGGCTGACAGGCATACTGGCCACTTTGGCGATCCTGTTCATTTGGGCCGGGGAAACTGACCGCGGAGACGAGCAACGGGGATGCACCATGATCCTGGCGGCTAAGCAGGCCACCGCAGATGGTTCCGTGCTCATGTCCTACAGCAACGATTGGGATGGGAAAGGGGCCTCCCATGTCGTGGTCGTTCCAAGAATGCAACACAAGCCAGGAGAGATGTGCAAGCTCGTAAACGGCCCCGAAATTCCCCAAACGGAAGTCACCTTCGGCTATGTCGGAAACGAGCTCCTCTGGACCGACCACACGACGTTTGAAAACGGGATCAACGAGCACCAGGTGGCCGTATGCTTCGGCACCGCCGTGGGGGTCAACCCGAAGGCGAAAGAAGCTGACCCCTTGCTGGGAGAAAAAGATAAAGCTTCCGGCATTCTGATCCCTTGGCGCCTGGTTCTGGAAAGGGCGAAAACGGCCAGGGAAGGAGTGGATCTTGTCGAGAAACTCTTCAATCAGTACGGGCTGCGCGAAGATGGCTCCTTTGCCATCGCCGATCCGAATGAAATCTGGGTTTTTCAGATAGCAGGCGGCCATCACTGGGCGGCCACGAGGGTGCCGGACGATTGCTATGTGATCCATGACAATACCTTCCGCATGGGAGAACTCAACTGCAGCGACGCGGCCACTTGCCGTTGCTCCCCCGGCCTGATTCAATTTTCTACCGAAAAGGGCCTCTACGACCCGGCCTCAGGCCCTTTTAACTTCAAGAAGGCCTGGGGACGCGTCTATACCAAGAATCCTCCCGCCGACCGGCGCATCTGGCGGGTGCAGAGTCTCCTGACTCCAGGATCAAGCCTTCCACCGGACACGCCGTACTTTGATTTTCCTCTCGCCCTTCGTCCCGAGCAAAAAATCACCAGAGAAAAACTGATGTCCATCATGCGCGATCATTATGAAGGCAGCAAACTCGACCTCACAGACGATTACAAAAAAGGAAATCCCCATCTCACTGCCGAGAGAACCCTCTGTGTCACCAGAACCCAGTACACGGTTGTGACCCAGCTCAGAAGCTGGCTGCCTGGTGAGATCGGCGGAGTCTTTTGGCTCGCCATGGCCAATCCGGACGTCAGTACATTTATTCCCTGGTATCAGGGAGTCACCGAAACGCCCGCCGTGTTCCGTGCCGGCAGCGGCCGATCCGACCAGGAATCCGCTTATTGGTCGTTTAAAAGGATTGGTGTCCTGGTCAACTCCTTTTATGCAAAGCTGATCGACCAGGTCCGGAGCACCTGGAAGGCCCTCGAAAACGATGAATTCGCCCAGCAGGAGCCGATTGAAAAAACAGCCCTCGAGTTGTTCCGCAAAGACGTCTCTTTGGCCAGAGGCTTCTTAACTGCCTATTCCAATTCGCTAGCCCTCAGAGCGTATCAGACAGCCCAGACAATGATCAAAGACCTTGAGACACGCTGCGTCGAGCTGCAGAATCGTCAAATCGAGAAATCGAGTTGGGTCGGCTGGCATGAGGGTGAAGAAAGACTGGGATCAAGGCAAGGATCGCGAGGAGGAGAAAGTGAAAGGATCGAGATCTTTTGAAGTGTCGAAATGGCTCTTGCCCCTTCTGGTGATTTCCGTTTTGAGCATGAGCGCGGAGGGAGTCTTATCCCAATCGGCCGGTCCAGGGACCCCTCAAACCAGCATGGATCCCTCCCTTTACCAGGCGTTGAAATACCGTCCCATCGGTCCTTATCGCGGTGGCCGCTGTTCGGCCGTCACGGGAGTCCGCGAACAGCCGCACACATTCTACATGGGGACGGGGGGAATGTGGAAGACTGTGAATGCCGGGCTATCGTGGGAGAATATTTCGGACGGTTTTTTCGAAACGGGTTCGATCGGCGCCATCGATGTCGCCGATTCTGATCCCTCTGTCATCTACGTCGGGACCGGCCAGTCAACCATCAGAGGAAATGTCTCGACGGGAAAAGGCGTCTACAAATCCACCGATGGGGGGAAAACCTGGGTCCATGCTGGATTGCGGAATGCGGGACAGATAGCGGCCATCATCATCCATCCTTCAAACCCAGATTTGGTGTATGCGGGAGTGATCGGCCACGCCTTCGGCGCCAATGAAGAGCGCGGGGTTTTCCGCACCGCAGACGGCGGAAAATCCTGGCAGAAGATTCTGTTCATCAGTCCAAAAACAGGCATTGCGGATATGGCCATGGACCCGACGAATCCCCGGGTGCTCTACGCTTCTGCCTGGACCGTCGAGCGGAAGCCCTGGACGATCATTTCCGGAAGCGAAGAGTGCGGCCTTTATAAAACGATCGACAGCGGAGAGACTTGGAAAAAGATCGATCATGGCCTCCCGACCGGGTTGGTCGGGAAGATAGGAATTGCCGTTTCGCCGGCCAATCCGAACCGCCTCTGGGCACTGGTTGAGGCGGATAAAGGCGGGCTCTTCCGCTCTGATGACGGCGGAGCCAGCTGGTTGTTACTGGAAACAAATCAGAAACGCAAGCTTTACCAACGGACCTGGTACTATATGCACATCTTTGCCGACCCGAAGAATGAAAACAGCGTCTACATCCAGAATGTCGAGTTTTTCAAGTCCATAGACGGCGGCAAGACGTTTGAAGAAATCACAACCTGGCCCCATGGAGACGGCCATGCCATGTGGATCAATCCCGATGATCCCAGGATTATGGTTATCGGAACCGACGGCGGCGCCAGCGTATCTTTGGATGGGGCCAAAACCTGGTCGACGATCGACAATCAGCCCACCGCCGAACTTTATTACGTCTACGTCGACGAGAAGTTTCCCTACCGGCTCTATGGCCCCCAGCAGGATGACACGACGATCTCGGTCCTGAGCCGCTTTCCCCGCCAGCTCACCTGTTATGAAAACTGGTACGAGGTCGGGGGCTGTGAGGACGGTCAGATCGCCTTCGATCCCAAGGATCCCGTCATTGTCTATGCCGGCTGCTACGGCGGCGAGATCACCCGCTACAACGTTGAAACAGGCGCGGAACGCGATATCCTGAGCTATCCCGAGATGGAGATTGGAAAGGCACCGAAGGACATGCGCTACCGGTTTAACTGGAACGCGCCCATCCGCCTCTCTCCTCATGATCCCAACACTCTTTATCACTGCTCCCAGTTCGTCCACAAATCCACCAATCAGGGACAGAGCTGGGAGATTATCAGCCCGGATCTCTCCCGAAATGAAAAAGATAAACAGGATTACGCCGGCAGTCCTATCACGATGGAAAACACGGGCGTTGAGGTCTACTCGAACATTCTCTCATTTGAGGAATCGCCGCAAACCCCCGGCCTGCTCTGGGCCGGCAGTTGCGACGGCCTTGTCCATATCTCAAGGGACGGAGGCAAGAGCTGGTCGGATATCACCCCAAAGGCAACACCCAGGAACGGCATCATCAACATCATCGAGCTCTCGCCCCACGACCCCGGCCGCGCCTTCATCTCCGTTCTCAACTATGTTTTCGAAGACTACCGGCCCTATCTCTTCAGAACCAATGACTACGGCCAAACCTGGGAGCTCCTGACCGACGGGAAAAACGGCATCCCTGCGGATACCCCGACCCGGGTGGTCCGGGAAGATCCGGAGCAGAAAGGCCTTCTCTACGCAGGCACCGAGTTCGGCATGTACATCTCATTCGATGACGGCAAGCACTGGCGGTCCTTCCAGCTCAACCTTCCTGTTATCCCGGTCACGGATATCAAAGTCCATCATCAAGACCTGGTTCTCTCCACCCAAGGCCGGAGCTTCTGGATCCTCGACGATCTGACTCCCTTGCATCAGATCTCCAACGAGATCGCTTCCAAGCCTTATCTGTTCAAGCCACGCGACACCTATCGGATGCAGATGGCCAGGTCGAGAGACCCGAATTCACCCTGCGGACAAAACCCGCCCAACGGAGCCCTGATTTTTTATTCATTTCCAAAACCGCCGGCCGGTGAGGTGACACTTCAGATCTATGCTCCCAATGGGCAGCTGATCCAAACCTACTCCAGTGAACGGGACCCTTTCCCGAACCCGGAGATTGTCAACATGGGCTCTGTGGGTGAGAAGAGAGTCCCCAAGCGAGCCGGCATGAACCGTTTCGTCTGGAACCTGCGGTATCCGGTCGTCAATTCAGCCCCAGGGTCCATCGTCTGGGGCCTCACGGGCGGGCCGAGGGCAGCTCCAGGAGACTACAGCGTCAAAATCTCGGCGGGCGAGTGGAGTCAGACACAGCCCTTCTCAGTGCTCAAAGACCCGAGAGCCCAAACCACTCAGACCGAGTTCGATGAGCAGCTTGACCTGGAGTTGAAAATGCGCACCAGTCTCAACGAGATTTATGATGGGGTTCGGATTGTGCGTGAAGTGCGGCGCCAGGCCAAGGATTTGATTCAGCGGTTACACGAATGCATGCCGAGACATAGGCAACATCCAGAAAGCAGCCGATTCGCTTTCAGAGAAGCTCACGAAAATAGAAGAAGAATTGATGCAGCCCAAGAATTCGGCAGAGCAAGACACGGAAAACTTCCCCACCAAGCTGGATAACCAGCTCGCCTATATCTATATGAAACTGGATTCAACGGATAGCCGGCCGACCGACGGGCAGAAAGAACGGTTCCAGGATTTGGAGAGGGAAAAAGAGGCCCTTTTGGCCCAACTCCGACGCATCGTAGATACGGATCTCGCCGAGTTCAACGTCCTGATCCAGAAGCTGGGCACGCCGCCCATTATTCTTCCGGCCCCAACCAAAGCGAAGGATTGATTGTTGCGCTCGAACTGACCTGTCCAGCTTGTTTGGCAATTTGCTGGTCAACTTGCTTAAGAGGAGGAAGGCATGCGACCCAAGCTTCTAGCTTTATTTTTTCTCTGTGCAAGTCCGGCCTTGTTGGCCCAGACGGTAGCCATCCGGGCCGGATACCTAGTGGATCCCGCGAAAGGAACCGTGGCAAAAGACCAGGTTATCCTCATCCAGGACGGAAAAATCAGGTCGGTCGGCTCCGGAATCGCGATTCCCAAGGAGGCGCGGCTCGTAGATCTATCCAACGAATGGGTTATGCCTGGACTCATCGACGCCCATGTTCACCTCACTCTTACGGAGATAACCGGGGGAGCTCCCTTCGAGTCTTTTTATCTAAAAGAGAGCTCGACTTACCGCGGCCTGCGGGGCTTGCGGAACGCGCAGGCGATCTTGAAGGCTGGTTTCACGACGCTCCGCGATGTGGGCAACGCGGGTGATTACGCCATCGAAGACGTCCGCCGGGCCATCCAAGAAGGCTGGTTCGACGGCCCCACGATCCTCACTTCCGGCAAAATCATCACACCCTTCGGCGGTCAATCCAACGCGATCCCATCCGAACGGGGGACCTTCTGGCGTTACGAATACATAGACGCTGATACCCCTGACGAGATCCGCAAGGCAGTCCGCCAGAACATCTATTACGGCGCTGACCTCATCAAGCTCGTCGTGGACAACAACCCCTACCACTATTCAATCGACGAGATTCGCGCCGCAGTTGACGAAGCCCACCGCGCCGGCCGCGCCGTGGCCGTGCATGTCTACGGTGGGGAAGCGGCCCAAAACGTCATCGAAGCCGGAGTCGATTCTCTCGAACATGGCTTCAACCTGACGGACCAGCAGCTTCAGCTCATGAAAAAGAAAGGCATGTTCCTTGTCGGGACCGACATCCCGAGAGCCCACCTCGAGATCGTGGGCACGTCCGGCGGCATCTTTCCTCCGCCGGCTGTTCTGGGACCGCTGATCGTGGACCGCCTGCGGCGGGCCCAGCGCATCGGGGTCAAGATGGCTTTTGGGAGTGATACTGTCATTGAAATCGCGAACAGGACTCGCGCTGACCTGATGTTGGACTACCTCGCGGTCTGGCGCGAGGCCGGGATCGCGCCCGCGGCGATCCTAAAGTGCCTGACTGCGAATGCGGCTGAGCTGCTCAGGATCAATGATCAGCGCGGCGCCATTTCCTCGGGCTTAGCCGCGGATATCATCGCCATGCCCGGGAACCCGCTTGATAACATCGAGACGCTGCGCAAGGTCGACTTCGTGATGAAAAACGGCAAGATTATTCGACGTCGCCAATGAGGTGATCAGCCAGTTTTGCAGTCAGCTCGGAAGCTTGACATGGCAAAGTGCTTATGAGAGAATTTCCCCCTGAAAGGAACCCCAAAACGTATGAAAACAATCATCGGCATAAGGAAAGAGGATAAGAACAAGTGGGAGCGTCGCACGCCTTTGATCCCTTCTCACGTCACTGAGCTGACGCGGGAGCATCATCTCGACATTCGCGTCCAATCATCTCCCCTGCGTGTCTTCCCAGACGAAGACTATCGGCGCGAGGGAGCCAAAGTGGAGGAGAACCTAGGAAACTGCGCCCTTATCCTGGCCATCAAGGAGATCCCGATCCCTATTTTAGAGAGAGGGAAGATCTACTTTTTTTTCACCCACACAACCAAGGGGCAACATCATAATATGCCGATGCTGAAGAAGCTCGTGGAGCTCGGCTGCAGCCTGGTCGACTACGAAAAGATCGTCAATGAAAAGGGTCAGAGACTGCTCTTCTTCGGCCGGCAGGCCGGCCAGGCGGGCATGATCGAAACTCTCTGGTCGCTCGGCCAGCGCCTCAAAGCCGAGGGCCTCTCGGCAAACCCCTTTCAGTCCGTCCGACAAACTTATACCTACAAGAGCCTCGTCGAAGCCAAAGAAGAGATCCAGAAGCTGGGCTGGCAGATTCATGACCGCGGACTTCATCCTAATCTATCGCCCCTTGTCTGCGGCTTCACCGGGTACGGCCATGTGTCTCAGGGAGCCCAGGAGATCTTCGACCTTCTTCCATTCGAGGAGATCCAACCAGAGGACCTGAAATCCTTCTTCGAGTCCGGAAATCAGAGTTCCGGCCGCCTTTACAAAGTCGTTTTCAAAGAAAAGGACATGGTCCAACCGAAAGCCCAGGGGCCTCGCTTCGACCTTCAGGACTACTATGACCATCCCGAAAAATACGAATCATTCTTTGATTCCTACCTGCCTTATCTCACAATCCTGGTCAATTGCATCTTTTGGGCCCCCAGGTACCCGCGGTTCGTCACCAAACCGGTGCTGAAGAAACTCTACGGTGGGGACAAGGCGCCTCGCCTCCGGGTCATCGGCGATATCACCTGCGATATTGATGGTTCGATCGAATCCACGATCAAATCGACGGAGCCGGACAAGCCTTCTTTTCTCTATGATCCTTTCAAGGATGCCGCCGTTGATAGCTTTGAAGGCAGGGGACCGGTGGTCATGGCGGTTGATAATCTCCCCGCGGAGTTGCCTTTGGAGTCTTCGATATTTTTCAGCGGGGCTCTGAAAACGTTTATGCCTTCGATTGCGGCGGCAGACTTTTCCGGAGATCTCGAGCACTGCCATCTTCCAGAGCCTATCAGGAAGGCTCTGATCCTCTACCGGGGGAGTTTCACTCCCGAGTACGAGTATATGAAAGATTTTATAAAATAATTTTCGAGGAGGAGTCCGTCATGAAAAAAATCTTGATCTTGGGCGCAGGGCTCGTGGCCAGACCTTTGGTTCGCTATCTCTTGGATCAGCCCGATTTTCAGGTCGAAGTGGCCAGCCGGACGGTCAGCAAAGCGGAAAAGCTCATCGAGGGGCACCCGCGGGGCGTGGCCAAAGAGCTGAACCTGAAAAATGAAGATATCCTCAAAGAGGAGATCTCCAAGACCGACCTGGCCATCAGCATGGTCCCCTATGCCTTTCATCCCAAAGTCGCGGAATTCTGCATCGCCTTCAAGAAGCACATGGTCACGACTTCGTACGTCTCCGAGGCCATGAAGAAACTGGATGACGCAGCCAAGCAAGCGGGCATCCTGATCCTCAACGAGGTCGGATTGGACCCGGGCATAGATCACATGGAAGCGATGAGGATTATCCATGAGGCGGAAGCCAAGGACGGCGTCATCGACGGCTTTATCTCGTACTGCGGCGGGCTGCCGGCGCCCGAAGCCAACACCAATCCCTTCGGCTACAAATTTTCCTGGAGCCCGATCGGAGTCCTTCTGGCAGGCAAAAACTCGGCCGAGTTCCTGATGGACGGGAAAGACGTTTTCATCTCCTCCGAGAAGCTCTTCGAGAGCTATATTATAAAGAATATTCCCGGCCTGGGCGATTTTGAGGCATACCCAAACAGGAATTCAACGCCCTATATCGGGCTCTACGGAATTCCCAAAACGAAGACCATGCTCAGAGGGACGCTGCGCAACCTGGGATGGTGCAAGACCGTCAAAAAGATGGTCGATCTGGGCCTCCTCGATCAGACTGAGAAAGACTGGACGGGCTTGACCTACAGCGGATTCTTGCGGAGGGTCATGAATTCCCCGGCCGAAAAGGACCTGAAGAAAGCGCTGGCCGCCTCCCTCAGGCTTGAGCCCGATGATACCGTGATCAAGCGGTTTGAATGGCTCGGCCTTCTAAGCGACGAAAAACTACCCCTGGAAAAGGGTGCGGCCTTGGATGTCATCGGTGCCCGCATGATCGAAAAACTCAAGTTCGAGCCGGGAGAGCGCGACTTGATCATCCTCCAGCACCAGTTTGACGTCACCTACCCAAAATCCAAAAAAGAAAGAATTACCTCGACCCTGATCGACTACGGGATCCCCTACGGCGATTCGGCTATGGCCAGGACCGTCGGACTTCCCGCGGCCATCGGGACCAGGCTCATCCTCCAGGGCAAGATCAAGGAGAAGGGTGTCCACATCCCGGTTCGGCCGGAGATCTACAAGCCCATTCTCAGAGAGCTCAAAACGATGGGCATTTCCTTCACCGAGAAAAAAGAGAAAATCTGATTGTCTCTTCCCCGGACTCAGAAGGGCCCAAAGTGCATGGCCTGGGCGATCAGGACGGCTCCCGATCCTATGGCGAGCCAGATGAGCAAAAGGGGAAGCAGCCAGCGAACCCAGGTTGACCAAGGAATCTGTAGAATTCCCAAGGCAGCCATGAAGTAGCCCTGGGTGGGTATGAACACGTTGGTCAGCCCATTCCCAAGCTGATAGGCAAGCACGTTCGTTTGCCGTGTGATTCCGAGAATGTCTCCGAGAGGGGCGAGAATGGGCATGGACACAGCCGCCTGCCCGCTTCCTGAGGGAACGATGAGGTGGAGGACATTTTGCATCAGGTAGATACCGACGACGCTGACTGAGGCCGACCACCGCCCGACAAAGGCCGCCATGGCATGGGTGATCGTATCGATGACGGATGCCTCGCGCAGAATGACAAGCGTTCCTCTCGCCAAGCCTACCACCAGTCCCGCATAGGTCATGTCGGCCGCCCCCCTGATGAAGCTTCTGGCCGTCTGGTCCAGAGACAATCCTCCGAGCGGACCGGCCACGACTGAGAGAGCAAAAAACAGCCCGGAGAGCTGAAGTATTCCCCAGTGCCAGCGCATGGCACCGACGGCCAGGACAACCAGGGCAAGGATCGTGGCGAAAAGGACTGCCCAGTGCTTCGGCGTAAATCGGCCGACCGCTTCAGTCTTGTCAAGGGACTCCCTCTTCTGGTCAAGCTCATACATCCGGCTCAGAGTAGGCTTAGCTTTGACCCGGGCTGCATAACGGGTCATGAAGAGAATCGTCACAGATGTCATGACTCACCCAGAGGATGAGCCTGAAATTAAGCCCTGAAAAGAGAGGAAGGCCGACGATCCCCTGAGCCACGCCGACGGTAAAGGGGTTCATGAAGGCAGAGGCAAAACCGGCGTTGGCGCCGACGAGGGCTATTCCTCCGCCGACGAGAGAATCGTACCCCAACGAGCGTGCCAGGAGCAGAAGGGCGGGCAGAAAGACAAGGGTTTCTTCGGCGATTCCGATGCTTCCACCGCCGATGGCGAAGACGAGAGTGAGCACGGGAACGATTAAGGCCCGCTTTGAGCCGATACGATTAACCAGGCGGTTGATTCCAACTTGGATCAATCCCGTTTCATTCAAAACGCCGAACGCACCACCAATAATGAAAATATAGAAAACGATATCGGCCACTTCAGCGAGCGCCTTGGGGAAGGCCAGGAAAATGGCCGTGGGGCCCGCCGGATTGGCTTTCACCTGATGATAGGTTGTGGGGTCAATGATTTCTCGGCCATGCTGCTGCACCCGATCGTATTTCCCTGAGGGGATGATCCAGGTGCAGAGCGCCGCGATCACGATGAGACTGATCAAAAGAACGTAGGTGTGTGGGACCCTGATTTTCATGATGCTTTCGTGAAATTCACCGCTGCGGCCGCATACAACCTAGAAGCCGTGAGGACATCTTCGATGGGGATGCTCTCCTCCGGAGAGTGCGCATACTCCAACCCGCCGGGGCCCCAGATGATGGTGGGAATCAGGCCCTCACGAGAGAGAAGGGACGCGTCTGTCCAAGCCGGAAAGACTGTCAGAGGCTCGACGGGCCGTTCAAGATCGACCAGGGCGCGCTGGGCCGCAACGACGATGGGGTGCTTCGGGTCTATCTTCACCGGTCCATGGAGCATCGTGGCCATGCCGCCCGGCATTCGGGAAACGCTCGTCTTGAGTCCGGGCCGGGCCGCCCGAACTTTTGCCAGCAAGCCCTCGAGGTCTTCGAAGACCTGCTCGATCGTCTCAGTCGTTACCCAACGCCGGTCCAGCCTGAGCATGCAATGAGCCGCTACGGTGCTGGGTTGGTCGCCTCCGAGAATCGTACCCAGGTTGATGGCGGGCGGCCCCAGAACAGGGTCGCGACGCTGCCTCAGGACGGGCACGAGCTCGTTTTCCACCAAGTGCACAAAATGCGCGGCCGCGCTGATCGCGTTGATCCCGGCTTCAGGGGTTCCGCCATGGGCCGCCCTTCCCTCAAAGTCAATCTGCAGCCATTCCAGCCCCTTGTGTCCAATCGCGATTCTGTTGCCGGTCGGCTCCCCGATGACCGCCGCGTCCGCCCTGAACCCTTCCAGAATCAAGGCTTCGGCGCCTAGGCTCTCCATTTCCTCATCGATGACCGCGGCCAGAGTCACCTTCCCCTGGGACAACAGTCCTGAATTTTTGAGGCAAATGAGAGCCCCGGCCATGGCCGCGATGGCTCCCTTCATATCCGTCGTGCCGCGGCCGTGAATCCGGCCCTCTTTTTGGAGAGCCCCAAAAGCGTCAAACTTGGAGAGCACGTTGGGAGGCACGGTATCGGTGTGGCCGCAAAAGACCAGATGAGGACCGGGCTGCGGGCCGTCGACGCTGGCCAACAGGTTGGGACGCCCTTCGCGGACCTCTTTGATCAAGGGCGCAAAACCATGGGCCCGGAGAAAAAGACCTAACTCCCGGACCACGGCTTCTTCTTGCCTGGGGACCCCGGGATGGCTGGGCGCTTTGATCATCTTGGTGAGAAGATCGACGACGGAGTCGTCGGGACAATGCGTAAGAAGTTTTTTAAGATCGGCTTTCATAACTCCTCCTTCTTGCTTCCGTGTTTACCTTTTCGATATGAGATTGTATTCGTTATACTTGACCTCGCAAGGATTTCCTTTGGCCGCGAGCATGGTCAAGGTGTTCAGGTTGATGATAACCGAAAAAGTGGTCTTTATTCTTTCCCCGTGGCGGCAGATCGCATCAGGATAGTTGACATGGTCCGACAGAAACTGTTTCATTTTCTCGACGGTAATTTTTCCTCGATTGTTCTTAAGGAGTCTGATCCCTCTGTTATAGCGGATGACGGAGCAGGTGATCGCATTCGGATCCAGCTCGAACTTTCTCATCCAGGGGGCGACGTAGTGGTTCGTGTGCACCAAATAGCCATCGCTTGAGTAGATGGGAGCATAGTCTGTCGCCGAGCCTTCGATGCTGTAGATTTCGCCGTTGGCATCCGTTATCACCTGGTTGTAGTTGGAGGCCCGTTCCTTGAGAATGGCCGCGTCGATGGCTTCGCCGATTCGCTTGGCCGCGAGAATTTTTCTGACCAGGAGCATGCGCGGCACGCCGACTCGCATATCGTTGGAATCAACCTGGTTGCCTGTCAGGCTGATGCCGGCGGAATTGTAGCCCACGCTGATGCCCAGCCCTCCGTATCCGACGGCAATAATCTCCGGCTCGCCGGCGACTTGATAGTGGATGATGGTCACGTCGTCCTGGGTCGAGACCCCGGTGTCGTTGTTGTGCGCCGCCAGGACCGAATGGTCTTCGGTGACGTCATCGGAAGCAATCAGATCGCTGCAGCCGACCGTAGAGGGATAGCCGTCGGATCCAATCTCCTCACAAATCGTGGGGAAGAGATCTTCTAAAGAGAGGCCGGCGGCATCGGCGGCGCCCTGGACCTCGGTCACATAATCGGAGCAATGCCTCTTCGAATATTGCAGGAACAGCCCGGCTTCGGCCCTGGTTTTTTCCCAGCCCGGGTGTTTTTTCATATCTGCGACTTCTTTGAGAAGATTCTGTTTCAGTTGGAGGCCGATCTGGCGGCCCACTTCATAGTGGTTTCCCTTGACATGAATGACCGGGATGGTCACCTCTCTGAGCGGCGGCGGAGTCTTTTCGTGGGCAGAAACAGCCGCGGCGCAAGGGCCGAGCACGAACAGGAAGAGGAAAATCAAAGTCGCGAAAATCAACGGACTTTTTAGTTTACTTTTTAGGCTCATTTTTTTCTCTCTCCACACTCCTATCTTGGAATTTTTGGCAAGATGATCCGGGACGGGTGCTGGGCGTCATGATAGATCGTTTGCGCGGCTTTGACAAAGTCTTTCACCCCATCCTCTCCAGCCGGGTGTCCCGTGTTCGGGTTGCGATCAATGTGGGGGAAATAGGAACTCGTAATCCAGGCCCTGATGCAGTGTCCGGATTTGAAGACGTGGCTCGTATAGAGAGATCCAATTGTCAACTCATAGATTTCTCCGGGCGTCAGAAGCTCCGGTTTGGACTCCGATTTTCGGTATCTGGCCCGGAGTATTCCCGAAAGAGGCGTTGTGATGCTTTGGGAATAGCCGTTAGGGTAGACGTCGGTCACCTTGACGACGAAATCCGTGTCTCGGGCGGTTGAAGCGGCCCAGATCTTGGCCTGGATCTCTCCGGTTACTTCCATATCTGACGGAATCGGATCTGAAGTATAGACAAGGACGTCATACCTCGCTTCCAGGGGCCTTTGATCGCGGGGCCCCGTGTTTTCAAAAAAGTAATCCGTGACCGGATTGGAGGGATCATAAGTGTAGTGGTCATTTTCTTCCTTGCCGATCGCCTGTCCGCTCAGCCTTCCATCGCCGTAGAAAGAATTGGCCGAGCCTTGGCTCCTCAGATAGAGGGATGTGAGTTCGGTCCGGGCAAGGGGCCATTCTTTTTCATACCGCCATCGGTTCTCTCCCATGACGAAAATCTTGATCGGGGGCTCGTCTCTGATCCCATCGTCTATTCCCTTCAGCCAGAGATCGCACCAGCGAAGGACAAGCTGATTGATGTCCACGGCCGCCTCCGGACCAAAGTCGAGGTCGCCTGCCTTGGATGTCGGGCTGCAGTGGGTCCACGGGCCGATGATAAGTTTCTGTCCTTCTCTGGCCTCCTTCGTTTTCCCGTTTTTCCTCATTCCCAGGAAATTGCGGATGGCTCCGGGCTGCCCGTAGCCGTCGTCAAACCATCCGGTGAAATTGTAGGCGGGAACGGTCACCTCTTTGTGATTTTTCTCGACATTGGCGAAATCCCAGAAAGGACCGTCGTCTGAATGGGCGATCCATTCATAATAATATGGGCAGAACCCTTTGAAAATCGGAAACTCCTTGATGGGCACAAAATTGAGCCAATCCCATTTGTGGACCTGCCATTCTCGCCGAGCTTCCGCGCTTGACGCCTCTTCTGTCTTCATCCCCTTGTGCACTTTGATGTCGGGCAGCTGGCCATTCAACCAGGGGATCCAGGTCAGATCAAAAGTCCCCCCAAAGTAGAAAAAGGACCTGCCATCTACGAATGTGCATTGAGGAAAGATGGCCACGAGATGAGGCGGATGGGTGACGGCAAGCTGCCACTGGACGGCACCGAGGTAGGAGCATCCTTGCGTTCCAACCTTGCCGTTGGAGTAGGGGAGTGATGCCGCCCATTCTACGGAATCGTAGCCGTCATTGATGTCATTGAAATAAGGGATGAATTCCCCTTCGGACCCATACATGCCTCTGACATCCTGAATTATGACCGCGTAACCGCGACGAGCGGCGAGTGAGGGAAAATCTGCCCGCTCAGAATATCTCTCTTTGTTATACGGAGTCCGGATGAGGATGACCGGAACCTTTTCCGATGTATCGGGCCGGAATACGTTAGCGGAGAGCTTGATCCCGTCCCGCATCGTAGCTATGACTCCCTTTTCAATTTTGATTCCGGGAGTTTGAGCTTCGGCACAGTTGAGTGTGCCTGAAATGGAAGGGTCAAGAAGAACCAAAGCCAGGGAAAGGGCCGAGAGAAGAACGAGCCTCCGAGGACGTCTCAAATGACATCTCCTTTTCGCGGATTTCGATTAGATTAATAAAAATCCATTGAATTGACAAGAGAAAATCGGCTCGATTACCTTTTTTGACTGCGGGGAGGTTCTTTGATATAAGGGCGAAAAGGAGCAACTATGAGAACGTTGGCAAAAGGGAATAGTGTTCTTGGTTCCTTATTCTTGGCTCTGAGTTTTGCGGTTCTCTTATTTGCCTTCCCGGACGAAGGTCGGGTGTCGGGCTTCCTCCGATCCTCCTTGAATCGTGAGCTCGAGTCGGAAAAAACGATCCTCCGGGTTCCCACCGCCGAAAAATTCGGCGCTCATCTCCTTTATCTGACTGAAGATCCTCACCAGACCGGCACGCCCCGAAACATGGAACTCGCTGAATACGTACGAGACCGCTTTACCGAATACGGGCTTCAGAATGTCCACTTTCACGATACCCCGGCATTGTTGAGTTACGGCAAATCGGTTTTAGTGGAAATTGTCGAACCGGAGAAGACGAAGCTCAAGCTGACTGAGGACTCTTTCGATGCGGACAAGGACAGCTATCTTTACCGCAATCCCCGCGTGATCCCTTATCACGAATACGCTCTGTCCGGGGAAGTCAGCGCAGGAGTCGTCTATGCCAACGGCGGAAGTCCGGAGGACTTTGCCAAGCTGCGGCAAATGGGCGTGGATGTCAAAGGAAAGATCGTCATCATGAGGTATTCCAATCCTTACAGCTACCGCGGCTATAAGGTTTACCTTGCCGAGAAAAACGGCGCCTTGGGCGCGATCGTTTATTCCGATCCCCAAGATGATGGATACGTCCAGGGGGAGGTTTACCCTGACGGCCCATGGGGGCCGGCCAGCCACGTCCAATTGGGTTCGATCATCTATGATTGGTTCGGATACGGAATAACCCCGTTCACATTTCATTGGAAAAAGCTCCCGGACGGCTCCTGGGTGGAAGGTCCAACCCGGGATAAACAACTTCCCAAGATCCCCTCGCTTCCCATGTCCCATGAGGACGCCTCCAAAATATTAGCCGCTCTTCGGGGCCCTGCGGTTCCCCAGGAATGGCAGGGAGGCCTTCCTTTCACTTATCATCTGGGGCCCGGACCTGCCGTGGTCAAGATGAAGGTTGAAAATACCGAGAAGATCGGGACCATGCGCAACGTCATCGGGATGATCGAAGGCGGTGAAGAGCCTGAAAAATGGGTCGTCGCCGGCAACCACCGGGATGCTTGGGTCTATGGGGCCTACGACCCTTCGAGTGGAACCGCGGCTCTTTTGGAGGTCGCCCGGTCTCTCGGGACGGCTGTGAAGCAGGGTTTTCGACCTAAAAGGACAATTGTCCTGGCCAATTGGGATGCCGAAGAAGATCTCCTGGGCGGCTCGACGAGTTGGGCCAAAGATAACCGGGAGAAGCTCCTGAAGGACGGTGTCGCCTACATCAACCTCGATAGCTCCGCCTCGGGGCCGGATTTCAGTGGAGGGGCCACGCCGGCGCTGGCAGACTTCCTGAGGGAGGCTGCGAAAGCCGTCCGGCACCCCGATATCGAGGGGAGTGTCTATGACCAATGGGCATCGCAGTCGCCTTCGGGAATGGCCGAAGTGAACACGATAGTCGGGGCCACGGACTACACCGCTTATCAAGAGAACATCGGCATGAGCTGTTTGGACCTTACCTTCGACGGCCCGTATGGCGTTTATCACTCCCAATACGATGATTACTACTGGATGAGCCACATCGCCGATCCCGGGTTTCGTTACAATGTCACGATGAGCAGGCTCTTGTCCCTCATCGTTTGGCGCTTGGCCAATGTCGACCTCCTTCCAATGCGCTACTCCGACTACGCGGCAGCGGTCGACACCTGTTTTGAAAAAATCGTCAAGAAGGCGGAGGAAAACGGGCAGAAAATTCCGTTGGATTCCGCCCGGCGGGCCGCCGGCGCCTGGCGAACGGCCTCGGAGTCTCTCGAGAAACGGCTGGATGAGTCCATCGAATCAAATCCTAAGGAGCTGCAGCCCAGGCTCAAGCAGATCAACGCCGGCCTGATGGAAGTGGAAAGGGCCATGACCGAGCAAGAGGGCTTGGGCAGCCGGCCCTTCTTCAAACATTTGATCTATGCGCCTCAGCCGACCTACAGGATCGAATTTTTTCCGCGTATCTTCGAAGCCATCGAACAAGGAAAGTGGTCGGCCATCGGCCGATACGAAGAGCAATTGGTGAAGGCTTTTGAGCAAGCCCGCCGGCTCATCGAGGAAATCATCCGCTGAAGAGGCCTTAGAAACTTTTGGGATTGACGAGCGGGACGCAGTTGGTGTAGAAATATATCCACACCCATGATCCAATACCAATATCCAAAAGGCAATGTTCTGTACCGGAATCTCCAGCGCGCACTCCCGCTCATCAAGTACGGCCGGGGAGCCTATCTGTACGATCTCAAGGGGAAAAAGTACCTGGACGGAAGCGGCGGCGCCGCTGTGGTCACCATCGGCCACGGCGTCAGGGAAATCGTGGAGGCCATGTCCGGGCAGGCCGGCAAAGTCGCTTACCTGAGCGGACTCCAGTTCACTCATTTTCCGGTTGAAAAGTTGGCCGAACAGGTGGCCGAATTTCTGCCGTTTCCCGAAGGCAAAGTGTGTTTTTTAACGAGCGGTTCCGAAGCCATTGAAGCCGCGCTAAAGCTCGCCCGCCAATACTGGGTCGAAATGGGCAAGACCGGAAAAGACAGGTTCATCTCCCGAAAGCCGAGCTACCACGGGAATACGCTCGCCGCTCTCGGCCTCTCGGCCCGCAAACACTACCAGGAAGCCTTCAGGCCCATGCTTCTGAAGAGCTCCAAGATCCACGCTTCTTATTGTTACCGTTGCCCCTGGGAGAAGTCCTATCCGACCTGCCAGATGAAATGCGCCTATGAGCTGGAAGAAGAAATCCAGAGGCTGGGCAAGGACAGAGTCGCGGCTTTCATCACCGAAGTGATCGGCGGATCTTCCACCGGAGCTTCTGTCCCGCCGGCGGAGTACCTCCAGATCGTGAGGAAGATCTGCAACAAAAACGATGTCCTCCTGATCGCCGACGAAATCATGACAGGAGTCGGCCGGACCGGGAAATGGCTGGCCTGCGACCACTTTGACCTGGTGCCCGACATCATCGTTCTGGGCAAAGGGCTGACCTCCGGATATGCCCCGTTGAGCGCGGTCGCTACGAAGAAGAGCTTGACCGACGTCCTTTTCAAGCATGGCAGGAGCTTCCTTCATCAGCAGACCTACGCCCACCATCCGGTGGCCTGCGCGGCGGCCGTGGCGTCCCTCAATCGGCTTCGAAAAAACAGCCTGGTCCAGTATTGCGCCAGGATCGGTGATGTCCTGCTCAAGAAACTCAACAGTCTGCGCTCTCATCCCAGAGTGGGTGATGTGCGGGGCAGGGGATTGCTCATCGGCATTGAGTTCGTCAAGGACCAGAAAAAGAAAAGGCCCTTTCCCCGGGCGCAAAAGTACGTCGAGCGCTTCGTCGCCGGCGCTCTGGAAAAGGGATTGATCCTTTGGCCTAACATCGGCCATGCCGATGGCACGAACGGCGACCTGGTCCTAGTGGCACCGCCGTTCATCATCACCGACAGGGAAGTTTCGCTGATCGAAGAAAAACTCGCCTCCGTCCTCGCCGAGATTGAAGAAGCCCAATGAGGGATTTGATAATAGAGAAAGCCGTCATTCTCAGCGCCGTGCGGACACCCATCGGCAGGTTCGGCGGGGGTTTCAAGGACACGAGCGCAGTTGAACTGGGAGTTGTGGCATCGGTCGAAGCTATGAAGAGGGCGGGAATCGAACCTGCCCTGGTTGACGAAGTCGTTCTTGGCCACGCCCGCCAGGCAGGAAACCGGCCCAACCCGGCCCGCCAGGTCCTCGTCCGTTCGGGGATCCCTTACGAAAGGACCGCCTACACCGTCAACAAGGCTTGCGCTTCGGGCATGCAGGCCATCGGCCTCGGCGCGCAGTCCCTCCTCAGCCGCGAAAACAAGATCGTCCTCGCGGGGGGGATCGAGAATATGTCTCAGATCCCTTATCTCCTGGATGGGGCCCGCTGGGGCTACAGGCTGGGAGACGGCGCCCTGGTCGATGCCATGTACAGGGACGGCTTGTTCTGCCCTCTTGCCGAGATGATCATGGGGGAGACGGCCGAGATCTCAGCGGAGAAATACAGCATTTCGCGGCTGGAACAAGACGAATTCGCCCTTGAAAGCCAGATGAAGGCCAAGGCGGCTTGCGAGCAAATAAAATTCGCCTCCGAGATCGTGCCGGTCACGGTCAAAGACAAGAATGGAAAAGAGGTGCCCCTTTCGGCCGACGAACATCCGAGGCCGAATACAACGGCCGAAAAACTGGCCGCGCTCCCCCCGGTCTTTAAAAAGGACGGGACAGTCACAGCCGGAAACTCTTCCGGATTGACGGACGGAGCGGCGGCCCTGGTGCTGTCGACCGAGTCTCGCGCCCGTGAGCTCGGGATCAAACCACTGGCCCAGATTATGGCCGTGACTTCGGCCGGCGTAGATCCGAGGGAGATGGGCCTCGGCCCGGTTCCCGCCACCCGCAAGATCTTGAAACAGCTCCGTTTGGAGTTGAGCGACCTTGACCTCGTCGAGATCAACGAAGCCTTCGCCGCCCAAGTCCTCGCTGTCGAGCGCGAGCTCAAATGGGATCCGTCCAAACGGAACACTCTGGGCGGAGCCATCGCCTTGGGACACCCGATCGGCTGTTCAGGGGCAAGGATCACCGTGACCCTGCTCCACAGTCTCATCGACCAGGACAAAGAGATTGGCCTGGCGACCCTCTGCGTCAGCGGCGGACAGGGAATGTCTCTGGTCCTTAAAAGAACCGGGTAGGCAGCGGCGAGATCGAGAGCCAAAGGGAGAGAGGCGCCGGATGGAGACCAAACTCAGGACGATGGCCGAGGCCGTGGCCGAGTTCGTCAAAGACGGCGAGACCCTGGTCATCGAAGGCTTCACCCACCTCATCTGTTTCGCCGCCGGACATGAGATCATCCGCCAGAAAAAGAAGAACCTAACGGCCTGCCGGTTGACCCCCGATCTCATCTATGACCAGATGATCGCAGCCGGGTGCGTCCGGAAGCTCGTCTTCAGCTGGGCGGGGAACCCCGGCGTGGGCTCGCTCTTCGGGTTGCGGCGCGCCGTCGAGGAAGGGATCCCGAGAAAAATCGAGATCGAAGAATACACCCATTTCGGGATGGTCGCGCGGTTCATGGCCGGCGCCTCGCACCTGCCTTTTATGCATCTCAAAAACTTTGAGGGCAGCACCCTTCCCAAAAAAAACAGAAACATCAAGTTTGTTCGCTGCCCTTACACCGGCGAGCGCTTCGCCACGGTCCCGGCCCTCAACCCGGACGTGGCTATCATCCAGGTGCAGAGAGCGGATGAAGCGGGGAACGGCCAGATCTGGGGCTTGATGGGGGTGCAGAGGGAAGCCGCATTTGCTTCAAGAAAAATCATTCTCGTAGCCGAAGAATTGGTCCCGAGCGAAGTCATCCGCGCCGACCCGAACCGGACGCTCATCCCGGGACTGATCGTCGATGCCGTCGTCATCGAGCCTTTCGCCGCCCACCCCAGCTACGCCTTGGGCTATTACGATCGTGACAACCCGTTTTATGTCGAATGGGCCAAGATCTCAAAAGAACGGGCAGGCCTCGAAAGATACCTCAACGATTGGGTTTATGGGGTGTCCGGAAGAAGAGAATACATGGACAAGCTCGGTGCCGAATATGTGAATCAGTTGAAAGCGGACTGCCGGCCCTCGGGATCGGTGAACTATGGCTATTAGATTCAGTTCCGCCGAGATCATGGTCGCCCGTTCGGCCCGGGAGCTCAAGAACTGCGAAACGGTCTTCGTGGGCATCGGGCTCCCCAACGTCGCCTGCAATCTCGCCCGGAGGTTGCATGCTCCCGAGCTCATCCTGATCTACGAATCGGGCGCGGTCGGCTGCGTCCCGGGGCGTTTGCCCCTCTCGATCGGCGACCCGTGTCTGGCCACGGACTCGATCTCGGTCTGCTCGATGGTTGAAGTGTTCAATTATTATCTCCAGGGCGGGTTGATCGACGTCGGTTTTTTGGGCGGGGCGCAAATCGACCGGTTCGGCAACATCAACTCGACGGTCATAGGCAGCTACGAGCAGCCGAAGGTACGTCTTCCAGGGAGCGGTGGGGCGTGTGAGATTGCCATCCACGCCAAGAAGATCATCATGGTCCTCAAGCAATCCCAGAAATCCTTCCCGGGAAAAATAGACTTTATCACCAGTCCAGGATTTCTCGATGAGACCAACGGACGGAGAAAATACAACATGCCGGGAAAAGGCCCCGCGCTCGTCATCACCGACTTCGGGGTCTACAATTTCTCGCCGCGAACCCACGAGATGGTCTTGGTCGAGATCCATCCGGGAGTCGAGCTTGCCGAGGTCAAAGCCAACATCGGCTGGGAAGTTAAAGTCAGCCACCGTCTCCTGACGACCGCCCCGCCTCGAGCGGAAGAGCTCCGGATCATCCGCCAGGAGCTTGATCCGGAAAAGATCCACCTGCGGGGGTAAGAATTCGGGATTTCTCCCTCGCCGTCATCTCCATATCCCTTGACATCGATCAACTGCGGGCGATATATTTTCAGGCAGTGGGATAACCGATATGAGCGCCCCCAAGGAAATTCTTCGCCTCATCGATCAATTCGAGCGAAATCTGGATTCATACAAATCTGGCCAATACGACGAAGCGCAGCTCCGCAAGGAATTCCTGGATCCGTTCTTCAAAGCGTTGGGCTGGGACATGGACAACACTCAAGGCCTCGCCGAAGCCTACAAAGACGTCATCAACGAAGACGCTATCCGGATCGGAGGGGCGGTCAAGGCGCCCGATTATTGCTTCCGCATCGGCGGCACGCGGAAGTTCTTCCTGGAAGCCAAAAAGCCGAGCGTCGCCATCGGTGAAGAAATAACGGCGGCCTGTCGTTTTTTTTCGTATAATACCGCCTCATGTTTTTGACTCAGAATCCAACGGGAAGGGGTCACCTATGGACAATCAACACTATTATGTGGCTGACATTCCGCGCCGGAAATTCTTGGAGTTGAGTGTCAAGGGGGGAGTGGCCGTGGCGGCGACTCCCGGGCTCATCAGGCAACTTTTGGCCGGAACCTCCTCTGCCGGGCTCCCAGCCGCGGTTCTCCAACTCGAGAAACCGATGCTCGACAGAGTGATCAAAAAGGCGCTGGAGAAAGGCGGCGAATTCGGAGAAGTCTATCTTGAGAACAGGATCTCCCGCAGCATCGTGATGGAAGAATCCAAGTTCAAGACGGCCGTCTTCGGTATCAGCCAGGGCGCTGGTGTCAGAGTCATCTCCGGCGATAAGACAGGTTATGCTTACACGGATGACATCAGCGAAGAGAGGCTCCTCCGGGCGGCCGAAGTGGCCTCTTTTGTCGCCCGAGGAAGCAAGGCCGTCGCTCCGGTCGCCGTCCGTGATACAAAGCGCAATTCCTTCATCAGCGTAAAGGTCTCCCTCGACCAGGTGGCCGATGAGAAGCGGCTCGAAGTCATGAAGCGCGCCAACCAGGCGGCCCTCGGCCATGATCCGCGCATCAAGATGGCCTCGATCGACTATTACGACGAAATCCGCGGCCGCACGATCGCCAACTCCGAGGGTCTTTACCTCGAAAGCGAGCTCCCTCTTCTCTTCTTCATCGTCCAAACTCTGAGTGAAGGAAACAACACCCGGCACATGGGCCGCGAGCGGTTGAGCCGACACTCCGGGTTTGAGATGTTCGATGAGGTGACGCCGGAACAAGTCGCCCTAACCGCGGCGAGGGAATCGATCGCCATGCTCGAGGCGAAAGACGCGCCGGCCGGAAAAATGGATGTGGTCATGCAAAACGGCTGGGGAGGTGTCCTTGTCCACGAGGCGGTCGGCCATCCGCTCGAGGCAGATGACATCGCTAAAAAAATCGGCGTCTTCACGGGGAAGCTGGGTCAAAAGGTGGCCAGCCCTGTTTTCACGATGGTGGATGACGGCAGCCTGCCCAATTTCCGGGGAACGACCAACTGATGATGAGGGCACCCAGATGAAGCGCAACGTGTTGATCGAGAAGGGCGTTTTGGTCAAGTACGTGAGCGATATCCTATCGGCCAAGCAGCTCAAGATGGAGCGGACCGGAAACGGCCGGCGCGAGAGTTTCCGCTACGTTCCGATTCCCAGGATGACCAATACCTTTATCGAGAGAGGAAACGACAAGCCGGCCGACATCCTGGCTTCAACCAAAAGCGGCCTCTTTGTTCAGGCGCTGAGTGGAGGTAGCGTTAACCCAACGACCGGCATGTTCAACTTCACCTGCCGTGAAGCCTATCTCATCGAGAACGGAAAAAAGACGACTCCGGTTAAAGGAGCGACCCTGATCGGAAGCTGCCTGGATATTATTCGGAACATCGACGCCGTCGGCGACGACCTGGATTTTGGTCCCGGGATCTGCGGCAAGGGCCAAGCGGCCGAGGTCACGGCCGGCCAGCCCACCGTCCGCATTCGCGGCATCAATGTCGGTGGAACGAGGGCCAAAGGCTGAGCGAGAAAAGGCGAGGGAGACAAACATGGATTACAAAGGATTAGCCGAACAGCTGGTCAAGAAGTGTTTGAAAAGCGGAGCCGATGCTGCCGAGGTTTACATCGAGACAGGGAGAAACTTGAGCATCGACGTCCGGAACGGCGAAATCGAAACCATCCAGGAGGCCGCCTCCCACGGAGTCGGATTCAGGGTCTTCGTCAAAGGACGGATGGCCTTTTCGAGCTCGAACGCCCTCGAGGAAGCGGCCCTGGCGAACTCGATCAGAAGCGCGATCGGCTTTGCCAAGAACACGACCCCCGACGAAAACAACGCTCTGCCGGATGACAAAAACGTAACGGCGGTCGAAGGGCTCTACGACGCGCAGATCGCCGGGATTCCGATGGACAAGAAGATCGAGCTGGCGAAGAAGGTCGAAAAACTGGCCATGAAAGACCCACGGATCACCAAGAGTGCCGGAGCCGGCTATGGGGAAGGGGAGGGGGAGGTATTCTTGGCAAACTCCAACGGCCTATCGAAGAGCTACAAGTCCTCAAGCTGTTCGTTGGGTGTTTCGGTCGTGGCCGAGAAAGGCGACCAGAAATCTTCGGGAGGAGAGTCCTGCACGCGGCGGTACCATGCCGACCTCAAATCGGCCGAGGAGGTCGGCGACAAGGCGGCCAAAAGAGCCTACGAAATGCTCGATCCCAAGACGATCAAGACCCAAAAAGCCGCGGTCATCTTCGATTCAGACGTGGCTTATGGACTTCTCGGCGGAATCCTGGGTGCCGTCAACGGCGAGCAGGTTCTCCAGGGGGCGAGTTTCCTCGGGGGCAAACTCAATCAAAAAATCGCCTCGGACCTCATCACGGTCATCGATGATGGGACAAGGCCCAAGGGCCTTTCCAGCGCCCCGTTCGACGGGGAAGGCGTGCCGACGCAAAAGAGGCTGATCATCGACAAAGGAGTGCTCAGAGGCTTTATGTATAACACCATTGTGGCCCGACGCGCCGGGGTGAAAAGCACCGGGAATGCCTCGCGCGCGGGCTTCACGAGCCTCCCCGACATCGGACCCAACAATTTCTACATGGCCGCGGGCAATTCCACGGTCGAGGAGATCATCAAGGCAACTAAGGCCGGGCTCCTGCTCAAGGAAGTCACCGGTTACGGGGTCAATCCCGTGAACGGCAATTTCAGCGGCGGCGCCTCGGGATTCTGGATCGAAGACGGAAAAGTCGCTTTCCCGGTCAAGGGCCTGACCATCGCCGGCACGGCCGACGAGATGCTCAATGGGATCGATATGGTGGCAAACGACCTCGATCTCGACAGCGCCCCTTACTTTCGCCAGACAGCGCCGACCTTCCGGATCAAGCTGCTGCAAATAGGGGGAGAATAAATACCGTCCCACGTACCCCGTGCCCCGTCTCCCGTCAATCTAGGATGAATTGGAAGGATGGGGGGCAGGCGTGGGGCCCCCATTTATACGCCAGGCCCAGCTATTCCAGCTTCACGGTCTTTGTTAAATAACCGCCTTTGAGCGAATCATAGACCAGGTTGATCGGGCCGCCGCCTTTCACGATCAGACGAAAATCCACCCGGCCGAAGCTCGGCACGCCGGATTCGGACCAGAAGGAGTTCTTCCTCGTTTTGATCTTTCGGGTGAGATTCCGAAAGGGGTCGACGAGGAGCCCCGCGGCGACAAGTTCGGCCCCTTGACCTTCCACCCTGACCTGGTCGAGGCGGTGCAGCTTTTTCTGCATGGCTACGGCGGTCAGGGAAGGAGTGACCCGGCTGTTGGCGACCGTGACATCAATCTGATAAAGACCTTTTTCAAGCTTGGACACTTTGGCCTTATCAAAGACAAGTCGGGGCAGTTGGTCGGCATGGTAGAGGCAAAAGGCGGCATTGCGGTGACAGGTCTCGGCCAGCTTGAAGAGTGGAGGGACTCGTTCGCCGAATTTCTTGACCCCGCCGATTTCGATATCCCCGTAAAGTGGGTGTTTGTAGGACTTCCAGTCGGCGAATTGTTCTCCCATGAGGACAAGGTCTTGATAGGTCATCTCTTCGATTCGCCCTCCCTGGAAGAACATGGCGCCTGATTCTTCCTCCTCGGCCTTCTTTTCCTTGCCGATATTCGCCGCGGCGACAGGGTCCAGGTCCAGCTCATTGGAGAAGGTATAGACACCGAGGACGTTGTACATGAAATCGATCGTGCCGCCGTAGACGGTGTACATGTCCTTGTAAACGATGATGTACCTGTAGCCGGGAAGGATCTTTTCGCCTTTTTTGCCCACGTAGTCATAGATCCTTATGTCCGCAAGATTATATTCGCCCAGGTTCTTTGCGCCGGGTCCGCGGAGGATCATGCCGCCGAAATTGTGAAAACTCTGAGCTCCAAGAATGTTGGGATGGGCCTCCATGAAATTCTTGACGGCAATCGTGTCGGGCCATTCAAACGGATAATCTCCCGCGCCGCGCTGGACATAGTCCGGCTGCCAGTTATAGGCGAAATTCCGGTTCATGTCGTACCCCCCGGGAGGATCTTCGTTAATAAGCCCGTCGCCGTCGTTGTCGACTCCTTCTTCGCCCAGCAGGACGTACTCCCCCTTCTCCCCGGGTTTCACGGGGACCATGATCCGCGGGTCCTCGGGATGGGGCTTAAAATTGCCGTTCGGGTCTTTCTTCCGCATCATCGTGATCGAACCGTCGCCGTCCAGATCCTCCGGTCCGTCCTCGTCCGCGACTCCGTCGTGATCGTCATCGTAAGGGACGAGCCCGGAGCGGGGCGAGTTCGGGTCGGAAGGGTTGTGAATATAGTAATCACGGCTGTCCGGGTTCATGGTCGGGACGATATAAAAGGCCCGCTCGTCGAGAAGGCGGGTGCAGAGGTCGGTCTTCCCGTAGTTCTTGAGAAGATACCAGATGGCGTAGAGGGCGACCTCCGTCCCCTGGATTTCGTTGCCGTGAATGTTTCCGTCGACATAATAGCCGGGTTTGCGCTCGGCCGGGCCCGTTTTCGGATTGTTCAGTATGACCGCCCAGATGTCCCGGCCTTGGTGGGATTTCCCGATGGACTGAAGCGTCACAAACTGGGGGAAAGCTTTCTCGAGCGCCCTGAGGGAAGAGGTCAATTCCGCGTGGTCATAGAAATGGTCGAATGAAAGATTCACTTCTAAGGCGCGAAGAGGCCTCGATGAGCCGTTCCCAGAAGAAGACCCAACCCGATCAATGCGGTCAACACAGTTCTTCTTAACATTTTGCCCTCCCCTCACTCCAAGACCAGGGTTGTGTCGAGGGTCCCCAACTTCGGGGACCAGGCCGAGATGGTCACTTTCGAGCCTTTCTTGCCCTTGATCGTCCATTCCAGCTTACGCGTATCGCCGCTCCCGCCGATCGAAGAGATAGACTCGATCGGTTTCCCGGAGAATATGACCTGGTCGGCGCTTGTCTTGACCCGGACCCGGATCGGCCAGGAAGTCTGAGCCCGCCGGCCTTGAGCCGTCGCCGTTGGGAACCAGCCGTTGTTTGTATAATAGACCGTGACCTGATAAACGTCTGGGCCGAGAGCTTGCACCTTAGTATCTTTGACTGCGAGCTCTGCAACCTTGTCCATGAGCTTCAAATAGAAATCAGTCTGGAAAGAGATCGTCTTCTCGATCTCCGCGGAGGGCGGATCGATCCCCAGGTAAGGGACAAAGCCTCCGATCTCGACGTCTCCGAGTGTCGGGTGTTTGTAGGGAGCCCAAGAGACGAAACCCTTGCCTTTAAGAAGAGTGTCCGACCAATTGAGAAGATAGGCATCGGGATGCTCTTCCCCTTCAGCCTGGGGTTTCTTGGGCATCTTCTCCATCATCTCGGCCATTTTGGCCGGGTTGAGCTGGCCGGATTTGACCATGCCGATGAGCATGCCGGCGTTGATGTTCGGCGGCGCTCCTTGGTCCTTGAGGAAAGCGGCGACCTTTTCCTCGCCCAGGGCGATGAACTCCTCGGACGACATTGTCTTGAGCTTGTCCGCGGTCAAGGCATCCTTGGGCGGTTCTTTTTTGGGCTCGGGCACGGCCCAAATGTCGGACGAAAAAACGGGCACGCCGTATTGATAATAAGCGTAGGCCGCAAATGAACCCTTGCCGACGCCCTTGGCTCTTTTTTCCGGATAGTCAAGCTTCGCTTCTTTGAGAGCGTCCTTGTACTCCTTTTGAACGGCTTCGAAGACGGGGACATCCTCCCGGTCCAGCGCGACCACCGGTCCCATGCCGAAGAACATGGCGACCATGTCCTCCGTGATCTCCTGTCCGCCGGCGATGTTCATCCCTTTGAGAATCTCAACGAGTTCTTTGATGCTGTACTCCGCGTCGGCCTCAAGCCCAAGAAAGCCCGCGATCATCTTCGGGACCTTGACCCTGTCCCCTCCGGCCCGGGCCTGGCCGGTCTGTTGGAGGTTGAGGAAGGTGTTCTCGGTGGAGAAATTAAGGGCCAGGGCGATATTGCGATGGGACGAGAGGAATTTGAGCACGGCTATCGTCTCCGCTTCAGAGATAGGATAGCGCCCGGCCGTCGCGGCATCATATTCGAAATCATGGGGAAAATTCCGGTTCAGCGCGACTCCACCCGGATTATCTTCGTTGTACTCTCCGTCGCCGTCGTTATCGATGCCCTCGGTATAGACAGTATAGATTCCCTTTTCTCCTTTTGTCGGGTCGGCCAGGCGCAAGAGCCGGGGTTCTTTGGGGTCAGGAATCCACTTGCCCTCCGGGTCCTTGACCCGCATTTGCGTGATCAGGCCGTCCTTATTAAGGTCCTCCGGTCCGTCCTCATCGTCGAGGCCATCATTATCTTCATCCAGCGGCCGGGAGTTAGACCACTTTTCATAACGGATGGAAGCGAAGAAATTCTGGGCGGCATCCGGGTTGAGCAAGGGAGCTATATAGATTGTTCGTTTGCTCAAGAGGGCGCTTATCTTAGAGTCCGTAGAAAATCGGCCGAGAAGCTTGTCCGCGAGCATCAGAGCGGCCTCCGTTCCGACCACATGAACTCCTTCGAGGTTGGCCGAGATGAAGATGGCCGGACGCAAATCCGGGTCCGGGCCGGCTTTTTCCTGAGCGGCCAGACGCAGGACCAGGAGTTCCGTATTTCCAGCCGATTTCCCGATCGGTATAAGCTGGGCGAGCCGGGGGTATTGGAGGGCCCAGGATTTCAGAAGGGAAGAGACCTCGGCAGGGGAGTGGTACTTATCAAAAGACGGCTTCGAGGTTTCCGCATCCAGGCGGAATAACGAAAAAACCAAGCACAGGCCAAGAGTGAAAAGAAAGCGGCGAGACATTCAAACCTCCTTGATCAAGACCATCGTCAAAGACGTACAGTCTTAGCCCAGTTTTTTATGCCGGATACCAGGAATATACGGAAATTGCCTCCCTAAGGTTCCCTAAAGGTATCACTCCGGGAGGCGGCTGTAAAGTCCGGACGAGAGTGACGAGGGTGAGCTGGGAAGGGCAAAGGCCAGGAGATCCAAGAGATGAGGGCAAATAGTCCGGGACGGCTCAAATAATCTACTGTATTCCGATAGGCATCATAGTGTATATTTTTTTCCCGGAGTCATTTATAATCTCTCTCGAATTCCAGGCCGGATACGGAGGCGTTATGAAAAACCGAGGTGTTTATCGCAATCGAACCGTCTTGGTCTGTTTTTTGATTCCGGCGACTCTCGTGTCGTCATTATTCGGGCAAAGCGCGGATAAAGTGGCCTCGCTGTATGAGAAATTTTCCTGGCGGGGCATCGGACCGGCCGTGATGGGCGGCCGCACGGTCGATCTCGACGCTGTGGAGGGTCAGCCCTGGATCATCTATGCGGCCGTGGGGCCCAGCGGTATCTGGAAAACCGAAAACAACGGCGTCAGCTGGAACCCCGTTTTTTACAAAGAGAACACAGTTTCCGTGGGGGATATCGCCATTGCCCAGGCCCAGCCGAACATTGTCTGGGCGGGGACTGGTGAGGCCACTTGCCGGAACAGCGTCACGGTCGGAGACGGCGTCTACAAATCCACAGACGGGGGCAAGACTTGGGCCAACATGGGCCTTCGCGAAACACGCCATATCAGCCGGATTATTGTCAATCGGGGAGACCCGAACATTGTCTATGTAGCAGCCATGGGGCATCTCTGGGGTCCGAACCCGGAACGCGGCATCTTCAAGACGATCGACGGCGGGAAAACCTGGACCAGAGTTCTCTATGTGGATGAAAACACAGGGTTTGCCGACCTGGCCATGGACCCTTCCGACAGCCTGACCCTCTTTGCGGCCGCTTACGAGCACCGCCGGCTGCCCTATTATTTTTCGAGCGGCGGCCCAGGCAGCGGCCTGTTCAAAACTTCCGACGGCGGCCTGACCTGGAAGAAGCTGACCAAGGACCTGCCGGAGGGGTTGATGGGACGGATTGGCATCGATGTCGCCCGGAGCAGCCCAAATGTTGTCTATGCCCTGATCGAGCATCAGCAGGCAGGAATCTGGAGGTCGGAAGACAGGGGAGAGTCCTGGAAAAGGATGTGCGATACTCAAACCGCTCAAAGGGTCAACAATCGCCCCTTTTATTACAGCCAGATCCGGGTCGACCCTGGGGACGATAAGCTTGTCTACGTCCTTTCCACCGGTCTCTATGTTTCAACCGATATGGGACAGAAATTCCGGCCCATAGGCGGCGGCATCCATCCCGACCACCACGCCTTCTGGATCGACCCCTCTAACCCGCTCCACCTCATCGACGGAAACGACGGCGGAATTGACGTCTCCTACGATGGAGGGAAAAACTGGTTCGCTTACCAAAACATGGACCTGGCCGAGGTCTACCAGATCGGTTATGATCTGAGAAGCCCTTATTCTGTCTATTGCGGCCTCCAGGATAACGGCGTCTGGGGAGGTCCCTCAGCGACATTTGACACCCGAGGGATCACAAACGATGACTGGATCGCCGTCGGCGGGGGAGACGGCTTTTTTGCCCAAGTCGGCTCCGGCGACCCGAACACGATCTACGCCAACTCCCAAATGAACGGCATTTACCGTTACGATCTGAAAATCCGCAAAAGCAAGACGATCAAGCCCCTGGCTTCCCTCAAAGAGCCGGTTTATCGATTTAACTGGAGCGCGCCCATTTCCATCTCGCCCCACGCCCCCAAGACAGTCTACGGCGGGGGGAACTTTCTATTCAAGACGACTGACGGCGGAAGCTCCTGGACCATCATCAGCCCCGACCTCACGACCAACGACCCGGCCAAGCAAAAAGATTCAGGCGGCCCCATCACGCCTGATAATTCGGGCGCCGAAATTCACTGCACCATTACCACTATTTCAGAGTCGCCCTCAGAGGCTGATGTCATCTGGTGCGGAACGGACGACGGAAACCTTCAGGTAACCAGGGATGGAGGGAAGACCTGGAAGAACGTGATCAAGAGCATTCCCGGCCTCCCGCCGAACACCTGGTGCTCCCGTGTCGAGGCCTCACATTTCGAGGCCGGGACGGCCTATGCGGCCTTTGACGGCCATCGAACGGATGACTGTGCGCCTTACCTGTATAAAACGTCGGATTTCGGCAAGACTTGGAAGCCGATCAAGGCCGGTCTTCCGCCCTTCGGCTGGATCCATGTCGTCAGGGAGGACCCGAAGAACCGGAGCCTGCTTTTCGCGGGCACAGAATTCGGCATTTTTGCTTCCCTCAGCGGGGGTGAAACCTGGTTCTCGATCAAGAACGACCTGCCCACGGTGGCTGTCCATGATATCGCCGTCCATCCCCGCGACAACGACCTGATCATCGGGACGCACGGCCGGGGCATCTGGATCCTCGACGATATCTCTTATCTTGAGGAAATGTCGGAACCGACTCTGGCTTCGGACGGCCACCTTTTCAATATCCGACCGGCGACCCTGTTCTTGATGTCCTCCTCGGGCGAATCGTACAGCAAGCCTGTCTTTGCCGCTAAGAATCCGTCCTATGGGTTGAACATCACGGCCTACCTGCGCTCCGAGCCTCAAGAAAAACCCAAGGCCTCGATCAAGGACCCCGCCGGAAAGATCATCTACGAAATCGAATTTTCTAAGAAAGCCGGCCTTCAGAGGGAAGTCTGGAATTTGCAGTATGTTCCGGAAAATAGAGAGGGGAAAAAAATCACCCCGACCGGGATAGGGTTGCTCATGCCTCTCGTCCCTCCCGGGTTGTACACGATCGAACTGAAGAACGGGGAGAAGGTTCTCACAGGGGCAGCTGTTGTCAACCCGGACCCCAGATACCAGATTTCGGAGCCGGACCGGCTGGCCCAGACCGAGGCTTTGGTCTCCGTGCTTGAGCTTTCGAAAATAATGGGCCTCTCGATCACCGCCGCCAAAAATATCCGCCGCCAACTGGATGAGCTTCAGCCCCAAATAGACAAGATCGAAGCCAAAGATGATCCACTAAAAACCGCGTTCATCGGCCTTTCCTCGAGTCTTCAATCCCTGGAGAAGGACATCATCCCCGAGGACTTCGTTTCTCTCCGCAGCAGGGAACAGGCCCTCCGAGGCGGAGCGCTCTCCCAGCAGCTCTTGGTTTTGGGCATGTCCGTTTCCTCTTACCCTTCGGCCCCCACGCAGACTGACCTTTCGCTTCTTGCTCAGCTCAAGGAAACGGTACGGCCGCTCGTTGACAGGCTCAACGACCTTATTCACACGGATCTGCCCCGCTTGAATTCGCTCCTGGCCGAGAGCAGGCTGAAGACCATCATCATTCCCAGCGAAGTTAGCTTTTAAGAGACCGATAACTATTGTATCTTATGTTTTATCAACTAGTTATATGCGATGTCGGCATGCCGACATTTTCCCTTTTTTTGTCCTTTACTTTATTTCCGCTTGAATTTTTATTTCTTATGCTATATATAATTCAACAATGACTTGGACGGAGGCTCCATTTTGATTATCGCCATCACCAATCAAAAAGGTGGGGTGGGGAAGACCACGACCAGCCTTAATGTTTCTGCGGCTCTCGCCCTGTTAGGAAAATCCACCCTGCTGATCGATACCGACCCTCAGGCACACAGCTCAATTTCCTGCGTGCCCAACCCGTCGGATTATTCAACCTCGCTCTTTGATGTCCTAATGAAACGAGAGAAAGTCCAGAACATCATCATCAATTCTACGATTCCAGGCCTCGACGTCATTATCTCCAAGATCTCAATGGCCAAACTCGAGCCCTCCCTGATCGGTGAGCTCGATGCCCATTATCGACTTCGAGACAGCCTCCAGCCAATCAGAGATAAATATCATTTTATCCTCATCGATACGCCCCCGACCCTCGGGTTGATCACCTTGAACGCCCTGATCGCCTCGGACTTCATCCTGATTCCCATCCAATCTTCTTACCTTTGTTTGGAGGGGACGGATGACCTCCTGGAGACGATCGACAAAGTCAAGAAAATCGCTAACCCCACGCTCCAGATCCTGGGCATCCTGGTGACCCTGTTCGATAAGCGAACAAATATTGCCAAGGACGTTGTAGTCCGGATCAAGCGTGTTTTCGGGCGCAAGGTCTTCAGGACCATGATCTCCAAGAGTGTCAAGCTCGAGGAAAGCCCGGCCTACAAGGAATCTATCTTTACTTACGCGCCCAGCTCCGTCGGTGCGTTCCAATACAGGAAAGTCGCAGAGGAGATAATCAAACGTGCAAAAGGTTAAAAGATCAGGCCTACCGGATTATGTGGGAATGCGTCATGATACCCATTTCGTCGACTTGATTTCAACCAGACCCTCCGGACCGCGCATCCGCATGCTGGCGCTCACCACCATCGACCCCAATCCTCAGCAGGCGCGAAGCGAGCTCGGCAACATCGAAGAGCTCATGGCTTCGATCAAGGCCCGGGGCGTCCTCGAACCCATCCTGGTCCGACCCAAGGGGTCCCGCTACGAGATCATCGCCGGCGAACGCCGTTATCTGGCCTGCAAGAATATCGGTCTAAAAGAAATCCCATGCATCGAGATGAAGGTCCGTGACAATGAGGCCCTCGAGCTGGCCCTCATCGAAAACCTGCAGCGCAAGGACCTCGATGCCTTCGAGGAGGCCGACGGCCTCAGGGCTCTCATGGACCTGTACGGTTTCACCCATGTTCAGATCGCCGAGAAGATCGGCAAGGCCCGGTCCACGATCACGGAAATCATCGATCTCAGCAAGATCCCGGCCTCCGTCCGGGAACTCTGCAAAAAGAACAACATGGTGAGCCGGAGCGTCTTGATCGAAATCTCGAAACAGAAGAATGAAGAGGCGATGCGGAGCTTTGTCGAAGAAATTATCGCCAAGGGATTGACTCGGAAGGATACGCGCGATCTCTCCAAATTCATCTCGGGAAAGACCAAGAAGCTCAAATATTATGTTTTTAATTTCGCTCCCAAGGTCGCGGATGGTTACAGACTTAGAATCGAGTTCAAAAAACAGGCCGCTACCAAGCATGAGATCATCCAGATTCTTGAAGAGATCATCAAAAGCCTGAGCGCCCAGGAAGAGAAAGAAACCTAGGCCCCAGAGCGCCTGGCAACAGCCTTAAAACCATAAAGACTTAAGGAGTAATGTTTGGATTGCGAGAATATATATTAGTTGACATAATATATCTTATGCGACGCACACTCAGCTAATCCCATAATCTTTTCACACTTAACGACCCAGCAATATTCATAGTCTTTGGATATCTCACTGCCCTGTTCTTGTCCAAAGCTGGAAAAACTATAGATCCGTTTTTTTCATCCGGATTGGCGTGTGTCATATGTGCGACGTCGAGCCTGTTTTGCTCGAGTTCCGGCATTTTATAGACTACTGATATAAATATCCCTATCTCGACATATGCCCCGGAGCGCTATCCATCTGGCGGGGCGGACGCTGCCCTTTCGGCGGGGTTGACTCTGAACCCCGCAACGAAAGTTGTCAACTTGATATAGGTATCTGGCGGGCATCTCCAATTATCTAAGGTGGAGGTCAGCTCGAGAGATCCGCTAACTAGGGTGGCTGCGGGCCTCTCATCAACCCACAAAGCGAGTAACTATATTATTATCAATAATATAAGAGGCCGCAAAACACAAAGTACTGTCTTTTTTGAGCTAACTTATTTAATTTCAGAAAGATAGAGATCCCAGGTCATTGGCCGCCCCTGGGGGGCGCCGTTTTATCCCTTGCTCATCATCGACAGGAATTCTGAATTCGTTTTGGTCTTGCCCATTTTTTCGAGAAGCAGTTCCATGGCGTCGACTTCACCCAGGGAGCTCAGGACCTTTCTCAGGATCCAGATCCGGTTGAGATCGGTGTCCTCAATCAACAATTCCTCTTTTCGGGTGCCGGAACGGGTGATGTCGATCGCCGGGAACAATCTTTTGTCGACGAGCCGGCGGTCGAGGTTGATCTCCATATTGCCCGTGCCCTTGAATTCTTCAAAAATGACCTCGTCCATCCGGCTTCCGGTATCGACCAGCGCGGTGGCGATGATGGTCAGGCTTCCTCCCTCCTCGACCTTGCGTGCGGAGCCGAAGAACTTCTTGGGCTTATTCAGGGCATTCGCGTCTATTCCGCCCGAGAGGACTTTCCCTGAAGGGGGAATGATGGCATTGTGCGCCCTGGCCAGCCGGGTGATGCTGTCCAGCAGGATCGTGACGTCGCGCTTGATCTCGACCAACCGCTTGGCCTTTTCCAGAACGATATTGGCTACCTGGGCGTTCCTGATCGGCGGCTCATCGAAGGTCGAGGCCACGACTTCTCCGTTGATGCTCCTCTGGAAATCCGTCACCTCTTCGGGCCGCTCGGCCACGAGCAGGACGATCAGGAATATCTCGGGGTGGTTCTTTTCGATCGATTTGGCGATCGTCTTGAGGAGCGTCGTTTTGCCGGCGCGCGGGGGGGACACAATCAGTCCCCGCTGACCCTTCCCGATCGGCGTCAGAAGCTCCATGACTCGGGCGTTCAGGTTTTTCTGGTTCCCGTCCTGGAGTTTGATTTTTTCGAACGGGTAGAGCGGCGTCAGGCTCTCAAAGCGGACATTCCGCCGCATCTCGATGATGGTGTCGGGATGAAGAAAATTGATCGCCTCTATCTTGATCAGGGCAAAATATTTTTCACCGTTCTTGGGCGGCCGGACGACTCCGGAGATAGTGTCCCCGGTGCGAAGCTGGAATTTTCTGATCTGCGAGGGGGAGACATAGATATCGTCCTGGCTGGGGAGATAGCTGAAGTCGGGCGCCCGGAGAAAGCCGAATCCGTCTTCCAGGCACTCCAAGACTCCCTCCGAGAAGAGGAGGCCGCTCTTCTTGGCCTGAGCCTCGAGGATCTTGAAGATGAGGGTGTGCTTGTTCTTGGCGGCCTCGCCGATTTCTTCTTCGGTCAAGCCGATATTTCCGGCCACCTTCCCCAGGGCGGCCGTTTCCTTTTCCTCCAGGTCGACCAGGCTGTACTCTTTAGTCATGTTGTTACCTCACTTTTAGACTTGAGAGTCTATCTCGGCGTTTGTGAATAAGAAATATTTAGTCTTGGCCTATGAAATGACCTATGATCAGTTGGTTAGGGGCGGCTCCTTTGGCCCTTCCCCCTGCTCCCCTCTCCTGGGGAGCTCGGACTCTATGATCATTTCTTCTTTTTCTTTTTGCAGCTTCGCCGGCAGGGGCCGCGTCAGTGCGATCTTGAGGACCTCTTCCATGGTCTCGACCAGATGGATCTTCATCTGTTGTTTGAGAACCCTGGGAAGGTCTTTCAAGTCGGGTTTGTTGTCCAGGGGCAGGACGGCTTCCCGGATCCCCTCCCGGTGCGCCGCCAGCAGCTTCTCTTTGATCCCACCGACTGGCAGGACCTTGCCCTTGAGTGTGATCTCACCGCTCATGGCCACTTTCTTGCTCACCGGGATCTCGGTCAGGAGCGATATGATCGAGGTGGCGATCGTGATGCCCGCTGAAGGCCCCTCTTTGGGTGTGGCGCCTTCCGGGACATGGATGTGGATGTCGAAATTCCGATGCAGGTCTTTGGCGACGTTCAGCTCATAGATCTTCCCCCGGACGAAGCTAAAAGCCGCCTGGGCCGATTCCTGCATGATCTCGCCGAGCTGGCCGGTCAGGGTAAAATTGCCCTTTCCGTGAATCTTGGTCGCCTCGAAGGTCAGCAGTTCGCCGCCAAACTCGGTCCAGGCCATGCCCACGGCAACACCGGTCTCGTCCTTTTTGTCCAACTCGCTCCGCCGAAACTTGGGAATGCCAAGATAGGTCTCGAGGTTTTTGGGGGTGACTCGCTCGCTGTGCTCCTTGCCCTTGGTTACGACCTTCTTGACCACCTTCCTACAGATCGAGGTCATCTCCCGTTCCAGATTCCTGACTCCTGCTTCCCTGGTGTAATTCCTGATCAACTTGAGTAGAGCCTGGTCGGTCACTTTGAGATTGCTCAACTTGAGGCCGTGCGCTTTCAACTGTTTCGGCAGAAGAAACTTTTTGGCGATCTGGAGCTTCTCGTCCTCGGTGTAGCCCGGGAGCCGGATGATCTCCATCCTGTCCACCAGAGGCTTGGGAATGGGGTCGAGCATGTTGGCCGTGACGATGAACATGACCTGGGAGAGGTCGAAATCGGTGTCTATGTAATGATCCAGGAAGGTGCTGTTTTGTTCGGGGTCAAGAACTTCCATCAGAGCCGATGCCGGGTCTCCCCGGAAGTCCATGCTCATCTTGTCAACCTCGTCCAGCAAAAAGACGGGGTTGCGCGTTTCGGCCCGTTTGATCATCTGAATGATCCGGCCGGGATACGCGCCGATATACGTCCTGCGGTGGCCCCGGATCTCGGCCTCGTCCCGGACTCCGCCGAGCGACAGCCGGACGAACTTCCGGCCGGTGGCCCGGGCGATCGAGCGCCCGAGGGAGCTTTTCCCGACTCCCGGCGGTCCCAGAAATCCAAGGATGACCCCCTTCGGGTTCTTGACCAGTTGACGGATGGAGAGATACTCCAGGATGCGCTCCTTGACCTTATCCAGGCCGTAATGATCTTCGTCGAGAATCCTCTCGGCCTCTTTAAGGTCTCTTTTTTCGCGCGACTTCTTGTTCCAGGGCAGGGAGAGAAGCCAATCGAGATAGTTCCGGCAGACCGTCGCCTCGGCGGACATTGGCGGCATCGATTCGAGCCGCTCGATCTCTTTGTAGGCCTTCTCCTGGCCGTCCTGAGGCATCTTGGCCTTAGCGACCTTCTGGCGGAGCTCCTCCAGCTCGTTGGGCTGCTCCTCTTTTCGGAAATTCACCCCCCCCGGAAAAACCTTTTGATTCGGCTCTTTGCGGCGAGGCGACTTTTGGGTTTCCCGGCGGATGCGGGAATGGATCTTAAGGATCTCGTTCTCCAGGACGAAGTTAAGGCGGCGCAGCCGTTCCAGGCTGTTGATCGTTTCCAGAAGATTCTGTTTCTCCTCCAGGGGGAGATAGAGATGGGAAGCGATGATATCGGCAATGCGGTCCGAGGAATTGTCCCTCAGAGCGGGAATGATCGACTCCAGGTTGGCGTTCTGGTTGAGTTTGAGATAATCTTCGAACAGGGCCATGACCCGTTTGAGTGTCTCGGGGGTCTCCAGGCTGGTATCTTCGATCTCCTTCACGACTTTGGCCAGGACCTGATAAAAAGGATAAGTGCTGAGATATTCAATGATCCGGGCCCGCTTCTTGCCTTCGACGATGACCTTCATGTTTTTTTCGTCGGTCTTGACGGTCCGGATGATCTTGGCCGTGACCCCCATCGAGTAGATATCCTTGGGGCTGGGATTATCCAACGAGGCATCCATCTGGGCGGAGAGGAAGATCAGCCTGTCTTTTTCGGCGGCCTTCTCGAGCGCCTGAATAGAGGAGGGCCGCCCGATGATGAAGGGAACCAGCGTGGATGGAAAGACCACCAGGTCCCTGAGGGGAATGAGCGGGATGTTCCTGATAACTTCCGATTGATCATTAATTTCCGGCATGACTATGCTCCCACGGCCTCTTTGAATCTTTCATAGCTCAGCTCATTTTCTTCTACCATTTTCTGGGTGATCTTGATCCTCGTCGCTTGTTTAGTCGAAGGAAGATGGAACATAACGTCAAGCATGAGGTCTTCGATGATCGTCCGCAGTCCCCTGGCCCCAAGACGTCGTTCCAAGGAACGCTGGGCGATGGCCTGCAACGCTTCGGGGGTGAACTCCAATTCCACTCCCTCCATCTGAAATAGCTTTTGGAATTGTTTGATGATCGCGTTCTTAGGCCTGGTCAGGACGCTGACCAAGTCGCTTGTGGTCAGGTCTGAAAAAGTGGCGATCACCGGAATCCGCCCGACGAGCTCGGGGATCAGGCCGTACCTGATCAGATCCTGAGGGATGAGGTGCTGGTAAAGTCCCTCGAGGGAATCGGGTTTCTTGGCCGCAGTTTCCGTCCTGAAGCCAACGGCCGTTTTTCCGATCCTCTGTCCGATGATCTTGTCCAAGCCGACGAACGCCCCACCGCAAATAAATAGGACGTCGGTCGTGTCAATGGGAATAAATTCCTGGTAGGGGTGCTTGCGGCCGCCTTGGGGGGGGACGTTGGCGATTGTCCCTTCGATGATCTTGAGCAGCGCCTGTTGGACTCCCTCTCCCGAAACATCACGGGTGATGGAGGGACTGTCACTCTTGCGGCTGATTTTATCTATCTCATCAATATAGATGATTCCCTTTTGGCTTTTCTCAATATTCCCCTTGGCCGCCTGGAAGAGCTTGAGGACCACATTTTCTACGTCTTCGCCGACATAGCCCGCCTCGGTCAGGGTCGTGGCATCGGCGATGGCAAAAGGAACGGATAGAAGCTTGGCCAGCGTCTGGGCCATCAGAGTCTTCCCCGTCCCGGTTGGGCCGATAAACAGGAGATTGCTCTTGGCAATCTCGACATCGGAGGGCTCGCGGGGCAGCGTAATTCTCTTGTAATGGTTGTAGACGGCGACTGAAACCTTCTTCTTAGCCTTGTCCTGACCGATGATGTACTGGTCGAGGGCATTCTTGATTTCCTGGGGCGTAGGGAAGTTCGTTGGGGCATTCTTCGCGTCTACCTCTTTCTTTTTCTCGGCCAGGATAATGGAATGGGCAAGCTCGACACAGCAGTCGCAGATGTACACGCCAGCCGGCCCGGCCACGAGTTTTTTGACCTGGGCCTGGGTGCGGCTGCAAAAGTTGCACTTTACCGGCGCGTTCATCTTGGGTTGTGAGTCGTTCGCCATTTTTTTGCTCTAGTAGGCAAAACTAAAGAAATCGTCGTCGGAACGATTATTTTTTCGATTGGACTCTGGTCGTGATGATATGATCAATTAATCCGTACTCCTTGGCCTGAGCGGCGGTCATGATGAAATCGCGCTCGATGTCCCCCTGGATCTGCTCGGAGTCTCGATGAGTGTGTTTATGCAGAATCTGATTGATGTTCTCTCTGATCCTGAGGATCTCCTTGGCCTGGATGGCCACGTCCGTCGCCTGCCCCTGAAACCCGCCGAAAGGTTGGTGCAGGATGATCCGGGAATTGGGGAGCGAATACCTTTTGCCTGGGGTGCCGGCCGCCAAGAGAACTGCCGCCATGCTGGCCGCCTGCCCGACGCAAGTTGTTGATATTTCTGATTTTATAAGCTGCATGGTGTCATAGATGGCCAGCCCCGCGGTGATGCTTCCCCCCGGGGAATTGATGTAGAGCGAAATTTCCCGTTCGGAATTCTCAGCTTCCAGGTAGAGGAGCTGGGCGATAACTGCGTTGGCAATATCGTCATTGATCTCGGATCCTATGAAGACGATGAAATCTTTGAGCAGGCGCGAGTAAATATCGTAGGCACGCTCGCCCCGCCCGTTTTGTTCTACGATAAAGGGGATGAGAGCCATGGGGAAGCTTTAGTTAACATATTATAGCGTTTTCTACCAAAAAGTCAACCGCCTTGCGGAGCAGAAGATGACTTTTCAGGTCTTCTCTTCTCTCGGGCGGCTCGAAGCTCTCCCTGACCTTGGCCGGAGGCAGGTTGTTGGCTCTGGCCAGCCGGTTGAGCTCCGCTTCGATTTCCTCTTCAGGAACAGTCAACCCCTCTGTTTCGGCCACTTTCCTCAAGATGAGACGCCTCTTGATATTCTCGGCGGCCTTCTTTTTCGCTTCCTCACGGAGAGGACCGAGATCCGCGGCCAGGGGAGCGCGGCCTCCCGAAGCTGATATCGTCCGGTCGAGCATCGCCTCGGCTTCTTCTGCGACCAATGTTTCTGGAAGATCGATGCTCAGTTGTCCGGCCAGCCTGGCAATGATCTCTTCTCCCATCCCCTCCCTCGCCGCGCTTTCTTTGGTTCTCAGAATCTCCTGCCTGATCTTCTCTTTCAGATCGGCCAGGTCCTTATACTCTCCCAGGTCCTTGGCGAATTCATCGTCCAGCACGGGAATTTTCTTCTCTTTGATCGAGAGGACTTTGAGACGGTACTCGACCTCTTTTCCGGCGACTTTCTTGTTGCGGTGGTCGGTTGGATATGAGATGACGAAGACTCTTTCTTCGTCGGGCTTCAGGCCAAGGAGGTTCTCGTTGAGCGTTTTTTCGTTATCGGCCTGTCCCGCCAGGATGACCACTTTCTCGGTGGGAAAATACTTTTTGGTCTTGAGATCTTTTCCCTGGACTTGGGTCATGACGTAATCGCCGTCGGACACTCCCCGTCCCTCAACCGGAATGTAGTCTCCCGCTCTCTGCCTGATGTCCTCCAGGGAATGCTCTACCTCTTTCTCTTCGACCGCCATCTCTCTCTTCTTGACCTCCACCCTCTTGAAATCGGGGAGGTCGAACTCCGGCCAGACCTCGACCAGCGCCTTGAAACGGAAAGGCTCCCCTTCCTTGAAATGGAGGTCGGAGATGAAGGGCATGACGACGGGCTGGATCCCATGGGCTTTGAGGCTTCGGGCCAGCACCTTGGGCGCCAGAGTGTCAACGACAGACTGCCGGATGTCGGCATAAAACATCTGTTTGACCAGGTCCTTGGGGGCCTTGCCGATGCGAAACCCGGCAATCTTGGCCCTGGAGGCGTATTGGGTCAAGGCCTTCTGAAATTCCTCTTGGACCTCAGGCTCAGGCACCTCGACCTCGAGCTCTCTCCTAGACGGACTGACGGTCCTGATTTCGTTTTTCGTTTTAAGGTTATCACTGTCCATTGGCTATTCCTCAAATGAAACGGATCGCCCCAGAGAATCGGAGTGGGCAGAGCGGGAGTCGAACCCGCACTCCTTCAACAGGAACTAGGTCCTAAGCCTAGCGCGTCTGCCATTCCGCCACCTGCCCTTACCCTTATCTCATCAGGAATCTGGGGAACGAACTTTCCGGAAAGGGCTCTGTTCTTTAAGACCGCGCCAAGGGTATTTAGATGAGCGAGCGTAGGATTATTTTTTAGCACAAGCGGCTGTTTTTGTCAATGAATTCGCGGCACCTGACCCATTCCTCCTCACCGTCTTTTTGACGAGACGACGAGATAGACGATTTTTATCGGAGCAGCTTCTTGAGCTTTGCGGCCAGGTCCGGGTTCACGTTGACCAGGTTCTTATAGACCTCCCGAGCACTGAAATTATCCTTGAGGTTCAGATAGACGATGGCCAAGTTATAGAGCGCTATATCGTAATTGGGCCTCAGCTCGAGGGTTTTCTTGATCGGTTCGAGGGAGGACTCGAAGTCTTTTAAAAACATGTAGTTGACACCGATGTTGAGCCAGCCCTCGACGCTGTCGGGAGTCAGCTCGACATACTTTTTGAAGGCCTCCACGGCCTCCTTGTATTTTTTTTGTTTGGAATAGGTGAACCCGAGGTTGAACCAGGCGGCGCTGTAGTCGGGCTTCAGCTCGAGGCACTTTTTGAAGGCCTCAATCGCCTCGTCCATGCGGTCGAGCTTCTGGTACATGATCCCCAGGTTATAGACGGCCAGCTCACTCTTGGGGTTGAGTTCGATGATCTTCTTGGTCGCCTCGATCGCCTTGTCGTAGAGCTTGGCTTCATCATACATCGTGACGATTTTCCCGTAGTAAGTTACGGCATCATCCGGATTGAGTTGAACGAGCCGCCCGTACGTCTCTTCGGCCTTGTCGAGCTTGCCTCCCTTTTGATAGACCTGGGCGAGAGTGAAATTGGTCTTGACATCCTTGGGTTGGGCTTTCTGGGCCTCTTCCAGGGCAGCCGCGGCCCTATCAAATTGGCCCAATCTGTCCAGACAAAGGCCAAGCTGCAGATAACCCGTCCACGGATTTTCCGGTTTCAGATCGAGATACTTCTGATAGGCCTCCGAGGCCTTGGCGAAATCATTGCCCGATTCATACGCGTTTCCGAGCTCATAATAGACTTCTTTATCCGATGGATTGAGCTCAGCGGCCTTTTCTAGCATCGGAATGGCATCAGCCGGCTGCTGCATTTTGCCGAGGATGCTTCCCAGGTTACGATAGGCCTCAACCCGCTTTGGATCGAGTTCAATGACTTTCTTGTAGGCGGCGACGGCCGCCGAGTAATCGCGCTGGCGGAGATAGACGGAAGCGAGCATAAGTTGAGCGTCAACCAGGGAGGGGTTTATCTTCAGGGCTTTCTCAAGGTAGCTTCTGGACATGGCGGAGTCGTCCAGGATCAGAGAATAAAGCTTTCCGGCCAGGAGGGCTCCTTCGAGGGTGGCAAAATAGTCCTCGGGGGTCCAAGTTTTGAACTCAGTCATCTTACCCTGGCGGGGCAGATTCTTCAGGCCGTTTGCGGGAACCCCGAATTTAAGGCCCTTGTCCAAGGTGACCATGATCGAGAGGACTTGACCCTGGGTGTCAAATACGGGGGCGCCGCTGTAGGTATCCGGAATGGAAAGTGATGTATCGATCACCCTCAGGCTCGGCGCGACCTCAAAAAAGTTCCTGACCGTCCCCTCCGAGACCGTCACCGTGCCCGACTCATTCGAGCCAATGGCAAAAACCCTCTTGCCCATCTCGAGCCCGTCAGAATTCCCGAGCACCAGCGGTTCCAGCTTCCCCTTGAGTTTCAGGAGCGCCAGGTCAAGATTCTTGTCCACAGCGATGATGCCTTCGACCCTGATTTTCTTTCCTTTCATCGTGGTGGCTTCCACCGCGGGAGCCTTGCTGACCAAATGATAAGTCGTGACGATGAGGTCCTCGGCTATGGCAAAACCCGTGCCTTTGGCGATCTCCTGTTTGTTTTCTCCGATCACGGCCAGGGATACCACGCCGCCGTTGCTCTGATTAAAGATCTTGGTCGCATCTTCGGTCTGAGCGAGAAGGCCGATGAAAGGCACAAAGAGGAAAAGAGACAAAACCATTCCCTTTTTGTTGAAACCCATGCGGTCCTCCTTTTGAGAGCCTTGGGAAATCTTCCCATGAACCATTCTGAAACATATTTACACTTTGCCAATTGTTCTGTCAAATCAAAACTGTGAGCCGTGAGCAGTGAGCCGTGAGAAATTGAGTGCCAAAAACCCTTTGTGATTCGCGTCTTCGGTTTTGTATTAATTCTGCTCACCGCTCACAGCTCACGGCTCACTTGATCGGATTTGACAAAATATCGGTGCTTCGGTAGCCTTGGGAGACCATGACCAAGAAAAAATGGTCCGCCGTTCTCTTGATCCTGGTCATTTTGATAGCGGTCGCCGTCTTTCTTTTCAGGGTCAAAAAAGAGATGGTAGATTTTCGGGTCAACTATGAGGCGGGGAAAAGGATGAGGGCCGGGGAAACCCTGTACCGGGTCGAAGACGGGCACTACCAGTTCAAATATCCGCCCTTTTCATCATTCTTGTATCTCCCTTTATCACTCTTGCCGCTGGATATAGCTGAGGCGCTCTGGTACGGGATCGTCCTGGTCTCTTCTTTTCTTATATTCTCCGTGAGCTCCAAACTGGCGCCAGGAGAGATTGGGGCGAGCCCCTGGCTCAAGGTCCTGCCTCCCCTGGTCCTAGCCAGATATTTTCTTCGCGAACTCCAACTGGGACAGATCAACGCTTTGATGACTATTCTTCTTCTTGTGGTCGCCTGGCTGCTTGTTCGTGAAGACAAATCGAGGAGCAAGGGCCGGGGCGTCCTCGCGGGCGTCCTCTGGGGATTGGCTTCGGGCCTTAAGCCGTACGCTCTCATCTATTCTCCGTATCTTGTTCTTAAGAAAAAATGGCGAACCCTATCCTCCGGACTTCTTCTGCTGGGGCTGGCCTTTGTGCTTCCGGCGGCTTTTTATGGATGGGAAGGCAATCTCGAGGTCCACCGCGAATGGCTCTCCAGTTTCAGTCACTCGACGCCGGGCCTGCTGGGGTCCCAGGACAACGTCTCCCTCAGCGGGCTCCTTATGAAATGGAGCGGCAACTTCCGGACGACCGTGGGGCTCTATATCCTCCTTGTCATCTTGATCGCCGTTGGACTCTTCTTTCTCGTCCGCAAAGGAAAAAGCGTCACGGATCCTCAGGTCCTGGATTGTTCTCTCATCCTTATGGTCATTCCCCTTGTCTCCCCTCTCGGCTGGGACTATACTCTCCTGTCCGCTGCCCCGGCTCTCGTCCTGATCATCAATTCTATTCAGCGCTATCCAAAATTCTGGCGTGTATTCCTCGGGATCGACCTGGCCATCATCTCATTTTCTATTTTCGACCTCCTGGGGCGAAGGGTCTATGCCCGCTTCATGTCCATGTCCATCATCACGCTGAGTTTTCTGATTCTGGCCGGTTATGTGAGCTATCTTAGGATCAAGAATTGCCGTTGACGAACGAATTAGAAACGCGCGTAACGGGCCCTCCCCTGAAAAAGACGGACTTCGGCGTCTTTTTTATTTATGCCCTGATCCTCGTGGGCAGTATCGCCTGGGTTGCCGCCATATTCCTGGCTCCCTATCTGAAAAGCCGGGGTTCCCGCTCCGGCGCGCTCATCTACGCTCTTTTCGCGCCGGTCTGCCACCAAATTCCGGAGCGGTCGTTTTATTTGGTTGGGCACCCGCTGGCCGTCTGTTGTCGCTGTCTAGGAATCTACCTCGGCTTTCTTTTCGGCGCGCTGCTTTATCCTTTTGGAGGACGATTATCCAGGGTCCGGCCCCCCAAGCTCAGGACCTTCCTGGTGATGTCGGCTCCGATCGCTGCGGACACAGCCGCCAATTTCCTTCGCCTCTGGGCCACTTCTAACGTGCTGCGTCTGGCCACGGGATTTTTGTGGGGACTGCTCCTTCCCTTTTATTTTATAGCCGGCTTCGCAGAACTCGCCATTCAAAGACGTCAAAAAAAGCGAGGAGTAAGGGGTGAGGAGTGAGGGGTTAAAAAAATAAGAACCTAACGATCCGTTTTGAATCCGACTGGGAAGGGACTGACAAGCGGGTCGTCAAAAATAAAATTAAAAATTAGGTTATTGAGCTGGATAAATTCGTAACTGCCTAATTGTATTTTTTGATCTTTCGAGCCCCTTACTCCTGACTATTTTCTGTTGAAAATATTCCTTGAAATTCTGGAGAGAATAAATCTAGAATAGAATCAAACAAGCCACCGGAGGAGTTGAGATGAACAACGAGCGGCCATCCATGCTGGTTCCAGCCCTGGTCGGAGGGGGGTTGGCCGGGCTCTTTTCGGCGATTCCCTTCCTCAATTGCCTGTGCTGCCTTTGGATCATCGGAGGCGCAATGCTGTCTTCGTATCTTCTGGCCAAGAATTCCCGGGTCAACCTCGGGTCGGGAGACGGGGCCATTGTCGGGGTTTTTGCGGGCCTGGTGGGTGCCGCCGCCCATGCGGTCATCAACCTTCCCCTCCAAGCCGTGAACGTCCAGATCGCGAGAAGGTTCCTGGAGAGGCTGGCTCAATTCGCGGAGAATATGCCTTCAGGCCTCAATGCCTGGCTGGAGCAAGGCCCCGGCGGAATGACGCTGCCCATGTTTTTTCTCGGCCTCCTTTTGTCGTCCGCCGTTTTCGCGGCCCTGGGCGCCATCGGCGGCATCATTGGGATGGCCTTGTTCGGCAAGAAAAAAACGCCGCCCCCGCAAGGGGTCACGGGTGTCGCTCAGGACTCAGGTTATCGTCAACCTTGATTCCAAGCAGGGCCCCGCCGGCTGGCGTTGGCTCCCGAGACCTCATTTCCCCTTGTGCAGGAGATAGATGTTGGGATCATTGGTCAGAATCAGCTTCCCCTCCGCGTCAAAGAACCTATAAATCCTGGTTCCGCTCTTGACGAAAGGTCTTTTGTAAGAGGACATGATCCGGGCGATATAGTTCCTTGTCTCGGTGTAGGGAGGGATTCCTCCGAATTTTTTTACCGCTTGCTGGCCGGCGTTGTAGGCGGCCAAAACGTACTTGGTCTGGCGGTTGAAAAGGGAAATCAGATCCTTCAGGTACTTCACTCCGCCCTCGATGTTCTGGACAGGATCAAAGGTATTTTTCACGCCGTAATACTTGGCCGTTTCCGGCATGAGCTGCATCAGCCCCATAGCTCCTTTCTCGGAAACCGCCCAGCAGTCGTAATTGGATTCGGCGGCGATCACGTGGCGAACCAGGTCGGCATCCACGCCGTGCTTCACCGAGACCGTTTGGATGAGCGAATAATACTTACTTTTGAATTGCTTGGACGATTCATCTCGGGCGGCCGCAGCAGGCAGCGCCCTCGGAAGCGAGGCGAGAAGGCACAGGCAAAAACACCAAATTGACCTGATTGCAGTTGTCCGCATTGTCTCTATTCTTACAAATAGGCCTGCTCTTGGCAATCCCCTTTAGGGGTGATTTTTAGAGCGCTTTTTCGACCGCGCCAAAAATTCTCTCTAACGATTCATCCAGTCCTTCGGGTTTGCGGCCCCCGGCTTGGGCAAAATCCGCACGCCCCCCTCCCCCGCCGCCGATGGCCGGAGCGATGTCCCGAATCAGGTCCCCGGCCTTGAGTCGGCCGGTCAGGTCCTTGCTCACCGCGACAACCAGGAAGGCTTTCTTTTCCTCGGCCGAGCCCAGACAGACAACCCCGCTCCCGATCTTCTGCTTGAGCGAGTCAGCGAGGTTTCGAAGTTCTGTGTTATTCAATCCTTCCACCCTCTGAGAAAGGACCGAGATCCCCTTGACCTGGACGATCTTTTGAGTTTCATCTTGGCGTTTCTCTCTGGACCACTTCAGTCTGAGCGACTTGATTTCTCTTTCTTTCTCTTTGAGACCCTCTTTCAATTTGGCGATCTGGGAGACGATTTCACAACGTGGGGAATTCAGGGTTTGTTGAATGTCATTGAGAAGGCTTTCGGTTTCTTCGATTTCTCGCAAAGCCTCCTCTCCGGTGCTGGCTTCGATCCTGCGCATGCCCGCGGCGACGCTCGTTTCCGCGATGATTTTGAACAGGCCGATCTGGCCGGTTGAGGTCACATGAACGCCGCCGCAGAGTTCCCGGCTAAAATCGCCGACCCGGACGAGGCGGACCTTTTCCCCGTATTTTTCCTCGAAGATGGCGATCGCACCCTCCTTCAAGCCCTCATCAAGTGAGGTGATCCTGGTCTCGACTGGGATGTCCTCCCGGATCTTCTGATTGACCAAGAGCTCGACTTTCTGAATCTCCTCTTTGCTGAGGGGCGAAAAGTGGGTAAAGTCGAAACGGAACCGGTTGGCCGCCACCAGAGATCCGGCCTGTTTGACGTGATCGCCCAGAACTTGACGCAGGGAGGCGTGGAGAAGATGAGTCGCGGTATGATTGCTGCTGATGGCCTTCCGCCGGGTTCTATCCACCGCGGCCTCGACCTTGTCCCCGCGCCTGAGTTTGCCGGAGATGACTTTGATCCTGTGACTGATCAACCCGGGAATGGGAAAAAAGGCGTTCTCGACCAGCCCGGAGAAGTGTGGATTCGAGAGGAGTCCGGCATCTCCCACCTGTCCGCCGGCTTCGGCATAAAAAGGTGTCTGGTCCAGAACCACTTCTCCCGTCTCTCCCGCTTTGAGGTCGTCCGACAACCGTCCATCCCTGACCAGGGCCAGCGTCTCGGCTTCGGCCAACGTCTCGTTCTCGTAACCGACGAACCGAATGCAAAGGTCTTTCAGGCCCTCATAGATTCTCTTTTCTTTTGAATCGATATCGCCTTTCCAGGACTGGCGGGCGAGATCCCTCTGCTTCTCCAATTCCTCGGCGAAGCCTTTTTCGTCCACCTCCATGTTTTGTTCGGCGGCCAGTTCCAGGGAAAGATCGAGGGGAAAGCCGAAGGTATCATAGAGCTTGAAGACCTGCGGCCCCGAGAGCCATCTTTTTCCCGCCGTTTGTGATTCGGTGACGAACTGGTTGAAGTAGCGCAGGCCCGAAGAAAGGGTCAGGGCAAAGCGCTCTTCCTCTGACAGGCACACCCGGGAGATGTATTGGGCGGAGGCGAGGAGCTCCGCATAGGTCTTCTTCATGATGTCCACCACGCCTCCGACCAGCCCGTAGAGAAAGGGCTTGTCGATGCCGATCAGATTCCCGTGCCGGAAGGCCCGGCGGATCAACCGGCGGAGGACATAGCCCCGGCCTTCGTTGGAAGGCATAATCCCGTCGCCGATCAAAAACGTAATCGCCCGGATGTGGTCGGCGATGATCCGAACCGAGATATCTCCCTTGTCTCCAGCCGGATATTCGCGCTGCGCTAGCTCGCCGACCCGATCGATGAGAGGTCTGAAGAGGTCAGTTTCCCAGCTGCTGTTCTTTTCTTGGAGCACGGCCGCCATTCTCTCGAGACCCATGCCGGTATCGATGGATGGCCTGGGCAAGGGAGTGAGACAGCCATCCTTATCCTGATTGAACTGCATGAAGACCAGATTCCAGATCTCCAGGAAGCGGTCGCTTCCTTTTTCGATCAGGGCATAGGCGTCCCCCTTTTCCAGTGTTGGATCGAGGTCGTAATGGATCTCCGAGCACGGACCGCAGGGTCCGGTGTCGCCCATGGCCCAATAGTTATCTTTCTTTCCGAAGCGGAAGATCCGGCCGGCCGGGATTCCCACGACCTCGTTCCAAATCTTGAACGCTTCCTCGTCTTCCTCGTAGATCGTGATATAAGACTTTTCCGGGTCCAGCTTGAAGACTTCGGTCACCAACTCCCAGGCAAACCGACAGGCGTCAGTCTTGAAATAATCTCCAAAAGAGAAATTCCCGAGCATCTCGAAAAAGGTGTGATGCTTGTTGGTCTTACCGACCGTTTCAAGGTCATTGTGTTTTCCGCTCACCCGGAGGCACTTCTGGCAGGAAGTGGCTCTCTTGTAGCTCCGCTTTTCCAGGCCCAGGAAAACGCTCTTGAACTGATTCATCCCCGCGTTGGTGAAGAGGATGGTCGGGTCGTCTTTCGGAAGAAGGGAAGAGCTCTTGATGATCTTGTGGTTTTTTTTGGCAAAGAAATCGAGGAACGCTTCTCGGATCTGCTGGGACGTCATTTAGGTTTCTTCTTCGGTTTCGGTCCCTCCTCCGACTCTCTCCACCTTGCTCATCGTTGTTTCCATCTCCTCCAAGGCGAGGTCCAGGGTCGATTGGATGCCCATCACCCTCAGCTTAAAGTTGTCGGGATTGGTCGAATAGCGCATGCCTTGCTCAAAGGAGATGTAGCCATCTCTATAAAGTTGGTAAATCGACTGATCAAATGTTTGCATGCCATACTGCGAAACACCGGTGGCGATGGCATCCCGCACCAGCCCCGTGCGCTCGCGGTCCTGGATACACTCCGCGATATAGGGAGTATTGATCATGATTTCGACGCCGGGCACGCGGCCGGTCCCATCCATCCGGGGGATCAGTCGCTGGGAGATAATGGACTTCAGAATACTGGAGAGCTGGAGGCGGACCTGCCGTTGATGGTGAGGAGCGAACACCGAGATGATGCGGTTGATGCTCTCGGGCGCGTCGAGGGTGTGAAGAGTGCTCAGGACCAGATGGCCGGTCTCGGCCGCCAGGATCGCCGTCTCGATCGTGTCCAGGTCTCTCATTTCTCCCACCAGGATGACGTCCGGGTCTTCACGGAGGGCGGCCCGCAGACCGCGCGAGAATGTGGACACGTCCGTCCCCACCTCCCTCTGGCTGATGGTGCTTTTTTTGTCTTTGTGCAGGTATTCGATCGGGTCCTCGATGGTGATGATGTTTTCCCGGCGGTAGGCGTTGATGTAGTCGATCATGGCCGCCAGGGTCGTTGTCTTTCCGCTCCCGGTCGTACCGGTCACCAGGACGAGCCCGCGCTGATAGAAGGCGATCTTCTCCAGCACCTCGGGGAGCAGCAGCTGCCGGACGGTCTTCACTTCCATGGGAATGATCCGGAGCGCGATGGCCATCGTCGACCGCTGGTTGAAGATACTGCCCCGGAAGCGCCCGAATCCAGGCAGGCTGTAGGCCAGGTCTATGTCCAGGTCTTCTTTGAGTTTTTTCCGCTGGTAATCATTCATGACCTGATCGGCCAGCTCCTGAGTGTCATTCGGGGCCAGCTTCGCGAAGGTCGAGAGGGGCGTGAGCGTCCCATGGATACGAATCATGGGGTGGTTTCCGGCCTTCAAGTGAAGGTCAGAGGCGTCTTTTTCGATGGCTATTTTTAACAGTTCATCGATATTCATAAGCTCCTCCTTTGGCGGGGGCTAAACGTAAGTTAGCCAGTGAAATTTATCTTCTTTCTCTCCTTTGACGTAGCCAAAAAACTCTTCCTGTAGTCTTTTGGTGACCGGTCCGCGCTTTCCCGAGCCGATCGTGATCTTGTCGATCGAGCGGATCGGCGTGACTTCGACGGCCGAGCCAGTAAAGAAGACTTCGTCCGCGATATAGAGCATTTCCCTGGGGATCGTCTCTTCGCGAAGAGTGAGCTTCATGTCCTTGACCAGGGAGATAATAGAGTCTCGGGTTATCCCCGGCAGAACCGAAGAGGACAAGGGGGGCGTATAGATATCCCCGTTGAGGACGAGGAAGATGTTCTCTCCGCTTCCCTCGCTGATGTGACCCCGGATATTCAGGGCGATCCCTTCCGCGTAACCTTCCAGAAGGGCTTCCATCTTGATCAGCTGTGAGTTCATGTAGTTTGCCCCGGATTTAGCCAGCGCCGGAAAGGTGTTCGGAGCCATCCGCAGCCAGGAAGACACCCTAACGTCAACTCCGTTCTCAAGAGCTTCAGGACCAAGGTATTGCCCCCATTCCCAGACGAGTATAGCACAATCAACGGGGTTCGGAAAAGGATCGACACCGAGAGCCTTGTAGCCCCTGTAGACGATCGGCCGGATGTAGCAGGCTGGCATCTTGTTAGCCCGAATTGTCTCGATGACGGCCTGGTTGAACTCATCCATTGTGTAAGGAACATCCATGCGGTACATCTTGCAGGAATTGTAGAGGCGTTTGGTATGGGCCTGAAGCCGAAAGATGGCCGTCCCTTTGGGCGTCGCGTAGGCCCGAAAGCCCTCAAACAAGGAACTCCCATAGTGGATAACATGAGAAGCGAGATGGATATTGGCATCCTTCCAGGGGATGAACCTCCCGTTCATCCAGACCAGACCGTCTTCTTTAAAAGGGCTCATCAATGACTCCTCGGAGAGATAAGGCACCTTTAGCTAACATGAGGGTATTTTGCGGCATCATACTAACTGATTCTCAGGTTGAAGTCAATGTCGTTATGCTCGGGCAGCCGCTCATACGCCTTCTCCACAATGGGGGCAACTCCGGGTCTTGTAGGGCAGCGGACGGTGGCAGTTCCAGCACAGCCCGGCTTTTCGCGCTTCTCTGGCCTTGATCCTAACCATGATATCCTGAATTTCCGTCGTCTTGGTTTCCCTCCCCTTGTACAAAGAGAGAATTCGGATAATCTCCGAGGCACCCTGGTAGCGATCCTCGACCTTGGCGGCCAGGCATCTCATGATGATTTCGTCGATTTCCTTGGGGATTTTGTTGTTTTTTAGACGAGGCGGAGTGATCTTGCCCTGCTGGCACTTTTCCAGAATCCTAAAAGGATCGGGGTCCCAGATGGGAGGCCGGCCGATGATGCATTCATAAAAAATGCAACCGATAGAGTAGATGTCAGAAGCATAGGATGCCTTGCCCATAAAATGTTCCGGGGCCATATAGGGAGGGGATCCGATCCTGGTCGAGGCGTAGGGGACGTTGTTAAGCCAAGCCGAGGTCCCGAAATCCGTGATCTTGGCCGTCCCGGTTTCCGAGATCATGATATTCGATGGCCGGAGGTCGCGGTGAATGATCTTGTTTTTGTGGGCGTGGTCGACGCCATAACAGATCTGTTTGACATAGTCCATGGCCCGGTCGCAGTCCAGGATCCGCTCCTTCTCCAGGATCTTTTCCAGGGTCTTTCCCTTGACATATTCCATGACCATGAAAAAGACGTTCTTTTCTTTCTCGGCGGCGATCATCCTGACGATGTTGGGGTGATTGAGCGCCGCTTGGAGCCTGGGTTCCTTAAGAAGCTTGAAGAGCTCGACCGATTGCTTGTGCGGGACCTTGATCGCAACTTTGATGTCGAGCCAAGTATCCTTGGCCAGGAATACCGAACCGAACCCGCCGCTGCCCAGAGATCGGAGGATTTCATATTTGCCGACCTTCTGTCCTTGGAGAAACATTTTAGCAATTCCAAAATTGAGAGATCACGGATATGGCACAGAACGCTGCGGTTTCGGAGCGCAGCACCCGGCTCCCCAGGGAGACGGCCGTATAGCCGTGAGCCAGCATCAGCTTCTGCTCTTCCTCGGTCCACCCGCCCTCAGGTCCCACGGCGATCAAGACGGATGCGTCGGATCCGGCAGCCAAGTTTTCAGCCCTCGCGGCAACGATATTGCGCAAGGCCTCTCCCCTGTCCTCACTCAAATAGAGTTTTATCGATTCCCGCCTTTCCTCAACAAGGCGTTTCAATGATTGAGGGGAGAGGACATGGGGAACCAGGCTGCTCCTTGATTGTTTGGCCGCTTCACGGACGATCCTCTGCCATCTGGCGGTTTTCTCGTCGCTCTTTTTATCTAGTTTGATAACGGATCTGGAAGTGGTCAGAGGGATGACAGTCCGGACTCCCAGTTCGGTCGATTTCTGGACGAGGAAGTCCATCTTCTTCGCTTTCAGCACGGCCTGGGCAAGGGTCAGTCCGGGTCCCGTCTCTTGCGGTGGCTTCTTCTCCAGAATCTTCAACCTCGTCTGTTCTTTTTCCACAGATTCCACCCGGGCGAAATACTTGGTCCCTTCCTCATCTATGAGCCAGACGCTCTCCCCGGGCCTGATCCTGACCACGCGGGAAAGATGGTGGTGCTCCTTCCCCCGGAGAGATGGAGCGGAGAGATCCAACTCGCTCTTTTTCACGACAAAGTGGTCAGATGTCAATCGACACTCTAATGAATTATGTTTTTGACTTTGTTAAGAATGCTCATGTCCATAGAATCCAGGTTCTCTCCCCGCAGCTCGGCGAATCGCTGCAGCAGCGCCCGTTGCTCCTTGGACAAGTCTTCGGGGGTCTTGATGCTGACCTTGATGAACATGTCCCCTTTTCCCCGTCCTCCGATGTCCTTGATGCCTTTCCCTTTTAAGCGGAAAATATCTCCTGATTGAGTGGCCGGGGGAATCCGGAGCACCTCGCTCTCTTCAAGAGTGGGGATCGCAACGCGGGTCCCCAGGGCTGCCTGGACAAAGGAAATCGCGATTTCGCAATAAAGGTCGTTCTTCTCACGCTCGAAGAAAGTATGCTTCTTAACACGGATCATCACATAGAGGTCGCCACGCGCGCCGCCCGGGACGCCGGCTTCTCCTTCTCCGGTCATCCGAAGCCGAGTGCCATCATCAACGCCCGCGGGAACCTTGAGATTAAGAACCCTCTTTTGTCTAACCCGACCCGAACCTTGGCAATTCTCGCAAGGCGCGGAAATGATCTCTCCGGCGCCTTGACAGCCGGAGCAGGTTCGGGCCACGGTAAAAAACCCTTGCTGATAACGGACCTGACCCCTTCCCTGGCAGGCAGGACAGACGGCCGGCTTGGCGCCGGGGCGAAGACGTGTTCCCCGGCAGACCGGGCAGGCCTCGGCCCTGGTGAGCTTGATCTCCCGGTCGACGCCTTTGGCCGCCTCTTCGAGCGTCAACTCCAGCTCCAGGGAGAGATCTCGGCCGCGACGCGACGCGCTCCTCCGCTGTTGGTCCCGCACACCGAAGAAATCCCCAAAACTGAAACCGAAAAAATTACCGAGGATGTCTTGAAAGTCCTCAAAAACCGAGGAGTCAAATCCGGAGAACCCGGTAAAGCCTTCACCCCGCAGGCCGTCGAGCCCGAAACGGTCATAGACGGACTTCTTGTCTTGATCGGCAAGGACACTGTAGGCCTCGGCCGCTTCCTTGAATCGTTCTTCGGCTTCCTTGTTTCCGGGGTTGCGGTCGGGATGGTACTTTAGGGCCATCTGGCGGAAAGCGTTTTTTATTTCTTCGGAGCCCGATTCCCGTCTGATTCCCAGGACCTCGTAGTAGTCCCTCTTGGAGGTCATTCTTTACCCTGGATCTTGTCCGTCTCGGACCTTTGGATAATCTCGTTGACCTCTGTCCGGGACAACCCGCCTGAGGGCCTGACTTCGGTTTTTTGTTCCCTGCCCGTGGCCATATCCTTGGCCGAGACCTTGACGATCCCGTCGGCGTTGATCTCAAAGGTGACATCAATCTGGGGAACGCCGGCAGGCGCGGGCTCGACCCCGACGAGGTCGAACATGGCCAGTGACCTGTTTTGGGAGGCAATCGGACTCTCCCCCTGGAGAACATGGACTCTGACCCGCCGCTGGTTATTTTCAACGGTCGTAAAGGTGCTTGTTTTTTTGGTCGGAATGGTCGTGTTGCGATCGATGATCTTTTCAAACATATCACTTTCGGTTTCGATGCCCAATGAAAAAGGCGTCACGTCCAGGAGGAGGACGAGGTCGCTGATTTCGCCTCTGATGATCCCGGACTGGATGGCCGCTCCCATGGCCACGATTTCGTCAGGATTGATATTCTCGACCAGGCTCTTTTTGAAATAGGTTTTGATCATCTCCCTGATGAGAGGCATCCTCGTTTGTCCCCCCACCAGGATGATATCGTCAACGCCCTCGGGGGAAAGATTGCCGTCCTGAAAGACCTGTTCCACGAAGGGGAAGGTTTTCTCGACAAGGTCCCTGGTCAGCTCCTCCAGCCATTTCCGAGTCACCTTTTTCTTGAGGTGCTTGGAGCCGAACTTCTCGGACGAGATAAAAGGAAGGTTGATCTCCGTCTCCAGAGTGAATGAGAGTTCCCGCTTCGCCTTCTCGGCCGCTTCCTTGATCCGTTGGAGCGCGAACTTATCCTCGTAGAGATCGACTCCCTGCTCACGTTTGAATTCATTGATCAACCAGTCCACGATCCGGTTATCAAAGTCCTCCCCACCCAAATAGGAATCACCGTTCGTGGCCAAAACATGAAAGACACCGTCATTGATCTCAAGGAGGGTGATGTCAAAAGTCCCTCCTCCCATATCATAAACAGCCGCGGTCGTGCCTTTTTTCAGATTCAGGCCGTAGGCGAGGCTGGCTGCCGTGGGCTCATTGATGACCCGAAGAACATTGAGCCCGGAGATCTGAGCGGCGTCCTTGGTCGCCTGCCTCTGGTGGTCGTTAAAATGAGCCGGCACGGTGATCACCGCTTCAGTCACCTTTTCGCCTAAGTGGGATTCGGCGCAATCCTTCAGGTAGGAGAGGATCATGGCCGATATTTCCTGCGGGCTGATAACTTTCTCATCGATCATGACCATGACATCCCCGTTCCCGGCCTCGGTCATCTGATAGGACATTTTTTGTCTGGCCTGGACAATCTCGGGAGATTGATACTTTCTTCCGATAAGGCGTTTGACCGCAAAGACGGTATTCTCCGGGTTGGTGATGGCCTGCCTGAGCGCCAGATTACCGATCAGCCGCTCTCCCGAAGAAGTGAAACTCACGACCGACGGGGTCGTGTTCAAACCTTCCAGATTGGGGATGACGGTGGGCTTGTTCCCTTCCAGATAAGCCATGCATGAAAACGTGGTTCCCAGATCGATCCCGATCACTCGAGCCATGCCTCTATCTCCTCTTCGGAACCCGGACTTTGACCAGCGAGGGCCTGAGAAGACGGTTATGCAAGAGGTAGCCTTTCTGGAGCTCTTCCACGACCATGGGTTCTTCGACGTCCTCCGATTCTTCGGTCATCAATGCCTGATGCGCTGCCGGGTCGAATTTGCGGTTCAAGACATCCAGCCGGCTGACCCCGTTCTTGAGGAGCAGGTCCAGGAGCTGTTTATGGATCAGCTCGATCCCGTTACGGAGTGTCTTTCCGTTAGTCTCGTCCTTCGCTTCCAGAGCGCGTTCCAGGTTGTCTAAGACCGCCAGAATCTCTCTCATCAGGTCGCACAAGGCAAACTGGAAATACTCGCTCTTTTCCCGCTCAAGCCTTTTTCGCATATTCTCTGTCTCCGCCAGAAGGCGGAGATACTTGTCCTTCAACTCGTCCTTTTCTTTTTTCAGGAGTTTGAGCTCTGAATCCCGTTTGCGAAGCTTGTTTTTTAGGGACTTGATTTCCTCGGATTCAGGTTTCTCCTCCTTCTGCTCCTTTTTGGCTTCGGGCTCGGCTGGCGCCCGGGGAGGCGCTTCTGCTTCGGTCTCTTTCGGTTCGTCCTTGACCGACAGGTATTCGATCTCCTCGGCGTCATCGTGATCGTTTTTCGGCATCGTTCACCTCTCAAGTGCTGTGGCTGATGGCTTGACTCAGTTTCTGAGCAACGCTGTCCACCAGGGGGATGATCTGTTCATAGGGAATCCTCTTCGGGCCGATGATGCCCAGCGAGCCCAGGATCTGATTCTCCAACCCGTAGTGAGAGAGAATCAGCGAGCAGTCCGAAATATCAGGGTCGTGGACTTCCGAGCCGATGAGCACTTTGACCCGGTCCAAGCTGATAAAGTCGGAGAGGAGACTCGCGAGCTTCGCCTTCTCTTCAAAATTCTGAAAAAGCGTTTTTAACCTGGCCAGCCCCCCGAAATCCGCTTTACCTAGGAGTTTGGATGCCCCTTGGAGGAAGAGACGGCTTTCTTTTTCCTCCTGGAGGATGGATGACCGGAGGAGGGAGATCAATTTACCGATGATCGTCTCGTAGCGAAGCTTGAATTTCGGCAGCTCCTTCAAGAGATAGTCCCGGACAAAGGATAGGTTCCGACCGCGGAAGCTCTCGTTGATGTAATCCGAGGCCTTATCCAACTCCAGTTGGGTGAAATAGGTCTCGGTTTGGACTATTTCGGTCAAGACCAGGTTGATAGGCGCGACCAGGATGATCATGACCTTGTTCTCGGCGATCTTGATGAAGCGGAGGTGCTGGAAATTGAGCCGGGAAACCCGAGGCGACAGGACAAAGCCGAGGTTGTCAGAATAATCGGCCAGGATCTTAGACGTCTGGACCAGCAGTGAATTGAGGTCTCCCTTGAGGGATAAATCGCCCGAGAATCCACCCGGTATCGAGGGCAAGAGGCTCTCGGCCAGCAGGCTGTTGACGTAATAACGCAACCCCTTATCAGTCGGAAGGCGGCCCGCCGAGGTATGAGGCTGGCACAGGAATCCAAATTCCTCCAATTTCATCATGATATTGCGGATCGTGGCAGGCGATTCCTGGAGCCTGAATTTCTGGACAATCAGGCCCGAGCTGACCGGCCGGCCGATCTTCAGATAGCTCTCAACGATCAGTTTGAGGATATGCTTGTCTTTGTCTCGTAAGCCAGACTTCTTCATCACTGAACCTAGAAAATTTTATACCATTAAAGGCGAAATATTGTCAATGAACCGGAAATCCGTCTACCTCGTCGTTTCGTCTCATTCGTCATCTCGTCCAAAACGATTAGGTCATTTGTGGGTCTTTCTCTTTTTCCAGAGCTCCCCTCTCTTCAGACCAGAAGACGAGATGGCCAGACCGACCAAATAGACCGAGCTTTCTATATGATTCTTATGCCGGCGTAGCCCACAACCTCTAGATAGTTCCCGGTCCGATCCCCCGACGTCTGGTATTTGATCAGTTGAGCCTTGCGTGCGCCGAGCTTGTTGGCGGCGAATATGGCGGCCGTGGTCGGTTGAAAGCCGCACATGCTGATGTCTTCCTTCTGAACGGTTTCGAAGAGCCCCGGGGCATCCAGTTCCAGCACTTTTTTGATCGCCAGCGAATCCTTCTTCTCGGCTTCCTTCTGGCTGACATAGTGGCTCATGTCGGTGGAAGCGACAATCAGGACGTCCTTTTTCGCAGCCCTAACCGCATCGGACACGGCGTTACCCAACTCCTTCAGCTCCTGAAGGGCCGCAGAATAGGAGATGCATATGGGAACAATCGAGATATCTTTTTTAAAATATTGGAGGAAGGGAAGTTGAACCTCCAGGGAGTGCTCGCTGAGATGGGCCTGCTCATCTTCTTTGAGCAACTCTGTGCCGCCGAGGATGAGATCTGCAAGATCTGTGTCGATCGGCACCGAACCCAGAGGCGTCAGCCACTCACCCGCCCTGACGATGGCGAAGGACGAGCGCATCCCGGCCCGGTGGGCCGGTCCGAGCAGAACGTAGGTTTCTGGAAGTTCCACCGAGGAAAAAACGGCCCCGGCCACCGGTCCCGAATACTCGAACCCGGCATGAGGAGAGACAACGGCGATAGCCTTTTCCCTCCGCGACTCGGGATTGACCATTTTCTCAATGGCGCGGCGAAGGGAAACGGCCTCGCCCGGATAGAAGTAGCCGGCAACGGCGGGCTTTCTTTTCACTTGTTCCTCCCTGGATTTAAAATAGGCTTTCGGGCCCTTTTTGTCAATCGGCGTAACGGCCCGCTGCTCACTAATTATGTTGTTGACTACCTGGTCCCTTATTTTTCATAATATTCTTCTGATGATCCAATTCTTCAACACCCTCAGCGGAAGGATTGAACGCTTCGAACCTCTCGTCCCCGGCGAGGCGCTGATCTACACATGCGGTCCGACCGTGTACGATTACCCCACAATCGGGAACATGCGGGCCTATGTTTTCGAGGACCTCCTCAAGCGCTTTCTTCTGTTCATGGGATACCGGGTCACCCATGTCATGAACATCACCGACGTGGACGATAAGACCATAAAAGGGGCTAACCGGGAAGGAGTCAGCCTCGAAGAATACACGAGAAGGTATATCGAGGCCTTTTTCGAAGACATCCGGACACTGAACATTCTTCCGGCCGATCATTATCCAAGGGCGACGGAGCACATTCCAAAGATGGTGGCGATGATTCGTGGCCTGCTTGACAAAGGCTATGCTTACGAAAAGGCGGGCTCGATCTATTACAGCATCGATAAGTTCCCCAACTATGGCCGGCTATCGAAGATCAACCTGGAGGACCGGAAGGTGGGGGTCCGGATCGACGCCGATGAATACGAAAAGGAGAGCGTCCATGACTTTGCCCTCTGGAAATCCAAGAAGGAGGGAGAGCCGTACTGGGTGACAGATATCGGGACCGGACGGCCGGGCTGGCACATCGAATGTTCGGCCATGAGCGCCGAGTATTTGGGGCAGACCTTCGATATCCACTGCGGCGGCGTCGACAACATCTTTCCCCACCACGAGAATGAGATCGCCCAATCGGAGGCCTATTGGGGAAAGAAATTCGTCGACTACTGGCTCCACTGCCATCATCTGGTGGTTAACGGCGAGAAAATGTCGAAGTCCAAGGGGAATTTCTATACCCTGAAGGACCTGGTTCAGAGAAACATCGATCCGGCCACCGTCAGATACCTTCTTCTCTCGACTCACTACCGGAGGATGCTGAATTTCACCTTTGAGGCTGTTGACCAGGACCGCGCGGCTCTCACCCGTTTGAAGGATTTCGTCTATGAGCTCGAAAGCCGATCTTTCAGGGACCAAGAGGCGGGGGAGGTACCCGGGTTGATCGAAGAGAGCCGACGCAAATTCATCGAGGGACTCTCCGACGACCTTAATATATCTAACGCCCTGGCGGCGATATTCGAGTTCGTGAGAAAAGCCAACATCCTCCTGGCTGAGGATAAAATCGGGAAAAAAGATGCCCGGATCCTCCTGGGCTTGATGCGCAGCTTTGATCAGGTCCTGGCTGTCCTGCCGCCGGGCAAGGACCAGCCCCCGCCTCCCGAGGTCCTGAAGAAGATCGAGGAGAGGGAGCGAGCCCGCCGGGAGAAGGACTTCGCCCTGGCGGACGAAATCCGGGAAGAGCTCATGGAGAAGGGAGTTCTCCTGGAAGACACGAAGGAGGGGGTCCGCTGGAAGCTCACAAAATGAGAGATCTCAAGCTCGCCCCACCTACCGCCCAGGAACTGGGTAGGATGGGAGAAGAGTTTGCAATCGATTACCTCGTCAAAAACAAATATCAAATTGTCACCCGGAGCTTCCGCCTGTACCGGGGAGAGATCGATGTCATCGCCTACGAAGGTCGCGCGCTCGTCTTTGTCGAAGTCAAGACAAGGATGGACGCTGATTTCGGCAGGCCGGAAGAATATGTCACTTCGGCCAAGCAACGGCAGATACGGAGAATCGCAGAAGGTTACCTTGTTCAGAACAGCTTGACTGAGGTCGAGTGCCGGTTCGATGTCCTTTCGCTGCTCTACGATGAGCAGGAGGGATTCAAGATCGAGCATTTCCGAGACGCTTTTTGATCTTTCTCAAGGAGGGCGTGATGAAGACATCATCGAAATCCTGGGCCGCCGGGCTGGTCGTTTTTTTCCTACTTTCGGCATCTCTCGGCTTTGGCCAGTCCGTGCCCAAACCCGAGGATGTTCTCGGTTTTAAGATCGGTGCAGACTATCACCTGGCCACCTATACCCAAGCCATTCAATATTTCAAGAAGCTGGCCGAAAGCTCGAACCGGATCAAGCTCTTCGACGCCGGCAAAACGTCCATGGGCCTGACTTGGACGTATGCGGTCATCTCGTCCGCCGAAAATATCGCCAACCTGGATAAATATAAAGGCATAGCCCGGAGACTGTCCCTGGCTCGCGGAGTCTCGGCCGAGGAAGCGGTCAAACTCGCCCAAGAGGGCAAAGCAGTCGTCTGGGTGGACGGCGGACTCCACGCTTCGGAGTGCGCGCCGGCCCAACACAATATCCAGCTCGCTTACGACCTGCTCACGGCCACGGACCCAAAAACGACCCGCATCCTCGACGACGTCATCCTCGTCCTCGTTTTTGCCAACCCCGACGGCATGAACCTGCTCGCGGAGTGGTACCATCCGAATGTCGGAACTCCCTACGAGGTTTCTCCGATGCCCTATCTCTACCACAAATACGCGGGACACGATAACAACCGGGACTCCTACATCGCCAATCTGGTCGAGACCCAGATCATGACGCGGCTGGTCGACCAGGAATGGTTCCCCGTGGTCCTTTATAATCACCACCAGACGGCGCCGTTCCCAGCCCGGATCTGGACTCCCCCGAACTCCGAGCCTACCAACCCCAATGTCCATCCCCTGGTCGTCCGCTGGCAAAACCTGATCGGCTCGGCCATGGGCGAAGCTTTTGACGAGGAAGGAAAGGAGGGGGCCATTTCTCGTATCGTCTTCGACACCTGGTACCCCGGCTACGCGACCCAGGTCGTGGATTCACACAACGTCATCTCCATCCTGACCGAGACCGCCCTCTACCGGTACGCAACGCCTCACTTTTACACAGTCAACGAGTTCCCCAGGGAGTACCAGGATCTGACCATGTCCGCCTTCTATCCCAATCCCTGGAAAGGAGGTTGGTGGCGGCTCAAGGACGCGGTGGATTATTGTCTGACGGCCTCAAGGGCCGTGCTCGACGTTTGCTCCAAATACCGCGCCGAGCTCCTCTACAACAAGTACAGGATGGCCACGGAAGTCACAAAGCGCTTCCGGACCGAGCCTCCCTACGCCTGGATCGTTCCCGACAAGCAACTCGACCCGGGGAACTTGGCGCTCCTGCTCGACCGCATGACTCTCCTCGGTGTGGATGTCTACAAGAGCGACGTCACATTTGACTGTGACGGAATTACTTATCCGGCTGGAACATATGTCATCCCCATGACCCAGCCGTTTGCCCTGTTCGTCAAGAACGTCTTCGAGGAACAGAAATATCCCGACCTGAGAAAATATCCGGATCTCTGGCAGGGTCTAGTCCAATCCCAAAAGTTCGAAGGATCTCCCTTCGAGTCCTACGACATGATGGGCTGGACCCTCCCCTACCAGTTCGGCGTTAAAGTCTATTCGGCCAATTCTCCGATTGAAGCCAAGCTAACCTTGCAAAAAGAAATCAAACCTTCTCCCGGCGAGATCAGCGGGAACGGCGGAGTCTATCTCCTGGATCACGCCACCAATGCCTCCGCTATCGCCACCAACCGAGTCCTCAAGGCCGGAGGGACGGTCCAGTGGATAAAAAAAGAGTTCAGCGCCCAGAACAAGAATTTTCCCGAAGGAACGATCGCTGTCCATGGTCCGTCCATCTCTCGACCTTTCGTAGAAAAATTGGTAAAGGACTTAGGCCTGAAGGCTGTCGCAGTCGCCGATGTTCCCAGAGTGCCAACTTCGACCCTCAAGACGCCGCGCCTCGGGATCTACCAATCTTATATCCCCGTCGAGGAAGAGGGATGGATGAGGTTCGTCCTGGAGCAGCACGAATTCACTTTTTCCAGCCTGCATGACGCGGACGTCCGGGCCGGGAGCCTCAATGATCACTACGACGTGATCATTCTCCCCGACCATTACAGCTCAGACCTGATCATCAACGGCTACCCCAAAGGGACGATGCCGCCAAAATACGTCGGCGGAATGACCCCGAACGGACTCCGCAACCTGAAGTCTTTCTCCGAAAACGGAGGAACTCTGATTCTGGTGAATTCGAGCTGCAACTTGGCCGTCGACAACCTGGGACTGCCGGTCCGAAATGTTTTGAAACAAATCAAACGGGACGAGTTCAATTGTTCGGGTTCCCTGCTCCGCACGGAATTTGACACTCATCATCCGATCGCCTACGGCATGCCCAAAGAGGCAGCTTCCGTTTTCTCTGAAAGCTGCGCTTTTGATATCATGCCCTCCTTTGAGGGCAAATCAGAACCCAAGAGTGTCGCCAAGTACCCGGCGGAAAATCTACTCATGAGCGGCTGGATCTACGGTGAAAAATACATTCACCAAAAATCGGCCATCCTGGACCTGCCCGCCGCCAAAGGAAGAATCATCCTCCTGGGCTTCCCGGTGACCTTCCGGGCTCAACCGTGGGGGACGTTCAAACTCCTCTTCAACTCGGTCTTCTATGGAGCCGCGAAAGACTGACATCGTACTCCGGACCTCGTCCCCGGTTCTCCGATGCGAGAAAATAAAAAGCGGCTAATTGATTTCTAGCGTGATAGCGATCAAGCCAATTTACTGAACATCCTGTCTCCCGATCGACCCGGGGCTGAGCCTCTTAAATTCTTCTGACGACGGACTTGTCGCGAGATTCACGCAGCAGTCTGCGAATGGTCTTCTTGAGCACCGGATGGACCTCGGCAGGCGCAATCTCTTTGAAGGGCACCAGGACGAAGTTCCTGAGATGCATCCGAGGATGGGGAATCGTCAAGAGCCCGGTTGAGATGACGGTATCCTCGGCCAACAAGATGTCGATGTCGATCCGGCGTGGGCCTTTTCTTTCGGTCGGCCTCCGTCCTAGCTTCTTCTCGATAGCCTTGGCCAATCCTAAAAGCTCAAAGGGCGCGAGTTTAGCATCGACTCTCAGGACTCGGTTCAGAAACCAGGGCTGGTCAGGGATATCGACGGGTTGAGTTTCATAGAGCGATGATCTGGTCCTAATCCTCACCTTGTTTCGTTCCAGCTCAAGGGCCGCTCTGGTCAGGTTCCGTTGCCTGTCCCCGCAGTTTGATCCGAGGCTCAAATAATATCTCATAATCCGTCGTCTATTCCTAAGCCATATCTCTCCGCCTATTCTTCCGCTCCCAGCTCCCCGGAGGGCAAGAAAAACGGCCGGCCCACCGCGGGTCGGGACATCCAGTTTCAAATCAAGCGAGAACCCATTATCTTAACACCGAATATTACAGATTTCAAAAATCTGTGGATTTTTCCATGAAAAGAGCTAAAATGGCCTGTCTGAACAGCAAACCGTGCCAGGATGAGCCACATAGAACCATGGAAAATTAAGGAGCTCGCCGACGCTCTCGAGCAGTTTGCCGATCGGCTCAAGGCCATTCAGGAGCCGGAGTGGGCCCAGGTTTTCTCCCATTATGAGTCGGAATGCCGCAGATTCTTGTCTCCAGATCGGACCTCGCCAACAGGGAGGAGAGAAATGAAGATTCTCCTCGCTAACGTGCGCTCGTGCTTCACCGGGTCAGCCACTTTAAAAGATGTCGTCATGCGCGCCGAGCTCTCCAAGGGCGAAGTGGAAATATCCCTGCATTTAGTCCGGGCCAAAGACTTTCTCTTGGAACTCCTGGGAGAAATGGAGCTTCAGACCGTGGAGTTTGTCCACTGACTTGACCAGCCTGGTCCTGAAATCAGGATTCTAGAACACCGAAACGCTTGAGGACTTTCAGGACGGCCAGGGTCACCCAAAGATGATCTTCCAGGGAAGCCTTCTTATTCCCTGATTCCCAAAATCCCTGGTTGTTTTGCTTTCGCAGAAGCCAGCCCAGAGCCTTCTGGACGTTCCCGTCGTCCGCCTGGAATCCGAGCTTGGAAAGAGAGTCCAAACAGCTTAAGACATCGGTATTCCAAAAGGGATAAGACAGCTTTTCCCAAATGGACACCTCTTGCGTGTCCGAGGGCCGGTCGGCTCGGAAAAAATGGCTCAACAGAAGCCCTCCTGCCAGATAAGCCTCTTTCTTCTGCCTCCAAGTCGGAGACTCCGCAAGGGCTCGAACGACCATTCCGGTAACAGGGCGGGAGAAGGGACGCGGCTTTCCTCCTGGCCGGCGGCCTGAAGTCGCCCAGCCCCCGTTCGGCTGCCGGTTGGCCAGGATCCAGCGGAAGCCCCTTTGCACACGGGCGTCTTTGTCCAGCCCCAGCCGGCAAAGGATCTCAAGGAGGAGGGCATGATAGCTCGGAGAATAGTCGTTCGGATAGATGCCCCTGAAGTCCCCAGCCTTCGTCTGGGTGCTGAAAAGGAAGCTGACGGCCCTCTTCACCCCGTCAAGCTCGCGAGTGCATCCATAATCATAGAGCTTTTGCAGGTTCTTGAGTGTTTCGATGATGTTATAGGTCTTTTCCCAGCACGGCACGGCCGCCGGCTTCTTCTTGCACCAACTGCCGTTCTGGTTTTGGGTCTCCAGGATTCTGATCCGGGTGGCGTACTTTTCCAGGTTCTTGAGCTCCCGCTCCACCGGCACTTCCAGGATTTCCCTCTTGAGCCAAAAGAGGATAGGCAGGTTTCCTCTAGAAAGGATGAACTCCACAGCCTTGCCGCTGCTCACATTCATGGCTGCCCCTGATTTTATGCCATTCTGAGGAATCCGTCAATGCATCCGCGGGCAACGTCCCACGTTCCCCGCACCCCGTGCCCAGTTGCTGCACCAAGCCTTCCCGGTCCATCTCCCAGAGTGATTAGGTAGTCTTGAGTTGCGAGTTGCGAATTGTGAGTTGTTAGAGAAGAAACTCGCCCAGGTTACAACAGGCTACAGTCTAGACGTTTCTAATTCTTTATTGGCGCGAAGGTTTGGGTATTGTAACGTTTACGGGTTTATACTTTTATCATTTCGAGGTTTACATTTTCCGTTTTTTGACCAGACTGCTTAATCCTCATTGCAAACTCTTACTAATACTAATAAGAGAGCACGAACCGCAAAGATAAACCAAGAAGACGGACAAAACCGTTTGATTTTGTCAGGGTGTTTTATTAGTATATGACCTTATATATTTATAAAATTCATATTCTAGAGTGACAGAACCCGGAGGCTGTTCATGAGCCAACTCTTCTTTCTGGATAACGCGGCCACCACTTTCCCCAAACCGGAAGAGGTCTATATATTTATGGATCATTTTTTTAGAAAATACGGAGTCAATCCCGGCCGTTCGGGTTATGACCTCTGCATGGAGACGGGGGAACTCGTTGAAACAACACGAAAAAAACTGACCGAGTTTTTTAACGGCACGGATCCCAACAGGCTCTGTTTCTCTTATAACTCTACGGACGCATTGAACCTGATCATTTTTGGTTTGCTGAAAGAGGGCGACCACGCCATCACCTCCAATCTCGACCACAACTCTGTTCTCAGACCTCTCTACCATCTTTACAAATTCCAGGGTGTTGAGGTTGATTATGTTCCTTTCGACAGCGGCGGATTTGTTGACCCGGCAGATTTCGAGAAGAAATTTAAAAAAAACACCCGTCTCGTAATCATCAGCCACGCTTCCAATGTCATCGGAACCGTTCAGCCGATCAAAGAGATTGGAAAGATCTGCAGAGAACACGGCATTCTCTTCGCCATTGACGCCTCGCAGTCCTCAGGGAAAGTCCCGATCGATATCCAGGATTCCTGCGTTGACGTCGTCGCCTTCACGGGGCATAAGTCCCTCCTGGGTCCCACGGGAATCGGCGGACTCTATGTCCAGGAAGGCGTCGACATCAGACAAACCAGGGCCGGCGGCACCGGCGTTCGCTCCGCCGTCCGGACCCACCTTGAAGAATATCCTTACAGGCTGGAATTCGGAACCCTCAATATCTTGGGTGTCGCCGGCCTGCATGCCGGGCTGAAATGGATTGAGGAAAAAGGTCTGGAGACCATCCACCATCAGGAGATGAAACTCACCGAACGCCTCAGGGACGGCTTGAGAAAAATCGACGGGGTGACGCTTTATTGCCAGGATGACCTGGCCGGTCACATCAGTGTCCTTTTATTCAACGTTGACGGGGTCGAAGCACAGGACACGGGGACTATGCTTGACGTAGACTATAACATTGCCTGCAGGACCGGCCTGCATTGCGCGCCTCTCGTCCATGAACAGCTTGGGACTGATAAAATCCATGGGGCGGTCCGGTTTGGAATCGGTCCCTTCAACACAGAAGAACACATCGATGCCGCCATCAATGCCGTTGAAGAGATCGCCAGGCTGAAGCATCGTAGGGAGTAAACCGCGAAGTCTCGACGTGGATTCCGACCTAACCAACATCGTCGTCCACGTTTCTTAATCAAACACAGCCATCCGGCTTGGGGAGCCCCGCCAGCTTGCAGGCCCCCTTGGCCGGTCCGGATGGAAACAGCTCGTAGATGTGCTTGAGGGTAAACCCTGTCGTCTGACAGATCTTGCGGACCATCGGGGCCAGGTTCTTCTCTAGAAAGTAGTCGCGGATATAGTTGATGACCGCCCAGTGCTCTTCGGTCAAGCCTTCAATTCCTTCCTCGGCCCTGGCCAGGATTTCGGCAACCTCTTTGTCCCACTCTTCGGGACGGATCAAGAAGCCTTCTTCGCTGACTTCCAATTTTCGATTATTCTTTTCAATCGTGGGCATGGACTTCTCCTCTGATGATTCCATCTTAAAAGTTTTTTATTATAGCACAAAAGCCCGAGCCATCAAGACATTCATAAATAAGAATTCCTCCCACCTCAAGGAGTTGAAATGCAAATCATCGGGAGTTTTCGGGTTTCCGCTACAGGACAAGACCTCGGCAGCCGCCGTCTTTGGGTAAAGAGGTTCGTTATGACTGGGAAATTGAATCAATTGGCAGATGAACCCCGAAACATGCCGCACCGATTACAGCGCCTGGGTTACCAGGATCATCTCTGCGAGGAACTGCTGAGTGGTCTTGGGGAGTCGATTCAAAGGTGCCTCTCAAAAATTAATGAGTTGCAGCAACGATACACCGGACTCGTAATCAGCGGTTTGTTTGCTCCGATTATGCGAGGCCCTGTTTTTTGATAAGCTGAGTCTTTATGAAATCGTTTAGGAATAGGGAAAATACGAGGTTATAACCTACAACCAGAAAGGTCATAGCGAGCGGGAGTGGCTGAAGAACGCCGGAAATTCCGACAGATGAGATGATCGTTCCGGCCAGCACGTCCAGGAGGATAACCCCTAACAGTGTTCGACTGGGCGATGAGCTCCAGAAATGCTGTCGTTCCCTGATAACGAATACAGAAGTCACCGCAGAAAACAAAAGTATTTCAAAGCTGAATGTTTGAACAGCGGGATCGGACGGTGACAAATGCCAAATTCCCAATCCCGTTCCCAGGAGAGCGAGGGATTCCAAAACCATGAGTATGCCCAGGACGATCGCTATTTTGACGAAACTCATGATGTTCCAAGTGTCTGGGGACCTTGACCATCGGACGTGGTCTGTCGAAAGGGAGATCTTGACGAAATCGGTCATCAACAGAAGCAGGACCATGACTGAGGCGGAAACCACAAAATCGCCGGTGATCAGAAAGACACCGACGACAAAAGACGATTTCAAGATCGTTCTCATGATTTTGTTCAGAACCCAGGTGTTAATCCTCTGAAAGACTTTTCGGCCGTTCTTGACCAGTTCGACGATACCCGATAGCCCCGCGCTTGTCAGGACAACACTGGCCGAGGCTTTGGCCACATCCGTGGCGGTATTTACGGCGATCCCGACTTCGGCCTGTTTGAGCGCGGGAGCGTCATTCACGCCGTCTCCGGTCATCCCGACCACATGCTTTCCGGCCTGAAGGCTTCGGACGATCATATATTTATCTTCGGGATAGACTTCAGCGAAACCGTCGCTTTGTTCCATCATTCTCAAGGCTGCGAGGGGATCGGTTGTGATCAGGGTCTTCAGATCCGACATGCGCTCGATGTTTTTTCCGATCCCGATGTCCTTCGCCACCTCTTCGGCAATGGGGAGGGCATCGCCGGTTAGCATTTTGACCGACACACCCAGAGTCTGAAGCTCCTTGATCAAAGCGCTCGAATCAGGCCTGGGCCTATCGCTGAGGGCGGCCAACCCAACGACGACCGGCTTCGATTCTTCGGTCAGGGAGACGGCCAGCGTCTTGTATCCTCTTTTCGTAAAGTCGGAGAGGCGGACCTCCAGCGCCTGGAGCTCTTGCGGTCCAAGCCCGCACGCTCCGGCGATCGCGGAGACCGCTCCTTTCATGACGCTAAACATTCTGTCCTGATGCCGAATGGAGGCTTCCGTTTTTCGTGTGTTGGAATCGAAGGGAATGAATTTGTCCTGCATGAAGGATGGGTTCATTAAGCCCTTCCGCTTGGCCAGCTTGATAAACGCCAGGTCCAGGGGATCCTGGTTGGCTTCTTGCGAAGCGAGCGCACCGTACAGGATGACGTCCTTATCGGAAAAAGTTGCTAAGGGGATGATGTGAGAAATGGATAATTCATTGAAGGTCAGAGTCCCGGTCTTATCAATGCACAGCACGTCCATGGTCGCGGCGTCCTCGGTCGCGCTCAGCCGGGTAATCAGAACGTTTCTCTTGGCCAATTCCCTGGCGCCCACGGCCATGCTCACAGTAAACATCACGGGCAGAGCCACGGGGATCGCCGACAACAGAAGGACCAGCATCAAGGGCAGAATCTCAAGCAGAGGCCCACCCCGGATCAGAGAAACCCCAAGTGTCAAGCCCAACAGGCCGCCGATGATCATCAGCAACCATTTCACGAGCTTGGCGACCACTTCTTCCATGTGAAGTTTGGGACGCGCGATCTGAACAAGCTCCGTCGTTTTTCCGTATTTCGTCGCACCGCCCGTTTGAATGACCACGCCGGTCGATTCTCCTCGTTTGATCACGGAGCCCGCGTACAGGATATCCTCGGCATTTTTATCCACCGCCAAAGACTCGCCCGTTAAAGCGGACTGGTCCACTGTGAGTGCGCCGCTTAGGATTTTCATATCCGCGGGGATAAAATCGCCGGCCCTGACTCTCAAGATATCTCCCGGAACCAAATCCCTGGCGAAAACGACCACCCAGATGCCGTCTCGAAGCGTCCTGGCTTTGACCTGGAGTTTTGTTTTCAGGGCTTCGACCACTCCGGCAGCCTTCTGTTCCTCCAAAAACCCGATAACAGAGTTCATGACGAGCAGACCACCCACGATGAAGACATCCGGGTATTTGTGCAGAATCCACGACAGGCCGATGATGAGCTCGAGCATCCAGGCGGTCAGGCCCCAAAACTTCTTGAGAAAGTTCAGGAGCGGATGAGCTTTTTTCTCGGGGATTTCGTTGGTGCCGAATCTCTGAATTCTATTTTCAACTTCGGGTTTCTTTAATCCGCTGCTTAAATCTGTTTCCAAGAGTGCGACGACGTCGGCCGCCGTCATCCGCTCATATTCTCTGAGCTCGATCTTCTCCGCAGGCGCGATCGACTTGTTCATGTTCAAATTGGATCATAACCAGTTTATGCTAAAATATTCTTTCGCTCAAGATTTCGGTGGAGGAGAAACTGAGTGCACGACCTTGAATGCTTGATAGACGTCCTGACCAACGACTGGAGATTCGAATTCGGCGAGCCGGAGCTTCTTGAAGTCCAGCGGCTATTGGGCTTGTCATAAAGATGATGTCAGGCTCAGCCTCGTGAACGAAGACAAGATATTTCGTGATATCGAGGGGCTGCGCAATCCCCAGCGGTTGGCCCTGTTGGAGACCGAGCGCGTCGTTTCTTTGTGCCTTCGGGGGCCAAAAATGGAGAGGGTTCTCGATGTTGGGACAGGAAGCGGCGTCTTTGCCGAGGCCTTCGCCCGGTTGGACCTGGCGGTAACCGGAATCGATGTTCAAGAGCCGATGCTCGAGGCCGCACGAAGAATTGTCCCTCAGGGTCATTTTCAGATAGCATCATCTGAAGATCTTCCGTTCGATGATGATTCTTTCGAGCTGGTTTTTCTCGGGCTGGTTCTTCATGAATCACATGAACCTGGTCGGACTTTGCGGGAAGCCCACCGGGTCTGTGCGCTGAGAACTGCGGTCCTGGAATGGCCCCAAGCGAAACAGAATATGGGACCCCCATTGGAACACAGGTTGAGAGCTCAAGACGTATTCAGGCTGGCTAAGGCCGCAGGATTTTCCCGGATGAAAACTATCCCTTTAAAACGTCTGATTCTTTTTCTGCTGGATAAATGAAGAGATTCCCTAACGCTGAGCAATAAAAATGAGCCGCTGGCGCTTCCTGCTTGACGGGGCAATAACTCTATTGCGGTCCTTGCTCGAGTTCAGGATCTCGACCGATAAATAGAATCCGGATAACTCAGCAGAGTCGGCTCGCCCCGTTCTATGATTCCTGATTACAGAAGAATTGTGAGCAGACCCTCCTTTAACAGCCAGTAACAGCCAGAAAAAAGGGTCTTGACAAATACTCGCCGCTAGGGATATTATTAGCATATGCCAATAATGAGGAAGGCCTAATGGCGCGGCCATTCAAATGCAGGCGAGTCGGATTCCTGCCGGGCATAAATTATTTTAAGCCCTGCGGTGTTCACATCAACCGGCTAGAAGAAGTGAATATGACCATAGATGAATTGGAAGCCCTGAGGCTCGCCGATCTAGAAGGCCTCTATCAGGAAGAGGCAGCGAACAGGATGAATGTCTCAAGGCAGACATTTGGCAACATTATCGATTCCGCACACAAAAAAATCGCCGATTCAATAATAAACTCAAAGGCCATAAGAATAGAAGGAGGTTTCTATAACATGACTGAGATGAGTAGATTCAGTTGCTCCGATTGCCGCCATGAATGGGAAATCCCACCTGGGACGAAACGGTCCGAGCGCTGTCCTGAGTGCAGGAGTAAAGACATTCTTAACGCCAACCTGGAAAGACGCTGTGGGCGAGCATCCGGCCATGGTTTTGGCGGATGTCGAAGGAGAGAAACATGAGAATATGTATTCCGAGCGAATACGATCGAGGCCTGGAGAGCCTCCCCTATTCACATTTCGGTTCCGCTCCCTATTTTGTTGTGTATGATACAGACACCAAGGAAATCAAAGCCATCCCCAACGGAGATGAACACCACACCCATGGTGCCTGTAATCCTCTAAACGCATTGGCCGGAAATACTGTCGATGCAATTATCGTTGGAGGGATAGGGAGTCGAGCCATAGCCGGTTTGAACGGCCTGGGCATTAAAGTCTTTCAATCCATCCCCGGGACCATTCAAGAGAACATCCATCGTCTCGAAACCCATGAGCTCCCTGAATTGACCCCTGCCCAGGCTTGCAGCCATCATGGTCACGAATGCAAATCAGGAAGTTAGCGGCTGCGAACCTCACCCTATGAGATTTGCTAGTTCACTAGCGCGTTGGCCACGAGGTCCAGGACCTGGACAACTTTCATGTTCAGCTGGTAATGCCGGATCAGATCATTGAGCCCATCGACACAATTGTGGCACATCGTGCAGACCAAAGTAGCTCCTGTGGCCTTGAGTTGGTCGACTTTGATTTTCCCCACCTCAAGCCGGAGCGGCCGGTATTCCGCTACGGAGAGAAGACCTCCCCCACCCGTGCAGCAATAATTTTCGGTGCGGTTCGGGTGCATCTCCCGGAAATCGGTACAAACGCGGTTGAGCACCCAGCGCGGCTCCTCGATCAGGTCGCCCGAGCGGGCTATGTTGCAGGAATCATGGAAGGTCACGGGTTCCGGATTACGCGACTTGTCCACCTTGATTTTGCCTTCCTTCAAGTACCGGATGAGCGTCAGGATCACGGACTCTGTGGGCAGTTTCTGGTCATAACCGGCCCAGGTATAGCCCTCCCACCGTGTCGAGCGGTAGCCGTGGCCGCATTCAGAAATCACGATCCGTTTGGCCCGCAATCTCACCGCCGCCTCATAGAGATTCCGACTGACATAGGATCCCAGCAGGTCGTCGCCTGAAAAGAGTCCAAAATTGGTTTGGTCCCAACCCCACCTCGGAAGCGTCCACTTTTCCCCCGCCAGATAAAAGATCTTTGCCGCGTTCGCGATCGAGCGGGGATCGAACTTGATTTCCCTGGGGTTGATCGTATACATGAAATCACAATCGGGCTTATCCACCGGGATGTCGACGTCGGAAGTTCCCAGTTCGGCCTGGACCTCGTCTTTCATCCAAGCCAGTGTTTCCAGATAATCTTCCTCAGTTACGGCCATCTGATTGCCGGTCTCCCATTGGTCTCGGCTCACATTGAAGATCCCCTCCGGCACAATCCCGAGCTCAGTCAGAAGTCCTCTCGTAAAGCGAATGAGTGCCGCCGTGTCCACACCCATCGGGCAATTCAGAGTGCAACGACGGCAGGCGCTGCAGGTACCGAAGACAATGTTCTTGAGATGATTGAGTTCCTCGTCACTCGCCGGATAGCGGGCATGAACCCACCAAGGGACAATCCTGCCCGTCCAATCCAGGTGGCGCTTGAAGATCCGGCGGATCTGATCTGCCTTCCAGACCGGTATCATGGTGGGGTCGTCTGGTCTGGCTAGAGCATAGTGGCAAGCGTCCGAACACATCCCGCAATGGACACAGGCAATGAGCGAGGTTACCAAGGGACGGGTGATGCGCCGACTAAGAAGCTCGAGGAACTTTTTAATATTGGGGGCGGCGGGATCATAGAGCTTAAGTTGGCTTTTAATGATGGAACGGAGCCCCGCTTCTTTAGCTCTCTCTTGGGACTTGGTTTCCAGGGGGTAATTCACCACCCCGGAGCTATGCTTTTTTTCTTTCCTCAAGGGCCGTCTCCCGCATGAGGGCAGCCCAAGTCGGATTCTTTCAATCCTGGATTTCGTTTAGGTGGAAAAACGCGACGGTGCCCAAGCGTTTTCCCCAGGAAGAAGCGGCTGAAGGGGTAATAGAGATAGTGGCAGATCTTAGAAAAAGGAACATAAACTAAGAAAAAGGCCGTAAGACCAAAGAAAAGAATCAAGGGCCATTCGGCTTTTTGGTAATTGTTGGAAACGGCCAGGAAGCCGGCGGCAAAAAAGAGGATCATTAATAAGAGAGAAAAATAGTCATCCAAAGTGCTAATAAGCCGAACCGCAGGATTGGAAAGCCGTCGGTAGAGCCGCATCAAGCCGACCACAAACGCCGCGCCGATGGCCAGCCGAAAAATCCAGAGCACGGGTCTCATCTGAAATATTTGAGGCGCATAGGGAATGATAAACGTGGCGCCGATGGCGGCCGCCACTCCGAGGTGGAAAATGACGAATTGAGCATAAAAACCCACTCTCTTGCGTGCCGATTCCATCGCCCATGGCATGGCGACGTTAGCCAGTGAATAAGCTACGCCGGCTTTTTCGCTTCCCGCACGAAAGGTCCGCTCTCGTATGGACCGGAAACGGAAAAGCCAGACAAGTCTCAGAACATAGACCACCCCCATAAAAAGGAGCGCCCCAACCTGAACTTCATTCTCTAGAGTGCGCAAAAAGGGGCTCAAACGAGGACTCCACGACGATCCGCTCTGGTTCTCTGCATTCTTAAATCAAAAACCTTTTGTAAAAGAAACCTAAGAACACCAAATTACCGGACTGTTCTGGCCTCGAGATTGGATTTCGGTTGTCCTAAATCGGCTCTCTCAAGGCCGCCAAACAGGTGAACCCTGAATCTCCGCAAAATAAAAAAGACCTTTTTTATCTTACTCTAATCACGAAACTTTTTCTATTCCGGAGACCTTTTCAGACGACGTCTGTTTTACAAAAACAACGAGAAAAAGGAGGCAACTAGGGGAGCCTAGCGCGATGATCCCTCCTAGCCTCCGCGCATCATCTTGGGCGCATCCAGAGTTCTGAGCGCGCGGGAAAAGAGACAGTGCACCTTTTTTCTTGTATCATAATAATGGTCCCAAGGAGTTGTCTTATCGGGACTGATCAAATTTAATTCGGAGGTTCATCAACCATGAAGAAGATCTGGACTTGGCAATTTTCGGTGACCTTAATGCTGATCGGCGCGTCTGTCCTCACCTATGTAGTCCAGTATTTGATTTTCAGGAATCCCCGCGATATCTTTTTCTACATGATTCAGGATCTCGCTTTCCTGTTTATCAACGTGCTCCTGGTCATTCTGTTCATCGAACGACTGCTTGCCCAGAGAGAAAAGCGCGCCCTGTTGAAGAAACTGAACATGGCCATAGGGACCTTCTTCAGTGAGGTCGGGCTCGATCTTTTGAAGAGATTCTCTGTCTTGGTTGAGAGAGCCGAGGTCCTGGAAAGGCAGGTCGAGATCAGTCCTCGCTGGAACAAGAAAGAATTCGCCGCGGCCATGGCGGCGGCAAGAGATTTCAATTATCAGGTCCGGGTCACCCCGGCGCAACTCGCCGAGATCGATGGCTTCCTGTCGAGCAAACGGACGTTCCTCCTCCGATTGCTTGAGAATCCCAACTTGCTGGAGCACGAACGATTCACCGATCTGCTCTGGGCGGTTTTCCATGCGTCGGAAGAGCTGACATTCCGGGAAAAGAGCTTCGAAAGCCTCCCCAAAAGTGATTACGATCATCTGGCGGGGGACCTGAGACGGGCCTATTCCCAACTGGTCAGCGAATGGATCGCCTACAACTCCCACCTTAAGGAAAGCTATCCCTACCTTTTCTCTCTCACCGCCCGGGTTAATCCGTTCAATCCCCAGTCTTCTCCAATCGTCCGAACATGAAAGCGAAAGGCGTCTCTACCGTCATCTCGTCTATCTTGTCATCTTGTCTTTCTCGGCAAGAAATGAGAAAAAACAAGAGAAATAAAAAAAATCTCGTGCTTTTGACGAAATGGACGAGAAGACGAGACGACGAGAAAGACCTCTTAACCCGAGTGTGCAGTGGCGCAGAGTTGGAATCTCGGATATAATGATTATCCAAACAACTCCAGGAGGATTTTGTGAGCAAAAGCCGAATCTCAGCCTCTCTCGTGGGATTGGCGGTTTTTTTGGCCGCCGGCGCGTCCCTAATCGCCCAATCCGATCTCTCCCTCAAAGATGTCATCGAGAGAAATCTCAAGGCGGCCGGAGGCAGGGATAAGATCGCGGCTGTTAAAACCTATTCCTTCAAGACCGGGACGACCGTCTATTTCACAGCCACCGATGAGCGCCTGAAAATCGCCACCGGAAAACAGCCCGTGGTCACCGAAGTCATTCTCGTCTCTCCCGATCGGGTCAGGCGCAACAGCTTCAATGAAACCACCGAGGTCTCGGGGCTGGAGAAATCGATTTACCAATTCCAGGCAAAACTCCAGGCCGGATTCTTTACCCTGATCAAGTTCGCGGATCAGCTGAAGGCGCAAGGATTCAGAAGCTTCGGACCAGAAAAGCTGTTCCTGCTCACGGCCCAGCAGGGTGATCTCAAGGTCAGCTTCTACCTCGAGGCTCAGGAATTCTGGATCAAGAGGATTGCTCTCCAGGGTTATTGGGAGGGCGGGATGAAGTATGAAGCCAATTATGATTTTGCCCCCTACCGGGAAGTCAACGGTCTGCGTTTTCCCACGACCTGGTTCGCTTCGTTCGTCGGAATGCGGGGTAATCTTTTCGAGGTCCAGGACCTGAAGCTCAATCCGAACCTCGATCCGGCTTTTTTCTCCAGCCTTGAGGTGAACATCGGCCAGGTTGAAACCGGACCGGGCTCGTTGAAAGGGAACGTCCTCGATTTTGTCGACCGCCCCGACAGCTTGATGGTGACGACCAATTGGACGAAGAAGTCCGTCGAAAGAGCGGGATTGAAATCCAACGATCTGCTTGTCTTGGCAGTCGGGGGGATTCAGACCGAACTCATCTTTTATTCCGAAATTCCTCCCCAAAGCCAATTCGCAAACGGCGCCCAGATCCTGTCCTTCAACCCGCAAGCCGGAGAAACGGCCGTGGTTATTTTTTTTAAGACCGATTTCTCCCGCTTCAAAGAAAAGCTGGCCCCACTGGTTCCGCTCCAAATCCGCAAAAAGTGATAAGAAGGAGGAAACGAGAAAACCCATGAAACGAAGAAACTTTATGACCAATTTGACTTCTGGGGTCCTGGGTCTCGGCCTGGCTAATAAAATGACGGCCGCCGAGAACCATCCCCTTTCCGCCCAGACCGGGACGAGCCCGAAAATAAAAAAATACAATCCGTTCGGCAAGACCGGCCTCAAGGTCTCGGATGTCAGCTGCGGGGCCATCTCGCTCTTCGAGCCCAACGTGCTCCGCTATGCCTACGAGTGCGGGGTTACCTATTTTGACACAGCCGAGGGCTACCTGAGGACGAAGAGCGAAACCTTCATCGGTCAAGCTCTGAAAGACGTCCGCGACAAGATCATGATCACGACCAAGCACTGGTACGACTTTAGCTCCAAGATCACAAAATCGAGTGTCATCGAGCGGATGGATGCCAGCCTCAAGCGTCTTCAGACGGATCACGTCGACGTGGCCATGGTCCACAACATCGACGAATTGACGCCCCTCCGGCGGAACGAGGAAGTCTTGGGAGCCTACGAGCAGTTAAAGAAGGAAGGCAAGGTGCGATTTTCAGGTTTCTCAACCCACAACGCCAAGGTCACCCTGAAGCAGGCCCTTGATTTCGATTTCGCCCAGGTCATCCTGTTGATATACAATCACATGGAAGGGAAAGAAGTTGAGCCCCTCATCAAACAGGTCAGAGAAAGAGGGATCGCCACAGTGGCCATGAAGGTCATGGCGGGGGGGATGCAGGGCAACTTGAAATCTCTGATCAACCAGGAAACAAGCTATTCCCAAGCCGCCATCCGCTGGGTCCTCAGCAATGCCGATGTCGATTGCTGCATTCCGACGATGAGCAGCTATTCTCACGTCGAAGAATACGTTGCCACATCCGGCAAACCTCTGGACCGCAAGGCCCTGAAATTGATTGCAGACTACAAGCGCCAGGCCGACCGCCACTATTGTCGGGTGAGTTGCAAGGAGTGTGTTTCGGCCTGCCCGGAGCAAGTTGCGGTCAACGACGTCCTCCGCTATGCGATGTACTTCGAGAACTATAAGATCGAAAAAGAGGCCATCCGTTATTATGCAGAAATGGATGAACGCAAAAAGCCCCTCGCTTGCCCCGGCTGCGCTGGTCCCTGCGAAAGCGCCTGCCCCTACGGCCTCAAAGTCCGGGAAAAGCTGATCCACGCTCATGAGATTCTGACGGTCTGAGAAGGAGTCCATCATGACAAGAATGCTTCTCTTCTTCGGCTTCATGGCTTTGGGGCTTGCCGCCGGGACCGCCTTCGGCCAGGCTCACGAGGAAGACATCATTGCGACCTCTCGGGGCGACCTGAGGATCACCTTCATCGGTCACGCCAGCTTGATGTTCAGCTTCGCGGGCCAGATCATCCATGTCGACCCGATGGGCTCTTTGACGGATTACACCAAGCTTCCCAAGGGCGATCTCATCCTCATCACTCACGACCATTCTGACCATTGCGATCCCGCGGCTCTCCAGATCCTCCGGACACCCAAGACCGACGTGGTGATGGCGGAGAAATGCGCCGAAAAGGTGAAGGGTGGCCTCATCATGAAGAACGGGGAAACAAAAATCGTTCGCGGACTCAAAATCGAATCCGTTGCGGCCTACAACATCGCCCACATGAGGAGCCCCGGACAGCCTTTTCATCCCAAGGGTACGGGCAACGGTTACATCATCACATTCGGCGACAAGCGTGTGTACATCGCCGGAGATACCGAGAACACTCCGGAGATGAAGGCTCTTCAGAACGTCGATCTGGCTTTTCTGCCCATGAACCTGCCCTACACAATGACTCCGGAGATGGTCGCGGACGCCGCTCGGACCTTTAAGCCCAGAATCCTCTATCCCTATCACACAGGTGACACAGATCTGGCCAAGCTCACCGAGCTTCTCAAAAACGAGAAAGAAATTGAAGTCCGGATCAGAAAAATGAAATAGGGGCTCGCCTTCCCGCCTTTTGGACTCGGCTATTTGGCCGCCTTAAGATGCTTGTCATACCAGGCGAGATAGCGCTCCAGCCGGTCGCGAACATAACTGGGAACAGTCAACCCGTGGAATTGGTCCGGGTAGATAACGAGCTGCGTTTCGACGCCCTGGCTTTTCAAGGCCTGGTACATCTGCTCGCCTCCGATAATCGGAACATTGAAGTCCTTTTCACCTCCCATGAACAGGGTGGGCGTTTTGATGCGGTCGGCCCGGAAAAAAGGAAAAGAAATCTTAAGCCAAGCCTCTCGCGTCTTCCAGGGAAGACCGATCTCCTGCTCGTACTGCGTTATGTATTGATCGTGGCCATACATAGACAATTGAAGGCCGCTTCCCGCGCCGCTGACGGCCGCTTTAAATCGCGTGTCAGAGGCGATGGTCGAGTCGGTTAGGATGCCGCCGTAGCTCCACCCGCCGATGCCGAGCCGCTCGGGATCGGCCACTCCGCTCGCGACCGCCTGATCGACCGCTCCGAGGAGATCCATGACTTCTTTATCGCCCCAATCGGCGAAGATGGCTTTCTGGAAGGCGCTCCCACGACCAGAACTGCCGCGGTAATTGATCGCCAGCACGACATAGCCGTGCGCCGCGAAAAACTCGCGATCGAAGCTGAAGCTGTGCTGGTCCTGCCCGTTCGGCCCACCGTGGATGAGGAGAAGTGTCGGGCAACGCTTGCCTTGGGCAGGCGATGCGGGTTTCACCAACAGGCCGTTGACGACGGTCCCGTCCTTGCTTTTCGAGGTGAAGTCCTCCGTCGTCGCCAGCTGAAGCTCGCTGAACAGGGAATCATTCTGATGAGAGAGCCGCCGGAGCTGCCCCCCTTCGAGAGCATGGACCTCGGAGATTTCACCCGACGTGCCGGCGAGGAGAGTCATCGCGCCGTCAGCCGAGACGGATATGTTAGAGACAGTGCGGCGGCCTGTGGTAAGTTTTTCGATTGGGCCTCCTGCGATACTTGTGCGGCCAACGTAGACCGCGCGATCGTCGGAGACAAGGAACAGAAGACTCTTCCCATCGGGTGTCCAGAGGACGGGCCCGGACACGTTGCGGTCGAGGGCCTCGGTCAGAAGCTTGGGCGTGCCGCCGGTTGAGGGAATGATCGCCAACTTCCCTAGGTTGTACGCCGAGAAGCGCGGTTCGTCTCCCTGCAAATAGGCGAGCGACTGACCGTCGGGGCTCCAGGCGGGCCGCCCCGAGTCCGGTCCCTGGAAAGTTGAGAGCTGCCGGGGCTGCGCGCCCGGCTTTGCTTCGATGACAAATACGTTCGAATCGTTGCTCCGGTCCGGATCGGGTCCGCGCCGGCTCACAAACGCGATCTGTCTCCCGTCGGGCGACCATGATGGTTGGCTGTCGTCGTAGGATCCGGCGGTCAGCGCCTCCGCCTTTCGGCCCGCGACCTCGAACAGCCACAGATGGGCGTAGAGCCTTTTCAGGTAGCCGTCACGATCCTGCTTGAAGTGATAACGATCAATGACGATGGGCGGCTTGGTCTTCCGTTTCCAGCCCTCCATTTTTTCAGGCTCATCGGCTGGGTCCTCGTCCTTGGAGACAATGACTAACTGTTTGCCGTCCGGAGACCAAACATAATCGTTGATCCCACCCTTGATGTTGGTCAGCTTTTCGGCCTCGCCACCGGCCCGATTGAGAAGCCAAACCTGGGCGCCTCGCTTTTTTTCTTCCTCGGTCCCTCGGGACGCGAGAAACGACAGGTAACGGCCGTCCGGGCTCCAGCGGGGAGCGGATTCGCTGTCAGGACTGGAGGTCAGTCGCAGCTGCTGCGTGCCGTCCCAGCTCATCATCCAGACGTCCGTGTCTCGTTTGTCTTTCTCGGCATCGGTCGAACCGACGGTATAGGCTACCCACTTCCCGTCTGGCGATCTCTGGGGATCTCCGACGGTCCGCATCCTGGCCAGATCATCCAGGTTGATGGCCCTCTTGGCTGCTTGGGGCAAAGCCAAGTGGGCGAGAACCGCGATCATCATCACTGCAAGAAATAAGTATTTCCCTTTCCCTAGGGCAGAGTATTGTCGATTTTTGAATTCGGCTCTCCGGTCATTCATTGATGAATTCTCCTTTTGAAGACGGTTTGTGCCCAGCGCCTCGTTGTCGCTTGAATCAAAGGAACCTAATAGCCGACCGCGGAACCTCCGGACCGCTTGTCGGCGGCCCCGTGATAGAGTCCGGTCTTTAGGTCGACTAAAATGCTGTGAGCATCGCCCTGCTGCCAGTTAGATGGGGCCTTGCCCATTTCGTGTCCCATTCCCTGGAGCGTCTTGACGACATCATCAGATATTCCGTCTCGTTCCAACCTCAGGACATCCGGCATCCACTCGTGATCCATCCTCGCCGCGTTGACAGCCTCGAGAACAGGCATCCGAAAATCGATGACGTTGATGATGACATTCAAAACGGTGTTGATGATCGTCCGGCCTCCGGGGCTGCCCGTGATCAAGAAAACCCGGCCCTCTTTTAGGATGATCGTCGGGGTCATCGAGCTCAGCATCCGCTTGTGCGGTGCGATGAGATTTGGCCCGGTTCCGATCAGCCCCTGATCGTCGGTGAGCCCTGGCTTCGGATTGAAGTCATCCATCTCATTGTTGAGCAGAATGCCCGTCCCTTCGGCCACGACGCCGGCCCCATACGCTCCGTTCAGCGTATAAGTCGTGGAAACCGCGAGGCCGTTCTTATCTATGACCGAATAATGGGTCGTTTCCTTGGCCTCTTCGGTCGTCAGAATCTCTTTTCCTAATTCGGCGCTGGGCAAAGCCCTTTCGGGCATGATCCTCGGCTTGAGTTCCGCGGCATGCTGTTTCGAGATCAACCGTTCGACCGGGATTCGACCGAAGTCCGGATCGCCCAAGTACTTGGCTCTGTCGAAATAGGCCAATTTCATGGTCTCGGCGAGCAAGTGCAGGGTCTCTGGAGCAAACCTCTGCATCTTCCCCAACTCAAAACCCTCGAGGATATTCAACATCTCAATCAGGATTGTTCCGCCCGAGCTGGGCGGCGGAACGGAAAGGATATTATAGCCGCGATAAGTTCCAGAGACGGGAATCCTCTCCTTGGCCTCATAACTCCGGAGATCTTCGGCGCTTATCAGGCCTCCTCTTTTGCGCATGTCATTCACGATCATTTCCGCGATTTTCCCTCTGTAGAAAGCATCTGATCCCTGTTTGGAGATAAGTTTGAGCGATTGGGCAAGCTCGCGCTGGGTAAAGAGGTCACCCTCGCCAAAATCGGATCGGTCCGCCTTGGTGAAGACCTTGATAAACTCGGGCGTCCCGTTCTTAAATTCTTTTCTGACTCGGTTGAATGACTCGGCTCTTTTCTTGATCAGCCGGAAGCCGCCTTCGGCCAATTCGATCGCCGGGGCAAGAACATCTTTCCAGTCCAAGGTACCGTATTTTTTCATGGCCAGTTCGAAACCCTTGACCGTTCCCGGGACTCCGACCGCCAAATAGCCGACGGAGCTGCGGTCTCGCACATATTTGCCCTCACCATCCAGGTACATTCCGGGGGTCGACTTCCCCGGGGCCAGCTCCCGGAAATCAAGCGCCACCGCCTCGCTTCTCTCCGGAAACTTGATGACCATAAACCCGCCGCCTCCGATGTTCCCGGCTACGGGATAGGTCACAGCTAGGGCAAATCCCACGGCCACGGCGGCGTCCACGGCGTTTCCACCTTTTTTGAGAATGTCAATCCCCACTTTTGACGCATAGTCGTCAACGGACACGACCATCCCGTTCTTTCCGGTAACATCATCCGTTGCCCCGGATACAAAACAGTTTAAAGAAATCGCGGCAATCAGGGTAAATATCAAGACACAAATTCGTTTTGGCATCTGGATATCCTCATTTCATGAAGAGAAGTTGGCTCCTCGGGCAGGACTCGAACCTGCAACCTAGTGGTTAACAGCCACCCGCTCTGCCAATTGAGCTACCGAGGAGCAAGGCGCGGCTAATTTAACATGGTCTCGATTGAATATCAAGAGACAAGGCCAGTCATCAGTCACTAGTCACTGGACGTTAGCAAAAAAAGACCATTTTATTTGCACATTTATTTGCCGTATTTTGCATATTTTAAGAATCTCTTGGAGGTGGACGATTGGGGACTAACGCAAACGCGATAAGTAACTTGACATGGTCAAGGTTTCGCCGGAGGCCACCCTTGGGACCCCGTAGCGGAAGGGGGCCCGTCGGCTGTCCGACGGGGGAACCGACGGGACTGGTTCCTCGGGGGCCGGGGGCCAGAGGGTGACCTCCGACGCAACCCTGAACGGAGATGTCGCATTCGCTATCGCGTTAGGATTAGTTGCCTGGCCCTATTTTGATCTTGGTTTTGAGCTTTTCACTGCTCACTGCCCGCCGCTAAAACCGGTAACCCGCCTGCTTGGCCATCTTTCGATAGTCGTCCCCCCACATCTCGACGATCTTGCACATCTCATAGATCCTCGACCTGAGCCGAATCCCGATCCGGTCGACTAGGCTCTCCCCACCCTTTTTATAGAAGGCTTCCCTCTGGTCCTCCTCATCTTCCGAATCGAGATAGTTCGATGTGAAAATCGTCAGTTTTTTCTGGTTGTAACGGTGGTTGATGACATAAAAAATCGTCTCCTCCACCCAGGCGGTCGTTCGTTTGGCCCCGAGCTCGTCCAAAACCAGGACATCACTCTGCAAGACGGGAGCCAAGACATCGGACTCTGAGAGCGACGACTCGGGAGTGAAGGTGTTTTGGATCTCTCGAATAAGGTCGCGGAAATCATAGAAACAGCAGGGAACACGTTTTTTCTCAACGAGTTCCCGGATGATGGCTACGGCCAGGTGAGTTTTCCCCACTCCGCAGGGGCCGATGAAGAGCAAACCGACCTCCTGGGCCGGGAAATTTTTAATAAATTGCTTGGAGATTTTCAAGGCATCGCGGTGGGAGTCGTTATGGACCTCGAAGGTTTTTAAGCCGCAGGTCGCGTAACGCCGGGGGATATTGGCCTGTTCCAGAAGGAGCTGGGATTGGTGCTCAAAGAAACACTGGCAGCGCTTGGCCACCGGACCATGACCGGATGGTTCGAGGAGCCACCCCGTTCCCGTGCATGCGGGGCACATTTTTTCAGCCATCAGTTTAGGTATCCTCTGAGCTGCTGGAGCCGATGGGAGCGGGCCAACCTCCGCATCGCCTTCTGTTCGATCTGGCGGATGCGCTCCCTCGTCAAACTCAAATTGTCTCCGATCTCCTGCAGAGTCCGGGGCCGGTCATCGTCCAACCCGAACCGCAATTTTAGCACAAGTGCCTCCTTCTCATCCAATTCTCCCAACATTTCTCTGATCTGCTGCTGGATTGAGGACTTGATGATCTGGTACTCGACGGGGGGAGAGAGCTCGTCTTTGACCCGTTCTTCCACCTCCAGGTCCTCATCGTGATACCTGTCGCTCAGGGAAAGGTTTTTCTCCTGGAGGATCTGGAGGTCTTCGATGTCCTCGCAAGTGACGTTCATGGCCTGGGCGATCTCTTCCCTGGTGGGTTCTCTTCCCAGCTCGGTCTTGAGCTGAGCCGTTCTTTTCTTCATCTGGGAGATCTGATCGGAGATCTTCTGCGGCAAATTGTAGATGCGCGAGTATTGCGATAAGGCATGAATAATCGCTTGGCGGATCCACCAGACTGCGTAGGAAATGAAGCGGACATTGCGGTTGGGGTCATACCGTTTGGCCGCCTCGAGCAGCCCGATGTTCCCCTCGTTGATCAGGTCGAGCATGCCTAGGCCCATGCCCCGGTATTTCTTGACATAGGAGACGACAAACCGGAGGTTGGCTTCGATCAGCTTTTCCATGGCCGCCTTATCGCCCTGCCTGATCTGGGCTCCCAGCTGTTTTTCCTCCTCTTCGCTGTAGCTTGGAAATTTTGAAATCTGCTCCAGGTAGTGCCGAAGGTTCCTGGAATCAAGATATCCCTGATCGTCCATGCTTCAACGTCCCGGTTTTTCAACTTTAAGGAGTTTTCCCGGCGTGACGTGGACCAAGCTTGTTTTCTTCAATTCAAATTCGCCGTCTCTTCCACGGCAGAATTCGGTCCTGACGAAATCGAGAAAGGCGCCGACTTCCTTTTCGATCCGTTCCATCTTTTGGCGCATGTTCAGAATGACTTCCACTCCGGCCAGATTGACGCCCAGGTCCCGGATGAGATTCAAGATCAGCTCGAGCTGCTTGAGATCTTCTTCCGTGTAGAGCCGGGTGTTCCCCTGGCTCCGGGAGGGTTTGAGCAACCCTTCCCTTTCATACAGGCGCAATGTCTGCGGGTGGAGATTGTATTTTTTGGAAACACTGCTGATGTGGAAAAAAGCTTTCGGTTCTTTTTTATCTCTCATCTCAGTTCATTCCCATTCGATCCCTGGGATTGGGACCCGAGATCGCCTGGAGCTCGCGCATCAGATCCCGGATTCTTTGATCATCAAACGGGGGAGGCACGATCGAAACCTCGACGTATTCGTCTCCCCTCACGCGCTTCCCCGGGACCGGGGCTCCCCGCTCTTTGATTCGGAATTTTTGGCCCGATTTGGTCCCCGGAGGAATCCTGATCGCAGCTTTCCCATAAAGCGTGGGGACTTCGATCTTGCCTCCGAGAGTGGCCTCGGGGACCGTGATCGGAACCTTGACATAGATGTTGGCCCCCTCTCTCCGGAAAAACGGGTGTGGTGAGACCTCGATAGAAATATAGAGGTCGCCGGGCGCACCTCCGTTCTTCCCGGCATTTCCTTTCTCCGGGATGCGCACCTTGGATCCGGTGTCGACTCCGGCCGGGATTCTCACATTGATGAGTTCGAGCTGCGGCACATGACCCTGACCATGGCAGCTCGGGCAGGCCTCGCCTCGGGCCCGGCCCGTTCCCCGGCAATCTGCACAAGGAGAGGAGAATCTCATGAACCCTCTCTGGACAGTGGAACGGCCGCTCCCCCCGCAGGCTTGGCAATTTTTCCGGCGGCCGCTCTGGACGAAACCCGCTCCTTGGCAGGAGATGCAATTCAGTTTCCGGTCGAGGCGGATTTTAGTCTGGAGACCGCAGATCGCCTCCTCGAAACCGATGTTCATCGTATGGTGCAGGTCTTCTCCTTTTTCAGGAGCTACCCGGGGAACAGAAGCACCGCCGCGGAAAATGTCCTCAAAAAAATCCCTGAATGAAGAGGTTCCGTAATCGGAGAAATCGAATCCCTCAAACCCCGCTGGGGGAGGATTCGCATGCTCCTGGCCAGGGCTCGCAGGGACGTCTCCGACCGTTCCCAACTGGTCATATTGGGCCTTTCTCTTGGGGTCGCCGAGCACCGAATAGGCCTCCTGGATCTCTTTGAACCTCGCCTCGGCGGCCCTGTCTCCAGGGTTGAGATCAGGGTGGTGCTTGCGAGCCAGCCTTCGATACGCTTTCTTGATCTCCGATGTCGAGGCAGACCTGTCTATTCCCAATATCCGGTAAAAGTCCTTGTCCATCGCGTCCGCCTTCAGCCCGCCCTCTCCCGGACTCCTCGTCCCGAGTCGGGGCTATCCTGTCGGGTTAGCTTTTTTTATCTTCCTCGACGACCTCTGCTTCGATGACTTCCTCATCGGGATTCCCGCCCCGGGAGCCCTGGCTGTGGTCTTTGCCCGGAGATTGCGGCCGAGAAAAATCCTGCTGGGCCTGCTGCTGTCCGCTGGATTGATACATTCTCTCGGTGAGCCTGTGGGAAACCCGCGAGAGGTCGGCCACGGCCTGGTTGATCCGGCCGATGTCCTCGCTCTGGACGGCTTTCTTGGTGTTTTCGATCTCGGCCTGAACGTCCTCCGCTTCGGACTCGGGAATTCGGCCTCTGCTCTCCCGGAGAAGCTTCTCCAGGCTGTAAATCATCTGATCGGCCTGATTTTTGGCATCGATCACATCGCGTCTTTTCTTATCTTCCTCTGAATGGGCCTCGGCATCTTTGACCATCCGGTCTATCGCTCTTTCGTCCAGGCCGCTGTGGCCGGTGATCGTGATGGCCTGCTGTTTTCCCGTTCCCAAGTCCCTGGCCGACACATGGAGGATTCCGTTCGCGTCGATATCAAAGGTCACCTCGATCTTAGGAATTCCTCGTGGCGCGGGCGGAATGCCATCCAAATGGAATCGTCCGAGTGTCCTGTTGTCGGCGGCCATCTCTCGCTCCCCCTGGAGGACATGGATTTCTACACTGGGCTGGTTATCCGAGGCGGTCGAGAAAGTCTCGGTCTTTTTGGTGGGAATCGTGGTGTTTCGAGGGATCATCTTGGTGAACACCTGACCGTAGGTCTCAACCCCGAGAGTCAAGGGGGTGACGTCGAGGAGCAGGACATCTTTTACATCACCGCCCAGGACGGCGCCCTGGATGGCCGCGCCGACGGCCACGACTTCATCGGGATTCACCCCTTTGTGCGGTTCTTTCGCGAACAGCTCACGCACCAATTGTTGGATCCTGGGCATCCTGGTCTGGCCGCCAACGAGAACGACTTCATCGATCTCTTCGGGTTTTAAGCCGGAGTCGGAGAGGGCCTGTTGGCACGGCGTGACCGACCTTTGGATGAGCGCGTCCACAAGCTGCTCCAGTTTGGCCCTGGTCATTTTCACCAAAAGGTGCTTGGGGCCGGTTGCATCGGCGGTGATGAAAGGAAGGTTGATCTCGGTTTCCAGGGTTGTGGAGAGCTCGATTTTGGCTTTTTCCGCGGCCTCCTTGAGCCGCTGGACGGCCATCTTATCTCTGGTCAGATCGATCCCGCTCTCTTTTTTAAATTCGGTCACAATCCAATCCTGGACTCTCTGATCAATATCATCGCCGCCCAGATGAGTATCTCCGTTTGTCGCTTTAACTTCCACAATCCCCTCGCCCACCTCGAGGATGGAGATATCGAAGGTCCCCCCGCCAAAGTCATAAACGGCGATCTTTTCGTCTTTCTTTTTGTCCATGCCGTAGGCGAGCGCGGCTGCTGTCGGCTCGTTGATGATCCTGACCACTTCCAGGCCAGCGATCGTTCCGGCATCCTTGGTCGCCTTGCGCTGGCTGTCATTGAAGTAAGCCGGGACGGTTATAACTGCCTTATGAACCTTTTCACCAAGGTAATCTTCGGCCGCTTTTTTCAATTTCTGCAGGATGAGCGCCGAAATCTCGGGTGGGGCAAATTTCTTTCCGACCACCTCGACCCTGACATCCCCGTTTTCCGCTTGAGTGAGCACAAACGGCACCTGTTTTATTTCCTGAGTCACTTCATCATAACGGCGGCCCATGAATCTTTTAATAGAATAGATCGTATTTTCCGGGTTGGTCACTCTCTGCCTCTTAGCCACCTGACCCACCAGGCGTTCGCCTTTCGGCGTAAAAGCAACAACTGAAGGCGTTGTTCTCCCTCCTTCTTCATTGGCGATAACAGTCGGCTTATCTCCTTCCATGATGGCAACGACGGAATTCGTCGTGCCCAAATCAATTCCTATGATCTTCGGCATTCTGTATTCCTCCTCATTTATTAAACCAATAATATAAAATCTGAGTGGTTTATTGTCAAGTTATTTTATATAATTTTTATATATTCCTGGTTCCCATTGGGATTTTGTTATCGAGAACTCAAATAAAAGGAGTTCAGGATGCAGGAGTTGACCTTATGATCGCCCTCTGGCCTTCCAGGAGGACCCAGTACAGGGCCTCAGCCTCCTGCTCGTTCTGGAGCGTTATCTCTATCTCGGCGAAAGATCTTTTCTTGAGGCTGGACCAGAGCGTCCTGAGAGGATAAATGGCATACCAGCGGAGCGAGTCCCATGTTCCTCGGAGGGAGTTGGCAAAACTTTTTTCCTCGGACCTGATAGTTATGCCGATCGTCCCCTCCAGTTGGAGCCTGTACGTTTTCGGCATGTCTTTGAGTTCTAGGGCCTGAAGCTCGAATGTCGCCGTTTCTTTCTTTTTGACTTGATCGGCCTTGCTCTCCGGCTTTGGCTTTGGATTAAACGGTTCCGTCGATTCCACCGTTCCGGGGACGATCTTTTTCCGCTGCGGGGCGAACAGGCTTGATTTTCGGAGAAGTTTGATCGAGCCGAGAGGAACCCTCTTCCCCCAGACCCTGGCACTTTGGACCTGCCACTCCCTGAGGACCATGCCCCTGGCCTTGAGATCGATTTTCTTGGCCCCCAGGTCAATGATAAAATAAAACGAAGGCGATTTCGCCAAATTGAATTCCTCTTCCAGGTGGGAATCCTCAGAGGACGAATTGGTTTTCTGAGCCGTCAAAACGGTCGCCAGGAGGAGCAGAAAACCCGCGAGCAAAATCCTAGTATGCCTCATAGTTAATAGATGAAGATCTTCGTCCCTATTGAAGACGCCTTGAAGATAACCTTCAGGTCCTCGTCCCCCACCCGGATGCAGCCGTGGGTTACATTCCGGCCGAGCAACCTGGTATAGAGAGTTCCATGAATGAAAAAGCCCTTGCCGAATCCGAGGGCATAGTCGCCCAGCATTCCGGCCTCGATTCGCTCCTGCGGGTTTTTGGGAATCTTCTCCCCCTCCTCAATGAATGCCCAGTCAGGTTTCACCCAGTAGGGATCTTCGATTTTAGAGTCGACAGAGAATTCTCCCCGGGGGGTGTCAAATATCCATTGCCTCTTCCCTCCAGGCTCTTCAAGGATATCTCCGCTGCCAGCCGAAATGACCGCTTTTTTGAGGATCTCGTCTCCCTTCTTGAGATAAATGATGTTGGCACCCGTGTCGACGACGATGTAAACGCTCCTGGGGAGAAGAGCCTTCATTTTTTTCTGCAGCTGCGCCCTCTGAGATTCACGCTCCTTCTCTCCCTTCCCGTAAGAACCCGGAGCCGCGGGCGATTTTCTCCAGGCGGCGAGCTGTTTCAAGCCCAGAAAATAACCTCCTGCCTCCAGGCAGAGGAAAACAACATACCCGGCAGCGAGAAAGACAAGAGCCGCTCTTTTCATGAGGCTTTAGAGGTTCTTGATGGCCCGGATAACGCTGTTCTCGACATCCTGGGCCCCGACGATCGTTACGGGCGTCCCCACTTTCACAAGATCATAGACCTTATCCATATCTCCATTCTCCATGGACACACAGCCCGCCGTCAAGCTATCTTTTCCTCCGCCGTGGATCTCGATTGACCCACCGATGCCTGCGGACGGAAGGAGTTCCCCCCGTTGCTTGGCCCGGACAAATTGCCTCCTGTCTTCGTCGTTGGGGTAGTTGATCAACAAGGCCTTGTAGTATTTCGACGCTGGAATCTTCAGGACGACTTGATACTTGCCCTCGGGAGTGGCATCATCCCCGGCATAGAGTTTATCGGATAAGCCGTTGCTGCCCAATCCGACGTCGTAAGTCGAGATGGCCGACCCATTTTTGTAGATGATCAGATTGTGTTCGAGTTTATTAACAACAATAGCCAGCGCGCCACTCCGGCGTGTCTCGGCGACCGTTTCATCGGCCCACTTCCGCCACCTGGCAATCTGGGCTGGATCGCGATACCTGACAAGCTTGGCCAGGACGGCTTCCCTGGCCTGATCGGCCAGGGCCTCGATCCGGTTAACCTTAGCGGGAACCTGGTCGAATTTCTCCTGTCTTGTGAGCAGGCTGACCTCGTTGAGAATGATCTGAGCCTCGACCAGTTTTTTGCGGGCTGATCCCTTTTCGTTAATGATCAAGGTCACCGCTGCCAAAGTCTTCAGCTTGGATTGGAGCCCAGCGAACTGGGCTAGAATAGAGCTGGACTTGAGCTCTTTGATTTCGCGGACCCTCAGGAAAATCTTATCTCCCCTCTCGAGGACCCGGTCGAAATCCGCCTTGATAGGCCTATAATCCCGGAAAAAACCAAGCTTCAGCTTCTCTTCGCCAAGCCTTTCCTTGGCTCTTTGAAGATCCTGCTTGTAATTGGTGTAGTCTTCTAAAGAATAAACAGGAGCACCGGCCCTCCAGAGGTCATATTCCTGTCGCTCGGCTTTCTGAACCTCCGGAGGTACCGGTGGTGCTTGACATCCAAAGGCGAAAAGACAAAAAAATAATAATGCAATACCAGAATTTCTCAGGTCCAAAACGAAAGTCTTCGCCGATTACTTTTTACCTTTAACCTTCTCGATCGCCATGTTGATCTGGTCGCTGATAGCCATCGCTTTGTCTTTGATGGCCGTGGCTTTGTCCTTAGCGCCGAAATAATCGGCCCCGTCGATCGCTGTCTGGACTTCCATCAGAGAAGTCTCGAGACCCTGAAGGTCGGCCTTCATGGCTTCGATGTCCGCTTTGGTTCCCTTGCCTTTGGGAGCCTTTTCCAGCAACTCCTTGGCATCGGCGACGGCTTTCTTGGCTTCGTCCTGAGCTGCCATCGCGTTCTTTTGGGCTTCTTCTTTTCTGGCCGGGATGAGGGCCTTCACTGCTTCGGCGTCGGTCTTCAATTTGGCCAGCATCTCTTTGGCGTGTCCGTATTTCTTGAAGAACTTCTTGCTCTGGGCGGTGATCTCGTCCAGGGCCGCCTGGTTGTCATCGTTGAGCTTTTTCAGCTCATCCTTGGCGTAGACATCGGCGCCTTCCTGCACGGTGGCGTCGATGGCGGCCTTGGCGTCATTCATTGCCTGAGTTGGCTGTTTGGCACAGCCCGTAAAGACGAAAGCAGCGATGACACCCAAGACCAGAACTTTCACTAAGGTTTTCATTTTCGAATCCTCCTCTTTAGATTTAAATTTATTAATTCCCTTGGTTGATTATTCTTAGACCTCAAATCATTCTCACCTCCCTTCTTGATTTTAACTCTGAGCCCGAGTCAGCATCCTTTGCGTGGGTTCTTAGAGAGAGATGTTAAGTCGGACGAGTAATTCTGGGGGGGCGAAAGTCGTCGTCCCTGGTCCAACTCGATTGCGATGGCACGGTTGATACTCCCTCTTTTCCGCAGATATCTATTACTCTCTAATGTGCTAAGCTATAACACAGCAAAGGGGAAATGTCAATGGAAGTCCTCTTCTTCGTCCTCTCGACCGGTCGTCTTTATCCCTGTCTCCCGGTCCCGTTATTTGTCCGGATCTATGATGAACTCTTCCTTCATCAACATCTGGACCTGCTCTCGGGCCTGCTTGATGATCGTCTCAGCCAGTTTGAAGCGCTCTTGGGGAGACGCCTTTTTGCGGGCGACACCCTGCTCGATTCCCTTGGAGCCTACGGCCACGGCTTCGCGCGTAAAGACCTCCCACTCGTCCATATTGGGAACGATATAATCGTCGCTGAGTCCGTGGTCTTCGGCGACTTTGGCCAGCTCCTTTGAGGCCTCGATGCACATCTCGTCGGTAATCGAGATCGCCCGAATATCCAGAGCTCCCCTGAAGATCCCGGGAAAGCCGAGCGAGTTATTGACTTGGTTCGGAAAATCCGACCTTCCCGTCGCAACGATCCGGGCGCCCGCCTCTTTCGCCTCCCAGGGCCAGATCTCAGGGACGGGGTTGGCCATGGCAAAAACGATGGAGTCACTCGCCATGTGAGAAATCCATTCTTTTAGGATCGTCCCCGGGCCAGTCTTGGATGCGGAGAGCAGGACGTCCGCTCCCTCCATGCATTCCGGGATATCACCCTTGATGCCTTCCTTGTTGGTGATCTCGCAGAGGTGCCATTTCTCCTTATATTTTGCTTGCAGGGTTTCACGGTCGCCCCTGTCCCGGTGGAGGATCCCTCGAGAGTCGACGATCACCATGTTCCCGGGCTTCGCGCCTGCTGTGATCAGGAGGCGCGCGATGGCCACATTGGCCGCGCCCGCGCCGACGAGGGCGATCTTGACATCCTGCATCCTCTTCTTGACAATCTTCAGGGCGTTGATGAGTCCGGCCACCGTGACACAGGCCGTTCCCTGTTGGTCATCATGCCAGACAGGAATTTCGCATTCCTTGCGAAGCGTATCCAGGATGTGAAAGCACTTGGGATGGGAGATGTCTTCGAGGTTGACGCCTCCGAAGGTGGGCTGGATCCACTTCACGGTCTGGATGATCTGCTCCGGGTCCTTTGTGCTAAGCATGATCGGGAACGCATCCACGCCCCCGAGGTACTTGTAAAGCAACGCTTTTCCTTCCATGACCGGCAGCCCCGCTTCGGGGCCGATGTCGCCCAAACCCAGGACCCTAGAGCCATCAGAGACAACTGCGACAAAGTTCCATTTGTTGGTCATCTCATAGGCCTTCTCCCGGTCCTTGTTGATCTCCTTGCACACGGCGGCGACGCCGGGGGTGTACCAGATCGCGAAGTCATTGAAGTCTCTGATCCGGCACTTGAGAGTGACGCCGATTTTCCCTTTATAATAAGCATGAAGCCGGAGGGCGTCTTTCGAGGGTTGCTCGGCCTTGGCCAGCAACTCCTCAACAGTAACTTTTTTACTCATTGGATTGCCTCCTTGGATTAAAAGAGTTTATTATAGTTTTTTCACTTCTAAAGTCAACCGCCCCGGGGAGGTTTCGCCCTACCCGGAGAGCCTGCCGGCCTCGGGCTCGAACTCGTATTTCTCCCCGGCCCTCCTGATCCGGCCGAAATGATGATGGGTGTCGTGGTCAAGACCAAAAAGCCAGTTTTCGCGGAGGCTCAGCTCATAGTACTTTCTTTTATTCCTCATCGTCTCCAGAGGATAAAGGTCATAACTCATGACATAGGGCACGCCGATATGAGCCGACATCGGAATAAGGTCCCCCGGGAAAAACAGAACTTCTCCCCGGGAACGGACCCTCAAACATTGGTGACGGGCCGTGTGCCCTGGAACAACGATGATCTCTACTCCGGGCACGAGCTCAAGATCGCCATCAATGAGTTCGAGGACGCCGTGCTTTTCAAGAGGGACAAAATTCTCCTGGAGATAACTGGGTCTGTCCCGCTCTTCGGGACTGAGGGCGGCCTCCCATTCTCCTTTCTGGATTATGTACTTGGCTTTTGAAAACGTCGGCCTTGTCTCTCTTCGATCGTCGAGATATGTGTTTCCTCCGCAATGGTCAAAATGAAGATGTGTGTTGACCACGAAATCGACGTCTTCAGGCGCAAAGCCGGCCTCCCGAAGAGAAGAAAACAGATCGGGCTGTCTCTGAACATTGAATATATCGGTGAACTTCCCGGTTAGCTTGGGGCCGAGCCCGGTCTCCAGAAGGATGCGTGCCGCTTGGGTTTTGATCAAAAAACAGTTGAGACCGAGTTTGATCCTGTTTCTTTTGTCGGCCGGGCACTTTCTCTCCCAGAGGACTTTTGGGACAACGCCGAACATCGCCCCCCCGTCGAGATAAAAACTCCCGTCCGACAGGCCAAATATTTCAAAGTCTCCGATAGAAAGGCGGGCGACGCTCATCCCAAGAGCTTTTTGAGGTCGTATTGCAGGTCTTGGCGCCCGTATCGGGCCAGGTCGATGACCCCCGTATCCATCCGGATGGCGTCTTCAGGACAGGCTTCGACGCAGAAGCCGCAGAAACAGCAGCGGGTCAGGTCGATCTCGAACTTCGACGGAAACTTTTGCATCTCTAGGTCCTGGTCCTCTGAGGCTTCGATGTAGATGCACTCCGAGGGGCAGACTGTCATGCAAAGCATGCAGGCCACGCATCGGGGCTTTCCGTCGTCTCGCTTCGTGATCCGATGAAGGCTGCGGTGTCGCGAGGCCAGCTCCTTCTTTTGCTCGGGATATTGGATGGTCACGGACCCCCTTCGTTTTGTCTTGACACCGAGGGCTTTCATGATGTGAAACCACATATTGACCACGAAATGGCGGGTCGTGATGAAGCTTCCCTTGATGATTTCCCAAAAATAGCCCAGACTTTTTAGCATCTCAGATTCTCGTTAAGATGACACCGGTGCCAACGATATTGACCAGGCTGAGAGGAATCAGCAGTTTCCAGCCCAAATCCATGACCTGGTCGTACCGGAACCGGGGATAGGTCCAGCGGATCAGGATCTGCAGCCAGCAGAAGAAGAAGACCTTCAAATTGAAGGCGACGATTTGAAACACAATCACCAGCCAGCGTCCCAACAGCCATTGACCTCCCCCAGGAAAATGAAACCCATCAGCTCCCATCCAGGGCACCTGCCAGCCGCCAAAAAAGAGGGTCGTGACCAGGCTGGAAATGATGATGATCTCCATAAAATCGGTCATCATGAACAGGCCCCATTTGAGGCCGCCGTATTCGGTGAAAAAGCCGATGATCTCCGATTCCCCTTCGGGCATATCGAAGGGGACTCTTTTGGTCTCGGCGAGCGCGGCCACGAAGAAGACGATGAATCCCAGAGGCTGAAGAAAAATTCCCCATCTGGGCAGGAAGCCGAACAAGAGTCCTCCCTGATAGCCGACGATCTGAGAGAGCTTCAAGGAAGGAAAAACCATGATCAACCCAACCAGCGAGAGCCCGAGTCCCACTTCGTAGGAGATGAGCTGGGCGGCTCCCCTCATGCTACCCAGAAGAGTATAGCGGTTGTTCGATGCCCAACCGCTGAGGATGATGCCGTAGATCCCCAGGGACAACATGGCCAGAATGAAGAGGAGGCCGACGTTAAAATCCAAAATCTGGAGCGGAATGATCCGATCCCCCAGGCGGATTGAATCGGCGAAGGGTATTCCCGAGATGGTGATGGCCACGAAGAAGAAAGACAAGAACGGGGCGAGCGTATGGAGGAATTTCTGGGAGAAGGCGGGGACGAAGTCCTCTTTAAAGATCATCTTGATGGCATCGGCAAACGGTTGAAAAAGACCTATCAGCCGCAGACCGAAGACAGAGGCTCTGTTGGCACCGAGACGGTCCTGGAGCACGGCGCTCTCTTTTCTTTCGGCCCACGTGAGATAAAGCGTCAGGAGGAGGAACCAGACCAGGCCGAGAACGATCTTGACGAAGGCAATTAATACGTCCATTATCGGTCCTGCTCAAAAAAGGGGATCTCTTTGGACATCTCCCTGAAAATCTCCTTGGGAGAAACGAACTGGTTATAATATCGATAATTCGTCCGGAGTTCTTTACCGAGATTGACCAGGAACCGCCATTCCGGAAGACTCTCCCCTCTCGGTTCCAGAACGGGCCCGAACTTCTGAACTTTACCCTCAAAATTGGTCAGAGAGCCGCTTTTCTCAGCCGTCATGGCCGTGGGCAGAACGAAATCGAATAGGGAGTTATGCTCGCGCACTCGAGGCGTGAACAAGAACTTGGTCGCCACCTTCTCCAGGGCCGTCTTGAGCCCCGCGAGGTCGAAGCGGTCATGGAGAAAGGAGCCGAAGACGAGAAGCAGCTCGGTCCCCTGAGCCGCCGCCTCCAAGGCCGGCGGGTTCAAGTCGAACCCGAGCTCCTGAGCTCCCTTTCTGTTCGGGCTGCGATCCGCGGTCAGCAAGAGCTCATCTCCCGTTCCCTGCGGCGGATCGACAAAGAGGATTCGGTTGACTCCGAGATCGTTCCGGAACAACTTGCGGAGGAGAAACAGCTCTTCGTTCGTAAGGTAGGTCTGGGCGAGGACGACGATCCTCGTTGTCCTCTCCCTGATGACCAGGGCTTTGATCTTCTCGGCCAGAACGATGAGGGCTTTATCCCAGCTGATGCCGATCCGTTTCCCTCCCTGGTACATAGCCGGCTCTACCCACCGGTCCTGGTCGAGACGAGAATAGCCATACCTGCCCAGATCACAGATCCAGTATCCATTGACTCGGAGGTTCTCCCTGGACCGGATGCGCAGGACCTTCTTGGTTTCTTCCAGCCTGGCAAAGCCGGGCAGATAATCGATATAAATATTGCAGCCCCGGCTGCAGAGCGGGCAGATGGATTCCCCTGTGTTCAGGAACCAGGGCCTCGTCTTGAAGCGAAAATCCAAATCGGTGATCGCTCCGACCGGGCAGATCTCGACCAGATTACCGGAATAGTTGTTATCGACCGGCTCATTTTCGTAAGGGCTGATCTCCGAGTGCACCCCTCTCTTAAAAACTCCAAGCTCCTGAGTCTTGGTCACTTCGGAGAGGAAGCGGACGCAGCGCGTGCAGAGGATGCATCTCTCCCGATCGAGGATCAGACTCTTTCCCAGGACGAGCTTTTTCTCCCTTTTCTCCTTGAACTCCTGGAACACGCCTTTGAATCGGCCATAACCCTCGTAGTAATCCTGGAGCGTGCACTCTCCGGCTTTATCACAGATGGGGCAATCGAGCGGATGCTCGGCGAGCAGGAATTCCAGGACGCCACGTCTTGCCTCGACCACTTTCTCGCTTCCCGTCGAGACCTTCATCCCATCGCGGACGACGGTCGAACAGGCGAGTTCGAGTTTGGGCAAGCCCTCGATTTCCACCAGACACATCCGGCAGCTCCCCTCGGGCACAAAGGCGGGGTGGTAGCAGAAACGGGGAATGATGATCCCGGCTGAATCCGCCGCTTTCATGATGGTCAGCCCGTCGGTGACTTCCACGGGCTTTCCGTCGATTGAAATCTTTGCCATCTCGAATCGCTTCTCCTGCTCCTAGTTTGGCAGCTCGGCTGCCAATTCCTTCGAAAACTTCTGGGTAAGGGAGAGAATCGGCATGGCCGCCGCGTCTCCCAGGGGGCAGAGCGTTTTCCCCTTGATATTAGAGGCCAGGCGAAGGATCGTCTCCAAGTCGTCTTTTTCGCCCTTTCCCTCGGCGATCCGGGTTACGATCTTGTGGATCCAGGAGGTCCCTATCCGGCAGGGAGTGCACTGGCCGCAGGATTCATGGGAATAGAACTTGGTGATGGTCTTGAGAACCTGGAGCATGGACGTCCGGTCGTCGATCACGATGACCGCCGCCGAACCAAGCATCGAATTGGCCGCGACAAGGGACTCGAAATCCATCTTGATATCGATCTCCTCCGCAGTGAGCACAGGGGCAGACATCCCTCCTGGTATGACCGCCTTGAGCGTCCTCCCTTCGGGCAAACCGCCGGCGTACTTATAGATGATTTCTTTCAGACTCGCGCCCATCGGAAGCTCGTAGATCCCCGGGTTCTTAACCGCTCCGCTGACCCCGAAGATCCTGGTTCCTCCATCTTTGGGCAGCCCCCGCTGGACAAACCATTCGGCTCCCTGGGCGATGATGACCGGAATGTTGACAATGGTCTCAACATTGTTGATGACCGTGGGCGATTGAAAGAGCCCGACCGAGGCCGGGAAAGGCGGTTTGAGCCGGGGGTGGCCGCGCCGTCCCTCCAGAGATTCAAGCAGGGCCGTCTCCTCTCCGCAAATATAAGCGCCGGCGCCTCGATGGACGGCGACTTCAAGGTCGAACCCGCTCTTGAGAATATTTTTGCCCAAGAACCCCTTCACCGAAGCCTCGGCAATCGCCTGCTCGAGCCGCTGAGCGATGGCTTCATATTCGCCTCGGATGTAAATGTAGGCGGCGTGGATCCCCACCGCATACGAGGAGATGATGATTCCCTCCAAGAGCTGGTGAGGGATATGGGCCATGATGTATCTATCTTTGAAAGTACCCGGTTCTCCCTCATCGGCGTTGACGCAGAGGTACCTGGGCTTCTGGATCTTCTGAGGGACAAATCCCCACTTGACGCCGGCGGGAAAGCCGGCTCCTCCCCTGCCCCGGAGATTGGCCTTCTTGACCTCGGCCAGAACGTCTTCGGGTTTCATCTCGAGGAGGGCCTTCTTAGCCGCTTGGTATCCGCCCTGTTTGAGGTAGACTTCAATCTTATAGAAATTCTCCAAACCGAAATACCGGGTTAAGACTTTTTCTTCCACGGTTCCTATTTTAAACTCTCCAGAATTTTTTCGATCTTTTCCTGAGTCAGCCCCGTATGATAATCAAGGTTGACCATCATACAGGGGGCCTGGTCGCACGCGCCCAGGCATTCGACGGTGGACAGAGTGAACCTGTTGTCCGGAGTCGTTTCCCCGACCCCTACGCCGAGGCGTCTCTTTAAATAGTCAATGAGGCGTTCGGAGCCGGCTAATGTACAGGTCAGGTTTGAGCATACCTGGAGCAAGTATCTCCCTTGCCGCTCTTGCCGGAGCATAGTATAAAAGGTCACCACTTCCCGGACCCTTATGGGCTTGATGTTCAAGAGGGCCGCCACCAGCTGCTCTTCCTCCCGGGTGATCGCTCCAAATTCCTGCTGGACGAGGTGAAGGACCGGAAGGAGGGCCGCCTCTTTCCTGGGGTAATGGACCAATAGTTCGTCAATCTTCTTTTTGGTCTGGGGAGAAAACTCAGCGCTCACCGTTCCAATTCTCCGCAAATGATATTCATCGACCCAAAGGTTGGGATGACATCCGCCACGAAGCGACCCTTGATCAGGCCTTCGAGAGCCGCCAAAATGTGCAGGCAAGGGGCCCGCAGATGGAGCCGATAGGGCCTGTCCGTCCCGTCCGAGACGATATAGTAGCCGAGCTCGCCGTTTCCCCCCTCAACCGAAAAATAGACTTCACCTTTGGGAGGTCTGATTCCCGCCCCTTTCATGAAAAACTTGGAATGACTGATCAAGCCCTCGATCGAGTTATAGGTTTCTTCCTTGGGCGGAATGACATAGCGGCGGTCGCCGGTCATGATATCTTTGTAAACAGATTCTTCGGAACCTTCCAGGTTGGGAGAGAGCCGGACCGGCCCGCGAGTTTTCTTGGAGCGGGACTCCTGGACCGCCTGGGGCGGCTCGACGCCCTCAGCCAGGAGCGGGGCCGTAGACGGGGGGATGTTCCGCATCGCCTGCTCTAAAATCCGAAGGCTCTGTTCCATTTCCTTCATCCGAACCATATAACGGTCGAAGTTGTCGCCTCTCTCTCCCAGTGGAACCTCGAAGTCCAATTGGTCGTACATCGAGTAGGGAAAGGCCTTGCGAACGTCATAGTAGACACCTGTCGAACGCAGAGTGGGTCCCGTCCAACCGAAGGCGACGGCCTCCTCCTGGGACATGACGGCGATGTCCCTGGTCCGGTTCAAGAAGATCTTGTTTTTGTCGAGCAGTCCGTGGATGTCCTTGAGGACTTTCCTCGTCTCGACGATCGCTGTCTTGAGCGACTCAGGATAGGAGGGATGCAGGTCAGCCCGGACTCCGCCGATGCGGATGTAAGAGGTGGTCATCCGGGCCCCGGTCGTGAATTCGATGACATCCCAGCAGTATTCACGGGCCTTAATTGTGTAGAGGAAGACGGTGAAGGCACCGCATTCCATGGCCATGGCCGCCAAACAGGTGAGGTGGTCGGAGATCCGTGACAGCTCGCTCATGATCACTCGTATGTATTGAGCCCGCTCGGGGATGTCGAGGCCGAGCAGTTTCTCCATGGTCATAACATAGCCGAGGTTGTTGATGAGGGGAGAAACGTAATTGAGTCGGTCGGTATAAGGAAGCAGGTTAAAATAGGTCCGGTTTTCGCAGATCTTCTCAAAGCCGCGGTGCAAGTATCCGATCTCCACTTCGGAGTTGAGGATCTTCTCTCCGTCAAGCTCGAGCATGATCCGGATGGTGCCGTGCATGGCCGGGTGGGACGGGCCCATATTCAGCAGCAGACTGTCCGGCCGCGCTTCCTTCTGAATCCTGGTCAGCATCTCGTCCTTCCCTCTTATTTCCTTACGGGAATGATCGGTTGGCGTTTGCGGAGGGGATATTCTTTGCGCAGCGGGTATCCTTCGAAGCCGTCATACATCAGCAGGCGCCGGAGATCGGGATGGCCGTTGAACCCGACGCCAAACATATCGTAGACTTCCCTCTCCAGCCAATTGGCGTTCTTCCATAAGGGAACCAATGAATCGATCGTCGCGTCCCCTTCCGTCAAGCGGGTCTTAATCCGGAGCCTGCGGTTGTGGGGCAGCGAAAACAGGTGATAAACCATCTCGAATCGGGGATTCTCCCCAGTGTAATCGACACAAGTCAGGTCGAGGAGCATGGTAAATTCGTAAGGCTTGTTTTTCAGGGCGGTCATCAGACTGAGCAGGGATCCCTTTTCGATGACAACGACTTCGTCGCCCGAGATCTCGAAGCTTTCCTTGACCTTGGTCGGAAACTTCTGCTTCAATTGTTCTAGGAGCGTTTTTTCTGCCATCGCCATTCATGCCCTTCGGCCTGGACCTTTTGTTGGAGCTTGAGTACGGCATCCAGGATCATCTCCGGACGGGGCGGGCAGCCCGGGATATAAACATCGACGGGGATGATGTTGTCCACTCCCTGGACGACCGCGTAATTATCATAAATGCCGCCGCTGACCGCGCAGGCGCCGATGGCGATCACCCATTTGGGTTCGCACATCTGATCGTAGACGGTCTTCAGAACGGGCGCTTCTTTCTGGCAGATCGTTCCGGTCACGAGGATCATGTCCGATTGGCGCGGCGAGAACCTCGTCCAGCCGGCCCCGAAACGGTCGAGGTCAAAGTGGGCGCAGGCCGCCGACATGTATTCCATCCCGCAGCAGGCCGTGATGAAGGGATACTGGAACAATGAGAACTTCCTGCCCCAGCCGAGGATATAATTGAATTTCGTGGTAATGTAATTAAGTGCCATCCTCTTCAATCCATCCCGACGCCCGTAACCGTCAATCCCACTCGAAAGCCCCTTTTCTCCAGGCGTAGATGAAGCCGATGACCAGGACGGCGATGTAGGCCAGCATGACCAGCAAGGCCGTCTGCATCATTTCTCTGAAGATGAGAGCCCAGGGGAAGAAAAAGACGACTTCGATATCGAACAACAGGAAGACAAGGGCGACGAGGTAAAATTTGATGTGAAAGGGCTTGATGTCTTTTTGGAGATAGGGGCTGCCGCATTCAAAGGGGCGCTCTTTGGTGGGGTTTGACCTCTTCGGGCCCAAGAGCGCGTTCATGAAAATCAGAACCCCCCCTAGAAGTCCGAAGATGAGAAAGACCAAAAATAGTTCAGTCATCGATCCAGTCTCTGATAAGGGGATAAATTTTAATAAAATAAAATGGAATTTGCAAACGATTTTGACAATTTTTTTTAGATTTTTTCGGCGCCGTCGGTTCGACGGCCCGGCTGCGAAGAGGTCCGTCGAAATCGCAATCCGTCATTTGTGAACCATGACCAGAGGAAGAGGAAAGAACATCGCCCTGCCAGGATGGGAGCGAGCAAAAACAAATGATCCCTGGACACCTAACCCCAGAAGCTCCTTTCTTTCATGACCCAATGGACGAGAAAGACTCGGTCTATTTTTTTTGCGGCTTCAAGGTGATGGTTTGAAACTGGACGGCTTGGGGACCCGGACCCGATGCTCGTTCCCGGTGCTGTGAAAAAACAAATTCGATCAGGCTGGCCTCGGGTCTCGCGGAGTCGGGCGGGATGAGAACACGCATGTCAGTCGAAACCCAGGGCGCGTGAAGATTCCATATCCCGACTTTCTTGCCATCGACCTTGATGGTGACCGTTTGAGACTGGCTCACGGGAAAGGATTTGATCCTCGCCGTCATCTCCACCGTCCGTTCCTTGGGCAATGAAACCACCAGAATCGCAGATTCTCCCATCGCCCAGTTGTAGGTATAGGCTTCCACCGGGTCCTTTCGGTTTCCCGCCCAGCCCGCCCGCTTGAAGCGGTTGGACTGCGTCGTGCCGAATATGATTTGATCTGTCTTGAAGGAGACATGGGGGGAGCGGAGGCTCTGGACAAGACGCCAGGAGTTCCGATCGTGAGGACTTCCCAGGATGGCGAATTCGTCGAGATAATCGTAATATTCGTTCTCCCAGTTCGTCTTATACCAATCGTAAAAATAGAATTTGCGCTCTCGCCTTTCCTGGGGATCGATCTCGAAAACCGGCCTTCCCTTAAAGGGCTCATCGATCTTGAGCAGCGAACAGATCGTGGCCGGAAGGTCGGTAAGTTCCACTTCGGCTTTGGAGTCCGCCAGGGGCCCCCGGGCACCCGGCGGCTTGACCGCGAGCAGAGGCAGGGACAGTGAAGCAATCCTCGACAGACTCTCATGATAGAGAGTCTTTTCTGCAGCCTGGTCATCATTGAGCAGCCTGACGTGCTCGGCTGTTCCATGATCTCCCTGGAGGATGATCAGAGAAGAATCATAGATCCGCAGGGAGCGGAGTCTCTCCAGAAAGCTGAGAAACTGATCGAGGGCACAACGGGCCTGGATAATCCTGTTCTCCCAAGTCGTCGCCAAACCCGGCTTGAACCGGCAATTCTCGTCGACAAGGATCGGCGGATGGAGAGTCATCAGATGGAGATACTTGTAAACGGACTTTTCCCGGGCGACAGAAGCTTTCCGGATGAAATCATCCAAGAAAGCCCGATGGGAAAACATCCGGTATTCGAGGTTTTGGGTTTTGGAAGCAGCCAACCGCTGGAAGAGCCAGAGCTGATCGTTATAGACGAGTCGCTTGGCCGGCTGGGGACAGGCACGGAAGAGGACCAGATCCATCATCTGGGCAGCATTGTTGCGGACTTGTTGGCTCCGTTTATAACCATAGGGAATCGCGATGTCGTAGATCGTTGAGGAGCGGGCCTTCCGGGTGTAAATGTCGCCCACGACCAGGTCTACGTCGAAACCGCGGTCATGCAGGACATTCCCGATCGTCCTTCCCTGATTGATCTGCCCAATAAATTTATAGGTGGGGATGTCGTTTTTATAGACCTCGCCGCTGAGGATGGCCGGAACGCTCATTTGCGTGGAAGGAAAAGAGCTCGTCGCCTCCTCAAAAAAGGTGAACCCGTCCAGCGCCTTCCTGTACTTTGCGGGGTCCTGAGTGACGATCTGCTTGAAAAAATCCGACTGAAATCCGTCGAGGATCACCTGGATCACATTCTCCCGTCCGGAAAATTCGAACACACCTCGGGGAGGAGTGCCGGGCGCCGAAGTTTGGGCGCGACTCTTCCAGAGCGCCGGCTTCTTCAGGCTGGTGTAAATCCCGCTGAAAGATTGCAGGACGAGAAAGAGTGCGCTCCCGAAGATTACGATTTTAGAAGTGGTTCTCGAGAAGACCAGCGCCGCTAATAGCAATCCGATCCAGAGAGCCGTGTCCACCCGGCCCGACCAGACATGCCTCTTCCAATCGATTCCCTGGCCGGTGAGGACACCATATTTCCAGACGAGAAGGTTGCCTTGGATCCAGACAAGGACAGCGAGCACAAATACAATCGAAGTGAACTTTCGACCCGCGTTCGAGGGCAGGACCAGGCCTGTTCCGATCAAGAGAAACAACAAAATGAGACCGGGCAGAAGAAACACGCCCAGGATGGATTTGAGAGGGACACCGAATTCCTCCTGATTCCCTTGGAAAATGGCCAGCGGAAGAAAAAAGAAAAGATTGAGAACCAGGAGCAACGCGGGAAGGAGAGCCGTCGGAAGTCTTTTGGTCCGCATGCTTTACTTTGCTTCCTGGGGATGAGGCATGTGCAACCGGAAAGTCCAGATCCAATCCTGGAGACGGTCGAGCTTGCGGAGTTTTGTCTCGTCCCCCACCGGCCGGTAGGTTTGGTCCCTGAGAAGCGGAAAATGGGTGCCGAAATAGAGGTTGAAAATGACCCGGAAAGTATTGACCGGTGAGATCGAGGGATAAAGAACCCGGCTCGCGTCCACCCCGGGTAGGTAATAAGCGTTCAAGATATAGCAGCGGATTCTCAGGTTGAGGACCGCCCGATCCAGATCCCGCATGCGGACCATTTTTCGGACCGGTTTTTCTTCTTCGGCCGGTCCTTCGTCGGACTGAAGAATGATGATCGGGGGCCGTCTGGATTTCGCGAGAAGATTATCCACGAGTTCCTTTATTTTCGTATTGGTGTACCTGAGTTGGGCCAGGTATTTGATGTCCTGGATCTTGGACGATGTCCGCTCGAGGGGGATCTGGCCTTGGGCATCAAAATAGAACGGATGGTGCGGCATCAGCATGTGGAGGAAAACGAACTTGGGCCCCGGGAGATTCGGAATCTCCGCCAGCTCTTTGAACTTCTGAAGGTTAAGGACGGCCTCATTTCTGGCCACAAGGTTCTCTCTGACGAGCTGGAAAAGGACCGTTGTCTGCAAAAAATTCTTTAGAAAATCCTGAGACAGAGGGATGAGCCCCTTCCCCCGGAAATTCAGGTCGGCGTACCGGTTCACCCGGGTCCCTTCGTACCAGGAGCCAAAATGGAAGTGCTTATAGCCTAAAGATTTGAGAAGCCGCCGAACCTTGAAATCCCGGATCAGCTGATAGAACACCCGTCTTCTCACCGGGCCCCTGGCAAGAAGATCATTGAGATATTCCATGTTCAGGCTGCTGGCCAGGGAATAATGCGTGCTGAAGTAATTGCAGCGGCTGGTCGAGGCATCATAGAAACCTTTGCCTTCGAGGTACTTGATGAATTCTCCGTTGTCGAAATCATAATATTTCTTCAGGATATCCTCGTTGGCATAGCGGTCGAAGATAAGATAATAGATATCAGGAAGTTCTTCCGGTCGAACAGCGTCTCCCTTTCGCGGCAGGGAATCGGGAATCTCGGTCTTCAGATGCGGAGATTTCCAGGAGTCCACATAGAAAAGCACGATCTGGCTAAAGGCGAACAGGATCAGGGTGGAAACGAAAATATTTAAAAAGGTGCTGAGGCTGTTGAGGCTCTTTTTGGTCCTGATGACCAGATAGGCTAAGACAGCGAAGAGAACCCCCCAGATGACGAGAAACGCGCTCTCGGAAAGCTTATGTCGATCCAAAAAGGGCTTTTTGAGCAGCAGAAAGACGTGCCCATAAGAGAAAAACATGAAACTGAGAATGAATGTAAACAGGGAAACCTTGGTTCTCTCTTTGATCGTCAATCGGGCGACGAGCCAGACCAGGCAGGTCAGGCTGAGGCTCATGGCCACGGGAAGCAACAAGGTACCCGGAGAAGCCTCTTCGATGTTGTGAGTGAAAAGAAAAAGAGCCGGGAAGACGCCGAAGAGGAAGGGATAGAAGAGTTTTTTCGGCCCGGGCTCAGGTTTGGTCATCTCTTCCTTGCATCAAATAGAGCACTCGCTCGGACCCCTTCAGGGGCACTGTTTTTTGAATCGTAAAGAAGCGGCTGAACTCGTGCTCGAAGTCCGGCTGGCTGTAGTTGGAAAAAATGTCTTTTCGGGTGGCCAGGAGGCGCTGAACCTGAGAGTCGCTCTTGGGAATGAATTCGACGACCAGAGTCCGGCAGATTTTTCTGAAGAAGGCGGCGATCCTGGAAAACGGGAGGTTATTCGAGATGGCCAGGTGGTGCAGGAGAGCCAGGGCAAGAACGGCATCGGCCGGCCCGCGCTCGAGGAACGACCTTCGCTCTTGATTCTCCCATCCGATCGCCGGACTTGGGTTGGTCAGGTCCAAAACCAGGGGCAAGAGGAGCTTTTCTTTCTTGGCAACACAGTCGCGGTAATTCAATTCTACGGCCACGAAGTCGATGTCCCAGGAGACGGTGGGAATTCCCCGCTCTGAAGCCAGCCGGCTGAAAGTCCCGGTGTTGGCTCCCAAGTCCCAGAGATTCCTCGGGCGGACGAGATCTAAGAATTCGGCCAGAACCTGCTTCTTGTGCTCGAACGCCTCGGGCACGTAGTTGGTCTCCTGGTAATAGTTGGCCCATTCCGTTTTTTTTAGTTTGAAGCTCAGCTTTTTGACGGCGGATTCCAGACTGTCGACGATCCCCAAGAGCGCGGTTCGGCTGACCCGCTTTTCTCTCACCCGGACAGTTCTCGTCGAGAAATGCTTTTGACTCAAGGCATGGAGATGAATGTGCGTGGCCAAGCTCGGCTTCAGCCGTGTCGACCTGGGCAGGAGGCGACTGGTGAGATCGAGGGGAAGACCGTCAATAAAAACGCGCGACAGCTGGTTGAGACGAAAATCTCTATACTTCATGAGAAGCAGGGGACCGAGGAAGTGCTGACAGAACTGCCTGTAAGCGACCCAGGGCCTCATCATCAACTTTTCAAACGAGAGAGTATCGATGAAGACTGTTCTCCCCTGCAAAAACTGGATATTATAGGCACTGGAATCTTTCAGGGACATCCCGTGCTCGAGGGCCGTCTTTTGGATATGGAGGGTCGCCAAGGCCGCGTCCTTGAGCTGGCTGAAGCCCCACTCATAGGGGTAAGAAATAAAAGGCACCGGCTCGGGCTGGATAATTTTATAGGCCGCTCCGGGATCGGCCGGAGGGATGAGAACCTCCTCGTGGCGGACCAGGAGCCCAACTTGGGTTAAGGCTCTATAGAGGCCGCTTGAGAGCAACAGGTCATAGTCTTCTCTGTAGGAGTGATTGATCTGCCGGTAGAGAATGTTCTCTCGGGTGAAGAGGAAACCGCTCGGGTCGCGAAACGAGCCCGCGAGCGTCCCGGCCTCATTTTTCATCGGCCGACTCTCGAAGAGGCTCCGATTTCTCCTCTTTTTTCCGAGAGAAAAATTTCTTAATCCTTTTCCAGAACACTCTGATGGTGAAAGAAACGGCGACAAAAGCCGCGATGAGAACCTGAAGGATGTAGCTCCCGGTCCCCGGGTCGATATAGGCCGAAAGGGCCAGCGGAAAGACCATGGCCACGAGCACAGCTGCAATTAGGAAACGAAACGTTTTGTTTATGGTCGACATCGTTGTCTCCTCGTGAACTCATCCGCTCAGGTCGTCCTATTGTAGCACAGGGCAGGACCAAGTCAAACACCAACGGGCGCCAAACGAACGTTGTTCGAGCAGGGCGGCGGGCGGAATCACGTATTCAGGATATGGATCGCTTCGTTTTTCGCCTTGAGCGCGGCTTCCATGACAGATTCCGAAATTGTCGGATGGATGTGGATCGTCGAAGAGATGTCATCAATCGTAAGACCCCGATGGATGGCCAGGCTGATCTCGGCGATGACCTCGCTGGCGTTGGGAGCGATGAGGTGAGCCCCGACGATTCGGCCTTCGGGGCCCGCGATGATCTTGATCATGCCATCCGGGCTTTCCATGGTCAGAGCCCTGCTGCTGGCTTGCAGTGAAAAAAGGCCCACCTGAGTTTTCACTCCGGACTCCTTCGCCTCGTCTTCGGTGAGCCCGACCGAGGCGAATTCAGGGTCGGTGAAAACCGCCAGTGGGAGGGCCCGATAATCGACTGAAGCGCGGCCCCCGGCCGCATTGCCTACGGCCGCTATTCCCTCATGGGAAGCTTTGTGAGCCAGGAGCTTTCCGCCGATCAGGTCACCGATGGCATAAATGCCCGGGACGGCTGTTTCCAGAAAGGAGTCGACCCGGATTGGGCCGCCCTCTGCAGCGGCAAGTCCGGGGAGAACTCTCAGAATCTCCTCGGAATTCGGCTTTCGACCTGCCGCCAAGAGGACTTTCTCGGCGCGGAAAGAAAACGGAGCCTGTGTCCTCATAGAGGTTCCGATAAGAGTCACACTATCTTTCTCAACAGTGGCCCTTTCTATTCTCATCTCGGTCTGGATCTTGAGCCCTTGCTTTCTGAGGATTCTGTCCAGGCGCGCGACCATTTCCCGGTCGCTCCCGGGGAGAAGAGTGGGCATGACTTCCAGGATGGTTACGTCTGTCCCCAGCCGAGCGTAGACCGTCCCCATCTCCAGCCCGATTGCACCCGCGCCGACGACGATCATCGAGCGGGGAATCTGATCGAGCTCAAGGGCTTCCTTGCTGGTGATGACCCTCTGCCCGTCCGGCTTGAGGAAGGGAAGTGCGGCAGAGCGGCTTCCGGTGGCCAGAATCATCTTTTCAAACTCGAAGACTCTTTCGCCGGAAGCTGTTTGAGTCAGGATCTGTCGTTCATTTTTTAAGAAGGCTCTGCCCTTGACGACGGAGGCGCCGCCTCGTTCCAGAAGAAACTCGATGCCTCTGACCAGGCGGTCCACAATCTTGGCCCTTTCCTCTTGAACGAGTTTCCAATTGCAGAAGATCTCGTGGCGGGGGCCTTCGAGCTTTTTGTTCTTTCGAACTTCCTGGAAGACCCTTGTCTCGTGCAGAAGGTACTTGCTCGGGATGCAGCCGTAATTCATGCAGGTCCCGCCGATCCTGTCCTCTTCGATCAGCAACACTTTTTTTTTGAGCTGGGAAGCACGGATCGCCGCGACATACCCCCCCGGCCCTCCTCCGATGATGATCAAAGGCCATTTTTCGTCCATGCTTTCTCCTCCATCCTCCACGAGCTCTTTCATTATAGCTTTTTCATACCATTATATTAAGCTCTTAAATTCTCTTTCGCCTGGGGATGATTGGATATTATTTTGAGAATTATTCACGGCTCAGTGCTCACGGCTCGATGCTCACTGACCATTTGACGAGATGAGGAGATAGACGATTTTATCTTGACAGGGACTCTGAAAATTGATGAAAATAAGTCGGCTCATGCCCTTAGGAGCGCAATTCAACTGAAGAAGATCAAAATAAAAAAGATTACCCCGATCCTCTTCCTTCTTTTCGCCGGAGCCTTCACAGGAGCGGCCGTTTTCGCCGAGGAACCCGCCGTCGTCTGGGGACAGATTCGCGCCGAGGGCGGTAGTCCCCTTTCCGGCATCAAGGTCACGTCAGTTGAGGAGAGGCTCGGTCTTTCCCGGAGTTCTGTGACCGATCCTTCGGGCGCATTTATTATTTTGGGTCTGCCGGCCGGAACCTACAAGATGGGCTTCGAAGCCGAGAGCTTTAGGGGTCATCTCCAGGACAGGGTCGTTCTTGAACCCGGCAGGGTTCTGCGGCTCCAGATCCTCATCTACGGGACAGGAGGTCAGCGCTCCTTCGTTGCCAAAGTTCTTGCTCTGGACGATACGACGGCAATCTCCCAGACCATCTTGGGTGAATCACAGATAGGCTTCCTCCCGTCCGGGAATTCGATCTGGTCATTGGTCGAGAACCAGGATTTTTCGGCTACGACTGATCGCATCGACGTGGGTGGCGTGTGGGCCGGGGTCCCGGCTCATTTTAGCACTCGGGGAAGCTCGTCCTGGACCCAAACATCCTACCTTCTCAACGGCCTGGATGTCACCGACCCCTATCAGACAGGGCAGCCTCTTTTCTACCCGGACATCTTCAGCCTAAGCTGGACGCAGCTCCAAAATGCCGGGCTCCCACCCCAGACTTTCACTCCCGGAGGCTCTCTCGACCTCGTTCCAAAACGGGGCGGCTCCAAATTCAGGGGCGAATTTTCTGGTTTCTACATCGATAAAGCCCTGGCCAGTTCTAATATCACTCCCGCTCTCATCAATGAGGGCATCCGAGATACGGATTTCCTTAACTCTTTCAGGGAGGGCAATTTTCAGCTTTCCGGCCCTCTGATTCCGGATAAGCTCTACTTCTATTCATCGTGGACAGGTTTCAACGTCTCCCGCCATATCGCCGGTTACCCGCAAGAGGACAGGGCCTCCCTGCTCTCTGGGCTAATCCAGGCGGAATACAGGTTTGGGCAGAACTCCCTCCGCTTCGTCTGGACCGGGCAGGTCGTGAACTCCCCTTCCTTCGGGGCCGACAAGAATACTCCCGCCGAGGCGACCCTCGACCAAACAAACCGTTATCACGTCGTCCAAGCGCTCGGGGATTTTAGACTGGGACGAAATCACGCGCTCCGCGCGGCCATAGGCCTGGCCCTGGGCAACCTGCAGTCCCGATTTCAGGAAGGCTCCCACGGCCCTCACCGCTCGGAGATCTTCCAGGGAACAACGGCCGGGGCTGCGCCGCTAGCTACCCTCGATGACCGCAGCTCGCTAACTCTTCTTGTAAAAGGGATTTCGTTCTTTGGAAATGCACTGCACAGCCGACACAAGCTGGAATACGGATGTGAGGTCATGCGCCGCTCGGCTTCTTCTCACGAAGAGATCAGAGACAACCTTCATCTGCGTTTTTTTGGTGAAAACCCAGCGGAGGTCGTCAAATACAGCACGCCTCTCGACGAACGAGAAAGGGGCTTCTCGGCGAGTGTCTTTGTCCAGGACGCGGTGACCTTGGGAGATTTCCTGACCGTTTACGGCGGATTGAATCTGAGTTACTGCCAGGGCCGGGGAGCGCCGGATGCAACCGCCCGCAAAGAGAACGAGATCCGGTGGCTCAACCTGTCTCCGCGGCTGGGAGTCGTCCTGCCTCTTTCGAAGGCCGGAAAGACAGCCATCAGATTTTCGGTCGCGCGCTATTTTTTCACTCTCCCTCTGAGCTGGCTGAGCTACGGGAATCCGGACGCGCTCGGAGGATTGGTTTACAATTGGGACGACAAAAACCATGATGGTTTCTACCAAGAGGGGGAAGCTCAACAACTCATCCGCAGGGAGGGACCGCTCTTCGCCGGGATCGACCCCAATATCCACAGGCCTTATACCGACGAGCTCTCGCTGGGTTTGGTCCAATCCCTAGGTCGGAATTGGTTTTTCAGCCTGACCGGATACCTGAGGAAGACGGCCAACCTGGTTGCGGCTCTTAACGTCGGCGTTCCCTTTTCGACCTATCAGCCTGTCAGGATTTCCGATGCGGGGGATGATCAGCTCCTGGGAACTCCCGACGACTTGGCGTTCACGGTTTTTGGCCAATCGAGAGAAACCCTGGGCAATGATTTCCTCCTCCTGACCAATCCCGACGCGGCGAAAAGAACCTCTCGCTATAAGGGTCTGGATCTCGTGTTCTACAGAAAATATGATGGTCGTTTTTCTCTCTTTCTGTCACTCACCGCGACCCAAGCCGAAGGAACGGCCAATCCTGGAAATACCGAGTTCGAAAATGACGACGGTGTCGTCGGGAGCCTCTATGCCAACCCGAACACCCTGATCAACGCCCAGGGCCGGCTGCGCTTCGACCGGGCCTACACGGGCCGGGTCGGGTTTACCTTGGCGGCTCCTTTTGGTATAAGGATAGGCTATCTTATTAAGTATTACGATGGACAGCCCTTTGCGCGAAAGATCATTGTCCAGGGATTGAACCAGGGGCCTTTCTACATCATGGCCCATCCGCGCGGGGTGTCCCGGTATGAGTTCAACATGACGCATGATCTTCGCCTGGAAAAGACATTGGAGTTCGGAGGCTCGCGCTTGCGTCTGATGCTGGACGGGTTCAACATCTTCAATCAGAGCCTGGCCACCGCAGAGAACGAATGGACGGGACCGAACTATCCCCTGCGCTTTGCCACGGAGATCCAGTCGCCGCGGGTTTTCCGCCTGGGAATAGCCTATGAGTTCTAATAAATATATAAAATCTTTGTGTTCAATCGTCTTCATGGGGATCCTGTCGTTCTCGGTCCAAGAGCTCGCCGGCTCCGAGATCTTCATTTACCGGCCCGTCAAGAACAAAAAGCCTTTATTCACCTTGGGGTCGGTTACGGTGCACGGTGAATTTTTTGGCCAGCTTCAGGCTCCCTGCAATTTCCCCAGCTTCAACGATCTCAGCGGCCTTACGGATCGCTGGAACTATGGATTTCGGAACACGATCTATTTCACGGACACGACCTTCCTGACGGCTCAGATGGTCGCACACGACGACACCTATGACCGAACCAAGTTCGATTGGCATTTCTCTCTCCGCCAGCTTGTGGCAGATAATCTCGTGCTCATCCTCGGCCACGATAGCGATCACGACTCCGATCACGCCAGCTATCTCAACGGCAAACCCTTTTTCACCAACCGGAACTACATCGGCTTCGGCATTCCCTACGAGTCCAATGACTTCTATGTCGAAGCCTTCACTTGGTTTTTGTATATTACCAACCAGCACACACACCTCGACTTGTCCGGCAACAGGCTGCTACAGGAGTATGGGCTGAGGCTCGGTGCCTGGGCCGACCGCCGGGTCGGCGTCCACCTCCAGATTCTATTCCAGACGTCCGAGCTCTTTTCCCATGGCCAGGCTCTGCTCGGCGATCTCATCATCCGCGTGAAGCTCGCCGAGTGGTTTGAACTGTCGGCGGGAGGAGGACTCTGGCAGGATCTCGAGACCACCCGTCTTGGGAACAAACAGACTTTTTATAAGGTCCTCTGGGGAATCGCCGTTCCTTTCTAAATAAGGAGGGACCATGCTCTCGAGTTGGGAAAAGATCGTTTTTGTTCTCGTCATCCTGGTCACACTGTGCGCCTTCGCCCTTCCCATCTGGCGCCGCTACCGAATCCTGCGCTCGGGTCGGCCTGAGGACAGATTCGATCAGCCGGGGAAGAGAATCTGGGAGGCGTTGACGAAGGTCCTTTTGCAGAGATGCACTCTCAAAAACGAAAGGTTGTTCTCCGGTTTCATGCATGTCTTCATTTTTTACAGCGCCCTGACTTTCGACACCATGACGATCAATCACACGCTGGAGGGTTTTTTCGAAGGCTTCTATTTATTCGGTCGGACGAGCTTCGGCCTTTTCTTCTCACTGCTGGTGGATCTCATGGCCGTCTTGGTCCTGGTGGGCGTGTTTTTTTTCATCGTCCGCCGGTTCATCGTGCGTCCCAAGGCCTACGCGACGACGCCCCTCGATTCGGCAATCATCTACTCTTTCATTATCGTGGTCACCCTCAGCTATCTGTACTTTGAAGCCTTCGCCATCGCCAGGAATCCGGAGACGCTGCGGCTCGCCTTTCTGGGGGGACCGCTGGCCCGGATGATCCAGAAATCAGCGTTCGGACCATCGTTCCTGGCGGCTCATTATCGCATCTCCTGGTGGCTCCACGTCCTTTTTGTTTACGGGTTTATCGCCTATGTCCCCCACTCCAAGTACCTTCATATGTTCACCGGCCCCTTCAATCTTCTGTTCAAACGGCACCAACCGAGCGGTGAGCTCGAGCCGCTCGATCTCGAGAAATCCGAAGTCTTCGGCGTCGAGAAGGCTACGGACTGGAGCCGGAAAGACAGACTCGACGCCTTCGCCTGCATGGAGTGCGGCCGCTGCCAGGACGTCTGTCCGGCCTCGACCAGCGAGAAACCTCTCTCGCCCAAGATGATCCTCTACAACTTGGAGAGGAATCTTCTTCGGGACGCTCGGCCGATCGAGAAGAAAGAACGGGATGCGCTGACTGCGCTGGTGCCTCCCGTCTTCAGCGAGGGTGAGATTTGGACTTGCACGACCTGCGGCGCCTGCATGCATGTCTGCCCCGTTGAGATCGAGCACATCCCCAAGATCGTCGGCCTGAGGCAGAGCCAAGTCCTCATGGAAAGCAAGTTCCCCGCCGAACTGAACCCCTTCTTCAGGAACATGGAAACCAACAGCAATCCCTGGGGGATCGGGTTCGCGACGAGAGCGGACTGGGCGGATGGACTCCCCGTCAAACTGCTCAAGGACAATCCCGGCGTGGAATACCTTTTTTGGGTGGGCTGCCTCGGTTCCTTCGATGAGGAGGGCAAAAAAGTGGCCCGGGCCATGGCCGGAATTCTCACCACAGCCGGGATCGATTTTGCGATTCTCGGAACGGAAGAAAAATGCTGTGGGGATTCGGCCCGTCGGCTGGGAAACGAGTACCTTTTCCAAACCCTGGCCTCCGAAAACATCCGGCTTTTCCAGGCCTACGGAGTCAAGAAAATAATCACCATTTGTCCCCACGGCTACAATACCTTCAAAAACGAATATCCGCGGCTCGCGGATCTCAACCCCTCCCCTTCTCCGGACGAGCGGGAATTCTGGAGACGGCTGGAAATCATTCCGCACGTCGTCCTGCTGAGCCGCCTCTTCGGGGAGGGCAAGCTGAAGGTGAAGCAAAAGAAAGAAGGTCTCTTGACCTATCATGACTCCTGCTATCTCGGCCGGCACAACGGCATCGTCAGCGAGCCCCGTGAAATCCTGGCTCTCCTCGGAGAGCAGAGGCTGGTCGAGCTCCGAAACTCCCACGAACACAGTTTCTGCTGCGGGGCGGGAGGCGGATTGATGTGGACCGAAGAATCTCTCGGCCGGCGGATCAACCATCTCCGGACCGAGGAGGTTGTCCGGTCGCGCGCGGCCGTTGCGGCGACCTCCTGTCCATTCTGTCAGACGATGCTCAGGGACGGACTCAAGGACAAGCAGAATACCGAGATCAAGGTGAAGGACATCGCCGAGCTGGTCGCGGAAGTCATCTGAGCCGGGAGTTCTCATCTTTATTATGCCAATGGACGATGTCCTGCACTGAATGATCGGCCGGCTTGAGCTCTTGGAGAGGGATGGGGGGAGCGGCGCAGAGCTCCCCGCCGCACCCGCAGCCAAAATTCTGGGACAATGTTCGATGTCCGATCGGATTCCTAGGGATGTTCGGAATTTTGGCGAGGACGGACGGGGATGCGTCGCGACTGGGGCCCTGTCCCTTCTGGAATATCCCCCTCGGCTTGCCAGCGCAAAACTGGAGAGGTCTTGGCCTGCTGTTTATGGATACGGCTCTCTTCTTAGCTCGCCAGGATTTCGCGGAAAGCGTGCACGGCCTTGTCCACGTCGTTGTCGCCGACGTCTTTATGAGTCACCATGCGTATTCCACCCGTGACCGACAGGGCCAGGACTCCCCTCTCCCGCAGCTCATCGAGCAGACCCGGAATGGAGATCCGGCGGTGAGAAAAGCCAAAGATAACGATGTTTGTTTCGACATCGAACGGGGCGAGGGTAACTCCAGGAAGTTCGCATATCCCCAGGGCGAGCTTTTTCGCCCGGTCGTGGTCTTCTTTGAGCCGGCCGACCATCTCGGTCAGGGCGATGAGCCCCGGCGCCGCGAGCACGCCCACCTGCCGCATCCCTCCTCCGAGGGCCTTCCTGACCCGGCGGCCGAACTCGATCGAAGCCTTGTCCGCGACGAGCATCGAACCGACCGGCGCCGATAGCCCCTTGGAGAGGCAGAACATGACCGAATCCGCGTGGGCCGCGTATTCTTTGACCGGAACCCCGGATGCCGTGCTGGCGTTGAAGATGCGGGCTCCGTCAAGATGAAGCCTGAGGCCGTGGCGGTCGGCGATCGACCTCAGGGCTTTGATATTCTCAAGGGGCAAAACCGCACCACCCCAATTATTATGGCTGTTTTCGGCGCAGATGAGCGATGTGCGGGGCACATGGACGGAGGGTTTCCTGACATTCCTCTCCACCTCTTCGGGATCCATGGCTCCGCGCGAAGAAGCCAACGGCCGTGGCATCACCCGGGAGATGAAGGTCATGTGGGTGGATTCCATGTTGTAGATGTGCGATTTCGCTTCAACGATGGCCTCGTCAAGCTCCCTGGTCCAAATCTTGACGGCGATCGAATTTCCCATCGTGCCCGAGGGCACATAGAGCCCGGCCTCTTTTCCCATAACCTTGGCCGCGAGTGACTCAAGCCTCTGGACGGTCGGGTCGTCCCCAAGAACATCATCTCCCACCACCGCCTCAGCCATGGCTTTTCTCATCGCCGGGGTGGGGCGAGTGACCGTGTCGCTTCTGAAATCGGAATAATCTGTCATGAAATTTTCCTCCGCGCCTGCCATTATAGATAATATAGACTCCGACCGCAAACGGCTTTAATAGCTCATAGCTCTTCGCCTGAAACGAGCGGGAGTTGGTGGTCAAGCCGCTGACCAGCCATAATTGGAATCGGCCACGAGCCATCACCCATGAGCTATTCGAGGCAACGCCCGAAATTGCCGATAGAAATTCCCGACGGGTCCTGCTTCGGTTCACCCCCGCCGTCCTCATGGACGATCTTGCATACTTTTCAGGAGGATAGTCCCTGGCCTCGAACACTCCGGTCGTCGGGGGCCCCCGAACCTCGCCACCCGTCGGAATCTCTTCTATTAAGCAGCATTAGACGTCCATCGGAAATTTCGGGTAACTTTTTGCCAGTTTACTTGGTTATGATTCTATGGTATAGAATTAATTGGCCGACGAGCTTGAACGTTTCTGATGCCGAAAATAAGACTCTTTGATACTTTGCTCTATATTTTCATCCTCCTGATCCTCTTTTTCGGAAGCGCCTGGCTCGTGTCGCGGAAGATTCTGGAAAGCGACCTGATTTCGATTCCCGACCTGACGGGCAAGAACGTGGATGAAGCTCGGAAAGAGGTGACGAAGAAGAACCTCTCCCTCGCCCAGAAAGAAATCCGGCCGAATGACGATTGGGAAAAGGGCAAGATCATCGCCCAGGATCCGCCCGCCGGTTCAAAAACCCAAATCAACAAAGTCGTCCGGGTCATCGTTTCAGGAGGAAGCCGGAAGGTCGTGGTCCCGGCCCTGACCGGGAAAAGCCTCGAGAACAGCAGCCCGCTTTTGAAAGAGGCGGGTCTCGTTCGCGGAAAGCTCACCCAAATCCATACTCCCCGCTACGCAGCGGGTCGGGTCATGGCCCAGCAACCTCCCGCCACGGCAGAAGCCGACCGCAGCAGCCCCGTCGGTTTGCTCGTCAGCCAGGGCGAGGAAGAGGAAGCCTATCTCATGCCGGACCTCATCGCTAAGAGGGCCGAGCGGGTGCTGGTCAGACTCAAAGAGTTGGATTTTAGGGTCGCGGACATTCGTTATTCCTATTACCCCGGTCTCGAACCCGGGGTCATCATCAAACAATTCCCTCCTTCTGGATACAAGATCCAGAAAAGAAATCAGATCACGCTGGAGGTCAGCAAGGAATGATCCAGATCGCACCTTCTCTCCTCTCCGCCGACTTCTCACGGATCGGAGAAGCCGTTAGGTTGGTGGAGGATGCCGGCGCCGACCTCCTCCACGTTGACATCATGGACGGTCACTTCGTTCCGACTCTCACCTTCGGGCCGCAGTTGGTGGCCACGCTCAAGGAAAAGACGAAGCTGCCTCTGGACGTCCACTTGATGGTGGAAACCCCCGAGCGCTTTATTCCCCTCTTCATCGAAGCCGGGGCGGATTTGATCTCGATCCACCTCGAGGCCACGGCCCATCTCCACCGTGACATCGGGCTCATCAAGCAGGCCCAAAAGAAGGCCGGCCTGGCCCTCAACCCGGCGACTCCGATCCACTTGATGAGCGATATCCTGCCCGATCTGGATTTCGTCCTGGTGATGTCCGTTAATCCGGGAAAGGGAGCTCAGAGATTCATCGAATCGTCATACAAGAAAATCCGCCGCCTCAAGACTTGGCTGAAAAGTCAGAACCTCGTCGTCCCCATCGAAGTCGACGGGGGCGTCAATCTGGAAAACATGGAACGACTGGTCCTTGAAGGCACTGAGATCCTCGTCGCCGGCAACACGATTTTCAAAAGCCAAGACCCTCGGGCGACCATCCAGAGGATGCGACAGATAGCCGGGGCCTGCAATCCATCATGATCAGCGTCGTCACCGGAGCGGCCGGGTTTATCGGGTCCCACCTCTGCCGCAGACTGCTCCGCGAAGGATTCGAAGTCAGGGGCGTCGACGCACTGACCGATTTTTATCCGCGCTGGATCAAGGAGAAGAATCTAGAACCTCTGCTCCGGGACAAGAACTTCTCTTTTGTCTGCGAAGACCTGGCCGACTGCGACCCGAAAAAAATCCTGGAGGGAGCCGGGGGCGTCTTCCACCTGGCCGCCCAGGCAGGGGTCCGGTCGAGCTGGGGCCGGAGTTTCTCGGTTTACATCAGGAACAACATTCAGGTCACCCAACAACTCCTCGAAGCCCTCAAAGACCGCCCCTTAGAAAAATTCGTTTACGCTTCATCTTCTTCCGTCTACGGGCTCTCGCCGGACCTGCCCATGACCGAGTCCAGCCCGCTTCATCCGCTTTCGCCCTACGGCGTCACCAAGCTCTCGGCCGAGCAACTCTGTTTTCTCTATAACAAGAATTATGGCGTCCCGACTGTGTCCCTTCGGTTTTTCACCGTATACGGGCCGGGACAGCGGCCGGACATGGCTTTCCACAAGTTCTTCAAAGCCCTGGCCGAGGGAAAGGCCATCTCCGTTTACGGCGACGGAACCCAGACCAGGGATTTTACCTACATCGAAGACATCATCGGGGCCAGTGTCTCCGCGTTCCGGAGAGGAAAGCCGGGCGAGACATACAACATCGGCGGCGGGCATCAGGAGAAGCTGCAGAATCTCTTCCCGCTGCTGGAGGAAATCTGTCAACGGCCAGCCAAGATCACCAGACTCGAGCCCCAGAAGGGGGACGTCCCTCGTACGTTGGCCGATATTCGGAAGGCTCACCGCGAGCTCGGATATTCGCCGGGCACCCCTCTCTCCCAGGGGCTGCGGGAAGAATGGGACTGGCTGAGAGCTCTCTATTCCCTGGAGAATAAATAGTGCTGCGGAAAAGGACCGACCCATGAAAAAAACCATGCTCGCGCTGGGACTCTGCCTGTTCTGTCTGCTCTCAGGCATCCAGTGCAAAAAGCGCACAGCCGAGCTCGCCCCGGAGGTCGCCTCTTCGGATGAGGCCCTCTTCAAGCTCGGCGAGGCCGAGATCAAGAAGGATGAAGAGAAGGCTCGCCTCTACCTTAGGCAGGTGATCGATTCCTTCCCCAAGAGCTTCTATGCCCAGCGATCCAAGCTCTTGATCGCTGATTCTTATTTCAAGAAGGGGGATGAAGGTAACCTCATCCTGGCGGCCTCTGAATACAGAGAGTTTATCTCACTCTATCCTTACAGCCCTTCGGCTCCTTACTGCCAATATCAGATCGCCATGACCTATTATAAGAAAACCCTGGCTCCGGGCAGAGACCAAACCAAGACCGAGCAGGCCCTGGCCGAGTTCAAAAAAGTCGTCACCAACTATCCCCTCAGCGATCAGGCCAAGGACGCTCAGGCCAAGATCGGAGACTGCGAAGGCAGGCTCGCCGAAAATAACGCCAGCATAGGCAAACACTACAACAGAGTCCACGCTTACAAGGCCGCGACAACCCGACTAACGGAGATCCTCACCAAGTATCCTGATTACCCCAAGATGGATGAGGTTTATTATTATCTGGGAGACTCCTATTACCGGTGGGGAAAATCCGATCAGGCCGTCCCCTTTCTCACCAAGCTCATCTCTGACTACCCGAAAAGCAAGTACGTCAAGGACGCCCAGATGACCCTTCGGTCGATCCAAGCCGGGGGCTCGGCCAAGAAAAAATAGATTCAGGGAAGGAGGTTTTCATGAAAAAAAGCATTCTTCTAGCGGTGATAATATTTCTTCTTTTGAGCGCGACCGGTTTGGCCTTTCCCCAGACCGCCTCGACGCAGAGGTCACCCCGGTGGCTCATCAGGCCCGGCCTGGGCTTCGATTATTTTTCCAGGACCATCAGCTGGGATTCGAACAATACAACATACACATCCAAACTGAATTCCTATTTTGTCACAGCGGGCGTCGAATACGATGCCTTCGAAAAACTCACCGTTGCGGCTTTTTTCGGCTATGGTTCGACAAACGGCAACGGCCTGGTCTTCCGGCATCTTCCCTTCTCGGTCGATTATGAGGCGGGAGGAATGGGCGGCTTTGTCTTGGGCGCGGAGTTGGCGACAAAAAAGCTAATTCCAGTCGGCGAATTTGAGATCAATGCCCAGGCCCAGTTCGTCAACTATATTGGATCATCCAAAACCTTTACCGTGGGAGACCTGGGGGTTCAAGGAAGTGTCACCGGAAAAGCGAAATGGACCCAGTACGTTGTCGGTCCTGTCGTCTCCTATAAAGGCTTCGAGTATTTCCATCCCTATTTTGCCGCCTGCTTCAGCTACCTCACGGGGAATTTCAAGATGGACGAAACCGTTCAGGATCTCGCCGGCAGCGAGGACAAGACTTTCAAAAGCAAAGGCTACTTTCATCTCGCCGTCGGAGCCACTTATGAATTCACGGACTATTTCAGCCTCAAGGGGGAGGGGCGTCTCCTGCCTCGAAAGGGCGGCTTGGACTATGGGATCATGGCGAAAGCCGTGTTCACATTTTAGTTGGAGGAAGGACCAATGAACACCTTAAGACAACGAAAATTCGGAGCGCTCTTAGTGATGGGGCTTCTCCTGGCCATCGGGTTGTTAAGCTTCCAGCGCGACAGGGGACTGCAAAAAAAGAACGATCCAACCTTCACCGGCCAGCACCTGCGATCTCTCAATCACGGGCAACCATTTCGTTATCAGGGGCCGAGATCGGCTCCCGGCCAGGTCCTGGTCAAGTTTAAACCCACCTTTTCCCTGCAGTCGATCCAGACGACAATTGCCGCTTACGAGACCAAGGCGATCCGGAAAATCCCGCGGATTGATGTTTACCAGCTTCAGGTCCCAAGCCACTACACGGTAGACCAGATGGTCGCCGCCCTGAGGCAGAATCCGAATGTCCAATACGCCGAACCTAACTACATCGCCCATCTCTGTGTCACCCCCAACGATGAATTTTTCGCTCGGCAGTGGGCACTATCGAATCCCGGGAACGTCCTTGGAATTCCCGGCAGCCCTGAAGGAAAGGCCGGGGCCGATATCAAGGCCGCGGCCGCTTGGGGAGAAACCGAGGGGGACGCCGGGACTGTCATCGCCGTGGTCGACACGGGCGTTGACCTGCTCCATCCTGACATCAAAAACAAAGTCGTCAATTCGGGCCGGGATTTCGTCAACAACGACTTTGACGCGACGGATGACAATGGCCACGGAACGCACGTCGCCGGAATCGCCGCGGCGGAGACGAATAATCAGGAAGGCGTCGCCGGGGTCGCTTGGAAATGCAAGATCCTGCCGATCAAAGTCATCGATAAGGACGGATCCGGGCTCTACAGCTGGTTGATCGATGGGATCATCTATGCGGCCGACAACGGCGCCCACGTCATCAACCTGAGCCTGGGGGGAGACGCCTACTCAGACGCTCTTAAAGACGCCGTGAGTTATGCCAACGGAAAAGGATTGGTCGAGGCGGCGGCGGTCGGAAACAGTGGTGCGGCTGTCCTCTATCCGGCAGCCTTTGACGATTATGTCCTGGCTGTCGCCGCAACGGATTATACAGACGCAGCGGCTGATTTTTCCAATGTCGGGTCGCAAGTTGACGTCGCCGCTCCGGGAGTCGAAATATTGAGCCTGGTTCCGACCTGGTACTTTGGCCCCTCCTCGGTGCCTTACGGCTTTGGTTCGGGCACCTCTGCCGCCACGCCTCATGTTTCCGGCCTCGCGGCCCTGATCAAGAGCCTGAAACCCTGGCTCAAGCCCGCGGAGATCATGAATATCATCCGCTACTCTTCGGATGATGTGAATTCCAGCACCTTCGCCGGGAAGGACGACCATATCGGCTACGGCCGAATCAACATGGAGAAAGCGCTCGTTCCTCGAAAACTTACTAAGTGAATTTGATACCCCGGCCTCCCGTGCATGATTAGCCGCCTACGCATCAGGAACCTGGCAACGATCGAAGACCTCGCGGTCGATTTCCGCCCGGGCTTTTCCATCCTGACCGGAGAGACCGGGGCCGGCAAATCGATCGTCATCGACGGGCTCAGGTTGGTCCTGGGAGAAAAGGGATCACCGGAGTTCATCCGCACCGGAGAAAAAGAGGCGTCGGTCGAAGCCGTTTTTGCTCTGCCGGCGGGCCTGCCCCAGAACTGTGATCTCCCCCTGGCCGAGGAAAAAGAGATTTTCATCCAGAGGCAGCTCTCCGAGCAGGGTTCGGGGCGCGCCTACATTAATGGAATTCTTGTCCCCGTCAGGAAACTGAGAGAATTCGGCGGCGGCCTGGTTGACATCTACGGCCAGAATGACCACGTCTTCCTCCTCCACCTCGAAAACCATCTTCATTTTCTTGATGCGTTCTGCGCTTCCGTTCCTCTGCGAGATGAAGTCGGGCGCGCCGCGCAGGAACTCAAGAGCCTGATCAAACAAAAAAGGGAGCTCGAAGCCCGGGAACGGGAGCGTGTGCAGCGCCTGGACTTCCTATCGTATCAGATCGATGAAATCGAAAGAGCACGGCTCAAGCAGGGGGAGGAAGAATCGCTTGCGGCCGCGAGGAACATCCTCAAGAATGCCGAGCGGATCTCCGCCCTGGTCGAGAAGGCCATGGACCTCACTTCGGGAGAAGATGATTCTTTGCTGCCGGGACTGGCCAGACTTCAGAACGTCCTCCACGAACTCGGAGCCTATGACCAGAGTTTTCAGTCCACCGGAGAAACGCTCGGTGAGCTCGCGATCGTCGTGCGCGAACTCTCGGATTTCTTGGTCAAGTTCAGGGAACGCCAGATGTCCGCCCCCGACAAGTTGGAGGTTCTGGAGGACCGCCTGAACTTGATCGAAAAGCTCAAAAGGAAATACGGCGCCGGCATCGATGAGATCCTCCTTCACTTGGGCAAAATAAAAGGAGAACACCAGGACCTCGTGGCCAACCAAGAGAGAATGGCTGACCTGGAAATGGCCATCGCCCGGAAGTTTTCCGATTATAGAAACAAGGCCGGAGAGCTCTCGGCTCTGAGAGTGGCAGGGGCCAGAGAACTGGAACGGTCGATCGAGAAGGAAATCGGGCTTTTGGGGATGAAGAAGGCAAGGTTCAAAATCCGGGTCGGCACCATTCCCCTCTCGGAGGAGGATTCGGAGTCTGTGAAGGAGAACGGCACCGAAGAAGTCGAGTTTCTGATCAGCCCCAACCCGGGCGAAGAGCTGAGGCCGTTGCGAAGGATTGCTTCCGGCGGAGAGTTGTCCCGGGTGATGCTGGCCCTGAAGACCGTGGGCAAGGAGGTGGAGCGTTTCAAGACGCTCATCTTCGACGAGATCGACGCCGGGATCGGCGGTCGAACCGCGGAGTGCATCGCCCAGAAACTAAAAAAACTCGCCGAACGTCACCAGGTCCTTTGCATCACTCACCTCCCTCAGATCGCCTCTTTCGCCGCCCACCACTACCGGATCGATAAGAAAATTGAAAAAGACCGGACCTACACGACCGTCAGGATGCTCAAGTTTGAAGAGCGGGTCGGAGAGGTCGCCCGGCTCATCTCCGGCAGCCGGATCACCCAGATCTCGCTTCAGAACGCGAGGGAGATGCTGGGCCACAATCTCAAAAGGGAGGAAGAAGAGTGAGCAAGAAAGAAAAAGCCGCCGCCTGCTTCAAGAAGGGCTTCAGTTGCTCTCAAGCCGTCCTGTCGGCCTACAGCCGGGATTTTGGCCTGAGCCGCAAAACCGCCCTCAAAATCTCCCAGGCCTTCGGCGGAGGAATGGCGCGAAGGGGAGAAACCTGCGGCGCGGTGACCGGAGCCTTCCTCGTGATCGGTCTGAAATACGGCAGGACGAAGGCCGAGGACGTTGCGGCGAGAGATAAGACATATGCTCTGGCGAGAGAATTCATCCGCAGGTTTACCGCCCCTCACGGCTCCATCCAGTGCAAGACCCTGCTCGGCTGCGATATCAGCTCGGAAGAGGGGATGAAATTGGCCCACGATCAGGGACTGACCGGTTCGCTCTGTCCGAATTTTATCCGCACGGCCGCCGAAATCTTGGACGAAATCCTCTAAAGCCGTCACTACCATCTCCCCAATACAATCGCGATAACCAATGCGATATCTCCGTTCAAGGTTGCGCCGGAGGCCACCCTCTTGCCCCCGGACCCCAAGGAACCAGTCCCGTCGGTTCCCCCGTCGGACAAACCGACGGGCCCCCCTCCGCTACGGGGTCCCAAGGGTGGCCTCCGGCGCAACCTTGACGATGTCAAGTTGGTAATCATGTTTGCATTGGTCAATCTCATCAAAATGCACATCTCGTATGGGAAGTTAAGTTATATGCTCCTTACTCCTTACCCCTTACTTCTCATCCTTCTCAGGTCACTGCTCACTCCTCACGGCTCACTCTCATTTTGTGTATAATGGGGCGGTACGTTTTGCGGCTCACGATGAACAACGATCTCAAAGGACTCAGATTCTTTATCCATACCTTCGGCTGTCAGATGAACGAATACGACAGCGAACGCGTCGCCGGCATCTTGTCTCGAGCCGGCGCCCAAAAAACGGACGCCCCGGAGAGGGCCGACGTGGTCCTCGTCAACACCTGTGCGGTCCGGAAGAAATCCGAAGAAAAGCTCTTTTCGTTGCTCGGCCGATTGGCCAGCCTCAAAACCAAAAGGAATTTCCGGCTGGGTGTCGTCGGATGCGTCGCTCAGCTCCGCCGCTCCGAGCTCTTCGAAAGGAACCCGGCGGTGGATTTCGTCTTTGGGCCCGACAACTATCTCGAACTCCCTCGGCTTCTCACTCAAGCCCAAGCGGATAAGTTTGTCTCCACCCGTTGGAGCCGGGAATGGCACGAGTCCGGCCCTGAGGCTATTCTCCGGGCTGATAGTATAAGCGCCTATGTCACCATCATGGAAGGTTGCGACAATTTCTGCACTTATTGCGTGGTTCCCTTCACGAGGGGAAGGGAAAAGTATCGCCCGCTCGGGGACATCCTGGTCGAGGTCAAAAGCCTTGCCGAATCAGGCTATAAAGAGGTCCAGCTCCTGGGCCAGAATGTCAACTCTTATCGCGACCCCCAAAGCGGGCGACCTTTGGCCTCACTCCTGGAACTCGTAAATCAGATTCAGGGGATAGAATGGGTCCGGTTCATCACCTCCCACCCCAAGAACTTCAGCCCGGACATCGCCAGGGCGATGACGGACTGCGCCAAGGTCTGCCATCAACTCCACCTCCCCCTTCAATCGGGCTCCACAGATATCCTGAATAAAATGAACCGGGGCTATACCAAAGACGAATATCTGGCGGCAATCAAGTTCCTCCGCGTCCTCATGCCGGATATCAGTCTCAGCACCGACGTCATCGTCGGATTTCCCGGCGAGACGGAAGAGGACTTTCTGGAGACCCTTGAGGTCCTGGACAAGGTCAGGTTCGCGAACATCTTTTCTTTCCGCTACTCTCCCCGGCCTCGCTCGGCAGCGGCCCGGACGGCCGATGATGTCCCTCCCGAAGAAAAAAAGAAGAGGATCATCGCACTTCAGAATTTCCAGAAGAGCATCCAGTTCGAGATCAACGAGAGCTTTCTCGGCCGCCGGATACGAGTGCTCTGTACGGGGCGGAGCAAAAAAGATGCTCAGGTCTACTCGGGCCGGAGCGAAGGCTATCAGGTCGTTAATTTCAGGTCGGCTCGCGATGTCACCGGACAATTTGTCGAAGTTCAGATCTTATCCTGCGGCCCCTATAGCCTCCGCGGCGAAGCCAGAGGCTGACCTTTCCTCGGACTTCAGCGTCCAGGAGAGAGCTCAAGCATTCCCGCCTGAGGACGACTCCGCGGCGACCATCGATTTCAACGAGGACAACGTTCGTCAATTCCCGATTCCCCCGAAGCCGCAGAGGCGGTTTTTCGCCGATCAGGACCATCCATCTCCTACACGATCCTTCTTTCAAAAACCAGCTTGCGGAAAATATCTCCGACCTCTGCTCGGGAGGGGAGAAGATAGCCCGCATGAAACGGGCCGCTTCCGGGTCCCCCATGGCCAGCCTCAAAGCCTGGGCCGGCTTGAGCAGAGAATTCTCCGAATGTCCGGGTCGATTTTTCATACTGTCACCTTACAGACGAAAGCGGAGTGCAAATTTTCTCAAATCTAAGAAAATAGTGAGCTGTGAGCACGGAGCAAATAAGATTCGTGAGTCGTGAGCACTGCTCACAGTCGGCCCTCATTGCTCACTGCCGGTTTAGGGGTTGATTCCCTCTACCAAAAATGTTAAGTTAACGGACTCAATAGCAAACTAGGAAATCACAAGAGGAGAATCGGAAATGCTCGAGGCTACCCTATTTGAACATACGGCTCTCTGGGTCGTTTTAGGAATCGCAGTCCTGGGACTAGCCTATGCGCTTTTTCTGAGGCGCCAGGTTCTCAGGGAGGACAAAGGCACCGAAAAGATGAAAGAGATCTGGATGGCCATCCGGAACGGGGCCGATGCCTATCTCAGCCGGCAGCTCAAGACCATTTTTCCGATGATCATCGTCTTGACGGTTGCCCTTTTCTTCAGTGTCTATGTGGTCCCACCTTCAGCCGAAGCCCTGGAACGATTTCCCGGAGCCAGCCCCGACAAGGTCCGGCTGATCATCGGCTTCGGCCGGAGCATCGCCTTCATCCTGGGAGCTCTTTTCTCTTTGATGGTCGGGCAGTTTGGAATGAGGATGGCCGTTCAGGGAAACGTGCGGGTCGCCGCCGCCGCCCGGTCGAGCTTCGATAAATCACTGAAGATCGCCTATCGCACCGGCACGATCACGGGCATGCTCACCGACGGACTCGGCCTGTTCGGCGGCACCATCATCTTCTTGATCTTCCAAAAAGCTGCACCCGATGCCCTGCTGGGATTCGGATTCGGAGGGACGCTTCTGGCCCTGTTCATGAGGGTCGGGGGCGGCATCTTCACTAAAGCCGCTGATGTAGGTGCTGACCTTGTGGGTAAGGTCGAAGCCGGGATCCCGGAGGACGACCCCCGTAACGCGGCCGTCATCGCCGACCAGGTAGGTGACAACGTGGGCGATTGCGCCGGAATGGCCGCGGATATCTTCGAGAGCTACGAGGTCACGATCGTTGCCGGACTGATCCTCGGCTTGAGCCTCGTCGCCCTGACCAAGGAAATCAAATGGATCATTTTTCCCCTGCTGGTCAGGGGCATCGGCGTTTTTTCGTCGATCATCGGAACCTACCTTGTCCGCGGCAAAAAAGGCGAAGAGAGAGGCAACGCCATGGCCTCGATCAATCGAGGATTCTACACTTCAGCGGCGCTCTGTCTCATCTCGTTTGCCATCATCGCCCACTTCTACATGCATGAGTGGCGCGCTTTCTTTTCCGTCGGAGTGGGGATCGTCCTGGCCATCATCATCGACGAGTTGACAAAATATTTCACCGACACGCACCACAAGCCGGTCAAAGAGATAGCCCGTTCCTCGACCACCGGCACCGGAACTCTGATCCTGTCCGGACTCGCCGTTGGGTTCGAATCCACTGTCTGGGCGACGCTGACCATTGCCGGAACCATACTGGCCGCGGTGATCATCTACTGGGGACAGCCCGTGTCCTACATATTATACGGTGTGGCCATGACAGGAATCGGCATGCTCACTCTGACCGGCAACAACGTGGCCATGGACTCCTTCGGCCCGATCGCCGATAACGCCAACGGTATCGGCGAGATGGCCAGAATGGAGCCCAAGGCCCGCCAAATCATGGCCGACCTCGACGCCGTCGGAAACACAACCAAGGCCATCACCAAAGGAGTGGCCATCGGGTCGGCCGTCATTGCCGCTGTTTCTCTGTTCGGTTCATACTTAACGGATGTGAGCAAGGTCCAGGCCCAAATGGGCGTATCGCTGGGCCAGAGGCTGATGGATATCGGCATCCGGATCTCCGACCCCCGTGTCTTCATCGGCTTCCTCATCGGAGGCGCCATCCCCTGGTTGTTCTCGTCGCTTTGCATCAATGCCGTGTCCAGGGCGGCCTCGCTGATCGTGAATGAGGTCCGCCGGCAATTCAGGATCCCGGGACTCATGGAAGGAAAAGTCGAGCCAGACTACCAGCACGCCGTCGGGATATGTACCGTGGCGGCCCAGAAAGAACTTGTCGGCTTGGCTCTTATGGCCGTGCTCATGCCGATCATCGTCGGGCTGACCCTTCAGGTTGAGGCGCTGGGTGGCTTTCTGGGGGGAGTGATCCTTTCCGGACAGCTCCTGGCGGTCTTCATGGCCACCTCCGGCGGCGCCTGGGACAACGCCAAAAAGACGATCGAGGACGGCCTCTACGGAGGCAAGGGCTCAGAAAGGCACAAATCCGCCGTGGTCGGAGATACGGTCGGCGACCCCCTCAAGGATACGGCCGGTCCCGCCCTCAACCCAATGATCAAAGTCATCAACCTGGTTTCCCTTCTGGCCGCGCCCATCATCATCCAGTACCGCCACTTTACGCCCGCACTCGGCGTGGTCGTGGCCGTCGCATTGGTCATCGTCATCGGCGCTATCTGGTTCTCAAAACGAACCGGCGAAAAAGAGATCCACGAGGTCGAAGACAAAATGGGCAAGAAATGAGCCGGGGGTGGTGAGAAGTGAAAAAATCATCAGAGTGAATTTCATTAGGACTGTTCTTTAAAGAAACAGACCGGCGGCAAGATAGACCGGACAAACGATTGTCGCGTCCCTTGAGTCACTCCGGGTTTATGATCACTTGACGGCCCAGTGCTCAGCGTTCCCTGTTCACTGTTGACGGGTTGCTATTCTTGAGGCATTACGATATAATTTTTCCCTCCTTAGATTCCTCGACAGGATAACTGAGGCCCAATGATGAAAGTCAATGTCTGGAATACTATTTTGCAGCTGAGCAAAGAGCGCGGCGTGCAGCCGGCCGTCATCATCAACGCCATCGAGGAATCTCTGCGTGTGGCTTCTTCGAAATACTTCACCCACGATGAAAAAATCGAGATCTCTTTCCGGCCGGAGAAGGGAGAACTGAGGGTATTCACCATCAAGATGGTTAGCGCGACCCCCCAAAACCAGGCGACCGAGGTCTCCCTAGAAGAAGCCCGCGATATCAAAGACGATGCCTCCGTCGGCGAGACGATCGAAATCGACCTCCCCGCCGATACGCTGGGCCGCATCGCGGCTCAGGCGGCCAAACAGGTCATTTTTCAAAAAGTCCGGGACGCCGAGCAAGAAAAAATCTATGATCAATTTGCCCCTCGGCTGGGAGAGATCATCAGCGGCGTTGTCAGGCGCTTCGAGAACAACAGCCTCATTCTGGAGGTCAGCAAGGCGGAGGTCGTCTTCCCGAACCGCGAAATGCTGGAGAACGAGCGCTTCGAACGCGGTGACCGGGTCAGGGCCGTCATCACCCAAGTCGTAAGAGGAAGCAAGGGACCCCAAGTTGTCGTCTCCCGAGCGAACCCCAAGTTTTTGGCCAAGTTGCTGGAGCTCGAGATTCCGGAGATCGCCAGTGGAGTCATCGAAATCAAAGACATCGTCCGGCAGCCTGGTGAACGGGCCAAGGTCGCGGTCGTGACAAAAGAGAGGGACATCGACCCCATCGGGGCCTGCATTGGCGTCAAAGGGAACAGGATCCTGGCCATCAGCAAAGAGCTGGCTGGGGAAAAAGTGGATATCATCGAATGGTCCGCTTATCCGGCCGCGTATGCTAAGGCCGCTCTCAGTCCGGCAAGGGTAGAAAGGGTTTTTGTCCAGAACACAGCCGAAAAAACGCTGGAGGTCGTGGTCCCCAAAGACCAGCTCTCCCTGGCCATCGGAAAAAAGGGCATCAACGTCAAGCTGGCCTCCCGGTTGGTGGGCTGGAAAATCGGGATCACACAGGAATGAGCTCTGAGGGAATATTCAAGAGATTGTAGGAAACGCCATGGTGAAAAAGACAACCAAACCCCCTGACACGCCGGCTAAGCCTCGGCCTGAGATTCAGCTCAAGGAAGGTATTACCCTAAAAGAATTTGCCGAGAAAATGCGGATGAAACCCAAGGAGTTGGTCGAAAAACTGGGCGAACACGGACTGAGTCTGAGCGTCAATGATCCTGTGGATGAATCCTTGATCGATTTTTTTACCAAGCTCACGGGAATCGAAATCGAACTCGTGCCCATCGAAAAGGAGCTGCGGCAGCAAGCCCAGAGCCGAACCGAAGAGCTTGTCCCGCGTCCTCCAGTGGTGACCATCATGGGTCATGTCGACCACGGCAAAACCACGCTTCTCGACGCCATCCGCACCTCCCATCTGGTAGACAAGGAGCCGGGCGGAATCACGCAGCACATCGGAGCGTACAAGGTTCGGGTCAAGAACCGGTCCATCACTTTTATAGACACGCCCGGCCATGAAGCGTTCACCCAGCTTCGGGCCAGGGGCGCCAAGATCACCGATATCGTGGTCCTGGTCGTCGCCGCCGACGACGGCGTCATGCCGCAGACCAAAGAGGCCATCGACCACGCCAAGGCGGCCAATGTCCCTATCATCGTGGCCATCAACAAGATCGATATGCCCGAGGCAAATGTCGACCGCGTGAAACAACAGCTCCAAAAGGAAGGGTTGCTGGTCGAAGACTGGGGAGGACAGACCATTTCGGTGGCCGTTTCGGCCAAGGAAAAGAAGAATCTCGATGACCTGCTGGAGATGATCCTCCTCTTGAGCGATGTCATCGAGGTGAAGGCCAACCCCAAGGTCAAGGCTCAGGGAGTCATCCTCGAGGCGCGGTTGGATTCCCAAAGGGGCCCTGTGGCGACTGTCATCATTCAGAACGGGAACCTGACTCAGGGCGAAAACTTCATCTCGGGAATAACCTACGGAAAAGTCAGGGCCATTTTCGATGACAACGGAAAGCCGCTCAAAAAGGCGGGCCCTTCCGACCCGGCTGAGGTCCTTGGCTTCTCCGAAGTCGCCCGGGCGGGCGACTATTTTCAGGTCGTCGAGGACCAGGAGACGGCCAGGGTCATCTCCCAACAGCGCCTATCCCGGGTCAAAAAAGAGGAGCCGGCTCGGGCCGAACACGTCACCCTGGACGATCTGTTCAAGCAGATAGGAGAAGGAGAGGCCAAGGAGCTTGGGCTGGTCATCAAGGCGGATGTCCAGGGCTCGGTGGAGGTCCTCCTCGACATCCTCCCCTCGCTGAGCTCGGATAAAGTCAAGATCAACATCGTCCATGCCGCGACGGGGGCCGTCACCGAAGCCGATGTCCTTCTGGCCTCCGCCTCCAAGGCCGTCATCCTCGGTTATAACGTCAAACCACCCGCCAAGATCCTGGAACTGGCTAAGAAGGAAGGCGTCGAAATCAGGAGCTACAAAATCATCTACGAGCTCACCGAGGAGATCAAAAAAGCCCTGGTCGGCCTTCTCGAACCAACGATCAAGGAGACTTACCTCGGACGCGCCGAAATCCGGAGGATCTTCCAGGTCCCCAAGGTCGGCACGATCGCCGGCTGTTTCGTCCTGGACGGCCGGATTGTCCGCAACGCCCAGGTCCGGCTGCTTCGGAACAAAGAGGTCATCCACCAGGGAAGGATCTCCTCCTTGAAGCGTCTCAAAGACAACGTTACGGAAGTGAAGAAGGATTACGAATGCGGCATTGGGCTGGAGGGAATCAAAGATCTCCAGCCGGGGGACCAAATCGAAGCCTATCTCACGGAGAAGGTCCAGCCGCAATAGGTTCGGTCGGCGGAATCGGATCATGGTCATTGGCTTCTTGTCTTTAGAATTCTTCTTTCCCTACAGCCGATCTCTCAAAGACAAGAGGCAGATCGTGAACAGCTTCAAAGAAAAAATCAAGAAAAGACATAATGTCGCCGTCGCCGAGCTCGACTATCAGGACAAGTGGCAGCGCACCCAGATCGGCTTCGCCGCCCTGAACAGCCAGCAGGGAGTTGTCGAAGCGACCCTGAACAAGATCCTGGCCGATGCCAGGGACATGGTCGAGGGAGAACTCCTCCACCACGAGACGCATTATTATTGATCTCTGACGGGAGAGAAAACGAACAATGAACGAACGCCGCCGGGAAAGGCGGATCGCGAGCCTGATCAAGGACGTGCTCGGGCAGCTCCTGATCCGGGAATTCCAGGACCAGGAATCTGGCCTCATCACGGTGAGACGAGTCGAAGTCACCCCCGACCTGGCGACGGCCCGCGTCTATGTGACCTTGTTCGGAGGCCGGGATCAGGATCAGATGATGTCTCTGCTGGAAAAAAGGAAAGGCTACCTTAGAAAAGCTCTTGCGTCTCGAGTCAAATTAAAGTACAATCCGCTCCTTGTTTTTTCTTTGGATCCGGTTCCCGAGTTCGAAGACAGAATTGACCAGATATTAGATGCCGTCAAGAAACATGACAAGCCGCCCGGCGAGCCAGATCAGTCGTAAGATCATCGAGAGTCAGCGGATCGCCATCACTTCCCACCTTCGCCCGGACGGTGACTCCCTCTGCACGGGTCTCGCCCTTTCCCTGATGGTCGAGCTCTTGGGAAAGCAGGCCTCTATTTTCAACCACGACCCCACACCTTTTCCGTTCAATAATTTTCCCGACATGGAGAGAATCCGGATCGGGCAGATCGACCCGAGCCGGTTCGATATCGTCATCCTCCTCGAATGTGCGGATGTCGCCCGCTCGGGCCAGGAACGCCTCGGGGATTGTTTCAAGATCAATATCGACCACCATTATTCCAATTTCACTTACGGTGATATCAACTGGATTGATCCCCAGGCCTCTGCCGTCGGAGAGATGGTCTGCGAGTTGGGAGAGGAACTCAAGATCCAATTCACCCCCGTGATGGCCGACCATTTGTACTGCGCCATCGTCTCCGACACGGGATCCTTCCAGTTTTCCAACACCTCCGCCAAGGCCTTGGAGACCTGTTCCAAGCTGGCCCGCTGGGGAGCCAGCCCGATCAAGATCTCGGAGATGCTCTACAATAATAATCCTCCGGAGAAGATCAGGCTTCTCGGACAGGTCCTGTCCACGCTCCGGATGAACAAGAGGAAAAACATCGCGGTGATCTCGATGTTCCGGAAGAATCTGAGTTCGTTAAACCTGAGGGAGATCGACACCGAGGACATCACGACCTTGGCCCGCTCGATTAAGGGAATCGACATGGTTCTCTTTTTCAAGGAGATGGATAAAGACACTTTCCGCGTCAGCTGCCGCTCCAAGGGGGGGGCTAACGCGGCCCTGGTGGCCGAGCATTTTGGCGGCGGGGGCCACGTTCATGCCTCTGGCTTTACAGTCACCGGTCGGTACGAAACCCTGCTCAGGGAAGTTCCAGAAGAAGTCGATGAGCTTCTCAGGAACCAGAAAGATCCATCGGATTGAGGCTGGACTCCGGGATTCAGGCCTCGGAATTCAGGGATTGGGGGCTGCCTTCTCGGGCTGAAGAAATGGACGGACTCATCCTGGTCGATAAGCCGCGCGGTCTTACCTCCCACGACGCTGTCTCGGAGGTCCGACGAATCCTGGGCTCGAGGAAAATCGGTCACTTTGGAACACTCGACCCCCTGGCCACGGGCGTCCTCATCTTGGCCGCAGGGAGGGCGACAAGACTATTCCCCTATTTCTCGAAGGAAAACAAAGTCTATGAAGGACGTTTCCGGCTCGGTTTCTCGACCGACACTTATGATTCAGAGGGAAGGCCGGACTCTCCCCAACGGTTGGACTTTCCGAACGAGGAACTCTTGGCCGCGGCGATGAGCAAATTCGAGGGCGACATACTCCAGTTTGCGCCGTCCTTCTCAGCCAAGAAATTTCTCGGGAAGCCCCTCTACAAGCTGGCAAGGGCACGACAGGAAGTCCCGCCCAGACCCAGCCGGGTTTTCATCTCCTTTTTTCGGGCGAAAAAGTACGCTCCGCCGTTCCTCGACTTCGAGGTCAAGTGTTCTTCGGGAACCTATGTCCGTTCTTTGGCAAATGACTTGGGTCGGGTCCTTGGCTGCGGCGCTCACCTGACGGACCTCAGGCGGCTCGTTTCGGGACATTTCGACATCTCCCAATGCCTTCGGCTCGAAGAGGTCAGACAGAAGGCCGAAGCGGGAAAGACGGACGAATTCCTGATTCCTCTCGCGGTCCTCCTGCCCGAGTTCCCCAAAATCGTGCTGGATGAGGTGGGGACAGAGCAGGCCCGGCACGGCCAGCCCGTGCCTCCGGGCCGGATTCAGAATTCGTTTCCCCTCGGGTCCTTTCCCCACGAGGCGAACGTCCTTCGTCTTTTTAGTCAGCGGGGAGAGTTCCTGGCTCTCGCCCGCCCTGACCCCGGACAGGGGACGCTCCGGCCCTTCGTCGTCCTGTCCTAAAGGTCGATCACACCGAAAATATCTTCACTCAATCCTTGAATTTTGCAGGTAGGTATTGTATTTTATTCAGGAAATGAGGCTAAACAGGAATCAGATTGAACACATGGCTTTTGTCACCATCAGAAGTCTTCAGAAGGACGGCAAGATCCTGATCGAAGGCAAAACCAAGCTGCTCGAAGAGATCATCAGCCTCATCACCGATGAATTTCAGAAAGAGGACAAACTGGACCAAGAGGTGCGGGAGATCCTTAGCAAGCACATGGAAAAGATCCGCAAGGAAAATATCGAATACCAAACTATGTTCCGGATGATCAAGACCAAGCTGGCCAAGGAGAGGGACCTCGTTCTGTGAGCAATAAGCTGTCCAGAGAGAAAATCAACTTTTTGTCACGCCAGATCCTGAACGCCCTCTATCGCAACGACCAGGTCGAATTCCTGGACGACCCCAATGAAATCCGCCTGAACATCGTCAAAGCCATCGAAGGAGAGCTGAAGCTTTATGATTCCCTGGACAAGAAAGCCATCGACAAGATCCAGTCTCAGAAAAAGCCCATTGAAGAGGGAAGCCGGGAGTGGGAGATTCTCTACCGGAAATACTATAATGAAGAACTGGCCAAACTCGGCAAGCTCGGCGAATAGCCCGGTCCGGGTCGAGGGGGAAAAACCGTTCATCTTGGTCGAAGAGAGGGTCCGCTATTCTGAAACCGACCAGATGGGAGTCGCTCACAATAAGAACTATTTCGACTGGTTTGAGATCGGCCGGACCGAATTCATCCGCCAAAGGAAAATCCCCTATAAAGACATAGAAAAACTGGGCTATTATCTTGTCGTGGTTGAAGCCTTCTGCCGCTACAAAAGGCCGTTGCGGTACGACGACAGTTTTCTTATCCGGGTTGAGCTCGACGAACTGACTCCCAAGAAAGCGGTTTTTTCTTACCTGCTCTTGACCAAGGACGAACAAAAGCCCATCGCCTCGGGTCACACTGTTCATATCGTGACCGATTCGAAGGGTGCCGTCACCGTCCTACCAGAGGAAATCCTCGGAAAAATAAAAGCCGTCTATTGAATGTGTCCCTTTTTCAGAAGGTAATTCCTAAGAGCCTGATCCCAGGGAGAAAAGTCTCTTAATCCGATCTCCTTGGCCCGCTTGTTCTCCAGAACAGAATAAAGAGGGCGCCGCGCCTTCGCCCCAAAAGTGAACGAATCAACCGGGATCAACCTGGCTTTTTGCCCCAGGAGAGAGAACACCTCCCGGGCAAAATCGTACCAAGTGCACTCTCCTTCGTTGCTCAGGTGGTAGAGCCCATAAGATCGGCTGCGGATGAGCTCGGAGATTCTTCCGGCCAACTCCTCCGTCGAGGTCGGGGTGACCCATTGATCATCGACGATCCTCAGGGGCGTTTTTCGCTTGTCCAGTTCGATGATTTTCTCGACAAAATTGGTGCCCTTCTCCTTGCTCCCGGCCACTCCGTAAAGGCCGCAGGTCCTGATCAAAAAATACTTGCCCGCGACCTGGCGGACGAAGAACTCACCGGCCAACTTTGACACCGCGTACACGTTCAAGGGGTTGGGAGGATCATCCTCCAGGTATGGGCTCCGCTTCACGCCGTCGAAGACATAGTCCGTGCTGAAATGAACCAGGGGGACATCGAGCTCCCGGCAGACCAGGGCCAAATCGCGCGCGCCGATCGCGTTGACCTGAAAGCTCTCCTTGGGGTGATCTTCGCACTCGTCCACGCGGTGGTAGGCCGCGGTGTTTATCACCACCTCGGGAGATAGATCCAGGAGAATGGAACGAGCCGCCTCAGGCTCGGTGACATCAAATTTAGGGTAATAGAGCGGGATGACCTCGTCCTCCGTCAGTGTCTTGAGCAAGTCCGAACCGAGCTGCCCATCGGCCCCGATCAGCACAATTTTCATCTTTTGATCGCCTTCCCGCCCTAACAAAAAGGGCCAAGGAAATCGCTCCTTGGCCCCAGAACGTTTTCTGGCCGTTCCCAAAAACTAAAATAATAACCTGAAGACGAGAGCCATCTTGTGGTGTTCGCCGAAAGTCCTGCCACTGCCCACAGGGGCACGGAATTCAAAGAGCAGGGACCCGCGATTGGTCCAATTGTTGAATAAATCTACGCCAATGTTGCCGACGATATCGAGTCCAGACTTGCGTGAGACCTGATCTTTGGTGGAATACCCAAGGCCTCCGCCGACGAAAGCCGCGCCGGCGTGCACATCGACCAGCGCATTGGCCATGAAGAAGGTTCTCCAGACACCGCCGCTGAACGGGAAACCGGGACCAGCGGAGAGAACGAAATCCAGCCTATCAGGAACGAGCCAATAGAAGAGGCCTACCCGAGCTCCAATGAACGCGGTGTATGTGCCCTTGAGCAAGCCCGGATCCACTTCCACCAGCCAGAACATGCGTTTCTGAGTGACTTCAAACGTAATCTTGCAGGAGTCTGACACCGGGGAGGCGGCTCCGGCATTATCAAAGACCGTGGCGGAGACGGTATAAACTCCAGGCTTGGTAAAGATCTTATCCCATTTCAGCGGCTTTTGGCTCGCCGTGAACGTGTCCACGGACTTTCCCGCGGCATCGACAATTTCAAAAGAGGCCTTGACGAGTTCACCGTCCTGGTCGGTGGAGCCGGAGGCATCGATCGTGATTGGCCGCCCCACATAATCCTTGCAGGGAAGACAAGATGTCACGAGCTTGCAGACAGGAGGGAAATTGATATATGTCTTGGCTTCACAGCCGCCGCCGGCCGGTTCCCCTTTCAAGTTGAAGACTCGGGCCTTGAACGTGTACTCCCCTGGTTTATCAAGGGAGGTCTGCCACTTGGGTGAATCGGGCGAAAAGGCGTGAGTGCCGACTTTGTCCCCCTGGCTGTTATAGAGATCCACTTCCACGGACTTAACATTCTGGCTGCCGCCCACATCGACGGTGATGGGGTCATTCAGGTTCGCCTTGGAGGGCGTGACGACGAGGCTGCAGGTGGGCATCGGGGGAGGGGGCGCAACCTCTTCTACCTTGCGCAACGCAACGTTGCCGCACGGCCTGGGGATAAAGAAATAATAGTGTTTGTAATCTTTGACGACCTCAAAAGAATAGACATCAAGAGGAGCCTTGCCAGCCCACTCTACATCTTGGACAATCTTCACCTTCCCGTTGGAGCGGAAGAGCATCCACATGAATCTCTCGCCCACGGGCAGGCTCTCCTCCTTGAAATTGGCCGTTTTGATCTGGTCCATAAATAACAAGTAGACGTCTCCGGATCCGGCCATATCAAATCCGTATTTAAGATCGGCGGCATATTTATCGACAAGAGTCTTCATCACGTCAGGAGTGGGGACTTTTCCTCTGATCCGACAAAAGGTGTACTGGCCGATGGACTTGAGTTTCTTGGTTTGCGCCCAACCGCCGAGGGTGCAAAACAGCAATAGGCAAACGATCAGAACAATAAGCTTTTTGTTCTTCATTCCGATCCTCCTCTCGCAAAAATCAACTACAATATTAATAGAATATATATCGAGCCGTTTGTCAAGGAAAAACAGCGATCCGGCAGGTCAGCCGTCTAGGAATTGGAGCCGAGAAATTTTTTTAAGAGGGGAAAAATCAAACCGGAGTCTCGGGCGGCCGCCTCGAGCGCCTTCTCAAAAAGAGGCGAGGAACGAAACTTCAAATTGACAAGATTCTCCAGGAATTTTCGGGCCGACGGGATGTCAATCTCGGGATGGGGTTGCACGCCCCAGACCGGCCTTCCCTTGAGCTCAAATGCCTGGATTGGGCAAAGTTCGGTCGAAGCCAGAATCTCGAAAGAATCATCGAGATCCACGACTTCGTCAAAATGGCTGGAAAAAGTATAGGCCGTTCCCTTTCGCCCCAATAAATCGGCCTTTCCGTTGATCTCAATCGGGATCCAGCCGATCTCCGCTTCCCGAGACCGCCGCACGTGGGCCGGCCCCCGGAGGGCGAGGGCGAGAAGCTGGTGCCCGTAGCATGAGCCGAGGATGCTCAGGCCTCGGACAAGGGCCTCTTGGACGAACTCAACCTCCTCCCAAACCCAGCCGTCCCGGTCCAAGATAGAAGCCTCTGAGCCCGACAAGATGATATGGGTAAATCCCTCTTTGAAGTCGGGCAAACGGTTATCGGGCGCACGAAAGCCCCTCCATTCCACATTGAGAAAAGAGGTCCAGTGCTGAATGGGTGTATAGATGTCCGGGTTGATCGAATTGTCGACGATGGCCAGCCTGATATTTGGTCGCCGGGTCATCCTGGTCTGTCCTCCAACCTTTCAGATTATAGGCAGGCCAGAGGAAAATACAACTTTTTTTTGTCATCGGGGGCACGTTTCTGGTATAATTTTTTTTCAAAGGAGAATCACAGGTGCACAACGTCAATGAGGCTATCGAACTCCACGTTATCACGCCCAACGAGCCGGGTATCTTCGGCCGAGTCCTGGGGACAATGGCCAACGCGGGTATCAATCTTCGAGGGGTATGCGCCTACTCTGAAGAAAAAGTCGGACATTTCTTGCTCATTACGGCCGACAGCGCCAAAGCGCAAGCGGCCCTCAAGACCATCGGCTACAAAGTCAAGTCCACGAAGGTGATCACGGTTCAGATCTCGGATAGGATCGGGGCGGGGGCCGAGATAGGCGCCCTGCTGGGTAACGCGGTCATCGATATCGATTATTGTTATGGGACCTCCGCCGGTGACGGCATGACCCTGTTGGTTTTCAAAACATCCAACAACAAAAGAGCCCTGGAGACGCTCAGATAAAACAGATTGACAAGTTCCGCGGGAGTGGCATAGAATGATTTCCCTGAGAGCGCAAGTTTTAGGAGGAAAGCATGGCAAAAGCTGAACCTAATGTGGTCCCTCTGTGCGACGTCTTGCTGGTTCTGCTGATCATCTTCATGGTTATTACTCCTCTCGTCCAAAAAGGGATCGACATCAAGCTTCCAGAGACACAAACCGATACGTCGGGCGCCCAGCCGACGGGTCTCATTGTCTTGACCATACAGAAAAACAATACCATCTTGATCAACAAAGACCCCTATGAGCTCAGGACTCTTCAAGAAGAGCTGCGACGGCTCTATTCAGTCCGCCAGGACAAGACGGTTTTCATCCGGGCCGACGCGAAGGTTCCCTTTGTCAAGGTCATGGAAGTCATAGACATAGCCAAGGGGGCCGGGATCGATACCCTGGCGCTCATTCCTGAATATTTCACTGAAGAATAAGAGGGTCCATCATTAAACTCCGTTTCCCCCCAAGGATCAAGTCATGACAAAAAAAATAGGTTTTTTTCTCGCCCTAGCCTTTTTGTCGACAATATTTTTGAAAGGTCAAATCGAAATGCAGGGCCCCCTCACCAAAGATGAAGTCCTCCAGGGCTGCCCGGATTGGAAGGCCGTGGCTGAATCTTATGTGCCTAACCCGGTCGCGATCGAGAAACTGAAAGCTCTCAAGCAGGAAGTCCGGGTCGAAATCTACTTCGGGACTTGGTGCCCGGACAGCAAAGCCCATGTCGGCGAATATTTCAAGATCATGGAGCTCGCGGGGAATCCCCTCTTTGTGACAGAATATATCGGAATGGCCCGCGATAAGCAGGCCCGTGAGCCCTACGTCCGGGGCAAAAACGTAACCAAGCTCCCGACTTTTATCGTCTCCACGAACGGCCAGGAGAAAGGACGGATCATCGAAATACCGAAGAAATCTGTTGAAGAGGATCTCGTCGATATCATAACCAAATAGTGTCCCGGCTTCCCGGTTGCCCGTCTCTCCGCTGGGCCAAATCCGGGGTCCAAGATGATTTCATCCACGTCCTTCTTTGCGGCTCACGGCTCACTCTTGGCTATTTCGATTCTTTGATCGGTCCGATCACTTCACGGGAGATCACCAGACGCTGGATTTCATTGGTCCCCTCATAGATCTGGAGCAGCTTGGCATCCCTCACCAATTTCTCTATGGGATAATCTTTCATATAGCCGTACCCGCCGAAAATCTGGAGGCAGTCCACCGTGGTTTTCATGGCGACGTCGGAGCCGAAACACTTGGCCATCGCCGATTCTTTGCCGCACGGCTTGCCCTGGTCGATCAACCAAGCCGAGTGCCAGACAAGGTGTCGGGCGGCGTTTATTTCCATGGCCATCTGGGAGATTTTGAAGCATGTGTTTTGGAAAAGGGCGATGGGCTTCCCGAACTGGACTCGGGTCTTCGCGTATTCGATCGCGTACTCCATGGCCGCCCGGGCGACGCCGACCCCAGCGGCTCCCACCGGCGCCCGGGTGTGGTCGAGCGTCCGCATGGCGATCAGGAATCCCAGGCCTTCCTTTCCCAGGAGGTTTTGGGCCGGGATTTTGACGTCTTCAAATATGACTTCGGTCGTGTTCGAGGCTCGATGGCCCAGTTTGTCTTCTTCTTTGCCGATGGAGATGCCAGCAGTCTCGCGCGGGACCACGAAGGCGCTGATCCCGCGGGCGCCTTTCTCTGGATCGGTGTTCGCGAAAACAACATACAGGCTCGCCACCCCGCCATTGGTAATAAAACATTTCGAACCGTTGATGACGTATTCCGACCCCGACTTCACGGCCTTGGTTTTCAGCGAACCGGCGTCGGACCCTGCCTCCCGCTCGGTCAGACAGAACGCGGCCAGGGACATCTTCTTGGTGAAAGGCGTCAGAAACTTCTTTTTCTGTTCCTCGCTCCCGAAAAGAATGATCGGGGTGAAGGCCAGAGAACTGGCCATGATCGTCGTGTACATGCCGGCACAGCCCCAGGCCAGCTCTTCACTGATGATAACCGTATCCAGGTCGCTCAGGCCTCCCCCGTCCAACTCTTTGGGGATCTGGCAACTGATGAAACCGACCTCAAAGGCCTTTTGCATGACATCCGCTGGGAATTCGTGCCCCTTATCATACCTGGCCGCATTCGGCCTCATCTCTTTGGTGGCAAACTCATGGGCCATTTCTTGAAGCGCTCGTTGTTCTTCGGTCAGACTAAAATCGATCACGTCACCCTCCTTCATGGGATTTAGGAATCATACGTGTTCCTTAGGTCGTTTGCGGTCGGCTCCCCATTTATACAGGAATCACCCCGGGCGTGTCAATTTCCTCGGCCCCAAGACCGAAGGCAATTCTTTCCCTGGTCAAGAAATAAACGGAATCGGGAAGGCCGATGATTTTCTCGACAAGATCCTGGGGCCGGATGGTCTTCGAGTCGGACGAACGAATTTGGATAACGAGCCGGTTCGCTTGAGGCTCGAACGAAAGTCGTTCTACGGCAGGATCAGGGTTTTGACTAAGATATTCTTCAAGGAGCATTCTTAAAGCGCTGTCCCGGTCGGAGCAACTGAGGTTTCTCGAACGCGCTCTGGACAGGACCGCTTCTTCGACGGCCGGCTTCCCGAGATCGAGTGAATAGACAAATCCTCGGATGTCTCTGGTGAGCGGCGGATCGCCTGGATCCATCATTCTGAGGCCGGTGAACTCCATCCCAAAAGGGAGATGACGGTTGAGATGGCTCACAAAAGAATCTTCCTGTAACAGAGACGGAGCCTTGAATTCCAGAACCTCTTCCCTCGCCTCCATGCCCAAAGGGAGGGCCGGCAGGTAAGAAATGAGCATCTTGGGATGAAAGCCCTCTGACTGGAGGACTCCGATCCCTGCCCGACGCAGGGCCCGCTGCAGGACATTGATCAAGTCGAGATGGGAGAGATACCGCGCCTGGCCGGTCTTCGCATAGGTGGCTCGGTACCGAATGGCCCGAGGAGTGGGCTCGCCAAAAACAATTGGGCTTTTTTCCGGAAGGATAGCTTCTTCCGGGAGCTTCCTGTCGAGGAAAGGCGCCAGCTCGCATCCCCGGCAGAGCTGGCATTCTGTTTCCAAGCAAGGAGACGTGGTTTCCTCCCGAAGGGCTTTTTTGAGCTCCTCGAGCAGGTGCGATTTTTTGATTCCGGTTTGGACCACATCCCAAGGAAGGGGGCTTCCCCAATCCAACACACCCAGGTATTCGCGATAAGAAATCGCGGCGGCCGCGAACGCCTCCTCCCAAACGGAGAATCGGAACTGGTCTCTCCAACTGTCAAACCTGGCTCCCCCTATCCAGGCGTATCTCAATACCGCTCCCAGGCGCCTGTCTCCCCTGGAAAAGGCGGCCTCCAAGATAGAAGTCTGGATGGGAGGTTCTTTGATTTCGACCGACCGGAGTCTCCCTAGACCGCTCTTGATGAATTTTTGCTTCTCGAGCAGGATCTTTTCGTCGTCCATGGCCAGCCATTGGAAAGGCGTATGAGGCTTCGGGATGAAGGATGAGACGCTGAGGTTAATCCGGGGCGGGGATCCAAGCACCCGGCTCCCCTGGCCGACGATCCCCTTTACGAGTGAGATGATGCCCTGCAAATCCTCTTCCGTTTCCGTTGGCAGACCGACCATGAAATAAAGTTTGAGCAACCGCCATCCCAGGGAAAAGGCGTTGGCGGCGGCCTCTTCCATTTCCCTGTCAGTGATGTGTTTGTTGATGACCCGGCGCAGTCTTTCGGTTCCGGCTTCGGGAACCAACGTGAGGCCCGTCTTCCTGACCTGGATGATATTTTCCGTGACCTCGACCGAGAGTCCCTTGGGACGCAGGGACGAGAGCGAAAGGGCGATCTTTTGTTTGCTCAGAGCTCCCATGAGCGACTTTACGGTCTGATTGAGATAGGGGTAATCGCTGATCGAAAGCGCGGTCAGGGATGCGTCCTCGTAACCGGTGGAGCGCAGGCTCTTGAGCATTTTGTCGACCAGATAGGAAGGACTCTTGACGCGGAAGGGAGAGTAGAGGCTTGTCGCCTGGCAGAAACGGCATTTCTGGGGACATCCCCTAGCTGCTTCGACGGCAACCCGGTCATGGATGACCTGGATATTCGGGACAACGATGGCCTCGGGAATCACTGCCCGATGGAACGGATGAAGCGTTCTTTTCTTGACCGCGACCGGCGCTCCCTTTTTTGGCCTGGGGATGACCAAACCGGACGCCGCGCTCGTCGACGGGGAGTAAAGGGAAGGCACATAAACCCCCTGGATCCGTGCCATTTCGCCAAGGAGTTCGGTTTTATTCCGGACGCTCTTTTTTAGGGCCGTGTGGCGCTGCACGATCTCCGGAAAGGCTTCTTCGCCATCGCCGATCAAAAAAAAGTCAAAGATGTCGGCCAGCGGCTCCGGGTTGAAGGCCGCCGGACCTCCGGCAATGACGAGAGGGAAAGAGAGATCTCGCCTTTCGGCCAGGAATGGAATTTGGCCGAGATCCAGAATCGTCAAAATGTTCGTATAGTTGAGCTCATAGAGGAGGGAAAAGCCCAGAATGTCAAACTCGCGAAGAGGAGTCTTGTTTTCTAAAGAGTAGAGGGGCATCCCGGCCGCGCGGAGTCTTTGTTCGAAGTCCAGCCAGGGGGCGAAAATTCTCTCCGCCAGGATATCCGGATACCCATTAAGGATCGCATACAATATCTTTTGACCGAGGTAAGACATTCCCACTTCATAGAGGTCGGGAAAGACGAGACCGATCTTGGCTTTGACTCCGCGGGGATCTTTCTTGATCTGGTTCCATTCGCCGCCGGTGTAGCGGCCTGGCTTTTGGACCTGTCTCAGCAATTCATCGAGGTTGAGTGTCCGACTGTTTTGGCTGGTCATCCGGCTGCGCCCCCATCAGACATTGGCCATCCGCCGCATTTTGACATTGAGAACGAGGCCCACGGCCAGATAATTTGTCAGAAGCGAGGAGCCACCGTAGCTGATCAGGGGCAGGGGGACGCCGACCACAGGCAAGAGACCGGTCACCATCAAGACATTCACGAAAAACTGGAAGGCGATCATCATTCCGACCATGAAAATGATGTAAACGCCGGCCCGGTCCCTGGATTTGTGGACGGAGAGGAAAATCCGGCGCAGGAAAAGAAAATAACAAAAGATCACGACCACAACCCCGACAAAGCCGAACTCCTCGCCGATGACGGAGAAGACGAAGTCGGTGTGCCGGGCGGGCAGGAATCTGAGCTGGCTCTGCGTTCCTTTCTTGAAACCTTTGCCCAAGAGCCCCCCGGATCCGATGGCAATCTTGGACTGAAGGATATGGTAGCCAGAGCCTTGGGGATCCTGGCCCGGCGAGACCAATGTCGTCAGCCTTCGCTTCTGATAATCCTTGAGATAGAAGTTCCAGCCCGCCACCGTGAGCGCCAGGGTCGCCAGCAAAAGAATGACGATGCTCTTTTTCCTCAGTCCGGCCAAGATCAAGGCTCCGAGCAGGACGGGCAAAAAACTGAGCGCCGTACCCAGGTCGGGCTGGAAGGCTATGAACATCATAGGAAGACCGGTCAGGAGCACGCTCATCAAAGTGGTATTGTTGGTGAGAAAATTCCTTTTGAATTCGGAAAAGATCTGGGCCAGGAGAAGGACGAGGACGATCTTGGTGATTTCCGACGGCTGCACCTGGAAAAAACGAAAAGTGAGCCAACTCTTTGTCCCGTGAACCAGCCGGGCAAAAGCAAGCATCGCGAGCAGCAAACCGACCAGGCCGATATAGACATAAAGAGAATAAGTGGACAGGATCTTATAGTCCACCGACATCAACAGAAAGAGCAGGGCGAGGCTGAAGACAATCCAAAAAACCTGCCTCAAATAGTAACTCGGGGTCAGATAGTGGGAGGCGCTGTAGATGGTGAGGACGCCGATCGCCGAATTCACCAGCAACAGTCCGATGAGGATCCAGTCAATCTCGGCCAAGGAACGGCGGTCAATCATATTTTTTCTTATAGAGGTCGAAAAGCTCCCGGGCCAGAGGAGCGGCCGTTGCGCCTCCCATGCCTCCGAACTCCACCAAGATCGTCACGACGATCCGCGGCTCTTCTTTAGACGCAAACCCGGTGAACCAGGAGTGCGTTTTGACTCCTCTGTTTTGTTCGGCCAGTTTTTTCGCCAATTCTGAGCTCATGGTCTGAGTCGATCCCGTTTTTCCGCAGATGTTGAATCCCTCGACCCTGGCCTGCTGGCCGGTTCCACGATCGTTGACCGACAACCACATCCCCTCGATCACCTTTTCGAAGTTCTCTCGTTTGATCGGGACCGGCGATCCGGAGGCGTCCTCCCGGACGGACCTGAAGAGGTGAGGGATAATCCGCCTGCCTCGATTGGCGATCACGGCCGTGTAAGCTGCGACTTGGAGAGGAGTCACAACCAGGGGCCCCTGCCCGATCGCAACCGAGATGGTCTCGCCCGGAAACCAAGGAGTGTGGTAGGTCCTCTCCTTCCATTCGGGGCTCGGTACCAGCCCCTCCTTTTCGCCGGGAATGTCAATGCCGCACTTCTTCCCCAAGCCGACCATCTCTGAATACCTGGCGATACCGTCGATCCCGAGGCGCCGTCCTATATTATAAAAATAGATATTGCAAGAATTCTTGATCCCATCGGTCAGGTTCATAAACCCGTGGCCGGGTTTGAACCAGCAAGAAAACAAATGCCCGTAGATCTCCGTCGATCCGCTGCAGAAGTAGGAAGTGCTCTCGGAGATGACGTTCGACTCCAGCGCTCCGAGGGCGATGATCGGTTTGAAGGCCGAGCCCGGAGAATAGAGGCCGCGAATGGCCCGGTTCTCCAGTGGAAAGACCGGGCTCGTGATCAGGCTCTGCCACTCCTCCGGCGAAAAACGGCTGACGAATTTGTTGGGGTCATAAGTGGGGAAGCTGGCCAGGGCCAGGATCTCGCCGTTCCGGGGGTCCAGGACCAGAATCGCGCCCTCACGGCCGTTGAGAAGCTCCTCGGCCTTGCGTTGGAGATCGTAGTCCAGAGTCAGTTGGATATCTTCCCCCGGAATGGGCTCGACCCTCCCAATCTCTCCCCTGCCCCGCCCCAGGCTGTCCACGACCTCGATCAGTCGGCCGTCCGTGCCTTGCAACCTGCGCTCATACTCTTTCTCAACGCCCATTTTTCCGACCAGGTCTCCGAGGTGCTTTTTCTTGAACGTTTCCATCTTCAGTTCTTCGGACGATATCTCCTGGAGATAGCCCAGGACGTGCGCGCCGGCCATCCCGTATGGATATGATCTCTTGGGTTCGGTCTCGATCACCAATTCGGGGAGCTCCAACTTTCTTCCTTCGATGCGCGACACATCCTCGATGGCCAAGTTATCTTTCACCACCAGCGGCGCAAACTGCGGCATGGAGGCGTATTTTTCAATTCGTTTTTTGAGGACGTCTTCCTCGATCTCCAACAGGCGGCTGATCTTCTCGCAGGATTCCTTGAAATTCTTGCAGTTCTCCCGAATGAAGCAGGCCCGAAAGGAGGCCGTGTTGTCGGCCAGGATGACTCTGTTCCGGTCGCGGATCAAGCCCCGCGGAGAGGGAAGGAGCACCTCCCTTGTCCGGTTTGCTTCGGACAACCTCCAATACTTTTGGTGCTCAAGGAGCTGAATTTTCCAGTAGGAAAAGATCACCAGGACAAACAGAATCTCGATGATCAGGAAGATCGTTCGGGCCCGGCGCAGGATCAGCGAAAGGTCCTCGTAGATCTTGTCGGCTTCGATCATCTTTCTAGGCTTTGCCCGCTTTCGATTTACGCTTGAAATAAAAGAAGAGGCTGCCGCACGAGGCCATCAAGAGGGGCCGCAGGAATAAAAGAGCCCCCCCTGTGTTCAACCGCTGGGCGAAGATTAACGAATAAAGAAAAGCCCAGATGAGCAGATCGGCCGTAACCATGATAAGGAGAAACACAAAGTTCCGGGAAAGAGGGACGACGTTGATTTTTTTCGAAACAAATCCGGTCAGATAGCCGATGATGGTTTGGCTCAACCCGGCCACGCCGAAAACGCCGAGAGAAAAAGAATCCTGGATCAGGCCGCAGAAGGTCCCCGCGAATGCACCGAACATCTCTCCCTTGGCCAAGGCAAAATACACCACCACCAGGAGGAACGGGTTAAAAATGAGGAGCAGCGAAACCGAGATCTTGCCCAGGAGGGTGTACAGAATGAAGGCCCCCAGGATCCCCAAGCCAACCTCGGTGAAATCTCTCATCTCGCTCCGTCTCAAAAAAGGTGTTTGATATCCGCGGTCAAAATCGCGACTTCGTCGATTTCACTGTGTCGGAAAGTGGGCTCGATCAGAATCTTCTTAAAGAGGGACGTATCTTGGACCGAAGAGAGGACCTTCCCCACCTTGACTCCCGAGGGGAAGATATGGTCGAAACCGGAGGTGATAATCTCATCTCCGGGTTCCGCATCCTTGGCCGAAGCGAGAATATACTTGACCAAGCATCTTCCCTGCCCGTCGCCCGAGGCGACGCCGACGGACCGCTCCGGCCCGCAATAGACGCTGACCCCGCTCTCGGTATCGGTGATCAGTTGAACCCGGCTCTCGTCGAGCGAAACCGGATCGACCACCCTTCCGACCAGGTTTCCGAATTTGTCCAAAACGACCATGTCCTTTCTCACACCGTCCAGGCGACCCTTATTGATGATGATCGATCGGAAGTAATTCGAGGCATCCAGTCCGATCACCCGGGAAACAATGATCGAACTCCCAACCCTGGAGAGGAGGGCCTCGATCTCCCGTTGGGTGCGGAACCGAAGGAGCGAGTCCCTCAGAAAATTCGCTTGCTGACGGAGAAAAAACAGCTCCTTCCGCATCCGCTGATTCTCCTCTTCGACACGGCCGAGGTGAAGGTAACGGCTCCAGAAGTTGCCTGCGCCGTGGAGGGCCGAACTGACCAAGTGCTGGATGGGAGAAAACACGCCGAAGACGGCTTTCTCAAACAGGCTTTGCTTGTAACCCTGCGGGACCTGGAGCGAGATCAAGATCAGATGAAAAAAAATCAAGGCCAGGAAAATGATCGGTTTCTTGTTTTCTCTCAGGAACGAGGGCATAAGAATCCAAGGCTGATCAAATCAGAGATATCTTTTTCAAGAGCTCAGGATCATCCAGCATCTTGCCAGCTCCGAGAACAACAGAGGTCAGGGGGTCGTCGGTTATAAAAACGGGCAGCTGAGTTTCCTCTCGGATGCGTTTGTCCAGGTTTTTCAGAAGCGCCCCTCCCCCCGTGAGGATGATCCCGCGGTCGATGATGTCGGCCGAGAGTTCCGGGGGGTCTTCTCGAGGGCGATCCGAATGGCGTTGACGATGGAGGAGACAACGTCCTCGAGGGATTCCCGGATTTCCTGGTCGTCGACGACGATCGTCTTGGGGATGCCCTCCCGGAGGTCCCTCCCTTTGATCTCTATGGTCATAGGTTCATCCAGAGGATAGGCGGAGCCGATCTGGATCTTGACCTGCTCGGCCGTCCGCTCTCCGATCAGGAGGTTGTATTTCTTTTTCAGATATTGAATGATCGATTCGTCCATTTCGTTACCGGCGATCCGGATCGAGTGATTGAAGACGATTCCGTTGAGCGAGATAACGGCGATATCGGTTGTTCCCCCCCCGATGTCTACGATCATGTTTCCGGTGGGCTCGGAGATCGGAAGGTCTGCTCCGATGGCGGCCGAGACGGGCTGCTCGATGAGATAGACCTCGGAGGCCTTGGCCCGCATGGCCACGTCCTTGACGGCCCTCCTTTCGACCTGGGTGATTCCCGTCGGTATGCCGATGACGATTCTGGGGCGCAGCAGGAAGCCCCGGTTGTTCATCGACCTTTTGATAAAAAAGTCGAGCATCTTCTCGGCGATCTCGAAATCGGCGATCACTCCGTCGCGCATCGGTTTGATGGCGATCACCGAGGACGGCGTCTTGCCGAGCATTTCCTTGGCCCTTGTTCCCACGGCCTCGACCTTGCCGGTTTGCTTGTTGATCACGACAATCGAGGGTTCCTGGACTATGATTCCCTTGCCTTTCAGGAAGACCAGGGTGTTGGCTGTGCCCAGGTCGATGGCCAAGTCACAAAAAAGTCTTTCCTTAAACCAACTGATAAGACCCATCTCGGTCCTTCTTCATTCTCCTTCTTTCTTGTACCACATTTTAGTCGTCCGATCAATCAAAATTCGTTCTGCCGCGAGGAGTGAGGGGTATGGGGTGAGGAGCTAGGATCAAGGCAGCGACAATAAAACCCTACCTCTAACGGCTGATTCCTTGCCATATCTTCTTGACTTTTCAGGACGACTTTTAATATACATTAGGGCATCAGTTCACTCAAGGAGAGAGGGATGAGCTACAAACCTTTGGTTCCTGAAAAGACCGATCTCCGGGAATTCACGGGCAGAGCGCTTATATTGGGGTTGTTCATGACCGTGATTCTGGGGGCGGCCAACGCGTACCTGGGACTCCGGGCGGGCATGACCATCGCGGCCACTTATCCTGCGGCGGTCATCGGGATGGCCGTTCTGCGGATCTTGAGAGGCTCCATCCTCGAAGAGAATTTCGCTCGAACCGTCGGATCGATCGGAGAATCCGTCGCGGCCGGAGCCATCTTCACGATCCCCGCTTTTCTGATCGTGGGCGCTTGGACAAAGCTCAACACGGTCGATGCCTATCTCAAGTCCACGGCGCTCATGTTTGTCGGCGGTTTCCTGGGAATCCTTTTCGTCACCTTCTTGAGACGAGTCATGGTGACCGATCCCGACCTTCCCTTCCCCGAATCCGTGGCGGCCTCGGAAATCCACAAGGCCGGGCAGAAGGGCAGCGCCGGAGCCAAGTTCCTTTTTCAGGCTATGGGAGTCGGCGCTTTTATCTACTCTTTGGGAGTCATCAGGCTTTTCGCGGCGACCAAGGATTTTGTCATTAAGGTCGGCTCGATCGGGACAAGCTTTGTCAGGTTGGGAATAGATAATGCGGCCCCCAAAGTCGATACGGGGGGAACGATCTCCGTGGCCGGGCCCGGAATCTATCCGGCCTACATCGGCGTCGGCTACATAATCGGACCACGGCTCGCGTCCCTCAACTTCGCCGGAGGCGTGCTGGCCTGGGGACTTTTCGCTCCTCTCTTCATGTATTTCCTTGGCCCCCAGTTGGTCGAAAAATTTTACGGCCCGGGTGTTTCCATGGCTCAGGTCGGGTGGGCGGACATGATGGTCAATGTCTGGAAGTTCATCATCAGGCCGATCGCCGTGGGCGGCATGCTCGTCGGCGCCGGCAATACTCTCTACAGGATGAGGAAAAACCTCGGCGCCGGGATTAAAAGATCGGTCGCCGATGTGAAAAAGGCAGCCGGACATGTCGAGGTGCCGTCCCGTCTGGAAAAAGACCTGAACATGAAAGTCGTCCTGGGAGGATTGGCGCTCACCTTCGTTCTGATGATCTTCGTCTACAACATTTTTTCTAAATCGGTCGGAACCGCTGTTCTGGCCGCCGGAGTCATGGCTGTGGCCGGGTTCTTCTTCGCGGCCGTCTCCGGCAACCTCGTGGGAACGATCGGATCATCGAATAACCCCGTTTCCGGCCTGACCCTCTCGACCCTGATTATCGCCGCCCTGCTCATGGTTCTCGTGGGAGCGACAGGCATGAGTGGGGTGACGGCCGTTCTCGGGGTCGCCGCCGTTGTCTGTGTGTCTTCGGCCGTCGCGGGAGAGATGCTCCAGGACCTGAAGGTCGGACACATCCTGGGCGGCACACCCTGGAAAATGCAGGTCGGGGATATCTTCGGCATACTCATCGCCTCCCTCGTTCTTTTCTTCCCCTTGATGATCCTCCACGGCGCGTTCACCTTTGGAAGCAGGGAACTTCCCGCTCCCCAAGCCGGTTTGATGGCGGCCCTCTCCAAAGGAATTGTCGGCGGTGAGATGGCCTGGCCCCTGGTTATCGTCGGGTTGTTCATGGGGTTTGCTTTTATCCTGGTCCAGGTCAAATCCCCGATGCTCGTGGCCGTCGGGATGTATCTTCCCCTCGAAACCACCTTTGCTATTTTTGCGGGGGGAATGATCAAGGGGATCATGGACAAGATGGTTGTACGCAAGAAACTGAATCCGGCCCAGAAAGCGCGCGTCGAGAATGTCGGTATCCTGCTGGCCGCAGGGCTTATCGCCGGGGAGGCACTGACGGGGTTGCTCAGGGCGGCCTGGACATTCTTTTTTATGCAGGGAATTCTCAAATTCAACATTCCCGAGATTTTTAAGAGCCCCAGCTATATTGTGGGCATCGTCGTCCTGGCCGTCATGGGCTACTACCTTATCCATGTCCCGCTCCGGAATGCGGGCGCCCCAGACGAACCGCCGCCGCCCTCGGCCATAATCTAGAGGGTGAGGAGTAAGGGGCAAGGGGCAAGGGACAAGGGGTAAGGGGTAAAGACCAAGGTTTTTGCCTCGAAGTGCTATAACTGTGCTAGATCGCCGGAACTCGCTTGGATTGTCGTTTTAAAGATTCCTAATTCTCAACTGGCCGTTTACTCCTAACGGCTTACCCCTTACCATCTTTGCCGAATTGCATAAAGCCCGGAATTTGCCTAAAATAAGCAGCTGAGGGAATAACCATGGCGATCAGGAAGATCATCAAATACGGGGACCCGGTTCTGTCCACTCCGGCCGAGCCCGTCCGGTTGATCGACCAGCAGATTCTGGAGCTAGTCCGCGATATGGTTGAAACCATGCACTCGGCGCCGGGGATCGGGCTGGCCGCTCCCCAGGTGAATGTCGGCAGGAGAGTGATTACCGTGGACGTTTCGGTGGGCGAAAGAGAAGAGGACCTGATCGTCTTGATCAATCCGGAGCTCCTCAGCCAGGAAGGAGAGGTTGTCTTGGAAGAAGGCTGCCTCTCTGTCCCCGATATTCAGGAAAGAGTGGCCAGACCGGCAAAGGTCGTGGTCAGAGGTCATGATATCGAAGGCAAGGAAAAGATTTATCAGGCTCAAGGTCAGCTGGCCAGAGTCTTCTGCCACGAGATCGATCACATCAACGGAAGGCTCTTTATTGAGCGGCTATCTCCTCTGAAGCGGACCCTGATTAAAAAGAAATTGAAGAAGCGTTCCGAAACAAGCAAGGTTAGATGAGAATCGTTTTCTTCGGGGCCCCCGAATCGGCCCTGCCCTCCCTCGAGGGTCTCCTCCGGGCCGGCCACTCCATTGAGCTCGTTATCACTCAGCCGGACCGGCCCTCGGGCCGGGGAAAACACGTCGTTCCCTGCCCGGTGAAAAGATTCGCCTCGGAGAAAAAAATCGCCGTCTTCCAACCGGAGAGGATCCGGCATGACTCCCTGGCCCTGGAGACAATCAATTCCGCGCGTCCGGACGTCAATGTCGTGGTTGCCTACGGCCAGATCTTGCCCCGCTCGATCATCGATCTCCCGCCTTACCGCTCCGTCAACGTTCATTTTTCTCTACTTCCCAAATACCGCGGCGCGTCGCCCGTCCAGTGGGCCATCCTCACCGGCGAACAAAAAACCGGGGTGACTATTTTCGTCCTCAACGAAAAAATGGACGAAGGCGACATCCTGGCTCAAGAGGAAACGGATATCCGGCCGCATGAAAAAGCCTTTGAGCTCGAGATCAGGCTGGCCGAAAGGGGCGCCGCGCTTCTCGTTCAGACGCTCTCCAAGATCGGCCGGACGACGCCTGTTCCTCAAAACCACGCCCTGGCCACCTACGCGCCCAAACTGCGCAAAGAAGATGGAAAGGTGGATTGGACGAAGACAGCTGAATATATCGGACGCCAGGTCAGGGCCTTCTCACCCTGGCCGTCGGCTTTCACCTTCGCCGGGACGACGCGGATAAAGATCATCGGGGGCGATCCTTTACCCCTCCCCGAGAAGAAGGACAGCGCCCACCCGGGAGGGGTCATCACCGTTAGAAAAGAAGGTCTCGAAGTCGGCTGTGGAGGCGGGACTGTATATCTTATCGCACGCCTTCAGCCCGAAGGCAAAAAAGAGATGGAGGCGTACGCATTCTCATTGGGCTCCAAAATAAAAATCGGAGATGTCCTGAGATAAAGCCGGACATCCGCATTTCTTTTGACGGAGCACAGGGTACGGTGTAACGGGGAACAAATACAAACGCAATAACTTGCACGACATCTCCATTCACGGTTGCGCCGGAGGCGCAACCTTAACCATGTCAAGTTACTTATCGCGTTTTCATTAATTGAACGAGACGACGAGGTGGATGTTTATCTTTGGGTCAGGTGCCTGAATCTATTCTTCTTCGAGAATAAAGTCGTAAGGGTTGACCGCTCTGTCGTTGAGATGGATTTCATAGTGGACATGCGGTCCGATGGCTTTCCCCGACTGCCCGATCAGGCCGATGGTGTCGCCTCTATTGACCTTCTGGCCTATCTTGACAAGGAATTGCGAAAGATGCCCATAGAGTGTCGAATAACCGAAACCGTGGCTGATGAGGATCGACTTCCCGAGCATCTTGTCATTCTTGAGAGCGACGACGATGCCATCCGCCGTGGCGACAACCGGATTCCCAAAGTTCGTGGCGATGTCGATCCCTTGATGGAACGCCCGCTTCCCGGTAAAAGGATCGGCCCTCCAGCCGAAGCCCGATGAAGGCCAACCCGCCGTGGGCCAAATCGTCGGAGTGGAGGCCATGAGGGCGATTCGATTTTCAAGAATATTCGCCACGGTGTCGAGATTCTTTTCGATGTTTTCGGCGCGCTGGCTCAGATTCTTGATGCTGCTGAAGGACAGCTCCTGGGACGCAGAAGAAGGATTGGCGCCTTCCTCATTCCCCACGCCGGGGCCCCCGACTCCCAGATCTTTGAGGACGTCGCGGGACTTCAAGCCGGCCATAATGTTGATCTTCTTGGCGTATTCTTCAAAATTCTTAATGGCCGTTTTCAGCCGCCCGACATCGCTCTCATAGCCGGTGATCGTCTCCCTCTGCCGTTGGCTCTCTTTGTAGAGCTCCCGGTATTTGGACCGGGTGACGTTCATCGAGAAATAGTCCACCAGGAAGCCGATGAGGAGAAGCACCAAAACCCCGGACGAAGCCAGAAAGGTTTTGATGGTCTTGTGCGAGAGGGTGATATTCTTAGAGCTCTTTCTCGAATGCGGTACAATGATGATCGAGAAAAAGTTCTTCGCCATAAATCCTACCTCTCATTACCATACTTGAAAAAACAATGTCAAGGGATTTTTGAGATTATTTTAATTCTGGGCCCGGCGGAAACGTTCCTCGATCCACTGAACGATGTCCTGGGTCGAGGTTCCCGGCAGGAAGATTTCTGAGATGCCGATCTTCTTCATTTTGGGAATATCTTTCTCGGGGATGATCCCTCCCGCAATCACCAGAATGTCGGTGGCCTTGTTGTCGCGGAGAAGCTTCATGACCTTGGGGAAAAGAACGCCGTGCGCGCCGGAGAGGATGCTGAGACCGATCACGTTGACATCCTCCTGGATCGCGGAATGGACGATTTCTTCGGGAGTCCGCCTCAACCCGGTGTAGATGACTTCCATCCCGGCATCACGCAGGGCGCGACAGATCACCTTGGCCCCCCGGTCATGGCCGTCGAGTCCGGGCTTAGCTATCAAAACGCGCGTTTTCTTCCCTGCCATAATAACCTCCAAACTTCAAGCCCTAAGGAAGTACAAAAGTGGGCACGGTCTCACGTTTATACGTTTTCACTTTTCTAGAAAGAGATCGGTTCTTGATATTCCCCGTAAATCTCTTTGAGAGCATCGATGATTTCACCCAGCGTGGCATAGCCGCGGACGCAGCTCAAGATAAAAGGCATCAGGTTTTCGTCATCCCGGGCCCCTCGTTTCAGATCGGCCAGGCGCTCTTTGACCGTGTTTCCGTTTCGGTTTTTTTTCACCTCGGCCAGCCTGGCCAGTTGATGAGAGGCTACGCTTTCGTCGATCTGAAGCGTGGGGATGGGCTCGTGCCGCATCTCGAAGGCATTCACCCCGACGATGATCTTCTCCCGCTTGTCCACGGCCTTTTGATACCAGAAGGCGCTGTCGGCGATCTCTTTTTGGGGGAACCCAAGCTCGATGGCCTTGACCATTCCCCCCATGTCATCGATTCTCCGAATATAATCCCACGCCTCCTGCTCCATTTCGCTGGTCAACCTCTCCACGAAATAGGACCCGCCGAGGGGATCCATCGTATTGGCCACTCCGCTTTCATGGGCGATGATCTGTTGTGTCCTCAAGGCGATGGTCACGGCGTCTTCAGACGGCAGAGCATAAGTCTCATCGAGGGAGTTCGTGTGCAGAGACTGAGTTCCTCCCATGACCGCCGCCAGAGCTTGAATGGCGACGCGAACGATATTGTTGTAGGGCTGCTGGGCCATGAGCGAGACGCCCGAGGTCTGAGTGTGAAACCTCAGCCACCAGGAGCGGGGGTCTTTGGCCTTGAACCTCTTTTTCATGACCTCGGCCCAGATGCGCCGCGCCGCCCTGAACTTGGCGATTTCCTCGAAGAAGTCGTTGTGAGCGTTAAAGAAGAAGGACAAACGCGGTGCGAACTCGGCGATCTTGAGTCCCCTTTCCAGGGCCCATTCGACATATTCGATCCCGTCACGCAGCGTGAACCCCAGTTCCTGTGCGGCCGTGGCTCCGGCTTCGCGAATGTGATACCCCGAGATGGAGATCGTGTTCCAGCGGGGCACTTCCTTGGCTCCGTACTCGAATGTATCCACGATCAGCTTCATCGAGGGTTCGGGCGGGAAGATGAAGGTCTTCTGGGCGATATATTCTTTTAAAATATCGTTCTGGGTCGTTCCCGATATGGCCCGGCTGGAAATGCCTTGCTTCTCAGCGACGGCGATGTACATCGCCCACAACACGGCCGCGGGCGCGTTGATGGTCATCGAGGTGGTGACCTTATCGAGCGGAAGATCCTTGAAGAGAACTTCCATGTCGGCCAGGGAATCGATGGCCACGCCGCATCGGCCGATCTCTCCCTTGGCCAGGGGATGATCGGAGTCCATGCCCATCAGGGTCGGCAGATGAAAGGCGACGCTCAGCCCGGTCTGGCCGTGAGACAAGAGATACTTGTATCTCTTATTGGTGTCCTCCGCGCTCCCGAACCCGGAAAACTGACGCATCGTCCAGAGCCTTCCGCGGTACATGGTCGGATGAACGCCCCGGGTGAAAGGAAAGTCCCCGGGAAATCCTAAATCTGTCTTGTATTCAAGGCCCTCCAAATCCAGAGGGGTGTAGAGCTCTCGGATCTTTCTCCCGGAGACCGTCGTGAATTCCTTTTGCGGAGGGCAGGTACCGGCCAGCGCTTTGTGATAGCGGGCCTTTTTCCAGCTTTCGTAGGATCTCTTCAGGCCCGCCGGAGCAGGTCGTTTCTTGTTCAAATTTCCGGCTCCTTTCTTCCCTTCTCGGCTTGAGAAAGGACCTCGAAACAACTCAAACAAATTCCCCGCGATCAGTCCTCGGTCACCCTGAAAACCAGATCCTGCTCTCGGACCGGACACTCGGTCCTGAGTCCCGCCGATTCGCCTTTCTTGATCGAATCGACCGGTTTGTGCTCGACCTGCAGGGATTCGACTTTTTGGATAAGATCCGTCGTGTGCCCCTTGACGTGGATCGTCTCACCCACCTTGAGCGTCCCCTTGGAGAGCTCGATGACGCCGACATTGATTTTGGAAAAATAATGCGTGATTTTTCCGATTTCTTCCTCCATGGAAGCCTCCTTCGAATGCCGCTGGCCAAAACTTATCAAAAAAAGAAGAATTTGGCAAGGTGCTCATCCGCCGCAGAGGACGGAGCCGCCGTTGACGTTGAGAACCTCCCCCGTGATGTGGCGGGCCAGAGAGGAGGCCAGAAAGAGGATCGGCCCGGCAATATCATCGGGCGGAGGTATTCTCTTCAGGGGGATGGACTGGCGAACCTTTTCCCTGTAGCCCGGAACGCTGAAGACTTCCGTACACATGTCTGTATCCACCCAGCCGGGTGCGACACAGTTGACCCGGATATTGTAGGGGGCCAGCTCTACGGCCAGGGACTTGGTGAAGGAAACAAGAGCCCCTTTGCTCGCCGCATAATGAGAGTGCAGGGCCTCACCACGGACCGCCGCCGTGGAAGACACATTGATGATGTTCCCGGTCTGCCTTCCCTTCATTTGCGTCGCGACGGCGTTGGTGGCATAGAAGACACCGTTGAGGTTGATCCTCATCGTCTCTTCCCAGACCGAGCTGGGCATGTTGCCCATTTCCCCATAGGTCCAGATCCCGGCGTTATTGACCAGGATATCGATCTTTCCAAAGTCAATGATCGTGCCCTCGACCATCCTGCGGACCTCCTCTTCGCGCGATATCTCGGCCTTGAAAATCAGGCAACGCCGGCCGGCTTTTTCCACTTCCGTTTGGACTTCCCGGGCCGCATCTTCTCGGGCCTGATAGTTGATCACGACGTCCGCTCCGGCCCGGGCGAACATGATCGCCGCGGACCGGCCGATCCCTCGGGATCCTCCGGTCACCAAGGCTGTCTGGCCCTCAAAAGAAATCATCACGTCTCCTTTTTTATTTGTAGTAACCCAAGCTGAGATCGCCCATTTCATCGAATTGCAGATAGCGATAGATCTCCTTCTGATTCGGAAGGAGCTTCTCCTTGACAACGGAGAAATACTCGGCCGTCGTGGGCAGTTTGCCTTTGAGAGCGCAGATCGCGGCCAGCTCCGCCGAACCCAGGTAAACCCTGGCTTCATCTCCCATGCGATTATCGAAATTCCTTGTCGAGGTGGAGATGATGGTCGCCCGCGGACTGACTCTGGCTTGATTGCCCATGCAGAGCGAACAGCCCGGGATCTCCGTTCGAGCCCCAACCGATGCGAAGACCGAGTAATGGCCCTCGCGGATGAGCTGGGAGGCGTCCATCTTCGTCGGAGGCGTCAGCCAGATTCGAGCCGCCAGATAGCCGGCTTTATCGAAGATCTTGGAGGCGGCTCGGAAGTGACCGATGTTGGTCATGCAGGACCCGATAAAGACCTCCTCGATCTTGTCACCCGCCACCTCCGAAAGGAGCTTGACATCGTCGGGGTCGTTAGGGCAGGCAAGGATCGGCTCTTTGATGTCGGCCAGGTCAATGTCCAGAGTCTCGAAATATACCGCGTTCTTATCACTCTCCAGGAGCGTGGGAGCGACGAGCCACTTCTCGCAGGCATCGATCCTTTTTCTCAGCGTTCCCGAGTCTTGATATCCCTC